>JALHPO010000001.1:0-211547 GCA_022842445.1 Nitrospira sp.
CCTGCGAGAGAATCAACACACCCTGCCTTAATCAGCAGCGCGGCTTGAGCCGGCTCCGGTTTTACCCGCGCCAGGAAGTCATACAGCGAACGGTACGGGCCGTTCACCCGACGCTCAGCTACGATTCCTCTGGCGAAGTCTTCCCGAAGTCCCTTGATCTGCATGAGGCCGACCAGCACGGTCCGGCCTGAGCCGGTGTAGGCCCAGTCGCTCGCATTGAGGTCAGGGGGAAGAATCGTCAATCCCATGCGCCTGCCTTCGGACAGATAGGCAAAGGCCGAGTAATAGCCGCCCTGGTTGCTCACCACGGAGGCGATGAATTCCGCCGGGTAGTGGACCCTGAGATACACCGACTTGAAACTCACCTGCGCATAACTGGCGGAGTGGGGCTTACAGAAGCTATAGCCCGCGAAGCTCATGATCATGGCCCACACCTGATCGATGACTGTATTTCCAAGACCTCGCGCCGAGGCGCCCTCATAGAATTGACGTTGGTAGTCACGGAGCCTCCGCTCCTTGTGCTTCTTGCTCAACACTTTTCTGAGCTGATCCCCGTCTTCGACGGAGAAACCAGCCACAGCCATCGCCACTTTCATCACATCTTCCTGATAGACCATGATCCCCAACGTCTCCGCCAACACCTCATCAAGGAGCGGATGCAGCGAGCGATACCGCCGCCCATGCGCTCGACGGACGAACTCATCCGCAAAGACATTCGCCGCCGGCCGGATGATCGAAGAGACAATGACCAGATACTCAAACACATCGGCCTTGGCTCGTTGAGCCCGGGGCATGCCCGTCCACAATTTCCTGAGCAACAGGCGTGTGGCCGGGGATTCGACGTAGAAACAGCCCATCGTGTCCCCTCGTCGAATCGCGTCCTGTGTGACGGGATCGCTGATCGGGTCCCAGGTCGCATAGTCGATCATTCTGCTTGTGTTCTTCCGGATGGCGGCGAGCGCATCGCGGATCACGGCCAGAGACCGATTGCCCAGCAAATCGATCTTCACAAGTCCGGCCTCTTCCGCTTGATCCTTCTCCCACTGAATCACAGGCAAACCGGAGGCGGAGATTTCCACCGGCACATAGCGCTGAATCTCATCCGGCACGAGCACCACCCCTCCCGGGTGGAGGCCCAGATTGCGGAAGTGGCCTTGAAGCTGAATCGACCACAAAAGAATCTCGGGCCATGGAGCCTTGAGCCTGAGAGCCTGACAGACCTGTGTGGCCCAGCCCTGAACCGCCATCCCGGGCCGGACCTCCACAAAGTCCGCCCGCCGTTCCAGGAAGTTGAGCGCCTTGCCGATCTCGGCGGATGGAATCCCGTAGACCTTGGCGATCTCCCGCAAAGCCGCGCGAGCGGCGAGGGTGTTCTGATTGGCGACCATCGCGGCCTGTCGCGTCCCATAGCGGGCGAGGACCCAGTCGAGAATCGCCGGCCGTTCATCCCACGGAAAATCGATGTCGATGTCAGGTGGATCGTGACGGCCGGGATTGAGGAATCGTTCAAACAGGAGCCGGTGACGAATGGGATCGACGTGCGTGATCCCCAGGCAGTAGGACACGATGGAGGCGGCGGCGGAGCCGCGTCCGCATGTGCGCGGGGCCTGCCTGACAATCTCATCCACCACGAGGAAGTAATCGGCATAGCCCTTCTCCCGAATGACGGTGAGTTCCTTCTCGATCCGCTGCCGGACCTCAGCAAGGACTGATCCATAGCGCCATTGCGCTCCCTCGTACGTCTTCGCCTTCAACGTCTCGAATGCGGAGTCGGTGGACAACTGACGGAACGACGGGAAAATGGTCTCCTTGAAGTCCCAGCCGGTGAAGCACGATTCGGCAATCCGTCCGGTGTTGGCCAATGCCTCCGGCTCGTTCGGGTAATACCGAGTAAGTCTCGCTTCCGGCATGAGCCAGTGCGACGACGCGCCGCATTGATCGGCGCGCAGCCGGGAGAGGGTCGTATTCTCCGCGATCGCCCGGAGGAGACGGTGGGCCTGGTAGTCCGTTGATTCCAGAAAGGTGGCTCGTGCCGTGGCAACGGATGGAAGCCTGAGTTCCCGGCTGAGTGCCACAGCCGCATGGAACGCCGGCCCTGGTGTCAGCTCGACATAGAGGTCTTCGATCGAATCCCGGCGCCAGGCGATGAGAGCCCGGCTATCATCCGACACGATGGTCAATCCCGCTCGATGCCGGGCAACAGCGTCGATACAGTCGAAGGTCTGATCACAATGGCGCGCCGACAGAATCCGGCAGAGATTGGCATAGCCTAGAGGAGTCCTTGCCAACAGGACCGCACGATGGGACTCGTGAATCAGTTCGGCGCCGAGGATCGGCTTGAGCCCTGCGTCCCGTGCCACATCGAGAAAGCGAATCGCCCCATACAGTCCGTTTGTATCCGTGAGGGCGACGGCCTCTTGGCCCTGGCTGCGGACAGCATGGCACAGCGCTTCCAACGTCGGCACACCATACATCGGCGAATAGGACGAATGGGTGTGCAGGTGGACAAACGGTGATCGCACTCAATGATTCCTCCCGTAGCGGATGACCTGCTCGCCGAAGCGGGCATGGAGTTGATCAAGCGCGCCGGCGAGCTTCCTGGCTCGATCCTGCCGTCGCTGTTCTTCCGCAGATCGCTCATCGAACAAGGCCATCTGTTCAGCATAGGCCGTCAGTCCGGTTGCACTGACCGTCATCTGCCGCAATCGAATCCGTCGTGTGAAGCATCGCTGGAAGAGCGACCAAAGCACAGGCAATACGTCATGTTCCCAACAGGTCTCCGGTGTGATCCGCTCATGCTTCGTCACTTCGACCTGATCGCTGTACCGAATCAACAGGGAGAGCGCGCCACAGACCCTCCGCTGACTACGGAGGGTACGACAGAGCCGTTGCAGGGCATCCAGCAACCGTCCCCACAACAGGAGATCATCGACAGTGTCCGGCTCTAACAGAATCACTTCGTCGAGGCCCGGTTGAATCGACGGAGGCAAGACCGGCAGATGATCGATGCCATGCGCCCATCGGAAGACTTGACCGGCATAGTCACCCAGGACGACTTCCAAAGCTTCAAGCGGACTCTCCGCCACATCCCCCAACGTGAGCAGGTTGAGAGCGTCGAGCCGTTCGAGCACCGGCTTCATGCAAGGCCGGTGCAGACCCGGGAGCGTTCGCACGGCCAACGGGGACATGAAAACCCGCTCGGAACCATGCCGCACGTCGTAGAGTTCAGATGGCGCGACCAGCGAAGCCGCAGTCTGTGCCACAAGCTTGTTGCTCCCGACTCCGGCGACGCCGTCGAGGTGATACCGTGCCAGGACATCCTGCTGGACTTTTGCCCCCACATCGCAGGCCGGTCCGAACAGCTTCCCGGTGCCGGTGACATCCAGCACGAATGATCCGGGTTGAGACGGTTCCCACAGGGGGGCATAACGTCCAATGACGGTGAGGAAGGCCTCGTCCGCGTAGCGGCCTCGCCGGGGATTCGGTGACAGAACATGGAGCGCAGGACAGACCCGCCGCGCGTGATCGAGTGCCATGCCCACTGCCAATCCCTCCTGTTCAGCCTCAGCCGAGACTTCACGGAGCAGCGCCCGTGGCGTGCTCAAGGGCGCAATCGCAACAGGTCGAGTCCTGAGCGTGGGATCGTGGAGGCGGGCGACAGCCACTTCGACGGACGGAATGCCGACACACACAATCTGCCGGTCCATGAGGACCTACTTCCTGAGATGACGAATGACTCCAACCACGATTCCTTCGATGTGAAAGGCATCGTTGTCCTTCACGACAATGGGCTTCATGCTGTCATTGGCGGGATGGAGTTCGATGGTTCGGGCTTTTCGATGATAGATCTTGATCGTCGCCTCACCATTGACCAAGGCGATCACCGTCTCTCCATTCCTGGCCGTGCTCTGCTTCTGGACGACCACGACATCACCGGGGAGAATGCCGTCGTCCCGCATCGAAATTCCCTTCACGCGAAGCGCGAAGGTCTCGCCGCGTCCGACCATGCTCTTCGGGACTTCGACGCGCTCAGTCTGTGGAATGGGTTCTATGGGTTCACCCGCCGCAACCACACCGGCGAGCGGGATGTGCGACGAATTCAGATGTGTGAGTGCCAGTTCGACAGCCGTGGGGATGGGACAGCTTCCATCTTCATAACGGATAATCGTGCGGCGAGCGCATGCGAGTCTATCGGCTAACCCCGCTTGCGTAAGACCCAGCTCAGATCGAACCTGTTTCAATTGTCCGGCACGCATGTGACAAATTGTCACATGCGATGGAGGCCCTGTCAAGACCTTGAAAGTACCGCCCATCGCGTCTTATCGCCTGACACTCCAATGCCCTCCTCGCCTCCCTCTCGCTGCTCTCCGATCACCTCACGGATGTTGGATTGGCCTCAGACTTTGCAGTACACTTCTCACAGCACTGTGGTGAGGGGACAGAAACGGAGTTGCCAAGTGTGCCTGCATCGGCGTCTTTGAGTGTGACGCGTGCTGCGTCGTGCTTCGCCGGGCCAGCCAGGAGGGCGACGGAGATTGTCCTGAAAGCAGATTTCAGACCCCTTTTCAGACCCCGATAGTGTAACGATTTTGATGAAAGGCGGTGATCGATGTGGCATGTGTTCTGTGTACTACTGTTAGTTCTGGCCAGTGCGGCAGGCACAAGTCTACCGTCCTTTGCAGCGGCAAACTCTCTTGAGGAGGCGGAATTTGCGTATGAGCGCGGTGAGTATACACAAGCGGCCCGCCTCTTCAGTCCACTGGCGGAGCAGGGAGTCGCATCGGCCCAGTTCTATCTGGGCTTGATGCATGAAAGAGGACGAGGCGTCCGGCAGGACTACCCTACGGCGCTGACATGGTTTCGTAAGGCGGCGGCGCAGGGCTACGTTGGTCCACAGAGCAATCTGGGCCTGATATACGAACGGGGCCGTGGCGTCCGGAAAGACCTGATTCGGGCGTTCATGTGGTACCACCTCGCCGGTGTGATGCTACCCGGCAATGACGGGAAGGCAGCCTTGGAGCGTCGAGACCAGCTGAGTTCACACATGACTGCCGCGCAGATCGAGCAGGCGCAGGAGCTGGCACGACGTTGTCAGCAGTCCCAGTTCAAGCAATGCGACTAGATCAGGCCCTTGCCGCAGGACAATGGATACACAAGAAGCCATTGAGCCCATCAACCGGAGAAGTGCGCTGAGAAACAGCCATCCGCTTTTGTCGGACTAGAAAACCAGCTCATTTTTCAGTACACTCGCCTCCGGTCATGTGCCGATACGGCCCTGTTGGCTGGCACCGGCAGCTCGCAGCGGCTATTCTGTATCCGTCATCGCTTGTTTCTGGAGTGGCATGGGACTTCTCAGTCGGCTCTTCAAAATACCGTCATTCGAAGGCGCGACGAATGCCCTGTTGGTTGAGCTGACCCTGCCTACCCTCACAGATGCTCAGCGCGCGGAGCTGAAAATCCGCGTCATCGAAGTCTTTCAAAAACTCGGCCCTCCCGATCTTTCTCCGGACGCTGCGCTTCTCGGTCTGAACCAAGCGTCGCGGCTCACCCAATTGAACTTCCTGGCGCTCGCGATGGACGAACTGGGATTCGACCCGCCGCTCAAGAAAGAAATCCTCTTCAAAGTGCCGGACCCGTTCGACCCTAAGCTGGCGGATGAGCATACCCTGCGGGCGGTCGCCCGGCGCTTGAAGTGGAAACATAGCATCGACGTCGGGATGGGTGTAGAGCCGATCAGCTTCGATACATGGTAGCACCATACCCACGTGACATTGGCTTGACAGGCCTCAACCGTCTGGCTATTCTCCATCGATCGATACACTCTCTTTTGCAAGGAGTTTTCATGCGAATTTCTGCTGTGCGAACACTGTGTGCCGTGGGGCTGTCGGCTTTGGCATTCCTGATGCTTGCACCGACCAGCCAGGCCTCTGAGCCGTTCAAGATGGGCGTGGTGGATCCCCAGTCCGTCCTGGAAAAGTCAAAGGCCGGGAAGAAAGCGCTTGAGGGATTGAAAGAATATGTGTCTATCAGACAAAAACTCCTGGCCAAGGATGAAGAAGAGCTGCGCAATTACGAGAAACAGCTCAAGGACCAGCTGCCCAAGCTCAGCGAAGCGGAGAAAAAAGACAAGGAAACGCAGTTCCGGACAAAAATTCAGGACTACCAGAAACGCGCGCAGGAGTTCAATCAAGACCTACAGAAGAGACAGAAAGAACTCGTCGATGAATACATGAAGAAGATCTCGGTGGCCACCCAAACCACGGCTGAAAAGGGAGGCTTTTCGCTCGTTGTCGACAAAGGAAGCGAGCAGACCGTCAAAATCGTCATCTACAATAAAGACACCATCGATCTGACAGAACAGGTCGTCAAAGAGTTCGATCGGACGAATAAATAACACCACAGGCATGCCGGCCGGTTATTCGATAGGATAACCGGCCTCTCGCCACGCTCTGATCCCCCCGTCCATCGAGACCACATTGCCATACCCCATTTGCTCCAATGCGTCGGCAGCGAGCGCCGACCGAAACCCTCCACCGCAGTAGAGCACAATAGAGGCCTCTTTATCGGGGACGGCCGTCTCGATGTCGCGTTCGATAATCCCCTTGCCCAGATGCCGGGCTCCTCTGGCATGACCTGCTGCAAACTCATGATCCTCGCGAACATCAATAAAGTGAAACCGCTCTCCCCGATCCAACCGGGCTTTCACTTCTGCGGGCGTGCATTCCTTCACCCGCTGTTTTACGCGCTCCACCAGCTGTAAAAATCCAGGATTGTGCTTCATCGTAACTCCTCTTCAGAATAATGCTGTTTGCTCGACCCCCGGACGGCGAAAAGTGTCGGGGATCGCGCCAGCCTCGTCATCCATGAAACCAGCGCGCCGCTTGGCCACACTGAACAATTGCTCGATCATATCCCAATAGACACCTGCTCCCACATGCCGTCTGAAAAACTCGCCGTCGGTCATCGCGCCTCCCCTCACCTCACGCAGTCGAGCGATGATTTTTCCGATCCGATCGGGAAACGCTGCCTGCATACGCTCAAGAAACACCGGCTCAACGCTACCGGACAGTCTCAGCAAGGTCGCACCAGCCGTCCTGGCTCCCGCTTGATACGCGCGCTCCAATAACACAGGAAGATCACCGTCGTTCAAACCCGGAATCACAGGCGCGATCGAAATGCCCGCCTGAATTCCCGCATCCGTCAAGGCTTTCATCGCTTCAAACCGCTTGGCGATCGACGGCGCATGTGGCTCCACCTTGCGGGCGATCTCATCCGAGGAGAAAGGAATGCTGAAGTACACACGAACCCAGGCGTCCTGATTCAACCGCCTCAACACATCAAGATCCCTCTGCACTAACACGCCTTTCGTGATAATGCCGACAGGGTTCCGATAGTCCGCGCACAATGACAGGCAGGCTCTGGTCAGGCTATACGCGGCCTCCAATGGTTGATAGCAATCCGTATTCCCTGAAAAAACAATCAGCTCTCCCCGCCATGAGGGCTTGTCGAATGCCCGCCGCAACAACAGCGGCGCATCCTCCTTGACGATAATCTTACTGTCGAAATCTGTTCCGGCACCGAAGCCCCAATACTCATGCGACGGCCTCGCAAAGCAATAGGCGCACGCATGGAAACATCCCCGATAGGGATTCACACTCCAGCGGAACGGCAGATCCGGGCTCTCGTTACGGCTCAAGATTTCACGAGTCTGGTCTTCATAGACCATCACCGTTGCCCGAGAAGGCGGTTCCAGTAATTCCCGATGCTGGGAATCGTACGGATTCGGGGGATTTGAGATGGTTCGCATGGCCCATCCTGCCCCGAAGCCCGGTCACTGTCAATTCCCGTCGGGGGCTCGATTTACCTCGACGGGCGGACACCGGTTTCGTTGACTCTCCCCCACTCCGATGCTAGATTCCAGACGCTTTCCGAAGGGTGATTCATGCACGATCCAAAATATCTCCGGGACAATCTGGACCTCATTCGTACGTCGCTGGGACGGCGTGGACAGGATGTGCCTTGGGATGCAGTCCAGAAGCTCAGCGACGAACGGCGGACCTTGACGACACAGGTCGAGCAATTGAGGTCTGAGCTCAAGAAAGGCTCTGATGAGGTTGCACGGCTCCGCCGGGCCAAAGAACCGGCTGAAGCCGCCATGGCTGCCATGAAAGGGCTGGGCGACCGCATCAAGGACGTTGAAGATACCCTTCGGGGAGTTGAGGAAGCTCTGAGCGACCTTGCGCTCCGAATCCCCAACCTTCCTCATCAGACAGTCCCGGTCGGCAGCGATGCCTCCGACAATGTCGAGGTTCGTCGATGGGGCACAGTCCCCTCCTTCACGGCTCCAGCCAAACCACACTGGGAAATCGGGGAAGCGCTCGGCATTCTCGACTTTGATCGCGCGGCGAAGATCGCCGGAGCCAGGTTTGCCGTTCTCAGCGGCGCCGGGGCGCGGATGGAGCGGGCACTGATCAACTACATGCTCGATCTGCATACCGGCTCTCATGGATATCGGGAAGTCCTCCCCCCGCTGCTGGTCAATCGACGGGCCATGACCGGAACCGGGCAACTTCCCAAGTTCGAGGACGATCTCTTTCGACTGCGAGATGAAGATTATTTTTTGATTCCGACTGCTGAGGTACCGGTCACTAATCTCCATCGCGAGGAAATCCTGAGCGAAGACCGCCTGCCCATTCGCTATACCGCGTATACTCCCTGTTTTCGACGGGAAGCGGGATCCTACGGAAAAGACACCCGCGGCCTGATCCGCCTCCATCAATTCAACAAAGTAGAGCTGGTCGCCTTTTCCACTCCCGATCGCTCCTACGAGGAGTTGGAGCGGTTGACCGGACATGCCGAGTTCATCTTGCAAAGTCTGAATCTGCCCTATCGCGTCGTGACCTTGTGTACCGGCGATATGGGCTTTTCCGCCACGAAGACCTATGACATTGAAGTGTGGCTGCCGTCCCAGGGACAATATCGAGAAATTTCGTCGTGCAGTAACTTCGAATCCTTTCAAGCCAGACGAGCAAACATCAAGTATCGCCCCGCTGGTGGGAAAAAGGACACAAAGACTGAATTCGTCCATACATTAAACGGTTCCGGCCTCGCAGTCGGGCGAACGCTGGTCGCCATTCTTGAAAACTTTCAACAACCGGACGGATCGGTATTGATTCCCGAAGCGCTTCACCCGTATATGGGGGGGATACAGAAGATCCAGCCTTAGCCGGGTGGTTCAGAGCTGTCGCAGCAAGCACGCATGGTGCGGAGGGGTGACGGAGCGGTCGAACGTGCCGGTCTTGAAAACCGGAGATGGGGTAACTCATCCGCGAGTTCAAATCTCGCCCCCTCCGCCATATGGTTCCTCTGTTAGTCTCTGTCACATGGCGGACGTATCGTACCTCCTGCTCGCATGAAACCTCTGCAAAGAGACATGTTCGTCTGTCCGCAAGCGGAGGCGCATGAAGATTTTACAAACATGCTGGCATTGGTTTTGGCGGCAAAGCCGGCTGAATAAGATCATCATTCTCGGGCTGTTCGCCGTAGCAGTTCCGTTTGTCCTCCCCACGGTCGTGTCCTGGTTCAGACCAACGATCATCAAGGTGGGGGTCGCGTTCTACACCTATGAACGTGCCTCTTTCTCTGAAGGCATTGCCACAACCTATTTTTTCGAGAAGCGGAATCTGGTCACAAATTGCAGCCTGCGCCGAATTGAAAAGACGCAACCAACAGGACAAGTCCCAATAGCCAATCCGCAATCATGGGTGATCCTCAAGCTGTTGCTGGAAAATGCCTCGGACCAGCATATTACACATCTCCGTCTGGGCGTCAGATCGCCGGCCCTAAGTCCGGCAACACAGCTGCTCACCTCACCGAATGTAGACGCGGCGGGACATATGGATACGCCCTCACGCGACACCAGGCCGGTGTACATGATTTCTATTGCGGCCCTCCCTCCCGCAACCTCCACCGTCCTGAGTTTGCAAACTCCGATCGACGATCGTCTACGCCGGTTTATCTATGAGGACCACCGTACAGTGACAATTCAGGTGCCCTTTGTATCGGCAGACCAGTTTCGGGAATACCCACCGATTGTCTCCCGTACGAATGCGCTTAAAATTTTAAATCGGGAGGGACTCTTGCGGACCGGAGACGACAGGGAAGCCGATGAGGCACTGACTGCTACGCTGATACCGCCCGATAATTCCGGCGCAAGTAGCAGTAAAGTCACACCATATCAACTACTTCCAAAGTCTCGCACATGTGCTGAAGGAGAGGCAGGCATGTGGTAACGATCCGCTGAACGTGTGGATCGTGATGGTCAAAAACCTAGACTTGAGCGAACCATACCCCACTTTCGTGGGGTAGACTGACCTGCCTGGGGGTATAGCAGGGACACCATTGTTTGTATTATCCTCACCCGTCCTGATAGGCATCAATTTGAATTCAGCGTCCGCCACCACATGTAGAGTTTGCATCTGATTGTATGGCGCCTGGGCTCGGTTGACGACTGTTCTATATTGACCAGTCTTTGCCCGAAGAAAATGCGAACATCCTACTTCTGACACCCACTACCCTCATCTCTGATTTCTTTCGAAGGGAAGAACATCATGTCACTTCAGCTACACCGTCAAGTCGCAATCAACTGTATTCTCTCCAGAAAGAGCGAAGGCCTTCAAGGAGAAGGCTGTGTCTATGACCTCTCAACCCCTCGCCAGCCGACGGCGGCTGCCGATACGTTGCAGCCCGGTGATCTTGTAAAACTCCGCCTGTGGATACCTGATGAAGACTCCCACATCTCAATTAATTTAGCGGAAGTGCAATGGGTCAAACCCAACTGCATCAAAGTCGATCTTCTCACTGTTGATCCTCCAGACCGAACGCGGCTCAATCAGTTTACCGCTTCGCAAAACACTTTATCCCGTGCCGACAACGCCACGAGCCAGGTCCTCATCTGGTTTTAGCCTCCATTATCCACGACCGTTTGTCACCCTTCGCCTCGGCTCAGGACAGTGAGCCGTCAAACCGTATCCCGCTGACAACGATGCGGGCACACGCCTTCCATCGTGCGCTTCACGAGATACGAATGACGAAGCGTTGAACCGTACACCGCCAATTGTCGGATACAGCGCGCTGATTCAGATCGCACGCGCCGGCAGATCGAATATCCCCTCTTTCGTTTAATTGCACGCTACATCTACGGTATTTCCAATTCGCTCCATGCGATTTACTCTGCACCCATGCAATCGAAGCGACTCAAGTGTCATTCAGCTTTCAGACGGGACATTGCGTAACGCCATCATCGCTGGAGGACTGATAATGCAAAAGCAGCTGGGCAGGATAGGAACCGTCAGACATCGATACGCAGGGCCACAGGCCCATAATTCGGGAGGCATACAACTCGACGTCCCCTCAGCCCCTTGTGTAGCAGGCGAAAGCCGGGTTTGCATGTTCACCCCGGCCAGTCCCCCTGCCCTCAAAAGAACGGGACCTACGGAAGCTTCTGTGCTCAACACAGCCGGTATCGCTGGCATCGACGAACCGGCAACGACTTTGGAAACGTATCGAGAGTATGACATGAGGGAAGAAACGCAGGACATCTCCGAGATCATGACCATGCCGTCTGTCGCGTGGCAGGCGTGGCGGGCGTATCGAACACACTCACGGGAAAGACAAAGCACCATACAGATGCTGGCGCTCAGCTGCGTCCTGCGCCCGGGTGATGTCGAACTTCGCTATATCACTCCCCTTCCAAAACTCGGCGTCTGTATTAGTGCTCCAGATGCTCAAGGTTCCCACGACATGGAGTTCTCACTGTACCTTGAACCATCGCCCGGCGGGATGCGGGCACGAGGAACGCAAGTACTCCACTGGTTGCGACATGTATGGGCGACCAGGTGCATGCCGACGGTGCGGAGAGGTGTGGCAGCGGGAAGGCGGTGGTGGATCCTCTTGATCGCCCAAGTCTACAAAGCCAACTCCCAACAGCAAGAAGAGGCGGAGTCGGACGCAATCATCCGGCTTCTGAAGACCCAACGACTGCAGCCCTGGTAAGACATCATCGCCGCTAGTTATCCGAAAACTTGCCAGCCTTGGCCGGGAAGAAGCACCGGCGGTATCGCGCCGGTGGTGAAACCATACCATTGTCACACACCCATGCCATGTTGAGAAATCAGCAGACCGCGACAACCCTGCTGTTGACCGTAATGAGCCCTGCCGGCACACAGCGAATGTGAAATGCCTCCGCGTACACCGGCCCATACAGCTATCCCCCCTTTCGTTTAATTTCATACTACCTCTACGGTATTTCCAGTTCCCTGACATACGTTTATTCTCCCGTTATGCAGTCGGGCACATCCGAGCGCCGTTTCGACTTTCACATGCGGAATCATGCGACTGCTTCACTGGAGAGAACTGATCATGCACAAGCAGCTCGGCAAGATCGGAACAGTCAGGCGGGAGGTTCATGGGAAGGCCTGCGCATTCTGCGGGGGATACACGTACCAACTTGTCCTTCGCGCACCCGGCCTGGAGGAAGAATCCAGCTTGTTCGCCCGATGTAGCCAATGCCATCGCCCCCGAAACGTCGATGACAGTTTCGGGACAGTCTTATGGATGTAACCTGACCGACTGGAGAAGGATGTGGACCATGCCCCTTAAAATCTGGCGTACATATCGACTGCGTGCGCAGCAAAAGCGGAAGGCCATGCAGATGCTTACCATCAGCGGAGTCGTTCGACCAAGCGCGGTTGAATTGCGCTACACGACCCCACTCATGAAAATGCGCATCTCAACCAGCTCCGCAGTGCTTCAACCCGTCGACATCACGAAACGCCCGGCTCTCCGGCGTGCATCCTCCGCTCCAAGGCAACCGCAACGGCTGCAACTCTTTCGTTGGTTCAGCAGGGCCTAAGCGCGCCTCGCAACATTCCACACATGCTCTTGTGCCTTCCCCAAGGGCTGAGGTAATATCACCCCTCGTCGCCGGCGCTTCCACCCGGCACTGTGATTTTCCGCCAATGCGGGCGTGATCTCCCTAAGCAACTGTGATGTGGAGAGGTGGCCGAGTGGCCGAAGGCAACGGTTTGCTAAACCGTCGTAGGGACAAAATCTCTACCGAGGGTTCAAATCCCTCCCTCTCCGCCACACAAGCTGATGAGTTGTTCCTGTGCGTCGGCTCATCCGTCATCTCTTTCTCCACATCACCATTCATCACACCATCGTGTTTTAAGAAGCATGCAGAATGTTGTAGGTTTCGAGTTCCTGGTTTCGCGTGTTTGGATCATCTTTCCCAACAGTCCGACACATAAGACCGTAACTCGCAACTGTATTCCTCAACACGGCAGGCCCTGACAGCAGAGGCACCCATACCTCATGGGGGTTGTGCCGCATATTGCACAGTCTACACCAGATTTCTGTTGTAGGATTCCTGCACGTATCGTATTGTACGGGAAAGTGTTTATCTGGCACTCGCCTCTTACATGAAAGGATCATTGATGCGCACTTTCACCCTCAGCCTGAGCCTCTCGCTCTTTCTGGTTACCACGCCGGTCCTGGCGGCCTCGCAAGAACCGGGAACCGATGAACAAAAAACGTTATACGCACTGGGGCTTGCCATCAGCCAATCTCTCGGAACCTTTTCTCTGAGCGACGCTGAGCTCGACATGGTAAAAGTCGGCATGACCGATGGTGTGTTGAAGCACACTCCAAAGGTTGATCTCCAGACGTACGGCCCAAAAATTCAAGCGCTTCAACAAGCCAGGACCGCCATCGTAGCTGAAAATGAGAAAAAAGCAGGGACCGCCTATCTCACGAAGGCTGCTGCTGAGAAAGGGGCAACCAAAACCGAGTCGGGTGTTATCATCACCACGATGAAAGCCGGCTCAGGGGCAACCCCCAAGGCCACCGATACGGTAAAGGTCCATTATCACGGCACCTTGACCGATGGCACCGTGTTCGACAGTTCCGTCAAGCGGGGAGAACCTGCCACGTTTCCGCTCAACCAAGTGATCAAATGTTGGACCGAAGGAGTTCAGCAAATCAAGGTCGGTGGAAAGAGCCGGCTGGTGTGCCCGGCCGACTTGGCCTACGGCGATCGAGGATCACCTCCGGTCATCAAGCCAGGCTCCACACTGATCTTCGAAGTAGAACTGCTGGAAATCGTCGCCAACACGACCAAGTAGCTAGCCTCCCGGCCGCCTCTTCAGTGAAGAGGCGGCCGGCGATCTGTACGACCACTCCGGCCAATCCTATAGAGGCCGCTTCAACGCCATGTTTCACTTGTCAAAACGATTGTGAGTGAGCACGCTTCCTCGACTCATCTAACCTCTTCAGCCCCTCCCCGCACGCGCTGGTTGATCCTTGGACTCCTCTTTGCCATCAGCGTCGTCACCTATATCGACCGCGTCAATATCTCCGTGACCGCGCGTCAGATGATGCCGGCGCTCGGCCTCACTGATCAGCAGATGGGGTTCATCTTTTCTGCCTTTGTGATCGGCTATGCCTTGTTCCAAGTGCCGGGGGGATGGCTTGCCGACCGATGGGGCATTCGCATTGTCCTCACGGTCGCACTCCTCTGGTGGTCCTGCTTCACCGCATTGACAGCAATGGCCGCCGCTTCTGATCTGGCCGGACTATTGGGAATTGTGGGAGTACTCGCCCTCACCAGATTTCTGCTCGGCGTCGGAGAAGCCACAGCCTTGCCCGCGTTCAATCGAGCCGTCACCGACTGGCTGCCTGCCCACGAGCGGGGCCTCGGCATCGGCATTGCCATCGGCGGAATCGGCATTGGCTCAGCCATCACTCCACCTGTGACGGCCTGGATCATGGTGAACTTTGGGTGGCAGACCGCGTTCTTCGTCTCGGCTGCCCTTGGAATTGGGCTCGCGGCGATCTGGTGGCTCGTGGCACGAGACCGCCCGTCTGATCATCCCTGGGTGGCCAAACAAGGAACCGTTGCAACTGCGGCACACCTGTCTCTCAGACCTCCATCGATTCCCTGGACGGCATTGAGAAAGACGCCGACTGTCTGGTGGCTCGTGCTCAGTTACAGTTGCCTCGGGTACGTCGCCTACGTCTATATGTCCTGGTTCTATCTCTATCTCGTCAACGTGCGTGGATTCGACGTCTTGCGGGGAGGCTACTTTGCATCGGCCCCATTCCTCGCCATGCTCGTGTCGTGCCCTCTGGGCGGATGGGTCACTGATCGGCTGGCACTGCGCCGGGGGATTACGCAGGGGCGGAAACTCGTTGGTGCGGCGGGCATGACGTTGGCCGCCGCCACAATCGGACTCGGTGCCCTGATGGAATCGCCTTACCTGGCCATCGCCAGTCTGTCGCTCGGAGCAGGCTGGCTCTATTTCACAATCGGCGCCTACTGGTCCTCGACAAGCGATCTATCGAAAGCCCACGCCGGCAGCCTCTCAGGTTTGATGAACATGGGAGCCAATATCGGCGGCGCCATCTCACCGACTCTGACTCCCTGGATCGCCCAGCACTGGGGCTGGCCTGTCTCACTGGGAGTGGCCGCACTGATTGCCTTGATCGGCGGCATCCTGTGGCTCAATATCGATCCAGGAAAAGGGCTTCATCGTGAGGCGTGAAACGTGAGGCGTTAGGCGAAACTCGATCGACCCCTCACGCCTTACCCCTCATCCCTTACTATCCCCATTGCCTCTTGAGCGTTATCCTTGCTAGGTTCATAAAATGACTATGCAATTTCAAAAGAAAGATCCCCGAGCCACCATCACGACGAAATTCGGTGAGATCGCGATTCGCTTTTATCCCGACGAAGCCCCGCGCCACGTCGAGAATTTTGTCAATCTCGCCAAGATGGGATTCTTCGACGGCACGACCTTCCACCGCATCGTACCCGGCTTTCTGATTCAGGGCGGCGATCCATTCAGTAAACAGCCGGACCGCACCCTCCATGGCACCGGAGGACCCGGCTACTTTCTTCAGCCGGAACCGAACGACCGCCCGCACAAGCGCGGCGCAGTCTCCATGGCCAAAATGCCGCGCGAAAGTAACAGCACGAGAGATTTTAACGACAACGGTTCACAGTTTTTTATCTGTGTGGGAGAGAACAGCGGTCTGGACCGCCGCTATACGGTATTCGGCGAGGTGTTCCGTGGGCTCGATGTCATCGACAAGATTGTCTCTGCCGCCAGAGATCAAGCCGACAACCCGCTGGAGCCGATCACGATGACGATACGAGTCAAAGAGTAGGAGACGATCTGACAGCGACAGGGCCGTGTTACGCATCACTCAGCGCGTATCTTCCCCTCCCCATTGTGTCGAGCCACTATCAGCCGGCGATGCGATACTCGATCACCACATAGCCGGCGCGAACCCCTTCCAAATCTGCCGGCTCGATCGCAAAGGTTCGTGCCGGTCCAATCCCTTCTCGCCTATCCCGGCGAAGCACAAAAAGCTCGCTGAGCCGGTCGAGGCCGGCAAAATAGGGAAACAAGTCATCGCGCAAGGCCACAGTTTCTGACACCGAACTGTCACGGAGTCGTCTCCACGCTTCGGGGAAATCGTGCCGAATGTCGATCAGCTGATAGCGCGTGCCCGCAGGCACAGGGTCGGGCATGCTTGGCCCCCCCCCATCCGCTGAGGACGCGTCCCGGGCCGTGTACTGAATATGGAGAATCACGTCGCTGATGGTGTTGTAATCGAATGCACGAGTCCCGGGCAACGTAAATTCCCACGCCGTCGCCGCTTCATCCAACCGCACCCCCTCGAACGGCAGATATCGTTCATCGCGGAAATCCAATTGAAAGACACCGGCATCGTTCTGTCCCGAGCTCGTGGCGATGGATCTGCTGGCTGCCATGGCATCAGTGGGACGCAGCAGCGTAAGAGCGCCGCGCACACCGACATAGGGCCCCACGACACCGGGAACGGAGATGCTGACTGACTTGATGCGCCGTGAACCGTGCCCAGGAAAGTCAAAACGAAACACGTCAGGCGGAATTTCAAACGCACAACGCCCGCCCGCCCGTAGCGCTAATAGTGCCACAGCATTAAGCCGGCGCAGCGACACATGTGTCGTCAACTCGAACCGACGGGTGTTGGCGTGCATATAGGCCGCCTCCAAGCGCCGCAGATCCTGCGCGAGCCGCTCACCGGCGAGCAGGCCTTTTCGTCCAGCGTCCCAATGATTCAGGCCGATGATGTCGGTTGCAGTGTCCACTTCCAGATTGGCCGCCGCTTCTGCCTGCCGCGCCAGATCAAACGCCATACGATACGACTGGTAGTGCAGCGCACTGAGCTGCCCCGACATCCAGTTATAGAGCTGAAGATTGGTGAACTTGTCTCGAAGCATGGCCTCTGCCTCTTCGGCCTGAGCGAACTGCCGCTCGTGATTGCGCTCTTCACTCTTGGCAATAGCGAGTCTGATCTCCCCCGCAACGATCTGCTGGTCTAGCTGGGCGAGTTCTCGCCTTGCTGTTTCGACTTGATGTCGCCATTCATCGACTCTGCGGTCATAGGTCGCGTTGTACCCAGCCATGGACGCTTCAAATGAGAACTGCTGGGCGATCAGGCCGAACGATTCCGCGGAAGCCATCAGTGCACTGCCGATATTTGATCCCCCGAATGTGACCTTTGGCGGAACTCCGATCGAGAGCTCAGGGATTAGATGCGAGATGGAAGCGGCCAACTTCAAACCACTGCTTGTCATCTCGAGATCATGCGCAGTGTGCAGATTGTCTTGTTGTGCTTTCTCACTGGCGGACAGGCCCTGGTCCAAGTTCGTCTGGTAGAAGTTCAAACGCGCCTCAACGACTGCCCTGGATCTTTGTGCAGATTCAAGATTCGTTTCCGCCTCCGCGATCTGCTGCTTCTTGATATCAGAGACGAGCTTCAGGATCCCGACCTCGTGACGAGCCCGCAACTGCGCCATCTGTTCGCCATCGCGCTTTTCCAGCGCACTGAGTAGCGCGGCACCGAACGAACGCACCTCATTCGTAAACTCTAGGGCTTTGTGCAGCAGCGATTGGAAGCGATACTGCGGTGGGCGAACATCGACCGCCATGCTCAAGGCAGTCCCAATATCCAGTCCGGCCGCGCGGGCGCGCACGAGCAGCGCCGGATCGATGGGCGGAGCAAACAGCGCCAGCTGACGCAAGCGGCCATCAACATCCATGCAATGTCGAATCTTAAACAATCGGTCATCAATCGTAGCCCGCAGGTCGCGCAACCGTGGATTGCTTGGAATGCAGAAATACAGCATAGATGGTTCCGGCGGTGGCTCATCAGAAACCGCACCTTCTCCGCGCGCGAAAGGCATACCGCTTTCGATGTCGATCAGTGCATTCCCAAACTCATCGATGGAGTCACGACTCGACAGTTGCGCATAACTCTTGGCCTCAGGAACATGCCCTGACAACTCGACTGGCCGATCGCCGAGAATATGGGATGCCAGCACATAGAGCTGCGTCGCTTCGTTGATGGCTTCCATCGTGTCACGGCGGAACAGACTGTCACCCCACTCAATCAGATTTTCGATGTATTTCTGCACCACTGTTTTCATGTAGGCCACAAGACGGAGTGACGCGAGCGCATGAGGATTGAACGGGTCCTTCCGCCATTGTTCCACTTGCTCGGCCACATCGGCGTTGCCACCCTGGAGGCGGCGCAGCATAGCCCCCAACGATTCGGCTGGCCCGGCCCACTCTTTGGCATCGTTGAATAATGGCTTTACACGCCAATACTTCTGCGGAGCCTGGTGTGGTGATATATCGGTGGGGTCAAAGATCGTATGGAACCAGCGTTGAGCCTCTTCGTAGCGCTGGTTCTTCCGCAACTGCTCCGCAAGCATCAACGGAACGTGGAAGAACAGCTCCCAATTGTAGAGGGCGTAGGCGCCACCTGATGAGAAGTCGAATTCGTCGACTGGATAGGGCCTGGCCACCAGTGCGGTATTCGGGATGAGCGTGGTCTCCACCCATGTCTCATTCCGTACCGTCAGTTGCCGCGGATGACGGCGCGCCCCTCCAACTGAGACCACAGTTCCTAATGGCGCCCATTCTGCCTGACGATACAGACCATCGACGCCATCGCTACGGATCGCTTCGAGCAATTCGCATGTGTATGGGTGAGTGCCTGCTTCAAGGATGTATTTCGATGGAAAGAACAAACTGAATCCACCGGGATACCTACGAGAGAACCCGCCGGTCTTACGAATAGCGAACAACTGCCGTCCGTCATGCTGCCACACGTATGGTTGAGCGTCATTGAATTCCGCATACTGCTGACTCGGCAGCAAACGGAATCCTTCCAACGGCTCAACCAGGAGCGGAATTGATCGGGCGAAGGAGGACAGTTCCATAATCCGCCGGGCTGCGTCTGCCCCGATGACGAACACTAAAACGAAAAGGAAGACGAGCCCACCGCCTGGTTGGTCGAGAATCTCTTTGACTCTCGCCAGCAGGTCTTCGTTGACTTCAAGCTCAATTTCGCTGTCCGCGGCCAGACCAGTCAGCAGATATGTCGCGGAACCTCCGTCAGGGATGGATTCGACATGCCCTTGGCGAGAAGGCACGACACCAACGGGCATGAACCGGAGTCTCTTCTTCTCAGTCGATGTGTATCGGATAGCTTGAGTGCATCCATCGATTCGAAAGTGTCCCGAAGAAATTTCAACTCCCAATCCAGTTGCCGTATCGTTCCTTCCCCATTTCCAGAAACTGGAATAGACATAGATATTGATGTTTCCATCCGAGACACTCGGCCTGAGGGAAAGACTTTCCCGTACGGCTGCACCCACACGCACCCTGTCTTCTGACACAACCGGCGCAGACCATCGCCCGAATTCCAGCGTGGACAGATCGAGCGTCATGTCCCACGCTTTTGCCGGCGGGTCATTGCGATCGATCTGGACCTCCTGCCACTGCGGCCAGAACAGCATCGGACGGCGGTTGTGAACAGCCAAAACCAGATGGTCGGCGTCGATGCTCAGATCGATCTTCTTCCACGGCGTCCAACTGAGATCATCATGCCGTGTGCGGTAATAATAGACATGCGGTCTGGCCTGGGTTCGACCCACCATGTGAATCACACGGCGAGATGCTGTTGTGCCGTCAGCCAACGGCTCATTGTACGTCTCTTCAAACAATGCACGAATGTCAAGATTTGATACCTCGTGTACGTGAACGAGGTAATTTTGCAAGGTTCGCTCCACGTTGTCGGCATTGATCTCACCTTGCAACAGTTCATTTTCAAGCGCCTCGAAGAATGGACTCTTGCCGACCCGAAGATCGGGCTCGATCCAATTTTCCGGGTAGAGAAAGACCTTGCGCGCCGCTTCCCAGACACGGTAGCTTTTGAGCCATTCCCATTCTCGCCACGTCGCAATGTTGGACACATTACCAAGTAGTACACCGGCATCGACTTCCAGATTTTGCAAACAGCGTTGGACAAACAGTTGTACCGCCGAGTGTGCCTGCACAAGGCGGGAGGTCAGTTGGCACGGTCCCATCTGCACATCGATCAGCGCATGGGCATACACGTCATCGGGTGCTGTCCACCCATTCCTATTGGAATGAAGGATCTGCCCTAACAGTGCATCACGCTGTTGCACACGCAGGCGATCCATCACGGGCGTCAGGGCCTTGAAATAGTCTTCGTCAGTCGCGAATCGTCTTCGGACCAGGCCAGCCAGCCCGTCAATCCGCGATGCTGCTTCTGCTGACTGCCGAAGAACCTGCGCATCGCCCGCAATGAGCCGTCGCTGTTGAAGCCAGCTGGCAGCACGCTTCAGTAGACGATAGCTTTCTGGATCCCGCCAGGTGCCCGCCTCTGATGGCCTGAGTGTGAGAGCCGCTGCCAACGTATTCAGTGCGTCAGCACCAGTCAGTCCTGGATACGCGATCGGTCTTCCCCAGGCAGTCAATGCGTCAACGGAGCCTGCTGCATCGGCTGAGGCGGACTGTATGATCGCCAGCAGTCTTGGCTCACGGGCGCTGATCGAAGCTTGCACAAGGCTCGCAGTGAGCAGCCCGCGAATCTGACCGAACGTCAGGCGAGGATCGCCATCACGGACCGGCAAGGCATTGAAATCCAGCCAGCGATCGCCGTCGCGCGAAAGCTGCGCCAACAGGCCGATATCTTCGCCCACAAGACGCAGCAGTTCGAGCAATCGGCAGGATTTGATGATGCGAAGAAGAATGACTCTAGCCCGTTCGCGCAATGTCTCAGAGGGCGACCCGGCAAGATCAATGAAAGCGTCCACCGCAGCCGGAGATCCAGCGCCGGTTGCAGCCCTTACTAAGGCAGGACTACTCCCCTGATCCGCTACCACCTGAGCGATAAATCCAACGCGTGTCATTTCTGTGAGTAACTGAACCGCTGCCGCGATTTGGCGTGTCTTGACCGCTTCTCCAGCCGGCGGCATGCCTCCATCGGTTGCGCTCGCAGCCTGAATTGCCGCGACAATTTGATCAAGAAAGCGGTTGATATCCCCTTCGCGGGCAGCAAATACCGGCGGTGAGAGGTCTACATCCTGGAGGAGATAGCGGAGTTCTGCCGCCTCGATCCCTGCTTCAACGATCAGTTCTCGATCCTGTAGCAGCTGCTCAAGTCTGCGCAACCGTTCGGCGCCGTCCACATCTGCAAGCAAATCGGGTAACCCTAGCGCGGTCAAAACGCTATGTTCCGACTCAATAAGCTGGGCCAGTGAAAGCCATTGTGATCGAGCCGCGCGGATTGCAGATGACTCGGGACTGACAGATGTCTCGCGTAATGCCACCATTCGCTGGGCCAACGATTCCGGAGTGAGTCCAAACCGCTTTGCCAACGCTACAAGCCTGGCCACAGCAACCATGTCGAAGGCGGGATGTCCTGCATCGACTCCCATTGCCTGCATCACGGTAAGAAGGGTGCTCGTCGACCACCCCATACGCAGCCGCAACCGCAGGGCGCGATGCAGCAAATCAAACACAGCCGTTCGGGTCGCACCAACAAGGTCGACCAAGCCTTCACCAGATTCCACCCGTTGCTTCACGCGATGCGAGTCTACGTTGCAGGGATCATCGCCGCGATCGATGGCTACACGCCACCCAGCCCAAGGCGGAGACTCGATCAAGGCATACAAATCTCCGACTTCGAGCCCCGACCGCTTCAACAAGCCGTTTGCTCCAGCGATCGTCAGAAGCTCATTGTTCCAGCCGCTGAAACCCCACACGGCCCCTACAGTGGCCTCATCCGTCACCACCACGTTGTGAAGGAGATCCCACGCGGCTTGATTCAGGTTAGAGCGGGCCAAGCCCACGGCTGACTCATTGCTCCCCAGTATCTCCAACACCTCGGCGGCGGACGTCCCGAGCAGCTCAAAGTCGATCCGGGCACGCTCAAACTGACGGTCGAATGGGAGATACCACGGATAACGGGCTCGTTGGAGTGGCCCACTGGGGCTGTAGAGGTCAGCGAGACTATTGGCTGGATCCGGCTCGGCCCGTATCGATTCTGACGAGAGACCGGCACGCGTTTGTGGTGTCGTGCCCTCGTTGTAATCAAGAGTAGAAGCCGGCAATGTTGCCGCAAGCCGTTCGAGATGTTCAATCACCAGATCGATGTACGGTAGTGGGGCCTCGGCATTCGCACAGTCGAGCTTCAGGTGCCAGAGATCAGGCCGGCGTCGTTGCAGAACAACAGCCAGCGAATCCCCGCCAAGAGGCGCCTTTGCATCGATCTCCTTCAAGAACTCCAAAAGCGCGACCAGGTAAGCCGCCGGACCATGGGCCGAGCCACACCATGGACAGCTACAACCATTGCCGGAACCGAACAGCTCAACCCAGGTCGCAAGCCGCCCAGTCGGCTCGATATGGGGGAATACGGGGGAAAACGGACCCAGGTAGTTGAGAAGTCCCGTGGCGATGAGAACCGCCGCACTCGTGCGAGCCTTGGCCTTGTAATAGATCTCATCGGCCGCCTTGGCGTCGGCGATGGACACGATGTCTCGTCTCAACGCCCCTTTCCCTTTCAACACAATCTTCGCGGAGGAGTCGTACCCCTTTTCCAGCAACAGGGTCATATGCTCGTGGCGACGTGTGTCCGGAACGATGCGGGCTACCGCCACTTCTTTCTTCAACTGAGTAACCAACTGTGCCTTTGGCGTCTGGATGCCTTTCAGATTTACCTTATTGAGTGACTCCTCAACCGACGACTGCAGGAGGTTGAAGCCAGGATTCAGCGACAGGAACAGCCCGACATCCCGCCGTACCGGCTGTGCGGCCTCTCGCAATCGGTACATCACAGATTGGGTGGGAAAGGCGCTCTCCACTTGATCTGCCAATGCCTCGGCATAGACATCGGCTGTCTTAAATTCATTCGGTAGACCTCCGCCCTCGGCGGTCTTGCGAGCGACTTCTTTCCACTGTTCACGCTTGATCGAGGCCAGTTCTTGCGCTGTGCCGAATGACTTCGCCAAGCCAGTCTGCAAAACTCTTAGTGTCGGCACATGCCCCCCGAGGAGCGCATCGGCTTCAATGGCAAACCGAGCTGTGTTGACCGCTTGGGCCGGCACACCGGCATCCGCCAGTTTCTTCCACCAGTGTTGCGGATCTTCGCCAGGGTTACGATCAAGTAGCAACCCGGCAATCTGTCGCAGGAGTTGAGGAGCCAGACCCGTGGCGGAAAGCAACAGACCGACAGGCCTCACAAATGTGCCGGAGGTTGCTGCGGTAGCCGAGAAGGTCAGCTCCACAGCCAACTCCTGTAGCTTTTTCACCACGAATTCGCCTTGAGCAGAGAGTGCCTTTGGCACTTGCTTGGCCCCAACCGCAGCCTTTATCGCAGCACGCCAGCGCGTCGGACCGGCTTGCAGGAGTTGCGGCCAATCCGGCGACAGCCCTTGTCGCAGAAATGCATAGAACGCCTCGGTGGGCAGCTGATGCTGCCGGTGTTCGACCGACCAACGAGAGGCATGCCGCAGAAGCTGGAGATGCAACAAGACGATGCCGGTTTCGCCGTGCAGGAACAGCAGATCTTCGTCGGTCAGGTCCTGCGGCGGAATGCTTTCGAGCAACGGAGCTAACTCGTGGTGATAGCGTTCCCATTCCGAGTCGAGACGTAACTTATCGGCAGAAATGGTGAGATTGATCTCAGCATGAGCTGGCGCATTGAAGAGCGTGTCTGACTTGGCCAGTTCCGTCTTACCATCGGGGCCCATCACGCGCACAACAAGGTCGGCGCTGCCTTTCTCGGCGCGCGTGAATTGGGCTGGCGAATATCCGATTTGGTAGCGGCCCTGGGCGTCGCTCCTAGCCATGCCTAACGTTTCCTCGCGCCGCAAATCTTGATCGAATGCGCGAACAAGCATGTTGGCCAGGGGCTTGTCGTAGGTGTCTTTCACAACCCCCCACACTGCGAACTGCTTGGCAGGCAGCTGAATATTCAGTCTGTATTGTACGGGGGCGCTGTTCTGTTTCTTGCTCGTGAACAGGACCTCGTGGTTCTGGTCATGGACACAGACGACCACATCGGCGCCGCCACGCTCCTTCTTGGAGCCACGGAAATCGGCCTCTGTGTAGGGAATCTTGTAGCCGCCGGTTGCATCCGTGGTTGCTCGTCCAAGTATGTCCTGGCTCGATTCATCTTTGTCGCAGGCAATGACCGTGAGGCCCGCCGCGGGCGCTCCCCCAGCATACGTCACCTTGCCGAAAACGGCATAGACGCGGCGTGCCCCCCCACCCTTTGCCGCCTGGCGCGCAGTCGGTTTTGGGGGTGTAGTCGGCCTTGTCGTCGCCGTGCCTTTCGATCTCTTTGCCATGAATTCTCTCCTCAGGATGTCTAAAACAGTGAACGCCGTCGATGAAAGACTTGCAAGGCTCACATTGCGTAACCACTGGCATTCACGACCTTGTCAGTCTACAAGCCTCGCATTGCTAGAGTGGGAAACCCAAGACAGACATGTTTTCACTAATCTCTCTCGCCTCTTCCCGCAACTGACGCAATCTCTCTTCACGGTCACTCGGACTTTCGGAATATGGCTGAGTCACGTCGTTCGCTGGAAACAGAAATGCGTCCATAACAACTTCACCGCCGGCTGATTCGATCACATACCTCACATATCCATTGGAATTCGGGCCCAGCACACTGTACGTTGGAAGATTGACATAATCACCTGTCTCGTCCTGCTGTGAGAAATACGCACTAAGATCCAATAGGCGCTCTTCGAATTGCGCATCCGCTGAGGGGTCCGCAGGGCGCGTAATGGCACCTTCGTGGAAGGTATAGGTCTCGGGATGAGCTTCCCAGTACGCGAGACCTGGATCAGCAGTACGCTCCCCTCTTCCTTCCGCATCTCCGATTTCTACGACAAAATCTCCCTCATCTGTAGTCACTCTTAGGAAAGCATGTCGAAATGGACCGATCACTGATTCAGAATACAATGACACCCCTCGTGGGTGGTGCTGTCTCCAATACTCGGTCAATACTGCACGCGTTTGATCATTCTCTTCGTTGGCATGAAGAAACGCGTCCAGCGTGGGAAGGTCAACAGCGACTACATCGGAAAACAGCAACCCGGTAATCTCACCATCTTCGATCACTGGCTGAACAAGCAGGTTATCCTCAATGGTGACGAAATCGGATCCAGGATCCGGCTCGGGCACTTCTTCGAGAGAAAAGCACATATCGAATTCACAGTCAGTACTTTGTGTGCCGGACATATCCAACAAGCCAATAGGGTCATCATGGGAATAGGCATAGCTGTTGCCCCCTCCCTCCAGTCCAATCGGGTCCACACTTCCCCACCTCCCCAACCACGGCACATAATGTCTCGCTGTGTGATAACTCAACCCCGTCTCTTCATCCCGCTCCATCCCCGTGTACCGATACCGCTTCGCGCTTGCGCGGACCAAGCGATTTACGAGGTGATAGGCTGTGGTGCCATAGGGATGGAACTCTTCACAGCCGACGATCTGTGCCGTTTCATCCAGCTCCAGCGCGACGGAGCCGAGATGATTGCCGTACTGGTAGCGCATCAGCACACCGGTGCCGAGTGTGTCGTTGTCGGTCGTGATGACATCATCAACGAGCAGGACCCGTTGGTCATCGACAAAAAGATGTTGCGTTTCGATTTCCTCGATCAGTGAACCACTCGGCGCATAGCGCCGGTACAGTTCCATGCCACCGAGGTAGAGCCGTTCTTCAACTGCGCCCGTCAGGCGCTCTATCCGTTTACGCGTGCGCTGTTTGGCGATGTCATAGGCATACCAGGCTCGCCCTCCGCCGCCCAGGTCCATCTCTTCGATCATGTCGCGCCAATCCCACTGAATACGAGCGCTTGCGGGTACGGTCGCCAAATTCAGCGTCGAGCCATGAGAGTCATAGCCATATCGCACCGCTTCGCGGTCGTCGCTGCCGGTCCAGGTGCGCAGCAATCGATTGCTGGCCATGGCCGTCTCATAGTGTCTGGTCCAACTTCCGCCTCCGGCTCCATGCTGCAGAGTGATGAAGTTCCCAACCACGTCATACTCGTATCGTTGACGGTAATTGCGGAGTTCGTGTTCAGCAGGAAAGTCATCGACCCTTGTTGGATCAGCTATCGAGGCTGGGGAGCCCACTAAGTCGGCGCTCTCGCGACCTGTGGCTTCAATCAGCCGGCCAATGGCATCGTAGACATACAGGCTTCGAGGTTCGACCGCTTGGTTCCGAAAGAACACCGGCGTCCAGGCTTCGTCTTCGATCTCGGTGATATTTCCAGCGACATCGTACGTGTAGTGCAGTTGCTGAACGACACGGTCGTCGCTCAAGTGCGAATGGAATCCGGGGAATGGTAAGTCGGTTGCTGGCCTCGTACTACGCAACTGCACGAGCCGAAACGTGCGTGGATCATAGGCATACCGGGTTTCAGTGCCGTTGCCATGACGCAGGCGGATGCGCTGGCCCTTGGCGTTGTAGGCGATGCCGTGGACCGCACGCCAGGTCCTACCGCCGGTCGGGTTCCCGTCATTCCATCGGGCACTGACGCTGAAATCTTCGGCGGCCAATACCCCACGTTGGTTATAGATAGGTTTATAGACAGCGACATGCTCGGATCTCCGGTGCCAATTGCCTAACAATGTCATGCGGCCCAAAGCATCATGTCGCGTCTGGCGGCTGAAGCTTTCGGATTCAAGCCGCGCCGCTCGATCATCCTCGCTCCCCTGCCAATCAAGGATGCGGCTCGTTGTGTGCCGGGCGAGTCTTCGGCGTTCGTGCTGGACGTGACCTGTAAAACTTTTTCGCAGCACTTCTATACGCCCGCCGGGATCGTCATGCAGGACGGCCTGGCCAATAAGGTTCCTGTCACGTGATTCTGCCGCCGATAGATGATCGCTGTCCCGATATTCGAATCGCTCGACAATGGCAGCTGGCATTGAGCCCAATCGCAGCCATTGCTGCAGCGGCCGATGTAGCCGGTCATACTCGGTGTGAGCAAGGCGTGCTTCGAGATGCGGTGCGCCCTCGGTGTCCAATACATCGTTGAAATCCCACGCCAGAAACGGCTTACCAGCCGCATCGTTCAACGACCAGCGCTCGCCCGCATCCATACTGTGCTGGAAGAGCAGATTTCCGGCGATGTCATAGGTCGGCACGCTGTCTCGCGGCACTTCGTCCGAATGATCGTCCTCTGGCTTCGGCGGGTGGATGTACTGCATCACCAGATTGCCTCGCGCATCGCGCACCCATAGCGGCTTGCCTTCGGCGTCGAGCCTCGTGTGGGTCAGCTGAAACTCGTCGCGCCAGCCCCAGTCGCCGACGGACCATTCGATCGTGGGCCTGGCGGCTTCATCGGGCGTGCGGTTATGGGCGATCGCGATCACTTCCCGGCCGAGACTGTCTAGATATGTCTGGCCAGGCGTATCGGCCGACTTGGCCGCGAGCCAGGCGGCGCGAACATCCGGCGAGAAAGCCAGGGTTCCATCGATCCCGCGGGGCAACGGAACCGTCGGATCGGGACTGCCGCGCTCGGCATACCAGGCGCTGTCGAGCACCGTGTCGCCGGCATCGAACTGGCGCGTGCGCCATGGCGTAAACTCCACCTTCGTATAGGTCCCGTCCGGCAGGTCGGTACGCACGACTCGGCCAGCTGCATCGTAGAAGAGAATGGGTGTGACGCCTTCCTCCCGCGGCATCTCGCAACCAAACCGTTCGCTGAAGAAAGGCTCGTACTGCTTGACGGGCTTGCCCTTGTTGTTGAGTACGGTCAGCCCGTTGACAATCCAGCGTAACGGGCCGCCTTCGATTTCTGGCTCTGCCTGCACCTTCTTCATCAAGACATTGCCGCTGCCATCGGAACATTCCAACGCCACTTGCAGTGGACTCGTCTCACCACCGGATTGGCTGGCATGCACCTCACGCGCAATAGCACAGGCCATCGCAGGGCGTGTGGCCCAGACAGTCACGGTTCCATCTGCTGCGCGTACTTCGCCGAAGTGGTAGACAAAGCGGCTGCTTGCCCGACTGAGCCATCGTCGGGCTTGGGCTTCATCCAACACTGACGCGGTGCAGAAGGTCTGCACGTCTGCCGTGCTCGAATTGCGCAGTGCGGCGTCCGCGCGGAAGGCGTCGAGATCATCACCATCCCAACCATCCGATGCGTTCTTACCTTTGGCCGCGACGGCGATCACCTGACCCAGAATATCAAGGCTGGCCTCAGTGTGGTTGCCATTGACATCCACCATTTCGACCGGTGCCAGCACGCGATGATCGAACCGCATGACTTCTGTTCGGTTTCCCCGGGCGTCGGTAACACTTCGCACATAGAGATTGAGCGGATCGTACTCCAAAGTGGTCATGGCGCCGAACGGGTCTGTGAATCGTTCGGGCAGGAAGAAGTGACGGGCCGTATCATCCGCGAAGCCGGCGATGCCAGAACGTATCCAGTATTCCCCCATGTCTGGGTCTCGTTGGTAACCACTGCGCAACGGTTCATCAAGCAGGCTGCGGGCGCTGACGCCTGGGTGCAGTTCCCAGTCCAGCATGTCAGCTGGCAGGCTGGGCAGGCTGGCAGGCGATACGAAGATGGCTGCAAGCAGGTCGCTGGTCAGCGCGAGTTTGTAGTCCTCATACTTGAGGCCGCGGGGACCGTGGCGTCCGCGCGGCAACGGTGACGCAGGCGCATTGATCTCGCTGGCATCGTCGAAATACAAGGCCCTGACCTGCTCGACCAGACGGCGCTGTGCCGTTTCCCCATCGGCGATGCGATGATAGGGCAAGAGCGTCACGACCCTGGTCATTGCCGTTTCATCCAGAGAGGGATAGTGCTCACTGAGTTGCAATGCAGCAAAGTCCTCTGGCCGGAAGTAGAAAGGATCGTCCGGTATGATGCCGGTCACTTCAAAGGAGAGCGATTCGTAGGGCATCCGTAGGCGGTGATGCTTCACGGCGGCATCGAGCTCGGATGTCGCTGACATCACGACGTCAGATGTATATCGAACCTCTGTATAAGCCACCTGCCGTTCATTCTGGACGGCTCTGATCAGGTTGATCGCAGCTTCATCGAGTGCTGAGTCTTCGTGGTGTCGCACCCGCGGGTAGCCGACGGCGATGGTCTGCAGCGGGTGACCCAGCTCATCCACCCGCAACGTCAGGGTATGCGCAATACGCGGATCGGGACGCACGTGCCCGCCTAGCTCCGGGAGCGGTTGCTCATACTGATAGGTCAGTGCTTCACTTTCTGTAACCAGAAATACCGCATGCCGGTTGGCACCACGTGGCTGTAGACGCTGTATGCGGCAGTTGTGCGTGGCCGCAGAGTAGATCCGCACGGGGCGCTGTTGTTGCGAAGCGCCTGTCAGAGCATCGACATCGAGTTCGTAGATCTCTTGACGAAGTGTCATTCCCTTGCAGGCACGCAGGGCCTCTCGCCATTCGTCGGCGTCCAACCCCTCGTCCAACAGTGGTTCCGGCAAGGCCCGCTCATGAAACTGATCGTCGAATTCGTAGCAAGCCGGGAAGTACTCCCCTTCCAAATGAGTAAGGAGACGGCGGCGGTCCATCGCGACGCCTGTATGAAACCAGGTGACGGTCTTAATCGGGGGCTGATAAAGCCGCCGATCCTCTGTAATCCATGGACTGCCGAGATTGCCGGCCTCAAAACTACCGTAGCCCTCAACGTCGATCTGCTCGACACGACCGAACCCTCTGAACTCTCGCTCGATGCCGTCATAGTACCCGTGGTGATAACTATACGTACTGCTGAACGATGTGCCGCGCCACTGATCGCGAACGGTGACTTTGCTGACACATTGCACGGGAAACGGCAGACGCGTGATCCAGGTGGTACCTGCTGCCTTGTCGGCCAGGTAGTACAAGGTGGAAGACCGGTACTCCAGCTCCGTGCTGCCGCCAAGATTGTTCCGGGTTTCAATCAGAAGGTGGGGCTTCCCCCCGCTCATCAAGTCGATGTACCGCACCGGCTGTGCTTGATCGGCGGGCAAATGGGAGTTCCAGACGAGGCAGGCGGTACCGCGGCCGAGTAAGTCGGTCGCTTGCACGGCATCGAGGTTGTGAGTCGCAAGCGGGAATTCGATGACCTTCTCGTTGCTCCAATAGTTTCCGGAACGATTGAAGTAGATCTGCACACCTTGGCGTCCGAGATACAGCATATCGGTCGGTCCGCTGCCGTCGATGTCGGCAAGGCGCAGGCGGCGCGGATCGAAGTGCTCATCATGATCCAGGCGCGGCGCCCGTCCCATAGACACTTTTTCGCCGAACCGCCCGTAGCCGAGATTGGGCCAGTAACACACTTCTCCATTACGAATTCGCACAAGATCGGTGAGGCCGTCCCCACACATGTCGGCGAGGAACAAGGTGTCGATCCCGTCGTGAAAAACGAGCCGGATGGTACCGTCGCTGGAGGGAGCATGTGTGGTTTCCGCTGCGCCGAACCCCTGCTCGGCTTTGGATGGATACCAGGTAAAGACCTCGTCTTCCGTGACCAATGCATCGGCATGCCCATCACCGGTAAGATCGACGAAACGCAGGTTGGGATCATCCCAACGGATGCGCGGCAAAGCCGCGAAGGGGACGAACGCATTCCAATCTTGGCCTGCCTCGCGCTCATAGAGCCCGGGGGTTGGGCCGTCGAATTCCACCACATCAATCTCACCGTTGCCATTGAGATCCATTAACCGCTGCCCAGACAAGAGCGCCCGGTGCGCCGGCATCGTGGCCACAACACGGCTTGGTGCGAAATGGCCGTCCCCTAAATTAGCGGCATAGCGCCAGGCTCCCGCGTCTTCTGCCAAGATCCCGGACAGCCCCTCCCCATCCAAATCCACCCACTGATACCCTGGTCCTTGCGTCCCGACCGGAAGCCCTTCAAGATCGGCAGCAGCCAGTGATCGCACAGTGGGATCGATCAGCGGCCGGCTGTAGCGAAATTCGAGCGGAGGCGTTTGCCGGCTTTCGAGATGGCCTCCTACTTGGAGCTCATGTGCCCAGGACTCAATGGCATCAATGTGACTATAGCCAGGCCGTTCAGGATCTTCAGACGCACCGGCATTCACGTAGTAAAAGCGCATGGATCCGACCAGTCCGGCTGGTCCCACTTCTGGAACCTCGGGAAAACGATGAAACATGAGCGCACGCTCAACCAGACGGGAAGTGCGGCGTTCGAATCCGGCTCGGTAGTCGGAGAAGGGGTCTGGCCGGGCGCGCCATTCACGATCCGGTTCAGGCCCCGGCGCGACCGGGTCATGGTCGCCAAAGTCGAAGACCAGCTCGAACATCCAGTCGTCGGGCAAGCGCGTAGCAGGGTCTCGGGGGTGTAGATTGGGGAAGTACGGCGCCCGATTGCCATATCGCACACGTTTGAGATATCGCTGGGCGCTCCGCGCAGCCGATGTACGATGGGTTTCCCACTCGGCCCCTGTGTCACATCCACGGCCATCGTCAGGTTGATACTCGAAAAGGATGACATTCCCCTTGTCGTCGTGGGTCTCACAGATGAGCCAGCTGAAAATCCGGGAAGGATCAACCGGATCGGCAATGCGGCTCTCGCCTGTTTTCCCATACCACGTGGTGACATTCTCGCGCGTGATCGAACGCCAGAACACATCGGCTCCATTGATTTTGTTCGTCCACCGTTCAATACGGGCGAATAGTCCTTCGACACGAGGCCTGAATACATTCACCTGATACCGCTGTCCATGGAGTCCTTGTTCTTGGGAACTGCCTCGCCATTCTCCGCTTTGCATGGAAAGAACGGGCACCAGATCTTCCGAACCAGACAGTACAAATACGTCGGACTGTTCGCGATCCAGATACTGCGGTAAGCCCTTCTCTGTTTTGCGTGCAATCGCCGGCAAGGCAAGAGCCCAGCCGAGGCCAAACGGCCCATTCCCGGCGCCTGAGTCGTAACTCAACGCCAGCTGAGGACCGAAGCCGCCCCGTCCAGGGCTTGTGCGGATCGGAACCGACAATGTCCCCGTGCCGGTAACCGGATTGGCAGTAAACTTTTCGCCGATTCCGCGGATGGCGCCGCCGCCCTTCGGCAGCGAGATGGCAGGGGGGGCGATTTGGAACGATTTTTCGCCTGAGTGTTGTGGGCCGGTCTCGTTTCCGTTGGCTTCTGGCACCTCAACACTCCAGGTTAGTTCGATTCGCGAACCGGATGATGGCGGATTCAAGGTGTCGGGTCAAGATAGAATCATGCACATAGTCACGATGCTGCTGCCCAAAAGCAACAGCACCCGCGACTTCAACGACAACGGTTCACAGTTTTTTATCTGTGTGGGAGAGAACAGCGGGCTGGATCGCCGTTACACAGTATTCGGCGAGGTGTTCCGAGGACTCGATGTCATCGACAAGATTGTCTCTGCCGCCAGAGATCAAGCCGACAACCCGCTGGAGCCGATTGCAATGAAGGTGACGGTGAAGGAGTGAGAAAGAGCTGGAAGTGTCACGCCGATGCAAAGCGAAGCTATGACTGGGATCAATTCCATCCCGGTCCTATATCCATCGTCAACGCCAGAGGCACAGGCATTCTCTAATGCCTGTGCCTCCAGATCTTGTTTACGCAGGCAAGCTCACCGATAGGAGCAGAAGCCGATCAGCAAGAGTGTTCGGCAATAGCCCGGTATTGCCGGTTCCAACTCCGTCAGTAAGTGCGTTCGCGGACCATTGTCGAGGTTCGGTGGAAGCCTGACTTCCTGGTGGCCACACCTTACTAAAGGAAGGCGCAGAAATCGTCTCTTTAAGCACATCGGCTACGGATACTTCGCGCACGGTTAGCTTTTTCACATTGCCACCGGCAACGATCCTGACCGCTTCCATCCAATATGGCAGCACATCACGAGTGATCGGAATTGTCAGATCCGTGGTGGCATTAGCACGCGCCCATTGCGTGGGAAAGTCCGATCGGCAACTGAGGAGAACTGGGAAACGCAGCGGTTCATTATTCGGCTGTTGCAGTAGGGTCATCAGACTAGCAATTGATCCGGTTGCAGCATCTCGCAACAAGTCTCCGCCATCACGCGCGGTGTACCGAAAGGTTAAAATAACGTCCGAGATCGTCGAATAATCGAACTGCGGATATTCGGCCGGCAACTCGAGTCTCCAGGTACTGATCACACCATTTCCCTCAAACGGCAGAAACCGTTCGTCGCGCAGTTGAGTCTCAAACATACCGCTATCGGCGCTACCAGTACTGGTAACAATGGCTTCTGTGGCTCCGAAGTAGTCCGCAAATCGAGAATCGTCTCGATCCCGCAGGCGCAAATAACCGGGACTCGTCAAACCGGTACTATCATGACGCACTTCGCTCTTAAGCAAAGTGAGTTTACAGTTGACGCTTGTAAATGGCCCGGTCACGCTCGGAATACTCACGCTGACGGATTTGATGCGGCGCAGGTAGTGACCTGGCGTATCAAGGTCGAACAACCATTCTGGAATATCAAACTCACAGGTACACCCCGCAGCCTTGGCTCGGAGCTGCACAAGCGCTTCCGGATTGAGCCGCCGCAAGGAAATGTGCTTGGTCAGCTCATATTCGCGGCGGTTCTGGTCGAGATAGGCAATTTCCAGTCGTTTAAGATCCTGGTGCAGCCGCTCCCCGGCCAGCAACCCATCGCGTAGCGAATCCCAGTAGTCATTGCGCACAATATTCAACGGCTTAACGCCCAGTTCACGAGAAGCGGCACGCTCGGCACGACGAGCCATGTCGACAGCCATGCGGTAGGCATTGAAATACAACCGCGAGAGCTCAGTCTTCATCCACTCATACAGCTGGACGTTCGAAAACTTGCTGCGCATCACCTCATCGACGCCCTTGGCCTGCTCAATCTGTTCGAGATGATTATCGAGCTCATTTTTCGTGATATCGATGCGGATCTGGTTGGCAAGAATCTGCTTGTCGATTTGCTGCAGTTCCTTGAGCGTTTGGTTGCTTTGAAAGGCCCACTCGTCCCGGCGGCGGATGTGACCGGCCATCATCCCCTGCTGTTCGGCATGAGCTCTCCACCCTTGCGATACCATCGCAAATGCATCTCCAAGATGTGATGAAGCCGTCCCAACATACTCGACAACTTTTGCAGCGTTGGTGAACTTATCGGCCGGGACTGCCGCAAGAGCAGATGCGGTTACATAAAATCCACCCCCAACAATCTTTGATATATTCGCCGCCATTGACCATGCATTTGCACCTTCCATTCCAACATATTGTTCACTCTCTTCCTTAATCAGTCCCCAATTTGATCGATTACTTGCCAACCCAGAGTCGATGGTTCCCAGCATAGCCTCTTCACCCGCACTCTCATTTTCCTTCAGTGTTGGAATATCCTTCTTTCCAAGCAGACGCTGATACTGCGCATATCGCGCACTGATCGTCTTTCTACTGGCACGCAGTGCCTCGACATTACGCTCCGCTTCGGATATTTGCAGCGCGCGTACGTCACGCACCAGTTTGAGCAAACTGATTTCATTGGACGAGCGCAATTGGGCCAAGTGTTCCGCATCGCGCTTTTCGATGGCAGACAACATGGCTGCGCCTAATGACTTGCACTCGTTCGCTAATTCTGCAGCGCGGCCGGACAGAATGCTATACCGGTAATGGGGCGGCGGTGCATACAGTCCCGCTATAACGTCCCCGAGATCGAGACCTGCTGCTGTTGCACGTACAAGCAACTCAGGATCTATCGGCGCATCCATCAACGGCAACGTGCGCCGGACACCTTCGATATTGCGGCAGTTCCGTATATTACTGAGCCGGGCATCGACCGTATTCCAATACGACAACACCTTGTCGTTGAACGGCATACAGAAATACAGCATGCCGTCGGGGGTCGGCTGGTTTACCGTATCTTTTGGCCGCCAGCCTGTTGTTAGATTGCTTTGTCCTTGCACGCCAACGTCGATCCAGAAATTAGCGAATTCATCCCACTTGGTGATCTTGTCGTCGTAGCTGAAGGCCGGGCGATTTGTTTTGCTTTGGTGTAGTTGCGGGCGACGGCCAAGAATTCGTTCAGCAAGCACATACAACATGGTCGCCTCGTTGATGGATTCACGAGTATCGCGCCTGTAGAGACTGTCGGCCCAGGCGATCAGATTGTCCAGATAAGCGAACAGCGTCCGCCAGAGAAATGCGATATGCCGGCGTCGCGCTATCAAGAAGGGGCGAAAAGGCGCATCGCGCCAGCGGTTGATCAACTTACGCACGACGCCGGCGTCAGCATCGCTTGCAAACCCGCCCGCCACTTGTGCCAGTGCGGTCAAATCGTCAATCACCTGTTGGTTCAAATCCAGCTCTTTGAATACGCGGAACTTCAAGAATCGTTTGGCATCGGCGCCGGCTTCACTACTGGTAGGGTCAAACACAAAGCGCAGCCAGCGCTCCGCCTCTTCGAACTTGTGCTGCTTCGACAACTGGTCGGCGATCAGCAGGGGAGCATGAAAGTATATTTCCCAGTTGTAGCAAGCAAACGGCATGCGGGCGTCGAAGGTAAATGCACCACTCCTTATTTGAGTCCAAATCGCGACAGATCCCATGGCCGGCACAGGCAAGCGGTCTGCCCCGAAATTGCTGATTTGACTCGATGGCAAAATTTTGAATTGAGACCAATCAGCCCTGCGCAATGTGGCTTCGCTGAAGGAGTCCGGGTAGACGAAGAATCCATTACCGGAAAGTTTCATCAAAGGGTTTCCAAGATCGACGTAGCAACCATACCCGTTCTCCAAATAATGCCACGACAATGGCACACCATCGTGAGGATACGATGACGCGGATCCTATTGCCCAAAACTGCGAACTTCCCGTTTGATTAAAGATGACCGTGTCCAAATAGCCACGCCGGGCAATAGTGAACGATAGCGGCCCTGCCGGCATTTCTCGAAATCCATTCATCCACGGCTGTGAGTTTCTCACTTGGCCTACCAGAATCACCCCGCTTCCGGAGGTTTTCGTTACGAGGTCATCGTGGGACAAATGGAATTCGGATACGTGCTGAAGCTCCCTTTGCGAGACGAGATCAATGCCTATATTTTTCAGCTGGGCCTGCGTGAGCCGCCGTCCATCAATTTCGCAATTCAGCGTCGCTCGTGCAAGACTGCCCATCGGCACAGTACTCAACGTTTCGGGTCCGCTCGAAAGAGAAATTCCATTTACCACAAGATTGAGCGTATATGCTGCAGATGATTGCTCTCCGACCTTGGTTATCGTTGTTGGAGTCCCGCCATGAGGGACCACGTTCTGACCCTCTATCAGGCATGAATAAATCCCCTCTGTTCCATTCAGCACCACAAGATCCTCCGCGCCGCTAGGTCCTATGATACGCATCCAGGCCTTGCAGCTGACAATTCTGCGCGAGCTGGCAACTCGAAGCTGTTCAATAAAGAGATTAAAGCTATCGTTGTTCTGGATGGAGCGTGAGTAGTTAACATAGGCATCCACGAACGTGGCGATGTAGTCGATTAACTTAGCATCGTCCGGGACCGCTCTCTCCAAGTGGGTATTGTCTCTAAGTGCTTGCTTATGCCTTCGCACTGCCTCATCGGGGTCATAAAACACATACATGGGATGCCCTGAAAACTCCCAGGCTCCCAGGCGCATATTCATATAGAGTGGATCACCTCCGCTTTGGACCTTGGGAGCATTTCGATCAGTGCTCGTGGTCCAGCTTTCGGTGATCATCCAGCACACTGTCATCTGATCCTTGATTGCCGAAGGAAGATTGGAGAAACTTCCTGCTATGAGTTGAGTAAGTGGTAACGCCCACTGGTAGTTCAATACTGCATTAAAGTCTCCGCCCCAGAAAAGCGGTTCCGGGACCCCCGGGAGAGTTGGCTCCTTGACATTGGATGTGTTGGCACCAGCGGCAAGCGCATAAACGATAATTCTCGCAATGCTACTTTCCGGTGTGGTTTCGCATCGAATCGAGAAGCCCTCTCGCTCTTCTGAAAAAGGCGCCGAGACCTCTCTCCAGAACTCGCGAGAGACGCTGGACTTCCGCCAGGCTTTCCCGTCGTATCGCGACCACGCCAGCTTCACCTCCCATTCGTCGATTGAGTCATTCTTGATTGGCCGAATTAACGGCCAGGCAATGTACAAGTTCCCGCTCAATACAAAGGGCATGACGTGATCGCCCTGTATATCCAATTCAATGCGCTGCCACGGCGACCACTCCATGTGAGGACTGCTAAAATCAACGCAGTGGCGCCAGAAATAGGCATAGGGCGGATTGGCAGTTCGGCCAACGACGTAAAGCGTACGACGAAGAGGAACTCCGTACTCGTCACTTTGGACATTTCCCTGACTGTCACGCGAAATATCCTCATACATGCCAAGCACCTGCACCTGCCCCATCTGTGCTACATCGTCAAGGAATTGCCCAAACGCCTGATTGGCCAGATCTTGCGTCAACTCGCCCTGTCCCAGTGCCGACTCCAGTTGCTTGAAGCTCGATGATTTGTCGTCACGCAGTTCCGGAAACAGCCAGTTTTCCGGGAACAAGAAAACCTTTCGATTGGCTTCCCAGACGCGGTAGTTGCGCATCCAGGTCCAGCGCTGCTTAAGTTCCGGTTCGGCAGTGATCTCGGACTCGATGCCGAACAGAATACGTTGCGCGAAGAGTTGCACGGCGGTGACGGCCTCCAAGATGCGCGTAGTTTCAAAGCACGGCTCCATCTGATGGTCGATCAGAAAATGCTCGTACAGTGCTTTTCCATTGTTCCATTTATCCGAATTATTGCGGCCGACAATCTGTGCGACATGATAGGCCACCAGTGCATCGCGTCGTTGCCGGCGCAACAAGTCCCCGATCTTCTGCAATGAGGTTTGTAAGTCGTCGCCCGCCAGCTTCGCTTCGAGCAACGCTTTCGCCGTATCGCCCGCAAGCGCATTGTTCGCCGGATCGATCAGCCGGGCTATCTGTGTTGCATCGGCACCGATATGCTTGGCTAACAGCAGCCATTCGAACGCGAGACGCAATTTTTCCGGATTACGCAAGTCGAGTATTGAAATTGCACCGGGCTGCACTGAAAGGGCTTGCCCTATGAGGGGCACTGCGAGTGTTTCTACGATATCCACGCGTGCAGTCAACGGACGCAAGGTATCTGCAGAAACCAGTGCGCCGGGAGCAGTCAATCGAAGCAATACTTCAGTCAAGGCCGGGCGCGAGAGTTGATCGGGCTGTTGCAGCCACAGCAGATCAAGCAATGCCTGCCATTGGGGATTCTGCCAGGCAGTGCTATTCAGAGATGCCGAAGCCAGCAAGTCGCGCCAGTTGATTCCCGGCTCCGATCCCACGGTAATCCGCTCGGCTATCTCTATCGTCTCATTATCTATGCCCAGTGCTCCTCGGAGTGCCAACAGCCGATAGAGACGATCCATCCATGCGTGCAGCCGGGGCATCGCTGTGGCAGTCACGCTTGGCGGGCTCGGTTGAGTCGATGAGGTATCGACCCAAAAGCTCTGACTGAGAAACGCTAAGTATGCATGGAGGGGCTGCCCTTGTGCAGGATCAAGCAGCAACCGCGAGGCAAGAAGCGGGACTACCTCGGATTCAGACAATCCGCATTCCTCGGCAAGAACGGCAATTAATTCTCTTTCGCGCCGTCTGTAGGCGATCGTCGTGAGAAGGCCGATGAAACGTTCGTCAACGCCATGATTATTGGTCGTTGTAACGCGGAACAGGGCCGCTGATTGCTGTGCGTCCATGAGTGGCAGCCATTCGCCCAAGCGATGACCTGTGGCGCCGGACAGTGTGCTCACTAATTCAGCCAGTGCCGTGGCATCCGGTGCCCTTCCTGATGGTCCGGACGCATTGCGAATCGCCCGAATGATCTGACTGGCAATGTCTCGGTCAAAAATATCATTCAGCGCTTCAACGGCCTGTGCTTCCAAAGCAATCTCAGGACGGACGGCGACCACGGACCGCAGGCGTTGCTGAACTGCCTTGAGCAGTGTTTCGATCTGCTCATCAGATTTAATTGAAGACGGCAGTTCTCCGGCAACCGCTTCCCATCGATCTCTTGTCAGCAGAGCTTGCGATGCCTGTTCCACTGATAAGCCCATTTCACGCAGACATTTGGCAGCATTACAAAAACCTTCCAATGCATGCCAGTCAACACTCTGTGCAGTCGGGCTATATCCTATAAGTTCTTTCAATAGGCTGAATTGCAACAGCGACAGCCCCAAGGCCTTGCGCAAATAAGCTTCTGATATCGGTTGCTCAAGCAGCGCATCGAGCGAAAGACCATGGTGGTCGTACAGACGCTTGATGATCGTCAATTTGACGAGAAGCCCGGCTCTCAGTTGATCGGTCGTTGCCCCGCTTTCGATTCCTCCACACACAACAATTGCCTGGCCAAGATGTTCGATAGACCACTCTGGCAGCTTTGCCTTTAAGCGCGTAAAGCGATGCAGGCGATCCAGAATGCCTTCCAGCACAGGACCTTCAGCCGAAAGACGCATCGCGCTGGTTTTGCATTGCTCGCGGCCGCTCAGTGCAATGCCGTTGGAATCGCCGGACACGAATTCCGTCTGGAGTGTCTGCTCCAGTTCTTCCAGCGATAGCCTCGTACGGTCGATCAGAAAGGAAGCCCTGGTCAGCACCCCTTCCACGGTCTGATTGGTAAGTAGCTCTCCGGAAGCGGGATCAACGATTGCGATATCGTTGTCTATGTTGAACCCATAGGCTGCCCAGAGCCGGGCGCCCAGGCGTTGACGAGTGAGCAATTCCCATTGCGAATCTGCATTCAGGTCGCCGGCCTGATCCATCGATGCATAAAGCGCCTCCGCCGCCAGATGCGCCGGCGTGGTGTCCCGTCGCAGGCGCAACAATTTCTCACGCGATACACCAAGCTTGGTCAAGTATGCGCTAGTCTCGGCGTAGCCACGGTCAAATGGCAGTTGCCATGGGTAAATGGATCGGCGCAGTTTCGAATAGGCGATTTGCTGGATAGACTCGGCAGTGGCGCCCGGAGCTGCTTCAAGTGCTGCGGCCTTCTCCAGAATCTCCAGCACAATGTCGATGTGCTGGATCGTTTGTTCTGCGTTCTCACAACTCAGATCGAGCTTAAAGATATCAGGGCGCCTCCCTCTCAGTACATCCAACGCGTTGCCGGTCTTCCCCGTGGATTTTGCCAACAGATTGAGCAAATCGACCAGGTATGCCGGCTGACCCAACATGGATTCGCATGGCCTGCACAGACACTCGTCCAGATCGCCGAACAAGGCCGCCAGCGTCGGCGCGTTTTCTCGCACCGGCTCCGGGAGCGGGACCTTATATTCTTCCATCATCCAACGGGGATAGCGCCGGTTGATATCCACTTCAAGCACGATGCCCTTGCCGCCTTCCACCAGCCCATCGGCATAGCGAAAGAAACCGTCAATCACCTCGGTTACCGCGTCCTTTGGGAATCTATCGCGATACTGTTCACGTAGATGTTCTCGCCCGTAGCGCAAGGCCGCGCCGGGAGAGTTGATGCCAATTTTGATGAGATCTGCCGCCAGTTCCATGCTGACGCCGGTGCGTAGAAAGCGTCCGGTGTTCCGCAGTACGGTATTGGCCATGGATTCCTCGGTCTTTACCGGCACCTTGCCGAGCAATAATTTCTCGACCATGGCAGGCTGATTTTTTATCAAGGCCGCCGCATCGCTACCCGACATGCCTGGCAAGTCAAATAGACCGGCATGAATCTTTGATTCCAGCGCCGTTAGCAGATGTTGCTTTTCCACCTGCGCCTGAGTCTGCAGCGCCAGACCGGGGCTCACGCCCGCCTCCCCTGCCATATCGATCCAGTCGATGGCGTGCAATCTCGCCAACGGCGCAATCGAATCCGATGCGCCCTCCAGACGGGCATTCAAGGCGCGCGACAATCCCTCGTGCCCCGAGGTCAACTGATGCACCCGCACACTACGCACAAATGTCTTGATCGGTGCTATTGCATCCGGATGGCGCTCCGCCAGCTTAAGCAGCGCATTAGTGTTGTTCAGACCTTTTTCCTGAACTACAGCCAGCGCATCCAATGCGACGACTTTCGGCAACGGCATTGCGAGACTTCCCAGCAACTTCGCAAAATCACTGTTGCTGCTTCGCACAGGGTCAAGCTGTTGCAAGCGCTGAATCAATCGCAGTGCACCTATAAAACCATCCACCTGTTTCTCATTTAGTGGCGGAATCTGATGGGTGGACGCGGCGACATTCAAAGTCTGGATGACATTCTGTGCCGGCTCACGCAAGAGCGCGTCCAGATCTCTCGCGCCCCGCTGCCGGACAAGGCCATAAAAGAATGGCCAGCCATATTTTCGCAGAATGCTTTGCTCGGCCACATATTCGTCAGTCAGATGCAAGACTGCATCTCGCACCATCTGGCTGGACACTGCCCACGCCTGCACGGCAGTTCGATCTAATCCCGTCTCAATCACAATAAAGTCGAGATCGTGCGCAGTGATGGCCTCCGGCGGGAGATCAGCCGGCGTCTCGTGAGTACCCGTTCCCTCAGCTGGCGCGCCTTGCCCCTTAAGTAGCGGAGCAACGGTTTCGCCGATTCGTTGCCACTCGGATATCGCTCCGATATTGGACAGCAAAAAAGAGACGATTTGGTTCCGGTCTGCCCTCTGGATTTCCTGTTTGGCGAGGACTTCCCCCTCTGCGGTTTTACACACTTCAACAATGAGCCAGGGGGTTCGGCGTGACGGCAGATCGCCAAGCTGAAAGGCATCAGGGCGATAGCTGATACGATAGTCACCGTTCGCACCGGTTTCGTCGATGCCGAGCAACTGCGGAATCCGCAAATCCCGCTCGAGTGCGCGCACGATCATATTGGGCAGAGGCTTGCCATTGGCATCTTTAACCGTCCCCCGCACCACATACTGCTGGATGGGCACCTGCATATTCAGTTCGTATTCTGCAGGGGCATTGTTCTTTTTTTTGCTGGTGAACAGCAACTCGTTCTGATCGTTATAGACGCGCACGATCACATCGGCGCCGCCACGCTCTTTCTTGCTCCGGCGAAACGCGGCTTCGCTGTAGGAAATCTTGTACCCGCCCGTTGTATCTGTCGTAGCCTGACCAAGCCTGTCCTCCCTAGATTCATCCTTGTCGTAAGCAATGACGGTCACACCCGCTGCCGGCGTGGTATCTGCATTCGTCACGTTTCCGAAGACGACATACATATCACCTGCATCGACTGCTATGCCCTTGATAGACTTGGCTGTAGTTGTCTTGCCGCGCATGGCTGGCTTCTTTGATTCGGCAGATTTCGTCTTTGATGGACGCTTCGGCGATTTAGCCATTGGTATCGTCTCCGTTACTTACATGATTGCTCGACTGAGCGACACGTCTGTGTGAGTCGCTCAGTCGAAACGAACTACCGCATTGCTGTTATTGACTAGAGTTTATCCAGGAAAATTTTGACACCCTCAAAGCAGCATCTCCCATGCATCCGACCGATTGTGACAGTGTGCGATCAAAGAGTTGATGCATCAGCTTTCCTTTGCATGGCACTCAACTCTCAACCTTCTGTTCAAGCAATGGTTCCTGGCCACATTTTTTCGTCTGTTTTTATCGTGTCGGCACAATCCATGGGCTTAGTTGTTTCCCCGTTAGAGGTTCTGGCTCGAGAAGTATTGGTTCAAGATTTTTTTGATAGCCCCTCCCATCGGGCACTACCACCTCCTTCTTATATTTCGGCGAATCCTGAAATAACAGTTCCAGCTCCAGTTCCCATTGATCCACTTTACTGCCATCTTTATGATGAGATGGCTGACGTCGAAATGCTCCTTCATCTTTGGGATCTCTTGGCAACTCCTTGAAACCACCCTCCCTTATTTCTCGTTCCGTTGGACCTGACATTCTTCCTGCATGCGCAGCAAGTTCGTGAAGCAATAGCCGTACAATGCTAGAATTGGAAAGTGGACGATCAGATTCACTACCAGCTACGCGTAAAGAAACAACTATAAGACCCTTAAGACCCTTGCTGGGATCTGTTTTAGGATCACGCATACTCTCTAACTTTGCCGTATCCGGATGCAGTTTCCAATTTGCATTTGGGATCGTAGTTCCTCCGGCATGTTTCCTAGTGTCAATGATCTCCGGATCGCTGATCCATTTGCTTTTCGATGTATCATAATGCCCAATATATGTTTCATCAGTTAGATCTGGCTTGATTATTGACCCAGAGTGAACCCTACTTACCTCTGTTACGCCTGTTGTAAGTTCCCATTCCCCCTCAGCTGAAGCACGTTGTATGCTTTCAAACCACTCGGGTATTGGTTCTTTACTATCGCCCTTTTTAATAGCCGAAACCTTAATTAAACTTGGCTCCTTCTCACTTTTACTAGCTTTCTCAAAAGAGAATGCATCACGCAAAGCTTGTGGCAGCTCCTTAGACTGCTTAATTAAGTTTACGAACTGAGTTGCAGTGAGTTTTGACCCAGGTCGAATTCTAATATCGTTACCAGTTGGATCAGAAAAGTTTACTGGCCGACTATCTGAATAAAAATAGCAATTGAGTTTATTTGGCGGAGAATTCCAAAGCATAGGATCAATCCCCCCCCACCTCCCCAACCAAGGCAAATAATGCCTCGCCATGTGATAACTCAGCCCGCTCTCCTCGTCTCTCTCCATCCCTGTATACCGATACCGCTTCGTTGACGCTTCGCTGTCGCGCATCATCGCTCGATAGGCACTCGTGCCGTAAGGGTGATATTCCTCATAGGAAATGATCGCGGCTTCGTGGTCCAACTCCAGGCACGCGGAGCCGAGATGATTGCTGTACTGGTAGCGATACAGTGGCCCCGTTCTATAGTTGCGGCCATCGGCGTGGGTTCTATTGGTCACAATCACATCATCCACCAGCAGCACCCGCTGCTCGCCTTCGAACAAGTGATGAGACTCGATCTCCTCAACCGGCGTAGTGCTGCTTCCGTTGTAGCGGCGGTAGCGCTCATAGCCGCCAAAATAGATGCGTTCCCAGTAACCACCACCGGTCTGATTCACGATACGTTTCCGGCTTCGCTGTTTGCCGCTGTCGTACTGGTAGTACGCGACACCCCCGCCAATACAATCGAGGCTCTGGATCATATCGCGGTGATCCCACTGCAACTGTTGCCCCGGTGCGACATTGGCAAGATTCAGCATGCTGCCGTGGATGTCGTAGCGGTATTCAGTTTTGTCCGTGGCGTGGCTGTTATCCCAGTCGTCGTTCCCTTCCCACGTGCGCAGCAAGCGGTTGTTGTCCGTGGCATACGCATACCTGCGATGCCAGTTGCCCTGATCGGCAAGATGTCGCATGTGCAGAATGTTGCCGACTGCGTCGTAGGTATAGCGCTGGATATAGTTCCGTAAAGTCTGATCGGTGAGCGGAAATGGCTCGACCTCCTGCTGGCTCACTTCGCGATGAATGGGGGCCTGAGGAGGATTAAAGCCTTCACGACCGTCAGCTTCAATCAGACGATAGAGCGCATCATAGATATAGCGACTGCGCGGTTCAACCTGCTGATTTCTGAAGAAGACTGGTTCATATGCCTCGTCATAGATCTCGGAAATATTGCCGACCGGGTCATAAGTGTAATGCAGTTGCTGAATGATGCCGATATCCTGAAGGTTAGAGTGACGATCCGAAAAGTCACTCGCATCGGCTGGGCGTGTAGTCCGAAGTTGCTTCAGACGGAATGTCTTCTCGTCATAGTCATACTGGGTCAGCGTTCCATTGGCGAGTTTCAGATATTCCTTCTGGCCTTTGGCGTTGTAGCGAATCTCTTGAATGGCCTCCGTCTCTGTCCCATGCAGAGTCAGGCTTTCACGTTTCAGTGCTCCACGCTCATTGTAGGCGGGTGTATAAACAGCCCCCATAGTTCCAAGCTTGTGCCAGTTTTCCTGCCGCGTCATCCGGCTCAAGGCATCGTGCTCGGTGAGCTGCACGTAAGTTTCGTTTTCCAGCTTGCCGGCCATACTCCCCTGCCAGTCAAGGACAGATGTTGTGGCATCCTGCACCAACGTCCGCCGCACCTCCCGCACATTCCCCTTTAAGTCGCGCCGGATGGTTTCGACCAATCCGCTAGGATCGTAGTGGCGAATCAGCTGGCCGTTGAGATTTGTGACATCCGGTGTGACGGCATCCTGATATTCATAACGCTCCACCATGATTGGTGCATTGCCGTTGATTGTGAGCCACTGCGCCGTTGGACGATGCAGCGCGTCGTACTCGGTACGGTACATGCGTTGTTGCAGCGCGGTGCCTGCGCCTTTGTCGTTCATGTCCCAGGCCAGCATGGGCTTCCCAGCTGCATCCATGAGCATCCAGCGGTCACCCGCATCCATGCTGTGCTGAAAGAGCAAATTGCCGGCGATGTCGTAGCAGGGCACGGCATTCGACGGCATGTCACAGGCCGGTTTCCAGTCGGGGTTGAGGTCGTCGTAGAGCGGTGTATGGTTGGGCTTCGGCGGCGTGATGTACTGCATGACCAGATTGCCACGCGCGTCACAAATCCACAGCGGTTTTCCTTCGGCATCGAGCTTGGTGAAGGTGAGATAGGTGTCGTTAACGCCATTGATTCGGTTATGAGCAATGGCGATGACTTCCCGACCCAGGCTGTCGAGATGCACTTGGGCCGGAGTGTTAGCGTGCTGCGCAGCCAGCCAGGCTGCACGCTGATCGGGAGTCGCGGCAATCTCACCGGTGACACGATCGCGTGGCAACGGTTGTGTCGGATCGACTGGAGTACGATCCGCATACCATTGGCTCTCCAGCACCGTGTCATTGGCATCGAACGTCTTCACATGCCAATTTGAGAATTCTACGCGACTGAACGTGCCATCCGGCATCTCAGTGCGCACGACGCGCCCGGCGGCATCGTAGTACATGATGGATGTGACGCCATTGGCTTGCGGCATTTCACAGCCGAATCGATCACTAAACGCCGGCTCATATTGTTTGACCGGCTTGCCCTTGTTGTTGAGCACCGTGAGCCCGTTGATGATCCAGCGTAACGGCCCACCTTCCTGCTCAGGCTCAGCTTGCACCTTTTTCATCAGCACGTTGCCGCTGCCGTCGGAGCATTCCAGCGAGACTTGAAGAGGGTTTTCTCGTAATGGATCGAGCGCTACCTTGCTGGCGTGACGCTCGCGTACGATGCCGCAAGCGCCAGCGGGGCGGCCTTCCCACCTGATAAATCTTCCTTGCGCATCGCGCTCTTCGCCAAAGTGATAGACAAAGCGGGCGCTTGCATTGCCCAGCCAGGTTCTGGCGGTTTGCTCATTCATCCTGGCGTTAGTGCAAAAGGTCTGCACGGCGGCGGCGGAAGGATTGAGCAACGCATCGTCAAATCCAATCAGGTCATCCGCTTCGGTCCCTTTGCCCTTGACTGCCGAAGCCACGACCATGCTGAGGATGTCAAACGCGACTTCGCTGTGGTTGCCGTTGGCATCCACCATGTCCATGGGGGCAAGCACACGGTAATCGAATCGCGGTCTTTCGGTGCGCGGGTCGGTCGGAGTAGGGGTCACCTGTTCCATTGCGATGCCGCTGGTGTTACCCAAGGCATCGGTGCTGGACTGGATAAAGAGGTCATATTTGCCGTCGTATTGAAGTATGGTCTCGTTACCGAATGGATCGGTGTACCGCTCGGGGAGATAAAAGTGTTGGGCGGCATCGCTGGTAAAGCCTGCCACACCGGAACGCATCCACCATTGGTTGGTCAACGCCGATGACAGCGCAGTACCGGGGGTATAACCGGAAATGGTAGCGGTATTCAGCGCTGTGAAGACTGCTGGAGTAAGTTTCGAGCCAAACACAGCACCGAGCAGGTCTCTGGTTAGCGCATGCTTATAGGTCTCGTACAACAGGCCAAGCCACGCATTCGTGCCAAACGGTTCTGGCCCGGTGAGATCATCTTTCCAATAGAGCATCCGCATCCATTCGACGAGGCGTTTGTGGGCTCGCTCGCGATCACCGGTCAACTGTTCGTGGTACGCGAGGAGGACGACCGATTTGGGTCCCTGGTCCGGCAGGGTCTCGCTGAGAGCGAAGGCCCTCAGATCATCAAGCGAGAGATACAGGCCAGCACTGGGCGAAAAACCCGTCGTACTATCGGCACCGGTCAATTCATAGGTAAGAACTTCGCACGGCGCCGGCAGCCGGTGCCGATCAGGATCTTCCGGCAGCTCAGCGGTAAAATGCGTCTCGGTATAGACAATGTGGCGCTCGCTTTGGATATTGCGAATGAGGTCTCGTTGGTCCTGTTTGATGAGATTGGCGGAATCTTCGTAGGGAACCAGGCGTGGATAGACCACTGTGACGGATTGCAACGCACGGCCATAGACGTCGAATTGTAAATTGAGTGTATGGGCGATGCGCGGATCTGGATTCGGCGACGTCTGACGCAGATTTAGTTCATAGTTATAAGTGATCGCTTCACTCTCCGTCACGAGAAAGACTGCATGGCGGTTGATACCCTGCGACTGCACACGGGTGATGGTGCTGTTGTGATAAGCGGTGGTATAGAGGTGCACAGGCACCTCTTTCTTTTGGACGAGCGCGTCCACATCCAACTCGAACACTTCCTGACGGAGCACCATGCCCTTACAGGCACGGACCGCTTCGCGCCATTCCTCGGCGGACAGATCGGTTGGAGTCAGCGTCGGCTCCGGAAGCTGGTGCTCGGTGAATCCTCGGATGGGATAATACTCGTCCTTGAAAACCGAGAGAATGCGCTCCCGATCCAAAGCGGCGCCAGTATGGTACCAGGTGACAGTCTTAATGGGGGGCTGATAGAGCGTGTGATCGTCGGTGATGTAGGGGCTGGCGATATTGCCCTGAGTAAACTGGCCGTAGGTTTCCACGTCTCGCTGCTCGACGCGACCAAAGCCACGAAATTCTCGCTCGATCCCATCGAAGTACCCATGATGGTAGCTGTAGGTGCTAGAAAACTCGGTTTGGCGCCAGATGTCACGAACCGTGACCTTTTCCACGCAATGAACCGGAAATGGCAACTTGGTAATCCAGGGCTTCCCTGCTTGCTTATCTTCCAGATAAAACTTGGTCGAAGGGGCATAGGTGACTTCGGTTTCAGCGCCGAGGTTGTTCTTGGTCTTGATGAGTAGATGCGGCTTCTGCCCGCCCATGAGGTCGATGTAGCGGATGGTGCTGCGCGCCTCACCCGGTAATGAAGAGGACCAGACGAGGCAGGCGGTGCCGTTGCCGAGCAGATCGACAGTGGAGACGGACGACAGGTTATCGATACGCGGGAAGGCCGTGAGGAGGCGCCGCTGACTCCAGGCATTGCCGGACTGGTTGAAGTAGAGCTGCACGCCCTGACCAGTGAGGTACAGAATGTCCACCAGACCGGAACCATCGATATCGGCGAGGCGGATGCGGCGTTGGTCGAACAGATCAGGCGCATCGAACCAGGGCGCGTGATCCATTGTGACCTTGGCGCCGAAGCGGCCGTACCCCAGATTGGGCCAGTAGCAGACGGCGCCGTTACGGATACGCACAAGATCGGTCAAGCCATCCCCCGACATATCGGCGAGATAGATCGACTGAGTGCCATCGGCGAAGACGAGCCTGGGCCCCTGCTCCTCATCGATAAACTGCTGCACGCGTTCGGCTGGACCGAAACCATCTTCGGCGCGTGATGGGTGCCAGACCAAGGCATCGTCTTGGGTGATCAGGATGTCGGCGTGGCCGTCGCCGGTGAGGTCAATGAATTTGAGATTGGGGTCGCGCCAGGCTATAACCGGAAGGGAGGTAAATGACTGGTGCGTCTCCCATTCCTCCCCTGGGGTACGCTCGTAAAAGCCCGGGGTCGGTCCCTCGAAATCCACGACATCCAGCTGACCATTGCCCGCCAAATCCAGGAGCTGCTGACCGCCGCTGAGGTTGGCCGACGAGGGGATGGTGGCCACGCACTCCAGCGGGGCAAATCTGGCAACGGTGACTTCTTTACCTGCTCGATCTTTCACCGGCACAGCGCTCTGATTGCGCTTGTAGAACCAGGCGCCGCCCTGCTCTGTCAAGATTCCTGAGAGTCCTTCGCCATCGAGATCCACCCACTGGTAACGGCTGCTATCTAAACCCTGAGGCAGGTTCTCCAGGCTGGCAGCATCGACTTCATGCACCTGTTCCTGAATGGTGGCCTTGCTGTAGGTAAACTCGACCGGCGGGAGGGATTTGTTCAGATAGGTTCCATCAGGCTTGCGCTTGTAGCCGGACTGTGCGACGGATGTGAGGAAGGAGCCAACCGGACCTTGCGCATGATGAAAATCCGTTGAGCGCACCAAACAAGGTGTCACCCCCAGTTCGGTAAAATGATGGAACATCAAGACACGCCGGCACAACCGATAGGTCCGCACTTCAAAACCGGATCGGTAGGATGAGAAGGGGTCCTGACGAACGGGCCATTGCCTGACTGGTTCGTCTCGCAAGGGTACGTCCAGATCGTGATCCCCATAGTCAAACACCACTTCAAACATCCAGGAGGCCTGAGTCAGATCCGGTTGGACCAACCGCGAGACGCGATTTCCATACCGGATACGTTTCAGATAGCGGTTGACCGTGCGGATACGATTGCGCTCGTTGGCTTGTGAGGTCTCGACCCCCGCTGAGTCTTCCGGCTTATATTCATAGACAATGGCATTGCCCTTGTCGTCGTAACTTTCACAGATCAGCCAGCTGAAGCTATGAGTCGGATCAGAGGGATCGATGATTCGGCTCTGTCTTGTCTTGCCATACCATGTGGTGATGTTGTCTTTGGAAATGGAGCGCCAGAAGGTGTCGCCGGGATCTGTTGTATTCGTCCAGCGCTCGATGCGCGCAAACAATCCTTCGATGCGCGGACGATACCGGCGGATTGCGTACCCCGGCACCGTCGTGGTGTCTTTGTGGCGACTCCCATCCGGATTGAGCACAGGAACCAGATCTTCAGCTCCGGAGAGGATGAAGACATCCGACTCATCCACATCTCGATATGTCGGCAAACCTTTGTCGGTTTTGCGCGTGATGGAGGGAAGCGACAGGCTCCAGCCAAGTCCAAAGGGCCCATTGCCTGCACCGGAATCATAGGAAAGAGAGAGCTGCGGGCCGAAGCCTGAGCGCCCAGGCGAGGTCGCAATCGGAACCGACATCGAACCGGTACCAGTCACCGGATTGGCTGCGAACTTTTCGCCGATTCCTCGGATGGCCCCGCCGCCTTTGGGCAACGTGATCGCAGGTGGGCTAATCTGAAAGGATTTCTCAGGGGTGTTTTGAGTGCCGGTCTCGTTCCCTTTGGCTTCTGGCACTTAGTACCCCAGCTCGGTTTGATTCGGGAATCGGATGATGGCGGATTCAAGAGACTAGGTCAAGGCAGAAACGTCAGCTAAATCGTCTGACAATAATTTTGCAGCAAAGCGAGGGAGAGCAGATCAGTAAAACGCCATTGCGGCGTAGGTCACGGTGGAGTTGTATTGATCGGTGATGTTGAGGTTACAACGCCGGGGCGTGGCACCGGTCATCCAGATTCGGCTGTCTCGCCAGAGTTCCTCACGACCCCGTCAATGTGTTTCGTAATCGTTGCGCCTCTTCCCAGTACCGGCGATTGCTTGCTGAGGCTGTGGCGCTGAGCGGGCGCGAAAGAATGGCGTCGAGTTCCTTCCGCGCAGCGGCGGAGTCCTTCCGTTTCATATAGGCTTTCGCCAGGTCAAGCCGCGCATGAACATAAGAGGGGTTGGCTGCCACCGCTCGACGGAGATGCGTCAGGGCGCCTTCTGCGTCACCGCCTAAGACCCAGGGCAGTTCCTCCAGGATCATCCCTTTCATATGCAGTGCTGCGGCATGGTTTGGGTGCAGCGCTAAGGCTCGATCGACGTGCCGTTTCAACTCCTGCACCGTCAAGGCGGATGCCATCAGGCCGGTTAGTTGCGCGGAACTGCCTAGATTTGCCGCATAGAGATAATGCGCCTCTGCATTCTGTTCTTGAACTTCGATAGCCGCTCGCGCCGCCTTGGCGCCTTCTTCATAGGCCGCTTTGCGGTTCGACTGATCTCCAACAAGCGAATCGCCAAGGTCCAGATAGACATCCGCCAACCGCACCAGAAAATCTGGATCGGAAGCATGCTCGGCCTTTTGAGCAAGCATCTGTTCGAGCTGACTTTGAAGTGACGGTCCTGCCGGCGCGTCTCCCGTGGTATCCGCGCTCACCACATGCCCCATGGCACTAAGAACAATCGTAACAATGACGTGAACCGTCACGCGTCGAAACATGAGGTCTCAAAAAAATGCCATGCTGGCGTAAGTGACAGTGGAGTTGTATTGGTCGGTGATGCCGCGGTCGTAGCGGAGAACCTGCCCTTTTTCGGCTTGGATCAGCCGGAGCAATGAGTAAATGGAGGAGAACCCGGAGATACGGCGCTGATCCTGTTCTTTCTGAATATAGGCGGCAAAGTCATCGGGCTTGAGTTCTTCCACCGGTTTGAGCATCTCCAGGTCGAATTGCATCGAGCGGTGAAAGGAGAAGTCGGTCGGCGGATCTTTGTCGCCATACCGCATGCCGAGATGGGCCAGTTCCGCTCCGGCGATTACACAGTACGCCCTACCCTCCTCGTTCAGCACCGTTCGCAGACCGTTGAGAAAACGATCGACAGTTTGACGCACTGCTGCATCAAGCAGGCTGGCCGCCGAGAAGGAGGTCAGAATCGGCACGATCGTGAACGGCTTCCTGGCTCCGACGATCTGCTGTAGAAACGGCAATTGAAATTCGATCGCATGCTCGGCCTGATGGCAGATATCCTCTTCGAACGATGCCGGAAGACATTCTTTCAGCCGTGAAACAATGGGCTGATCTGTAGGAACGAGGCCCAACGGCGTTTCGAAGTCCTTGTCCGTCAGGGCAAACAGATTGTCCAGCCCGGCATAGGCTGTACCGAATACGACGTACACATCGGGCTGCTCCGAATCTTGTAATTCCTTATACGCCCACGCGTAGATCGGTCCAGCCTGCTTCAGATCATAGGTCGGCGCAACCAGTCCCCTGATCGGCTTCCCTTGGTTTTCAGACGGCTTGAAGTCGGGGCCTTCCTCAGATGTAAAGAAGCCATCGATCTGCTTTTTCAGCTTCGCTCCGTCGGCTTCGTAACTGCGGCCGGCAAAGGCAGCCTTCCTTAGCGGGGCTTGCCGATACTCATCCCGGAGGCGCAGCCTGGCACTGTCGGCCTTCGCCCCTTCCAGAAAGAGCTTCTGATCGAGATCCTCGACCAGCTGTTCCACTTTGCTCGGCATCAGAAATTCACCGAAACGCTTCAGATAGAGCCCGCCGATTTCCAGGAGCGAATGCTCACCGTCGAAATGCTGGACAATGAAAAAGTAATTCAACGGCAGGACGAGCTTCTCCTTGCTCAATCCACTCGGGTCCCAGAGAACGATAAACTGATCCTCTCCCTGTTTAATGGGCGAGAATTGAAGGTTTCTCAGGATGGGATACAGTTTTGGATCTTTGGGTGTGTCGGATGTCATGATGATAGGGTCTACCTGGTCTATCTCGTCTTTTTGGTTTGTCTGGTGTATCTGGTCTGTCTCGTCTATTTGGTCTGTTTGGTTTGTCTCGTAAGAATAGTTTCCATTTCGTTGATGCAGTCTATCCGGACTATGGACCATTTCGTCAAGAGGCCAAAAGCAACAATCCCATCGCGCTAAACAAACCAGATAAACCAAACAAACCAGACAAACGAGACAGCCCCTATTCACCAGAAAGACGAGATAGACCAGATGGACCAGACAGACCTATTGTTTTTCCTGCTCACCAGAATTCGACCGTCGGCTCAGCACGAGGAGCGCCCCGATGGTCAGGATAGCCAGCCAGAGCGTCGGATTCCCGTATGACGCATCGGAGAATTCGATCAGGTCGGTCAATCGGCCGATCAGCAGCGACATACGCGCCATCACGGTATAGCCGAAGGCCGCGCCGAACGCGATCATCAAAAACATCACGCCGGTTCTTGCGACAAGCTTGCCCGGCCCGCTGTGCTCGATCGAGAAAAAGAAGTAGAACAGCACTGAGATCACGCCGATCAAAATGATGATCACGTTGATACTGCTCGACGGGTTGAGGAGATTCATTGAGAAGGTCACGCCATCTCCGCCGGCCAACGACAGCAGGGGTCTCACGGTATCCTCAATCTGTCTCAAGATAAACGATGAAATCGTGCGCGGAATCGCGAGTCCCGATCCGACCCCCACGATGAAGGCGAAGGCGTAGCGGGACAGCCAGGCGGCTTTCGGCACATAGCGTGTCAGCATGAGCAGGCCGATGGCGACAGGAATCAACAGGGCATACTCACCTTGTTCGAAAATCGGCTTGACGATCAAGTGTACGATCACCGTGTCGTACGCCTTCACGATCGTGTAACCGACCGACACACCCACATAGAGATGTTCCGCCAGCTTGAATAACGGGTTATCTTTGTACAGGAACGTGAAAATACACAGGGTCAAGCCTGTCGCCACCCACGCTCCGAGTACCGTTGCATCCATAATCTTGCTTATCTCCAACACCGAAAAATGACCGATACTCCTCTACTCACCCCCAAAGCGGTCCGGATGAGTCCCCTACTGCGCGCATACAACGAGCACCTACCGTTCTGATAACAATTTGATTAAGTCCCGTGTGCGCGTTGGGCGAGCACAGGGGACTCGCCGGGCCGCTCACCCACTCTGATGCCGTGCCGCACGTCGCATGCTGAAGTAAAAGAGGTTGCAGATGATCACCAAAACAATGATGGCCACATGCGTCGCCGACTGCGCATCCATGCCGGCCACAGCCTTGCCCTTCTGATCGATCAAGCTTTCGTATTCCGCCGCGCCGCGCAGGCCGCCGATGAGGCCGTTGATCTGCCCGCTTCTCAATAGAGGATATAACCCCGGCGCCATCACTCCCGTGCAGCCGCCTCCCATCTCAAACTTGTACTTGTCCTTACCGAACACATACCAGGCTTCAACTCCGGGATTGCCCGCGCCCAGGCTGACCAGATAGGTCACATCCTTCAAACTCTGCACGCCGTCCAGCACCGGAAGCCCCTTCGTCGGCTTGCCGCCGTAATCGCTGGGAAAAGTATTGTGGAGATTCTGACCCAGATTGATGATCACAGCCGTGTTGCCGGGGCTCCAGCCGAGAAAGACATAGTCTTTGCCGTTTTCCTTCCCCATCTCCTTCGCCACTTGTGTCACGATCTGATCCGCTAAGCCGGTGCCCGTCACCCACAACGTCATCGTCACCACACGCAGATTCTTCCGGAAGGCATGCCGAAGGAGCGCAATCGCCTGCGGATGCAATTCCGGCTTCGAGGCCGGGTCGAAATCGAACGACATGAAAAACACGGCCCGCTCCGGCAACGATTCGATATGGTTGTAGACGCCGCGCACCTCGGACGAAATCTTAATCGGAAGACCCACCGGATAGAGTAAGGGCAACAGCGTGCACAGACCGATCACGAGAAAGATGATCCGCCGGTCGATCTTGAGCATTCTTTCGGAAAATGTCATGACCACAACACCACGTAAGGGGTGAGACGTGAGGGGTAAGGCGAAGTGTTCTGTGCGCGTCCCATTCTCTTCTTGCTACTTACCACTAACCATTTGCCACTTACGCTATTCCTTGCCGCCTCCCAGATACGACCGTTCGACGCCAAAAATGATCTTGAACGACAAGGCTACTGCACCGAGACTGACCCCGATCAGGATGGCGCGGCGCACTGAGGCATTCAGCACATTCAGAATCCATTGGGAGACATCGCCGCTCAGAGGAATCAAATATTCACCCAGCGGAACGCGACCCATCATGACGATCACCGCCGCGATCAGGAGCACCGCAGCTTCACGACTTCTTGCCCGAAACGACCGATAGGCGGCGGAGGCAATGAAGAAGGCCAGGATCGCGAACATGGTGCCCTGGAGCGGCACCAGCATGTAGGAATAGACCCAGCCGAACGCGGTGGCTGCCCCTTCGACACTTTCCTTCCCGTTGGCCCAAAGTCCGACCGCAATCGTCCCCAGCATCCCGGCATAAAGCACGAGGCTATAGCCCCACCCCTCTTCCTTCCTTCTGATTTTGGCCGCATGCTGGTGGAATAAACTCGTCACCCCCAAGACCAGCGCAAAGCCGCCGACGATCTGCAGCCATTTAGTGGCGGAGGTCAGCAGTTGTTCCGAGGCCGGATGCGGCACGTAATACTGCCCGGCGAAGAGCAACCCGGTGATCATCGTAATCAGCAATGGTAATTGCCGGCGCAGGAAGATCATTTCACATCCTTGAAAAAGTCCAGAAACAGAGACGGCCATTGCGCGCCCGTGACAACGCCGATCGTCGCCAACACCGTGCCGATGACGATGGCACTCAAGATGATCGCTTTCCCGATATCCTGCCCGCGGAGAGTGCCGATCTGAACCGGCTCTTTGGACAGATAGGCGCTGGCGGCGTACAGCTCTTCGCCGATCAACGTGTAGTCGCACGTGGTCACGAAAAATGGAAGCTGGTGATCCGAATCCGTCCCCGCGATCTGAATGGCGCCGGTGCTCGCACCGGTTTCGGTCAGCAGCAGCGATTCAGCGAAGTAGGAACCCATAAAGAAATTTGCCGCCGGCTTCTTGCGAAGCATGATGCCATCGACCGCCGCCGTATAACTGAATTGATCGGAAGTGATAAAAAAGTTCGAGTCTTCCTTAAACAGATCGGGCTTGCCTGCCTCCAGGTAGGCCTGTTTTGTGATCTCCTGGCAGACGGCCATCGTGATCGGATCTCGATGGGGCACCATCAGCTCAGTCTCATAGGCTGCGGTGCGCTTTGCGACCCGGCCGAGGATCACCGCCGCTGCGATCGTCGAGGGATCACTCATATCGTGCGCACCGGTCAAATACAGAATCGGCTTACCCAACTCGGTCGAACGACCGATGGCCTCATCGACCGCGTCGAGACCGGGGATACGCCGCAGGAAGATCTCATGCCGCTTGGCATGACTGATGGCATAGAACACGATCCCACCAAACGATAGGGCCAGGATCAGGTTATTGAGCTGGTTCCAATTGAACCAATTGGGGGCAGGAGTGGCCTGAACGAATGAACTCATGGCCCGGTCTTCCCCTTTGAGCAGAGCCACCGCGACCGTATAAGTCGTACCGTCTTTTATCTCGGCATCTTTTCCGTTCCGGATCACATATTGATGCCAGGTCTTCTCTGCCTCTCTCGTCCACCAGGTCGTTTTGACGTCCTTCACGAATCGAGTATCGGCTGGAAACTCCGCAACCACTTTCAGCAATGCAGGATCAACGCCCCCTCCCTCACCGAGCAAGATCTGATAGCGCGCATCGGGGCTATCCAAAACGCCGGGCGCCCAGAGGATGGTCAGACTCGCACCGCCATCATTCGGCGTATCGATCACGCGCACTCCGTCCGGAGCAGGCAACGTTGCTTGCGCCAATGCAGAAACGCCAAACCAGGTATACATGAGCGCGAACAGCAGAGCGCATGCAAACAGTGCCCCTCTGGCGCCTCTTTTCACGTCTAACGTTTCACGTTTCACGTCTGCTTCACGCCTTTCACTCCCAATCCCCTCACCCCTTACGCCTCACCCCTCACGTCCCCTTCACCCCTTGCTCCTCACGTCTTCTCTGCACTCCTCACGCCTCCTCCCTTACCCCTCACCGCTCCTACGTTCCTTCAATCACTTCAATATTTGTCCGTGGAATCACCGCGACCTGCCCATCAGAAAACCGTACCTCGAGCACCCGCACTTCACTCTCCGTGGGAATCTTCGTGAGATCCGGCGGCAAGGCCGACACTTCGCCAATCTTGCCGAACAAAGGGTCACGAATGATGCGGACCGGATCGCCCAACCGGATTCCCGCTCGCTGTGGCTGCGTAATGGAACCAGTCTGTGTCCCTGTCCGAGGAATGATAATCTCGGGGCGAATGACGCCGGCTCTGATCTGCGTGGCGCCTGAGATCGACGCCTTGGCTCCGGCATGGGCAGAGAGCAGCGCAAAGGTCTTCTGAGCCATCGGGATCGTGCCGAACCCTTCGGTGAGGATCAACGTGAATCCGACCTGTTCGGCTCCTGTGATAGCAACGCCCAAGTCGTAGCCTAAGAGCGCCCGCAGATCCTTATCATGGATGCCGCCGACCACAAGGCCCGCCACGCCGACTTCTTTTGCCTTCACCATCGTATCGGCCGGCAAGAATGATCCGCCGACCACAATTTTCCCCTTCATGTCCGGCTTCACATGAGCCGGGGTCAATGCCTCATCGGGAGCAGCCACGGCCATGACCAGCTCGCCGTAAGTCTCTCCACCGATGCCGAAGATCCCTTGGACCAGACTGCACAGACATTCGATCGTCACGCCCTGCTGAGGATGGATCTCCACCACCGCTCCATCCACATAGCCGAGCAGTTCGAGGACGCGCGGTGGTTCCCGCAGTAGCACTTGCCCTGTCACAGTCGACACCGACTCGACCGTGCCGGTGATGGGCGAGCGAATTTCCGTTTTGAGCCATTTGAACAGCGGCTTGTTCTCCGCAAGAATGTCGTCCTTCTGAACGGCATCGCCGCCCTTCTTGATCAAATACTCCGTGATCTCATTGGGAGCGACACCCAGCTGGTTCGCAAGATTCAGCGGATAGACCTTGCCCGGCAACTCAGCTCGGGCCACCGGCTGATTTGATCGGACGCGGTCGCCGACCTTGACCAGCACCGTGCCAGGAAGCGGCAAAATCCGCCGCCTGCGAATGACGGTGGAGTCAGTAACAGTGAGGCCTGGTGTATAGGAATGAGCCATAGTAAAGAGCTTATGGCTAATGGCCGATGGCCGATAGCCAGAGTCCGGAAATTATGAGTTTGAGATTCTGCGATCCGATCTCTTTCATGCTATACGCCATTCGCTCCCGTCGGATATAATCCGACGGCGTTGAACCATTTCGTGAGCACCGCAACACGCGCCTGCTGATCGGTCGGAAATTGCAACGGACGGCCCCGCCCATCGAGCATCAAACCGACTACCCCACCCTGCACCTCTCGGGTGACCGCAACACCGGCACCTGCGCCGAGGTTCACCGATTTGGCCGGTCTCATGGTCACCGTTGCCTTTTTGCCAGACTCCAGCGGATAGAGCCGGAGATCGCCGAATTTCAGCTGGTCTGTCACAGTCTTCCCGTCAGGAAACGCAATCTCATAGTCGGCACATCGCTCTCCGTCTTTTCCCTGCCCGATCGGCGCAGCACAGGTGCCGAGATACACCATGCAGTCGCGAACGAATACATCTGTGGCAGCCTTTTCATCGATCGTCGACAGGACGCCAAGATGCGGCATCATGAAGATGCTGTCGACAGAGAGCCTCGTGAACCCCAATGGTTCGTAGGCATCCACCATCATCACCATCGATTGGATCCGTCGCGGGGCATGGGAAAGAATGCCGCCGCTGCCGACGATCAGATCCAGCTTCAACATATCGATCAGTGTCTTCCCGGACGTCTGCTGTTCGAAGACATCTGAAATCGTCCGCTCCTGTTGCACGCCTTTCAAGCCGGTCGCGAGCGACTTGTGGTGGATCAATGCCAGCCGTAACGCCTCGCGTGAGATGGCATGCTCGATTTGCAACTCATCGAGCGTCTGTGGAATGGTGGTCGGCCTGATCATCTTGTTCTTGATCCGGTTGCGCAGCGTCTGTTCATCGATCGTAAAGGGTACCCACCGCATGATGTTGGCCAGTCCTGCTTCGGCCAGGACATTGGAAATACTATAGGACATGCCCAGGTTGGCGCTGACCGTTCGATTGAACACCCCTTCGAAGACCGAAAACACATCGGTCGTCGCTCCGCCGATATCCACGCCGATCAGATTCAAGTGTTCGCGCTTGGCAATCGTTTCCATAATCACGCCGACGGCTGCCGGCGTCGGCATGATCGGTGCGCCCGCCATCTCGATCAGTTTCCTGTAGCCGGGCGCCTGCTGCATCACGTGTTCGAGAAACAGATCGTGGATCTTGTTGCGGGCAGGCGAGAGATTCTCCCGCTCCAGGACCGGACGAATGTTGTCCGTCACCACCAGGGCGGACTTCTCGCCCAGAATTTTGTTCACTTGCCCCTGTGCTTCCCTATTGCCGGCATAGATCAGCGGGAGTTTATAGGTCGCCCCGAAGCGCGGACGAGGCTCTGCCGCCGCAATATACTCAGCCATTTCCACCACATGGGTGACTGCCCCGCCATCCGTGCCACCGGACATCAAAATCATATCGGGCCGCATCGTCCTGATGCGTTCGATCTTCTCGTGCGGCAGACGGCCATCATTCGAAGCCAGCACATCGATCACGATGGCTCCGGCGCCCAGAGCCGCACGCTGCGCACTCTCGCCCGTCATATTCTGCACCACACCTGTCACCATCATCTGCAAGCCGCCGCCCGCGCTGCTGGTAGAGATGTAGATATCGACGCCGGTCTTGGCATCCCGGCAAGGCGTGATGATCTTATCGCCGTCGAGAATCTTGCGCCCGGACAGTTCTTCGATTTCAGCAATGGCATTCAGCACGCCACGCGTCACATCTTCGAACGGCGCTTCGACCGTCGTCGGCGCTTCACCACGATAGGTCTGGCGGTACTCGTCTCCGACCTTTTCGATGAGAATGGCTTTGGTTGTTGTACTGCCGCAGTCGGTGGCGACGATGACATTGAGCGGGGTGGCCGGCTTGCCTGGCTCCTGCGTGGCCATCAGCAAGGTACCTGACCACGTATCTCGTATCTCGCATCCCGTCGTTCGCAAGACATGTGCGAGAAAGGCGCGACATGCGCGACTCGGACAAATGAAGCTTCCGACCAGTCCCGCTTTTCTCGCCACTCCCGCGCGTCTGGCACAAAAAACGCGACACGCTTCACGCCATACTCTTCACGCGAGTGGCTCATCGCGCCGACGCTCCTTGTGGAGCGCGGGGAGCAGACTTGGCTTCGATGATGGCGATCAGCCGGGGAATGGAATCACGGCGTTCGAGCAACCGGGCTACCTGCTCGACTTCCTTGACGTTGAAGGCGCACTCGATGATCGGGGTGAAAAAATGCAGTGCCTGGCTTCCCAGAAAATTCATAGGCCCCATCGATTCCAGAAACACCGTCGCCGGCGCCGCCATGCCACGTTTCACAATGACATCAGCGACACGCTCCATAAGTTCGACATCGTCAATAGAGAGGGGCTGAGATTCAGGTCGGACAGCGAAGGCATGACGGAAACCGGCTTGTAATTGAGCCAGCTTTTCAGCCACGCGAACCTTGGATGGCAATGACATAAGTGCCTGTCAGACAAGGGAAACCACCAGCGAGCCGCATTATATGAAGGGGTCGGAGGAGAGTCAACGAAAACGGGCCAAGGATGCCCTAGGCCTCGCTCACATGCCCCACGGAGTGATGGTTCTGACTTACAAGTGCGGGACGGTTAAATCCAGAACTGCGCGCATTGGCAGTTTTTCTCTCCACCCTCTCCCTGAGAGCAATGCGGCCTGGTCCTTAAGTGCGCGCACCTTTCTCACCCACCCAAGCCCTCGCGCGCCAAGACGCGCCTTCCCCTGATCGAGCACCGCCTACAAATGGTCCTTCCAAGCTCGCTCGCCTCCCCTCTCGCAAGGGCGGCCTGGTTGAATCCAGAACTGCGCGCATGGAACGACCACGTCGTTCTCCACCAGTCAAACTATAAAATGATAGACGTGGGGGTTCCGCGAGCACCTGGATCAACCGGGCCGACCTTGTCCCATCTTACTCTCCGTCCCCTTCCACAGCCGCTCAATGTTCCCCTTATGCTTAATCACAATCAGTCCGGTCACAAGGAGTGAGAACAGAATGAAGGGACCGGTTGGTCGAGCCAGAGCAGCGATGATCGGAAAGAGACCGAATGCAGTCAACGCACCGCCGGAAGAATAGCGCGAGATGGCTACTGATCCGATCCATGCCAGCAGCAGCAACAGCCCGATCAGCGGCTCGACGCCAAGAACAGAACCAAGCGCTGTGGCCACGCCCTTGCCGCCTTTGAATTTGAGAAACGGCGAAAAGAGATGGCCGAGAAACGGTGCAAGCGCGACGATCAGAATGGCCCATTCGTCTTGCAGCAACTGCGTTGCCGCAAAGCTCATCACCCACCCCTTCCCCATATCGCCGATCAGGGTGAGGATGCCTGCCGTCTTGCCGGACACACGCAGCACATTCGTGAAGCCGACATTCTTGCTGCCGACCGTGCGCGGATCGGGCAAACCCATCGCCTTGGAGATTACGACGCCGAACGGCACCCCACCTAAGAGATACCCGATCAGTATGAGCAGGCCGGTGAACCCCGACAGATCCATCGTATCCTTCCGCGCCGTCACTCTCGCACCGACAGAAGATCCAGGCGTTACTGAAACTTCTCCGGATGCACAAAAAACTCGATCATCACGCGATTGAGATTGGGCCAGTCCCGATGACTGCCGGCTCCCTCACAGTAGAGCGTCGCGCCCCCCGATCTACATCCTTGATATGCAGTACATCCGCCTTCCACCTTCTTGGTCTTCGTCGCATCGCATCCGTTGCAGGCAGCCCACCAGGCTGATGTTTGGGCGCCCCAGCCGGGAAAGAGACTGTCGGTCGCGCCGTGCATCACCATGACCGGGATAGGCGCCGGACACTGATAGGGCTCCAAGTCCTTGCCCGTCCATCCGGCAGCGGACGGCGCAATCGCAGCCGGCACTTTCTTCGTCTTATCAAGCAGGGCCAACGCCAATGACGCGGTGCCGCCATCCGAGTGGCCGGTCACGAATACCCTCTGCTCATCGATGCACCACTTCTTCGCCATCGAAGCGGGAATGGTTCCCAGCTGTTCGATTGCGGGAATCCCGAGCGGCCGATGATCGGCGTACACAATCACGAATCCAGAGGCAGTGGCCATCGAGGTAAGACCCGTCATACGCTCAGACGCCAGGCCACTCTGGCCGGCTGCAGCATAGACCATCAATAACGGATGTGCGATCGTCGCGTCATAATTCGATGGTGTGCGTACGTGATAGCGAAGACCTTCAGCGGAAGCTTCCCCGTCGCTTACACCGGCCTCGCCGATTCGCGCGCCCGCCTCACATCTGGCCGCCGCCGGAGCACTCGAATAGGCATAGGACTCTATTTTCGGAGGCGCGGCGTTCTCTGTGCAGGCAGAAAGATTGAGCAGAAGACTGAACGAGACGAAGACTTGAATGGAAAACGTGACAGTGCCCACAGCGGTGAGGTCGAACCGGTGCGTTCTCAAAGACCCTTCGCAACCACCTGCTTCCAAAAGCTCCAGACATACTGCCCGCCGGAAATGTACCCCAGGACCAAAGACAGATACAGCGTCCCCGTGCCGGCCAGGTGCAGATTGCCGAGTTCCGCCAGGCCCGTCCCTTCCAGAATCAGCAGGACGATCGCAATGACTTGCAGCGCCATCTTGTACTTGCCCGTAACTTCCGCTGCGATGATCAGACGTTCCCCGGCGGCGATGGCGCGGATGCCGGTCACGGCCAGTTCCCGAGCAATAATGAGCAGCGCCACCACGGCGCTGACACGGTCGATGTTGACGAGGAGGATCAGCGCCGACAACACCAGGAGCTTATCCGCGAGCGGATCAAGCAACTTACCGAGCTTCGTCACCTGTCCGGTTCGGCGAGCGATGTATCCGTCCAGCAAATCCGTCACGGCGGCGACGGTAAATATGACGGCGGCGAGCAACGACCGATCCGGCGTCGGCGCAAGGAAGATCACGACGAAGACCGGAATCAAAAGGATCCGGACGAGCGTAAGAAAATTCGGCAGATTCAGCGAATCTTGCCCGATTTCTTTCCAGGTTTCCAAGACGCGATTCATCGTCAGACAATCCCGTTCTTCAACAAGTCATGCAGATGAACCACGCCTCGGATTTCCCGATCGCCTTCGGTCACCACAAGCGTCGTGATCGAAAAGCGCTCCATCATTTCCACCGCTTTGGCGGCCAAATCATCGGGTCCGATGGTTTTAGGATCCCGTGAGGCGAGCTCTCCGGCCGTCGCACTCACCAAATCCGTCCCGCGCTGGATAAACCGCCGCAAATCGCCGTCTGTAATCACGCCCAGCAACGCATCGCCCTGATCGACGACGATCGTCATACCCAGTTTCTTGGCCGTCATTTCGAGCATCGCTGCCATGCCCCCGACGGAATGCTGGACGATCGGAATTTCCGGTCCGGCATGCATCACATCCTTTACCTTCACCAGCAACCGGCGTCCCAGCGTGCCGCCCGGATGGAACCGCGCAAAGTCCTCTTCCTTGAATCCGCGCTTCTGCAACAAGGCCACCGCCAGCGCATCGCCGAGAGCCAGCGTGGCCGTGGTGCTCGCGGTGGGCGCCAGCCCCATCGGACAGGCCTCTTCCTCCACTGACACATCCAAGACGACATCGCAGTGTTTGCCCAGGGTGGAATCCATCCGTCCTGTGAGGCCGATCACCGGAATACTCATGCGCTCCACGTAGGGAAGCAATTGGAGCAACTCCTGAGTCTCGCCGCTGTTGGAAATTGCGATCAAGGCGTCGCGGCGGGCCAGCATGCCAAGGTCTCCGTGCACGCCTTCGGCAGGATGAAGAAAAAACGACGAGGTGCCGGTGCTGGCCAACGTGGCGGCGATCTTCTGACCGATCAAACCGGACTTCCCCATGCCCGATACGACGACCTTCCCCTTACAGCGAGCCAGCAGATCCACAGCCTTGGCGAACGTAGCGTCCAACCGGCCGATCAATGTCTGGACGGCGCGGGCTTCGATTGCCAGCACACGCCTCCCTTCGTCAAGACTCTCCTGGCCTTTGACGGACTTGGCAACCGGTTGAGCAGCCGGTTTTATGGTCTCGGTTTTGTCGCGTCGCATATGCGCAGGACCCGTTCCAACAGTGACTTCAATTGATGCAACGGTACCATGTTTGGTCCGTCGGACAAAGCCTCATCCGGATTCGGATGCACTTCCATGAAAAATCCATCGACACCGGCCCCGGCCGCAGCGCAGGCCAACGGCTCCACGAACTCGCGTTGGCCGCTGGATTTCGTGCCTCCCCCGCCGGGCAACTGGACACTATGAGTCGCATCGAACACCACGGGATAGCCGAAACTCCGCAAGATAGGAAAGGACCGCATATCGACGACCAAATTGTTGTAGCCGAACGAGGAGCCACGCTCGGTCAGGAGGATACGCCGGCTGCCGCACTCCTCCACCTTCTTGACCGCATTGCCCATTTCGATCGGAGAGAGAAACTGGCCTTTCTTCACATTCACAACTTTTCCGGTATTCGCTGCGGCAATCAGCAAGTCTGTCTGCCTGCACAGGAAGGCTGGAATTTGGAGCACATCCACAACCTTTCCAGCCTCAGTCGCCTGTTCTTCCGTATGAACATCGGTCAAAACCGGACAGCCGACATGGTGCCGTACGTTCTTGAGTATGGCCATCCCCTGCTCGATCCCTGGACCCCGGAAGGATTTGATGGACGTTCGGTTGGCCTTGTCGAATGAAGACTTGAAGATATAGGGGATCCCGAGAGATTTCGTGATTTCGGCAATGCGGCCCGCCGTCTCCATCACGAGTTGCTCACTCTCGATGACACAGGGCCCCGCGATCAGAAAGGGCGGCTGCCCCTGGCCGGCTTTGACGGAACCGATGTCGACAAGATGCGCCATAGTTTTCAGACTCGTCTCACATGAGAAGCTCAAACCGGCCCTGCGTTCTCACCCGCCCAACCCTGAGGGCGCCAAGACGCCCTCCTGTCCCAAACCAAAGCCGAGAACGCCGTTGAAAACCGGTTTCAGCATCTCGCTTTACTGTCCCAGCTTTTTCCTCAAAGCCGCGCCAACGAATCCACCGAACAGCGGATGCGGGTGATGCGGACGGGAACGATATTCCGGATGGAACTGGGTGCCTAAGAACCAGGGATGATCCTTCAACTCGACGATTTCAACCAATCGTCCGTCAGGGGACAGCCCGGAGAGCACCAGCCCTTTGGCTGCCAGCTGTTCACGATAGGCATTGTTGAATTCGTAGCGATGCCGGTGACGTTCGCGGACTTCGGCGACTCCATACATCTTCTGCGCAAGCGTACCCTCGCCAAGCCGGCAAAGGTAGGACCCCAGGCGCATCGTGCCGCCTTTGTCGTTGACGCCTTGCTGATCAGACATCAAATGAATGACCGGATGGAGCGACTGCTCGTCGAACTCGGCACTGTTGGCTCCGGTCAATCCCGCGACGTTGCGTGCAAACTCAATCACCGCGCACTGCATGCCTAAACAAAGGCCAAGAAACGGAACCTGCCGCTCCCGCGCATATCGGATCGTGGCAATTTTCCCCTCGATCCCCCGCGCGCCGAACCCGCCGGGAATCAAAATCCCGTCGGCCTCGCGCAGAATCCGCTCCGTGCCTTGTCGCTCGACATCCTCGGACTCGATCCAACTGATATTGACCTTCGTTTCGTGATCGAGTCCACCGTGGACTAATGCCTCACCAAGACTCTTGTAACACTCCTTCAACCCGGCGTACTTTCCCACCAGCGCTACCGAAATTTCATGCTTGGGCCGCTTGATTTTCTGCACCATCGCGTCCCACTCACGCAAGTTCGGCTGTCCGGTTTTCAGATGCAGCTGCCGGATGATCAGTTCGTCCAAGCCTTCTTTCCGAAAGACGATCGGCACTTCATAAATCGTATCGACGTCTTTGGCGGTGATGACGGCATCCTTCTCCACGTTGCAGAACATGGCAATCTTACCCTTGAGTTCGGGAGGCAGATAGCGATCCGTGCGGCACAAGAGAATATTCGGCTGAATGCCGATCTCACGCAACTTGTTGACCGAATGTTGCGTCGGTTTGGTCTTCAATTCTCCGGCGGCGCCGATGTACGGCACCAGTGTCAGATGGACGTACAGCACATTGTCTCGCCCGACGTCGTACGGTAACTGCCTGATGGCTTCAAGGAAGGGCAGACTTTCAATGTCGCCCACCGTCCCGCCGATCTCGACGATCGTCACATCCATGCCCTTGGAAATACGCATGATCGCCTGCTTGATCTCGTCCGTCACATGGGGCACCACTTGTACCGTTCCCCCGAGATAGTCCCCGCGCCGTTCTTTGGTGATGACGGAATGGTAGATCCGGCCGGTCGTATAATTGCTTTCCTTCGTCAGCGACAGCGTGGTGAACCGCTCATAATGCCCCAAGTCCAGGTCGGTTTCGGCGCCGTCATCCGTCACATAGACTTCGCCGTGCTGATAGGGATTCATCGTGCCTGGATCCACATTGATATAGGGGTCCAGCTTCAAAAACGTGATCTTCAAACCTCGGCTCTCGAGGAGATTGCCGATCGATGCCGAAGCCAACCCCTTTCCCAGTGATGAGACGACTCCACCCGTAACAAAAATAAATTTGCTCATGGCTGCCTCCTGTGCCGGAGCCCTGACCACCCTGATACGCATCGTGTCCTCATCGGCTCGACACAACCCCTTTGAACCCCATGAATCCCACCTCGCGCTTGACGACCTCGAACTGCTGCAACTTCTCGGCGACAAGCGGCACATCGTCCGGCTGATCGACTCTCAGCGACGCATGCTTCGTTTCCCACACTCTGATGCGAATGCCGTGTTCCAATCCACGGAGTTGCTCCAGCTTTTCGGCGTCCTCCAAGGTACTGGTCGGCAAGGCGGCGAACTTCAGCAATGCCTCTTTCGTGTAGATATACAGCCCCAAATGGATATAGTGCAGTCCGCCGACGACTCCGCGGTCGGGATCGTCACGCACCAGCGGAATCGGCGCTCGCGAGAAATAGAGCGCGTACCCTTGGGAATCGGTCACCACTTTGACCACGGCCGGATTATGCAGATCCTCCGTGGTATCCAGCATTCGCTTCAGCGTCCCCATTTCAGCGCCGCTTTGAACGAACGGCTCGATGAGATCATCCAGCAATCTCGGATTCAGGGGAATTTCATCACCCTGCAGATCCACGAACAAGTCACCCACAAACATGCGCGCCACTGCCGCGACACGGTCCGTGCCTGTTCGATAGTTTCCAGTCACCATGACGACACGCCCTCCGAACTGCTCAACCGCATGCTTGATGCGGTCGTCGTCGGTCGCCACCAATACGTCCGACACAGCCCGGCAGGCCACAGCCCGTTCATAGACATGTTGGATCATCGGCTTGCCGTTGAGCATAACCAACGGCTTCCCCGGAAATCGGGATGATCCATAGCGCGCCGGAATGACGACAACGACAGAACGCGAGGGACTACTCATTTCCCAAGGCCTCCGTCAGTTGTTTGGGAGAAACCGTCGCCGTCCCTACCATGCCGACCACGATCCCCGCCGCATGATTCGCCAGGATCGCCCCATGCTTGATGCTTGCGCCGGTCGACAACGCCAGTGCCAGCGTCCCGATCACCGTATCGCCGGCGCCGGTCACATCGTAGACCTGCCTGGCTTGCGTCGGCAAATGCCAAGACTTCCCATCGCCTTCATACAAACTCATGCCCTTTTCACCACGGGTGATGAGCACCGACTGACATCCGAGCCGCTGACGGATCATTGCACCGGCTTCATTGATCGTTTGATCGTCGTCGCCGTGCAAACCGGACGCTTGAGTCGCTTCCAGATGGTTCGGCGTCATCACGGTGACATTCTTGTAGTATCCAAAATGTTCCACCTTCGGATCGACAATAACCGGAACTTTTCGCAAAGCGGCCAGCCGGGTGATATCGGACATCAACGACGCCGACACGACCCCCTTGGCATAGTCGGAGACCACCACACAGGATAGTTCCCGTAGCCGCGACTCGACATATTGAACGATTCTACGCTGGAGCGCCGGCTTCAATTCGTGTCGTCCTTCGACATCGTACCTGACGATCTGCTGATTATGCGCGATCACCCGGCTTTTCCTCGTCGTCGGACGGTCGTGGTCGATCACCACACCTCCACGCCCGGAGCGCCTCGTCCCCAACTCCTTCATCAGCAGCCGCCCGCTTTCATCCGCGCCGATCACCCCGCAGAGATCGGCTTTCCCGCCCAGCGCCAGAATATTGTTAAACACGTTGGCCGCGCCGCCGAGCCGCAGCGACTCTGACTCGACGTGCACAACAGGTACCGGCGCTTCCGGAGAAATCCGGCTCACCTTGCCCATGACATAATGGTCGAGAATCAGGTCTCCCACGACAAGGACGGATGCCTGCGGAAACCGCTGGATATACTGCCGGAGCGCCTGAGACGTCGGCTGCTGATTCCGGCTGCCAGCCTCGCCTGCCACGATGGAAGATTTCACGCCCGTTTTCATTGGATCCCCTTGGCAAACCGTTCCCATCGGACCCACTCCGTCCAGTTGCCCTGCCCGCTCCACGACCAGTAGATCCTGAACGCTTTGCCGCGGATTTTCTCTTCCCGCACGTACCCCCAGAACCGGCTGTCGAGACTTTGATCGCGATTGTCGCCCATCACGAAATACGATCCTTCGGGAACCGTGACCGGCCCGAAATTGTCGCGCGAGTTGATCGTACTGTCGATAATGCCGGGGTCGATACGCTGTGTAAAGGCCTTGTCGTCCAGGGGCTGCCCGTTGACGAATACCACTTTGTTGCGCAGCTGCACCGTATCGCCGGGGATCCCGACGATGCGCTTGATAAAGTCCTTTTCCTCGTCTTCCGGAAAACGGAAGACGATAACATCCCCACGCTGCGGCTTTCCAAACTCGATCACCGTCGTGGACGTATAACAATTGACCGGCGGCACATTCCATTGAAGCTTGCAGTCGGCAGGCCACTGGAATCCATATGACAATTTGCTCACTAAAATATGATCCCCGATCAACAAGGTTGGAATCATCGAGCCGGAGGGAATCTTGAAGGCCTGCACCACGAACACCCGAATGGCAAAGGCCAGCAAAATGGCCACGATGATGGCTTCCGAATACTCACGAAAGATCGACTTCTGTCCGGCCCGGTTGGCATTCCGTTCGGACACCGTAGCCCCGGACACAGGCGTTTGCGGCTCTCCGGCAGAAGAACCGGACAGCTTCTCGATATTGGCCCGGTTCGGATCCGCACTCATTCATCACCGACTTTCAAAATCGCCAGGAACGCTTCCTGCGGCACTTCGACGCTCCCGACGGCTTTCATGCGTTTCTTGCCTTCCTTCTGCTTTTCGAGCAATTTCCGTTTCCGTGAAATGTCGCCGCCGTAACACTTTGCCAGGACGTTCTTCTTCATCGCCCCGATCGTTTCGCGCGCAACGATCTTGCTCCCGATCGCCGCTTGTATGGCGATCTCATACATCTGCCGGGGGATGAGTTCCTTCATTTTCTCCGCAAGCTGGCGCCCGCGCTGCACCGACCGGTCCTTATGGGTGATGAAGGACAAGGCATCGACCGTTTCCCCGTTCAAGAGAATGTCGAGCCGCACGAGCTCGGAGTTCCGATAGCCGAGCAGCTCATAATCCAGCGAGGCATAGCCCTGGGTGCGGGACTTCAGTTTATCGTAAAAATCGAGAATGACTTCGTTGAGCGGCAGCTCGTAACTGATCATCACACGTGTCGGATCGAGAAATTGCATGCTCCGCTGAATCCCGCGCCGCTCCTGGCACAGCTGGAGAATCGCGCCCATGTACCGCTCCGGCGTGATGATCGAGGCCAGAATGAACGGCTCCTCGAAGGACTCGATGCTGCTGGGAGGCGGCAATTGCGATGGATTATTGACCTCCAGCACCTCGCCTTTGGTCGTCAACAGACGATAGACCACCGTCGGCGCAGTCGTGAGCAGTGTCAGATTATATTCGCGCTCTAACCGCTCCTGAATGATCTCCATATGGAGCAATCCCAGGAACCCGCACCGGAAACCGAATCCCAGCGCCAGCGAGGTCTCAGGCTCATAGACGAACGACGAGTCGTTCAATCGAAGCTTGACCAACGCATCGCGCAGATCTTCATAGCGGGCCGTGTCGGTGGGATAGAGTCCGCAGAAGACCAGAGGCTTCACTTCCTTGTAGCCGGGGAATGGCGCACTGGTCGGCATCACCGCATCCGTGAGTGTATCGCCGATCTTCACATCGGCGACTTCTCGCATATTGGCACAGAGGTATCCGACTTCACCGGTGAGGAGCTCCGTCTTTTTGGTGCGTTTAGGTGTGAATTGCCCGACTTCCATGACTTCAAACGTCCGGTCGTTTGACATGACCTTGATCTTCATCCCGGGCCGAATCGATCCGTCCACCAGTCTCGTCAGCACGATCACGCCCTGATAATTGTCAAACCAGGAATCGAAAATGAGAGCCTTGAGCGGCGCCTGGGGATTGCCGGCCGGCGGAGGAATCCGTGCGATCACCGCCTCCAACACCTCCGGCACACCCTTGCCGTCCTTGGCGCTGATCGGCATCGCGTCGGTGGCATCCAGCTGCAACACCTCCGAAATCGAGTGTTTCGTCCCCTCGACATCCGCGCTTGCCAAATCGATCTTATTGATGACCGGGATAATGGTGAGGTTGTTGGCCATCGCCAGATTCACATTGGCGATGGTCTGGGCCTGGACTCCCTGGGTGGCATCAACCAGCAAGAGTGCCCCCTCGCATGCGGCAAGACTCCGTGAGACTTCATATGTGAAGTCGACGTGCCCCGGCGTATCGATCAAATGCAAGGCGTAGGTCTTCCCGTCTTTGGCCTTATACCGGATCGCCACTGCATGGGCCTTAATCGTAATGCCACGTTCTCGTTCGAGATCCATGGCATCGAGGATCTGTTCTTTGGCCTCTCGAGCAGTGACTGCGCCAGTAGCTTCTAAGAACCGGTCAGCGAGGGTTGATTTGCCGTGATCGATATGAGCGATAATTGAGAAATTGCGTATAAGGCTTTGCAAATCCTGGCTCATTTCAAAAAAATCGCTTCATTATAGTAACTGCCTCCCAGGTTGTCAAAGAAATCGACCCCCCGTATAATCCGCGCCGCACGGAAGCGTGAAACGTGAGGGGTGAAGGGTTAGGGGTAGGTGGCGAGTGGTAAGTGGCAAGTAGCAAGTGGTCAATAGCGAGTGGTTCGGAACGAATGACAAATGCCCACTGACGAATGACGCCCCGACGCTGGCTACGCGCGTAGCGAGTAGTGAGTGGCTACTATTTTGTGGCTCCGAACCATTTGAGGCTAAGGAGTCCGACACGAGTGCCACTTGCTACTGACCACTTGCCACTCGCCAACACCCCATTGACGATTGACGTTTAATGCATATGACCAAACCACCCTCGACCAAACAACTGCGCGACTGGGACCGGAAATACCTCTGGCATCCGTTCACGCAAATGCAGGAATGGGAGCAGGAAGATCCCCTCATTATTGAGCGTGGCAAAGGCTCCTACCTCATCGATAACGACGGCAAGAAGTATCTCGACGGCACCTCGTCCATCTGGGTCAATCTCCACGGCCATCGGCATCCGGCCCTCGACCGCGCTCTCAAGAAGCAGATCGATAAGATCGCACATTCCACTCTGCTCGGCCTCTCCAACCAGCCGGCCATCGAGCTGGCCCAGGCCCTGATTACAATCGTCCCCAAGGGCCTCGCCCGCGTATTCTATTCCGACAACGGGTCAACGGCAGTCGAGGTGGCACTGAAAATGGCCGTCCAGTATTGGCGGCAGCGCCATCCGGAGGCAGGGGCCAAGAATTCGTTTCTCCATCTGAAGCTGGCCTATCACGGCGACACCATCGGCGCCGTCAGTGTCGGCAACATCGAGATCTTCCATTCTCGCTTCAAACCGCTGCTCTTTCCAACCGTCGAGGCAGAACCACCCTACTGCTACCGCTGCCCCCTCAACCTCGCCTATCCATCCTGTCAGATGGCCTGCATTGATCCGATCGAACAGATTCTCAAAACCCGGCACCGCGACCTGGCCGGCTTTATCATCGAGCCCTTACTTCAAGCAGCAGCCGGCATGGTGACCCAGCCGCCGGGCTATCTGAAACGGATCCGTGAACTCTGCTCGCACTATAATGTGTTGCTGATCGCCGATGAAGTGGCTACCGGATTCGGGCGAACCGGTAAGATGTTCGCCTGCGAGCATGAAGGAGTGACACCGGATCTGTTGGCGATCAGCAAGGGCATGACCGGCGGCTATATGCCGTTGGCGGCAACGGTGACGACTGATGAAATCTATCAGGCCTTTCTCGGGAACTACGAAGAATTCAAATCCTTCTTCCATGGTCACAGCTACACCGGCAATCCACTCGGCTGCGCCCTGGCCCTGGCCAATCTCCATATCTTCCGGACAGAAAAGACCTTGAGTCAACTGCGCCCGAAGATCACAGCGCTCAAGAACTTGCTGCGTCCACTTGAAAAGCTGAATCACATCGGCGACATTCGTCAGCAGGGATTCATGGCCGGGATCGAATTGGTGCAGAATCGATCGACAAAAGCGCCGTTTCCGCTCGCAGCCAGAATCGGCCACAAGGTCGCGATGGAAGCCCGACGACGTGGCCTCCTCCTCCGCCCCATCGGCAACGTCATCATCCTCGTCCCCCCCCTCAGCACATCGCTTCCGGAACTCAGGCGGATGGTTGAAATTCTGGAGGAGGCCGTCGAGGCAGTGGCCCCTCTCATGACGACCAATCGCCGCTCATGATCGGATGAATGATGAAGGTCTACGAGCACAGTGACCCCGACTCCTTGAAGCCCCGGTCGCACCCATGGACTGACGCAGAATCCGATCCGACCTGCAGATATTACGATTTCAAAACGCAGCCGGACCTCATCCGGTCATCGCTGGAAGATCTACGGCAGTGGACGTCCTATCCTGCGATCGAAACCTTCTATCGGCTCCTTGAGTGGCTCAATGGATCTGAATCGATCTTCGAGTCCAATGATTCCGCCTTCAGCGGCGCGGCTGCTACTGCCGGTACTCCGTCCTCCAAGCCCCTGCAATGTTCCGGCCGCCTGATGATCCTGTACCGAAACCTCGCGTTGAATACCTTGCCGGAGCAACTGCACCGGCTGACCAATGCGACCGCTCGGGCATTGAGCGAGACCGATCCACTATTCCAATGGGGAGCCGTCGGCGCCACGATCATGTCAGCCCGATTTACCACTCTGCCAGGTCTGCCGGAACGTCAGCGTGGGCATCAGCTCATGTTGTCCTTTTGGGCGTGGGGTGAGACCGAGGCTGAGACGATGCGCCACCTCGATCGTATCTTTCACAATCTGACCGGTGCGCTCCAACAAGTGACCGAGGAGATCCGCCGCTCAATACCGGCCGCCAGCCCGGAATAATGTACTGCAAGATCAGCCTGCGGCACGCCGATCAGCACAGCCGCACTTCTTCGCCCACACCGATTTGCAAATGCCGGGCTGCGCTCTGCTGATCCACAAAAATTTCCAGCTTGCCGGAGCTGTTGATCAGCGCGGAGGGACTGTCGAGTTGGCCCTGGCTGTAACTGGTCACCAGCCCTTGGATGACACAGGTCCCGACGTGCACCTCCGGATGCGGCCGCCCGGCAGTCTCCGACCATTCCCGCACATTCGCGGCAGTGATGTTCGTGATCAAATTGCCGAATCGATCGACATACTCGATTTGTCCGATCAGCATCCCGTCCTGCGTGATCGGAAACGCGAGCGGAAGCAGGACAGGGTCATCGATGACACGTCCGAACGATGACGTCGGCTCTCCCATCGCAAGCCAGGCAGCCGCCGGGGAAAAGAGATCCCGCCCATCGAAGGTTGCCCCTTCGGATGGGAGACGATACAGGACGTTCTCGATCTGCCTGACCTCGGCGTGACGCTCGTTCCACAGGACTCGCGTGAGCAATCCGTTATCAGGGGCCAGAAAATAATGCCGCGACGTGGTAACCAGAAGCGACCGCCTGGCGCTGCCCACACCGGGATCCACAACGACAACGTGGATCGTTCCGTCCTCAAAATATTGGTGGCATGAAGCGATCACGTAGGCCGCCTCTTCGATTCCATGGGGCACAATCTGGTGAGACAGATCGACGATGCGGACTTCGGAGTGAATCGAGAGGATGACCCCCTTCATGCTCGCCACAAAGCTATCGCGGGAGCCGAAGTCGGTCAACAGTGTGATCAGGGGACGCGCCGGCGCCACACCGGCAGGCCATTTGAAGAGTTTTCTATCAGAATGAAAACGAGACGCCATGAGCGGTCACTTCGTCGCTCGTCGTTCGTAACGTGTATCTGAAACTAGAGCTCCTCAAATTTGATCTCGACGACCTCGTATTCGACGACCTTGGCCGGGGTTTTGACTTCGACGAAGTCGCCCACCCGCTTTCCGATTAATGCGCGCCCGACCGGTGACTGGACGGAAATCTTGTTGAACTTCATATCGGCTTCGTCCTGGCCGACCAGTGTATAGTGCTTCTTCGCCTGCGACTCTTGTTCGATCACCGAGACCGTCGCGCCGAAGACAACCGTCTCCGTGGTTCGGCCCGTGATTTCGATGATACGGGCATCGGCTAATTTGGCTTGCAATTCGACAATGCGCGACTCGATGAAACCCTGACGTTCCTTGGCCGCATCGTACTCGGCGTTTTCGCTCAGATCGCCATGGGCGCGCGCTTCGGCAATGGCTTCGATATTCTTCGCCCGCTCAACTTTGCGCAAGCGATCAAGCTCTGCCTGAAGCGCCTCGTACCCTTTTCGTGTTATCGGTGTCGGCATAGGATCATGACTCCGGCAGACCAGGGGTCCGATGATACTCCTGCAAAGAACGGATGGATAGTTTCTTTTTTACCATCGCTTCGATGCCGAGCACGGCGGCCATCGCCCCCCGCATCGTGGTGTAATACGGCAACCCCTTGTGTAAGGCCTCTCGACGAATCGATATGGAGTCGGAATGGGCCGAGGCGGTCCTTACCGTATTCACGACCAGCGCCACCTCTCCGTTCTTGATATGGTCGACGATGTGAGGCCGCCCTTCCCTGACCTTGTGGACCGTGGCCACTTCAACGTCCTGCTCTCTTAGATAACCGGCCGTTCCAGTAGTCGCCTGAATCTGAAACCCAATGGCTCGCAGCCGCCTCGCCAGACCCAACGCCACAGACCGATCCTCTGCCTTTACACTAATAAAAGCGGTCCCCGATATGGGAAGGCCGGCGCCAGCGCCGGCCTGTGATTTGGCAAATGCCCAGCCGAAATCGCTGTCGATACCCATCACCTCTCCTGTCGACTTCATCTCCGGCCCCAACAAGACGTCCACTCCGGGAAACTTATTGAATGGGAACACTGCCTCCTTGACCGACAGATGCGTCGGCTGGGGCGCGTGCGTGAATTCAAGATCCTCGAGTGTCCGCCCGATCATCACCTTCATCGCCAACTTGGCCAATGGTACGCCAATCGCTTTGCTGACGAACGGCACGGTTCGCGATCCCCTTGGATTCACTTCGAGCACATAGACGGTCTTGTCTTTCACTGCAAATTGCGCATTCATCAATCCCACAACGCCGAGCTTCAGCGCCAACAGCTTCATTTGGCGCTCGATCTCTTGCACGATGGTCTTCTCCAGCGTATAGGGCGGCAGCGAACAGGCGGAATCGCCCGAATGGACCCCGGCTTCTTCGATGTGCTCCATAATTCCCGCCACGACGACCGTCTGTCCATCCGAGATCGCGTCGGCATCGACTTCAATGGCATCGGCCAGGTATTTGTCGATCAACACAGGGTGTTTCGGCGATGCCTTGACGGCGGTACGGACGTACTCCAACAATTCAGTCTCGTCATAGACAATTTGCATCGAGCGCCCGCCCAACACGTAGGAGGGTCGGACCATGACCGGATACCCGATCGTGCCTGCGATGCGCACCGCTTCATCGACAGAACGCGCCATTCCACTTTCCGCCTGCCGGAGGCCGAGCGTATTCAGGAAATCCCGGAACCGCTCGCGATCTTCCGCCAGATCGATCGCATCGGGGCTGGTGCCGAGAATCTTCACGCCAGCCTTGGACAACGGAAGCGCCAGCTTCAATGGAGTCTGTCCGCCGAACTGCAGCACGACCCCGATCGGCTGTTCCGTGTTGACGATATTGAGCACATCCTCCTCCGTGAGCGGCTCGAAGTACAGCCGATCCGAGGTGTCATAGTCCGTGCTTACTGTTTCCGGATTGCAGTTCACCATGATCGTTTCGATCGATTCTTCCCGAAGTGCCATAGCGGCATGCACACAGCAATAGTCGAATTCGATCCCCTGTCCGATGCGGTTAGGGCCTCCGCCAAGAATGACGACCTTCTTCCGATCCGACGGCCTGGCCTCGCATTCACTTCCATATGTGGAATAGAGATAGGGAGTATGAGCCTCAAACTCGGCTGCGCAGGTATCAACCCGCTTATAGGTGACGGATCGGCCTGGAACGAGGCTTGTTCCGATTTTTCCAAGCCCGAGACGCGCCTTGCGAACCTTTGCCGGCTCAACACCCAGCAATTGACCGATCCGATCATCCGAAAACCCCTGTTGTTTGGCTTCCCACAACCACTCACCCGCCGTTGCCAACGCGGTGGCTCCCGCTTTACTCACAAGCCCCTGTTCAAAACCTACCAGTTCCCGAATCTGTTCGATGAACCATGGATCGATTTTCGTCATCGCGAAAAGCTCGTCATTCGTAAGGCCCAAGCGGATTCCGTCGGCAAGATACCAGAGCCGCTCGGGCAACGGCGTACGCAATATTCGATGCACCTTCTCGAGCACCTCGTCCCGATTGAACTCCGGAGGAATACCCCGATCGATCCCCACCCGCGAGCCCAACCCATTGAGATCCAACTCCAGAGAACGGATGGCCTTCTGCAGCGCTTCCTTGAACGTCCGTCCGATCGCCATTGCTTCACCCACCGATTTCATTTGCGTCGTCAACGTGGGATCTGCGCCTTTGAATTTCTGAAATGCGAACCGGGGAATTTTCACCACCACATAGTCGATTGTCGGTTCGAACGAGGCCTTGGTCACGCCGGTAATGTCGTTCGTAATTTCGTCCAACGTATAGCCGACCGCCAGCTTGGCTGCGATTTTTGCGATCGGAAACCCCGTGGCTTTCGACGCCAACGCTGAACTCCGGGAGACCCGTGGATTCATTTCGATGACGACCATGTCTCCGTTCTTCGGATCGATGCCGAACTGAATATTTGAACCGCCGGTATCGACTCCGATCTCTCTGATGATCCGGAGCGCCGCGTCCCGCATCCGCTGATACTCTTTGTCGGTCAAAGTCATAGCCGGTGCGACGGTGATGCTGTCGCCGGTATGGACGCCCATCGGATCGAGATTCTCGATCGGACAGACGATGACGACGTTGTCTTTGATGTCCCGCATGACTTCCAATTCATACTCTTTCCACCCGATGACCGACTCCTCGATCAGCACCTGGCTGACCGGACTCATCGCCAGCGCCCAATCGATCAGTTTTTCAAACTCTTCCCGATTGTAGGCAATGTTTCCGCCGGTTCCCCCCATCGTAAAGGACGGACGAATGATGGCTGGAAATCCGACGATGTCCAGAATTCCGACTGCCTCCTGACGCGTATGCGCGGTGCCGCTTTTGGGAACGCGCAAACCGATCCGCTGCATCGCCAGTTTGAAGGCTTCCCGATCCTCCGCCTTATGGATGGCTTCGGCCGAGGCACCGATGAGCCGGACACCGTATTTCTCGAGCACGCCGCGTTTGACCAATCCCATGGTCGCGTTGAGCGCCGTTTGCCCCCCCATCGTCGGCAGCAACGCATCGGGCCTCTCACGCTCGATCACTTTCTCGACGACATCCAGCGTAATCGGCTCCACATAGGTGCGGTCCGCCATCTCCGGATCGGTCATGATCGTGGCAGGATTGCTATTGATGAGGATGACCCTATAGCCTTCCTCTTTAAGGGCTTTACATGCCTGTGTGCCTGAATAGTCGAATTCACAGGCCTGGCCGATGACGATCGGACCGGACCCGATCATAAGAATGGAGCGTATGTCTGTACGTTTTGGCATGTGTTCCTATGAGAAAAAAGCCGGCAGGCTTGACTGGGGCATGGGCCCGACTGGAGGACGGTATGGGTCCGGTATCGTCACCGGCGGTGCAACTTCCCCTCCCGATCCTCGGTAGTATTTCATGGCGCCCGGCAACCAGGCTTCGATCTGATTGATACGGGACACATCGGACGGGTGAGTCGACAGGAACTCCGGGATCGTTTGTTTCGATCGGAAACAGGCCTTGTCGATCAGCTGTCTGGGACAGCCGCTCATGCGCTCCCAAAACGGCACGGCTTCGCGGGGATCATAACCGGCCTGGGCCATCAGGCGAAGTCCTATCAAATCCGCTTCTGATTCCTGGCTTCGCCCGAACGGCAGCGACACTCCGACTCCATAGGCGCTCATCGCAGCCATGGCTGCATCCGGACGTCCTGCAGCGGCTCCGGCGGCCAGCGCGCCGATCTGTCCGATGGTTTCCAGAATCCCACGGCTATACCGTTCCGCTCCATGGCGTTGCAGCGCATGAGCCACTTCATGCCCCATCACGGTTGCCAGCCCATCTTCAGTCTTCGTGAATTTGAGAATGCCGGTGAACACCGCGACCTTGCCGCCCGGCAGAGCGAACGCGTTGACCGTCTTGTCGTCATCGATCACGGCAAATTCCCACTGATACTCCGGTTTTGCAGCCGCGGCGGCAATTCGATTGCCGACCCGATGGACCATTTCATTGATTTCCAAATCCTGGCTCAGCCGGGCATTGCGCAAGACCTCATGGAACGCACTGACCCCCATGGCAATTTCTTTTTCTTCAGAGATGTAGATGAATTGGTCGCGGGACGTGCCCGGCGCGCGAAGACAGCCGGTCAGCATAGATGCAAGCCCAACAGCGGCCCCCGCATTTAAGAGTCCATACAGCCCCATCGCACCTCGAATGCCGCACCCAAGCAGCGCACGGCGCCCAACCGGCAGGGTGAGCACATGGTTGACAGAACAGTCGTATGCCCCTGTCATGCGGAACTCCTGACATTGCCCGGATACGTCCGATCGGCTCATACGTTGGTTAGGGCATCCAGAGATACATGAATTGCGGCGTACCTCCCCGTGCGAGCGCCATGATATCGAGATCGGCAAATCCAGCCAGCGGACCTGGTACGAGGAGCTTGGAATAGATATTGTTTGAGTACTCGCCGGGACGCTGATAGGTGACCACACGCGCTTCCGGAAGCTTTGCTTTCTTCTTCGCCAGTTCAATAGCATCTTCCAGATACCCGAGATCGTCTACAAGGCCTACCGCCTTCGCTTGATCGCCCGTATAGATTCGTCCATCGGCCAGCTTTTTGATCTGCTCCATCTGCAGCTGCGGACGCCCCTCCTGCACAATGGTCAAAAACCGCTGATAGAACGAATCAATCAGGCCTTGAAAGATTGCCCGCTCCTCCGGCGTCATCACGCGAAACGGCGACCCCATGTCTTTGCGGGGACCGGACGTGACCGCGGTCGCTTCAACTCCCACCTTTTCCAACAATCCCCTGGCATTGATCGTCAGCATGATGACGCCGATGCTTCCTGTAACCGAAGAGGGATGCGCCAACACCGTATCGGCAGCTGCAGCGATATAGTATCCGCCGGATGTACCCAGATCCATAATCGAAGCGATAATCGGAATTTTCTTGGACGCCTTGAATGCTTTGAGTTCGTGATGAATGATGTCCGACGCCGTCACTGTGCCCCCGGGTGAATTGATCCGGAGGACGACGGCTTTGACCTGGTCATCCTGCGTCGCTCTCGCCAACTGTTCCTTGATTCTGGCAAGAAGACTTGGCGCAGGAATCAAGCCGTCCTTCTCCTGTGAACTGATCATGCCGGAGACCTCGATCAGCAAGACCTTGGCCGCTCCCGTGCCGCCGACCTGCATCTCTTGGAGGGGTCCTTGGCCTGGAAGCAGCGTAAAATTGAATGTGCAACCTGACACCGACAATCCGACGAACAACAATGCAAGAAACCGGTTACGCATGGTGGGTCTCCATAAGACGGACGAATTCCTCGAACAAATAGGCCGAATCATGAGGTCCCGGAGAGGCTTCCGGATGATACTGCACCGAAAATACAGGCCGATCCATACAGACCATGCCCTCGATCGAATGATCATTCAGGCTGAGATGCGTGATCGAAAGTCTTCCATACTTGGTATCAATCGTCGGCGGACCATTCGGCGCCTCGCTAAACGACACAGGAGTCTTGACGGCAAAGTTATGGTTCTGCGATGTGATCTCAACCTTCCGGCTCCGTAAATCAATCACCGGATGATTCGCGCCATGATGTCCGAACTTGAGCTTATAGGTTTCAAGCCCGAGCGCAAGCCCTAAAATCTGATGTCCCAAGCAAATGCCGAAGATCGGATAACGGCCGATCAACGTCCGCACGGCTTCCACGGCATAAGGAACACCTTCCGGATCGCCGGGACCATTGGAAAGGAAAATGCCGTCCGGCTTGCGTGCGTCGATCTCGGCAGCCGTCGTTGACGCCGGCACGACGGTGACCTGACAACCGACATCGACCAGCCGATTCAGAATATTCTGTTTGACTCCAAAATCATAGGCGACGACCTGCCAGGGTCGGCGGTGCTGTCTCTCCGATCTGCTCCCGCCTCCCTCCGGTGCCCACGCTCCGGATCCGGCCTCCCATTCATACGACCGCTCACACGTGACTTCAGCCGCTAAGTCCCGCCCAACGATTCCAGGCGCTTTCCGCGCTTTGGCCACAGCCTGTGCCGCGTCGAGTCTTCCGTGTGTAATGACCCCTTGCTGCGATCCATGTTCACGCAAATGTCTCGTCAACGCTCTGGTATCGAGCCCTTCGATCGCTACAACTTTCGCTTGCGTCAAATACTCGTGAATCGTGTGCGTGCCCCGCCAATTGCTGGCCAGCCGGCTGGCCTCCATCACCACAAACCCCTCCGCCCACAGGCGGCGTGACTCACTGTCCTCGGGTGTTGTTCCGTAATTCCCGATATGGGAACAGGTCATCGTGATGATCTGCCCCTTATAGGAGGGATCGGTCAGCACCTCCTGATAGCCGGTCATGGCCGTGTTGAATACGACCTCCCCGACCGTATCGCCTTCGTACCCGAGCGCGCGCCCTTCGAAGCATGCGCCGTCCGCCAATGCCAACAGCGCTTTTTTCATGAGGCCTGCCCGCTCGAAAAGAACGTCCGTTTTGACTTTATTCCAATCAACAGAACCCCCAATACTAAATTGACGATATCGAGAACCCGAATTGGCATCAAGACACGAAATAACGACTCGAAGGCTGCCTTCTTGGCCGTCTCCTCTTGTGCCGCAAAGGCCTGCGCTTGGAGTATAGCAGCCTGAGGATGCAGCGCCAGAATTACGACCCCGGCGATTGCCGCCATCAAAGCCAACACGATTATCTCTCCTCGGCCAACCGCCGCAGCCGGTTCTCCGCTCCACCAGCGGTAGAGGGACGCAGCACACAACACCACCATGGCCCCGAACACGAACCGATGGTATCCCTCGAACGCCCGCGTCAGAAACAACCCGCCTGAATCCTGTCCGCCGAATGTATTGAATACCGCCGGAATCACCGCTCCGACCAGTACCACCATCCCGCCGATCCAGACCCCCAGCGCGAGCCATTCAAGCGTGAAACAGCAGAGTAATCCCCAATAGGTCACGCGCCGCACTATTCTATGATTCCAGCGGTCCAGCCTTGAACACCACCTGTCCCCCTACGATCGTCGTCAGGACTTGTCCCTTGACCTTCCATCCGACAAACGGCGTATTGCGACTTTTTGAGCGGAACTTGCCGGGATCGACCACCCACTGGGCCTGTTGATCGACAATCACCACATCAGCATCCGCGCCGACTGCCAGCGTCCCCTTTTTCAACCCGAACGCGGCCGCCGGAGCCGACGTCAGCTTCTCAACCGCCTGCTCCAACGACAAGACTCCTTCCTCCACCAATCCCAGCGTCAAGGAAAACGCAGTCTCCAGTCCAACGATTCCAAACGGAGCTTCGGTAAAATCCTGCTGCTTCTCCTGCGTGGCATGTGGCGCATGATCGGTTGCGATCACATCGATCGTGCCGTCCCGCAATCCTTCTTTGATCGCACGGACGTCGTCCCATGTGCGCAACGGAGGGTTCATCTTCGCATGCGTGTTGTACCCGCGAACCACTTCTTCAGTCAGAGTGAAGTGATGGGGACAGGCTTCTGCCGTGACCTTGATACCGCGCGCCTTCGCTTCGCGGACCATGCGGACCGATCCGGCCGTGCTGATATGAGCGAGATGGAGCCGCGCGCCCGTCAGCTCCGACAGAGACAGATTACGCGCAACCATCACATCTTCCGCCGCCGAGGGAATGCCGGGCAGCCCCAGCTCGGTGGAGACCAGGCCTTCGTTCATGCAGCCGCCTTCCGCTAAATGCAAATCCTCGCAATGATCGACCACCGTCAGATCGAACGCCAGCGCATACTCCATCGCCCGGCGCATCACCAGACTGTTCATGACCGGCCGGCCGTCGTCTGAAATCGCCACGCAGCCCGATCGCCGCAGATCACCGATTTCAGCCAGTTCTTTCCCTTCCGAGCCTTTCGTGATCGCACCGACCGGCCATACATTGGCCAAGCCGGCGATTCTGGACCGCTCCAGGATGAATTCCGTCACCGCCTGGTTGTCGTTCACCGGGTTCGTGTTGGGCATGCAACAGACCGTCGTAAACCCGCCGGCCACCGCTGCGGCGCTGCCGCTCTGAATCGTCTCTTTATATTCAAACCCCGGTTCTCTAAAATGGACGTGTAGATCAACAAACCCCGGCAACACCAGCCGATCCTTCGCCTCGATCATCGTGCTTCCCGCCGGTGCCTGCAAATCGGGACCTACCGCAGCAATCTTGCCGTCATTGATCAATACATCGCCCATACCGACGAAACGGCCCGGATCGACGATCTTCCCGCCCTTGATGAGAATCGGCATAATCTCCTTATCCTCGCACAATGCGCGACGCCATTATCCGGCTTCCGACATGAGATACAAAATACCCATGCGCACCGCTACACCGTTTGCAACCTGGTCAAGAATGACGGACGAGAGGCTGTCCGCCACATCCGGTGCAATTTCCACTCCGCGATTGATCGGTCCCGGATGCATAACGATCGCACCGGTATCGGCCAACTTAACCCGCTCCGCCGTCAATCCATAGAGCCGCGCGTACTCGCGGATGGTCGGAAAGAGCGCACGCCCTTGCCGTTCCAGTTGGAGACGGAGCATCATAATGACGTTGACGCCGCGCAAGCCCTCATCCATATCGGAATAGACCTTCACTCCAAGTTTTTCGACACCCCACGGCATCATCGTGGGCGGCCCCACCAAACGCACGTCAGCGCCCAACTTAGTCAACGCATAGATATTCGAGCGGGCTACCCGGCTATGCGACACGTCGCCGACAATCGCCACCCGCAACCCCCCAAAACCCATTCCACGCCCCCGGATGGTATACAGATCGAGCAGCGCCTGCGTGGGATGCTCATGCCATCCGTCACCTGCGTTGATAACCGAGGACTTGACCCCGCGCGCCAGTGTTTCGGCAGCCCCGGCGGACGAATGGCGCAGGACAATGATATCCGCCTGCATCGCCTCGATATTGCGCGCGGTATCAAGGAGCGTCTCACCTTTTACGACGCTGCTCGACGAGGGCGAGAAGTTGATGACATCCGCGCTCAGCCGTTTCGCCGCCAGCTCAAACGAGGTGCGGGTTCTTGTGCTCGGCTCGAAAAACAGATTGACGACGGTCTTCCCTCGCAGCGCCGGCACCTTTTTGATCTCACGGCCCGTCACTTCCTTGAAGGAGTCTGCCGTCTCAAGAATGAGCGCGATCTCATCCACGGACAAAGACGCCAGACTCAGCAAGTCTTTGCGTTTGAGACTCATGGCCTCCTCCGCATCATGCCTTGAAGATGACCACGCGGTCATCCTCCCCGCCTTCTTCCAACAACACCTGGACTTTTTCTTCTCGCGACGTGGGAAGATTCTTCCCGATGTAATTGGCCTTGATCGGCAGCTGTCGATGGCCGCGATCCACCAATACCGCGAGCTGAATCTCTCCCGGCCGTCCAAAATCCATCAACCCGTCCATCGCCGCACGTATCGTCCGCCCGGTAAACAGCACATCATCCACCAACACCACCACCTTGTCCGCCATATCGAACGGAACGGATGTTTTCCTCAACACCGGCTGATTCTTGCGAAGCGCGAGATCGTCTCGATAGAGCGTGATGTCCAATTCGCCGATAGGAATCTGCGCTCCTTCGATATTCTGAATACGTTTCGCCAGCCGATGGGCCAGATGCACGCCACCCGTGCGAATGCCGACCAACGCCAGATCCTTCACGCCCTTATTGCGCTCCACGATTTCATGGGCGATGCGGGTCAGCGCGCGGGCGATGTCGCCGGCGTCCATCACGACTCGCACATCATCCCGTTGTGCATGATTTCCAGTAGTCACGTTACGCTTACTCTCTATCGTATGCCGGCCCAGCCTCGGCGAATCGGCATAAAAAAACCTCCCCACCGTATCTTGGTGAGAAGGTTGCATTGCAGAACCCGGCACAGGCCGGAGCACTTGTCATAACAAACTCCTTGCTCACCTCACAGGATGAGCGTTAAAGGCTTTCGCATACTACGAAATCACCCTGCTGCTGTCAAGCGTACCCGGCCGAAAGAGCGAATGGCGTATGGCTGATGGTAGGGAACCGGAGAGGGATTCGAAGCGAGCGAATCCCATGATCCGATTACGTGCCATATGCTATCGGCCATCAGCTCTTATTCCCTCCAGTCCGCTCACTGTTTGATTGAGCGCTTGAGCGTTTTTTCGATGGTCGCCACTTTACTCTGTAACCGGCCCTTATGGCCTTTGCGATAATCCACCTTAACAGTGCAGGAAATGCGCTTGCAGTCCTTTCTCATCCGTTCATAACATTGCTTTACAACGCCGAACACGTCATCCCATTCCCCTTCCAACACCGTGCCCATCGGATTCAACCGATAGGGCACTCCGCTCTTATCGATAATGTCGAGCGAGCGGGCCACATACTTCCCAACGCTCTCGCTCTTTCCCAGTGGCGACATACTGAATTCCAGCAATACCATCACTCCTCCTTCTGTCTCTTATCACCTTACCCCTCACGCCTAACCCCCTTACCCTTCACGTCTTCTTCCTCTCCAACCAGACCTTCGGATATTGCACCTTGCCCAACAGGCGAAAGCCATCTAAGGCTTCGCGCAGGAGCGCTCGGCGCTTCTCGGCATCCGGCTCATTTGCTTTGGCTTGTTCCCGCAATTCCCCCAGCCAATCCACAAAGGCGGCAAACTCAGGGTCCAAAATTCGCTCCAGATCTTCCTTCATAAAACCTGATAAGGCCGGCGCGACGCCGCTCGTGCTGATGGCCACTCGCGCATGGCCCGACGCCACCACCGCCGGCATCGTGACGCTCGAGGCTTCCGGAAAATCCACAGACCAGACCAACACCCCCTTCTCCTTTGCCTTGGCCAGCAGCGCCCTCGCAAAATCACGGTCACCGCGCAGCGTATTCAACACCAAAATGGCATGTTCAAGATCCGTGTCCCGAAAATGCCGTCCACGATGAATCACCTTCGCCGAAGCCGCCAAGGTTCGCAACGTTTCGTTGAGCGTCGGGCTGATGACCGTGACGCGCGCGCCGGATTCGAGCAATCGTTGCGTTTTGTCCGACGCCTCATCATCTCCGCCGATCACCAACACCGTCCAACTCTTTACATCAAGAACTAACGGGAAGCCCGGATTTGCAGCCATCGTCAACACTCCTAGCAAGTAAGTATTGCGCACATCATACAATAGGGGGTTTTAGAGCGTAAACCAGGCAGTCTCTTTTTCTTGGCTGGAACTGTCGCTATAATGCGGCGTTACTGACCGCGAGACGAGAATGTTGGGTATTGAGTGAGGAGCACGGGCCAGTCCGGCCACTGACAATGAAGAACGACGACCGAACAACTATGTTTCAGCCGGATCCGTATCTAACTCCATATTCCAGTAGAGATAGTCACGCCAGCTTTCCGGCGTATTGCGGATACCGATGGTGATCGTGATAACTGGACTCCATCGCGGCTTCACCGGTCGTTTCTTCAACTTCATACCGGCTTCATCGGGCGTGCGGCCGCTCTTCCGGTTATTGCACCGCCAGCAGGCGGTCACAATATTTTCCCACGTCTTCTTACCGCCTTTGGCAATAGGCACGACATGATCGAAGGTGAGTTCTTCCGTCCGGAACCGATGGTTGCAATACTGACAGGTGTAGCCGTCACGCGTGAAAATATTGATGCGGGAGAACTTGACGGCGCGGTGGCTGTCCTTCAGCCGCACCAGCTTGAGCAGCCGCATCACCGCCGGGAGCTTGATCGAGAGCGAGATACCGTGGATCTCACGGTCATAGACTTCGAGAACTTCGACTTTGCCCTGCCAGAGAAGCGCGATTGCTTTTTGCCAATGGACGACCCGGAGGGGTTCGTAGGTCGAATTCAGGAGGAGAGTCATTTCCATGCAACAACCTCATTCCCAATCATGCCCCCTATGCGAGAGCGGAGATCGTTCGATGGGCCGGGATATGCTCCTGTATGTCTATGCCATATGCCTACAGTGAAATCAAGCAATCGCCCCTCTCCCACAGGGCCCATAACCACACAACACGGGAAGAGCTCCCTATGGTAAGCGACTTCACCACCGTCGCACAGGTTCAGGACATCCCGCCGGGGACCGGACGCACCGTGGAGATCAAAGGTGTCTGGATCGCCGTCTTCAACATAGAGGGAACGTTCTACGCCATCGACAACGCCTGCCCCCACGCCGGCGGTCCGCTGGGGGAGGGAAAACTATGCGGATCCGTCGTTGAATGTCCCTGGCACGGCTGGAAGTTCAACGTCGTCACCGGACAACGAGAGAATAATCCAAACTTCGAAGTGCCTTGCTGCCAGGTTCGCGTGGAAGGGACCCACATCCAAATCTCATTGCCTCCCGGCTTGGCTGCGCCCTAACCCGTGAAGGGCAAGAGCGTATAGCCGATGGCGTATAGCAAAAACTCTTCATCTCAGTCTCGTGCCATACGCTATTGGCCATATGCTCTTCCTCCCGTTCTGGCCATACGCCATAGGCTCTTTCACCCGACTGCGCTTCACGAGATACGAAACGTGCGGCATGAGCGCCTAAGATAGCGGCACTGGTGACTGTTCCGTATCCGGGTCTTTGGGCGTGACGCCATCCGCCGGCAGCGACGCCGCATTCACCTTCTTCAGCTTGAGATGCGCGTGCCAGATAAATTCCCGCTCAAACCACTGGCCGCGTACACTTTGATCCCGCAATTGCACGCGAATTTCATACACATCGCCTTCGACATGCTTCACACGCCACTCCCCAAGCCGCACTCCCTGCCCGCGCTCCTTCATCGATCGCACATGATGATTCATCGCGTCCAGGATCGTGCCGGAGCCGATGGCGCGGGAGGACTGCACGAGTGCCAACGCTTCCGCCTCGCGCTGGTCCTGCGTAGGAGGGGAAGGAGACAGCTGGTTCCAGGAATAGTAACCCGCCCCCAGCATCAGCACGACAACTGCCGCTACACGAATCAGCCTGATGACGACAGGCGATGGAGACGACGACCTCGTATTGGAACGATCCTCAGCCATTGATTGAATCGGGAACCCATTTCGCGCCGAGACCGCCATGAGGGCAGCCTAGCCAGGACAGCGATTATCTTACCGTCTCATTCATGACAGTTCATCACGCAATCGTCAAGCCGCGTGGTGACGCAGGGCAACGCTTGTTTGACGAAAAGCCCGTGTGCTACAAATACCGGCAGTCATCAACACGCATGAGCGCATCGAATGAAGTTTTTTCTATATGCCGATCATCTGAACCCCGTCCAGCTGAAGCGACGCGCCCCGGAGCACCGGTTCCTCTACCTCGCCACACTGGCGGACCACACAATCAAGTTCTGCCGCTGGTCATCTCAATGGCGCTGCGGCCTCGCAAGCATCGTACCGTCGCCGGGTGAGAAAGTCTGGGGGGGTGTATTCGAGGTGACCGATGAGGATCTGAAGCTGATGGATGAGTTCGAGCAAGATGTCCCTCAGGGGGCCTATCGGCACCTGCAAGTCACAGTGCTCAACGAAGCCGGATCGAAGGAACTCGTCACCACCTACGCTGCGAATCCGATCGGCAAATTCAAAGCCAAAGACCACTATCTCGACTGGGTCATGAAAGGGCTTACACAGTGGAAACTTCCCCAAGAAGCAGTTCAACAGTGGGAATCGTATAGGCCACGATAGGCCCAGGGAGCGAATGGTTGATGGCCGACGGCCAGAAAGGGAGCAAGAGCCTATGGCCAATAGCGTATGGCACGAGACTGAGATGAACAGTTTCCGCTATACGCCATAAGCCATACGCTCTTCGCTCTGTGCACGCTCAAGGCTAATATGGTATAAATTGCCGTTCGGATCTCATGAGAGGTTCGCTGTATCAATTGAGGAGACTATGCCGAAACCTAAATATCACATTCTCGTCTGCACCAACTCACGCCCACCAGGCCATCCAAAACCTTCATGTGGAAGCGCCGGAGCCGGACAGCTGCTCATGGCCTTCAACATGGGATTGATGCAACGCGCTGTGCCCCCGGGCCAGGTCCTGGTGAGCGCCACCGGCTGCCTCGGTCCCTGCGAACAGGGTCCGACGGTTGTCGTGTACCCGGACAATACGTGGTACTCGAAGGTCACTGAGGCGGATGTCGCGACAATCCTGGACGAGCACATCACCAAGGGAACCCCGGTCGCGAAACTCAATCCAGATGCAGCATGGCGATAGGTTAAGCGACGAAGGTTGAGGCTCCATTGAAGCCCCCCCTTTGAGAGCTCAGCCAGTGCTGCGCCTTGACCATTTCACAGTATGAAGAACCAGGCATACGATATGACGAACTCACCAGCCCATGAACACAAGCACGATGCGCCACGGTCAATCAGCTGCATGGTGATCACCTGCAGCGACACGAGAACGCCGGAGACCGACACGAGCGGGCAGCTTATCCAACAGCTGCTTGAGGCAAGTGGTCACAAGGTTGTGGCCTACCATATCGCAAAAGACGACCCGGGGCAGATCACACATCGCATTGCGCTGGGAATTTGGAAGTATGCAGCCCAAATCATCATTGTCAACGGGGGAACCGGCATTTCCCGGCGAGACTCGACGTTCGAAGCAGTGAACAAGATGTTGGAGAAGCGGCTTGACGGATTTGGCGAAATCTTTCGGTTCCTCAGCTATCAAGAGATCGGGTCGCCCGCGATTATGAGCCGGGCTGTTGCCGGTATCATCGAAGGCCGCGTCGTGTTCTCAATCCCCGGCTCTGAGAACGCCGTCCGCCTGGCGATGGAAAAACTCATCCTGCCGGAACTGGGCCACCTCGTGAAAGAGCTCACGAAGTAACTGTGAGGCGTCAGGGGTGAGGGGTACGGCGCGAAAGTATCCTTCTTCGACCTCTTCTCGCCTAACGCCTCACGTTTCACGCCTTACGTCTTCCTAGTCCTGCGAGATTTTTGGTTCCGAATACGTCCCCCCTGCTGGAATCACCGACTGTGCGTATCGCTTATAATGCAACAGCAGATCGCGCACCGAGATCACGCCCACAATCGCGCCACCCTTCGTCACGCCAAGATGCCGAACGCCCAAGTCCGCCATCATGTCCTGGGCATCGTCGATCGTGCTGTTCTCCTCGATCGTGCACACGGGGCTGGTCATGATCTTCTCAACCGTCAACTTGCCCAACGGCTTGCCGCTTGCCACGGCTCGTCGCACGATGTCCGTATCCGTGACGACACCGACCAACTGTTTCCCCTTCTTCACGAATAACGACCCCACCCGCGCCGTCCGCATCGTCTTGGCAGCGCTGGCAATCGAGGTCTTCGGCCCCACACTCTTAGGTTTCTTGTTCATGATCTTCGATACTGTGGACATGCTTTCCTCCCTTCTCCTGGCTGAGTTTTAACTGGATCGATTCCCAAAACCCGTTACACAGTCAGTACAATCTTGCCGAAGAACTTTCGGCTCAACATGAGTTCCTGTGCCGCACGCGCTTCCCGAAGCGGATAGGTGCGGTCGATCACGGCCATCAATCGCTTCTGTCCGACTAGCTCCGCTGCCTTGACCAGTTCTGCACGGGTGCCCATGTAGGAGCCTTTGATCGTGAACTGGCGGGAATAGACATAGCGGAGGTCCAGCTTGACCTCTGCTCCGGTCGTGGCACCGCAGGTAATCAATCGGCCGCCCTTGGCCAGAGAGGCCAGGCACGTCTCCCAGACTTCCGGGCCGATGTGCTCGATGACTACGTCAACGCCCTTCCCTTCGGTCAGGAGCTTCACGCGCTCTGCCACCTTTTCTTTGCTGTGATTGATGACCGCGTCGGCGCCAAGCACCACGGCCTTGGGAATTTTCTCGTCGGAACCGACCGTCGTGATGACCCGCGCCCCGGCCAACTTCGCCAATTGAACGGCCATGCTCCCCACTCCGCTTCCCGCGCCCATAATCAGCACCATCTCTCCATGTTGCAGTCCAGCCAGCGCAAACAGCATGTGCGAGGCGGTCACGGAAACAAGCGGAAAAGCCGCAGCCTGCTCAAATGCCAGGTTCTCCGGTATCGGCAGGATATTGAGAAACGGCACCTTCACGTACTCGGCATAGCCACCATGCGTCTTCGCTCCGACGATCCCGAAGGTACTGCAGAAATTATCCCGGCCGGCCAGACAATTCTCACACTTCCAACAACTGAGTCCCGGCGAGACAACCACCCGCGCGCCAACAGTTACTCCCTCAACCTGTGCCCCAATCTGCTCTACAACCCCTGCGATATCCGATCCGGATACATGAGGCAACGGAATCGGATAGGCAGGATTCCCCTGCCTGATCCAAATGTCGAGATGGTTCAACGCGCAGGCCTTGACCCGAACAAGAACCTCTCCCGTACCGATCGTCGGCGTCGGCAAGTCTTCAAAGGTTAATTTTTCTGGCCCGCCATGTTCACGAAACAATACCGCTTTCATTTCATACCACCCCTACCGCCTCACTCCTTACGGTTGAATCTTATTACTTTCTTCGTAACCAGATCTCAGGATGATCAAAACGGCATGTCACAAGGCCGCAGGGAGCATGGCAGCTGAGGCGTACTTTTCTCACCCACCCTCCCCGAGCTGCCAGAGCAGCTCTTTCCCGATGGGGTACGTCGCAAGGAGACATGCGACTGAGCACGCAGTGAGATGGCGTTTTCATCATCCTGCTAGAATCTCAACGTCCCCTCCAATACCCGCACACACTGCCCTCCCACCTTGACGGATTGAATGATGTCGTCGTCTGAATCCACCCGGACATACACGCGCGAAGGCCGATCGATTTCATAGCCTTGCTCGGCGATAATTTCGGTGACCGGCCCCACATCAACGACGCCGTTTTGGACCAGATAGGCCCCCAAGGCGCCGCTCGCGCTGCCCGTCGCAGGATCTTCCAGAATTCCGATTGACGGGGCAAACATCCTGGTATGCACCGTAGAAGAGGGCTCCACCGTGACAGTGGTAAACACCATGATGCCGTTCGCGCCATACCGGCGGCACACATCCGCAATCGCCGAGGCATCGGGACGGATTGATCGGACTGCCGTCAGTGTCCGCACCGGGACGATCAATACCGGCAGTCCGGTGGAGACGGCTTCGATCGGCCACTTAGTGTCGGCAATGACGTGCTTTGACAGGCCTAGGGCCGCGGCAACTTTGTAGAGATCCTCCGTCTCCTCGATTGGCCCAAGAAATTCCGGTTTGGGCTGTGTCATCACCACCTGCTCTACCTGCCCATCGTCCGCGTGCAGTTCGACGGGGAACAACCCGATATTGCACTCCTGCATCAGCCGCGTGACCGGTTCTTTCACGGAGATGATTCCCAGCTCGGCCAGAATAAAGAAAGTGCCCAGGACCGGATGGCCGGCGAACGGAATTTCCTGCGTGGGAGTAAAGATGCGCAGCCGCGCCACGGCGGCCGGATCGGTCGGCGGGAAAACAAACACCGTCTCGGACAGATTCATTTCGCGCGCGATTTGCTGGAGCAGATCGTCGCTCAACCCTTGCGCATCGGGGATAACGGCGACAGGATTCCCTCCGAACGGCTGGGAGGTAAACACGTCGGCCTGGTAAAACTTCAGCGACCGCGGCTCAGGCATTCCGTCACGATACTCCTTCTGCTGAAAAATGGAAACCGGCGAAAGAACGGACCATCATCGACCTGATTTGACAGGTACCGCGCGGCTTTGTCACACTTGCGCATGACCGATGACGCCGTCCCGCAAGAAATCACCCGTGCGCTCGAGATCCTGGGACTGACACTCCCCGTCACATCCGACGCGCTCGATCGGGCTAAACGGGTCCAACTCTACAACTGGAACCCGGCCCGTTACGCGAATCTCACGAACAACCCGACCCAATATATGACGGCCTACAAGAAGGCCGAAGAGATGACCAAGCTCGTCGAAGCCTCACATGCACTGCTCTCGGCGGTACTTGTGCCGGATGAGAGCTGATAGCGTATGGCGCATAGCACGTGAAGGACTGAGAGCTGATTGCCTCTAGCATATGGAAGAAGCTCCTCATTCCAATCTCATCCCATACTTCTTCATCCCGCTTGTGCCATAAGCCATTAGCTATACGCTCATTCTCTTATCATCCCACCTCGTGACTTGTGACCCGGCTCATCCCTTCATCGCCTTCCGGACGGGCCACCGGCCAGGTAATCAAACCCGACACCCCTTCCGGCGATCCGACCGGCTGGGTTTGCTGCGCATAGATCTGCGGCAACCGGTTGGTTCCAAACTTCGAGATATATAGAAACACATGTTCGCGCGAGTTGACGCGCACCGCCCAAGGGTGAAAATCGTTCTTGTAGAACTCTTCACAAAGCTGCATCGCATCCAGGCAGGACAGCGTGCTGGGGTCATTCAGTGTGTAGTAGTAATCGAGCGGGAGATCATACTCTTCCTGTTTATGAATCGTAATGCCGAATTGTTCCGGACGGCGCACCATCGGCGTATGGCGGTACGCTACGAAATAGAACAGTTCCAGCGAGTGAATCGCCGGCTGGTTCTCAAGGACGAACCGCCTGGTTTCCATCGCTTCCTCGAACGTTTCGCCCGGAAATCCGTAGAAGGCCATCACATGGTTCCAGATCCCGGCCTGCGCCGCCATCTGAAGATTGCGCTGGATCACGTGCTTCGTCGCGTGCTTGTCCATGAGATTCAACACGCGCTCGTTCGCCGATTCCATGCCGTAATAGAGCGTACAGCAGCCGGCCTTGGCGGCGAGATCCCAGGTGGCCTGGTCTTGTAGCGTCTCCTCAAATCGGATCAGGGTCGTCCACTTGATCCCGACGTCCTGATCGATCAGCAGCTGTGAAACTTTCTTAAACAGTGCCGGCGGATAGGATTCGTCGGAAAAGAGGAAGTGCCGGCAGCGATACTTGTCCCGCAGCGCCTTGATCTGTTCGACCACCAGCTGGACCGGCATCCCCCGATACTGATCAAAATACCCCTGGCCATGGTCGCAGAATGTGCAGCGCCCCCAATAGCAGCCGCGCGTCGCCAGGTAGGGAATGATCAGTTCCGGAACGAAGTAGCGATCCAGCGGCATCCCCTCGAAGTCCGGCAACGGCAGCGCAGCCGTCTTCTCGGTATAGACTTCGGTATTCCGGTGAAGACCTGTGTCATCGCGATAAATCAAGTTCGGCACGGTGGCGATCGGTCGCTGTCCGTTCAAGGATTCAATGAGCCACAGGAGCGCATGCTCTCCCTCATAAAGAATTGCTGAATCAAAGACTTCCGTGAAAAACCGCTCGTGATTCACTAGGTCCTCGTGAAGGCGCGTAATGACGTTGCCGCCCACCACCACATGGATCTGCGGGAACGTGTCCTTAATCATCTTTGCGAAGGTCAGACCCGCTAAGAACTGCATCTGCGTCCCGATGGAAATCCCGATCACATCCGGCTGCTCTCTCGCCACCTCCGGCATGACCAGCTGATTACAGAGATCCCGATAGACGTTCACCTGCTCATCTTCTAAACAGGCAAACACTTCCTTCGAAACACCGGGACGATAGCCTAAGTTGCTTTCCATCGGATAGAACACCAGCGAGGCGGGATAGTACGCGGCGGAGATATAGGCCATGGCCTCACGAAAGGTATTGAGCGCCCCCTCCAGAATCTCTGCCTCATAGAACCGTTCGCCACGCACGATCAGCTTGGCATCCTCCGCCCGTTCCGCGAGATCGAACACATCGACATCATAGGCCTGCTCAACCACTGCTTTTTGTCCCACATCACGTTCGGTCAGACTTCCCGCCTTCTCTTTGTCCTGCAATGCTTTGAGCTGCATGCCCAATCGGGCCTTCACCCAGATCAAAAACTCCACACTGAAGAAATGATCCCACATCCCGATATTGATATCGCGCTGGATGACGGTATGGCCCGCCTCCCGCAATACAGCAGTCAAGGAAGGCAAGGCGAGATAGGGCGCTGTCGGCACCCACTCAGGCGGGAATAGGAGCATGACCTTGGATTGCTTCCGATCTTCTTTCTTGATCGGAGCCAGGCCGTCAATTTGTACAAGTCCACTCGCGCTCATGTTTGTTCTTTGTTAGGCGTGAAACGTAAGGCGTCAGGTGTAACCCAAGGATTGCATCCTCGCCCCTTACGCCTCACCCCTTACCCCTTACGGCCCCCATTACATTTTCCCCGCCAATGTGTGCGTGACTCCGGATATTTTTGCAGCTTCATACTGCAGGTCTTGCCGCTTTTCTAAACCAAATTTTGAAATGTAGAGAAAGATGTATTCCCGGATGTACAGGCGCAGATCCCAGCCTGGATTGTGGTTCCGCTCGAATTGCTCGAACACACGCTCCGCCTCTTCAATGCTCATCCCATGTTTCACTGTGTAATAGTAGTCGAGCGCCAAGTCCCATTCGGGATTCTTGTAGGCGGTCACCCCCCACTTCTCCGGATGCCTGGCGACCGGGTTGTGCCGGCCCAGGTCGAAGGTACCGAAGCCCAGGGAATGCACATGGTCCTTGTTCGCTTCAAGAAATTGTACCGATTGCCAGGCCTCCTCCTTCGTCTCACCGGGAAATCCGAAGAAGCCCATACAGTGGTTCCAAATGCCCGCATCGGCCGTGAGCTGCAAATGCTTCGTCATGATCTCAGTCGTGGTCGCCTTATCCATGAGCTGCAGAACTCGCTCGACGCCAGACTCATAACCGAAGTGGAGATACTTGCACCCCGATTCCTTCGCATCTTGCCACACCGTCTGATCCAGCAAACTCTTTTCAAACCGCATGTGCGTGGTCCAGACGATGCCCATCTTGCTGTCGATCAGCCCGCGCGCCAACTTGCGGAAGAGCGCCGGCGGATAGGATTCGTCCGTAAAATGGAAATGCTTCGCGCCATATTTGTCGCGCAGGTATTGGATTTCACCCAGGGCCTCTTGAATGGTCTTTGATCGGTAGCCTGCCGTATAGCCCTCACCATGGTCGCAGAACTCGCAGCGGCCCCAGTAGCAGCCACGTGTCGCCAGATAGGGCATGATCTTCGTCGGGACGAAGTATTTTTCCAGCGGCAGGCCGTCGAAATCCGGCGGCGGAAGCGCGTGCATATCTTCCGCAAAACTGATCGTGGAGGCGTGGATGCCGGCCTCATCCTTATAGATGGTATTGGGCACCGCGGCCAAACTCCGCTTCGCCCCCACGGCCGAGACCAGCTGCACAAAGGCCGTCTCCCCTTCATAGACCACGGCGCTGTCAAAATACTGAAACAGGGGCGACTGGGGCAGCACATCGCGCAGGCGGGTTACCGTATTACCGCCAATCGTCACGTGGATATGGGGGAAGTGCTGCTTGATGAGGGCGCAGAAGGTCATGGTGGAAAACATCTGCTGCTGGAGGACGATCGAGATGCCGATCACATCCGGCTGCTCTTTCTCGATCACCGGCTTCACAAGATGCTCAAACACATCGCGGTAGATGTTGACCTGGATGTCGTTCACCGCGTCCATAATCTCGGACGAGACGAAGACCTTGTACGAGAGATTCGTCTCCATCGGCGGCATGCAGATCCGCGCCGGAGCATAGACCATCGAGATGACCGCAGTAACTTCTCGAAAGACTTGAATGGCCCACTCTAACTGATCGATATCGTAGAACTCTTCTCCTCTGATAATACGCTTGGCCTGCTCCGCCTTCTTGATCAATTCATCGATCTTCTGGCGGGTCACGTCGCACAGCGCCAGCTGCAAATCCATCTCATTGGCGTCGAGATCCCGCTTCTTCGAGAGCTTCCGCAGCCGGTCCAACTGCTGCGGCACCTTGCGGAGAACTCTCTTCAAAAAGTCCTCGCTGAAGTACCAGTCCCACATCTCCAGATTGATATCTTTTTGAATGACCGTATGGCCTGCCTGCCGCAGGACGGCGGTGAGGGAGGGAAGACTCAAATAGGGTTCGGAGGGGTACCAATCGGGCGGGAAGATCAGCATGACCTTCATCTTCCGGCCACTGGTGGCTTCGAAGGACTGACGATTGAGGAGGATCAGCTCTTTAGAAGCCCGCTCGCCTTTAGAATACTCGATACGCATCCCGGCCTGATCCTTGCTCAAACTTGCCAAAACTGACAAGAAAGCCAATGGGTTAGATTCAGAGTGGCTATTTTAGGGGGCGAAAGAGGGAGATGCAAGGGCAGGAGGGATTGCGGGGCGACCAGGCACTTTCCTCTGCTCGCTGACCGCGCACGCAAGATCTGATTAGACTTTTAGATCATGGGCGGTGCTCGGTCAATGCGCGCAATAAGGAAAGTACCTCGCCCCCCCCCGCATATGAAGAGAAGAAGAGAAAAGCAACATCGGTCGACGATCCAACCCATTCGTCCTCGCTCCACCCATCCCCCAGTGGGTCCCTTCCGCTGCGGGCGAATGGGCACCCAAATCGACGCCACCCGAAAGCGAGGAAAAGTTATGAGAAGACACTCGGTCAATGCGCGCAGTAAAGAACCGCCTGCCCTCCCCTTCTTGAGTCTAGAAAGAGGGTCAAGTCTTGCAATCCAACACCACCCTGCCGCCGCCACGCCCTCTACCGCCCCCCCCTGCTCCGTTTAATCGGTGCTCGCCGTAGGATGCCTCTCGGAGGGTAGCTGGAGTTCCGCCTCACGGCGCCGCCATAGACCCGCCCTCTCCGACAAAGTAGAATGTCCCCGTTTCGTTCTGTTTCAGCCCGGCCTTTGCGCACATGCCAGAGGAGACCTGAGCGAGATGCTCTATCGAGCCGGTGCGGATCTTGTGTTGTGTGTGCATTTAGCGTTTGTGGCATTTGCAGTGTTCGGAGGATTCCTGGTGTGTTGTGATCCCGGCTGGACATGGGTACACATTTCCGTCGTGCTCTGGTCTTCGATCGTCAATCTGATGAGCTGGACCTGTCCCCTTACGCCGATCGAGCAGACTCTACGTCGTCGTGCTGGCGAATCCGGCTATTCCGGCGGCTTTGTGCAGCACTACGTTGGACGCCTTGTCTATCCACGCGGCATGCCGCGCCAATTGGAGCTGGTGGCCGGGGTTTCTGTTGTGGTGGGCAATGTGCTGGTCTATGCGTTGATGTTTGCTCTAGCTGGACAATGACCCCTAGCAGTTTCGCGCACTGATAAAGCGATTTGGGAGAAACAACGGGGACATTCTGAACCTTCAAGCAAGAGTTAGGTCTTCGCCGCCGCAGCCTCCGCCACGCCCTCCGGTTGTGTCGTGAGCGTGTACTACGGTCCTGTCAGATGGCAGAGGGATCGCTGCTGGTGATGACTCGCGCAGTGATACGTGGATGCGATGTAGCCTTGGTATCTCACCTTCCCTGAGACAGGTGCATGACAGCGGTTTCTGCGAAAAAAGAATAAGGGGTCAGGTCTTGCAATCCAACACCCCCACCCGCCGCCACTCCTCTGGCCGTTTCCTGAGCGTTTGTGACGGTCCAGTCAGATGGCAGAGGGATCGCTGCTCTTTATCCCACCCACCCTTCTATGCCTTGCTATCTGAACTTTCTATCCTGAGACAGGTGCATGATAGCGGTTTCTGCGTGTTTCGCAGCTACGTCGGCATGGCCCGCTTTCCCATGCTCAATAGCAGCATTCAGATGCGTGATCCCTTCGTCCACATGCGGATAATCCTTGCCTATATTCAGGGCATACTGCCGTGCAGCTTCCGCATGTGCCACGAGTTCCTCTATGTGACCCTGTTTGCTATGGTCCACCGCCTCTGTCGCGTGATCGATGGCATCTTTACGGTTCTGCTCTTCGAGACGCACAACGTTAAGCCGTGCCCCACCCCCTGCTCCGAAGATCGGCTGTACAGGCAACACAGTGGTGGCGACCACGGCTAGGACTCCGGCCATTATGACTGTCAGTTGGGTTGTAGATCGTTTCATCGGCATGTTCCCTTTCCCAAGAGAGGTGAAAAGCCCTCCATAGACCAACAGAAAGCACCGTCCGTCTTTAGGAGGTGGCATTGTATCACCCCCTCCTGCCTCTGGCGAGTCTCGTCAAGTCACCCGACACTCCCAGCCGCCGCCACGCCCTCCAACCGCCCCTTCCAATCACGCCATAGACCCACCCACTCCGAAAAAGTAGAATGTCCCCGTTTGTTTTCTCACGGTGATCATGAGAAATCTAGCCTGCCCCTTGACAGTCTATTTTCGTGTTCAAGGGCTCAGATAAGATATCAAGAGTCCGTAGCGAACTCTGTCCGAATAGAGGGGGACTCAAGGATGCAGACAAACGCCGCCGAGGTCGCCAGAGTGCATGATCTCACACATGATGTCCGTGAGCTTGACTTGCGATTGATCTCGCCTGCGACACTGGACTTCCAGCCGGGGCAATTCATTTCTTTTGAGATTCCCATCGAAGGGAGGCCGCATCCGATCACACGCGCCTATTCGATTGCTTCGCCGCCCAGTCAACGGGGCCTCCTGACATTGGTCTTCAACCGCGTGGACCACGGACCCGGCTCGACATTTCTATTTGGTCTCAAACCCGGCGATCAAGTTCACTTCAAAGGACCTGCGGGAAACTTTCGTCTGAGCGACGATGCGTCACGCAATCTCCTGTTTGTCGCGACCGGCACGGGGATTGCCCCGCTCCGGTCTATGCTCCATACCCTGTTACCCAAAGGCACCCCGCAGGTCGTGTCCTTGCTCTGGGGTCTCCGAGCTCAGCGGGATCTGTACTATCAAGCAGAGCTGCACGAACTCGCTGCCCGGCATCCCATGTTTCACAGTACCACCACATTGTCTCGTCCGGATCCGGGATGGACCGGTCCGACCGGCCGCGTCACCGCTCTGGTGCAGGAGCGCGTCGCGACAGTGGACAAGCTCGCGGTATATCTCTGCGGAAACGGCGGCATGATTAAGGACGTGACCGACTTTCTCCGCTCGAAAGGCCTCTGCCCGATCTATCGCGAAAAGTGGTACGACGAAGAGCATGAAGAGGAATGACATTGCGGTCAGGAGCTGGCGAAAAATGGGGACAGGCTACTTTTCTGATGGCTTCGTGAACCGCCCTCGCTTTCAGGGTCCCCAGCCGCCGCCACGCCCTCCCTGCGTGACTTGTCCTGATATGGTCGAAGCAAGCCAGCCGATGGGCTGCCGCCGTTCTCGCCCATGTTCGTGCGCCCCTCGACTGGGTCTATCGATAGACCCAGTCTATGAGAAAGAGTAGAGTAATGGCACTCATACCTTTCCCTTGAGCGGGTTCTCTGAGGCCGGAGAAACGAGCGGAGGGTGGCACGATCAAAGCATCTCGCGGGGTTACTCGGCCCCAGCCTGATTGCCGTCACTCTTACCGAATCCATCAACGCCGACATCTTTATCAACACGTCGGCGCATCTCGTGTACCTCAACGGCGCGTTACTGTTTGTTGCCGGCCTGGCGATCGTCCGCACCCACAACCTATGGAGTGCTCGCTGGCCCGTCTTGATCACGCTCATGGGATGGACATGTCTTCTCGTCGGGCTTGCCAGAATGACCGCTCCGGTTTCCGCCCTTCAGGCTGCTCAATATCCCACGGCTGTGCAGGCGCTCACTGTTCTGCTTTTCGTCATTGGAATCATTCTGAGCGTTTATGCGTACCGTCGAGAGGACACCAGGAGGGAATAACCGGCATAGCGTATTCTCAGCACTCGCGCCTCATCCCCCCAAAGAAGCGATCTATGAAACACACACGCATCATCGTCACTCACTACGGCGGGCCTGATGCGCTTCGGCTGATTGAAGAAGAGCGTCCGGAGCCAAAGCAGGGTGAAGTGCGCGTGAAAGTACTGGCCGCAGGTGTGTCCCTTCCCGACCTCATGATGCGCGAGGGCATTCATCCCGAAACACCTCCGCTCCCCTTCACGCCCGGGTGGGATCTGGTCGGCGTGGTGGATCGGCTCGGCAATGGTGTCTCCGGGATCACACCGGGTCAGATCGTTGCTGCACTCCCGATCCACGGTGCCTATGCGGGATTTGTCTGCTTGCCAGAAAATGAGCTGGTGCCGGTGCCGTCCGGCCTGAAACCCGCCGAGGCTGTCAGTCTGGTGCTGAACTACATCACGGCCTACCAGATGCTGCATCGCTCGGCTAAGGTTGCATCCGGCCAGCGCGTGTTAATCCACGGGGCGGCCGGCGGCGTCGGCTCGGCCCTCTTGCAGCTCGGGCGTCTTACTGGATTGGAGATGTACGGCACCTGTTCATCCCGTGGAGCCTCGACCGTAACCAAACTGGGTGCAACCCCGATCGATTACGAGCATCACGACTTCGTGAAAGAAATTCATCGCCTTGCGGATGAGGGAGTTGACGTGGTCTTTGACAGTATCGGAGGCACCCATATCTGGCGGTCGCGCGAGGCTCTCCGGTCCGGCGGGATGGTCGTAGCCTATGGTCTGACTGGCTCGCTGCGAGGAGGACGTTTGGCGTCAGGTCATTCAGGTCATCGTCACCGCTTTCGCGCCATTGCGAGCTTCGGACTATATATTGCGGGCAGCTGGCTACTCCCAGGGCGGAGGCGGGTGATCCCGTACAGCATCCAGTGGTTCAAACGGCTCAAGCCAGCCTGGTTTCGCCAAGATTTGATCGCCCTGTTCGACCTGCTTCACCAGCATAAGATTAACCCGCTTATCGCGCAGTGCCTGCCGATTTCCGGGGCACGACAGGCGCATGAGTTACTTGGAAAGGGAGGCCTGTCGGGCAAGATCGTACTCGTGAGCGATACATGAGAGCCCGACTCAGCAATGAAGTGCGGAGCATGGTACGGAATCAAGTCTTCCAATCAGACAACCCCAGCCGCCGCCACGCCATCCCTGTAGTGAGCATAGTCGAACTACCTGCCCTGCTTGTCCCGAACTTGTCGAGGAAAGCCGGTTGAAGGACAGCCCCCTCTCCCCACGCGCGGCCCCTGCGCCTGTCGTACGAATACGCCGGCGCCTGGAACCATTTTTCCGTGCAGGGTCGTGCGGCTGTTAACCGGTGAGTCCGGCTGAGGAGGATACGGCTTACCCGACCACCCACACAGCAAGTTCTTGGGCCTGCTCCACAAGTCCTTCTCCCGTGTGGTGATGAAAAAAATCCTGGACGAAGGGGAGTCGATGCCGCCCCACCACTACGGTTCCACATTCGGACTGTTTGGCGGCATTGAGGATTTCCTGGACGATATCCAGCTTATGGATCGTGTGAGAAAAGTGCGTGCTGATTTGGCATTCAGACACGCCGTGATCCTCGAGAATAGCCCGTGCGCGTGTCATCGCGGGCTGGACTGCGTCTTTGGCCTTCTCAATCCATTCCGTCTGTGCGGATTTGAGCTCCGTATGGAGCACATGCTCCTTTTGAGGGTCTTCCGTTCCTCCGTACTCCAAGAGTCGTGGTGGAATTGGAGGGAGTGCATGGAACAGACAGATGTGGATGGCCTCATGTCCCCGTACTATCTCAGCCACATAAGCAACAGCCTTCATGGACGCCTCAGAGTCTTCGATGGCAACCAGTATCTTATTGGTTTCTCCCATGGGATTCCTTCCAGGCCGATAGATGGTCTTGCAAGTGAAATCGTCGCCAAGATTAATCAGTCGGCAACATGCTGTCAATATTGGTCAGGCTGGATATCCTGATGCGGATGGAGAAAACGGATGAGTCGGCCTGGATGTGGTTTAAACGACGGATCAGCGAGTCTTAACCCGGTGTCTACTAAGCCCGGGCCAGTTCAACTTGCCCCCTACACTTGGAACCGATCAGAACCCGAGCCCAATTCCTCCACCGCCACGAGTTCCCCCACCGATTCCTATGCCACCGAAGAATCCGACCGACGGTCCCCGTTCACGCCGGCTATAAGATTGATCCGGCCAGACGTGTAGATGTTTTACGATCAGGGTGGGATATCGATACACCACGTCGTCGATTCGATCGATCTTCGTCCCGGACACTTCTCCGACAATAGTCATCCGCGTTCCTGCGACCACCGTGGCCGGGTCAAGAAATTCTTTCTGCAATGCAAGGAACCGTCCCTGAGATTGTTGGCGATCATGACTCGGCTCCTCGCCGTCCTCAAGCGGAAGTTGCAAGAGTTCGATCTGGGTGCTGTCGCGGAGTCGCTTGGCGTTCAGCGCCTCACCGCCAAACACGAGCAGGCGCCCCTTGTAGGACTCCGGCGAGGCTAATAGATCGCGAAAGGAGACCGTGCGATCGACGAGAGGCTCCATTGACTCTGGAACGATATGCTGAGATGAACAGCCTGAGCACACGATAGTCACAAGGAAACATACAGAAAAAAGATATCGTCCTCTCATGCGCACACTACACCTCATCACTACACCTCATTAGCCGCCCTAACGCGTGGCCTTAGCCCCCCTCAACGGATGTGGCCTCCACGGTTACTAGTGTCTTGAGTACTACATCTCCCGGGGCAGTCCATACAAGGAATTACCCTGGGGAAGGCCTGAACAATTCCCAATTTCAATGACGCATCGCAGAAAACACAGAATGAATAATTGGGGCCCTAACTAATCGAGGTTGATCTTCTATCGTGCATGAGGAGGGAAACGAAAGGGGGTCTGGAGTCTTAATTTAACGCAGGTGGTTGAAGAAAGTCCCCCACTTCTTTTCTGTCTTCATCGATTTCATTGGATTGTGAAACAAGACCAGGACAAGAGCCACTACTTCGTCTTGTTTTTCCACAGGAGGCAGAGGGCACCGCCAAGGGCGAGTCCGCCGATAAAACTGAGCGAGAGGGCGGTGGTAAACAGCCCCTCGACACGCCTCCCTCGATACCGCAGATACTGTTCAGCTTGTGCACCCACGGCCGCTTCGCGACCGATCCATGCATGAGGATCTTCGGAGTGCGACTCAGGTTCCATCCACAATCGCTTCATATGCCTCCGCCTTGCTCGATGGTGATACATGCCTCGATTATATATTCCGACTCAATGAACAGCATACCTGTTTTCAGGAGTAAAGGCACGATGTGTTTATCCTAGGTCGACACAGAGGCTTTGGAGACGAGGCCTGGGTCAAGCGAATGGCGAAACGCTTCGAAATGGAATCGACACTACGGCCCAGCGGACGGACGAACCGATCGTGAAGAACGACTCCCTTTTCTTTCAATTGAATCCGGCGTCGACGGAGTAGGCCCCGTCGACGCCCGCAGTAGGAGCTTTATGACGTATGTTTCTTGACGATTGCCGAATCTTTGATGGCCGGATTCGATGGGGACAGTGCGGTCGCCTGTTTAAAAGCCGCCACTGCCTGGTCATGCTTTCCCATTTTGTCAAAACTAAGCCCCAAATTATACTGGGCTTCGGCTGACTTTGGATCAGCCTTGGCGGCTTTCATGAACCCTTCAATCGCGGCTTCCATCTTCCCCTGCTGGTACTGCGACACAGCCTCGTCATTGGCTGCTTGGCCCGGCGATCCTGCAATTGCCATCAGCGCCGTCTCCGTCGCAGGCACTGCTACCGCAGCACTGGTCTTAACCGCAGGAGTCTCCGGCTTATTGGAATCGCACGATGCAAAAATGGGAATGAGCCCTGCAAGCATTACACTCACAATCACAGGCACCTGTTTCACAAGTCACCTCCTGTTAAACGTAAATCGTCACCCTTTTGTATACTGCTGCACTCAGAAGCGCCTCGTCTGATCAAAAGCGCTCACTTCTTCAAAAAGCTGCAGAACGCCACGACGCACACCGGGAACACAAATTCCCAACGCGTCTCACCTGTTCACTATTGATCAGTTTTCCAAGCTCCCGCTGGGTATCATTACGACAGTGTGCGCTCGTGATATCGTTTATTCGTCGAGTATTGCCCTCATATGCAGCATCCGATGCTGAACTTGTGTAATTGGCATGCTCGGAGGTTCCACGGATTCCACTCTTACCAGGAGGATTCAATGCACAAGATTATGATAGCCGCTATCGCAGTGACCGGTATGTGTTACGCAATGCCACAGATGACTCAAGCCGATGACACGAAAGCCAAGATGGAAAGCATGAAGGGGGAGGCGAAGGCCAAGGGTCAGGAGGCGAAGGGCGAAACGAAGGCCTTAATCGAAGATGCTCAGGGAAATAAAATGAGCGGGACGATGGAACGGGCAAAAGGCAATACCAAAGCCGCCGGCGAACGTATCAAAGGCAAAGCGAAAGAGTTAAAGGCGAAGACCGAATAACAATTCCCGCAAGACGCAGGTTCCTGCGAACACGCAGCAGAGTGAGATGCTCGAGGTCGGATTACGGATGTCCGCGTTCAAAGCCCGCCGTGACAGGCCGGCGTCTTAACACCTGATCCACGCGAGAACGCCAACGGGTCAGATGTGAAGCGGATGCAGGAGAGGCGGAGCCATCCACAGGGAGCCATGCCACAAGGAACCCATTCGTCGTCCACAGAACAACTGCCGATGGATCAGGCTGTAGCGTAACGAGGCCCATGAAACTCGAGACCAGTGCAATCAATCCGGTCATTCTCTGGATTCTCGGCCTTGTCGGTTTCTACACCATGGGCGGACTCATTCATGCCCTCCTGGTGCTCGCGATCGTCGTCAAACAGATTCGGGTCATTCAGGGATAACGCGTGTAAAGACGACGGAGAAAGAAACTGAGGCCAGACCTGTCTTCACCCTTTCCGTCGGCCTGCGTGACCAACCCGAGGCCTCCTCCAAGACGACTTCAACTTGTCTCCTCAGGTCTGTCCGTCACGATTGGGCCCAGCTCGGCCGTATCACTCCGGTACGTCTCCAGCAGTGTTATCGCCACCGCGACGACCAATGGCCCGGCCACGATCCCGAGCAGGCCAAAGAACTGAATGCCTCCGATCACACTGAAAAACATGATCAACGAGTGCACTTTCGACACTTTACCGACGATCATGTTCCTGACCAGTTCGTCGATCACCACGGATAACACAATTCCCACCGCGACCAGCGCCCCTGCCTGCATATACGCCCCCTGGATTGCCAAATAGCCCGCAGCCGGAATCCAGACCAGTGCAGCCCCCACGAACGGGATATACGCCGTGATGGCCATGACGGCGCCCCACAGGATCGGGGACGGTAATCCCACCGACCAAAATGCCAGCCAGCCGATGACCCCTTCCAGCAACGCCACGATCGTATTGCCGTACACAGCGCCTTTGACCACTTCGTCGAAGCGTGTCAGAACCAACCGGCGGCGCTCCGGCGTGAGCGGGAAATTCTCCTGTGTCCAATCGACGATGCGCTTTCCGTCCCGAAAAAAGTAGAACGCGGACAACAGCACGATGCCGAACTCGATCGCCCATTGCACCAGATTGCTTACCACGTTGGTCGACTGCTGAATCAAGAGTTTCCCGAGATCAGCCACGCCCGTCACCAAGCTCGACTGCAAATCACTCCCCGTCAACCGCTCGAGGTTCTGAAATTGGACGACAAACCCCGCAATCACCGGGTACCGCCGCCAACCTTCCCCTACGGATAGTTCGCCCTGCTGCAGATACGTGGCCAGCGAGGACACCATCCCTGCGAGATCTTGCGCGACGAGAAGCGTGAGATAAAACAGCGGAAGCAGGAGTCCAACGGTCATGATTGCGCACAGGAGAAAAGCGCTCAGCGCCTCCCGTCCACCGGTAGCACGGAGGACGAGGCCATACAGCGGATACAGTGCATACACCAGCACGACGGCCCAGAGAATTGGAGAAAATAGCGGGCTGAGGATGAATCCGGCGAGTGCCAATGTCCCGGCCATCAACGCGATATGCGTCAGTCTGCTGGCCTTCAACATCGTCGGGTGCTGAGGTTGATGTGGCATCTGCCAACAAGCATAGCGAAGCACAGCGAGTACAGCAACCTGACAAAAGGTTCCTATGAAGGTTCAAGATTCTAGTGCATCACCAGTATCCTGGTGATGCCAGACGGGCAGGAAAAGGGAACAGGCTACTTATCTAACAATTTTGGCGGTCGCCTGCGCGGCCTCAGTGTTGATTCCAGCCCCAAGGCTGCCGCAATTCTCGCCTGCCACTGGCTTCTCACGGCCGCTTTAACAGCCAGACATTTTCTTTCGCCGGCGCTTTCCCCTTCAGTCCACCCTGCACCTCCGTGCCGGCAATGAGGGTAAGAGTGTACGTGGATACGTAGTGTCGGCGAACTTCTTCGTTGCTCACGGAAAACGGGGGCCCCTCCACGAGGCTCTGATCGTACTCGTAGCTAATCAGGAGCTGTGGCGCCTTACCGGTTATCTCCAGGAGATGCGCGACATATCGTTTTCGCATGTCTTCGGGCAACGCAACCAAGGCAGCCCGGTCATAGACGGCATCGACCTGGCCGAGCATCAGTCGAGACACCGAAAAGATGTCGCCGACAAAGAGGTCGAGATTGTTCGCGCTCCACCGCTCGATGCTTCCCACGTTCTCGATGTCCGGCTGCATTCCGAGCTCGATGAATAACTGCTCAATGGCGAGTTGACTCAATTCGGCTCCGGCTACGCGATAGCCACGGGACAGCAGCCACGAGATATCCAGCGTCTTTCCGCATAAAGGAACAAACACCCGGCGACCTTTGCCGACCGACAATTCGCGGAAGTATGTGACCAGGAGTGGGTTCGCTTTTTTTTCGTGGAAACCGATTTCGTTCTTTTCCCACCGTTGGCGCCAAAAACTTGCATCCATATTCATCCCCTTCACTCTAGTGTCTTCCTGAACGAGCCAACGCGCACTGGCTCGATCAACCTACAAGAACACGATGGAGCGATCAGAATCACCCCTTCGCTTCACTTACATGTGGAGCAACGTAGTCCATTCGGAGGAGCCGGAGTTATCGTGGAAGCTTGAGCACCCAGCTGAGCACTGTGTCGGAAACCCGATCGGGCAGGAGCTTCACCATCAGCGCACGGAATTTCGCATCGGCGCCCACGAGATACCGGGTCTTCGGACGAGCTGCCGTCAATGCATGTTCTACAGCCTGCGCCACGGCATCGGGAGCAATGGCCCGATTGGCTGCCTCCGCGACAACCTTCTTTACCCCGGCGATCACGCCTGCATATAACAGTCGCAACTCAGGCGTGGTGGCAGCCTCCAGATCTGTCGCACCCTTGCCCGACTTATCCCAGATCGGTGTCGCAATCGCGCCCGGCTCTACAATCGACACCTCGATCCCCCATTGCTGGACTTCCAATCGCAACGCATCGGTGATCGCTTCGAGAGCAAACTTGGACGCAGAATAGGGACCCATCAGAGGCATCGCTGCGCGGCCAGCAATCGAACCCATATTCACAATACGTCCCCGGGCCGTCCGTATCAGCGGGAGGAACGTCTGTGTGACCGCCACCTGGCCGATCAGATTGATCTCTAACTGCCGGCGCAGATCCGGAATCGGCACCGCCTCCAGCGGACCCACTACAGCAATACCGGCGTTATTGATGAGGCCGAACAATCCGCGGGTGCCAACGTGCGTTGCAACGATCGTGCGGGATTGTTGGATCGACACGTCATCCGTCACATCGAGGATGAGAGGGATCAACCGGTTCGCTTCACCCTGCCGTTGCAGCGCCTCGCCATCCTCAATTTTCCGGACGCCTGCAAATACCACAAAGCCCAAGCGGTCCAGATGAAACGCGCAGGCTGCGCCGATTCCCGTAGACGCGCCGGTGATGACAACCGCTCTCCCGTTCCCAATCGACATATCGAGCCTTCTTCCTTGATGATTTCAACAATAGCCGGTCTATGGGCCACTTCGCACCGTTCAGAACGATACGTCGAAAACAGGTTACTGGAATACCGCTTGAGTTTCCGGTCTGAGCTACGAGCCTTGGAACAAGTGCTCTGATAGTACACCCCCAAAACTAGAAACCTGCAACTTTCCAATCGGCGCTTGGTAGACACCGGCCTGGGTCTTCGGCTATCATCTCCCCCGACTTACCGGCAAATTCAACACCGTGGCGGTGTAGCTCAGTTGGTAGAGCAGCGGACTCATAAGCCGCGGGTCCCCCGTTCAATCCGGGGCACCGCCACCATACGAAGCCAACTCGACCTAGAGACGTTCTCATGGCTCTTGGCAACGAGACCAGCTCTTCCATTGCAACAGGCCCTTTTCATCAGTGTCATGCCCGGCGTGGCATCGCGTGTTGTTTTGTCCTAACAGATGGCAATTTTTCTATTGGAGTAGCTTATCCTTCAGACGACGGCGCAGTTTTTCATGCTCCATGCAAAGATCTCACTAGGAACTAGGAGGCATTACCCCGGAAGCAAAACGATCAGGTTTGAGTTCTCTACTGAAAGGATGCCCCATGCTCAATTTGCCCGTGAAGGTTTCGGCGAGACACAACGGGAAATCGTTGCACCTGGACAACGCAGTGGAAACTATGACTTTGATCGGCCAGGATGACGAGCCGATCGGAACAGTGTCCTGGGACGCTGTGATCGATTTCATTCACAACTCAAGCAGAACGACCCGCCCTCAGCGACCACCCCGCAATTACTCCCGCAGCCCGCTCGCAGCCACACTGAGATATACGACACCAGGCAGTAGAAACTCCTCGGGCGTCACCTGTGAGATCGGCGGAGGCGGTATTTTCATTGAGACATCGAATCCTCCCCAAATAGGCACGATACTCACGCTGGAACTCGCCCTCCCTGATGATCCCGCCAACCCGATCAGTGCGCAAGGGCAAGTCGCCTGGGTCAGGGCCGAGGAACAGCGTCACGTGCTCTATCCCGGGATGGGGGTTCAATTCACTGAGATTTCAGATGAAAGCCGGGCCCGCATCGTCAAGATGGTCAAATCCCTAGACCACTCGCGCAGCGGAAAGTGAGCCACATGCTTCTGTCTCCGACCACGCTCGAGCATCGAACCATAAACGCGCTCACTCCTCCCTCAGCCCCTCTGCCACCGGCTGACGTGCGGCCCACCGGGCGGGAAAGTACCCGGCCACGAGTGTTGCAGCTGCGGCAAGGCCGACGGCTTGAATGAGGGGACCGATGGGCACGATCATTTGAATCGTCCACCCGAACGACTGTTTATTGATCACTGAAACGAGCAGGAACGAGAGCGCGCCGCCGCCGATCAAACCCAAGCCGATCCCCACCAGACCCAGGTACGCAGCTTCCCATAGCACTAACTCCTGGATCTGTCGGGCGCTACCGCCGATGGCCCGTAACGTGGCAAACTCCCTGCGCCGTTCCAGCACCGACGTGACCAAGGTATTGACGATGCCGAGCATGGCGATGATGATCGCGATCGCTTCCAGCACATAGGTCATCAGAAATGTCCGGTCGAAGATTTCGAGGATCTCCGTTCGTAGTTCGGTGTTGCTGATAACCAACGGGGGGAGTCTGCCGCTATTAGCCTCGCCCAGTTTCTGGACAATGGCTTTCCGCACCTGGTCTGCATCCGCTCCCGCCGTAAGATAGACAGGAAAGACCGTGACCAGTTCATCATGCCAAAGCGACTGATACAGAGTGCGATCTATCACGAGCTTTCCTCCGTCGGTCGAATAGTCATAAAACACTGCGACGACCGGAAACTGTTTGATGCCTTCCGGAGTCGTGACCTCCAGTAACGAGCCCTCCTCAACCCCCAGCCGATCCGCCAATACTTCAGAGATCAGCACACCACCGATATCCGCCGCGCGGTTGAGTTGCTCGGAGGAGTCACCTTTCCGGAGAAGATACCGGCTCCGTTGCGCATGCAGTCGCAAGTCACGCGAGACGATCGCGACGCGCCGACCATCCACGGTGATGCGGACATCGCGGTACGTATCCACCGCCTCCACACCGGGAATCCCCGACAACGCCTGCAGCCAGGACGGCGGAAGACTCCGTCCAATACTTCCTGCTTCTGTGCCTCGCAACCATAGCGACGGCGCCACAACCACGTCGGACAACACCGTATCGGCCACCCACACCTCCACCGTATGCCGGAAACTGCGTACCATGACGAGCACGCCGATCATGATCGCGAGTCCGACCATCAAGGCGGACACCGTGACTCCGTTGCGTCCGGGATTGCGTGACGCATGATCGACCGCGATCTCCCTGATAACGCCCCGCGTTCCCGATGCGCCGCGTTCCCTCCGGCCGCTCCGCCACCCGACGATGCAAATCGGAGCAAGACACGAGAGTCCTGCCAGCACACAGAGGGTGGCCAGGTAGCCCAGCACCGGGATGCCTCCTATGGGCTCGGTCAGACTCAACCCGCCGGCGGTCGCGAGCAACACCAATCCGACCGCCCCCAACGTGCCGGCCCGAAGCTGCCGGCCTGCTTCATAATCACCGGGGGCCAAGGCGCGCGCAGGTGCCGTTCGACTCGCATCTCCGCTCGGCCCGATGGCGCCGATCATGGACACTACGACTCCGATCACGATCCCTTCCAAAGAAATCTGCCAGAACCAGCCGGCTTCGAAGAACCGGCCGGCCTCGGCCGCAACCGGGACGTAGAGATCCGAAATCGTCCGGCTCAACAGCGCGATCAGTTTCTGAGCCAGTATCAAGCCTGCGACACTCCCGACGATTCCACCCGCCAATCCGAACAGACCGGCCTCGGCCAAGAAGAGCGCCGCCACGCGAGATTGAGTCATGCCGATGGCCCGATAAATCCCGATCTCCCGGCGCCGCCTGGCTACGGCAAATGCCATTGTGTTGTAAATCAGGAACATGCCGACCAGCAGTCCCACCCAACTCAGCACCGTCAAGTTCAGGCGAAACGCCCGCACCATTTGCTCTACTTGTTTCGTCCGACTCGACGGGCGTTCGATTGTGACGTGAGGCGGCATAACCTCGCGCAGATTCTGCGCCACCTCTTCAACCGATTTTGTCACATCGGTCACCAGATCGATCCGATCCAGCCGCCCGACCATCCCGAACGTAATCTGGGCCGCCGCAATATCCATCACCGCAAGGTGATCCCAGGATGACGTTCGATCCGAGCTATCTTCTAAAATGCCTGACACCAGGCACAGGATAGGACCTGGGCCGATCTGCAAAGAAACCCTGTTGCCGACCGACAGATTCCACTCGGCCGCCAGCTTCCGCCCTAACAACACCGTGTTTGGATCGAGTACCACATCCAACCGGTGTTCCGTCGCTTGCTGGGTGAGCCGAAACCCGCGCGAATCAGCCTCGGCGAAAATATCCAAGCCAAGCACCTGCACGGCCTGACTGCGCCCGCCGGCGTCGATCCGCACTGCCGTTTGAAGAATCACAGGAGAAGCCGATGTGACACCGGACACACGGCGCGCAGCCGTAATGAGCCGTTCGTCCAGCCCTAATTCACCGCCTGAAATTTCCAGGGTTGTCGGACCTGCCACCGTCAACACGGCCTGTTCAAACGAACGAAGCACGTCGACATTAGCCGTCCGCACCGCCACAGAGGCTGAGACGCCAAGGGCGACCCCGATGACGGTCAACAGCGTGCGCAGCGGCCATTGAGTCACATGGGCGGAAACGATCAGCAGGAAGACTTTGATAAAGGAGGGCATCAGGAACCAGTGACACCGGACGAACAGGAGAGATCCTGGAAGCAACCACCCGTCAAAACCCGAGAAATCAACCCCAAAATCCCGTGCGAAGATCGGCCGTTTCGTTTACACATGTAGGATCCTTTGCTAGACTTACCTCACGATTTCAGGAGGCACCTACGGTGGCACACAGTCGAGGCAATACCGCACTCTCCTTCGAACCGGCAGAAAACGGACGAAAACAGGCTTCCCAGATTACTCCCCGTCAATCGCAAATCCTCAAGATGGTAGCGATGGGGCACACCAACCGCGAAATCGCCGTTTCGTTGAAGATCAGCGTCCGTACGGTCGAAGTGCACCGTTTCAATCTGATGCGGCGGCTCAACGCCCGCAACGTCGCCCAACTTCTGCGCCAATCGCTGCGCAATAACTTGCTGCCGGCAAGTTTCGGCAAACGTTAACGGCTACAGCTCTTTGACCATCCCCCGGCATTCCGCGACTGAGCGATATCCTTTTCGCGCCAGAATTCCGGCCAGCTCCTTGTCCAGCCGGCCGAACACATCCAGCCCCTCTTCTACCAACACCGTACCGACTTGTATTGCTGATGCACCGCACAACAGATGCTCGAACGCATCCACGCCGTCCATAACACCGCCGGTGCCGATGATCGGGATTCTGCCTTGAAAGATTTTGTAGAACGCGCGGACATTCGCCAGTGCCACCGGTTTAATGAGCCTGCCACCCAGCCCGCCGAATCCGCCCTTTGGTTTGATAACGACGGCTTCGCGCTCCGGATCGACCACCAATCCGTTGCCCACCGAATTGATCATGTTGAGAAAGTCGATGCCGTATCGTCCGATCACTTTCCCCATCGCCTCGTGATGCGCCGGATCAAAATAGGGTGGCAGCTTCAACCCCATGGGAACCGTGATGATCTGGCGTACCCGCTTGATCACCCGCTCGGACGACTCCGGATCGTAGCCGATTTGAGGTTTACCGGGGATGTTCGGGCACGAGAGGTTCACTTCGATGAGGTCCGGCTGAGCCGCATTGATGGCAGCGGCAATGGTCGGGAAGTCCTCCTCACAAAGACCCGCCACACTCGCCACGACCGGCTTTCCAAATCGCTTCAGCTCAGGAATCAGTTCGGCATAGGCCTTGTACCCAAGGTTGGGCAGTCCCATGGAATTGATCGATCCGCCGGGAAATCCATAGTAACGCGGCTCAGGATTGCCCTGACGCGGTTCGACCGTCATCGACTTGGTCACGATCGCACCGGCTGCGGACTTTCCCAACGCCACCAGTTCATCACGTGTGACGCAGAGAGCCCCGGCGGCATTCATGAAACAGCTGGGAAATCTCACGCCTGCGATCGTGGTCGAAAGATCTGTCATCGCGCCACCAGTTCGGGGTGCCGCTCGGTCCGCGCCACCAGCCGCCCATCTTGTATCGTCCAGACATAGTCGGCCGTATGGGCCGCCTGGTCGCTGTGTGTGACCAGCAAGACAGTCTGTTCACCCGCCTTGGCCAAATTCCTAATGAGGGTCATGATATCGGCCCCCTGATGCGAATCGATATTGCCAGTCGGTTCATCCGCCAGCAATAGACGCGGCCGATGTGCCAGAGCCCTAGCAATCGCCACCCGCTGCTGTTCACCCCCGGATAGCTCGCCCGGCCGATGATGTCGCCGCCGGCTCATCCCCACCATCTCCAACACCTCGCTGGCCCGCATCGCCGCACTGCGTCCGCTGTCTCCGCGCAACAACAACGGCAGCGCAACATTCTCCTCCGCCGTCAGTCCGTGCACCAGATGAAAGGCTTGAAACACGATGCCGATGGTCTCACGCCTGATTCTTGTCCACTCGGAGCTGGACAAGCCGGTCGTGGACCGCCCATCGAGCACAATGTCTCCCGTCGTGGGCTGATCCAGCCCGGCAATGAGATTCAGCAACGTGCTTTTCCCACACCCGCTCGGCCCGATAAATGCACAGAACTCTCCGCGCCGTATTTCCAAATTAATATCGGCCAACGCGGCCACCGTGGCTCCGCCGCGCACGTATGATTTGGAAAGCCCCTTCAAAACGACCACGAACGTATCTCCAAGACCCGTACATTGACTAAGTATGAATAACCGCTGTCGCGACGCCTGCTTTCGTATAGCACAACCATTTAGAATGCGACAACCTTGACAGGATAGACCTGTTCACCATAAAGAGAACATCGTGCTCATACGCTGGGACGCCGATACCGCCTATGGCTCACTCCTGGATTACAGCAATACCGGAACTCATGCGCCGGGCTGTCCGGTTCCTCTTACCGGCTGAGTGTACGGTCTGCCGTACACCCTTGACCGACGATCCGATTCCGCACTTCTGCTCCGACTGCTGGAATACCATCGTGCTGGCAAGCCATTCACGCTGTGCGCGATGTGACCGCCCTTTCGTCTCACCGGTTGCGACGGTTTTTAGCCCGACGCATCTGTGCTACTCCTGCACCGCGCGCCCCCCGTCCTATACCAGAGCCTGGACACTCTATCCCTACCAGTCCCCTCTACGGGACGCCATCTGCCTATTCAAATACCGGGGAAAAGTCTCACTGGCGACGCCGTTGGCTCGCCTTATGATCGACCAGCTTCCGGCGCTCGATTCCATCGACCTTATCATGCCCGTGCCGCTCCACACCGGGCGGCTGCGCGAACGGGAATTCAATCAATCCTTACTGCTGGCAGACCGGATCGGCCGCCATCTCTGCAGGCCCGTCTCCTGCGTCAATCTGATCCGAACCGTTCCCTCGCCGGCACAGACCACCCTCCCCAGAAAAGAACGATTGAGGAATCTCCGCGGAGCCTTTGCCGTCACTCGCCCTGAATCGATCGCCGGCAAACGCATTCTGTTGATCGACGACGTGTTCACGACCGGCGCCACAGTGAATGAATGCGCGAAGACACTCCGCAAAGCGGGTTCCAGCGACGTCTTTGCGCTGACCCTGGGACGCACCATGGATGCGAGCCACATCCCGGATCGAGTCCTTGCGGAGAGAACTCACATGACGGCCGATGTCATGGGAGGATGACCCATGCCGATTTATGAATACCTCTGCCGAGCCTGTGGGAAACGTTGTTCCATCTTAATCCTGAATCTCCGCAATCCTCCACCGGCAGGCTGCCGGCATTGCGGCAGCTCGCAGGTGGATCGCCTCCTGTCTCGATTCGCCGCGCCCAAATCCGAAGAGGCGCGGCTCGAATCGCTGACAGACCCCGACAATCTCGGTGCATTTGACGAAAACGATCCACACAGCACCACCCGCTTCATGAAAAAAATGGGTGAAGCGATGGGCGAAGACGTGGGTGACGATATGGAGGCCCTGATGGAGCAAGCGGGAGAATCGGGAGAGATAAGCGGGGATGGGGAGACAACGGCGGGTATTGACAGTCTGTGACAGGCATTGTCATGTATTTTAACTTGACAATTCTCCGACGATCCCTAGAATAGACCCATTATTGGGAGCCTCATGAGTCTGTATCCTTGCGATGAGATCTGGTGGCACTATGGGGACCGCCCCGAAAAGCGAATTGATGACGGCGACGGAGACTTGCCGTTATCTGAAAATTACCCCGCGCACACTTTATCGCTATTTACAGAGTCGGCAGATTCCCGCTTTCAAGCTTGGAAAAGAATGGCGGTTCGTGCGCTCGGATCTGGAACAGTGGATTCGGGAACGAACCAGAACCGCCGTGTCCTCTTAGACTAGGACCTGATTGATGTTTGCCGGCGAATACTTGTGCAAAGTTGACGAGAAGGGGCGATTCATCGTCCCCTCGCCTATCCGCGAGCAAATCGAGGCCGATGGCCAATCCGTCGTATTCTTGAAGGGGCCGGAACAATCCTTACTCATCTATTCGGCCAGGGAATGGAAACAAGTCCTCGAACGGACCAAAACGTCGTTGGACGAAGATCAGAGCCGTCTCTTCATGCACTTCGTCGTCTCTGAAGCAGGCACCTCGGATATCGACAAAACGGGTCGCATTCTCATTCCCGGCCGCTTAAGAAAACTGGTGCCGCTCGACGACGATCAGGAAGTGATTTTGGTCGGTCTCTATCACCGTATGGAAATCTGGAACCCCAGCGAATGGCGGCGATATATCGCCCGCACGGAAGATCGCTACGAACAAAACATGGCCAAGATTCTGAATCTTTTGTAATTTGCTTCATGCCATCACACCGTCGTCGCTCAGGCTCACGACTTTCCAATCTGCCGGTACGCACGGTCTCCTATAGACCCTCAGCAGGACAGCCATCTGTTTCTTCACCACCAGTCTTACGGCCTCTTGACCGGTTTGCCCTACTGTCTCAATTCCAAACATCCAAGACTATCAGCGCCTCCCAAGAGATGCCGGCTGGCGCAACCGTAGCCCACGGACGATTGTCGCTGACCCTGCCGGTTCCTCCCAGCATCAATCGCCAGTACGCCACCGTGAATGGACGCCGGCTGCTATCCTCTAGCGGGCGCGCCTATAAAATACAGGTGGGACAGCAGGTCTGGATCGCGCTGGCTCAATCGCCTGCACGGGCCTCGCTGATGACTCAGTTTCAATCCGGCCCACTAGCCCTCTCCATCCGATTCTTCTTCACCTCAGCCCTGCGTCGCGACATTGACGGCGGCCTCAAGATTGCTCAGGATGCCCTCTGTGAAGGCTTGGGAATCAACGACAACCGGATCGTCGAAACCCACCTCTATAAGGAGATCGACAAATTACATCCTCGCATCGAAGTGTCCCTGTCCGCCGCTTCCCCTTCTTCCAAACCTGCATCCCGATAATCGCGCGCATGCCGATTACGGTCCGGTATACGCTTGACTGATACCTAACGTCATACGGACACCCGCTACTCGTGAAGCGTCAAGCGCGGAACGGAAAGAGTGGTTCGGTATCGGGTATCGTTGTTGGAATATCTGGTCCGACTGGCTCACCGTCCTGAGCTCGCCGAACAGGTAACAAACTGATCGATTCGGATTGAGCCTGCCGCCGTGGCGCCCCGCTATTCGTACCGTAGGGCGTCGATGGGATTGAGCCGTGAGGCCTTGTTGGCCGGGTAGAGTCCGAAGAACAGCCCGACGGCGATGGAGAACACAAAAGCAGCCATGACAGTTTCCGCGGAGATGATAGTGGGCCATCCGGCAATCGCAGTCGTCACGCGCGCTCCCAGTATCCCGACGAGAATCCCCAGACAGCCGCCGACCACGCTGAGCGTCACGGCTTCAATCAGAAACTGCATGACAATGTGCCGCCGCTTGGCGCCCACCGCCATCCGCACGCCGATTTCCCTGGTCCGCTCCGTGACCGACACCAAGAGAATGTTCATAATGCCGATCCCGCCGACGAGGAGCGACACAGACGCGATAGCGAACAACATGACCGTCAGCGTCTCGCTCGTGCTTTCCTGAACCTTGCCGATATCCACCTGCGTTCTGATTGTAAAGTCGTCTTCTTGATCGGGTTGCAAACGATGCCGCGCGCGAATGACGTCGCGGATCTGGGCCGCTGCGGGCGTCAGGTCCTCTAATCGTTCCGTCGACGCGAACAAGGCGCCGACTGATCCCAAAAACTGTGTGCCAAAGACCTTCCGCTCCGCGGTGCTGAATGGAATGAAAATAATGTCGTCCTGGTCGGACCCTTGGCTCGATTGCCCCTTGGGCGACAGAACGCCGATCACGCGAAACGGCACGTTCTTGATGCGGATGATCGCCCCGACCGGCTCCTCTCCCACATCGAATAAATTCTCAACGACCGTCTGTCCGACCAATGCGACTCGATCAGCCGTATCCACATCCTGCTGCGTGAACGCCCCCCCGCTGCTGAACGACCAGTCTCGAATCGTCAAGTAGCTCGGCGAGATGCCGTTGACCAGTCCGCTCCAGTTCTTATTGCCATTGATGATCTGCATGGTATCCCGCTTGCCCCAGCCGACTTCGCTCAGCATGGGAATGCGTTTCTTGAGTTCCATGCCGTCCGATATCGTCAATGTCACGGCACCGCCCTGCCCGCCCCGCACCCCACTCGTGGTCATCGAGCCAGGCAGCACCATGATGACGTTGGTACCCATGCTGGCCACCCGTTTGGCTACTGCGGCCTTAGCCCCCTCTCCGATGCTCACCATCGCGATCACGGCTCCAACCCCGATCACAATCCCTAGCATGGTCAGTCCGGCCCTGAGCCGATTACGGCTCAGAATCCGAATCGCCGTCAACACCGTCAGCAGCACGAACGCCGGCATCAGGCCTCCGGACCAGACAACGAAACAGTCGATTTGGTGTGGCGGTCGGTCAGGATACGGCCATCCTTCATTACAATTTCACGTTCCGCATAGGCGGCAATATCCGTTTCGTGAGTGACGAGAATGATCGTAATGCCCTGCTCTTTATTCAGCTGGTCGAGAATTGCCATGATCTCCCGGCTCGACTCGGTATCAAGATTGCCGGTCGGCTCGTCCGCCAAGAGGAGGGACGGTGCTGTGACCAATGCTCGTGCGATCGCCACACGCTGCTGCTGGCCTCCTGAAAGCTGTGTGGGATAGTGCCCCTCTCGCCCTTGAAGGCCAACACGGCAAAGGGCCTCTGTGGCCAATACCCGCTGCTCCCTCAACGAGACTCCCCGATAAAACAGAGGCAATTGTGCATTTTCCAGCGCGCTGGTGCGTGGGATCAAATTGAAGTTTTGGAACACAAACCCGATCTGTCGATTCCGAATATCAGCCAGTTGATCAGCCCGTAACCCCGCAGCATCGACGTCATTTAACCAATAGCGACCTCTAGTTGGTTGGTCCAAACAACCAAGGATGTTCATGAGGGTCGACTTCCCTGATCCGGACGACCCCATGATGGCGACAAACTCGCCTGATGCAATCGACAAATTCAGCCCTCGAAGGGCCTGCACCTCGACATCCCCAAGACGGTAGATTTTCCAAAGGTCTTCACAACGGATGAGCGCAGCCATCAGCGGGTGACCCTCTTATCATTGGGAAAAAAAGACCCTGAGCAGAGACACATACCATAGCGAACCAAGCATTACGTGCTTAGCGGGGAATGGCACACAGCTACATCCCGCGACCTGGAGCCTACCGACGCTGGCCACCACTACCAAATCCCGGCGGCAACTCGCCGGATCGCCGCTCCCCCCGTGCGCTCTCAATCCCTATCACCACCATATCGCCGTCGGCCACTGCGCCATCCAGCACTTCCGTTGAAACCCCGTCGGAAATGCCCGTATGAACGACGACCGCCTCCGGCTCTCCGGTGACACCTAACTTCCAGACCTTCCTTGCCTGTCCCCCAGAATTTGCGGAGCCGTCTAGTGAGTAGCTACCGGCATCGACTTTGACCGGTTTCCCCCCACTACTTGCCCCCCGGGTACGTTCACTCTGTGGCGGACTGAATCGCAACGCAGCATTCGGCACTTTCAAGACTTGATCCTTCTGCGCCACAACGATTGAAACATTCGCCGTCATTCCTGGTTTGAGCCGAAGATCTTTGTTGTCCACCGCCACAACCACATTGTACGTCACAACATTTTGCACATTGATCGGCGCCAACCGCACTTGTCGAATGACCCCCTCAAACCGCACACCCGGATAGGCGTCCACCGAAAAGGCTGCGCCCTTACCTTCGGTGATACCGCCGATATCCGACTCGCTCACATTGGTATCCACCTGCATTTTGGTGAGATCGAGGGCGATTAAAAACAGATTCGGCGTGGCAAAGCTGGACGCCACGGTCTGCCCCACCTCCACATTGCGCGCAACGACCACCCCGTCGACCGGCGAACGGATGACGGTATACTTCAGTTCCAGATCAGCGGCATTCAGTACCGCTTCGGCCTGCTTCACCTGCGCTTCACTGACCCGAAGTTGCGCCTCGGCACTCTGGTAATTCGTGAGGGCAACATCCACGTCGTTCTGCGAGACAAACTCCTGAGCCACCAGCGATTGCACACGGTCACGCTCCCGTTTGCGCTGCGCAAGATCGGCTTTGGATCGAGCCACGTTTGACCGTGCCATTTCAAGATTCCCGGCTGCTTGATCGCGGCGAGCCTTGAACGGCTCCGGATCAATGGTGGCGATCTTGTCGCCCGCTTTCACCTGCGAATTAAAATCCGCATGAAGGCTCTTGATCATCCCCGAGACTTGGGTGCCGACTTGTACGGAAACCACAGGATTGATCGTTCCGGTCGCGCTCACAACGGACACGACTGAACCACGCTCGATAGCGGCCGTCCGGTATCGAACCGGCACCTTTCGCTCTCCGTTGAAAAACATGTACCCGCCGATGGCCAGTCCGATGGCAACCACACCGAGGATAATGCCAAGACGTTTCATATCTTCATCCTACAAAATGTCAGGAGCTGACGCCACTTTATCAAGAATGTGCGGTGTGAATCACCCTGCTGCCAGCAGGACTGCGGCCCCGCCTCAATCCAGAAGAAAGCAGAAACAGCGCAGACCATCTTTTCAGGATGACGCCATCCGCACACGCGGCTTGCGCCTCCGGAACTATCTGGCGAGTAGCTGCTCCAGGAAGGCAGTGGAAATGTGGCCTTTTTGGAACTCAGGATCGTTAAAGATCCTGCGATGGAGCGGAATAGTGGTCTTGATCCCTTCGATCACGAACTCATCGAGCGCGCGCCTCATCCGAGCCATGGCTTCTTGGCGGTCTCGCCCGTGCGTGATCAACTTTGCGATCATTGAGTCATAATACGGCACGACCGTCGCGCCGGACTCCATAGCAGAATCAACTCGAACGCCGAACCCTCCTGGCGCGCTGTATTTGGTAATCTGCCCGGGCGACGGAGTAAACTTTTCAGGATCCTCCGCGTTGATCCGGCATTCCATGCTATGCCCGTTGAGCACGACGTCCTGCTGTCTGATCGAAAGTGGATGACCGGCTGCCAGACGAATTTGTTCCTTGATCAAATCGATGCCGGTTACCATTTCGGTGATGGGGTGCTCAACCTGGATCCGGGTGTTCACCTCCATAAAAAAGAAGTTCCGCTCTTTATCAAGGAGAAACTCCACGGTGCCGACATTTCGATAATGCACAGCTTTGACGGCTTCTACGGCGACCCGTCCAATCTCCCGGCGAAGCTTCTCATCGATGGCTGGAGAGGGAGTTTCTTCGACCAGCTTTTGATGCCGCCGTTGAATCGAGCAGTCGCGTTCACCCAGATGAATGACATGGCCGCGGTGGTCGGCCATGACCTGAACTTCAATATGGCGCGGCTCCAGAAAATACCGTTCGAGATAGACGTTTTCATTGCCGAAGGTCGACTTCGCTTCGGCCTGGGCAGCCTGAAACGCCCGGCCCAAATCTTCAGCCTTGTTCACGACGCGCATGCCGCGGCCTCCGCCTCCGGCCGTCGCTTTGATAATGACGGGAAAGCCGATTTTCTGAGCGGCTTGCATCGCATCCTCTTCGCTCCGCAACTCACCGAGACTGCCGGGAGTCACAGGCAACCCCCGCCTGGAAACGACCTCACGGGCCTTTGCTTTGTCCCCCATCATGGCAATGTTTTCAGACGTCGGGCCGATGAATTTGACACCGATCGATTCGCAGACTTCAGCAAAGTGGGCGTTCTCGGACAAGAACCCATAGCCGGGATGGATGGCATCCACGCCGGTCACCTCCGCCGCGCTCAAAACATTCGGAATATTGCGGTAGCTCAACGCTGCGTCCGGTGGCCCCACACACACCTTCTCATCGGCGGCGCGCACGTGCAGACTCGCAGCATCAGCCTCCGAATGGATGGCAACGGTCCTGATTCCGAGCTCCTTACAAGCTCGGATGACCCGTAGGGCAATCTCTCCGCGGTTGGCGACCAGAACCTTCTTGAACACGTCGTGACTCCGATACGTCGGCGAGAACCGTCTATTGGACGGGGTTGGGATCTATCAAGAAGAGCGCGTGACCGTACTCGACAGGCTTGGTGCTCTCGGCCAGAATCTTGACGATGCGGCCGTCCGTTTCAGACTCAATTTCATTCATCAGTTTCATCGCTTCAACGATGCACAGCACTTGGCCTTTTTTGACAATATCGCCCTCTTCAACATAGGGATCGGCATCCGGAGAAGGCGAACGATAGAACGTCCCGACGATGGGGGAAGTAATTGTCACCATGCCGGTCGTGTCTTCGGCCGGAGGACCGGAAGCACTCGTGGGATGGACGCTTGGCTGAGAAATATTGGGGACAGTCTCTTGCACCGAAGCCGAGACGGACTTGATGCCGATCTCATGGCGGACTCGGATACGCACCCCTTGGCGCTCTAATTCCAACTCGGTCAAGTTGTTCCGGCGAAGCAGATCAATGAGATCTTGGATCTGCTTGGTTTGGCTACTCGTGAGCAATGCGTCCTGCCCCTGCCCAGGCCCACCCGGCATGGACGGCAAAATGATCGGTCTCGGTTTCTTCTTCGGTATAGACCGTCGGCGCGCGCTCACCGGACCCGCTCCACATACGACCTGGTACGAGTATCGATCTTGATCACAGTGCCGACTTCCAAATACAGAGGGACTTTGATCGACGCTCCGGTTTCGACAATCACAGGCTTGGTCCCGCCGGATGCGGTGTCGCCTCGAACTCCAGGCTCCCCATCGACGACCTTCAGCTCAATGAAATTTGGCAGTTCGACATCGATCGGCCGGTGTTCATAGACCAGGATCTTGACGACCATATTTTCTTTTAAGAGATCCGCATTGTCTCCGAGCGTGCTCTTCTCGAATGAAAGCTGTTCATAGGATTCCGTGTCCATAAACGTAAACAACTCGCCGGTGGCATAGAGAAACTGCATGTCGCGCTCTTCCAAATCAGGCTCGTCAAACCGTTCCCCGGACCGAAAGGTTCGATCCAGCACATTCCCCGACAGATAGCTTTTCAGCTTGGTACGCACGAATGCGCCGCCCTTTCCCGGCTTCACATGCTGAAATTCCACGATATAGAACGGCTCACCTTCCACCATAAGCCGAACCCCATTTCGAAAATCAACGGTCGAAATCACTCCGTGCTCCCTTCAATCAGAAGAATGAACCATGGCCCAAAGGTCAATGGCTGCGCGTCTCGGCCCCACGACTCAATCCCGCTCCTGAGACAGGCTTGGATCCGTGCGAAGACAAATGTTCATGCAGCCCCCGTAGCGCCAAGAGATAGCCAATCGGGCCGAATCCTGAGATCTGGCCCAGCGCCACCCCTGAAACATAGGAATGCCTGCGAAACTCTTCCCGCCGGTGAATATTGGACAGATGTACTTCGATCGCCGGGATCTCGACAGCCGACAGTGCATCTCTCACCGCAATACTGGTATGCGTGTATGCCGCAGGATTAATGATGATCCCGTGATAGTTGCCGCGCGCTTCCTGAATCCACGTCACCAACTCACCTTCATGATTCGACTGGCGGATCTCCAGTTCCACTCCCAGTTCGCTGCCGAGCTTCGACAACGACGCGTCGATCTCAGCAAGCGTGGTGGTCCCATACACAGACTCTTCACGATTCCCCAGCAAATTGAGGTTGGGCCCGTGCAGAACGAGTACTCTCAGCATTGGACGTACCAACCGCCTCCTGATCAAACGAGACCTAGCACCTCGGCATGGAATGAGGGCGGTATTCTAGCAGTCCCTCCCGGGATGGTCAAACCATTGAACTATCTGGGAAGTTATGGATTGTTATACGTCGAAGCAGTACGATCGCGCCGGCGATCCCGAATCAAGCTCAGCCACTGTTCAAGCCGGATCACCGTGGCGCTCTTCTGCTCAGGAGTGATCGTGGCGCTGTCGGTCGCGGCCTCTGGACGGTCTCGTTGCATGATGTCGACATATCGCGGCTCTTCTACATTTTCCATCGTCACGGCAGATTCCGCAGCCGGTTGAACGGACTCGATCACCGGCTGTGGCGGAGCAAGTTCTGCTGGTGCGGGAACAGCAAGCGCCTCAAGCGCAGCACGTAGCGACAGGACTTCCACATCCTGAGGATTTGCCGCCAAAATGACACCGCACGACCGCAACCCTGCCTCCTTCACGCCCTGAGACATATAGATCTTTGCCAGTATTCTGTGCGCGCGAAAGTTCTCCGGGCTTAATTTTATCGCCTCTTCCAATATCGCGATGGCCTTGGCCGGCTGGTTCAGCTGCTCATAAACTCGACCTAACGCAACCATCGCTGTAATGAAATTCGGCGAGGCTTTCAATCCGTCTTCAAGGACTCCCGCGGCTTCGTCCCACATCCCGGCTTTTCCATATTCCTCAGCCAGCGGAATGAACGCCTTCGATCCCGGATCCATGGCGACAGCCAAAGCCAACCGGTCTATCTCAGCAGCATTTCCAGCCCTATTGGATCCAGACCCCATCGTGAATCCTACTCCACCCCTATAGACGATGTGCGGCATGTTACAGGTAAATCCCGCACTTCAGTCAGAATATAGTCCGCCAGCCGGCGTTTAGACATGAGCCCGAATTCTTTCCGCCGGCCGCCACGCGAAAGAACGACGGCGGCATTGTCGTCGCTGCCGAATCCGGCGCCTTCTTTCGTCACATCGTTCGCGACGATGGCATCAAGTCCTTTTCCGACAAGCTTCGCCATGGCATGCGCAACCACATCCTCAGTCTCTGCAGCAAACCCTACGAGAACTTGAGCAGTTCGCTTGGCGGACAACATCGCGAGAATATCGGGCGCCACTTCAAGGTCGAGGGTCAACGACATTCGGCCTTGCTTCTTCATTTTCTGAACCGCTTGCTCCCGTGGCCGAAAATCCGCGACCGCGGCTGCCATTACCACCACCGTAGCCCAGGCAAAATGACGGCAGAGGCTGTCGGCCATTTCTTGCGCCGATGTGACAAACACGACTTCGACACCGGCCGGTGGCACAAGAGCCGTTGGCCCGGTGACCAGCACGACTTCAGCACCCCGGTCACGAGCCGCTTCTGCAATCGCATAACCCATCTTGCCCGACGAACGATTGGAAATGAACCGAACCGGATCAATCGCCTCCTGAGTGGGTCCCGCGGATACCAACACCCGATGCCCCAACCAATCAGCCTGCGGAATCAGCAACGCTTCCACCGCTTCCACGATCCTCGCCTCAGCAGCCAGTCTCCCTTGCGCCACTTGCCCCGACGCCAGCGGCCCCTCTTCAGGATCAAGCACTATAACACCACGCGCGCGAAGCATCCGCACATGCTCGACCACGGTGGGATGTTCCCACATGCCGCCGTCCATAGCCGGGGCAATGATCATCGGACACTGGGCCGTGAGCAGCATCGTCGAAAGGACATCATCCGCCAATCCGACGGCCGCCTTGGCCAGGAAATTCGCCGTCGCCGGCGCAATGATGACGGCATGGGCGCCTTCAGGGACTGTCAGATGCCGCATCTCTTCACGGGCTTCGAAAAGACTGGTCGTGACTCGCTCCCCGGACAGCACTTCAAAGGTCAGCGGCGCCACGAACTTAGTTGCGCTGTCCGTCATTACTACGGAAACAGATGCACCTCGGCACTTCAGTGCCCGCAGCAAACTCACCGCCTTATACGCGGCGATGCTCCCGGTGACGCCCAGCACGAGGCGCCTGCCCCGCAATATTGCCGGTGATTTATCCAGACCCAAGAGTTTCTCCTCACTCTATTCTTCGGCTGGAGCCGCTTGCGGCTTAGCCGTATCGTCCACGTACACGCTAAGCTCTTTCTTGATCTCCTTCGCATCCTCTCCCGTCATCATCGCCATGCGCTCGGTTTCACCTTCTTTCCCGCGCTTCGCTTCTTTCATCGCATCACGCGCTTCTTTCCCGGTCAGATATGGAATCTTCCCGCGCAGTACTTCGTCGAGCGCAGCGGTCGTTTCTTTTGTGAAACGAGAAGGCCCGGTCGGTTTGGCCCCCTGGGCCAAGTGTTTGGCCCGTTGCGAGGCGACGATCACCAACCGGTGACGGGAATCGAATTCCTTCGGCGTGTACTGCGGCAATAGACTCAGCATATCGATCATGATGGTGCGCTCCTGCTAGGGGTGGTTATGTAGTCCGATTACTCTGCTGGGTATCTCTCTCGATAATAAAGTTCTGTTCAAACCAGTTCATGTCGAGCCGTTTGGTCTTGAGCCGTTCCGCAAGAAAGATACTTTGCAGCTCGCGAAGCGACTGCGCAAGGTCGTCATTACGGACGATGTAGTAGTACTCGCGAAAGCTCCAGACTTCTTCTTTGACCCGCTGCAGCCGACGAACGATTTCTTCCTGTGAGTCCGACGCGCGGCCTTGAAGCCGTGCCCGCAACGTATCCAGAGACGGTGGCAATATAAAAATGTAGACCCCATCCTCAAACTTCTTCTTAATCTGAAGCGCGCCTTGCACGTCAATTTCCAACAAGACGTTAATGCCTTGTTCCATTTTGTCCATCAAGGCTTTCCGTGGAGTACCGTACCAATTCCCATACACATGGGCATACTCCAGGAACTCATTGCGCGCAACCATGTCTTGAAACACATTTTCATCGACAAAGTAGTACTCGCGTCCACCTTCCTCCCCGGTACGTGGTTTTCTGGTGGTGTAGGACACGGAATGCCAGAGTCCCGGAATGGAGGCAGACAACTGTTTACAGAGGGTTGTTTTTCCAGCTCCCGACGGGGCTGAAATAATGAAGAGGATCCCCCTCCGCTCATGCGACTGACGCCCTGCTGCAGGGTCCGGTGAAAGCTCAGTTACTGACTTGGCGATGGTCATTCCACGTTCTGTACCTGTTCTCGGATCCGTTCGAGTTCGGCCTTCATCTGCACCACTGCTGCCGCGATTGCAGCATCGCTGGCCTTCGATCCAATGGTATTAATCTCCCGTCCCATTTCCTGGATGAGAAAATCCAGTGTCTTTCCAGCTGGTTGAGCGCTATGCACTATTTGATGAAACTGTACCATATGCGCATCCAATCTGACCAATTCTTCCGTAATGTCTCCCCGGTCGGCATAGACAGCCAGTTCCTGATGAAGTCTGGGGATATCGGGTATCTCGCCGTTCAATAGCTTCTTCACCCGTTCCTTCATCCGAACGAACGACTCTTGCGACACAAATGGCGCCCGTTCCGCAACCTGCTGTTTCAACGCTCCGATCGTCTTCAGGCGGCTCAGGAGATCTTGGGCCAGGAGCGCCCCTTCCTTCTTGCGCATCCCGGAAAGATCGCGCAATGCTTGAAGGCCAAGCTTTTCCACTAATTTCGCGAGCTTCGGATCATCCACCGGCTGATCAGAAAGGACGATGATGTCGCGAAACCCCGCCATGATCCCAATGTCGATGGAACCCTTAAGCTTGAGCGTTCGTTGAAGTGTGCGGAGAGTCTGATAGTACTGTTTCGCCAATGCAGCGTCAAGCTGCGGAGACCGGGCGCTGCCCCGCCCGCCTTGCAGTGATACCGTCATCTCGACACGTCCCCTGGAGCAATGTTCCTGCACCGCCTTCTTGAACAACTCTTCGAGACTTCCCATCAGCCTCGGCAGACGGATCGCGGCTTCCAGAAACCGATGGTTTACGGAACGAACCTCGATAGTCACTGTCCCATCGAGCCAAGCGCCCTGCCGCCGGCCGAATCCTGTCATGCTTGTGATCATCGCGGATGTTTCCCTTTCCAATGACATAGGTCGTACAACGCGCAGTTCTCGCATTTCGGGGAACGTGCCAGGCACACATACCGGCCATGGAGCAGGAGGCGTTGCGCCAAGCCGGTCCACTGGTTCCGGGGAAAGGCCTGTTGCAGATCCAGCTCGATACGCTCGGGGTCGTCGGATTTCGTCAGATTCAATCGATTGGCCACCCGCTTCACATGAGTATCGACGACCACGGCCGGCTGATCAAAGGCTGTGCCCAGCATGACATTGGCTGTCTTGCGCCCGACTCCAGGCAGTGAGGTCAGTTCTTCCATTGTCGCCGGAACCCGGCCACGAAATCGTTCGCTGAGCATTCTCCCGCATCCAATCAAATGTTTGGCTTTGCTCTTATAGAAACCGGTCGGTTTGATCAGCGCCTCCAACTCTGCCGGCTTGGCCTGTGCGATCTCGAGCGGGGTCCGATATCGTCCAAAAAGAGCCGGCGTCACTTGATTCACCCGCCGGTCGGTGCATTGGGCAGAAAGAATCGTCGCAGCAAGCAATTCCCATGGAGAACGATGCGTCAACTCCATCATGGCATCCGCCATGGTGCTGAACAGAATCTTCGCGATTCTGGATGGCCTATCGGCAGCCTGTACGGAACGTGATGTTCGAGACGTCATTGCGGCGGCTCGATTGTGCAGCGGTTTATGGACGAGATGCAAGTACGATCGGCTCGTCGAAGGCCTGCGGCACAGTAACCGGCGCACGTCCTGCCATCAGCGACTGGACATGCGTGTCCAGCTCAGCCAGAAGCGGACGGAGCGTCTCCGGCTGGAGAGCGGAAATCCCGACCGCGTGGTACCTGCGGCAGAGCGGCTCGATATGATGCGCCGGCAAACGATCACATTTATTGAAGACGAGCATGCGCGGAATCGCATCCAGATCGAGTTCCTGCAAAATGGAAACGACGGCCGTAATTTGCACATCAATATCAGCCGCGCCGGCATCGACGATATGCAGCAGCAGATCCGCCTCACGTAACTCCTCCAGAGTCGTACGAAAGGCTCCCACCAGTTCCTTGGGCAGATCGCGGATAAATCCGACGGTATCGGTGATAATCACTTCGCGGTCCTGGGGAAAGCGGAGCTTGCGGCTGGTGGTGTCCAAGGTCTCAAATACACGACTTTCTGCCGACACGTGGCTGTCGGTCAACACATTCAACAGCGTGGACTTCCCGGCATTGGTGTAGCCGACAAGCGAGACGACCGGCAAACCACGGCGCCCGCGTCGGGCCCTGCGCTGGTCCTGATGCCGGGCAAAGTGTTCGATCTCATGCTCGAGGCGTGTAATGCGGTCACGAATGCGCCGCCGGTCGGTTTCCAGTTTCGTTTCGCCTGGCCCTCTGGTCCCAATACCGCCGCCAAGCCGTGAAAGCTGTGCTCCTTTTCCTGAAAGCCTGGGGAGCAAATACCGCAATTGCGCCAATTCGACCTGTATCTTTCCTTCACGGCTATGCGCCCGCCTGGAAAAAATATCGAGAATGAGCTGGGTACGGTCGATCACCTTGATGTCCGTCATTTCCGAAATCGCGCGTGATTGGGCCGGTGAGAGCGTCTGATCAAAAATCACCATGTCGGCCCCTTTATGGAGTGTTTGGATGAGCACATCTTTCAATTTTCCGCTTCCCAACAAATACCGTTGATGACCGTCTGCCGTGCGCTGCGCAACCCGATCGATAACGGTCACCTCGGCTGAACTGGCAAGCTCGGCCAACTCAACCAATCGTTCCTCCTGTTCGGCACGTCCCTGCGAAGATGCGCTGACAAGAATAGCCGATTCGGCGCCGTTCTTGACCGCCTGATGGCGGCGCGCCGACTGAACCTCCGCCTCTAACTCTTCGATAAATCGGTCGAACGGGAGCGAACACTGGGAAAATGGAATGGCCTTGAGGATTTCACAGAGCCGGCCTGTTTTATCCGGCGGGAGAAGATGCGCCAGGTAGAGCATGCCCGGATTCCCTTCCGGCGACACAGACAGGGTACCGATCAAATCCAGCCGAAGATAGGCCAAGTCCGTTAAGGACTCCTGGCTCAATGGCTGATCGTGCAGTTGTGTTCTGATCAACCGCAATCCCCGCAATGAACGTGGGCCTGCGCGAAACTTTGCCGCCGTCATAGGGGATAACACGAGATCCGTTCCCACAATAATCTCTTGAATCAGACCTCGGCGCGTCACAAGAACGGCAAGGGGACGGCGAATATCGAGCGTGAGCTGACACATCGCCTTCGCCAATTCCGGTGTGAGGACTTTGTCCTGCGGCACGCGCCGGCGATACAACCGCTCAATTGCCGCAACCTGGCTTGGACGAAGGCCTGTGACGTGGCCGCAGATTTCAGGAATGGGTGATCTCCTCGCGCAGAGCAGGTCTTGGGAGGGGCTGGACCTGAAGGGACGGTTGAATATCAAACTCGCGGATTGAACCGGGATCACTCATGAGGACCTGCCGGCCGGCCGAAGCAATCATAGCGGCATTATCCGTACAATACGCCATAGGCGGGACAGCCAGACGGAACCTATTGCGTTCAGCCCATTCATGGAGCAGGCCACGCAGCCGGGAATTTGCAGACACTCCACCAACGACGGCGAGCGCAGACAATTTCTCCTGAGCGAGGGCAGCAAGGGCTTTTGACGCCAGCACCTGTACAATCGCTTCCTGGTAACCTGCGGCTAAATCAGCTGTCTGTCGAACCCGCTCTCCAGCGTCCATATCACGGAGTTTGTACAGTAACGACGTTTTGAGTCCGCTGAAACTGAACTCTAAACTGCTTTTCCGCCGGTGAAAACGTGGGAAGCGGATGGCCTCGCGATTCCCCTGCCGAGCGAGCCGGTCGATCGCGGGCCCTCCAGGAAACTCCAAGCCCAACATCTGCGCACCCTTGTCGAATGCCTCTCCGGCAGCATCGTCCCTCGTGCAGCCGAGCAACGCACAGCTTCCACCCCGCTCACGCCGGTACAAATGGGTGTGCCCGCCGGAAACGACCAACACGATACAGGGCAATGGGAATGCCGGATCAGCCAGCCAGGCAGACGCAATGTGACCTTCCAGATGGTTGACGCCGACCAAAGGGACGCCAAGCCCATAACTCATCGCCTTGGCATAGTTGACTCCGACCAACAGCGCGCCGGCTAAGCCTGGCCCTCGTGTGACGGCAATGGCACCCAGATCCTTCTTCGTGAGACGGGCCTGTGACAATGCATCGGCTACCACCGTATCGATCATCCCGATATGAGCACGAGCCGCCAGTTCCGGCACCACACCACCAAATTTCGCATGAACGGCTGTTTGAGAGGATATAACATTCGAGAGCACTAACCCATCGCGGTCAATCACCGCGGCAGCTGTCTCATCGCAGGAAGATTCGATTCCAAGAATCGGGCGTGGTGGCCACCCGGCATCGACTCGAGGCGCAGCTTGATCAGTGTGGAACATACGCTACGATGGATGAGCAGAGTCGGAGAGGAAATAACACGACCCCTGCGGCTGACCGCCGCAGGGGTCGTCGGCATTTGTACCGTGAAATGACGCCGTATTGACCATGTGCGAACTATACTCCGGCCATCGCCTCCTGTTCAATGAACGCCGGTGCGCCGTCGCGGAGCACCACCTTGACCTTTCGGCATTCTTTGAAGCGGCCCCGGATGAGCTCATCGGAAAGCGGATCTCCGATGGCACGCTGGATTGCCCTGCGCATCGGTCTGGCGCCATACAACGGTTCATATCCTTCTTTGATAAGCCACTGTTTGACCGCGTCGTCCACTTCGATCTCGACCCCTTTCTCCAACAGACGAAGGTTCAGCTCGCGAATCAGGATATCGAGAATGTGGTAGAGCTGCTCCTTTTCCAGCTGATGGAAAATGACGACTTCATCGATCCGGTTCAAGAATTCCGGGCTGAAGGATTTACGCAACTCACCGATCACTTCTTCCTTCTTGTGGCGCGCAGCCTCCCCCTCAGTGCTCTGGAATCCAAGCGAGACACCCTTCTGGATATTCTTAGTCCCGATATTGGACGTCATGATCACAACGGTGTTCTTGAAATCAATCTTTCGGCCCAGGCTGTCTGTCAACACACCATCGTCCAGTACTTGAAGCAACACGTTGAACACATCGGGATGCGCCTTTTCAATTTCGTCGAACAGAACGACCGAATAGGGCCGTCGGCGAACCTTTTCGGTCAACTGCCCCCCTTCTTCATACCCGACATAGCCAGGAGGCGCGCCGAAGAGCCTTGAACTGGTGAATTTCTCTTGGTACTCGGACATATCGACACGGATCAATGCATCCTCGCTATTAAAGAGGAATTCCGCCAGCGTTCTAGCCAGTTCCGTCTTCCCCACGCCTGTCGGCCCCATGAAAATGAAGGAGCCAATCGGCTTCCGGGCTTCCTTTAATCCTGCGCGCGAACGACGAATGGCTCGTGCGACCGCCGAAATCGCCTCATTCTGGCCGATCACCCGCTTGTGCAGGAACTCTTCCATCCGGAGCAGCTTATTGGACTCTTCTTCCTCAAGTTTGAAGAGCGGAATACCGGTCATCTTGGAGACTACATACGCCACGTCTTCTTTACCGATCACCGGTTTGTTTTTCTCCTGGCTCTTTTTCCATTCCCGCTTGGATTCGTCCAGTAGCTTGCGCAGCCGTTCTTCTTCTTCGCGATGCCGCACCGCCTCTTCGAAGTTTTGCATCGAAATCGACAGTTCTTTTTCGCGCGACACTTTCTTCAGTTCCTGCTCCATCCCCTTCAACTCCGACGGAAGCGCATAGGTCTGAAGTTTTGCTCGCGAGCCGGTTTCATCGATCAAATCGATCGCTTTGTCGGGCAGGAACCGGTCGGTGATATACCGATCCGACAACTTGACGGCTTCAACGATGGCCTCTTCCGTGATTTCAACCCCGTGATGCTCTTCGTAGCGATCTCGCAGCCCCTGTATGATCATGACGGTTTCGTCGAGGCTCGGCGGCTGGACATGAATCGGCTGGAAGCGCCGTTTTAACGCGCCGTCCTTTTCAATGTGCTTCCGGTATTCATCCAACGTAGTGGCCCCGATGCATTGAATCTCTCCACGCGACAGCGCCGGCTTCAGCATGTTCGACGCATCGATGGAGCCTTCTGCAGCCCCGGCACCGACCAGCGTGTGCAGCTCATCAATGAAGATAATGATATTGCCGGCCTGCACGATTTCCTTCATGACGACTTTGAGCCGTTCCTCGAATTGGCCCCGATACTTGGTGCCTGCCACGAGCGAACCGAGGTCCAGCGCGATCACGCGGCGGGATAACAGGTTATCAGGCACCTCCGACTGAACGATTCGTTGCGCGAGTCCTTCGACAATGGCTGTTTTCCCGACACCGGATTCTCCAATGAGAACAGGATTGTTCTTGCTTCTCCGGCTGAGAATCTGAAGAACGCGCTCAATCTCATCGGCTCTGCCGATCACCGGGTCCAACTGGCCTTCCTGTGCGAGTTGGGTCAAGTCACGGCCGAATTCGTCCAATGCCGGCGTGTTGCTCTTCCGGTCGCGCTCGCGTGGAGCCGACTTTCGCAGAAAGGTCACAGTCAATTGCCTTGCCGTTAATAGGTTGGCGCCCAAGCTGCGCAAGATCTTCCCGCCAATACCCTCTTCCTCCCGAAGCAGACCCAACAGCAGATGTTCGCTGCCGATATGATTGTGTCCAAGAAGGCGGGCTTCCTCGACACCGTATTCAATCACTTTCTTCACGCGCGGGCTGAACGGGATCTCACCGAACGTCATCGTCGTTCCGCCACCCGGAAGATTACGCTCGATTTCCAAGCGGATCTGCTCCGTTGAAAGTCCCATTTTCTTCAAAATCATGAGGGCGATGCCGTCAGACTCACGGAGAATCGCCAAGACGAGATGCTCCGTCCCGAGATAATCGTTCTGGTGCCGCTCGGCTTCCTCGCGCGCGAGGATGATGATCTTTCGACCTTTGTCCGTGAATCGTTCGAACATCCTGCCTCCTCCTGATGGATACCGGCTGTGAGAATTCCGTGTTCGTGCGAAACCTATCGAAAAACTTGGTCTAAGTTTAACCAGAGCATTTCATAGAGTCAAGATTGCGAGGGAAACCGGCAGAGTCATTCGGCCGAGCCCACGAATCGCACCTGTGTCGGACACAATGATAGGGCCCTCGAACTCGTTGACATGAAAAGATCCGTCCCGATAGAATCCGGGACTCCCTGTCTGATACATCATTGAATGCCGTATCCATGAAAAGCAAAAGCGTCGGAATTCTGACAAAGCCGAAATTTCCCGAGGTAAAAACTACTCTGCAGGGAGTAGTGACCTGGCTCAGAGATCGGCACATCACGGTCCTCCTCGATACGACGTCTGCCTCGCTGCTGAGCGAGCAGGGAGGAATTCAAAAGACCCAATTGGCCATTCAATCTGACGTCCTGCTGATCCTAGGCGGTGATGGAACTATTCTCAGCGCGGCACGGCTGGCGGCAGAACGAAGCATTCCCATATTAGGCGTGAATATGGGCGGCCTGGGATTCTTGACCGAAGTACGCCTTGATAATCTCTACGCCTCGCTCGATCGGGTCTTCGCCAATGATTTTACCCTTGATGAACGGCTGATGTTGCAGACGCATGTCCATCGGCACGGAGAGACAGTGGCCCGTGGCATCGTGCTCAATGATGTCGTGATCAGTAAAGGCACTCTGGCCCGCATGATTGAATTGAAGATCGCTATTCAGGGCCAGTTCGTGACAAACCTGCGAGCGGACGGCCTGATCGTGGGAACGCCGACCGGCTCCACCGCCTACTCAATGTCGGCCGGAGGTCCTATCATTAATCCCGCCGTGCAATCGTTGATTCTGACGCCGATCAGCCCCCACACGCTGACTCATCGTCCGCTGATCGTCCCCGGCAATGCTGAAATCGAAGTCACCTTAACCAGCAAAGATGAAGGAGCGATGGCCACGCTTGACGGACAAGTCGGCATTGCCATGACACAGGGAGATACGGCAGTCATTCAGGCCTCCGAACACCGAACCAGGCTGATTCGTTTTCCGGAAAGCCATTACTACGAAGTATTGCGTGAAAAACTGAAGTGGGGAGACGGATGATGAAGCCGGAAAATCCGGCATCCACCGTCTTTGGACAACCTACCGGAAAACCCTGGTGCCCGCACCTCCCTGGGTTCCGCACATGACACTCCGGCACAACCGGAGCAGGCTGTCGACCAAACCTTTCAGCACTCTGCTAGGCTTTTCCCCGCTCGATCAGCGAAACCATCTCCTGATTGCTCGCATACTTGAATTCTCCGATACAATCAGAAGTTCCCTGGTGCGCTTTTTCCGCCCTCTCCAACGCTCGAAGCCCCTTCACATCGATCGGATGGCTATTGCGACCTTTCAGCACCGTATTCAAGCGATTCAGCACATCTGCGACCTGAGCACTTGAGTTTTTTGACGCAAGGTAGCGCTCCACGACCTCCGCACACCAATCACCGTCTCGCTTTGCCACACCAACGAGGCCCTCGCTTGCTTTTCTCGCCCATCCCGCAAGAAATACGCCTTCAATCACTTTTCCTGCCTTCTCATCATAGGCCTGAAACAACGAATCATCCGGATCGTTCCCGGACTTATTCGGGTTGGTGACGAACATTCCACCCTTGTAAGGAAGTCCGACGGTTTCATCGACCTTGTCGCCTACCGCAAAAACCACGGAATCGCAGGGAAACTCATAATACTGTTTCAGGCCGACCGCCACTGTATCCTCACCCTTGGGATCCAGCCGATTATCTTCCATCTCAAGCCCACGCACTCGATTGTTGGCGTCGACTAGAATGCGCTTCGGCGAGGCTAAAAACTTGAATCCCATCTTGGTGTCGCTGACCTTCGGTTCGCACTTGGTAAACTCGTCCGTTAAACCCTTAAATACCTCTTCCGCCTTCTGTCCCACGGCGGCCATCCGATCCTTGATCCGATCGAATTCTTTCTTAATGCCGTCGACGTCCATATTGGTACAGACGGCGCGAATCTCTTTGGGGTTGTACTTGCGTTCGACCGGCCCTCGTCGAACGATCGCGGTAACCCGTTCCACCTTCTTATAGCGGGTCAGCCAATGGGCGATATCAACCATGACGTCGCCAGCCCCGATCACCGCGACATGGTTGCCCATCTCGAACGGCCGATCTCCAAACCCCGGCAAGCGATTGAAGTGATAGACGACGTCTTTGGCATGGTAGACACCGTGAGCGGAGTCTCCTTCAACGCCGATGGCTTTGGTGCCCTGCGCGCCGATCGTAAACACAACAGCAGCGGCACCCATTTCGCGCACGTCTTCAACCGTGAGATCCTTGCCGTTCCCAACCGATATATTGCCGAAATAATGAACATTCGGCTGTTCCAGCAAGTCCCAATATTGTTTCTTTAGCCCGCCGCGGAGCTTGAGTTTAGCGGGGAAAATTCCATACTCCGCCAATCCGCCGAATTTGATATCCCGATTCAGAATGATCACGTGATGGCCGGCCTTCGCCATGCTCCCCGCAACTGCCATCCCAGCTGGCCCTGCGCCGACAACAATTACAACATGCGATTGTGCGATGCTCATGCGTTATCCCTTACAAGAAGTGGTAGGAAACCCCTAAGTTTTGCGAAAGTTAGCACAGCCTTTTATCAGCTGTCAAAACGTACCGGACGACTGCGGGACAATCTCATGGCCCATCCTCCGCTTGCCACGCTGCCAGTGGTCATCTACAATGGTGCGCATTGCAGCTCACTTGTGTGATATGGGCTCCTTCCTCATGCCCTTCAACTCCTTATAGCCGAACCTATGCGCCCTACCGTTCGCTATTATCCGATCACCCATACGTCCGAGTTGTCGGCCATACGAGAATTGGGACCAGATGAAGCCTATGTGACGCTGAACTTTGAGATAGCTGAGGCCTTGATCTCTCGAGGAGTCGACAGCGCCCGCATCGCTATCAGCCAACTCAATACCTCCGACGAACATTATCCTGGCTATGTCCAGGCCGCACCGAACAAGCAACTCGTGCCCATCGTCCCGTTTCATTTTGACCGTTCGGTGCTCATTGTCCTGCCCACCTATAATGAGCGGAACAATCTCGAAACTTTAATCCGAGCGATTGGACAGTATCTGATCGCGGACATCCTGGTCGTCGATGACAATTCGCCTGACGGCACAGGACAATTGGCCGATGAACTGAGTAGGCAACTGAAGCATGTACATGTGCTGCACCGGGCCAAGAAGGAAGGGCTGGGACCAGCCTATGTGGCCGGCTTCCAATGGGCAATGGAGCGGAATTATCGGCTTATCATTGAAATGGACTGTGACTTCAGCCACGCGCCGTGGGATATCCCCAGAATGATCCAGGCAAGCAACACTGCAGACTTAGTCATCGGGAGCCGATACATACCCGGCGGAGGCACGCAAGACTGGAATATGCAAAGACGCCTGGTCTCGCGGCTCGGGAACGCCTATGTCAGCATCTTTCTCGGCTCACGCATTCACGACTGGACGGGAGGATTTCGCTGCTTCCGACATGAACTCCTCGCTGACATGGATCTCGCACGCGTCAAAGCGAAAGGGTATGTTTTTCAAGTCGAAATGGCCTGGCAGGCTCTCCAACTTGGCGCGGCCATCTCCGAGATCCCGATCCGGTTCCGCGACCGGCTTGAGGGTCAGAGCAAACTCGGCTGGCCTACGATTGTCGAAGCCATTACTGAAGTACCGCGTATGTATTTTCGAAAGCCTGCTTCAAGGTAAGCCTTCCTTGAAGTCCCCGGAGGCCGATCCGATATTTCCCTAAAATACACTCGAGGGCAATGACACCGGCGTCCGCTCCTGCGTGGTGACCTTACTGAGATCGATAACCAGTTCATCTTTCGAATTGGCTAATAGGTTGTCCAGGACACTGCTCTGCTGTGGAATGACTGCGTCGGCCGGCTCAAAAAAGAGATCGAATCCCTTCGCCACAGTCGGCCTCATCGGATAACGCCGATCGTAGATCATGCCATAGGTGGGAATCCCGTAGATAATCCGCCAATTCCCCAACAGAAGGTGCAGCTCCGTTCCTTGTATGTAAATCCCACCCGATGTGATGGTCCGCCTTGCGAATGTGAGCGGCTCACTCAAATAGAACGTGACGCGTTCATTGTACTGCGCCAGCGCCAGCGCGTCAGCCATCTCCGACGACAACAACGTCACCTCGTTATCATTGAACACGAGCTCCAGCGGCGCCTCTCCTTGGATCCATCGCAGCAGGGCAACCCGATGCTCCTGAACCTTCAGGCCCGACAAAATTGCCCGGAGCACTCCCTTGCTCACCGTCGCAGGGTGTGAAAAATGGCTCTGCGGCCATTCCGGCAAGACCTTCCTGTCCTCCTCTAACCGCACATAGTTCACCGGGTCTTCATACACGATTCGTGACGGGACATGGGGAATTGCACAACCGGTCAGTCCGGCGTAAGGGGTGAGGGGTAAGGCGACAAGAAGTAGAAATGCCACGACGGAAGATCTATTTCGTTTCTTCTTCATCAAGTTCATCATTTAAGAAATTCTCTTCCCGGCCCTTTACCCCTCACCATTTACTACTCACCCCTCACTGCCATTCACCCCTCACTGATCGTGACTGTCATTTCCACACGCTCCAACGGATTATCCCGTCCGTCCCGCTTCATTCCGACGACTGTGTCTGCCACCTCCATGCCGCTGATAACTTCGCCAAAGACGGTGTACTGCCAATCCAAAAAGTTGGCATCAGCCACGCAGATAAAAAATTGTGAGCCGGCACTGTCAGGATCATTACTCCTGGCCATCGATACAACACCGCGCTTATGCGGCTTGCTGTTGAACTCGGCCTTGACCTTGTGGCCAGGCCCGCCCATCCCATGCATTGATCGATCGGGGTTCTTGCTGTTGGGATCACCGCCCTGGATCATGAATCCGGGAATGACGCGATGGAAGGTTGTGCCATTATAAAAACCGTCTTTCGACAGCTTGACGAAATTATCGACATGGCCGGGCGCTACATCGGGGAAGAATCTGATGACCATGTCACCAACCGCCGCTCCTTTGCTCGTCACTGTGATTGTCGCCTGGGTTTTTTCAGTCACATCAGTCATGACCTCTATCCTTTCGCTTTTCATTCGTTATCGAAACAAGAACGGCGGAGGCGCCATCCCCACATCGAGCCCTTGATTGACCGCCGTCCACGTCAGCCCGTCGTCGCTGCGAAACACTCCCTCGCTTGTCCCCGCATAAAGACCGCCTCCTCCGAAGCCAATCAGCGACTGGACCGATAAACTCGTCAACCCCTTATTCACGGGAATCCATTGTTTCCCCTTGTCGGATGTCTTAAAGACACCATTCCCTGTGGCTACAATTACGCCCTGATCCAGCAGCACAATCCCACGGATGGAATCGTTAGGCAACGCCCGGCTGATCGAACGCCAAGTCAGCCCGCCGTCAGCGCTCCGAAACACCCCGCCATCAAACGTGCCGGCCAGGATGCTCTGGTCCTGATCGATGACAAGCACGCGAATGAAATTTTCGATCATACCTTCATGATTCTTCAGGCCATGCTGCATGCGCGACCAACCGGACGAATGACGTTTAAACCGTAAAACGCCTTTACCAGATGTTCCTGCGTAGAGGGTGCCGTCCGTGGATCGGGCCAACGCATGGACGAGTACGTCGTCCAACCCGGTGGTAACGACTGCCCATCGATCCTCAGGTTCATTCAGCCGATACACACCGTCGCTCGTCCCTGCATAGAGTCCATCGTCAGCTGCCATCAACGCCTTGACTTCAAGCCGCTTTAAACCGGCATTCACCGACTGCCAGCTCTTTCCATCGTCGTGTGAACGGAAGACCCCACCTCTGAATGTCCCGGCATAGACCGCCCCATCTCTCGCAACCGTCAAGCTCAAGATGAAAGGATCTGTCACACCGCCTCCTACCGGAACCCATGTTGAGCCTCTGTCTGCCGTGCGGAAAATTCCGTGGCCGAAGGAGCCGGCATAGACCGCGCCGCTCCCCGTCACCACGAGCGCCTGAACACTGGCAGCCGACTGATCAAACGGACCCCGTGCAGCCTCTCCGGAAATGGTAACCGGCGCCGGCGTTTCGGCCGTCGACATTTCAGCCGCAAGGCATACGAGGAGTCCCCCTGCAGACAGGATTCGCATACCGCACACGAACGCATACCGTTTCATCATCGTAGTCGTGTTCCCGCAGTCCCGATCGGCAAATCAGGATCGACCGGAAGATCGATACCGCCGCCTGCCGAACTTCGGCCAAAGAACCGTGCGCCTAGAATTCCAATCTCATACAACGCCATCAACGGGACCGCCATCAGCAGCATCGTAAAGAGCGTCGCATCCGGCGTAATAACGGCTGCCAGGATAAGATTCGACAGAATAGCATGTTTGCGGTACCGCGCGAACATCTGCGCTGAGACCGCCCCGGTCACCGCCAGCAACGTCATCACCAGCGGGAGCTCAAACGCACAGCCGAAGATCAGCAGGAACTTCACATTAAAATCGATGTACGTCCCCACACTCAGCTGCGGAGTGACGTCCCGATCCAGCCCAAAACTGACGAAGAAGTCGATGACCAGCGGAAGGATCACCAGATTGCAGAAGACCAAGCCGAGCGCAAAGAGGCCTGCTGCCAAAAAAAACAGCGGAATGGCCCAGCGTTGCTCCTTCGGCAATAATGCCGGCTCGACGAATTTCCAGCATTGATAAAAAATGATGGGCAGGCTCAGAATCACAGCCGCCAGGAGCGAGACTTTAATGGAAGCGAACAGGGCTTCGGTCGGTCCGTAAAAGACCAGCTGGTTCTGAAACGGCCGATTCAGCCATGCCACCATCTGACCTGAGAAAGAAAACGTCACGATCAAGGAGACAAGAATAGCCGCCCCGATGACGACCAATCGACGCTTGATGGTCTGAATATGGACAGCAAGCGGATTGATGTGATGATTCATGGCAACGCATCCGGCCGCCGGTCGGCCCAGCGGCCGGTCGTCTCCTTCAATGTGCGGCGGCCTGCAATCTTTCTTCGCGGTAGAGCCGAATTAATTCCGCGAGTTTGTCTTTCTTCGCCAGCTTTTCCTTTTGGATCCGCTTTTTCTCAAGTTCTTCCGCCGGTGTCAGCACGTGACGTCGCTGCAATTCATTAAGTTCGTGATCTAACCGATGGTGCGAGACTTCCAGTTCCCGAAACTCCGAGTTTGCTTGGCGAAGCCGTTCGACAATTGCATCGTCTGTCAACATGCGGCACCTCCTCGGTTAAGTTACTGTGCTGGAATTACTCCCTCTCCTCCTGCAATACGGGTCTGCTGCGAGCCTGCCGGCATCACCAGCGGATCCATAGCCATCAATACAGCATCTTCAATTGGATTCGTATAATAGCTGCGGCGGGTACTGACCGGAACAAATCCCAGCTGCCGATAGAGGCGCTGCGCGGGCTCATTTGAGGAACGCACCTCAAGTACCGCACGAGTGGCCGCGTGGGCCAACCCCATACTGATGGCCTCGATTGCAAGCGCCCGCCCGACTCCCCGCCTCCGCATCGATGCATGCACGGCCAGGTTCATCAGTCGCAGCTCTTCAAACACAATCCAAAAGCAGTGGTACCCAACGATCGTCCCATCTGACGGCACCACTTCCTGGTGAACCGTCGCAACAAGAAATCGGGCGAACTGGTTACCGGTCAATTCAGCTTCCATCATTTTGCGCGTCCATGGGGCGGAGAAGCAAGCTTCTTCTAACTCAAGCAGTTCCGGCAGCATCTCAACGGTCGCACGCACAATCCGGCATTCATCTGGAAACTCACGAGCCATGCGGCCTACCCGGGCGAGGTCCCTGCCCTTTCCGTTGATGCCCCCTGGCCGACCGTTTCGAAGCCGCTACCGCTACTCGCTCCTGCCGGCGGGCTGTTGCAGACAGCCCGCCCGACTGTTCGTATTTGAGTTCTGCCTCCGTCCGCTGAACGTAGCGCGGTGCCACACAATCACCCGCGATGTCTCCCCGGCGAAGCCGATGCATGCCCAGAATAGCGACATTGACTGCGGATGGTTTCGCGACATCCTGAGGTCCCGACGAGACCGTTGCACTCGAAGACAATGCGGCGCGAATCTCCGATTCCATCGACACCCATCCATCGCCGAATACCAATGAGTGCTCGGTAAGACTCTTGGCCAGCAAGTCTGGCGGACCGGCATGTTCTGACAAGATGCAATCCAGTCCTCCTTCAACCTGCCGGCGAAAGATCGCCCAATACAGTTCACCTCTACGGCTCGTCAAGATAGGGCAGATGGGAAACATCGTCGATCCCACGCCCCAGGCCATCGCCTCCAGCGTCGGAACCAAGGCAAGCGGAAGACCGGTCGCAGCCCGCAGTCCCAAACACGTTGCCACTCCCACTCGAATGCCTGTAAACGAACCAGGACCGATCGAACAGGCCAGACCATCGAGGCTGCTGAGCTGTAGACCTGCCTCCACAAGCATGCGATCGATGGAGGGTAGGAGCAACAGGCCATGAGCACTGCCGGCATCCTGATCCCGCCTCGCTAAAACAACGTCGTCCTCCAGAATTGCGATACTCTGCCACGCCGTCGCTGTTTCAATCGCCAAAATCTTCATGGGTGATTAAGAAATCTGCCCCAGGTCTTCCGTCTTGATCGCCTGGTTGGTCAGCATTTCATGAAACGTGACTTGCACACTCCCCTGTCCACGACCATCTTCGAGAGAAATTTTGAACGGGCGGAGCAGTTGAGCCGACGCCTTCGCCGGCAACGGCCGGTCCCCCTGCTCCCCGATCGGTCGAAAGTCCTCATACTGAATCGTGGCATCCACTTCACCGGTCTCCGTCAGACGATCTTCCTGCACGACCAATAATGTTCGCCGGTCGAACCATAACCGGCGGGCCAGCACAGGCTGCGCCGCTGAACCGTTCACAGGCGCATACACATCCAGCCGATAGCGATCCCCCTCGTCCGCCAGCTTCACGGTTTCTCCCTTCGCAATCGTACCGGTGCCGAGCACACCGCCCACAGCCCAGACACTCAACTGAAATGGGCGCGCGAGTTTCCCCATCTCGGCCATCTCCGATTGGTGGCCCATCAACACCCGTCCGATGGTCGGCAGTCTTAGCTTGTACACATCATCCGCTTGAACGAACTCAAACAATTCGCTTCCGATGCTGGTAAATCCACGAAGCCGCAATGCATTGGGACGGCGATAATACACTGCGCCCTCGACTCGGGATGCGATGGGAATGAACCCGCCGCGCACCTTGGCGCTAAACAACCCTTTCATCGAATGGATCGCAGCTTCCCGCTGCCGCAGCAAGACCGTTAACTCCTCTGCCGTCGCCCGCTTGAACGTCCCCTCCGGCGCAGATCGAAACAATGCGCAGCCCATGACGGTCAGTAGTACTGCCGCAATAGACAAACCGACAGTGGATCGAATCACCCCAATTCCGATACCTTTCGCCCATCCGTTCCGAACAGGGTGAGAGGCACGCCTCTTCTGCGCGCATTGAATGAGGCCCTTCTGAGGGCGCGCATTCAGCGAGCACAGAGGCGTGCCTCTCACCCTGTTCCCATCCCCTCCATCCCCTCCAAAGGGAAGCAGGGAGGGATGCGTCTCCACTGCGCGCGACATCTCACCCACCCACCTCACGACGCGCCGAGACGCGCCGTTTCCCCAGCGAGGGTCTTCCGAGACCGCGCGTTGCGCGAGCACCGAGACGCATCCCTCCCTGGCTTCCTTACGCCAACACCACATCCAGCGCCTCTCGCACATCCTGGATTCCGACCAACTCCATACCGTCGATCGGATCGAGCTTCGCAAGATTCCGCTCAGGCAGCAGACAACGCTTGAATCCCATCTTCGCCGCCTCCCGGATGCGCAACTCCGCCTGGCTCACTGCGCGCACTTCCCCGCCGAGTCCCACTTCACCGAGAATCAGGAGACCCGGTTCAATCGGCGTCTCGCGCAGACTCGACGTGACCGCCGCAACGAGCCCCAGGTCGATCGCAGGTTCATCGATATGCATACCGCCAACCACGTTCACGTAGACATCCTGCCCGGAGAGATGCAGCCCCAGCCGTTTCTCCATCACTGCAAGCAACAACGACACCCGGTTGAGCTCCACCCCATTGGCCATTCGTTTCGGCATGGCATAACTCGTCGAGGACACCAGCGCTTGCAGCTCGACTAGAATCGGCCTGGTACCTTCGAGGCTCGATACCACGACCGAACCCGTGCTGCGCTGCGGCCGCTCGGCTAAAAATAGCTCCGAGGGATTGCTGACTTCCTCCAGCCCCCCGTCTTTCATTTCGAACACGCCGATTTCATTTGTCGAACCGAAGCGGTTCTTCACGGCGCGGAGAATGCGATAGCTGTGCCCTTTGTCTCCCTCAAAGTAGAGCACGGTATCGACGATATGCTCCAGCAATCGCGGCCCGGCGATCGCCCCTTCCTTCGTCACATGGCCGATGATGAAGACCGGCACTCCCGCGCGCTTGGCAAACCACATGAGCTGGCCGGCGACTTCCTGCACCTGGCTGATGCTGCCTGGCGCGGACGTGATCTGCTCCGTGTATACCGTTTGAATGGAATCCACCACCACGGCCGCCGGTTGAATCTCTTGGATGGCTTTCAAAATCTGTTCGAGAGAGGTCTCCGCAAGAATCAGCAGATTGGGATGGTCGATGCCCAACCGTTGCCCCCGCATTTTGATCTGGCGAGGCGATTCTTCTCCGGACACATAGAGGACAGGTTGCGCGGGTGAAGCCAAACGAGGCAGCGCCTGAAGCAGCAACGTCGTCTTGCCGATTCCGGGATCGCCGCCGATCAAGATCACGGAGCCTGGGATCACACCGCCACCCAGCACCCGGTCGAATTCCCCGATGCGGGTCAGCCGGCGATCCTCACCCACAACCTCGATCTCGCCGATCGGCGTGGCCGGCGCTGAGGCAGTCTTTATCGCCATGGGACGGCCCTTCCCGGTGGCAGCCTGCCGCTCTTCTTTCATCGTGTTCCAGCCGCCACAGTCAGGACAACGGCCGAGCCATCGTAGCGATTGATGGCCGCAGGATTGGCAAGAGAAACTGGTTTTGGCTTTCAACGGAAGCCCCTCATGCGAAGGAATAGAAGGGATCAGACCGGCTTATCTTAATAGATGCGCAGAAGGAATAAAAGAAGGAAGGACTGAGGACCGGGGCGTAGAGCTGATGGCATATGGCACGTAATCAGATCAGAGCCTGGGTTTGCTTTCGACTCATTCTCGGATTTCATGCCATACGCCATCGACGCTTTCGAGGACATGCGCCTCAGGTCCTACCAGGCATAGGCTTCCGGCGCTGTCCCGCCCGGCCCCGGAAAGATCTCGTCTAATCGCTTCAGCTGGTCGGCGCTCAATGTCAGCGCTAAGACCCGCATGGCGCCATTCAGCTGATCTACTGTACGCGGTCCAATGATGGGCGACGTCACCGCCGGCTGATGAAGCAGCCATGCGAGCGCCACATCGGCAGGTTGCTCGCCCATGCTCTGACAGAACGTCTCATACGCTTCGAGCTTTGGGCGATACTTTTCTATTTCCTTCTTCAAATCCTCATCCGCCCGCCGTCCAACCGTCACCGGCTTCAGCGCTCCTGCCAGCAACCCGCGCGCCAGCGGACTCCAGGGTATCACGCCGATGCCATACGCGGTGCAGGCCGGAATCACCTCCAGTTCAATCGTCCGCTCGACCAGATTATAAAGGCTCTGTTCGGAGATCAGCCCCAGAAAATGGCGGTTCCTGGCCAGCTCTTGCGCCTGGGCCAGATGCCATCCCGCGAAATTACTGCTTCCGACATAGAGAATTTTCCCCTCGCGGACCAGCTGCTCCATCGCCTGCCAGATTTCCTCCCACGGCGACTCCCGGTCAATATGATGCATCTGATAGAGATCGATGTAGTCGGTGCCCAACCGCCGCAAACTCTCCTCACAGGCTCGCCTAATGTGCAAAGCCGAGAGCCGCGACTGATTCGGCCAGTTACCCATGCGACCGAAGACTTTCGTCGCCAGGACAATTTTCTCACGCCGACCGCCTTGATGGAGCCAACGCCCGACGATTTGTTCCGTCCACCCTTCCCCCACCTTCCAGCCATAGACATTTGCCGTGTCGAAAAAGTTGATGCCGAGATCCAGCGCGCGGTCCATGATCGTAAAACTGTCAGCCTCGCTTGTCTCCGGCCCGAAGTTCATCGTGCCGAGACAGAGCCGGCTGACCTTCACGCCCGAACGGCCGAGATGGATGTACTGCATGGTGCCTTATAATGCGCGCACGCTGTGAGACAACAGCGTACAATGATGGCGGATACCACGAACCCTACTGAGTTTCAACTTTTGAATCTTCGCATAGAGTTTTCTCGACGCTCACGACTCCTCGCGTGATGCTTCGGCCAAGCTCTTGTGCGCCAGCGCGATCGTCTCCAGCAACGTCTTTCGTTCCTGAGTCGATTGCCTGGCTGGCGGCACCGCCGCCACAAACCGCTCCGCCGCCGCCGTCAACCTTTGCATCACCTCAGTTACACTCTCCTGCGGAACACCCTGCAGCGTTGCGGCCGCTCTTTTCAGCGCATACCTCCTCCGAGGCCCCACGTACATCTGCGGAGCGATGGGATTATCCTTTTCCAATTCCGGACGTCGAAATACTGCCATGATCCCTCCCACATCATCAGACAACGAAGAATGCGCTGTTTACTCTACCCGATCTATGGCAGGAATAGCATCTGAAGTTGTGAACAGCGGAACGACCAGCGCCTATGCAGAGGGAACCAGTGCCGGAAGGCAGTGCGCAGTAATGGAAAGCGTCTCCGGTTCAGAAAAGAAATCACGACTTATCATGGGAAAACTGCTCATACTTGTCTCGACAATACCGCGCATACTCTGAATCGTCAGTCAAAACAGACGCAGGACGGATGATCAACACTGTGACGGGGCGCTACTGAGTGACTCACGGAGAGGAAGATATTCCAGAGAGGGGTAGTCCTGTTGTAGAGGCACTGCCGGAATGACTATGCCAGCCGAAATCGAGTCCGTGTATCACTGAGGGAATCACGAGAGATACTCTTCCAAATGAAAGACTGAATCCGCTTCCGGTGCTCCTGGCTCAGACGCATAAATCGAATGGATGACTGACAGCCGGACACCCAGACAACATGTGCAGAACTCAAAACGAGCGGTGGCAATTCGTCGGGAAGCGCGACCGTAAGAGTTAACAATGTCCCACGCGTCACGGGACTGTCGCTGATGATTTTGCATCCGGACACGGACAAATTCTTGGTCAGTCCTTCTCCTTGGTAAGGCTGTGTCGAGATTTCACCGGTATAACGTACTCGACACGTAACAACCACACGTTCAGCGAACCGGTTATCAATGGGTTCGTAAGATTTTCGACTGTTCATAGTGGGTTTCAGCATAGTGTTCCGCTCCACTTTTTTCGAATCAATTCAACATTCTGGTTCGCTCGCAGAAGAGTACAGGAGCAACCCCAATCACGACCATACCCCGTGTGAGGGGAACGTCACCCCACAAAGGAATAAGGACGAGATTAGTTGGATACGCCATATTCCACCTCCTGGCATGCCAGTTACTCCCGACACTTCAATTGCATTTATAACCTCTCAATAACTCCAGAAAATTCTCAATTTCAACGGTAGCTTCCCCTAATGAGATCTGATGGCTCGCCCAATGAATGAAGATCGATCGGCTTGCGTTCTATCAGCGGGGAGAGCTACAATCGGCCACCGCTCACCCCTACATGGAGGTACCCCATGCCGGCATTGGCTGTCCGACTCATTCAGCTCATCGAGAAACACGCTGAAGACCTTTCCCGCGAGCTTAGCGAGAAAGTATGGAGCGCCCCCCAATGTAGTGATTTGCGCAAGGTCCCTTCGGACGAACTTGAAGCCCGGACCCGCGAGATCTACCGCAATCTGAGCGACTGGCTGCTGCATAAAACCGAAGACCAGTTGGCCCGGCGTTACACTGAGCTGGGAGCGACACGTGTCCAACAGGGCGTCGGCTATAGCCACTTCTTCTGGGCTATTACCGCCACCAAGGAACATGTGCGTGCTTTTATCGATCGTGAAGGTCTTGCCGATAATGCAATGGAATTAAACGGGAAGCTGGAGTTGCTCCAGATGCTCGATCACTTCTTCGATCGTGCGCTATACTACGCCGCCGTCGGCTACGACCAAGAGCGCAACCGCGTAGGAAGCCAGAACCGCAGACGCAAGAGCGATCACCAGGCATTACCCAGGTAATGCCTGACGGTCCTCCTGTACATGATCCCGATTGGACGCCGACTGCAGCGTGTGTGGATCAGTATCGACTCCTGCCTCGGCCATTTCTCTGACTTTTGTCTTTCCCGTTTGATTGCCCATTTCATATTCACAAACAGTGGAGTACACTCGCGTCCGTTTAGCATCCCCACCCGCGCCTAGCCTATATAAGGAGGATCGACATGAGGCATGCCGTCTGTGTAAAGGCACTCGGTGTGGTCAGTCTGCTGGTTTTATGCTTCAGCAGTTGGGCGAGCGCTTCAGAACCTACAGGCGGCATCAATGAAGCACGCCTGGTCGCACAATATAACTACTCGATCCACATCCTGGCCATGCTGGTGGTGGGATTCGGATTTTTGATGGTATTCGTCCGGCGCTATGGCTTCGGCGCAACCACCGGCACATACCTGGTGGTTGCAACCGGGCTGCCCCTCTATATATTTTTACGCGCCAATGGAATGGTCGGCCATGCGCTGAAACCACATTCGGTGGAAACACTGATGCTGGCTGAGTTTTCCGTCGCGACGACCTTGATCGCAATGGGCGCGGTGCTTGGGCGGCTGCGGGTCTTTCAGTACGCCCTGCTCACGCTCTTGCTGGTGCCTCTGTACGCGCTCAACGAGTGGCTGGTTCTGGACAATGGATCGGGGCTTACCAAAGGCTTCCAGGATTCTGCTGGCTCGATCGTCATTCACGCATTCGGGGCCTATTTCGGACTTGCGGCATCCCTCGTCCTGACGACCGCGCAGCAACGCAGCCGGCCGATCGAATCCGATCCGACGTCCGACCGTTTCTCGATGCTCGGCTCGATGGTGCTGTGGCTGTTCTGGCCGAGTTTTGCCACAGCGATTGTGCCGTTCGAAGAGATGCCGCAAACCATTGTGAATACCCTCTTGTCATTAAGCGGCGCCACGCTCGCCACCTATTTCCTGAGCACCTATCTGCATAAAGGGAAAACGTCAATGATGGATATGGCCAATGCCGCTCTGGCAGGCGGAGTCTCCATTGGCTCGACCTGTAACGTTGTGGGACCGACCGGCGCATTCACGATCGGGGTGCTCGCCGGCATCCTCTCGGTTATCGGATATGTGTTTATTCAGCCCATGCTGGAATCTAAGATCAAGCTGGTCGACACCTGCGGCGTCCACAATCTCCATGGGATGCCGGGACTATTGGGCGGCCTCAGCGCGATGGTCATTGTTCCCGGCGTTGCCGGCGCACAAATTGCGGGCATCGGCATCTCTCTGGCCATTGCGATAGTCGGTGGGTTGGTCGTCGGCACAGTGCTCAAAGCCACTGGTACTGTCGAACATCCCTATGAAGACGCTCCGGAATTTACCCATGTCGAAGGCCCCGGAGGCGGACATTAGAACCGGGAGGTAACGCACAAAAAGACAGGCGACACAGGCAGTCAGCTGCCTATGTCGCCTGTCTCGACGCCTCTTCGGATGGGCTTATCCTACCCCCCGCCCAGGATACGACTGAACCAATAGCTATTCCGTAAGCGCCCGAAGCAGGTCCGCCACGGACAGCACGCCGATGATGGTGCCGTCGGCGGTGACAGGGAGATGCCGGATACCCAGTTTCTTCATAAGGGCCATGGCCTCTGAGACCGGCTCGTCTTCCTCAATCGTCGTCACCGCCTTGCTCATGCACGTCATGACTGTGGTGTTGTTGGGGTCCAGCCCCTTGGCCACAGCTTTCCGGCTGAGATCGGAATCGGTGACGATCCCGATGTAGCGGGAGCCATCGTCCACCATCAATGAGCCCACCTTGTATTTCAACAGCAGTCGACCGGCCTCCTTAATCGTCGCAGCCTGGTGAATGCTTCGCACGTCCCGCGACATATAGTGCTCGACCATTGCCTTGAGTCCTTGCTTACCTTCCCGGGACACGTGCACACGTCGGCGCATCTCCAGATCGGCCAGGCAACTTTCAAGCACCTGCCGGCGCTGGTGAAGGCTTTCGCGCTCGACATTGTGGGTCCCGCTCTCCTGCGCCTCTTCCGGTAATAGGGCTGACTCGCCGGTCTTCGCATACACGTACGCCTCCGCCTCGTTCGACGCCGCACCGAACACTTGTCCGATCAATTCCTCTGCAGCCTCGTCGAAGTCCTCCAGCGACACACCGCCGCGTTTGCGAGACAAAAACGGCTGAAACTTCAGCAGCATCTGCTTAAACCGCTCGATGTACCGGTCGAGGATATCGCTACGTGTCAGTCCGGTCCGCACTCGTTTCGGCATGAAGTCCCTCCTGGTGATGTCTTGGAGAATAGCCCATGCTATATCCTGTCTCAATAGCCCTGTCCATGGCAACTATGGCATCATCAAGAAACTGTCAGAAACGCTATACTCGGAAGGATCACCGGGCTCCATTGCACCATGCGTCTCTCCATCATCATTCCAGCATTCAATGAAGCACAGCTGATAGAACGCTGTCTTCGATCCGTAACCGACGCACTGGCTGCGCACTCCGCTTCCGGCGTCACAGGGGAACTTATTGTGGCCGACAATAATTCCACCGACAGCACCGCCTGCCTGGCCGAACAAGCAGGGGCACAGGTGGTGTTTGAACCGGTCAATCAGATCGGCCGGGCGCGCAATGCCGGAGCGGCTGTGGCAACCGGTGACTGGCTGCTGTTTCTGGATGCCGATAGTGTGCTCAGTCCTGAATTACTGGGCGACATCCTACATGTCATAAAGTCCAAGACCCATGTGGGCTGCGGCAGCACGCTCTCCATGCAAGGATTGCCCTGGTGGGCAGATGGAATCTTGCGATTCTGGACACAAACGTCAATCCTGCTCCACTGGGCCGCCGGCGCACTGTTTGTCTGCCGCCGGGATGCCTTTGTGGAGGTCGGCGGATTCAACCAAGAACTCTACGCACTGGAAGAAATCGACCTCAGTAAACGAATACGACAATGGGGGCGCCAGCGCAATCTGGAATTCACTATTCTAACGACACACCCGCTCGACACCTCGCCACGTAAGACATCCCTCTATTCCGCGCGTGAAATCGCCGGACAAATTCTGCGGATGTTGCTCAACCGGCGCCGAACCTTGACGGATAAGAAACATCTCTCCGTCTGGTACGATGGCCGGCGTTGAGTTGAAAGATTCCACATCCAACCTGTCTCGAATCTCCAATCAGAACTCTCGTTTCAGTTGACGAGCTTCGGCAAGCTGTCTATTTTAGGTTGCACAGCACAGAGAACAGGATGTGGACCGGCCTTGCAGTGATATGGGCCAAGATATGTTCAAAGGAGGGCTGAATCATGCGGTTTGTCAAAGTGAAGAACGAAGAACGTCCCGGTGAAATGGCGATCAACCTCGATCTGGTCCGGGAGGCTCATTTCGGCGCAGGCATGCTCCGGCTCTATTTTGAACGCAGCTCTTCAGCGCAGGACGATGTCACCTTTACAGGTGAAAACGCACAAAAGATCTGGGCTGCAATGGGATAAGACGGCCTCCCTGCGCACTGGCACGATGCCATCGGCCTTTCCTGTATGCCGCATCATGTAACGTGGCGCTGATTCATTCCATCCTCATGGCAGATGCGCCAGCCATCGTATCTGTGTACAATCTTCCCGACACGGCACCTTGCCCGTGCGACCTCTGAGGGTGATCCCGCATGCAGAACCAGTTTCGTATCGGATTTATCGGCGTGGGGCGCATGGGTGCCAATATGGCGCGCCGCCTGAGCGAGATGGGCTTTCAGCTGACGTCGATCTTTGATCGTCATTCCTCGGCAGCCGCGGACCTGGCTGAACAACTCCACATCACACGCGCACACACCCCCGCAGCGGTCGCCCAAACCTCCTCCGTCATCATTACCGCCGTGTCGGACGATCAGGCCATGCGTGCAATCTTCGCCGAGCAAGACGAAACCTCGCTGCTCACCCATGCGCACGACCGCTTATTCATCAATTGCGCAACGCTCTCACCGGACGTTCATTGTGACATCGAACAGCTGGTTACCGTACGCGGCGGAGCCAGCATAGAAGCCTGTATGGCCGGCAGCATCACCCAAGCGCGTCAAGGTACGCTCTACCTCATGTGCGGCGGCACACGGAACGCCTTCGACCGGGCCAGGCCGGTCCTCGACGCCATGGGCACAACCGTCCGCTATATCGGTCCCGCAGGAAAAGCCGCGGCAGTAAAGGCCCTCGTCAACATGGTAATGAACAGCAACACCGCCGCGTTGGCCGAAGGGTTGGGACTGGGCGAGGCCTTGGAAATCGATCTGACCCTGCTGCGGGAGGTGTTCAGCCAAACAGGTGCTGCGTCCCGGGTACTGGAGACCGACGGAGAAGACATGCAGCACCGGGCGCACGAGTGTTATTTTTCGGCTGCGCACGCCGCAAAAGACTCCGCGATCGCGCTTGACCTAGCGAAGAAGACCGGACTCTCGCTCCCGGTCGCTCAAGCCACACTCAGTCAGTATCGACGCCTCATCCAAGCAGGCAAGGGTGAGCTGGATAAGTCGGCAGTGGCGGAACTGACGTTCAAAGATCGAATGGGGCGGTAATAGGGTTGTCCAATGCAGACACGTGCAGCGCGGCATGGAGCTGCACAATAGGCGAGTCAATCAGGCAAAGAAGCGCCGAACCCTTTCCAGCGGCACACACCCGACAAGAAGATCGCCCTGCGGCGAGACAATCAACGGAACGCCGGCCTGGCCTGTTCCGTGCCACGCCGCCTCCCACTCTTGGGAAATCCTATGGCTAGTCTCATCCTGATCGCCGGGAAGCGTGATGCCTGACAGCCGGCCCAAGACCGACGGATCGGAAATATCCTGCCCGTCTCGCCAAAAGGCGCGATACACTGCGCGAACGAACGCCATTCCTTGCGCATGATCCGTCTGCAGTAGTTTGACAGCCTGCACAATAGCCGGCAACGTATTCGGCTTCCCGGGCGGCAATGCAATCGGCACTTCCGGCGCCAACCGCTGCACGACTGACACTTCATGCCGGAGTTCCGCGCCCAACGACCCGCTCCAGGGTTTCATGGGACGGGGCAAATGCGGGGCATGCTGCACCCCGCGCCATTCGCAACGCTCGATCACATTCAGGTCGTGCAATCGCTCATGCAACGCATAGCAGAAAGGACAGTTGAAATCGCTGTAGAGTTGATAGCCCAGTCCACGACTCATAGGCCGGCACTGTACCGAAATTTTCCGTCAGAAGCCACCAATTTTGGCCAGGCCGGTCTCCATCCTTGCTCGCTGTTGCCGGTTCCTGCCGATCCTTCCCTGCCAGCGACGGTAAGGCTTTTGCTACTCTTGAAGTAAGCCTGAGCAGGCAGCCGTCACACATGGAGGTACGATATGGTCTCTGCAATTCATACCGCCTTATCAGGGCTGACCGCCTACGCAAAACAGATGGAAGTCTCAGCCCATAACGTGGCGAACGTCAACACAGATGAATTTAAGAAATCCAGAACCGAGTTCGTCGAAGCCGACGCAGGAGGCGTGCTCCCCGTCGTCCAGAAGGATAATTCCGCCGGGCCGGCCGTGCTGAAAGATACCGCGCAAGGACCTAGACAGGTTGAGCTCTCGAACGTCGATCTGGGAGAGGAAGCTGTGAGCCAGATTATTGCGCAACGGGGTTTTGAAGCAAACCTGAGAACGCTCAAAACGGCCGACGCCATGTTGGGGGCAATCCTGGATATTAAAAAGTAACGATCCGTATCCTCTCCTTCGGCAATCCTCGTTCAAGAACGTGGCATGCCCCCTGGTCACCGCCTCAACTCTTAAGTCCGCGCACCAACATACCGATAGAAGCTCTTGAAGTCTCAACTCCGGTCTTAAACCGTGGACCCCTGAAAGACTAGAGGACACTCGTGCCGAAACCATTGGCGACGCAGGCATCGCGGCAATTCACCGCTGAAACTCTTTCCATAGAACCTGCACAACTGAAGATCGGTATGTTCGTGGATTTGGACTGTTCCTGGTTCAAACATCCATTCGCCAAGAAACGATTCAAAATTACAACGGAGCAGGAACTCTCCATTATCCGAGGCCTGGAACTCCGCTCCGTACTCGTCGATGTCGTCTTGTCAGATCCTAATGCGCTGGAACAGAGCACGGATAGGCAGGCTCACACCGCACAGGATGAAACCGTCTCTCTCACCAATCCGCCCTCCCAGAACACCCCCGTACCGCCGACAGTCACCCGATACCAGGAAGGCCTTCAGCAGGCCGATATTGTGTACAGGCAAACACTCGCACAGGGCTCGGACGCGCTTGCCGACATCAAGAATGGATCTGACACGGGACTCACGGTTGCAAAGGACATGATCAATGGACTGACAGAGCTGATTATGGCTGACGACACAGCCAGCGCGATGGGGAGTCTCCTCGGCGCACAGGATGTCAACGACAAAGCGGTGCTGCATGCCATGAATGTGGCAGTACTTGCCATGCTGCTAGGCCGTCAGTTCGATCTCGGCCAGGAAGAAGTCAAGATACTGGGAATCGCCGGCCTCCTGCACGACATCGGTGAACAACTGCTCCCGCCTGACCTGATAAAAAAGCGGGGCCTGCGCATGGCTGACTACGATCGAAAGGCATTTCAACAACACGTCGAGTTAGGGCTCCACATTCTCGCGCAGTTCCCAGAGCTGCCCAATACCGTGGCCCACATCATCAAGCAACACCATGAACGGATCGATGGATCAGGCTATCCAGACGGTTTACGGGGTCATCAGCTTTCCTTGTCCTCAAAAATCCTCATGGTCGTCGAAGAATATGAAAGCCTCATCAATGCCCCGAATATCAGGGACAACAAGTCTCCGGCAGAGGCGCTCTCGCACTTGTACCTGAACAGCAAGACGATGTATCCCGAAGAAGCGGTCGTCGCCCTCATACAGGTGCTCAGTGTCTATCCACCCGGAACGGTCGTGGAGCTCAGCGACACATCTGTCGGCCTGGTCGTGAGCATCAACCTACAGGCCCGCATGCGCCCGCTCATCATCCTCTATGATCCGACCGTTGAGCGCGAGAATCCCAACATCACCGATCTCAGCCTTGACCAGAGCCGCTCCATTGTGCGGAGCATCACGAGGCATGAGCTGCCGCATGAGGTATCGGAGTATCTGAATCTCGCACGCTGGACAGGGTACTTCATCAACTCCTCAATGGAACTGTTGAAGGAATCCCAGGTAACGTAACACTCGATCTGGCGTTGACACGCACTCCTGTGCTATGTCAACGAACATGCAGTCTCAGCGCCTCTTGCTCCTTATCCCTCCGCTGACACAGCTGAATACACCCTATCCTTCTACCGCCTATCTCACCGGGTTCCTTCAATCCCGCAATATTGCCGCCGAACAGGCCGATCTGGGTATCGAGATGGTGCTGCGGCTCTTCAGCCGGACCGGATTGACTCGTGTCTTTGCCGACATACGGAAACTGGGCGACGACCTGCCGCCCGAAGCGATCGCGATGCTCGCGATGGAGCAGGCCTATCTCGCTCAAATCGAATCCGTCGTCTCCTTTCTTCAAGGCAAGAATCCCGGCGCCGCCGCACGGATGATACAAGCAGGCGTGCTGCCTCAAGGACCCCGGTTTCGAGGCAGAAACAAATTCGCGAAGTCCGTACCGCTTGAAGACAGGGCCAAACAGTGGGCGACTTTCTATCTCGAAGATCTCGCCGACCTGGTCCAAGCAACGGTCTCGCCGCATTTTTCTCTCAGCCGCTATGCCGAACAGGTGGCGACATCCACATCGTCATTTGATGGCATGATCGATGCGCTGGACGCGGCGCCGACCATGACCGATGTCTTCATGTTGGATGCCCTCCAGGCCCATCTCGACCGGGTCAAGCCGACATTGATCTGCCTCTCCGTGCCGTTTCCCGGCAATCTGTACGGAGCGTTCCGCATCGCCCAGGCAATCAAGCGCCGGCAGCCGGACCTGCCGGTTGCACTGGGCGGCGGCTATGCCAATACCGAATTGAGACGCGTGGCCGATCCCCGCGTCTTCGACTATGTCGACTTTATCACCCTCGATGACGGAGAGAGGCCGCTGCTCTCTCTGATCGAACATCTGTCAGGTTCGCGACCCCGAACGGCTCTGTGCCGGACATTCTATCGTGAAAGGAATCGCATTCGGTTTGCCGACGATCCCTCAGCCTCTGACTTCTCGATGAACGAGATCGGCTGCCCGACCTATCGCGGACTGAATTTGGACCGCTATCTGACGATCCTGGACAGTATCAATCCGATGCATCGCCTCTGGTCGGAAGGCCATTGGAACAAACTGACCGTGGCGCATGGCTGCTATTGGAAGCAATGCACCTTTTGCGACGTGGGACTCAATTACATTGGCCGTTACGAAATGACGCCGACCGACCGGCTCATCGGACAGATCGAACAATTGATGACTGAGACGGGACGCAGGGGCTTTCATTTTGTGGATGAAGCGGCGCCTCCCGCTGCGCTCAAATCGCTCGCATTGGCTTTGCTGGAACGGAAGATCGAAATTTCCTGGTGGGGCAATATCCGCTTTGAGGAGGCATTTTCGCCGGACCTCTGCCGCCTGCTCGCTGCATCCGGCTGCATCGCAGTGACGGCCGGACTCGAAGCGGCGTCAGACCGTCTGCTTGAGAAGATGAAGAAAGGCATTACCGTCGACCGCACGGCGCTGGTCGCCGCGGCATTTCGAGACGCGGGCATCCTGGTCCATGCCTATCTGATGTACGGATTCCCCTCTGAGACCGTTCAGGAAACCGTAGACTCGCTGGAGCGCGTGAGGCAATTGGTCGCGGCGGATCTGATTCAATCGGCTTTTTGGCACCGCTTCACCGCCACCGCCCATAGTCCGGTCGGCCTCGATCCGGCCTCCCATGGTCTGCGTATCATTGGTCCGGAGTTTCAGGGCTTCGCAGAAAATGACCTCCGGCACAAGGATCGAGCCGGTGAGACGCCCCAATGGGTCGGTGAAGGACTCAGGAGGTCGATGCTCAATTTCCTCGAACACCGTGGATTAACCATGGATGTTCGCAACTGGTTCGATCAACCCGCGCCGAAACCGCGAGTCTCGTCTCGGTGGGTCACCAGCCTTCTAAAGAACAGATATATTGAGGATAACCCACAGGCAGAACGGCGTATTGTCTGGCTTGGTGGAGAACCAGTGCTTGAATCGGCAGGAAAGAAGACGCGCCTCGTGCTATCAGGGCCATCCGGCGACTGCGCCATCACACTCCAGAATGAACAAGCCAAGTGGCTCGATCACTTGATCTCACAATGCACACCGCATGCGACCCCACCACATTCCTATCCCCTGCTGCGAGACGCACAATCCTCATTCCCAGGCGGCATATCGGAATTCGAAAACCTCATCGTGACTCAATCCTGGATGAAAGTACGCGCGGCTGGGTTATTACTCGTCTAACTACCCGGAGTGAGGATACTTGACAGGACCTCTATCGATGATACATATGGTACATATGCGAACGACGCTCACCATTGATAATCAGCTTATCAAGCGCGCGGCTCAGCTGACGGGCGTTCAGGAAAAAACCCAGCTTGTGCGCTTGGGGCTTGAGGCTCTTATTTCCCGCGAAGCCGCCAAACGGTTGGCCCGCCTTGGGGGCAGTGAACCCCAGTTCAAGGACATCCGCCGCCGCCGCTCTGCCTAATTATGCCAACACTGGTCGACACCTCCGTGTGGATCGATCATTTCCGGGCTGATTCTGCCACGTTACGCCGGTTGTTGGATGAAGATTTAGTTTGGTGCCACCCGCTGGTCATCGGAGAATTAGCCTGCGGCACTTTAAAACACCGCTCGGAGGTTCTAGATTCCTTGGCCCTCCTCCCCGCCACACCAATCATCGAGTACCAGGAGGTTCTCGCCTTTCTTGAAACCCACAAACTTTTCGGTCAGGGTTTGGGATGGGTTGACGTGCATCTCCTCGCTTCGGCGCTACTTCAACATGTGACGATCTGGACACGCGACCAACCATTACGTCAGGCAGCCAGAAAATTTCGCTGCTCGTTTGAGCCGACAATCTAGCTTTCCAGACTCTCCCCCGTGTGATGTTCCTCTTTGGCTACGAACCATCACTAGTGCAAGGTGGGTTTAGCCTAGAGTCCCTTCACCAACTTGAGCGACACAAACAGAAAGGCCGAATCCCGTTTCGGGGATTCGGCCTTTCTTGAAGCTGACGGCTGTCAGCTCACACTGTCTGAACTAGTACTGCATCTGCAAGGCCACGTGGAACGAATCGACCTTGTCTCCAGCAGCCGTTGGAGAATACGCACCACCACCGGCAAAACCCTTGCTGTTGATATCCCCATATCTGCCATAGGCAGAGATACGGGCATTGTGGCCGGAGATGATGTAGTTCAGACCATATTCAAATTCTTGCCGCATGGCGCTGTACCGAGGATCGATGCTGACAAATCGAACGTATGGCTGGAACCGTCCGATACCGACCTGCTGTGGGATCAGGTACAACGCATTCACGGACCAGGAATCGCCGTTGAATACGCGGAAGGAATCGGTCGTATTAGCGGCTGAATTAACACCGTAATTAGCAAAGAACCGCTTGAATTCTCCGTTGAACGTAAATACGCCCATGTTGTTCGGGAGAAGCTTTTCGATCAACAGATCCACGGAGACACCGGTGAAATCACTCGTCCCTGTCGTAGGAGAACCGGCGCCATCCTTCTGATGCTGCACGTTACCAGCGATCGCGACGATATCACCAGCCGTTCCATAGTAGGTACCGGAGGTATAGTAGCCGGGATTGTCTTCGTCGTTCAACAGATTCCACTGCAAACGTCCCGTGTACATCAAGCTGCTGCCCTGATTAGTAGCACCACGCAAGCCGGTGGACACCGCGGCGGCATACAGCAAGTGGGTGCCGAATGGATGGAACTTTCCGAAGAAGACCGCACCATTGTCACGACCATAGAGACCGGCATTGCCGCCAGAGGAGCCAGCATTCCCCCCGCGTGGGAAGTTATCCGAGTAATCCGCCGAGAAAAACGGAGTCCGGAACCCATCGTAGGTCGCATGGTAGAAGGGACCATTCAACTCACCACGCTCGCTCGGCATCAACGTACGTCCAAACCAGATATTGAACTTCTCATCGAATTCGAACTTACCGATCGCATCGAGCAGGCCCATACTGGAGTTGTTGCCAAACAAGCTTCCGGCGCTCCCGTTCCCCTGACCTCCAGGCCCTCCTCCGCAGTTAAAGCAATCGGTATTGAAGGTGAACTTGACGTACTTATGGATCGACCCGTTGATGTAGATACGAGCGTTGTCGATCGCGAAGTCGTTGCTGTAGTGACGGGATGAGCCTCCTGCACCCTCTATCGCACTAAAGCTGCTACGAATACCCATGCCGACCGAAATCCACTTATCGTCATCGGCCTTGATCGTCCCACCGGCATAGACGCTGGTCGGCGTGGACACAGCCCCAGCCACCAGCACCACTGCGGCGCCGGCAACTAAAACTTTCTTCCACAGCCTACTTAGTTCTACCTTCATTGTGGCAGCCTCCTTGTGAAATGAAGTGATAGAAACAATTGCCTGACCCCCTCTGCCCGAACCTCTCGAACCCTCAGGAAACACTCAACGATCGGCTGAATAGTTATCATGAATCATTTCTAATACAGTAAAGTCGGGCGGAGTATGCCCAAAGAACAATGAGATAGCAAGAAATTTTTCTATTTTGATTTGGGTGCGGATTTCCACTAACAATCGAGGCGCGCTATCAATGTTCATGCCAAAACCGGCGAGGGCTTATACGTACAACGGGCGGGACCGGTCATCGACCAATCCCGCCCATATTGCTACCAAACAGATTCCTACGTATCTGGTTCTTACTTATTCGGCTGAGGCGTATAGCGCAGATACGGCTTTACGGTCGTGAAACCTTTGGGGAACAGCGTCTTGGCCTCTGCGTCATTGACGGCCGGTGTGATAATGCAGTCCTCCCCCTCCTTCCAATTAGCCGGTGTCGCCACCTTGAACTTCGACGTGAGTTGGAGCGAATCGACCACGCGCAGCAACTCATCGAAATTCCTGCCACAAGAAGCGGGATAGGTCAGGGTGAGTTTGACCTTCTTATCGGGCCCGATGATGAACACCGACCGCACCGTCATGTTATCCATGGCGTTCGGATGGATCATGTCATAGAGGGTGGCCACTTTCTTATCCGGGTCGGCGATGATCGGATAGTTCATAGTGGTGTGTTGCGTCTCATTGATATCCTTGACCCAGCCCTGGTGAGAGTCGAGCGGATCGACACTGACCGCAATGACTTTGACCCCTCGCTTCTTCAACTCCGGCATAATTTTGGCTACGGTGCCCAACTCTGTCGTGCACACCGGGGTAAAGTCTTTCGGATGGGAAAAGAGGATGCCCCAGCCGTTGCCGAGCCATTCGTGAAAATTGATCGTGCCCTCTGTCGTGTCCGCCGTAAAATTCGGCGCGTCGTCTCCCAATCTGATTGCCATGATGACCTCCGTATAGATTTGTTTTACAAGGAGATGGGGCGCTGCATCACCCCCCCTGTTAGTTGCTTCTTACGATACTGTGCTACCTACGACGAGCGCAAGGGGGCGGATAGGATCGGGACACGCGCGCGATGCGCGACGGGCGCGAAAAGTGCGACTTAAGAAGCTGATTTTCATCCCAGTCTTGCGCGTCTCGCATGTCGCGCCAGTCTCGCTCGTCCCGCTCGTCCTGCAGTCACGCTAGTCCCGCCACTCCCGCTCATCCCGCTCAAGATCCTTACCTGCCAAACCGATAGAGCCTCCAGGACCCCTCAATGGGAGCATTCATGGACATGACAGACGCTGCGAGAACGTCTCTCCGTATTTCGAAGGATCCTATGTACCTAATGCTCCGCGAAGGCTGCATCAAAGAATTCAACGTCAAGAAGGCCGCCGGCGACAAATGCGACCTGCGGGGATGCGACCTGCGGGGACTGGATCTCAGGGGATTGGATGCGGCCGGGCTTGATTTCCGTGATTGCTACTTCCGGCAAAGCGACCTGCGCGGTGTGGACATGAGCAAAGCCAATTTGGACGGTGCCAGTATCAATGCCTGCAAGATCTCCGGCTGCTTGTTCCCATCCGAGCTGAGCGCGCCGGAAATCGAACTCTCCCTCCTGCATGGCACCAGAATGCGGTATGGGGTGAAGTGAGCGGGACGTGCGGCGTGCGCGACAAGCGCGACTCAAGAAACGGAGGTCTCAGGCCCGTCTCACCTCTCTCGCTCGTCCCGCCAGTCTCGCTTGTCCCGCTCGTCCCGCCAGTCCCGCTCGTCCCGCCAATCTCGCTTATCCCGCCGTGCCCTACGAACCGGCTCCCAGCACGAGTTGCGTGCGCACGCGCTCGTGGCCCGGATCGGCAGCGCCCGCTTCCAGGAGAAACACCCGCCCGCTCTCCAACTTCCCGCTTTCCAATAGGCGCGTACGAACTGCTTCACCGCGTTCCATGGCCAGAAATTCAAGATCGGCATCGGTGACAGAAATTTCGGCGAGCACGCGTTCCTTCATTTCTTCGGCCGTCGGAGGTTTGGACTCGGCCTGATCGGCTGTCTTCTCTGACACGCCGGCCTGTTTGGCCTGGAGTTCGGCAAAGAGTTCCTCCACAAACCGCTGCTCCTGCTCCGCAGAAATCTCCACCGGCTCTGCCGACTTTCCACGCTCACGCCGTATCTTCGTCATCAGCCGATCTGTCAACTTGCGCCTGCGCAATGCCGCCCCATCGAGCACAGCATCGGTTGTTCCCTTGATCTCGAGCCGCAGGCCGGCCCGCTCATCGAGGGCCTGTTCCAGCAATGCAAGTTTCTTCACTTCATCGTCCGCCAACAACGCGCTGCCGGGCTGAAACTCGACGAATTGCAGATCGTCCCCGCTACCCCCACCCGGTACGAGCTTGCCCAGTAATGAAAACGGCGAGGCAACCACTTTTCCAAGCAGATTGAGCAAGGTCGAAATCACAACCCTGCCGTATTTGAAATCCGGATCGGCAAGATTGCCCCGAATGGGCAGATCGACCTCAATCAACCCCTTGCGATCTTGCAACAGCGCCACTAACAGCGGAACAGGCAACGAGGTGGCATCCGGGCTTTCAACCTTTTGCCCGAACGTCAGCTGATCGATCGACACCAGGTTTTCCGCCTCAAGTACCTGCTGCGAGACTTTGTATTTCAGGTCGAGGGAGAGCTTGCCTTTCGACAATCCGTACCCGGCGTATTTACCGCTGTAGGGGCCGGCCGGGGTCACATCCATTCCTTGCAGCGTGATGACCAAATCGGTAAAGGCGTCCTCACTCAGTGGATTGATCTTTCCCGCAATTTTCAGCGGCGCGGCATGGTCGATCTTGCCGGCTAAATCCACATCCGCCTTTTTGATCTGCTTCGATGAAAGCCCCTTGATGGTTCCGCCGAAGTCCGTCACCCCGGTTTTCACCGGCGGCTCCACGGACAGGTCTCGAAAGATCGCCGCTGCCTTGACCAGCCTGACCTGATCCACGATGATTGTCGGCGGAGCAGATTTAGCCACCGATTTCCGGCTGGCGTCCTTTGCCGGTTCTCCCTGGGCGTCACCAGGCGGAGACGCCACGAGCAGCTTCGACAGATTCAATGAGCCGTCCGATTCCATAACGGCCTGGACCGCCGGTTCCTGCCACAGAATTTCGCCGATCCGTACCGTTGTCGGCTCGACATCCACCGCCACCCGATTAAACGCCAGCGATTTCCACGAACCCACATCCTCGAATTCTTTCCGATCGGTAACCAGGAGCTGATTGACGGCGAGATTGCCTTGAAAGCGAAGCATCGGACCCGTGGGATGTTCCTTGGCATACTGGACCGATCCGTTGAGATCGATCGCGCCCTCTCTCACATCGGCATCCAGGAATCGGTCGAGGTAGGGCTGAAAGGGATGGATGGCGATTTGTGTGATTTTTATCTCCAAGTCGGCCTTCATCGGCTCGACCGCAACCTGCCCTCGCACATCCACGTGGCCGGTCCGATTCAGTTTCAGAGACAGGCCGACGGGCATCGGTTTTGTGAACGGAATCCGCACGTCCTTTACGGTGACATCCAGCGCATCCACCTCCAGCACCCCCGGCGTCGTCAGCGTACGATCCTCAAACGTTGCTTGATAGTTTTTAATCTCAACCACATCGACGCCTACGGTCCAAGGCTCAGACGCCGTCTTTTTGTTCGCAGATACAGGTTCCGCCGCCTTCTCCCCGCTGCTCCCTGCAGGGGCGAACAACTGTTGAAGATTGACCACGCCGCCGGCATCCATCCACGCATCGAATCGCGCATCCGCGGTATGCACCTTCTCAACCCGTATGGAACGCTTCTCCAGATCGAACTGGATTCCCTCTACATCGGCCACAGGGATGCTCACGAGCGGCTCCGGCAACCCCCGTTCCCCGATGGCCAAACCACGAATGGCAAGCTTGCCGTCTTTTACCGTGGCGCGAGGGGCCTGCCCCCGCAAATCGAAGTGATATATTGCTGACAGGGCCAGCTCACCCTGCTGCATGTCGAATTGAAAGCGATCCTGCACGGCCTGATAGAGGGTCTTGAGTTTCACCCCGGACAAACTCACCTTCCCGTCGGATTCCACCGGCTCTAACGAGACGGTTCCTTCCCAGGCCAATGCTTCCCCCTTGCCGATCTCAGCCGTGAAGGCATAGGCATTGTCGCTTCCTTGCGTGGTGCTGAAATTCCGCAGCGTGATCCGAATGGGCACGATGTCCGCCGAAATGGGCTTGGCTTTCGACTCATCCCGGAATTCCACAATGCCGTTGTTGATCTCGAATAACTCGATTTCCAGCGGCATCATCCGCTTGGGCTCGCCTGTTGTCGTCTCAGCGGGCGCCGCCGCCTCGTCCGACGGAGGAACAAGCCCCAACAAGTTCAGCTTCCCTTCACGATTCACCCTGGCCGCCACGAACGGCATGACCAGCCGGATTTCATCGAACCCCAGTGTCTGGAAAAATAGTGTTGTCGCACGCAGATTGACGACAAATTCTTCGAATCCGAGGATCGGCGCCTGGTCCTGCTCACGCACCTCCAAGCCGTTCAAGCGAAGAGCCAGCGTGAACGGATTGAACGCGACTTCACGCACGACGACAGGGTGCTGAAGCTGCTCTGATACGGCCGGGACCCCGTATTCTTTAATAAGATAGGGCAGCAGGACAAATCCGACCAGTGCGTAAAGACCCACCAGTCCCACCACAAAACCAGCGAGGAGGCGAGGACGAATGAATCGACGCATGTGCGATCACGCTCTTGGAAGACTGATGTGAGAAGAGAACTATAGGGGACAGACCCATTCCATGTCTACGGAGTACCAGCTGCTCCTCGCAAGAAAGGAATATCGGCATATGTCTCAACAGCAGCATGCTATTGAAGACTGACGAGTAGCCAGGACAGGTACCCGGCAGAAACTCTCACCCAGTCGGCAAATCCTTCCTCACTGGCCGGTCCCAAAACTCATAACCGCTTCAATCTATTACATCTATTCAAGCCAAACTCGTTGGCACAGATGTTGAGCTAGAGCACCTCGACTCTCCTTCTTGTGACGTATCCACTGAGGGGCTGAATATGAGCGACTGGAGCTGGTTGGGCGCGAGTTGGGATCTGCTGGGCCGTGACATGGCCTTGATCGGTGGCTTTCAGAGTCCGCTGCTGAGTTGGATCGGGGCCGGCGGGATCCTCCTTTTGTGCCTATGGCACAGCGCCTTTCTCATTCACGGCACGTTGCAAATCCGGCAGGTCATTGCCCGCCTCCACCCGGCCGTCGCCCGCCTCGCCTCCGCGCGCCACCACACGTCCCCGGAATGGATCCTGCTCGCCCATGCAAGCAAGAAGCAGCAGCAGCGCGCTCAGACGCAGGGCGCCCGGCGCGACCTGGACGATCTCCAGGAATTGGACCGTATCATGCGAACCGAACAGACCGTGGCGGACGACTGGCTCTCGTATCGCAAGACGTTTGCGGTGGAGCAGCCCGCGTGGTTCATTGAACCGACCGTCTCGACCGAGCGCTCCGCCGCGGAGCATTTTTCGTTTGCCTCGCTCTGCGCGACCCGTCTCAACGTCCGCTTCTACCAACAGCTGCCCTCTTTTCTGACCGGCGTGGGTTTGATGTTCACGTTCCTGGCCATTTTGATCGGACTGAGCAAACTGCATGCGAACGGATCGCAGATCGAAGGAATTCAAGGGCTCATTAACGGCCTCGCCGGAAAGTTCGTCACCTCCGTCGTCGGACTCGCATGCGCCAATAGCTTTATGCTTCTGGAAAAATCGTTATGGTACCGGCTCGCCAAACATCATCGCCGACTGGTATCGCTGCTCGATGCGATGTTTCCCCGGAAGGTACAAGACCGGAACCATCCTCTGTCACAACACCCACCCGTCCCGATCAATAGCTCCTTGCAGAACGACTCCGCACATCAGCTGGTCGAGACGGTTCACCATCGTCTGGGCTCAACTGTGTCAGCGCTCACCTCGATCTCCCAATCCCTCGCAACGCTGGGCAACACACAGAGCCAGTTGAAGCCCGAGCGCCTGGCCGCCGATATCGGGGTTGAAGTACGACGAGCGCTCAAACCATTGCTGGACCCGTTGCTGGAATCCATTCGAGACCTCACCCATTCCATCGACACACAACAACATCCTGCACCGCCCTCCCATGCGGAAACGGACAAGATGCTTGATCGACTCATGACCCGCCTTGATGACGGCCATCTTGTTGTTGGAAACACATCGGCTTCCTGGACCGGAAAGACCGGCGGCAGATGGAGAATCCCCGGTTTCACCCGAGGGGTACACCACAAGGCAGGAGTGGAATGAACTCGCCCTTTGGACAGGACACGTCCGATGGGCCATCCACATTAGCCAGTGGAATTGCCGACCTTATGACCTCACTGGCGGTGATCTTTATTCTCCTACTGGCGGCCTATATCACCAGGGTCGAAGATGGAAATGCGAAGCCGGCGAGATCCACGAATCCTGCGACGGCCGGGCGTGACGCGCCGCGACAACCGCATCAGCTGACGGTTGAACGGAACACTGTCGAGCCCAACGTCATGCGCGTCGTTATTCCAGAGGCCATCCTGAATTTCGAACTGGGCAAGAGCACGCTGTTGCCGCCGGCTGAAGCATTCCTGGCCGATACGATCCCCTACTACGCCACCATGATCTGCGGTCCGCAGGGCCATGAAGTGGAGTCCTTTGTGATCGAAGGCTATACCGACGACCAGGGGGACGATATCCGCAATCTACGATTGAGCCAGGATCGGTCGTTCGCCGTATTGGTGAAAGGATTGGAAGTCATTCGGGCCCGTCTACCCTGGGCCTACGAATGTTTCCAGCAGAAAGCGTCAGCGAACGGACGCGGGCGCCAAGACCTCGTGCGCGATGCAACAGGACAGCCGGATCGGGGGAAAAGCCGCCGTGTCATCTTCAAGATTCATTTGCGTCATGCCTGACAAAGCGGAATGGTCGAACTGTACCAGCGGCGGGAGTGAAGAACGTTAGTTCGCTGGAGATGCACGCCTCATCGCATGAGCTTCTTTTTGATCACGGCAAGGTTCTCAGGGGTCGAACGCACACGTAGCGTGAGGCCCGCGGCGGTATATTCTTCGGACAGGATACGCATCCGGGCTCTGATCTCCCCGATCACCCCTTGAGCCGTGAAGGGGATCAGGAACTCCTCGTCGAGCATATCACTCTCAAAATACGTCATGATGCGCTCACGCAACGCCTTCACATCTTCTTTGCTCCGCGTAGACAGAAATACGGCGTCGGGATATTCCGACTTCAGTGCCGCGATCGCTCCCGGTTCGAGACGGTCTTGTTTATTCATTACCAAAAGACTGGGAACACCCGACGCTCCGACTTCGGTTAACACCTTCCGCGTGACCTCGAGCTGGGATCGAAAAGAAGGATCTGCGGCATCGACGACAAACAGCAAGAGCGAGGCGCTGGCCGCTTCATCAAGCGTGGACTTAAACGACGCCACCAAATCATGCGGCAACTTCTTGATAAAGCCGACCGTATCGGTCATGAGCACCTTCGGCCGTGTTTCAGGATACAGAGGCCGGATGGTGGTATCGAGTGTGGCGAACAGCTTGTCGGCCACGAGCACCTCGCTTCCCGTCATGGCCCGCATGAGCGAGGATTTCCCGGCATTCGTGTACCCGACGAGCGCGACGGTCAATTCGTTGTCTCGCCTTGCGCGGCGCGTATGATGTTCGTCCCCGATCGATGCCAATTCGGCCCGTAGGGCTTTCATGCGATCGCGTATTCTGCGCTTATCCAGCTCCAGACTTGTCTCTCCCGCCCCTTTCCCTCCGATTCCCCCGCTTTGCCGCTCGTTGCCGCCGCCGGTTTCACGCACACGTGGCGCAAGATAATTGAGCCTCGCCAGCTCCACCTGGAGTCGGGCCGCTCTGGTCCGCGCATGCCTGCTGAAAATCTCTATAATGACACCGGTACGATCGAGCACAGGCACTCCGGCGGCGCGTTCAAGATTTTTCAATTGTGACGGCGACAGATCGCAGTCCACGATGACGATCTGCGCCTGCTGGCGAGAATCAGGCAGGGCCTCGATCGTGTCATCCGGTTCTTCTTCCTCTGATTCCTCCGCTGCGTCCGATGCCGCCGCCTCTCGCTTCGAAGCCGCTTTGTGCGCCGGTCGTTCAAACGAAGCCGCAGCTGTTCCCGAACCACCGGTCCACAGCGCCAATTCGGTAAGTTTTCCCCTACCCAGAACCGTCGCAAATTTGTCGGAACTGCGTTTTTGTCTGACCTGGCCGACGACGTGATACCCGAGGGTTTTCACAAGACGCGTGAGCTCTTGAAGAGAACTTTCCAATTCCTCCCCGGTTATATGAGGGGTCTGGATCGCCACAAGCACGGCACTGGATTGTGAAACCGTCGACATCGCGTACCTCTCCTTGAGCCTATCTTAGTATAACCACTGCTCGCCAGACCACTTGAAACAGGCGATCAATCCGGGAAATCTCTGGGAAACCATGACCAATGGAGGGAGTCAGACAGGACACCATTGAATATAATATATGGTGCGCCCGGTTGGAGAAAGCTCGAACCCATCAAGCCCATTAGATACCGATTTTCTTTAAACCTCTAGATGAGAGGAAAGGATCGCGATGTCGATTACACACCGGATCTCTAGCGGGAATCTCTGTAGACATATCTTAAGCTCCTCCAAAAACAAACAGTTCAAAAGCAGAACATTCTGACAGAATGGGACGGCTCTGACAGATGGTACGAAATAGCCAGAAGATCCCCGCGCGGCGCGAAGCTGCGGCCGTTAGAACAATTGCTAGACGACGCAACCTTCGCAGTAGTAGAAACAGAGCGATACTTATAGCCCAAGAGGGAGCGGATGCCTGGCCATAGCACAGATCGGCGGAAGTGTGTGTATGTCATCGGTGCGGGATTCTCCGCAGGGCTTGGATACCCGCTAACTAGCGATCTATTGTTTCGCCTGTGGGAGAAGCTTGATAACGATCTGCGGCGCGATCTGTTACGCGTAGTTAAGTTTCACCATCCGGGGTTCAACGCAAAACAGTTTACATCCTATCCAAACATCGAAGAACTTCTCTCCGAGATGCTCATTAACGAGAAGCTGTTCAAAGCGAGTCGCCAATACAATGGAAAATTCACAATCGAAAACCTGATCAATCTCCAGCGTGATTTGTTGCTAAGCATCGGCAACTGGTTTCATGAATTGTCGGAAGACATCGATTGGAACCCAAAGAGCGATGATTGGCTGCATGACTTCAAGAGCCGCGTCGAAGACGAGAACGCCGCCGTGATTTCATTCAACTGGGATCTGATTTTGGATAAGCTGCTCTTCGGCGACGAGCTCGGGAAGAACTGCTATCGGCTAGAGTCATCTGATGGCGGACCCGTTCTCCTGAAACCTCACGGGTCGCTCAACTGGTTCGAGCATGAGACAGGTCAACACATAAAGGACGAAAAACGCGTCAAGATATACCACGGTGAGAACAACAACAGCGTTTACACGTTTCTGCCCTATCGTGCACCCGTTTCGAAGAACAAACGCGTGTACACACCCCTCATCGTACCCCCGGTCCATCTGAAGCAGTTCGATAAGCCGATATTCACGAAGCTCTGGCAGGACACGGTGTCAGTGATTAGTACGGCAAAAAAAGTTGTGTTCCTTGGCTATTCGATGCCTGCAACGGACTTGCACGTGCAATTCATCATGCGGTGCGCCTTTCACAATCAGATGGAAGGCGTACTGGAGGAGGGCGGAACGCGGGCACCGAGCACGGGTGTAGCTCCGGTGATTATTGTCAATCCGGATCAGTCCGCCGCAAAGCGGATAGCCGCAGTCACGGGGCCGAAGCACAAATGCCGATGGGTGTCATCACCGGTCAACGATTGGGTTGCGCGGAAAGCATAAATTTGATTGATAAGTTCTTCCTTGCGCCCATTGTCCGCGTAACTCATTGGTCCCTCGATGGTACCAGACCAATTTATGAAACGGCGCTGCGTGGGTTCACGTGACCGCGATTTCCAGTCGAAAATCTAATACTAATCGGAGCCGCTACTATTATGATCGAGTTGGCCATCCGCGCCCGTAAAGAGATTATTCACAGCTTCCATTACATTCCTGATATTCGTCAGGTCGAATGGCACATTGGGCAAATGGATCGATGCCCCTTCCTTATCTGTCGAGTAACGAAAAGAAAAAGAGCCCTTATCAAGGTCATGGAAGTCTTTGACGACTTGCTCCACGGCCATCAGCGAGTCTGTATCGCCATCTGAGCCGAGCTCAATAATTATCTTCTTACAGACTTTCCAGAGCTGCCAAAGATTATGGTTTGCGTAATCCTCTGCAGGAATGTCGGTATATCTCCCGTACTGGTCAATAATCCATTTGATAGCCAACTCTAATCCGTGCCGATAGCAGAACAGAATTGGATAGACGAGTTCATGCCGGAGTAGCTGGTCGGTTGACTGACATCTCTCGACTAACATTGCTCCAGCCTGCATGTATCCAGCCCAAATATGCACGTGCCGCGCAATTTTGTGTTCAGTGAATTTAACAGCTCGCTGCCAGTCGTTTTCAGCACGGAGTAGGCGGTCTCCTTTCTTAGGCCACTTAAACTCGCTCTCGACTTCCATCGTCTGACTCCTTTCTACGGCTTCCCCTTTATTATTCATCGCCCCTAAGAGCCATCAGAGCCTTTCTTCTGCGATCGTTTGGGATCGGAGCCAGAAAAGCTCCGATGGTCGGGGCCTCTATCTATCAGAGGAACCGATGAAACTTATCACACGATTTAAACTAGCATCACGGAGTAGAAGCGAACTGTACGCACTTCACCGCTACACCTTTAATGCATTTTGCCAATGCAGGCCCCATAACGCTGAGCAACGCACCTGCCTTGCCTCGCTCGCCCATCTCGAAGATAAGACTAACTCATGCTCGATTCAGCCTTGACGCGCAAAAGCGCAGCCGCCGAATGTCAACAGGCGAAAGGCACGCCAGCGTCGAATTAAGGAAAGCTTGGTGATAAGACCAGCCACTACTCGGTATCAAACTGACACAGAGCGCAGCTCATAAAGACCATCTTCGTCATTCCGAAATACATCAGGCACTCGCAATTACACGCAAAGACGAACCCGTAATCTCGGTTATGAAGGCATTCGCAGAGCCAAACGATGTAGCCATTTCAGGATCGACTAAAGCCCTTGAAACACCTGGTTGCACCACTACTACTTCATACCGCGTTCTTAGCTTTCGAAGACGTTTTTTGAGACTTGCCAATGTACGGAGGTTGCCTTTCTCAAATCTTGTCGGTCTTCCATTCAAATAACTGTGTCCATCACGCTCAAGTAAGTGAGTTAGGAGGCGTTGAGGATCGACCGTCCATCTTACGCTTCTCGCTGCCTGTGCGCATACCTCATAAACATCTTTGACCCTCCGCCCAGGCTCATTACCTCCTGAGAATTTACAATGATAGAACCGGAACAAAACCTCTTGGTTCTCTGCTTCTATGATCTCCACTACGTCTGCAACTTCTCCGCTGTCATCATCGTCGAAGACAAAGTGATTGTGCTGCGTCTTTAAGTGCTCAATGATGTAAGCCTGTATTGAGTTTGGTCTCAGGACTCCAGATTTCCATTTCGATTCCACAGTAAGGTCGACCCCAATCCAATCAAGGGTGGCAATTCTGTCCTGATCAAAGGTGAATGCCAGGGAGCCTTTTGTTGACAGCATTCTTGCACCCACTATTTCTGAACCGTCAATAAAGAATAATGTTGGTGGGCTATCTCGGAAGAATTCATCCAATCGCCTAACAACGCCGGATAGTTGTATCTCGATCGTCGGTCCCGATTCTTGCAGGACCGAAAACTGTCCTTCGGCTGGCCCCCAAGACAGGAGAAATATGCATGTTGATCTGTTTTCGAATGCTAGATGCAATTCAATTTGATTGGCACTAGTTCTGGCAAAGTGAATGATTCCAAAACTATGAAAATTCTGCTCCTGCCCGGACTCAAACAGCCGCACACTGTCCATTTCTGATGAATACCACTCAGTTGGAAGAGATACGAAAAATAGCTGCTTCTCCTGAGGAAGCTCTTTTATCTCCTCAGGAATTAGCGTATGACGCAAGAACTCATTGTTTGGGATGGTGTCATCTAGAATTTTTGAAGCCATCTGGTTGCACCAATTGCGCCAGTCGGGAATCGCACTTGAACTCATCGACCAGATGCGCCCCTTATTCGAGACGCCAACAGACGTGCGTTGACCGTCCTCGTATCCAACCGCGAATAGGTTCGACTTAGTTGATCCCGTTTGGACGAGTGGCGTAATAGCATCTCCGATGTCCAAACCCGTATACATCCTGAATCGCAGCCTAGTTCCTCTGTTGTATAAGCCAACATTGTGAAATATCAGGCGGTTTACACCGTGAAAGGCCCGAAACATTTTCTCCCCCCAAAGCAGTTCTGCAGTTGGATCACTTACGGCCTTAGCGATGTCTTGGTGAAGGGAACCTTTTTGGGAGCTATATATGAATAATAGTTGGCGCGAGGAGTCATAGGAAAAAACAAAAAGGTCCCATATTTCGTCAGATGCTTCCTTTATTCTGGCCCACTCAATAGGAATTCTTGAGCGAGTAATAAATATGGCGAGATCTTTGTCTTGGCTATGCCACTCACGGGCAATTTGCGCACCTTTCTTAATGACCTTGTGAAATTTTTTGCCGTTAAACGAGGACGCTCGAAAAATAACTGTACTGGTCTTCGGGTGAAGAACGTTTAGCCCGAAAAGGTCTTCGTCAGATTTTTCATCCAAGATCATTCGCTGGAGAAAATCTGAGAAATCCTGTTGGGACTGGATTGCCTTGGAGCTAAGCTCAGGAATGAGTTTATTCCAGTCAGAGTCTTCTGCATACAAGTCCTCAATTGCATCAGAAACCTTAGGGTCAGCAATGTTTGCGACGAGTGTAGCGTCACCAAGATTTGAGGCAGCACGTGTGAATCTGCCCGTGAATTGAAGTGTTATGGCGAGGCTCTTGTGTGGACTATGGAGAGCTGCAATTTTTAGGGAGGGCATATCAAAGCCTTCCCCAAACATATCAACGCACACGATTATTTTGTGAGTTCCTGCCTTAATATCATTCAGAAGCCTCCTGCGACCCGGCGTTTTGCTGTGAATGATGATGGGTTTCAAATCTGGATACTTGAGCGCATAAATCTCTTGAAATATTTTCTCAGCTTGATCTCTTGTTTCGGCTCGAGCGAGGAGAATGTGATCATATCCAGTTGCTATATCGAGCCTCAGCTGTTCGACAGCTCTTTCTGCTACCGCCACATCGGCTTTCTCGTGAGCTGGTTCATAAACTTCTTTGAAATGAATCTTCCGGAAATATCCCTGAGCTTGAGCGAGGCCAAGAGGAAAGTTATAGATGATGCGCCCTGGTATTCGCCGGCCATCGAGTCGAAATGGCGTAGCAGTAAATTGGAGAACTGTTTGTTGCTTCAATCCATTAAAAATTCTTTCCCATGATATGGCTGGTATATGGTGGGCTTCGTCAAAGAAAACGGTATCGAAGGTTGCCAGAAATTTGGCCAAGAGACTGTGCGGCATACCCTGGATACTAGCCACTGTACTAATCAGTACGTTACAAGGGGCTACATTGTGGATTTCACTTTCTGTACTGAAAGTTTTTTTGATTACTCCAACTACAGGGTTAATTGCATCATGCTTGAGTACCCCGAGCGTGGGAAGCAGTCCCAGTCGATTAAATTTGTTTATTGTTTGCGTTCGTAAGGCATCTGATGGAATTAGGACGAGAAGGCGTTTTGGCCTTCCTACAATCATGCAAGAAAGCATCACCTCCGTTTTCCCTGTGCCGGTTGGCATGACAACCAGGGCAGGCTTGTTCGAAACAGACCAGTGAGCTGCAACAGCGTGAAGGGCTCCGATTTGAGGTGGACGGAACCCAGGCGATGTTTTTCCTTCTTCTCTATACTGCAAGGCTTCTGTCCAAGAATTCCTGGCAGCTTCAGCGATGTCTGAAAGCTTTTTCCCGAACGACGACGGATGCCTATTCCAAACAGCTTTTCTTGAGAGTACTAGCGAGTCGCCTTTAATAGCGAAGGTTGGTGACTTTAAATTATGAGTGGCCGTTTTCGCGGATGATGATGTGGGTGTCTTGTTCCCAATGACTATCTTCTCTCCGGTGCCCAAGGTGGCCATGAGCTCTACGACAGAGCCCTTAACGGTTCTGAGTGCCTCAATCTTACAGGGCAGCGTTTGTTCTGTTTGAGACAGATGTCGAATTGAGAGAGTGGCAGTATCGTAGCCAACACTCCATACCTCAGGCAGAGCAATCTTCTTGATACCATCCAATAACGACGCCTCGACTGACATGGGACCTCCCTAATCAGCAAGTTCATTAATAAGAGATACAACGAATGCACTTCGCCTACCAGACAATGGCCTCAATTCCTACGATGAGCGCTCAAGAAAATCAATGATACTGACGGAGGACTCTAGTTGTAGGATGGGAAAAGTATGGGCTCGCTTTCGCCCAAGAAGCGATTTTGAAATAGAAACTTCAGGCCTTATTGACCTGATTGGGTTGATATAGGGATACCTGACGCATGGACAGTCATAGTGAGCCCGATATTCCTATTCAAGTTGCCGCATTCAATCCAAGAAGGCTTGCCCTGTTTGGTGAATTTCTTTGGGTAGGTATCTGTTATGGGATATGTCCAGAGGGGAGCCAACATACCCTCGGGTCGAGCGCCCAGGGGCTATGACGCCCCTTAGACTGGTATCCGCCAATCGATTGGCCTATCACCGAAAAGATGGTTTTCGAACTCCAAAAATGAGGAACTATCTTTGCCTTTCAGAGCTTTAAATAATTTAACTACTGTCCCCTATGAAATGGTGCGCCCGGTTGGAATCGAACCAACGACCCTCAGCTTAGAAGGCTGATGCTCTATCCGACTGAGCTACGGGCGCAATCTATATTTTCAATCACTTACGTGTGCTTATTTGCAGAGTAGGTAGCCCTGGACTCGGCTAGTGTTCCCCTAGTGTTCTCTTGGAGGTATTTGTGAACCTTTTGAGCCGCTTGCGTCAAGTCCCGCTCCTCAATCGCGTTGTATCGCTTCCACATCTTCTCTGACTTATGCCCAACAATTTTCATCGCGGTTGCCGTGTCTACCCCTGCTCTTCGTAGGTTCGTGGAGGCACAGTGGCGAAGGTCATGGAATCGAAAATCTGAGATCCCGGCATCCTTCAGAGCGGTCTTGAAGGACCGGCTGACACGTTGAAGCGGCCTACCCTCATAGGTAAAGACATGTCGAGAGACAGCTTCGGTCGTCGCCGTCGTAAGGGTCCGAACCTTTGCCAGACGCTGCAGTGTCACTTTAACATCCGGGGTCATAGGCACCTGTCGAGCAGTCTTGGTCTTTGTATCCAGAGACCGCAGAGTGATGAAGCCTCGCTTTATATCGACCCGGTCCCAAGTGAGGCCGACAATTTCGCTGAACCGCTGCCCTAACTGGTAGGCCGTGAGAAGAACAGGACGCAAATGCGGTTTAGCTGCCTGATACAGCTTGCTCCATTCTTCGTCGCTCAATACACGATCGCGTTCGTTCTCCGGATTGGGTAAAGGAACTTTTGATGCCGGGTTGCTTTGAAGCAGGCCTCTCCGGATCGCCACGTTCAGACAATGCTTGAGTGCAATGTGATCGTGATTCACGGTCTGCACACTTGCTGGCTTGCCGTTCTTTTTCTTTCGCTGCCCCCTGAAGGCTTCCACGTCCTGCGGTCTGATCTCTGACAATATCCTCCCACCGAAAAACGGAACCAAATGACCCTCGATACTGTGCGACCGGCCCACGAAGGACCGGAGCGACTTCACTTCCTCTAATTGCAAATACGTCTTGGCCCACTCCTTGAAGAGGATTGGCTTAGCCCGTTCACTACGTTCCTGACCGAGGAGTAGACGCGTCCTGATGGTCGATTCCATATCCCGGGCAGCGGTTTTGTTCAGGCAGCCGACCTTCCAGCGTTTCTTTCTGGCTCCCGGCACCCCGCTCGCTAAGACGAGAGATTTTCCGTCTTCGCTTTCCATGACGCGAAATTCAACATAGTAACTGTCAGGTCGTTTGGTCAGTCCCATGTTTCTCTCCCTACTAACCGATACGAGCTGCCCGAAGCTATGACGCCGCTATCCGTGCGCTGAGGAATCATCTACACGTGCTTGCACCGCTGGCCGCGCTTTGACGGTGTGTTGATCAATCCACCGGTCGAGATGTTCTTGTTTGAACTTCACCAGCCGTCCAACCTTGATGAATCCTAGCTTCCGTTCAGAGACCCAGCCATAGAGGGTCAATTTTGATATGCCTAGATACTCCGAGGCCTCGTTCATTGTCAAAAGTTTACGCATGGTTCTCCGGAAAATATAAAGCGGTTTGTCAGCAGACTCATATGACCCACTATATCGGGGGAATCTTCCGACACCCCCGTACCCCCTGGATGCGCCCGCGTCGCCACCGGCGTGGATCGAAGACTGAGCCCCCAGTAGTGGCGGGCCATCGCCACGGAGCAGCGGGTCAGGCCTTCCCGGTTCCCTCCCGCTGGGCCTCCGCCCGTCCAGGCCTGCCCGCCGCGAGAGCGCTGTGCCCTCCTCCTCCTTGTCTGTCCCACCCCCCTGGTCTGTGCGGGGTGGGACAACAATTTTTCAAGGAGGATTCGGATGAATCAAGACTCAGAACAGAGTTCCGTCAGGCCGACACGGCTGGTGAAGGCCCGCCGGCCAGCGTTGCCGTATCGGGTGCCCCGGTATCGTGTCGCGCTGGTCTGCGAGGAAGCCGGCACCCTGTCGTCTGTGCCGATCCAGACCTCGACCGGAGCGGAAGCCTTGCTCAGGCCCTGCTTTGACGGCCTGGATCGGGAGCAGTTCCTCGTCTGTGGGCTGGATGCGAAGCATCGCCTGATCGGGATCAATCTCGTGTCCATTGGTTCGCTCTCGCTCTCCATCGTCCATCCCCGCGAAGTCTTCAAGGCCCTGATCCTCATGAATGCCGCCGCCTGGCTCTGCGCCCATAATCATCCCTCTGCCGATGTGACCCCAAGCCGGGAAGATCTCGTGCTGACGAAGCGACTGCGCGAAGCGGCCGACCTGCTCGGAATCACGCTTCTCGACCATCTCATCCTCGGGGAAGGCTATTACAGCTTCGCCGATCAGGGATGGCCCGGCGGATAAGCCGCAAGGCCAGATCCGGGTCTGGTCTTAGGCCCGGATCAACCGCAACACCCACACCACCGCTGACGCGGTGAGCGCAACCCCGATGACCGCCGCACCCCACCCGATGAGATCCGCTGAGAGCACTGTACCCAACTGCTGTAAATCCGTGGCGACTGTTGCCCAGGCCATTGTGTCACCCCCTGCTCTTGCTTGTGGAGACGAGCAGCTCCTGCCACGCGTTGCAGGAGCCACTCTGACGCGCCTACCGCACCAACGACTTCACGCGCTTGTACGCGAAAATCGTCAATGCGACACCGATGAACACCACGCCCCAGGCCACAATGTCAGCTTTCACGCTGGTAATCGTGGTCGTGGTCGCCGCATCCACTGGGAACACCTGAGCCATTGAGACTCCGGCGTTCAGCAGGACCGCACTCAGGGCCGCCAGGCCCCAGGACAGTTTCTTCAACATTGGTCATCACCCCCTTTCTGGTTTAGAGTCGCCCAATCAACAATTTCACAATGAGGCCGACGGTGAAGCCACCCAGGAAGAAGGCGCCGGCAAAGTAGACGATTGTTTCGAGTGCCGCTTGATCCATCGCGTCTGTCTCCCTTTCTCCGAGCTGGCTATCTGAGATCCGGTGGCGATACCAGCAAATCTTTCACGTTCGGATTGACGAACGGCGGAGGCTCAGGTCCTTCGAGCGCAGGACCGCTTGGAATCGTCCGCAGCTCCGCCGGTACGGCTGAGGCGAGACCGGTAGATGCTGGAACCGCTGCCGGCGTCCCACCCCAGATCACGCCGCGACCCTTGACCTTTTTCGTGCCAGAGGCCCACACCGACTCCACCTGAAGGTTGGTCCGGACCAGCAGCTCTTCTTCCGTGAAAATCTCTCCGCTCTCTGAAATCCACCGCCACGAGTGCTCGTCGTCTTCGTCAAATTGCATCCCGCCGACGATCCGGATCGGGTCACGCACGACATCATCAGGCTCTGGGAGCTCGCGCTCGATTGAGACGTTCGCCCTGATCGGCGCACGCGGAATCTCCACTGGAAGGATGGGAGGGTGAGGCGCAGACGCGACAGGCCCGCCCGACAACCACCGCCCCCCGGCAAACCAGACACCCGCCACACACAATCCGAGCACCCCAAGCACCACTGTCGGCGATTTCAAGATGGAGCCGGTGCGGACCTGCTCCCGGATCGCTGCATGGGAATAAGACGAATAGTAGGCATAGAGCTTCGGGTGATACTTGCCCGTGTACATCCGGATCACTTCAGCTTCTTCCGGATTCCCCCGGACCATGGCTTGATAGCGTCCTTTCAACCCAAACCGGTCGAGCCGTCGGAACTTGGTGGTGACTTCGACCAAGCGCAGCACCCCCGACGTACATTGCGCAGCCGCTTGCACCATCAACACGACATCGTTCCCCCGGTGTCGATGCGTTTCGAGCCAGCGCAAGAGCTCCGGCGACAGTTTTTCTTTCGACCGGAAGATCGTTTGCGCTTCATCGATCAGCACCGCTGCGCCGGGTTCCACGGTGAGGAGGCCCTCCAGGACGTCCGCTTTCGTTACCCAACAGGTGATTTGTGTCCGCAGATCTTCCATGCTTCGATTTTCAAACGCCGCGAGTCGGTCCAGGTAGATCCCGTCGATCGCCACGTACAGACGCCGGCCAGCGCGGAGCCACGGCAGCAGTTTCTCGGCCACTGCGTGGTAAGACTTGCCTGAGCCGGGCACGCCTTCGAGCATTTCGATCATGAGCCCCACCGCACAAACGGGACCGATTGCAGGACAAAGCGCGTCAGCATGGCCCCGGCGACAATCGCCAACGCTTGGGACATCCCCGTCGCACCCAGCAGCCAGGCATATTGATCGGGAATCAGCGGCGTGGAGAGCGAGCCGGTGCCGAGCGAGGCGAGGATGCCATCGGCGGGACTCAAGACCGAGTCCCAACTGTCCAGCACGATGTCCTTCAACGTGCCGAAGAAGTCACGCAGCCAACAGAGGATGGCATTCAGAATCGCGCTCATCAGTCCGATCCTCCTGATCCACCCACAAAGATGATCCGATAGGCCGCGAACGAGGCCCCGGCAATAATCAAGGAGCGCAACGCAACCAAGATCCCGTTCCAGGCCGTGAAGTCGAACGAGAAGGTCCCCAGCAGGCCACTATTTAAGGTGTACGTAGGCGAGGTGCTGGGCCAGGTGAGCAGCTGGAGCGTGGAGAGGGCTCCCGCCAGTCCCGATCCTCTCCACGTCTCGATATGCGTCTGGAGGATCGACCCGAACGATCGCGCATCATGCTCACCACCCGTACACGTCGACACCGCTTCGCTGTCCTCCACCTGCGTCACACTCCCATCGGGGTTCGTGGTCGTCGTCGTCGTGGTGGTTTCACTCTGTGACTCTGTGGTCGTGTGAGGACCAGCTGGAGCAGGGGCAGAGGGATTGACGACCGTATCACTCGGCGAGACGGATGATGCCGGGACGACCGCTGTCCCTACATCCGTGGCGTTCACCGGCACAGTAGCCACAGAGGAGGCCGGAGTCGGCGACACGCCCGCCCCGACTGCCGTGGTATTCGATTCCAGACTATCGGGGTCACTCGCAGGCAGACCCCGCACATAGTCGGTCAGACCCTGTGCATCGGCAGGGGTTGCAGGCAACTGGATCAGCGGAGGCGTCGCACTCGTGCGATAGGCCAGACACATCCCAGGCGCCCCTTCGCTGAACCACCCCGCCCATCCCGTCGGAGGAGCCCCAATCGACGGGTCACACCCGACACGGTCCGGACCAGAGTACACCGTGATGTATTCCACAGCCGTGAACGGCAGCGACGCACACTTCGGAGCTCCGGGGCAGGTATGCGGTGTGACTGGAAACGGGTACGGCAACGGCGTAGACCCATCGACGCTCAACGCGCCAGGGGTGGCCGCACCCGATTTGATGGAATCCACCTGCGAAGCGGAGAGCACCACCTGCAGAAGCGTGAGCCCCGCCAGCACGCCCAAGGCCGGCCATCCCACGCTCGACGTGACCAAGCGCACCGCCACGGACCCAGGCCCCGACGCTTGCGCAATCGCGGCCCCCACCGCGCTACTGGTCAAGGATCGCTGCGCCACCGACAACGCATTCATCGACGATTGCGACGCGATCCGCGCATAGCCGGTGGTTGAGAGCAGCGCCTGTGCCGGGGTCACGCAGAGCATGACCCCCAGCACCGCGATGAAGCCCACATAGGCCGAGAGGCTTAGTGCCGCCCGACCCAGAGGCCAATCAGAAATGTCGAGACGAAGAACAGCGCCCACGTGAGTTGCTCCGAGACAGTTAAGTCAGTCCAGACCATCGCGTTATCCTCGCCTTACGACTTGGCCTGGTCCTTGCCGGACGCGGCCATCGCACCGGTGACAGGTTGATAGCCGGTCACATCCAGAAACCGTTGCCCCTTGTACTCCCGAAGATTGATGGTCACGTGCGCGAGCTTCATCTTGTTGGCCTCCATGAGCTTGTAGAGCGATTCATGCTCATCGGAGACGCTCGCTTCGAGGGTGGTGGTGTCTTCCTCGAAATAGAGCACGGCATTGCGGAAGATGCGTTTCCCGTCCTGACTCGGTCTCGACTTGACGCCCATCACCACACAATTCGCGACGAACTTCGACATGATCGACCCCTCCTTGTAATTAGTTGGACCACTGAAACCAGCCCCGCTTAAAGCAGGACCACAAAAACACCCAGACCGTCCGACAGCTCCGACACCGGCCACGCAATCGCGGCCCGCACATGTAGAGCTTCAGGTACCCGGTGCGGCATATCCGGCAGAGAATCCGTCTCTGGGATTCCACCACCGGATCTTCCGCTTGGCTGTCTGGGCGTCCCGGCCACTCGCTAAGAGGGCCAGATGTTTGCTTCGCCATCGTTCCACTCCATCGACAATTGTTTTGACGAGCCACCGTTCACCCGCTTCCGGATGGGCACACAACAGTCCCAACATGGGGGAGAGACTCTTTTCTGCCCACCGCTTGACCTCTTCGATCTTCTTCACGGACTTGGCAATGTCGAGACGTGCCCGCTGCATGCCCTCCGTCAGGACCTTCCACCAGTCCAAAAGAGGCGCGTAGTACCGATCTTTCGGATCATCGGCTCTGGTGCAGTCGCGGAAATCGACGGCACTGCGAAACACCCCGACGATGTATTTCTGAAACGAGTCCTGATCCAAGCCGGACAAGGCCATGCCCACAGCCTGGGCCCGTTCCGCTTTCCATTCCATTTCCCAACGAATCCATGGCCCTTCGACCGGTTTGTCCTTGGAGCGTTGTTCGGCGGCTTTGTCGTAGATGCGGAGATACGTATCCGACTGGCGGGAACCCAGGCAGATGGTTTTGCCGGTATCTGAGCCGGAGCCCAGATCAAGCCCTGAGATCATGCGTGATTGGCGGAAATGCGACACGCAGTTCCCTTTGACCACCGAGGCATAGATGCGATCGATATCAATCAGGCCGCTGCGATCATCCAAAGCCACATCAATCCGTCCGAAATGGCCTTTCTTCTCAATCACCCAACTGGCCACTTGTTTGAACTGGTCGTAGGTCCAGCCACTGATGAGTTCTTGTGAGAGATCGACATGCACTTCACGGGGATTGCGTTTCGCTCCCGTGCCGATCCGGCCAAGGCCACCCGTGTTCCCACGGGACAACCAGGCTTGGGCATAGCCCTGAAAGCCTTTGTGATCCTTGATCCAGTCGGACCCGACGAGAGACATGATCTCCTCGACGGTGGCCTCAGGAACGGTGAACCGAAACCAGCCGATGACACAGGTCCAGAGACTCATGGCTTCCTCCTAAGGGCACCTTGGAAATTCCGCCCCCGTTTTACTAATCGGGGGCTGTCGGGCTGAGCGCGCCGCCGGCTCTCGCCGCCGGGCGCGCGGCTCTCCCCCTGCTGTGATGTGGTCTCTCCGAAGTGACCCTGTCCGTTCCGCCTCATCGCCTCCTTGACCTGCTCCACGTCGAAGCGGACAGACCGGAAGAGGCGCTCGACAGGGATCTCGCCACTGAGATAGGCCCGGCGGATGGTCTTAATGCTCACTTTGAGGGCCGAGGCCAGTTCGTGAATGGTCAGCCACGATGCTTTCATTCGTCTCCTCGTTTCGCTGTGGCTCAACATGGTCCCGACCATACTGATGCCGACGGAGCTGAGGAAAGTACCCGTGAGGGGTCAGGAAAGGTCAGCAGAGGACACGAAGGGACTGTAGTGCTGAGCAGTGATGGTGATGAGTTATGCGGTCACTCCCCGCTCCTTCGTCTCCGGTGATTCGTGAGACGAAGTGTCTTGAATCACGAACCCCTCGCCAGATGCAACGACTAGCGTATCGGAACACTGTGGAGTTTTCGGGCCGAGGGAAACGAATGAGAACGATTGAGCAGGAAATGTCAGCAACGAACTGGATGTTTGTGAGGTCAGGCCAAGAATAATTTGGACCTAGGCCGAATGGATCTAGTTCGGTCTCGTTTCCTGTCAGGGGAGACGACGCTTTTGTCCAGCTTTCGATACGGTGGTCATCCGCCTCAACCCTGGTGATTTCTCAAGGGAAAAGGGGTATTCTGCGGCGGCAAAGCCTTTAACTGACGGATGTATTTATAAATGCCCAGACTCGATAGGAAGTCACTCAGCGAACGTTGCATCTGTACCAAGTTCACCACACCCGCCGTCGAGCAGGCAGGGGACAGGTTTTATACGGGCCAGATAATGTACGCTTAGATGACACGTCACGATCGCTGGAGGTATCCAGCCCTTGTTTATGGCCAAGGATGCTTAGCGGAGGTTTCAATCGCTCATGATCGACTACGCGCAAGGTAATATTTCTGAAGCATTTAACTCAATGCTCCGTGCGGACTACATTTCGCTCAATGATATTGAGAAGTTGAATCTTCTCTCTCGATACTACGTCGACTATTTCGGCGTGCTTCCTGAAGTATTGTCCGACACTGATCAGCTGATTGTCGGTAGGCGTGGAACCGGAAAGACCACACTGGTGTATCGCGCCTTCGTTGGATGTATGGAATCCTGGAATGACGAACACCCCGACAATATTGCCCCGAAGGCCCGGACTCTCGGGATATATGTCGATCTTAGCAAGTGCCAGTACATCGACGATGTTCCCGATGGTGATTTTGCAGCGTTTGAACACGCATTCGTGAGCGAGGTTTGTGATGCGATCGGGGACCAACTGACTCGATTCTGGCCTGCCTTGGCGCAGGAACCGGGATTCTTCGCTAAGCTGTTTAGGGCAGCGGAAAGCAATCGAGTTGCGGAAGTGCGTGGTGTGCTTGATCGGATTGGGCAACTGCTCAGGGAGGGTTTGCCTCGCGTTGTCGACCAGTCTGCACCCATTCAAGCGAAGGATGTGATGTCCTCAACTCAAACACGATCTGCGGAGCTGGGAGGAAGTATCAACCCAACGGAGGCTTCGGTTGCCACCAAGCTTAATGAGGGGAAGAGTGACTCCCAGAGCACTGAGCGTAGCTACAGTACGCGGACGAGCTACAGGCTCACGGTGTCGGACGTTCTGCGTATTCTTGGCGATCTACGAGAGAAAGCACAATTGTCGGGGACATATCTGTTCATCGACGAATTCTCAGCCCTCTCGACAGATCTCCAAAGGCGCTTCTCGACGCTGCTCAAGAAGCTCCTGGGGTCACATGCCGGCGTCTTCGTTAAGCTCTGTGCCATCACCGACAAATACACGCTCGGCAGTTCGATTATCCTTCAGCGAGACCTGTTTGAGTTGTCGCTCGATCTTGACGCTTTCGTGGAGCGCTCACATTCCCTCAACGACGCAATGGACGGATTGCGCGACTACTCCGAGAAAATTGTCCGTTCACGATTACAAGCCTACAGCTGTCCACCGCCAGAGGAAGTCTTTGATGAGCTGGACGAGACCTACAAATTGCTCAGCAAGTCAGCGATGGGGGTGCCGCGTACATTGGGCATTGTACTCAAGCAGGCATGGAGCCGTTCTCGTCAGGGCCAAGAGCGCAAGATCCGAAAGTCTGACATCTCCTCCGGGGTGCGATATGCCTCAACTGCCTACCTCAACCAATTGATAGGGGCAGCACGCGATGGCGTAGCGATCCCAGCATTCCATGCGGACATGTGGAACGCTCTATTAACTCGCGCACAGCAAGAAAAAGCCAAAGTGCCTGAGGCAGCCGCAAGCCATTTCCTGATTCTTACACGCAATGAACAAATGTTGAGCATGCTCAACATGTTCTTTCTGGTACATTTGCTTACGAAGGGCAGAACCACGAAGAAGGAGCGGTCCACCCGCAGTCTCTACTGCTTTGACTTCGGCGTCTGCGAAGAAAACAATCTAGGGTTTACCACTGACAAAAATGTCATAAGGCAACAGCGTTTTGCGTACGACGACGCTCTTGTCCGTTTCGAAAAGTACTTCGGCGTAACAGCTGAGGCGACGTTCCGTTGTCCCCAGTGCGGAACGGTATATAGCGAGAGCGAGCTAGTGGTTGCCGGAACGCAACTCTCATTCTGCCCACGCGACAAGGCCGATCTCGTGAGCCAGGCCGGCGCCGTTACTGGAGCGCAATATACTGAAGAGGAAACGAAGATCATTGGGACGATCCGGTCAGCGGGTCGAGGTGATCGCGTGTTTGCCCGGCAAATCGCTGACGATGTCGGCTGCTACGTCCAGAAGGTTTCAAAGTTTGGAGAAAAACTTGACAGGAGTGGGCTCGCGAAGCGTGAGCCCGACCCAACTGAGAACAAGCTATTCTACTACAGCGGAGGCTCTAGCAAGGAGAGCAGCACGCCCTAGAGTTTGTGCTTTGTGCTCGACCATCTAATTAGCATATCGAGACCGACGCGCAATGCAAAAGGACGCGCCCGACTCATGCTCAAAGTGTTAGCCCTGGGAATCACCGGCGTGGCTGAAAGTGTTGTCGGTTGCTGCGGTTGAATTTCTTTACGGGCAATCACCTGCCTGAACTGATGAATGAGAGAAACGAGGAGATAGTGGATCAAGCAACTCATAACAAAATCGTCTCCTTCATCTGGGGGATCGCCGACGATGTGCTGCGCGATTTGTTCAAGCGCGGTAAGTACCCGGATGTGATCCTGCCGATGTGCGTGATCCGTCGCATGGACGCGGTGCTCGAGCCGACCAAGCAGAAGGTGCTGGATACCAAGAAGATGCTCGACAAGGCGCACATTACCGAGCAGCGTGCGGCGCTCTGTGAAGCTTCGGGTCAGGCATTTTACAACACCTCGAACTTCACTCTGCGCGATCTCAGGTCTCGCGGAAGTCAGCAGCAGCTACTCGCCGACTTCGAGGACTACCTCAACGGCTTCTCACCCAATGTTCAGGAAATCATTGAGAATTTCAAGTTCCGGAATCAGCTGCACACGCTCTCTAAGGCCGATGCAATCGGGACGCTGATCAACAAGTTCCTAGACCCGGAGATCGACCTCTCGCCAGCTAACATCGATAACCATGCGATGGGCACAATTTTTGAGCACCTAGTCCTCAAGTTCAACGAGGAGAACAACGAGGAGGCGGGCGAACACTGGACGCCGCGCGACGCCGTTCGCCTGATGGCGAACCTCGTGTTCCTGCCGATTGAGGCCGAGATCAGGTCGGGCACCTACCTGCTGTACGACTGCGCTTGCGGCACGGGCGGCATGCTCACGGTCGCAGAGGAGACACTGACGGCTATTGGCGCGAAGCGCGGTCAGCAGGTCAAGTGCCTGCTCTATGGTCAGGAGATCAACCCCGAGACCTACGCCGTCTGCAAGGCGGATATGCTGCTGAAGGGCGAAGGCGAAAGCGCCGACCACATTGTTGGTGGCGCGGAATGGTCCACGCTCGCGCACGATGCCTTCCCTGCGCAAGGGTTCGACTTCATGCTCGCCAATCCGCCCTACGGGAAGAGCTGGAAGAAGGATCTCGAAGCGATGGGCGGCAAGGACGGGATGCGCGACCCGCGCTTCAAAGTGATGCACCAGGGCGAAGAGCTGTCGCTCGTCACCCGCTCCAGCGACGGCCAGATGCTCTTCCTCGCCAACATGGCGTCGAAGATGAACGAGAAGTCGGCGCTCGGCAGCCGCATCGCCGAGGTGCACAACGGCTCGTCGCTCTTCACCGGCGACGCCGGCCAGGGCGAGAGCAACATCCGACGCTGGCTGATCGAGAACGACTGGCTTGAGGCCATTGTCGCGCTGCCGCTCAACCTCTTTTACAACACCGGTATCGCCACCTACGTCTGGGTGCTGTCCAATAAGAAGCCCTCACACCGCAAGGGCCACGTGCAGCTCATCGACGCTAGCCAGTGGTTCAAGCCATTGCGGAAGAATCTTGGCAAGAAGAACTGTGAGCTTTCCCCTGGGGATATTGAACGCATCAGCCGCACCTTCCTCGATTTCAAGGAGGCGCCCGAGTCGAAGATCTTCCCCAACGCCGCCTTTGGCTACTGGAAGGTCACGGTCGAGCGCCCGCTTCGCCTGCACAGCCAGCTCACGCTCAAGGCTATCGAAACGCTGCGCTTCACCTCAGGCGACGAGGACATTCGGGCGTCCCTGTACGAGGAGTTCGGCGATGACCTCTTCAATAACTTCGCCAAGGTCTCATCTCAGCTCGAAAAGCGCCTGGCCGACTGGGGGAACGACGAAGACGAAGGCGATGATGAAGAAGGTGCTAGTGCGAAGAAGGGCTTGCCTGAGAAGAAGAAAAAGAAACTGCTCGATCCCAAAACCTGGGAGCGCGATGGCCGCTTGGTCGAAGTCGCCACGAAGCTGCGCGAGGCCTTGGGCGATCAGCTCTTCGAAGACCACAACATCTTCCGCGACCGCGTTGAGGCCGCGCTCAAGAAGGCGGACATCAAGCTCGCTGCCGCCGACCTCAAGCAGATCCTCAAGGCCGTGAGTTGGCGCGTCGAGACCGCTCCACCCGTCATTGCCAAGGTCCACAAGCCGGGCAAGGCCAAGGCCGATCCGCTTCGCGGCCTGTTAGAGGCGACGGTGGAAGGCAAGCCCGCGATTGTCGAGTACGAGCCTGATTCCGACCTGCGAGATACCGAGCAAGTGCCGCTCTTGGAAGAAGGCGGCATCGAAGCCTTCATCCGCCGCGAGGTGCTGCCCTATACGCCCGATGCGTGGATCAAGGAAGACGCCACCAAGATCGGCTACGAGGTGAGCTTCACGCGGCACTTCTACAAGCCGCAGCCGCTGCGCACGCTGGAGGAGATCACCGCCGATATCCTGGCCATCGAGAGAGAGGCCGAGGGGCTGCTGGGTGAGATTATCGGGGAGAAATCACGATGAATGCCGTGCCATCCTTCCCGGAAGGACAGATTGAAGCATTGGCACGCTTGCTAGGCGAATGTGGGTCCGGGACGGACATCTCCCGTGTATTGAACGATCGTGGGCTGGCGGACGCATCCGGTGAGTCCACCAAGTGGCGTCGCCTCTATTGGGTATTTCTCGAATCGCAAAAGCAGCATCAATGCGCAAATCGCGTGCTCGACTTCATTCAATCCTTCTTGATTCCTGCCCGCTTTGTTGGACGGAGTACAGAGTTTGAGGCGAATCGACAAGAACTCAATATGATCCTGGCCTTTTCCGGTCTCGAATACGGCCAGGATGGAAAATTCAGACAACGTGAGGCCGCACGAACACTCGATGAGGCCGAGAGACGTGTCCGAACCATTCGGGCCAAATTCCAGGGGCGCCGCATACATCCCGAAGTATTGAAGTACTGCCGAACCGAGCTGCTCCAAGACAACTACTTTCACGCCGTTTTCGAATCCAGCAAAGGGCTTGCCCAGAGAATACGCGATCTATCTGGAATCTCGGCTGATGGCGCTGCACTAGTCGATCATGCCTTTTCGATCGAGTGCCCGCTTCTTGCCATCAATACGCTACGGACCGATACAGAGAAGACTGAGCACAAAGGCTTTGCCGCTCTTCTGAAAGGATGCTTCGGGGCTGTCCGGAATCCTCTTGCGCACGAACCGAAGATTCTCTGGGACGGCGAAGACGATGCTGCCGATTATCTATCCCTAATTTCACTGCTGCATCGCAAGCTGGATAATGCTACGACGACAGGATTCAGAACAGAATGATTGCCAACCTCAAACCGTACTCGGAATACAAGGAGACAGGGTCAAAGTGGCTTGGCGCTGTCCCGGCGAAGTGGGAAGTACGAAACCTCCGTACGCTCATCTCGAAGCGGGCAGAACGCAATCGAGCCGACTTGCCGCTGTTGTCAGTTGCTCGTGAGAAAGGCGTGTTCGTCCGTTCCCTCACCGATGCAGATGAGAATCACAACGTCATTCCGGAAGATCTGAGCAACTACAAGATGGCTCGTGCCGGCAATCTCGTGATCAACAAGATGAAGGCGTGGCAGGGCTCAATGGGAATCGCGCCATGCGATGGAATTGTCAGCCCAGCCTACTATGTCTTCGACTTTCGTATTGGCAACAAGGCTTTCGGCCTAAAGTTGCTTCGCAGCAAACCCTACATCGCGCACTTTGGGCGGGCATCCGATGGGGTGCGAGTCGGTCAGTGGGATTTATCTATCCCTGGAATGCGACAGATTCCCGTGCTCCTCCCGCCGCCCGACGAGCAGGCGGCGATTGTGCGGTTTCTGGACTGGGCGAACGGGCGGCTGGAGCGGGCGATCCGGGCGAAGCGCAAGGTGATCGCGCTGCTCAACGAGCAGAAGCAGGCCATCATCCACCGCGCCGTCACCCGCGGCCTCGACCCCTCCGTCCTCCTCAAACCCTCCGGCATCCCCTGGCTCGGCGACATTCCGGAGCATTGGGAAGCCGCACGACTGAAGTTTATGGTTCGCAGGATCACGGATGGAGAGCACATCTCCCCGGTGGTGGCGGATCAGGGCATTCCTCTGCTTTCCGCAAAAGATGTCAGAGACCGAATGATCCTCATGGGAGTAGATAAGTTCGTTACCCCGGAGCAAGCAAGACAGTTTTGGCGTCGCTGTCGGCCTCAACAAGGCGATGTTCTGATTGTTAGCCGTGGCGCCACGATTGGTCGAGTAGCTATCGTCGAAAGCAGTGAGCCATTCTGCCTGATGGGAAGCGTGATTCTCTGCAACTGCCGTGAGGGTTACAGCCACGGGTTTCTCTACTACGCACTCAATGCGCATCATGCACAGACATCTTTGTGGTTCACCTCCGCTTCAAGCGCGCAACAAGCGATTTATATCAAGGACGTTGCGGAATTGCGTTTACCTCTACCACCTGGTGATGAACGCACTGTGATCGAGAAGCATTTGGATGATTCTCTTACCCCACTGCACGCCGCTATCTCCCGCCTCGACCGCGAGATCGATCTCCTTCGCGAATACCGCACCCGCCTCGTTGCCGATGTCGTCACCGGCAAGCTTGATGTGCGAGCGGCGGTGGCCAAGCTGCCGGAAGAAACCGATGAGGCAGAGAAGCTCGATGACGCAGACGCCCTTACCGAGGGCGATGAGGAAACGGGAGACGTGGACCTCGACGCAGTGACCCAGGAGGCTGAGGCGTGAGTCCGGACCGTTCCACAGAGTACTTTGCCAGCTTGGTCCGCGAGCTACGCACGCTGCCTCGTGAAACTGAGTGGGTCGAATTTAAGGCGAACAATTCAAACCCCCTTGAGATCGGTGAGTACATCTCTGCGCTGGCGAACGCGGCCGCACTGCTCGATAAGCCACGGGCTTACGTCTTATGGGGTGTCGAGGATGGTACGAGGAACGTGGTTGGCACTATCTTTGAGCCCACGACAGTAAAGCAGGGCAACGAGAATCTGGAGAACTGGCTTACGCGACTGCTGCAACCGCAGATTCCCTTCCGTTTCCACGCGTGTGAGGTCGATGGCGCACGTGTCGTGCTCCTAGAAATCGACCGTGCGCTGCATCAACCTGTTCGGTTCAGCGGTGAGGAATATATCCGTGTCGGCTCGTACAAGAAAAAGCTCAAGGACCATCCTGAGAAGGAGCGCGCGCTCTGGCAGTGCTTCACGGTGACAGCCTTTGAGGATGGCATGGCCGCGCAGCGATTGAGCGGTGACGAGGTCCTTCAGCTGCTGGCGTTTCCGTCGTATTTTGACCTTCTCCATACTCCGCTTCCGTCTGATCAAACGGGTATTCTCGCCGCATTTGCAGCCGATGGGCTTGTTCAGCGGGCCGAGGGCGGTTCGTGGAGCATTACCAACCTCGGAGCCATCCTGTTCGCCAAGGATCTGTCAAAGTTCGATGGCCTTCGGCGAAAGATTGTGCGCATTGTTCAATACGCCGGGAAGGGCCGCATCCTGACGACGAAGGAGCAATCGGTTGTATCTGGCTATGCTGTAGGCTTTGAGGCTCTTATCCAAAGCGTGATCGCGGTGCTTCCGACGAATGAGGTGATCGAGCAAGCGCTGCGCAAGTCTGTACCGATGTTTCCGCCGCTTGTCGTGCGTGAAGTTGTCGCGAATGCTCTTATCCACCAAGACTTCTCTATCTCGGGTGCGGGGCCGATGGCCGAAGTGTTTGATGATCGAATGGAGGTCACGAACCCTGGCCGGCCATTGGTTCCCACCGATCGCTTGCTCGATCAGCCGCCGCGTTCACGGAATGAGAAGCTTGCCTCGCTCATGCGAAGGTTCGGCATCTGCGAAGAACGCGGGAGCGGTATTGACAAGGTTGTTTTCCAGATCGAGCTCTTTCAACTTCCTGCACCCCTGTTCGAGGTGCCGGGCGAGTCCATGCGCGTCGTACTGTTCGGCCATCGCGTACTGAAGGACATGGAGAAGGCGGATCGAGTACGCGCGTGCTACCTCCACGCGTGCTTGCGGTATGTGACTCGCCAGCCCATGACCAATACCTCCCTCCGGGAGCGCTTCGGGATCGACGAGAAGAACGCCGCACTGGCGTCTCGTCTACTCAACGAGGCCATCGAGGCAGGGGCGATTCTGGTGCGGGATCCAGAGGCAGGCACGCGGAATCGAACCTATCTCCCGTTCTGGGCGGGAGCTTCCACAGCGAAAGAAGGAATTGCTTGATGGTTTGCTTTCCGGCAACCCTTTCGCAACAATCTGCTCCTCGTAACGCATTGAAAGGGTACAGCTTAAAGATTTTTGCGTTGCTTGATGGTTGCTTGATTAGAACGGGGATTGGCAAGTGAAACGGAAGGTCAGCTCCTTTGAAATCAACAGGTAAGAGAATCCGTGGTACTTGATGGCTACTTGATGAGAGGTTCCTCGTGAGCACCGACACCAGCGAGAAGGGCCTCGAAACGCTCATCATGCGGCACATGACCGGCACGGATGGTCTCGCCATCGTGCCGAACATGACTGCTGAACGGCTCGCGCCTTATGGCGGGACTGGCTATATCGCAGGGGGCGCGCAGGACTATGACCGCGCCCACGCGCTCGATGTGTCGCAGCTCTTCGCCTTCTTGCCTGACACCCAGCCCGAGGCGTTCAAGAAATTGGCAATGGCCGACGCCAGCGACCCCACGGACATCAACCGCCTCAAGTTCCTTGCCCGGCTCTCCGCCGAGATCGGCAAGCGCGGTGTTATTGACGTGCTGCGCAAGGGTGTGGAGCACGGGCCGATGCACTTCGATCTCTTCTATGGTACGCCCTCACCGGGTAATGCCAAGGCCGAGGCGCTTCACGCGCAGAACCGTTTCTCGGTTACACGCCAGCTTGCTTATAGCATGGACGAGACGCGCCGTTCACTCGACTTGTGTCTGTTCATCAACGGCTTGCCCATCGCCACCTTCGAGCTGAAGAATAGCCTCACCAAGCAGACCGTCGCGGATGCCATCGAACAGTACAAGCGTGACCGCAACCCGCGCGAGCGGCTTTTTGAGTTTGGCCGCTGCGTGGTGCACTTTGCCGTGGACGATAGCGAGGTGCAGATGTGCACGGAACTTCGAGGCAAGAGTTCGTGGTTCTTGCCCTTCAACAAGGGCTATCTCGACGGCGCTGGCAACCCACCCAATCCGCATGGCCTCAAGACCGACTATCTCTGGAAAGAGGTCCTTACCCCAACAGGCCTGACCAACATTCTTGAGAACTATGCGCAGATCGTCGAGGAGAAGGACCCACGCACCAGCAGAAAGAAGCGCAAGCAGGTGTGGCCGCGTTATCACCAGCTCGGCGTGGTGCGACAGGCGCTGGCCGATGTGCGCGCCCACGGGGCTGGTAAGCGTTACCTGATCCAGCATTCGGCGGGTAGCGGCAAGTCCAACTCCATCGCCTGGCTCTCGCATCAGCTTATCGGACTGAAGCGCGAGGATAAGGACATCTTCGACTCGGTCGTCGTCGTTACCGACCGGCGTCTGCTTGACCATCAGATCCAGACAACCATCAAGCAGTTCATGCAGGTTGGGGCGACGGTCGGTCATGCCAAGGATTCTGGTGACCTGCGAAAATTCATTCAGGAGGGGAAGAAGATCATCGTCTCGACGGTGCAGAAGTTTCCCCATATCCTTGATGAAATCGCCACCGAGGGCGGCAAGTGCTTCGCCATCGTCATTGACGAGGCCCACTCAAGCCAGGGCGGAAGGACTTCTGCTGCGATGAGCCAGGCGCTCGGCGACGCCAAGGGTGATGAAGAGGAGGGGACCGACCCCGAAGACACGGTGAACGAGGCGCTCGAGAAGCGCATGGCAGCGCGCAAGATGCTGACCAATGCCAGCTACTTCGCTTTCACCGCCACACCCAAGAACAAGACGCTCGAGATGTTCGGGGAGCCGCTGCCGCCCGATGCCGAGGGCAAGGTCAAGCACCGGCCCTTCCACAGCTACACGTTGAAGCAAGCGGTCGAGGAGGGCTTCATTCTCGACGTGCTCAAGGCCTACACGCCGGTGGACAGCTACTACAAGCTGGTCAAGAAGACCGAGGACGACCCTGAATTCGACACCAAGAAGGCCAAGAAGAAGCTGCGCCGGTATGTGGAGAGCCATGACTACGCGATCGGGCTCAAGGCCGAGATCATGGTGGACCACTTCCATGAGCAGGTGCTGGCGGCCGGGAAGATCGGCGGCCAGGCCCGCGCGATGGTGGTGACGAGCGGTGTCGACCGGGCCATCCAGTACTTCCACGCCTTCAAGACGTACTTGGTGGAGCGCAAGAGCCCGTACCAGGCGATCGTTGCCTTCTCGGGCGAGCACGATTACGGCGGCGCGCGGGTCAGCGAGGTGTCGCTCAACGGCTTCTCGAGCGGCGAGATCGCCGCCAAGATCCAGACCGACCCGTACCGCTTCCTGATTTGCGCAGACAAGTTCCAGACTGGCTACGACGAGCCGCTGCTGCACACAATGTACGTGGACAAGCCGCTCTCGGGCATCAAGGCGGTGCAGACCTTGTCGCGCCTCAACCGCGCGCACCCGCAAAAGTACGACTGCTTCGTGCTCGACTTCCAGAACAACGTCGAGGCGATCACCTTCGCCTTCCAGGACTACTACCGTACCACGCTGCTCGCCGAGGAGACCGACCCCAACAAGCTGCACGACCTCAAGGCGGCGCTCGATGCGGTCCAGGTATATTCGCCGGAGCAGGTTCGGCAGGTGGTGGCGTTGTTTCTCGACGGCGCGGATCGCGACGCCCTCGACCCGATCCTTGATGCGTGTGTGGCCGTTTATATGGACAGGCTCGACGAAGACGGCCAGGTAGATTTTAAGAGCAAGGCCAAGGTCTTCTGCCGCACCTATGCCTTCTTGTCATCAGTGATCTCGTACAGCAACGCACAGTGGGAGAAGCTGTCCATCTTCCTCGACCTGCTGACGCCGAAGCTACCTGCGCCGAAGGAGGAGGACCTCGCGAAAGGCATTCTCCAGGCTATCGATATGGACAGCTACCGCGTTGAGAAAAAGACAACGATGAAGATCGCCCTGGCTGACCAGGATGCGGAGATTGAGCCCGTGCCAACGGACGCTCACGGGCACAAAGCCGAGCCCGAGATGGATCGCTTGAGCCAAATCATCAAGACCTTCAACGAGCAGTTCGGCACCTTGTTCACCGACACCGACCGGGTGGCGAAGCGTATCCGCGACGACATCGCACCCAAGGTCGCCGCCGACACGGCCTACCAGAACGCGAAGGAGAACACCCCGCACACTGCGCGCATGGCGCACGATCAGGCGCTGGGCAAGGTGATGCAGCACCTACTGAAGGACGATACGCAGGTTTACAAGCAGTTCGTCGAAAATGAGTCGTTCCGGCGGTTTGTCGGCGATATGGTGTACGCGATCACCACTCAGAGATGAAACTAAGGTTTTGCGGCATGGAGGAAGAAGGGTGCCTGCGAGGAGAAAGTGTACCGGGAGTCTTTTCTGGAGGCATCAGAATATTCGGCATCAAACTGTGTTCCCATGTTTTTGGTCGCATGCGGCTTAGGCCGACCGGCTAGCACCTGCGAGGCGCACCGCTCGCGCCAGTAAGACTGTCACTCCCGCCGCTTCTTCCTCTCCGGCACGCCGGCAACGGCCTCTGCCTCACGTTTCCTCCGTGAACTGTGCGTTGGCTCTCCTCTCTCTGTGCGAGAGCCAACTTCAGTTCAACATAAGGAGGAAACAAGATGGCGACCAACAAGAAACCCGCGAACCAGCTGCGATGTGGAAACATCAAGGCGACGATCTGGGAGAACACCAGCGAGAAAGGTCCGTTCTTCGCGACGACGTTCTCTCGGCCGTTCAAGGATCAGTCCGGGATGTGGCGCAATAGCACCTCATTCGGTCTGAATGACCTTGAGGCGCTGATGAATGTGGCGTTTGAGGCGAAAGAGTGGATTGCCGCTCATGTCTTGAAGCGCTGAGTGTTTTCCTGGGACGCCTCCGGCCGTCCGGAGGCGTCCTTACTTCACAAGTGGTTTGTAAATAGCCATGACGGGCATTGCCTCAGCACGAAAACACAGGGTTTCCTGTGGGCACTTTCTGAGAGGATTTGTAAATAAAGGGTACTGAGTCACTTCCCGCCGAGCGTCAGCGAGAGCTTCCGCAGAGAGACCCGCTGCAATACGGGTTGAGCCGGGAGGAGTACTGCCCGGCATCCAAAGGAGGGAGAGGGCTGTCCCGTTCCCGCTGGTACTCGCGGCTTCTGGCATCGGGCTGGTACTCGGACGGCGGGAGGTCTGCTCCGAGATATCCGGCGTTGCTGTTCTGGTAGCCTGGCTTGTGCCGGTCGTCATAGTACGGGCTGTCTGCTCTTGAGGAGGACCAGTCCAGGGAATTGGAAGAGTACGGGTACGATGGTGAGGAAGATTGAGCGGAGGCCGAAGACGCTACGCCTAAGAGCAGCAAGGCCAGCACATGCGAGATTGTCATGGCGCGTGTCTCCTCTCTTGCGCAGTAGTGTAGTCCCGTGATGTTCTCGCGGGCAACCCATACTCCTTCGCCGGGTTTGGCACTTGCTTGAGCGTCATTCAGTGTAGGCACATTGGCGCGGTGGAGGCTTTCGAGGGTGGCACGGGGGATAATGAAATGCCAGTATAAGCGGATACCGTCTGACATTTTTCACCCAAATTATTTGACGCTATTGTGTATTCCACAGTTTCCGGCATAGACTGCGCCCACCGTATATTCTGACGAATGTCTATGTCGCATTGGGTAAGGCAACAGAGCTTTCCTCAAGGGTTTGATGTGTGGTGTCGCCCCCACAACCCTTCCCCGCCTTCCGCATTTGAGCCTCACGCAAGCTTCCGTGATTACGCGTACTCCAGAGGCATGGGCCAGTCACCTGATCTCGTCTCTGCATACATCAGCTTAGTGACGAGGGAAGAGAAGCATTGGTCCGATCTACGATTCGATTCTCCGAACGAAGCCATGGGAGAATGGAGCCTTCAGTTCCACCCACAAGCGACTACTGTTCACTACAATCAAGTAACAATAGAGTCAACCGATGCCTGGCAACTCTCTATCAGCGGGACCTTCAAAGCACTAGAAATCGCCGGTCTCACTGCATGGAACATTCACTTCAATCCGGATAGCTGCAATCAACCCATCCGATTCGTAAATTGTGTGATTGGGAAGCTGATCCTAATAAATAAGACCAACAATGCCTACCGACCGAGTCTGGAACTGCAACACTGTTGGATTGGCACACTAGTTCTTCCCACAGAGTGCACGAAGAATCTGACAATCGAAGGCGGAGGCATTGCGAACATTGACTGCCCGCCCGCTGACAGTCCCAACCCATTCAAAGGGGCCGTGATCTTCAAGGACGTGTTTTTCCCCACCACAGTGAAACAGACCGGCCTGTTCGAAGGATCACAGGCATACCGTAGTTTGCATTCGCATCTCAAGAAACACGACAACATTCCTGCGGCCAACCTGATGAGAGCCTTGCAGCTACGTTCTGAGCGCACAGACGATCAGGGCTTTACAAGGCTGACGAATTGGACTTACGGAACATTCGCCGAATACGGGACCAGTCCAGGGAGGCCACTGTTGTGGCTACTTGGTCTCTACCTATTTACTTGTGCGCTTCTCTATTTTTTTGATCAAGGCATGGTGAATCCAGAATTGAAGTATGTCGGAGCAAACGCAATATTACTCGATGAGAATGGCGGGCGCATGACCCGCTCGGCGCTTCTTCCGCTTCACTCACTTGTGAATCCGTTCGGCATCTTCTTTGATTCGCGAAAACTGATTATTCCTGCCACTCCTCCAGGCAGTATTCTCTTGACGATTCAGGGGCTGTGCTCTGACCTGTTGGTGCTAATGACTGTGCTCAGTATCCGGCGGAGGTTCAAGGCTGAATGAGGCTGAAACATCTCCAAATCCATAGAGTTCCCGTATGGGCAGGCCGCGCCTTTGTACTTTGAGCGCGGCCCGAGAACTCGGGATAATTTATGTCGAAGAATGAAGCGCTAAGAGAATTCGTTCGACGTACTGTTCCGAAGCTTAGGGAATTTGGCGTACAGTATGTGAGCCCACTTCGTGCTTTCCTGCGTCTCCAAGATACGCCTGATCAAGTTGCTAAGGTCATTGGAAGGGGAATGACCCAGCAATCATTAGAGCAGGAGCTTGGATTGCTTCTTCAAAATGACAAAATGTTGGCACGTTGTTGCGGTGATGTAACAACGTTGGCCCACGCGTTGGACACTCTATTGTTTGGACCGCTACCGGACGCTATCTATTATGGAAATACCTTGTTGGGTTTTGGAGTACCAACCAATGAATTGGAAGAGCAACTTGATTTATTAGAAACAAAACTATATGAGCAAGGTGATTTTCACAAGACTGCTTACTTTCACCTCTTCAATGTGCATATACATCCGCCCTTCAATCATCCTGACCTGGATTGGAAAATCCAAGTTCTCTCTTACGACCAGATAAAAACCATACTCTCCCCTAGCGCATACAGAGAATTTTTAAATTGCCAACCCGGGCATAGCTTCGCAAGCATCGAAGACAATGAAGGCTTTGACACGGAAACCGTTACTAGTTGGTTAACGAGACGCTGGAAGGAGGTTTCCGACTTTCGCAGAACCTTACAGTTGGCAAGCGACGGGAGCATAGATATTGACTATGTAGTTCCTCACTTTAATCCCCAATGGTTAAACCAAATTCATGGGGGCGGCAGCTTTCATATGGGCAACCCGAGAAAAGGATCTAATATTCCTGAACTGAAAGGGTTCTTACATACTTCAGAATCTGAAGATATTAGATCAGTCTGGGAGCTCTCAAAGCGATATAGAGACCACTCGCAACACGACCTATCAAAGACTAAAGAAAGGGTGAAACGCGCGATAGGAATAGCGGTTGAATTTTTTGAAGAATCACACCGCAAAGACACACCTATTGAGAAGTTCGCGAATTTAATGATTGCGCTTGAAGCTCTTTATACCCCCTCGGACAAATCAGAGCTCACCTATCGTGTGTCGCAAACTTGTGCCGTCCTAGTTGGCACGTCGTACATTGATACCTCACCCGACGAGGTTTATAGATTTCTGAAAGGTATGTTCAATAAGCGCGGCAGTTTGTTTCACGGGAACTATGATGCCACATCCGAAACACCAGAACAGTTCATCAGCGGAGAGGACCTTGCGAGGCTCTATTCCTTGGTGCGAAAATCACTCATTGCGTATATGTGCCTTTACATAAAAGGAAATGAGAACCTAAAGGAGTTAAGGCAGAGGCTGGAAGATTCGGTGCTAGATCAAGGGAAACGCGAAAGCCTTCAAAAGGATAGCAATCCCTGAACTAAGTACAAACCCTACTTATTCCCGGCGTGTTCCCTCCACAGCACAAACCCGCCGACATCCGCTGAATTCTTGCAGTGCATGCGCGCTGTGTTATCTTGCGTCGAATCGCGGACAGTGACTCAATTGGCAACGGGAGACTGAGAGGGCTATGGGAAAACAGGCCGAGTACAAAGGCTACACGATTGAATCCTCCCCACGTCCTGAAACGAACTGGGAGAAGTGGCGACTTCACATCTTCATTTCGGTCCAGCATCCACGAGGCATTCAGACCCGTGAATTTGACTCAGACGTTTTATACGCTACCGAACAAGAAGCTGATGTCCATGGGATTACCTTCGGGCAGCGGGTCATTGACGGGAAGGTAGTCGGGCTGACCGTCTGGGATATGAAATCGCAAGACCGTCGGACTACACCGCGATTCAAGGTCCAATTTCGCACGACGTTTTCTGCTTCTCCGAAATTAGATGCAACGGGAGCGATCCTTGATCTTTCGGCAGGTGGTTGTCGGGTTGAAAGTTCTGCGCCCCTGACACCTGGCATGCCGCTAGAGCTCCGCATCTTTGCCCCGGGCTTAGAATGGCCGCTGATGGTTGAGGCGGCAACGGTGCAGTGGGTGAGTGGTGGAACGTTCGGGCTGGCGTTCTTTCGGATCGCGGAGGCTGAGCGCGAACGGTTAGAGCGAGTCATCGAGGGGTTAACCGACAATACCGCCTGAAGGACACGCGCTACACATTTCCTGCTCGTTGTGAAACATCTTTCCCCGTTCATCCCCACATAACTGCTTGAAGTTTCGTCGGTGGGCCTTTCATCGTGCCGTCTGTCCCTCGGCACCGATCCTCAAACATAGATATAAACCCTACGTGTTCCCGGCGTGTTCCTTTTTCGACAAAAATCGACTGAAACGACCTCATTCCACCTGAATAAAACTGAACACCAAAACACGATAAACACCGCTCTGGGAGAGGCGCTTTGCTATTCTATCAAGGGGTTACGTGGAAGGGCCTGAAAAGATTAGAAGGCTGATGCTCTATCCGACTGAGCTACGGGCGCACGCTTTTACTTTCAAGTACTTGCGGGGACTGCACCTCCGATTCGGATTCGGATTTTACACTATGTGCCTGTTTGTGTGTCCAACTTTCTTGTCCCCAGGGCCCGAGAGATACGCACATGGTTGTACGCCCCAGCAAGGACCTGTACAGCTCTGATCCAGAGCAGAACGCGATCAGATCACTACGGCGTGCTGAACACGTATATTTTCGACCCATTGCAGTGTTGATGCTTTCTCACGGCCACTCGGAGGGGCGACATTGGTTAATCCCGTCGCCTAGGGTTCGTTCCAGGTTCGGCCCTATCAAATCTATCTTAAGCTGCGGGGGGTTACGTATGGCGAGGAAGGCAATCAGTCGAGGTAAGCAATATGAGCAAATTAGATGTCGCAACAAGAGAAAGATCGGCGGCTTCTTTGCCGGTCAAAAGCGCAATCAGGCTGAAAGCCGGGATACGAAGGAAGGGAATCTTACGAGATACGCTTCACGACGGCCGCGTCATGATTTTTGCGGGCGGCATTCCCCTGAAACGAGACGGCAAAGTGGTGGGCGCCATTGGCGTGAGCGGCGGATCGGGCGAGCATGATCAGGCCGTTGAGGAGCCGGTGCCGCCGCTTTTAAATAAAGAGTGGTCGTTGAAACCGTAGCATAAGCATAAAAGGAGAACGCAATTGTGGCAAGCAATCGCGCACTCGCGTATATGGGACCTCGGAAGGTAGAAGTCACGACTCTTGATTATCCTAAACTCGTCGGCCCGGGCGGCAGAAAGTGTGATCATGGGGCCATTCTCAAACTGATTGTCACGAATATTTGCGGCAGCGACCAGCACATTTACCGGGGACGTTTTCCGGCTCCAAAGGGCATGGTGATGGGTCATGAGATGACCGGAGAAGTCGTCGAGGTGGGCCGGGACGTGGAGTTCATCCACACCGGAGACATCTGCTCAGTCCCGTTCAATGTTTCTTGCGGGCGTTGCCGCAACTGCATGGAGCGTCACACCGACGTATGCATGAACGTCAATGACCAAGGCATTGATTGCGGCGCCTACGGTTTCAACCTCGGCGGCTGGCAAGGCGGGCAAGCCGACTACCTCATGGTCCCCTACGCCGATTGGAATCTTCTGCGGTTCCCCGACAGGGATCAGGCTATGGCAAAGATCAAAGATCTGACCTTTCTCTCGGATATCTTGCCGACCGGTTTCCACGGGTGCGTCGTGGCGGGAGTCTCGACGGGATCGACAGTATATATTGCCGGGGCCGGACCGGTGGGTCGGGCCGCCGCTGCCGGAGCCCGCTTGTTAGGGGCGTCATGCATCATCGTCGGGGACACAGATCAGGGCCGACTCGAAGTCGTGAAGAAGGCCGGCTATGAAATCGTAGATCTCTCCAAGAGCACTCCCCTCCCTGACCAGATCGAAGAAATCCTGGGGCATCGGGAGGTGGATTGCGGAGTCGACTGCGTGGGTTTCGAGGCCCATGGCCACGGCCCGGGCGCGGAGGATGATCCCGTGGCGGTACTCAACGGGCTACTCGAGATTGTTCGCGCCGGCGGCGGAATGGGTATTCCAGGCATCTATACGGCAGGCGATGCCGAGGCTAAGACTGAAGCAGTCAAAAAAGGAACCTATGGCCTCGATTTCGGAAAGGCATGGATCAAATCGCCGTCGCTGACCGCGGGCCAATGCCCGGTCAAGAAATACAACAGGAACCTGATGATGGCGATCCTGTGGGACCGAATGCCTTATTTGAGCGAGGTGATGAACGTCGAGGTGGTTTCACTTGATCAGGCGCCGGAGGCATACCGGCTCTTCGATGAGGGCTCGCCTAAAAAGTACCTCATTGACCCGCATGGCAGCCTGAAGAAAGCCGCATGAGGAAAAGAGCCCGTGGACCAGATTCATAAGCGACGAAAAGTCCGCCGGGCAATGCCTGATCGAGCGTGGTGGTCTTACTTTCCCAACATATTGTTGGAGGAGGAACCGTGATGATTCAGACTCAGGAACTGCCGGCGGTCAAGCCGCAGGGCGTGTTAGAGCCGGTCGCCTACTTTGACGGCGCCATGCTGACCGGCGTGACGGTGTCTCACGAAGGACGAATCTTCGTCAATTCTCCGAGATGGGCCGACAAGGTCTTCTATATGGAGGCTGAAATCAAAAATGGGCAACCGGTTAGTACCACCGGCAGCTGATGCAAGCCATTCTCTACGGCAAGATTCAGCCGGCCAAGGCGATGGATGTGGCGATGATTACGCTGGACCAGGCGCCTCAGGCCTATAAAGAGTTCGACACGGTGTTGCCGAATGTTTGTCCTTGATCCCCACAATAGCCTGAAGAAAGTTGCCTAGAAGAGGAGAGGACTTATTATGAGTACTGATAAACACAAGCAAGAAATTTTTAATCAGACTTCTGTGCTCAAACCCGGCGATCCGGCGCCCGATTTCGCGCTGCGAAGTACGCCCGATCAACTCGTCTCGTTGCGGGAATTCCACGGCGCTCCCGTGATCCTTGCGTTCTACCCGGCAGATTGGAGTCCGGTCTGTGGGGACCAGATGGCGTTGTACAACGAACTCCTGCCGGAGTTTCGCCGCTTGAACGCGGCACTGATCGGTATTTCGGTTGATGGCATCTGGTGCCACCTCGCCTTCGCGAAGGATCGCAAGTTGCGGTTTCCATTGCTGGCGGACTTCGAGCCCAAAGGCGCGGTCGCTCGCGCATACGGTGCCTATCGCCAACAAGACGGCGTTTCCGAGCGCGCACTCTTTGTGATCGATGCCGAGGGGACGATTCGCTGGAGCTATGTGTCCCCAGTCGGCGTCAATCCCGGCGCCGATGGGATACTCGCGGCCCTTGAAGCACTTCCGTCAAAGCAAGAGGTGCCGGCATGACACCAAGAGCTGCCACCAATAGGCCTGAGATCCTGCTTACTGCGCGTCAGGTCGGTCAAGATCAAACGGTTCTGGTAGCGGTGGTCTAAGAGTGAACAAACCGGCCCACGTAGCTGACAGCTACAGCTTTCAAAAGATGTTCGAGCGGGGCCGTTTGACCCTCGGCGTCTTTTTTCCGATCGAGGCGTTCCAACGAGACGAGCCGACGATGCGCAACCAGGAACATCTGGCTCGCCGGGCCGAAGAGTTGGGTTTCGCTGCGCTCTGGTTTCGTGACGTGCCATTGCGCGACCCGAACTTCGGCGACATCGGGCAGGTCTATGATCCGTGGGTGTATCTCGGTTGGATCGCGGCCCAGACGCGCAGGATCGCACTCGCCACCGGTTCGATCATTCTCCCCGTGCGCCACCCGTTACATACTGCCAAGGCAGCGGCCTCAGTCGACCAGCTTTCGGGCGGCCGGCTTGTGCTCGGCGTCGCGTCCGGCGACCGGCCGATCGAGTTTCCGGCATTCGGCATCGACTTCGATACCCGCGATGCCCTCTTCCGCGAGAACCTCCGCGTCATTCGCGAAGTGCTCGCCGAAGAATTCCCGACGGTTCAATCGCTCTATGGCTCATTGCTCGGGACGGCCGACCTCGTGCCCAAGCCGGTCGGTCGGATGCCGATCCTGGTCACCGGCAGCAGCCGACAGACCCTAGAATGGATCGCCGAGCATTCGGACGGCTGGATCACCTACCCGCGTCCCCTCGAACAGCAGGCGGAACTCGTCGCGCGCTGGCGCGCCGCCGTGGCAACTGTGGCGCAGGAGGAATTCAAACCATTCACCCAGTCGTTCTACCTCGATCTGGCTGACGCCCCGGACGAACCGCCGACGCCGATCCATCTAGGCTTTCGCGGCGGACGGAACTTCATCTTTCGTTTCTTCGACGCATTGCGCAAGGCCGGCGTCAACCACGTCATTCTGAACCTCAAGTACGGCAGACGCGAGGCGAAAGATGTTCTCGAAGAAGTCGGACAGGAAATCCTGCCGCAACTTGAGGCCAGCTAACCGCCTGCGGTGCCGCATCTCGCGTGGTGTAAACGCGAGGCGGTGACACAGAGGTATTGAAAGGGGTCCACGGTGAGCAGCACACCAACCATGAGAAACACAGTCGAGCAGGAGCGACGCATCAGGAGGTGCCGGTATGACCAGAAGAGCCGAGGCCAAGCTGACTGTCCCAGTGGGCGAGCGCGATCACATTCAGGGACCGACAGAGGCGCCCGTCACCCTCGTGGAATACGGCGATTATGAATGTCCCTATTGCGGTCAAGCCTATTTCGTAGTGAAAGAGCTCCAGCGGCTGCTGGGAAATCGCCTGCGTTTCGTGTTTCGCAACTTCCCACTGACGACGGTGCACCCCTACGCCCAACATGCCGCGGAAGCGGCAGAGGCGGCTGGAGCGCAGGGCAAGTTCTGGGAGATGCACGATCATCTGTTCGAACATCAACAGGAGCTGGACGACAAACATCTGAAAAAATATGCCGCCCAACTCGGTCTGGATCTATCTCGCTTCAATCGGGACATGAGCGAACACCGCTATGCGGCGCGGATACGCGAAGACCTGCTCAGCGGAGTGCGCTGCGGCGTCAACGGCACGCCGACGTTTTGCATCAACGGAGTGCGCTACGATGGCGCTCCCGACCTCGATTCCATGGTGGCTGCTATCAAAGAAGCAGTCGCCTCGGTGTGAGGCCGCATGACGAAAGCAGATAGTGCAGACTGAGGTACAAGCCGATTTGAAAGGAGATAGACATGGTTAAAGAGGATGGAAACATGGTGAAGGTCGCGTTATTCGTGAGACTGGAAGCCAAGACGGGAAAAGAAGCGGACGTCGAGAAATTCCTTCGTGGAGGCCTGGAGATTGTTCAAGAGGAACCAGCGACGACGACCTGGTACGGTATCAAACTGGGTCCCTCGACGTTCGGCATCTTTGACACGTTTCCAACTGTTCTGGACGACAACGAGTCCTTGGCGATCACAGCATGGTGCTGTCCGAATTGTGGAAGTGAAATGGAGGAGATTCAAGCCCTGTCAGGGCATGAAAACAGGCAGCCACGCCGGATTCGGTATGCCATCAAACCACACGCTCGTGGGGCAGATGGAGACGCCGCCGAGGATTGGTTCCAGGTGGAGCAGGAACTCCAAGCAAGACAACCAGAGCTGTAATGTGGATCGAAAGAAAATCCCAAACGGACGTGTCCGTACGCTGAGCACGTATGCCGCAGTGCTCGGTAGATCGGCCACTATCATGAGAGCGGTGGGGCAACTAACTTTCAACATACAAGGAGAGGTCACCATGATACAGAGGATAAAATTGGGATTTATTATTGCAGTCGTTCCTTTTTTAATGGCCACGGTTATTTTCGCAGTTAGTACCAATGCAGTAAGTGAAGGAGGAAACGATCCTTCTGAGATGCAAAGAGAAAAAGACGGTAGTGTCAGTAAAGCAGAATTCATGAAACACCACCAGTGGATGTTTGAGCAAAACGACACAAACAACAATGGTTACCTTGATATCAATGAAATGAAAAGCCTACACATAATGGTGAAAAAAATGCACGAGCGCTTTGATGAGCGCTATGGACAAAAAAACTAGCTAGCGTATCGGTATTTACTCGAAGCCTTAGCCGACAGCATTTTTTACACTGTCGACTAGACAGTGTCGTCACAAGACAGCCGCCCAAAGGGCGATGCACCTGATGTGCACGGCGGCATGGACTTAAGAGAGTTTAGTCTCTACAACTGGCGCGGCGGCGGGTGAGGAGAACCGCAAGGGCAAACTGACGCACAAGCGGGCAGGAAAGGAGATCGACATGGTTAAAGGAGATGGAAGCATGGTGAAGCTCGGGTTGTTCGTAAGACTGGAAGCCAAGCCGGGGAAGGAAGCGGACGTAGAAAAGTTCCTTTTGGGCGGCCTGCCAATCGTTCAAGAAGAACTGGCGACGACGACCTGGTACGGTATCAAACTGGGTCCCTCGACGTTCGGCATCTTTGACACGTTTCCAAACGAGGCGGGCCGGCAAGCCCATCTCTCCGGCAAAGTCGCTGCGGCGCTCATGGCGAAAGCGCCCGAGTTGTTCGCAAAGCCGCCCGTTATCGAAAAAGTCGATGTCCTTGCGGCCAAGCTGCCGGGGTAGAGCAGAGCGTATGACAAATGGGCTATTGCGTATGGCACAAGCAAGGAAACCTCTTTGATCGTGCTATCAGCTATATGCTCCTCTTTCATTAGGTAGAGACAGGTGAAACATGAAGACGCGGAAGCTGGGCAACCAGGGCCTGACCGTTTCTGTGATGGGCCTGGGTTGTATGGGCATGTTGGAGTTCTACGGTGGGGGCGATGAGCAGGAGTCGATCGCCACGATTCACCGCGCCCTCGAACTGGGCAACAAGCTCCTCGAAGGATACGAGGAGGCCGATCCGGCTTCATTCTGATCACGGGCTGAAAGGAGAATCTCGATGGCGATCTCGAAAACAGCAAGACCCCGAACCGCGACCATTCCTGCCACCATGAAGGCCGCCGCAATCGACCGGTTCGGTCCGCCCTCAGCCCTTAAACTCCACACTCTACCGACGCCGAAGCCAGGGCGTGGCCAGGTGCTGGTCGCGCTCCATACGGCCGGGGTCGGCATATGGGACGCGTCGATACGGGATGGATCCTGGCGGCCCAACGGACGTCCCAAGTTTCCGCTCGTACCAGGCACCGACGGCGCCGGGACGGTTGCGGCAAAAGGGCCTGGCGTACGCCGATTCCGCATTGGTGAGCGGGTCCTCGCGAATGACTCCGGCTGTTATGCCGAGTACGTAGCGTTGGATGCCGACGGCGTCGGGCGCGTACCGCAACGCCTTGATTTCAAGCAGGCCGGCGCCGTGGCCACGACAGGATTGACGGCGCTCCAGGGAATCGACGCGCTGCGCCTGCGTCGGAGCCAGACGGTCTTGATCTATGGGGCCTCGGGCGCCGTAGGAACGCTCGCGGTCCAGTTCGCCAAGGCGAAACGGGCACGCGTACTGGCGACCGCATCAGGCCGGGAGGCCGCGACCCTCGTTCGCCGGCTCGGCGCGGACGCCGTGATCGACGCACGAAGCAAGAGCGCCGTCGAACAGCTCCGGAAGCTGGCGCCGGACGGGATCGACGCCGCGCTGGTACTGACCGGAGGCGACTCGCTTGAGGGATGCCTCGATCTCGTCCGTGCCGGTGGACGGATCGCTTATCCCAACGGCGTCGAGCCTGAGCCTCGCCGCCGTCCGAAGATACGGCTGTTCGCCTACGACGGCGAGGCAGGGCCACGGGAGTTCGCACAACTTGCGCGCGCCATAGACGGGGCCCGGCTCCGCGTACCGATTGCGGCGGTCTATCCGCTCGCGCAGGCGGCCAAGGCCCATGCACGACTCGAGCGCGGGCACGTCGTCGGGAGAATCGAGTTACAAATCCGCCGAGGACAAGGATGAAGACAGCCGCCCACATAAAGACAGTCATGCTGCCGGCGGGTGAGCGCGTGCCGGTGTTCGGTCAGGGGACGTGGTACATGGGGGAGGACCGGGCAAAACGCGCGGAGGAGATCGCCACTCTTCGGCTCGGTCTCGACCTCGGCCTCACCCTCATTGATACGGCGGAAATGTATGGCGAGGGCCAGGCAGAGGAACTGATCGCCGAGGCGATCGGTGACAGACGCAACGAAGTGTTTCTGGTGAGTAAGGTCTATCCGCATAACGCCTCCCGCCAGGGAGCCGTAGCCGCCTGCGAGCGCAGCCTGCGTCGCATGAGGACCGACAGGATCGATTTGTATCTCCTGCATTGGCGCGGCGATGTCCCGCTTGCCGAGACGATGGAGGCATTCATGGCGCTCCAACAGGCCGGCAAGATCCGCCATTACGGGGTCAGCAACCTGGACCTTGCCGACATGGAAGAACTATGGACGGCTCCCGGCGGCCCGGCGGTAGTTACCGACCAGGTCCTCTACAACCTCGCGCGGCGCGGCATTGAATGGGACTTGTTGCCCTGGTTGCGCGAGCGGCGCCTCCCGGTCATGGCCTACTCCCCGACCGAGCGGGCAAAACTGCTCGACAATCCGAGGCTCGCCAAATTCGCGAAGGTCCACAGCATGACGTCGGCACAGGTTGTGCTAGCTTGGCTGCTCGCCCATGACGATGTCATCGTTATTTCGAAAACCAGCCGCCGCGAGCGGCTGAAGGAAAATGCAGGCGCGCTCGACCATCAGCTCACAAAGGAGCAGGTTGCCGAGCTTGATCGTCTATTTCCGGCGCCGAGGGGTCCAGTTCCTTTAGAGATGCTCTGACCATGCCGACCTTTCCCATTGACTGAAAAAGAGAACGCAAGCTGGTTCACGAAAATTTTCAAAGGACTGAAATGATTCATGCTCAAACAAAAGGAGTGTCCTATGAAGGTTCTCATTGTGCTCACGTCTCATGACCAACTCGGCGATACCGGAAAGAAAACCGGCTTTTGGCTCGAAGAGTTCGCCGCTCCCTACTACGTTTTTAAGGATGCCGGAGCGTCGATCACGCTTGCTTCTCCAAAGGGCGGACAGCCGCCGCTCGATCCGAAAAGCGACCTGCCCGAAAACCAAACCGATTTGACGAAGCGCTTCCGCACGGACCGCGCTGCGCAGGCTGAACTCGCCGGCACGAAGAGGCTTGCCGACATGTCCGCCGACGACTTCGACGCAGTCTTCTATCCCGGCGGCCATGGCCCGATGTGGGACATGCCCGACAACAAGACATCCATCGCGTTGATCGAAGCCTTTGTGAAAGCCGACAAGCCGGTCGGCGCGGTATGTCACGCGCCGGCTGCGTTCATCAACGTGCGCGGAAAGGACGGCGACTATCTGGTCAAGGGCAAGCGCGTAACGGGGTTCACCAATACGGAAGAGGCCGCCGTGGGTTTAGACCATGTCGTGCCCTTTCTGTTGGAGGACCGGCTCAAAGATAGAGGCGGCCGTTACAGTAAGGCCGCCGACTGGGCCCCCTATGTGGTGATTGATGGCCTGTTGGTGACCGGTCAGAACCCGGCCTCTTCGGGCCCCGGAGCCAAAGCGTTGCTGAAGTTGCTCGCTGTGGCTCAACCGGTCTAACTGGAGGGAATGAGGCATGGAGGGAAATGTGAATAGACCAATACAAGCGACAGCTGCTGGCCAAGGAACAAGAGCTGTCGGCACATTTCAAACGAGCGGGTGCGAGCGCCCGTGAACCGGGCGATCAGTCCACGCGTGACGCCGGGGACGAGAGTATAAACAATGAACGGAAAGAAGAGCTGCTCTGGCAAGTAGATGCCGAGTTGACCTTGCAGAACGAGGTGCGAGGGGCGCTGAGTCGAATTGATAATGAGACGTTCGGCAAGTGTCTGATCGACGGCGCATCCAAGAGGTCTATTCTAAAAGGGAGGCGAATAAACCACAAGATGGCGCAATCGGAGAGCCTGGCGCTAGAGGCCTTCTATAGCAGTGTGCCATGGGTGAGACGGTTGTGAGGAATGGGGCCAGCATGGAGCGCGTGCAGCTATCTAGGTCGCTTTGATCGACAATGCCTAGCAGCTTGAGCTTCTCTTCGTATGTGAAACGACGATCAATCCTCTCGTCATAGAAGCCTATGCCCCACCGCGCACGGCCGATCAGGCTCAAAAGCGCTTCCAAGTACATGCCTGCAAACGCGATGGCTATCAGGCTCTGCTTGAATGATTTTTGCTGTGGGTCAGGAGAAAGGATATAGCCTGGCTGGCCCTCAGGCTTCGGCCTTCGGCCAGCTTCTAGCAGACGTTTCGACTCCACCAGCGCCTCTTCGGCGATGGCAAGGTAGACGCTGAGGTTTGTGAACACTGCGGCCATCTGGCATCTCTTCGTCGGCTGGTAGCCTGGTCAATTGTGCCCCCGCCTGTGCCCCCAAGCTCTTTCAAGCACCCCATAAAACTCTTAACTTATTGATATTATTGGTCGGGGCGAGAGGATTTGAACCTCCGACATCCTGCTCCCAAAGCAGGCGCGCTACCGGGCTGCGCTACGCCCCGACGTTGGAATTACAACCACTTACACCTTGCCCTGATGCCGCTGAAGAAGCAAGTGTTATTACCGTGTTAGCCCTGTACCTCTGAAGCTTCGCAGCGGCCTCATGCAGGTCTTCCGACTTGATCGAATTATACCGCCGGTGCATTTGTTCGCTCTTGTGTCCGATGATCTTCATAGCCGTCATCGTATCCACCCCGGCCCGTCTCAAGTTCGTGGCCGCACAGTGCCGGAGGTCATGCAACCGAAGGCCCGTAATCCCAGCCCGGCGACAAGCCGCAGCAAAGGCCGTTCGTGGATTCTTCCAAGGCCTTCCGTTATACAGAAACACTCGTGGAGTGTCTAGGCGTCGCTCTTTGTGCAACTCGGCGAACGCGTCAAACACATCCGGGGTCATGGGAACTACCCGCGTATCTCCGTTCTTGGTCTTCCGAAGCGTGAACTCCTTCCGGCGCATGTCCACGTCCGGCCATTCCAGCTTGAGCAACTCCCCTTTCCGTGGTCCGACGGCATAGGCCACGGTCAAGTAGCGCAAGAGATGGGGGGCTGCCGTGGCTGTGAGTTTCGCCCATTCCTCAGCACTGGCGATCCGGTCCCGTTCATTTCGCGGATCCGGCTTCTCGACATGAGACGCGGGGTTATCCAGCACCAACTTGAACCGTATGCTCTTCGCAATGTTGAACATATGGGTCAAGGCTGTGTGATCGTGATTCACCGTCTGAACCGATGCCGGGACCGGACTATCAGGACGTTGCCATCCGCACCCCGGACAGATTGCCCGCCCGATCAACTTCTGACATCTTTTACACGTCGTCATCGGATAACACATCCGCTGCGCCCGATAAGCCGCCACATCCTCCGGGGTGATCGACAGCAAGGGACGGTCCCCAAAGTATTCCACCAAATGCCCCACCTTAAGCTTTCGATCGGCATGGGTGGACAACTGCCGGACTTCCTCAAGATTCAGATACGTCTCGGCCCACTCTCGAAACGTGACTGCCTGTGCCCGTTCAGCCGAAGGGCTCACCATCTGCCCGGCCAGCAGCTTTGTCTTAATCACCGCCTCTTGATCCTTCGCGCTCCGCTGGTTACGAGAGCCCACCTTCCAGCGTTTCAGCTTCCCCGCCCCTGGCGGAGCCAGGCGAAGCCAGGCGAAGCCACGTTCCTCAAGAAGGTATTCAAGCCGACAACCCGGCTTGCTCGAATCCTGTTCAGCCTACCTCCGATTAGTACGCTCACGAACCGACCTCGTGCCCAGAACATCTGGCGAGAAGTTGCCCGTATGTCGAATCAGGAGACACAGCTCATCGCGCATGTCGCTAAAGCGCTCCGGGTGTACCTCCACTGCCTTGGCGGTTATGTGTTGCAGTGTGCGTACATCGAGTGGACAGAGCGCAAGACAACAGCGAGGTGAGGCGACATTGAATGGCCCGAAAGCCCTCTTGATACTGATGCTCTAACATCTCGACAATGTGAAGCAGCACGGCGAACGAATGGACGAGATCACAGAACAAGCTAGTAGGCCATCGGTACTTATCAATTTCTACAGTCCTCATCGTTGTGAGCTTGCCCAGGGGGTTTCGCCATACTTCCACGTGTCTGCATCACGTTTCCGTCGGGCGCCGAAGTTATCTCATGCTACCTGCTCTCTGAACACCACGCCTACAAGGAAAGGGCCTAGGCCATACTGCTCCGCCAGGCTCCCGCCGTTTATTCATCATGCTGCAGGGTGGTGATGTGCCCACTGTCTTCGACATAGGCTTTCACCTTATCGCCGATCATGACTTTATCCCGCCTCGTGCTCGCATCGACATGCAGTTTAACTTCCTTTCCGTCTGTATCCTTGACCCAGTACGACTCCCCATCGATTTTCAACAGCGTACCCTCGACGGTGTCTTTGTATAAACGCTCTCCGAGCGTAGCCGTCACCTTGTTATCATCATGCTGCAGGGTGGTGATGTGCCCACTGTCTTCGACATAGGCTTTCACCTTATCGCCGATCATGACTTTATCCCGCCTCGTGCTCGCATCGACATGCAGTTTAACTTCCTTTCCGTCTGTATCCTTGACCCAGTACGACTCCCCATCGATTTTCAACAGCGTACCCTCGACGGTGTCTTT
>JALHPO010000001.1:211557-295133 GCA_022842445.1 Nitrospira sp.
ATGACTTTATCCCGCCTCGTGCTCGCATCGACATGCAGTTTAACTTCCTTTCCGTCTGTATCCTTGACCCAGTACGACTCCCCATCGATTTTCAACAGCGTACCCTCGACGGTGTCTTTTAAACGCTCTCCGAGCGTAGGCGTCACCTCGTTATCCATCATTGACTCGGCGGCGCCTACGGTCCCCACTCCCCCACCGAGTACCATCAACGTACAGACTGACCAGATAAGCGGTTTCATGTTGTCCTCCCTATGAATATGAATAGGTATGAATTGGACTACCTCCTCCGATGCTTCAATCTCACTCTGCCAGGCAATGGAAACCTCCGTAGCTGGGAAGGACCCTAGCCGATCTTATTGTGAAAACGATCGTAACGGGCAAAATGAAAGGTCAGTGGAGAAGCTGGCGGTCTCGGGGATTTGCCAGTCGTTCTTACGGTATTACCCGCCCTCGCGCTCTCGCATTTTAGTTTTGAACGGGAAAAGAAGGTCGGGAATGACCATGATGCACCGCACCGTATCGGGAGGCCAACATGAAGACCATTGTATGGACCGTTCAGGCTGTCTGCCTACTGGGTCTCGTGGGATTTCCAGGCTGTGTGAGCTCGACACCACCTCGGCCAGCCGCCAAGTCAGGACCAGGCCACGATTCACGTTTTGCATAAGCGACTCCACGAGCGGGAGCGAACCATTGCGAGCCAGAATAATATAATCTGCGATAGTTTTTGCTTTACGCTTCTTAGGTGTCATGTGGCATGACACATTCACGTCTCAACCGAGCGCTTGCCTCATCGACATGTCATTACCGTTACTTTGGTCTGGGTTCTACCCCGTTTCCACGGACAGTTGAGTTAAGTGCTTCTCTCCCGTCGCCAACGTCCCAACATGACGGCGCCAAAACTCAACTCTGTTGTGATTCGGTTCACCCCTACCTAGTCCTCAGGCACCCACACGCCTTTACCCTGGCCTGGGGGCCCCTTGCACACAAGGGGGGCCACGCAAGGGTTGGGGGGTGGCCTACTATCACCTCAAGGTCGGCTTGTGCAGGATGGCCGGAAATGTGGGTGGACGCCAGGTGTTAATACCGTGTTAGCGGGAGACACAAACCGGGCTGAATCGAGGAATAGTGGAACAAACAGAAACAAGGTTGAGAACGGCTAGATACCGCATAAACAAAGGGGATTGCCGCGCCTATCAAGGCCTTCAGCAATCCCCCGTTTTGTGATCCCAAAGCAGGCGCGCTACCGGGCTGCGCTACGCCCCGACGTTTTCACAGTGCTGAGGATCGAGTCCTCAGTCCATTCAGCAATCACCTGTCGCAACAGCTTCGCACTGATTATCCGGCATTCCGCATGCACAACAGATCTCGCAGCTTCAGAAACGCCCTGGCACGGTGGCTGACACGATTTTTCTCCTCCGGAGTCAACTCAGCCAGCGTCTTTCCAAGCTCCGGCACATAAAATACCGGGTCATAGCCAAATCCGCGCTCCCCTCGGCATGCCTCCGTAATCAGTCCTTCTAAAACTCCGCGGGTGGTCTGCACGTCTCCATCGGGTGATGCGACTGCAGCGACCGTCAGAAACCGGGCAGTACGCCGTTCGCGGGGTACCCCAGCCAATTCTTGCAGCAGCTTCCGACAATTATCTTCGTACGTCGCCTGTTCACCCGCATACCGGGCCGCAAAGACACCGGGACGACCGCCCAACGCATCGACTTCCAACCCCGTGTCGTCCGCCACCGCCGTCATGCCGGTCGCACGGGCAATCTCCACCGCTTTCTTGATCGCATTGGCCTCACAGGTCTCACCATCTTCCTCGACCTCCGGAGATCCAGGAAACTCTGCCAATGTGCGAATTCGACTTCCAGCATCCCCAAGCAACGATGCCAGTTCTTCACCTTTGTGGCGGTTCCGGGTTGCCAGCACAAACTCCTTCACCGCCAGCTCCTTAATCCAGCTCGCCGATCAATTCTTTCTGAATGATCGTCAATCGCTGAATCGCCTGCCAACCCAAAGCCAAGAATTCATCCATATCCTGTTTTGCAAAGGGTGTGCGTTCGGCCGTTCCCTGCACTTCGACATACCGGCCCCGGCCGGTCATCACGACATTCATGTCCACTTCAGCCATCGAATCTTCGGTATAGGCCAAATCCACCATGACTTCGCCGCCCACCTTCCCCACACTCACAGCCGCCAGGTAGTCGATCAGCGGCAGCCGCTTAATCAGCCCCTTCTTCTTGAGCGCAAGACAGGCATCAGCCAAGGCGATGAACGCACCGGTAATTGATGCCGTTCTGGTCCCCCCATCCGCCTGGATCACATCGCAGTCGAGCCAAATCGAACGTTCACCCAATTGAGACAGATCAGTCACCGAGCGCAGCGAACGGCCCACTAACCGTTGAATTTCCAAGGTTCTCCCGCCCTGTTTTCCCCTTACGGCTTCCCGCGACGACCGTTCATGGGTCGCACGTGGCAGCATCGAGTATTCAGCCGTCACCCACCCGGTCCCTTTCCCCTTCAAAAACGGAGGCACCTTTTCTTCCACCGAAGCCGTGCAAATGACTTTGGTATCCCCCATTTCAATGAGAACAGCCCCCTCGGCATGTTTGATGAAGTTTCTTGTCACCTTAACCGGGCGTACTTGATCTTGTTGCCGCCCATCGACCCGAACAAAGCCCTTGATTCCACTCATTCCAGATCCCTTTCTTCAATATTCAGGCGATTATAGTGAAGGCCTGAAGAAAGCGCAAACGATCGGCTGCTTCAGGTATTGTGGCACGGGTTGAGGTGATTTCATTGCATCGATCCTCACGATCTATCCGATGTGTACAAAATTCGGAGACCACCACGGATAATTCTGTACACCAATTTCATAGCGGATTGAGACATTGCCGATCACTGCATCACTTCACTGATGACGCTCAACATGACAAACAGCACCACAGGCATAGCAATCCATTTCGCATACTCACTCCTGGAAAATGGATTTGCTCTCAAACACCTCGTCACACCAAATGATTTTTCAATGGCACAAAAGGTGCATTTGAGTTATAGATCCTCTTCAGTCCTTCAGATAGGACCGAATCAGCCGATACACAGATAGACTACTACCAATAACCTTCGAACTCAGTTCACTGCTGACACCATGCAAACACCTTTGGATCGAAACGCGCACCAAGCCTTACTCGACAACCGCAACATTCTGATTGTCGATGATGAAGAACCCATCAGGCGAGTGATCGGCTATCTCCTCAGCCCTCATGGATACCCCGTCGATTTCGCCGCCGACGCCCGCGAGGCTCGCAAAAAGTTGGACACCCACTCCTTCGCACTCATGCTGTGCGACGTCAACATGCCCGGTGAGTCCGGTATGGACCTGGTCCGAAATATTCTCTCGGAACGTCCGGAGACCGCCGCCATTATGGTCACGGGACTCGACAGCTCGGTCCTGGCCAACGCAGCCATCGAGGTGGGCGCGTTCGGCTACATCGTCAAGCCATTCGAGTCCAGCGAAGTGTTGATCAACGTGGCTAACGCCCTTCGCCGCCGCAGGCTGGAATTAGAAAACCGTTTTCACCGCGAGAATCTGGAAGATATTGTGCGCACCCGCACCGTAGCCTTGCAGCAGGCGTTGGACTGGCTGGAGCGTAGCGAGAAAGAATTGCGCCTCTCGCGAGAAGAAACCATTCAGCGCTTGGCCATCGCCGCCGAGTTTCGTGACAGCTCGACCGCCCGACATATTCACCGAATGAGTCACTACTGTGAGTTGCTCGCGCGCCGGTGCGGGCTGTCCTCCGATCGGTGCGACCTGATCCGCACGGCCAGTCCCATGCACGATATCGGCAAGATCGGCACTCCTGATCATGTCCTGTTGAAACCGGGGAAATTCACCCAGGAAGAATTCGGAGTGATTGCGCAACATGCCGAGATCGGCTATCGCATCCTCAGCGGATCAGACGCAGAACTGCTCAAAGTCGCGGCCGTCATCGCCTATACGCACCACGAGCGATTCGACGGCACCGGCTATCCTCGAGGCCTCAAAGGGGAAGCGATTCCCATCGAAGGCCGCATCGCATCGATCGCCGATGCATTCGATGCGCTCACAACTCAGCGCGTCTACAAACCGGCATTTGAGATCGGCCATACGATCGAACTCATGCTCAAACACCGCGGCGAACACTTTGATCCCGAACTGCTCGACATCTTCTTTTCATCTACAGACGAACTTGTGCGAATCCGCGACCAATACGCCGACCCTACACCCTCCGACCCCCCCCTCGACTCCTAGAAACCCGCCCCATTACTCATGACGGCTCATCGCGGCATCGGCTGGAAGCCTGCGCCGCGTGGATGACGAACAACCGGAGCAGCGTGTTGACGCGCCACAACAACATGAAGACGGGAGGATTGCCGGTGATGGCAAAGAACACGGTGACGGCTCGGAATCGGACGGAGCACAGAAACTGGATCGCCTATCTCTGTGAAGCTCTCGTAACCTCAGGCGCCATGCCGACGTGGGAGGCCGCCACCTACCTCACCGAAAACCTCTTCGGCCAGAAACCGAACCCGCGCTTGCTGACTCCTGTAAACCCTCACGAAGTGACCTCGCAGTTTCTTCGCCGTCTCTATCAGCCTCTTGTTGAAGCGGCATCGCGCGAGGCAACCCTGCCCTCCTCCGCAACCCTGCATATCTTTACCGACATCAGCCTCACAGGCAATTCCGCCGTACTCATCGTCCTCTTTCCCGGAGACAACAGGCCTCAGCAACTGCTCCTACTGGACGCTGCCAAAGCCTGGGACCTTGTGTTTCCTGACGCCGAGTCATTCAACCACTGGGCAGGCGAACGGTACCACCGGATAGTGAATGCGCTTCGCGGCGCCGCCGTCAACCTTCAAGACGATTTCCTATCGTCGGCAGTCTAACTATGAGTGGCAAGTCGCAAGTAGTGAGTGGTAAGTGGTCCGGATCGATTGACGAATGACCAATGGTGAACGGCCCCTCACCCCTGTTCCCTCTTCCAATTCCGACCATCAACCATCTCCCATCAACCATGTCTTCCTTCCCCTTACGTCTTACGCTTATCCCGTTGCGCCAGGCTCATAATTAAGATTGGGCGAAAGCCATCGTTCCACGATGCGCACCTCCATGCCCTTGCGACGCGCATAATCCTCGACTTGATCCTTGCCGATCTTACCCACAGCAAAATACTTGGCATCGGGATGGGCGAAGTAGAATCCGCTGACGGCGGCAGCCGGCAGCATGGCGAAGCTTTCCGTCAAGGTGATCCCGGTGGCCTGTTCAACCGACAGCAGATCGAACAACAGCCGCTTCTCCGTATGGTCCGGGCATGCCGGGTACCCCGGGGCGGGACGGATACCGCGATACTTTTCACGAATGAGATCGTCAGCCGTCAGTCGCTCGGCTTTGCCGTATCCCCATTCTTCCCGCACTTTTCTATGGAGATATTCGGCAAAGGCTTCGGCCAACCGGTCCGCCAACGCTTTGGACATGATCGAATTATAGTCATCGTGATCCATATCGAAGCGTTTGCAGAGTTCCTCCAACCCGATTCCGGACGTCACCGCAAACGCGCCGATGAAATCCTTTCGCCCTGAATCTTTTGGCGCAATGTAATCGGCTAGCGCACGATTGGGCTGCCCATCCGGCTTTTCCGCTTGCTGCCGCAGCGTATGGATGGTCGTAAGAACAGTCGTACGCGACGCATCCGTATAGAGCTCAATATCGTCACCCACAGCAGCTGCCGCGAAGAAACCATACACCCCCTTGGCTCGAAGCAGCTTCTTCTCGACGATCTCATCCAGAAGCCGCCGTGCGTCATCGTACAGCTCCTTGGCCTTGGGTCCCACAACGGCATCATCAAAGATCCCCGGATAGCGGCCCCTCAACTCCCAGGTATGAAAGAATGGCGACCAGTCGATAACGGGGATCAGTTCAGCCAACGATTGCTCCTCGATCGTCCGGACGCCCAGAAACGACGGTGCCGGTACGTCGAGCGCAGCCCAATCTGATCTGAATCGATTAGCCCTGGCCCGGGCAATCGACAGGACCGGCTTCGCCCCGCGGTCCTGGTGCGCCTGCCTCATCCGTTCGTAGTCGTCTCGGACCTGCTGAACGAACCCGGGCTTCTGAGTAGAGCTGATCAGACTCCCCACCACGCCGACGGCGCGCGAGGCGTCCAGCACATGAACCACAGCCGGCTCATAGGACGGCGCGATTTTCACCGCGGTGTGGGCTTTGCTCGTCGTAGCTCCCCCGATCAGCAAGGGAACGTCGAACCCTTCGCGAGTCATCTCCTTGGCCACGTGCACCATCTCATCAAGGGACGGCGTGATCAACCCGCTCAAACCAATGATATCGACCTTCAGTTCCTTCGCCGACGACAGGATCTTTTCACAGGGCACCATCACGCCAAGATCGATGACCTCGTAGTTGTTGCAGCCGAGTACGACCCCGACAATATTTTTTCCGATGTCGTGGACATCGCCTTTCACCGTGGCCAGCAGCACCTTGCCCTGCGCCTGGTATCCACCTACCCGTTTTTTTTCCTCTTCCATGAACGGCATCAGATAGGCCACAGACTTCTTCATCACCCGCGCGCTCTTGACCACTTGAGGCAAGAACATCTTCCCGGACCCGAACAGATCGCCGACTACATTCATCCCGGCCATCAGCGGCCCTTCAATCACAGAGAGCGGCTTGGGATATTTTTGGCGCGCCTCTTCCGTATCCTGATCGATGTAGTCGGTGATACCTTTTACCAATGCATGGGACAATCGTTCTTCCACCGTGCGGCCCCGCCACTCGTCGTCCTTCACCACCGCCTTGCCCTTCTGCTTGACGGTTTCGGCGAAACTCACCAATCGTTCCGTGGCATCCGCCCTCCGGTTGAGCAACACGTCCTCGACAAGCTCAAGCAAGTCTTTAGGAATCTCCTCATAAACGGCGAGTTGGCCGGCATTCACGATGCCCATGTCCAACCCAGCTTTGATCGCATGGTAGAGAAACGCCGAGTGCATCGCTTCGCGCACGACATTGTTGCCGCGAAACGAAAAGGAGATATTGCTGATCCCGCCGCTGACCTTGGCTCCGGGCAGGTTCCGCTTGATCCATCGTGCCGCCTCGATAAAATTCAGCGCGTACTCATTATGTTCTTCGATCCCGGTCGCCACGGTCAAAACGTTGGGATCAAAGATGATGTCCTGGGGCGGAAACCCGACCCGTTCGGTCAGGATGCGATAGGATCGCGTACAGATCTCTTTCTTCCGCTCCAGCGTGTCGGCCTGTCCCTTTTCATCGAATGCCATCACGACCACCGCCGCGCCGTACCGGCGCACGAGCGTGGCTTGCTCGACGAACTTCTGCTCGCCTTCCTTCAAGCTGATGCTGTTGACGACGGCTTTGCCCTGGATATTCCGCAACCCCGTTTCCAGCACTTCCCACTTGGAACTATCGACCATGATCGGCACTTTGCAGATATCCGGTTCCGACGCGACAAGACGCAGAAACTTCTCCATCGCCTTATTGGAATCCAGCATGCCCTCATCCATGTTGATGTCGATGATCTGAGCGCCGCCTTCGACTTGCTGGCGCGCCACGGAGAGCGCCGCCTCATAGTCGCCAGCCAGAATCAGCTTGGCAAACGCCGGAGAGCCCGTCACATTCGTGCGCTCACCGATATTGACAAAGTTGGACTCGGGACGGATCGTGACCGCTTCCAGGCCGCTCAGCCTGGTATACGGAGCCACCACCGGAATCGTTCTCGGCCTGATATTGCGCACAACCTCGGCAATCGACTTGATATGGGCCGGCGTAGTTCCGCAACAACCGCCGACGATGTTGAGCCACCCGTTCTGCGCCCACTCACGCAACTGAGGCGCCAGACTGTCCGGAGTTTCAGGGAAACCGGTCGGCAGCAATGGATTCGGCAATCCGGCATTCGGATGGGCGCTCACATAGATCGGCGCAATGCGCGATAATTCTTCGATCAGCGGCCGCATTTCCTTGGGCCCGAGCGCGCAATTCATGCCCACGCTTAAGAGCGGCACATGGGAAATGGAGTTCCAGAACGCCTCAACCGTCTGTCCCGTGACGCCTCGATTGCTGCCGGCCTGGATAAATGTGACCGATGCCATGATCGGCACAGACCGTGCGCCGGATGCAAAAGCCTGCTGGATTGCAAAGAATGCCGCCTTTGCGTTCAACGTATCGAAGATAGTCTCCACGAGGAGAAGATCGGCCCCGCCGTCCAGTAGTCCGCGTACCTGCTCGCCATACGCCGCCACGAGTTCCTCATAGACCGTCCCGCGAGCCGCAGGGTTGTTGACGTCCGTTGAAATGGATGACGTCTTGGTGGTCGGCCCGATCGCTCCGGCGACAAAACACTGTCGCCCCGGTTGCGCCGCTTGAACCTTCTCGACCGCCCGTCTGGCACACTCCGCTCCCGCCTTGGACAGTTCATAGCCAAGAGACGCCATGTGATAGTCCGCCAGCGAGATCGACTGAGAATTGAACGTGTTGGTTTCGACGATATCAGCCCCGGCTTCCAGATATTGCCGATGAATGTCTTCGATAATCGCAGGCTGGGTTATGTTCAAGAGATCGTTGTGGCCTTTGAGATCTTTCTTCCAATCCTTGAACCGCTCGCCGCGGAACGCTGCTTCGTCCAGCTTGCACTGCTGGATCATCGTCCCCATAGCGCCGTCGAGAATGAGAATATGCTCCTTGAGCAGCGCCTCGATTTGAGCCTGTTGCCTGATCTGTGTAGTCAACCCTCGATCCTCCCCAATTGAAACATTGAGTCGTGATCATACTGGATGCATGCTGCACCAGCAACCCGACAGAAGCGGTATCCTTGACATCGATTTAGACCCGCCGATACCATCCCTGCCTATTATGACTGCTGCACTGGTTCGCCCTTACCGCGCTGGGCCAGCCGTTCTCACCACCGTACTCCTCGTCGTTTTGTGTTGGCTGTGTCCGCCGAATCTCAACGCCGCGCCGTACTTTGAAGACGGTTTTCTTGGCCTGACTCGGGCAGAGCTGCATGCAAAGATGGGCCGCCCGCAGGCGGTGCGCGACCGCAAATCCGCCCTTCGCGTCTTCACGTATTATCCGATCACCGACTGGTCGAGCTATTTCAGCAAGTTGGTCTCTCCGGAAAACGGAGAAGATGTCTATACCTTCACACGCAACGGAACGAATGTCCGCTATTCGTTCAGCTATACGGCTGATCCGAACGACCAGCGCGAGGACCGGCCCCTGTTCGTGCGCCTGGTGGATATTGAATTGTCCCCGCCCGTGCCGATCGACCAGCTGCCGTCATTGATTCCCGAGTTTCGCCCGTCAGCAGAGCAGGCCAGCCCCGCCTTCCGCTCCAATATCTGGGTATTGCTCTTCAAAGGAACTCCGTCACCGGAGGCCCGCTTCATTATCAGGGAACAGGAGAAAGACCGGCTGGATTGGCTGTTGAGCTACCAATTGTTTTCGATGCAGGGACTTCCCGATCGTCTGACACGATCCGTCTTGATCGACCGGGTCGAAATCGGCGCTCAAAGCCTGCAACTGGTCACCCAACGGCAGCGGCATACCCATGAACCCATCCTCAACCCTTATTGCGGCGAATTCATCCGCCAATCCGCCGTACCGGTTTCGCCGGCCAAGACCATTCCTGTGCCGAAATACGCAGAATAGACCACTGGAAGTGTGAATTCTGGAGGGAAGGAGCGTTATTGCGGAGCTTGCTGGAGACGGTTCTGCTGGGCTTGCCCGGTCGCGGTAGCCTTCTGCTTCATGACATCGAGCGTGCCGCCTGTACTCGTATAAATGAGTACAGGTGTGCCAACCCCCAGGACAAACAGTAAGCCCAACGCCAACAACCGTATCATGGGACTCTTTTTACTGAAGTACATGACCAGAAGTAAAAAGACCGCTGCTGCTCCGGCATAGTTGAGGATGGTCTCCTGATCCAAACTACTCAGGTTCACACCCGATGTGCCTGAAGACCCCTTGGATCCGAACGCCTTCACCCGGTCTTTGATCGTCTGCTGAACCGAGTGAAAAGCTGAGGAGACTTTTGACTCCGGGTCAGACAACTGCTGGACCTTCACCTTCGCCCGGTATTTTTCCGGAATGGTTTCCAGTTTGTCGGTATAGACAGCATTTCCCTTGTCATCGATATATGAATAGATGGCACCGGCAGATGCATCCGAGAGCCCTCCCTGCCCCAAAGCCAGTCCACAAGCGAGCACACAGGCCAACGCCGCACGACAACATTGTTGTCCTATACCTTGATGTCTCATCACCTGCCTCACTCACCCAACCCACATACCCTATCAACAATGAGTATACATCCCCGCCTTCGATTAGGAATTGATTTTGCAAAATGTGCCGATTCTTGACGCCCCTTCCCCCCCCCTGTTAGCATTCGCCGTTTCTAGGGGTCTGTCCGACCGGCTCCTCGCACACTATGACTACTGAGATACCCAACCCGGAGCCCGCCTTGCTCGAGCAGAAACCCGACGAGGAGTCGTTTATTCGACGCCGACCGGTGCGGATCATCATCTATGCGGGACTTCTCATTTTTGCCCTGATGATGGTGCTCTGGCCAATGATCGCCCAGCTGCGTGACCCGGACTTTCAGCAGCATATCGACCAGCATCGGGTCATGGTGGGCATGACGAAGGAGCAAGTTCTCAAATCCTGGGGTGGGCCGCAGACGATCCATACCAGCTTCACCAAAGATGGTATCCGGCAGGAAGAATGGATTTTCGAAGACTGGGAAAGCACGGCCGTGATCCGGCATCGCTATTTATATTTTGAGGAAGGCACACTCGTCGGAGGCTGGTACGAGGGAACAAGCGAACGCCGGCCAGGTGACTTCCCTGCAGAGAAGCCCCACCCCAAAATCCAGCCGTAGTCATATCGTCGTGGCAATCGACACTGACCATGCTTGAGCGCTCGTATCTCGTGAAGCCCGCTTCGCCGACGATGCGAGGCGAGCGTATCTCGTTTGGAAAAAGAGCTGATAGCTGATGGCCGATAGCACGTGATCGGAACAGCTGATCAGTCTTACAGCAGCGGCACTTGTGAATGACAGGAATTACGCCGACGCTTCCCGGATAGACAGCCTGAGTCGGCTGAGCAGGACTTCGGCGCGGGCTTGGTCTGACACATCCACCATTACACGGCTGACGAAGAACGGCACTCCCGGATATAAGCTGCTCATATGCTCGCCGTGAATAACATAGGCGATACGGTTGCCGTCGAGCAGGCTCTTGATGATGGCCAACTCCCCCACATCCTGGGTATTGATGAGATGAATCATCCGCATACTCACCCCATCCTCAATCGTCTTCCCGGTCGATCGAAAAGCCGTTCATCCGATTGCACTTTTCGATCTCACCCTTTACACTCCGGGTTAGTCATGGCGTTTCGGTGATGCGCGCGCGCCGCTCCTGACCGGGACCGCCTGAAATGGTGAGTACCCGCTTCCATTCGCGCACCTGGTAGATGGCCCAGGCATTCGGCTGGCCTTTGAAGAAGGCTGTCGGATCTTCGCCGCTGGCGTTCAGGAAAATCGGTTCCGTAAACCCTTCTTCCAGGACGTAATCAAGAAGGGATTCAGTCGTAAAACCCGCTCCACAGAGCGTGACATCGGCTAATACGCTGAGGATCTCATCGGGATTTTGGACCGTAATCGGATTCATTGACTCGCTCCCATGTTGTGCCAGCGAATTGTAGCGACGCACCGCTCAAGAAGGCAAGAGACGATGGCTGTTTACATGACGAACTCAAAATTTCTCGACGCCCTCCTCCGTATCATGGATGGAAAGCACCACTGGGCCTGGGATCACTTCGCCGCCGGCACCCTCACGAAAGAACAGCTAAAGATTCACTTCCAGCAGGAATATGCCGTCTTCGTGAGAGATTTTCCTGTTTTTCTCGCCCGTATTCATGGAAGGAATCCTCCCGCTCCCGTCCGTCGCATGTTGGCCGAAAACATCTATGAGGAAGATACCGGGGGCCTCTCTCTGGGAACGTCCCACCCCGCACTCTTTCTCTCCATGATGGAGGGACTGGGATTCAACCCTGACGACTTCGAGCGGGTTCGTCTATTACCGGCCAGCCGCGCCTACCGCGCGTGGCTCGACCGGATGTCGAACCATCGCCATTGGGTGATTGGCGCTGCCACACTGACGATCTTTGTCGAAGGCAGCGTGAAGGACCGCAAAGAAATCCATCAACCGTCCGAACCTAAAAGCGCGGAAGATATCGAAGCGGTCATCCGGAACCATCCGCTCGTTCGTCACCATGGCCTTTCACCCGACCACATGGATCTGATCCGTGCCCATCAGTTGGTCGAAGCAGGACATCGCCATGATGCCTATGACATGGTGGTGAATCACACAGCGCCGCCGCTGAGACGATCAGTTCTCACTCACATCAAAAAAAGCCTCGACTTTTGGCTCCGCTATCGCGACGCCGTCGCCAAGGCGTGCGGGATCAAGAAAGGGCGATGATTAGGCTCATCGCCTGGGCCCTGCTGTTTTTTGCCATGTGCCAGACGCCATTGGCCATCGGTTCCCCTACCTCAGATGACATGGTCATGATTCCTGCCGGAGAATTCCTCATGGGTAGCCCGGATGACGGCGTCAGTTTCGACGATGAACGGCCGCAGCGCAACGTCTATGTCAGCTCCTTTTTCATCGACCGCCACGAGGTCACCAACGCCCGCTACAAGCAGTTCGTGGACGCCACCGGGCATCCGGCACCGACTCATCAAAAACCGGAATTCAGGTTGTGGTTCCACGGTATCCCGCTTCCCGGCAGCGAAGAGCATCCGGTTGTCAACGTCAGCTGGGAGGACGCCGTCGCTTACTGCCGGTGGCAAAGCAAACGGCTCCCGACCGAAGCGGAATGGGAAAAGGCCGCACGTGGCGCCGACGGCCGCCGCTATCCCTGGGGCAACCTCTGGGACTTCTCCAAAGCATCTAGCGCCAGTTACTGGGCCGGCCGCACGGTTGAATTCAAAGACGGAGAGGAATGGAACGCCTTCTGGGTAACCGGCGAGGGCGCGCGCATCTCTCATGAGCGGGGACTCAGGGGTGAAGTCCTCACCCTGCCCGTCGGCAGCTTTCCGGACAGCGCCAGTCCCTATGGTCTCCTCGATATGGCGGGCAATGCCTCGGAATGGGTGCAGGACTGGTACGAACCCTATTCCTATCTCAACGCCCCACTCTCCAACCCACAAGGGCCTAACGGGCAGCTTCTCAAAGTGGTACGCGGCGGGTCCTGGCTCAAACCGGCGAGGAACCTCCGTGCCTCAGACCGTGACTATGGCTATCCGACCGACCGGGCCAGCGGCATCGGATTCCGCTGTGCGAAAGACGCGTTTTAACTGCGCTGGTTATTCCCGCCTACAATCCCACTGACACTGCACCAGTATCTACCTGGCGGATCAGCCAGTAGCGCCTTTATGGTCTTTTCTCCTAGTATCACGGTATCTCGTGTACGCAGCGTTTGCTCAAAAGAGCCTATAGCCTATGGCTGATGGTATGAAACCGGAACATGAATCGAGGGGGCTAATGACTTGATCCGTTCACGTGCTACACGCCATCAGCCATCAGCTCTTTTCCTCAACACCTGGCGCTAACCGAATGGACACATTCAGAGACTTTAAACGATACGCAGATCAAGTTGCCGAAACCGCCCGCTGGGCGGCGCGGAAAGGCTGGGCGCCGGCAACGAGTACAAACTATAGCGTTCACTTGCCCGATGAAGCCGCGCCGGCAATCTGTGCAATTACCATCTCCGGCATGGACAAAGAACAGCTCGATACTGACTCTGTCCTGGCCGTGGATGGTGAGGGACATCCGGTGAATGGGGGCCAGCTTCGCCCATCCGCAGAGACTCTCCTCCATCTGATGCTCTACCGCAGACGGAACATCGGCGCAGTCCTTCACACCCACTCCGTGGCCGGCGCATTGCTGTCCCGACTAGCCGAGGCGACAGGGTACGTGAGCTTCTCCGGCTGGGAACTACTCAAAGGTCTGGAGGGAATCGATCGGCATGATTGCGAAGTCCGGCTGCCCATTTTTCAGAACTCACAGGATATGGCACAATTGGCAGCACACATCGAACCTCGTCTCCCGGACACCGGAATCTGCTACGGCTTTCTATTGGCGGGCCATGGCCTCTACGTCTGGGGCAAGACACTCCCGGACGCCAAGCGTCATCTTGAAGTCTTCGAATATCTCCTGCAATGCGAACGGGAGGTGCGACATTATGGCTGAACTACGGGTACCCGATAAACATATCCACCTCACCGAAGGACCAGCGATCCAACATTTCCTCCAGGAACGCGGTATCTGGTATGACCATCGGCCTGCTGAAGCCGCGCCGATCGGTCCGGGCGACGAAGACATCTTGCAGGCCCATGCCGGCTGGCTCAAGCCCTTCATGGACAAGAACGGCTATCGAACCGCCGACGTCATCCGGATCACACCCTCGACTCCGAATGTGCCCGCCATCCGGGACAAGTTTCTCCGTGAACATACCCATAGCGAAGATGAGGTTCGGTTCTTTGTCGACGGCGAGGGCCTCTTCTGGTTTCACAAGGAGACACCCGAAGAAGAAATATTTTCGGTCCGATGCACAGCGGGCGATCTTTTGACCGTGCCGGCCAATATGAAACACTGGTTTGACCTTGGCGACTCTCCCAGGGTCTGTGCTATTCGGATCTTTACCGATCAAGCAGGGTGGGTGCCTCATTATACTGAGTCCAACATTGAACAAAGGTACTGCTGAAATGGCTATTCGCTGCATTCTCCTCGACATTGAAGGCACGATCATCCCGGTGACCTTTGTCAGAGATGTGCTCTTTCCTTATGCCAAGAAACACATCGCGTCATTTCTACACGATCATCGGATAGACCCACAGGTCCGTCGGTGGGCGGCGGTGTGCCATGAAACCATCGCGCAAGAATCCGGCGTAGTGCTTTCATACGAGAATCTGGCCGGAGTCCTCAGCCAGTGGATGGAAGGAGATCGCAAACACCAGGGGCTAAAGGCTCTACAAGGCATGATCTGGGAAGAGGGCTACCGGACCGGTGCGTTCGTGCCGGAATTATACGACGACGTCGCGCCCTCCTTCCGTCGCTGGCGACAAGAGGGGCTCACACTTGCGATGTATTCCTCAGGATCTGAGCAGGCACAGCGTCTCCTGCTTGCTCATACGACCGACGGAGACCTCACTCCAATGATTTCCCACTATTTCGATACCGCCATAGGGGCGAAAATGAATCCCTCATCCTACAGACGTATTGCCGACTGTCTCGACCTCCATTCTGAGGAGATCTTATTTCTCTCCGATGCCGAGCCGGAACTGGATACAGCTACCACCGCGGACCTTCAAGCTATTCATGTCGTACGTCCCGGGACCAATCCGAGCGCCCGGCACCCATGCTGCTCCACGCTCAATGATCTGCGCAAAACAGACATGCCTCTTGCGGAAATTAATATGCTAGCCGCCCCTTCAAAAGCACATCCACCCGCTCGACTCTGACCACCGGCATAATCAGACCACGCCCCTCCTCTTCATGGGAAAAGTCATAGACGATCGACTCTGAAGGAATCAGAGTACCCGTCATGACCACGAATACTTCCACTTTCTTATGCGCAGCGAGACGCCGGTTGATCGGACCAACAAGAGTACTATCCGGCATAACCCGTAGATTGCCAGGTACCTCCTCAGGCTTAAACCGAACAATGCCCCAACTCGTCTGATTGAACTCTGGTCCAATCGACACCGGATACCCCTTGGCCTGCCGGTCAAACTGAGACAATTCTCCGGACCACACAAATGCCACAGGCCTGGTCAGAGCCGGACTCCCCTCACGCGCGGCATCCCGTTCCCGGTTCAGATTGAACAACCGCTCGTCGTGGCCGGGATCATGATGACCATGGCCGTATACCGCAGGCCAATCGGGAGGAGTCCCGTCCAGCGCCGCAAGAAATGCTTCAATCGCCTTCCGCTCAATCAAGAGCTGCGTGCCAGGAGGGAGAATCGAATCAAGCCGTGCAAGGGAAATCGTTCTCAGCGAAGTATGTTCGGCTGCATCAGCCGATCGTGAGGCGGCCGGCGAGACAAGCAGAACCGGTACGAGCAGAAGCGGGAGCAGGCGCATCGTACGCCTATTCTGTACTGGCGCGAGCCATCACCCGGTCGTAGGAAGCCTTGAGAGAGACCACTCCCGGGTGGTCGACCGCCAGCACTCCCATGTCGATGAGCACTGCAAGGCGAGGCGCAGGATCAATCCGACGAAAACCGGATCGAGTCAGGTCGGCTGAGCCCAACGTCTTTTCATAAATACCCAGCCAGGATTCTGTCACGACGCGCAAGCCTGCATCCGTGGGTTTCATACGGCCTAACCGAACCTGCTGCAACAGCTTGATCAGGGGGTCGGACTGCAAGATTGTCGAGATCGCGCGTTGCAGCGCCTGGTCGCCGGACTCGTCCATGGGAGGCTAGTTCATTGAGCAGGAACCGGGACCGCGCGGATCGCCGCAACTGCCGCAAGACCCTCCGCTGCTCGTCACAGGCCATCCGCCGGTGGCCCCGACTCCAAAAGCGGAAAACTGCTTGTCCAACTTGTTTGTTTTACACTGAGGACAGGCTGCTTCCGCAGAACCATGAAGCAACTGTTCGAATCGATGATTGCATTCCCGGCAGACATATTCGAAGATGGGCATGATAACGCTCCTTTTCGTAAACCGTATTATACGATTGCATCTGCCGGATCGCAACGAGAGGACGCATATGTATCAGGAAGAAAAGACCTTCACACTTCGATTCAGTCTGGAAACCCGATTCCCGGACGAATACCAAGGCGACGAGGATTCTCATGCGTGGGTACGGGAATGGGAAGCGCGCATCAAGCCGGAGATGATCAGGGCGGTATTTGAATCGCTGCGGCGGACACCTCACTGGACCGCTCACACCCGCAACCGCGGCAAATCACCGGAGGATGAAATCGAAGTGGTGCTGGAACGAGACTTCTCCATATCTAGGCCTTTTCCAGGGTGAACGATGCAGTCCAGGCGCGACATCGGCATCTACCTGCACATTCCCTTCTGCCGGCAGCGCTGTCACTTTTGCGCCTTTTACCTCGAAGTGGCCGGAACAGATCGAAGCATGGATCGGCTCGACGCGTTCCACCTCGCACTTGCACAGGAAATCGAACTCCATCGCCGACAAGATTCGATCGGGAGCCGCCCGTTGCAGAGTATCTATTTCGGCGGTGGAACACCGACGGCACTTCCTGCCACCCGATTGGCCTTGCTGCTGGAACTGGTGCGAACCGCCTGGCCGATACAGGCGTCCGCCGAAATTACGGTGGAAGCCCACCCCTCGACCGTCACTCCAGCAGACTTGAAAGTTCTCGCGGATGCCGGATTCTCCCGCATCAGCTTCGGCGCAGAATCCATGAATGAACAGGACTTTGCCCCGATTGGCCGGCCCGGACGGGTGCAGGACACGGAAACCGCCGTTGAAGCCGCGCGTGCTGCCGGTTTTGTCAATATCAGCCTCGATCTCATGTACGGGCTTCCTGGCCAATCGCTCGAATCATGGACACACACCGTTCGAGCACTGCTCTTGCTCAGACCATCGCACATCTCGTGTTACGCTTTAACTATCGAAAGCGGCACGAAACTCTCCAGGAATATGGCTTTGAATCTTGTGCCTAGAATAGACGAGGCCCTTCAGGTCGCCATGGAATCGGCGGCAGAAAGCCTCCTGAGTGAAGCAGGATTTATTCGATACGAGATCTCCAATTATGCCAAGCCCGGATTCGCCTGCCGCCACAACCTGCTCTACTGGACCGACGGTGATTATTTAGGCCTTGGCCCAAGCGCCCAGTCCTATGTGAACGGAGTCCGCTTCGGCAACGTGGCTGATTTGACGGCCTATGTGGACATGCTGGCGGAACACCGTCTACCGGTTACAGAACGCACCGACCTCTCGGACTTGGAACAACAGCAGGATGCGCTCATCTTTGGACTTCGCCTCCTCCTCGGTGTTCCGTTGAACCGCGTACCAAATCCGGAACAGCACAGCAAAATTCATACGCTCATTGAACAGGGGCTACTTGAGTCGACGACGGACCGAATACGACTGACACCGTTAGGGCGGCGTTACGCCGATACCGTCGCCGGCAAACTATTTTGAGAGACCAAAACAACCTCGTAAGCCGGGCCACCTTCTCACTTGTCCCGCCGGTCTCGCCCTTCTCGCAAGAACACGTTGACAAGCCCTGTGATCCGGCAGGAAACTATCGAGCATTGCGGAGGTATCGTCATGCCGGTGAACATGGACCCATCGAAAAAGCGGCGCCGCACAATTACACCGCCGAACCCGGCATCGGATTCTCCCCGCCTGAGCAGCGGCTCTACACCTCAACCGCAAGCGTTCGGAGAAGAGACTGAAACTGATCGCGAGAAAGATTTGGCCGAGGCCGAGTCGAAAAACCTGTGGGCGGCGACCGAAGTCATCGACATGGACACGGTGTGACACGCGCGCGATACGCGAGAAATGCAAGACCCGCGAGATGCGGTACGATGCGGCCACCGACCAGTCTCGCTTCTCGCGCACGTCGCGCGCGTCTCGCTCGAGTCGTGATCACGCCGGCAGGAAGTAGAAGGCGATGGCCAGCATTGTATACACACCGACCAGCATCACGCCTTCCATCCAGTGCGACTCGCCATCCATCGACACAAATCCAAGAATCAGCACTGACATCGTGACCGCCGCCACCTCAAAGGGGGTAAAAATCAAGTCCAACGGAGCCCCGAACAGATAGCTGGCAAATACCAGGAGCGGCGCGACCAACAGGGCAATCTGCAGGCTTGATCCAACAGCAATCCCGAGGGCCAGATCCATTTTGTTTTTCATGGCCATCAGCACCGCTGTAGAATGTTCAGCAGCATTGCCGACCAGAGCCACCAGGATTACGCCCACAAACACCTGCGTCAGCCCCAGTTTGTGAGCGGCCGGCTCTATCGACCCGACCAACATCTCGCTCATCAGCCCGATGAGTATCGCCACCGCCGCCAGCACGCCCAGCGACATCCGGTAACTCCACGGCTCCTCGCCCAGATCATGAGCATCGGGGGTCTCTCCCTGGAAAAGATGGCGGTGTGTCCTCAGAGAAAACGCAAGGCTCAGCCCATAGATCAGGAACAGTACAATGGCAATGACCAGACTCAGCTCGTGCTCGACTTGTGCGCCGCGAGCGGACGCCGTGAAGTGAAAGAGTGCCGGGATAACAAGGCCGACGGCCGCCAGCAACAGAAGGCTCGAGCCCATCCCGGCCGCCGTCCGGTTGAACGTTTGCCGCTCGTACTTCATGCCGCCGGCGACCATCGACACGCCCAGCACGAGTAAGATGTTGCCCAGAATCGACCCGGTCAAGGAAGCTCTCACAACATCGTGGAGCCCTTCCCGCAGCGCCGCCAGTGCGATAATAAGCTCGGCGGCATTGCCGAGCGAGGCATTCAAGAGACTCCCGATACCGGCCCCGACATGGGTCGTGATATGTTCCGTAGCCCGGCCGAGCAGTCCTGCGAGAGGAACAATTGCCAGCCCCGATGTGATAAAAATAAGGAGCGGGTCGGCCTTCAGAAGTTCAAGGGCCACCGTCAGGGGGACGAACAGCAGAAACAGATCGAGCCAAGAGGAAAAGATTCGTCGCACCACGGAAACCTAACATGAGTACTATTCTTTGTCGATCATTGTCATGACACGATCCGGCGTCTTATTTTATCCGTTTCATCTATGTCATGAACGCACGTTGCAGTGGCTGCTGGAGCGGTATGAGCAGGTGCACTTCCGGGACTATATGGCGATACAGCTCAGCCCGTTTTGCGGAACAACAGCCTTTCCAGAACGTATGGGAGATTCCTTCCCGGACCTCCTGACAAGCAAGCGGCTGGTGCAGGGTTACAATGTCAGCGGACCACTCAATCCGGACGCCTGCGCGGCCGTCGATCGTGACCTGACCGACTCGACCTGGCGCACGCTCTTTCATAGAGCCCTGGTGGAGAATCGACGATTCCAACGAGGTCTGTTCGATGGCGCAGACATCACAGGGCGTGACAACGATGGCATTGCCGAGCCGGCCTTGATAGTTCGCTTGAAGGATGTCTCCTTCGAGACGGCTCCCTTTACAGTAGCAGGCATCCAGGAACTCAGCCGGCGACGGCCCATCGGCAAAGAAGCTGACGTCTTCGACTACGGCCTTGCCCTGCTGAAAACCTCAGCCTCACTAGTGCATACGATACAACTGGCTATAGCGGGACAGCTTGCTGTGGCAACCGACTCGCGCGCCCATTTTACATTACTCACCCGGCTTGTAGAACGAACAGGCACCACCATCGAGAACAGGTCGGTTGAACAAGGCGCGGCTTAACCATTACACTCAGGTCTGCTAGAATTCCTCTCCATGCCTACGCCCTCGACGCCTCTCACTATCCCCAAGACGACCGAACGTATTCAGACCGGCGCCGGCACAGGATTCGAGTCCCGCGTGGTCGTTTTCAATTGCGATTGTCATACCTATCAACAAGTCATCGACCTGTTCTGCCGGTTCATTCCGGGCATGACGTCGGCAAAGGCCTTCGAGCTGGCCTATCGAATCGATCACGAAGGAGAAGCCGTGGTCTATAACGGCTCACTCGAACAGGCCGAGGAGGTCGCGGCGAAACTGGCCGGAGGGGGACTCAAAGTCGTGGTGCAGTAGCCAGGGGACAGCGGCGGGGAAACAACTATTTGTGCTTGGCTCTTAGCTTTTTCTCTAGAGCGGCTTTGGCAGGTTTTCCAGCGGATTTCTTCGCCGGAGCTTTTGCCGGCTTCACGGGTTCGGCTTTCGGCAGTTTTGCCGGCTCCGGCTTGACTCCTTTGGCCGGTAACACAGCCTTGCCCTTTCCCTTGCCTCCCTTGGAAGGAGCCACAGGCATCATATAGACAGCGCTTCGGTTCACCTTGGCAAGCTGGTCCCCGCTCAGCACACGTACTTGGTAGAGCTCGAACAATTTACCAATGGCCTTCGTATCGCCTCGCCTGGCTGCATTGAGCAACTTGCGGCGTTGGTTCATTTCTTCTTCTTCAGTATGAGAAGCAGCGCGCCGTTCCATATCTGTCCTTTATCTACCTTCCTAAGCGCCTAATGATACAACCGTGCAGGCGCCAATCAACACATGATCAGCCACAAAATGGAGGGAGTATAGCAGAGTCAAGCCGGGATTTGGAACAATCCGGTTTTAGTTCATCTACTTCACGCCAGCATGTCTCAGAATTGCCCGAATAACGCATCTCGCATCTCGTGAAGCCCGCTTCGACTCAGCGAGGCGAGCGTGAAACGCAGGCCAGAAGGAGCATAGGGCCCATCCTTGTTTGCGAGATACGGCTCGACAGGCTCACCGTCCTGAGCATAGTCGAAGGACGAGAGACGCTTGAGATTGCAGCACAAGCGCTCAGGAATACTGCGGGTCAGAGCGATATCTGCCATTGAGCCCCCTCAACTGCAGCGTGTATACTCCATTGCGGTTTCACACTGTCTACAGGAGAACACATCATGGATCAGCACAAGCACAACCAACCGACCGTAGCCGACGACGTAAACGCACGTGAATTGCTCCGCCGGGCGTTCGACAACACCGCCCGATGGCCCAAAGAGTTCAACGGCTTCACTGCCGACCTGACCGTCAACATCAACGGAAAGGAGACCACCGGTCCCGTCCTCGTCAAGAGTCCGCGTGAAGTCTCCGTCCAACTCGGTGATGCCGAGACGCAAAAGTGGGCCCAGGAACAGCTCGGCATGATCGCCGTCCATCGTGGTCCGCGCAGCTTCGAAGAATCGGACGGAAAATACTCCTTGACGATGGAGGAGGATGGGCACCCCTTTGGCACCAAACTGATTATCCACGGCTCGAATTCGTTTTATCGGCTTAAAAACAACCGCATCACCCAAATCAATCGGACAATGGCCCATCCGGGCATGACCCCGTTTGCCTTCACAATCAACGTTGAAGAGAGCGCCGTCACGCAGGATCAAAAAAACCTGACGACCCGATACACCGTCTACTACTACTCGCCCACTGACGGCAAACTGAACAACGTGGAAAGCTTCACCGACACCCATACGCGCCTCGGCGCATCCGATCTGCCGGCGACTCGCCGGATCATTTCGTACGAAAACGGCACCGTTACGGTGAAGAACCTGACCTTCACGAACCATCGTCTGTTGTAGCTATGGACTTGAGAACCGGTTTCCCTCGCAGCATGAAAGTCACGCTGGAAGGCTACGTGCATCTGGCCCGCATGATTGATAAATGCCGCGCCGTGCTGGCCGGGACCGAGGGGGAATACATCTATCCCTGCCCGATGGATGAACGGCTGATGGAGTTTGCCGGCATCACCGCCGAACAATTCACCGCAGCCGTCAAGACCCACCCTACCGATGAAGGAGTGGCAGCGTGGTTTACACACACGGCAACACCGCACAGGCCGGCTGAATTGGAAGAGTGGAATCAGAAGCTGCTGGCACGCGGACCGAGCTCTCCTGAGAGTGCGGCCAAGTTCAAAAAATACCGCGACGCCATCGACCCCTCCCGCACCGATCTAACTGCTTGGTCTGATCTTCAAGATTTGGAAGAGGGGCGGCCGGTTCCGTACCGGCTATCGCCCCGTTAGAAGCGTCTGTCTCAAGAGACCGGCTCACCTCACGATCCACAACTCCCCCGGCCGCATTGGAACAACATGCGCCGCAACACAGCCCTCAACTCGCGAAACAGCCATCCGGATCACCGTCAATGGAGATGACGGTAGAAATCCTTTAGAAATGGCGCTGTTCATCCGATAAGAACAAGACGAGCGACGGACTCCCCTGCCTATCGTAGCCGCTCAGACAACTGGGCATCCGGCAGGATCGTGAATACATTCTCAGGGAATTCGGCACGATGAAACGAGTGGTGGCCCAGAACTCCTACCGGGCATGGTCCTGGTAAAGCCGGTGACGAATACCAACGGACTGTCTATCGTAGCGGCCGGAACTGCACTCGACGCAGCCATGATCGAACGGCTCCAGCGGACGGAGGTGACGTCGGTGTATGTGGAGGGTGATGCAGCGGATTCCGGCGGAAAAACTCTGATGGAACTGGAAGCCGAACTCGATCATCGATTCCGGCATGTCGCTCAAGACCCCATTCAGCAGATGATCCTCCGCGATATCCTGGTCAAAGGGCTGGCCTGTGGAAACTCGGGTGATGACATCATCCCACCTCTGTCAAAGCCTGCCTGGGACATGGTCGGGCTCGATGAGCATTCGCTGAACGAATGCATCGAGAGGGGAGATGATTTCGTCTTTATGAGCCGCCCGGATAGCATCGACGCCATCTGCCAGACCATCATCAAACGTTTCGATCTGGTGATTCCGGACTTCTACGACCAGGACGACCGCCTTACGGGCTTCATCGACTCCGTTGACCGCCGCGGGAATAAGGAACAGTTTCCGATCATGAGTCTCTCAATTGCCGTCGTCACCAACGAACGAGTCCCCATCGCCCATCCCGGCGATGTGAGCAAGATCGCCTCAGAACTGAAGAAACGAGCCAAGGCCTTGCAAGGAAGCGTGTATGTCAAAGACGCGCGCGGCCGGGGCATCAATGCATTCTCCGCGACCGCAGATTCCACAGCACAGCTGCCCGCCTGTGACTGAATCAAAGGTCCCGGGAAATCCTTTCTTACGAGCACCCAAGAGCTTCCAAGTCATTTATCGGTGAAGCTCTGAGGAGCCTCCCAAACGATTCTTTAGCCCACATTACTCATGACGGTTCGTCGCGAAATCGCTGAACTCCGGGAACTGACACCCTTCCCCGCGGCTGCGCGCGAGATCTGTCCCTATCCGAACCGGGACAGGAACCGCGCTGAAGCGGAGCCTGTCCTCGGACAGTACGTCGAAAGTCCAAAGGGAGAGCCCGACGATCGCAGACCTGTCGCAGCAGGAGTATTCATGAACAATGCGGGTTAGGGTCCGAGCCTACTGTGTCAGTTCTTAATCGCCATCGAGCAAGAAGACAGACTTGATATAGACGCAACCATTTTTATGTTCGTACAGGACCTTTTTGAGGTATCTGTGATTAGGGGCGATGCCGGACGAGACATCGAACAAGCAAAGGCCCCTGGCACACCAGAGCAGTGGCCGCGCTTCTCGTGCCGGGAATCCTTTGCGTTCCTGCGACATCAACCACTGCTCGATGGCCCCCAAATTTGATTTTTCATTTACTTCGAGTTTGTCAGCGGTCGAATGTTCGACCACAACCTGGATGGGGCCAAGATAGGGCTTTTCTTTGTCCAGGCTGCCAAGCTGCCGAGTTGCCCAAGCTTGGGCAAGACGATCAACCAGCGGTTCAATCCCCGCATTCGTGCAATGATCCGTGGCCCTCACAGCCGATGGCGCTAGCACGAGAACAAACAGAGCGAATGCGTAAATTGTTTTCATTTTTTTCGTCTACCCTTTGTGTAGGCCCATAAGCTGATACCCGACAAGGATCTGCAAGGCTGCTTCAGCAAACTCCAGAGATGGCACACGTGTGATGGTAGGGGATCAGAGCCAGATGGTCAACTGGGGTTCGCCCATTTTTTCCTTCGGTGTTAGTAGGTAAGCGCCATATACTTGCCGAGGCAGGTCGGGCTCTCTGCCTGAGTCACCATGAAGTGGGCCACATCGGAACGGGAAATGGCACCCACCTTCATTCCGTTCACAAGATTGTACAATTCTCGATAGTGCCCTGTCATGGCGCCGTTGGTGAGCCGGCCCGGGCGCACAATTTCCCAGCGCGGATAGGAGCCGGCAATCAGGCGCTCCTGCTCAGTTTTGTCTGCATAGGCTGCCTTGAGAAGCAGAGTGAAGAAAATCCTCATGGGGAGCGAGTTATAACTCCAGCTGTCGCCCGCACCGAAACCGGTCAGCACGATAAGTGTCGCGGAGGAGCCGGTTTCTTGGAGCACCCGCAGTAAGATACGCGCAGAGTCGGAAAACAGCGTGGTGGGAAAGGGACTCTTCACACCGAGCGTCACCAGGATCGCGTCGGCCGCTTCCACGGCGGCCCTCACGTCGCTTGGATTTGTCGCACTCCCCTGCACCCTTCTCAGCTTGGCGTGGTCGGGCAGCGGAACGATCCGGCGGGACAAGGTCGTGACCTCATGTCCCTTCTGAAGCGCGAGACGTGTGCTCTCAAGCCCAATGCCGGCGGAAGCTCCAATAACGGTAATTTTCATATTCCCTGCTTTCCGTGCACGCGACGTAGCACCGTTTGGCTGCCCCGTCGTAGGCGGCATTTCTTCTGATGCGGCACATGCTCAGCCGATTCGCCAGGAATCGTGACGTACGACTGGTGAGTCAGTCGAGAAATACATCGAAATCGTCGATTTACTGGTGCCTTTCCAACCATCCATCATCTTCCTTGTCCCGCCCGGACAATCAATTCTTTGAGCCCATTCAAATCCAGCATCCCGGGCACCAGTTCATTCCCGACGATGAAGCCGGGTGTCCCCGAGATACCAAGATCCTGTGCAAGCGCCCGATTCTTCTCGATGACAGCCTGCCACTGGGGATTGGCCATGTCCGCTTCAAGGCGTTTTGCGTCGAGGCCGACGCCGACCGCGATCTTCAAAATTTCTTCCTTGGTCATGTCGGCGTGAGATGCGAACAGCGCTTCGTGGAAGGCTTGATGCTTGCCTTGCGCCTGGGACGCGAGCGCGGCCTTGGCCGCGAGCTCCGATGGTTCGCCCAGAATGGGAAAGTCCTTGTAGACCACCCGCACCCGCGGATCGTCCTTCTGGAGATCCGTCACAGCCTGAGCCGCCTTCTTACAATAGCCACAGCGGTAGTCGTAAAACTCGACCAGGGTGATTTCGCCTCTGAGATTCCCGCTCACCGGTGACGCCGGATCGTGAAGCAATTCCTGCTGCTTCGTTGCAAGGTTGGATTTTTGACGTTCCTGCAACTCTGCCTGGCGTTTAGTTTCCATCGCCTGCAGTGATTGCATGATTACTTCCGGGTGGGTACGGATGTAGCGTTCAATCGCGGCATCAGTGAGGTCTTGCGAGACGGCCGGGATATTCTTCGTCTCATTGGCCGCGGTTGAACAACCGGATACAACCAGGGCCAGAACGGCACAGACATTCAACGAAAACGGAAAACGGTTCCAGACATCGTGACTATTCATAGATAAGATTCCTATGCAGTGAGAGGGTCAAGACACCACCTTGCCTTTTTCAACGCCTATGAGATGCCCACGCTGCGACGCGGACCATTTTCAGCCGGTTTGCAGGCTCCGTCAAGCTACCTCTGAGGGAATCGGCATCCCCTACGCATGACATGCTTTACGAGGTACCTCGGCGCCCGGCACCCAAGCCATTTCACTCTCTCACAACCTACATCACCATTTACGAACCGGGCTCGCCTTTTTCCGTCTTTCGCACCAAATCGGGCCAATCAGAAGCGCTGAAAACTTGGTAGGCCTTTGATTTTCCTTCATATTGCATTTGGCACGTTTCTGGAAGAGAGGATGGGGAGCACCGGTCACAGCGGACATCCTGCATGTCCCGTATCCAATACGTTGCCGGTGACACACATCACGAGGAAAGGAGGTGGCAGGCCATGGATTTATTGATTATCGGGATAATGGCAGCGTCCGTCATATTGGTCGTCGTCCATAATGCGCTAATCGCATTAGATTCGGACAGCGAATAGTCCAACGGATAATACGATCCTGGCACAAGAGCGGCTCGCCCCTGAACAGAATCTGGACACATCCAACCGGAACATGGGCTGGGGAAACAGCAATCTGGAGTCTGTGCGCAATAGTCCTTTTGGTCTTCCGCTGGGCCGAAAGGTTGATTCTACCCTAACCTCTTCAGTCGTTTCGGATCATGACTGTGGGCCCAAGACCTCTCGCCAGATAATAGCCAGATCCTGGAGCGCTTTGCCTCCATCGCCCACATAAACCGAACCATGCATTGTCGCCAGTCGTTTCGGCTGTAGCGCCGCCAGCCGTTGCAGCGTCGCATCCGTCAAGGTGCAATAGGGCATATAATTCGCCAACGGACCCTGCTGATACTCCACCAATGTCTTCCGACATCGGCCGATCACGTCCGACTCCGTCGTCGGTTCCACGTCCCCGTCTTGATGAAGAAGATCGGAGCACAGGAGCGTTCGTTCCGTCTCCTCGAACAGCAACCCCGCCTCCCAACAATGAGGCACATGCGGCGTCGCCAGAAAGCGGAAGCGGTAGGTCCCCGTCTGAAGCACCTCCCCATCCGTCATCCCCTTGGCAGGACGAAGCGCGAGACAATCGTCCACGCTCACCAACTTGCCCACAACACTGCACACCGCCTGGGACTGCGGAGCCAATTGTTGCCACTCCGGCAAGGTCGCACATTCGTCCGACTCAAAATGGCTGAACCCGATCCAACGTAATGCCCGCAGATCGATCAGCGATGTCACGGCTGCTTTGACCTCAGAAAACAGGGCCCTGGGGCCCGTATGAAATAACAGCGGCTCGTCGTCGCGCACCAAAAACTGGCTGAACTGAAGATTGAACGGTTTGATGAAAGTCGTGATTCGGAACAGGTCCGGGGCTATTTCAGTAATCTGCGGCATAGAGCCTCCCCTACAAATGGGAAAGGCCGATCATACGCACCACCGGTCCGCGGCGCAATCCAGGCAGGCGTTAGGAGGCAGGACCCCCTTGAGGTCTGCCGGTGGTGACACAAGCGGAGCCGGTCGAAATAAGGAGGTTGTCCGCGGGAGCAGGTTGATGAAAACAGGGGCCGCGTGCGGAGACGATCGGATTGCAGGAACCGACCGCTTTCGGCTTGTGAATGAACGGCTACAGCACGCCGGCCAATCGATTGAGCCCCATCGTCGTGTGCATAAAAAACAGCAGAAACGTTTGGTAGTCCGACGCAAGCACCGGGTGATTGCGCACACCATGATCGCAATAGATCAACCCCATCGGCCTCGTGCCCACCCGCAATGGCGCCAGAATCGCAGAGACGGGGTTCCAGATCTCGACAAATTCCTGTTTCATGGCGCCCTCTGTCTGATTTGTGAAGTCCGCCATCAGAAGTGGGTCGAACCGCTTGAGGACGTCTAGAAACAATCGGTGTTCAGTGCTGAGAGAACCCGAGAGAGCCCGAAGATAGGGGGCCATAGGCGTCGCCCCCAACACGAGTCGGCCGACGAGTTGATCACTATCGTTGAGATTCAACAAGGCCAGTCCAACCCGATCGAATCCTGCGTCTTTATGCAACGATTGCACGAACGCTCCAAGCAGACCGTTGAAATCATTGGCCTCGCGCAGTGAATCCTGAAAGGTCTGCAACGTTTCGAGGGGGCGAGCCTGAATGGGAGCCGGAACCGGTGGGGACACTGCGGGAACAGGACGCTGACTCTTCCGGTCATGCGTTGGCTCCACCGGGGCCTTGGTGGGAGGCGACGGCTTGCTGTTTTGTTCGGAAAGGGACGGCGCCGCGACCTCGGCCATATCCATAGAAAGTCCCATCGAACGAGCCAGCTGCCGGCCCCGGTCTATGGCTCCGAGCATCAAGTCCGCAAACCGGTTAGGAGGGAGGCCGCTTCCAATCAGGAGTACCCGCTTGGCTTCCTCGATGACGTGGCGCGAACCGATACCGGTCATGGCTTCGACCAACCGGATGGAACCGATGACAATTCCCTGATAAGTCTGCTGTCCACTCTGCCATCGGCCAACCGGGTGATCCCGGACCATGCCAAACAGTTCTACGAGGTCTTCGGGTAAGTTCCATACCTTCGCTAAGGCCTGAGCGAGTACCATGCGGGGAATGCCGATGATGCGAGTCTCCTCGATCGCACGGTCCGCCGCTGGTTTCGGCTTGGCATGGATGGCCTGCACTGCCTGGTGGATCTCCGGCGCCTGGTATGCGATGGCGAGATCCCCGATGGAATAGAGTAAGGCGCCGGTAAACAGCTGCCCCGGTTGGGCGTATTCCATGGATGCCCCCAGTTCTCCGGCAACCGTCGCCGCGATAAGGGACTTTGCAATCAACCCTCTCAGCTGCTGCTGTCGTTGCGGCCAATGGTTCAGTTGCTCGACCAGATGGGCCGCCGCCACGAGAGATCGTACCGTATCCAACCCTAACCAGCTGACGGCGTGGGGAACAGAGGCGATCGTCTGCTGAGGGCTATACGCGATGCTATTGGCAACTTGCAGCACTTTGCACGTGAGCCCATGGTCGCGACTGATGATTTGCGCAAGACTGTTCGCATTGGAGTTTGGACCCATCACATTCATGACCTGCTGGCACGTCGACTGTAAGATCGGCAAGCATCGATTGCTTTGATCGAACAAGGGCTTGAGCTTGTGGTGGAGGCGAGGGCGAATCGACTCAACTAACGCCGATTCCACAGTGGTCGATAATGAAGACATCGAGGCTCCTCTGATCAATAACCGCTACCTCTATCGGTTACGATCATACGAAGCTTAAGCCGGGCTGCAGTGGACTAACCAAATCTCCGCCGAATTGGGGGAACGTCAGTGGTGACAGAGAGATAATGGCAGGGTTAGATCGGAAAGTTTTGAGTTGTCGGATATAACTTAACACTCATCACTGAACAGTGCATCACTCATTTATACCCCTCCCCGCTGGTCCCGCCGCCGAATCCGCCCCAGTTGCCTCCGAATCCACCCTGCCCCGTTCCCCAATACTCGCCCTTCTGAATGCGGCGATAGGGATGGCGAAGATCCGGACGGCTGATCCACCAAAAGCACACAATGGCCACAAGAGTGGTGCCGAGCGCGAGCCAGAACCCAATGCCACGGAAATGCGTTTTCGACAGGGTGCCGACGCGGAGTTCTTGGGACGGCGCAGACAAGACCACCGCTGTTCGATACAGCCCTTCGCCGAAATGGCCGAGTTCAATCGCCGGCTGGAGGTATTGGCTCCCCGCCTCGCGCCTGACCTCCGGTGTGATGATCGGCAGCATCTGGCGTCCCAAGGTAATCGCCGCTTGCCGTTCCTCCACTGCGACCAGCACCATCATGCCATGCTCCTGCTGCGTGGAGCCGATGTGCCATTGTTCATAAAGCGCCGTTGCATACTCATTCGCCGAAGAAAAGGGCTTGATGCTGGGCACCGTCACCACGACCATCTCAACGCCGGTTTTCCGCTCAAGATCCTGGCAGACCGAACGAATCCGCTCTTTCCACTCGGCATCGACCACCTGGGCATGGTCACTCACATAGCCCATCGGGCCGGGCAGCTGCGGACGGTTTTTCGGCCGGTCGTAGAACGAAGACTGCCCCGCAGCCGGCCAGGGCAAGACGGCACTCATCAACAGCACAGCAGCCATGTACGCAATCCACACCCGCGTCATCTCTGCCCGACCTGCCGTTCCACCGCATCGACCAATCGCCCGAGACCGTCGAAGTAGCGATCCATGACTCGCGGTATTTCCTTATGTCCTGGAGAGATGTGTCCCCGCTTGATCGACAGCGCCTCAGACAGGCCTGTCAGATCAATTGCAAAACAGTCTGCGAGATCTTGCACAAGAGGCTCGCCGTGGGATAGCACCGGCCTGCCCAACAGTCGTTGCACACCGCGCAGCACCGGCAATACCGCCGTAATCGAGAGGGGCAATAACAACAGCATCGATTCTTCCGTGGTTTCCCCTTCCACCAACCGCTGCCGCATGCGGACAAGATTCCCCCGCAGCGATTGCAAGACCTCTCCGGCCAGATGACGTGGATCGACCTTGAACCCGATAAAGGGGTCCTGTCCCCACAACAGCCGATGACAGTCCTGGATATCCTGATACTCCAATGGAAACACGAGGGCCGAAGCCTGGAGGTCGGCCTTCGTGAGAAACAACGGCACCACGACTTGATCGTTACTCCATTTCTTATGCACCCCGGTGTAGGCTTTCAAGAGCGCCACGTCGTAGGACCGGAGAAACAGCAGAATGTTGAGATTTGACCGGCCGGGCAGGAACTCCCCACGGACTGCGCTGCCAAAAAGCAAGATCGCGTCGAGTTGCTCGCCGTAAGCTTGAGCCACGTCCTTGACGTAGGACCGAAGCAATCGCTGCGTTTCGTCCGGCACCCCATCAATCGTCCACGCCACTGCCGCCATCCTGTTACCCCGCCCCTGGCGCGGTGCGCTCCGGCGCATGGGCCGCAGGGTCCGGAAGAAATCCCGCCGCCATCAAACGATCCGCCATACCAAACGGAGGACTGGATCGCAGTCCCGCCGTCGTGGACAGCACGCGATACCGCAGCCGCTCGTTGCGATCCAGCGTGCGGAATACGCGATTGCGCAGGAACGCAACCATGGGATTCGCGGTGTTCCAAAACAATACTTGCTCATCCGCCAGACGCTGGAGCATGGTGATCTGAGGCCGGCGCATGTGTTCGAAGCGCTTGAGCCGCTCAGCGGAATAGTCCTGTGATGCCAGGCACTCAGGCAACAGATCCGCGAGCGTCATCGCATCCACCATCGCCTGCATACGTCCCTGGGACGCATGGGGATTCATCGCATGCGCCGCATCCCCGATGAGCACCGCGCCGTCGGCAACCCACGTCGGCGTGCGCACACGCCCGGTCGGCATGAAGGCGGTTTGACTCCAATCGGTCAGCGCCCGAAACAGCATTTCGTTGGAGGGATCGATCGCGGTCCACGCCTGCTGCAAGGCAGGAAGGCCCTGTGACTTGACCCGGTCGTATGAGCCGGCAGGGATCATGTAGAAGAGGTAGACCTTGTTCCCCGCGGCGGGAAACATGCCGAGGATCGTCCGCTTCCCGACAAAGTATTTCGCCTCGGTCACCGGTGTCGGCGCATCCACGATCGCGATCAAATACCCCTGCGGATACAGATACAGATCGGCGGGGATCTGCAGGGCCTGGCGGACTTTTGAAAACGCCCCGTCGGCGCCGACGACCACCTTGGCTTTTATGGTGATCTCCTCGGTTCCCTTCTTCGCGGTCAGCCCGACAACCCGACCGTTCTCCTTGAGAAGACCGGTAAACGCAGCTCCATACCAGAGGGCCACAGACGGCTGGGTCTGAATCGCATCGAGGATGGCATGGTGCGCCACATTCGGGAGCGTCACCACAGCCCGATTGTATGGCGCCGGCAGATCTCCATAATCCACCGTGCAGAGCCGTTCACCGCCGACCTTGCAGAAATGGAACCGGCGCACCGTCCGTGTCGCATCGGCAGGCAGCTTATTTAGCAATCCAAGCTGATCGAGCACCCGTTGGCCGTTCGGTTGCAGGATCTCGCCACGCAGACCTCGCGGCGGTCCTGGAGCCTGTTCCAGCACAATGGTCTTGATCCCCTTCTGCGCCAGGGCAAGGGCCAGCACCGCCCCGCCTCCACCAGCCCCAACCACCGCAATGTCCGTCTCTTCATGCTTCACATCCGACTCCTTGCGACTTGCCACTTACCCCTTGCCCCTTGCCATTCACATCCGACTCCTTGTCCCTTGCGACTTACCACTTGCCACTCACTCCTCACCACTCACCCCTTACCATTCATTTCCATTCTTCGAATCGCTCACGATCCTTCCACATCGACAGAAACTTCTCACGGGATTGGACCGCAATCGGATGGTCTCTAATGACATCCAGCCGTTCATCGTTATAGCGATTGCCGCTGGTCGTATGATTCATCGACCCACTGGCCGTGATCTCGTCATCGGCCACCACTTGCTTCAGATGCATGAGGCCGTCGTGCCGATTGATCATGATAGGAATCCCGGCTTCCCGAAGGGCCGACACCGCTCTCCGTTGATTGGGATCACTGAACCGCTCGCGGTCGGTGATGACACGGACATCCACGCCACGCTTTCCGGCATCCAATAATGCTTTGACTACAATAGGGGACGTGAGCCCGTACACAGCCACGAAGATGTACCGTGTGGCCTGCTCATAAATCTGAGCGACCTTCCTAAGGGGCTCATCCTCAGGCGCGTACCAGACCTCTATCGACGTCGCCGAGGCTTCCTGACTCGTGACACTCAGCACGCCGACAAGCAACCAGACCAGTAGCCTTTTAGAAGATCCTGGTCGCGCGTTGAACCAGCGAAGTCCCATCATTCCTATTCAAACAGTTCGCGAAAGTTGTCGTCCGATGCCTCCCAAGCCTGCGGCGCATGAGTCAGGAACCAGCGCCCGAGAAACTGTTTCTGGCCCGGCGTCAACATCTGCTTGATCTGGTGAGACCGTCCTTGGAGGGGCTGAAGGAACCCCACTTGCTTGACCACATCCAGAGTGGCGGTGCGGACATAGACATTGGTAAACACCTCGGGCTTATCGTCCTCGCCCTCGCCCTGGATCCAGACAGAGAGAAAACGATCCAGCGTGAGCCCGGCGCTGTCCATCGCCGGCTCGGTATCATGAAACAGTTCGTTCTCGGACTGCGGCATCGGCGTGTCGTCCGAAGCCCGAAACAGGAAATTCTTCTTCCACATGGCGCGATCTCCCAAAACCTCGGCATAGTGGCGGCGATGCCGGATTAAAGTCAAGGCTACTGTGCTTGCGTCAAACGTCCAAGCGGAACCAGACGCTCAATGCTTCCTCCAGTCCATAGGGCGGCGAAGTGAAAATAGGGGAATGGCTAATGTGGAAGGCACCCGGTCGTAGCAGGTGGGATAGCGGCCAGCCTGACCAAATGGTTGGGCATCATTCGATACGCTTCCGATACTGTGCTCCTGGTATCCACCATTCCTCGAGGACCTGGCATGCGAAGTCTTGATGTGCCGATGACTCAGAGAAAGCCTGCAACTCAAGGAATGCCGTCACGACCCTCTCCTGGTCTGGCGTCAGCGATGCCAAGCGAGGCGGCTCTCGGTCGGGCGGGCGCAGGTTGTTCAGCAATGCGTCGCATACATCTGTGAACCGCCCGAAATGGCGAACGGCGTACTCGATCAAGTGCGGCAAGTAGTGGCGCCAGGACGCGGCATCCAGAAATGTGAGCCCGCCTGAATAGCGCTCCAAGTAGGTGTCTGTCATCTCGTCGAGAGCCGGGTCACATGGGGATGGATCCTCGTAGCCATCGAGTGCGTCACCCCCTCGTAAAGTAATCCTCGGCGAGGACGCAACATCCTTCGCAAATGCAGCATTTGCCATTGCGACAAGGGCTGCTGGATTCATTGTTTCATAACGCTCATCGTTTGAACTCAGCCGCGTGCGGAGGCCGCACGTCGGAGTACGGGAATGGGGACATTCTGAATTTTTGCGAGCAGATGCTTGAATCTCGCGTCAAGAAAATCAGAATGTCCCTATTTCTTCGCCCGCTCTCCGCACCCGCCGGCGAAGGAACCTTACAACCAGACGATCTAAAAAACAGCAATTCGACGATGAGCGCCAAGACGACGATCGCTAGAAGCGGGATGAGCGCATCAGCTTCCATTATGCTCACCGACTATATTGGTGCGGCGATTCCGAGGGTCCGGGAATAGGGACATTCTAAATTGTTGCGAGCAGTCGCTTGAATCACACGTCAGGAAAATCAGGATGGTCCTATTTCCTCGCCCACAATTTTTACGAAACGTAACGCGGCGTCACGCGGCGCGGCGCTTCTTCCCGCGTCCACTTGAACGCGCAGTTAGGCGTGACGACTTTTCGACGAAACGACCAGCCACGAACTTATGCAATACGCTGGCAATCAGCGTTTGGTAGGGAACGCCTTCCTCTGCGGCACGAGCCTGGATTTCAGAAAGGTCAGGTGTAGACAGCCTGATATTTACACGCTTGTTCTTGCTGAGGGTCGCACGAGCATACTCGCGATACCGACGCAGAGACGCTTCGGAGGTTACCGTCGATTTAAGCTTGCCAGATTCGAAAGCCGACAGAATTTGCTTCTCATAGCGATCAAGAGTTTTCATGGTTCCCCTCTCATTCCATATTCGCGCATTGCTTTACGACTAAGAATAATCGTTTTCAGAAAATGGTACGGGAATGGGGACATTCTGAATTGTTGCGAGCAGCCGCTTGAATCACGGATCAAGAAAATCAGAGTGTCCCTATTTCTTAGCCCTCAAAGTAAGGAGTTTACCCTCGTTGTTTCTCTTAGTCGAGGATCAGGAACGCACTCTCTGGATCAGAACAGAAGGCGCCTACATCATTAGCACGACGGCGGAGCAATGTTCCGATCTTGGCTGTCGAAGCATTGCCTACTGAACCCAAATCACCTTGGGCGGGTGACCGAAGAGAAAACTACGTTGATGAAAATCAGCGTCCTTCGTCACAATGGCAAAACCCTGCTGCACGGCATATTGCCAGACGACTACATCAGTCGCCTCTTCCAACCCGACTTCGCGGACGTGCCGGGAGTCAGGAAATTCCTTCTGCAGGGCTTGAACAAGACGATGGGAAAGATTCTGATCGAAAAGCAGCTTCACGACGGGGGAATCGACACCAGCTTCCGTTCCCGGTCAGCCGCAAAAGCCAGGCAGGCGCGGATGTCTTCGCGTGTCAGGTCGGGGAAGTCTTTGAGAATGTCCTCTTCGCTCATACCGGAGGCAAGGTACTCCAATACATCGTACACGGTCATGCGGAGACCGCGGATGCAGGGCTTGCCGCCACGCTTCTCGGGATCGATAGTAATGCGGTTCTTCCAATCCATATGGTGCAGGGTAGCTTGGGAACCCGCAAAGATCAAGGCTGCCATCGGAAGTCGGCACGCGTCTCTACTTTCCCCCGTGACAGGATCTGCCCCTGCGTGCCGGGCGGAATGAATCCAATCTTCAGTCCATGGCTCTAACCCCACACATGCTCGCCTTGACAAGCAGAGTACGCGTTTGCTAGCTTGACAAAATCCCTAATCTCTATGCCAACTTGGGAGCATTCATGCAGGTCAAGATCAACGGAAAATCCGAGGAAGTCCAGGGGGGAACAGTCCTCGACTTGCTCAAAGCTAAAAAGATCGAACCTCAAATGGTCGCGGTCGAGGTCAACGACAAAGTCCTGGATCGCGAGCACCTTGGCACCACTCCCCTCAACGAAGGTGACCAGGTGGAGTTTCTATTCTACATGGGAGGGGGCCGGTGACCATGGTACTGCACAAGGACATCACAGAGCTGATCGGGAATACTCCGCTCGTCCGGTTGAACCGGCTGTCAAAACCAGGCGCCGCCACCATCTACGGCAAGGTTGAGTTTTTCAATCCAGGCGGCAGCGTCAAGGACCGGATCTGCCTCAACATGATCAATGAGGCGGAACGCCAGGGCAAACTGAAGCCCGGTGGAACGATCGTTGAGCCGACCAGTGGGAATACCGGTATCGGCCTGGCCCTGGTCGCAGCTGTCCGTGGTTACAAGCTGATCCTGGTCATGCCGGAAAGCATGAGCATGGAGCGGGCCAGCCTGCTCTCGTCCTACGGCGCGCAGCTCGTCCTGACCCCGGCCTGGGAAGGAATGAAAGGCTCGATCAAAGAAGCGGAAAGTATCCTGGCGCAGAATCCTTCGTATTTCATGCCGGACCAGTTTTCTAACCCGGCCAATCCGGCCATGCACCGGATGACGACGGCGGTTGAAATCTGGGATGCGCTGAACGGACAGGTCGATGCGTTTGTCGCGGCGGTCGGAACCGGGGGCACGATCACGGGATGCGGCGAACTGTTCAAGGAAAAGAATCCCGGCGTGAAGGTCATCGCCGTGGAACCCGCCGGGTCGCCGGTGTTGTCCGGCGGCGATCCGGGTCCGCATAAAATTCAGGGAATCGGCGCGGGCTTCATTCCCAAGGTCTTGAACCGGACCATTCTCGACCGCGTGATCACCGTGACTGACGACGAGGCCTATCAGACCGCCAAGCAGTTGTCGAAAAAAGAAGGCCTACTGGTGGGCATTTCAGCCGGCGCCAATGTGTTCGCCGCCCAGAAGGTCGCAGACGAATTGGGGGCCGGAAAAAACGTGGTGACGATTCTCTGTGACACCGGCGAGCGGTATATCAGCATCGAGAAGTATTTTAATATCTGACGTGAGGGGTGAGGCGTAAGGGGTAAGTCGGGAGTGGAATGCCTTGGATTCACACACCTCACGCCTAACGGAATTACGAGATGGAATTTACAGACGAGCAGATCAATCGCTACAGCCGGCATATCCTGTTGCCGGAAGTCGGCGGTAAGGGACAGAAGAAAATCGCCAAGGCGAAAATTCTTCTGGTCGGAGCCGGAGGGCTCGGCTCACCGGCCGCCTTGTACCTGGCAGCCGCCGGAGTGGGCCGGATCGGCCTGATCGACAGCGATGTGGTGGACTTGACCAATCTCCAGCGCCAGATTCTCCATCACACCCCGGATGTCGGTCGGCCCAAGGTTGTGTCCGGAAAAGAAAAGATCCAAGCCTTGAATCCTGATGTGGCCGTCTCGATGTACGAAGAACGGTTGACCGCCGGGAACGCACTGAAAATCATCGCGGACTACGACATCGTCATTGATGGCGTCGACAATTTCACGGCAAAGTTTCTGATTAATGACGCCTGCTTCTTCGCCGGGAAACCGCTGGTGCATGGCGGCATCCTGCGTTTCGACGGCAGAGTCACGACGATCATCCCCAAGCAATCGGCCTGCTACCGCTGCGTGTTCAAAACGCCGCCGCCGCCCGGCTTGGTCGCCTCCTGCCAGGAAGCAGGCGTGATCGGCGTGTTGGCCGGCATTATCGGCACGATCCAGGCCACGGAAGCGTTGAAACTCGTGCTCGGCATCGGCCGTCCGCTGACGAACCGCATGCTCGACTTCGACGCGCGCAAAACGCAGTTCCGTGAAATCAAAGTCCGGCGCAATCCTAATTGCGCCCTCTGCGGTGACCATCCTACGATCACCGAGTTATTCGACGATGGAGATCCGTATGCCGGCTGTGCGGTCCATCCTTAATCACAGATTGCCGAAGGCGGTGCTGTTATGAGCAAGATGAAAGCGCTGGTGTGCCGCGAGTGCGGGAAAGAATACCCGACCAAGGCGATTCACGTCTGCGAGATGTGTTTCGGCCCGCTCGAGGTGAAGTACAACTACGATGAGATCAAAAAGACGATCTCCCGTAAAAAGGTCGAGGACGGCCCGCACAGCATGTGGCGTTATCTCGACCTGCTGCCGGTCGAGGGCACGAATTTCGTCGGGCCCCATGCCGGGTTCACTCCATTGGTCCGCGCCAGGAATCTCGGCGCCTATCTCGGCTTGGACGAGCTCTATATCAAGAACGACACGGTGAATCACCCCACCCTGTCCTTCAAAGATCGCGTGGTTGCCGTCGCCTTGACCCGCGCCCGCGAGTTGGGCTTTGAGACCGTGGCCTGCGCCTCGACCGGAAACCTGGCCAATTCGGTGTCGGCCCATGCTGCATCGGCCAATCTACATTGCTATGTGTTCATCCCCGGCGACCTCGAAGCAGCTAAAGTGCTGGGCAATCTGATCTACAAGCCGCACGTCGTTGAAGTGGAGGGCAACTACGACGACGTCAACCGGCTATGCAGCGAAATTGCCGGAGAACACGGCTGGGCGTTCGTTAATATCAACATTCGCCCCTACTATGCGGAAGGCTCCAAGACTCTGGCCTTTGAAACGGTGGAGCAGCTGGGATGGCGGACTCCGGATCAAGTGGTCATTCCGATGGCATCCGGTTCGCTGCTGACGAAAATCTGGAAGGGTTTGCATGAGCTGAAGTACGTGGGGCTGATCAATGAAGTGCAGACAAAGATCAACGGCGCCCAGGCAGAAGGGTGCTCGCCGATCTCCACCGCCTTCAAGGCAGGCCGCGACTTCTTCAAGCCGGTGAAGCCCAAGACTATCGCCAAATCACTGGCAATCGGCAACCCGGCCGACGGCTACTATGCCCTGAAGGCGACCGCCGAGAGCAAAGGCGCCATGGACATGGTCACCGACGAAGAAGTAGTGGAAGGCATCCAGCTGCTGGCGCAGACCGAAGGGATCTTCGCCGAAACAGCCGGTGGCGTGACCATCGGCGTGCTCAAGAAGCTGGTCAAACAAGGCATCATCAAGAAGAACGAAATGACGGTCGCCTATATTACAGGCAACGGATTGAAGACACAGGAAGCGGTGATCGACGCCGTCGGACGGCCGACCCGCATTCAACCGAGCCTCGTGGCGTTTGAGAAAACCTTTAAACTCGGGAAGAACGGTGGTGGTGACGCATGATTAAAGTCCGTATTCCGACTCCTCTAAGGCCGCTGACGAAGAACCAGGGTGAAGTCGATGTGGCCGCCGGCTCCGTTGCTGACATGGTCGATACGCTCGAAGCGTCTTATCCCGGCATCAAGTCACGCCTCTGCGACGACAGCGGCGAATTGCGCCGGTTCGTCAACATCTACGTCAACGAAGAAGACATCCGGTTCTTGAAGGGCAAAGACACCGTGTTGAAAACCGGTGACGAAGTCTCAATCGTACCGGCCATCGCGGGAGGCTAACCATGGCACATGTCTCACACTTGCGATTTCACGTCCGGTTTCCTGAAGACAAAGTGAAGGAGCCGATCATTTACCAGATCGGCCGCGAATACAACATCGTCACCAATGTGCGCCGCGCCGATGTACGCGAAACCACGGGCTGGGTCGATGTCGAGCTGTCCGGTGAAACGGCGGAAATTGAGCGCGCGATCGAAGGCCTGCGCAAGAAAGGCTGTGTCGTCGATCCGATCGAATTGAACGTGGTGGAATAGGAAAGCGCTAACAAGCTGACACGCTGACAAGATAATCGCTCTTCCTTCTGTCAGCCTTCTTTCTTGTCAGCCTGCGGGGTAATGGATTCCATGGACCTCTCTGAATCAGAAATTCAACGCTACAGCCGGCATATCATCCTCCAGGATGTCGGCGGCAAGGGACAACTCAAACTCAAGCGGGCGAAAGTCCTGCTGATCGGCGCGGGAGGCCTTGGCTCGCCGGCCGGCCTCTATCTGGCTGCCGCCGGCATCGGCACCATCGGGCTCGTTGACGGCGACGTGGTCGACCTCTCGAACCTGCAGCGGCAGATCATGCACTCGACCGCCACGCTGGGACAGCCGAAAGTCGAATCCGGGAAGAAAACGCTCTCAGCCATCAATACCGAAATCACGATCAACGCCTATCACCAGCTGGTCGATGCGGAGAATATTCTTCCGCTCATCTCGCAATACGACATCGTCCTGGACGGTTCCGACAATTTTACAACCCGATTTCTGGTCAACGACGCCTGCTTCTTTGCCAAGAAGACGCTGATCTCCGCCAGCATGTTCCGGTTCGAGGGGCAGTTGACGACGATCAAGCCGCATCAAGGATACCCCTGCTACCGCTGCCTCTATCCCGAACCGCCGCCGGCAGGCCTCGTCCCGAATTGCCAGGAGGCCGGGGTGTTGGGCGCATTGGCCGGCACCATGGGGGTCTTGCAAGCCTCTGAAGCCATCAAGGAAGTGCTCGGCATTGGCGAAACCATCGCCGATAAGCTGCTGATCTACGACGCCCTCGACATGAAGTTCCGCAAGGTGGGGCGGCCCAAAGATCCGGCCTGCCCGCTCTGCGGGCCGAACCCGAAGATCAAAGACCTTAGCATGGACTATGCCGTCAGCTGCACGATTTAACGAAGCCCCGTCTGAAAGTCAAAAGTCTTCAAGGGCACAAGTCCTCTTGCTGATCGTTCACACTGAAACGACTTGACGACTTTCAGACATTCAGACTTTTAACTCGATGACTACGTCCCTCGCCATCCCTCAACACATTCTCGACGACATGATCGCCCATGCGCGGGAACTGGCGCCGCACGAATGTTGCGGACTCCTGGCCGGAACCGGCGGCGTGGTCAGCCGGATCTACCGCATCAAAAATATCGTGGCGATGGAAGGCGCGCAGAATCTCTCGTCCTTCGACTCTGCCAAAGCCGCGCACCTGGAACGGCTCTCACCCGAAGAACGGGCGGAAATCGCCTTCGTCATGGACATGCAGGACTTTTCAACCGCCAAGAAAGATATGCGCAACAACGGCCTCGATCTGCAAGTGGTCTACCATTCCCATCCTCACGATCCGGCGCGTCCTTCTGTGACTGATATCAAGATCGCCACCGACTACGAAGAGATCTGGCCTAAGATCAACCTGCCGATTCCCGCCTATCTCCTGATTTCTCTCATGCATGCCACGCCGGATGTTCGATCCTACTGGATCAAATCCGGAGAGGTCTCCGCCGCTCCGTTCACCGTTCGGTGATTCCACATTTTTGCAGTTTTCTTCCCGATCATCGAATGCGATAATGCGGTCCTATTGATTCCTCTCCAGAAGGAGTGATCGTCATGCCCTCTCTGCTTGTAACTCTGCTTGCTGCCCTGCTGATCTCCGGTCTGCCCGGTAAAAGTCTCGCCGTAGAAAAGAGCTTCTACAGTCCGGTCATTCATGTAGACGTGGAACAGCACCGCATTCTGATTTCGCAGCTCGGCGGGGTGTTCTACATTGACGTTCCGGAAATCGCGCGGCCCCACATGGAGAAGCTGCCGATCTCCGGCTTGGTCGATTTCGTTGTTGAGTGGAAAAGCGACGATGAAATGCCTGTGCTCAAAACCTGGAAGGTCAAATCCGGCGAATCGACCTGTCTCTACTTCAACGGGAAAGAGTGTAAATAGTGATGATACGGCCTCTCGCAGGTCTGCCTTTCTGAACTTCCTAACGAGTGCCGATGAACAGGCCGCGGTCTCGCTTCACGCTGCATCGTTCTCGGATAACATGACAAAAACGCTTGCGTTCCCATCTCGACCGAGACAATGCCCCCCTGACGCCCCAACGGCCAAGAGGACGGATAGAGCCCGTTCCGGTCCGGCTGGTCGTGATAACAATGATGAACCGTCACTGTGATACCATTCCCGTTGTTGAAGGGGATGCCCGACTCAATGGGATGGTGGTGGTGCGGGATGTCTTACTGTCGCTTTCAAGGTCGCGGGGCATGCGCTTTCTTCGGTTCAACAACAGATGCTAACGGGGGTACGACGATGAGAATAATTTTCTCACTCCTCTTGATGCTGGTCTTGGTCCAGACGACCATCGCAGTGCGGGCAGAACCACATGATTTCACAGTGACAGCAGTGATGAAAGGTTCGACGACGATCAGTGGCCAGAAGATCGAGTATCCCAAAACTGATAAGGCAGAAATGACCTCGGTCCTGGTTGAAATCAAACCGGGGAAGGAGAACGGTCGCCACATGCATGCCGTCCCCACCTACGTCCATGTCCTTGAGGGAACCATGACGGTGGAATTTGAGGATGGCGTTCGACAGACATTTAACGCCGGGAGCGGGTTTCTGGAAGTTGTGAACACCGTGCATAGCGCAAAGAATTTAGGCGAGGTACCGTTGAGATTATTGGTTGTCTTCGTAGGTGAAGAGGGAAAGCCAAATCTTATCCGACCCGCAAAACATCAGGCATCAGATGCGACAAAATGATTCGAAGCTGATGTCTCTGAACCATGTTGTGACCGCTTCCAAGGCGGAGTGAGTCGCGCGGTCGGCTCGTGAATGAGTCGGAGGTTTTTCGTACATCCCCAATTTAGCACAAAGTCGAAGTCCTCTCAGGATGCAGGTCCGGTTGATTGTCAGGGGCAGGAGCATGCACGCAGAGCTACGACAAGCCTACGACAGGGAGATGCATGCAGCAGCAGAGCACTACTCTGATAATAACTTCGCCAAAGCGTTCGGTCACCTGGAGCGCGCACATATCCTGGGGCAGTCCTTCGCATTCGCTCATGCGAGAGCGCACTGGTGGATGCTGAAGGTCGGCTGGAAACGCCGGGACCCGGTAGAGATACGCGGTCAAGTGGCGAGGATTATCGGTGCGTTGCTATTTTCACGAATTTGGGTGCCATTGGGGAATACCGGTGGTGCGTATGTTCATCCGTTTAGGTCCATGCCCATACCCGAAGAGTTTCGGGCCTTGCTGAAGAAACGGTGACATAGGTGGTGCCAACTCACCTGACTGATACCGGGCAATCAGAAAGTTTGTATTGTAACCACCAGCGAGACACGATATTCCTCACCTTGGCCGCCTGTGTCGCGATGGTGTACCGCTCGTATAAAACGTTGAAGGTCTGCTTTCGGCAGATCCGAAGGTTTTTCTCCAAAGGCAGGTTTGGATTGAGGACTGCCATCAGCCACTTTGCGACAGTCGCTACGGCAAGTACCACGCCGGAAATCGGCCGTTCATTCGAGATTGGGCGCGCTTCGCACGACGCTTGGCCGTCCAATCAACACGAGTGTGCTAATTCTCGTGTCTCACTGGAGGGGTTCACCCCACGTCCAGTGATGGCAGAAAACTACAATCTTCTTTTGAGCAGGGGACGCAAAGTCATTTGATATCGGTAGACTTAGCCTTACCGGTCGTCAGCAAATTGGAGGGAGGTCCGATAGGCTCAAAATTCTTTAATAAAGGGATATCATCTTTGTTGAGCCACATTACATCATGATTGTAACTGCCTAGCGGCCCCCCACTTCCATGCATTTTCTTGCCATCTGGTGAAAATGCCCAGCACATATCCTCCCCAGCGGTGTTGATTGTATCGCCAAGGTTCAACGGCTCTTGCCATTCCCCCTTTTGGTTCTTGTAGGAGATCCACATATCATGTCCACCTCGCGACCCCATGTCAGGGCGTGTACTGGTCACGATGAGGCTGTTTCCATCCTTTGACAGGCCGGTCCAGTGCATGTGATCACGATAAGGCGAATTGATCCGTGGCCCTAGGCTCTGAGGTTTCTGCCAGACCCCATCCTTCTTTTCAACTTTCCAAATGTCGCTATCTTGTGTCACGCCCGGTTGTTGATAGTTGAAGTAAATGAGACTGTCGGAGGCGATGATCGGACAGTGTTCCTCGCCGGTCGGTGTATTGATATGCGGAAGTTCTGGCACATCGTTCCAATTTTTGGCTGGTTGCCAGACACCATTGATCTTCTGCGTCACATAGAGGTCGCCAGTAGACAGATTGCCGGGCTGATATCGTGTGAAATAAATGACGTTGCCATCATCAGAGAGACTCGGTTCGAGCTCCCAGGCCGACGTATTAATGTTTGGTCCCACAGTGAGATCAACGCTCGGCCCCAAATGAATTGGGGCTTGCCACTGGCCATTTACCTTGTGCGCTATCCAGATATCAAAACTGTAAGGAACTCCAGGTGACGGAATACTCCCTTGACGCCCTGAGACAAACATCACTGTGTTCCCATCGGTACTGTAGGTCAGCTCCATCTCTGGGTCAGATGTATTAATGGGATCGCCCATGCTTTTGGAGAGGGAGGACAGTGGTTTTCCCTGTCCAGCGGGCGACATATCCATCCCCGACATCGCATACGTCATAGTTGGAGCGAGCAAAAGTGTGAGTGTTGCCAAACCTCGTTGTAAGCGACAGGCATTCGCTCTCATAACAGCCTCCATACTAGACATTGTCCTTCGGGCAGGTCGATTTGTAGTAACTCGCTTCGGTGCACTGTGCGATTTTGCATTCAGTTTGTGGCATGCTCTCGAAACTGCGGAGAGAAGACAGAGTAATGAACCGATCCTATGTGCGCAGTCATTTAACAATCTACCATATTCCAATCGGCACACCATGCGACGGAGGAGCGTTGGCCCGCGATTTATTAGAACGTAGAGGACGGGCTAAGAGGACAGGCGTAAAGGGTTCAAAAATCCTTGTCCATTTCAAGGTTTATAGACGTAGGTTCTTCAACGGCTTAACGGCAACCGCCCTGAGGATTCAAAAACAACTGATTTTGAAGAAAACACCCACCCTTGACCTAAATGGGGAAAAGCAGGTGGAACGCTAGTCCAAGGAGACTAAACAAGAGTACTGCTCTTGCCATGATGAATTCACGCGGAGTGAAACCTTGCTCGCGATCACGTGAGATTAACCCACCGATCATTTCTGTTTCTTTCATTCACGGCCAATGGAGATATTGCAATAAAGAGGATAACCGAATAAATCCCCATGACTATCGCCATACAGAGCATAACAGCTAGAACAAAATACAAATTGCCAGATTCAATCATGATTCACCGGAATGATAACTAGCTATGATTGGCCTGCTCCGTTGTTTCACGGAGTGGCGTGTCGCCAAGGCTGAGTATGAAATCCTTATGAAGCGTATCCTGGCAGAGGGGGTTCGTCAAAAGAAACAGTGATTCATATGTGGCAGATACATTTGTTTTTGGACCAGCACTAGCATGAGTCAAATTCCTTGGGGAAATCGACCAACTTTGGGCGGGCTTTTCAGATGGGGATTTTGACAGGGGTGTAGTGGGGATTTTCTGGAAGCTGATACCCATGAGATCCCGGTGGGGCCGTCAATCGATTGAATCACCGGATAGCGGTCGGTCGTGGACTTCAGCTGTGGGTTGATAGCTGACATTAACTGCCCAGGTCGAGGCTGAACTGCTTGAGCTGCTGTCAGTGCAGATAGAAGTGGGGTATCAAGCGGATAGCAAACCGCGGCCCAGTCCATAGGACGCTGGTTAGGCCGCGATGTCTTCGACGATCAGATGCCGGGCATCCGTCCGCTCGCTCGCATACTCACGTGAGACACCTTTGTTCTTCGGTTGGAACGCCGTGCTGGAGCCGATACTTTTGAGACGAGTGGGTACTTCTCCGGATGTCTGATTGATTCGACGGCTATATCCACATCAAGGTCCGGCCAATACAGGTGATGCAGCTGAGGCCATACGACATTCAGAATCTCCGCAACAGCAGCATCCTTGAACCAAGGGAACTCTCTAAACGATACAAACAACTCTTCATCCGAGACCAACAACCAGAATCCGTGCTTGGAGATGTTGGTGACCTCAGCTTTTGAAATGTGTTTTCCAAGCGCTGCAGATTTCATCGTAACGCTCCTCAATAAGAGCTCTCGCTGCTCGAACTTGCCTGGCAGTCATCCCGTAGTTTTGCGCAAGATTAATCGTGGGTTCCAGCCAAAACTTCGCCTCACCACGTTCACAATACACATGCACATGCATCCGCGCTTCCTCGCGGGAGAAAAAGTAGAACCGAAACCCCCCTGCTCTGAAAATGGTCGGGCTCAGGTACGCTCTCGCTTCTTTGATCTACGACCGTTTCTATGCACGGTCGGTGTATTGTCCGCCTATTGAAAAACACCGTCAAGCGTACTGCAGTTAGACTTTGTAGCTGCTGCGTTTTTGAACAACACTCGGGGCTGTGGAAACCGGTTTAGCTAAGACTGCTCTATACACAACCACTCTCACTCCCCGCTGCCCGCCATGTCGTCGATCAGGGGGCGGTTGATATCGGTACAGCCCATGCAGATGAGATCAAAGAGTTCCTCGTGGTTGGCGACGAAGTTTTTGGCGTCCACGAGTTTTTCGGTCATGACCAGGGCATGACAGGTGTCGCAGAGCATCATCAGGCCCCGCGAGACTCCTACCGTTTTTCTTCCTGCGCTCGTAGCCATATCGATTAGACCGATCCTTTTTGAAGGGCCATAAGAAAATCTTCCGTTTCGAGGTCGATGCCGCACTGCCCACACTCATAGGGACGATCATCCTGCGGCACAGCCAATGGCGCGGGCTCAATCCGCCCTCGGCAGACATGATAGAACTTTCCCCTGGCATTCTCATCGTCCAAGGGATCGCTTTCGTAAATCAGCACCATGATTCACTGATACTCCCTATGTCTGCCGGCGAGTATACCGACGGGCCTGCCCTACCCGCAACCGCGAGGACCATACAGATCCAGGTCACGACTGAGGCTGCTCAAGCAAGCGGTGGAAAAACTCGGCTTACACATCAAACATCGTTGACATATTTACAGATAAAGCTAAAGACCCACTCGCACCAGGATGCTCAAAAGGGGCCCTATTCTCACCCGCCCACCCCGGTGCGCCAAGACGCACCCTTCCACAGGCAACGCCGCAGCGAGCGAAGATGCGAGGAGGTACATACCAAGCTTCGCTTGAACCGCTCGCTTCGATCACATGCGAGCGGATAGGTATCTTGCCTCCGCTGGTTCCCCACGTTGAGCCTCTGAGCGATGCGAGAACGCCGCTGGCGGACTTTTTCAGCATCCTGCTAGACCTGGAACTGCGCTTCGTACAGACCGGCGTAGACCCCCCCGCGAGAGAGCAGATCGTCATGCCGGCCATCTTCCACCAGTCGGCCGCCATCCAGGACCAGAATCCGATCGACATCATGGAGTGTGGACAGCCGATGGGCGATGATGAAGGTGGTGCGCCCTCTGGTCAATTCGGTCAACGCTTCACGGATTTTCACTTCTGTTTCCGTATCAATGTTGGAGGTCGCTTCGTCGAAGATCACGATGGGGGGATCTTTCAACAGCACCCGCGCGATTGACACCCGCTGTTTTTGACCGACCGACAGTTTGACGCCCCGCTCGCCGATCCAGGTGTCATAGCCTTCCGGCAGCGCCATGATAAATTCATGCGCCCGCGCAGCCCGTGCCGAGCTTTCGAGACGTTCCTGATCGGCGGCGAGATCGCCGTAGAGGATATTCTCCCGCACCGTCCCGTTGAATAAAAACGGCTCTTGCTGCACGATGCCGATTTGCTGCCGAAGATAGGCCACCGGCAGATCGCGGATGTCCTGCCCGTCGATCAAGATGGCGCCGCCCTTTACGTCATAGAACCGCATGAGCAGCTTAAGCAGGGTGCTCTTCCCCGCTCCGCTCGGTCCGACCAGCGCCACACGCTCGCCTGCCGCAACAGAAACAGACAGGCTCTTGAGCACCGGCACATCGGAACGATAGTGGAATTGCGCCTGATCGAATCGAACGGCTCCCTGCACCCGGTGCGCAGGAGTGCCGACACCAGGCCGATCCGTCACCTCCGGAACTGCGTCCAGGACATCAAAGACCCGCTCGCTCGCCGCCAAGGCATGTTGGAGCATATGATTGACGGAGTGAATCTGATTGATCGGCACATAAAACAACGCCAGATAGGAGAGAAACAACACCAGCTCGCCCAGCGTCAACCGGCCTTCGACAACTTCCCCCGCTCCGTACCAGAGAATCAACACAGTGCCGAGGCCGGCGAGCAAAATCATTCCCGGTGAATAGATCGACCACAGCACCATGGCTTTGAGATTCGCGTCGCTATAGGCGCGGCTCAGCCGGTCGAAGCGCGTCTGTTCGTACGCCTGCTGCATGAACCCCATGGTCTCCCTGATGCCCGACAGGGCATCTTGCAAATACCCGTTGAGCTCCGCCGAGTTCTTTCGAATGTGCCGGTAATAGCCGTGCACCCTGGACGTAAACCAGCCGGCCGACAGCATCAACAGCGGAATCGGCAGGAGCGACAGCGCCGCAAGCTTCCAATTGAGCATGAACAGCATAATCGTGATGCCGATCAGGGTCAGCACCGCCGTCACCACGCCTTCAAGCCCATCGATGAAGATCCGTTCGACGTGCTCCGTGTCGTTCGTCACCCGCGACATAATCTCGCCCGTCGACCGGCTTTCGTAGTAACTCAGAGAGAGCCCCTGCAGCGCGGAGAAAATCTGCCGGCGCAAATCGTGCACCACCGTCTGTTCCAGCTGATTATTGAGACGGATCCGGAGCGAGGCGAACAGATTTTTCACCACATAGGCGCCGACCAGCAGACCCAATGCCCAGGGGAGCAAGGCCAGTTGCTTCGCTTGGATGACATCGTCGATGACGATCTTGATCGCCCAGGGAGGCACCAGCTCGGCGGCTGTGGCGCAGGCGGCACAGAGCAGCGTCACAGCCGCAAGCCTGCGATGGGGTTGGAGATATGTCAGAACGCGAAGCAGTGGTTTCACAAAATCAAGCAGGCGGGCGTCAGATCACATTTGTCGGTTCTTTTTGCCAGTACTGCGAAAACTCAGGAAGCTGGGTCAAGGTGGACATGTCCTTCATTCGATCCAGAAACACTTTGCCGATCAGGTGATCCATTTCGTGCTGAATGCACACGGCATAGAGGCCTGTTGCCTCAAAATCGAGAGATTTGCCCTTTCGATCCAATCCCTTCACACGCACCACCGATGGTCTCGTGACTTTCCCTCTCAATCCATCGACGCTGAGACAGCCTTCCCAGTTTTCGACTTGCTCAGGGCCGTAATAGACGATCGAGGGATTGATGAGAACGGTCTCGGGAAAACCGCCTTCGTCCGGACAGCCCATCACCACGAGTTGGATTGAACGGGACACCTGAGGCGCAGCCAGTCCGATTCCCGGCTCATCATACATCGTTTCAAGCATCTCATCGATCAAGCGTTGCAACTCTCCCGACTTGATGTCCCGCGGGTCAATCGGAGCCGCTGTTTTTCGAAGGATCGGATTGCCGAGCTTGGCGATTGTCAACATAGCCGAAGGTCAGAAATTATTGTTGCCACACCCGTCTACTAGATACACTCCTAACACAGGCCCCTCCGGGCCTGCAACCCTCTCAGCAGACTGACGCAGTCTCGGGCAGATTACGATTTTCGCTTCGGCCGTGGCGGCTCCGGAATTTCAAACACCTGTTGATTGTCGTTCCACCACTCGACCCATTCGCTGACCCAGGCTGCTCGATCCTGCTTCGTCGAGGTCTCCCAATCATGGAACTCGGTCTCGTGGCGCGTCAAAATCCACAAGGAATGGAGCGCCGACAATGCCACGAACCGCTCATCATCGGTTACTATCGAAATCAAAACGGGGATCACCGCTTTATGCCGCACATACCGCGCCTCGAACGCCGCCGCCTTTCTGACAGACGGATTCGGATCTGCCGCCATCACCTCGATGGCCTCCGGCACCAGAGACGGATTCAAACGGATCGCGACGCGCAAGGCATGTTCGCGCACGCGGGGAATTTCGTTGACATCTTTGGCCGTGCCGACGAGCGCCGGGACTCCCGACACACCTTTCATCATCGACAACGTTTCAATGGCATTGTACCGGACCCTGGGACTCGGCAGGGTCAGAGCCTTGACCAGAACAGGAACCGACGACTCTCCCAAATGGACGAATTCCCCCATCGCCCAGAATTCCTGTTTGCCTTCCAGCAGCGGCAGCAAGGCCTCCGCGCGTGTCAGTTCCTCAGGGCTCAACGGATTCGTGTTGGGAGGGACGGATACATCGGGTGCATCCTGACTGCCGGGCGGCGCCTCATACGGCACTTGAACCGTCCACACGTCCGACGCCCATGCGCGATCCGCCTCCAGCCCGTACAGGCCTCCCAGCAGCTGCACAGCGAGCAATAGTGCACGTCCCCTTATGATGCGATGCGTCTTCACGAAACCTACGCTCCTTTCCACCAATACACCGGCGCGATTACCCAGTCTGCCGACAAGGCAGCGGTCCCAAACACCCTACGCCTGGATTATGACAAATATAAAACCGGTGCGGTAGCCACCTGCATGACAGTCTCTATTGATGGAACTGTACGATGAACTGCACATGACGGCGGGTGGTTGTCGTACTCGGCCAACGGGATAAATCGCCTGCCCTTAACTGAAGCTTCACGGCAGGATCAGCTGTCCAACCCATTTCGGGAGTCGGTGTCTCTCAGGTGTTTCCTGACTCGCACTTTCTCATGATGTTTGCGAAGCAGTTGCCGACGGATGGCATCCCGATCCTCTGCGACGATCCGGACCAGCCGGTCCACATCCTCCGCGTGTTCCCGAACCAGCTCGGATAGTTTCTGCAGCTGCCCTTCCAGCCGCTCGACACGCCACGCCATGTTGTTCGCGGACTCGGCAGGCCTGGTGGAAGACTTCACCACAGGCTTGGAATTATTTCGAAGGGCGGCCACAACAACGTCGCGTTTCATGCTCACTCCTTTTTTGATCAACATGGAATGCGGACGACCGCTGGATTCTGTCGGCTAGTATTATCCGCAAGGAACGGGAAGTCAATGATTCCGCTTTCTTTCTATTTGATGCCGGTCCTGCTAGAATTCGCCATATGAAAAATATCTTCACGATGGTCCTCGCCGGCGGCAAAGGCGAGCGGCTCTTTCCGCTCACCGACCAGCGCGCGAAACCGGCCGTCCCGTTCGGAGGCAAGTACCGCATCATCGACTTTACCTTGAGCAATTGCCTGAATTCCGGACTCCGGAAAATTGCAGTCCTCATCCAGTACAAATCGCACTCGCTCGACCGGCATATCCGGATCGGCTGGAATGTGCTCAATGCCGAGCTCGGAGAATATATCGCCTCCGTCCCTCCCCAGCAGCGCATCAGCGAAGATTGGTATAAAGGCACCGCCGATGCCGTCTACCAAAACATGTTCCTGCTCGACAGCGAACACCCTGAATTTCTCCTCATCTTGGCCGGCGATCACATCTACAAGATGAATTATGCCGAGATGTATTACTGGCTGATGGCCAAACAGGCCGACGCGGTGGTCGGCGCGATCGACATCCCGATTCAGGACGCCTCACGATTCGGCGTGATCTCCGTCGACGAAGACTATCGCATCGTCCGGTTCGACGAAAAACCGGCCCAGCCTACTCCACTGCCGGGAGACCCCGCCCATGCCTTCGCCTCGATGGGCATCTACTTGTTCCGCACCAGCGCGATTCGAAAATTCCTGATGGCAGACGCCCAGGAATCCGGCGCCCACGACTTCGGCAAGAACATCATTCCACGGATGATCGAGGAGCAGCGCGTCTACGCGTTTAAGTTTCAGGATGCGAACAAGAAAGCCGTCCAATACTGGCGCGATATCGGCACGCTCGACGCCTACTGGGAAGCCAATATGGATCTGGTCGCCGTCGATCCCCTATTCAATCTCTACGACCCTGAGTGGCCGATCCGCACCTACCAGGGCCAATTCCCTCCGGCCAAGTTCGTCTTCTCGCAAGACTATCAGGGCGGGCGCATGGGCGTCGCGCTTGATTCCATCATCTGCGGCGGCTGTATCGTGTCCGGCGCGCGGGTCCAGAACTCCGTGCTGTCTCCCAACGTTCGTGTCCTGGACCATGCCGACGTCCGCGAATCGATCCTGATGGAAAACGTGACGATCGGTGCCCACAGCCGCATCAAACGCGCCATTATCGACAAGGACGTCACGATCCCTCCGCATACGGAGATCGGATACAACCGGGACGCCGATGCCCGGCAATTCACCATCACTGACTCTGGTCTCGTAGTTATTTCAAAGGGAATGAAGCTGCATGCCTCCGTCGATTCACCCGGTTGACCTTATCGCCTCGCTCCGCCAGAAGCACCTGACGCCCGCCATCGTGTTTCTCACATCTCGACGCGCCTGCGATGAGGCAATGGAGTCTTTCGACCATGCCGATATCGTACTGCCGCCGGTGCGCCAGGATGCGATCGCGGCGGCGCTTGAACGGGTCATCGCGCAATATCCCAGCGTCGCAGAGCACCCGCTCATTCCCACGGTGCAGCGGATCGGCGTCGCAGCCCATCATGCCGGCCACTTGCCCTCCTGGAAAATCGCCATCGAAGAGTTGATGCGGCAGGGATGTCTTGACGCGGTATTTGCCACAACCACCCTGGCCGCCGGTGTCGACTTTCCCGCCCGCACGGTCGTCATCACCCAATCCAGCATCCGCAAGTCGCGCGATTTCACCGACCTCACCATCGGCGAAGTGCAGCAGATCGCGGGACGAGCCGGCCGCCGTGGAAAAGATCAGGTGGGATTTGCGGTCGTCACGCCCTCTCCCTATATCGATCTGGGCGTCCTCACGAAGGGGTTCACCGGCCATCCGGAATCCATCGATAGCCAATTCAGCATCAGCTATCCCATGGTGTTGAATCTCTTGAAAGCCCACCCCCATGAGCAAATTCAGGCGATCCTGGCCAAGAGCTTCGCCCAATTCCAGCTCAACCAGCGGGCCGAGCTGTTGGAACGGAAACTGGATGGGCTCCACGTACAGATGGAACCGTTCGGCCCCCGCGTCTGCACTGATTGGATCAGCCAGTGGCAGACCTTCGATCAAGTCCGAAGACAACGGCCGCAACGCCATCAAATCCGCCGGCATGAATCGCCGGAGTTATCGGCCCGCTTCCATTTCATGACGCCGGGACGTGTGGTCGGGCTCGCGCGAGGACGCGGGATCGTACTCCGCCAATACCGCAGCAAGGGCCAGAAGAATCCGATGATTTCCGTCCTGCGGCTGGATGGCGCCGTCACCGAATGTCCCGCGTCGAATGTGGGGGATATCTTCGACCGGATATTTGAATGCGACGAAACTCCGGCGTTTCCCTGGTGCTCCGCCGCCGCCTTCGACGAACTCAGCTATCAACTGACGGAACTCCCCACCCGGCTGCCGACGCTGCCTATTATGGTGCCCAAAGACTCGGAAGTGCTCCCGGATGCGATCGTCCAATCCCTCGGCGACTTTCCCTGCCCGAGCTGTCCCTCACGGCCGGCCTGCCAGAAGGACTTTGCGACCGCGCTCCGCCTCCGCCAGGAACAGCACCGCCACACCAAATCCATCCAGGCGCTACGGGCCAGCCTCTGGCATCGGTTCCAGGAGCGAGTCGAGGTGCTCCAGAAATTCGGCTATCTGACACCCTCTGCCCATCTCACGGACGAAGGGGAATGGGCGCGGCTCATCCGCATCGATCATTCATTGCTCATTACCGAGATGATTCGGGCCGAAGCCTTTACCGGCGCCGACCCGTCCCTCCTCACCGGCGTCATGGCCAGCATCACGCATGACGACGACCGCCCCGGTTCGTTTCCGCGCATCAGCCCCGGATTGAGTTCCCTCTTGGGCCAGGTGCGAAAACTGGCGGAGAGCCTGTCCCCCTATGAAGATCCCCCGCTGTTACGGGCGGATGTCGCAGCACTGGCCGAACGCTGGATCGCCGACCCCACACTTACATGGATCGGCCTCTGCCGTTTGACGACGATGGCGGAGGGCGACATTTACCGGCTGCTCGCCAGAACCCTGGAGTTTCTGTCGCAGATCCACACCCTGCGCGCGACCCATCCGGGCTTGGCCGAGACGGCATCACGCGCAATCGCTCTGATCCGCCGCGGCGTGCTGGAGGAATTGCCATGATCGAAGACGTGAAGGGTGAGGGGTGAGGCGTAAGGGGTCAGACTCCTCTGATCATGAAAACGTGACGGCGGCATTCATCGCCTCACGCCTAACTTTTTACGCCTTACGAAGACCACTATGACCATCGACGAACTCGAACAACTGCTCGTTCAGCAACCGGTTGCGGTCCTGCATCGCTTGGCGCGCGGCCGCGTTCATCGGCACTTTCGGGCCGGCAAACGACGCCTGATCGAGATGATTCTCCAGCATTCGAGTCAGAATCTCGCCGGCCTCGAATCTGACGTACAGGCCCTGATCGCAGAACGGCAATCGCAGCCGCAGCCCCCCCAGCCGCCGGCTCGCCCGGCAGGCCGTGCGGCTGCTTCTCCTCCGAGAAGACCTGCGCATAGAGGCGGAGAGCCGGAGAGCGCCGAAGCCGCTGTGTCTTTGGCGGTCTGGCTGGAAGGGATCGGCGTTCCGGCTCCACAACCATTCGTGCCCGATCCGTGGCAGGAAGAAGCCTTGGCAGCGCTCGATGAAACGGATGTCGTCGTCAGCGTCCCGACCGGGAGCGGAAAAACCTACGTGGCGGTGGAAGCAGCGAAGCGGGCGATCGCGCACAATCAAACAGTGATCTACACCTCACCCCTGAAAGCGTTGTCGAATACCAAATATACGGAATTCTCAAAAATATTCGGCCCGGATAAGGTGGGCATCCTCACAGGAGACCGCCAGGAAAACGGGCAGGCTCCGCTGCTGATCATGACCACGGAGATTTTACGCAATCTGCTCTACGATGCGGCAAGCGGAGAAATCGATATCAGACTGGATACGCTTGGACTCGTGATTTTGGACGAATCGCAATACATTGCCGACCCTGAACGCGGAGTCGTGTGGGAGGAAACCATCATTTTTTGCCCATCACAGGCCAAACTCCTGCTTCTGTCGGCCTCAATCGGCAATCCACAGGATATCGCCGACTGGCTGACTTCTATCCGACCTACAACCTGTCGATTAGTCCGCCACAGCAAACGCACCGTGCCGTTGCGCGCCGGCTACCTCCATCCCAACGGCAAACTGGTACCACTCTTCAAGACGGCAGCCATCCCCTCCGGCCACGCAGGCCACCTGCACCCGGAAGCCAAACGACTCTTTTTTGAATATGAAGAAGAAACGCTGCCGTCTGGCAGGCCACGGCGATAACGATGGGAGCTGTTCGTCGCGACTAAAACGAGGCGGTGAGACCGACCGTCGGCCCGTGGCGAATCGTTTGAAATTCGGTCAGAGGCGCCGACTGAGCGCCGCTTGCGACCGAATGGACTTCCCAGGTTCCGGTATATGTACGATTCCACCACACACGGTAACCGGCTGTAATCGCAAGGTTGCGAGTCAGCATGAGCTTGGCCGTCGGCTCGGCACTGCCGCCGAATCCAACCCCCCACATGGAAAAACTCGGATCCTGCCGGAGGTCACCCCTCTGATGATGAACGTCTTCGTTATAGATGATACTCACAGGAGTCACGGAAGCTTTCAGCCCGACACTCAAACGCCCGGTCAGCCGATAGTCCGTGTTGATTCCAACCTGAGGCGTAATCCAATGACTGGTGTTCGTGATTGCGCGGGCTGTCGAGCTCTGAGGAACACAGGAAATGACGACAGCGGGATCGCACACTAAACGATCAAATCCGGTGGCCTCGTACTCAGTCTGCCAATACCGAAGGCCTCCCACCACATCCAAATGTCCGCGCCCGTTTGAAAACTCCACCGCGCGATAGCCGACATTCCCGTTGACATACCAGGTACCCGTTCCCGTGACGTTGCTGCTTGTCCGGGAAAACAGATATTGACCCGCCAGGTAGTCGTCATCGATCAAGCGGCCGCGATCAAAATCAATGGCAAATCCCACATCCCCATCGAGATGCCATCGGCGGCTAAGATGAAGCTTGGCGCCGAATTCAATGATATGGGTATTATTGTCTTTATAGGTCAGCTTTGAAGTGGGATCCCCGAATGCAGGATTGATCCCGGATGCATCGTGGCTCCACGTTGTTTGGCCGTTTGTGAAGAGCCAGGACCGCGCCGACAGTTCTACGCGCGGCCTCGTCTGCGTTTCAGTATCCTGAGCCCAGGCAGAGGCCGTTGTGGTAACCGCCACCCCCAGGACAACCGCCAGCAACGGCCGCACCAGCCTGTACCTTGTATTACTCACCGTCTGACTCCCCCTCGCTGAATGACCACAGTGTCATAGCACCGTTCGGCCGTCTCCGGCATGACCCGTTGGCAGGATGCACGGATATCTTCTTGTTGGAATTGGCGTTGAATCGATGCGGAGAACCAGACCAGCCAGGTTCCGATCACCGCCACAAGCACCGCCCCCGCCGCCAGGTATCCCCAGCCCATCCATGACGATGTCGCAGCAGGTGCCGCAGGCACAGGAGGCGCTTCTTCATCGGACACAAGATGAACCGACGGCATAACGGAATCTCCTGTTCTTCGATCCGATTTCTCAAGCCACGAATCAACCGCCCGACGCAAATCATACCTGAGAACAGGAATCCTGAGTAAGACTTTTCAATTCTGTACACAACGCCGAATCCGGAAGCGGTCTCACCGGCCTGTGTCAAGACTCACGTCAGCTCTCGTGCGAGATACAAGAGAACGTCGGTTACCCACATCAATTTAAAAAAATGACCCGGCGACGCTCGTCACAGAACGTCGCGATAGGTTCCGTCGAAAGGAGCACGTTCACTCGCGCCCGGGGAGAAAATGCCGGCCGGAGCCTTGGGAATCAGTCCAATCGATTCGACACGGCAGGCTCAATGAACATCACAGATCAACCCGCAGCCCGAACGTACCGGCATAGTTATCGTATTGGGCATGACCGAGCATGGCGCGGAAATTCACAAAAGATTGCCAGCCGTTCGGCAGCACCGCAATCAAGCCGGTGCCGGCGTTGAAGTAATTCCGGTCGGGAGCGTCATTCTGGAACACGAATCTGGTCGGAGCGGCCCTCAGATCCTCGACAAAACTGACACCGATGAGCCGCTGTGCATTTGCGAATTCATGGATGTAATTCGCGTTGGCTTGGGGCACCAATACACCAAAGGGGGTGCTGAAGGCCATCTGCGCCTGCAGGCCGACAAAACTCTGAATCGAGTTGATCCATTGGTCCTCATACCTCAACCCAAGACCACCTCCGCTCGTTTCCGCATAATCATGGATATGAGTGTTCGAGTAGTTGAACCCGATTCGAGGACCGATGGTCAGTCCGCCGACGGGGTGATCGTACCCGGTGAGTATGTTGGCGCTGAACACATCCCCGTTCGAAGAGCTTCCGGCAAGGCCGCCCAAGATACGATCGGGACCTGCAGCTATTCCCGGGATGAACCCTCTGGTGATACGCCCGACGAGGTGATTATTGTTGGTGTATCCGCCGGTCAGCTGAATGAATGTGCGATCGCTTGGCAGATACGAGCCGAACAACGTCCCGCCGAGACTGTTCGTATTGAAATCACCCCCGTTCACGAAATCCCCGTGCGTGTTGGCGTAGCTCATGGCAAGGCCGGCCACGGCTTGGCGGTTGATGCGATAATCGACCCCGCCGGTCACACCGAGAATCATAGACTTATAGCCGTCCTGAAACGTGGTGACCTCCCGGTTCATCGCCTCGACCAGACCTGACGCAAAGAATCCCAATCCATTCCACCGACTCTGATTACCGAAATTGAAACCGGCACCCGATGAACCGCCTACTGGACTCATGGAAGAGTCCATGCCGAATCTGCCGCCGAGACTCGGAAGAAGCAGACCGAACGGATTCATCGCAAGCGAGGAGGCTCCCGCTGCACTCTGGCCTCCTTCGGCGCGAGCGCCTTCCAAACGCGACTGAATATTGCGATTGAGGATGGACACGGCCGCCGCCTGAACCGAAGCGGCTCCTCCGCCTGCGGAAGTTCCGGTTCCCGTCAATCCGGGCCCGGCGGTGCAAGCGGCGGCGAGCGTGGGGGCAAGAACCGTCGACGGATCTCCTTGCCGCAGAATCGCGCAATTGTTCGCTAACATGTTGTTGACCGCTTGATCCAGAACCTGCGCCCGCGCTTCAGGAATCTGACTGCCTTGGATGATGGTGCACACCAGCCCTACCGTTGCAAACCAGCCAAGTAACTGTCGTGAACCTGCAAGCATGATCCCTGTCATTTTCATATGCACCTCTCCTGGCTGTTTGTCGACACAAGGCTGTGAACGGTTCAAACAAACATGGCACTCTGCTGTAATCCCTCTTGGCGCGGCGGCCCATTATAGGTAGACTGAGAACCAGCTTCAATGGGTAGCTGGTGGATTTGAGCCGATTCACTTCTAGTCATGAACTGTTAAGGCCAACTACCCGACATACGGGTTATTAACGGCGATCACCGGGAACCCGATGCCCTATCACGGAACTTTCCTCCAATTCAGTGTTTGCAGTCTCCTCATTGGCCTTTTGACCGCCTGCGCCTCAGAGCCGTCCCCCGTCGATTCGGTCTCAGCCGTCACCGGGGCGATCAACACGCCTGGGAACACCGACGCCTACGAAGTGGTTGACTGTCTTCTCCCGGGCCAGATCCGCCAGCTCGGCACGCAAGTCACCTACGTCACCGAGCGACGCCCGGTCCGTACCACCAAGGAAGATTGCGCGATCCGCGGCGGTGAGTATGTCGCAGCCGACCGTGCCGACTATCAATCGGCATTGAAAGTCTGGCTTGCCGACGCGCAGAAAGGTTCGGCTGAGGCGCAATACTACGCCGCAACGATTTACGAAAAGGGGCAAGGAGCCAGGCCTGACTATCAGGAAGCCGCGATCTGGTATCGAAAAGCCGCAGAACAAGGCGACAAGCGGGCAGCCATCGGCCTGGGCCGCCTCTATGAGCAGGGCCTCGGCATCGAAAAGAACCCTACGGAAGCACTCAAGTGGTTCGCCAAGGCATCGGGCTTGACCGAGACGGCCCTGTCTAAACTGAATACGCATCGACCGGCTGACTCCGGCGCTGCTAAACGCATCAGAGAACTCGAACAGACCCTCGCGGCGCGCGAGCAGGACATCAGAAAACTTTCCGGCGAATTGAAAGAGACCACCGGGCTCGTCTCAGTACTGCAGCGCGACCTCCACGATCGGACCGTCCAAATCCGGCAGGCCCATGCCAAGGTTCAACAGCAGGAGCAGCAAGCCCTCGCGCTGGAAGCCGCGCTGGCCGCCTTGCGGGCCAAGCCCGATACTCAAACGCAGGCAACAGCATTGGAACAACAGCTCGCATCATTGACTGCTACGACGGCCCGGGACCGTCAGCAGCTCACCGAGCGCGAGCAGGAAACGAAGCAATTGCGAGCCCGCATCGCCCTCCTTGAAAAGAACGCCGACCGCATTCAGGTACTCGAACAATCCCTCGCCCGCAAGGGCGACGAAGCCGTCGCCCTGCGAGCACAGCTCGCCACGGCCAATCAAGACCTGGCGAATCTGAGCGGACAGCTCAACGACCGTCAGCGTCTCGCCGCGCAAGAGCAACGGAAGAGTCTGGAGGCCGAGCAGCGCTATCAGGCGGCACAGGCCCAGCTCGAACAACTGCGCGCAAAGCCGGACCAGTCGGACGCACTCGCCAGATCGGAAGAGACCCTCAAGAAGCTGCTGCAGGATATGAGCCGGACCAAACGGGAAGCGGAGGACCGCGCCAGGGACGTCGCCCAGCTGCAGCAGAGAATCGCGGCACTCGAAGCGGAAGCTGACAAACAAGCCCAGGCGCTCCAAGTCGCCTCCGTCACAGACTTGGGCTTCGACGGCCCCTCGCTGGAAATCATCGATCCGCCTCTGACCAAGACACGCGGCATTCAAGTCACCACCGACGAACTCGCCATCCCCGTCAGTACCGGCACGAGACGGTCCGTCACCGGCCGCGTCCTGGCACCCGCCGGTCTCCGCACACTGACTGTCAACGGCGAATCGGTCAAACCAAACAGCGACGGCGTCTTCACCGCGACCCTCCCCGCCATCCGTTCGAACAGCGAAGAAGCGGCGGTGCAGATTCTGGCCGTCGATACGCAGAACAAACGGGCTGCGCTGAAATTCATGCTCAAGGCGCGCGTCGCGGCAAAAATGGTTCCCGACCTGCCCAAGCAAGACCTCTCCGGCTTCGGCCGCTACCATGCCCTCGTGATCGGGAACGACCACTACAAGCACTGGCCGCAGCTCATGAATGCGGTGTCCGACGCGAGCGCCATCGCCGGTGTGCTCAAGAACCGCTATGGGTTCCAGGTCACGCTCCTCAAAGATGCGACACGCGCCCAGATCATGAAGGCCTTGAATCAATATCGAAAGATTCTCACGGAGAAGGACAACCTCTTGATCTACTACGCCGGTCACGGGCACCTGGAACAGGGTATCGACCGCGGCTACTGGATTCCCGTCGATGCGGAGATCAACGACAATTCCGAATGGATCTTGCTGCCCGGCGTAACCGACATGCTGCAATTGATTTCGGCCAAACATGTGATGGTGGTGGCGGATTCCTGCTTCGGCGGCAAGTTGACGAGAACGTCGTTGGCGCAATTGAAGCCGGGCCTCTCGGAAGACGCGCGGATGGATCTCCTGAAAACCCTCGCCCAGAGACGCGTGCGCACCGCCATGACCTCGGGCGGCGTGAAACCCGTGCTCGACGCCGGCGGCAGCGGCCACTCCGTCTTTGCCGACGCGTTCCTCGGCGTCCTTGACGAAAACAACACAGTGCTCGAAGCCGAGCGCCTCTTCTGGGCCGTCCGCACCCGCGTCGTCAGCACGTCGCAGAAACTGAACGCCGAACAGATCCCGACCTACGATCCCATCCACATGGCAGGCCACGAAAGCCTGGGGGATTTTATTTTTGTGCCGCAGCAGAGTTGAGTCGGCAAGTGAGCAGGTTATTTCGGGGATTCTTTTAGGTTTGAACCCTCAAGGGCTTTGCCTCGACTAATAGGCATCAGTATGATGCGCGCTCAAAGAGTGGAGAACAAATGCCTAGCAGAAAGTGATCAACCCGTAGGTGCGTCGGCTGAGACGGACAAAAGCTATGAACAGATCGTCATGGAAGCGCCCTTGGAGACGCACACCGATCTCCCCCAATAGTCCTCAGCTGACAAGAATCGTATTTGAAGGCCCAGCGGGTGAAGACCCCATCAATGCGCTGCCTCCGTTGAGGCAACGGCCGCTATCTGATGTGCCGACAACCTTCCAACAGTTTCAGAACATTCCGTTACCCCAACTTGACTGCATCCGGCCGCGCGGGGTGGATGAGAAGGACAACACCGAAGGCAATGAGATCGTCGAGCCGATATCAGAGCCGAAAGAAAAGCCGTAATGATCGCGCTGCTGCTAAAGACCCGCCTGGTGCAATTCCACTCGCCGGAACGGCACCCATTCGATGCTGATCAATGCAGCGGTGCAACACATCATCGGCAAACTGTTGCGCCCTCAACCCAGGAAGCATCCGTCAACAAGGACGAGATAGCCACGCCCGGACAGAACGTCGTGAGCCGCTTCTCGTTTCGTACAAAGCACCCGGTTAAACCGCAGCGAAAGGAGTCCATAATGATGCGGAGACGAAAACTTGTCGTGATGGCCAGCCTCCTCAGCATGCTCGGTATAGGCAACCCCGGCTGGGCACAGGATCCTTCGTCACCCCCAGAACAGCCAGAGTCTTCTTCCAGTCGGGCCGAGCAATCGCCTCCCCAGGAAGGAGTTGCCGGACCCGATCAGGTCCAGAGCCGCGGCCTGGAGGTCTTCGGCTGCCCGTTGTCGCTTGACGCCGGGGCCATGAGCAGATGTTTTCAACGCGTGCTGGATCGTGAAGGCGACAGGATACGCGATCAGATGCAACGGGAGTTCGATCGTAATCCGTTCCTGGCGAAACTTGATCACGAACGGAAAATTCTCCAGGCCGTTGCGCAACTACCTCTCCAACCGCTCATGACCTGTCTTAAGAATGCTCCTAATCAGGCACAAACCGATATCGGAGCGCAGGTGCAACGTTGGGTTGCGGATCCCGGCAATTACGCCGAAGACGCTATCCAGTACGCACTTGCACAGACACGCGGCGATCTGGCGGCCATTCTCCGCGAAGAGATGCAGGCCCGACAATTCCTCTCAACCTCGCCGACACCTTCCCAAGCTTGGGACCGTTCCGTCCAAATGTTCGATCGCCTGAGCCAGCGTAGTGCCGGCACCCGCTGCCTGATGCAATTCATCTCCCCCCACCTTCCCAAGCTAAAACAGGCGATGGTTCAGAGTCATTCGGCTATCGCCTCGCAGTTCCAGCAAATTTTTGACCCTCAAACCGTGGCGGTGGTGCATCAAACCAGAGCCCAAACCGTCGGACGTACGTTGGTCGCAGCTGCTGGAGGCAAACCTCGTCCCGTTTCCGTTGCTGGCACTTCTGTGCCGGTGGCTCCTGCGCCGTTGGCTGCACTCCCTTTGACACCACCCTCTGCTCCCTTAATGCAAGTCAAGCCGGGCTTGATCGCTCCCCGCGGTCTTTCGGAGGAGGCAGCTTCGGGTCCATCTGCCGGCGAAGGCGAGGTGACATCACGGGGAACCATCCAATTAGGCGGTGGATATTCGCTGAGAACCCCCGATCCCCCACCGCCTCCGCCGTTATCCGATCTCGTTCCGGAGAAAGCGTCTTTGGCAAAAATGGCAAAAGGTATGCTCGCGGAGGCCTTGCTGGATGCCAATTTCATGCAACAACTTTCGACGAAGGTCAATCAGGTTGCACAAGTCGGGACCAATCCTCAGGCCGCTCAAACGGCTATCGTTGAATTGCGCACACTGATTTCTTTGGCACAATCCGTTCCACCCGACGCTCGATTCGACTTCGGCTGGGAGGTCTTGAGATACGCAGGTCACAGAACCCTTGACCAGTACGGCACATCTCAAGCCATGGCAAACGGCACAGTCCTGAAGGATATGGTCGTGCTCGGAGTGATGGCGCAGTGCGGGATCTTCCCATTCGTCGGCGGTGTGACCTGTGCCCCGCCGGTCTGGTTGGCGGAAGTAATTGCCGGCACTGTGGTGGAATCCATCAGCGATTCCTTGCTTGAGGGCGAACACAAAGATCTGGACAGAGTCATGACCGACGCGAAAGGACCTATTCGGGCTGGACGCGATCCACTGGAGGTTCAGGCCACAACCGGCTCGATGGGCGTGCTTGTGAGAGAACTTCCGAACCGCGACGAGGTCATCGCATTCGCGGACGGATTGCTCCAAAACATGTATGGGCCGCTCTTAGCCTATCACCAGCAAGTGCTTATGCTTGCCGAAGCGGCAGTCCGTCGATAGGCGGGATCGGTGAACTGAGCCGAATCACAGTGCGGCTACAGCAGAACCTGATGGGCATGATCTCACTCCTATTGAGGCTAACGCACAGGTGACGATTCAACGCAACGTCACCGCACTTGTTGAGGGCAACGGTGGGCTGGATCTGAAAGGCGCGGTCGTCAAATTGAACGGCGGCACGACCGTCATGCTCTCGATCAAGGAAACTGCCGGCGACAAACACAAGTTAAAGACGCTCGCGCAGAAAGCTATTGGACGGTTCTGAAGCCATGGCATCGGCCTACTTCGATCATGGCGTGATGTCCTGGCGTGCTGGCCGATGTTCGATTACAAAAGGTCAGGGACGCCGACTACCTCTCAGGACGCCGTGCAGTCTCCATTGGAGACGGTGCTTTCCCGCCGCAGCTTCAAAACTCTGTGCGCAAGGACTCGTGCGGGCATCGGACTACCGGGAAAGTCCGGGTAATTGGCCGATGCCTGGCCGACATCCGATCGGCCGCCTTTTGATCACATCGCCTTCGTCTGAACTTTTTCACCGATCTTTCCGACCTACGCGCAGAAGCCCCTGAGGAGGCGCGTATGGAAATCATTTATTGCGACAAGCACGCGAACAGGCCGCCCGACTCCTATCGGCTGATTCTTTTGAAAGGCGGCTGGCACATTGTCGCCCATGGATATCTCTGCAAAGTGACGGATGAAGGCGAAGGACGGCAGATGATCGCAATGCTGTCTGCTGCATCGATCCAGAATCAACCTTCCATTGACAAGCCCCCGACTGGCTCCTACACTTCGCGCCCTGGAACCCTATGAACCTTTCCTTGCTTGTGACGACAGACATCACAACGGTCACATCTCGACAACGTAATCGCTTTTTTTTCTTCACCATAAGGAGCCATCATGAGCGAACAGCCCACACATCCCGCATCGAACCTTTCCCGTCGAGACCTCTTCCGCACAGTCGGACTCGCCACCGGCGGAGCCATGTTGCTGAGCCTGCCGACCATGCTGAGTGGCTTCGTCAGCCCAGCGGGAGCCGCCCTGAGGAAGGGAGCAACCTCGATGACGAACACGACGCTTGAATTGGACGGCCAGTTCGGCGGATTTCTCTCTACTGTCGATGGCGGAGGAGTGTTTGCCGACATCCTCAATGAACCACTTGGTCAGGACATGATTCAACGCAAGCGACCTGGTCCGGTCCGGTTTCAGGATATTGTGATCGAAATTCCGCTTCAGAATGTCGAGAAGGCGCTGTCGAGTTGGGTCACCGAGACACTTACCAAGAATGCCACCACTAAGAACGGCGCGATTGTGTACGCGGACATAAACTTTAGCGAGGTCAAGCGTCTCGAATTTTCCGGCGCCCTCCTTACGGAAATCGCCCTTCCTGACGCCGACGCACAGGACAGCAGCAAGAACGCAGCATTGCTCACACTTCGTCTGACTCCGCAATCCACTCGCCTGGCTGGAGGAAAGGGGAAACTGGCTTCTGCCTCCAGTACCAAAGCCAAACAAATCCTGTCATCCAACTTCCGCTTCAATGTGCAGGGGCTTGAAAAAGCCTGCGGACGCATTCTGTCCGTCGAGCCCATCGTCCTCAACCGTGCAGTGGCACAAACGCCGGCCGGTCAAGAGAAGTTCAGGCAGTCGGCGGCAGCAGGAGCGCTGGATTGTTCCAAAGTCACTATCACCCTGCCGGAAGCTGACGCAGGCCCCTTCTATGCCTGGTTTGACGACATGGTCATTAAAGGCAGACCCGGGACAGAGCGAGCCGGCCTGCTGGAATGGCTCGACCCGACGCTCAAGAATACGGTGGCCTCCGCTCAACTGGGCAATCTCGGAATCGTGCGGTATGAACCGGACCCCGTCGCGAGCGGGGGAGAGCGAAGACTGGGACAGGTGCAAGTCGACATGTACTGTGAAACCATCAATCTGACCCTGTAGACACGGGCCGCGCCAGAGGAGACGGAGGAACAGATGAAGATTCAGTATGCAGTGACGTTCGCCTGGCTCTTATCGATCACGGTGGCAAATGTTCCCCTCTCGGCAGCCGAGGAGGGTCCCGTCGAATCGCGCGGGCTGGACCTTCCGCGCGTCACGGTGCCTCCGCCTCCCCCACCGCCGACCATGCAGATCCTGAACGTGCGGGTGGTCGGAGAGGGCCAGGGTAAAGTGACTCTCCCTCCTGCCGCTGCCTGCCCTCCTGCCTGCTCGGCGAGCTACCCTCAAAACGCTCCCGTCATGCTGGCCCCCATCCCGGCGCCGGGCTCGACCTTCGCCGGCTGGGGCGGCGATTGCCGCGGCACGGCGCCCTGCACACTCAGAATGGATCGCCCCCACACGGTTGAAGCCGCATTCAACAAGATCCAGGCTGCAACCCCGACCGGACCTTCCGCACCTCCCTTCCCGAACGTCGTCAAAACCCCTGCGCCCGGCGGACCGATCCCCATTCCTTATCCCAATGTCGGAGGGGCCGCACTCGCTCCAGAACTTGCCGCCATCAGCACCATGCTGGCCAACGGCAAACCGGCCAATACCATCCTTGATGCCTGGAAGGGATACGTCACACGCCGGGTACAATCGAAGCAGCCTCTGGACGTTCAAAGGACCATCCAGGATGTCAGGATCCAAGCGGAGGCACTGGCCAACACCCGTACGGAAGCCGAGAGAGCACGCCTTGGGAAAACCCGCGACGCAATGAATGAAATGAGTCAGCAAGACATGCTGGCATTGCAGCAGTTCATGAACAAGCAGCAGCAGATATATCAAATGATCTCGAACATGTCGAAGAAGATGCACGACACGGCAACGGCCATTATCGGAAACATACGAGGCTGATGATGAAACGCATACATGCTCATCTGGCTCAGTGCGCCTTGGCATCCTTGCTCGGTCTCTGGCCTGGTTTTGCCGCTGCCGCCGATCGCGGCTTGCCGATCCCTCTTCCTTCATCCGGGGTTGTCTCGCGAGCGGTGCCTTCCCTCCTCCAACCGATGGTGGCCAGTCTTCAGCAGAGGCTGACTCAACTGGAAGCCGAGGCACGCGACACAGGAGCCGCACTGAACCAGCCGGACAGCAGCGCGCCGGTGATCGTGTCGGCACGATTTCCGCAACTCGCTGCCCTCGCCCGCCAAGCCGCCATTGAAGCCCGTGCCGTGCGTGACCAAGCCAGAGTCGAACGACAGGCCCACTTGGAGAACACCGCCGACCGCATCGCCGCCGATAATGACGCTATCAGCCGCGGCATGGAAGAGGCGCGATCCAAAGCACAGCAAGCGACGCAAGCCGCGAACGTCCAGCTTCTGGGGAGCATCATCTTCAGTGCGACTCAGATGAAGAGTGCCGTTGCTGTCATGCAGAACAACGCGTCACAGCGTGCAACCGGAAAGGCTGGACCGAGCGATGCCGCCTTTGTTGGTGCCGGCGCCGCGACCAACTCGGCAAGCTCGTTCACGGGCGTTGGCGCACCAGCGGGAGTTTCCTCCGGAGGCGCCGTTGGAGCGGCCAGTGGTGCAGGCGCGGCAGCCGGAAGTGCAGCCGGAATCGGAGCAGGAGCAGCGGCGGGGGGAAAGGCCGGTTCCGCCGCTGGGGGAGGTTATGCGGGAGGCACCGCGGGGACGACCGGCGGCGATCAGCAGATCTTCGCGCTCCAGCAGCAGGTGCACGCGCTGCAGGCCCAGATCGCAGCCCTGCAGTCCGTCTTCAAGATTGCGCCCAACGGAGCGGTGACCATTCTGAGTCCGACATCGGTATCGGTGCAGGCTGGAACCACCGTTTCAATCGGAGCTGGTCAGAATATCTCCATTCAAAGCCCCGGCACCGCGCTGGTCGAAGGCAAAAACGGGCTGGATCTGAAAGGCCCGGTCATCAAACTTAACGGCGGCACGAAACCGCTGGCGACGGTCGGCAGCCAGGTGCAGATTCCCGGCCAACCGACCGGCCAGGTCACCACGGGAACCCAGACAGTATTGGTGCCGTGAAGCAATTGCCGGCGGCCTGCAACCGCCGGCGCGTGTGACTTCACCGAAACATCATTTAATCGTTTCACAGGAGGTGCTCATGCGTCAGGGGCGATTCATCATACCGGGGCTGTTCCTTGCACTCGCCACCTTCTCTGCGACCGCGCTTTACGCGCTGGACTACCCCTCAGTCTTCGGTTGTTCTCTGAACCCGGCAAACAATCCTGAAGCCTGTCTCAACAACAAGGTCAATGACATCAATCGAGACGCCGGGAACAAGATTGCCGATGCCAACAATAAGTTGAAAACTGCTGAGGACAAACTCAAACAATTGGAGAACAGTCCGAATTTTGCCAGGCTTCGCGGCGAACAGTTGATGCTCCAGTCCGTACGAAACCTCCAGCTGGAACCGTTGATCATGTGTCTCGAAACCAACCGGGCGCAGATCGACCTGAACCAATATGTTCAACGTGCGAGCACCAACCCCGGTGAATTCACCAGATGGCTCTTCGAGGAGATGTGGCGGCAGGTCGAAGGAGATTTCGATCGCATCATGGCAGAAGACCTTGCGGTCTTGCGCCAAGCCTCGCCTCAGGCGATGCAATCACTGGCATCCCCGGACGCCGTCTTCGTGAAGCTGCAACGCATCGCGGAGCGCAACCCCAGTGCTCGCTGTCTCGTGGAGTACTTGGCTCCTCGCATGCACACCCTTAAACAATCGAGCCAAGCGCTGCAAGGTGTCCTTCTGTCACGAGCGACGGTGCTCGTCGAACAAAAAGTCAAGCCCATCCTGAATGAACTGCTCGTGGCTCAGGCGCGTGGCTTCATGGATGAGCTACGCCGGCCCCCTGCGCAAGGGACTGTTGCCACACCATCACCAGAGACCGGCGCTCCCCCCGCAGTCTTCTCACCACCGCAACAGGTACCGCCTCCAGCCTCAACCAAACCATTGGTAGGGAGCCCACCAGTGCCGCCACAGCAGACACTTCCTCTCCAGCAAGACTTGCACTCCACAATGGGAGTCGTGAGAAAACGAGGATTGGAAACTGACAGCCTGCCTGAACAGGACGAGGAAATCACATCTCGTGGCCTTCCAGCCCCTCGAACCATCGGCTCTCTGGTTTGGGAGGTTGTTGGCCCGGATGATATGAAGATCATCGCCCAAGGAGTATTTGGCCGTCATCTGCTCAATACAGCTAATATGCAACAGGCCACCACAGGGCTCCGAGAACTGGCTCTTGCACCATCTGGCTCACCGGCACGCGCCACAACGCTCAGGACACTCGAAACAGTCTTGCGACCGAATCTGCAGATGGATCGTACAGCCTATATCGATGCCGGCTATGAAACACTCCGTTACATACTGCACAAGTTTCTGGATACAGGAGGGGACAAGTTGGTCACCTTCGGCGTCAGCAGAGTTGAGCAAGTGAAGCACGTTTTGACGTCAATGGGAGTCAAAACCTGCGCTACGCCACCCGCTATTGCTATTCCGTGCAGCTTCACCAAAATGGTGGCTGATATCGCCTTCACTGATGTCTTTGTTCCGGCAAGCACATGGACCATCCTCAAAGGATTCCACCTCGTCCTTGACAGAGGCATCAACGTGGCACGGGAGGTCTCATTGTCGGGCGATGGCCGATGGACGAACGACAAGTTGCAACGGCTGAGAGAACAAGCGGGACCGTTCGCCCCCCTATTTGAACAGATCCAAGAGGAATTCTTGGTGATGCTTGCTGAACCCGTCGTCAGAGAGTCTCGCATCGCTATGCAACAGTACAATGCCAGTGTCCTCGAACTGGCTCGGGCGCATGCCAGCAAATAAGGAGATGCCGCCATGCCCAATCCCGCGATAGCTGCCAAGAAGGATATGGCTATGAATTGGTTCATCGCCGGCCTGAGTCTTCTGTTTACGATGACCTTCGTAGTTCCTGCCCATGCCTGGAAGATCGAAACCCATCTCTGGCAAGCGAATGAGATCCTCAATGAGATTTCCACTGATGGGTCGGTGCGATTGCCGCTAGGGAGTTACAGGATCGATCAGGATCTCCTCCGCGCCTTGTCAGCTCCAAACAGACCGGCGTTTTTGATCGGCGTACTCGGGCCTGACACGTACCCGGACATGATCGCCGGACAAATGACAACCCATCCTGGGCTGGAGGTCATCAAGAAGGACTACTACAACAAGAAGGATGACTTGCGGGGTTTCCAACTTGGAGTTCCGTCCCTGCTCAGTCAACTGCAACGCGATCTGAATGCCGAGGCTGAGAGTTTCATCGCACAAGCGCAATCTCGTCCCATGCCGCATCACTGTCTCGAAAGGCTGCGGAAACGGTCTCCTGGCATCAACTCCGAGGAGACACCCGAAGCCGCTCGAGGCCGGCTCTGGCAAACCGACGACTGGCTCTGTTGGGTGCGCGCCCAGGCCAGAGCGATGAGCCCGGATGGCTTAGAAACAGCCTTCGCCGCCGGATATTTCATGCATGCCGCCATGGATATGTGGGCCCACAGCTACGTGAACCACTACTCCGGGGATATCTGGGTCCTCTCCGAAGAACAGGAAGTCGAGGCCCGTCACATGGCGCTGGAAAGCGTCGTCGCGCGCATGCACGACCCTGCCACCAAGTTTCTTCTTCAATACCCTACGGCAGAGCAATTCAAGGGGCAGACTCAGCAGTTTGGCAACCTGCTCAAGGAACAGAGGGACGCCTTGACCCCCCTGAAAGCTCCTGTGGAATTTGTCCGTTCAACTCTCATTCTGAACCCGGCGGTCGCAAATCAGTATGCTCGGGAAACCTTCACCCTGCATTTATTTGCCATGTACCTGTATTGGTCCGAAGTCCAGCGTCTCGGAGCCCGTCTCGACCCAATTCGAGCCGGCATCGTCTCCACGGCAAACACACTGGGTCAGAAGCTCTCACAGCTTCAATCCACCTATGCCACCGCGCAGGCCTTGTATAATACCGCCGTACAATCGGTCGACGGAGCGTACCAGGCCTTCACGGCAGCGGAAGTGGCGGCCCGCTCGGCCCAGGACCATTTCACCCAGGTCAAAAACACGGTCCTCCAGAAGATCTCAGGACTCACCGACACGTTGATTGCAACGCTGCCACCAGACCTTCAGAACCAGTACCGAACCGCTCAATCGGCCCTGGAGCAAGCCAACCGCACGCTTGATGACCGTCGGCGTGACTACGATCGGCTCGCGAAAGATCGAGACGAAAAGCAGCAGGTGATGAAACAACGGTTGGAGGAAGTGAATCTCTATCAGTCCACCCTGACTACCGTGGCACGGGTTCGTGATCAGAGCCTCATGGCCGTGTCGGCTGGAACGGCTCAATGGCAGCAAGGGATCGAACGAGCCGTTGACGCCTACATTCGAGCCTGGGAAGAAACCTCCAAGGAACTGATGCGCCCCCCCGGCTCCCGCTTCTCGCGAGGACACGATGTGACCGAACCCTTGAAGCAGTGGGTGTTGTGTTGGGGACCGACATTCGGCCTACCGGTACTGACCACCATTGCTCCCGTGTGCGACCAGGCCCGGTCTGGATACATGGCGGTTAACAATAATCTTACGGACCTCAAACTCTTGATTCAGAACTCGACGATCCCCATGGATGTCAGACAGGCCATCGAGCAGCTGGACAAAGTCGTGACACGGACATCAGGCCTCGTACTGGTAGAAACGGCCAAGCTCGTCTCCAACACCATCCGGCTCGACGATGGAGCCTTAGCCGGCCATGCCCACTCATTCGTGAATCTGCGCCTGAAGACCCCGGGGCCTGAGGATGTAGCCGCTGAATTTTCTGACAACACGGCGACGGTGTCGTTCGATTATCACCAGAACTACCTGCGACCGAAATCTTTGGTGACCTTCCCCCGCTTCCCCACGAACAACAATATTCTCGAATTGTTCGCGAGGGATTTCGGCATTCCGAAAGAGCGGTTATTCGCCCTGCTGTCACATAAAAGCGGCGTTCTCCAGCCAAACATGGCGCAAGCATCTAAGCCATTCTCCGACACCGTGCAGACCCTTGCTGTTCCGGAGCCCACACGATACACGCTGGGTGACCTGCCTGCCTTTGCCGCCCTTCAAAATTCCGTCGTAATGGCCAAGCTGGTCTTACTGGATGGGGCACAACTCAATGCCATGGTACGCACCCAAGTTCCTCCGAAGGCGAATTATCCCTATCATGAGCAGGCACCCGCTGGAGAAGTCTTGATCGGCGCAATCCGCAGCATCGACGGTGACCACCAGTGGCAGAAGTTCGCTCCGCAGTTCCCCCGCAGTCCAGTCATTTCCTGTCAACGCATCCTCTCAGAAGAAGCCCGAACCTTCTGCAGCAAGTCCCGGCAATTCGGCTATGACGCAGTGGACGCAGAGAGAGGGGGGCTAAAGCTCTGGCAGGACTCCTCGATAAGAGCAGAGGTGTTCAACCGCCTGTTCAAGGGCCCGCTTGCTCCAGGCCTGATCTCACACCTTGGGCCGGCTAATCTCGCCGTCGGAATCGGCATCTGTCCTGCAAATCCCTTCCCTGCAACCGACAGTCTTCCCCAGACGGATCCTTGCCGAGGGATGGACCAGAACAACCGGCTGGCTTTACCGACCATGCAAACGGTGGCACCCGCTCCGGCACCGACCGCGCCGCCGCAACAGGCACCAGGACAGTTCATCCCCAAGGCCGGCCTACCGCCACCGACCGGCGCGGCGGCCGGAACTCAGGCCCCGCCACCTCCTCCGAAAGGACAGACTTTGCCGCCAAGCACCATGCCGGGAAGAACCGATTCTCCGGCACCACCCGGACCCATGCAACAGGCACCAGGACAGTTCATCCCCAAGGCGGGCCTTCCGCCTCCGTCTCAAACAAGCCCCCCGGTTCAGAACCAGGGATCGAGCTCACCGCCGAAAGGGCAGACATTGCCTTCCAGCACGGCTCCACGGCAATTGTCTCCTTGAATGGAAACACATAAACCTCTACCACCATCTGCTTGACTCATGAGGCAAGAGCCACCGTGCAAACAGGCCACCTTGTAGCGACTTGCAGGAAGGAACCTACTATGCGCGTTCAGTCCCTTGGCATCGTTCTCAGCATCATACTCCTCACCTCGCCCGCGATAACCCAAGCCCAGTCCGCGGACACAGACCCTTCCGGCGGAGAGCAAGTACAGAGCCGAAGCATCCGCATCTTTGGCTGCGAGGTCACTCCGAACGTCAATGCCCTCAAAAACTGCCTCGATGACAAGATCGACGACATGGTGAAAAATGCAACGACCACACTGAACCGGCAGGTCAATGACCTCCGTGGCACGATCGATACTATCGGACGAACGCCCATCATGGGCTGCCGCGTCACCCCGGATATCGGCCAGGCCGCCGACTGCATCAACGGTAAAGTCGAGAGGCACGTCGCGCTGGAAGTCGCAAAGGCAACGGCGATGGCCGAGATACAGGCCAGGAATCTTGAACGGCAGAAGGATAACCTGGAGCGCCAGGTCGCCGAATTGCAGAATGCCAACCCGCTCGGCCCCGCCGCAGCCAAGTTTCAGAAACATGTTGAGGCGCTGGCAGTCCTCAGCCAGATGAACCTGGATGCCGTGAACGCCTGCCTTGCTGCGGCATCGTCGGCCCAACGCGACATGGTGCAACTGACCCACCGGTTTGTTTCCAACCCGCCTGCGTTCCCCTCCTATCTCATCATGGAGGTTTGGCGGCAGATGGACACGAACTTTGACGTGATCATGCAGGAGGAACTCGCGGGATTGCGCGAATCCGCAGCCAACGGAAAACTACCTCAGGTCGACATCGTACTCGATCGCTCGGTCAGAGCGCTCAAGAAACTGGCGGAGCGCGATCCCTCCGCCAAATGCCTCTACCCGGCGATAGAGCCGCACGTTCCGGCCATGAGGCTGGCGGCCCGTACCGTCCAGCAACAGCTTGCCGACCGGATCATGAATCTTCTTCAAACCAAGGTGCTTCCCGCGATCCTGGACCCTGTGGGACAGCAGATGGGGCAGGTGTTCGGACAGATCATGCAGTCGGACATGACCGGCGGGAGCCTCGGCGCGCTGCTGCCGAATCAGAAGGAACTGGATCGGATCATCAGGGGTGTTGCGGCCGAACAACTGATCCGGCCAAGCCATGTCCGCAATGTAGCTCAGAAACTCATGGCGATGTCGACATCCTTGGGCAATCCTCAGCAGGCACAAGCTTCCCTGCTGGCCTTACAAAAGGCTCTGGACAAGCAAGAAGTCTGGCCGGAGGAGGTCGCCATTCAAGTGGCCATGGAAATTCTCCGGTTTTCCGGTCATAAATGGATCGACAGCGACATGCCGGGCGCCGGAGCCTTTGTTGCAAACCTGACAGTCTCCACTATGGGATCGGCCAAAGACTACGTGGGCAATGTCACTGAAGCCGCATGCGGGTTGATTCCGGAACTGGGCGCGGCAGTATGCGCGGCGTTCCAACAAATGATCGAAGTCGCCTATAATTATGTTTCTCCTCCGGCGATGAAGATCATGATCTCGAACATCATGCACACCGGCCTCGACCAGGCGATCAACGAAACGGCAAAGGCTTATATCCAGAAATACGACCCGCGGCAGGCCCGTCAGAACATGGGACCGTTCGCCTCGATCGTCAATTCGTTTCCTACCAGAGAGGTGGTCATCGCGTTTGCCGCGAGGGATCGCTCAATCCGCGAGATGCAGCTGGCATTATTCGACTACAACGACAGCGTGCGGCAGTTCGCCGAAACCGCGGTGCGACGATAATACGGAGGAATCACATGATTGGACGATGCCGAGACCTGTTGCTTCTCGTCACTTTATTCGTCACCGGATCTACCCTGACGTACGCAGAAGAGCCTCCCGTTGATTTGCCTCCGGCAGAAGACGACGTTCAATCCCGCGGCATTATCGGCGCACCGCGCCAAATTCAAGGCACAGTGCAATTCGCGTTTGGGATTACCGGTACGGGCCAGGTAACGGTAACGATCGGCCAGGAAACATTTTCGTGTTCAGCGACCTGCTCCAGACCCCTGCGAGCAGGTACGCCGATCCAGGTGACCGCCGTCAAAACGAATCCCATTTACGGCTTCAAAGAATGGCAGGGATGCACGGGAAGGATCACCGGCGGAACATGCCAGATGATCGTCCCGTCGAACACCCTCACAGCCGGCGTGGGCGTTGTGTTCACGTCTTCGATCATCGACAATTTGGCGGCCCAGAGAGAACAATGGTGCCGGCAATTTCCTGATCTCTGTGCCACGTGTCGTCTGACTCCGACAGCTCCCGCGTGCCAGGGATATCCACTCTCTAATCCTCCGAGATGAGGGACGCCACCTATTCACGAACCACACACCGCATCAGCGGCTATCTAAACGATTGATTGCCCACGGAGGAGAACATTATGTTGAAAACCGTCACTGCTCTATGTGCGACCGGACTTTTATTCCTCTGCCAGGTAGCCATAAGTCATGCCGACAACCTCTTTCTTTTACTAGGCGGGATCCAGGGCGAATCGAAGGACCCACAGCATCCCGGCTGGAACAATCTGAGGAGTGCCACGTGGGGGCACGGTGAAGCACCCCCTGGCTCTCCAAGCAAAATTCAGTTCGGACGCGTCCAAATCACGAAACATCAGGATTCGACCTCTGCGACACTGGCCCTGCTCGGTGCAACCGGCCAAGCCCTCAAGGATTTCAAGCTGGAAATCACCAGACCGACGGCGGATACCAATTTGGTCCTGTTCCGGATGAAACTGACAAACGCCCGAGTGGCTTCTTACGCAGCAGCGGCGCACCTCGACCCGGCGACCGAGAGCGTGAGCTTCAGCTTCGACACCATTACGTGGATCACCTTCAAGATTGACGAACAGGGCCGGCTGTTGCCCGGGAGCTCAGCCTGTTATGACGTGGTCAACAACAAAAGCTGTGGCGTGTCGTTTTAGGAAATTAGTTCGGACAGCTGGGCAAACGGCTCCGCAAACCGTTTTGCCCGTGGCGAACAGGAGAGTGGTCTGCCTGGCTCCACGTGATCTACAAACCCCTCACCGTCAGACCCCCTCCGGGTTTGGTGGTGACATCGTTACTCTGAAACTTTCGGGTCCCATCTGATCGGATCGAGGTAAATGTCAGTCTTGGCAGGCCTGTCAGCACCAGTTCGCCTAGCAACATTGGGGATGTGACACCCCAGGAGCTTCTTAACTATCAAACCGGGGCCCATCCGGCACAGGAGTCACCTTCGCTGGCTGTGGTGTACTAAACGGGGAAGGTCAACAGTCCCTGCAATCATTTCAACCCCATCGTAACGGTCTCGGTTGACTTTCTTCAACTGCTGTCGTAGAGAAACAGAGAACTCTGCTACTACTCGGCCCGAAGCATTACAAGGAGGTGCCTGTATGCGAGTCCGGCGTCAGACTGCCGCTAGTATGATGACCATGCTTGGGTGCATCAGTCTTTCGGCATTTTTAGCGCAAGTTGAGCTCGGTGTCGCCGGGGAGTGGCGCTCTCCTCTGGTCGGCGGGGGAGGTGGAACTCGCGAGTACAGCCTCGACTGTGGGAACACGTCGGTTCTCACCGGCCTGAATTACAAGTCGGGTATCAACCTTGATAATCTATCCGCCATCTGCAGGAGGATCAACTCGGATGGAACTCTCGGACCGGCATTTACCGGAACGTCTGCAGGTGGCACGGGAGGCTTCGCCGGAACGGCTAACTGTCAGGCAGGAAAAGTTGCGGGAAGCATGACGGTGTGGGCCGGCGGCATAGTCAACGGAATCTGGTTGCAATGCTACGGCTGGAATCCATCGACGCGCAAGTTGACGACCCAGACCACTGGAGGACTCATGGCAGGGGGACAGGGCGGTTTTAAACAAGGGCCGTTTGCCTGTCCTGACGGCAAGCCTGGTAAAGCGCTAAGAGGGAGAAGCGGCATTTACATTGACAGCGTCAGGTTCGTGTGCGACGACTGGCACAGATAACACAAAAGTTCAAAGACGGTAAGAAAAGTAGCGCCCCACGATCTGGGATTCGACAATCAAGGCATCCTCGGGAACGAGCGGGAGGAGCCACAGGAGCCACGAACCAGGCTAGAACATCTTTCAAGACGCTGATCGAACTGACTTCTGGTCCAGAACTCGATGTCTCCTCGATGAGCGAAACTTATTCTGGCCCTAAACCCAAAGCATCGCCACCAGGGCGGCGACTTCGTACAGCTGAGCCACGAGCTCCCTCATGGCTGGAAGCTCCATCTCGTCGCAGCCCAATATCCCCGCCTAGTAGACACCTGCTTCAGGAACACCACACCCCATGACTTCCGAAGTGGTTTTCCTCCCTAATTCTGCAAGATCTTCGATCCCTTCATCGTCAAATTCCCGCTGGCCTTGGCATCGATATTCTTCCCGATGATATCGATATCACCGTCGCGTTTCATGCCGATGAAACTGCCGCCCACTTGCAACGTGCCGGTTTGTGCCGCCACGAATTGGAACATGGCGCCCGTATTCACGACCAACGATTTTCCGACCTGCAGCACCGCATCATCGGCGGCGGTCAAGCGAACCAGGCGCTGCACCTGCAGCAGGTAATTTTGCCCGGCGCGGATCGACAGATCTTTCCCGGTATCCATCACATGGTTGACACCGACCGTCTGCTGAAGACTCTTCCCCACCGTCCATTGCGCATCCCCGCCTATCGTCCACTGCGTGTTCCCCGCAATCGTCACCGCGGCGTCCTTTTGGGCCAGCAGCGACAGGCTTTGGCCGGATTTGATGGCCAGATCCGACGCCGACTCGAGCACCATAGTTCGGCCGGCACGCTCCAGCAAATCCCCTCCCGACGTGACCGCCACGGACTGACCTTGGAGGAATAGCCGTTCAGCACCCGGCGCGCCATCGAGCACCACCTCGGTCAGCACACCGTTGGCCCCTCGGTGACGAAAGAGAGACACATACTGATTGGCCGGCAACGCGACCGGCGGCATATCCTTCGCGTTATACACACTCCCGACAATAACAGGGTGCCTCAGATCTCCGTGTTCGAAGGCGACGAGGACCTCATCACCCACTTCAGGCAGCCACAGCGCCGCGCTTCCCGAGCCGGCTGCGATCTGCGCCACACGAACGAATCCGGCATCACCCGGCACCGGCTGTGAGGGCAGCCAGGGGAAGCGGACTTTCACACGGGCATACTGGTCGACATGCTTCGGCTCTCCTTGCGGGCCGAGGACAATCCCGGAGACCACACCGGCCACCGTCGGAATCGGTGTGCGCGGCAGCGGACGATAGATCACCTGCGCAGGCACACAGCGAAACTCATTGCGATAGACCTTGCCGTTGTACTGATGCATCACGCTCGTGATGAGATATTCTCCGCTGAAACGCGATTCCACCAGATTCACCCGCGTACCGGCTTGCAGTTGCGGGTAGGTCGATTCGCCACGGCATCCCTGCGACTCTGCCATGCGCACCGCCAGCCGGAGGTTGGCCTTCGCCTGAGCCTCGGCCTGATTCTCAACACCGGCCGGATACACTCGTTCAGCCAAATCCACAAACTGTCCGGCTTGAGATACTGCAGATACTGTCGCGGTTGGGGTTTTCCAGTTGTAGTCGCCGGTATGGACCTGTCCTGAATGGAGAGCTTGACCGCGACTGAACGCTATGACCGCAGGATTGCCGGCAGGAGAAAACACCAACTTGCCGACGGCGGCAGGGGGAAAGGCGCCGTTATTGTCGCCCAACACGAACTTGTCGCCGGCCGATGTAGCCTCGACGTGATAATGAATCCCGGCCGCTTCTAGAACTCTTGACGCGAAGGACAAATCGGTTTCCTGGTACTGTATCGTCAGTTCCTCCGAAGGCACGCCGGCGGCAACGCGCACCTCGAAAGGGATACCGGCTTCCTTGAGCAATTGCATCGCAATGTCGGTGGCATTCATCTGGGAAAACATGCGGCTGCCGCTTCGGTACGCAAGACGCGACACACTGGGCACAATGTGCAGCCGATAGAGACCTTGTCCGCCGAGGGCCTCGACGTGCTCGGCCTGTTCGATCATCCCGCTGATGACCCGGCCAGGCGCAACCGTCAGCGCGATCGGTTGACCGACTGCTTGCGCGAGGTTGAGCCCCTCTTTCGTCGAGAGGCTCACGTCGAAGACGAACGGCTGCGAGATGGCCTCGGTCCCCGACCATTGCACGACCGCGCCCTGCGCCAGGACGTCGATGACCGGATTGCCCGCCGCCGAGGCGCCATGGGGCACCCACAGAGCCAACATCATCCCCAACGCACACCACGACTTCACTGGACGCATGAATGCCTCCCTGTCAATCAAGGTTGTGACGGAACTACAGGCTGCAGAACTCGCATCTACGGCATGGCGCGATCAACCGGATTGCCGGACATCGAATCGATCTGATCTGACGGCTGTGAACGCGCCGCCGCTCCGCCATCGGTCTTCTTTTTCTTCTTTTTCTTGGAAAGTAACCCGCGCGATTGGACGTCGCGCTCTTTTGATTGTCTTCCCTGCTGCACCTGGCTTGAAGCCTTCGACTTATCTACCGCAGGAGTGGCCTCCCCAGCCAACAAGGCGACAGGAGCAGCCCCAATCGTCCATACGCCCACCATTATCATGACCCACAAGCATCGTGCCATGGCCCAATCCTTCCTCTGATCGCAGCCCGTTCTTCGCCTACCGCGGCGGATCGATCGGCTTCACCCCTGGCCGCATCGGCAGCTCTTTCTGTTGCACGGCAGGAATCTTTTGCTGGATGGATGGCCTCAACTTCTGTTGCGTGGCATCGAGTTTCTGTTGCAGCGCATCGTGTTTAAACGCCGCCCGATCGATCGCCGGTTGTGTGGTGCTCGCAGGTCCCGATTCGGCCCACACCTTCTGCACATCGACACCCACGGACAGACCCAACATGGCCAGGGTGATGCTCATCGTGAGTGCGTGGCCTTTCCCGGATTCGTTTTTCTTATCCTCTTTCATGCGCCTCCTCCTTATGTGTGCCGGATTGCTCTACCAGTCCGGCATCGATCGCCTGGATATGCACCCGCATCCTTTCTCTCAGATCCGTTGGCACCGGCAATCTTCGATCTCCGCAATACTTTGCAACCGTCCGGTCCATATCAAGCCATTCCGGTGTGCCCTTTGCTGTCGATTCGTCGACCACATGCTGAACCTCCTGCATAACCGCTGCATCAGCTTTCCCCCTTCCATGCAATGCGGCGACCAGTCGTCCAAGCAGTTCAACGTACTGATCCGTCGCCTCGATGAACGGATCAGCCTCTTGCCGATCCAGGAAGGTTTGTACAGTGCCGGCTACGCCGTACTCGCCTTCCGTCTCTGGATGCGGCAGCAGTTCACGAAACTCTTCACCCCGTTCGCTCGTGACATGCCTCCCTAACGGATAGAGCCGGCAGACCAATGGACGATCGGGATGGACTCCGCAGCCTTGAGGCGTCAGAAAGACGCAGGCCCCTGCTTCAACCCGCCGTAGTGCTGTCCCGCTCCGTTCCGTGTAGTGAGTCAGAAACTCTGTCGTGCTTATGCCGAGATTCTGAGCCAATCGCGCGACTTCATATGGATTGAGTTGAATAACTTTGTCATGGCAACAGCGGCTGCAGGCATGGCAGGTGTATGAGAACGCACTGCCGCGCCTGTAGGCCACGGTCATCGTTCCACGCACCAGTTCATCTCCCATGGTGGCCTCGCGCACGCGATTACGATGCGAGCTATTAATTAATTGCTCGACACCATTGCCTTGGTCTTGTGATCGATGATCTCGGCCTTTTGAAAGACCAACTCAATGGTATCGGTAACGGGGAGCTGACCGCCTTCAGAGTGCGACGAAAATGATGCCACCACAGCGCCGGTCAACTTGACCGAATGATCGAGTACCATCACACCCGATTGATCTTGCGTCACGAAATCTATCGTAACCGCGAGCGGTTCGTTCTTCAGCAGAGCTGAGTAGAACTGGAGCGAAGCAGGGCCCCAGGCTTTTTGAATTCGGATGGGTCTATGCATTGGCTTTCCACTTGTCATTCCAGTTTGTGGATCGCGTGGGGATACGACCTCAAAGTCAAAGCTCCGGCCAGCAAACTTGCCCTCCAGCCCCTTCACAAGAAGTTCCCCTTTGAATGGTCCCTGATTCGCCCCGGTCACTGAGACATAACACTCCGACGCCGCCGAAGCCGACATCGCCGTCACCAGCACCACCATGCATGCCAGCAGCAATACTTTCATGCCCATCATTGCCCTCCTTATGAATGAGATGCCCAGGTTGTATAGTTGAGTCGAATCAATGTCAAGAAAGGTTCACGCCATTTCTTCCACGCGATCGGTAGTGATGGACCACACTAAGGCCAACCACCTTTAGATCGGCTGGCACGCTGGCATCATTTACCCGCTACCGGATGGCAATTCAATCGATTCCTACCGCACTTCCGGCCTAACATATGGCGGACAATCGAGCAGTGTGAAATTAGCCCCGTCGAATGGGCGCAAGCAGCCTAGGCTCTGCCACTGGCGGACTTCAGCCGAAACCGAAAGGAGATATTGTGGGAGGCACCTGGGGTGATGGGCTTTGACGCGCTACCGGACTTGCAGTTCGATTTCCCTGGAACTGGTCTCACCCTTCCCGTCGGAGACCGTGATCCGCACCAGATGGTTTCCAGGGGGAATGTTCGCTTCTTTTACATTGATGCCGGTTTCAGAAAGGTAGGGCTTGACACGATCGGTGATATCGATGGCGATGAATTTGACCAATTGAACCTTCACACTCTCCGGGTTCACCGTTGCCGGATTGGGATAAAAACGAACCTGGATTTCAAGCGGACTCTGCTGAGGGATGTCATCGGCAGGCTTGAGTACATCGATCCGCGGTCCTTTGCTGTTCAGCCCCCGACTTCTAATCAGACTCTCTTCTGGAGCCGGCGCAAACGCCGCCTCCTCAGACGAAATGAGCCACAGGTCTCCCGCCTCCGCGGGCTGCAGACAAGCCGCCAGCAGCACCCCGCATCCTGCCAACCCGGCCCTTCGGACGAGCTTCGCCGCCTCCCGTCTCAGACTGATGATTCCCCCCAAGCCGGCCAGCTTACCTCGGCACATAACTCACCATATAATCCGTCCCGTGGAAACCCGCTTCGAAGATCTGCACCTGCGCAGGACCGGCAGGGTTCACTCCGGCCTGTATCAACAGCTCACCGCGGAGGTAGGGCCAGATGGCTTGATCAAATCGCATGCGGGTTTGCGGATGGAGGAGCATTTCGCGCAAACCGTTCTCAATCGCCGGTTTGATCTCTTTTAAATAGGCCGCCGTGGCGTTGCAGACATTCACGGGAAAGAGCATGTCGAAAAAGTACATGCATTTGTCTGGTTCCTTGATTTCCCCCGTCATCACCACGCGCACCGTTTGAAACGTCGGCAACTTGCGCTGATCGATCGTCGGCATGAAGTACACGTCCACCGTCACTTTTTCCGCCGTCACATCTCCCAGTTTGCTATCCCCATCCGCCGTGTACTCATTGTAATAGGTTTTGAAGACCAGAATCGGAATCACGAATTGGAGACGCAATTCCCGTCCTTCCGTCGACACGATCGGGGGATTCGACAAACCGTTCACGTGCAGAAATACGAATTTCCCATTCCCCAACTCATGCGAGAACTTTTCCACCGCAATCCGGCCGGCCAGCGAACGTCCCAATTGAAAGTTGGTATCCATAGGGCTGTTCATGTTCCCGAGTTGAATGAAGGCTCGGGTGGGATCGCCAAGAATCTCGACAAACGGGATGGTTCTGGTCAACGTCCCGGGAGGCCCTGCGGGCGGCGGAGCCTGGGCCGGTTGCATCGGCATCTGCCCGGAAGGACCCGGTGCCGGAACCGGTTGCGACTGTCGAGGGGGAAACACCTGGGCCGACGCAAGGGCACCGACCGATAGGACGCTGATGGCGACGACGACACAGCTGAGGGCCCGGCATATTCGAGTCGTGCTCATTCCTACGGCCATGCTACTCATGTTTGAACCAGCGAGTGACGGTCACATCCTGCCCGGACAGATTCGCGGCATACGACAATGGTGTGACTTGCGCGGCGGTGCCGGTCTCATCTTTGACAGTAATGATGCCACGTGGCTTGACCGATCCGACTCCGCGCGGTATCACCGGCGGCTCCTCGACCTTCGCAACAATGGTCGCCGCCGGTCGCGATTCCGCCGCCAGCTGAACCATACTGTCTTCCAGATCTGCCCGGCGGTTCGCAGCGGCCACCACGTAGAACGTTTCAATCCCTTTCACCTGGTCCAGGGTGAACCAATAGGGGCCTTCGGGAAAGGCGTACTCCTGGTCTTTCTTGACCGGATTGGCCTGCTGTTTGCCCTTGGGCGGATACACCTGTTCAGCCCACCCGGATCCATCGATCGCAACAATGTAGAGGTAGCAATCGCAATTCGTGCGCGCGACGATCTTGAACTTGTCTCCCGCTTCTTTCTTGGACCCGCCATCCTTGAGGATTTCGCCGTCGTTCATGAGAACGACCTCTTTGCCCTTCGCCGTCTGTTTCTGTCTGATCATCGCCACATCGACGGCAACCGGTTCGGCAGACAGACCTCGCGGATAGACGCCGGCTGCGCCGTATTGCCCTCCATACGGTTGTCCTGTTGTCCCATACCCGCCTCCACCATAGGCTTGCTGTTGCTGCTGCGTACCTTGTTGAGCCGGAGTCCCGTATGCGGATTGCGGTTGACCATATCCCGTCTGTGGCTGGCCATATGCTGGCTGAGACTGCCCGTACCCTTGACCGGTCCCGGTGCTCCCATAGGGATTGTTTGGATCATACGTCTGCGGCATCTGCGCCGGCGTTCCTCCGTATGGTTGAGTCGTCCCATAGGGATTTGTCTGCGCTGTCTGTGGAGCATGGCCTGCGCTCCCATAAGGATTGTTTGGATCATACGTCTGCGGCATCTGCGCCGACGTTCCTCCGTATGGTTGAGTCGTCCCGTACGGATTGGCCTGAGCTGCTTGTGGAGCATGACCGGTGCTCCCATAGGGATTGTTTGGATCATACGTCTGCGGCATCTGCGCCGGCGTTCCTCCGTATGGTTGAGTCGTCCCGTACGGATTGGCCTGAGCTGCTTGTGGAGCATGACCGGTGCTCCCATAGGGATTGTTTGGATCATACGTCTGCGGCATCTGCGCCGGCGTTCCTCCGTATGGTTGAGTCGTCCCGTACGGATTGGCCTGAGCTGC
>JALHPO010000001.1:295143-646983 GCA_022842445.1 Nitrospira sp.
GCTGCTTGTGGAGCATGACCGGTGCTCCCATAGGGATTGTTTGGATCATACGTCTGCGGCATCTGCGCCGGCGTTCCTCCGTATGGTTGAGTCGTCCCGTACGGATTGGCCTGAGCTGCCTGTGGGGGGTAGCCTGTGCTCCCATAGGAATTCTGAGATCCATACGGCTGATTGGATCCGCCATAGGGGCTGGGCTGAGCGGATGACTGAGGTGGATAGGACGATGGTCCGCCATAAGGACTTGAACTTCCGTAGGGAGAGGTCGTGCCGGATTGCGGGGGATATCCGGCGCTCCCGGTGTTTGCATAGAGATCTTGTGTTCCATAAGGATTCGGAGAGGCAGTCCCGTACGGACTCGCCTGCCCGGATGGATAAGTAGTAGTCCCATAGGGGTTGGAAGGGGTATTTCCGGGCTGTGTCGGATAGCCGGATGCGGTTCCATACTGGCCTTGTGCTGTGCCTGGGTAGGCTCCGGCTCCAGGAGTCGTAGCTCCAGCTGCCCCATAGGGGTTATAGGGATCGTGTCCAGGCTGTGCCGGATAGCCGGACGGGGCTCCATACTGGCCCGGTGTCGTGCCCGGATAGGCTCCGGTTCCAGGATACCCCGCTGCGCCGGCCCCGTATGGATTCTGCGCACCGGTTTGCCCGGGATACAATTGCTGACCTGGATATGATTGCTGTCCCGGATAATTCTGCTGCCCGGGATACCCTTGCTGAGGAACTCCTTGTTGGCCCGGCATGCCAGGTCCAAACCCGGCTCCCGCCTGTAGATTCTGCGTATAGGGACTCGACAGACGATTGACGAGGTTACTGAGATTGTCGCGGTGCTTTGACCCGTAGTTCGACAGACTGGTTTGGATGAGATTTCTTGCAAACTCGACGGCGACCGGGATCAGAAACGGAGCAGCGGCGCAAGAGCTGAGAAGTAGAGTACAGATGAGGGCGATACCAGCCCCATAGGTACGTCCCCGGTGCCCCTCTCTCCCCGCATTATTCGTCACGATTACCTCCCGTGTTGTCCCGTAAGTCGAGACCATGCCCACAAAGGTTCACGGCATTGTAGTCCGCCCTTGCCAGGCGGTCAATCAATCACACGGCTATTGTAGGACTGTCGGAAGTGTGCTAAAGCCACAGCCGGTACGGACCGTAGTATCGGAGCTGATGAACGTCGGCCGCCATGAATACGACCCACGAGCAAAGTGTGACCGAACAGGATCTTCTGGCTGCTGTTTCGTCGGGGGATATGGCCGCGTTTGAAAAACTCTACCGACTGTACGAAAAACGGGTGTTCCAGTACGTCCGCACCTTGCTTAACGATCCTGCCGCCGCCGAGGAAGTTGTGTCGGACACGATGCTCGCCGTTTGGCGAGGGGCGGAAACCTTCGCCCGCACCTCCCGCATCTCGACCTGGATCTTCGGAATCGCGCGCCACAAAGCCCTCGATGCGGTGCGGCGCAACGTACGCAGACAGCAGGAAGTGGAATTGGACCATGCTATCGACCAGGCCCATCACCAGACGAATCCAATGGACCGGATTCAGCAAGATCAAGTCGCCGTCCTGACACAACAGGCCATGGACCGCCTCACACAAGATCATCGGGAAATCCTCAGGCTGGTGTTCTATGAAGAACTTCCCTATGAAGACATCGCTGTCCTGTTGGCCATTCCCGTGAATACCGTCAAGACGCGGGTCTTCTACGCCAAACAGCAACTGAAGCAACACCTGGCCAGTCTCCATTCCGGGGAGCCCGTGACATGAGCGAGCCCGACACGTTGCCGCTGGACATGCATCCAACAGTGGCCCTATTGCCCTGGTATCTCAACGGCACACTTTCCGTGGCGGAACGCACCGCCGTGTCCGCCCATCTGCAGGAATGCCTCTCGTGCCGAACAGAGCTGGAGGAGCTTGTCCGCATGAACGAACAAATCCAGCGGGCCGTTGGGACAGGCCCCCTTCCGTCGGCAGGCCTTGCTCAAACGGTCTTGTCGCGGGTCAGGGAGGAGGCTCAATTACGAGAACAGAATCGCCCCGGCTCTCACGCCACGGCGCGGCCGAGCGGTTTCATCGCAAGCATCGATCAATCGCTGCGAAGCCTGTTGGTTCCTCAATGGGTTCCCACCCTGGTTGCCGCCTTCTTGGTCGCACAACTCGGTCTGCTCACGTGGAGCCTGACACAACAGCCGTCAGTGCCGGGCGTCGGCTCGTCCGGTGTGATCACCAGCCGTGGCCTGGGACCGCCGCCGGCGCGCCTCAAAATTGAATTCCAGCCTACCGCAACGATGCAAGAAGTTCAGGCTCTCCTGCAGACCTTGCACGGCCGCATGATCGATGGCCCCGCAACCGACGGAGCATATCTCATTGAAATTCCCGCTTCGGGCCTCGATGAGGCTGAACGGCATGCGGCCTCGCTGCAGACACGGGGCGAGCTGATTCGGCGTCTCGAAAGACTCGCTCCATGAACCATGACGCCGCACCGTTCGACGCACACACATGTACGACAACGAGTTCCACCAGAGATCAGCGGTAACCCGATGACACGAACCAGCACTTTCTTCTTGGCAATCGCGGCTGCAGTCCTCTTGCTGGCGCCTCTCCGGCTTCATGCCGAAGCGCAGCCCCTCCCGCCCGACGCAAGCGTCAAACGCGCCCTGTTGATCGGCATCAATAAATATAAAGGGGTTCCCAAGCTTCAAGGGTCTCTCAACGACATCGCCACGATGAAACAGATCCTTATCACCCGGTGGGGATTCGACGAACGCCATATCACACTGCTGACGGACGAGGCCGCCACTCGCGCGGGCATGCTCGCGGCATTGGAGCAGTTCGTCCGCGAATCGGGACCGGATGACACGGTGTACTTCCATTACTCCGGCCACGGTTCCCAGGTTCAGGACACGAATGGAGATGAGAAAGACGACGGGCTCGATGAAACACTCGTGCCGCAAGACGGACGAACGGGAGATGTGCGGGATATCACGGACGACGAGCTAGACGCCCTTTTCGCCCGGCTACGATCAAAAACGGCCATGATCGTGCTTGATTCTTGCCATTCGGGAACTGCGACCAGATCATTGGACATCCGCACACGCTCGATCCCGAAAGACACCAGGACAGACCTGTACCGGAACGCCGAAGCGGCTGTTCCCAAAACCCGCGCGGTCGTGCCGGTCGTCACCTCGCGTTACGTCGTCATGACCGGAGCCGCCTCGCATCAAGAAGCGTTGGATGGTCCGGTCGACGGCCGTTATCACGGCTTCTTCACCTATGCGCTGTCAAAAAGCTTGAGTTCTTCGCCCGCTGATGCATCGCCATCTGAAATCTTGCGCGGCGTCGAACGGGAGCTGAAGCGCATTCAAAACCATTTCGGCCGTACCTCCATGCCTGAACCGCAATTGGAAGCGCCGCCGGATCTGCTGGACAAGACTCTGCTGGCTCCAAGAACCGGAGCGCAAAGCACAGGCGGACTCAGCTCGCGGGTCGCCTGGCTCGGCGCAAAGGTCGGAGAGTCCGGGAAGGTGACGCTGATCAATGGTTCGTTGCTCGGCGCGATCCCCGGATCCCTTTGGGGTCTGTATCCCCCGGGAGAAACCAGGTTCGCGGCCGGTCAAGCCCTCGCCGTTGCCACCGTTATTCAGGTCACAGGCAAGGACGCTCTGGCCAAACTCCATACGGCCGGAGCTATAATCCCTGACGGCGCACGCGCCATTGCTCTCATGCCGGCGCCGACCGGTGAGAAGGTCGCCGTACACATTCTGCACGCCCCGAATGACCAGCGGAAGCAGATCGAAGAGACGCTGGCCAAGCATGTGCCGAACGTGGAGCTGGTCGGCGCCGGCCAATCACCCAGATTTTTGATCGACGCGCAGAAGACTTCCATCAGACTCCTTACTGCCGACGGATTGCAGGTTGTCGGCACATTTGCCGCTGACTTTGACTGGGCCACGGCCTTCGCGCAGGTGATGTCGCGATCCAGTCACGTATCGGAGTTATTGACACTGGACAACCCTGCTTCGCAATTGAACGTGACGGTGCGGGTCGCGAATCTTGCGCCGGCTCACCCCGCAACCACCAGAGGGATCGCCGTGGTCGCCGGCGACGTGAGAGCCGGGCAATACCGCATTCGCCGTCCAGGCCAGCCGAGAGGCGCCGAAAACAGCTTGCAACTCGAAATTACGGCGAACGCGGATTCGTATGTCACCATCGTCGATGTGGACTCGGAAGGCGGGATCAACGTACTCTTTCCAAATAATTACCAGAACCAGAGCTTCTATCCCGAAGGCCGCATATCCGGGGGAAAGACCGTGCTGATTCCGGACACTCTCGACACAGGCAACCGCGCGGGATTCTACTGGGACTACAGTCCTCCGAAAGGTACGGACACCATCCGTGTTTTTTCGAGCACCGACCTGGAAACCGCACAGATAATTCGAGAGCGTATCCGGGCGCTCCAAGCAACGTCGTCTCAAACACGCGGCGGGATCTCGACACGCACCGTGTCAGGCGAACTCGGCAAGCTGCGGGAATCACTGGCCTCAATTGCCGCACGCGGGATCATCACCGTTTACGATCCTCAATCGCATGTGCCGACGCAACAGACCGCATCCGATCTCACTCCCGCCGAGTCACCATCCGGTTTCACCCAACCGGACATGATCCAGGCACAGAGTTCCTCACCGGCATCCGCCGGACCGCATGCCCCGTCGGCCGACTGGAGCGCGACATCGGTGACAATCATCGTCTCGGACTGATGTACTCGGTCGCAACGCTCCGGACTCACACAGCATGTCACCGACACCGGAACTTCTCTAAAAGAACTGGAACTTGGATCGGTGATCTTGGTATGATGCGCACCCGGTGGGATCAGCGGTAGGAGCATCACCAACCTGCTTCATATCCGCCCTTCCGCTCCTCAACAAGCAGTCGCGTGCCGAGGTAGCTCAGTTGGTAGAGCACAGCCCTGAAAAGGCTGGTGTCGACAGTTCGATTCTGTCCCTCGGCACCATCTTTCCACTACTTATGCGATTTCGAATTAGTTCTAGGTAGGAAGGTGGCACTGAAGTGGCACCAAGTGGCACCTGAACGTCATTTTCCCCGCTCAGAACGGCCTTCGTAAACGCTTCCAGCCGTATTACTGCATCCCGCAATCGCGCATTCCAATTGTGAATATAATACTTCGCCGAACCAGGTAGCGGCTCTCCTTTTAACGTTTGAATCACGGCGTAATCGACGCCACATTGTGTGAGCCAGGTCGTGAAGGTATGCCGAAGATCGTGGAAATGCAGATCGTGAACCCCTGCCCGCTCACACGTTCGCATCCAGGTATGCTTGAAGGAATTCCCGTCTTTCCATTGATGGAAAAAACGGCCATCGATTCTCGGGGTCGTTCCAAACAACGCCTCGCATGCCAGATCCGTTAGGGGAACCATTTTGGGGACCCCTTTGATTTTCGTCTGGCCTGGCGAAGGCACGAGCCACCAGCCGTCACCCCGCTGCATCAACCACTCCTCATGAATTTCAATCAGCTTGTTTTCCCGAAGACCGATCTGAAGCGCGGCCATCACAAGCCGCCAGACGAGGCGAAAGAGTGGATGGCCGCTCATACCGTAAAGCGCTGAGCTGCTTCACTGGGAAGCCTCCGGCCCTCCGGGGGCTTCCTTCCTTCACAGGGATTCTATGAGACAGACGATAATTGGTAGGGTGAAAATGGCGCCGAGTCAGAAACGGAGTATCCCATTATCAGGCAGTCACGAGTGCTTCTCTGCGTTGCTCGATATGCTTCCTGACCCTCACCGGCAAGGCTTGTTCGGCAAGCCGCAGCTCGTAGGTCTTCTGAAGGTTCATCCAGAATTCAGCTGTGGTGTTGAAGAAGGTCGCCAGCCGGACAGCCGTATCGCCCGTGATGCCGCGCTGCCCTTTGACAATCGCAGTAATCCGATTCGCCGGGACGTCGAGGGCTTTGGCAAGTATATTGGCATTGATCGGCGGCTCTGAGGGTTTCATGAACTCCTCCAGGAGAATTTCCCCGGGATGAACCGGCCGCATGCCGTTCTTAACCATGATGTTTTCTCCTTCAGTGATAATCCGTGATCTCGACGTCATGGGGTCCGTCAGCTGCCCAGACAAAGCAGATCCGCCACTGATCATTGATCCTGATACTGTGTTGTCCGACCCGATCGCCTTTCAATCTTTCCAGTCGGTTGCCTGCCGGTGAAAGGAGGTCTTTCAGATCCGTCGCGTTGTCGAGCATCGTGAGTTTCCGCTCCGCGACCTTCCTGAAGCCGGAAAACTCCTTCACCATCTCGCCGGCGAAGAACTGTTGCGTCTTCTTGTCCCGAAAACCTCGAATCACGATATCAACCCTATCACAGTTTTACGATTTACGTACAGCGTATGTGCTGAAATTGCGCTAAAATTCTTCAGAAACGGTCTAACTCGATAGAATCAATCGAATGAATAGAATGCGATTAAGTCACTGTTTCATAAGATGAAAATGGGGAAACCGTTACAACAGCGAACCTTACGAAATATGTATCACAAAGAAGGTCTGGCGAGGCTTTTCGTCTCCTAACCTTTGTTCTTAGCCGTCACGACTTCTCTTTTCAGGACGAATGGCATAGAAAGGGGCATAGGCTCGTTAGATCCACTACGATAGAAACTCATCGCTGCAAACCAGAATTCAACTGGGCAGATGCTTCCCCGACACAGATCGCTAACAACGTCAATTTTGAGTACAAACCCTACGTGTTCCCGGCGTGTTCCCTTTTTCGACAAAAGTCGACTAAAACGACCTCATTTCACCTGAATAAAACTGAACAGAAAAACACGACAAACACCTCTCTGGGAGAGGTGTTTTGCTATTCTAACAAGGGGTTACATGGAAGGGCTTGAAAAGATTAGAAGACTGATGCTCTATCCTCTTTATACTGGTCTTAATCATCTTGGTTCAGAACGGTATCTTTACAACTAGGACAAACCCCATGAGTAATGTGTGGGAGAAACGGTTGGGCAAAGAGACGCAGTCGAATAATCGCTTCTTCCACCTCCACCCATTCCGGCGTCTTCACTTTCTTGCACCACGCACACATTACTATAAACCTATCATCGCGTTGAGTGGCAGGATTGAGCAACGCCACCTCATCACGCGGTTCCTCCCGCAATAGAGTGGAAACAAATTCCACCGCGTGATCAGCAAGTGGTCGCATCATCATTTGCATGTATCGTCGTTTTCCCGGAGAGTCGCAGCGAAAGGGAAAGGTAAGGGTGCGATTCTCATGTCGGACGCGTCGTAACAAGGTCTCGAAAATTAGGGTGATCTCTGGTCCATACAAGTGGCTCCAGAGAGAACTTCCAAGAACGGTTCTCGAAAGGACCGATGCCTGATTGGCTTCTGCAAAGTTCACCCAGTCTGGGCTGATAGCGATGATCCGGTCATGAGCATCGATTTTGTAGGCGTAGTCCTTCATTTTCATTCGTTTTTGGACCACCATTAGCATAAGTCAAATTCCCGGGGAAATCGACCGACTTTGGGCTAGCGTTTCACATGAAGATTTTAACAGGAGTGTAGTGGGGATTTTCTGGAAGTTTACCTCCCCCCTTGGGATCTCGGTTGGTGCCGTCATTCGATTGAACTACCGGATAGCCGTCGGTCGTGGACATCGGCTGTGGGTCGGATGGCGACGGTCGGAGATCGGCCACTGTGCGACAGTCGCTAAGCCAATCTACGCGCCGGAAAGCTGCCGTTCATTAGAGATGGACTCCTGGGAATAGGAATTTTAAAAGGCCTTTTTGACGTGACCGTAAAGTACCAAAGAACCCGATGCGGGGTCTATTAGGGATCTCCGCTCGCTGATAGGCGGAGTTCAACCTGTGCGGATGGTCTGACTGGCCCTTTTGGCAGGGATCAGGCCCAGCATGTTGCTCTCTTGTGGGGTGGGGGCTGAGCAAATGGGCAAGGGGGATCTGTCCGCTCCAGGCACTGAACCGGAATCCGGTGGGAAGCTTAGGCTGTTTGCAAGAATGTGTCGAGGCGGGCCGGGGCTCGGGGTGGCGCGCGGGTGGGCAAGCCCAGATGCGCGAGAATCTTGCCGATCACGGCTCGTACGCGCTCTCCGCGTTCTAGCAGCATGTGAATGACATTGGCGCCGACGTGTCCTGTAGCTCCGGTAAAGACGATCATGCGCTACCAAATGCCACTTCTGCTGGCCGATGTCGAAGGTCAGTGCGAGGCGGTCGTGAGGGTTGGCTCTGGCGTAACCACCGCGGTTTTGAGCTGGGGCGGCAGGCGGCGAGCAGGCACGACAAAGGGCGGCGGCAACGGACATTGGGTACAAGGTCCGCGCATGGGTACCGTAAGTGAGCGGCCGAGCTTGAGGAAGGTGCTGCGCATACCGTTCGCGCGCTGAATCATGCGAACGCTGCTGCCGTACTTGCGCGCGATGTGGCCGATCGTATCGCCGCTGCGCACTCGGTGCGAGACCTTGTTTTCGTCAGGGCGCTTGGCGAGCAACGGCTGCACGCGGCGACCAAGCTCTTGCGAGCGCGGCGAGAAGAAGCGGACATGGAAATGATCACGGTGGCGGCGCGCATGCTGAACGAGCGATGCGGTTCCCGCGTGAAACAACGAGTCGAGCCACTCTTTGTCTTCGCCCTGCGCGAGCGCGTGTTCGTAGAGGACGTTCTGAATACGGCGATCGGCCAGGATCACTTGCACGTCTGTTTGGGTCACGATCGCGCGAATGAGCGCCCAGTTGCGCGCGGGATCGATCAATTTTTCACGGGCGCGCGGCAATCCACCAGGACCAACGTCGTTTTTGTAGAAGAAGCCAAGGTCAACGTCGCGCCCCGATTGGTGGCTCCTGTGTGGGCGCACATATCCGCCGTCCTTTTTGCCAATGTGGTTCACGCGCAGCGGGACCGAATCTGGGAACTGCGCTTTGACCAGCCGCGCCGCCGCAGACAAATAGTCGACCGTCTCTTGTGTGCCCCAGGCGTACTCGGGGACCACCAACGTCCAGGCGGGATCTTGTGACATTTTGACGGCGCCAATCATGCGCCCCGATTCGGCGAAGCCCACCGAGATGGAACCCAGCGACGCGAGGTCGCCGCAAAAACGTTTGTCCAAGTCTTGGTCTGTGAGGTCCGTCGTATAACGAATGGTATCATCGAGTGGGACGTTGGCGCCTGAGATCGCTTCCGATTCTGGGTCGATGCCGTTTGCTGGCTCGGCCTCATCCTCATCGTGGTCATCCGCTTCTTCTTCGGCTTCCACAGCGACGGGCTGTGAGGTGGGCTCCTCGGCCCAGGCGGTGGCGTAAAGAAAGGACGTCAAAATCAGAATAGAGGATCGAATCACCAACCAAATCTCCTGCCGCAAACACCAAGGATTCCCGGTGCATGGCCGGCGCGTCAACTATTTGGGGGGAATAGGAATTTTAAAAGGCCTTTTTGACGTGACCGTAAATTACCAAAGAGCCCGGTGCGGGGTCAATTCGCAGACGTTCCCGTCTGAAAGGCGGGGTCGGAACAATGGGGTCGCATCTTGTAATCATACATTGGGGAGACCGTCCGACAGATGTGCGCTTGCGCTCAGCAGAAACAGCAAGCTAATGGATCGGCACCGATCCCAGATGTATTGCTTTATCTCAATGGGAATGTCGTTTTGATGTTGATCACGTCATTCCATTGGACCACCTGATAGCGGTCAGTCGTGTACGTCCGCTGTGGGTCGAAAGCGGTCGTTTAACGCATGTGCCAGAGTTGTTCGTCACCGCGCATGACACAGAGAACCCACGATAAGAACGAACCGACAATGACATGCGAACTTCGCAGGGAGGCGTATTCTAGGAAATCTTGGAAGCTAAGTCCAACACCACTTCCTGGGCAACGACCGGTCGGTTGCTGCCCACCAGCACATAGGGTCTAGCGCGGCGGCGGCGGCCCACTCGACAAGATCCCGGCGGACAGCGTCGAAGACCTCCGTCGCTGAAACCCATCACCGAGGCAAGCTCCGGCGACTCTACGCGCAGCGGATGCTCAACAATCGGAAAGCCTTTGAGGTAATCGTCAACGAATGAAGGAGAAAGTTCAGGGTTGATCTGGGCTGGTGAGATCAGGCTGTGACTCATCAAACGTAAATTTCAATTCCATTGGAAGCCCGTCTCGTGGTGAAGCAGACATCGTGATAAATGCTTCCCCTAGTTTCTTGGCTACTTCAATCGGGACCATAAGTGTTCCGCCCTTCTGCATATGTTGAGTGTCGTTATTGAACAACTCTAACCACACCCAGTCATCTGACCCCCGAACAACAATCGAATAGCATTCGATACAGGAACCGCCATACACATTGTCCATTTCGACGCTCAAGCGCATTACCTTACCTCATTTCAACAGTTACCACAGATCGTCTGTAACCGGCGCCAGGCGCAGATTAGCCGATTTCATGCGCTAGGGACAATGGAAACATGTTAGGTAGTCGAAAAGACTTAGGTCTAGGTTGTCTAGACTAAGAACATGCAGGTTCACTGGTTCTTCGCCTAGGGATTCTACGAACCCGTAGGGACAAATGGACCTATTGACGCCCATTGAGTCTTAGCTAGACTTAAAGTAACAAAGGAGGTGCTCTATGGAGGCGCACGCCATACACATGGAGCAGCGGCGGTTTCCTCGCCAGCCCGTCCGAGTAGAGACCATGTTTTCTCCCGACGGGACCCGAATCGAGGATGGGCTCGTCCTCGATTTATCCCAGAGAGGGTGTCGGATTGTCAGCGCCTGGCAGCCCGCAGCGGGATCTTTCCTGCAACTTCAGCTTCGGCCACAAAATCATACGTTTATTTTGATCCCTCAAGCGACGGTCCAGTGGGTGAAGGACGGCGTGTTCGGTGTGGCGTTCACCCAGATCCCGGACCTTGAAGCAGGCACGCTCACACGCTTTCTGTGGTCCTTCTGCACTACGCCAGAACAAGCGAAGCCTTTTGTGACTGTCCAAGCGTTGAAGGAGAAGCACTTGAGCCGGTTGGACAATCGACGAAAGTTTCCTCGCTTTGTCCTGCACTGTCCCATTGCGCTGTTCACGGGAGGCGTGACGCTGGGAGATGGCCTGTGCTATGACCTGTCCGGCGGTGGCTGTGCAGTCGAGAGCGCCGCGCCTGTCGGCAAGGGCCACTATGTGTCGCTCAATTTATACCTACCGGATCACCGAGATCCGACCACACCGCTCAACGTGGAACTCGCCGCAGTGCGATGGCTCGTTCAACAGCGGTTCGGCGTCGAGTTCATCACGATGCCGACTGCGGATCAACAGCGGCTGCGTGCCTATGTCGACACGCTTGTAATCAAATCTATGCTTTGTTCGTGAGAACAACGGGCATCCAATTCGGATCGTCGAACGGCTCGGTCTGCCCGGAGACGATCCTTCACCTGCTTAATCGCAAGAACAGGGAGGAAATCCTGAATGCGAGTCCGCACGGCTGTAGCGCGACCGGTTGGTCATTGCACACCCTCTTGGTGATACCCAGGATCTTCGTCCACCATGACGCGAAACATTCTGCTCGGGTCCCTCTTCGGTGGAATGGGCGGTTCAGGTTGGGCACCTTGCTAAAGGCAGAATTGGGAACACACAAAATGCAGGTGCCACTAGTGGCACCTGGTTCTGTAACTCATTGATTTTCCATGACATGCAATGTCACTTTTTGCACTGCACTTTCAGCTTATCTATTTGATCTTGCTCACTTTCTTCCGGTCCTGAAAAGGCTGGTGTTGACAGTTCGATTCTGTCCCTCGGCACCATCTTTCCACCACTTACGTGATTACCAATTAGTTCCAGGTAAGACGGTGGCGTCTTTACTGGAACCGGGAAGGCTTCTTCCTGCTTTTTATCCCCGACTTTGCCGCGGAGTTTCTGCTCGATCAAGACAGCAACTCTGGTAACCGCATTCCATACCGCGAATCTCAACCGCAACGCCGCACGGGCAAGATCATTGATTGGAATGGCCTTCGCAACAAATTTATCGGACCTCTGTCCAGGCGATGAAGCGAGCCATTATCCAACTCCGCGTTGCACTAACCGTACTTCCTGAATATCGACCAACTTTATTTCACACATCTCGGTCTATAGCGCGATAATGGCAACTTGAGCCCTCGCGTCTTTATTCACCCCGCTCCGGTGGTCCCACCTGTGAGACCGGCGCATTCGCCTGACCGTGCGATGCCCGATCATACAACTCCCGCCCCCTTGTGGATTGATTCCCTATACCCATCACCCCGCCCGAATCACGGGAACCGACATGGCGCACCATAAGATACCCGGCGCGGATGTCTCCGGGATAATCAGAATAGCATCGAACTCACTACAGGATAACGGAGTCGCACAGGGCGTGATCACTTGCGCATTTGCGGGGAGGGTCACGCCGGGCACGACGCGTCGATTCTCCTTCCTTTACGTCTAACATACTCCTGCACGCTGCCTTCAGCTTTCACCATCATGATGCGGTCCTTCTCGTTGACCCTCCCCTGATTTCAGGAGCGTGATGGAATTGGAGGCCAGCATGGCAACACCTTTACGACGGCACTTTCTGTTGCGCTCAAGTCCGAGTCCGTTCGGCTCACTTAGGAATCAAATCGGCGGATGGCCCAAGCGTGGCGTGGGATCTTTCTGAGGTTGGAACCGTCTCGTAGTCCCAACTAGCTGCGATCGATTCCTGAAAGTGAGCACTTTGCGACAGATTAGCAATCTCGTTCAGGCCATACTTCACCAAAGCATTTGGGAGAGCTGCAGAACATCAAGAATGTTCCATGAGCTCCATGTCCTCAATGTGGGACAGCCGACTCCCGAAGATAATGATTGATAGAAATACGACACGTTAAAGAGGCCGGTCCCAAAGGGCTGCTACAAGCTGTCCCACGATGCGGGAGTGGGAACACTGACACCAGACGCACCCGCGCAATCAGAAGGGAGAGAACATCATGCAAACATTCGTAACGTTCCTTTTAGCCGCAAGCTTAGCCGCTCTGACAGGCTGTTCCTCATATGTGAAACAGTCTGAGGTATGTCAGAATGGCTATTACGGCTATGCTCAACATGGCCTCTGCCCTGACCCTGCACCGAAGGCTAAGATCCCCGATGCATCGAAGGATACGGAGGCCCGTATCGCGATTCTCGAAAGAGAAAATCAACGGTTGGCTAATGAGTTGAACGCCCTGCAGCAGAGAACTGCGCCTTGAGCAGCCATGGGAGCGGTTTGGAGCAGCAGCTCACAGCTGTTACCGATATCAGTACCTGGCCTCCAGGCTGAGCAAGGATTTCGACGGCTCAAGACGGAAGTGGCGCTTCCACTTGAATCGGAGGCTGATGCGTGTTCGTGACTACGCACCGGCTCAACCTTCTGCAATCGCACTCCGAGCCGTGATCTAAACCGAGTCCTAGGATCCTCTCAAGGCCTGTAGCGATGCGCGACGTGATTATTATTGGAGCGGGGCTCGCTGGTCTTTCTGCGGCGCTCTACCTTGGCCGTAGCAAACGAGATACTCTACTTATTCACTCGAGCCGATCTATGGCCAAATGGGAACCTCAGGTGGAGAACTATCTGGGATTCCCGGAAGGCATCTCAGGATCGGCGTTGCTTGATCACGGCATGATCCAAGTGGCGAAGTATGGTGTCGAGACCGTTGAGGATGAGATCCAGTCCTTGAGGACACGCGGGGAAACATTTCGAATAAAAGGGACAAGACAGACTTACGACGCGAAACGAGTCTTGCTCGCCACAGGTTTAACTCATCTTCCACCGGATATTCCTGGTGTCAAGCAATGTCTTGGCACCAGCCTCTTCTTTTGTAAGGATTGTGACGCCCATCGCCTACAAGGCAAACGAATTGCGATCATGGGACGAAACAATGAGGCCGTGGACTATGCCCTCGGCATGCTGATGTTCACATCATGCGTGACGCTCGTCACGAGTGGCGGCGAACTCGTATGGGACGAAGAGCATGCTCAATGGTTGGAGGAATATCATATCCCGGTACGTCAGGAAAACGTTGTAACCCTGAACCATACGGAGGGGCGGCTCGAAAGCATTGAGTTCGTCCGGGGGGAACCGACCAAAGCCGATGCAATTTTTACCACACGCGGTGACGTGCCCCACAGCACCCTTGCCGAAGGTGTTGGCGCTTCGCTCGACAACGAGGGTCAAATCATCGTAGATGCGTATTTGAGGACGACTGTGCCCGGCCTCTATGCCGCAGGGTGTGTGACGGCAGCTAATTGTCAAATGATCATCGCAGCCGGTCAAGGGGCTGCCGGAGGCCAAGCTATTAACAGAGATCTGTTTGAATCAAGTTTGCGGCAGCACGCATTACCTTGTTGGCGAACGGATGATCGGTCGGATGAGGGCCCGAGATCAACTCGTACATTGAAGTGTTCTATAATCCCCCTACCCGTGGACACAGCCATCTGAGCGTTGTCAGTCCAGCGGCGTTTGAAGTCAGGCCCAAACGGCTTAACTACCAGCACCAATGTAGCAGGCATGAGGAGGGCGGTCGCACCGCCCTCCTCGACGGTGGCGTATGGGCCTTCGTTGGTTCTGCTATGCCGCCCTTCGGACTACCGTCCGCTCCTCACCTTCGCTCAGCTGATTACCGGGAATACCGAGTGTACCGCCACCAAGGGAAGCGAGCAGAGAGAACAGCGCTAAGAGAAACATCCACCCCGCAGCAGACGCGAGATTTTTGATCCCCGCATTGGCCGCTTCGAGCGACTGTTCCTTCACTTCACGCGCCTTATCTTTGAGCGGTTCAATGACCCCGAGGGTGAATTGCACCACTTCCTGCGCTTGGGTCTTGGACATCCCCAGCTTGTTGACCATAATATTGATCGCCGCATCTTTATCTGACGCCGCTAACTTCTCCTGAATTTCAGCCACCGCACTGTCGGTGACTTGGCTCAGCGACTGGCCGCTCCGGACCTGACGGGCAGCCTCCTGCGCGTTTTTCTTGATCTCACCGGGTTGTAGCTCAGATTTTTGGGTCGCTTGCAGGACCGACTCAATCTGTTTTTTTAGGCCTTCTGCGGACACGTTCAGATTGATGACGTCCACTTTCTCGACCGCCTTCGAGACAGCCGCACTGACGCTTTGACCGGCGCCTTGACTGAACGCCTGGAGGCCCGAGCCGAATGCGCTGAATAGGCCGCCGACCATCGTGGCCATAGCCGTGGTGGCGAGCCAGGTAAAGACCAACCATGTCACGCCCCATACCACTGCACCGTGATACATGCCATCTGTGCGCAGCGCTGATCCAGATAAGCGCGCCGTGACATAGCTTCCCATAAAGGCCGACATCAGCATGGAGATTCCGGTCCAAATGCCAGTGCCGAGAGGGATGCCTTGCGCGGGTTGAGACTCATCTAAATCAACCGACCATGCGCCGATCGCCAGCCCAAGGAGTGTCAGAGTTATCTGTACCGCAATGCCGACCGCTAAGCCCGCAAAGACGGCACCCCATCGAATGTGCGACCCGTCCATACTCAACTGTCTGGTCATGATATCCATAGTGCTCCTTTCAACAACACGCTCCATATCCTGGTTGCTTTTTTAATCGTGGGACTCACAAAGGGATGCGAGGCCTCCACTATTACACTAGCGGATGGTAGCCGTAGGAAGTACGGACCATGAAGCGTAAATGATTCCATAAAACCTCCTGAGCTCTGTTATGAATCGTCGGAGAGCTTGGGACATGGCCGTCAACCGTCGTCTTGGAATTATTCGGGCTCACCGAGATGCCGAAATCCTTTGAGGGCACTCTCACCGCTCCGTGGGACTTCCGAGTCTTTGTCGATATGGACATCGATCACTTCTCCCTCCTTGTTCAACGCAATTGTCACCGGGGTGCCGACCGCAAATTCTCTAAACATGAGGCTTTCCGGCCTCAGTTCAAAATTCTCCTCACCGCCGGCCATTGAGAGTGTTATCTGACACCGGCCATAATTGATCGAAACAAGTTTGCCGGACATGAAACGGGGAGACACATTGTTGACTCCTTTTTTCCTGGCATCCATGATGTGGTTGCCTTCATTAATCCAAAGAATCATTTCATCCCCGACCTTAGGCGCATCCCGGCCATACCGAACTGCGCCCGATTCAGCCAGAGTGTATGTAGTTCCCGTGGCTGTTTTTACGGTATAGAGGCCGGATTTCATCTGAGTCACCACGCCTTCAACCACTGTTTGGCCGGCTCGAATGGGCGTGATTTCTTCCGAGTGCACGGCATCAGCCTGCGCATCCGGAGCACCCATTGCTACCAGGGCTGCTAGAGCTAAAAGCGGAGCGATGGATACATATTTACCCTTCATGACAACCTCTCTCACTTTTCACTGTTTGACTTGAAGTCACTCTCTCCAGTACCGGTCTACGGCTCCGGATCGAGTCCATGGTGACTCCTTCTTGACTCCTTTGTCTCGGAGTCAAAAGTGCCAGGCCAGTCCGCCTACCACATGGCTGGCCATGTAATTCCCGGTCAATCCTGCCGTCTGACCTTGCGCTTGATTAAAATCAAACTGGGCATAATTAAATTTGTATTCAGCGAATACCGCCATCTGGCGGTTAACAAAAAACTTTATTCCCCCCAGAGCATTGAGCCCCACTCGTGCGTTGTCACTACTGCGTCCGAACTGGTTGGAGGTCTCCGCGAAGAAAATGCCCGGGCCCACGCCGGCGTATAGCTGAAGGGGGCATCGTGTGTTGTCATCGAGAGACGACCATGAGCCTTGCCCGTCATTCCGCATGTCTCGGGCGTGCTCACTGAATCGGCAGCCGAGTTTTGTGCGGGCAATCACGTTGAACGCCAAAGTCGTGACGCGTAAATGAGATCCAGGCAATCCCGAGCCGGCTTGGATATGAGGAGTGGAATTGAACCCTTCGGCTTCCAGTCCCAGCCAGTTAAGCCGTCCTGGAAGGAAATATCCCATTTTGCCTCCATAGACTACCGAGTCACCCAGGCCCAGACTCCCAAACGTCTGACTCTTGAGCGTGCCCGTGCCCTCTACATGATCAAAGTCATGCCCCCACGTCCAGCCACCGAATCCACCCACATAGACTTCTCCTTCACGGTACCGCTCCACCACACGTTCTTGGACAACCGTCCGCTCAGTAATTCTGTCCTGTGCAAGGGGTCGGTCAGGTCTCACCCGCTCGTCGGCTGAGGGGTCAATCTGTTGAGTCCTGTCGAGCACCTTAGGAGAGGGATTTGGAGCATCCGTTTGTGCAAAACACGTTACTCCCCCTGCCAATACCAACCCGATTGTCAGAACATACTGCGCGCACTTGTGTGGATAAATCATTCGATACAGCTCCTTGAAATACTGTAAGTGAGTGATCTCTCCCTCACCTCTTGTCCTAGAGGGTGAGTCTGGCAGACCTTCAAAATGTAAGTAGCTGGATCTATCCCTAGCCTATCTGGAAAATCTGTCCCGAGGGCGGTGGATCTATATTAGGAACGTTAGTATTGCTAGATTGTCTATCTCATCTAAGCTTAAGAGTACGCGGGCTGTCATGACCGGGACGAAACACCATCCCGAGTGACTACGAACCGGTTCCAGGGGGGATCAGCAGGCAGGGTGCACTCTTCTCATAAGCCGCGCGTGCTGCAGTGGGGCTCATTTTGTCGCAACGACCTTCAGGCGCTTGTCACAGCCGCTGGTGAGACCAAGGAGTCGATTGCGACTCAGGTGCGCAAACAGCGATGACATGAGTGGGAAGATTCCGACCTTCGAGCAGGGCAGCTCAACCCATCGGGTCCTGAGGTTTGTACGCATCACAGGGCAGAGGACGCGAAGATCCAACGCGAGTTAGACGGGCCCCTCGCCTTCCAGGCAAAGACTGGAAATGCGCATGGGGTCGCTCTCTGTCTCTGGTTAGGATCCGATGGCCCCATACCGATACGATTGTCCCTGGGATGAAACACCATGATTGCTGTCTTCTGGCTATTGCAGGTACGGACTGCTCAATTGTTTAGGCCATGGAATTTCGATACCTTGGGTCGATTCCAGTGCCGATGTTGAGCGATGGCGGCAATGAAGGATTTGACCCCGTCATTACCCCCTTTATCCAGAACGACCCCCGGCGCCCCGCCGACCCCTACGGAGTGGAGGAGGTCCACGCCTTCGCCGCTCGCGGCTAGGGCTTTCCCATGATCATAAGCTTGACGCACGAAATGACGCGCGCTCTCCTCACCGAGCAGAGCCGTCACACTCTCTTTGCCTCCCGGCACGTACACCGCGTCATACATAATGGAGTCCGCGGTGGCGAAGCTCTTGTCCACTTTCACATCGCCTTTTAAAAACTCCCCGAGCCGCATTGCAATGACTTCAGCGATCGCACCTTCTTTTTTCAGGCTGGCCGCCATACGCTTCACATCAGCGGACGTGACACCATCTGCAGCCAGGATTGCGATTTTCCGGCTTTTGATGGAATCTTTCGGGCCTTCTTCCTGACTCAACCCCTTACTCTTGCCCGCTCGCGCCGCCGCGGCGCCCTTAGGGGCCTGCATCCCGAGCTTGCCGGCGACATTGGCTGCCAGCTCTTGATCAATTTTTGCCAGGTGCTCAAGCATGAGCTTCTTGATCTTGGCGTCCGAGACTTTCGAGAGTTCAACGGTGAGTGCCTGTCCGATATGTTCCTGTTCGGGCGTCGTCAGGCTATTGAAAAACAGCCCTGCTTGCGTGTAGTGATCGCTAAATGTCTTACTCCGCTCGCGGGTCTTCACCCCGTTGACCGGCGCAAGATAATGCACATAGCCTTCCTTCTTCGCCGGCGCTTCCTGTGGTGTTCCATCGAGTGAGTTGGGCGCGTAGTTAGTCTGCCCCGGGCGATTAGCGAAGCGCATCGGGCCGTCCTGCTGAAAATTATTAACCGGGGACTTGGGTTGATTGATAGGAAGCTGCGAGAAGTTCGGAGTCCTGAACCGGTTTAACTGAGTGTCCGTATAGGAAAATAGTCGGCCCTGCAAGAGGGGATCCTCACTCACATCGATCCCCGACACCACATGCCCTGGGTGAAAGGCAATCTGCTCGGTCTCGGCAAAGAAATTGTCCGGATTCCGGTTGAGTGTGAGCTTCCCCACCCGCTGGAGAGGTATCTGATCCTCCGGCCAGAGCTTCGTCGGGTCGAGGATGTCGAAGCCGAGTTTGTCCACATCCTCTTCCGGTAGGAGCTGAAGGGCCAGCTCAAATTCAGGATAGGCTTTACTCTCGATCGCCTCCCAGAGATCACGCCGATGAAAGTCAGGGTCTTTCCCCGCCAATTGCTGAGCTTCATCCCACACGAGCGAATGCACGCCAAGCAGAGACTTCCAGTGGAACTTCACAAATGTCGACCTCCCTTCAGCATTCACCAACCGGAAGGTGTGGACCCCGAAACCGTCCATCATGCGGTAGCTGCGCGGAAGGGCTCGATCGGACATGATCCACATGACCATGTGCATAGATTCGGGTGTGAGGGAGATAAAATCCCAGAAGTTATTGTGAGCTGTCGATGCCTGAGGCATGTCATTATGCGGCTCGGGCTTGAACGCATGAACCAGATCGGGAAACTTCATGGCGTCCTGAATGAAGAAGACCGGAATGTTATTGCCCACCAGATCCCAGATGCCTTCGGTGGTATAAAACTTTGTGGCGAATCCCCGGGCATCTCGCGCTGTATCCGCGGTGCCCAGATTGCCATTCACGAGCGAGAAACGCACAAAGACAGGTGTTTTAATCGAAGGGTCACGAAAAACTGCGGCCTGGCTGTAACGGGTCAACGGTTTGTACACCTGAAAATACCCGTGCGCGCCTGAGCCTCGCGGGTGCACTACCCGCTCCGGCATCCGTTCGTGATCAAAATGCGTGATCTTTTCCCGCAAATAGAAGTCTTCTAGTAACGTGGGGCCGCGCGTTCCTCCCTTGAGAGAATTGTCATCGTCAGCCACGCGCATCCCTTGATTTGTCGTAAGATACTCGCCTTGCGCCACCCCGGGCTCTTTTGCGTCCTGAGGAGCCATATCGGCCTTCTTCTCACCGCCTGCCGACAGAGACGGGGCCGCGAGGGCCGCCACAAGAAGGAGGCTCAGTGGAAGGCCGGCAAAGCGGATGTCCGGCGATTCACTACGCGTAATACGACCATTCAATAGCATGGTTTCCCTCGTTTCTTGTGGCAGAGATGAACTTTTGTCGAATCAGGCAGCCATGAGTTGCTCTTTTCGCTCCATAACCTCCGCATGGAGCTCCTCCCAATCGATTTCAGCCTTCTGGGCCTGAGGAAACATCTCCCCTTCTTCTTCCTTCACGTGATGTTTCACCAGCTCGCCCAGTACGGTGAATTTGGCTTTAAACGTGTCATCGTTTGGCTTGAGTTTTTTCAATTCAGCAATAAGCACATGTACGAGATGGTGCTCTTCATTGGCTTCATTCATGAGCTCGTCGTCATCGATGCCTTCTCGGATCGCGGGATAGATGAGCTCTTCTTCTAAACCGGCATGAATCTCTAACTCCTGAATTACCGCCTGGGCAATGTCTTGTTGCTTTCGTGCAGACGCCTCTCTGTATTCAGCAAACAGAGCGTTCACTTTCTTGTGGTCGGCTTTCAGCATTGTGAGAACGGGATTGGACATAGTTGGCATGAGATCCTCCTGTGGAAAATGTATTAGGAAATGGACGCACACTCTGTCAGGCCCAGCAGGCAAACGTAACTGGTATGTCTCCTAGGTCGCCACGCTGATGGAATTGTTGTTACCCGCGGCGACACTCCTTGGCCAAGTGATGGCTATTCAATTGCTCAGCGACTTTCGCATAAATTATCTCACTCCAAAAATGCACGCACCTGGGGAGCCCCCTATGCTCATGGGCGGTGCGATTCCAGATAATTAAGAATTAGTCACTTAAAACCGGACTGACGCAGGGAGAGAACATGCGAAGGGGGGTTTGACCAGGCAAGGCTACCGAAGAAGTAACGGGCTGCGAAACCGGCGGACGACGCCCTCTACAATCATACGAAACTCACCGGGAGGACGGAGGCGGTAGTACGGGGAGAGCAGCGCTGCATTCAACCCATCAAGGCCTAACCCGCATTATTCATGAACACTTCTGCTGCAATCGCCGATCCGCTGTTCCGACAAGCCGGCGGCCGGCGGGCTCGCCCCTCGGACCCTCGACGTACTGCACGAGTACGCCTCAGGTCCTCCGGGCTCCGCGCGCCGGTCTCACGACGCGGCTTGGCGATTTCGCGACGAACTGTCATGAATAATGCGGGCTAAGAACCTCTCCTAATTCCAGCGGGATCGAATAGTCAGCGAGGCTCGAAACGCGTCGGAGCTGTAGTACTGCACCCACATGCCAGCAGTGGCACCCGTCTCTGGAACTGCCCGATATGCCATGACCATACGTGTCACTTGTTGAATCGTCTTTTCGTAACAAGCTGTCGTTTCTGTTCATTGTGGCGACGTTATGAAAAGGCTGGTGTCGACAGTTCGATTCTGTCCCTCGGCACCACTCTCTCATCTTCTCGGAGTTGAGGATGAAGATTTCAATCTCATCGTGTCATCCCGCAATCGACTTTTCCGTTTGTGAATGTAGCGGTTCAGACGGCGGCTGAATCCGTATCCGGCGGAAGGCAGAGCGAGCAATCTCCTGCTAGTCAGGTTCCCGAAGACGACGCGCCTTCTTTTCTGAGCGTGAGAATAGTCTCTAGCCTGGAGGCAGATTCCGTGATCTTCACTGCTGTTGGTTCAATCGACACCACCACAAATCTTCCATCCAGCATGTCCCCCTGGCGAAGGATATGGATCTCCCGTCCTTTCCCCAAGAACGCCTTCTGTTCCCCATTCTGATTGACATAGCCGAGATAGCGGTACTGAGCCATCTGTTCCCGGAGTTGCTGCTGCCGTAGCATGTCCTGCTGCTGAGCGAGTTCTTCCGGTGAGGGAGGCGGCGGTGTTGCGGGAACTGGCGGTGCGATGGCCGATGCGGCGGCGAGGGCCTGTTGCTTTTTCAGTGCAGCGGCCTTTGCTTGGAAGCTCGGCGGTCGTGTTATGACCGTGGCTGCAAAGATATTTTTCCTGGGCGCGCCAGGGAGTTCACGGGCCTGGGTCTGCAGTGAATGCACTTTCCACACGTCAACGAGGTCGGTCGGCCTCGCGGCCGGAGCCGGTTGCCCGGACTTGTATTTCAATGGCACTTCTGGCGGCATAGGTACCGCGATGACGTTGACGTACAATACGACCAGCCAGACCGCAATGAGACCGCCGAGTCCCACCCATTTCATCCAGGGAGTTGGGCGATTGACACCAATCATACTGCCTCGCGTCGTAAATAGGTCGCGACCTTAATGTTCACACCGACCCGGGCTGCGGCCGCATCTCGTTTCTGTTCACTCGCGACATCCAGGCTTTCGATGACGAGGTAGGACTCGGCGGTTTCCAGTCGAGACAGAAACCGATAGATCGCTGCATAGTCTCCCGTGGCTTTGAAGGTAATGGTCGCCTTTGCCGGTTGAGTGCCCTCAGGCTTATCGATGTCATAGCTCATTCCAGGGATCCTCACCTGTTCGCGCTTGGCCAATTCCGACAGGGCAAGCGCCAGCGACGTGAATTCCTCCTGGGTCGGCAGGGCCTGCCGCACAGTGTCCAACTGCCGCTGAGCGGCTTGCGCCCGAATCTGCTTGACTTTCGTCCTCTGTAAATCAGCCTGGACTTGCTTGGCAGTCTGATAGACCTGCTCGACGACGCGCAACTGTTCTTCAGCCGGTTTCAAGCCATAGACATAGCTCAACGCCACACCCACCACGGACAAGCCGGTCAGCACCGCCAGCGGCAGAAGCCTCTGTACCGCAGCCTTAGGGACATGGCCGATCGTCAGGTTAGGAAACGGCATTTCTGCGACCCTTTTCTCCAATCCCGCGATACTGTACGGTCACGGAGAATTCCACACCCGTAGCCTCACGTTCCCCTCCTCCCTCAGTCTGCTGCGCATCAATGAGTTGGTGATGATGGAGGACCGGCTGCTGAAAGGCTTGGCGCGCTTGCAACGTCGTCATGAGCACCTGCAACGTCGTCATGCCTGTCGCGTGGCCGTCGATCGTGATGGTAGAGGCTTTCACATCCCGGTGAATTTTGTGAACAGAGATGCCGGCCGGCAGCGCCTCTTCCAGATCAGCCAACAACTGTGTCCACGAGAAGCCGCGCTTCTCCGCCAGCTGATTGACAAAACGCACCTCCTGCTGGATCGCCGCCATCCGTGAGGCCGAGAGAGTCAGCTGATCCCGTTCGAGTTGCGCCGTGAGCTGCTGATTGAGCGTGTGAGTTCTCTCAGCAGCTACGGCATAGCGGGTCGTCTCCTCTTCGAGGGTGCGCTTCTGCGAGCACATCCAGCCGGCAAGCAGACCCGCGCAAATCAGGAGACCCGACAACCCCCATTGGACCCCACGCATCACACGAATTGTGTTTGGCGCAACAGAGAGCGGGATCGGCGGGATGCCCGACCGCACCGGTGAACGTAGCCTAACCGTGGAAAAATTCATGGGATCCTCATGACGCCAGCACGCAGGCGAGCGCACCGAAGGAAAAGTGGTCGGGAACAGCGACCGTATTTTCAATCGGTGCTGTCGTCCAATTGGCCCGCAGGACCGGCACGGCCCATAAGGGCTGTTCGGACACCGTCCAGACCTCCGGCTGATCGTGCGCTGCAGCGGAAGCTCCTTCTTCGACGAGATAGAGCGGCGTCGTGCGGGCCGTGCCACGATCCTGATACGGATCATCTTGCGTGAAATACCGCAACGTCTGGAGCAGTTCCATCTTCACTTCGACGCGTATACGCCTGGTGGGTTTCACTCGAAGCCCAACTGGACGGCCCTGACAAAAAGCGATCACGATCAACGCCTCGGCGGTCCGATGCGCGACATAGACTTCGGCTGATGTGGGAAAAGCCGACTGCGCAAGATTCAGAAGATGGAAAGTGGAAAACCCCATCGACACTGGAATGAGATTGGCGGCCTCACAGACCTGATGATACTGATCGAGGATGCTTTTCCGAATGGCCACCACCAAGACAGAGACCCCAGTCGAGTGCGGATCGGTGGCTGGAAACGTATGCCAGCGAAGCATGAGATCAGGAGCCGTGAGATGTTCGTCTTGGCGCAGACGCCAGCGAAGCAGGGATTCTTGTTCGGCATGCACATGTGGAAACGTCTCAAAGTGACAGAGCGCCGGGATGCCGCAGGCCATAGGGAGATCGACGGCCACCGCTCGATTGCGCACCCCATGGAGAAGCGCACTCAGTTCTTTGGCCACAGCGGCCGGATCGGCCATATTCGGTGCGGCGGCCGACGGAGCCAGGAGCCCGGCGGGCAACGATCGGCCGGCCAGGCGCGTGACGATCGGCACTCGGCGCCAGCGTCGGCGCACCTCAACTAGTTCCAGCGCCTGGGCACAGAAGCTGATCCCAAGTCTGGGTCGATGGATGGGAAAGAAGGAGAACATCGGGTCTCACCCCAAGAACGTCATCCGGTTGACTTCTTTCATCGTCGTCTCCCCCGCCAGAATCTTGGCGATGCCGGCATCGCGAAGACTCGTCATCCCGGCATCGATGGCGGCCTGACGGATCTCGGACGGGGGCTTCTTCTCGAGGATGAGATCCTTGATCCGATCCGTGACAGGGAGAAACTCCGTGATGGCATGGCGCCCCCGAAAGCCAAGTCCATGGCAATCCACGCAGCCCTTTTCGCCATAGAGCACCCGATCCGCGAACAGTGCCGTGGCAAATCCGGACTGCTCACACGACGCTGGGCTGACTGAGATCGGGACTTTGCATGATTCGCAGAGTTTCCGCACAAGACGCTGAGCCATGATGCAGTTCAACGAGGAGACAAAGTTGTAGGGCTCAATGCCCATATTGACGAATCGGCCGATGACGTCGAACGCGTTGTTGGCGTGTACGGTCGAAAAGACCAAGTGGCCCGTGAGGGCCGACTGGATGGCGATCTGCGCTGTCTCAGCGTCGCGGATTTCGCCCACCATGATCTTGTCCGGATCGTGACGCAAGATAGATCGAAGCCCGCGGGCGAAGGTAAACCCCTTCTTCTCATTCACCGAAATCTGTACCACTCCCTTGAGCTGATACTCGACCGGGTCTTCGATGGTGATGACCTTATCTTCCTTCGTATTCACCTCATTGAGTGCCGCATAGAGCGTCGTCGTCTTGCCGCTCCCGGTCGGTCCAGTCACGAGGACCATGCCATAGGACGCCGTGATCGCCCGTCGGAATCGTGCCAAATCTTCTTGTTTCAACCCCAAGGAATCCAGATGCAGTCCCTTGTGGCCGGAACTGAATTCTTCCTTCGCCAGGATGCGAACGACCACCGACTCTCCGTAGGCACTGGGAATGATCGATACGCGGAAATCAATCGTGCGCGTGTCAATCCGCAGCTTGAAGCGTCCGTCCTGCGGCACTCGCCGCTCGGCGATATCCAACTCCGACATCACCTTGATGCGGGAGACCAGGGGATTGTGAAACCGGAGATCGAGCGGCTCCATCGCCGGATACAGGACGCCATCGATTCGGTACCGCACATCCGTCACACCATCGGCCGGTTCGATGTGGATGTCACTGGCCCGTTTCATGAGCGCATTCAATACAATGGTATCCACAAGCCTGACGATCGGGCTCTGATCCTGGCTGATCTTTTCGTGCGACAGGACTTCTTCGCCCTGCTCATTCTCGTGGATCAAAACAGGCCGGAACTCGTCGGTGACACGGGCAACTACTTGGCTGCTCCGTTCACTTTCCTTGAGCGCCTCGGCAATCGCGTCCCGAGGAGCCACGCAGAGCGACAGTTCTCGATCGAGCAATCGGTCAAGCAGGTCCAACGTCTTGAGGTCCGTCGGGTCCGACACCGCAATGGTCAGCATGCCGTCACGCTCCTCCAGCGGCACGAACCCATGCTGTCGCATCCAGTCCACCGGAATGGCGGGATACGCATCGAATTCAACGCGATACCCATCGAGTGGACGATACGGCAAGCCCGCCCGTTCGGCGAGGACTTCGGCGAGACCGGATTCTGAGAGCAGCCCCTCGTCGACGATCAGACGGGCGAGGACTCGTGCAGACCCCTGGGCCTGTTGGTCGAGAGCGTCCGCCTGATCAAGTGTCACAACACCACGGCGACGCAGGATGGCAGTCAATGATTCCATTGGAAACATCTGCTATTGGACTTTTCGTCTTCGATCACAACATTATGGCAACCGGATTTCTTCTCCCACGTTCACGTGATTACCGACACGGCCATTCACCGCCCGCAACGCATTCACAGTCGTGCGATATTTGCGGGCCAAGCTCCACCAGCTCTCACCCTGTTGCACGGTAACCCATACCGGCTTCGACTGCACCGCTTCTTCCCGTAGGACATGAACCGCCGGGATCATTCGGCCTGTTATGTCCCGGGGCGATCCGGCAAACGGCGCGGACTGATTCATCGACGGGTCGCCCGTCTTCGCCTTGGCGACGGCATCGGTATGCCACGAGGTTGCGCCAGCCGGCGTGTGCGTGACGAACGCCATCGTGGACTTGACTGCAGCAAGTTCCTGATTCAACGATGCCACTGCTTCTTGCAGTGCCGTAAATTGACGGTCTTTCACCTCCGAATGAACGGACGCTTGCGCGAACTGGTCACGCTCCGCCTTCATTGCAACGACTTCAGCATCCCGAGTCTGGATCATTCGCTTGGCTTCCAGCAGAGCCTGATGCGACTCACCGCTCTCCTGCCGCAGTTGCATCACCGTGGTCCGCAACTCGTGTAACTCCGCCTCTTGTTTCGCCGCAGCGATCCGGGTCGAGGCCATGTCGGCGCGGACAGCGGCAAGCTCCTGTTCTCGCTCCCGCATGGCCTGCGTCGCGCGACGTACCTCATCCGCCGCGCTTCTGACGGAGATATCGGGAGAGCCGGCACATCCTCCGGACTGGAGCATGAGACCGACGAGTAACAGAGACAATCCCAATCGCCGCCCCTGGGTATCCATGCCTACCATTCGTTATAGGATTTACCGTCCGAGATCGACACAAGTGGACTCCCGCTGTGCACATCTGAGATCCCACTTTCAGTGGAATCCGGGATTTCCTGCCACGTCTGGCTGGAACGAGTGATGGGATCGGCCGGCAGGGATCGGAGATATCCCGCAGCGACGAGATCCGTCAACGCTTGAGGATACTTGCCTTGATCCGCGCGATATTGATCGATCACGTCTCGCAGAACAAAGAGTGCTTGCTTGAGCGCCCCCTCCCGAGATTTCTTGATGCTCAGCTCGTAGTTCGGCATGGCCAAGGTCGTCAAAATCCCCACGATGGTCACCGCAGTCATGAGTTCCAGCAAGGTGAAGCCGCCGGCATGCTTCATAAACCGGAGACCTGACAAGTCAGACATGCCCATATATTCTTAACCCCTACTGCACATGGATCACGGCCCGTTCAGTGCGAGGCGGCGGCCCCGCCTCGCCTGGCACGGTCTCCATCGTCAACGTCGCGTCGCCTTTTGCTTTGGCCTGGAAGAACAGCATGGCGAGAACACTGTCCCCTGTGCCTCCCGTCCCCTGTCTCCGTACCGTGAGCATCAGCTGCCCGTCCGTGGCACGGGCGGAGATGGCTGCAGCACCCGGCCCCACACGCCGAAACTCAACCTGCGTGGGGTCGTAGGACACGGTCACCAACGACTCCTGCACGGTCTCAGATGCCGAGGTTGAAAGATCCACGCGAAACTCCTGCCCGACCGCAGCGGAAAGATCGGACGGGGTCAAGGTGAAGAGCCCGGGGCCGTGCGCGACAAGATCAGGTGACGGCGAAGAGCCCGAAGCTCCACTCGAAGCGCGTGGTGGACCAGTTTGCAGCGCGCTCGGCGCCGGAACAATCGGCAAAGGAACTTTTGTCTCAGCTGTGCCGACCGATCCAGACGGCGCTGCCGGCGGCCCACTCGAGCCGGTCATGGCAACGCCTGCCGGTGTCGTCTGTGAGACAGTCCGTGCGTGAGGTGGAAAGAGCTGCGTGGTGGCATAATTTTGATCGGTGCCAGACCAAAAAGCCTGATCCGCGATCGGCGGCGTGGTCAGACTGCGGACGACGCGTGGCGTAATGGTCAGGACCACCTCAGTTTCAACCCGATCCACCGTCGTCGCCGAGAGAAGCTCGCCCAGATAGGGAATATCCCCCAGCAACGGCACGCTCGACCGATTCTTCCGGTCTTCGCCCTGAATCAGCCCCGCGAGCACCACCGTCTCGTCATCTCTCATCATCAAGAACGTCTCCGCCATGCGCGTCCCGAACTTGAACTGTTTGATCTCCGGGCTGGCTTGCAAAATGACCTGATCACCGAGCCTGGTCACTTCGATCTTCAGCTTCATCGCAATTTCGTCCAATGCGTTGATCGATGGTTCCACCGTCAGCTTGACTCCCACATCCTTAAACTCGATTGAGGTGACGGTCGATGTGGTCGGAATGGCGCCGGTCGCCGCCTGCCCCGGTAATACATTGGTGGTCGATAAGAGAATCGGCTGCTTATCCCCTACATTGATCGAGGCGGATCGATTGTTGAGCACCCGCAGCTTGGGGGACGCGAGGGTCTTGGCATCGGACTGTTGCTTGAAGAAGTCGGTGAGCATGCTGGCCGGGATTGTGAACAGATAGCTCTGGGGGCTCAGCGCAGTCAGCTGCTCCAAGGTAAAGAGAGTCGGGGCAGTCGAAATTCCGCCGGTCCCGGTCGCGGGCCTGATGCCAAACCCGGCTTGCTTGGCAAAGTTGATCCCATACTTCATGCTCTTCGTGCGATTGACCTCCAGCACTTCGACATCCAGCTCGACTTCAGGCTCCCGTCGATCGATGGCAAACAACAGCTTCTCCGTCAGCTGGAGCTTGGCCGGTTCATCGCGAACGACAATGGCATTGACCTTCTCATCGACATAGATCTTCTTGCTGTCCAACATCGTCCGAACCAGGTTGACGGCATCCTTCGCCTTGGCATTGGCCAAATAGAACGTCCGCATCAACAGATCCTGGTACTGAGCCTGCTTCTGCTTGTTATTCGGCAGGATCAGAATCGTATCCGGCGCGACCTGTTGGGCGATCAGACCATTCGTGTTCAAGATCAGATGCAGGGCCTCATCGAATGGCAAGTCTTTGATGAAGATCGTGATGGGATCGTCGCGCACGTCCTTATCGAAGAGAACGTTCACACCGGCCGTCCGCGCTAGAATCTCGAACACCTCTTTCAGCTTGGCATTCTGGAAGCGAAGAGTGAGCGGCTCCTGGGATCCGCCGATCATTTTGGCCGCGCGCTGTTGCTTCGTCAGTTCGGTAATACGGTCGAGGGCGGTTGTTTGGGTGGGATCGAGTTCCACCGTCCGTTCAAATGCACTGAGCGCCTCCTCCATTCGGCCCAAATGTTGGAGCTTCTGCGCAGCCTGAAGCTGCGCTTGACTGTCTTTCAACCGAAGGACATCAGCCAAGGCTGCATGGTGTTCAGCTTTGCTCGGGTCAAGACCGAGCGCCAGTTTGAGCGCATGGAGAGCCTCCGGCAGATGACGCTCGTCTAACGCGCGCTTTCCTTGCGCGTAGTGACCGGCGGCAGCAGCGGACTTGGCTCGGTCGAGCTGACGCCGAATGTGCTCATCAAACGGCGCTTTCCGTTGCGCCTCTTGGTAGGCCGCCACCGCCTGATCCCACTGGCCTCCCTCCGCATACAGATTCGCTTGCCGCAACTCAGGCGATGCGCACCCGGCCAGGCAGCACAACAGCAGAACACCGGTGCGGACTGATCTGCACTGTTTCATGGCGGGTCTCCAGAAATCGTGGGTGTGCTGGTGAGAAACAAACGGGATGAGGAACTCCTCAATCAGCGAGAACGGCAACAGGCCGACGAAACCTACGACCTGCAGCCACCGCTTGTGCCAAGACCATCGCATCGGCACAGCATCGATCGCGCGACATATCGCGACCCTACGGTGCCGTCTCAAGCGACCGCACATACAGCACCAGCGCGTTGATATCTGATGCCGTCAGAATCGTGGCATAACCCCGCATCACTGTGCCTTTGCCGACCAATACCGCCTGTTGAATCGTGTTGTCGGAGAGCGTCGCTGGGGTTGCCGTCTTAAAGTTAGTGGGAGCAGGCGTCATTCCTGTGGCCGCCGGTCCGTTGCCGCCTCCTTCCACGCCGTGGCAACCCGCGCAGTTTCCCAGATAAATGGCCCGGCCCTGCTCAAGCGGGCTCAGTTGCTGCGCTTGCGGCGTCGAGAGAAATGCGCTGCCAAACACCACAGTCCCCGCAACGACTACCGACAGGCTGATTTTGAGCGATGCATTCATGATGTAATCTCCTTGCGATCTCCCGTATGGTTTGCTGTGTGATTACTGCGTCAAACTCACATTGGCTTGGCCCAGGAAGCGCACCGGCAATCCGTCCGCATCCACTGCCACCGCCTGGATCGGAATGCTTCCCGTGATGTTGGCATTGGGGGATTGATAAACCGCTGTGATCTGGCCGCCCGTCGTCGTAAAGAGCCGGACGTTCGGATCAGCCGCACTGGCCGTCCCGCCGAGTATCGTACCGGCTGGCACAAGTTCTCCAGGAGTTCCGGAGGGCCCGTTCCAGGCATCCCCGATATTCATGGGAGTTCCGCCTCCACCCCCGCCTCCGCCAGGCGCAAAATTGAAGCCGGTATGATAATAGGACGCCACGCGGATTCCGATGCGGGTACCATTAGGCACCTGGTTACCGGACGCATCCTTCACCTGTGTGAACGTGATCGTCGACGACGTTGAACCGTTAGCAGCGATCGAGGTCGGATTGGCCGACCCGATTGCCGACGAAGGCCCGTCCAACCTCACCTGTCCACTTCCCAGGGAACCGACGGGTCTCGTATCCAGATCAATCGAGTAGGCCACAATCCCGGCTTGGGCGCTGGTGCTGAAGCCCAACGCGACGAGATCGGGCGGGGTATAGGTCACGACAATCTGCCCTCCGAACGTCTCAAAGAGCAGGAACCGGCCATCCACACTTGTGCCGACGCTTGGGCCGCTGATCGTGCCCCCGAAAGATCCCGTGAGAGTCGGATCAGCTGAGATCGCAACCCTGGTTCCGTTCGATACCGGCGTACCGTTCCTCGTCACGGTGATTGTCACCTGGCTCGTGGTCAAGCCGTTGGCGAACAGCGTCGGTGGGTTGATACTGAACGTCGCAGCCGTCGGCAGATTCGTCGTACCCGGCGCGATCGCCGTGGTGAAGCTGAAGGAGGTCAAGGCAAGCGGATTTCCCGCCACATCCTTCACGCCCTCCAACCGAACGACCATGCTCGCCCCTGCGAACAGGGGGACAGTGGGCGTGAGGGTCACCACCGTATTGTTCAGGCTCAAGGCAATGGTCGCCGGAATCACGGGAGTCGTAAAGAACCGGACGGTGGTCGGGTTGATCGTCACGGGATCTACCGGCTCACTGAACGTAATCGTCACGGGCTGCCCGGTGGTGGGAAAGTCGGTCGCGCCGGAGGCGGGCACCGTGTTCACGATAATTGGCACGACGTTATCGATCCCACCCGCCGTCGTAAACGTCACCGTCGCAGGGATGACGCTGTTGCCAGCGGAATCCTTCACGCCGTTCGTAATGTCGACCAGGTACGTCGTCGTGGGCGCCAAGAACTGGTTCGGGATGAACGTCACAATCGAGTTCTTGCCCCGTCCTCCCTCTGCGAAGGTAAAACGGCCGGGAACAGGCGTGCCATTCGTCGTCACAGCAATGCTCGTGGCATCGACCGTGGTACCGTTGATCGGTTCGCTGAACTCGATGCTGATGAAACTGTTCGTCGGCGCCGCGCCGGCTCCGTTGATCGGATTGGATTGCACCAGAGTCGGTGCCACTCCATCGGAGCTCAAGGCCAGCGAGAAGATACTGCTGGCCGCGGCACGCAGGGCCTGCCCGGAGACGCTCCGAATTCCAGCCGTGATGTTGACTGAGAGACTGGCGTTGATGGGATAGGGGGTGCCGGGCACGAAGGTCACGATCGTATCAGGTCCGCGGTCGCTGGCGCTGAAGGTAAAGGTCCCGGGGATCGGCGTCCCTGTCCCGGTCAGCGTCACCGTGAAGGTGCCGCCGGAGCCGTTGCTGACCGTGCTGCGGTTGATTGGAAGACTGAACTTCGCGAAGATGCGCACATTTGTTCCCACATTCACTTGGCCGTTCGCCGGGGACATGACCAGCACCGTCGGCTGCGGCGAGGTAGCACCAGTCGAGCCATTGAGGCCAATGTTTGAACCCGTCCCCAAGCCACTGATGGTCACAGGGACTAGCAGGTTCCCCGCGCTATCCACCTTCGCCAACTGCATGGTGGAAGTCTTCGTTTCGCCTGCGGCAAGAAGGGGAGCCGTATAAGTGAAGTTTAGAACGCCTCCAGGAACTGTCGTGAACAGCTTGAAGCGGTTATCCGAAGCAACCGTCCCTCCGTTCAGCGTCCCAGGGAATGAACTGAGCGTGAACACCGGCTCTGTCGTCACGGCATAGGTCGCACCAGCCGGAACAGGTACAGACGCGCTAGCCAGCGTATCCGTCACCGTGATCGAGACGTCGGAAACGCTCGTCCCATTCGCCAGGAGACTGGATGGATTGGCATCGACGATTCCGGTGCTCCCGCGCACCAGCGTGACATCGGCACTCCCCAGCAACCCGATCGGGGCGCCGGCCGCATCGACGCTCCCGACTTGGACTTTACCGACACCTCCGCTGAAAAGGTCCGGGCGATTCGGCGATTGATAGGTAAAGGCAATACTGCCGTTTAACACCGTGAACAGCCGGATGCGGGAATCTTGCGTGCTCGGCACCCCACCAATGATTGTCCCGCCATCCGACGAGCCGGTGATGAAGTTATGGAACACCCGGTCGGCCGTGACCCCGACCACCGTCCCGTTCGGGACCAGAATCCCGCTACGAACGATGTTGCTCACGGTGACCGTCGTCGAGGTCTGGCCATCGGCAAAGAGCTGCGTCGGAGTGGGAGTGACGACCGCGGCAGTAGGCAACGCCGTCAGATTGGTCCCAGGGTCAAGTGCTGTGCGGAAACTGCTCGAGAACGAAGAGATCTTGTTCCCTGCGGTGTCCTCCACCTGTGAGAGATTCACGCTAAAGAGTTGATTCGCCAAGAGCGGGAAATCCGATGTAAAAGTGATCGTTCTGCGATCGGTGGAGACCGCAGCGATCCCTTGGACGATACCGGTGATCACGCCGAATGATGTGAGGCTGAAGGTGCCGCCTGCATTGAGGTCTCTGACGATCACCGTCGCGGGATTGATCGGCTCACTCAACGTCACGGTCACCTGCGTTGAGCGAGAGACATTGGTCGCACCGGCCACTGGAGTCACGGCCGTCACCGTCGGAAGAGTGGTATCCGTCGCGGCCCCGGTGGTAAAGGTGCTGGTGAACGCGGTCACTGGATTGCCCGCGTAATCGGTCACACTGCTGGTCACCGTGACCGTATACAGCGTGTTCGGCGACAGCTGTGTAAGAACCGCCGGTTTCCAACGCACGATACGGTTGTTTTGTTCCAGAGTGAACGTGCCCGAGACCGGCACTCCGCCGGCACTGACGGTCACCGTTTGCGCATGAACGGAGGGCGCCGCCACCGGTTCGCTGAACTGCAGGACAACCTGGGCGTTAAGAGGCACCGCCGTGGTTACAACGGCCGGGCTCACCGCCACCACGTGAGGACTACTGGAATCGGCTACGCCGCTGCCGGTCGTGAAGCTCCCCAAGCCGACCGCAACACCAGGACTCAGCAGCGCATTGCCGGCCAGATCCCGGATTGGATCGGATGGGGCGCTCGACACCGTGACCGTGTAGCTCGTATTGGGCAACAGCGGCGCTGCGGGCGTGAAGGTGAGCGACAAGAGGTCGGTGGCAATCGTGGTCGTTCCCGGCACAATGGAGAACGGCCCGCCATTCAGTTTGAATGTGCCTGAATACACCGACAAAGGATTGATCGGTTCACTGAACCGAACCGTCACACGGGCATTCAACGGCACGCCCGTCGCGCCGGATTGCGGGCTCACACTCAACAGACTCGGCTGGAAATTGTCGATGCCCACACCGGTCTGGAATGAGGAGTTGAAGGGAGCGGTCAGCGGATTCCCAGCCGTATCGGTGATGCCGGTCCCAATCGACACGGCATAGGCCACGGTACTCCCCAGCAACTGGTCCGGGGTAAAGACCGCTTGTGTATTGATTCCACGCGGCCCGGTGACAACCTTGACCCGGCCATTCACCGGCACACCGCCGGCCGTGACGCTGAAGGTCGCGGTGGTCACCGTTGTGGCATTGATCGGTTCATCAAACTCAGCGGTGATGACATTGTTCGTCCCGACAGAGAGCACGCCATTCGGTGGATTGATCTGGAGCACAGTCGGCATGACCACATCCGTCCCGGCCCCGGTCGAGAAGGTAGCACTGCTCAAGCTATTCAACAACAGGGGCTCGCCCGTGGTATTTCTGATCCCGCTGGTAATCGCCACCGTCACAGAGCTGCTGGCCGGCAAGGGCGCCGACGGCGTAAATGTCACGAGTGTGTTCGGTCCCCGTTCACTGGCACTCACAGTTCTGGTGCCGGCAATCGCCCCACCGCTGTTTACTGAGAAGGTGGCCGGCGAGACAGTCATCGGGTCCAGTGGCTGGCTGAACTTCGCCATGATGCGAGCGTTCGTCCCGACTCCCGCCTGACTGTTGGCCGGTGACACTGCGATGACCACTGGCTGCGGCGACAGGGAGCCGGCTGTCGCGTTGAGGGACAACTGCCCTGTTCCAAGCTGGAATGGGATCGCTTTCAAGATCGTGCCGCTGTCATCCACGGCCGCAGCCTGGAAGACAGCCGTACCGGTGCCGGAAGCCAGGAAGGGCGACGTATAGGTGAACTCGATCGTGCCGTCAGGCAACGTCGTGAAGATCTTGAAGCGTGGATCGGATGCGGGAACCCCACCGTTGATCGTGCCGCCCGCCGACGGCAAGAAGACCGAATCCACGGTGACGGCGAGACGGGAGCCGACCGGCGAGGGCGCATTCGAACGTAACAGCGTCAAGATGACATCAGAAGTACTGGTGCCGTTGGCGCGGAGGGACGGCGCAGGGTTGGGATTGCCGGGATTAAAGAACGATGTCACGGTATCCCCGCGCACAAGGGTCACATTCACCGACCCGAGGAGGGGGCTTCCCACCCCAGAAGCGGCACGATTGACCGGTGTTCCGGCCGCATCGATTGGAGCGAGTTGAATAATTCCACTATCGTTTGCGGCTAATGGCCGATTCGGACTCACGTAGGTGAAGCTGAAGCCGCCGCCCGACGTCGTAAAGAGTTTGAATCTGGAATCCGTCGGGCTCGGCGTCCCGCCAAGGATCACCCCTCCTGCTGAGTCCCCACGAATCGCGGGATCGGCCGTCACGGCGATCGTCGTGCCATTCGGCACCAGCGTGCCACTCGGCAGAGCGACCCCAGACACGAGAATCGTCGTAGACTGGAGCCCATCCGCGAAGAGCGTGCTTGGATTCACCGCTACCGTCGCGGTACTCGGCAAGGCCGCCAGCGTCGTCCCCGCCGCAAACCCGGTGGTGAAACTTGTCGGGGATGAGATCGTGTTGGCCTTATTCCCTGCAAGATCCTCCACTCCGTTGAGCGTCAACGAATACAACTGATTCGCCATGAACGGCTGACTGGCAGCAAAGGTAATGGTCCGCCGATCCAGAGAGACCGTGACAGTACCAGGGACGGATGTGTTAAACCCAACGCCTTGAGCGCCAGGGCCTGAGAGGCTCAGGGTACTGACAAGCACAACCGTGGCCGGATTGATCGGTTCACTCATCGTGACCGACACGGTGGTGAAGCGGGACTGATTCGTCGCGTTGTTGATCGGTGTCGCACTGACGACGGTCGGAACAGTCGTATCGGTGCCAGCTCCCGTCGTAAAGCTGCTGGTAAGACTCGCAGCCAGAGGGACACCCGCTAAGTCGGTCACGCTCGTCGAAACCGACACAGCATGGAGTTGATTGGGTGCGAACTGGATGAGATTCGCCGGTTTCCACCGCACCACGCGATTCTCTTGCTCGAAGGTAAAGGTACCCGGGATCGGCCCGCCGCTGCCGGACACGGTCACGGTGCCATTCGTCACGGTCGTGGGCGCCACGGGCCGCGAGAACTTCAACGTCACCGATGCATTAATCCCAATGTTCACGTCTCCGGCCTCAGGACTGGCAGTGACCGTCAAGGGTGATGGATCAGCGGCCTGCACGCCGGTCTTGAACGACCCACTCGTGGTCCCCACCAACGTGTTGCCCGCGAGATCCGTGATGGTGCTGCCGATCGTCACCGAATGGGTACTGTTGGGGGCAAGCAGTTGGGTGGGGAGAAACGTGACGCTGCGGAGGTCGGATGAGAGAGTCAGCGTGCCGTTCACCGGTACGCTTTGCGTACTCGCCTCCGAAATAAAGGTGACTTGAATACTATTGTTCGTGATCGTCAAGGGGTTCATCGGTTCACTAAACGTAAGGACGATCTGGGTGTTCAGCGGAATGTTTTGAAGCAACGTCCCCGCGAAGGCATTGCCGATCGCCGGACTCGAACTCACCAGACTTGGGCGGAAATTATCGAGGCCCGATCCAGACGTAAAGCCGGCGTTCACGGTGGCCAAGGGATTGCGGGCCGTATCCAGAATGGCGGAGGACAGCGTCACATCGTAGGCGGTCGTCGGATTCAGGAATTGATTCGGCAGGAACGTCGCGAGCGTGTTCGGTCCATTGGGTCCGGCACTGAGCGCGACCCGACCGTTCACCGGTGAACCGCCGGACGACAGGGTGAAGGTGGTGCCGCTGATGGTGGTCGCATTGATCGGCTCGCTGAACTGCACCGTCACCAGCCGATTCGTCGCAATGTCCGTACTGCCGGATGGCGGCATGATGGTCGTGACAGTCGGGGCGATGGTATCGGTTCCAACGCCGGTCGAGAAGATGATGCTGGTCGCATTGAGCAGCGGAATCCCAGCCTGATTCTTAATCCCCACTGTGATCGCCACGGTAAAGGTGGTCGATGCCGCAAACGGCGTCGTTGGAGTAAAGCGGACCAGCGTATTCGGCCCTCGTTCGCTCGTATGGAACGAGAGGGTACCAGGCACTGCCACACCATTGTTCGTCACGGTGAACGTCGCGCCCCCTGGGATCGGCGTCAGACTGACCGTGGATGTATCGAGACTCTGACTGAAGAGCGCCTCGACGACGGCATTGGTTCCGACGCCGTTTTGGGTATGGGCCGGAGAAACAGCTATGACCGTCGGCTGCGGACCAGTGAACCCCGTCGTGCCGTTCAGGAAAAAGCGGTCATTCTGTCCGTCGCCGGTATTAATTTCTTTCACAATCTGGCCGGAGCCGTCGACTTCCGCCATTTGGAGGGCGGCGACACCAGTCTGACCAGCCGCCAACGTCGGTGGCGTATAGGTAAACTCAATTAGCCCTCCAGCGGTAGTGGTGAACAACTTGAATCGAGCGTCTGGTGCGGCGGTCCCACCGTTGATCGTGCCGCCACCGAGCGACGTAGCGTTGGTCGCAGAAAACACCGGTTCGAACGTGAGAGCGACCTGCGTCCCAGCCGGCACGGGTTTGCCATTCTGATCCTTCACGATCACGGACATCTCCCCAATACTGGCCCCGTTGGCCAACAGATTGACCGGATTCCGTGAGGGCGTGAAGGTGCTTCCGCGCACGAACGTGACACGTCCGTCACCGATGAAGGCCACCGGCGCCCCTGCCGCATCCACGCTGACAATTCTGATGCCACCGGTCCCGTTCTGACTGAAGGGCAGTTGGTCATTTGGAGACCGGTACGTCAGCGTCACATTCCCACCGAGCGTCGTGAACAGTTTCACACGCGGATCGGCCTGGCTTTGAGTGCCGTCGAGGATCGTCCCACCCCCGACAAAGTTGACAGTAGTATCGAACGGAAGCACGCCGATGACCGTGCCGTTCGGAACCAACGTAGAATTGCGATTGATATTGCTGATCGTGATCGTGGTCGTGGTCTGTCCGTCACTGAACAACGTGTCAGGGTTCGCCGTGCCTGTGGCCTGCGTCGGCAGATTGCCGGACACCGTCCCGGGCGCCAGCGCGGTAGTAAATCCTCCACTGGGGCTGCTTTTGTTGCCGGTGAGATCTTCAATTCCGATGATCTGGAGGGAATAGCTCGCGCCGGCAAAGAGCAGATTCGTCGGCGTAAAGGTCACGGTCCGGAGATCCTGGGAGAAGCTGAACGTCCCGGGCTCGCCGCCCAACGAAAAGCTCGCTGTTGTGAAAGAAATCGGATTAATCGGCTCATTGAAAGTCACTGACACCGTCGTCTGACGACTCACGTTGGTGGCACTGAACGCGGGATTGTACGTCGTGACCGTCGGCCCGGTCGTATCGGTGGCGGAACTGGTCGTAAAGGAACTGGTAAAGATCGCCCCCAAGGGATTGCCCGCCAGATCCAGGACGCCCGGCGTCACGGTCAACTCGTAGAACTTGTTCGCTTGCAGTGGCAGCAGATTGGCCGGCTTGATGCGCAGCACCGTATTGTTGCGTTCCAGCGTGAACTGCGTGTTCACCGGCACCCCGCCGGTCGAGAGGACGACGGTCTGTTGTGTGATCGAGGTGAACGAGACCGGTTCGGAAAAAAGCACGGTCACGGTGGCATTGACGGGAAGCGTTTGCGTCCCGGTCCGTGGGCTCACATCCAGCACCGTCGGAAGCGTCGTATCGATCGCCATCGGCCCGGTCGTAAAGCTCGCACTGCCGGCATTGAACAATGGATTCCCCACCAGGTCTTGAATGCCGGCGGTCCATCCGACGCTATAGAGCGTGTTTGGCAAGAGGGCTTGAGTCGGAGTCAGTGTGGCCGAAAGCCCGTCCGACGCCACCGTCACGGTCGCCGGAATGGCCGCGACATTCGTCTGGACCAGTGTAAAGGTCGTGCTGGTGACCGTGCTCGGATTGATCCGTTCGTCGAACGCAAGCATCGGCTTGAAATTCAACGGGGCATTCGTATTCGAGGGGGCCGGGTTCTGGAAGGGAAAGGTTCCCGGACTCGGCCGTACGACGGACGGCCGGATATTATCGATCGCTGACTGCGTTTGGAAGCTGCTGGTGAACGGCAGCACCATCATATTGCCCACCACATCCGCTATGCTACTGATCGACACGTTCACCGTCGCAACCGGCGGCAAGGGACTGTTGGGGATGAAGAGCACGGTCTGATTCAGGTTCGAGAAGGCGAAGCTCCCGGCGATCGGCGTGCCCCCGCTCGTCACTTGGAACGTGGTCGGGGTGATCGTGTTGGGATTCACCGATTCGCTGAACGTCGCCGAGATACTCGTGCGGGTGCTGATGCCCGTCGCGGCATTGATCGGCAGCACTTGCAAGACTACCGGCGGCAGCCGGTCCGCCACACTGCCGGTCGTGAAGGTCGCGATCACGCTCGTGCCGACGCCGCTGGTGCCTTGTAAGAGATTCCCCGCCACATCCGTCACTTGACCGAACATCGTCACGGTCGCGGAGGCAGTGGGAAAAAACGGCGAGGCCGGCGTGAAGACCGCGAAGGTATTCTGTTGCCCGAATGTGAGAGTCCCGGCGCGCACCTCGCCCTGGCTCATAACCAGGACGGTCGCGGCATTGACCGTATTGGGATTAATCGGCTCCGAGAAGGTCAGGGCGATGCTCGTGTTGAACGGCACATTGGTTGCGCCATTCACAGGGGTGATCGTCACGGTCGGTGAGACCGTATCGCTACCGGTGCCGGTGGTAAACGAACCGATGAAGGGTCCATCCAAGGGGACACCGTCTACGCTTTTAATGCCTTGGGTCAATGACAACGTATAGGCCGTCGTGGCAGTCAGGGTCGCGCTTGGCATGAAGGTCACAACCGTATCGCCGAATGCAAAGCCAAAGGTGCCTGCCACTGGGGTGGCACCTTGCGTGAAGGCAAAGGTGCTGGATGTAATTGTCGCGCGATCCACCGGACGAGAAAAGGACACGGTGACCGGTGTGTTGCGTGGGATATTGATCAAGCCCATGGTCGGCGTGATGAACCCGATCTTCTGCGGCGCGCCGGAGAGATAGGTATAGCCGTTCTGGAGGACGGCATCGCCGTTGGGATTGGTCACGACCACATCAGCAGGACCGACCACGGAAGCCGGCACTTGCACGATCATGGTGGTGGCTGACACCAGGGTGAGCACCGAGGCCGGCTTGTTGCCGATCTTGACCGTTGTGCCAGAGACAAAGCCAGTACCAGTCAGCGTCGTCTGCTGCCCGCCTTGCACTGAGCCGACATTCGGTGAAACGGCCGTCAAGGTCGGGGGTGGGCCGGCATTAGCCACGGTGAACGTGAGCCCATTGGAAACCAATTCTCCGATTGTCACGGTTACGGGTCCAGTGCTAGCCCCACTAGGCACTTGAGTGGTGAGTGTGGTGGCGGTGGCCGAGAGTGTCGTGGCAGTCACTCCATTGAAGCGGATTTCATTCAAGCCTGCCGTTGTGCTGAAGCCATTGCCCGTGATGGTCACGAGTCGCGTGACGGGCCCAGAGGTTGGCGACAGGGTCGAGAGCACGGGAGCCGAGGCATTGACCGAGAACGAAGTCGTAGCCGAGCCAGTGGTCGTCGTCACGGTCACGGTCGCGGCACCAGGCGCAGCACTAAAGGCAATTTGGAACGTGGCGGTGATCGCAGTCGGTGTGGTCACGACATTGCGGACGAGGATGCCGGGATTGCTGGTGGCAAGCGACGCACCGGTCAGATTCGTGCCGGTGAGCGAGACATTGACGGAAGTGCCTGCGTTACCGGTGTTGGGCGTAAACGCCGTGATCGTCGGTGCGCCGACGCCGCCCGTGTTGCGCGTAATCGACAGCAGATTTCCGACAGCGTCGTAGGTATACGTCGCGACATTGCCTTGTCCGTCGATTACTTGCGAGAGCCGGCCAAGGTCGTCGTAGATGTATTGAGCCTGATCGGCAACAGCCGACATCGGCGTCAATACACAAAGCATCAGCACGCAGATCACAACCGACACGATTTTTCCGAATATCATCTGCTTCATGACAGCTCTTTCGTTATCATTTCAACGTCACGTCCCGCTCGCACGTCCGCTGTACCCCGCGGCGAACAGACGACTGAATTCTTCCCGCTCCATGAGGGTCAACCGGTGATAGTGTCCCATAATACAACTCCTTCGTTCCTGGAATCTCCAGGATACAGGTGTTGCATTAGGACCTTGAACCCACCCTGTCCCCTTTTCTTCGCCCCTTTTCTTCGCGCTGTGCTAAAACCTACGTAAGAGTTCAAAACAGGTCCGCGCGATTCCTAACAAGCTCAAGACAAGAAACGCTGAATATAGAGCAACCAACCTGAATTTAATTGTCTTCAACTCTTTTGCATCATTTTCGAATGTCTTACCCCACTGTTTATCAAGGCTCAACAATCGCTGAGCTTCACGGTCCCGGCAAAAAATGAAATAAACACAACCTGATCCGAGAAACAGAAAAAGGACGGCTAGCATAATCAATTTATCTGTTGGAAGACCTAGCGCTGATGAGTAATCAAATAGTGCGAACATGTGTTTCTATCGTCCAACTGCCGGCGAACCCAGTGTATTAATAGCTATCCCAAGACCAGTTCCGATGAGAGCCCCACTTCCACCACCAATCAAACCACCTAATCCTCCACCAATTACGCCTGCCACTGTACCAAGCCGCATATCTCCACCTGCAGCGCCAGCGCTCACTGATCCCGCGAGACCACCAACATAGGCTCCCACGAGTAGGCCGGGTATCCCTCTTGGAATACCAGCAATTAATGGCCCTAGAGAGCATCCGACTAGACCTCCGACTATTGCACCTTGAACAGGCTTTTTAGCACCTATATACCCGCTCATGGCTCCTAGCCCACAGCCAAGTATGACACCGGGCCCAAGAGGAATCTGCCCACTGGGATCGGTCCTCAGAATGGGGTTTTGTCCGACGTACCCATAGAGATTGACATCCCCACCGAGGTACCCAATTGAATCCTCGGCAATGAACCGTTGCAACCTCGGCTGGTAATAGCGTGCGCGGTAATAATACAACCCCGACGCATCCTCCTCCCGTCCTGTGAACTTGAAGGTACTCGTGCTTACAGCACCGGTCTGTGTAGTCTTGCCGAACGGCTCGTAGGTGTAGGTCGTGCTTGCGCTGCTCTGCGTATTACTCAGTGCAAGACTGCTGCCCAGGGCATCCGTGTGATAGTGCTCATTCCCCGGTCCCGCTTGACGGATAAACGGCTCGTCAATGTTCAATGAGCGGAGATAGTTCACGCCAACTAAGCCACCACTAATCTCTGCGGCGATGTCGTTGCCGTCGTACAAGAATTGTGAGGTGACACTGCCGATTGCTTTGCTCGTCCGTCGGCCCAGCGCATCGTAGCTGAAGCTGCCACTTGTCCCACCACTCATCCCCATCAGCCGATTTCGTGCATCCCACTGATAGGTGTTCGTACCATCGTTCGTGAGATTGCCATTGTCGTCGTAGGTCAAGGTCGCCCCGGCAAAAGCGGTTTGTTCATTCGCCGCGTCGTAGATAGCCGAAGAGACGGCGTTCGGTACGAGACTCGCAGTTCCGTTGGCCCGGGTGAGGCTCAACCGATTCCCAGCAGCGTCATAGCTGTACGTTACCGCCTCAATCACTGAGCTACCTGGACCGTGATGGGTGATGTTTGTTAGGCGCGACGCGAGATCATACGCATAGGACGTACTTGTCCCATTCGAGTAGCCCAGGCTCGTCCTTCGATTCGCGTTGTCGTACCCCAGCGTGGCGAAGAGGGTGCCTTGCTCGACGCGTGTCAATCGGGAAGCCGCATCATACTGATAGATAGCGGGCTGTTGGCCATTCGCCGCCATCTGCGTGCGGCGACCTAACACATCGTACTGATAGGCCACAGTACCGTGTGGCGTGGTCTCTTGAATGAGTCGATCGAGAATGTCATAGGCAAAGGCAATCGTGCCGGCGCCAGGAGCCGTATCACTCGCTTTGATCAATCTACCGACCGTGTCGTAGGCAAAGGTCGTGGTGGCGTCCGGATACGTCGCCTGCGTGCGGCGGTTCAGGGCATCGTACTGGAATGTGGTGACTTGGTTCTTCCGATCCGTGAATTGGGTGAGATTGCCCGCGAGGTCGTACTGATAACTTTCCGTCCGATTGAGTGCATCCTTCCTGGTCGCCAGTCGATCCATGTTGTCGTACGTGTACGTGGTCGTCTGATTCTTGGCGTCGGTGACGGTGAGGAGATTGCCGTTGGGGTCGTAAGTAAAACTCGTCGTTCCATTGATCGCATCCTCAATCTGCGTCACCCGGTTCAGAGGGTCATAGGTGAACTGTGTGCCTTTCCCTCTCCCGTCGACGATCGCGACCAGCCGTGAGACCGCGTCGTAAAACCGCAGGGTGCGATTCCCGAGCGGATCGGCCGTGGCAATCAGGTTCCCGACCTCGTCATACTCGAAGGTGGTCGTGTGGTTCAGCGCATCGGTGACGGCGATGGGCTGGCCCACCTGGTTATACGCCAGACCGACCGTGTGCGTGAGGGGATCGATCACGGACAGGAGATTCCCATTCACCGGATTGTAGGTCCCCCGTGTGATCTGATTGAGCGCGTCGGTAATCTTCGTCACACGGTTGAACGTTGGTTCATACTCGACGAGCATCGGATTCTGCTGGGGATCCAGCACGCTCGTGACACTGCCCGCCAGATCATACGTGTACTTCGTCAACCGATTGAGCGGATCACGGACTTCCAGCACCTGATTGGTCACATAGTCGCGGGTCATCCGGGTCTGCTGACCTAGGCCATCGACTATCGCCACGTGATAGTTCCGACCATTAAATCGGTACGCCGTCTTATGTCCCCGTGGATCAGTGACCGTGGCTTGCGTGACCGACCGGTTCGTCACCACATAGGCGAAGGTATACGTCCCGCTATCTGCCTGAGTTTGCGAGACCACGGCAGGATCGGGTGGACAGGTGTTGCCACCGCTGGTGCTGCAATAGGTGTTCGTCAGATACGTGATGCCCCGTGCGTCGGTGATGGCGCCAATGTTATAGGGCCCCGCATAGCCATAGATGGTCGTCCCGCCGGCTGGATTGGTGACTTGGTGAAGTCGCGGCGCACCATAGCCCCCGGTCGGCGGTTCGTAGGCGTAGGTCACGGTCCGTCCCAGCGGATCGGTAATCTGACTAATCCCCCCACCCGCATACTGGAACATGAGGGCCCGGCCACTCGGCTCGACAATCTGCTGAATTTGGGCACCGCTTCGAACAATCGTCACCGTATTGCCATTACGATCCGTGATGCTGCGAATCCAGCCATCTGTTCCGAACGTCCGCACTGTGCCGTTCTTATCCCGCAACGTCGAGGTACCATCCTGATTTACACGACCGATCCAACCCGCCATCTCCGGCGTGCGCGTGGCACGGTAGGTGCCGTCCGGTTGCAGCGACAAGTTTTCTCGCGTAAAGCCAGCTATCGCCGAGAGGGTCTGTCCGTTCCCGCGAATCTCTAGGCGATCGTCATAGTCCATCAACGTCGTATTGAAGCCGAAGGCGTTGGAGTTCACGAGTTCCCGTACGGGAGGGAACGGGGGAAACGCGCCCGGTGGTGATCCAGGATCCTGAGAGTGATAGGCCCGACGGATGACGATGGGCATCCGTCCAGGGAGCACGAGATCCGTTTGCTCCAGTTGAAACATTCCGGTTTGTAACAGGACGGGGTCCCCGCCGGTCAGGCCGAGGAATTTGCCCAACGCCGCGAGTTGCTGCATCACGACACCGAAGATGCCGCAGCAGAACTTCGGCTGGCCGACGCCAGGATCAGGGATGATCTGCCTGCCGTCCGCACTGACCGTCCCTTCTCCATACTTCTTCCATTGATTCGAATTCGAATCGGGTGTGGGCGATTCATCGAAATACCAAAACTCTGCTCGCTCGCCGGGTAGACCGCCCAGATCATTGGGCGCAAGCACAGGAATCGGCCGGCTGGGATAACCACCACCCGGCTTGCCAAAATTGAACAGATAGGTCTGCTTCATCTGCAAGTGTGCTGGTGGCGGGATCACCGGAATACGGTCCACCGGCACGGGCGTAATTGAGATTTTCGTATTGGGCTGGCCATCCCAGCCGGTAATCGTGGTGCCCACCGGAATGATCATGGTGAAGTCTGGAATCGCCGGCGGTGAAATGACGGTCTGCGCTCCAGGGGTAATTGGGAAATAGATTTGACTGACCTCATGGAGATACACCTGATGCGGCAGGATATTCGCCACTCCCCCCTGGATGGTCATCTGAACCGGCAAGGCAGCCGGATAGAGAGGGGACCCTCCATCGATGAGCAGCACTTGTAAACCCGTCGGCGGATTCGTGAAGAGGAAGTTCCCACTCGCGTCTGTTGTTGCACTCAGCGTCCCAATCCGCACCACAGCCCCCGCAATCGGCGCATCGTCTTTCGTCGCCAGAATCCGTCCCGCCAAGGTAGTGGTGCCTGCTGCAAGGACATTCACTTGCAAGGGACTCTGTCGGACAATCGTCTGGCCATCAATCACCGCTGTGGCCGAGACCGTGATCGTCGTGAGCCCCGTCGGAGCTGTGCCGCTATTCAAGGTCAATGTGGCCACTTGGCCACCGGCAATCTGTGAGGGTGTAAAGCTACCCGACATGCCGGTGGGCAAGCCGGTCGCGGCCAGTGAGACAAAGCCGGTGACCGGATTTTGGCCGCTGTTCGTCACTTGAATCTGCGTCGTCGTGGGCTGTCCTCGCACCACCGTCACCTGACCCGGTGCGGCGGAGAGCGAAAAGTTCTGGGAGGTCACAAAGCCGAAATCTTGCGTGCTGATCGCGGTGCCACCCGGCGTCACGACAGTGATCTTCCCGGTCGTGGCCCCTTGCGGCACAGTCGTGAGCAGCGTGGTCGCCGTCACCGCCGTGATGACGGCGTTGGTATTGTTGAAGGTTACCGTCGTCGTGCCGGGTCCAGAGCCATTGAGATTCGTCCCCGTGATCGTCACCACCGTCCCGATCACACCGGTGAGCGGCGTGAAGCTCGTGATTGTGGGCGGTGCCGGGAGCACGGTGAGGACCAGTGTCGCAGGAAGCCGTATCGGTGCGGTCGCCGTCAGGGTCACGGTCCCGACCGCGGCACCCATCACGACGAAGGACGCCGAGGTTTGATTTTCCGGGATCGTCACCGTAGTGGCATGCGACACTGACCCAGTACCGCTTGAGGTCATCGTGACCACCAAGCCGCCGATATCTGCCACACGAGCGCTGGTGACCGTGACAGAGAGGGCCTGCCCAACCGCCAGGGTCGTCGGCGTCGCCGTGAGACTCAAGGCCGGCGGTGTGAGGACCGTGAGGCCGGTTTCGACAATCGTGGGCGTTCCGGTCGTCGGGGTAAAGGTGGCTCGAATCGTCGTGGCCCCGATGGCCAGAGCGCTGATGACACCGTCACTGGTGATGGTGGCCACGGTCTGATTCGTCGAGACCCAGACGAGCCGGCTATCGGTCGTGAGGTTCTGCGTGGTGCCGTCGGTCAAGGTGGCCGTCGCCGTCATCTGCTGCTGTTCGCCCACGAAGAGCGCGAATTCTTGTGGTGAGAGAGTGAGCAGCACGAGTTCGGCCGGTGTGACCGTGACGGTGGCCGTGGCACTCCCTCCATTCAGCGTGGCTGTGATCGTCGCCGTGCCTTCACCCACCGTGTTGACGGGGAACGTGGCTGCGAGGGCTCCCGCCGCAACCGTGACCGAGGCCGGGACTTGGGCCACGTTGGTGGCACTGCTAGTCAGGGTGACAACGGTCACATCCGTCGGGGCCCGGCTCAGCGTGACGGTCAGCGTGCCAGGCCGTCCCTTCGGCAAACTCTGAGTGAGCGGCGTAAGACTCGTCACGACCGGCGGTGGCAACGTCACCTGGACCACTGAACTGGCCGTCGTGCTATTGATCGAGGCGGTGATCGTGGCATTCCCCGCCAGGAGCGCCGTCACGGGAATGGTGGCGCTCAATTGATTGGCTGGGACCGTGATGGAGGCCGGCACTTGCACCAGGGTCGGCGCACTGTTCGTGAGGGAAATCACCGTGTCACTCACCTGCGCGGCATTGATCGTGAGGGTCAGACTGCCAGTTGCTCCTTGCTGGAGCGGCAGTGGGTTGGGCAAGAGCGAGACGACCACCGGTGGCGGCGGTTGGACCTGGACGGTCGCGATCTTGGTGGTGCCGTTCACCGTCGCGGTGACGATCGCGTTGCCCACGGCGAGGCCGGTCACGGTGAAGGCCGCACTGGTCTGGCCGGCTGGGACCGTGACGATCGCCGGGACCTGCACCAGGCTCGGTTGATCGACCGTCACCGCGACTTCGGTATTCGTGAGTTGCCCCGCATTGAGCGTGACGGTCAACGTGCCACTCGCCCCGATGACGACAGGCAGCGGCGAGGGCAGCAGAGACACGATCGCCGGAGGCGGCGGCGTGACCTGGACTAAGGCCTCGGCCATAGAACTGTTCAGCGTCACATGCACCATTGCGGATCCGAGCGCAGCCGCAGTCACCGGGATGGTGGTCGTCAATTGCCCAGCCGGGACACTAACCGTGGCCGGGACGGTGACGATCCCGGTCGGCGCCGTGGTGACCTGGATCGGAGTGACGCTGGGCTGCACGGCACTGATACGAACGGTGAGGGTGCCGATCGCCCCGAGATTGAGACTGGTAGTCGGCGGCTCTACGGCCACGATCGTCGGAAGATTCGGCGTGACCGTGATGGTGCTCGTTGCGCTCGTGCCGTTGAGACTGGCCGTGATCACAGCGGTGCCGGGAGTATTGCCCGACACGGGAATGGTCGTGGTCGTCTGGCCTGCTGGAATGGTCACCGACGCCGGCACTGAGGCCATGCTCGAGGCGCTGCTGGACAAGGAGACGATCGTGGCACTGCTTTGGGCCGCGCTGATGGTCACCGTCAGATTCCCGGTGCCCCCCTGCGTAATAGTAGCACTCGCCGGTTGCAGGCTCGTGATCGTGGGCGGCGCGGTACTCACATCCACGGTGGCGCTCACCGAACCGTCGTTCAACGTGACCGTGATCTGGGCATTGCCGACAGCCACGGCGGTGACCGGAATCGCGATGCTCGTCTGACCTAACGTGAAGTTCACACTGCTCGGCACGGTCGCGACAGCGGTGTTGTTGCTCGCGACCGTGAGTGCCCCAGCCGTGGTCGGCGCGGGGGAGAGCGTTGCCGTGAGCGTGCCGGAGGACCCGACGGTCAGGTTTAAGGGATTGGGCGTCAGTGCCGTCGGCGTCGGCAGAATCTTGGTGCCGTAGACCCGAATCGTGAGAAAGGCTCCGGGCGTGCTCGCCAGTCGGACCTTCAGTTGATTCGTGCCCGGGTTGAGCGTGATCGTCGTACTGACGAAGGCCACGTTCTGCCCGAAGTCCGCCGGGCCGGCGACCTGCACGTTGTTGACCTCGATCCATGCGCTGGAAATCCGGTTTTGGCCGTTGCTCTGACCGTTGGTCACCTCCAGCAAGAAGGGCAATCCGATGGTGGCCGGCACGGTGATAGTATCGGTGAATTGATTCGGCGCCCCGGTGGTTCGCGTATATTGCTTCGAGCCGAAGATGACCTGATCAGGGGTGGCCAACGCGGGCGCGGCGAGGCCAACCCACGCCAGCGCGACCAGCAGTGCGAGCTGACCGTGTTTCACGAACTGCATATTCCAACACGCGATCATCGAGAGACTCCTTGCGATGAGGACGCAGCGGTCCGCCGTTTCACGCCATCGCAGATTCTTGCTATCCAATGAAGACAGTTGCACAATGTTGGTGGTTGTACCACATGACGAATGGAACGCAAGCATTTCGAATATTTTTAACAGGGAAGCGAAAGGTTCGTCTGACCCGAATGATTCGGTGCGCGTGCGGGCTCGACGCGCGCCGCAGTCGCGCTCAGCAAAACGAGCACCCGCGCTGATGCCAGCTAGGGCTGAGGAACGCCGCGCCGAAATGTTCTGTACAACGCAGCTGTGGCTGCGTATGCTCCTGCTGCATCGTCGACGCGCACACGCGCGGATTCAGGAAGCCCTCTGCGACTCATCAACTTCGTCATGAGGTCATGTGCCATGTGTCGGCGTCTGTGCATCGGCTTCTTGCTGGTACTGGCCCTGCCCCTCTCGGTCTACAGCGCTCTCTACTCCTGTACCGACTCGGCAGGTGTCACCGTGATTACCGATAGCCCGGCGCAGCTGCGCGACTGCACGTTGTTGAGCGCCGGTCGATCGGCTACCCCGGAACAATTACCTCTCGAAAAGCCCACCCCACCCCGCGTCGTTGAACCTGAGCCGCCTCGCGATCATCAAACCCAGCCGTCGATATTCTCGGTGCCCTTGGAACGTATCGGATCGTTGTTCGTCGTCACCATTCAGATCAACGGCTCCAGACCCGCAAAGGTAATTCTCGACACTGGCGCGTCACACACGATTCTCTCCTATGCGGTGGCCCGCGATCTGGGGCTCTGGGCGCTGCACCCCGCCACCTCGATGACGATGCAGACCGTCGGCGGAACCGTACAGGCCGACGTGCTGCCCGTCACATTGATCAGCATTGGAGGCGCCGAGGTACGGAACAGCCTCGCGGCGATTTACGACCTGCCGGATGCGCCGGCCGGCATCGAAGGATTACTGGGACAAAGCGTGTTAAGCCAGTTCGAGGTCACGCTGAATGCCGAGAAGAGTGAATTGCGGCTGCGCGCGGCGAAATGAGTGGAGTCTTATATTATAAGGAGGGAGACGACAGCGTGTCCTCTCATCGATACCATCCCCGGTCATGGGGACCATGGATCTTTGGACTGATGGCGCTCAGCATAAATCTGGCCGAGACCACGCTCGTCACGGCCGGCTTATATGAGTGTCGAAATGAAGCCGGCACTATTATATACACGGACAGTCCGGCTCAGCTTGAACGGTGCCAACCGGTGGGCAGTGTTGGTCCCTCGCGTTTGGGAGTGGTCGGCGGTGCCTCCCCCTCTACTCCTGTCACTCCGGCAGCTCCGGTTCCCACCCCAACTGTGTCTGCTCCAGCAAACCATGAATCCTCTGATCCGACCGTTGGGTCGTCCGCCGTCGCTCCGGCAGGAGTACCGGGCGGCCATGCTGAAGAGTCACCCTGTGTCCCTGGAGTGAATCCGCTGAATCCCTTGAGCGCACCCCCCTGCGCGGCAACATCACCGCCCGTATCATCTCCGGCATCTCCGGGTCTTTCTCCCGTTGGATCAGACCCACCCGCGCCATAAAGAGTAAGACGAGACACTGACTTACACCCTGAATAGATGGTAATGCATAGCCGACGCATGTTTTGAAATATTTTCTGACGGCTGGGATTGCTCCCCTTCACACGGCAGGCCGCTACTTGGCCAGAGTCCTGATGTAGGCGAGCACGGCCCGGCTGTCTTGTTCGGAGAGCCGGCCTTTCCATGACGGCATATTCGGATTGCCTTCATGGATGGTCTTGAGCAAGGCTGAGTCGGACTTCTTTTTGATCGATGGCGACGTCAGGTTGGCAGGATCGGCGCCCAGAAGTTTGTAGCCTCCCCCGTCGCCTGCGGCTCCATGACAGCCAGCACAATATTTGGCGTACACTTTCTTTCCTTTGGCCATTTGAGCCTGCTCCGATTCGGCCGCTGCTTGTCCATAGACCGGCAGCTGCCAGGCCCCCACTGCCGCCATAAGAATCAGTCCTAGCCCGATCTGCGCCGCATTCATGATGTCACCCTCGCTTGTTCCGGGTCCGACCCGCCCGCTGGGTCTTCGCCGAACCCGTCGGACTCCGCTCCTGATTGTTGCCCATCTGCCTCAGGTGGGGACCCGGCCGACCGGCCTTCCATCCACCGATACAAGACCGGCAGCAGGATCAGCGTCAGGAATGTCGATGATACCAGTCCTCCGATCACGACGATCGCCAACGGCCGTTGGACCTCCGATCCGATGCCGGTCGCGAAGGCGAGCGGCACCAGCCCGAGTAACGCTACCAGCGCCGTCATCAAAACCGGGCGTAACCGCAGGAGCGCACCGGAGGTGACCGCTTCATCCAAGCCATATCCGTCATCTCGGAGTTTGTTCATGTAGGAGACGAGCACGATGCCGTTCAGCACCGCGACACCGAAGAGATTGATAAATCCGACAGAGGCCGGGACGCTGAGATACTCACCCGTCAGCCACAGGGCGACAATCCCCCCGATCAAGGCAAACGGCAGGTTCAAAATGATGAGCGTCGCCTGTCGGAGTGAGTTGAAGGTCGAATACAACAAGAAGAAGATCAAACCGATGGTGATGGGAACGATGATACGCAGCTTGGCCATTGCCCGCTCCATGTTCTCAAATGAACCGCCCCAGATCACGGTATAGCCGGGCGGGAGATGGACACGTTCGGTGATCTTCTGCTGCGCTTCTGCGACCAAGCTGCCGATATCCCGCCCCATCGTGTTGAAGCCGATTGACGCATACCGCTGGAGCCGTTCGCGGCTGATCCGGCCAGGTCCTTCTTCCAGCTTCACGGTGGCAAGATCTGACAGCGGAATCAGCGCGCCGGAGCCATCGCTCATCAAAATATTGCTGATCGTCTCGATGCTGTCCCGGTATTGCTCAGGAAAACGGACCACCAGATCGAACCGCTGCTGTCCCTCATACACCCGGGTTGCTTCTTGGCCGCCGATCGCCGTGGTAATAAGCTGCCGCACGTCGGCCACGTTGATGCCGTGCCGGGCAATCCTGGCCCGGTCGATGTCGATCGTGAGATAGGGCTGTCCGAACAACTGCTCCACCTTGATATCGCGGACACCGGAGACTTTGCCGAGCACCCCGGCGATCTCCTCCGCCTTGTTCTTGAGCACCTCCAGATCCTCGCCGAACAGCTTGACCGTCGCTTCCGTCCGCACACCGGAAATCAATTCGTCGACCCGTTGTTGAATGGGCTGGCTGATAAGGAAGGTCGCGCCGGACACCTGCGACAGCCGCTCGCGGAACTTCTGCATCAGCTGGGGCATGGTTTTCGCCGTCGTCCATTGATCCAGCGGCCGCAACCGAACGACGGGATCGCTTTCATTCGGCTCCTGGGGATCGTTCCCCAGTTCGGTCCGTCCGATCTTGGACACCACCATCTCCACTTCCGGAAATTCCATGATCGCCTGCTGCATCCGTTTTTCGATCTCAATCGAGGCCTGGAGCGACACGCTCGGCAGCCGGATCGTTTGCGGAGCGGCCGTTCCCTCGTTGAGCGTCGGGATGAATTCGCTTCCGAGAAACGGCACCAGGCTGAGACTGGCGAGCAGAGCTCCGATTGCCAGCGCCACCACCACCGTTCTATGCCCAAGCGCCCATCGAAGCGCCGGCGCATAGATCCCTTTCAATAGGCGGACGATCCAGGGATCGTGCTCCGACCCCCGCTTCAGCATCAAGGAACAGAGGACAGGCGACAGTGTCAGCGACAAGACGAGCGACACCAACAGGGCGATCATGATGGTGTAGGCGAGAGGCTTGAACATCTTGCCTTCCATCCCGTGAAGCGAGAGCAACGGGAGGAATACCAAGATGATAATGAGAATGCCGAATACCACGGGCTGGCCCACTTCCTTGACGGCGTCCGTGATCAGGCGCAGTCGGGGCACCGTCGCAGTCGAATGGTCCGAAAGGTGACGGTAGACGTTTTCCACGACGACGACCGAGCCGTCTACGATCATGCCGATCGCGATGGCCAGCCCGCCCAGCGACATGAGATTTATCGTCAACCCGATCTGCCCCATGACGATAAAGGTGGCCAACGGCCCCAACAGCAGCGTGCCGACAACGATCACGGCGCTGCGAACATTGCCCAGAAAGAGGAACAGCACCACGATGACCAACACCACACCCTCGGCCAGCGACTTGTAGACGGTAGTCAACGCAGCGGTGATCAATTCGATCCGGTCGTAAAACGGGACAATCCGAAGCCCGTCCGGCAGCAGCCGTTTCGCATGGATCTCGTCGATGCGGGTTTTGATGCCCTCGACGACGTCGCGCGCGTTGCCGCCTCGCAGCATCAGGACAATCCCGCTCACCACCTCGCGATCACCGTTCAAGAGTGTGGCGCCGTGCCGAACGGCATGGTCGATGAGCACCTGCGCAACATCTCCCACAAAGACGGGCGTGCCGCCGGTTTCCTTTACGACGATCCGTTCGATGTCCTGTAGCGAGCGGATCAGCCCCACACCCCGCACGATATACTTCTCGTCATGTTTCTCCAAAATATTGCCGCCCGCGTTGGCGTTGTTGCTGGCCACCGCCTCGAACACCTCCTGCAGCGTGATGTTGTACTTTCGCAGCATGGCCGGCTCAACCAAGACTTGGTATTGCTTGACATAGCCCCCCATTGAATTGACATCGATCACCTCGGGGGTACTCTTCAACAACGGTCGAATGATCCAATCCTGGATGGTGCGTTCATCGATCAATCGCCGATTGTCCGCTGCCGCATCCGCGGGTAATCCCGGCGGGCTCTCAAGGTAATACTGAAACACTTCGCCAAGACCAGTGCTGTTCGGAATCAGCATCGGATCCGCGCCGGGAGGCAGCAGTTCTTTGACTTCGAGGAGCCGCTCGAGAACCAGTTGACGCGCCAGATTGATGTCCATCGAGTCGTCGAACACAATCGTGACGAGGGAGAGACCGACCTTGGTGAGCGACCGCATTTCGGTCAACGCGGGAACGCCTGTCAGTTGAAGCTCGATCGGATACGTCACCACGCGTTCGACTTCAGCCGGCGACAGACCCGGCGCTTTGGTGACCACTTGCACCAGTACGCTGGTCACGTCCGGAAATGCGTCGATGGGGATGGTTCTGAACGCGTAGAAGCCGCCGGCGCCGACAATGACGGCGACAAGCACAACGAGAAGGCGTTGGCGGAGAGAAAAGTCGAGGAGACGCGAGACCATCAGGCCTGTTTCTTCAGAAGTTCGGACTTCAAAACGAAGGCGCCGTGAGTCACAATCGACTCTCCCTCAGTGAGACCGGTGAGAATCGAGATGGACGTTCCGTTGGACTCTCCGATTTGGACGTCACGGACTTCATATTCGCTCGCACTGCGCTGCACGAAAACGAAAACACGGCCCTGATCCCGCTGCAGCGCGGCCTCCGGCACGGCCAACCGATCCGGCTGCGCCTCGGAATACAGACGGACCGTAGCAAACATTTCAGGTTTGAGCCTGCCGTCTGTATTCGGAAGCTCCAGTCGAAGCTGCATCGTGCGGGTCACAGGATCCAGCACATCCCCCACATAGGTAATCGTGCCTTTGAAGACCTCCCCGTGATAGGCATTGATCCGCACCTCTGCCTGCATACCGCCCGACGCATGGACGGCATGGACGAAGGGAATGTCCTTCTCCGCAATGTTGGCCTTGACCCAGACTTCCGAGAGATCCGCGATGACAAATAGGTTTTCCGTCGTTTCAACGACTTCCCCTCGTGTCAGCTTACGGCCAATCACCCGTCCGGCAAAAGGGGCCACAATCGGCACGACAGAACGGATTTCACGGGTTCGCTCAAGCCGGCGGAATTCTTCGTCGTTCATGCCGAGCAATTTTAGCCGATCATGCGCTTCATTGGACTCGGCCTGGTTACTGAGCAACTCCGCCTGCCGCCGCTGCGCCTCCGCCTCGCCGATTACCTTTTCTTCCAGCAGGAACTTGGCCCTCGCATAGGACTGTTCGGCAACATGGAGCCTGGCTCGCGCCTTCAGATACGCCGACTGAGCCAATCCCAGTTCGCTGCTGTATAAGATGGCGAGAGGCGTGTTTGCTTTGACCTCCTGTCCGAGATCCGCATACACATCAACAACACGGCCTCGAACAAGCGTCGTGATTTCAGCCATGTTGTGTTGATCCGGCTGCACGATGCCTGGAAAGTCACGATACGTCCTAAAATCGCTTCGTATGACGGATTGAACCACGACCCCGGCACGGGACGACTCTTCCGCAGACAGCGTCACGAGCCCGGAGGATGGGGCAGCAGCAGGAGTCTTACTGGCGCTCACATCGTTGGGAGCTCCGTCACAACCTGACTCCACCGCCGCAACACCGAGCCCCACGCTGAACAGCACCTCGCGGACATATGGAAAAGATCGCTTCACTGGACCTGCTCCCATGCCGTTCGTATGGATGAGCCGCACAAGAGAACGATCACAATGCCCCCCCCACTGCCTGCTCAAGCCGGGCCAGCGAAACCGAAAGATCATGCCGTGCCTCTGCGTAGTCCAACAAGATTTGCCGCTGCACGCGTTGCGCGTCAAGAACTTCCAGGAGGCTTGAGGCTCCTTGCTGGAAGCTGAACTGGGCCAGCCGGAGCGCCTCCTGGGCCTGCTTCAACAGACCCTTATCAAAGACCTCAATCAGTTCAGCCGTGGTCCGAGCGTCCTGGTAATATTGATGGACCGCTCTGCCTAACTCATTGCGCGTCCGCAGCAACTCCGCTTCTTCGCGGCGCTTTGCGCCCAGGGACGAGGTAATTTCTCCCTGACGGCGATACCAGAGTGGCAGCGGAACCGACAGCCCGCCTGCAAAGGCTTCCCGTCCCATCTCACGCCAAACTCCTCCGTTGACCGTGACGGTCGGCATCCGCGATTGCCGCTCGAACTCGATTTTCCAGTCTGACTGTTCCACCGATTTCAGCAAGCGCTGAATGGTCGGATGCTGGTCCATCATGCGAGCCATTAATCCTTCGATATGCAACTCTCTCGGAATCCCTTTGAAGTCTCCCTGCACGGCATAAGCCGATCCCAATGTCCCGCCGGTCAATGTGTCCAGCACGACGCGATTAACCCGGACCGCGTTATCCGCGCGGGCAACTTGCTGTCTGGCTTTCAGGACTTCGACCTCAGCCTTGATTGATTCGAATTGCGGCGCTTCTCCCGATTTCACCCTTGCCCTGACGATTCGTGCGACACCCTCGACGGTGTCGAGATTCTGTTTGGCAAGTGCGGCGGATTGTTGCGTCAATAAGAGGCCGTAAAATGCTACCTTGACCTGTGATGTGAGATTCAGCCTCGTCTCCAGCATGCCAACATTCGCGGTCGCCAGCCCCAAATCCGCGACCTGCTGCCGCGCTGACCGCATCCCAGGCCATTCGACCGGCTGTCCCACCGTCATATTGTATTCCATGAGCGATTGACGGTCCTGCGATAACCCGATGCCCGCCCGTCCCGCATCACGCAACTCGCCATGTCCCGTGTAACCCGTAACTGTCGGGTTCGGATAAGCCCCGGCTGCAGTCTGCTGCCCGCGTTGCTGCTCAATCTGCCCTTCTGCTGAAAACACCAGGGGGTTTTTGGCCAAGGCCAGATCGACAATGGCATCCAGCGTATAGTTCTGCACCCCGGATTCTGCCGACACGTCGGGCACGGTCCACAGAAGACCGGCTTGCAGTACAGTCATCACACATCCAAGCAGGAGCACCGACCGCATGCTCATCCACGTATCAGTCCGGTCAAGACTCTTGTCCGATACAGTTACCATCAGGAGATTGTAATCTTTATTCTCGGGCGATTGATATAGAATTTGACTATAGGGCAGACCGCCATACCTTTTCAATGGACATACGCGCTCATTACATGACACTTTTGTCCGGGAATTGCTTCTGGTTTTGAGCTTCCGGAGTATCCTTAATCTGGCGACACGAAACATGAAACCAGAAACTCGCAACTCCGTTCTCCGGCGCAGCATATCGCCGATTGCAGTAGAAGCGGTCATACAACTGCGGGTTAGGGTACCGTCGGGAGCGCGCCCAGATAGAATGCCGAAATCGCCGCTGTCGCAGCGACATTCAACGAGTCGACTTCTCTGGCCAGCGGAATCGTAAACCTGACCGCGGAGCGTTTCACGATATGTTCCGCCAATCCCTCCCCCTCATTGCCGACCGCGATCATGAGCCGGTGGGGAATAGCTCGAATGTCCATCAGGGGAACCGCACCCGGCGAAAACGCCAGAGCGGAATACATCACGCACTGGTGTTTCCCGAACACTCCGGCGTCCGATCCCCTGAAAATTGGCAGGGTGACAACAGTACCGGCCGCAGCGCGAACGACTTTGGGACCGAAGGGATCTGCGGAATCGGGACTTAACCAGACGCCCGTAAGGTTCAGCGCAGCGGCGGTCCGAATGATCGCTCCCACGTTCGCTGGGTCTTGCAGCCGATCTCCATAAATTCCCAATACTCTGGCTTGCCCCAACAGACGGCTTTCATCCCATTGTGGCTGCCTGATGACGGCCAACAATCCCTGTGGCGCCTCAACATCGGACAGCTGGTCGAAAACGGCATCTGCGCAGGTATACTGGCGGACTGCGAGCGTGGACCTGGCTTGCCGCCCTTCGTCACTTTCCGTTTGGAGATAACGTGGCGCCATCGTCAGACTGATGATGGCTTGAGGGTGCCGACGAATGACATCAATACAGGATTTGGCGCCTTCCAGAACGAAGGCGCCTTCCTGTACCCTGGTGCTCTTGTCGCGAAGCAGAAGCCGGATCAGCGCACGCTGCCGCTGTGTCAGGGCTTGAAGAGGGGGCGCTACATCCACCTGTACTCCGCCAATGCCCGTAGCCTCCTCCGCGCCACGCACCTAAAACGACTTACCGTCGTCTCCGCTCAGCCGCTGCTTCTGCCGCGCGGATACGCTGGGCTCTGGCCTTCGCCCGCTTCAACGCAGTCAGCTTTCCCCTGGTCCGGGTCTGCTCAAACTGCAACTGCTCCAACTGGGATTTCAGATGCGCTTTCTCTCGCTTGTGCAAGTCTGCGCATTCGGCCTTGGACAGCATCGTCCAATCCCCGGTGCTCCTTGCGCGCTTGATCCGCTGATCCAGTGACTCCCGAAGCTGCCGCGACCGCATCGTCATCAGTGACTTCAGGGCCTGTTGCCGACGCTGCACTTCTTCTTCCTCGGCCATGATGCCGCGAATATCGGTTCCCAACATGGTCCCACCACCTCCTTAATACACTACTAGATAATCTGACCAACCCGGCGCGTATTTTAACCGATTTCACCCCTTATCTTCCAGTTCGCGAAATATCCCATAAGGCATTGAATCATTGATATAATTACCATGCTTCGAAAGACCGTTGAACCGATCACCCCTAGTCTGTATCATCGCACCATGTCAATCGGCCCCCTGATTCAAGCCTGGAGACTCTCGAAAAAACACTCCCTTGAGTCGTTGTCGGACCTGGCACACATTTCATCCGCGCTTCTTGAACAGATCGAATCAGAACAAGCGGATCCCTCCACCGCAACCCTCCAAGCATTGGCGGGAGCCCTCCGCATTCCACCGGCCTGGTTATTCGACGATCCCCGCTCATTTGATTATCTGTTTCAAGATGCAGAGGATCCAGACGAGCCGCCTCCCTCTCGCATCGATCCAGTCACAGATCGAATTCTAGCCGGCTCGCGAATGGACCGATCACTCTACGTTCTCCTCACGGCACTTATGCAAGCCGGTGATCCAAAACTATTGCGCGCAGCTGAGATGAGTCTGCGGAGTCTGGCAAAACAAGCCCGCCAAGCCTCAGTCCCCTGGCTCCAACGCCCGTCCGGACACTTCGAACCTCCCAGCGACTAAGCCCGCATGCTTTACGGCGCGCCTACTATCACCGCAACCCGCACCGCAACCCGTCGCTCGTCGTTTGTGAAGCGTATCTCGTATCTCGCAAACAAAGATGAGACACCCGCCCTTTCTTTCCTGCACTTCAAGAGATACGAACGGCAAGGAACAGAACTGCAGACGCCTCATGGGTAAAGCAGACTAACAGGATGCTGGAAAAATCAGCCGGTGAAGACCTGTATGGATTTCAGCAGGTCTCTGCCAACCACCTGTCGTTTCGAGTAGCGGTTGCCGGATCCGGCGATCGACTGCTGCTGTGTTTGCACGGATTCCCGGAATCGGCCGTTTCCTGGCGCCATCAGATCACACCCATGGCACACGCGGGGTATCGTGTCTGGGCCCCGGACTTGCGTGGCTACGCCGGCACGACCAGACCGGTAGGCCTAGATGCCTATCGCATCGAAACATTGCTGGAAGATGTGACTGCACTTATTGAGGCTGCCAAGACATCCCGTGTCGTCCTGGTCGGGCACGACTGGGGGGGAATCATCGCCTGGTTATACGCGATGCGGCATCCGGCTTATTTGGAATCGCTGGTCCTCTTGAACGCCCCGCATCCCGCCCGCTTCGAGCATGAGTTGCGTCACTGGCGGCAGTTCCACCGATCCTGGTACGCGGCACTGTTTCAGATCCCCTGGTTTCCCGAAACCGTGCTGGCGGCCGGTCATGCACGCGTAATCGGTGCGATCTTCGAACGCATGCGGGTTCAGCCCGAACATCTTCCGGACGATATCATACGCCTGTACCGGCAACAGGCTTGTGCACCGGGTGCGCTCACCGCCATGCTGAATTACTACCGCGCCGCCCTGCGGGGAGGCGGCGCCGCCCGCCAGCGCACGCTGGGATATCCAGTCATCGATATCCCGACACTCATCATCTGGGGCCTGCAAGACCAGGCTCTCGCGAGCGAAAACCTCAATGGCCTGGAGAAATTCGTGACCGACCTCACGGTCGTGAGGCTGGAGAACTCAGGACATTTTGTACATGAGGACGATCCCCAGCGGGTCACCCATGAGATCCTCAGCTGGCTACAGAGCCGGGATGAGCCTTGAGGGCCCGCCGTCCGCACTCCAGCACACTTCACTTTTCTCCAAGAAGCCCTCTCTGAAATACCAATCCCGCAGCACGAAGTTGATGTCTTTCTGGATATCCCTACAGCCGGCCTGGTACAAGATGGCTGTGATCTGCTTGTTGCTCACCGATCCTGAAAGGACCAACGTGCGATGATGTCAATCCTACGAACCATCGGGATGCGCACTCATATACCACGAGGCACCACGTCGGAGCGCACGAGGAGCATGCGGCGCCTCATTTGCCGCGCCTGCCTAGCGACAACATTGCTAGTGACTATCGCCTTTGTGGCTCAGCCGGTGTACGCCGCAGGCGGGGGCCAGACGAAGTTCAAGCGTATCTCGACACAATACATCGCGGCGTTGGGCAATCCCGGTTCAAACTCCGGGAACGGTGCGCAATCGTGGGGTCTGTGGCCGCTGGATCCAGGCCCTCGAGGCGTGAAGCTAGACCGCTATTCATCATTGAAGGATGCCGGTGGCGTCGCACCGGCGCGTTGGAAGTTCGACGAAACCGACTGGTGGCTTGAAGAACACGGCCTAATCATGGAGCAACCGACCGTTCCACTCCCTCCTGGGAAATATGTCGTCACGGGTGCCCGCAAGGTGACGGCCGTGCTGACGATTCATCCCGCCGACAGCCACGGCGACAGACGCTGGGAGCTCGATCAAGGCGCAACGCTTTACGATGTGACTCACCTGGCTTGCCGTTCCGCGCGCTATACACCGGCGACGGCGGGTGGTTCGTGCTCACCGGCCAACGCAAAGCAAACGGCATTTCCAGTTGTGCCAGGGGGAGCGATGCCTCCGGTCGAGGGCTGTACGAAGCAAGACTATGCGGTGCTCATCGTAATCGGCGTGGGCGTGGAGGACTGAACCGCGGGGGCCGTCTACTTGACCACGCCGGTTGATGCTGCTGTCTCAATCCCGGAACTGAACTGCTCTGAGTACCCGCTCAAGTGCTACAACACCTGCACGATGAAGCACTTTAAATACCGCGTCTCAGGCATGCTGGCGAGGATGGGATGGTCGGCGCTTTGGCCCCGTTGCTCGATCAGCCGGATCTCACGCCTGGCGTCACGTGCTGCGAGCCGGATGCCTTTCCACAGATCTTCCTCCGTGACAGGATGGGAGCAGGAACTGGTGACGAGAAACCCTTCCGGCTTGAGCAGCTTCAAGCCCAAGAGATTGACATCCTTATAGCCGGCTAATGCACGGGGCAGCGCCTGCACGCTCCGCGCAAACGCCGGCGGATCGAGGATCACCAGGTCATAGCGCCGCCCGGCCTTGACCAGTTTGCGCATCTCCTCGAACGCATCGGCTTGGCGATAGCTGCAGCGATCCTCCACCTTGTTCATCGAGGCGTGCGTTCGGGCCATGGCCAGTGTATCGAGACTGACATCGAGACCCTCCACTGATACGGCTCCGGCGAGCGCAGCATGAATGCCGAAGGCGCCGGTATGGCAGAATACTTCCAGCACCTCCGCTTCAGCCCCGAGTTTGGCCGCGGCCAACCGATTGTCCCGTTGGTCGCAAAACCATCCGGTTTTCTGCCCCTGTTCCACATCTACGAGAAACTTCGCGGCCCCTTCGTGAATCTCCACTTGTGTCGGGCCACCACCACGAAGAAATCTGCGTTCGAGGGGCAGTCCTTCGAGCACCCGGCTTTTCGTGTCATTTCTTAGATAGACCGCCTCAGCCTTCAACTCCTTCATCAGTATATCGGCCAACAGATCCTTGCGGCGATCCATACCATAGGACAAGGTCTGCATGACCAGCAGACGATCGTATCGATCCACGATCAAACCAGGCAATCGATCCCCTTCTCCGTAAATCAGCCGATAGGCGTTGGTCCCGGTGACAACGCGTTCACGCAGACGAATCGCTTGCTGAATCCTCTTCTTCCAGAACGCGTCGTCAACCGGTTCATCCTCAAACGTCACCAGCCGGACCCTGATCTTTGAGTTGGGGTTGTAGAAGCCGCGGCCGTAGAACCGTCCATTCGGGTTCACGACATCGACCAGATCACCGGCCAGCGGGTCTCCGGTCACAGAGTGAAGATGGCCGGCATAGATCCATACATGCCCCGGCCCATCCAGAATCCGGCGCGCGGCCAGCGTGACTTTCGGTATTTGACAAGGTTCATCTGATCCCATATGTGTCTTATCCAATGCCGAAGGAGGAAAGATCAAGTGCCTGGCAACGACATCATACCCGTCGCGTGCTCATAAAACTCGCTTGACGCAGCCCCGCCGGTATGATTTCCTGACGGCGACAGTATTTTTGGCACGACCTGATCGGATATTGGACGAGTACACATGAGCGGCAAAGCCACTATCGGATCGGCTGTACTGGATCGGCTATATCGCCTCGGCGTTCGCCATATCTTCGGCATTCCCGGCGACTATGTTCTTTCACTCTTTCAACTGATCGAAGCCTCGCCGATCAGGCACATCGCGACGACCCGCGAAGACTGCGCCGGGTTTGCTGCAGACGCGTACGCGCGCATCAACGGAATCGGCGCCGTCTGCGTCACCTATTGCGTCGGAGGACTGAACACCGTCAATGCCATTGCCTGCGCCTATGCTGAACGATCGCCGGTCGTCCTGTTGACCGGCTCGCCGGGCCTTTCGGAACGGACACGCACCCCCTATCTGCATCACATGGTCAGGGATTTTTCGACTCAACGGGAGGTGTTCGAGCGCATGACGGTCGCCGCGGTGACGCTCGACGATCCTTTGACCGCCGAACGGGAAATGGACCGGGCCTTTGCCGCGCTCCTGCGCTATCGGCGCCCCATCTATTTGGAAATCCCCCGCGACATGGTGCACACGCCGCTCACCGGCGCCGTGAAACCCATCTGTATCGAAGATGAACCGAGCGATCCGGCTGCGTTGGAAGAAGCGGTCGGCGAAGTCCGCACCATGCTCGCCTCGGCAAAACGGCCGGCCATGTTGGTCGGAGCAGAGGTCGGACGATTCGGCCTCCAGGATGATCTCGCGCGATTGGTCGAGCGGATGAACATCCCGATCGCCTCGACACTGCTTGGGAAATCCATCATTCGGGAAGATCATCCACTCTATGTCGGCGTCTATGGTGGACTCATCGGACGGGAAGAAGTCCAGCAGTTCATCAACGATTCCGACTGCCTCTTGATCCTCGGCTCAATCCTTTCGGACGTGGAAGACTTGGACGCGCGCTCGCCGTTGCTCTCCGAAGGCAGAACGATTCACGCAACCGCCGACCGCGTGGCTATCAAACATCACCGATTCGAGTCCATCAAGTTCCAAGACTTTGTCCATGCACTCGTGCAGGCCCCGCTCCCTGCCTTTCCATTGCGGAAACCGCCGGCGCGAACTGTGGCTGCCTCGGCACAGCCCCACCCCGACTCACCGGTGACGTTGGAAGGGCTGTTCCGGCATCTCGACACTGTCTTGACGGACAAGACCCTGGTGATCGCCGATGTCGGCGAATCCCTGTTCGCCGCGGCCGACCTGCATGTCCGCCATCGATTTGAATTCCTGTCACCGGCCTACTACACCTCGATGGGATTCGCCGTGCCTGCCGCCCTCGGCGCATCCTTTGCCGATCCCGGCCTGCGGCCTATCGTGCTGGTGGGGGATGGAGCGTTTCAAATGACCGGAACCGAACTGGCCAGTTGCGTCCGCTATGGACAGGCTCCCATCATCGTGCTGCTGAATAACCGTGGCTATTCGACCGAACGGGAAATCTTGGAAGGCCCGTTCAACGACGTGCATGAATGGCAATACGAAAACATATTCGCGCTGGTTGGCGGAGGCATCGGATCGCGCGTGAATACGCAACGAGAGTTCGAAGAGCGCCTCGCAGCAGCCTTTGCGGACCAGCGCCGGCCTCATCTCCTGAATGTCCTGCTCAGTCCGAGCGACCGTTCACCCGGCATGGTGCGGCTCGCCCGTCGTCTCGGCAAGAAACTTTCAACGGACAAGCCCTAGCCCGCATTCCGGCAGCGGCTTAATCTTCCTCCGGATTGATAATATGCAGCCCGGCCGTTTTTGATGCGGCTAACAGCTGCGTGTCTGCACTGACGACCGTTAATCGTAACGGCTTCAATTCCAACGCCATGGCCAGATGCATCACTTGCGGAGACCGGAGAAACGGATACTCCAAGACAAGTTCCTTGGTCGCCAGGTACGTCTTAATCGTGGGAACGATGAAGTCGAAGAGTCCCTGCTTTGATTCGATTTCGAACTTGTAGAGCACCGAATAGCAATCGTCCCGCGTCATGAGCCCCCCCTGGGCGCGCGTCGACATAATGGAGTAGAAGTCCGTGACCGACCACGTCGGCAGAACCGCCACCTTCCCGCGCTTCACCAACAATTTATTTACAATGCGGGTCCCCCGCTCCATGCTGTACCGCTTGACCAGCGCCGTCGAGTCGAAATAATAGTATGGCATCCCGTTACATCCTCCCCTTCAGAATAATTTCCGCCAACGGCCCCGGGAGCTTGGAGAGACGGTCTTGCAGCTCATCGAGCGGGACTTCTTCATAGCCTTCTTTCCGCAACGTATCAGCGAGATTGCCCTGATTGAAAGAAGCCGTATCCTCCTTCAGACGGTCATTCAACCGCCGCTTCGCCAGACGGCTTGATATTTTCTGTCCTGACTTCGTCAAACCGCGTCCACGGCTGCGTGGAGCACGAATCGAATTTCCTGCTGTCTTGCTCACAATCGTTACTCCTCCTTCTGCTTAAGATAAACTGCTCCTTGACTATCCCGCTGCGCCGATACATCCTCCCGTGGACAGCCCGCCGGCATGGCCGCCGGTGCCGGCAACGTAGCCTCTCCAAAAATATGCGCGGCAATCGCCGTCGCCGCCTCCGATGACAATTCGCGCTGCGCGACGCGCAGTGTCTTCGCCGTAGCTTCACGCTCCGTCAGATGGCCTTCCTTGCCGCCGCGCGCGACTGCCCCAACCACGCGTCTGGTAGCCGCTTCCACAATGTCAAAGTCACTACACCACCGGACGTATTTGAAATTCGGGTCCTTGACTTGAATGGGAAACAGCCGCACCGTGCCTCGAACAAGCAGTTCCGGCGCTACACCTCCGCCGCCCGCCGCATCGGTTTTTACCGTGAGTCCTTCTCGGATAAGCCCTTCCGTCAGGGCACGCTGAATCGGTTCGGCATGATCGCCGGACACCTGTACGGTCAGCACGAGATTCGTCGCCAGAAACCGTTCAAGCTCATTGGACAACTCATTCACGTCATAGGCGGCCGCGGTACCTCGTCCGCTCGGACGGATCACGCGCAGATCGGCATTGTAGGCTTCTCGCAGCACAAGATTTCTGGCAGCGCGACGAAGATTGCGGATTTTTCCGAGTTTGTCGGTCATGCCCCGCGACTCGGCGACATCCGATTCGACTGCCCGGTCCAGCGCGGCCATCCGATCCATCAACGAGGCCTCGGCTTGGGAGCGGCTCATCACAGCCAACGCATAGTACAGACCTCTGTCCGCATCATGCCAGGCATCGGCGATTCTGACGTTCTCGATGACTTTGTCGGTCGAGACTCTTGTCACGGTATCCAGCGTGAGCCGCCGCTCGGCGTTTGTCGAGCCTCGATTTTCGATCAGAAGATAGGACTCCCAGTCTTTGGCCTGAGCCGTCACTTCCGCCTTAAAGACTCGCGCGATAGCCGCGTACGCCTGGTCCGCCGCACTATTCCGATTATCCGCTTGCCCCACTCCGATCACGTAGTGAGCCGGAGGATAGTCGGAGTCGGCTCCGTCAATCCATCCCGGCTTTGGATTTCCACCAAACCAGGCGCACCCCGATGATGCCGTTCCAATAAGGCAGAGACAGCCCATGGTCAGAAGAACGCGCCGGAACACGGCTCGGTCATCGTGGATCATTGCATCACACGCTGAATGATAAAAGCCGTTTGGCCTGGCGCGAGGTTAAGAGACCGTTCTGTTCTCCCCGCAGCAGCTCCTTGGCCGGACGGTTGAATCTCCACGTCATAGCGACCAGGAGCGACCCAGGCGCGCGCCACATGAATTTCATCCGGCAATGTTTCCCAGCTACGCTTGTCCGCCTCTTCTGACATCACGGCTAATCCCTTCGTCAGCAGTCCCACAAGAAGTCCGACCCAGGGGCCGGCATCTTTCCCTGCGGCCTGATGAGCCCCGATTGTCGCCGCTTCAGCCATCGCAAACTTTGAAGCCGCCCGCGCGAGCGCTTTAGCCGTTATGGCCGGCATACGATCCGCAAGGGTCTTCTCAGCCAACGCCGTCACGTTATGCACGGGCTCCGATCGAACAGTGAGCGCACGCTCCTGCGCGTCCTTCAGTATCACGGTCTCGAACTGCACCCGCGTCTTTCGTGGCACGAGGCGTGGAAGCGCGACACGCACCACGCGCCCGCTGAGCCCGTACAGCACAGTGTCCACCACAGCTCTATCCCGCTGACGAGAAGATTGGGACAATCCACGATTGAGCAACACCAGCTGCAACGCATCCAGACTGATTGGAAGGTCGAGATAGCGATCCTCTTTCCGTGGAGCGCGGCCATTATAGCTGATCACGACGACTTGAGCGAGATCTTGGCGAGCCGAAGCCGGCTCCCACTCGACATCGGGAAATGAATTCCGATAGTTCTCGAATTCAGCCGTCAGACCGAGTGCTTCAGCCATGCACAGCAGATCGGCCCGCAAGGACGGAGGGGACGGGATTCTCGACCATCCATGCATCGCCTCATAGGCTTCGAATGCATTGCGGTAGGCGATGAACGCATTATTGAGGTCGCCGGTCGCCTCGTACAAGATGCCGCTTACATAGCGGGCAAATCCGTCGTTTCGATAGCCGTTCGGCTCCTTCACCCGGTCGCCAAGCATGTTCAGGCGATGGTCGATGCGCCGCGCCTCTACAAGAGCTTCCGTCAAATTGCCCTGAACTGCGTAATTCAATGCCTTGACCACATTGATCATGACATGTTCGTAGGCCTCGCCTTCGTACGGCAAGGCATTGTCGTTGGTCAGAAATGCGGCAGTTTCGGAACGGATGGTTCTGGTATACAGCCGCTCGACAACCTCTTCAGCCTGTTCCAGCACCATGTTGCTTTGCCGATAGTCTCCAGCCAGTTGAAGGGTCAGGCCGCGATCCATTCCATACAACAGGCGGCTCTTCTCTCCATACTCCGCCTCCTTCTGATCGACGATAGAAGCCGCCATCGCAGGGTCGCCTGCAAGCAAACTTTGTTCGATGAGCAGATAGCGATTAACGGAGGGACCGCAGCCGGTCAGGAGAATCAGTCCGGCAAGGAGGCAGGCATAGGAGACTGAAGTGGGACCGCTCCACCGCACACAAGCACCGTGGGCAAAGCGTGAGAGGAAGGCGTTCAACTGGGTCCGTTGAGCCTAAAAGACCGTCCGCTTCTTTTCGACGACTTTCTTGATCTTCTTCTGTCCATACCAGACCTTCGCGTTGCTTTCGAGGTCGATCATCTGAAGATCGACTTGGTAAAACACCGCCTTGGTCCCGTCGGCTTCGTCAAGGATCGTTGCGATGGTGCCCTTCATCATGTAATCAGCCCCCGTCTCTTTTCCCGGAGCCTTCTGCGTTTCTTCTCGGGCATGCACCGCCTGCTCTTTTCGTTCGGTCCGAATCTCGTCCCTCTCGCCCTTCCCGGCGACGAACGTGACTTTCTGCGAGTTCGTGAGTTCACGCTCCAAATCCGTGATGAAGGTCTGCACGCTTATATGCTCATGGCTGCTGTTCAGCACGGTTCCGACCACAACCACCGGCTGACGCCGGTTCGCCTGAGTGAAATTGCCGAGCCACGGATACTGCAACGCTTCCTTCACCATCGCCTCGGCCACCATCCGGGAATCGGTATCGTTCCACCGGCCGCTCAAATCCGTCACGACGCCGGCGTCGACACGAGTCACTTTCGTCTCATGCCCGCACCCGGCCAAGGCAAATACCGCACAGAGGACGATCGAATAGGACCGGCGATACCACTGGATCACGTTGACGCTCCGTCAGAGGTTGATGGCTGATTCCCGTACCGTTCGGACACTATCTGACCGCCCGCTTCTCTTCTTCTTTCTCCAGACGATCGAACAACTTATCCGCGTTTTTCCGCACGAAATCACGGACCTGCGCATTCAATTCCTTCGCCTGCTCCAAGTTGTTCTTCATATCTTCAAGACTCAGCTTGGTCAGAACATAATACGTGTTCGTTTTCTCATCTTTGTATCGATCAATGGGACGGACACCACTCAACGTTGCCGTGGTCACAGTCTTGATAGCACGTTCGACATTCTGCTCTTCGGTATTGCGCGTAAAATCGCCGGCCGTCGTGGACGCGGCGTAATCCCTCATCAGATAACCGGTATACGTTTCAAAGGTCTTGGCGATCTCAGCCCGCCCGCGATTTTCCGCGGTGTCCCAGGCAAGCGGCTCATTGCGCACACCGACCACCGACCCCACGCCATAAAACGCCTTACTATCTTTCTCGTTCATCACCCCGGACCCCTTCTCCACCCACTTCGGAGGACCGCCGCACGCCACAAGTCCCATGAGAAGAACAACACCGAGACCCATGCCGGCCAGTCTTGCACCCATCGCTTGAGACCGTATCATAAGATCCTCCTTCGCCGTAAAACTGTTCCGCTATCGTCCAGGAACGCGCTGCGAGAAAAATTGAAATTATGCTAACATGCGTTCCTGGTTCCGTCAACGAAACACGCTCCCGATGAAGCGATTCATGAACTCAATCATTCCTTGAGGAAACCTTATGGCGGACATTCAGATCGAAGACGGGATAGTCAAAATTACCAATCTCGATATCCAGGATCCCAAAGCTGCCGCCGTGTTGGCTGCCTACCCCCAAGCACGCTGGGCGGAAATCACGCGTCGAGCGGTCAAAATCGGGCTAGGCTATCTCAAAGGAGGGGAGCAGGGATAAGACTAAGGGGTTTGCTTTGCGGCTTGATCAGCTTCTGCGACAACCGCTCGCGCGCGGGCATGCGCTCCGCCCAATTCCAGATACCGGCGGAAAGCCTGAATGGATTTCGGTCGATCGTTGAGATGATCCGCATACAGCGCCCCCAATGAAAAATACACGTCTTGGTAACCACCGTTGACCTTCAACGCCTGAAGCAGCGCCGTTTCGGCCTCCACAAACTTTCCCTGTTTCTCATGGACAAGCCCCAGCATGTAAAACGAATCGGGATTGCCCGAGGCATGCTGCACGGCAAGCTGCCCTGAGGCGAGCGCCTCGTCGAGATTCGGAACTGCTTCCAAGTGGATGTAACTTTTGAGCACGTACACATCGCCATAGGCCGGATCGTGCTCGATCGCAAGATTGAGATGCTCCAACGCCGCCGCCGCTGATCTCCCTTCCTGAAGCATGGCATACGCTTGTTCGTAGTGAGTTCTGGCGATCCGTTGACGCTCCGCAGAATTGTTGGGGCCACTGTCCGACTGAAGCGCGGCCTTCCGCCCTTCAACCAATACCGTATCCCCATCCCCATCGATCCTCAAGCTGGTCGGATGCTGTAAGCCCTGGGAGTCCGCTTGTACCCGTTGTGTAAGATAGTCCCCCAGCTCTGACGCCATGAGCCACCCATTTTTATCCACGTCAGCCGCGCCTGCGAGTCCGGCCAGCAACGCCTGGACAAAAAGGCTTTTTCCATCGGAACGAGATGAGAGTTCTCCCTTGCGGGCTGCGCTGATCACCTGCACCGCACGCCGGTCCATATCGGCCTCCGGAACAAGCCGGCCCTCAAGTGACACCGGCGGCGGCGACGTCAGCTCCCACCCAAATACAGGAGCATCCAGAATGAGAAGTGTGTGTTTCGAAGCTGATCGCCTGGTAAATTCCTTCAAGTACTCCACGGTCACAGCTTTTGCCGGATTATTCACCTGTGCATCCGCCGGCACAAGATAGCTTCGGTCTTCCCCGTCGGCATCTTGTGCCGATCCTGCATGGCCTGCGTAGAAGATCACCAACCGATCCATACGTCCGACCCTTCTCGGCAGCATATCGTTCAGCACCTGCTGCAATCGGCGAAAGACAGCATCTTTTTCGTAAATCTCTACGACCTCATCGAACCCCAAATTTCGAAACGCCTGGGCCACTTGCTTCGCGTCATTGACGGCGCCCCGAATAGGCGGCGCTACGACATAGCCTTCAATCCCGATCACGATTGCCCAGGACTTGTAATAGAGACCTTCCGGCTTCCCCAGTTGGGCGTGAGCAATTGAGGGGAAACCGTACGGCGTGACGCCTGAAGAATGGCTCAATATCAGAACGGCAATCCCGACAATGGAAAGGAATCGTTTCATAGATTTCGTCAGCCTACTGCCAGGCTTTGACGGCTGTCAAGAAATCCACTTTAGAATTCAGCAGCTTCCCATGATTTCGACAGAGCCGCCGGAGCTTCCTCACTCTATACAAATGTATGGTTGCAGGAGCTGTCACCTTTCTCCATAATCACACTTTCTTGAGATCAGACTTAGTGGATCGAGGAGGCAGACAGACTATGAGTGAACAGATCGAGACGCTCCTGAAAGAAAGCCGCACGTACCAGCCGACCGCCAAGACGATCGAGGCGGCCTATATCAAGGACTATGAGGCCGAGTACAAGAAATCCATCGCCGACCCTGAAGCGTTTTGGAGCACTGCGGCAAAAGAGCTGGAGTGGTTCTCTCCCTGGAACAAAGTCCTGGAATGGAATTATCCCTGGGCCAAGTGGTTTGTCGGCGCCACCTGTAACATTGCCTACAACTGCCTGGACCGCCACGTCAAAACATGGCGAAAAAACAAGGTCGCGCTGATTTGGGTGGGGGAACAGGATCAGGAGCGCGTATTCACCTATGGAGAACTCTACCGGCAGGTGAATCGCTGCGCCAACGGTCTGAAAAGGCTGGGCATCACCAAAGGCGATCGAGTCACCATCTATCTCCCGAAAGTTCCGGAGCAGGTCATCGCGATGCTGGCCTGCGCCAGGATCGGCGCCATTCACAGCGTGGTCTATTCGGGTTTCAGCGCCCCGGCCCTCGCCAGCCGTATCAACGATGCCGAGTCGAAGCTTGTGATCACCGCCGACGTCGGCTTCGATCGAGGCAAAACCATCCACTTGAAGCCAGTCGTAGACGATGCGCTGAAGACATGCTCGACGGTGGAGCATGTGATTGTCGTACGCCGCCAGAGTCAGGGCCAGGCCCTATCGGCACCAAAGGAACTCGATTGGAACGACTGGATGAAAGGTGAGCGCGCGGTCTGTGCCGCAGAACCGTTGGATGCTGAAGCCCCGCTATACATTCTCTACACGTCAGGCACGACCGGCAAACCGAAAGGCGTCGTCCATGTTCACGGCGGCTACATGGTCGGAACCTATACCACAACCAAATATGTGTTCGACCTGAAAGACGACGACGTGTATTTCTGTGTGGCCGATCCCGGCTGGGTCACAGGCCACAGCTACATCGTCTATGGCCCACTCCTCAACGGTGCGACAATCTTGACCGCAGAAGGGAAGCCCGACTATCCGACCCCAGGCCGTTGGTGGGACTTGATCGAACGATACGGTGTCTCGATTTTTTACACGACCCCAACCGCGATCCGCCTGCTTATGCGATACGGCGAAGACTGGCCCAAGAAGTCCGATCTCTCATCACTCCGCATCCTGGGCAGCGTCGGAGAACCGATCAACCCGGAAGCCTGGGAATGGTTTCACCGTGCGACAGGCGGCGACAAGCCCATTATGGATACCTGGTGGCAGACAGAGACGGGCTCCATTCTGATCACTCCCCTTCCCACAGTGCCGCTCAAACCAGGCTCTGCGACAAGACCATTTTTAGGGATCGAAGCGGATGTGGTAGACCGTGAGGGCAAGAGCTTGCCTGCTAATGCGGGAGGATTTGCCGTCATCAGGAAACCCTGGCCCTCAATGATGCGCGCCATCTATAAAGATCCGGAACGGTACAAAACCTACTGGAATACAATCCCCAATTGTTATGCTGCAGGTGACGTGTGCCACAAAGACGCAGATGGCTATATGTGGTTCATGGGCCGGGCCGACGATGTCATCAAGGTCGCCGGGAATCGGCTGGGCACGGCCGAGGTCGAAAGCGCGTTGGTCAGCCATCCGGCGGTCGCGGAAGCCGCCGTCATCGGCAAGCCGCACAAGACCGTCGGCGAATCCATCAAGGCCTTCATTATTCTGAAGCAGGGCGAACAGGACAGCCCGGCGCTGATCAAGTCCATCAAGGATCAGGTGCTGAAAGAACTGGGCAAGATCGGCGTCCCGTCCGAGATCGATATCGTCTCGTCCCTTCCAAAGACCAGGTCGGGGAAAATCATGCGCCGCGTCCTCAAGGCGAAAGAGCTCGGACAAGACCCGGGGGATATTTCAACGATCGAGGAGTAACCGTCTTGGCACGGGGCCAGCGCAAACCGGGCGAGCCGATCTATTTGAGGCGCCACGTGATCAGTCTTGCGCTGGCCGTGGGTCTTCCGCTGGTCCTGTTACAGCTCTACAAAATCTATATCGGTCCCATCGACTTCGGCACACAGCTTCTGATCATTATCATCACCTCCGTATTTGCTGGAGCAGCACTCTATCTCACCTACCGTTCCTCGGCAAAAAACCAGCCGTAGTATATGCCCGGGGGCTTTCGATCCCGTTCCATTTCTTGGCTCAACGACGCGCAATTTTTGGCTCTATTTCCTCTAATCTTCACCCCCATGAGCAGGAACCGCACCAGCAAAACCCCTTGAAATTCAATACCGGCACGCTGCTTGCGATGTTGAGCGGGCAAGGAAGTTGTTTTACGTCGCAAGCCTGTCGAGCTTCGATCATCGATCTCGAATCCGGCTTGGAGTAACCAAGGAGGACATCGAAATGAGTTCACAATCAATACAGGAATCCGCAGAGACTCTTTTGCACCGGAGAGGCCGGGTATCGACTCTTTGCCTCTCCGTAATGCTCGTGGGAGCCTGCAGTGTCTCGCTGATGGCCGGCCCTGCCGATGCAGGGGACAGGAAGCAAGATAGAGATGATAATGACAAAAAGCACAGCCTGGTGATGCGCCCCTATAGCGATCACAGTTTGCGCTATATGGTGATGCAGCTCCAACAGGAAGTCGAAAAGCTCAGGAGGGAAATTGCCGCGAGGCCAGCTAGTACCGGCACCGGTACTAGCACTGGTCCGAGCCTGGCTGATTTCAACACCCTGAAGGGACGTGTAGATGCTGCCGAAACCACGTTAGGACAACATGCTACGAGTCTGAGCAATCCCGTGCTGGCCCTGAAAGACTACCTGAAGATTGAGACAACGGCGGTCAATGGCATGCTTGGCCCCCATATCATTATCAGCGGGGCAAACGTGCACATCAGGAATGGAGCGAATGCAACCACTACCACGAACAGTCTCGGGAATCTGGTTCTCGGCTATAATGAAACCGCCCAGGGCGTTGCACGCGACGGCTCACACAACCTCGTGAGCGGCCAGGGGAACTCATTCCGATCGTTCGGCGGGCTTGTTTTCGGCACTGACAATGTCATCTCCGGCCAGTTTGCCACGGTCCTTGGCGGTGGACAGAACAGGGCGATTGCACCGTACTCGACCGTGATTGGCAGCATGCAGAATGTCAGTGACTCGAATTACGAAATCACGCCGATGCCACAGAGCAGTGGTGGCAGTAGCGGTGGCGGAGGCTTCTGAATAATCACCTCAGCAGCCGGGCTCCGACAGGGGCCCGGCTCCTCTCCTCGAGCATCTTCGCACTTCTCACAACACATCGGCACAGATGGGCTATACCAAGTCGCCTCAGACCTGGGAGTCAGATCAATCCCCGCTTCTGCAAGTAGTCCTTATCGATGACAGGAGAGGACTTTGGAAGTTGGCTACGTTCTTGGAGGAGGCGCTCGACATACTTGCCGATGAGGTCGGATTCAAGATTGACGGGATCGTTGACCTGCTTGAGGCCGAGGGTGGTCACTTTGGCCGTGTGCGGAATGATCGCAATACTGAAGGAATGGTCTCCGACTTCATTGATTGTAAGGCTGATGCCGTCGACTGTGATCGAACCTTTCCCCACACAGTAGCGCAGGATGGCGGGAGGCGCCTCGATCACGAAGATAATCGTATTGCCTTCTTGACGCCGGCTGCGGATGACTCCGACCCCGTCCACATGGCCTGCCACCAGATGCCCGCCAATACGCTCGTTCAGCTTCATGGCCCGTTCGAGATTCACCGGCGTTCCCACAGCCATGCTGCCCAGTGTGGTCACTGAAAGCGTCTCAGGCGAAACCTCCACAGAAAAATCACGTTCACTTCGTGACACCACGGTGAGACAGGTTCCATTGACACTCACACTATCGCCAGTCTTGAGATCACCCATTACGGTCGAAGCCAGAATGGTCACTCTTGTCCCTGCCAGTGTTTTGTCCAGCACGGTAACGGCGCCAATTTCTTCAACGATGCCAGTGAACATGGATAAGATCCCTTCGGTTCGCTGCAATACCTGTCGGCAAGGACGGTCTCTTCCAGCTTGACAGGCCGCGCACGCTCTTGGCGCGCCGCCATTATACCATTACGGAACCGGTCGATCTTCCTCTCATGACCAGCCAAAACACTCCACCAGCCGCCAGCTGAATGCCGGCGATAATGGCAAAGGCCTGTCCATAGCTCAGATTCGCAATCAGCACCCCAGCAAGCAACGGCCCGCTGGCATGGCCGATATCCATGATCGTGCCCTGCATCCCCATGCCCGCCCCCAGCCGCTTAAACTCCGAACTGTCCGCCACCAAAGCCGAGGACGACGAGGAGACGACGGCTTCACCAAAGCCGAACCCAGCCGACAGCGCCAACAATATTCCAAATATCGATGTCTGCGGGATAGAGACAAACGTCCCGGCGCAGATCAACAAACCGATGAGAATCAACGGCTGGCGGCCTACCCGATCAGACACCCGACCCATGATCGGCTTGGAAAAGAATGACGTGAAGGATTGAACGCTGAATAGCAGACCAACTTCGCCAGGATTCAATCCGGCGGAAACCCCGTACAGCGGCAAAAACGCCATCAACGCGCCGTTTGCAATCATCTTGGCGGCATCGGTCATGCTGGTGATCAGTACGATCCTATTTCTTGCAACAACGGCAACTCCCTTCCACATTTCAGAGAGCACCACCCCCAATCCCTTTGCTTCCGATTGCGGTGTGGCGACGTCCAGTTGAAGGCTATAGAACAACACCATCCCAACGCAGCCGAAGATGCCGGCCGTGACAAACGCGGTCTGAAATCCTGCCGCATAGACCAGATAGCCTCCGATAAATGGCCCCAACAGCGCACCGGACTGGGTGCAGGCCGTATAGGTGCCGAGCGCCGCTCCACGCCGCTCCCGATAGAGTTCTGCCACAGTAGCCAACGCGCTCGGTGCAAAAATCGCCGTGGCAAACCCGTGGGCAAACCGCAGTGCGGTGAGCGCATCTAAGTCAGTAATGAAGGGATAGACAAAAGGCGGCAGCCCGAACGCCACCACACCGATCCGCAACAACAACCGTCTCCCATAGATATCGGAGAGGGCCCCGGACGGCAGCTTGAGAAAGACTCCGGTCAACGTCGAGACCGACACGATCAGGCCAATCCGTTCCGGGCTTGCGCCGAGCGACTCCGCAAAAAGCGAGAGCACGGGCATCCGGACCATGTTGTAGCTGATGAAGCTGAAAATACCGACTGCACAAACCAATAGGAAACTGCGCGATGTGGTCATGGGGTTGATCAGCTCCGGCAGCCTGTGCGGATGGAATTTTCCGGCACTCCAAGCGACTGCTTCAAGAAATCGATATCCCGATCAGAAAGGGCGCGCAGATCCATTGCTTGAGACAAGACACGCTCGGGATGCTGACGCATCACCAGGCCTAACCGATTGACCGTCTCCGCCCCTTTCCGCAATTTCCCCGTCACCACTCCCCCGATGAGCGGCCGCAGCAGCGACACCAACCCGGAGAGAACGCGATTGTCCAGCTTGGTATAGGAAACTACTGTGCTGTCCATCGCTTCAGCCCCATTCGGTTCCACTACCGGCTTCATTTTAAGTAACACGACAGCCTTCCCGGTAACATCAGGAAGCAACCGGCTGTTGTGTGAGCCTTCGAGATAATAGAGTCGAGCTGTGCGGTCCTTATAGACGAGCTGTACGATCCCCTGCGTGCCTTCTCCATCACTACCCCAGAATCGGCCAGGCCCCCGTTCTTCTGATTTGTACAACCCAAGCTCAAGACGATCGATCAAGAGCGTCGCGACCGGAGGATGATCCAACAAATAGTGATACATCGATTCGGACATGGCTACCCGGACCGGCCCTACCATAGTGACGGTCGTATAATTGTCGATGATCGACTGCAGCAGACAGATCCACTCGGGATCAATCCGTTCGACAGGAAACACCATTCCTGCATGGCGAGGGGATAGGGCACAAGTTTCCGATCGCACCAGCTTCAGCGGCGGGAACAGTGCCAGCCCGGTTGCGACCACCAACACCCCGACCAGGGTCTTCCACGGAAACCGTGCTTCGGCGCGCATGAGCCTTAGTTCTGAACCGCGATCATGAGGTGGACGGGAAAGAGTCCCGATGGATCTTGTCGGATCCGAGCCTGCCGAAGCAAAATTTCCAGAGACGGTCTTACCATTCCCTCAAACGATGCCTGCCCATTAGTCAACACCGTCAACGGCTTTGATAGGTCGATGAGGCGGCTGTTCAAGAATAGGCTATACCGTCGAACCCGCTCCGCTCTGACCTCAATGCGATTCGGCGACACGATGACTGCATCGAGCGTGGCATATTCTCGGCGCTTAATCAGTTCGTCATTCTTATCGACCAGATCATCGGAAAATGCCGCAATGGGATCAGTGGAGTCCATGCGCAGCCAGTTGAATGCCTGAAAGTGGCTGGCATCGCGCACCAACGTCAGCCTGGCCGGCAAGGGGTCGCGACGCCGACCGTTCAACCAGACCACGAGGTCCGGCAGTTCTTCTTTTGGAAAATAATGGCCCCCCGCCATAGGATGTTCTCGCTCGTGCTCGCGATACACATGCGCATAGCCAAGCGCTTGGAGTTCGCGCGAGATCGACCGGCTCAACTCCACCGGCATCACCTGGTCCTTCGCGCCATGGATGATATAGATCGACGTATTGCGGAGATTCGCCAGAAACGGCATCAGCGTCCCATCCAGACCACCGGCCATCGGCGCGATACCCGCAAAAAGCGGCGCATTATGCATCCCGATGATCCAGGCTCCGATGCCCCCGTTCGACATGCCGGTCAGAAATATGCGATCCGGATCGACATGGTAGCGCCGGCGGAGATCCCGAATCGTCGTCAACACGAGCTCTTCAGCTGGCCTTGTGAACCAGGCGCCGGACGGATATGTTGGACAGGCTAGAATATAGTCGCCACCCAACCGCGCTCGCCACCGTTCGAGATACGCGTCGCCGCTAAAACCGGCTCCATGCAGGCACATCACCAACCCAAAGCTCTTAGAGGGGTCATAGGACGCCGGAATCGACATGGATAATGGGTAGGCCCGCCCGCGAACAACGACATGTTCATCTGGAAATAGCCCTGCAGGGCCGGCCTCGTAGATCCGTCCGGTCTCGATAATTTGCATCACCCGCTCGACGGAAGCCTCGGGATGAGCCAGGATGTCATGCAGCAACCGGTCGCCTTCTTCAACATCCGTCGAATCGAGATAGTGAAAAACCTGCAACGCGAGACTTCCCGGCTCACCCACTGGGCCATCGGCAAGGCACGGTGCCGAATTCAAACCGACCAGGGCAAGCACGATGACCCCTAGCATCCACCCCTTCACAGATCACCTTCCACGAGGATGTCGCCCCCGACCGAGCGAGTGGTGACGTTGCGCAACCTGAATGCCGACGTGAGGCGCGCCGGACTCTTGCCTCCGATGAGGCCTTTTGCGTCTACACCGCCGAGCAAGGCCGGCGCCATATATAAACGCACATGTTGCACGAGCTTAGCCTTGAGCATGGCTGCATTGATTTCCCCGCCGCCCTCAACCAACAAGGACGTCACGCCACGCCTGCCGAGTTCTCGCATCAACGCCGGCAGAGACACTTTCCCTCGCACATTGGGAAGCGTCAGCACCTCGATGCCGCGCCTCAGCAGCGCCCGTTTCCTGGACGCCGAAGCCGAATCAGTCGCTGCTACAACCGTCCTGGCTCTCTGCTGATTGGAGAGAATCGCCGCGTTCATCGGAATGCTCAACGCGCTATCGACCACGATGCGAAGCGGTTGCTTGGATGCCAACTTGTTGAGACGCGGACCGACCCGTGCGGTAAGAGCAGCGTCGTCCGCCAGCACGGTACCGATCCCGACCAATACCGCATCCACACACGAACGAAGACGGTGAACTTCCTGCCGGGATTGCTTGCCTGTGATCCACTTGGCCGCGCCGGAAGCCGTCGCGATCTGTCCATCGAGCGTCATCCCGGCTTTGCAAATCACATAGGGGCGCTTCGTCCTGATCCAATATGAATAGGCTTTGTTCAATCCTTCAGCCTCACGGCGGGCCACGCCAACGGTGACCGAGAGTCCCGCCCGCCGGATGGCTGCAGCTCCCCTTCCCTTCACCAATGGATTAGGATCGTTCATCGCAATGACCACACGGCGAACACCGGAACGAATAACGTCCGGCACGCATGGAGGAGTTCGTTTATTTCGATGGGAACAGGGCTCCAGAGTCACATAGAGTGTCGCGCCACGCGCGCGGCCGCCTGCCCGCTGGAGGGCGAGAATTTCCGCATGAGGAAGGCCTGGGCGAAAATGGAATCCCTGACCGACGATACGGCCCTGGCTGACGACCACAGCGCCAACCATCGGATTCGGACTGGTTGTCTTCCGGCCCCTCGCCGCAAGGCGAAGGGCCAGGGTCATGTAGTGGAGATCTTGTGCGCGACCAATCACCGCTTCGCGCGGCCAGCGGAAGATCGGCGGCCCGTGCGTGCCGGCTTCGCGGACTTTGTTCGCGATACTGCAGCAGGCCCGGCGGCTTTCTTGGCATCAGCTTCAGCCAGCGCGGCATGTGCGGCGGCGAGCCGCGCGATCGCCACGCGGTAGGGCGAGCAGCTGACATAATCCAATCCGAGCTGGTGGCAGAACTCCACCGAACTGGGATCGCCGCCATGTTCCCCGCAAATGCCAAGCTTGATTCCTGGCCTGGTCTTGCGGCCTCCGCTGATGGCCTGTTTCATCAACGTTCCAACGCCTTCCCGGTCAAGGACGGCAAAGGGATCGGATTCCATGATGCCTACGGTCTTATAGTAGTCGATGAACTTTGCCGCATCGTCTCGGGAAAACCCGAACGTGGTTTGCGTCAGATCATTCGTGCCGAACGAGAAAAACTCCGCCTCTTCCGCAATCCGATCGGCGGTCACCGCCGCGCGCGGCAACTCGATCATGGTCCCGATCAGATAGGAGAGCTTGACGTTATAGCGCTTCATCGTCTCCTGCGCGACTTCGCGGACCAAGTCCTTTTGCGACTTCATTTCCGAGACCATGCCGACCAAGGGAATCATGATCTCCGGCACGATCTTCTTGCCTTCCTTGGCCAATTCACAGGCCGCTTCCATGACCGCCCGCGCCTGCATGCGGGTGATCTCCGGCATCGTGATTCCGAGCCGGCATCCGCGCAGCCCCAGCATCGGGTTGAATTCATGCAGCTCTTCGACACGGACCAGCAGCCGCCGCTTTTCGTCGAGCGCCGCGCCGTCTTTGCCCGTCAATTCGAGCCGCGCGATCTCGACCATCAACTCTTCCCGCTTGGGAAGAAACTCGTGGAGCGGCGGATCCAGCAGCCGGATCGTCACCGGATAGCCCTGCATTTCACGGTAGAGCCCGATGAAATCTTGTTTTTGGAGCGGCAGCAGCTGATCAAGATACTTTTCCCGCTCTTCCTTCGTTCTGGCCAAAATCATCTTCTGCATGACAGGAATACGGTCTTCCGCGAAGAACATGTGCTCGGTGCGGCAAAGCCCGATGCCTTCCGCGCCGAACCCTCGGGCGATCTTCGCCTGCTCCGGCACATCGGCATTGGCCCGCACCCTCAGTTTGCGCACATTGTCTGCCCACGAGAGAATCGTCGCGAACCGCTGATATTTGTCCGACTTTTTGGCATCCAACTTACCTTGAATCACCTGAATGATTTCAGACTCGACGACCGGGATATCCCCCTCGTACACGTTGCCGGTCGACCCATTGATCGAGAGATAGTCGCCCTCTTTGAACGTCTTGGCGCCGATCTTGACCCGTTGGGCATCAAGCACTTCCACGGCGTCGCAGCCCGCCACACAGACCTTGCCCATCTGCCGCGCGACAACCGCGGCATGCGAGGTCATCCCGCCGCGGGCCGTCAAAAATCCTGCCGCCGCGTTCATGCCATGGATATCGTCCGGGCTGGTCTCCTGCCGGACCAGTACGACGCGGGTGCCGGCAGCCTTCATCTCCACCGCGCGATCGGGCGTCAGCGCGATTTTTCCCGCCGCCGCGCCGGGACCGGCCGGCAAACCCTTGCCGAGGGGATTCGACTTCGACTCTTCGTTCGTATCGAAAATCGGATAGAGATACTGCGCGAGTTGATCCGGGCCGATGCGCTGCACGGCTTCCTGCTTGGAAATCAGCCCTTCTCTCACCATATCGACGGCAATCTTGACCGCGGCGATTCCGGTGCGTTTCCCGACGCGGGTTTGCAGCATGTAGAGCTTGCCCTCCTGGATGGTAAACTCCAGGTCGAGCATGTCGCGATAGTGTTTTTCGAGTTTCTTATAGGTATGCGCCAGTTCCTTGTACGCCTCCGGCGCCTTCTTCGCGAGCTCGGTGACCGGCAGCGGAGTTCTGATGCCTGCGACCACGTCCTCCCCCTGCGCATTCATCAAACATTCCCCGAAGAAGGCATGATCACCCGAGCTGGGACTGCGTGTGAAGGCCACACCGGTACCGCTCGTCTCGCCCATATTGCCGAACACCATGGCCACGACGTTCACGGCGGTCCCCCAGGAATCCGGAATCCCGTAGAGCCGCCGATACGTAATGGCCCGCGCGCCGAACCAGGAAGAAAAGACGGCGTCGATCGCCATGCGCAATTGTTCCTGCGGGTCGTCCGGAAAATCCTTTTTCGTTTCTTCCTTGATCAGCGCCTTGAAACTCGCCACCAATTCACGCAGATGCCGGGCATCGAGATGCGTCTCATGGGCCGCCCCGACTTCGGCTTTCTTGTGTTTGAGGATGGCTTCGAAATGTTCGCGCTGGACACCCATGACGATGCTGCCGAACATGGAGACGAACCGCCGATAGCTGTCCTGCGCGAACCGGTCGTTGCGTGTTTTCTCCGCAAGCCCTTCCACCGTCTTGGTCGTGAGTCCGACGTTCAGAACTGTGTCCATCATGCCCGGCATCGACGCGCGCGCGCCGGATCGCACGGATACGAGCAGCGGCTTTGCGGGGTCGCCGAAGCCCATGCCCATCGAACGCTCCACGCGCTTGAGTGCCTGCAACGCCGCCTCCCACATGCCCGGAGGATACTTCTTCCCGACCTTGTAATATTCGACGCACGCCTCCGTTGAAATCGTAAAGCCTGGAGGAACCGAGATGCCTAGATTGGTCATCTCCGCCAGTCCGGCGCCCTTGCCGCCAAGCAGTTCCTTCATCTTGGAAGTGCCTTCGGCCTTCCCATCACCAAAGTAGTAGACGTATTTCTTGCCCACGTCTGTATCTCCTTTGCAATTCGTTCAGCGCATGCCTGCTGCGACCTGCAGGCACCGCCTCATCTCACCTTCCGAGAAGACAAACTGCGACATCATGCTCGGTTCCAGCTAGCTCCCTTGTACCACAATCTGTGAAAAGTCCGCGAACACCATGAACAGATCATCCACTTCCTTGAGCAGGGATAGCCTATTATTGCGGACAACTTTGTCGTCAGCATTGACCATCACCGCCGTAAAAAATGCGTCGATCGCCGGTTTGAGCCGGACGAGCGCCTCCAGAGCCTGATGGTAATCACCGGCGCTCATGCCAGCTGCCATCCGGCCTCGTTCATCGGTGACGGCCTGCTGGAGAACGGACTCAGCGGCATGCTGAAACTTCGCGGCATCCACCGGCTCCCGGTTCCATTGTTCTTTCTCGACCAACCGGTGCGCCCGTTTAAAGCCGACAATCAAGGGATCGAACTCCGGCTTCCTCGTGACCGCTTCGAGTGCCTTCATTTTCTGCGACAGATCGACGAAATCCAGCGGCTTGTCATATGCCGGTTTCAACACCGCCTCGATGACATCGTCCCGCAACAGATGCACGACTCTTCCGTAATGCCTGACCCGCTCGAAGAGAAATTCCACGATTCGCCGCCGGCCTTGATGTCCTGTGTCAGGCGTTCCCTTGAACCCATGATCAGACACGAGGGTTCTCGCGTGCTCGATCCATGGCTCCACGTCGGTTCGAAGATTGCCCTCGAGCATGATCCGAACAATCGCTGTCGCATGCCGCCGGAGCGCAAAAGGATCTTCCGATCCGGTTGGCACGATGCCGACATGGAAAAATGCGGCGATGGAATCCAGTCGATCGGCCAGGGACAGAATCTGTCCCTCGATCGTCTTGGGCAATTCACCTTCAATCGCCTTGGGAAGATACTGCTCTCGAATGGCCTGGGCTACCGCAGCCGGCTCTCCATCATGTAGGGCGTACTCGCCCCCCATGATGCCTTGCAACTCAGGAAACTCTCCCACAATCCCGGTGAGAAGATCGGCCTTGGACAAAGAGGCGGCTCGATCGCACGCCTGCCCCAGTTCATCCTCCCCGGGATACAGGTGCGCGGCAATGAAGCCGGCTAGTTTTCTCACCCGCTCCTGCTTCTGTTCCATAGTGCCAAGCTTCTGATGAAAGGTCACACCGGCGAGCTTCTTGCCACGATCTGCCAGTTTCACCTTCCGGTCTTCATCGAAAAAGAATTTCGCGTCAGCCAACCGTGCCGCCAACACCCGCTCATTGCCTTCGCGAATGAGGGACATGTCCTTGACGCGGTTGTTGGCCACGGCGATGAAATGCGAGACCAGCTTACCGGTCTGCTTGTGACGCAAGGAAAAGAAGCCCTGATGTTCCTTCATCGAAGTGATCAGAATTTCCTCCGGCACATCCAGGTAGGCCTCCTTGAATGATCCAATGATGGACGAGGGTAGTTCCGTCGTATACACGGCCTGGTCGAGCAAAGCCTCGTCTTCATTCAGACGAAATCCCGTCTTGCTGCAAACTGTGGCAATTTGCTCTTGAATCAATTGACGGCGTCGTTGCGGATCGACGATGACGCCCTGGCGCTCCAGGACTCTCACATAGGAAGCTGCATCCCGCACCGACAGCCATTTCCCTCCGCCTACAACCCGATGGCCCCTGGTTCGATCGGATGCCTTGATCCCGGCCGCTTCAATTGGAAGCACTGCGCCCCCATACAGCGCGAGCACCCATCGGACAGGACGGGCAAAGCGTACACCGGTCTCATTCCATTTCATCGATTTAGGAAATGTCAGAGCCGACACCAGCCGCGGCAGCACCTCGGCCAGCACGGATGTGGCCGGCTGCCCTTTTTCATGTTTCACCGCGAAAAGGTACTCGCCCTTCGGCGTCTGTCGTACCTGTAGATCCTGAACAGCAACACCCTGACCTGCAGCAAATCCCATCGCCGCTCTGGTCGGTTGGCCGGCCTGGTCAAACGCAACAGTCTTCGATGGTCCCATCGCTTCTTTGACGATGGAGGTTTGCCCGGTTGCCAGGCCCTCGACCACCACTGTCAGCCGGCGCGGCGTGCCCAGCGTGCGAATGGATTGAAAGGCCAGCCGTTGATCGCGAAACAGCCGCTCGGCGGATTCCTTGAGCGATGCCAGCGCAGGAACGATAAAGTGATACGGCAGTTCTTCGACACCGATTTCAAGCAGCAGTTCTGCCACAGCCGGGGCAGAAGTTCTGACGGTCTTTTTCAGCTTAATGCCCGGACGTCCTGCCTGCTTACGCATAGCCATCGTCTGCTACTTTCGGCCTGCTCGGGTTGTCGAGCCAGACCTACCCGATTTGACGGCACCATGCGACCCTGTACCACTCAGCAACGGATGGCCCATGGCCGCACGCTCTTCGATATAACGCTCAGCACATTGCCGGGCCAAGGCTCGCACTCTGGCAATATACCCGGTCCGCTCGGCCACACTGATGGCACCGCGTGCATCCAGAAGATTGAACGCGTGGGAGGACTTGATGCAGTAGTCGTAGGCCGGCAGCGTCAGACGCTTATCGTTCCGGCTCAGCAATCGCTTGCACTCTCCTTCATACGACTGAAACATCTGCATCAGCATGGGCACATCGCCCTCTTCGAAATTGTACCGGGAGCCTTGTACTTCGGTTTCATGGTGGATATCGCCGTAGGTGATGGCGTCAGTCCAAGCGAGATCGAAGACGTTGTTCACCTCTTGTAGGTACATGGCGATGCGCTCGGTTCCGTACGTAATCTCGCCCGTGATGGGACTCAATTCAATGCCGCCGATTTCTTGAAAGTACGTGAACTGCGTGATTTCCATGCCATCCAGCCGCACTTCCCATCCCAGCCCCCAGGCACCCAACGTCGGCGACTCCCAGTCGTCCTGAATGAAACGGATGTCGTGCTGTTTTGGATTGATCCCCAAGCGCGACAAGCTTTCAAGATACAACTCCTGGATGTTGTCGGGAGCGGGCTTCAGCACCACTTGGTACTGATAGTAGTGCTGCATGCGGTTTGGATTTTCACCGTAGCGCCCATCGGTGGGACGACGGCAGGGTTGCGCATAGGCGGCGCGCCAGGGTTCCGGTCCCAGCGACCGGAGAAAGGTCGCTGGATGGAATGTGCCGGCTCCCATCTCCATATCGTAGGGCTGATGAATGACACAGCCCCGATCGGCCCAAAAGCGGTGCAGGGTAAGAATCAAATCTTGATAATTCACGGCAGGTCCAGCCTAGACGGGAGAAATAAACGACTGTTTATTCGGTTGCGCAAAGCGAGGGGCAAGCTAACAAGAATGCTTTTCTCCTGTCAAGCAACATTCCCTCTGTGATCAATAGCTTGCAAATGGCTTCGTCTAGGGGTTGTGCAACTCGAATGGGCAGTGCAGAGGAAGGCTCATCATCATCCGAATGCATCATGGCTTGACAGACGAAAACGACTTGACCTATTGTTCTGCTTGTTGACAAACTAACTAATAATTATATTCCCTCACACCAATGAAACTGTCGAAGAAAAGCGAGTACGGACTCCGGGCCCTTCTTGAATTAACGCTGGCCCATGAAACGGGCACATTACAACGCCAGGACATTGCCGCTCGCCAGCACATCCCGATTGAATTCTTAGAGCAAATCCTGCTCGCGCTGAAGCGAGCCGGCCTCCTTTCAAGCCGGCGAGGCGCCAAAGGGGGCTACACCCTGATCAAGCAACCGAAAGATATTTCGCTCGGCCAGGTGATTCGTATTCTCGACGGCCCCCTTGCGCCGATCGGCTGTGTCAGCAAGACCGCGTACCAAAAATGCAGTGATTGCCCTTACGCCAATAAGACGCAGTGCCCCGTGCAGCAGGTCATGGGCGCCGTACGGGACGCGATTGCCGATATCCTGGATAACTACTCACTGGCTGATTTCGCGTCAGGCCATCGGAAAACGTAACGAACCATGGACCTGCTCGTTCTCGTATCGATCACATTCATCGCAGCAGCCGTCAACGGCGCGCTGGGGTACGGATTTTCCTCAATCACAGTCCCTGTCGCACTGCTGTTCTATACCAATCGGATTCTGAATCCAGCTCTGGTCCTCATCGAACTGGTGATCAATAGCTACGTCCTGTTCATCAATCGGGCCAGTATTCCACATATCTGGAAGCGAGTGGCGCCGATTCTCATCGGCCTGGCGATCGGTGTCGCCATCGGCAGCTATATCTTGTCATTGGTCCATCCTGCCTGGGTCAAGTTCGTCACGTATTTTTTTCTGCTGCCGCTGATTCTCCTCCAAGCCGCCGGCATCCGAAAACCGATTAAGGCTGAACGCGCCATCGCTGTTCCATTTGGGGTGGGAATCGGCACCCTCTATTCCGTCACGACGATTTCCGGGCCCCCACTCGCGTTATTGTTCAATAATCAAGGCTACGCCAAGCAGGATTTCCGGGCTGCGCTCGGCGTCATTCGCGCCGCTGAATCCTCTATGACCGCCATCGCCTACGGCATCATCGGCTTCTATAGCGCTGGCAGCATAGAGATCATTCCCTATATTGTTCCCAGCGTCCTCCTGGGTATTCCGCTCGGCAGCTATCTCATTCGCTGGATGGATCCTGAAACATTCAGACGGATCTGCATGGCATTCGATGCACTCGTGGTGGCATTCGGGCTGTCACGAGTATTAGTCGAACTCAATCTCGCGTCCGCATTTACAACCTACAGCATTCTATCGATTGTCATCCTATTGAATGCGTATCTGCTGTACCGTTTTTTTAGAGAGCGCCCACCACCGTAATCTTTCCACCCTCGGCGCTTCAAATTGATTTGAGTCCGGCACTTTTTTCCCTTCACCGCCCTTGACAACCTCGCCAAAGCTACTTTCTGTAGTGCCTGCCTGGAAAACCATACACTAGGAATTGTTTGATTTTCTTCACGCTTCACGCCCCTCTCTCAACGATGAATCCTACACCCTTCACACTATACACCTGCACTCTCCAGGTCGAAGTCAAACTCCGCAATTCATAAGCACTTTCCAATCACCTCTATCAGGCATAGCCCTTGCTCATACACCCCTCAGAATGAGAATCTCGACTGACAGTAATTTTCAGAAATCGATCATTGGTCTGGCCTGTTCGATCACCTTGAGTGTCCTGTTCCTCTCCCTCTCAGGTTGTGGGTCAGGAGGCGCTGGGGAACCAACGATTTCTACAACCTCCACCGCAAGTGGAGCCACGGCAACCTTGGTCTGGAATCCGGTGCAGCCCCAACCAGGGGAACCATCGATCCTCGGCTATTACATCCGCTATGGAAGGCAATCCACGGGCCAACCTGGCTCCTGTTCCTATGAAGACTCCATCTTCGTGATGACCTCAACCGGAACCGTAACAGGGCTAGAAACCGGCAGCCGCTATTACTTTGCGGTGAGTGCCTATAATGGAGTTGAAGGTGCCTGCTCAAACGAGGTCTTCACCGATACGTAACACGCCGCCTCAGAGATTTCCCTCAGTCATTTCCTCGCAATTTCCCATTACTCTTCGTTGACTCCCTCCAATTGATTTGTTAGCCTCAAGACCCGCTTCGTTGTTCCTGATAAGAAAGAGCGGACGAGCTCGATACCACCCGTAGGCATCTGTCGCCCGAAAGGAGTTCTCATGGCCGGCTCATTGGCTTCACCGGAATTACTTACAGCGCTTCAGCACAAAGCAACCCAACTCCGTATCGGGAGTGTGTTGGCCACCAGCGAAGCAGGAAGCGGCCATCCATCCAGTTGTTGTTCCGCCGCCGACATTGTGGCAGCACTCTTCTTTTCCGTCATGCGATACGACCCAAAGAATCCGAAAGCACCCAACAGCGATCGGTTCGTGCTCTCTAAAGGCCATGCCGCGCCCCTTCTCTATGCCGCCTGGGCAGAGGCGGGACTGTTCCCGGCCAGTGACCTGTTGAAACTGCGCACCCTGGCCTCAGATCTGGAGGGACATCCGACTCCCCGCCTGCCGTTTGTGGATATGGCGACCGGCTCATTGGGACAAGGTCTCCCGGTTGGTATCGGCATCGCGCTGAGCGCGAGGTTCGTCGACAAACAGGATCACCGAACCTACGTCTTGATGGGAGATGGAGAATCCGTTGAGGGATCGGTGTGGGAATCCGCGGAACTCGCGCGTCATCACGGATTAGACAACCTCTGTGCAATCATCGATATCAATCGGCTCGGCCAAAGTGATCCCACCATGCTCCAGCATGATATGGAAGCCTACCGCGCTCGATGGGCCGGCTTCGGCTGGCAGGCATTGATTGTAGACGGACACGATCTTTCTGCTCTGCTCACAGCCTTTGACACCGCGGCAAATACAAAAGGGAAGCCGACCGTGCTCCTTGCCAAGACCTTCAAAGGCAAGGGGATCTCTTTCATGGAGAACCATCCGAGCTGGCATGGGAAGCCTATTCCTAAAGGGGAAGAAACCCAAAAAGCTATCGCTGAACTGAACCAGCAGCTCAAGCAGGGCAGTATCTCCGTGGCCATCAAGAAGCCGGCATCGACGGCACCGACAACCTCTCCTGTCACCCCGCTCCCGGTATCGCCCTACAAAACAGGCGACGCTGTCGCAACGCGCGAAGCCTTCGGCGTCGCGCTGGAAGCACTGGGTTCGGCAAACCCCTCGGTTGTTGCCCTTGATGCAGACGTCAAGAACTCCACCTATACCGACAAATTCGGCAAAAAGTTTCCCGCCCGGTTTTTTGAAAACTTTATCGCCGAGCAAAATATGCTGGGCGCTGCGGCCGGACTTGCAGCCTGCGGAAAAATTCCTTTCGTCGCCACCTTTGCCGCATTCTTTACCCGCGCATACGACTTTATCCGTATGGCTGCCATCAGCGGATCGAACCTCAAGCTCGTCGGTACCCACGTGGGCGTGAGCATCGGGGAAGACGGCCCGTCGCAGATGGGCCTGGAAGACATCGCCATGATGGCGGCGCAGCCGGGCGTCACAGTGCTCTACCCCTCCGACGCCACCTGCACCTATCGCCTGGTCGAAGCAGCGGCCAATCACAAAGGGATGGTCTACCTGCGCGCCGGCAGACCAAAGAGTCCCGTTCTCTATGGACCGGAGGAGCGGTTCTCGATCGGCGGCAGCAAAGTACTCCGCCAGAGCGCATCGGACGTGCTCACCATCGTTGCCGCCGGGGTGACCCTGTTCGAAGCATTGAAGGCCCACGACCAGTTAAAAGCGTCCGGCATCCATGTGCGCGTGATCGATCTCTACAGCATTGTCCCGATCGACCGCACCACATTGCTGGACAGCGCCAGATCTACCCACGGCCGCATGCTCACGGTCGAAGACCATTATGCCCACGGGGGCCTGGGGGATGCCGTGCTCAGCGCGGTCGGACCGGAAGGAATCAAGGTCCACAAGCTCGCGGTGCGCGTGATTCCGCACAGCGGAAAGCCGGAAGAACTTGTCGATCACTTCGGCATCGGCACACGCTCGATCGTCGAAGCAGTGAAACAGATCGCCAAGTAGCTGCCCGTCCAGCTTCGTTCTCCCCGCTCAAGCTCTATGAGGCCTGCTGTACCCACACGCTTCGCGTCGTGGATACGGCAGCTCAACGAGACACATACATTTCCCGGCTTAGAAGCCACGCACTGTGAGACAGTTCTCCTTTCCGTCACAGACTCGTCTCGCTGAGCGGGCACAGCCGGCTTCACGAGAGCCTGCACGTGGCCCACGTTCCGGCACCTCTCACCTCGCATGAATAACAAAAGTTACTTTTGACATCATCTCCACCCCGTACTATACTCACCAGGTTTTTAGCCAACAAAGACGTTCGCACTCATCAGTGATCATGTGAGGCGCGGGCTCATTCATAACCATTCAGGGAGGAGGACGCGGATGAGGAGATTACAGCTACCCCAGACCGCTGCGATGGCAGGCATCACCGCCATGGCATTGACAGGCCTGCTGGGGCTTTCGACCACACTACAGGCGAAGACGCATGACGTGAAATTCACCGCGATGGAAACCGAGATTGTCGTCGAAGGCACCGGCGAAAAGTACAAGGCCTGGACCTTCAACGGACAAATGCCGGGGCCCGTGGTCCGCGTGACCGAAGGCGACACGGTCAACTTCACGCTCGACAATCCGAAGACGAACTTCTTCGGACACTCGATGGACTTTCACGCCGCGGAAATCGACTTCTTAAAGAACTACCGCGAGATCAAGCCGGGCCAAACCATTCAATACACTTTTGTGGCCAAGAAGCCGGGGGTGTTCTTCTATCACTGCGGCGCGCCGCCGATGATTCAGCATATTGCCCGCGGCATGTTCGGCGCCATCATCGTGGACCCGAAGGATGCGAAGGTCTGGCCGAAGGCCGATCGGGAGTATCTCCTGGTCCAATCGGAATTCTGGAAGAATCCTGACGATGTCGGCGCGATGTTCGATCGCAAGTTCGATAACGTGGTCTTCAACGGCGGCATCTGGAAGTACCATCCGTTCTTCATCGGCGCGGCTCCGTTGGAAGCCAAGCCGAACGAGCGGGTGCGGTTCTACTTCGTGAACGCCGGCCCGAACGAATTCTCGTCATTGCATCCCATCGGCGAGATCTGGGACGCCGTCTATGAGAGCGGCAATCCGGCCAACAAGTTTGTCGGCGTCCAGACCTATGTCGTGGGACCGGGCAGCGCCGCCACGTTTGACCTGATTTCGGAATCACCGGGGGTCTATCCGATCGTGACGCACTCGCTGACCGCGGCGCTTCGTGGCGCCATTGCAGCCTTGACGATCACCCCGGTCGCCAAAGACGCGCCGTTGATGCCGTTGACTCCCTGGAATCCGTAGGCAACAACTGGCTCTTGCAGTGGACACGATCCGTCGTTCAGCACATTACCTAATGAAGAGGAGACCAACAATGACTCGCACTTCGACAATGCTGGCGGTCGCGCTGTTTGCGACCGTCGTCAGCGCGCCGGTACTCAGCATGGCTGCAGACACAAAGCCCTCGCTCTATGAACGGCTCGGAGGGACCGGTCCCATCACGGCCGTCGTGGGGAAATTCGTCGCCAACGTGGCAGCCGACAAGCGGATCAACGGCTACTTCGCGAAGGCCGACATCCCCAACCTGAAGCGGCAGCTGGTCGATCAGGTGTGCCAAGCCAGCGGCGGTCCCTGCACCTACACGGGTAAGGACATGAAGACCACGCACCAAGGGATGAAGATCACGACCGCGGCGTTCAACGCGTTGGTGGAGGATCTCGTGGCAGCGCTCGATACCTTCAACGTCCCGGAGCAAGAGAAGGGTGAGTTGCTCAGCGTCTTGGGACCGATGAATAAAGATATCGTCGAGGTCCCGTAGGATGGCGGGCGGCGTGGCGGGCCGCATATGGGCCTGCCACGCCGATCTGCAGAGCGGTTCGCATTTCTGGATCAACGCACAAGGACGGCAGACAACAGTCTGCCGTCCTTTTCTATAACGTAGAAAGCAAGGATTGGTTGTTGGCTTTGGTGACGCATCCGCAACAAGGGATAACAGCAATGATTCTGACACTTGCCCTTGCAAGCACGGGCATACTTCATGCGGAGCCACGCGCCAACGAACGTATCGCCTTGGCGCTTTCCGGACAGAATTGCTCACTGCACCGTCAGGCCATTGCCAAGACGCTGTCTCAAGTCCCCGGAGTCATACGCATCGATATGGATCTCATCGATGGGCACATCTTGATCGACCGGATTCAAGATCAGCGAACAGCGGCGGACTTCCAAACCATCATCAATGGCAGCCTCCCATCGGATGCTCAATGCCGCGCCGAGGTCATGGAATCCTGCATCTCGGCGGACCCAATGCCGCCAAGCCACGCCCACTAGCCCGGATTCGGCGAAACAAATACCAAGACCCGGAGCCGTGCTCCGGTATGGTTCTTCACCCCATGTTCTTCGCCTGCTGGAGCCAGTGTCGCTTGTCCTGCTCCTAACACTTGTCTCTCTGCTCCGACCTGAAAGGTCCCCTGCCCTTCAAGAACCAGATAGACTTTGTCCTGGCCGCTATGTACATGCCCCTGTTGTTCCTGCCCCGGCTCGAAACAATACACATCGCAGAAGAATCGCTCCGTCTGAAACAGATTGTTCTTCTTCATCTTTTCACTGCTGAATTGCTGACAATCCGCAAGGTTCATTACCTTCATCGCTACAGACCTTTCTTCACTGGTACACGCTGCCTCTCAGCTTGCGACGATAGTACGCCGTAGTAGACAGATCGTGCCGACTACCGATTAGGGCAACCGCGACAAGGCTTTCTGGTAGGAGCCCTTAATCTCGTCGAACGCAGTATCCACGGTGGTTTTTATGGTATGCCATTTTGCATCTGTCGCATCCCGCAAGGCATCCAACTTATCCTTGACCGCTTCTTTTTTCTTATCCAGCTCATCGATGGACTTCTGAAGTTCCGCCCTAGTCGATGCCGAGACGTTCCGCGCTTTGCCTCGCAAGGTCTCGATTTGACGTTGAACGGCAGATAACTCCTCCTGCGCCTTCCGTTGAAACGCGTCTTTCTGCTGAGCCGTATACTCTTTCGCCGCCTCGACCGTCTCCCGAGCCTCCTTGGCTATCGCATCTGCGCCAGCTAGTGAATCGGGAGCCATTCCAAGATCCAGTACAACCCATACACACACGATCCAGACAGTCCGCAACAACCACGGAAGTCGAGCCATCATTCCTTCTCCCCTCCTCTACTCTAGCCTTCTGCCGATTTACGCAGAAAGTATAGTCAACCGAATCGGCAAAGTCATCCGGTCTTGACGAATAGATTCCCTGCCCGCCCCGCTAAACTTTCGACCGTAACAACCGAGAAAGGAACATATCAGAGCATACCTGAGACAAAGCGAGAAGGAGCAGTGACCGTGCCCCCTGAATCTCCGACAGCATCAACACCGATCGAGCAACTGGAGCAAGCGCTGATCAAGAGGCTTGAGCGCGGCGAGATCGAACTGCCGTTGCTGCCTCAGGTGGCCAGCCAAGTGATGGCCCTTACCTCTGATCCGTCCGCCGACGCGGCCAAACTGTCTTCCCTCATCCACCAAGACCAGGCCTTAGCCGCACACGTGCTGCGCATCGCCAATTCCCCCGCTTATATGCCCAGAAGCCCCGTCGCCTCTCTTCAGCATGCCGTCGCCATGCTGGGGATCAATTTGCTGTCTGAAATCGCGTTTACCACATCGTTGAAAGCCGGCGCGTTTCAGGTGCCGGGCCATGAAGACAAGGTCAAGCAGTTATGGCGGCACTCACTGGCCAGCGGCGCCTTTGCAAAAGAGGTCGCTCGAACCAGACGCGTGAACGTCGAAAGTGCCTTTCTCTGCGGACTGTTGCACGGAATCGGGAAACCCGTTGTCCTGCGAACAATCACGACGATTGCTAGCGAGCTAAAGATCGATTGGGTCAAAGCACTGGGCAGGATACTGGATAACGAATCTCACCTCGCGACATTGGTTGAGGGCTACCATACCCGCGTGGGCACTCTAATCGCCGATAAATGGAACCTGCCCAAACAAGTAGCGGAGGTAATCCAATATTATGGAGATTTCGAGCATGCCACCGCCTTCCGCCAGGAATGCATGCTCACCTTTGTTGCGGATCGGTTGGCAAGCCACCTCCTGACGCCTGAAGAAATGCCCGAAGATAGTCTCCGCGATCATCCAGTATTCGCAGAGTTGAACCTCTACCCCAACGACGTCGACCAACTCCTCGCTGGTAAAGACAAGGTGCTGGCCATAGTGAACACGTTGAACTTATGAGCTCATCGACCGCCTTTGACATTATTGTGATCGGAGCCGGCCCCGCCGGCCAGAAAGCGGCCATCCAGGGCGCCAAGGCGGGAAAGCGCGTGGCGCTCATCGAGCGGGAGCGTGGCATCGGAGGCAGCTGTGTCTATCGCGGAACGATCCCCAGCAAGACCTTAAGAGAGAGCGCACTCCAACTCGATCGGCTCAAATCCGCCGGCGCAACGTTCGACTTCAGCCTGAAACCGGACATCCAAATCGCAACATTGCTCAGCCGCTTGGAAGCCGTCATATCGGCTCATGACACTTTTATGAGCCGGCAGCTCAGGCGCAATGGCATTTCGCTGCTTCACGGACGCGCCGGCTTTCTCGACGCGCGCACCATCGAGATGCTGACGGTCGACGGAGGCCGCCAATCATTGACCGCAGACGCCATTATTCTGGCCACGGGCTCTCGTCCACGGAACCCGGAAAACATTCCCGTCGATCACGAACACATTCTTGACAGCGACTCACTCCTGTCGATGATCTACCTGCCTCGCTCGTTGACGATCATCGGCGGCGGTGTCATCGGATGCGAGTATGCCTCGATTTTTTCGCTGCTGGGGACGCAGGTCACGCTGATCGACCGCGCACCTTCCCCGCTCCAATTCATGGACCATGAACTCGTGACCCATTTCGTGAAACTTTTCGAACAGCAAGGCGGGCGCTATCTGGGAGGGCAGCAGATCCTGGAGGTTCGGTGGGACGGCGCCGCTCATGTCGTCACGACGTTGCAAGACAACCCTCCGGTCAAGAGCGAAAAGCTTCTGGTCGCGCTGGGCCGGCAAGCCAACATCGAAGATCTCAATTTGGCGGCGGCAGGGCTCACGGCTACGGAGAAAGGCACGATCTCAGTCAACCAGTTCTGCCAGACGGATGTCCCGCACATCTACGCCGTCGGCGATATGGTCGGAGCTCCGGCACTGGCCTCAAAAGCGATGGAGCACGGGCGCAGAGCCGCCAGGCATGCCCTGAACCTGCCGGTCGGCGATGCCGCGTCGACCATCCCCCTTGGAATCTACACCATTCCTGAAATGGCCAGCATCGGTCTCGATGAAGAGGCTGCCCGTGAACGCTATCGAAATCCACTCATCGGGCGGGCAAAGTTTGAAGAAGTCGCCAGAGCGCAAATATCGGGGGCCGGCCAAGGCCTCCTCAAAATGGTGGCAGACCCCTCAGGCGAACAGCTGCTCGGGGTGCAGATCGTGGGAGAGTCAGCGACGGAATTGGTTCATGTCGGGCAATCCGCTCTTCAGCAAGGCGCCAACATCGAATTCTTTATCGACAACATTTTCAACTTTCCCACCTATGCCGAGACCTATCGCATCGCCGCCTTGGACATCCTCGGACAAGCGGCCAAACGCAGGACCGCTGAAGCCGCATAGCCGGCCCCATCCCCTTGCCCCCTGCCCCTTGCCTACGACAGGCCCTCACAGTCAGACGCATCGGCATCGGCATCGGCATCGGCATCGGCATCGGCCAGGATCAGCGCAACAGATCTTTACGATTCCTCGCCGGTCTGATTCTCGCGTTCGTAGGGTTGTGCGTCCAGCTCCTTCACCACATGCTGAAGCCTGGCCCACCCGTCCGGGGTAAGATCGACGAACTCCAATCCAAAGAAATCGTCACGACACCAGCGAATGACGGCCTTCTTGACCTGAAGCGGCGGCTCATCGTCCGACACTTCAATACGCATTTCGATTTCTGTGCCCGGGTGCACGTGAGTGACACTGAAGACTCTGCAGCCTCGAATAGACAGATCTCCAAGGATACCAACGCCGGAAACGATATTGGTGGAACTGAAGGAACTCCGGAATTGAACGGGAAACCGGGGATCTTTTCGATTCTCCATCTTCTTCCTATGCTCCATACGCCGAACCTTGTCTAGAGAAATGCCGCTATCCCTTTATATTGCCGATGGGCCGTAATTCCGCCACTACTTTTGTGATTCCCGCCCGATCGACCGATGCGACGACGTCCGAGATATTCTTGTAGGCAAAGCCCGCCTCTTCGGCAAGGCCCGACATGGAGACCTTCTTCACCATAATGCCCTGTTGCTGCATCTGCTGCTGAAGCTGCTCTCCGCGAATCGCCCGCTTCGCCTGCGTTCACCCCACCGCCCGGCCCGGAGCGAATCCCCGCCGGCCTCAAACGCGAGATCGGCGATAGCAATGTCATCGAGGAATCGAAAGGTATGGGCCATCGATACGCCGCATATCGCACGTGGTCGGTGAGATGCCGCTACGCCTGCGTATCGGAATCAAGAATCTTGAAGTTCGAACGACTTGGGAAAGTCGGTGAGATTGCGGCAGCCATCCTTCGTCACGAGAACCATGTCTTCAATTCTCACCGCTCCCAAACCCGGGTAGTAGAGCCCCGGTTCAACCGTGACCACATGGCCTTCTTGCAGAAGAGAACCGGTTCGACTGATGCGCGGCGCTTCATGAATGTCCAACCCCACGCCATGGCCGGTTCCATGAAAATACCCTTGCATGCGCCCGTTCACCAAACCGGTCTTATACCCCGCCTTGTCGAATCGCGCGCAGATCCCTTGATGAATCTTCATCCCATCGGCGCCATCCTTGACCTTCTCAATGGCTTCTTCTTGAGCGTCCTTGACGGTTTGGTACAGCCGTTTCAGGTCCGGAGTCGTCGCCCCCCGAACAATTGTGCGGGACATATCGGCAAAATACCGGCTGGTGGCCGACCTGGGAAACACATCAAAAATGATGCTGCGCCCTGCGGGCAACGGGCCGCTGCCTTCATTGTGAGGATCGCAGGCCTGTTCCCCTCCGGCCACGATTGTGTGCTGAGCGACACAATCCCGCTCCATCAGCTTCACGTTGATCAGTTTCTTAATCCGCTCAGACGTCAACACCTCTCCGTCGAGATGGAGCCATCCCCGCTCGATCGTCGCCCGTCGGACAGTCTCAAACGCCGCCGCAACGGCGTCTTCCGTAGCGCGCTGCGCTGTTTCGATGTGGCGAATTTCGTCGGCGGTTTTCACCACCCGTTGCTCATAAAATGGATCCCGCTTGGGTTTCAGGCTATAGCCGAGTTCCTGGAGCCTGGTGGCATGGATGAATGGGAAATTCGCCGGCACCAAGAGCCGGCGAATTTTGAATTCCTTTAACACCACATGCACGATATCGACCGTTGTCGGATCTTTGATGCCCTGCGCTTTTGCTTTCTGTTCGAGCTCGGAATAGGACAAGACGCGGTCAACCGAGGCCTGGGCCCTGGCACGATCCATTTCAAGATCACTCATTACCAGCAGGCGTTCCCCCTTGATCTCCATATAGATGAAGGAGTCCGGCGCGATAAATCTGGTGGCGTAATAGAGGTTCGAATCCTGTTCGCTCGCAGCAATAAAGAGCGTCGCAATTTCAGGTTGAGAAACGGCAGCGCGTTTCATGAACGAAAGAACGGATGGTGAGAGATAACCATGCGGCCTGATACGGGCATGTGTGTCTGAGTCCTCAACATTGTGAAGCGGATGCTAGCATGGGGGCGGGAGTCGGTCAAGAATAAGGCTCCATCACGGAGTGGAGGGAGATGATTCAGACGGCAGTGCAACATCCGGCGCAGGAGTCTTGCCCTCTTCATCCGACGTCGCGAGATCAATCGGAAGCGTCAGCGTATTCGTCAGCACATCGACGGCAAGCTGGGCCAGCCCGGACAGACCCGATGCAAAGGACTTCACCGGCATGTAGGTGACATCGGGATCTTCCACCGCGCCCTTAACGGAAAATATCGCCGTCGCCAATCCTTTCCGTTCACCGGCAAGAATCCGGCCGAAGAGAGGAATGGTCTTGATGAATTGCGAGTAGGCCCCAAATGGACTCACCGCCATGACGAGATCCAGCTGATCGGTCGGCAAATCGTACTGACCCGCCGCCGTGAGCTTCAGAATCGGACTGTCCATAATCATGTTTTCGGTCTGAAACACGCCGTTCTGGATCACAATCGTCCCGGAAATTTTATTGTACGGCAGCCCCTCCTTTTCAAGGTCCATTTTTCCCTGCAAGACGACCGGAAGGTTCAAGAGACGGATGATTTTCCATACCGCCCGCTCGCTTGATTTGAGAATGTGCCCTTTTTCCAATAAGACCTCGGCCTTCCCGTTGAGCGACGGATAGACCCCATGGGGATTGCGGCCATGCCCCCGAAGAGAGCCGCTCAGCCGCATATCCCCCGTCACACCGGTCACATGGCCTTCCGTGAATCGCAGGAGATCGTTGACCGGCACACCGGTGGCGCGGAATGAGACGTCCATTTCCACCGGCGTCTTTCTGGACAGTTGGGCCACGAGCCGCCCGGCGACTTGTCCGTGGGCCGATTCACCGGAAATACGATCGACATCGAGCACCCCGTCCTGAATGTTCACGCGCGCCGACAGCCCGCCGAACTTCAGGTGCTTGTAGTGACCGCGCGCGATTACCGCAGCCATGGTCACCCGGCTCGTCGCCGCCAGGTCTTCAAGAAATTCCCGCACAACCGACCGGTCCCCCTTGGGAATCAACAGATCCAGATCCAGCTGATTCGACTCGATCTTGCCGATGATCACCGGCTTGGCCGTCCAGTTTTTGACCGTAGCCTCCAAGGCCACATCGCTGTCATGGATCTTGAACGACAATCGTTTGATCTCGGCGCCGTTACGCACCAGCTTGACACGGGCATAGAGATCCTGAATGGGGCCCTCGGCGCCTCCGGCCATCAAGCCGTTTGTCAACGCCATCCACCCGGTAATCCGCCAGGCTTGCCAATCCTTGCCCTTTCCTTTGACGTCAAGGGAGACCTCGATGTTCCCGGCTTCGAAACCGCTTTTTGAAATCCACTCCGGCACCCGAGACAAGGACAAGGCCCCGGTCGTCACTGAGGCATCGATACTGAATGGATCACCGAGCCGCATACTTCCCTTGGCCGGAATCCGGATCGACGGCAGAATCAGCTCCACCCGGTTCACCGTCAGGGCGTCGGCCTTGGTCACGTCGCCCTCGAATGCGATGGTTGCCGGCGCGCCGATGGGCTTTTCGCCCAAAACCGGCAGAATGAACATCGACTCATCGAACACGACCGTGCCGCGGAGGTGAGGCGCCGCCGCTGAACCGGACAGTGTGACAGCCGCTCCGATAATGCCTTCGAATGAACCAGGCGGCGCGGCGCCTCCGGACACCAGGCTCATCAAATGTGCGGCATCCCCTCGCGCCTGAACAGAGACATCGTGAAATACGCTCGCGCTTCCACCGGTAATCGTCCCGTGAACCTGCACCGCCACATCTCCGAGATGGCCGGTCACGTCCTCGAGTTGTGTCGATCCCTCAGCCAGGATGAATCGCCCTTGCAACCCCGTCAGTCGTTCCGGCAGCGCTGAATGAGTCAGGCTCACGGATTGAACCGTAATCTCTCCTCCGGCAAAGGTAATGCCTCCCGGCTGGGTCAACGCGCCGACGAGGCGGAAGGTGGGCCGGGCCGTGCCTTCCACATCCCGAACTCCGGCCATCACCTGCGTCAATCGTTCAACCTTCATCGTCTGGGCCAGAAAATCCACCAGATGCGAAGCCGTCATCTCGCCCGTCACTTCCAGTTCCAGCCATGGACCTGCCTCAAGAAACGAGACGACGGCCTTTCCATCCGTCAACCGGATCGTGCCATAGCTCCCCGTCACACCGGTGATGCGCATGCGTCCGGGCTCCACGAATACCACCGCCGCCAGATCGCTCGCCGCCACACGGTCCCGGCCAATCAGGCCCCGCGCCTCCTGGATACGGAACTCTCCCGTCACCGAAAGCGCGGCCTCGGCCGACGCGGTCCCGGTCAGCGTCGCATTCATCACCTGTACCTTGCCGTCGACCTGCCGATCGGCCAGCCACGCGGCCATCTGCGGGTCGATCCACGCAGTCGGCACGGTGTTGAGCAATTGCGCCAATGACACCAGCGAACTGCTGAGGGTGATCGCGAACGTGGGTTGCACCGTCATGAGGCCTGCGAGGTTCGCTTTTCCGGTCAGTGCCATTTCGTTCAAACGCGCTGAGATATCGGACAGGACCAGGTCGTATCCGGCAACGCCGGGCATGATGTGAACAGAACTTTGGAGCGTCAGCGCTCCCTGAAGGCGATCCGGAAGGGGCTGGGAGCCGAGGAACTCAACCGCGTCGCGAATGCTTACATTCTTGGCATCCAGATGGCCGTCAAACTGAAACAGCATCGGTGGCTCAACCGGCGCCTGCTCGGTCAGCGACACCGGTTTCTCCGATCGCCGAATCTTCCCATCCAACGACACCATCGCCGGCCCTCGCTCTCCCGAAGGAGTGCCCGAGACATGGAGATCCGCAACCCCGCGTTCCGGATGAATCAGAAGTGTGGCATTCACCTGTTCCAGCTTGAGCGTGCGGACTCCATCCGGCCTGGCCGAATCGATCAGAGTCAGAGCGCCGTTGACGAGCCTGGCCTCCCGGATCATGAGCATCCTGGCCATCGCGCCCACAGTCTGCTGATTCGCCTCCGCCTGATCGCTCACCCCATCCAGCACGTTCCACCGGCCGGCCTCATTGCGTCGCAGCGTGAGCGTCGGCTCTTCGATCAGCAACCGCTTCCCCACGATTTGCTTGCGGAGCAGCGGCAGCAGGCGCACGACTAAATCGACTCGCTTGGCGGTCAGCATGACGTCTTCCGATTGGGGATCGTGGATCGTGACCTCGGACAATTGCACACGGATGCTGGGAAAGACCACGAGCTTCACATGACGCACGTCGATCTTCCGCCCGAGGCTTTCCTCAAGCTGGTCCAACACAAATTGCTTGAGATAGTTTTCGCCGGTCAGTTGCTTGGAAAACAACAAGAAGGCGGCGGCACAGAGGACCAGGGCGAGCAGAACAAGGAGACCAAGACGAAGACGGGACACACCACCCCCTCACACACAATGCGGCCTGCAGCACACATAAATCTGCGGGCATCTTACCGGAAGCAGGGGGTGAAATCTAGAAACTCTGCGTCTTATAAGGGATTTCCCGGCTAACACCACTCTTCTCGACACATCAGTTGACGGCGTCACGGTTCTGGACTACACATTTGCTAGTTGACCACCAACTTCGGGTCTGGCCGGAGCCGTGGGGCACGTTACTCCTCCATCACCATCCCATGGATCAAGAGAAACAGACCAGTCATTTTCCCAGGATCGTATTCCTGTTTCTCCTCTCCGCCTCAGCCTGCGTTGGAGCCCAGATCGCCAACTGAAAAAGCGATTCAGTCCGCCAATACGGCCTTCGTCGGTGCGGAACATTTACCACCAGAATGGAGTTCCCATTTAGATAAGAAGCTTGAGCGGTGGCACTGGCTCAAAGCTCGTTGGCAGGAGTGTTCGGTAAAAGATAAAAAACTGGGCCGCATAGATACCGTGTGCGGGCCAGAATTAGCACAAATGGAGTCAGCAATGGCCGGGAGGCATGTGAAGGCTGTGGTCTACAATCTTGTACTCCCTCCAGGAGAGCGGGCTCTCCACCCAAATGCAATGGTATTCGTTGATGCCAACTCCGGCAAAGTGCTCGCGATTATTGCGCCAGAAGGGAACCTACTTTTTCCAAAGTAATCTGTTCACTCGGAACAAAAGAACAAAGTCAGGTTGAGATGGCCCCGAAAAAACAGGCACGTGAGTTAACCATCCGTCTCCTGCCGTTGGAACTCTTCCGGACTCCGATAGCCCAGCGCCTGATGGAGGCGCTGCCGATTATAGAAGGCCTCTAAGGCCTATAATGGGCCTACAGCTATCACGCGCGCAGGTGAAGACAATCCCCTCATAGTGACCGATTGTTACTTCACCACAATCGCGTGTGAGTGTTGACAGTGTCTCCGTTCTAGACTACATCTTTGCCATGGCTACTCATCCCCTGGCAGGACAACCGGCTGCGGCTTCCAGTCTGGTTGATCTCCACAAGCTACTGACTGCCTATCTGGAAGAGAAACCGGACCCGGCAATTCGTGCGCAACGAGTCTCGTTCGGCACATCGGGACATCGGGGCTCCTCCCTGAAGCGAAGTTTCAATGAGCGGCATATTCTCGCCGTCGCCCAAGCGATCTGCGACTACCGGCGTAGCCAGGCGACAACCGGACCACTGTATCTCGGCATCGACACCCATGCCCTGTCGCAACCGGCCTGCGACTCGGCCCTGGAAGTCCTGGCCGCCAACGGCGTGGATGTGATGATTGATCGGGACGGCGGCTACACACCGACACCGGTCATTTCACATGCCATCCTCACCTATAACCGTGGTCGAACATCGGGCTTGGCCGACGGCATCGTCATCACCCCGTCGCACAATCCGCCGGAAGACGGCGGCATCAAATACAACCCGCCCCAGGGTGGACCGGCCGATACGCAGGTCACCAAGTGGATTGAAGACCGTGCAAACGCACTCCTGACCGCCGGCCTCCAAGGCGTCAAGCGGCTTCCTCTCGATGAAGCGAGGCGCGCCACGACCACGCATCGGCATGACTATATCGACGCCTACGTCAGCGATCTTGGCAACGTGATTGATATGGACGCGATCACGGCAGCCAAGCTACGGCTCGGGATCGACCCTCTCGGCGGTTCCGGGATCGCCTACTGGCGGCCGATTGCTGAACGCTACGGGTTGAACATTGAGATCGTGAATCCGACTGTCGATCCCACCTTTCGCTTCATGCCACTGGATTGGGACGGGAAGATCCGAATGGACTGTTCCTCTCCCTTTGCCATGGCGAACCTGATCGCGCTCAAAGACCGGTTTGACGTGGCCTTCGGCAACGACGCCGACAACGACCGGCACGGTATCGTCACGCCCTCCGCCGGATTGATGAACCCGAATCACTACCTCGCCGTCTCGATTTTCTATCTGTTTTCCCATCGCCATGGATGGAGCACTACCGCCGGCATCGGCAAAACTCTGGTCAGCAGCAGCCTCATCGATCGCGTCGCCGGGAAGCTCCGGCGGAAGCTGGTTGAAGTGCCTGTCGGCTTCAAATGGTTTGTCGGCGGCCTGCTTGACGGATCCCTCGGCTTCGGCGGAGAAGAAAGCGCGGGCGCGTCGTTTTTGCGGCGCGACGGCACCGTCTGGTCCACCGACAAGGACGGCATCATCATGAATCTGCTGGCTGCAGAGATGATGGCCAAGACCGGCAAGGATCCGGCGCAGCTCTATCGCGACCTGACGAAGGAATTGGGCGAGCCGGTCTATGAACGCATCGACGCACCGGCCACAACGGAGCAGAAAACCATTCTATCGAAGCTCTCCCCCGACCAGGTAAAGGCCACCGAATTAGCCGGCGACAGGATTGTGGCAATGCTGACGGCCGCACCGGGCAACGGCGCAGCGGTTGGAGGGCTCAAGGTGGTGACTGACCAGGGCTGGTTCGCCGCCAGACCGTCAGGAACCGAGGATGTGTACAAACTCTACGCAGAAAGCTTCCGAGGGAAAGACCATCTCACGAAGATTCAAGCAGAGGCGCAGGACATTGTTGCAAAGGCCTTGGCAGCACACTCGTAACGACACCCGCTGCCATGTTCGGCGCGCATAATTGCATGCATGTTTGAGATCGGCAGCACCGCAGTCCTGATCTGGGGACTCATCTTTGGGTCTCTCGGCGCGGGATTCGCGATCTATGGAAAACGGCAAAAGGCGATCGTCCCGATCTGCATAGGGATTGCCCTCTGCGTCGTCCCCTATTTTATTGCCAACGTCTATGTGCTTGTCGCCGTCGGTTGTGTCTTGGCCGCTATTCCGTATTTCGTACGCTGGTAACGCGACGTGCACGCATGAGGGAATGGCGTCATTGTATGGGATGATTGTTGGCCAGAAGTATCGGTTGCATCGCCAGACCTTTGCGAACACCAGACCATAATACGCCGGGTGCTGTTAATGCCTCGTAGGCCTGTCTGACCGAACCAACTGTAAAGACCTGCGTAGCATTCGGGGCTCTCTCTCTGCTGTTATCCACTGACGGCACAAGGACCATCTGAAGACCGGCCTGCCGGGCTGCCAATACTTTTAATCCGACCCCACCGACCGGCCCGATATGACCGTCTGAGGTGATCGTTCCGGTGATCACACGATTCCGGGGAATCGATTCTCCCTTCGCCATGGCCGCAACTGCGAGACCGACCATAGCCGAAAGACTGGGACCATCGATGATAAGGCCCGGTTCGAGTGCCCCCAGTCCCACACTCCAAGAGTCACTGGACAGGCCAAGCGCCCGCGCTGTGTTCACAATCGCCTGTTTCGCTGCGGTTTGCGTCATCATCGAGAACCGGCCAGGCCCAACCGTAAAATGAACGTCGAGCCCCTCGGCGTCCTTCCGCGTCGTAAAGACCACCATGACATAGATGACCTTCCCGCTATACGTGACCTTCCCCGTAGGAGTCTCCTCCATCAGAACACACAAGAGCGGGATATACTGTTCACGCGGATCGGCATCAGGGCCGGCTGCATCTGCAACGCCGGTGAGGCACAACACACTCAGCAGCAGAACCGCGAACCCTATCGATACAGAATCAATCCCATAGCGAGAACATCGGCGGACTCGGCTCCAACTGATTGCCCGACTGGTCATGACTCGCTCCTCTTGATACCGCTTGCCTACCCTTATCGGCAGACTTGTCTTCCGGCATAAGAGGCAGCCTGATTGTGACCTGAGGGGGAGAAGCAGCTGAATGGCAGAATCTGTTTGACAGGCGCCCCGGAGAACCGTGCGGCGAGAAAACGGGCATGACGTGGGCACGGCTTGCAAACCAGGATTGCAGCCATCGGAGGCCCAATGGAATCACGCATCAAACAAGGGAAGCTTGAAGCGGCGCGCCTATGGGAACCTATTTGAGAGCCTATTATGGTGATTACCGTCTGCGCACAGAAGTGCCGCTCAGTTCGAACGAGGTGAGATCGCAATCTGGCGGAAGACTTCCGCATAGGCACCGGCGGGAGCGCTGACTTTGGGGTCGGCGAACACGGCGCGCCAGCGGTTCAATCCCAGCACGCCTTCTCCATAGGGAATCGTCGCCACCTGGCTGCGGTGCTCGGCGATCGCCAGCATCTTTTTCGCCACATAGTCGTCGATATATTCCAGCCGGTTCCAGGTCGCAAGCGGTCCCCAGATTTCATAGGCCCAGAGGCCGGCGGTCGGGACCATGCCCGATTCAAGAACACATTCCCTCGCCAACTTGCCGGCCAGCCGATGCGCCGGATGCCGGTCGAGTTCCTCATCCAGTGTATAGACTTCCGCCGGCTGCACACGGCTGAGCAGCTCGACCAGTTGCTGTTTCACAACGCGAACGTTGATCTCCTCCACAGCGTCCGGCTGGTCGAGAAAGATGACTTCCTTCACCCCCAACACCGTGGCGGCACGGAGCGCCTCTTCCCGTCTTGTCTCGGCCATCCGTTGTTCGGTCCAACCAAACGGATTCGACGCCCGGCCTCCGTTCGTGATGACAACTGAGGTAATCGTTTTCTGCGACTCGACCAGTTTGGCTACGGTGCCACCCATCCCGATTTCCATATCATCCGGGTGGGCGCTGACTATGACGACATTGTGACTCATAGTCCTGCTCTAGAGTCCAGGAGCGACCTGCTGTCCGGCGTGATAGGAGCTGCGGACCAGTGGACCTGACTGGACATGGGTAAAGCCCATCGCGAGCCCTTCGTCTTTCAACACAGCAAACTCAGCCGGATCGTAGAACCGCGCGACAGGCAGATGCTCTCTCGTCGGCTGAAGATACTGGCCGATCGTGATGATGTCGCACTTGACGGTCCGCAAGTCGCGCATGACTTCCCGCGCTTCATCCAGTGTCTCTCCCATGCCCAGGATCAATCCTGATTTAGTCGTCATGCCGCATCGCTTGGCCTGACCCAGCAATTCGATCGACCGTTGATACTTTCCCTGCGGCCTGATCGACGGGAACAGCCGCCGGACGGTTTCGATGTTGTGATTGAGTATCTCGGGTTTCTCCGCGCACACCACCGCCAACGCGTCCTCGCTGCCTTCAAAATCAGGTATCAAGACTTCAATCGTGCAGTTTGGACTGAGCCGTCTCGTCTGTCGGATCGTCTCGGCAAAGACGGCCGCCCCGCCGTCGGCCAGCTCATCCCGATTCACGGACGTGATGACGGCATGGCGCAATCCCAGGGCCTGTACGGCCTCTGCCACACGCCGGGGCTCTTCATGATCCACCGCGAGCGGGCGGCCCGCTTCCACCGAGCAATAATGGCACCGTCTGGTGCAGATATCGCCCAGGATCAAAAACGTGGCGGTGCGGGCATTCCAACATTCCCAGCGATTCGGACAACGCGCTTCTTCGCAGATGGTATGCAGATTGAGCCGTTCCATGGTCTGTTTGATATCCAGATAGTCCGGACCGGTGGTGGCCTCAACTTTGAACCAGGATGGGAGGCGCGGACGGCCGATGGGAGATGAAGACGGTCGAAGATGATCAAGAGGGATAAAGCTCATGAGGGGCTGTTCCTGTGCGAACCCTGACGGCACCAGCTCAACATCCTTGCCAAGAATCCGGCTCGCTCCGGCTCGGCTTCCGGCGGGTCAGGATACTCTACCCAGAGTTCCTGCGAGCCAAGATACACGCCGTTGCTGAAGCTCTTCTGTGTCTTGAGCTGCCGATAGCCCCGGCTCTGCAAAAGCTGAATCATGGCCAGCAACGCGGCATCCTGGGTTGGGAACAGCTCTGTCGTTACACGGACCGCTTCATAGCGCAGCAGCCCCCGGTAGTTCTCCCCCACTCGTTCGAACTCGACCGTCCGGCTGAATCCCCTCACCCGATCGTCAAGTCCGGCCAACTGATGCTTATCACAGCCCGCTCCGCTCATACGTCATGCCAGCGCGCGAAACACCGCCACAAGATCGCTCAACGCGATGGTCTTATTGCGGAGCACGGCTCGCTCCGCCTGAATGGCATCGCGTAACGTCTTGTCCGCCGAACCCGACTTCATACAGGAGGCGCCTAGCGCCAGAATACGCTCGCACTCGTCAGTGAGTTTCTTTTTGACGACAGGATTCACGGCAAGAATGTCCATGAGCTGGCGCCTGGTGTCGGCAAGATGCGCTTGCAATTCCTCCTCCGGATAACCAGCGCGGGCGGCTTCATCGGAACACCGATCGAGATACTGGGTTAAAAACACGTAGAGGCGCACAAGCGCAGCAGCTAAGTCGATCTGATCTTTGGTGGTTGTCGCCATGAAGGGCCTCGCTCTCATGAAGCAGCATTGTTGTCTGTCTCGTTGTCGCCCGGTCTCTCTGGTCTATCTGGCATGAACAAGACAGACGAAACAGCCCAGATAGACTTGCGACGCATCACGATCTACAGCAGCGCTTTCACATCGCTGCCCTCGACCTTCACCTGATAGACCTGAACTTTGCCCGACGGATTGTTCACGCAGGCGCCGGTCGCCACATTGAACTGCCATCCATGCCAAGGACAGGTGACCACACTCCCCTCGACTTCTCCTTCCCCAAGCGGCCCGCCGCGATGGAGACAGGTATTGTCGACCACGTGAAAGGCGCCGTCTACATTGAAGACGGCCACGGTCTTGCCGTTCACTTCGGCTACCATGCCGTGGCCCGGTTGCACATCGGCTGTTCCCGTCACCCGCACAAACTCCGCCATGACCGTCCTCCCCCTCGCGTCAATTAGTTCGTCGTAAACGGTTGCTTGATTTTCTTGAGCAAACTGTCGATAGACGGGCCGCTCTTTTCAGTCCCCCCGACTTCGGTCATGATCTTCCTGGCGATCTCCCTGAAGGCCGCAGCCTGAGGCGACGCCGGATCGGCCGTGACGATCGGATGCCCGCTATCGCCGCCGTCCCGGATGGCTGGATCGATCGGAATGCGCCCGAGGAACGGAATGCCGAGCTTCTCTGCCGCCCGCTCACCGCCGCCATATGAAAAAATCTCCGTGCGTTCTCCGCAATGGCCACAGATGAAGTGACTCATATTTTCCACGATACCGAGGAGCGGCACATTCACCTTCTGAAACATGGCCATGCCCTTGCGCACATCGTAGAGCGCCACTTCTTGCGGCGTCGTCACAGTGATCGCGCCGGCCAGCGGCACCATTTGAGAGAGCGACAGCTGCACATCGCCGGTGCCGGGCGGCAAATCAATCAGCAGATAATCCAGATCGCCCCACAGCACATCCCGGAAGAATGCCTGGAGATATTGATGGACCATCGGACCGCGCCAGACCAACGGCGCATCTTCCGGCACGAGAAAGGCCATGGAAATCAGCTTCACGCCATAGCCCTCCACCGGAACAATCTTCCCGTCTTTCTGCTCCGGCCCCTTGGTGCTCCCCATCATCATCGGAATATTGGGCCCATACAGATCGGCATCCAGCAGTCCGACTTTCGCGCCGGCCAGCGCCATCGCACAGGCGAGATTCGACGCGACGGTCGATTTGCCGACACCGCCTTTGCCGCTGCTGACCGCGATCACATGCTTGACGCCCGGAATCAAATTGGCGGCCCCCTGCGGCGCTTGTCCACCGTGGGTATGTTCGTCTGCCATGACCTCACCCTCCCTCGCTCCCGCGTCACGCATCCGGCCGTGACACTCATAGAGACCAGTCTGTCTATATCAACCGCGTCATCATAAGCGATGCAGGAAGGGAAAGGAAATGGGCCGGTCGGACCATACAGACAATGGCCCGACCGGGACATCCTGAGCCCGCATGGTTCATGACGGGCCTTGCGAAGTCGACCACGCAACACGGCGCATTCGTAATCGATGACCGATGACGATGCTCCATGTATACTGACGGTATTCGAATGGCTCGTTCTTTCCGGGAGCGCCCATGACAATCTCACCCGATTCGCTCGAACCGGCTATCCGTCGCATCGGCGAATATCTCGCGCAACTCTCCGCCGGCCATTCCCCGACGATCTTCGAGGGGCGCTGGTGGTCTCAATCAGCGATCAATCTGGCCATGAAGGACGACGCTTTTAAGGCGCAGTTGTTTCGTTTCATCGACGTCCTGCCCGTAATCGCCGACGATGAGCGGGTCGTCTCGCTGGCTGAGGAGTATTTCGGCGGATTGAGCCGCGAGCTCTTCGGGCTCCAGTGGGGCTTGAAGGCGATAGCCGCCACAAGCCTGGGCGCGCGATTGACCGGCAAGTCGATTAGAAACCAGGTTGAGCAGATGGCCAGGACTTTCATCGCGGGAGCCTCGGTTGCGGATGCGGCTCCGGTGTTGTCGCATTTGTGGACAGAGGGCCGGGCTTGGTCCGTCGACCTGTTGGGAGAAGCGACGATCAGCGAACAGGAAGCCGACCTCTACCGCGACCATTGCCTGGAAGCATTGGCGGAGTTAGGACGTGCCTCGTCCGCCTGGCCTCCCGTTGCTCTGCTGGAAGAAGATCACCTCGGTCCGCTGCCTCGCGTGCAACTTTCGCTCAAGATTTCGGCGCTCTCCTCGCGGCTGGACCCGATTGATCCCGACGGGAGTTATCGATCAGTGGCGGCGCGTCTCCGGCCGTTGGTCGATCGGGCCCTGTCGCTGCCTGCCGGATTGATTTTTGATATGGAGCAGGCGGAGACGAAACCGCTCCTCTTGGATATTTTCAAACGGCTGTTTGCCGAGGCCCCCTATCGCGCCTATCCATACGCCGGCCTCGCGCTGCAAGCCTACCACCGGGACACCGGACGAGACGTTGAGGACCTGCTCGCCTGGTCCCGATTGCGCGGCGCGCCCATCACGATTCGACTGGTGAAAGGGGCTTACTGGGATTCCGACACGGTCCGGTATCGCCAGGCCGGTTGGCCGATTCCGCTGTTCGAGCAGAAATCGGACACGGACGCCAACTACGAACGATTGATCCGCACCCTGTTCGACCATGCCGATCTCATCCGCCCTGCCTTCGGCACACACAATTTGCGCACTCTGGCCGTGATCGAGGCCGTGGCGGATGCCTGTGGATTGCCCCCGAATGCGCGGGAGTACCAAATGATCTACGGCATGGCCGAGCCTTTTCAGCAGGCCATGGTGAAGCTTGGCCGCCGCGTCCGGCTGTACACCCCCGTGGGTCTCCTGTTGCCCGGCATGGCCTACCTGGTAAGGCGACTACTGGAAAATACCTCGAATGAATCGTTTCTCAGGAAAGAGTACGTCGAGTCTCAGCCGCTGGCGCGGCTCCTCGCTCCTCCTGCCGCCCCGGCACCGTCCGCCGCTGCCAAACCGTCCAACGGCGCGTACAGTTTCATGAACGAGCCGCACAGCGATTTCTCCCAGGAGACAGTCCGCCGCGCCATGCAGGAAGGAATTTCCTTGGTTCGATCTCAATTGGGACGGCAATGGGACATAGACTCCTCGTTGCCACCGCTCACAGGTCCCTGGCTGACCTCGCATAATCCATGTTACCCCGATCAGAACGTCGCTTCAGTGAGAGGCGCAGCGCGATCAGATCTTGACCGGGCCATCCAACAGGCACAAGGCCATGCCGACAGTTGGCGTCGCCGGTCCGCCGAGGAGCGCGCGGCGATCTTGCGGCAAGCCGCCGCCGACATGAGCCGCCGCCGATTCGAACTCGCCGCATGGGAAGTGTTTGAGGTGGGAAAGCCCTGGCGGGAAGCGGATGCCGACGTCGCCGAGGCCATCGACTTTCTTCGCTACTATGGAGACGAAATTTGCCGCCTCTCCCGGCCTGCGAGGCTCGGAAACCGGCCGGGAGAGCTAAACCATCGCGTCTATGGCCCGCGCGGAGTGACGGCCGTCATCGCGCCGTGGAACTTTCCGCTCGCCATCCCGGCCGGGATGATTGCGGCGGCGCTGGCGGCGGGCAACACCGTGCTCTTCAAGCCGTCGGAACGGTCCTCCCGGCTGGGGCTCTGGCTCACGCAGATGTTAGTTGCAGCCGGGGTGCCGCCCGGCGTGGTGAGTTGCCTACCCGGCGGACCGGAGATCGGCCAGGCGCTCGTTGCACATCCACAGATTACGACGATCGCATTTACCGGATCGAAAACCGTGGGGCTCCGCATTCTGACCGATGCCGCTCACGTACATCCGGGCCAGCCGATGGTTAAACGGGTGATCGCCGAGATGGGTGGAAAGAACGCCATCATCGTCGATGAGACGGCGGATCTCGATGAGGCGATCGCTGGAATCGTGACATCATTTACGGGCTACGCGGGACAGAAATGCTCGGCCTGTTCACGGGCCATCGTGCATCGCGCGGTCTACGACCAGTTCACCGCCAGATTGCGGGAGGCCGTGTTGAGTCTGGAGATCGGCGATCCAACCAAGCCCGGTACCAGGGTGGGTCCGGTGATCGATGCGCGCGCGCACGCATCGATTCAGCAGTTCATTGCCGAGGGCCGTCAGGGAGGCCGGCTCCTGGTTGAGCGGTCGGTCGAGCAGGCCGGATACTTCGTCGGCCCGGCGGTGTTTGTCGATGTCGAGCCTCATCACCGTCTGGCGCAAGAAGAAATATTTGGTCCGGTATTGGCAATCATGAAGGCAGAAAGTTTTGCCGATGCCCTTCGAATGGCGAACGGAACGTCTTACGCACTCACAGGAGGTGTCTATTCCAGAAGCCCGGCCAACCTTGCGCTGGCCCGCGACCAATTCGATGTAGGAAACCTGTACTTGAACCGGCCGATTACCGGCGCGCTGGTGAGCCGCCAGCCGTTCGGCGGACATCGATACTCAGGGGTGGGCGCGAAAGCCGGCGGGGAGGATTATCTCACGCAGTTCATGATCGCCCGCGTGATCAGCGAAAATACCCTCCGGCGTGGATTCGAATCGGCTGAGTGAGGCCTTGGCAGGCTTCACATCGTAGCTTTCAAGTTCCTCGGTGATTTCCGTCACAACACCGCGATCCTCTTTCACGGCCGACAGCTCCTGCCGCTCCAAGTACTTGATCAGTCCAACACCCTTCGCGAACCAGGCCGTCATGACATCCAATCCGGCGATCGTACGCCGGCTGGCCGAGAGATGTATCCGCATGGTCATTTTGGCTTCGACCTTGATGGCGTCCTGGAACGTCCCGGCCGGCACCGTGATCGTCTCTCGACCGATGAGGCCGCTCCATCCACGCACATCGACCTTCTCGTCGGTGCCGTCACGGTCCATATCCGTACCGAAGTCGAGGCCGGTCCGATCGAACTGCTGGAACGATGAAGGGATGACAAGCGGAAAGCGAAAAATCTGGTAAGGAATAATCTGCTTTTCAAGGGGCGTCCCGGGATCAGCCCCGTAATACACAATACCGACAACATCTCGCCGGTAATAACTCTCCGAGGGGCCATGATTGCCGGGATTGGTATCCTGAAACACGGTGACCGACACACCCTTGATCGTCTTGGTTCCTGTCACCTTCGAAACATTGGTAAAGAATTTGTTCTCGACGGTCTGAAGCGGGCCCTCCGTGATCTGTCCTTTATAGCTCCACCGGCTCCCGATGGAATCGGGAAAGTAGTCGGCGGATTGGGAAATGGTGACCGGCTCTTCGGCACCGAGGAACGCGGGACTGAGGCCCACCCCAAACAGAAGGCCTACCACTCCCGCGAAAAGCACCTGCCGCATCGGTCTTTGTTCGAAGATCATGTCGTTCCCTCATTCAACAGACAACAGACCGTATCATAGGAATCTTGAGAGCAGCAAGCAAACGGCTGTTCCCTCCGTGAATACGTAACGAAACCAGCCCGAGACACATGCCTCGTGAAGCGTACCTCGTTATGGAAAAGAGCTGATGGCGAATGGAGCTGGCTTGTCCGCCGAAGCCTCGGCGTAGGCGAATCCCTCGTCATTCGATCCGAACCACTGACCACTCGCTACTCGCCACTCACCATAGGTCCAGGTACCCTCGGCCATCAGCCATACACTCCCAGCCTTTTCGTGCCATAAGCCATTCGCCATACGCTTCCCGCCACGCGATACCCTTGCCTTCGCCCGCCGGTCCTCTCATAATCCAAACTCGCATGACACGCTCAGCCTCGAAGACACGGACTGCTACGAGCAGGCCCGATCGATCGAACACCAGTCCCGCCGTCTTGATCACCGGCGCATCCGGCGGCATCGGTCGGGCCATTAGCTGCGCATTCGGCAGGATCGGTTGGTATGTCGGCGTCCACTATGGTCAGAATAAACGCGCCGCAGACACGACGCTCCGGAAAGTTCTCGCGGCAGGCGGTGCGGGCGATCTCTATCAAGCGGACATCCGTGAGTCCGAGTCGGTGCAGCGGATGGTCGATGCCTGGCGCTGCCGTGTATCGAATCCATCGGCGTTGGTCTGCAACGCGGGAATCGGGTCGAGCGGTTTGTTGGTGCGTCATCGGGAACGAGTCTGGGAGGACGTGATGGCGACGAACCTGACGGGAACATTTCACTGCCTCCGGGCCATGGGGCCGGTGCTGAGCGCACATCGAGGCGGGTCCATCGTGGTCATCGGTTCTCACACAGGATTTCATGGCGCCACCGGCCAGGCAGCCTATGCGACATCCAAGGCCGGACTGATCGGATTGGTCAAGACCGCGGCGCTGGAGTGGGGCCACTACAACATCCGGGTGAATCTCCTGCTGCCCGGATGGCAGAAAACGAATCTGACTGAAGGCATCTTTCCCGAAGGCAACGGATGGCTCGACCATGCGTTGCGCCGGCCCCCTTCGCTGGACGAATCAGCGCGGACCGTCGTACATCTGACGCAGCTCACTGGTGTCTCTGGACAAGTCTGGAACTGCGACAGCAGGAACCTGTGATCAAAGAGCCGATAGCTGATGGCGAATGGCCGATGGTAGAAGACGAATTAGGAGATGATATGAAACATTCTTTTTCTCAGGCTATCGCTTGTCGGTTCTTCTCAGACCATCAGTCTTCTGCTATCAGCCATCTGCTATCAGCTCTTATCTTTCTATGAGCCACGGCATCTTCATAACAGGTACCGATACCGGCGTCGGCAAAACATTGGTCGCCGCTGCCGTCGCCTTGGCATTGAAGAAACAGGGCTTCGAGGTGGGTGTGATGAAGCCAGTCGAAACCGGCGTCCCACCTTCCAAAACCGGTCAATCTGATGCCGCAAGACTTCGCGCGATCATCGACGGTGAAGACCAGCTTGGAGCAATCTGCCCCTACCCGTTCGCCTTGCCGGTAGCACCGCTGGCAGCCGCGCAGGCCGAACGCCAGGCGATCAATCCGGAAGTCATCAGAAAGATCTATCGCCTGCTCTCCGACCGGTATGACCATATGGTCGTCGAAGGCGTCGGCGGGGTATCGGTGCCGATCACGCCGGACAGCGATGTCATGGACCTGATGGCCCAACTGAAACTGCCTGCGGTGATTATCGGGCGATCCGGGCTTGGCGGGATCAACCATGCACTGTTGACGATTGAAGCCTTGCGGCGAAGAAAGATCCCGATCGTCGCGCTGGTTCTGAATCAAACACATCCGACCAGGTCGAAGATCATGCGCATTCAAGAGCGCACCACCATCGACCTGCTGCTGAAACAGGCAGGGGTGCCGGTGCTCGGCCCACTTCCCTATCGATCAGGGTTATCGAAACGATTTCGACCGTCCGTCATTCACCTCTCTCGATCCGCAGCGATCACGAAGCTGGTGAAGTTGATACTCTCATTCGGCCGACGAAGCCGCTGACGGCCCGCCTGACATCGGGTGCATCGAGAATTGCGGAGATCACCGCCACGCCGTTGGCTCCCGCCTGCATCACCTCTCCTACATTCTCCACGGTGACTCCTCCGATGGCGAAGATCGGCAACGCCGTGAGTGAACGAATTGCGCGCAGTCCTTCGATCCCGACAACCGGGTCATGATCCTGCTTGGAACCTGGCTTGAAGATCGGCCCGAAACCGATGTAGTCGGGCTTGAGTGTCTCGGCCTCTTTGACCTGGTCTCTATTGTGAGTCGAGAGGCCGATCAATTTCGCCGGCCCCATGATCGTTCGGGCATAGCCATAGGGCAAATCTCCCTGCCCAAGATGCACGCCGTCCGCATCGACCGCCAGAGCCAGATCGCAGCGATCGTTCACGATAAAGGTGACGCCCATCTCGGACGCAACTTTCCGTAGCACCGACGCGTCGTCATACGCCTCCTTCATGGAGGCCGTCTTGTTGCGGTATTGAAAGATCCTGACTCCTGCTTCAGCCGAAGCCTTCAGCATGTCGGTGAGCGGCCGGTCAGGCCGGACCGATGGATCGAGAATCACGTAGAGGCCGGACAGTGCCATAGTTCATCGACTGAGCGATATCGGGACAGACAGAGCGTTGCTTCTCAGTGAAACCGGTTCACATCTGCACGCTATTTGCCAATCCGCTCCAGTGCCTTTCGTTTCACGATTCGAAAGTGGGCTTCCAACTCCTGCCGCATCACCACGGCGATCAACCAATCGGGTGTCAGGGAATCGAGCTCGACGGTCAGGTCAAAATCGGCGCTGGTCTGATCGCCATCCCCGGTTGGCCGGAGCTTCCAGACGCGATGATAGCGCTTGAAGTCGCCGCCTTTGAGATCCGTCACGAGGCCGCCATCCGGCAACATCCGCGAATCCGTGACCAGCCGATGCTCACCGGGCATCAGCGCATGCGTGATTCGAAGATCGATCGTGGCAACCCCGTCATGGATGTTGAGAGCGGCCACTCGCATGTGGACTTCAAAGAGTTCCGGCCAATGCGGATAGTCCGCCAGCAGGGACTGAATGACCTCCGGCTTTGCCGGAAACAGAACGCGCGCCGTCGCACGAACGCCCCCACCCGACTCCACCTTGACGTCCAAGATATCCGCATCCGAAGCCGCACCAGTGCCCCAAGTCCACAATGTCGGGCACAACGACCCGACGAGGACGAGCAACGGCAGGATAGGCATCCCGGCCGCCGGTCTATCCGACGATCGCATCCAGCAGCCGCTGATGGATTTTCCGTACCCGTTCAAGCTGCCCTTTCGCCGGAAACCGCTCGTAAAATCCATCGGCCCGAAACTCTTTGGCGAGCGGCGCCCAGGGCTTCACAATCTCGGCAAACGGCTGATGCGTCCGCTGCTGATCCCAGTCACTGATCAGTTTGCGATCCACAATCAGGTCGTCCAGCACACGGATCAAGGCCTTTAACGTCACATCGCGCGTGAACATATACCGCTCATTCTGCCCCCAAATCTCCTCCATCACCTCTTTCACACCCTTCAGATAGTCGCGCACCAGCGCGTAACACCGATCGGCCTTTGTCCCCAGATGCGACTCGATCCAGCGCTGATGGGCCGTGACAACCTTGAGCAGTTCATTGAACACTTCAGACTGAAGAATCCATTTTTCCTGTTTGCTCCGCCCGCCGAGGCGATTGATTTTGTACTGCAGCGGCGAGTCCGCCTCGCTGTACAAGAGATTGACCACCTTGGCCGTGAATTTCTTCTCGGGACTTTCCCATGACACCTTCTCGTAGAGATCCACCAAATGCGACCGGTTGATCCGCGTATGGGTGGAATTGATGATGACGAACATTTCCGTCGCAAAATCGCCGCTCCGCCCGTCGAACAGCAGACAGGGCACTTCGACCTGCGGGATCTGCTCCGGATGTTTCGACTGGAAAAAGTGGAGCCCGGCCAGCCGGTGTTGCCCGTCAATCACCAGATACTTCCCTTTCGGTTCGCTCAGGCGGCCGATCGACTCGGAATCGCCGGCCTGTTGAAACCGCAGCGTTTCATCGGTGAAGAGCAGCACCGTGCCGGGAATCATCGGCTGTGCGACGACGGTTTCGTAAAAATTGACGATCTGTTTGATTTTCTGCCGGTTCAACAGGCGCTGAAAGCCCTTCTCGCTTCGTTCGATGCCTGCGATGAACTGCGCCACTTCGTCGTGATCGGAGATCTTGCCTTGTGCAAGTTCCTCGCCTTCAAAATAGTAGCGGCTGGTAAACCGGACCTTCTCCAGCAAATCAGCCGCCTTGTAGGCGATGAAATAGAACGTGCCTTCCTTTTGCCTGATACGTGTTGCCAGCATAGAACCTCCGTGCCATGCCTTCCCGATGATGGCAGATTCTACGCGGACCACCTGGTGGCCGCAAGAAAAGAGACTATGCTACGTTGAGACTCGACTATGCCGACCATGTCCCTTTCACAAACAATCATGCGCGAAGCCCGCGCGTTGGGATTCGACGCCGTGGGCATCGCCCGCGTCGACGCCCCTGCCGCGCCCCTCCAACACCGGCTCCTCACCAGGCTGGCCCACTGGCTCACCCGCGGCTTCCACGGCGCAATGGCATGGATGGAACGGACGCCGGAGAAACGAGCTGATCCCGGACTCGTCCTTCCGGGGTGTCGATCGGTCGTTTCGGTCGGAGTCAACTACCTGACCAACCATCGCCCGGACGAACGGCCCGGTCACGGCCGCATCGCCCGGTACGCCTGGGGCAGGGACTACCACAAGGTGCTCAGCGATCGGCTGAAGCAACTCGAACAGCGCCTTCACACCTTAGCTCCGGAAGCCAAAACCCTGGTCTATGTCGATACCGGTCCTGTCATGGAAAAGGCCTGGGCGGAACAGGCCGGACTGGGTTGGATCGGCAAACACTCCAACCTGGTATCCGCCGAACACGGCTCCTGGCTCTTGCTGGGCGAAATCCTCACGACGTTAGATTTGGAACCGGACGAACCGGCAACGGATCTTTGCGGGAGCTGCACCCTCTGTATTCAAGCCTGCCCGACCAAGGCCATCGTCGAACCCTATGTGGTCGATGCTACTCGCTGTATTTCTTATCTGACGATCGAACTGCGTGGCGACCAGAGCGCCATCCCGGACGAGCTACAGTCGCGCATGGGCAACAAAATCTTTGGATGCGACGATTGTCTCGATGTCTGTCCATTCAATCTGCGAGCTGAGCCGAGCCAGGAACCGGCCTTCCAACCGATGGCAGTAACCCTCGCCCCACGCTTGGACGACCTGGCGAAGCTGGACGAACCGGCCTTTGCGGCTCTGTTTCAAGGCAGCCCTATCAAGCGCGCCAAACATTCCGGCCTCCTGCGTAACGTCTCAATTGCACAGAACAATCAGCAGCATCTCTAACCCCTCACCCTTCGCTCCTCACCCCCTACCCCTTACCTCTCCTCTTCCCTTCCCACTATGGGAGGAGTAGGCTATACCCAGTTCTCAGACGGTTCGCCAGGAGTCCTGAACAAGGAGTTCTCCGATGAACCTTCAGAACTTTCTGCTCATCTCGAAAGACCCCGAAACCATACGACTTCTCGAAGCCGTTGCGCCTCCGCATACGACGGTTCAGACGGCGCCTACCGTTTCCGAGGGGCTCCGTCTCTGGCAAGAGACCTCCCCCACCCTGGTCATCTGCGAAGGCAGTCCCTACGGACTTGGACCTCTGTTCGAGTATGCCCGGCAAACCCCTGTGTCTACCCCGGTCCTTGCCATCGGGGAACGCCATTCCGTGAAAGACGCCGTCGAAATCATGAGGGTCGGCGCATCGGATTATCTGACCAAGCCGATTTTACGCGAGGAACTTCAAGCGGCGGTCGCACGACTGGTCCGACACCCCGTATCTGCTGCTTCATCCGATTTACCACGCGACCGGTTTGCGCCCATCATCAGCATCTCACCGCAGATGCATCTCATCAAACACTTGGCCAAAGAGGTCGCCCTGACCGATGCGACCGTTCTCATCACCGGGGAAAGCGGCACAGGGAAGGAGCTGTTCGCCCAGGCGATCCATGCAACCAGCCCGCGGGCCAACGGGCCGCTGATCGCTCTGAACTGCGCCGGGATTCCTGAGAATCTATTAGAGGCGGAATTATTCGGGTATCAGCAAGGAGCCTTTACAGACGCCAAACATGCAAAGTCCGGACGATTTCAAATGGCAGAAGGCGGCACGTTATTTCTGGACGAAATCGGAGAGATGAGTTCAGCCGCTCAAGCCAAGCTGTTACGAGTACTGGAAGATCACATGATCGATCCGCTCGGCGATACACGCAGCCACAAGGTCAACATCCGCGTCATCGCCGCCACGAACGAGGATCTGCTCGCCCATATCAAGGCCGGCCGCTTCCGGCTCGATCTTTACTATCGGCTCAATGTCTACCAACTGCGTATCCCGCCCCTGCGTGAACGGCCGGACGACATCGAACCAATTCTGAGAGTCTTTCTGGAGCGCGCCAGGCAGGAACGCGGGTGCCGTATCAAAATGCTCGCACCCGCAGCGCTTGCCGTGCTCCAACGCCACGACTGGCCGGGCAATGTCCGTGAATTGCACAATGCCGTGGAATGGCTGACGATCACCTGTAAAGAGGAGACGATCCAGCCGCACCATCTGCCGGCATCGGTCCAGACCTTCTCAGCGACGAACCACTCGGGCCCGTCAAGCCATGGGTCTAACTCCTCGCTCTTGACCTTCGGCCTGTCGTTTCAAGAGATGGAGAAAAAGCTGCTGGAAGAAGCACTCCACAAAACATCGGGTAACGTCTCCGAAGCCAGCCGCCTCCTCAAGATAACCCGCAATACGCTGCGCTATCGTATGGCGAAACACCACCTTCAATAGAGAGCCCAGAAACAGCATCGGTACGTTTTCCTACCGCAGCTTCGCCACCGTTACTCCGTCCCCTCCTTCGGCTCGGTCGCCGGGACGAAAGTGTTCCACATAGGGTGAATCTTTTAAATACTCGCGTAGCGCGGCTTTCAGCTTTCCAGTTCCATGCCCGTGAATGATTCGCAAGAACGGTGCGCCGTCGAGCACCGCCCGATCCAGCGCGGCCACGACCTGATCGAGCGCGTCGTCGGCTGCCTGGCCCCGCACATCCACCACCGTCTGTTCGTCGAGGCCCAACCCGCCCCCCGTCGAAAACCGACGAGGGCCGGTTGCCGGCGCCACTGGAGGAGCCGGCACATCCGACCCGCGAGCCACACCAATGAGATTCGAGACGGTCGCCATCACTTCCCCTTCGCCGACTTTGACGCGGACCCGTTTTTTCCCCTGAGGCAGTTCCAGCAAACTCCCCGTCATGCCCAATCCCGCAATCTCCACGGTATCGCCGATGCCCAGCTGTTCGACTGGTATCGATTCGCCGGTGGGAGCCAGCTCCTGTCGCGTGTGGGCCTCCAGCTCACTGAGCCGCTGCTTGGCCTCTTTCGCCTTGATGAGCTTCTGTTCGCGTTTGACGGCATCGACCGTGGCTTGAACCTCGGCCCTTGCCCGTTGAAATTGCTCACCGAGCTTTTTCTTCAGCCCCTTGCGAGCCTCCTGCTCGGCTTCCTCCAACCGCGCTTGCAATGCTTTGGCCTCGCCCGCCGCCTGCTCAGCCTCTTTCCTGGCTTGCCGCGCCCGTTCAGTATCCTCTGTCAGCTGCCGCTGCTTGCGCTGCAAATCCGCCATCAGGTCGTCCAACCGTCGATCTTCCCGCCGCAACCGTTGCCGCGCATCGCGCAAGATCGCTTCGTCCATACCCAGCCGTCCGGCAATCTCAAGGGCGGAGGATCCGCCGGGAATCCCCATGAACAATCGGTAGGTCGGCGCCAACCGCTCGACATCGAATTCCACGCTGGCATTGGCGAAACCGGATGTGGTCTGCGCCAATTCCTTGAGCGGGCCGTAATGTGTCGTCACCACCACTTTCATATTGAGCGAGGCCAACCGGCAGAGCAGTGCCTCTGCCAGCGCCGCGCCTTCTTGGGGATCGGTTGAGGTGACCGGCTCGTCGAGCAATACCAGCGATCGGGGCGCGGCCGGTTCGCCCGTGCCTGCCCTGGCACCCGCGTCCGAAAGGAGCTGAACCATTTGAGTCATGTGGGCGGAAAAGCTGGAGAGGTCCCGGCTTAAGTCCTGCGCATCGCCGATATCGGCGTAGCAATGGGTGAAGAGCGCCATCTCGGATTCCGGCGCACAGGGCAGATGCAACCCGGCCCGCACCATGAGCGCATAGAGGCCGACGATCTTGAGGGTGACCGTCTTCCCTCCCGTATTGGGACCGGAAATGACAAGGACTCGGCTTGTCTCATCCATCACAATGTCGTTCGGCACGACCTGCTCTTTGGCCGCCATGAGCAGCGGATGCCGCGCCTGTTTCAAGACCACGCGGCCCTGCTCGTTCAACGCGACAGGATTGGATTTCAGCCGGCGGCTCAATTCGGCCTTCGCTCCGATACAGTCGAATTCGGCCAGCGCCTCCATCCCGTCACCGATCTGATCGGACTTGGCCGCGACCAACCTCGTGAGTTCACGCAAGATGCGACGCACTTCCCGCTCAATGTCCAAATCGGCCACTTTGATGGCATTGTTCAGTTCGACCAGCTCACGCGGTTCGAGAAACACGGTCGCCCCGCTGGCCGATACGTCATGGACGATGCCGGGCATCCTCCCCCGCATATCGGCCTTCACCGGCAGGACATAGCGCCCCTCACGCTGCGCAAAATAGGACTCTTGCAGGATCTCCTCGTACTTTCGTGAGTGAAGAACCCGATCGAGCTGCTCTCGCATCTCCTGTTTCAAACCCTGGGCATGATGCGTGAGCCGCCGCAATTCCGGCGTGGCCGACTCCTTGATTGCGCCGTCCGGCTGAATCACAGCCTCTATGGCCGATCTGATCGACCGCAGTCCCTTCGTACCCTGAAGCGGCTCCACGACCTGTGCCAGCGCCTCCGCCTCCGCCCGGCATGCAGTCATCAACCGTTCGACGTCTTCCATGAGCGCCAAGACGAGCGCGCAATCCCTCAACTCATGCGTCTCAAGATCGCCTCCCTTTCCCGCGCGAGTCAGCGCCTCATGGATGTCAGGGAACGCCAAGGTCGGCATGGGCGCGCCGCCCTCCAACAATCTCGCCATCTCGGTCGTTTCCTGCTGGCGCAGGCGCGCCCCGGCCAACTCGTCCGAAAGCGGCACGGACCGGCACCGCTCGATCCCCATCGTCGACTGCGCGCGCTGCGCGAGCAACTCGAGCAGGCGCGGCCATTCCAATGCCTGCGCGGCTTTTGCGGTGGTGTCATCCATATTCATAAAAGATTCCTGGTCATGGCGATTATCTCAGAACTGTAGCCAAGAGCCTGACAGACAAGCAAGGAGATCCGATTCATATCGTGTATCCTATTTTCCTCGGCAGAGCGGTCACGGCTACCGACGATCAAAACAGGAGTACCTCTTTCGGAGATCTTGACAAGGGTGAAACCGCCTGGCTACTATCGCGGTCTAAACTGTTGGTTTCGTGTAGAATTCATGATTTTACCTACGTAGAGGACCACATATTATGGCTATTCGGATCGGCATCAACGGATTTGGACGGATCGGGCGCAATGTGTTTCGCGCTTCCCTGGGCGACCCCGACATCGACATCGTCGCCATCAACGACTTGACGGATGCCAAGACCCTCGCCTACCTGCTGAAATACGATTCGGTCCACGGCACACTCAAGTCCGAGGTTGAGGCCAAGAATGATCAGATTGTCGTCGATGGGAAACCCATTAAAGTGCTGGCGATGAAAGACCCCAAAGAATTGCCGTGGAAGGCTTTGAATGTCGACATCGTCATCGAATCCACCGGCCGATTTACCGATCGGGAAAGCGCGGGCAAGCACCTCTCGGCAGGGGCGAAGCAGGTCATCATTTCGGCGCCGGCCACTGACCCCGATGTCACGATCGTGCTTGGCGTGAACGACGAGAAATTCGACGCCAAACTTCATCATATCGTCTCCAACGCCTCATGCACCACAAACTGCCTGGCGCCGGTCGCCAAAGTCCTGCTGGAAAATTTCGGCATTAAGCACGGGACGATGACGACCATCCATTCCTATACCAACGATCAGCAGTTATTGGATCTCCCCCACAAGGATCTCCGCCGCGCACGCGCCGCCGGCATGTCGATGATTCCGACGAGCACAGGAGCGGCCAAAGCTCTGCATCTCGTCATTCCCGAACTTAAGGGGAAACTGGACGGCCTTGCCATCCGCGTCCCGACCCCGAACGTGTCGTTGGTCGACCTCACGGTGGAAACCGAAAAAGATTGCGACATCGCAGGAGTCAATGCGGCCTTCAAAAAGGCAGCGGACGGTCCGCTCAAGGGAATTCTCAAGTACTCGGAAGATCCCATCGTCTCGATCGACCAGAAAGGCGACGATCACTCCGCCACCGTCGATGCCCCGCTGACCAACGTCGTCGACAAACGCATGGTCAAAGTCACGGCATGGTACGACAACGAGTGGGGCTATTCATGCCGCGTCCGCGACTTGATCAAGGTGCTGGCCGGAAAGGCAACCGCCCGCTAAGTCACAGCTGAAGAGAGATCGAGTCGGTCCCTTCTCCTGACTCAGGACTCTCGTATGCCGGTGCGCTACTCAAAGGAGCGTCCATGAATCTGCATAAGAAAACGATCGATGACGTCCCGCTTCACGGCAAACGGGTAATCATTCGAGCAGACTTCAACGTGCCGCTCGATGAAGCGCTTCAAATCACCGACGATACCCGCATTCGTTCCACGCTCCCGACGATCAATCGCGTAGTGGATGAAGGCGCAAAGGTCATTCTGTGCTCTCACCTTGGGCGGCCAAAGGGAGCCTTCGACCCCAAGTATAGTCTGGCCCCTGTTGCAAAGCGGTTGGGACGGCTCCTCGGAAAAGAGGTGGTCTTCGCGTCCGATTGCATCGGCCCGGCGGTCGAAAAGCTGGTGGCTAAAATGACTCCCGGCGACGTACTGTTATTGGAAAACCTCCGCTTCCATCCAGGCGAAGAGAAGAACGACGAGGCCTTCTCCAAAGCCCTGGCCTCTCTTGGCGACGTCTTTATCAACGACGCCTTCGGCGCCGCGCACCGCGCCCACGCCTCCACCGTCGGCATTACCAAATTCATCAAAGACTCGGCGGCCGGTGCGCTACTGAAGAAAGAAATCGAGTATCTCGAAGGAGCCATCGCCAATCCGGTCCGGCCGTTCGTGGCAGTGCTCGGCGGTGCAAAGGTGTCCGGAAAAATCGGCGTGATCGAGAACCTGGGAAAGAAAGTCGACAAGGTCATCATCGGCGGCGGCATGGCCTTTACCTTCTTGAAAGCGAAGGGCATGGAAATCGGCAACTCGCTGGTCGAAAACGACATGTTGGACTTCGCCAGAGGCGTCGAGGACCACGCCCTGTCCCGCGGCGTTAAGTTCTACCTGCCGGTCGATTGCGTCGTCGCAGCCAGCCGCGAACCTGGTGCGGAGTCGAAGATAGTTCCGGTTCAGGAAATTCCGAAGGGCTGGTACGCGCTCGACATCGGTCCGGCTTCGGTCAAGCTCTTCAACTTGGCGGTCCAGAACGCCAAAACGATTCTCTGGAACGGACCAATGGGAGTCTTTGAAATCGACGCCTATGCCAGAGGCACACTTGCAATGGCCCACGCGATCGCCGATGCCTATGCGCTCACGATCGTCGGCGGCGGCGAGACCGCGCTGGCCGTCCACCGGGCCGGCGTCTCGGAAAACATGTCCTTCATCTCGACCGGCGGCGGCGCTGCGTTGGAACTGCTTGAAGGCAAGGAGCTGCCTGGCCTCGTCGCATTACCCGATCGCGTCAACTAGCCGACATCGCAATCTCTACATAGGCCAAGTAAAAACGCCGTGCGCACAATCCTCATTGTCGGCAATTGGAAAATGAATAAGACCGCCTCGGAAGGGGCGGCCTTCGTTCGCGAGATCGCACCCCGGATCCCCACCACGCCGACCGTCGAATTCGTAATCGCTCCTCCCTTCACAGCGTTGGAATCGGTCCGCGCGGCGCTTACCCCGTCGTCTCCGATCCAACTCGGCGCACAAAATTTATTTTGGGAAAGCCATGGGGCCTACACCGGTGAAGTGTCCGCGCCGATGCTCAGAGAGCTCGGCTGCCGGTACGTCATTCTCGGCCATTCGGAACGTCGTGCGCTGTTCGGGGAGCAGAATGATGGCATTCAGAAGAAAGTTCACGCCGCCCTCGCCCATGGGATCAGACCGATTCTGTGCGTCGGGGAATCCTTATCCCAGCGGGAACACGGGACGACAACGGAGGTCATTCTGCAACAGCTGACTGGAAGCCTGGCTGGTCTTTCGCCTCACGATATGGCCGCCGTCTCAATCGCCTATGAACCGGTGTGGGCCATCGGGACCGGAAAAGCCGCGACGACCAATCAAGCCGTCGCCGCACACCGAACGATTCGAACCTTCCTCTCCGACACCTGGTCCAGCGATGTCTCAAACGCCACACGAATCTTGTATGGAGGCAGCGTGACGCCCGGAAATATCGAAGGTCTGTTGCAGACAGACCAGATCGATGGCGCATTAATCGGCGGGGCTTGTCTCCAGGCTGAATCTTTTGTTACAATCGCCTCCGTTGCTCAATTGATCGGAGCCCGACGCTAAACAATGTATACTTTGATTGTTGTCATCCATGTCTTCATCTGTGTCCTCATGATCGGCGCCATTCTCCTCCAATCTGGTAAAGGCGCGGAGATCGGTGCCTCATTCGGCGGATCGAGCCAAACCGTGTTCGGCAGCCGGGGCCCGGCCAATTTCCTGAGCAAGCTCACCGTCGTGGTGGCGGCAATCTTCATGATTACCTCGTTCACGCTGGCGATATTGGCCAAGCAACGGACCTTCGAATCGACCGTCATCGATTTGAATACGAAAAGTGAGTCGGCTTCTCCTGCAACCCCGGCCCAGCCTGCGACGGAACCCACCCCTGCTCCAGCAGGCAAGTAACCCGGCCGTTGGGCATCTAGTCGTAAATCGTCAGGCGTCATTCGTCAAACGAGTAATGAGACAAGAATCTATGGCGTATGGCTATGGCACGGGACAGGAGTGAGTTGCGTAAGACCTGCGCTCATCCGATCACGTGCTATACGCCACTAGCTATAGGCTCTATTTCCCTCAGATCCGCGTGAGCCACGAGGCATGCGAAGGGTCTTCCCCGCGCACGATTGAAAAGAAGGTCTTTTGCAGTGCCATGGTGATCGGTCCCGGCTTGCCATTTCCGATCTTCCGGTTGTCAATTTCACGAACCGGCGTCAATTCCGCAGCCGTGCCGGTGACGAACACTTCATCGGCAACATACATTTCATCCCGCGTGAACCGTTCCTCAACCACGGGAATGTTGCGCTCCTTCGCCAGCTCGATCACGGAGTTTCTGGTGATCCCTTCAAGGATCGACGTCAACGGCGTCGTTTTCAGCTTCCCTCGGCGGACGATGAACACATTCTCTCCCGTCCCCTCGGACACATACCCCTCGGCGTCGAGCAGAATCGCCTCATCATATCCGGCAATCTTGGCTTCCCGCTTGGCCATAATCGAATTCACGTAATAGCCCGATATTTTTCCCTTGGTCATCGACACGTTGACATGATGCCTGGTAAACGAGGAGATGCAGGCACGCATCCCATTCGCCAGCGCGTCTTCTCCCAAGTACGCCCCCCACTTCCACGCCGCCACGGCTACGCGGATCGGATTGTCGCCTGGATGCACCCCCATCGCTCCATAGCCGATATACACCAGCGGCCGGATATAACAGGCCTCGAGCCGGTTGATACGGACCGTTTCGACGATCGCCTCGGCAATGTGTTTCTTATCGTAGGGCATGGCCATCATGCCGATGTGAGCCGAATCGAACAACCGATCGACGTGTTCATCAAGCCGAAAGATGGCGGACCCGGACTTGCCCTTGTAGCAACGGATGCCCTCAAAGGCAGCCAAGCCGTAATGCAGCGAGTGGGTCAGGATATGGACGTTGGCCTCTTCCCAGGCCACGAACTTGCCGTCCATCCAGATTTTTTCGACCGGTTCCAGCATCAGACGTTACTCCTTCACGCAGCGGCGACAGGCCTGCATATAATTGACGTGCGCGACTATATCGTGAGGCTGGAAGGTCGTCAAGCAATCGGATGGGGTACGATTACGATACAGTGCGAGGCAGATGCCCTAACCCACATTATTCATGAGCGCTTCTACTGCAACCGCCGATACGCCGCTGCAACAAGCCTGGCCGTAGATGTCTCACGGCCAGGCGAGCAGGCTCGCCCCTCGCGACCTCGACATACTGTTTCAAGTATGCCTCGGTCTCTCAGGGCTCCGCATGCCCGTCTCGCCTGGCGTCTTGGCGGTTTCGTCACGAACCATTATGAATAATGCGGGCTAAGAGGAGATGCGATCTAAGGTAGGGTTCAAATAGGTTCGCAGGCGAGCGCTTAGGAAGATCCCGATCCGATCCTGATCGTCAGGCTTCACCATGACCACTTTAGCGCCAAACAAGAGACCGCGAACCCAGCGAATTACAACCCGCTGCATTTCAACCGGTTCATCCTTATCGGAAAGAGACAGCCGCACGGCCAGTTCCATTCCCGGCGCCACCTGGTGATCGCCGAGCACCCGAAACCCGTTGCGGGACATATTCATGACCGTCCCCTTTCCAAGAAACTCTCCGCCCATGTAATATATGTCGCAGCGAACAGGAATTCGGTGATAGGTACGGATCACAAATCGGCTGGCTGAAGGCATACTCTCTCCCTTGCAAAAAACCGGCAAACACCAGGAAAATGGCATCTCACCGATCTCACCGGAACTGCTTATGCGGGCAGCATACGTTTTTCTTCGCCTCCGCTCCTAGCCCTCCAGAAGAGGGGGGACTCCCGTGTCGAAGTCCTCACGAACCGGACGCAGGCAAAACAAAAACCATGAGGCGCGCTTGACACTCTCTTCAACGATGTGTTACACGATTCGGTCCAATGTGGGGTATATAAGATATGTACGCAATTATTGAAACAGGTGGAAAGCAGTATCGGGTTGAGGCCGGCTCGACGATTCAAGTTGAGCGCTTGCCCGGTGACGTAGGTGGCGTCGTCAACTTGGACCAGGTTCGCCTGGTGCATGGGGATGCCGGTCTGGTGATCGGACAGCCGCTCGTGCAGGGCGCAACGGTCACGGCCGAAATTGTCCGGCACGGCCGCACCAGGTCGATTACGGTCTTCAAGAAAAAGCGCCGGAAGAATTACCGCCGGACGCGCGGGCACCGGCAAGGTTTTACGAAACTGCTCGTGAAGGAAATTGCTACGGCATAGCAGGCACAAAAAGGACTTTCCATGGCAACAAACAAAGGCGGCGGATCATCACGGAATGGGCGGGACAGTAATCCCCAGTATTTGGGCGTCAAAGCCTATGGGGGTGAAACCGTCACGGCCGGCAGCATCATCGTCCGCCAACGCGGCACGAAGTTCTTTCCCGGTTTCAACGTCGATCTCGGACGCGATCACACGTTGTTTGCTCGGGTGACCGGCACGGTGAAGTTCGAAGGCGGGCGAGCCAGACGGAAAGTCAGCGTGTACCCAGCCCCCGCCAAATCCTGATTCCCCTCGCACTCACCCACATCGATTGGCTGAGATGATTCGAGATCCCCACCTCTTCCCGGCATGGGCAGGTCGGGTATACTCCTGTCAGCCTAGAATCGTGCATCCATTGATAGGAACACCATGTTTGTCGATGAAGCGCTGATCACCGTGCGAGCCGGCAAAGGAGGAGACGGCATCTGCAGTTTCCGCCGGGAGATGTTCGTCCCTCGCGGGGGACCGGACGGAGGAGACGGGGGACATGGCGGCAGCGTCGTCTTAACCGCATCTACCAGACTGACAACCCTGCTCGACCTTCGCTATCAGAAACATTATGAAGCGGAAGACGGACGGGCCGGCGGCGGCTCCAACTGCACCGGGCGCACAGGGAAAGACACCGTCGTCACCCTCCCGGTCGGCACCATCGTATATGACGACCAGACCGGTGAGGTGCTTGCCGATCTGGTTGCCGACGGGGAAACAGTGGTCATCGCACAAGGAGGGCGGGGCGGACGAGGCAACAGCAACTACGCCACATCCACCAATCGCGTGCCGACACGGTTTACACATGGCACGGCCGGCGAAGAACGAACGCTGCGGCTTGAGCTGAAGCTGCTCGCCGATGTCGGGCTGGTCGGATTTCCAAACGCCGGCAAATCGACGCTCATTTCAGTCATCTCATCGGCCACGCCGAAAATCGCTGATTATCCCTTTACGACATTGACGCCCCATCTCGGCGTCGTCCGTTGGGGGTCGGATCGCAGCTTCGTCGTCGCAGACATCCCCGGACTCATTGAAGGCGCGCATGACGGCAAGGGGCTGGGATTTCAGTTTCTTCGGCATATCGAACGCACAGCCTTCCTGCTTCACCTGATCGATGTCTCAGAATGGGCGCCGGATGAGCCGGTCATCAGCTTCGAGACCATGCGGCAAGAGCTGGCTGCTTATGACGAAGCGCTCAACGACCGGCCGTTCGCCGTCATCGCGACAAAGATCGACATCAGCGGCGCGTGCGACCGGCTGACACAACTGCAAACCTACTGCAAGCGCCATCAGTACACCTGCCTCCCCGTGTCATCCGCAACAAGGGAAGGCCTCGACGACCTGATCACCTTCGTCGGCTCGCAGGTGGACCGCCTGAGGAAGACGCCATGCGAGACGAGATCCTAAGGCACGCCAAGCGCATCGTCGTCAAAATCGGCAGCAGTTTGATCGCTTCCCGCGCCACAGGCTTGCGCCCCGAGCAAATCGAGCGCCTAGCCGACGAGATCGCCGCGCTCCGAACGAGCGGCCGCGACGTGCTGGTCGTGTCGTCGGGCGCCATCGTGTCCGGGATCAAGAAGTTGCAACTCAAGGAATACCCCAAGAGTCTTCCAGTCAAGCAGGCGGCCGCAGCGGTCGGGCAAAGCCGGCTCATGTGGGCCTATGAAAAGGCGTTCGAGCGGCTGGGCATTCAAGTCGCCCAAGTGCTCCTCACGCATCAAGACCTCGCAGATCGCCGGCGGTTCTTGAATGCCCGCTACACGCTGACGGCGCTCATCGGATTCGGCGTCCTGCCGATCATCAACGAGAACGATACCGTCGCGGTCGAGGAAATCAGGGTCGGCGACAACGATACGCTCGCAAGCGAGGTCGCCCATCTGGTCGATGCGGATTTGCTGGTGATTCTCTCCGATGTCGATGGACTCTACACGGAAGATCCGAGAAAACATCCCGCCGCCTCGCTGATCCCGCTCATTCCCGATATTACCGAGGACATCGAACGCCGAGCCGGAGTCTCCAGCACCTTCGAGGGCACAGGAGGCATGGCCACGAAAGTCCGCGCCGCCAAGAAAGTCGGTGAGTACGGCGTCTCCACGCTGATCGTCAACGGGGAACGGGCCGGACTCCTTCCCGGCGTCCTTGCCGGCGGGCCCGGCGGCAGCCTCTTTGTTGCACGCGAACGGCGGCTGACCAGCCGAAAACATTGGATTGCCTTTACCCTGCGCCCCCGTGGACATGTCCGCCTGGACCAGGGTGCGGTCGAGGCCTTGACCGCGCGGGGCAAAAGCCTCCTTGCCTCCGGCATCATCGAGGTCATCGGGGAGTTTGAGGCGGGAGATCCGGTGGGCTGTCTCGACACCGATGGAAAAGAGTTTGCCAAGGGCCTCGTCAATTTTCCTTCTGCTCTGTTGAAGCAGATGAAAGGCCTTAAAACTCAGGATATTCAACGGCAGATCGGCCCCCAGGAGTACGAAGAAGTGATCCACCGGGACAATCTGGTGATTCTCTGAGTGTTGAGTTGTAGATTGTGAGTTGTGAGTTATGTGTGCCCGAGAATCCGACCGCTCACCCCTCGCCCCGCTTCGCCCGCTCAGCGAGGCGAGCCCTCACCCCTCACTGCGGAAATTGGGCCTGCTCGGCGGCAGCTTCAATCCCATTCACAACGGCCATTTGACCATTGCATCCCTGGTCCGTGACCGACTCCGCCTCGATCAAGTGCTCTTCATTCCCACCGGCGATCCCCCGCACAAGCGAGACGGATCCCTGGCCCCGGCCAAGGATCGCTATGAAATGGTCCGCCTCGCCATCGCCGGCATTCCCTCCTTCCAGCTCTCGGACATCGAAATACAGCGATCGGGCAAATCCTACTCTATCGATACAATCCGCGAACTGCAGCGACAGTTCGGCTCCTCCGCTGAATTGTATTTCCTCATCGGACTCGACGCGTTTCTCGATTTCCCCAATTGGAAAGAGCCCATGGAGTTGTTGCGCGCGTGCCGGTTTGTCGTCGTCCCTCGGCCGGGACAATCGTTCCGGTCGCTGGCAAACATGCCGCTGCTGCCCGCACTTGACACCCACGCGCTGGCGCAGCTCGATGCGGGAGCACTGCCGCAATTGGATATTGCGATGCCCTCCTGCAGCGGCATCATCTGCCTCCCCATCCCGCCATGCTCCATTTCCGCGTCCGAGATCCGACAACGGATCCGACAGAGGGCGTCGCAGGCAAATATGTTGCCGCCCCCTGTCGAATCCTATATACTTCAGCATCGCCTATATCAGGAGGGTTGCGATCGCACAAACATCTAAGGCCACCGCCCTCGCCATCGGCAAGGCGATGCTCGATAAGAAGGCCGTCGATGTCCAGGTGCTGCATGTCGCCCCGCTCACCTCTGTGGCCGATTACCTGGTGATCGGATCGGCTGAATCGGATCGACAGACTCGCGCGATCGCCGATTATATCGACGGCACACTCTCTCGCAGCGGCCAGCGTCCGTTGAGTATTGAAGGGGCATCCTCCGGACAGTGGGTGTTGCTCGACTTCGGTGATGTCGTTGCCCATATTTTCCGGCAGGATACCCGATCGCACTATGCCCTGGAACGGCTATGGAGCGATGCAACGCAGCTCCCGCTTCCCGAGGAGGCACCTGCTCCGGTAGCCGCGCCTAAACGGCGCATCGTCGTACGGAAAGCGGCTGCGCACAAAACGGTCTAGCCATGCTCAGACTACTCATTACAATCTTCTTCGTCAGTGCCGGCGTCTTCATCTACAGCTATTTCCGGGAACTGAATCCGGGGACAGTCCTTATCCATACGAGTTCATCGGCTGAATTTGAACTTAGTCCCGTCACGCTCGTCCTGATCTCTATGGCCATCGGAGCGGTCTTCGTCACCTTCGTCGTCGGCCTGCAGCAAACGGCCCATGCGATCATCAACTGGCGCAGCAACCGGCTCGTGCGCCGCAAAGAAAAAGTGGACACACTGCATCGTGATGGAACTCACGCCTTCATGTCGAAACGCACGATGGAAGCGATTACGCTCTTCGAGAAAGCCCTCGCCATCGACCCCAACCGGGCTGATTCCCTGCTATGGCTGGGGAACATCTATCGAGCTGAGCAGAATTTCCCCGAGGCGATCCGGTTGCACCAACATGCCCATCGTGTCGACGAGCGCAATATCGAAGTGCTGCTGGAATTGAGCAAAGATCTCGAAGGCGCCAAACGCTATGAGGAAGCCCTCCAGTCATTCCAAAAAATCCTGAAGCTTGAGCCGGACAATTTGACGGCACTCATTCGCAAGCGGGACTTGAACATTCGCCTGGAGCGATGGAGCGAGGCGCTGGAAATCCAGCATCGCCTTCTCAAGGCCCATCTTCCGAACCAGGAAAAAGAGGCTGAGAACGCGTTGCTGATCGGGTACATGTATGAGGTCGGCCGCCAGCTGCTCGAACGCGGACACCCGGATAAAGCCCGCCGCTATTTCCGGGGCGCCATTAAAAAAGACCGCAGCTTCCTGCCCGCCTATATCGGGCTCGGCGAAATCCTGATCCATGAAGGCAAGACCAAAGATGCCGTCGAAATCTTAAAGAAGGTCTATACCAGAACGCGGAGCGTGATTATCCTGCATCGGCTTGAAGAATTGTTCCTGGACCAGGGGGAGCCGGGCGAAATCATCCGTGTGTACCAGGACGCGCTGCAGCAGGACCCGCAAAATCCCGTGCTGCAGTTCTATCTGGGCAAGCTCTATTACCGTCTTGAAATGATCGATGAAGCCTTCGATATTCTTTCAACGATCGAAGGACCACAAGACCATCTGCTCGATTACCACAAGATCATGGCCAACCTCTTCTTACGCAAACAGCAATTCGAACAGGCCATCATCGAACTCAAAAAAGCGCTCAGCTTCAAAAAACGCGTCGTCGTTCCCTACATCTGCACGCAGTGCCAGCAAGAGTCCGTCGAATGGTCCGGCCGCTGCAGGCGCTGTGCCCGCTGGAACACGCTGACCGCACTCCCCTGGCTCGAAGCCACACAGCCGGCGGACGGATCAGGAGAAACTGCTGCGTCTGCTCGCGCCATCCCCTACCAAGGCATTGCTTCTCCGTTTGAAACCGTGTAGGTTTTGGCCGTCCTATTATCCCATCATCATTTTCAACAGCGCGGAGCATTGACGCATGACGGATTTTCAACGGTTCGCCGATAAAGCCCTGCAAGACGAATCCCTGACCAGAGATGAATGCCTCGCTGTCCTCCAATCGTCTGACGACGATCTGCTGGACCTGCTGCATGCGGCCTTTCGTGTCCGATCCCGCTATTTTGGGAAGACCGTTCGCTTGCAAATGCTGCAGAACGCCAAAAGCGGCGCCTGCCAGGAAGACTGTCATTACTGCTCACAATCCGCCGTCTCAACCGCGCCTATCGAACGCTATAACTTATTGCCGCAGAAACAGATGGTCGAGGGCGCGAGGCAGGCCGCTGCGTCTAAAGCGCAGCGCTATTGCATCGTAATCAGCGGCCGGAGTCCGCTGGATCGGGAAATCGACGAGATTGCCGGAGCCGTCCGCGCCATCAAGCAGGAGATTCCCATTCAGATTTGCTGTTCACTCGGCTTGATGAATGAAGGCCAGGCCAAGCGGCTCAAAGCCGCAGGGGTGGATCGTGTGAACCACAACTTGAATACCAGCGAGGCGTTCCATGCCTCCATTTGCACCACCCACACGTTCCAAGACCGGCTCGCCACGATCAAGAACGCACGGACGGCCGGATTGGAAATCTGCTCGGGCGGGATCGTGGGCATGGGAGAACAGGATGAAGATTTGATCGACCTGGCGATGGCCTTGCGCGAGGTCGAGCCCGATTCTATTCCGCTGAATACGCTTCATCCAGCCGCCGGGACTCCGCTGGAGCACTGCGATCATCTGACGCCGCAACGCTGTTTGAAAGTGCTGTGCCTTTTCCGATTTCTTCACCCCCGCACCGAACTCCGCGTCGCGGGCGGTCGCGAACACAATCTGCGCAGCCTCCAGCCGTTGGCGCTGTATCCGGCCGATTCGCTCTTCGTGAACGGCTATCTCACGACGCCGGGCGCGCCTGCGCCGGAAGTCTGGGGCATGATTGAAGACCTTGGTTTCAAAATCGAGGTCGATTACCAACAGCCGGTCGCTGGCTGAAAATCACCGTTGAGGATACTGCTGACCCTAACCGCTGACCTGTGAACCTGCTATCGCCACAACGCAGCCGACGGCTTATCCAGATAAGTCAACAGCACGATCACCCCCGCCCCCACCAGCAGCCAGAGACAGCCGCCCTTCCAATTTCTTTGGCTGAACGAGAATACCGCCAGCAGGAATATAACCGAGCCGATAATGCCGATGAACGTCGAACCTGCCGCACTCATGTGTTCGTGTGTACCACGCCGTGCTTTTGAAACTCCAGTGGCAGAAAAGACCGGCCATGAACAGCATCGACCGCACTGACGGCTGACCGATTTGGTTTGAACCCGACGCCGTCAACGATACGCATCTGCATTCACTCACCGGGTTCGACGATCCGGAAACGCACGTCATCCACCTGGGTATAGGCGGACGCATGTTCCCCGGCGAACAACCCGCAGCGATACAGGCCCGGTGCCCATCCGGTTGGCGGCGGAGTAAGCATAAAATACCCGGATCGATCGCTCATCGAGGTGAGCACATGATCCTGCGCCGCCACGCGAGACTCATCCGTCATGTCCGACGACTCCATCACACAGCGCGCGGTGAGCGGCACGGCATCGAATGAATCTGACACCAAACCGAAGACCAAGTAGATCTCGCGTTGCGTTGCAGAAAATGTATCGCTGGGATTGAGCGGAATGTACTCGTGCGCCCCCGTGGGAAAATCGTCGCGCATGACGGTGCCTGCCGGAATCACGAAACGAAACCAGCTGAAATCCGCATCCCGGCCTACAAGCGTCGCCGCCTGATCCATTGCCTTCTGCGGCTTCACCCGCTCGGTAGCCTTTGCATAGACCTCTTCCACCGGCAATTCTTTGGATACAACCTGGCCGCCGTTGCCGCTCTCTGTGACCTCATCCTTGCGTGCCGCCAAATCAGGAACGTGCGGCCGTACTTTCTCCAGCCACCGGGCTATTTTTTCCTTTGAGAGCACACGCGTGCCGGCTGGAAGGATCACATTCTTGTTGCTCTCCTCAAATTCAACCGCTGCATCATAGAGCACCTGAAAATGCACGAATGCATCTTCCCATTGCTCCAGTTCCACAAGGCATTGCCCCATCCGAAATGTCGTGTCGGCATAGTCCTCCTCGCTGGGATCCAGGTCGGACATTTTTCCGAACACAGCCAGCGCGTCTTTGCACCGTCCCAGCTGCATAAGCGTCAGCCCCAATTGATGCGTGGCAAGGGCATCCCTGGGATTCAGCGCCAACATCTGCCGATAGACCGGCTCAGCCTCTTGATAGCGGCCTGCCGCAAACAGCTTCCACGCCTCCGCGCGAATAGCAGCCCATTCCCGCAGCTGAGACTCGGTGGCGCCCGCTGTCAACGCAGGAGTGAATCGCCGTCCCCGCTCCATGGATTCGTACAATTGCGCGAGCTGATTCTTAGCCGGGATCTCCAGCGGCGAGCCGGGCGTGAGTTGCTCTAAGACAGCCCGCACCCCCGCCTCTGCGCCTTGATAATCCAGCACGTCGAATTGCGCGCGCGCCAGGGCCAATCGCCAGCCGAGCAAGTCCGGTCTCAGTCGGACGGCCTCTTGATACGACTCCAACGATTCCTCCAGCCGGTCGAGCTTCCGAAGTTCTTGCGCCAATTTCAGATGTGCCAGCGGATTTGTGCTGTCGAACCGGACAATGTGCCGTAACTCCGCAATGGATTCGTCGCTCTTCCCCCACCGAACCAACACGCTCCACTTAGACCAGCGGACATCTAACGCAGAAGGCTTTGCGGCAAGAGCCATCTCATACGCCTGAACCGCTTCTTGGGGGCCCCGGAATGTGGCAAGAATGTCGCCCCGTAGTTTGTGCAACAGCGCCGACCGTGGATGACTTTGAATACCTTGATCAAGCAGTTCGAGCGCGCTCGTTACCGCGCCGCTCTCCCACACCGCCTTTGCCTGTTCGATCACATGCGCGTCTGAAATATTGGCTGAGTCTTCCGCGCACACCACACCGCGTACCGCCAGAGCCAGTACCAACATCAGCGACGCAATGAGTGCAGACATATGCTGCATATCAGATAGACCGAACTAATTCAGATAGATAATGCCGTGGGGCTCCACTATACCAAATACCAAGAAGCGGCATGAAATATGGATTTCCCTTGTTCCCACTATCCGTTATAAGCTATCGGCTATCAGATCACATTCTATGGCCAGTATGTTCGACGTCATCCTCTATCAGCCTGAAATCCCCCCGAACACCGGCAATATCATCCGTCTCTGCGCCAATACGGGCGCCCGCCTGCATCTTGTAAAACCGCTCGGATTCTCGCTGGACGATAAGCAGCTGATGCGAGCCGGATTGGACTATCATGAATTTGCCACCCTCGCCGTGTACGACAATTGGACCGACTGCGCGAAGCGCTTCAAAGATCGCCGCATGTTCGCCGTTTCCACGAAAGGCACGCAACGCTTCGATCTGGTTGAGTATGCCTCGGATGATGTCTTTCTCTTCGGTCCCGAAACTCGTGGATTGCCGGCGGAATTGATTCATGCGGTCGGCGAGTCACAACGGATCCGCGTGCCCATGCTGCCCAACAGCCGAAGCCTCAATCTGTCCAATGCCGTGGCCGTAGTGGTCTACGAAGCCTGGCGGCAAATCGGGTTCGTGAACGGTCGGTAAAGAATCCTTCGACTGGTTCCTTCTATGGCATCCGCGTTTTCTCATGCGCTCGTGGCTCTGGCGTTAGGCCGGGCTCTGCCCCGTTGCTTTATGACCCGATCTGTTGTGTGGTTGGGCATGATCTGCTCGATCGTCCCGGATGTGGACGTCATCAGCTTTTCCTTCGGTATTCGATACGGCGATCTCTGGGGACACCGTGGCTTGACCCATTCACTCTTCTTCGCCGGCCTCTTGAGCATGGGGCTGGTGGCCCTGTGGTACAGGCACGAGCCGGCGCGGATGAGGGCAGGATTGTGGATCTATTTTTTCCTGTGCACGGCCTCGCACGGCGGACTGGACGCCATGACCGACGGAGGATTAGGTGTGGCCTTCTTCTCCCCGTTTGATACCGAGCGTTATTTCTTTACGGTTCGACCGGTTGCCGTCTCCCCGATCGGCATCGGCGAATTCTTCACCCCGGACGCAATTCGTGTGCTTGCCAGCGAAGCTACATGGATCTGGCTTCCGACCCTTACCGCCCTCCTGATTGCCCGTGCTCTTCAGCGGTGGAGATTCGGTCAGTCTGCAGTGGAACGATCCCGTGCCGATTGATGAATTTCTGTATGCTCCGCAAGCGATCCTCCCGTAAATGGTTCTCTGTTCTTGACCTTCCCTCGTGATCTGATACCCTGGCGCCAGAAGAACACGTCGGGTTGGATTCTGCGGAGGTGCTGTGTGATTCTCGTTACAGGCGGGGCCGGCTACATCGGATCTCATACCTGCGTGGAACTGCTGCAGGCAGGGTTCGACGTCACAGTCTTCGACAACTTCTGCAACAGTCATCCTGAAGCCCTGGCACGCATCCAGCGGATCACAGGAAAGACCGTTCCGCTGATCCAGGGCGACTGCCGCGATCGTGCCGCGCTGGTCGCCGCCTTGCGGCACTGTCAGGCGACTGCGGTGATTCATTTTGCCGGTCTCAAGGCGGTCGGGGAATCTGTGCAACAACCCCTCTCGTACTATGACAACAATGTGGTTGGTTCCTTGCGCCTGCTGGAGGCCATGGGCGAGTGCGGGGTGAAACAGCTGGTATTCAGCTCATCTGCCACAGTCTACGGTGATCCCCAACGGTTGCCGCTGACGGAAGATCATCCGCTTTCTGCGACTAACCCCTATGGCCGCTCGAAGCTCATGGTGGAGGAGATCCTGCGCGACGTGCAGCGGAGTGATACATCCTGGCGTATCGGCATTCTCCGGTACTTCAATCCGGTCGGGGCCCATGCGAGCGGGCTGATCGGCGAGGACCCGCAGGGCACACCGAACAATCTGATGCCCTTCGTCGCACAAGTCGCGGTGGGACGTCGCTCGCATCTCAATATTTTCGGCAACGACTACGCGACGCCGGATGGAACCGGTGTGCGTGACTACATTCATGTCGTAGATTTGGCCATCGGACATCTGAAAGCACTGAAGGCCCTCGATCAATGGACACAATCGACGGAGTGCCTGACGGTGAATCTCGGCACCGGCAATGGCTATAGTGTTTTGGACATTGTGCGAGCCTTCGAGCAGGCCAGCGGGACACGAGTCGCCTACACTATGGCACCTCGCCGGCCCGGCGATATCGCAGCCTGCTATGCCCATCCCGGCAAAGCGGCCGACCTGCTCGGCTGGCGGGCCGAGCGTGGACTCCCGGACATGTGCGCCGATACCTGGCGCTGGCAACGTCTCAACCCCCACGGATTCAATCCCCCCCGGTAAGCAATCTGATCGGGCGACTCGTTCAGCTATTCAACGGATGAGATCCCCTCTTTGGTCTGGAAACCCATGAGCTGCCGGCGAGCTGCCGGCCGCAATCGTAAACTTCCAACGATTCTGCGTCCCGATGGGGCCCAACAGCCAACGCCTCAATCTATTGAATACCGTGGCCGTCGTGATCTGCGCAGCCTGGCGACAAACGGGGGTTATAACTGGGAGGTACCGGGAGCTAATGGCGTATCGCCTATGACACAAACAAGAAACGCATGGGATTGTCTTTGATCGTGCTATGAGCCATCGGCCATAAGCTCTTCTTCCCAGGCCATTCGCTCCTACACATCGTTCTCCATCAGGCACCGGCCGAATCCCATCTGTTCGGCAAAGTGGTAGGAGTAGTGGAGGGCGGCAAGATTGGCAATGCGTTCTTCCGCTTCGTCTCGCGTATCCGCATAGATGATCTGTAGGCCATACCGCGCGGTCAACGCATCGAGAAAATCCATCACCCCGTTCTTGTGATACTGATTCAGGCGGCCTCCGCCCTTCTTATGGGTGAGGACCCCTTCGATAACCAGGAATCGGGCTGGGTAAACCAGCATCCGTTCGAGCTCCGGAAGAAACCCGGCGCGGTTGTCATGAGGATTGGAGAAGATCGTATAGAGTACTTCGACGTTGAGGCTCTTGATCGCCAGCAGCTCGGGCATTTCGGCAACGGCATAGTTCCCCGTCGGCAACGGCTCCCGCATCGTCCCGGCAATTCTGGTGAAGCCGCTGAAATCGTACGGATGGGGTTCTCCGGTATCGATGTAGAGATGGATAGCCGGAACCATGACCGTACCTCGCTCCTGCTTCACGAGCATGATGGGGGACTGTGGTCCTCGTCGCTCGCGAGGCTGAGGCGCCGCCTGCCTGGGTGGAGTAGCTGCATAGGGGGACGCAGAGGACGGCCGTGTGGCACGAGCAGCCGGAGACGCCGCCGGCTGCACCGTCGCATCGTAGCGCGCTCGTGCCGCGAGATCGCTCAGCGTCTCGTACGCCTGGTTGATGAGCTTGGTTCGGGCCTCAGCCTTTGCGTGAAGCGTTGGCGCATGCGTGAAGCGGTCCGGATGCCAGACCTGGAGCTGCTCATGCCAGGCCTTCTTGATCTCGACCTCGGTCGCGGTCGTGGGAAGTTCCAACAGAGAGTAAAAATTTGCCGATCGATCGTCTTGCATCGATGACTCCTTGTGCGTCAAGCAGTGTATCGAAGCAAGGCAACAATATCCAACCGGTTCTATCGTGCCGGAGCCAAATTATTTCAAGCGCTGCACCTGAAGATCATCGAAATAGGTCACGGCATCGGATTTCGTCCAGAGTCCGATCTTCCCGGTTTGAAATGTCTTGTCACAGAGACCGAAGACCTGTTTGTCATCATAGAAGATGCTGATATCACATCCGCGATGGATGACCCGAAGTGTGTGCCATCGCTTCACGTCAATTGTCTGGTTGAAATTTTCCAGCAGATGCCGAACGCCGTTCACGACTCGATACACTCGAATGTTTTGTTCCAGCGGGTTGGCCCGTGTCAGATAGTAATTGCGATCATCGGCCGCCCGCCAAATCAAACCACCTCCCATATCCGCATTGCCCTGGATCGGCAAGAATGCCACTTCAAGATTGAGGTCAGAAGCGACGATCTCTTTGACCAGCGTTATCTTGTACGCATGCTCCGCCCCTTTGGCCATCAACTGGGCGAGCACGTGCGGAGGACTCTTCGCGCGATCAGTCGTGAGAATCTGCCAATCGCCGGCCTGTCTTCCATCGAACAATGTTCCAATTGAAAATTGGCCTGGAAGGACGCCGGACTGTTCTTGATCGAAGTTCCACTCCTGCCAGGGAGAGAAAGTCTCCGCCCGAACAGCCACAGGTCCGAGGGCTACCGCAAAGATGGCCAGAAGACCGGTGACAATCCTCGGAAGTGAATTCGTGGGATCTACTTCCATGTCACTTCTTCCCAGCAGAGATGGACGAATGTTTCAAACGGGGGGAAATTCTTGGTGTTCTGTTCCTGTGATCGGACCCACAAATCGATTTCCATACCGGCCGGGTCGGTTTCCCCGCCGGGCAGCACCCGCTTCGTCGGATAACGCACTTCGTGTGTCTTGGGATCGCGGGATCGTTCCATCACCATAAAATGGGCATCGTAGTCCCTATAGAGCACCGCATCATTCTTGAACATCGTCGCCGTACCCCACCCTCCGAGATACAGCCACGTCTTCGGGTACAGAGGATCCCCGTTGTTTGAATCGCCGTGCTCATAGATCCTGGTGGCAATGCCACCGTCCTGGAACGGAGCTTTCGCGGCGAACCGGTCAAACACAATCCGATACCGGTTGGTACCCTCGACAAACTCGGCGACTACTCGGCCGCTGTTTGTCACCTCGTTCACCTCAATGTCGATCGTCCCCGCCACCGGAGTCAGCCGCTTGCCGGCATAATCGAGGTGATCCCAGGGAACCTCATCCTTTACGCTTCCGATCAACATCGCCTTCTGACCTGACAAATGAAATTGCCCGCTGTAGTGGGGGTGTTCCGTCGCCTTGAAGATGCGCGTGCCTTCGTCCTCTTTCGGAGTACCGAACTGCGCGGCCCAGACAGCGGACACGCACATGACCGTGAGAACCAGCATCGATGACCCGATCGCATGACATCGGATACTCATGGACATTCTCCTCGGCAAATAACACCTGCGTGAGCGCCCTCCGCTCACGGCGATAGTGTACCACTTATGGTGGGATCGAATGCGGTGTGGAAATAGCTGAAGCAGTATCTACGGCCGCGGCAACTTGAACACTCGTCGATGCCTGGGATGCACAAACACAACTTCTCCTTCGCGAAGATTGAGCTCACGATATCGCTCTTTGGTCAGTTCGACTTCGATGACTTGCGCCGACTCCTGAGTGCTCAATTCGATCCTGACGCGCGATCCGGCCGCAAGCACGTGCCGCACGTTGGCTTCAAGCTGTGAAGAATTCGTGCGGCTTCGATTGACTTCCAAGTCATGTGGTCGAACAAACGTAACTTCGTGTTCATCCGGCACATCCGATGGCAAGACGGCTTCGGCCCCGACACTTCCATGTGCGAGCTGTTCCTGCGCAACACGCCCGTGAAACACATTGACATCACCAAGGAACTGGTACACGAACGGAGTCGCCGGATGTTCATACACCTCATCCGGCGTGCCGACCTGCTCGATCCTGCCCTGATGCATCACCACGACACGATCGGCGACTTCTAACGCCTCCTCCTGGTCATGCGTCACGAGGATGCCGGTAATATGTAACTCGTCATGGAGCCGCCGCAACCAGCGGCGGAGCTCTTTCCGGACCTTCGCATCCAATGCCCCAAATGGTTCATCCAACAGGAGCAGCTTTGGCTCCACGGCCAGCGCTCGGGCCAACGCCACGCGCTGTCGTTGTCCGCCGGACAGTTGGCTGGGATAGCGGTCGGCCATCGCCTGCAACTGGACGAGTCCGAGCAGTTCACGAACCTTCTCTTGTATGCGAGTCACAGAAGGCCGTTGTGCTCGAGGTAATACAGTCAACCCGAATGCGACATTATCCGCGACGCTCATGTGGCGGAACAACGCATAGTGCTGGAAGACGAAGCCCACACGACGTTCGTTGATCCGCTGATCCGTCACCTCCGTGCCCTGCAGAAAGATGCGCCCTTGATCAGGGCGTTCCAGTCCGGCCAAAATTCTCAGCAACGTCGTCTTGCCGCAACCGGACGGACCCAGGAGCGCCACCAACTCACCTTCCCGTACATGAAGGCTCACATCGTTCAACACCGTAAATGTTCCAAAACGCTTCGTGACCTGGTCTACCTGAATGCTCATCGACTGCTCCCTGCCTGAACACCTGCTATCGGATCGGCGACGATAGCCGGAGAATGTATTTTCCGCTCGACAATCGCCTTGGCCGCGAGGGTGACAATAGCCAGTAGCGTCAGAAGCGATGCGACCGCGAACGCCGAGACGGCATTGTACTCGTTATAGAGAATTTCGACGTGCAACGGCATCGTGTTGGTCAATCCTCGGATATGACCGGAGACGACTGACACCGCGCCGAATTCTCCCATCGCGCGCGCATTGCACAGGATGACTCCATAGAGGAGGCTCCACTTGATATTCGGCAGCGTGACGCGCCTGAACGTCTGCCAGCCGGAAGCTCCCAGCGTGATCGCGGCTTCCTCTTCCTCCCGCCCTTGCGATTGCATCAGCGGAATGAGCTCTCGTGCGACAAACGGGACTGTCACAAAAATAGTGGCTAGCACAATACCAGGCAAGGCAAAAATGATCTTGATGTCATTCTCCAACAACCACGGGCCCAGCCAACCTTGCGCTCCGAAGAGGAGCACATAAATCAAGCCGGAAATGACCGGAGAGACGGCCAAGGGCATATCAATCAATGTAATCAAGATCTGTTTCCCGGCAAAATCGAATTTTGCAATGGCCCAAGCTGCGGCCACCCCGAACAAAGCATTCAGCGGCACAGCCACGGCCGCCACCAGAAGGGTTAATTGAATAGCTGCGATAGCATCGTCATTGAGAAAGGAGCCGACATAGGCCGCAAGACCGCCCTTCAACGCCTCGACAAAGACGGCGAGGAGTGGGACGAATAAGAAAAACGTTAAGTAGAGAAACGCGGCGGCAATGAGCAGCCGACGGACCAGCGGGCTCTCGGTGGTGAGAGAATCTTTCCACTGCAACTCTTTTGAACCGGTGCTGTTTATTGATTCCATGAGGCTCTATTGATTCCTATGGCGAGCGGTGCTCCACCATTGCAGAAGATTGATCATCAACGCCAGGACAAACGAGGCCACTAACATGACCACGCCCAGCGCCGTGGCCCCTGCATAGTCGTACTGCTCCAATTTGGTCATGATGAGGAGCGGAGTGATTTCCGATTTCAGCGGCATATTGCCCGCGATGAAAATGACGGACCCATATTCCCCGACGGCGCGGGCGAAGGCCATGGCAATTCCCGTGAGAAGCGCCGGCCACAGTTCAGGCATGATCACCGCCCAAAACGTTTGCCATCGGTTGGCCCCCAACGTCGTGGCTGCCTCTTCAACCTCTCGATCCAAGTCTTGGAGTACCGGTTGCACGGTGCGAACCACGAACGGCAACCCAATGAAGGTGAGGGCAACAAGCACACCGAGCGGAGTGAAGGCCACTTTGATACCCAGTGGATCGAGATACTGCCCGATCCATCCATTCGGCGAATAGATCGCGGCCAGCGTAATGCCGGCGACTGCGGTGGGCAGTGCAAAGGGAAGGTCCACGAGCGCATCAACCAGTGACTGTCCGGGAAAGTGATACCGGACCAACACCCAAGCAATGATCGATCCGAACAAGCCGTTGATAATCGCACCGACTATCGAAACGCCGAATGTCAGCTGGTAGGAGGCGATCGCTCGCGGGGTGGTGATGACGCCCCAAAACTGTTCCCACGACAACGTACTGGTTTTAAAAAAGAGGCCGCTGAGTGGAATCAACACGATCAGACTGAGATAAAAAACAGAAAACCCCAGAGTCAGACCGAATCCCGGAAGGACACTGGGTTGTTTCAACATGAGGCGCATGAGATGCACATCCTTATTAGGTTCAAACTGTCTTGCACGCGTATCAAACTGCCCTTGCAGTTATGTGCTTCTCCATCGAAGATTCGCTTGGATTGACACATATCATGCTTCCTTGCAAGCTTGTGATGGCTCGGGAATGGACGAGGCGATTCCCCTCCGAGTGCTGATCCTCCTGCACCCGGTAACACAACGCAGCTCGAGCCAGCAGGCGCGTTGAGTCCAACAACGGAATGGCCGCCTGATACCCGGCCATGAGCAACGGTAATTCCGTGCAGGCAAGAATCACTGCCTCTGCGCCATTGAGCGCCATCTCCGCAATCACCTTCTGGACAAATAGGGCTGATTTGGAGGTAAGGACTCCTGCAATCAACTCATGTCGAATAATATGCTGGATCCGAGTGCCAGCTTCTTGCTCGGGAACCATGAGGTCGATGTCTAACTGATGTAGTGGCTCTGAATAGACCGATCCTTCCATAACGGCCTGAGTGCCGAGAATTCCCACTCGATGCCAGCAACGGGCTACCACCTCTCTCACGACTGGTGTCACGATATGAATCCAGGGAACGGGCGACTCCACCAGGTTAAAAGCTTTGTGCAAGGTATTGTTCGGACAAATGATGATGTCGGCACCAGCTTGTGTCAGCTTGGCTGCCGATTGCGACATAAGAGCGGCCACCTCCACCCAATCATCCCGATCGATTGCCTCGAGATACCGGTGAAGCGAGAACGAATGAAGCGTCACTTCGGGATGGGCATAGCGACGCCCCATCACATTCTCCGCCTCCAGACACAAGAGCCGATAGCACAGTGCGGCTCCCTCAGCCGTCCCCGCCACAATGCCGATATGCGGTATATGCTCAACACAATTATCCATGCGCCGACAACTTTCGGTATTGCCGTGAATCAAAGCAAGCCGAGTCAAGCTGAGAGCCGGCATCACGCTGTTGGCCCCGTTTCAGAAAGTACACTGGAAGACCCCGGCGGGATGCTTCTCCACGCACCCGCTTCGCGAGTGCATGACTCACCCGATCTAACACGACGACAACGGCTTCTGTCGCCTTCGGAATGGTCCGGACAAGATCACGGTGCTTCCGTCCAGACCAATGTTCCACACGACTTGCCCTGCCGGTCGTTCGTTGCCGGAAGACTTCCGCAGAGTCTCCCCCCACAATCAGGAGATTCATGGCCCTCCCCTTATGAAGCTCACATTCGGCGAACTACCTATTTCGGCTTGTAGATTTCATCAAACACGCCACCGTCCGCGAAATGAGTCTGTTGGGCCTTTTGCCACCCTCCGAAGACCTCATTGATTGTGAACAAGTTCACCTTCGCAAATTGATTGGCGTACTGTGCCGCCACGGCCTCGGTACGAGGGCGGTAGAAATGCTTGGCCGCAATCTCCTGGCCTTCATCCGAATAAAGATATTGTAGATAGGCGTGCGCAACCGCCTCGGTGCCCCTTCGCTTTACCACCTTGTCGACCAATGTGACGGTCGGCTCGGCAAGGATACTGATCGACGGAGTCACAATCTCAAACTTGCCTGCGCCGAACTCCCTGAGCGCCAAGTACGCTTCATTCTCCCACCCCACCAGCACATCCCCAATCCCTCGCTCTACAAAGGTGGTGGTGGCACCACGCGCACCGGAATCAAGCACCGGTACGTTGGCATAGAATTTCCCGATAAATTCTTTGGCTTTCGATTCGTCGTTGCCGTACTTCTTCAAGGCATATCCCCAGGCCGACAGGTACGCCCAGCGCGCGGCACCTGACGTTTTGGGATTCGCCGGAATGAGAGCGACTCCAGGCTTCACGAGATCGTCCCAATCTCGAATGCCCTTCGGATTCCCTTTACGCACGAGAAAGACAATCGTTGAGGTATAGGGAGAACTGTTATGCGGCAACCGGGTTTGCCAATCAGCGGGCAAGAGCCTGGCCTTTGCGATCGCATCCACGTCATAGGCCAGCGCCAGCGTCACCACATCGGCATCCAGCCCATCAATGACCGCCCGCGCCTGTTTGCTGGAGCCGGCATGCGATTGCTTCACCACGACCGTTTGCCCTTTTTCCTTTTGCCAATACTTCGCAAATGCTGCGTTGAACTCCTGATACAATTCCCGCGTCGGATCGTACGAGACATTCAGGATGACCGCCGGCTCAGCAGCCCGGACGGCCGAATACCACAGGAGAAATCCGATCAACACCGCCGTGATGGAAATAAAGCGCTTTATCTTCACGTTCAAGTTCCTCCTTCTCCGGCTTTTCATGAATGTGGCCATCCCCGCCATCATTGGATGAGTAGCCATCTCAATGCCGCTCAAGATTTTGGTGATTTCGTCAGCGCATCCAGGGCTTCTCGGTATCGAATCTGCAATTCTTCTCGTTGATCGGGAGCAAATAACCGCCACCCAGACCGTGTCTCGGCCACGTATTCTTCCGGCTCAAAGATGACACTAAAAGACGGGGCTTGTTCGGGCACATTCGGCAACACGCGGTCATACTTGGTGATTTCCGCTCCTGGACTATGCCGGTCATGAATCTCGCTCAATGAAAGATAGAGCAGATGGCCTCGAAGGGATATCCATCCGCTGGTCGTCTCCTCTTCTCCATATTCAGTCACATGGCTGAGATGAAAATAGACACGTTGGTCGGGTGCGGCCAACTCCAAGGCATTGGAAAGGGCTGGGGCCAGTATCTTCACTTCTTCATTACGAAACCCTCTCGTCCGCTCCGATTCGCCTGTATAAAGCCTATGGATCAAGTTACGCGGTTTCCATACCCGCACTCCCCGAAGCAGCGCGCCAACCTCACTCTGGGTTAGCGACGCCGGATGGCTGTTCGAGACGGAGTCCGGATCCTTTTCCAAATGAACCTGATTCAGTCCAGATTTATAGATAACGGTTTCCGGAACCGGTGACACACTTGTGCAACCGATCATAAAAGCAAGGCCTGAGACAAGCAGCACCCGGGCAATTCGTCCGGCAAAGAAATTCTCGGTGAAGTTGATGTTCTTCATGGCTTGACCTCCTGTCGCTCAACATAGCTGACGTCAGAGACCTCTTGATCAAATCCAAATGTTTTCAGTTCCGCCTGGATCGGCTCCGACAGCAAGAACGCAACAAAGTCTCGGACCCTGAACACGTTTTCGGACGTCCACGGTGCGGCCACTCCATAGATGATCGGCTTGTGGCTTTCGGAGGGAGCGGTGTCGATGATGTGGACCCGTTTCGAGGGGACGGCATCGGTTCGATACACGAGGCCGAGTTCAGCCTCCCCCTTGGAGACGAGATCGAGCACCGCTCTGGAATGTTCACCGTAAAGATATTGGGACTTCAGTCGAGGCTCGAGGCTTTGGTATTTCAGGAATTGGACCGCATCTTTGCCGACAGCCGACGTCGCAGGATCTCCGATCGCAATGTGCCGAACCGGCAGAGTCTCAAGGTCCCGAATAGAGCCGATCCTGGCGGGAAATGCGGCGTTGGTGATCAAGACTAACGCTGTGCGGGCATACACGTGTTTCGTGTCTTGAATAATCAGCTTCTTCTGTTCGAGCTGGTCCAGCTCCTCGTAGGCCGACGGGATGAATACATCCACCGGCGCGCCTTCCTCAATCTGCTTGAGAAGCGTTTTTGACTGCGCATAGATGACCCGCACATTGACATCGCGGTTTCGCGCTTCGAAGAGCGGAACTATTTTTCGAAATACATCCTTCAGGCTGTTGGCGACTGCAATGGTGAACGTTTCGGATGATTGGGCATGGGCGGATGGGGCCAGCGTCCCGGTGAGGACCACGATGCTGGCAATGGCAATCGCCCGACCAAACGTATGAGCAAAGGGCATGGGAACCTCCTTATATTCGCGCTGTTCCATGTGCATTAGAAATAGAACTGGTACTGTACGTTAAACCGGTTTTCGACGAGGTCCTGGCCGAATCCCGGCAAGTTCTCGAACGGGAACCGGTCCGGAGCGCGCCCGCCGCTTCCCATCGTGATATGCGAGTAATCGAGAATGAGACGATTATTGTACGTTCCGTCGAAACTATAGCTAAGGGCAACACCCAGTTCCTTGGTTAAATCATTCTTTTGCCTGATCGAAGGATCATGGACTCCGTATCGAACTGCGACCTCAAGCTTGCGAGGAATAACGTACTTCCCGGCTTGCACATACCAGCCCCAGGCATCACCGAGCGACACCGGAGGCCCGACGGCAAGGGGGCTGGTCGGAATTGTCCCCCGATCGAACGGCCGCCCTCCGCTGTCCGCGTTCCGCACATTCTGATCCCGGTAAAATCCCTCAGCTTGGATCGACCACCCCTGATACTTCGCGATGAAATCCAGTTCATACGTATGAAAATCATAAATCCCGCCACCGAGTAATCTGCCGTTAAACGCTTTGGCCACTCGCTGACGAAAAGCTCGCTCGACGATATCGGATCGAATCGAGCTGAGATAGTTTTGCGCCGGATCGAACGCGTAGCCGAATGCAATGGCGGCTTGAGGCGTTCGGGAGTTAAGAATATCACCCTGTCCATAGCCCGGATTGCCCGCGATCTTGTAAAGCAACCTGACCGTGTACATCATTTCACCGGTCAGAAATCGGGTATCATAATTGTAGGTTCTGGTGGTACCCGAATTCGGTGCACCCGGGGTCCCGGTTTGAGGCAATACATTCTGACTGACTGCCGTGCCCTCTCTCGTCAGATTGGCTCCGACTCCGCCCCAAATGCCGACGGCATAGTTAAACTTATACTTGTCTTCATCGCTTGCGATGCTGATTCCTATGTCGCGACTGCCTTGCAAGTTGGACGCGAAAACGTTTTGCACGATCATCGGATCGGCAAATGAATTAGTGGCGGCGGAAGCAATGAGCGCGCGATTGAACCAGACCCGCTGTTGTCCCACTTGAATAGTGGCCCAAGGAATATGCCAGGATGCGATATAGGCATCGACCAGGTTGGCCCGTCCGCTCCCGCCCTCTTGATCCCACGACGTCTGGTTCAAGGCCACCGAGACGTTGTAGCGAAGGTCCGGATCAAAGGCATGGCCCATGAATTGGAGCTGAACACGAGGAGCAGAAAATGTATTTGAATCGCTCAGATACCGAAATGCGCGGTACTCGACTTGACCGCCGAGAATTTCCGGATTCCGAGAGTCGCCGATCGTCCCCCAGGCTTCGTTGTACATACTGTGGGTATAGCGAACTTGCGCCAGGAGCCGTAGTTTGAGCTGAAACTTTTCTCCGACGCGGAAGTTCAACCCGTTGTTGACATCCACGGTAAAGTTCGGCTTTGTAAGGCGTTCACGGGTTTCAAGAACTTTTAAGCCTTTGTTATACTCTTCCTCCGTGATGAGTCCTTTTAGATAGAGATATTTCAAGCCTGGGTCTTCGCCGGAATAGTACTCCCACTTGCCGTCCTTCTTAACGAATTGCCCCTCCTCCACGGCGAGCGTTGTTGGAACACGTACAAGAAAGATCATGATGATCATAAACAAGACGATTGAACCGGAAATTCTCATGTCGCATCCCTCCATGACATGGGAACTTCCGGTGGTCCGGTCAGTCCGCCTATTAATGAACCTATTGTTACGGTGTGGCCCCCACTTATCTGGGTAGCCGGGCCGCCGTGCGCCTCATCCTATCCATCTGTCCATCAAAACTCCGGCCCCATGATTGTCGGATCATGAGGCCGACCGAGAAACCGAATGATCGAACCGCGTCTTTTCTTTCCGTTCGATCTGAACGACTTTCGAGTCATGCACGATAATTTCGACGGAACCGAACCGAATCCCTCTTAATGCGAGCAGGATGGCCTGCTCAACCGCCCGATCGGCAGAGAGGTCAGCAGTTTCTTGTGGTGATCTGAACATTGCTTCAACTCCTCTCCGCTGATGTCGAACAACCGTTACGCAATTCAATCTATACATTGTCTATCATGTTTAGGTGGTATTCTTATACATAAAGTTTGTTAACTTTGTCAACAATACTATTTATAAATATATATAGATATAATTAATTCATAATCTACGCAAAAATTGACATTTCAATGTAACTCATACTTTACTTTGTAAATTATATTTGCTACACGTGAGATCTGCGTCATCGACTGGAAGGATTGTTGTGTCACTTCAATATTCCAATCACCTCAAGTTAATCCGCACTCAAAAGGGATTTTTGCAAACCGAACTCGCAACACGCGCAGGCATCACACGCCAGGCCGTCTCCTCGATTGAATCGAATCTGTACTTGCCGACCACCGCCGTAGCCCTCCGTTTAGCCTCGGCGCTCGCCTGCCGCGTCGAAGACCTGTTCAGCCTTGCCCCAGCAGAAGACATCGTTGAAGGCGCTCTGGTCGGTCGCCTTCCCCGCGTTGAAGAGCGGGGATCTCAACCGATCCGGGTCAAAGTCTCCACTATTGGAAAGCGGACGATCGTGAGACCTGTCACCGGACTGGGCGAGCAACTGTCCTTCACCGTCCCGGCTGACGGCTATATCGCTGAACCACTCGGAAAACACTCAGGCTCGACCGTCCGTGTAAAACTTTCTCGAGATCGACAAACGATAGAGCAAGAAATCTCCGTCGCCGGCTGCGACCCCGCTATCTTTCTGGCCGGCGAACATATGCGTCGACAGAAAGATCGGACGTCTGTTATCGGATGGACGATGGGCAGCATGGCCGCACTCCATGCCTTACAGCGCGGTGAAGTGCATGTCGCAGGACTCCATCTCTTCGATCCGGTCACCGGGGAATCGAACATGCCGTTTCTCCGGCGATCTCTCAAAGGATCAGGCTACGAAGTTGTGACCTTCGCGACCTGGGAGGAAGGGTTCTTGGTCCGGCCTGGAAATCCGAAATCCATTCGCACAGCCGCTGATCTTTCCGACCCCACAGTGACTCTGGTCAATCGGGAAGAGGGCTCCGGGGCACGACTACTGCTCGATCAACGGCTGCGGGCCTCCGGAGTAGAACAAACGCAAGTTCGAGGGTACGACCGCGTCACACCGACACATTTCGAGGTAGCTCGGGCCATTGCGGAACGCCAGGCCGATGTGGGGATCGGAATCCGATCCGCCGCACAACTCTTCGATCTCGACTTCGTGCCGTTGCAAGCGGCACGCTACGATCTGGTCGTGCCCAAGGCCTATCTGAAGTCCCATCCGACACTGGCCCATTTGTTTGAGACGCTTGTCAGCCGCCCGTTTCGAGCTGAGCTCGATGCCCTGGGCGGATATGACACCAGCGAAACAGGAAAATCCCATGCGCTGCGTAGCAACTGACATCCCTGCCCGCTCAGAGATAGTTCGCAAGTTTCGCCCGCCGGTAAAAGAAGACTTCCTGGTCGGGAGAGTTTGGTGGCGCCTCTTATTGACTCTCCTACTCGTTGTGGGAACGGACCCGGTAAGAGCCGTCGAATACGGAGAACTGGTTCAGAAAGACGGTAAATGGGAGTTTCAGAATACGGAAGATCCGGTGCTCAAACTCATGCACGATAAGCACGTGATCACCGACGAAGAGTATTTCAAAGTCACGGATCGCACCGGAAAAAATTGGATTGAACCCGCCGATGCTGTGCTGAATCGACGGCGGGAGATGGATTGGATTCGATACGAAAAGACCGCACTCCACTTACCCGACTGGTTGGATCTCGGTCTCGAGAACCGGACCCGATTCGAGTCCTACGATCATCCGTGGCGAACGGGTCAGGCCATCGGAAACGGACGGACAGACGCCCAAATTGCCCTGCGGTCACGCCTTCGTTTGGGATTGGGCGGAAACGGGCCATTACGATTTCTTTTCGAGGGGCAAGACTCGCGTTCCTTTTTAGATGGAGACCGCGGAGATTTCCGAGATACCACTACAGTCAATGAATTCGATATTTTACAGTTGATGGGATCCTTGACCGTGAACAATATCCTGGGATCGGGGTTACGGACGGATCTCCATTTTGGACGCATGACCCTGGATGTCGGCAACAGACGATTGGTTGCGCGAAACGCGTTCCGAAATACCACGAATGCCTTCGATGGTCTTCATTGGCAGGTCAGCCAGAACCAAATCTGGCGCCTTCGAGCATTTTTCGTGGAACCGGTCGTTCGCGACGAGGTGAGCCTTGACCGCCAATATGACAAATCGCTCTTTTGGGGAACCTATTTAGAAAGTCGCCATTTCCCTTGGTTTCAGATTGATGCCTACTATTTAGGGTTGAACGATCGGCGGGTGGCGAATGTAGCGAACCACCGCACCTATTCCACCTTCGGGGGACGTCTCTTTAAGGACCCTAAGCCGGGAGAAGCGGATTATGAAATTGAAAGTTCCTGGCAGGTTGGGACCAGGGGAGTGACGGACCACTTCGCCTATCTTCAGCATCTGGACATCGGATATACACTCGACGTTCCCTGGACACCTCGGCTCGTGTTTCACTTCGACTATGCCAGCGGAGATCGCCAGTCTGGAGATAGCCAAAACGAAGGGTTCGACACCTTGTTTGGTGCCCGTCGGTGGGAGTACGGGCCTACCGGGATCTGGGGGCCACACTCCAGAACAAACCTGATCTCACCGGGCTGGCGATTGATCGTCACGCCGACCAAAAACTGGATTTTGCAAGTGAAACATCGCGTCTGGTACCTGGCGCAGGGCAAAGATTTCTTCGGTAATACCGGCTTGCGGGACACTACCGGGAACGCCGGCACTTCGTTAGGGCATGACGTCGAGCTCCAAGCGCAATGGCAAATCAACGCCAATTTGGATTTTGATATTGGGTACGTCCATTGGTTCAAAGGCTCGTATTTCGATCGGCTCCCCGCCTCCGCGGGCCTGCCGGCGGGAGGGAACAAAGACAGTGATTACTTCTATTTTCAGATACGAGCCAGAATCTAGAAAGGATGAGCCATGAAGCAGAGGATTTTTGCCTGGGGTTTGCTTGCCATAGCCTGCACGGTTGCCACCCAGGCTTCAGCCGAGCAGGTCATCGTGGCCGTCTCCGCCAACTTTGTTCCACCGTTCCGCGAGATCGCCCTGGAGTTTGAACAAACCACCGGTCACAGCATCAAGGTTGCTGCCGGCTCCACCGGAAGCTTCTATTCTCAGATTAAGAACGGAGCGCCATTCGACGTGTTCGTCTCTGCCGATACCGAACGGCCGAAGCTCTTGGAAGAAGACGGCCTGGGAGTCAAGGATAGCCGCGTCACTTATGCCGTCGGGCGCCTGGCCCTCTGGAGTCTCACTCCCTCCTTAGTGAAGGGAGCGGACACACTCAACTCTCAGCACTTCAAACATCTGGCCATCGCCAACCCCAAGACCTCTCCGTATGGGGCCGCCGCTCTGCAAGCAATGCAGAAGCTGGGGGTCTGGGACAATCTTCAGCCTCGGATCGTGACCGGAGAGAACCTGGGACAGACCATGGGATTCATCGAGTCCGGCAATGCCGAATTGGGGTTTGTCGCCCTGTCTCAAGTCTTAGACCCGAAGCTTAAGGGAAAGGGCGCTCGCTGGGATGTGCCGACCGATCTACATGAACCGATTAAGCAAGACATGATCTTACTGACAAAGGGAAAAGACAACCCGGCGGCACGAGCACTTATGGAATTTATGGGCGGACCTCAGGCTAAAGCGGTCATTGGACGCTATGGATATGAGTTGAAGTGAATGTTAGTCCTGTGTGAGCCAGAGGTAGGAATATGATGGATATGGACCTGAGCGCGCTGTGGGTCACCGTGCGACTGGCAACGACGGCGGTCATTGTGCTGCTCATCGTAGGCACGCCGCTCGCGTGGTGGCTGGCCCATACCCGCTCCCCGTTCAGGCCGGTCGTGGAAGCAATGGTTGCGCTGCCGATCGTGCTGCCTCCCACGGTCCTTGGGTTTTACATCCTCATCACGCTCGGCCCCTATGGACCGCTCGGCCGGCTGGCGAATGTCAATTTGGCATTCACCTTCACTGGACTCGTCATCGCCTCGGTCTTTTATTCCATGCCGTTTGTGATACAGCCACTCCAGGGCTCGTTTGAAGCCGTCGGCAAGGCTCCGCTGGAAGCAGCCTGGTCGCTCCGCGCCTCCAAGTTTGATGCCTTTCTGACAGTCCTATCCCCCATGGCTCTGCGGGGCTACATCAGCGCCGTTGTGCTCGGGTTTGCCCATACCGTTGGAGAGTTTGGTGTCGTCCTCATGGTCGGGGGCTCGATACCTGGACAGACGCGAGTCCTGTCCACCACGATCTTCGAACACGTCGAAGTCCTGGAATACGGCCAGGCGCATACGATATCGGCTGCGATGCTGACGTTTTCGTTTCTGGTCTTGCTGGCGGTGTACGTTGCAAACCGCCGATTCCCCATACACGTATCATGAACCGTTTGATTGCACGATTTGACCTCCACTACCCGAGCTTCCGCTTGAACGTCGATCTGGATATGCCGGCATCAGGCATCACCGTGCTCTTCGGACCGTCCGGCTCGGGAAAAACTACATTGTTGAGATGCCTGGCCGGACTGGAGCGGGCCTCCAGCGGATTCATGCAGTTCGGCGACATAGTCTGGCAAGACGAGACGAGAGGCCTGTGCCGGCCGCTTCCCGACAGACCGATCGGATACGTGTTCCAGGAACCTCGATTGTTCCCCCACTATAATGTCCGTTCGAATCTTCTGTACGGCTACAACCGCATTCGTTCCGAGGAACGACGGATTGCGGTCGAACAGGTCGTCGAAATTCTAGGCATCGGACATTTGCTTGACCGCCGCGTTCATCACCTCTCCGGCGGCGAGCAGCAGCGCACCGCAATTGGTCGGGCACTTCTGACAAGCCCCAGACTGCTCTTGATGGATGAACCGCTGGCCTCCCTCGATATTCAACGAAAGCAGGAACTCCTTCCTTTCATCCGGCGGTTGCATGCGGAACTCGCCATCCCGGTGATCTACGTCAGCCATGCCATCAGCGAAATCCTCCAGCTGGCCGACCGGATTGTCCTGCTAAAAGACGGCATAGTCGCAGGAGTCGGCGGGTTGAATGACATCCTCACGTCTCTGAAGTTTCGGGGAAATCTGGGATCGCCTCGTGTCGGCGCCGTTTTAGACGCACGTGTGGCAGGACACGAATCGCAATACGGCCTCACACAGCTCGCATTCAAGGAGCACACCCTCTTTGTGCCGCTTCAGCCTGTCGCCGTCGGACAGGTCGTCCGTGTACATATTCTTTCCAGCGATGTGAGCCTGGTCTTAGGGAAGGCCCTGGCACCAAGCAGCGTATTGAACCTATTGGACGCAACGGTCACGGAAATCCGCGAAATCGATCAATCATCAGTGGACGTGTTGTTGGATATTGGGGCCCCTCTCATTGCCAGCATCACCAGAAAATCGCTCGTGAACCTCGGGATAAAACCCGGGCATCGCGTCTGTGCCCAGATCAAAACCGTGGCGATCAATGAAGAGCTGATGGAGTAGTCTGACCTACCATTTGATACAGCCATTTCTCTGCCTGTAGTCCGTAAGAAATCCTCAAAGAAATAGGGCCATTCAGTCCCATATTCTACGACCCAAAAATTACTGCATCCTGGCATCTGCTCGCCGCAGACCGCTCTCCCCAATTTCTGTGGATATCTCTGTGCATAATCACCGCTATCACGCGCGAGTGGCTGAAACCACCACACTACTCACCTTTTTGCCTAGTTTTTAGTCATAGAAGAAACTCAAGAGGTCACCACAAGATGTTGGGCCTTTGAATCTCATTGAAGGCAGAAACATACAAGCCTGAATTAGATCCATGTTTCAGTACTGTTCACTCTGCAATAGATTTGAAATCACGCTCCAGCACTGCAAGTTATGCACAGTGAACGAGCGTATTTCTCAAAAATCACTGAAAAACACGCTTGACATGAGACGTTTCTATGTGTAACCATTGGTTACACTATGAAATCGCACGATCTAAAGCGCATTCGAGAAGGATTGGGACTCACACAGCAGCAACTCGCCGATGCATTGCATACGAATCGCGTCACCGTGGCTCGCTACGAAGCCGGCATGAGACGGATCCCCGGCATCGTGCCTGTGGTGCTGGAGCAATTACAGCGGAAAACCGACATTCCAATGGCCGGCATCGTCGCAGCCGGCTCCCCGATCGATCCAATCCCACAATCAGAACTTGTCGATGTCCCTCCCAGCATGCTGAGGGGCGGCAAAACCTTTGCGCTACGCGTGAAGGGAGAATCCATGAAGGACGAAGGAATTCTTCCCGGCGATCTTGTGGTCGTGCGGAAGCAAGACACGGCGAAGAACGGGCAAACGATTGTCGCGCTGGTCAATCGCGAAGCCACAATCAAAACCTATTTTAAAAAAGAGACACACATCGAACTGCTTCCGGCCAATGCGGCGATGCAACCGATCGTGGTTCAACCGTCTGATGAGTTCCAGATCGAAGGCGTGCTTATCGGTGTGATTCGGCATTGTTCACTCTAACCGGGAGGTCGATATGGCTATGATGGAGCAACACCTGGGAAACAGCCGTTTCATTGATGCAGAGCGGATCATAGAACTGTTGGATGGACAACTACGGATATGGCGGCAGGAATTGCACCAGGCCAAGAGCTGGTCGCCGACCGGACAGCTGCGAAATACTGTGCTGAACTTGCGACGAAATCGTCTCTTCATGTCGGCGATCTGCAACCAGCAGATTCGTCCCAACACAAAGGAGGTGTCCCGTGGTACTTCCAGAGCGGCGCGTTGAATCAACGGCAGCAGGCCCCTGCTCCGATTGTGGAACGTTCGTCGAGCGGCGAGCAGAATCGATCGACGGATTCACGCACTCGACCGTTCAGCTCTGTGCGTCCTGTTGGAACGCCTATCGCCAGCGGCAGGTCTTTTCCGGTGGGTGTTGTGGATGATACGGCAATGGACTCGGCAACATCCCTCCCCTTCCAATCCGCGCGCTGGTGCGCTACATTCAAACCACGCCCCCGTAGCTCAGTTGGATAGAGCAGCGGTTTCCTAAACCGTAGGTCGTACGTTCAATTCGTATCGGGGGCACCAAACCGCACTTCGTGTGACCCGGCGCCTCTTCAAGCGCAGCTTTTCTTAATTGCTGGCGCCGGATAATCACCTTCAGTTCCTAGTTCTCCTTCGGTTGACCCGCACGCTATTTGTTGTCTTACCGTGATTAGGCGCGCGGATCTGCTCCCAACGCAGCATCACAATTTCCCCGGCTCGCATGCCGGTCCAGTGGCCGATGATCGGCGGCACTTTATCATGGTCCGGGCGCACCTGCCCCCTCCGAATAAATGAAGACCATGCACCTTGTAAGGTTTTGGTGCAGCCACAGACTACAGCCCATACGACCGGATGAACGGAGCTCTCTCGCACACATACGGAGTCCAGACCGTCCGGTTGTCGCAAACAGCAGAACGTCTCAACAACCAATGACCTGTTAACCAAAGGAGATCGATCATGACGGACGCAACGATCCACTCGAAATCTGAAATGAACGGTGAGGCGATGAGCCTATCCATCGCGGCCACAGCGTTGGTGCTGGCTTTCGCGGCGCCTGGCTACGCGGCAGACTTACCGACGTCGGTAACCGGGAAGGCTTCAGACGCCTTGGTCACGCTTGCCACCACCGGGAACCCGGAGCCCCTGCACACCGAGCTTGGCGGCACAGTAATTTCTTCAGAGGAACTGCAGAAGAAGGCAAACGCCCTGATGAAGTTACAGAAGACAGAGCACCTGGCGCCCAAGGCCCTCGTCGCCCCGAATGGGGACGTGTACGCCATGGTCGCGCCGACCATTACCAAGGACAACTTCATTTTGGCCGACCGCCAAGGCAATGTCTTCCGGCTGGATGTTGGGGATTCCGAAGGCCATCGCATGCCGTTTGCCGTAGAGACCATCGTGGCTGACGGGGGCACACCCTGGTATGTCGAGTTCTGGCGGTGGATCACCTTCCAATAACGGTTCACCGGATGTACTGGCCACTACAAGGAGCGACTGACATGCAACACCGCCGGTTCTCTGACACGGGTCCCATCATGACGACGTTCCGCCTCATGGTGGGCCTGTGTGTCCTCAGTGGTTGTGCATCACGATCCACTACCCTTTCGCCACCAACTCCGTTTACTCCGGTTCCGGCCGACTTTGCGCATGTGTGGAAGAAGGGCACGCATCCCTTTACAGGGGCAGCGGTCATCGACATCGATGGAGACGGAAGGTACGAGATCTTTGTCGGTGGCGGGGAGGAACAGCGCGACGCCTTATTGAGCTATCGCAATGGCCGCCTGGTCAATGTCGAAAACGGCACCGGCCTCTCAAATACCAGCGCCACCTACGGCAGTACGGCCATCGATATGGACGCCGATGGCGACACCGACCTGATTGTAGCGCGGGAGAACGGCGTCTACCTCTATCTCAACGACGGGGGGCGGTTTCAGGAAAGGCTGATCCCCGTCGATCTCCCTGCTGACTCGGTCCCGTTCAGCGTCGCGGTGTCGGATATCGACCACGACGGGGACGGAGACCTCTACATCAGTGTCTTCGTGAATGCGAAGAAGTTCCGGAGCGCGACATTCAACGATCCGACACACGCCAAGCCGAATCGCCTGTTATTGAATAACGGAGACCTCACATTTACCGACATTACCGAATCGTCCGGCACGGCCAGCAAGCAGAACACCTTCCTCTCCCTCTTTGTTGACCTGGACTCGGACGGGTGGCAGGACTTGGTCGTGTCCCAGAATACCGGTGCGGTTGAAATCTTCCGCAACATGAAGGATCGAACATTTCAGCCTGTCCCTACCAAATCAGAATTCGGCTTTTGGATGGGCTTGGCGGTCGGCGATATCGATAACGACGGTGACCAGGATCTCTTTTTCACCAATGTCGGAGGATCCATTCCGCCTTTTCTGACGTCGGGCGATCTGCGAGACGACCAGCGCCATACGCACGACTGGATGTTGTGGCGAAATGACGGCGACTTCCGCTTTACCGATGTGACCGACAAGTTCGGGCTGACCGGTGAAGGGTTTGCATGGGGCGCCGTGTTTGAAGACCTCAACCTCGACGGGCAGCTCGACCTATTTGTGGCACAGAACTATATCAAATGGCCCATTCATAAATTGTTGAAACTGCCGGGCCGTACCTATTTGCAATCTGTCGAGAACGGGGTCGGTACCTTTGAACACACACCGGCCCTGGGAATGGAGAATCGACACTTCGGCCAATCACCGTTGATCGTCGATCTTGACGGCGATGGCAGACAAGATCTCGCATGGCTCAACATAGACGGCCCGGTGCGAGCATTCCTGAATACTGCTCCAGGCAACTACATCACCATCGTCGTTCCCGACACGGTCGCAAGTCTTGGCACTCGCATCAGCATTGAGACAGACCAAGGTACGAGTTACACCCGGACGGTCATCGGAAGCGTGGGCATGTTGACCGATCAAACTCCTGAACTGACCTTCGGATTAGGCCGACTCGAACGGATCCGGCGTGCGGTTATCCGGCGCCCAAACGGACAGACCGAGATCATTTCTGTGCCACTCATCAACAAGAAGACGGCCATCGATTGATCAGCGCCGAGGGAAGCTGTGCTCCAGCTCCCATTGTGCTCATCGCCACCATTTCAAAGGGAATATCAACTTACGCGAGCCACGGTTCTGTTTTCTGCCGGCCCTTTATCTCAGCCGCATTCACCTTCCCTCTCATTCTCCATGTAATCCAGGATGTCCCGTATCCATCGCCCACTCAAGAATTGGCCGTGTGTTCCGATAAAGCAGACATCTGGTCACGGAAAGAACTAAACCCTCATAAGGAACTGCACCGCCCCATGGCCCATCACGACTCCACCGATTCCAGAGCAACACGCCAGATCCTCGTCGTCGACGATGACCCCTCCATGCGCTTGTTGTGCGTCACAAGTTTGACCAAAGCGGGATATCGGGTCTTGCAGGCCGAAGGCAGTTCAGAAGCCATGGCTCTTTACAGCACATCGACCGGCCCGATCGATTTATTGCTGACAGATCTGTTTCTTCCGCCTCCAGGCTTTGTGGTGCTCTCCCACGGTAATCGGTACCCTCGCGTCAACGGAAACGACCTTGTCCAACAGGTGCTCTGTGTGAAGAAAGAACTTCGTGTCCTCTTTATGTCGAGCCACGCTCTCAGCCACTTGGCAAACCAAGGGATCATGATCGAGCCGGAACGATTTCTTCCCAAGCCTTTCAATGTCGACTATCTATTAACACGGGTTGCCGCTGCACTTGCTGCTCCACCGATTGCTCGCGCCCCCCAAACAGCCCCTGTATCGGCCAGAGGTATGAAGTGAGTTGATTGACCCCCATCGTCACAGGAAGCTGGAAGATGATGTGCGCCTTCGGTCCGTCCCTCCAAACACCAACCCCCAAAACACACCTCGTCAAAATCGGGTGTTTTCTTGCCAGGTTCAGGACCCTCAGTTACACTTTCCCCACACCGCTATGGCACGTACACGCACAGCAGACAACCCTCAACTTCCGCCCAAACCGATCTCTCTCGAAGAAATCGAAACCGGGACCAGCAAGCTTCAGGAAGTCCTCGCGGCGATCAACGATTTCAGCCGAGAAGGATTCCCCTATCGCGATGCCGCCAGGAGCAAAGCCGAATTGCAGCTCCGCGAATGCGTCAAACGCGTGTTCGGGGAACGATCGCACGAATTTCAGGCCTATCGCAATTATAGGCTTCGCACGTCCAACAAAACGGAAGCGGCTAACAGCATCGCTGCAGTCAAGGACCTGATACGCACCTTGGAGGAGAAGAAGTTGGAACTCCAGGGGATCAAGCCGCAGCCGATCGCCGCTCGGGAAACCCAAAGGATTCAGTCCTCGACCACTGCACAGATGCGGCTGGTTCAACCCGCCACACAGAAGACAATCGCTCAACCGGTGCCTCATACACCGACCGCTCCCGCGGCATCGCACCGACCTACCACAGCTTCAACCACTCAGCCAATAGCCTCTCCACTCAAACCAGCCGCGACAACTGCGGCGCCGGCCTTCTCTCCAACGCAAGAAGTACACAAGACTCCAACGCCATCGGCCAGCGTGAGGCTCCAGGCCCCCGCTGTGTCCGCAACCCAAGAAATACGCCAAGCGCCAACACCATCGGCCCAGGTACCTTCCCCGGCAACAGCCACCGTGACGCCCCAGGCCCCCGCTGTGTCCGCAACCCAAGAAATACGCCAAACGCCAACGCCATCGGCCCAGGTACCTTCCCCGGCAACAGCCGGCGTGACGCCCCAGGCCCCCGCTGTGTCCGCGACCCAAGAAATACGTCAAGCGCCAACGCCATCGGCCCAGGTACCTTCCCCGGCAACAGCCAGCGTGACGCCCCAGGCCCCGGCTGTGTCCGCGACCCAAGAAATACGTCCCGTTCCAGAACAACCGGCACATTCGCCGGTGCCCACGCCAATCGTATCCGTGCCATCGACAGCGGCCCTCGACACGCTTGATCTGCCGCCATTCCAGCCCCTTTCCGAGCAAGAAACACTCAAGCTTGTCCGAAAAGTCTGTCTTCGGCTGCATGCCGTTGCGCGCCAATTGCGCCTTAGAAAAGACTCCCGGCCGACCGTCGAGATTGAAGACGACTACGACTTGCAGGACCTTTTACGTGCTCTGTTGAAGATGGAGTTCGATGAGGTTGGCACTGATGAATGGACACCGCCCTACGCGGGGAGCGTCCCTCGCACTACGCTCTTGCTGAACAGAGAGCAAATCGCCATCGTGGCAAAAAAAACCAGATCCGGCATGACCACAAAGGAAATTGCCGAGCAGGTCTCAGCGGATTCGGCCTTCTACTCAGCCCGCAACAGATGCACCACCCTCTTTTGCTTCGTCTACGACCCGGAAGGCCGTATTGGGAGCCCCAAACGACTGGAAACAGACTTGACCCGTGTCAGTGACCGCTACAATGTCGAAGTGCTTGTCGCACCCAAATAACCCCAGAGTGAACCTATGGAAAAGCCGAAACTTAAGAGAGCCGGTTCCCCGCTTCCGCCTTCCCGCTCCAAGCCAAAACCTCCGTTGACAGCAGTTCCGCTACTTCGCTATAGTGACAGCGACATGGCGTCAGCAACCGTCCCCCACACGATACATGCGCCTGAAACGGGACTCTCCCTGATGTTTGATCGTGCCTATATCATGATCAATGTACAACCGGGGCAGACGTCTTCCGTGGTGAAAGCCTTGGCGCAGCTCAAGGAGATCAAGAGCATTGATCCCTGTTGGGGAAAACCCGATATCATTGCGGTGGCGGAAATTGCGGATCAAGACGCCTTGACGCAGCTGGTCTTGACCCGTCTTCATGGTATTGAAGGCGTGGTTCAGACCGATACCCATATGGTGTACAAACTGGCGGAGAGTCAAACGCGATGATCCCACGGAGGTGCACGATGATGCGACAGACTGGATTTGCTCTTGTGTCCGCACTGCTACTGACAGCACTGGGCTGCGCTTCACATCCACAGCCTGATATCATTCAAGCCCAGCTTGCCGCTCCCCCGGACCAAGTCAAACAAGCTGTCACGCAAGTTCTGACCAATAGCGGCTATGAGAATATCGTCTGGAAAGACGCAACGACCTTGACGACAGGGTATCGCGAGGAAAATGGCGGGCTCGAAAGTCTCTATCGCTGTTGCTGGGGCGTCGTCAAGAGCCGCGTCGAAGCCACAGTCACGCCGGGAACTGACCAGACCACTCAGCTCAGCCTGCACGTGATGACAGAAGGCAAGCGCACTTTATTTGACGGCTATGCCCCCATCAAGACCCAGTACCCGGAAAGCCCTGAAAATCAGCTCCGTCTGATTAAGAACAAGTTGAAAATCGTGTCGCACCCGTACACGACGCAATCCTTCTTCAAGTTGCAATAACGCAGCGATACGGAAGCCACAGGCCATCGGCCTGTGGCTTCCGTTGTGTTCCCCTACGCAGGTTCCTTGTCTGTCCCTTCGACCTCTTCTCCAATATCCAGACCAAACCGCTCAGCCATTCGATAGAGCGTCCGCCTGTCAATTCCTAGAATTTTTGCGGCTTTGACTTTATTCCCCTTCATCTCTTTCAGCACGCGAATCAGATGCCGTTTCTCAACTTCCTCCAAAGTCAGGTACGCATCATGTGCGAGTTCCTCTCGAGAAAGCTTCCTCTCCTCCTCGTCAAGAGCGCCTTGTCGCACCGCCTCAGGTAAATCTTCCGGCGTCACAAGCGGCCCATGACTTAAAGAGACGGCCCGTTCGATCGCATTCTCAAGCTCCCGCACATTACCAGGCCACCGGTATTGTGTGAGCACGGCAATGGTTTCTGGAAGGATTCCCCGGACGACACTCGGCCCTCCGGACGACGCCTTCTGGAGAAAATGATGCGCCAGCATCGGAATATCTTCCCGGCGCTCCACCAGCGAAGGCAGTGTAATCCTGACGACATTCAACCGATAGTAGAGGTCATCACGGAATTTTCCTTCTTTGACGTACTGCTCCAAATTCCGGTTCGTCGCCGTAATGATCCGCACATCCACCTTCACTGATCCCGTACCGCCGACGCGGCGCACTTCCTGGTCTTGCATGACGCGCAGCAGCTTGACCTGTAATGCCGGACCAAGCTCCCCGATTTCGTCTAAAAACAGGGTACCGCCGTTTGCGGCCTCGAACAGCCCGGCCTTCATGCCGACCGCGCCGGTAAACGCACCCTTCTCATACCCGAACATTTCAGACTCCAACAGCGTATCCGGCAGCGCACCGCAGTTAACCGGAATGAACGGCTTATCCCGGCGAGGCCCGTTCGCATGGATCGCCCGCGCAATCAGTTCTTTTCCGGTTCCACTTTCTCCTTGCAGCAACACCGTACTCTTGCTGTCGGTCACCCGGGCGACCAGCTTATACACTTCGAGCATCGCCGGGCTGCTGCCCACCAACGGCGACCACTCATCCATTCCTTTACTCTTGCCCTTGAGTTCCTCGCGAAATCGGGCATTTTCCCGCACCAGAAGGCAGTGGTCGAGGCTCCGGTGCACGACGAGCTTGATCTCCTCTTTTTTGAACGGCTTCGCCAGATAGTCGTACGCCCCTTGTTTGATCGCTTCGATTGCGCCTTCCAGAGATCCGAATGCGGTCAATACCACGACTTCCGTATCGGGGCTCATCCGCTTGAATTCCCGCAAGACCGTCAGTCCATCGACCGCGCCCATCCGGATATCGGTCAAGACCAGATCCACGCGCCCTTGTCGCCCGCGTGCGATCACCTCTTCTCCGCTGGCAAACGCCTCGACAGCATAGCCTTCCTGCCTCAGGGCGTCGGCCAGGAGTTCACGCGCGACCGCATCGTCATCGGCCACAAGAATGGTTGCCGTATGCATCGATCCCCTCATACCACCGCCGGCTCAGTTTGTAATCCGGGTAAGGTTATTGTCACTGTGGTACCACGCCCCATCTCACTGTCGATTGAGAGCTCGCCCCCATGGGCCACAACCGTTTCGCGGCTCAAGAATAACCCTAAGCCGGTCCCCTTGCTAACCGCCTTCGTGGTAAAAAACGGCTCGAAGGCTTTCTGTGCGTCGGCTTCCGGCATGCCGCATCCCGTATCTTGCACGGCAATCACGATGACCAGCGGCGACATCGCCTCGGCCACACGGCGGCCTCGTTCAAGTTCATCCGGCGAAACCGGGCGGCATTCAACCGAAACAGTCACAGTGCCCTGAGGTGGGGTGGCAGCTAAGGCATTGGCTAAAAGATTGACCAGCACTTGATGCATTTTCTCCGCATCGGCCCACACGAGCGGAAGGTGCTCAGGAATCACCACCGTCAATGCGATTTCTTTCCCATGGAAGGCCGGCTCCATGAGTACGGCCGCAGGATTGATCACCTGCTCCACCGGCAGCCACTTCGGTTGAGGCTGGCGAGGTCGGGTCGAGGACAGCAAGTCCTGAATAATGCGCACCACTCGCGTCAGCTGCTCATCAATGACGGTTACCCGCTTCCTCATATCAGGCGTCAAGGCCGGCTCCTCCGCCAGCGCTTGCACATGCCAGGCAATCGAATGCAATGGCGTCCCCACCTCATGCGCCACCGAGGCCACCAATTGGCCTACGGCGGCCAGCCGTTCAGACCGGTTGAGCCGATCCTTTGCCTCGACGAGCTGCGCATTGGCTTTCAGAAGATTTTCCGTCTCTTGCGCCAGCGCCGCCCGCGCCTCCGCCTCACGGGCTTTGCGTTCCTCCCAACTCATGCCGAGATACGCGACCAGCAACAACACCCCGGCCACGACGCTCCGATTGATGACCGCCGCCTGAAACCGCCCGGGCTTGGTCGGCTGCAACAGACCTGAATAGGTCGCAGCGACACAAGCCAGCACGGTCACCAGCATCAAGGTCCGGTTACGCAGAATCGCGACCAGTAAAATCGGCAGCACGTACCCATATGCGCCGACAACGTTGGCAGGGGCAAACTCTTCAATGACAAAGATGACAAGAAAACAGGCGGCTGCAATGCTCAGGATGAGATGGTTACGGTGCATCATAGTCGGTCGATGTCTCTGCCTGAATCCAAGGCTGTGTGCGGGATGTCCTTACGCAAGAGACCGTGCCGGGCGCAACTGTGCCGCAAGCTGCGCGAATCGGACATCCTGCGCCAAGTCCTCGATCGTCACATTCAATTTCTGCCGCCAATTCGGGTGTTGATCGACCGTTCCCGGCACGTTCGTTTGCGCGCACAGACCGATCACATCCTCAATATTCGCCAGGACCATCCAGGCAGGCGTGTGTGCCAGATACTGATGAATTGCATCGGCCAGCTCCCAGGTCATGACCGGGGTCAGGCCTGGATCGTCGGAGACACCGGGCGGCAACAGCCCCTCTGATCGTAATGCCCCGATGATTCGCGCTTTGTCTGCCTGCCGTTCCATCAACATCCCAATTTTGGCTTGTTCAGACCCGATAAGACCGAGCTCATCGCGAGTCTGAATATCGGCGCCCTCCCAATACCCGCTTAACGTAGGAAGATCATGGGTTGTCACAACGGCAAGGGATTGGGCCGGGTACGCACCCGGCGGCTTCCAGGCTCCAGTCTCGGTTCGCTCAAAATAGAATACCCGATAGGAGAGAACGCCTGCGCCCCTCAGCCTGTCACGAACCCAGTCCGGGACTGTGCCCAGGTCTTCTCCGATCACCAGCGTGCGTGCCCGCGTACTTTCCAGCGCAAGGATCGCAAGGAGATCTTCGGCAGGATAGTGCACGTACGTCCCCTGAGACGCGGGCGCCCCGCGCGGAATCCAAAACAGCCGGAACAGCGCCATCACATGATCAAGCCTGATCGCGCCGCCGTAACGCAGATTATTGCGAAACAACTCAATCATATACTGGTAGCCGCTCTCCCGAAGACGAAGAGGATCGGCCGGGGAAAATCCCCAGTTCTGTCCGTCCGGAGCAAACGCATCGGGCGGCGCGCCGCAATCGGCGCCCAGCGCTAACACCTCTTGAAAACGCCAGCCGTCGGCGCCATGTCGATCGCTGCCTAGTGCAAGATCGTGGTAGAGCCCGATCGGCATACCGGCCTCGGCCGTCTTCTTCCTCAGCACGCCCAACTGCTCTGCCGCCAGCCATTGGAGATACAGAAAGAACCGTACCCGGTGCATCTGCCGGCGCTGAAACTCACGCACCGCATCGGATGCCGGTATGCGGTATCCTTCCGGCCAGTTCGTCCACATGGTGGAGACGGAATCCGCTTGTCCCTCCTCTTCCAACGCTTGAAACAGAGCGTAGCGGATCAGCGGTTCTCCTGCTTCCAGCACGTACCGATGGAAGCTCCACCCTCGATCCGTGTGCGGCTTCAATTCCGGCTCTGCCCCTTCAAAGTTGTCCCGGAGGAAGGCCTGGTAACACAGATTCAGAATTTCGCGTTTGGCCGACGCCACGCCATCGTAATCGACCAAGTTGCTTTGCCGGGCGGCCTCAATCCGCGCGCGGAAGGAGGGATCGGTCAGCCGCTCCCGCACTTCAGGCGCCGTGCGGCATTCAGAAACACCCTCGACATCGATGTACAGGTCATTAAGAAACAGTCGGCTGCTCGGGGAATAGGGGCTAATGTGATACGGTGTTGAGTTCTTCAACGCATGCAGCGGGTTGAGACCGATCATAGCCGCGCCCAGCCCCTTGCCGGCCCACTCGACGACATCGGCAAGATCGTGAAAGTCTCCGACCCCCCAATTACGCTCACTGCGCAAGGAATAGAGCTGCAGCGCCACACCCCAGAGACGGCCGCCCTGCTGAAAGCTCTCCGGAACATAGCAACGGTCGGGAGCCACGATCAGCCGGAATCTCACATTGACGTCCGCGCTACCGCCCTGCGTGTGTACCCGCGCCTCGTAATAGCCGAGCGGCAGATCCGGCGGCAGCCCGAACGTCAGGCGAATATAGCGCCGCCCGTCAATGCTGCGTGTCTCGGCACTGGTCAGCCCTGGCCCTTCCTCCCGTTCATGACAGCGCTCACCGTTCTCTGCACAGAGAAACCAATGTACGCGCACGATCGCATCATCTGCGCTCTCGCACGGCACATACAACGACCAGAAGCCGGGCGCGTCCCCCAGCCGCAGAATGCGAACCGGATCGCAGCCCTGCACCCAAGGGCGATGGTCCCAGGCTGTCAGGGCCTCCACAAGCCCGGTCCGATGCAACGAACGAAAGCCCATCGCGGCGAGAATCGCGCGGCGCGTCTCATCCGTCGTCACGTGGTGTGTTCCGGCAATGTCGTAGTAGTCGGCGGCAATCCCCGCCCGCTCCGCCAAGAGACGAAGGAGTTCGGATTCAGGCTGGTCGTACATGCGGAGGCAGTGTGAGTGAAGCGCCGGATCAAGTCAAGGGATCGACGGGCTAATTGAGCGCATGGAGATTGCCGGTCGAGCGGGCGATATTGACCCGGGCGGCATTAAGCTGAAAAAGGGCCATCACCAGATTTTCTCTGGCGCGGGCCACCGCCGAGAGACCGTTTGTCAGTTCAAAATGGCTGGCGGCCGTAATCACGGCATAGCGCTCGCGGGCCAACTCCAGTTCTTTCGTCGCCATCTTCAGGCCGGTTTGCGCGATCCTGACCTGCTCTTTCGCCGCCGCCAATGAGGCCAGTGCATCGTGGACTTCCATCTTGACCTGATTAACGACCGACCTCATCCTGAACACTTCCTGTCGTAACCGGCTCTGCGCTTCTGCGATGCGGCCTTCACGCTGCCCCCCGTCAAAAATAGGAATTTGCAGGCTCAACGCCATTTGATAGGTATCGAGGGTATTGTTCCACCGGTTGCCGATCAGGCCATAGTCCCCTTGAGCCACCAGCGATGGCAGCCGTTCTCCGGTGATCGAGGAGTAGGTCAGTTCCGACGCTTTGACACGGGTAACCTGCGCCTGGACTTCCGGACGACGTGCCAACGCATCCTCCACGGCATGCTGCGACGAAGGGATGTCCTGCACGTCCGTGGACCATTCGTCTGCCAGTACCAACCTGCTCTCATGGGGCAACGCCAAGAGGTTGATCAGACCGAGTTTTGCATGTTCGAGATCGTATCGTACCGAAGATCCCCGCTGCCGTTCTGCGGCCAATTGCGCTTCAAGCCGCGCAATGTCCAGTCCGGTCGCCACCCCGCCCCGCTGCCGTTGCCTCACGATCCCCAGTAACTCGCTCATGATCGATTCATTCGCCTCGTGCATCTTGGCCATAGCCATGGCCTTCAACCCTTCCATGTAGAGCAGCGCCGCGCTGGCCATTGTGTCAAGCGTCTTCGCATCCGCTTCGAGCTCAGTGGCATGCAAAGCCTCACGAGACGCCCGCCAACGCTGGATCAAACTGGCGCTGAAGAGATTCTGCGTCGCGCTGATACGCGTATCGAAGATGCTGAAGGGATCTGACCGGACCGGATCAAGTCCGAACGTTCCTCGAAACTGTGTCTGTCTCGTCTGCCGCACATTGGCAGACACATTAGGCAACATGGCTCCCAATTGCGTCTGTACCTGCCCTTGGGCCTGCTGAATCCGTTCTTTGTAGAGAAGCACATCGGGATTGTTGTCCGCCGCAGCGGCCAAGGTGCCCTTCAGAGTCAGATGGAGTGCCGGTGCAACCAGTGGTTCTGACAGCCCTGTCTCTTCGCCGGCCGCAAAACCGGCCTGGCTCACCGCACACTCAAGAGCTCCGGCAAGCAAGAGACTGACGCGCAATGGAACAGACATTCTCACCGTCTAACTACCGTTCCCTGAGACTTTCTTGGACGGATTTGAGTAGCGGACTCAAGAGATATTCGATCACGCGGCGCTGGCCGGTCTTGATCTCCACCGTGACGGCCATGCCGGACGTAAGATGGACCTGCTTCCCCTCGACCTGGATGGTCCCTCGATCCATGCTGACCCTGGTGGGATACACCAATCCCACTTTTTCGATAGGCGCAGCGTCGCTGGAAACGGTCAAAACCCGACCTGGAATGGTTCCGTACAGGGTGAACGGAAAGGCTTCGACTTTGATTTCAACCGGCTGCCCCTCGCGCACAAATCCTACATCTTTGTTTTCGACCTGCGCTTCCACCTCGACCGGATGTTCCTGCGGCACGACGATGAGCAGCGGTTGGGCCGGTGTCACCACGCCGCCGACCGTATGCACAGCCAGCTGTTGCACCACACCGTCGATCGGCGTCGTCAGCCGCTGCAAGTCGGCCTTTTGCCCCGCCTTCGTCACGTCCTGTGCAAGCGAGGCGGATTTGGTTTCAGCAGCGGACAGCTCCACCTGTTTTGATTGCTGGAATTCCGAGATCATGGCCCGATAGTGCTTGTCGGCCTCTGCAAGCGCCGCCATATCTTGTTGCAATTTCTTCTTTTGTCCGGCCAGTTCCTGCGTCTTGTCGATCCGCTGTCCTTCGGCCTGCAAGAAATCCATCTTCGTCACGGCCTCATGTTCGAGCAGGCGCTTGTACGCCGCTGCGCGTTCCGCCTCCATCGGGACCGTGGCTTCCAATCGGAGAATATTCTCCCGGGTTTGATCAAGCGCGGCCTTGCGTTGATCAACCAGATGCTGCGCCGCCGCCATCTTGGCCTGGTATTCGGCCAGCTGATCGCGCAGCAACTGCTGCTGCAGCACGACGTAGGCAAGGTCCGAATCGCCCGGCGCCTCGAACGTGCTCCGGCCTGCGATCAACGCCCGCAACCGCGCCGCCTCCACTTTGGCAGCTCGATATTCATTGACCGCCCGGTCGCGATCCGCGCGATTGAGCGTCGGGTCGAGCTCGATCAGCACATCGCCTTTTTTCACGGTCTGCCCGTCCTGCACATGGATCGAGGCGATCACACCGGTTTCATACGGTTGAATCGTTTTTGAATAGCCGCTGGGAATAATTTTCCCCTGCGCCGTGGCCACGATATCGATCCAGCCAAACGTGGCCCACAACGCGCCGGCCGTAAAGACCGCCAGAATTGTCCAGAGAATCGCGCGGCCGATGGGGGACGGAGGCGCCTGTTGAATTTCCAGCACCGCCGGCAGAAACTCCGTCGCACGGCCTCTCGGCGCCGTGCCGATCTGGCGGCTGGATTCAGCCTGCCACGCCGCCTTCCACACCGTCCAATGCCGTGCAATCATTCCAAATGCCATGCGACCTCAGTTCCTCATGCATCACAGGCAAGTGGCGAGTGGTAAGTGGCAAGAGTGCGGACTCCGTCGTCCTCAACCGGCTGTTCCGAATACCTCAACACTCACGCCTCGTCATTCGTTCCGAGCCACTCGCTATTTGCCACTTCCCCTTCACCCCTTCACCCCTCACCCCTCACTACTCACCCCTCACATTTCACGGCTGCTCCGCCGTCCTGATACTTGTGCAATCTCGTGTAGAACCCGTTCATGCGGAGCAACTCCTCGTGCGAACCTTGCTCCACGATCTCGCCCCGTTCAACGACATAGATCCGATGGGCCGGACGCACCGTGCTCAGCCGATGAGCCACGATGAAGACCGTGCGCCCTTTGCAAATCTGAGCCATATTCTGTTGGATGACCGCTTCGGATTCGTAGTCCAGCGAGCTGGTCGCCTCGTCGAAGATCAGAATACGCGGATCCGCAACCAAGGCCCGTGCAATCGCGATCCGCTGGCGCTGCCCGCCGGAAAGCGAACATCCATGCTCGCCGACCAACGTATCATAGCCTTCCGGCAATTCGAGAATGAACTCATGGGCGCCCGACTGCTTGGCTGCCTGGATTACCCGTTCCATTGCCAGGCCGGGATCGGTCAGCGCGATATTGTCCCGTACTGAGCGATTGAAGAGAAAGTTCTCTTGCAAGACCACCCCCACTTGCCGCCGCAGCCAGGCCGGATCGACCTGCGCCAAATCGACGCCGTCGACCAGAATGCGCCCGCGCTCCGGCACATAGAGCCGCTGGATCAATTTCGCAATCGTGCTCTTCCCGGACCCCGACCGTCCGACAAGGCCGATCACCTGTCCCGGCGCGACCGAGAACGACACCTTTCGCAGCACTTCGGGGCCGTCCGGGCGGTAACGGAATGTCACATCTTCGAATACAACCTGTCCGGCGACATGGGGAAGCGTTGTGCGATTCGGATTATAGGACGGCTCCGGCTGCGAATTGAGCACATCACCCAGCCGTTGGACCGAAATACCCACCTGTTGAAACTCCTGCCAGAGATTCACCAGGCGCAGCATGGGGCCCGTCACTTGAGCCGACAGCATATTGAAGGCAATCAACTGTCCGATGCTCAGCTCCCCGCCGATCACATGATAGGCGCCGACCCAGAGGATGGCCACCGTCGTAATCTTCTGAACACCGGTTGCGACCTGACCGGCCACCGTGATCAGACTCGTCGCGCGAAAGCTCGCCCGCACATAGCCGGACAGCTGCTCTTCCCACTTGCGAAGCAGCGGTGGCTCGACCGCCATTGCCTTGACGGTCTGCATACCGCTGACGGTCTCCACCAAGAACGCTTGATTGTCTGCGCCGCGATTGAACTTTTCATGGAGCCGGGCCCGGATTGCCGGCGTAATCGCGACCGACAGCAGCGCATAGAACGGCAATGAGGCCATCACCACGATCGTCAACATGGGGCTGTAGAACCACATCACGGCCAGGAAGACGATCGTAAAGATCACGTCGAGAACCACCGTCACGGAATTGCTGGTCAGAAACTGGCGGATCTGTTCCAGCTCACGCACCCGGGCCACCGTATCGCCGACACGTCGGGCTTCGAAGTATGACAGCGGAAGGGCCAAGAGATGGCGGAACAGTTGCGCGCCCAGGCCCACGTCGATCCGGTTGGTCGTATGGGCAAACAAATAGGTGCGCAGCCCGCCCAGGATTGCCTCGAAAACCGCCAGCGTGATCATGCCGATCGCCAGTACATGCAGTGTGGTAAAGCCCTTGTGCACCAGCACCTTGTCGATGACGACTTGTGTGAAGAGCGGCGTCAAGAGCGCGAAGAGTTGCAGAAAGAACGAGGCAACCAGCACTTCGCCCAACAACTTCCGGTATTTGACGATCGCGGGAATGAACCAGGTGAAATCGAACTTCAGATCTTGCAGGCGCAGATTCGCCCGTTTGGTAAAGAGCAGCAGCTCCCCGGTCCATGTCGATTCGAATTGCTCGCGAGACAAAATAAGCGGACGCGCTTCGGCCGGATCTTGAATCAGTACCTTCTCAGCTTCGATCTTAGCCAGCACGACGTAACGGCCATCAGTTCGTTTGGCGACAGCAGGCAACGGAATACCGGGCAGTTTGCTCCACTGGGTCTTGAGCAACCCGGCCTTCAGTCCAAGATGTTTCGCGGCGCGGAGCAGTTCGGTATCGGAAAGAGGCTGGCCGGACTGCGCAAACTGATGGCGGAGCTGCGAGCCGTCGGCAGGGAGATCGTAAAACCGCGTCAGGATCAGGAGACAGAGCAGACCCGTATCGGGAACTGCACCGGCAGAAACAGGGGTGGAATCCAAAACAGCACCCTCTCTTACCTCTGCCGACATGGAAACATCACAAGATCCTCTCTTGGAATGCACAATATTTTCGTGACTGGTGCAACGCGGAAGTCCTGTACCTCCCGATCACTCCTTACTCGTTCCTTCACATCCCTCACGTCTCACGCCTTTCTACTCGCCACTCACCACTTGCCAGTGCCCTACTGCCAGTTCGCGGCAATAGTATTTTGGAAGGCCGCTTGTTGTTCTGCGGTACCGCCACCTGTGCTGGCAGTCTCCCATGTCAACCCGGTCTGGGTGGTGAAGGCCGCCATCGCTTGAATGAGCACATCGACTTGCGCGCTGAGGAGGGTCTGCCCATCACCGGCCTGAATCGTCTCCGTACGATTCACCGGATCGCTGTACCAATTCTGAATCGTGACAGTATCCGTCGAGCCGGCGACGGCCAATCGCAGATCATCGGCCTGGCGGCTAATCACCAGATCCTGGGAATCTATGGTGGCACCGAACCGGACCACGTCGGCGATTCCACTGTTGTCCTCTACGAGATCCTGCCCATCACCAGCGTCAAAAAGGAACGTGTCATTCCCCAGGCCGCCGCTCAAGGTATCGTCTCCCGCGCCTCCGTTGAGGATGTCGTTGCCGGCTGCGCCGTTGAGCACATCCGCACCATCCGAACCGATCAGCAGATTCGCCCCGGCACTGCCGGTCGCATGCACTGTCCCATTCAACCCCGACGCATCGAGGTTCTCGAAATTGTTCTGGATGAGGCTCTCCGCCGCTCCCCCAATGTCCGTCACTTGATCGCCCACGCCCGCCGCCAAGTTCACGGTTACAAGGCCGCTGCCCCCCACCGTGCCCACCAGCGCCAAGGTATCGAGCCCGATCCCGCCATCCGCCGTATCCACATCCCCGACCGCCACGTCCATCACGATGCGGTCGTTCCCGATCCCGCCGAGGACCGTGTCCTCACCAGCCTCGCCTTCCAGGGTGTCGTTGCCCGCATTGCCGATCAGAAAGTTGTCCTCCCCGTTACCCGTGATGACGTTATTGAGCGTATTGCCCGTGCCAATTGCCGCGGTCCCGGTCAATTCCAGGTTCTCGACATTGGCCCCCAACACATAGTTGATGGCCGCCTTGACCGTGTCGATTCCGCCATTGAGCCCTTCGCTCACCAGATCGGTCGCCGTCGCCACGACGAAGGTGTCATTGCCGCCGCCGCCGAACAGCAAATTGGTCCCCGCGCCGCCATCTAAGGTATCGTCGCCGGCGCCGCCATTGAGGATGTCGTTAGACCCCGTCCCGGTGAGCTCGTTGTCGCCCGCATTGCCGGTCATGAGCAGCCCGCTGGTCACGGCCGAGGCATCTACGTTCAGATCCGTTGTGCCGGTGGTGAGTCCCGCCGCATTCGCAATCACGACCGCCTCAATGCCGGTGACCCCGGCTGTCAGCACCAGGGTCTGGTCATCGGTCGTACTCGTGAAGCGCAGGACGTCTGTCCCGGCTCCTCCATCGATCACCTCACCCACGCCATGATCGGCATCGTTCCCAATCAGGATGACATCGTTGCCGGCACCGCCCTGCACGTCGTCGATCCCCGCCCCGCCGCTCAGCACATCGTTCCCCGCCAGACCGGCGAGCACATCGGCACCGTCCGAGCCGATCAACAGATTCGCCCCGGCACTGCCGGTCGCCTGGACTGAACTGCCCAGCCCGGAGGCATCGAGGTTCTCAAAGTTCCTCTGCTCTAGCAACTCGGGATCGACCGTACCGATGCGCGTTACCTGATCGGTCAACGAAGAGAGGTCAACCACCACCACCCCGTCTCCATCAACTGCACCTACCAGCGCCAACGTATCGAGCCCGATCCCACCATCCGCCGTATCCACGTGCCCGACCGCCACGTCCATCACAATGCGGTCGTTCCCGGTCCCGCCGAGGACCGTATCCTCACCCAGCCCACCGATGAGCGTATCGTGGCCAGCCCCTCCCTGGAGATTATTAGCAAGGTCGTTCCCGGTCAGGACATTGTTGAGCGCATTGCCGGTGCCGTTGAGGGCACCCCCTGTCAGCGTCAGGTTCTCCACGTTGGCGCCTAGCGTATAGTTCAGGGATGCATCCACGGTATCGATCCCGCCATTGAGCCCTTCGCTCACAAGGTCAGTCGCCTGATTATTGACGATGAAGGTGTCGTTGCCCGCGCCCCCCACCAGCACATTTGTGCCGCCGCCGCCATCGAGGGTATCATCGCCCGCACCGCCATTGAGTAGATCGTTCCCTCCGGTACCCGTGAGCAGATTGTCCCCCGCATTGCCCACGATGAGCAGCCCCGTGCCGGTCACCGCCGAGGCATCGACATTGAGAGCCGTGGTCCCCGTGGTCACCCCCGCCGCAGTGCCAATGACCACCGCCTCGATGCCGGTCACCCCGTTCGTCAGCACCAGCGTTTGGCCATCGGTGGTATTGGTGAAACGCACCACGTCTGTGCCGGTCCCGCCAGCCACAACTTCACCCCCGGCGTGATCCCCCTGATCGGCGATCAAAATGATATCGTTGCCGTCGCCGCTGTCTAGGGTGTCGTCGCCTGCACCACCGTTGAGGATGTCGTTCCCCGCCAGGCCGGCGAGCACATCGACACCGTCCGAGCCAATCATGACATTCGCTCCGGCGCTGCCGGTCGCAGTCACCGTGCCGTCCAACCCCGACGCATCGAGATGCTCGAAGTTGTTCTGAAGCAGGCCTTCCGGCGTCCCCCCGATGTCCGTCACTTGGTCGCCTGCCCCTGCCGCCAAGTTCACTGTCACGGGACCGATCCCCCCCACCGTGCCAACCAAGGCCAGTGTATCGAGGCCGAGTCCGCCGTCTGCGATATCAATGGCCCCCACCTCCACGTCCATCACAATGCGGTCGTTCCCGATCCCGCCGAGGACTGTGTCCGCTCCATCCTCTCCCTCGAGCAGATCATTGCCTGCTCCACCCGTCAGCACGTTGGCGCCGTCATTGCCGGTGAGGCTGTTGTTGAGGGCATTGCCTGTACCGTTGATAGCCAAGTTTCCGGTCAATTCCAGATTCTCCACGTTGGCGCCCAGCGTATAGCTCAGCGCCGCCTCCACAGTATCGAGCCCGCCATTGAGCCCTTCGCTCACCAGATCGGTCGCCGTCGTCACGACGAAGGTGTCATTGCCGCCGCCGCCGATCAGCAAATTGGTCCCCGCGCCTCCGTTCAGTTCATCGTCGCCGGCGCCGCCATTGAGGATGTCGTTGAACCCGGTCCCCGTGAGCTCGTTGTCGCCCGCGTTGCCGGTCATGAGCAGCCCACTGGTCACCAACGAGGCATCTACGTTCAGATCCGTCGTGCCGGTGGCGAGTCCCGCCGCATTCGCAATCACGACCGCCTCGATACCGGTGACCCCGGCCATCAGCACCAGGGTCTGATCATCGGTGGTACTGGTGAAGCGCAGTATGTCTGTCCCGGCTCCTCCATCGATCACCTCACCCACGCCATGATCGGCGTCGTTCCCAATCAGGATGACATCGTTGCCCGTCCCTCCATCCATCGCGTCGTCGCCAGAGCCGCCATTGAGAATGTCGTTACCGGCATTGCCGGTGAGCGTATCGTTGCCGTCGCCGCCAGTGAGGATATTGGCCCCGCTGTTGCCCGTGAGGCTGTTGTCGCCGGCGTCCCCTGTCGCATTGAGCGCCGCTGCGCCGGTCAGCACCACATGCTCGATCTCGGTAAAGGGAGCCACATTCAGATCGACCGTGCGGTTGATCTGCACCGTGTCAGTCCCCTCGCCGGATAGCTCGGTGCTCTGGTCGCCCAGGTTGTCAATCACGTAGGTGTCGTCACCCGTCCCGCCGACCAGGGTATCGGCCCCCAGCCCCCCATTGAGCACGTCGTTGCCCGCGCCGCCGGTTACCTGATCGTTGCCCGCCCCACCAATGATCGTGTCGTTGCCATCCCCGCCATCGATGATGTCGGCTCCGTTCGACCCGATGATGACGTTGTCCCCGGCGCTGCCGGTGACGGTCATCGCACTTCCTAACAACGAACCATTGACGCCTTCAAACCCCGTTTGGCTCTGGTTGTCGCGATTCGGGTCCCCTGCAATGGACACCACCTGGTCGGCTGCCGAGAGATTCACCACGACTAGGCCGTTACCACCCACGACGCCGCTGAGGACCAGCGTGTCGGTATCCGCGCCCGCATCGATGGTATCGACGTTGCCCGCCGTGACCAACATGGTGATCTGATCGTCACCTGCCCCGCCGTTGACGGTATCCTGTCCCAGACCACCAACGAGGATGTCGTTGCCGGCACCGCCGTTGAGCGTATCCCCCCTGAGGCCGCTGATGTTTATCGTGTCATTGCCAGCGCCCCCGAAAAAGCTCATCCCAACGCCGGAATTATTTGTGTAGGTGATGAGGTCGTCGCCATTGAGCTGATCACCCACGACGGAGAAGAGGTCACTGACCGTTGACAGGGCATTGGATGCAAACGCGGCCTCGATCACATCGATGTTTATTGCCAAACCGGTCATCTTGATCGTATTGGCCCCCGACGCGACCAACACTGCAGTGACGGTGCCGGTCAGACTCGCGCTGATGAGATCGCCCGTCATGTTGAGACTTCCGCTGAAAGTGACCGTAGCGGAGCCGATCTTCACGACCAACGAGGTCACCGAGCCCGACACATTCCCGTTCGGCGGAAAGTCCGAGGGGATAAAGATGTTGCCCTTGACCGTTTCGGAGAACCCCGTGGACCCGATTGTTGCAGAGGTCACAAATTCATCACCGTTACCAAGAACTCTGCTGCCATACTGCAACAGTTCCCCGGTGACAGTGTTGCTGAAGCTAAACGAGGTGGTTAAGGGAGGAGTGACTCCGGAAAGCGCGAGCCGCAGTCTTCCACCCGAAACAAGGTCCAGGACCACTACGGTCCGACTTGCCGAAACAATGGAATAATTAGCGGGGTTCTGTATCGCTGTGAGTATCTGGCCCACTCGATTCAGGAACGTGACGAAATGCGTCTCAAAATCGACCTGACTAAGTGAAATCGTCGACCAATCGGTGGTGGATGAGCCGGTGATGAGCGCCATGATTAGGAGTCCTCCATGAGCGTCAGGCTGGCAGTATATTGGCTAGTTCTTAAACGTATGCGCCTCCGTTTCTTTCAATGTCAAGCGTGACTACCTACCCCCCCCCAAAGGAGGGAGATGGCTCAATCTTGTTCCGAACAATGCTGGAAGGAATTCAAACTAGGCTGGCTCTCAAGAACACCGGCTGGGAAATCTGTTTCAAATCACCGTGACTTGAAGACACGCTAGCTGGGCAACATGGACGTCTCAATACACCATTCCCCATTTACCATCCTCTCATCCTTTTCCATTTGCCACTTGCTGCTTGCCCCTCACGTCCCCAATTGCCGTTCGCCAGTGGATGACACCTTTTCTTCTCCAGGACGGCAGCATGGCCTGCCCCTCTTGGATCGGCCGGTGCTTCTCCCCTCGGCGCTGTGGTACACTCGTCCCCATGTCACAGTCGGCTCCTCACAGTCCAGCACCGCTCAAAGTGCTGCCGGCTTACCTTGGGACAGCTTCCGTTGAAGAGGCGTTACGCACCGAGCGCGGCCGCCGGATGCTGTGGCTGGAAATCCTCCTCAACGACCAGCTCGACCTAGCGCCTTGGCAGACGGATCCATCAGTTCAACAGGCCTATCAAACTGCCTGTCGATGGCACACGCATTATCGACGCCTGCTTGCCTACCTGTTTCACCGAGCCCCACTCCCCGAGGACTCAGGTCCGCTCGATTTTCGAGACTATCGCACATTTGCTGAGGCGGTTTACTTTGTCTACGCTCACCGCTGAAGAGCTGGTGGCCCTGCTAGCCCGTTACGTCTCGGAAACTGGCGCAGCCATCGACTTGCTTCTCGTCGGAGCCTTGGCGCTTCATGCCTACGGGGTATCCGATCGCGCCACTCGCGATATCGATGGGGAACTCCAAGGCCCGGTAGGCCCCTTGCTGGAGTTTTTGACGGCGCAGAATATTCCGGCCGATCTGACACAGAACTTTTCCGGCTGGTCGGTTGTCGCCATGCCGCCCGGGTACCGGGACCGCGCAACAGACTTGGTCCGGCAGGAGCGGCTTCGGATTCGACTATTGGTTCCTGTGGACTTCGTGATCGCCAAGCTTCGCCGAGGCACTGAGCTTGATCACGATGACGCTTCCTTGGTCGCCGCGCATTTTCACCTCACCCGCAGTGACGTACGCGCCGCCGCCAATGCCGCGCTCGCGGCCTCTCCGCAGGACACATTACTCTTTCTCTTTCAGAAAACGGTTGATCTGTTCTGCGAGAATCTCCCTTCGTGAAACAGTGTAGTACGTGGTACGTGGCAAAGAATGAGAGCATGGGAAGGGAATACGATATCGTCCCTTGCCCCTCATCCTTCCCGTCTCACATACCACACCTTGCTACTCACCACTTACCAGCTCCCTACTGCCAGCTCGCCGCCAGCACCGCCTGCACCTGCTGCGGCTGTTGATCGATCGCTTGATCCCATGTCAAACCGGGCTGCTGGCTGAACGAGGCCATGGCCTGAATGAGTCGGTCCACCTGCGTGCTGAGCAGCACGTACCCGTTGGCGGCCTGGATCGTCTCGACCTGGGAAGCTGCGCCCGCATACCAATTCTGAATCGTAACCTGGTTGGATGTGCCGTGAACCGCAATGCGCAGATCGCTGGCCTGCCGGCTGATCACCAGATCGAGCGGACCGGTCCCGCTACTGCTCTCGAAGCACAACGGCCGCAGAGCCACATGAAGTGTACACCCCGCCGGACAGTCTCTTGTTACAGTAGCCCCCCGGACTGTCGGACAAGTACCACCGAAAGGAGGGCTTGCGGATTGTTTTGGACAATCCTTATGTTGACATGAACGCGAATTGTCAGCCCGGTAGCGCGCTTCCTCTTCACTCCGTCGCTCACAATTGACGGATACCGCAGGCGGCGGGGCAGGCGCGAAATGGTAGGTGTCCCGGTGAACGTCCTCAGCCCTGTACTCTGTGCGGTTGCCTATGGTCTGTTCCTAGGTCTGTCATTCACCGCCTGTAGTGAAGGAGGTGGGGGAAGCACAGCACCAGGCATGACAGCCACGGCGCAACTGGTCAGGGATATCAACCCCGGAGCTGGGTCGTCGAATCCGGGAGAGTTGGTGGCCGGCAGTCTGTTCTTTGCCGCTGATGATGGGACGAGCGGAGTGGAACTCTGGAAGTCCGATGGCACCGCCTCCGGCACGCTGTTGGTAAAGGATATTTTCCCCGGGCCTGCCAGTTCGTTCCTCACCGGACTCACCAACGTGAACGGAACGCTGTTCTTCGGGGCCAGTGATGGCGTCAACGGGTTCGAATTGTGGAAATCACAAGGGACCCTGGCCGGCACGCTGTTAGTGAAGGACATCTTCCCGGGCCCCAACGGGTCGATCCCGTCAAATCTTACCAACGTGAATGGGACGCTGTTCTTTACCAGCAGTAATGGGACGAACGGGATCGAATTGTGGAAATCCGATGGCACCGCCTCCGGCACGATATTAGTGAAGGACATCTTCCCAGGCCCTACCAGCTCGACTCCGTCGAATCTCACCAACGTCAACGGCACACTGTTTTTCACCGCCACTGACGGGGCCAACGGGATCGAATTGTGGAAGTCCGATGGCACCGCCCCCGGCACAATGTTAGTGAAGGACATCTTCCCGGGCCCTGCCAACTCGACTCCGTCGAATCTCACCAACGTGAATGGAGTACTGTTCTTCACCGCCAATGATGGAATCAACGGGGTCGAATTATGGAAGTCGGATGGGACACCCCCCGGTACGACGTTAGTAGAGGATATCAACCCGGGCCCCAACGGATCGATCCCATTAGGGCTCACCAACGTGGGCGGCACACTGTTCTTTAGCGCCACTGATGGGACGAATGGGGTCGAATTGTGGAGATCCGATGGCACCGCACCCGGCACCCTGCTGGTGCAGGACATTAACCCGGGCCCCAACGCCTCGACTCCGTCGAATCTCACCAACGCGAGCGGGACGCTGTTCTTTACCGCCACTGATGGGATAAACGGGGTCGAATTGTGGAAATCCTATGGCACTGCACCAGTCACCCTGTTGGTGCAAGACATCTTCCCGGGCCCCAACGGATCCTTCCCATTTGAGCTCACCAACATGAATGGAACACTGTTTTTCACCGCCACTGATGCGGCCAACGGGATCGAATTGTGGAAATCCGATGGCACTGCACCCGGCACCCTGTTGGTGCAGGATATCAACCCGGGCCCCAACGCCTCGACTCCGTCGAATCTCACCAACGCGAGCGGGACGCTGTTCTTTACCGCCACTGATGGGACGAACGGGGTCGAATTATGGAAATATGACTAAAGAGAAACTGGGGGGACAAAACGGACACATCCAACGAGAGGCGGATTCTCCGTTGGATCCCGGACGCGCTGTACGAGCCAGACAAGAATGGCGCCTCACGTGTATCGTTTCACACCTTCCCAACCCCGCACTCCGTCCGATGCTACTGCCAGCTCGCCGCCAGCACCGCCTGAACCTGTTGCGGCTGTTGATCGATCGCTTGATCCCACGTGAGACCAGACTGCTGGCTGAATGAGGCCATGGCTTGGATGAGCTGATCGACCTGTGTGCTGAGTAAGGTCTGGCCGTTCCCCGCCTGGATCGTCTCGGTCCGATTGGAGGAACTGATGTACCAGTTCTGGACCGTCACATAATCGGTCAACCCATGAATGGACAGGCGAAGATCGTTCGCTTGCCGGCTAATGACGAGATCGAGCGGGTTGACCCCGGCATCATAGGCGACCCGGTCTGCCGACCCGCCATTGTCCTGCACGAGATCCTGCCCTTCGCCGCGGCCGAAGAAATAGATGTCGTTGCCGCTGCCGCCGTTGACTATGTCGTTCCCAAGCCCGCCACGCAAGGTATCGGCGCCGAATCCGCCATCCAGCACATCGCTCCCGGCCCCGCCTTGCAGCACATCATTCCCGTTGCCGCCGAATAACAGATTCGCTTCGCCATTGCCCAGTATCGTATTGTTCAACGCATTCCCGATCCCTGCGCTTGGTCGGATCCCAGTCAGCGTCAAGTTCTCCACATTGGCACCCAACATATAGACTGGCAACGAACTCTGCACCGTATCCGTTCCTTCATTGGAAGCTTCCGTCACCACATCGAAGAAATTCTCCACCACATAGGTATCATTCCCGGTCCCGCCAGCCATCGTATCGGCGCCGTTCCCGCCATCAAGCTGATCGTACCCCTCCTCCCCCTGAAGAAGATCGTTTCCAGCCAAGCCGCTCAAAATATCATCGCCACGTGCCCCGATGAGCAGATCGTCCCCCTCGCTGCCGGCAAGGATCCTTGGCAGCGGCCCGGAGATGGCCAGCGTAAAATCGTCGCTCACGCTGAGACTGCCTCTGTCGGACGCCGTGACTGTGAGTTGAAGTGTCCCCGCCGAACCAGGAACGGGCGTGCCGCTGAAGATGCGGGTCAACGGATCGAAACTCAGCCAGACAGGCAAGACAGTCCCATCGGCGAGCGCAGCACGGTACGTAAGGACATCGCCATGAATGACATCGGCGTCGGCAAAGGTGTTGGCCGGAACCTCGATGCTGAACAGAGCATCTTCCGAGACAGTCTGATCTACCAGCGGATTCGCCAGAGTCGGCGCATGGTTCGGGGGATGGAGATCAGCCAGATTTATGGTGCCGCCATCCACGAAGGCCAGCGTCCCGACGACCAGCGAACCATTCGCCCCAGTGGGATCAAAGTTCGTCAGCACCAGCCGTTCTGTGCCACTACTCCCGACGTGGATGGTGAGAGTCCATGCCGCCTCGTCGTGCGTGAAGGTCAGATCGCTCTGGCTGATCCCCACGCCGAATTGAATCTGGTTCCTCTCGCCGACTGCCGCGACATCCTCAATCGTGTCGATCCCGTCGCCGATCTTGAAAAGATAGGTGTCGTGGCCCGTGCCACCCTCCAAAAGATCATTACCTGGACCACCTTCGATTCGATCATTGCCGGACAGACCTTGTAAGGTATCGTACCCACCGAGTCCCACCAGCACGTTGTCCAGGTTTGTTCCCTGGAGAACGTCGTTCTGCTCGGTGCCCATGATCGGCACCAGGCTCGCGATCATCGCAGCATCCCACACCGTGCCATCGGCAAACTGGATCTGCTCCAGTTGATAGGCGCTCACCGTCCGTCCAATCGCAGCGAACGGCGGCAAGACAAAGACGGAAGCGAAATGCGACTCGATGGTAAGCTGATCGGGTGTCCCCGTGATGCCAAGGACCAAATCATCTCCAACCCGGCGGACCGTCACGTCGTCAGGCGAGACATCCGGTTTCACTTGAAGCACGTCGGACGGTTGCTCACCGGTGAAATCGAAATCGACGATCATGGCTTGTCCATCACCACGTCCGAATGCGTAGACATTGGACCCGTAGGAGCCTAATTGTGTCGCGCCGAATGTTCCCGCTCCCCAGACCGTTCCATCGGCAAACTGCACCTGCTCGACTTGTGAAGGAGCGACATAGTAGGGCAGTGACGAAACGTTGATGTTGCTCGTCCCGGGGAGATAGAGATTAGGAGAGATTCGGTAGTCGCCTTGGTTGAAGACGACGGTGAAGTACGACTCGAGTGTCACTTGATCGGTCGTGCCATTGACGGTCAGAACAAGGTCATTTCCGTTCCTCTGCCAACCAACATCGGCCGGAGCAATGTCGGCTGCCATTAAGATCGTATCCCGAAGCCCTCCGGAGAAATACGGCGCACTGCTTGGATCATTCTCCACAATTGTATCGTGCCCATCACCTCGTCCGAAAAGATAGGTTTGGGCATCGATCAGCGTATCGTTCCCAGCACAGCCATCCAATGTTCCTTGGCCGAGCCCACGCATCACATTGTCCAGTGCGTTCCCGATTCCTACCAGACCGGAGAATCCGGCGAAGTTCAGATTTTCGACATGATCAGGAAGAGTGTAACTGGCAAACGTTTCAACGGTATCGATCCCGCCGTCTATCTCCTCTATCACCGTGTCGGCGGCACTATCGATGACAAACGTGTCATTTCCTCCGCCACCGACCAATAGAGAGTCGCTTGTCTCGAAATACTCATTGCCGCTGTTCAGATAGTCGTCACCATCGCCCGCAAGCAGCTGGTCCACCGGCTGCGCGAACGCAAAAAATGCAAAAAACTCTCCCCCGCCTCCACCGCCACCTTCTCCGCCTCCGCCGCCGCTGCCTGTTGGCCGAGAGCCCGCGTAGAGGCTATCGTTACCTGCTTCGCCATAGATCACATCTACGCCGAGCTCTCCGCGCAAGGTATCGTTCCCAACCCCTCCATGAAGCACATCGTCTCCGTCTCCCCCGAGAAGGAGATCGTTCCCCGACCCCCCGAGCAGCGTATCGTTGCCTGCTCCTCCTCGGAGATCATCATTACCCTCTTCCCCATCGAGATAATCGTCGCCAGCGATCACCACGGGGCTATTGGGTGGAAACGTATTTGGATTGTGATCGCCGAAGAACCAATCATCTCCTGCCCCGGCGTAAATGGTATCGTTGCCCACGCCGCCTTCGAGATAATCGATGCCCGATCCGCCAAATAGGGTATCGTTGCCAATGCCCCCGAATAGTGCGTCATTCCCGACGGCGGCGACCAGCACATCATCGCCGTCCTCACCGTAAAGGGAATCATCATCTCCCTGGCCGTACAACGTATCGTTCTCGGTGCCACCGAATAATGCATCATTCCCAGTGCCCCCGAACACAATATCATTCCCAGCACCGGCATTGATCACATCACTATCACTCCCACCATAAATCCTCTCTCCTTGCGCGGTGCCCTGGGCTTGAGGGTGGCCGAAGCCTACTGAAACTCCCAACCCGCTTTCGGCCAGCTGGCTGTAGGTGCGGATAGTCCCATCGGAGAACTGAAAAGAGTCGATCGGGTGCAGCCCGGTCAGATTATTCGTCCCAAAGTTCTCGATCTGAATCGCTTCTTCTCCACTCCCGGTACGAATCACAAGGGAGTCGTTGGGACCTACAGCCACCGCGACGGTGTTTGGATCGATCCCGGCACCGAACACCAGCCGATTCCCTTCGCCAGCCGCTTCGACGATGAGATCAAATCCATCGCCGAGATTGAACAGATACGTATCTTGTCCGCCACCGCCAACCAAGACATCATTTCCGGCACCACCTATCAGAATATCGTTCCCCCCGGTTCCGCCGATCTGCCCATCTGCATCGCCGACGAGAATGTCGTCGCCCGCTCCGCCGTCCAGCGCATCATCCCCGTCATCGCCCCGCAGACTGTCGTTGCCGTCGCCGCCGAACAGTTCATCGTTGCCGTCCTCCCCAAGAGCCAGATCATTGCCCGCATCACCAATGAGCAGATCATTCCCACGCCCACCTTGAAGCTCATCGGCTCCGTCTCCGCCAAAGAGGGTGTCCTGACCATCGCCACCGATCAAGCGATCGTCATCAGCCCCGCCATCGAGCTCATCTACACCGTCTCCTCCTAGTAACAGATCGTTCCCATCATCGCCAAACAGCACATCATCACCGGCTTCTCCATCAAACTGATCGGCTCCTGCTCCAGCGACGATCTCGTCGTCGCCCTCCCCACCGGAGCCAAGATCATCGCCTTCCCCGCCAATTAATGTATCGTTCCCGCCCTTACCGAGAAGCTGATCAGCCCCATCCCCTCCTTCAAGCCAATCATCCCCTTCCAGGGACGGATCCACACCGTCGTCATCGCCGAACAATAAATCATCACCTACTCCACCGAGCAACACATCATCCCCGGCATTCCCTTGGAGCTCGTCATCGCCTTCTCCACCACTGAGGAAATCATCCCCGACCTCCATCGACGTCAGCACCGCTTCCCCCGGTTGCGTGTCCCCAATCAACAGGTCGTTCCCCGCTCCTCCATCGAGGATGTCATCGCCCCCATCCCCATGGAGCTCATCGTTCCCTTCGCCACCTTCAAGGATGTCGTTGCCGGGATGGAGAGCACCTGTCAACGATACAAAGGTTTGGCTCCCACCAGGATTATCGATGTACGTCCCACGGGTGAGCGCGTCACCCCAGATCTTGTCATCCCCCGCCCCACCGATGAGCCGATCATCATTCCCACCACCACCGATGCGATCGTTTCCCTCCCCCCCATCCACATAGTCTTTCCCGTCCAACGTAGGAGGTGGTAATAAGGGGCCTGGCGTAGCGACGGGATCAGGGTGATAGTCGTAAGGATCCGCTAGAAGCTGATCATCGCCATCTCCACCGTAGAGGAGATCATGGCCATACCCACCCGAAATCCAATCATCACCCCCGTTACCATAGAGGGTGTCATCTCCAAACCCCTGCCAATAATTGATCGCATCAGGCCCTTGGCCCCCGATGAGCGTTTGATGAAGAAAACCGCCAGCCCCTATTGGAAGCAAGCCTTCTATCAAGGCATAGTCTGCCAATGTCAGATACGAATAATCTTCAACTGATTGCTCATAGCCATCATTTCCAGTCCCCACAAACGCCGTCACGCTGACCACGCTTTCCACCTGCGTCTCATGCGTAGCCTCGCCCATTTCATCCACCAATGTTGCCGACAAGGTCACCGTGGCATCGGCGGACACCTCGTCACTCGCAATCAGGGTAAATCGCACCTGATCCGCGCCCTCCGGCACAATCAACTCAACCGTCCCATCGGGACCGACCGTCTGGGCGCCCTCATCCGTCGCGACACTGAGTTGATTGGCCTGAGGACCCTGCAGATGCAGCGACACCCGCTGCCCGCCCACTCCCGCCGCAAAGGGGAGCGACAGCCGAAAGATTTCTCCTAACCGCTCTTCCAGCGTAGCGCTCGACGGCCCACCCGGCACATAACCCGGTGTGTGAAAGGGATTGGCCCCCATCCCAGACTGGATCACCACCGTCTGGCCAGCGCGCTGAACAATTTCGCGGGCATCTTCGATGGCAGTCCGAATTGATGGTGAGAGACGTGGGTCATTGAGTTCAGCCGCATAGGTTTGAGCAATTAAATTAAGATCGTTGAAATCTAGGGAACGCCCAAGATCGAACACCCCAGCCGCATCGTGCAGAAAGTCCGTGACCGCATTGCCGATACCATGAGCGGTGTCGGTGATCCATGGAACGAGCGTGTCGGTGACAAAACTCTCGACAGCCCCAACGGTGCCGGTTACAACCTCGCCAACCGCGATCAAGGCCGAACTCACCAGCTGTTGCAGGTGCACCATATCTCGCTCTGCAGCGATTGCAGCACGAGTAATCATGTCCAAGGCTCGATTGATCCCGACACCCGGCAAGGCCAATGTGTTCGCAAACACGTCACGGTCGAACTGCAATCCTGCCAATTCTGTTGATACTTCCGCCTGCTTCGCAAGCAGCCCCACACCCAACCCCACGCCTAACGATGAGGCATACAAGGTCAAGCGGAACGCCGCTTCCGCATTACCTTCGACCGTGCCGTCGGTATTGCCGAGTTGCGCATAATGATTTGCAAATGATTGGGCCAAAGCCAAATCCAACTGCAGCGGGGTGTAGGCAACCACAGGGGCCATCCAGTATTCCGGTTTGTCGATGGTATGAGCAAACAACCCATCACGAAAGTCGGCAAAGTCCACTCGGTGGCCAATCAGCTGCGTCCCGATCCCACCGACATGCGGCCCTCCAAGCAAGTGGACGACATCGCCCTGTAGAAGTGGCGGCTGCCCAATGACGACATGGTGTTCACCCGCCACAATAGATGTACGGTCCGTAGTCGGGGTCATGCCTCCCAGCACATGTGTGACCCCTGGCGCATTGAAGGTGGTGAAGTGGAGTTGGTTGGGATTAATTTGAAAATCGGGATTCGGTATTTCCGTTATTGGATCGGGTAGCGTACGGGCTATCTCCAAGACCGAAGCTAGATTATTGGCGCTCTCATCTCTCATGTTCGTGTCATTGATCGCCCACTGGACCAGCGCCCCACCCGAACTATGTCCTACTAACTCAACATTTCTTCCTGCAACTAATTGTTGGGCGAGCCATGGATTAACAAATTCGTCCAATTGACTGAATTGCGTCTTTCCAATGTCCGTGACGTCAGCAAAAACGTCCTTGACATTGGTGAGTATGATTTCCGTCCCTCTGAACACCAACATCCGACGGCCATCGTCGGTCCCAGCTGGTTTAAGGGCATACACATAGCCACCAGCAGGCCCTTCACGCTCTCCTCCATCGCCAAACGTGGAATCGATCTCCCAGCCAGATGGAACTAAACCTACCCCCTCATACACGGTCGCTGCAGCGTCACGAGCTTCTGTCAACGTGACAAATGAGCTCATTGTCTGCCTCCTCTCATCTGCACAAATGTGAGGTATCCTTTTTCCACGTAACTGATCGTTCGACCATTAGGTGCAAGCCGCACTGCTCCCACTCCTTGATCAAGTCGGCGAATTCTTAGTTCCACAACGGATCTGTCTCCTTCCGAGTACTTCCACAATACAGGGCTTGATCGATAGGCATGGTGCAAAACAACAACATCCCCTGCATCATTCACGTCTAGGTCATAGAGAGACGCTCGTTCATTCGGTTCTTTCTGTACACTGAACACTTCTTCCCACTGCTTGGTCTCTCCTGCAGTCGGAAATCGGCAGATGCGCCCAAAGAATGTCCTTCTTGGATTGTAATCACCCTCCCTGGAGCACCTTGCATAGAGATAGTCGCCGCCAGGATTTAGCTTGAAACTGATTGCGTCGATTCGATAAACCCCTTGGCGTATTGAAATTTCTTGCAATACCTGGTTTCCGAAATCCCGTAACAGATAGCCTTGCTTGAGCTCGGTTCCATCAGATAGCTTGAGTGGCGGGTCTGGATTTGGCACCCACTTGTAACGCCCATCTTCATTCACACGTATCGTTTCATCCCAGATGTACTGAGCCACATACCCGTTGTTTACCAGCCATGTGCGTTTGGTTCCTCGATCGTGGCGCAAACAGAACACACGATAACCGTTCAATAGGTTAGTAAAATGGCAGTCCTTCACAGCCGCTTCTTCGCTACTGGAGTGCTCCGCTTCACCCCCTGGTATAGTCTTAGCAAAGCCGAGCACAAACTGGTTTCTGACGCTGACAGCCTGAGGCAGAACAAACCCTTCAGTCTTCTCCACCAACACAGTTGGCGCCTGACCAATCTTCATGGAGTAGACTGAATTGCGCTTCTTATCTGCCGTGAGAATATGGAACAGGATCGACTGATCCTGACATGTCACATCACGGATTTTCCGCTGAAGGCTTGGCTCAAGTGGTGAGAGATCAATTCTCTTCAGATCTTTGGGCTGGTTAGGATCGAGATAATAGAGCCCTTCTACCTCGAACTCCTGCCCGGGAGCTGGCTGTTGCCCTTTGACGACGATGAAATGGGAGTCGTCATACCAGCAGCCGCCGCCGTTGATACCGGTGTTGATGATTTCGTAGTCGACCTTAGCTTCGGCTGGAAGAACGGAGCAGAGGACGCCTCCCGCAAGGACACTGAAGCTGTACACCACACTCCACCACAAAATAATCGGATGGCCTTGCACCTGCCCGTTCCTCATTCTTGCCCCCTTGTCAGGATGTTGTCTTCATATTCAACTGCCGTGCGTCACCCAGATTCCCCAGCAACTGCTGAATCTGTTGCTGTAAGCGCGCGAGTACATCGACACCCATTGCCACACGGGTGACGAGATGGCCGTCCAATCCTTTGGGCGCTGCCTGCCCATCCTTTGCGGCCTTTGCAATGGCTGCAAGGGCAGCTGGTTCGATGAAGCCGAAATCCAGGTAGGCAATGCCTTGCGCGACACCGACGTTGGAATAGTTCACGGCTAATGGATGGGCTGTGGGCTCGGAGGGTTTCAATCGCACATTCAAGGAAATGCTCTTGTCCACTGGGGTATCTTTCATGTCACTCATGCGGAGTCACTCCTTCTGCGAGAGGCTGCGGGATACAGGCTGACAGGCTGATCAAATCGTTCGTGGGGGATGTAGATTTAAGTCCGTCCGGCAGGCGCATGTGTGAGTTCCCTAGGGTTCCAACACAGCAAATCGGCCCGTACAGTAACACGGCCAATCGTAACATCAATAGATCCAACCGGATCTATTTCCTCATGTACTCTCCTGTTTTTATCAAGTATTTGAATGGGGATATTCTGATCTACCCCCGATTTCCTCAGAGCCCCGGTGGTGAACGAGGCTCTCGGCATAGGACTTCCAACCAGACGCCTTGCATCGCCGTCATCACGAAAAGGCAACCTCTATGCCAATCATGTTTGCGCAGATACCATCAGAGGCTTCTGCTCATTGCGTGCGGAGGCAATACAGTATGTGTATCAAGCTTGATACGAAGTTGACGGAAACGATACAGAGGCTTGGAGGTAGATGCCCGCCCCTTACAGACGTGGCTCTAAACTGAGGTAAATAAAGGTGTCAGCAACTGTCTTGGGATTTAAGAATGTAGAACGTCCCCATTTCTTCCCCCCGGAAATCCCGAGCTCCCGCGCCACCCGGGCCACCGGCCGACCCGATTCCCGTGAGAACCGGACGGCCTCAAACTCGAAGGCATCAGTCAATGACGGCGCGTTGTGGTTGCCATACTAACCCCCAATTCCATCATTCCCCCACGTATGGAGGTGTCTGTGAAATCAGGGGAGGGTCACCCCTACGTTCCAACACTTCGACGGCTCAACTGAGAGCTGTTCACTATTGGCCAGTCTTTGTTTAACGAAAATGCGATCATGTGTTCTGAAAATGACTCATTACCGCACAGAGAGATTCATAGGGCTAGTCTTGATGTGTACCGAGCGAGGGGCATCCGAGAAACTTAGCCGGAGGAATTCAATGGCTGAGTCCTTCTTTCCATTGAAGGGCGAAGGTATACGGTACGATCTACGGAAGTGCCCATGAATCCTCACCTGGAAACCCAAGATCCTGGGGGACGCCGCACCGACGACCTGTACACCTGGGCGGATCATCGATGATGTCCTGACGACACGGGGAGAGCGAACCGGTCAGGTTCGCTGTCTAATGTGGCAAGACAGGGGTGTAGCGCTCTCTTTTAGATGAAGGAGGATACCATGAATGTGAAAACACTGGTTGGTGCCGTCGCGATCCTGAGCTTCATAGGTTTCAATGTTCAGCCGGGACACGCGGATGCAGGCCGTAAATACTCGTATGGCCATGGAGGCGAACACGGCTATTGGGAGGAGATGAAAGGCCATCAGTCCCATGCCGCCGACCATCTCCGGCATGTGTTAAAACATGGAAAAGAAATCGGACTGACGGAGGAGCAGATCAAGAAACTGAAGGCGATCGAATTGGATTACGACCGCGTGTACATCAAAGCTGAGGCAGACATTCATGTGGCCGAACGGGAGTTACGCGCCTTAGCGGAGAACGAGAAGACCGAACTGTCCGCTCTCGAGGCTAAAGTGAAGGAGAGTGAGATGCTGGAGGTGGGCCTCCGCATGGCGGCCTTCAAGGCTCGGCGCGATGCGCTAGCCGTGCTGACGCCGGAACAGCGGGAGAAGGCCACGGCGGCCCATGAAAAGCGGATGGACGAGATGATGAGTGGCTCGCATGGAGCGACACCCGGAAAGGTACATTAACGGCTTTCGGGAATGCCGCCTTCTATAATGCCGGGGGGCACCATGAGCGTGACGGAACAGCAAGCACGACACAGCTATAACAGCTTCACACCAACCAGCCGACTCCAGCCAGCCGACCGTGGGCCTGGTGCCCGAAAGAATCCGGAGCAAGCGAAAGTGCCGCCAGGCAAGACGTGGCTCTGGTTTGTGCTCATCCTGCTCGCAAACTTCATGCTTGGTAGGTTCCTGATTCCTACTCCGGAAGCGCCGATCACAGTGCCCTATACCCTCTTCAAGCAGGAAGTGGGAAAGAACAACGTTGCGGCGATCTACAGCCAGGGGGACACCATTACTGGCCGCTTCACGACATCAATCATCTATCCGCCGTTAGGCGAAAAGGGCGTGGAGCCCAGTGGCGTAACTACAACGAAGAGTGAAAAGAATTCGACACCCGGCGGTGAGGCCAAATCGACTGACGAGCGCGGCGGAGGCATGGACAGCGTGTCCCAGACAATCAGTGTCTTCACCACTACCCTCCCCTCCTTTGTAGATCCTGGTTTGGAACAATTCCTAATTACGAACGGAGTCGAGATCAGTGCGAAACCTATTCAAGAAGGTGGCAACCCATGGACGACGATCTTTTTTAGCTTCGGCCCGGGTCTGCTCTTCATCGGCTTTTATATCTGGCTCTTCCGTCGGGCTGCGCAGCAAGGCGGTGGCATGATGGGCGGAGGACTGATGGGCATGGGCAAGAGCAGAGCCCGCCGCTATGACCAGGAGCAGACGACGAAGGTGACCTTCGAGGATGTTGCCGGCATCGACGAAGCTGAAAACGAACTAGTCGAGATCGTAGACTTTCTCAAGGACACCAAGAAGTACACCCGCCTCGGCGGGACCGCTCCGAAAGGCGTGCTGCTCATTGGCGCACCAGGGACAGGGAAGACGCTTCTGGCAAAAGCTGTTGCAGGGGAGGCCGGGGTGCCCTTCTTCTCGATGAGCGCCGCGGAATTTGTGGAGATGATCGTCGGAGTGGGCGCCGCGAGGGTACGAGATCTCTTCAAGGAGGCACGCGAGAATGCCCCTGCAATTGTGTTCATCGACGAACTCGATGCCATCGGGCGCGCACGCGGGCAGATGGCGATTGGCGGATCCAGCGAGCAGGAGCAAACCTTGAATCAAATCTTGACCGAAATGGACGGGTTCTCGAGTCGTCAAGGCATCATCGTATTGGCGGCAACCAACCAGCCTGACGTATTAGACAAAGCGCTCCTGCGACCCGGACGCTTCGATAGGCGGGTCGTTGTGAATCTCCCAGACAGGACAGGACGAGCGGCGATTCTAAAAGTTCATACTCGCAATGTGCCGCTCGCGAATGACGCCATACTGGGAAACCTTGCGGCAATGACGCCAGGGCTTTCGGGGGCCGACCTGAAGAATCTCGTCAATGAGGCTGCATTGTTGGGCGCTCGCCGCGAGCAACAAGAGGTCCGTTACAAGGACTTCCTTGACGCGCTAGAGAAGATCGTACTCGGCCCAGAACGCCCGATCCTCATGAGCCGGGCAGACCGAGAACGGATTGCCTACCATGAGGGTGGACATGCCATTCTCGGTCTCGTGGTGTCTGGCGCCGACCCAGTGAACCGAGTCACGATCGTGCCACGCGGGCAGGCTCTCGGCGTCACCTATCAGCGCCCGGACAGCGACCGCTATAACTATCCGGAAGCCTATTTACGCGCGAGGATCGTTGGAATGCTGGGCGGGCGTGCCGCGGAAGAGATTGTTTACGGGACGAAGACCACTGGGGCCGAGAACGACATCGAGCAAGCCACCGGTCTCGCCCGCCGGATGGTCACCCGTTGGGGTATGAGTGAGCGGCTCGGCCTTGTGCAGCTCGCGCCAAGGGAGAACCCCTACCTGAGCGGCCTAAACGGGTACGGAGACGCGAGGCCTTTTAGCGAAGAGACTGCTAAAGTCATCGATGCCGAGGTGCTTAAGATTATCGGCGAGAGTTACGACGAGGCCCGGCGGCTCCTCAACGCGCATCGCAACCAGCTTGATATGCTTGCGGCAGCCTTGCTCACTCGGGAAACTCTCAACGAACAAGAGATTCTTGAGGTGACGGGGCTTCCCCATGCCCCGACCCTGGAGACTGGGATGTTGCCCCATCCCGCTGGCGACGAGACCACGCCTGAACCAATCGGGGCAGCTCATTCGATGGAACGATAAGTGGCCCACAGAATTGGCCCAACGGGTCTGACGCTGCGATGAGGGGCCACATGCTCAGGCCACCTCTAGCAGGCTGCGGACAAATGTTTTGAGGGCCTCTTCAGCAGCGTCAACTTCGGTGCCTGGAGCGACCTCTGAGTTCCTCGAACACTGCATTTACTTCGACCAGGACAGGTGATCTGTCCTCACGGAGACATTTCGCCTACCCAGAAGAAAACTTGTGCTTTCTACGGGTTTCACCCGATGAACAAACGCATTTTTCCGCAACCTGCTAGAAATGAGCGGCCGTTCAGATCCAAGCTGAACGTGCCGTTTGGATTGATGTGATTGTAGAACCTCAATTAGCAAACGAACTCCCAACCGGACAGACGGCTTCTTAGCTTTCATGGTACCGACCTCCTCAACATAGTTCTGCGTCCTGCAACAGAGGCGGTCTCTCGGCATCACTTTCTTGCCGATTTGATCCATTCGCTGCCGGGCGTGGTGTCATCGTTCCAGTAGAGTTTCGGATGATCCGCAAGGATCTGTACGCCGCTGCGCATCAACAAAGATGCAAGACAGATTGATGCAATGAATGATTCGAAGCCAGAGAGGAAATCCTAACAGTTCCTGCTCCATCCCTCTCTCCGTGTGGCGTCCAATCAAGTCGTGCAGAGGTTCAGTGCTTCGCTTGAGATCGATAGTGGCTGCGGAGATACGCAACGATCTTTTTTTCATTGCCTGCGATAACTACGTCGCGCAAGGAATCGACCAGCGTTGGCACACCATTTTGTCCAGAAACTTTCTTCAATCGATGTCTTTGCAATTTGTCCTTGGGCACATTCCTCAGAATGTAATCCATTTCCCACTCAGACATCTTCGCTCGAACATGAGCACTGAACGGACATTCTTCAAATTGATAGAGCTCTAACATCTCTCCCCTCTCCTTTTAAGACGCATGTCAACACAAGGCGACATGACGGCACTCGGTAGGCCATGGTTCGTCAGTTGTGCTTACAGAACCTCCGAACAAGCAACGCCTAAAGGAGTGTGCGCCAAACCTGCAAAGCCTGGTTCTACGCTCGGTCGGCGTGTCTTTCTCACCAGCAACCGGTCTACCTTAGTCTCCCCGCAGATGTGGTGATGAAGAAATGTCCTCGGCCGAGTGCGTTCCACTTCCCCACGCCCGCATCTAGTGATCAGGAGGCGCTCGGGGCGGCGATCAAGGAAGCGATGGGAATGCTGGATTCGGCACAGAAGCCCGTTGTGATCGCCGACGTGGAGTTAATCCGCTTCAAGCTGCAAAAGACATTCGCCGGTTTTCTCGACAACACAGGTTATCCGTATGCCACAATGATGTTGGGTAAGAGCGTTCCTTCAGAGCACCACCCACAATTCATTGGCCAGGCCACATTCACCTACTGAGGTGACTTGATGTAACCACTTGCTCCCTCAGCGGTTGTCGTAGTACTGGTGGTGGTCGACGTCGAGCTTCCTGGGCTATTTGTTTCATCACTGGTTTGCTCACTGGTACGGCCCCTGTTTTGCTCACTGGTTTGACCAGCGGCCTGGCCGCCCTGTCCTCCAACCTTGATCACTCCCTGAACATTGATATCGCCCGTCGTCTTGGCTGATTCCATCCTGACGATATACCGGAAATAGCCGGGATCTCGGAAACAGACGCTGGCAGTTTCGTTCGTGGACAGTTGGGCTGTATTGCTAGGTGTCATCCACCCACCCACATTATTCTTGCATGACAACTGCTTGTCCAACAGAGCGTCGAGAAAGATGACTCGCACAGGCTGGGTCCTTTTGTTGATCCACCGAACTTCATCGCCTGGATTGACAGCTGTTTCGCTTGCCGTCAGGTTATCCCCAATAATGATGTCTTTGACGTCCCCACTCCTCGTCACCGTGGGCTGGCCCTGACAGCCCAACACCAAAAGGAGCGCAACACCTACATATCGGATCTGGTTCATGGCAGTATCTCCCTGTTAAGGTTTCGAACTCATTAACGACAATTGCATCGGTTCGTCAGTTAATCGGTCGCCTCCAGTAGGCCACACCATCATGCTGGACCTTTAGCTGAATGGAGGCTGACCCAAACTGCTCACTTTGAAACAATTGATGAGCCGGCACTATGACGCATCCTCTGCGCGAGGATCAGGAGAAATACGGGGAAACGCGTCGTGCAGGACGATCGTGAGGAGGGAAATGGGATCTCGTGATCAACACGAAGGCTTGGCCTGCCTCCACCGCTATACAGGAAACAATACCTCTACTTCGACCAGACGAGAACCGCTACCCAATAGTGATCGTAGGGGTGCCGGTATCGGCTTGCCCCCGTCCCCGGCGGAGACGGTACGATTCCCCCTCACGATTTTAGGAGTTCTATTTCTCTACTGGAAGGACGTCAGTTGTATTACCACTGTCCGCCGCTCTTTCGAACCCTTCTGCTGTAATCGGCCGTCTCGGTGAGCCGAAACACAGCCGATCCACTGCTCCGGTCTTCGCCGCTCATATCTTGTGAAACCCGCTTCGACTCAGCGAGGCGAGCGTGACACGCAGGACGAAAAGTGTGGTTCTGTATGAGTTATCGTTGTTTGCGAGATACGATTCGACCGGCTCACCGTCCTGAGCGTAGTCGAAGGACGAAAGCCGCTTCACGAGATTCGTTCATTGATGCGATCCCGCGATGAACGGCCCTGCTACTGCGGACTAAAAAATCCCGGCTTGTTTTTGGAGCCAGCGGACGTATTTCACGATCTGCTCGACGTCGTCCGGTTTCACGGCGTCGATCTTCGGCATGTCGCCGAACTGCCAATGGTGCGACTTGACGCCGTTGGCGGCGGCCCGCTGGAAAGCGGCATCGCCATGGTGATTGGGCTCATAGACTTTGTGGACGAGCGGCGGACCTTGCTTGGTTCCGACGCCTCCCGCGCCGTGACAGGCTGAGCAATTGGCGGTGAACTTCTGTTCTCCATCCCGCAGTTCCGCCGGCGCGGCACTGGGCGATCCTTGCGGCGGAGGCGGCTCGGTTTGGCTGCATGCCGGTGCGGCACTAAGCACCAGTGCGATGAAACTGACCCCAAGCATCCGTGGCATCTTCATAGTTGTGCTCATCTGGTTTGTCCGGTTTGTTTCGCTGGTTTCGTTCATCTGGTTTCTGTTGTTTTTCTGGTTACCCTGGTTCAACAAGAGAAACCAAACAAACGAAAGAAACCCTTTTGCATTTTTCACGATACCGCATACGGGATCGGATCCTCAACTCCCGCGTCGGCAAATCCCTGTTTGCGAATGAGGCAACTGTCGCACAGCCCGCAGGCCACGGCTCCGATCGGGTCGTAGCAACTGTGTGTCAGGTGAATCGGCGCATTCAGCGTCAGACCCAGGCGAACGATGTCCGCTTTGGTCAGCGACAACAGCGGCGTTCGCACCTCGATCCGTCTTCCCTCGGCGCCGGCTTTCGTCCCGGCCTGCACCACAGCCTCGAACGCCCGGAGAAACTCAGGGCGGCAGTCGGGATAGCCCGAATAGTCCACCACGTTCGCGCCGAAATAGATGACCGACGCCCCCAGCACTTCCGCATGGGCTGCGGCGAGCGACAGAAAGATTAAATTTCGCCCCGGCACATAGGTAATGGGGATGCCCTGACCACGGTCTTGTTCGCTGCGATTTTTCGGAACGGGGAGATCATCCGTCAGCGCCGATCCACCGATTGCCCGCAAGTCGACCTCGATCACGCGATGCTGCCGCGCGCCCAAAGCCGACGCAACCTGAGCAGCTCGTTCGATCTCTATCGCGTGCCGCTGCCGATAGGCAAGCGTCAGCAGATAGATCTCATAGCCGTCTCGCTGTGCCACCGCCGCAACCACGGTGGAATCCAGCCCGCCGCTGGCAAGGATAACCGCCCGTTGACGCGTGTGCTCGTTCACAGCAGTGCCTCTGCCTCACGTTCCATGCCAACGCCGCATGAGGGCGTCTCTCACGTCCGGCACAACGGCATGGAACAATGTGTTGATGAAGTGGTGTGCGGCTGAGCCGCCGCGCTGCCGGAACGGCTGACGATTAATCGCGATCTTCTTCTCGCTCGATTTTTTCCAACAGCTCTTCGCGTGACTGGCACTCGACACACAGTTTGGCGAACGGCACGACGTGCAGCCGTTTTTCACTGATTTCGACTCCACAGTCGGCACAGATTCCGTAGGTGCCTTCGTGCAGACGGGTCAGCGCTTCATCGATGGACTGCCGACGGCGGTTGCGCATCTCCATCAACGAGATACCGAGCTCCCGCTCAAGGTCCATCAAAGCCTGATCGCCGACATCGCGCGCCGACTCTAAGCGCCGCTGCTGATCCTCTGTCAGCGACTGTCCTAAGCTCTCTTCGATTTCCTTGATGATCGCCTGCCGCTTCTCCAACAGCATCTTATGAAGTATTTCCTGACGCCGCTCCCTCGCTTCCCGCTCCTTGGCCGTCTCCTTGGGACGAAGGTTCGGTTCGGGAACGGCGACCGCCGGAGCTGGTTTCACGGCAGCAGCCGCAACCGCCGTCTTCACCGCCACCACAGCAGTCGCTGGCTTCGACTTTCCCTGAGCAGGCCGAGCCGACTTGGGCTTCGGCTTGGCTGCCGGCTTTTTCTTGGCTTGTATTTTCGTGCCCATGACGCTCCCACTCATTCCTGAGAAGTTTAGAGATGCCGAAAAAGCTCGGCATCTATATCACGGCACCTCGGGTTTGACAAGAGGATGTGGTGCGACCCCTGGAGGACCGCTACGGATAGATGATGGTTGAATGGACGTCGTACCCGGCGAGTTTGCTACGTCCGTTCAGGCCCTTGAGCTCGATGAGAAAATCAAGCCCGACGATTTCCCCACCAAGCTGACGGACCAGATTGACCGTTGCTTCAGCCGTTCCTCCCGTGGCCAGGAGGTCATCCACGATAAGCACACGCTCCCCCATGCCGATCGCATCCCTGTGGATCGCCAGAGAGTTCGTGCCATACTCAAGGCTGTATTTCACTTCGAAACAATCAGCCGGAAGCTTCCCCGGCTTGCGGACCGGGACAAATCCGGCGCCGAGACGCGCCGCCAGAATACCCGCAAAAATGAACCCGCGAGACTCGATACCCACCACTTTAGCCACTCCACGATCCTGGTACCGGCTCGCCAAGTCATCGGCCAGACTTTGCATCGCAGCAGCATTCTTGAGCAGCGTCGTGATGTCGTAAAAGAGGATGCCGGGCTTGGGGAATTCCGGCACTTCGCGGATCAACGATTTGTAGTTGAGTGCTGTCACGGAATTAAAGCAGGTCGGCTTGTGTCATGGTTTTCCGTTCGATGGTATTCCGCAGCCGACCCAACGCCATCATTTCGATCTGCCGGACCCGCTCTCGGGTCAATCCCATCTGGCGGCCGATTTCTTCCAGCGTCCTCGCTTCGTCTCCATCGAGTCCAAACCGCGACACAATAACAGTTTGCTCTTTGTCAGGCAACTCCTTTATCCAGGCCATCAGTTCGGTCCGGCGTCGCACGCCGTCGGCGGTCTCGTCGGGAGACAGGCCGGTCGGGTCTTCGATCACGTCGCGGAGGAACGTATCGGACTGATCGTTGATCGGACTATCGAGCGAACACGTGGTACGCACCAACTGCTTGAGATCCAGAACTTCCGCTTCGGAGGTTTTCATTTTGACGGCGACTTCTTGGGCTCTCGGTTCACGGCCAAGCTCCTGCACCAACTGCTCAACCCTGCCGAGGTATCGGTTCAACCTCTCGACGACATGCACCGGCAGGCGCACGAGTTTCCCTTGATTGATGATGGCCCGTTCGATGTACTGCCGGATCCACCAGGAGGCGTAGGTACTGAACCGGAAGCCGCGTTTGTAATTGAATTTTTCGACGGCCTTGATAAGCCCCAAATTGCCTTCTTCAACGATATCGGAAAAGGGAAACCCCCGATGCATATAGCGTTTCCCGATACTGATGACGAGGCGCAAGTTGGATTCAATCATTTGCTGGCGCGCCTGTTCGTCGCCGGCCATGACCAGCTTACCGAGATGCTGCTCCTGCTTGAACGTCAAGAGAGTCGACCGGCGGACCTCCCGCAGATAACTCTTGAGCGTATCGAGGCCCTCGGACCGGCTGGACTCTTTTTCCGGTTGATCGGCAACACTCGTCTGTTCAGCGTCATCCGCATCATCGACGGTCCGGCTTCGAGATTCACTCACCGCAGGACGCCCGCCGCGTAGTCGGCTCATACAAGATCGCTCCCTGCTTCCCCTAGTCCCGCTCCAGACGAGTCGGGCAGGGTTAGTACCAGATACTGAACTCTGAAAACCGGCCGGTCGCTTGCTTCCATTCTGTCTCGATCTTCGTCACGCGCGCGGCCGGCGGACCGGTCTTCAACTCATGCACGAGCGCGTCAACCGCAGCCCGCGTACCTTCCACATCCAGCTCGACCCGGCCATCGTCGAGGTTTCGAACCCCGCCAAGAAGCGCATGCCGCGATGCCACACGCACCGCAAACGCCCGATACCCCACACCTTGCACCCGGCCACTCACCAGAATCTGCGCGCGAACCGCTGTCGTTCCAGCCTCCTCAGCCATTCGCTTTCCCGTGACTCATCACGACCTGAGGGCACGCCGACTCTTCATGCCCACGGATACTCTCACACCTCCCTACACACGTCACGCATTTTGCTATTCTGCACGAACACACAGATCGGAGAAGTGGCCGCGTTTGTCACATCGCGGAATGCCGAGCGCGGCTGATGCAACGCCAACATTCGAGCAAGATGAAGACGTGCGCGCTGAAGAATGTTATCCGCCGACATCTGTCACGATAACGCAATGACGGGCCGACGGGCCGAGCAGGCTTGTGAGCTTGGGATCAGGAAGTGTTTATCCGCGTGCAACAATCACGAAACAGCGATGAATAGCACGCGGGTCACACGAAGTGTGGTTTGGTCGGGGCGAGAGGATTTGAACCTCCGACCCCTGCGTCCCGAACGCAGTGCGCTACCGGGCTGCGCTACGCCCCGACAAGAGCGAGAGAAACAGGAAACGGGAAACGGATTGTCTTACAAGATGGGGGTAAAACGCAACCCATGGGCCTCCGCGACCCCCTGGCACGTGACCAGGCCGTCTTTGACGTTCACCCCTTTGGCCAATCCGCGATCGGCGCCGATCGCCCGATCGACCCCGTCCGATGCAAGCCGGACCATATACGGCAAGGTGGCATTCGTCAACGCCAGCGTCGACGTGCGCGGCACAATGCCTGGCATATTGGCGACGCAATAATGGACCACCCCCTCGACGACGTAGACCGGATCAGAATGGGTCGTCGGCTTCGTCGTTTCGAAACAGCCACCTTGATCGACAGAGACATCCACCACGACGGCCCCGGGTTTCATCCGTGAGACCGTGGAGCGCGAAACTATCTTGGGCGCTTTTGCGCCGGGGACAAGCACGGCGCCGATCACAAGATCCGCCTCACACACAGCCCGTTCAATAGCAGCCGGACTTGCCACGCATGTCACGATACGGCCTCGATACAAATCGTCCAGATAGCGCAGCCGCTCGACGTCCAGATTGATGACAGTCACTTGGGCCCCCATCCCCACGGCAATCCGAATCGCCGACATTCCCACGACACCGGCGCCAAGCACCACCACCTTACCAGACTCCACACCCGGCACCCCGTGCAACAACACACCCCGGCCGCCATGCGTCTTCTCAAGGTAATGCGCACCGACCTGCACCGACATCCGCCCTGCAATTTCACTCATCGGTTTAAGCATCGGCAGGCTGCTGTCTTTGGCCTCGGTGGTTTCGTAGGCAATCGCCGTCACCTTCTTATCCATCAATGTCCTGGTCAGATCGGGGAGCGAGGCCAAATGCAGGTAGGTGAACAGGACCTGGCCGGGGCGAAACAGATGACATTCGGCGAGCAACGGCTCTTTGACCTTCACAATCAAACCGGCCTTCTCAAACACCTGCTCCTTCGATCCGGCGATCGAAGCCCCGGCCTTGCGATACTCGTCGTCGGCAAACCCGCTCCCTTGCCCGGCCGTCGGCTCGACCCACACTTCGTGTCCGGCACGGCACAACGCCGATACTCCTTCCGGCGTCAGGCTGACGCGATATTCATGATCCTTGATTTCTTTGGGAACACCGATAATCATTCTTCACCTATTCAGCAGGTCTGAGCGGTTGGCCCGTTGCCACTTCGTACGCTTCCGCCAGCGTTGAGACTTCCGTCACTCTTATCGATCGTGCCATTCCTTTGTCGGTAATAGCAAACGTTTGCTGGCCAGCCGGCAACAATAATTCATGAAATTGCGGAAACAGATGGCAGCCCTCGATCTTGTGCTCCAATCCGCCGACCGGGCCGATAACGAGATTCTCGTCGATCGTTCCCGAAAAGCACACATCCGATCGCAAGGGATCTCCCAGTAACGCCGATGTCACCGCGACCGCCCATGCCGCCCCTGCGCTCGGTCCATCCACACGCGTTCCACTGTGAAAAGACCCGGCAACCATGGGCATCGTCAATTGCACAGTGAGAAAGCGCGGGTCGTACTGAGTCGCCTTGGCCGCCGCCATCACAGCCACGGCGAGCGCCTGCCGAGCCCCGTCCATGAAATGGTGGTCCGTCGAGAGAAAGGGGCCATTTCCTGCCGAACGATAACTCACATCCACCTGTAGAATTTGGATATCACCCTTGTTGGGAATATTCCACCCCTTGGCACGCATCCCGGAAGAAAGATCGTGATAGCTCAACGCTGGAATTGATCGCGATACCGGCGCAAAAGGCCGTGAAGAAAGCGCCGACCCTGCCGTCATGCCGGGGGAAGGCGTTCGCACCGCCGGCCCTGCGCTTGACTTGAGTTCGGCCGGGCCACGTTGAGTTGGAAATCGGGTGGACTGGAGTTCAGATGGGGCCTCAATCTCACGGCATCCAGGCCCTCCCCCATCCTGGAAGAGCACGGCTCCATCCGGTTGCGCGCACTTCCAGAGGCCGGCGTGACTGCTCCCGGCCATGAACGATGCCGCCCAGAGCGTGCAGGTAACTACCCCGAAGACTTGGCCCCTCATGTGCCATCCCTCCGTAATCTTTAAGAACTATAGCAGAGCGCTTCGCCCAACTGGACACCTGAAAAACCCCTGGTGTAAGATGCGCGCGCTCGTGTCGATCGAATGGAATGGCAAGGAGAGAACAATGGACACTGGAATCTGTCAGGCCTGCGGCACCGCCGGCGGCGCGCTGATGAAGTTTTCACTCGGTAAGGATTTCTTCGGCCGTCCCTATGACCGGCTGTCCCCTTCCTCCGATCAAAGCCCCAAATGGTATTGCGCAGCATGTTCGATGCACAAAAATTTGCAACGAGACTTTCGCGACATCCGCGCCGAATATGACAAGCTGAGCGCCGGCCAGGGATCGGAACTCGCGAAGGGAGACGAGTTTCTCCGCGCATCCGTCCGGCTGCGGGAAATCATGACTATTCTGGGCGCCGCACAGGAACCATCGACGCTGCTCGCCGAAAAGGACGTAAAGCTGTTGATCGAGCGTCTCAATACAGCTACGATGCCGGTCTAACACGACGCCTATGCCACCATTCCAACGTCATATCTTTGTCTGCACCAACCAGCGCCCCAAGGATGATCCGCGCGGCTGCTGCGCGAACCTGGGCTCCGAAAAGCTCCACGCCCATTTCAAGAGTGAAACGAAACGGCTGAATCTCAAAGGGGCCGTCCGCGCCAACAAGGCCGGATGCCTCGACCATTGCGAAATGGGGCCCAGCGTCGTCATCTACCCGGATGGGGTCTGGTACTGGGTGGGCACGGAAGCCGATGTGACCGAGATCATGGAACGGCATGTCATCAAGGGCGAGATTGTCACCCGATTGCTCATGCCTGACCATCCGGCTCCGGACTCACTCACTCCGCTGAAGAAACCCTGACATCATAGAATCATCAAATCCAATGGCAACCGAAGACAAATGGAAGGCCAACTTCGAAAAGGTGGCCTTCACGAAACAATTTCCAGGGCTGCTGCTCGAGTGGCACAGTTGCCAGGGGAAAACCATTGAAGCAGTCACCCCGCTGACAGGTAAACAGGGCGCCGTTGTCGTGACATTCACCGACGGCACGTTTTTCGTCGGGCCACCCTTGGCCCCTGAAGCCTGGGAACTGGGCCAAGCCCTCGTAGACGCCAGAAAGTACCTGGAACCCAGACATCAAGACGCCTATAAGGAGTATGATCGGCTGGCACAGAAAGACAAGGATGCGCTCCGCTTGGCCAGGCTGGAAAAAATTATCGGCGCGATCCAGAATAATGTCGATGCGATTCCCGAATTGAAAGCGCGCCTGAAAGCCCTCGTACAGGAGTGGAAGTGAGCAGCCTCCCCAACAAGAATATGTTTGAGATCTTTTCGCAAGGTCTCTTTGAAGGAGTCAAACCCATGATGATCATCCGCGATCACCTCATCCGCCACCCGGACCGCTGCACGCACCAGGCCATTTGCGTTCCTATCTGCCCGACCGGCGCCTGGCTCTCGACGCCTCCGTACAAATTCGATCCCTCACGCTGCCTGGAGAGCTGCCGGCTCTGCCTGGATGCCTGTCCGTCGCAAGCCATCTTCGGCGTTTTCAAAAAGGGCGACAAGCTGCTGGAACCGCAGAAGAAGACGGGGTAGCCCGGTAAGTTCCCGTTGCTCGCCGAGCCCCCACGATAATGCGGTGGTCGCTCGATGCGCGCAGTCGGGAACCAACCAGGCCACCCCTTGAAAATAATAGAGAGAAAAGAAAAATCCTCTCAGCTTCCGCTTTCCTTCCCTCACTGACTCAACTCCTACGTTCCTTCGACGCACATCCGTTCCATCCGCGGCATGATGAGGAAAGAGGAAAATCGGAACAGGCCCACGCGGTTCAGGCGATCTGCTTTCGCAGATGCCCCCAGTAGGCTGTGCCGGAGTAGCCGCAGGCGGCAGTGCCGGTCGTCATGACCATGATACGGTAGACTGTGCTGCGCGGGATTTTTACTTTCACGGCGGGGTTCAGAAGATCCGGGGAATTCATGACCAGCTTCAACGACTCGCCCCCGGAAAGAATCGGCCACATGCAGGACAGCCGGAGCCTCGTTTCATAACGCGGGATCGCCATCGTATAAAGCCAGCCTTGATCAAGATGCTCGGTGGCCATCCGGACAAGCTTGCTCAGCACCGGCCTGAATTTTGTGAGATTCTGCTGATCCAATAAATCCCTCGGTGTAAGCCCAGCCTCGGCAAGCATCGGTTCGGGAATATAGCACCGCCCCTTCTGCAAATCGTGCGCAACATCCTTCACGATGTTTGTCAATTGCAGGCCTTTCCCGAACCGGACGCCGACTGCTGACATCTCTCGTACGTTCCACGAGGCCAGCGCCTTCCGGTGGCCACACATCAAATCCGTCCAAAACTCTCCCACACATCCGGCGACATAGTATGTATAGCGGTCCAGATCATCGACCGTCTTCAGCGCCGTGAGATCATCGGCGGTCTGCCCCAGGAAGGTGCTCAAATCCATTTCCATTCCCTGTGTGAGCGTGGTCATCAGCCGCTGAACCCGGCGTCGATCCTCCGGCGAAAAGTCCAGAAAGAGCCTGAAACACTGATCCAAACGTTCCAGCAGTACCCGCTCAGCCGAATGCTGCTGGAGCGGCCCGATTGCGCGCTGAATATCCTGCACCTGCCCCCAAACAATCTGATCACCGGCGAACTGGCTTTTCAGCTGACTCAGGAAATCCAGGCGGCGATGCCGATCGATCAGGTCCGTATCGGCAATCGTATCGGCGGCGCGCGCGAAGAGATAGGCGAGGCTGACTTGATCCCGGACATCCGCCGGCACCACGGCCAGCGTCGTATAAAACAACCGGGAGACTTGCTTGAGGAGATCGCGAAGCAACTCCTGTTTGGAAAGATCGGTACTCGTGATCACACCTACTCGACGTCGAGAATGCCTTCCATCCCCTTCTCCCGATGACTCGGCAAGGGCCACAGCCGTTTATCACAATAGATCGGAAACCTCCCCGGCTGGGTGGGTGTAAAAGTGAGCACCACCGTCTTGCCCGCGCCGACCTCTTCCCGGACGGCAAGTGCATCGATGATGAAATTGTGCGGCGTCAGCATCGTGACACTCGTCAATGTCACTTCCACCGGCTTTCCGGCTCCGACGATCACATGGTACGGCCGAAAGGAGTAACTGTCGAGAATGACGCTCACCCGTTGGACTCCATCCGCACCTACCGGCACTCTCCACGGGCTGCCAGGCGGACCTGCGTCGACAGCCACCACGTCCGCCGCGGGCCACAGGACAGACCACCCCAACAAGAAGAGAAGCAACGGCCTGCAATACGTCATCAATGAGAAACTTCTAACAGGAAGATCGGGAAAGGGTCAATGCGGCTTCGGTGTCACGGCGTCTGCCGCCTTGACTTTCGGCGGCGCGGCCTTACTTCTATCGTCACCGGAGCAGATGTGTAAGACTTGTATCTCGATCAGGCAGTTTGTGTATAATAAAGGCAACTCAGTGATTTATTTTAACTGAGACGAAGACTGGTCTTCAAGGAGGCGTTCGATGAAATGGATGAAGGGTATGGGTCTGTTGCTGATCTCCAACATTCTCATCATGATCACACTGTCGCTGACCGTACCGATTGTGATCAACGTGATCCTGCCGATGTTTGGAATCGACGTGCGAGGCTCGGTTGATCTGTCGACATTGGTGTGGGCCGCGATGTTCGGATTCGGCGGCGCTTTCATCAGCTTGGCATTCTCGAAACAGATGGCGCGCGCCATGCTCAATTGCCAGCAAATCACTCAACCCCGTTCGCGGGCCGAGCAGATTATCTATGGCTCCGTGCAGGAAATCGCGCAGCGGCTGCAGATCACCATGCCCGAAGTCTGGGTCTACGATGCTCCCGACCCCAACGCCTTCGCGACCGGCCCCAGCAAGAACAACTCCATGGTGGCAGTCTCCACCGGCCTCTTGCAGAATCTACGGGAAGATGAAGTTAAAGCGGTGCTCGCCCATGAAATGGGCCATGTCTATAACGGTGACATGTTTGCCACGACCGTGTTGGCCGGCTTGATGAACACCTTCGTCTACTATATCGCCATGTGGGTGCGCCGTTTCTTCGCGGAACGGGATCAGGCCGCGCTGGGATTCGGCCTGTCGCTCGTCCTTCAGATCATCGTCAGCATCCTGGCATCGATCGTGATCAGCTGGTTCTCGCGTCAGCGCGAATACGGCGCCGATGCGTTTGCCGCCAAGGTATACGGGAAGGAATCCATGATTTCGGCGCTCCGCGCGATCGATCGATGGGTCAACCGCACCCAATTCGAGTACTCGACACAGGATGCGCTGGCAACAATGAAGATTTCCGGACAAGCAGGCGGAGTCATGAGCCTGTTTTCGACACACCCGCCGATCGAAGCGCGCATTGCAGCGTTAGAACACCTCTAAGGACAGTTCTGTGTCCGAACTGACGGCGGGAGGAGCCTCCCGCCGTCGCGGATCCTTCGACTCCCCTCATCCTTTCCGAACAAACGAAATATGGGCGCGATATTCTTGGATCGCCGCGCCGAGCGCGGCTGAACCCATCGGGATATTGGCATCCAGCGTGTCCTCGATGGCCGGATCATCGATCTCGACATCATACCGATCCTGAACATTCGTCCTCACCGGACCAGCCGTGATCTCTCTGGGCATGAAGATTTCCTTCCACACTTCCTTTTCCACCAGACACACGTCCCGGAATCGTTCATAGAGCAAGGTCAGTTTCTCCGGATCAGTCACCTTGACGCGAGGGTCCATATCCACATTCCTCCGATCTATTCTATTTACCGAATCGCGATCACTTGGGTTGCGCCGGTGTGCGCGATGAAGCCGACTCACTGACGGTGAAGCGCATCGTTCCGACTTGATTCGCAGCATGAAACGGCTGTTGCCCCAACGGGGCAATAAACAGCTTCGCCACATACTGGCCCGGCTCCCACCGCGCCCCGGACTTTTTCATTTCGAGATATCCATACCGTTCATGGCCAGCCACTTCCAGCACATCCTTTCCCGCGCTCTCATGGCTCAACGAGCCTCCGGGCTGTTCGCGAAACCATTGCACCGCGAATTGCGCAGGATCTTCGAGCGGAGCCACTTCGAACACAATGTACACAACCGGCGTCTCTGCCGGAAAGACTGCGCCGGGCTCGACCGGTCTCAGCCTGGGGTCCTGGGCATACCATCCTGTTCGCCCGAAGGTGTCCCATTCGACCTCATACCCTTTTGCCAGGGTAATCCAGGTGAACAGCGACTGCGGCACCCCCTTCTGTTGCTCATCGAAGGACGGGCTCTGGGTTACTCCCACTTCCGTGGTGTCCTGCTCTTTCGGCATGAGAAGGTCCTTCGCCTGGCTGGCTTGGAGAACCACCATGCCGCTGCACAACAGGCTGATTGCAACCCAACTTCCCAAGCAACACACCCCAGGATGATGGTTCCACCTAGCCATGACAGCATCGTATCGGCACGTCGGTGGCCGGTCAATCATCGAATGTCATCCTTGCCGTCCTGACCAGCTGTGATAGAGTGCCCTCTGATCCATTTTCACGTTGGGCCGATTGTTATGCCGGACACACTTTCATCCGAACCGCAGTCTGGAGCAGCCACGTCCGCCGATCGCTCGCAGTCGGGCCGCTCGCACGAACAGGAACCGGGGCGCCGGTTCGGCATGCGCGATGGGCTCTTCCAGGCCGTCACGCAAGGCGGAGGGGAACAGTACCTGTCCGCTTTTGCCCTGCTCGTCCATGCAACACCATGGCATTTAAGCATCCTGTCCGCCATGCCGCAGCTGTTAGGCGTCTGGGCACAACTCGTCTCCGTGAAAGTGTCGCATTGGTTCTCGAGCCGCAGATCACAAATCTTCTGGGGCATCATCGGGCAATCCGCTGCCTGGATTCCGATTCTCGCCCTGCCCTTATTGTGGCCCGATCTGGGCCCTTGGCTGCTGATCGCCGGCGTCGCGCTGTACTTTACCTTCAGCCATTTTACGTCCCCGGCATGGAACAGTCTCGTCACCGATCAGCTTCACGCCAACGAACGGGGCATGTACTTCGCACAACGGTCGCGGGTGATGGCTCTCACGAGCTTCTTGGCGCTCGGTCTGGGCGGTGTGTTACTGAGCGTCTTCGAACATTGGCACCTGCTCTGGATCGGCTTTACCCTCATGTTTCTCACCGCCGGCCTGAGCCGTAGCGCCTCGCTTCTCTCTCTCATGAAAGTGCCTGACCGCCCGCGTCATGCATCAACCGACAAACCGACGGGCTTCCGGGTGTTTGTTCGGACCGGGGTCTCCAGGGATTTTCGTCAGTTCCTTCTCTTCTCGAGTCTCATGCACCTGGCGGTACTGATGACGGCTCCCTTCTTCGTCATTTATATGCTTCAAGACCTCCAGTTCGCCTATTGGGAATATGGCGTGTGGCTCGCAGCGGGAATCCTTGGCCAATTCGTCACGCTCCCTGCCTGGGGCCAATTCGGCGATCGCTTCGGGAACAAAGCCCTCCTCACCTTTACCGGGCTGCTGGTCCCCGTCCTGCCGATGCTTTACCTATTGAGTACAGCCTGGAGCTTTCTTGTGGTCGTGAACTTTTTCGGAGGAGTGGTCTGGGCAGGACTCGGTCTGGGCCTCAACAACTACGTGTTCGATGCGGTGCAGCCGGCAGATCGGGCCAAAGCAGTCGCGGTCTCCGCCACAGTGAATGCCATCGGATGGGCACTGGGCACACTGATCGGCAGCTGGCTCATCAGTTCCGTCCCGGCATCCTTGCAGCTGGGAAGCCTGGACCTGCATCCTGCATCGAATCTGCCGTTTCTGTTCTTTCTCTCCGGCGTGCTTCGACTGCTCGTCTCAGCATCATTGCTCCACACGTTCCACGAACCCCGCGCGGTGGAGCATCGCGCCCACTATCGATTACTGTGGGAACTTCCGCTCCTTAAACCGCTGCGCCAACTCTCATTCCGCCGCCGTTAGCCCGCCGGATACGCAACGATTACGGCATCGTCGGGTTAACCGCCCGTTGCTGTTCCTCTTGTTTTAATTTATCGAAGGCCTTGTCCGCATGAGTGCGAACCTGATCCGGTGTCACCGTCGGCGCAGGCGGCGCCGGCTGATGACCCGCGCAAGCGCTAAGCCCCAACAACGACAGGCCCGCCAAACCGGCCGCCAAACGGCGTGCCATTCCATCGTACCGTGGCGTTTTTCTTCCCATGCGCAACCTCCTCCATGAAAACATGCGCTGCAGGTATACAGACGTGAGCCCGCTTGTCGATGGATCATACTCCGGGCTTCTGTTGAATGCCATTGCGCTCAAGTCGTTGACTCGTCCGGACCGGCAGAGTATGCTCCGCGATGAGAATCCGCTCTCCACTCCATACACCGAGGCCCCCATGTCATTGCGCGACCGCCTGACCGAAGATCTCAAACTCGCCATGAAGTCGAGGGATCAGCTTCGGATGGATGTCATCCGGATGATCAAAGCCGCGATCTTGAACAAAGAGGTCGAACTGAGAAAGGATCTGGACGATGCGGAAATGAGCCGGATCATGACCACGCTCATCAAGCAACGCCGTGAGTCCGTCGAGCAGTTTGAAAAGGCGCACCGGATTGAATTGGCGGAGAAGGAGCGAAAAGAAATTACCATTATTGAAACCTACCTCCCCAAGGCCCTCTCTGCGGAAGAGCTTGACCGCATCATCGTATCGGTCCTGGCCGATACAGGAAGCCGCTCCCTCAAGGACATGGGAGCCGTGATGAAAGCCGTCATGGCCCGCCTTGCAGGCCAAGCCGTCGACGGCAAACAAATCAGCGACCTGGTCAGAGCCAAACTTACATAACGATCCGCCGATTCCTTGCTATACTTGGGAGTAGGCTGAGGCAACTCCTGCAACGCCGATACGCTCACGCGAGATCGTCAGGGCACGCTCGATGGCCATTCTCATTGTCGATGACTCTCCTGATCAGCACCTGTTGCTCCGGTCTCTGCTGGCCAAGGCCGGCCACACCGATATCGTGACAGCCGATTCCGCACAGGCTGCATTCGCAACCCTCCAGCCCGATGACAAACGCGTCCCGATAAATATCGACTTGATTCTCATGGATGTCCTCATGCCGGACATCGACGGTATCGCAGCCTGCAGACAAATCAAGCAAAGCGACCAGCTTCGTGACATTCCGGTCATCATGGTGACCGCCAAGAACGACATCGAGAATCTGAAGGAAGCCTTTTCGGCCGGGGCCATGGATTACATCACCAAACCGGTCCACCGCATTGAATTGCTCGCTCGCGTGGCCTCGGCGCTGACCTTGAAGCGCGAAATGGACTGCCGCAAAGAGCGAGAAGCCGATCTGCGCCGGAGCAACGAGGACCTCCAGCAGGCACTGAAAGAGGTGAAGGCGCTTCGCGGCCTGATTCCCATCTGTGCCTCATGTAAAAAAGTCCGCAATGACGGCGGGCTCTGGCAACAACTGGAAGAGTACTTGGGCGAACATTCGGACGCCCAATTCAGCCACGGCATCTGCCAAGTCTGCGTCAAAAAGCTTTATCCTGGTGTTTACCCGGACTAGTTGATACGATTCCGCCAGTTAGCCATTCCACCAGGAGACTGTCTACTTTTATGAGTATCCTCATCGTCGATGACTCCGCGGATGACCGCCTGCTCTTACAAGCGCTCCTATCCGCGGCAGGCTATGAAAATATTCTGGCTGCCGACTCCGCCAACGCGGCGTTCAAACTTCTCGGACTCGACGGAGGCAAACAATCCGGCGCACGAGTCGACCTGATTCTGATGGATATCGTAATGCCACAAATGAGCGGCATCGAAGCCTGCCGTCAGATCAAAGCTATCGATCGTTTCCGCGATACCCCGGTCATCATGGTCACAGTCAAAACGGACCCGGTCGACCTGCAACTGGCCTTTGCCGCAGGCGCCATGGACTATGTTGCGAAGCCGGTCAACAAAATCGAATTGTTGACCAGAGTGCGCTCGGTCCTGCGCCTCGTTCATGAAATCGACCGGCGTCGGGCGCGCGAGCAAGAGTTGCTCGAAGTCATGCGCCAATTGCAGGAAGCCAATCAAATGCTGCTGCGGCTCTCCTGCCTGGACGGATTGACCGGCATCACCAATCGGCGCCAGTTCGACGACTTCCTCGACCAGGAGTGGCGACGCGCCGTGCGCGACTCGACACCGCTCTCGCTCATCATGTTCGACATCGACCGTTTCAAGACCTACAACGATTCCAAGGGTCATACGGCCGGGGATGAGTGTCTCCGGCAGGTCTCTGCGGCCATCTCCAGCGCCGTCAATCGCCCCGGCGACCTGGTCGCCCGCTATGGCGGAGATGAATTCGTGACAGTGCTTCCCGGCACCGCCATCGACGGAGCGGCACAAGTCGCTGAAAGCCTCCGCCGCCGAGTCGAATCTTTGGGCATCACACACTCAGACGGAGAAATCATCACAATCAGCGTCGGCTATGCCTGTATCGTTCCCAACAGACATATCTCCCCGACTGATTTGATCAAGGCGGCCGATCAGGCCCTGTACCAGGCAAAACAAGAAGGACGGAATCGAATCAAGCCGGCCGGGCTCTTGTCGTTGGTCCAGGATTCTCACGACAACTAGAGTAAAGACCGCCCGGGGAAACTGTCCGGCACCATAGTTCGCTCACGATTATGCCGCGTCATCGCCGTATAGCCGCTCGAAAACGGATCAGGACAGCTGACGCGCCTTCTCGGAATCCCGCGTCATCCCCCAAACGAGCATCCACTACAGGCGTACGAGCACGCACTACACGCTCGACCGTCTCAGACAAGCCGAGCGCCACCGCGCTTCTGGAAGAGTCCCAGGAGACTCTCCGGAAACTGGCTCAGGATGAGGCTCTGACCGGCGGCAATCTCTCCCGCTCCTTCCAAGCCATTACGGAAGCCTGTTGCAGGCTTTTGCGAGTGGATCGAGCCGGCGTCTGGCTGTTCACCGATCATCGCAACGCCATCTCACTGATCGACCTCTTTGAATCCAGCCTCCATCGTCACAGTGCCGGCACGACTCTCCTGTCGGCGCACTATCCGGCCTACTTCCGGTCCCTCATCGATGAAGAACGAGCCATCGTGGTTCACGACGCGGCTCAAGACCATCGAACCAAGGAGTTCTCACAGGCCTACCTGACTCCTTTCAATATCAGAGCGATGCTGGATGCTCCGATCAGGCAAAAAGGACTCGTCGTAGGCGTCCTGTGCGCAGAACATATCGGCGCACCTCGCCGGTGGAATATCCAGGAAGAACAGGTCGCGAGTTCACTGGCGACCATGGCAACGTTGGCCATAGACGCAGCGGAACGGCGTGAGGGAGAACAGGCGCTGCGGGATGCGAAAGAGGCGGCCGAAGTAGCCAGTCGGGCGAAGAGCGAATTTCTGGCCAACATGAGCCATGAAATCCGGACACCGATGAATGCCATCATCGGCATGGCCGATCTGCTGTGGGACACCGCACTGACTTCCGAACAGCGCAAGTACTTGCGGATCTTTCGGCGGGCAGGCAGTACGCTGTTGACCCTCATCAACGACATTCTCGACCTCTCAAAAATCGAATCAGGGCACCTCGAACTGGACTCTGTCGATTTCGACCTGAACGAAGTCATCGACCGAGCCTTGGAAATGTCGGCCATGCGGGCCAATGAAAAGAGCTTGGAACTCGTGTGCCGCATCGCCCCAGACGTGCCCTCCTCCCTGATCGGCGACCCGACGCGGCTGATACAAATATTCGTCAACCTGATCGGCAATGCCCTCAAATTTACCGACGAGGGTTCCGTCGTGGTCCAGGTGACCAATGACGAGGAGGCGCGCGCTCCCGGCGCGATTCAATTCTCTGTACGCGACACTGGAATCGGCATTCCCGCCGATAAACTCGCCGCCATCTTCGCCCGTTTCACTCAAGTCCATCGTTCATCGGCGAAGCAATATGGAGGAACAGGACTTGGCCTCGCAATCACCAAACAGCTGGTAGAGCTGATGAACGGACGGATCTGGGCGGAAAGCGTGGTCGGCAAAGGCAGTATCTTTCATGGCTCGGTGAGGCTCGGCTTACAACCAGTCCACGACGTCCCGAAAACATCTCTTCCGATCAACCTATCGGGAACCAGAACGCTCGTTGTGGACGACCACCCCACCAATCGTTTGATCCTTCGCGAGACACTCGCCGCCCAAGGAGCTTTAATCACCGAAGCCGACAACGGCGCTGCCGCAATCCACGAGATCCGTCGCGCAAGGGAGCAAGACGCTCCGTATGAACTCCTGCTCCTCGATGCCAGTCTGCCGGACATGACCGGCTTTCACATGGTCGAGCAGCTCAAAATGTTGTCCATAGAAAACGGGCTGGTGACGGTCATGCTCACGTCGGACCATTGGGCCGACGATATCGCCCGCACTTACGATCTCCGGTTAGGAGGGTATCTGGTCAAGCCCATTCGCCGCGCTGATCTGCTTCAAGCGATCGGCATCGCGATGAGCCGCGCCAAAGGGCCCCAGCCTGGCGCCTCACCCGAATCCACAGAGCCCGCGAAGTCCGCGGCAGTCCACCCACTGCGGTTGCTTCTAATTGAAGATTCGCCTGACAATCAAGTGCTGGTGAGTTCCTACCTCAAACAAACCAGCCACGCTCTCGACATCGCGGATAACGGCGCGATCGGCGTGGAGAAGTTCAAGAACCAGCAGTACGACGTCGTGCTGATGGATATTCAGATGCCTGTACTGGACGGGTACGGCGCGACGAAGGCGATCCGCGAGTGGGAGCAGAACCATGGCTTGCCGCCCGTTCCGATCATTGCGCTGACGGCGTACGCGCTCAAGGAAGAAACCGCCAAAATTTTTCAAGCCGGCTGCACCACCCACATCACCAAGCCCGTGAAGAAAACCACCCTGCTGGAAACTCTTCGGGTGCACGAGAAGCGCGCCGCCTGACTCATGCAGACTCCACACTCAGAATCATCTGATCGAGTCATCGTGCGGATCGACCGCGATTTTGAAGCGATCGTGCCAGGATTTCTGGCCAATCGGAAGAAGGACATCCACACACTTCACCGCGCGCTGGCCGACAAGGACTTTCGAACCATCCAAATGTTGGGTCACCGTATGAAAGGCGATGGCGGCGGATACGGGTTCGATCGGATTTCTGAAATCGGCGGCGTCATGGAACTGGCAGCCCAGCGGCAGGACTATGCCGCATCCGAGCAACACGTCAAACAGCTGGAAGACTTCCTCGCCTGCGTGCACATCGAATACCTGTAAAAAGCCGATAGTTGACCCCGCATTATTCATGACAGTTCGTCACGAAATCGCATGGAACATGAGGAATGTTTCGGGTTTCGAGCTCCGGGGTTCGGGTTTTCGGAGTATCTTTTCTGAGAACAGGCAACATGAAACCCGAAACTCGCAACTCCGTTCTCCAGCGTAACGGATCGTCGATTGCTGCTAGAGTCTTGGGAGCGGCTTGTGTATAATGCCGTCCAACGGGAATGCGAGCGCACCTCCTCCCCGTTCTCTTGCCGTGGATTCGATGCTGCGCAATCGAGCGCAACCAACCCCACGGGGCTTCATGCGCTCGCTCCCACATCCCATCGCGTGGGGGGCTAGCTCAGTTGGGAGAGCACTACGTTCGCAACGTAGGGGTCGGGGGTTCAACTCCCCTGCCCTCCACCAAACCAAGCTTCGCTTCACCCGCCGCGTTCGATCACATCGCGGCGGATCGGTAACTTCCCTCCAGTAGGCTTAGATTCCGCATACCGTCGGCTCATCAGGCGAAGCTTCTCTTCATTGTCGCCGCCGGATGAACACCTACATCGTCCCCCACCTCCCCTTCGCTAGAGCTTCGGTTGGCCAGCCAACCCCAGTGCGCTGCTTTTGAGCCTTAGCAGAAGTACCCGACCGACCGCTACCAGAAGGAGGAGTCTTATGCCGAGCCGCATAAGAACCCGCGATACATGGTCGGGGAATAGACAATGGCACGGTCGTGTTGATCCGGCAATTCCGCCATGCGGCGAGAGGATTCATCTACGAAATTCCGGCGGGAACACTACATTCAGGTGAAGATCCCCTGCATTGTGCAGCGCGGAAGCTGGATGAAGAGGTCGGCTATCGAGCCTCAGTATCTTCACGAGTCCCGGGTTTGCCGATGAAGTGATTCATGTGTACAAGGCCAAGGGACTGACTAAGGACAGGCAACAGTTGGACCGCGACGAAGTGCTGGACGTTATTGAAATGCCGCTCTCAGACGCGATGGACAAAATCGAAGATGGGACAATCCGTGACGCGAAGTCGATCGTTGGGTTACAGGCGGTCTATCTCAGAACCAATCGGGGATAAAAGCACTTGAGGGGATTCCCACAAGAAGTGGAGATCCCCTCAAGCCAACTAGCCTCGCCGAGCAGGAAGGAAATTACTTGCCCTTCTCGTCCTTCTTCTTCTCCTCGCCGAAGGTGTCGGCATGGCCGCCCTTCTTTTCTTCCTTCTTCTGCTCGTCTCCGTAGATCGCCTCAACTACCTGTCCAGGCTTCTTGTCCTTGCCGCCTTCCTTCGGGCTATCCCCCGCGAATGCCGGGGCGCTGAACGTCACTGCCACTGCCACTGCCATGATTGCCATCAACATGTGCTTCATAGTCTTCTACCCCTTAGTTTGGAGATGATTGAAATATGTGCCGCTCATTCGACACTGATGCAATAAGTAGCAAGCTTGGTGCCGATGTGCTTTGTTTATACCAGGGAGGCCTTCGTTTGCAGAATCCATAGGTTACGAAATTCGATTCATGAAGAGTTGAAGGGTTTTTCCTGCAAGATCCTGTGGCGGAATAGCTTGGCTCCGGCTAAATTGCCTCGCGGAACCAATGGCTCCAATGGTCTAAAGCGAACTCTAACGACAGCATACAGCGGACGGCGCCGGAGATCCGCGGCGTCATCCGATGGCCTGGATGTGGGCTAGCCCCAGGCCTTCTTGCCTCGTTTTAACAAGGTTTTCAGCAACGCCTTCAAGTTCTTTTGTATGGTGTCTCGGCGCTGCCGCTGGCGTTCGATCATTCTCCCCGCCACAAATCCGGCGCGGACGCTGGTCGACTGTTTGAGAAACGTGCGGATGTAGGTTTCGGCGGTGAAGGAGTCTTGGTAATCGCCCAGGATATCCTGGACCGCTCGCGCTTGTTTCATAAATCGAGCGGCGGGTTTGCCGACCGACCACAGCGCCAGTTCCGCGGCGTAGCGGGCGCGTTTGGTCTTGATCCGGATGGCATGGAGTACGGCGTGATTCGGTGCCGGGCCCATACGGTGGAGCGCTTTGTGGAGCTTCTTGAATTCACGCCTGGCGAGTTCGTGCAACGTTACAGCGGTGTCTACGACAGAGGGATCGTGAGCAGCCTGCTGAAGCCGGCGGATGAGTTCAAAATACCGCGCTCTCTTCAATTCGCTCAAGACCACCTGCTGCATATGCTGACGCTGGGTTTGCAAATGCGCCACGAATTGCGCCAACGGCTTGCGGTCTCGCGCATCCAAGCGGGCGGACTCTCCGTTGAAGTAGGCGATTTGGACGTCGAGATCGCGGGCCTGGCCTAGGAAGTCGCTGAGCCAGGTTAATTCGTGTTCCAGCGAAGCGGCCCATTCGGGCACGAACATCGGCTGAGCCGCGCGAAACACCGCGCGCAAGCGTCTTGTGGCCACGCGCATTTGATGCAGGCTCTCGATCTGCGTGCCCAGCCTCGTGCCGGGGTCATGGGCCAGGAGCCAGCGGACGTGCTGCGCCAGCGCCCACTTCACATGGCCAGCCGGTGGTGCTCTCGGGGGCGGCGGCGCCTCGGGCGTAGGAACCGGCAGCGACAGCGCGCGAAACAATTTGGGCCGCCCGTCGTGGTCGTGAGCGCCTGCCCGCCGCAGCTGCCGTTCCACGTCCCGCAGCAGCTCCTTATCAGGGCCGACTTGCTCGATTTCGAGCTCGCGAAAACGCTGGATGACGCAGTCGCCTTTCACCACCGACACGCTGTCGAGTGCGACCTGGGCGACCGGAGTCCGATTGCGCCGTACCAGAACGCCGGCCCGCCAGACCCGCAAGGTCGCGACAGGGGCTAGTTTCCGTTCTCCGAGATGCAGAACGAGCAGGTCGCGAAACGTCCCCGGTGGAAGCAGATGCCGATCGATGAGTTCGACTTCCTGCCGGTCGTCACACAACGGAAGCTTGAGTTGCCACGCCTTCTTTCCCTGTTGCACTCGGTACCGCAGCGTGATACGCGCGTGGGCCAGATCGTGTGAGGCGGTGTCGTAATAGGTCGAGGTCAAGAGCTTCCGGGGCAGCGGAGTACCGAGCAGGCGGGGCAGGCGAAAGTCGGGTTCGACGGACAGTTTGATCTCGCGCTCGAGTTTCGATGAGACAGGGCGAAGGCGAACAGCGGGACGGCGGTCTGATTGAGTCATTGCAGGATCCTCTTACTGTGAGGGCGGATATGCCAGAGGATCATACCCCATCTTGCGGTTGGTGTCGCGCTCAGGGAATCGCAATCCGAAGAGAGAACGCACGGCCTGTTGAGAAACACGGATCGAAGAGGGCTCAGGAGATCAGAAGTGATAGGCGACACCGCCGACAGCGTGAAAGATGCTGTAGGTCCCGGTCAGCCCGTTGGCGCCATCCAAGCTGTTGAGGCCGGCCGGGTTATATTTCCCTTCGACAAACAGGCCCCAGTCCCGGGTAATCAACCGTCCTGAGTCCGATAGGCCCGGGACTGCAGCAGTAGCATCTTCTTCGCCAGACTGCCGCGTCGGCGAGTACACTAGACGCACGAATAAGGTGGGTTACGCCGCTTCCTCGTTGTCGTCCGTGCCGCCCATGCTCGCTTTCAGCCTTTCAAGCCGGCCGGCCAGAGTAGATTGGATGATAAGTAACTCATCCTGCCCCACCGGATTCGACCGGATGCAGCGCTCAAGAGGAAGACCGGCTTTCTCAATCGCCGGCGCCAGCATCTCAATTTCGTCGTCGATCCAGAACCATTCACGGCCCTTCAGCTTCTGCATAGCCTGTTGGATCCAGACCACCTTGTTCTCGCAGTTCGTCCAGTTGGCGTGATGAAACGGCCTCGCCTCCGGATTGCTGCAGAACTTTCCACAGTATAGGACCCTCAACAGCGTCTTGATCTTTTCCGACTCCCAGGAGGTGAGCCAGATCACCTCGAAATGCTCATGTGCCCATGCGAGCCAGGAATTCACCCCCGGCCTGAGTTGGAACTCCCCCGCATAGTCTCCAAACAGCACGCCGTCGATGTCATGGAACAAGATCGGTGCGGTTTTCATAGGCCTCCTCATAGCCCGCATAATTCATCATACGCTTCTGCCGAACTCTCGGATTCGCAGCTCTGGAGAACGGATACGGGCTGGCTAAAAGAATATGGCAGAAGCGCTTCGAGGGCAAACTGAATTCCATTTGCCGCACTCCGCGCTGTAGCACTGAGATGTGCATATTGATGAAGTCTGCTGACACGTTGCCACCTGCCAGCAGGCTACTGCTTTGCCTGGGACAGGCACCGCAAGACGGGGGGAAACCTACGGCTTCCCTGGAGGGCTGCTTTCCTCTCCCCCATCCGCACCCGTTGAGGCCGGTGGCTTGGGGGTACGGTTCAGGTGCTGTTCATGAAACAAGGCTGCCGTGATAAACAGCTGGATACCGATCAAAAGCAGGAAGAGAGCGCCGATGTCATAGCCGACCTCCTCGGAGCGGGCAAATCGTCGGCTGGCAAACCAGAAAGCAAGCGCCGAGAGGACACCGAAGAATATCCTCATATTCGGAACCTCGCTCTACCGCTGAGAGCAAAGAGAACCAAGAGCCAATGGCGTATGGCTTATAGCACAAGACCGGAGATCACATAGAAACGAGCCAATAGGCTGATCCGATCTCGTGCTATCGGCCATACGCTATACGCTCATGTCCCCAATTAAAGACGCCGCTCAGGGCGCCGGTGCGCCAGCTGCGGAGCCGGGCTCTGCGGGCGGCGTCACGGTTGGCGATTGTGGCTCGGCTTTGAACGGCAGATCAAGCAGCGCATAGGGATTGACGCGCGCCCCGTTGAGCTTCACACCCCAGTGCAGATGAGGCCCGGTCGCACGGCCGGTCGCGCCCACCTTTCCGACAATCTGTCCCGCCCGTACGAGATCCCCTTCTTTCACCAACACGTCGGACAGATGGAAATACATCGAATAGAATCCAAGCCCGTGGTCGAGAAAGATGCCTTTCCCGGAAAAGATATGATCGACCGTGAGCCGCACGATTCCATCGTTCGTCGCGGCCACGTCCGTGCCGAGGGGCGCGCCGATGTCTTCTCCATTATGCGGGTTGCGGGCTTGACCGTTCATGATTCTGACGCTGCCGAAAATACCGGTTCGTTTCCCGCTCACCGGCTCCACGAAACTCGGCTGCCACAGTTTCATGGGGGAGTCGGCCGCAAGCGCCGCCTTGACCTGCTCCTGCTCGCCCTTCCATCGCGCCAGCCCCTGCGCGTCGAGATCGACCTTGTCTCTGGGCAACTTAAGATGCTCGACACGAAATTGTTCCTTCAGCACCAGCACACGATAACTGAACGATCGGCCATGTTCCCCATCCGTGATCTGAATGGCTAATTCGTGAGTTCCCGGCTCCTCCTGCATATCGATTCCCAGCAGCCCCACAAACCCTTTGGGTTCCCCCTGTCGCGTCTCCGGGAAAAAGCTGACGGCCCTTCCAAGAAATTTCCCCTGCACGTGAGCGGAAACGTCATCCGTGGGGACTTTGATCACGATGATCTGGCCCTGCTTGCCGCTGTAGTGCGCTTCAGAAGTCGGGCTACCCGATTGGATACCGGCACACGCGCTGAACGGGACCAGGCCGGCCCACAGGAACATGGCCATGAATATCATCGCGCCGGCCCGTTGCGAAACAGACAAGACACGTGGCTGTTTCATCGGTAAAAACGCCCTCCTGACATTTGAGAGAGCAACTCTTCCACCCGCCGATTGACGGGGCTGAACGGATCCATGCATAGAATCGTTTCCTCCCAATAGCCGTTCAGCTTCAGATAGGTCCAGTCCACCGTATAGGAGCGATTCTTCGCCCTGGCGAACCGGATAAAGTCGCCGCGGACCTTGGCCCTCGTCGTCTGGGGAGGCGTGGACATTGCCCGCTGAACGGATTCTTCCTCCACAACCCGTTCGATGAGCCCGCGAGACTCCATGAGGTAGTACAGTCCCCGCGTCCGTTTCACGTCATGGTACTGCAAGTCCAACAACAGCACCCGCGGATCGTCCCAACCGCATGATTTTCTATCCACATAGGATTGAATCAGATGTTTCTTGGTCACCCAATCGACCTGATGGATCAACTGCATGGGATCATCTTCCAACTGATCGAGCACCTGTTGCCATTTGACATAGACATCATCGAGGGTCGGGTCATGCGCATGCTGGTCCAGATACTCCCTGGCACGTTCCAAATAGACCCGCTGAATTTCAATCGCAGTCATCTGCCGTCCGTCATCGAGTTTCACCTTCTTCTTGAGCGTGTAATCGCGCGCGATCTCGCGGATCGCCTTGACGGGATCCTCCAGCTCCATCCCATGCACCGCATAGCCTTCTTCGATCATCGACAAGACCAGCGCCGCCGTGCCGACCTTGAGGTACGTGGCAAACTCCGACATGTTGGAATCGCCCACGATGATATGAAGGCGGCGATAGCGCTCCGCATCCGCATGCGGCTCATCGCGGGTGTTGATGATGCTCCGCGAGGACGTTGTAGAGGACGACGTCTTTTCGTGAATATGCTGCGCCCGCTGGGAGATGAAATACTGCGGCTTGCCGGATACCTTGAGCACTTTCCCCGCCCCGCTGAATACCTGGCGCGTGACAAAGAACGGGATCAACTGCTCCGTCACTTTCCAGAAATCGACGTCGCGCCGCATCAGGAAGTTTTCGTGGCAGCCATACGTATTGCCCAAGGAGTCGGTATTGTTCTTGAAAATATAAATCTCTCCGGAGAGCCCCTCCTCGCGTAGTCGTTCTTCAGCCGCTGGCAAACAGGCTTCCAACAACCGCTCACCGGCCTTGTCATGGATCACAAGATCGAGAATATTGTCGCATTCCGGCGTGGAGTATTCGGGGTGGCAGCCGGTATCCTGGTAGAACCGCGCGCCGTTGACCAAAAACGCATTGGACGGCCAGCTGTTGGGAATGAGGCCCTCGAAGATATACCCCAGAACCTTCTCCATCGGCAGGTAGATCCGGCCGTTCGGCGAGAAGATCAGGCCGTACTCATTCTCAAGACCGAAGATCCGCGGTTTGATAGGGCCTGGATGCACCATGGTCGTAAAATCAGATTACACGCCCGCGCGTCGGTCTTCAACAGAAGGTATGGAATAATACCGCGAGGATTCAGACGGAAAGGAGCAGGCGAATATCCGCCACCGGTAAGCGGCGGAATTTCCGGCCGACGCGGTGGCGTTCCAGGACTGCCACTTCCAGTCCTTCGGGAGGCAGCTTAAAATTCGCGGTCTGTTCGAGCGCCGAGACACAGCGGGACAATGCCGTCTCCAGCGAGGGGGCCTGGCCGGAGCTTTTCTCTTTCAACACCGTCTGTACGGCATCCGATTTCCCGCCGATGACCGCGAAGTTCCTTTCATCGATGATGCTCCCATCGAATGAAATCCGGTACATTTCGTTCGGCTGGCCGTTGACGCCGACCTGCACCACCAGAATTTCCACTTCGAGCGGCTTCAGCTCCTGACTGAAAATCGTGCCGAGGCTCTGGGAATACCCGTTGGCCAGAGACCGTCCGGTCACGTCTTCCCGGCTATACATAAAACCTTTGAGGTCGGCGTGGCGGATGCCGGCCTTGCGAAGATTCTCAAACTCGCTGTACTTGCCGGCTCCGGCAAATGCGATGCAGTCGTAGATCTCAGAGACTTTGTGCAACGATGCGCTGGGATTATCGGCCGTCAACAAAATCCCGTCGGCATACTCCATGGCAATGCTAGACCGGCCTTTGGCAATGCCCTTTTTGGCATACTCCGCCTTGTCCTGCATCACCTGTTCGGGAGACACGTAATACGGCATTGGCATGATGGCTACGTCTCCCTCGATCGTCGTACGGCAATCATGCTGTCGTAGACGGAACGGATCCGGTCGTCGGCCACATCGGCGATGCCCTGCGCGGTGACGAACTTGGCCGTCGGATAGATCCCCCGGACGAGATCCGGCCCTCCTGTACCCACATCGTCGTCTGCGGCGTTGTACAGCGCGGTCAGCGCCAGCTTGAGCGCATCGGGTTCCGACAAGTTCTTCTGGAAATACTCGCGCATGGTGTTGCGCGCGTCTTTTCCGCCTGATCCGATGGCGTGATAATCCGATTCCTCATAGCGCCCGCCGGCCAGGTCGTACTTGAAGATGCGCCCTTCGGCGCGCTTGAGATCATAACCCACGTACAACGGCATCACGACCAACCCATGAAACACCATCGGGAGATTGGCTTTGACCATCTGGCCGAGCTTATTTGCTTTCCCCTCGCAGGACAACTGCATGCCTTCCAACTTCTCGTAATGCTCCAGCTCGGTTTGGAACAGCCTGGCCATCTCAATGCAGGGGCCGGCGGCGCCGGCGATCGCCATGGCGGAGAATTCATCGATCTTGAATACCTTTTCAATGCGGCGATCGGCGATCTGAAATCCCTCCGTCGCCCGGCGGTCTCCGGCAATCACGACCCCCTGTTGATACTTAATGGCCAACACCGTCGTCGCATGGGGCACCGCCATCGGTCCACCCGATCGGGCCGACTCCGGCTGTGCCCACCGATCCGCGGGCACAACTCCGTGACCGCCGGGCGTCAGGCCCGGGTGATGCGTCGAGACAAAATCGAAAAAACTGGATTCGTCGTGATTCGGCAAATAGGGCAGCTTCATGGAATTGCACCGATCGGCATATCAAGCCTTCAACTTCTCGATCAACGCATCGACCGAATCGACCGTGTCAAGCAGTCCGCCGGTCAGAGCCTGCGTACCGCGATGGGGGTCCATCAACGGCACTTTCTTGATTGTGGCATTTCCTACATCGAACAGCACCGAGGTCCAGCTTGCCCCATAGAGCGCCTTGGCAAACTTGCTTGCGCAGCGGCCACGGAAATAGGCTCTGGTTCCGGGGGGCGGGGTAAACTCCGCGCGTTGAATTTCCGTCTCCCCTACGATCCGCTCGATATGATCGCCGCGCTCCAGCGTGTAGAACAGCCCTCGATCAGGGCGGACATCATGGTATTGCAGGTCCATCAGCTTGATGCGGGGATCGTCCCACCCGCAGCCCTTGCGGTCCATATAGGACTCGATCATGTGGCGCTTGGCCACCCAATCCAGTTGCTGCACCAGCAGACGCGGGTCACGATCGAGGGCATCGAGGACCGTCTCCCAACGGCGCAAAATATCCTGTGTCGAAGGGTCGAGACCGTTCGCCGCATAAAAGCTCACGGCCGCATTGAGATAGGCGCGCTGAACGGCCACCGCTGTCGTCGGGCGTCCACCCGCCAGCTTGAGCGTTTCCTTCATGTCCAGATCGCGGGACACTTGTTTGAACACGCGAACCGGTTCGTCCAGCTCCACCGAAGGTAACTTGGCTCCCGCCTCAAGAAGTTCCAGCACGATATCCAAGGTGCCCACCTTCAGATAGGTGGAAACCTCTGCCATATTGGCGTCGCCCACAATGACATGGAGACGCCGAAACTTCGCATGCTCGGCATGCGGCTCATCGCGCGTATTGATGATCGGCCGCTTGACCATCGTATTGAGATCGAGCAGGCATTCGAAAAAATCAGCGCGTTGAGAAATCTGATATTCCGCCGGAGCGGTTTGATTTTCCGCACCGACCTTGCCGGCCCCGGCGAAAATCGGCCTGGTGACCAGGAATGGAATCAGCACGCGGGCGATGGTTTCGAACGGCACGGCACGCGACACTAAATAGTTTTCATGATAGCCGTAACTGTTGCCCTTGCCGTCGGAGTTATTCTTATAGAGGACATATTGCTCGCCGCCCCGGACCCTGGCCATTTCACGGAGGCTCTGCGCGAGAATCCGCTCCCCGGCCCGCTCAAAGGCAACCACTTCCCGCGGCGTCGAACATTCCGGAGTGGAATACTCGGGATGGGCCCCATCGACATACAGGCGTCCGCCGTTGGCCAACACCTTGTTGAGCTGCCGATTGTAGTCGGGATTGGGACAATCACGCTCACCGTCGACTACGAATCCACGGGCATCCAACAGCGGGTTTTCATGTTCGTAATCCCAGATCGCGCCCGGCGCGGGAAGCCCTGTGTAGTGCCCGATCACGGCGATCGAGCCGGTCACAGGATCGGCGGAAGAATTGTCCTTTGCCGCGATGCCGAACTCGGTTTCCGTGCCAAGCACTCGCGAGCGATTCGTCGGTGTGTGTTCGGACATAAGAGATGATTACAGGTAGTGACCAGTGGTGACCGTTTCTATCTGCCGAGATTCGGCCGGCCCTCCGCTGATCGTCCGAATATGAATAATCTTCTCGCCTTTCTTTCCGGCGACTTTGGCCCAATCGTCGGGATTGGTCGTATTCGGAAGATCTTCGTGTTCTTTGAACTCCTCACGGATGGCACGCACCAGATCATCCGACCGGAGACCGGTCCCTTCACCGGAGATCACCCGCTTGACCGCAAACTTTTTCGCGCGCGAGACGATGCCTTCAATCAGCGCGCCGCTGGCAAAATCTTTGAAGTACAGCACTTCCTTTTCGCCGTTGGCGTAAGTGACTTCGATGAACTTATTTTCCTCACTGGCCGCGTACATCGTATCTACCGTCAGGGACGTCAACCACTCCACAAGCGCCCGCCGGTCGCCCGCATGCCGCTCTAACTCATCCTGGGCGAAGGGAAGATCGGTCGACACATACTTTGAGAAGATGTCCCGTGCGGCGGCGGCATCGGGACGTCCCACTTTGACTTTGACATCCAACCGTCCGGCACGAAGCACGGCGGGATCGATCAGGTCCTGACGGTTGCTGGCCCCGATGACGATCACATTGCGCAGACGTTCGACTCCGTCGATTTCCGAAAGAAACTGCGGCACGATGGTCGACTCGATGTCGGACGAGATCCCGGTTCCTCTGGTTCGGAACAGCGCATCCATTTCATCGAAAAAGACGATCACCGGATGGCCGTCTTCCGCCCGCTCCTTCGCTTTCTTGAAGACTTCGCGCACCTGCCGCTCCGATTCACCCACATATTTATTGAGCAGCTCCGGCCCCTTCACATGGAGGAAGTAGCTCCGAATCTCTTTGCCCGCGCGATCGCCCAACTTTTTCGCGATCGAGTTGGCAACGGCTTTGGCAATGAGCGTCTTTCCGCAGCCGGGCGGGCCGTAGAGCAACACGCCCTTCGGCGCACTCAGTTTGTACTCGGCAAAGATCTGTGGATGGAGGAAGGGCAATTCAACCGCATCGCGCACATGCTCCAATTCCTTTTGGAGTCCGCCGATATGCTCATAATCCACATCGGGCACTTCCTCCAGGACAAGCTCTTCTGCTTCCGACTTGGGCAATTTCTCAATCACATACCCGGATCGGGGATCGTACAACAGATGATCGCCGACGCTCAGCCGCTCGGCGAGCAACGGATCGCCCAGATCCGCAACTTTCTCCTCGTCGAAATGGAGCGTGACCAGCGCGCGCCCCCCTTCGAGCACATCCTTCAAACGCACCACCTCGCCCTGGCTGTCGAATCCTTTAATCTCAATAACGTTGAGCGCTTCGTTCAGAACGACTTCCTGCCCCTTCCTCAGTTTCGGACCCTTAATAGAAGGGTGGACGTTGACTTTCATCTTTCGCCCAGACACATAGACGTTGCCTGTGCCGTCTTCGTTCATGCCGGAAAAAATCGCGTAGGTCGAGGGCGGCGCCGTCAATTTGTCCACCTCGGCGCGCAACGCCTCGATCTGCGCCTTCGCATCCTGCAGCGTGGCGACGAGCTTTTCGTTCTGCTTGTTGGCTTGGTCGAATTGATGACGTGACTGATACAGCCGCCGAAGTTCTTCCTCCAGCGACTCTATTTTAGCGCGAAGCTTGTCGATCTCGCGGGCGTGTTCGTCGTTCTTGTGTATCATGTCCGTCTTACCTTCAGACAACCGCTGCGTGATCTTCTTCACGGTATCTCGGGCGGCTTGGAGTCGGCTTGACCGGTCTTTACTGTCTCCCATTTCAGGGCTCAACAGACAGGACTACCGCCGGTTGAACGCAAACACAGATACATGCGCGGGATTCTAACACTCGACCTGGGGGTGGTCAACTGAACGAAACTATTCAGGCTCGCGACACGATCGAAACTCGCACCGGATGTTACGGCATCAGCGCCGCCATCATTGCTCTCGTTGCAGCCGCGGCATCCTCTTGATCAAGTATCGATCCGATCACCGCGAAGCCATGGCTCCCTGCCCGAAGCACGTCGGGTGCAGACGCGCCTGTGACACCGCCGATGCCAAACACCGGGATCACCGAGAGTCGGCAGGCTTCGGCCAGCTGTTCCAAACCAACCGGAGAGCCGAACTGCCGCTTCGACGGGGTGTCGAAGATCGGACCGAATACCACATAGTCTGCCCCATCCCGGTTGGCCTGTCGGACCTCCGCAAGAGAATGCGTCGAGAGCCCGATCAGACGATCGGCACCGGTCATCCTTCGCACGGCTGCAACCGGCAGACTATTCGCACGCAGATGCACGCCGTCCAAATTCAGCGCCAGCATCAGATCGACACGGTCATTGATGATCAAGGGAACAGCGCGCGGCGACGTGATCGCTCGAATCTCTTGCGCCAACCGCAGCAACTCGACCGTCGGCAGATCGCGCTCCCGCAGTTGGACGGCAGGCAACCCCGCCTCGACAGCCTGTCGGAGAACCGACGGGAGAGAGCGACCATGCGTCCGGTGGCGATCGGTGACAAGCAGCAGGCGAAAATTAACGGAAGGCATGCCGGACAAACGTAAGACGTGAGGGGTGCGGCGTGAGAAGGGGCATCATGAAAATTTCGGTCCCTTCCCCTTTACCATTTTTACCCCTTACACCTTACCCCTTACGCCTTACCAGCTCTATAACATGCCTTCGATCGGGCTGCTGGCCGTCGCATACAGCTTCCTGGGAATCCGTCCGGCCTTATAGGCCAACCGTCCGGCCCAGACCGCGTACTTCATCGCTTCAGCCATGGAAAGAGGATCCCGCGCGCCGGCGATGGCCGTATTCATGAGCACTGCATCGGCGCCATATTCCATCGCCAATGCCGCATCGGACGCAGTCCCCACCCCGGCGTCGACGATCACCGGCACCTTGACGGACTCCATGAGAATTTTGAGATTGTAGGGATTGCGGATGCCCAGCCCCGATCCGATCGGTGCGGCCAACGGCATGACAGCGGGACAACCGATATCCTCGAGTTTCTTGGCGACAATCGGATCATCGTTCGTATACGGCAACACGATGAACCCTTCTTTGATCAGAATCTTGGCCGCTTCGATCAACCCTGCCGTGTCAGGAAACAGGGTTTTCTCGTCGCCGAGCACTTCCAGCTTAACCAAATCAGAAACACCCGCCGCGCGGGCCAAGCGGGAATACCGCACAGCATCTTCCACCGTGTAGCAGCCAGCCGTGTTGGGCAAAATCGTGTACTTCTTGGGATCGAGGTAGTCGAGCAGGTTATCCTTTGAACGATCAGTGATGTTCACACGGCGCACCGCCACGGTCACGACATCGGCGCCTGATGCCTCAATGGCTTTTTGTGTTTCGACAAAGTCCTTATACTTGCCCGTGCCCACCCACAACCGCGACTTGAACTCACGTCCCGCGATAATCAGCCGATCGTCCGCCATGGTGTCCTCTCAAAATGATCCGCCGCCGATAAAACCCAGGATCTCGACCCGGTCTCCGTCCTGGAGCGGACGTTGCGCGAACGCCGCGCGATCGAGAATTTCCAGATTCAGCTCCACCGCCACACGTTCGGCCTTGACCTGCAGCTCGCGCAACAAATCCGCCACCGTTGCGCCGCTGCGCCAATCCCTGGCCTCGCCGTTCACATGGATTCGAATCGTCTCCTGCATAGCCCGTCATCCTATGAGACGCGAATTCACCTTGTCAATAAAGGCCCCTTGCTCAATGGACCCGGCACGTCGCACAATGGGCCCACGTAAACGGTGATCATGCACGAAAATAACCGACAACTGGCGGCTCATTTCCGGTCTATGGCCGAACTCCTTGCGGCCCAACGGGCCAATCCCTATCGGGTGCGGGCCTACCGGCGCGCCGCGGACGCGCTGCTGGCGCTTGAAGAAGATGTTGCCGCCGTCGCTCAGCGCCGGGGCCTGGAAGAGATTGACGGCGTGGGAAAGGACCTGGCTGGGAAAATTCGAGAATTTCTTGAAACCGGAACGATTCGCGCTTACGAGGAACTGAAGACCCCCTTGCCGCCGGAGGTCAAAGACTGGTCCAAGTTTCCGGGGCTCTCCGATTCGCTGGTGACCTACCTCTACTTCCGGCTCGGCATCCGCACGCTTCCGGACTTGGAGCAACTGATTCGCTCGCATCTGCTTCGCACCATGCCGGGATTTTCAGGGTCCGAAGAGAGACTGCTCGACGCCATCCGCCAGCAGCACGAACGGATGAATCCACCCCCTTCATGACGGCAGTCGTCACTCATTTGCCTTTCGGCTTCCACTCTCCCGCCAGTTCTTCGGCCTCAGCGATTTGAGCAGGAGTCACCTGCTGGCAAGCACATCACGAAGCATCGGCGTGGGCTTATCACCGTTCGTTCCCGCGAGGCTGTACCAGCCCAGTTCCGATATCAGGCACTGGGCATTGAAGTGGATCCGTCTAGGACCCAGCCGTCAGAAACGCGAAAGCAATGATCGCGGCAATGAAAATCGCGATGGGGATTAACATTTCCAGTGGATTTTCACCGAACATTCCAGCCATATCCGTTCTCCTTCAGGCTAGCTGTGTGATCTTCTTGCTCCACCATCTGCGCCCGTCGTTTGATCACCCACTCCGAGCATAGTCACAAGTGGCCGCCGATTTCTCTCCTGGACGGGTAGTGGGTCATTCAGACTTACAAGGATCGCATTTTCATCGGACAAAGACTGGTCATTAGTGAACGGTCGTCAACCAAGTCCAGTCGCCATTAACTCAGCTACAAACCCTACATGCGATAGCGTGACTGAACTCATACCGACCCACTACCCCGGGGCGGACTCCATAAAGAAGTTCCAGCCCTTCTTCGCTCTGATGGCTGGCGTCATGGCCCCGGGGGCGAAGAGTCTGCAGCGCCGTACTCGGCGAAAAATCCCAACCCGCCATGCATCCCACAAATGACATCTCCCCGGCGGACGGATTTTGTGAATGGTGAGAGCGGCGATGTCTGACAGCGCTTGGCGAACTATATAAGGATTATTGGGGCCACCGGATTCACCGATCGATCGTTCACGTGGAACCGGCGCTTCTCACGCTGACGTCCGAGATGTCACTGGGTTTCCTGCGGGGAGCTTGCGGGAGAGGCAATCGTCTCACATCTCGCCCCCATCACAGCACGATGGAGACATTCGGCCTGTTATCCTCGTAACCAATACCTTCGAGCGGAGCGCTCTTTTCCCCCTCTTCTAAATTTGGCACAGCATCGGTGCGGCCGAGCGACCGCAAATCACATACAGCAGGCAGGGCTTCGGGTTTCAACCGGTTAAGGGGAAGCACCTGCAGCGCACTTCCCGTCTCGGTCGACGCCGGATTGTCTTCCATGTCGCCTGCGCTGTGCTGTTGCTCTTTCATTCTGTCTGCATAGGCCGAATGCAGTTGCTCGACAGCGGCGGAAACGGCCAACAGGCCTTTCGCCGCCGGGGACTGGGGAGCATATTCAATGACGGGCAGGAACTTCCGGACGGCCTGGCTGACGGCCGGATCTTCCGGGATTTCACCGAGCATCATCAAATCGCCGCCGACGTAGTCCTGAAGAATCTTGCGGAGGTAGAGCACGTTGACTTGGGAACGGCCTGACGTGCGATTGATGATGAGACCAGGGCGAAACGATCGCAATGCAGCAGCCGCCACATCACGCCCCTCTGCGTCGGTGGCACCCGCAACCTCCATGACCTCCTCCACGCTCGTGAAATCACGATTGGACAGCACCTCGGACATGGGACTGCGCGCAAGAAAGCACGCCAACACGCGGCGGATCGCCGCCAGCTTGATAAATCGATACAGATCCAGTACCGATGTCGGCTCAGGAGTCGCCACGGTCAGATGGATGTCGGCCATCAGAAAAAAGTCGAGGGCGTGGTAATGAGTGCCGGCCCCGATATCGAGGATCACCACATCGGCATCCAGATCCCGGAAATGTTTCATCAGCCGCTTCTTGCGGGCATAGGCCATATTGGCCGTGGCCAAGGTCTCACCGGTACCGGCAATCAGGCGGAGATTCGGATGAAACGCGACGGGGATGGCGACGTCGTCCAATCGATCGACCCGCTTGTTGAGAAAGTCCGTCAGGGTCACCGGCGGATTCAACTCTCCGAACATGATGTGGGCATCGGCCCCGCCCACATCAAGATCGGCCAGCAGAACCTTGCGGCCCGCCTTCGCCAATGCCAATGCGAGGTTTACCGAGACAATGCTTTTGCCCACACCGCCTTTGCCGGATGCGACTGAAATGAGCGTTGCCATCGTGTCTGCCGTTTCGTTAGTGAGGAGAGGTGCGCGTCATTGAGCGAAGCCACCGGGGTGGCGACTCCTCTGACGACGTTATTGTACTGGCTGACAGGCAAATGAAAAGAAAATAGGAGATTCCACACGCTCAGATTCGGGAAAACTAACCTGACCCGGAGATATCATGCACGGCTCCTCAGGGACACAGTCCCGGGGAAGAACCGTCGGCATGATGGGGAACCGATGCAGCGTGGGCCGAAGACTTCATGAATGCAGATGGGACCGAAGTGCCTGGACGCGGCTGACGCCGCGTCCAGGCTGATCGCAACAGAGGATTTTCGATGAGGCCAGGCAGCCCCTGCGTGCTACGGTTAGACCGGCTTCAGCTCTTTGAAAATTTTCCAGCTCTTGAGCAACTCCACCGCCTTTTGCAGCTGGATATCCTGCTCTAACGAGATGTCGCCTCCTGCTTCCGGCGAGGGGGCCGGCGGAATCGTTCCGCTCTTGGGAGTCGCCTCATCCGAAGGCTTTCCGGCAGGCGGAGTCGCCTCTTTTCCTGTCGAGGGCTTTCCGCCTTTCGAGTCCGCATCCTTCTCGCCGTGGCTGCCTTCTGCCGACTTCGGAGCGGCCGATGTCGGAAGCTTAACGACGATGTCGGGGGTAATCCCCGTTGACTGAATCGACCGCCCCTTCGGCGTGTAATACTTGGCCGTGGTCAGCCGAAGCCCTGAACCGTCTCCGAGCGAAAGAATCGTCTGAACCGATCCCTTGCCGAACGAGGTCGTCCCGACGATCACTGCCCGCCCCCAATCCTGGAGGGCGCCCGCCACGATTTCCGACGCGCTCGCCGACCCCTCGTTGACCAAAATGATCACCGGAAGGTCTTCGAGCTGATCCTTGGATTTTGAGAGCCATTCGTCCTTCTTACCTTCCCGGCTCTTGGTATAGACGACCATTTTGCCGTTCGGCAGAAACTGTTCGGAGACATCGACGGCAGCGGTCAACAGCCCGCCCGGATTATTCCGCAAGTCGAGAATGGCGCCCTGGACCTTTTGCTCCTTGAACTGTTTGATCGCTTTGGCCAAATCGCGCCCGGTCGCCTCCTGAAACTGCGTCAGCCGCACATAGCCAAGATTGTCGATGACTTTCGATTTCACGCTTTCGATCTTGATCGTATCCCGGACCAGCGTGAACAACAACGGATCCGTTGTGCCCTCCCGCTGAATCGTTAAATTGACCTTGCTGCCTTTCGGCCCCCGCATTTTCTGGACGGCATCCATCAATGTGAGATCCTTGGTCGTCTCGTCATTCACCTTGACGATAAAATCGCCCGCTTTGATTCCGGCTCGATACGCCGGCGTGCCTTCGATGGGCGCAATGACAGCCAAACGGTTTTCTTTCACACCTATCTGAATGCCGACGCCGCCGAATTCGCCCCTGGTCTCAACCTGCATCTCTTTGTACATTTCGGGCGTCATATAAGCGGAGTGCGGATCGAGGGTCGCCAGCATGCCGCGGATGGCCCCTTGAATGAGATCCTTCGGCTTCGTCTCGTCGACGTAATGCTTCTGGACTTGATTCAGCACTTCGGAAAAGGTCTTGAGCTCCTCGTACGTTTCTCCGGCATGGCCGGTCCGCTCCCACCCCTTACCGAGAACCACTCCACAGAGTAGCGCGAGCGCGATCATCGGCCCGACCACCCAAGACTTCCTCCGAGGCTGCTGTTCCATCATCATGTCCCTTCCATGAAAATCAGACCGTGTCGAACGCGTGTGAGTTATCGCCTTGCCAGCCACTGAAGAGGGTCCACCGGCTCGGCTCCTTCTCGCAACTCAAAGTATAGAGTATTTTCTCCAATTACGCCCGTATCTCCCGTCTCGCCGATCGCACGGCCTTCGGCAACCTGTTCGCCCACTTTGGCCAAAATCCTCGACGCATGGGCATAGAGTGAGAAGAATCCATTGGCATGGTCTAAGATTATAACGAGTCCGTAGCCTTTCAACCAGTCCGCATACACCACCGTGCCGGGCATGACGGCATGGATGAAGCTGCCCTCTTTTGTCTTGATCTCAATCCCCTTGCGCTGGACATAGGTATTGAACGTCGGATGTTTTTGCCGCCCGAAAAAGGAAGTCACCTGCCCATCGGCCGGCCAGGGCAACGCGCCCTTCGCCCCGCGTGAGGGGGAAGGAATCGTCGCCGGACGCATCGCAAGAGTCCGCCGTCTGGTTTCCAACTCGTGCAACAGACTGTCCACCCGTGAAGCGGAGCGCTCAAGTTCCTCAACCGTCCGATTATAGGCGTCCTTTTCCAGAGTGATCTTGGTGAGATAGGATTTCTTCTCCCGCTGAATCACCCGAATATCCGCCAGCTTCTTTTCAATACTGTCTTTGAACGCGACCATCCCGGCCCGCGCCTCCGCCCGCTGGCGTTCCGCCTGTTCCATGCGCGCCATGTCGGCCCGGAACGCGCCCAACAACTCATAATCTTTTTGGGATAAGGTGGAGAGGTATTGCCGGCGCCGTTGGAAGTCTGCGTAGGTATCGGACGTCAGGAGCGCTTTCATATACCCGAACCGCCCTTCCATATACTGAACGCGCAGACGCGCAAGAATCGCCTCACGCCGATCCTGAATGCCGTCCCGTATCACGCCGAGCCGTTCCGTAATGTCCTCGATTTCCCGGTCCTTCTTCCGCAGTTTCTTCGTGATGTCCTGATGGTCCTGACGGTGGCGGATGAGCCGCTCGTCCAGGGATTGGATGCCCTGCAGAATCGATTCCCGTTTCTTTTCGGCTTCATCCGCCCGTTTTCGTTTTTCTTCGATCTTATCTTTCAGCTGTTCCAGCGTTTTCCGTTCCCGCTCGATTTTTTCGGTAATGGGATCGCTCGCGGCAATCACGGCGGATTCCCACCCGCCCCACACCGCCACACACCAGACGATGACTGCGAGCGGCTTCTTCACCCCCGCCCCTCTCCGAACCGGCGCAGCGACACAACACTGCCGGCAACACCAAGCCCCATCCCCACCGCGACGAACGCCACACACATCGACAGCGGGAAAAACGACACCATGTTCTCAATGCCCTGGAAACGGCCGGCCGAACTGATCTGCTGTCGGAACAGCTCAAACCCCAGCTTGAGAATCCCTAACGCCAGCGCGCTGCCGCAGGCCCCTAAGACGGCGCCCTCAAGAAAGTACGGGATCCGGATAAAGGCGCGGGTTGCCCCGATCAGGCGAAGAATTTCAATCTCTTCCCGCCTGGCAAACAGCGCAAGCCTGATCGTATTGCCGATGATGGTGACGGCGGCGGCGGAGAGGATCATGCCCACGCCGATCGCCGTCAACTCGATATACCGAATGAGCCCGGCCAGCGCATCGATCCATTCTTGGTTGTAGTCGACCTTCGCGACACCGGCCATCGTCCGTGCCCGTTCCGCCCAACGGCTCACCGCATCCGGCGACTGGTAGCCTGTCGCCGGGGTCACGATAAAGGATGCGGGAAGGGGATTCTCGCCGAGCCCTTCGAGCAGATGGGAGTCGGATGGAAATTGCGCGCGAAATTCGCCCAGCGCCTGCTCCTTGGAAATGTACCGCACGCCGGCCACCATCCGATCGGCCTTGAGCTTGCCTTCGAGTTCCCTCGTCTCCTCGCCTGAAATCCGATCGTCCAAATAGACAATGATCTTGATGTCCTCCTGCAACCACGCCGCCGCGTTGCGGAGATTCACATACGACAAGAGAAAGATCCCGACGCAGGCCAGCGTAAAAGCCGTAGTCACGATCGCCACCACCGTAGTCGTGCGGTTCGTCCGCAAGTTCGCCCAGGCCGCTCGGAAGAGATACCAGAGCCATCTCATGCGTCCACCCTGTCTCCTCCCCGCTGCTCCGGGATCAGCACGCCCTGCATCAAGGTCATCACGCGCCGGTTGACCAGCTTCATCACGTGCGGATCATGCGTCGCAACCACCACGGTCGTACCGCGGGCATTGATCAGCTTGAAGAGTTCGATGAGCTCGGCAGTCCGTTCGGGATCCAGATTGCCCGTCGGTTCGTCCGCCAGGAGCACGACCGGCCCGTTGACGATGGCCCGGGCGATGCAAACCCGCTGCTGCTCGCCGGTGGAAAGACTGTTGGGCGATTGGTCCTTCTTATGATCCACGCCGACCGCCCGCAAGGCCTCCATGACCTTGCGGCGAATATCGGCCTCGGAGGACCGTTGCACGATCAACGGCAGCGCGACGTTTTCAAACACAGATTTTTTCCCGAGCAAGCGAAAGTCCTGGAACACCGTCCCGATCTTCCTGCGAAGATACGGCACCTCCGACTGTTTCAGCCGGCTGACATTCTTGCCCTGGACAAAGATCTGCCCTTCGTCCGGACGCTCCTCGCCGATCAGCATACGGAGCAGTGTAGACTTTCCCGCCCCGCTCGGCCCCATGAGCAACACGAACTCTCCCTTTTCGATTTCCATCGTCACGTCGAACAGGGCAACGCGGCGGTCGTAGCTCTTGGAAACATGGATCAGCTGAATCATGAGATCCTTGCCGAGATCATCGAGCACTGCCTACCGCGGCCCCCGGTCGGAGACCTCGAACGCATTTTGGAGATGTTCAATTCGCCCGCCTTCGGACGGCCGCCCTTGCACCAACACGACATCGAACCGGCAGAGTGTATCCGATAAGTGGCGCTGGGCCAAATACTGCGACGCCAACCTGACCAGTTTTTCCTGCTTGCGACGGTTGACCGCCAGTATTGCGCCGCCGAACGCGTCCGTCGACCGGCCCTTGACCTCGACGAAGACCAGCACGCCATGATCCTCGGCCACAAGATCCAACTCGCCGAGCGAAGTCCGCAGATTGCGCTCCAGGATTTGATAGCCTTTGGCCCTCAAGAATTGTTCCGCCCACGATTCACTGGATTGACCGAACTGATGCCGCGGGTCCTGCCGATCGGATGTCGTCATGACACTCGGCTCGGCGAAATGCCCGATCCTGCCAGAGTGAGTTCGGTTGCCGGCGCAGACAGAATCGCCTCCCGCACCGGAGCAAACGTCCGGCGGTGAATGGAGCAGGGCCCGAACTGCGCCAGCATCTGTAGATGCTCTGCCGTGCCATAGCCTTTATGCGAGAGAAAATTATACTGCGGGAACCGCTCATGATACGCCGCCATGAGACGATCGCGGGTCACCTTGGCGATGATCGATGCAGCTGCGATCGAGAGGGACAGGGCATCGCCCTTGATAATAGGACGCAGCGGAATCCGGACTTCTGGAAGGATAACGGCATCAGTGAGCAGATAATCGGGAGAAGGAGCCACGTTTTCGATGGCTCGCCGCATCGCGAGGCGGGTGGCTTCTAAAATATTGAGGACATCGATCTCGCCGGCATCGGCGACGCCGATCCCTACGCCCACTGCTTTTTCAAGAATCGCCGGATACAGCCGCTCGCGTTCAGCCTCGGGCAACTGCTTCGAGTCATCGACTCCCACCAGCCGGACATGCACCGGTAAAATGACGGCTGCAGCGACGACCGGACCTGCGAGAGGACCTCGCCCTGCTTCATCGATGCCCGCGATACGGCGATACCCACATCGCCTGGCCTCTTGCTCGAACTCGTCGGCAGGCCCCATCAGGCGCGCTCCCAAACCAGATCCTCTGCCGAAGACACCTGCCCGCCCTGTCCCGGCTGGACCGATTCAACGGAACGATTACGCCTTTGCCGCCTCTGCTGGCGCGGCAGCCGGCTGCTCGGCCGATTTGCTTTCTGCCACAAACTCGCGCTCTTCCACTTTGGCGAACCGCCCCTTCTTCCCGCGAAGATAATAGAGCTTGGCCCGCCGAACGCGTCCCTGACGGACGACATCGACCTTGGCGACGATCGGCGAATGCACCGGGAAAATACGCTCGACACCGACTCCGTAGGACAGCTTGCGAACCGTAAAGGTCTCCGTATTCAAGGAACCCTTACGGGCGATCACCGTGCCTTCATAGACCTGAATGCGTTCCTTGTCGCCTTCGACCACCTTGACGTGGACCTTGACGGTGTCCCCGATCTCGAATATCGGAGCTGACTTCTTCGTATAGGACCGTTGAATACGCTCTAACTGATTCATGACCTCACCCCTCCTCCAGCATCATACATCGGCACCGTTGAGACATCTTCACTCATCAATTCATTCAACAACCGCTGATCTTCATGTGTGAGCACGCGATCTCTCAAGAGATCAGGACGCCTGAGAAACGTGCTGCGCAAGGCCTGCTTTCTGCGCCACACACGAATCGCTTCGTGATGCCCGGACAACAACACGTCCGGAACACCCAACCCTCGAACCTCCGCCGGCCTGGTGTAATGCGGATACTCCAGCAACGAGTCTGAGAAGGACTCTTCGCACAAGGACTCCGGATCGCCCAAGACGCCGGGCACCAACCGCGCCGCTGCATCGATCAACACCAGCGCCGGCAGCTCGCCTCCGGTCAGCACATAGTCGCCGACCGACACCTCTTCCGGCGACAGCGCCGTTCTGACACGCTCATCGATCCCTTCATAATGACCGCAGAGGATCACGATACGGCGCGGCTCGCGCGCAAGATCTTGCGCGTACGCGTGCGTAAAGGGGCGGCCATGGGGCGATGGAAACAGCAGACGGATCTGCCCTCCGCTCGCCTCCGTCTCTTTCACCAACGCATCGACCGCGCGCAAAATCGGCTCGGCCTTCAGCACCATGCCTGCGCCGCCGCCATAGGGCACATCATCGGCGACTTTGTGGCGATCCTCGGTGAAATCGCGGAGATTCCGCACCTTCACATCGAGAAGGCCCTTGTCCTGCGCGCGCTTGAGCATGCTCTGCCCCAAGACAGGAGCCACCATGTCCGGGAACAATGTCAGTACATCAACACGCAGCATCTTACCCGTCTATTCCATCGATCATGCGAACAGTCATAAGTCGATGTTCGAGATCAACCGCAATCACCCACTCTTTGGCCGCTGGAATCAAGGTCTCCTTGGCGCCTTGGCGAACGACGAACACATGGCCGCCCGGCAATTCCACGATCTCTTCCAGCACGCCGATCGGTAGTCCCTGATCGGTCTGCACGCCGATACCGACCAAGTCACACTCGTAGTACTGACCGGCCGGGAGCATGGGCACAATACCGCGAGGAGCCTGAATCAGACTCCCGCGCCATAGCCCCGCCTCTTCCGGCGTGGTCAACCCTGCAAACCTCACGATGAACCGCTCTCCGGCTCGCCTCACATGGGTCACGCTGGTGTCCATCGTCTTGCCGTCTTTTGCAACCAGACTCACGCTGGTCAACGTCTCAAACCGCCCGGGCACGTCGCTCAGCGAACGAACCTTGACCTCGCCCCTGACGCCAAACGGCCGTTCGACCAGTCCTACCGTCACTGTGTCGAGATCGCTCACCATACACAACGCGAGCTACTTCGCAGTAGTCGCCTTCCGCGCGGACTTTTCCGCCTCGAACTGCTTCCAGACGCCGGCCCGGCGAAGCAAGGTGCGCACGGTGACAGAGGGCTGCGCCCCCTGATGCAACCACGTCAGGACGCGGTCCTGCTTGAGCTCCGGGACACCGGCGACCTTGAGTGGATCAAAGATCCCCAGAATTTCAAGGAACCGCCCGTCCCGGGCCTTTCTTGAATCGGCGGCGACCAGCCGATACATCGGTCGTTTGTGTCTTCCTGTCCGAGCCAGTCTTAAATGAACAGCCACTCTGTCCTCCTTCTGAACGATACGTTCAAGTTCAGGTTACGGCTGAGTCCAAGAAAAAAGCCGATTGCGATCTCGACCTCAGCCTTGACCTTTGCCTACGTCATTACATCGAGCGCATGAGCTGGGCGAGATGCCGTCGCCCTCCTGCGCCGGTCATGGCCTTTGCCAGTTTTTTCGCCGAGAGAAACTGCTTGATCAGCCGATTCACGTCCTGGACCGTAACGCCGCTTCCACGTGCGATCCGTTTTTTCCGGCTTCCGTTGATGATGGTATGGTCCCGGCGCTCCCGTATCGTCATCGAATCGATCATCGCCGCCACACGGCCCATTTCCCGCTCCGGCTTATCTCCCTCGATCGCGCTCTTGAGCTTCTGCCCGCCCGGAAGCATCCCGAGAATCTGATCCAACGAGCCGAGGCGGCCCATCTGCCCCAGCTGGGCGCGAAAATCTTCCAGCGTAAAGGTATTGCTCGTCAACCGCCGCTGTGCGGCTTCCGCCTGCTCGCGGGAAATGCCTTCCTGGGCTTTCTCAATAAGCGACAGCACGTCGCCCATGCCCAAAATGCGCGACGCCATGCGATCGGGGTGAAACGGCTCGAGCGCATCCAGCTTTTCCCCCACACCGAGAAACTTGATGGGCTTGCCGGTGACGGCCCGAATCGACAAGACCGCGCCCCCGCGCGCGTCACCTTCCACCTTCGTCAGAATGATGCCGGTCACGCCGATCTTTTGATCGAACTGGCCTGCCATCGTCACCGCATCCTGACCGGTCATCGCATCGGCAACCAGCAAGACTTCTTGAGGAGCCACCGCCGCCTTCACTGCGACGAGCTCTCCCATCAACTCATCGTCGATATGGAGCCGACCTCCCGTATCCAGCACGACCAGATCGAACCCTTGCTCCCGTCCCTGCTCGACGCCGGCCCGGCAGATACGCACGACATCCGATTGAGAAGCCTGGGTCTGATCGGCGCGATACACATCGATCCCAAGATCACGCCCCAGCGCGCTGAGCTGTTCACCGGCCGCAGGCCTGCGCGGATCGGCCGCGACCAGGAGCACCCGCTTGCCCTGCTGTTTGAACAGGCGGGCCAGCTTGCCGCTAGTCGTCGTCTTACCGGCCCCTTGCAACCCGACCATCATCACCACAGTAGGCGGCTGCGAGTTGAGCGCCAGCCCCGAGCGCTCGCGCCCCATCATGTCGCTCAGTTCATCCCACACGATCTTGACGACCTGATGGCCCGGCGTCAGGCTTTGCAGCACCTCCTGCCCGATCGCCTTTTGGCGGACACGCTCAATGAACTCCTTCACGATCTTGAAGTTGACGTCGGCTTCGAGCAGGGCAAAGCGCACGTCCTTCAACGCTTCAGTGATATTCTGCTCCGTGAGCACACCCTGCCCGCGAAGTTTCTTCAGAACCTTTTCAAATTTGTCGCTCAGTGCGTCAAACATAGGACGATATAGAAAGAGGCCATCGAAGCCTTACGCCAGATCTCCGATCGCCTCGAAAAATCTAGAAAAAGAGCATCGGTGAGTGTATAGAACCGGGGAATGCAAGTCAAGGCAGTACTAGCCCACATTATTCATGACGGTTCGTGACGAAACCGCCAAGACGCCAGGCGAGACGGACACGCGGAGCCCTGAGAAACCGAGGCATACTTGAAACAGTATGCTGAGGTCACGAAGGGCGAGCCTGCCCGCTGGCCGCGCAACGCTCGCGGCCACGCTGGTCGCAGCGGCGTATCGGCGGTTGCAGTAGAAGTGTTCATGAATAATATGGGCCAGGCTGTACCAAGTCGGCAGTTTTGTTGACTTGCCGGAAACCTTTCGATATGGTGCCTTGACCATACCGCTGCCACAATGTCTCGTTTCGCAAATGGAGGATCCGCTCGCCCGTGCGAAAGTCACCGTGGGTTCTGTTTGTCTTTATCATTATCGGCGGGCTGCTTGGCGGAATTCTTGGAGAAATCCTCCACGTCATCGCGCCTCAGGGCACGATTCAAAACATCTTCTCCACGCACTTTATGCCGGGGCTCAGTCCTCCGCTCACGATCGACTTGGTCTTGATGAAACTCACCTTAGGATTCAGCATTAAAGTCAATATCATCAGTGTGTTGGGCATGTTTGTCGGGGTCTACTTCTACAAGCATGTGTAGTGGGCTACGACTTCACTTCGAGATCTTTCAGCTTCAGCGCTCGAATCTGATTGCGTAACTCAGCCGCCCGTTCGAAGGCCAATTCCTTGGCTGCTGCCTTCATCTCCGTCTCCAGCCGTTTAATGAGCTGATCCGCCCCCTCGGCTGTTCCATACTGCCCGACTGTTTCAGCCGCCAGATCCAGCTGAACGTAATCCATCTCGGCCACCGCATACTCCAATTCCGGAATCCCCTTCTTCACGCCGGTGGGAGTGATCCCGTGAGCCAGATTATATTCCGCCTGAATCGCTCTACGCCGGTTCGTTTCGTCGATCGCCGCTTTCATGGAGGCCGTCACGAAATCCCCGTAAAAGATCACCCGGCCGTCGAGATTGCGCGCCGCGCGCCCCGCAGTCTGAATGAGCGAGCGGTACGAACGCAGATAGCCTTCCTTGTCCGCATCGAGAATGGCGACCAGACTGACCTCCGGCAAATCGAGGCCTTCACGCAACAAGTTGATGCCGACCAGCACATCAAACACGCCGCGGCGGAGATCCCGCACAATTTCTGCCCGTTCGAGCGTCTTGATGTCGGAGTGGAGGTAGCGCACCTTTACCCCGAGATCGTGGTAATACTCCGTCAGGTCTTCGGCCATGCGCTTCGTCAGCGTCGTAACCAGCACTCGGCCTCCCTTGGCCGTTTCGGCCCGCACCTGCCCGAGCAAGTGATCCACCTGCCCTTTGGCCGGCACCACCTCGATCTGCGGGTCCATCAGGCCGGTCGGCCGGATAATCTGTTCGACGACCTCGCCGGCCGCATGCTCCAGTTCGTACGAGCCCGGCGTCGCCGACACATAGACCACTTGATTCAGGCACTGCTCGAATTCTGAAAATTTCAGCGGCCGATTGTCGACGGCGGACGGCAGCCGAAATCCATAGTCCACCAGCGTTCGCTTCCGCGAGTAGTCCCCCTCGTACATCCCCCCGACTTGCGGAACACTCGCATGCGACTCATCCACGATCAGCAAAAACTCTTTCGGGAAATAATCCAGCAGCGTCGGCGGCGGTTCACCCGGCGCCCGGCCGCTGAGATGGCGCGAGTAGTTCTCGATGCCGTGGCAATAGCCCATCGCGCGGATCATTTCCAGGTCGAACTTTGTGCGCTGTTCCAGGCGTTGCGCTTCCACCAATCGGCCCGTTTTTCGGAGATGGGCCACCCGTTCATCCAGTTCCTCCTCGATGCCGGTGATCGCCCGTTCATACCGGTCCGGCGCGATCAGGTAATGGGTGTTCGGATAGATGGCGACCTTGGGCAATTTGCCCAACGACTTCCCGGTGAGCGGGTCGATTTGATGAATGGCATCGACCACGTCGCCGAACAGTTCGATGCGCACCGACTTCGCCTCCGACGAGGCCGGGAAAATTTCGATCACATCCCCGCGCGCGCGGAACGTGCCGCGATGAAAATCCACGTCGTTGCGCTCGTACTGAATCTCCACGAGTTTCGCCAGAATTTTCTCCCGCCTGACTTCCATGCCTTCTTCCACATAGACCAGCATGTCATGGTAGACCTCCGGAGACCCCAGCCCGTAGATGCACGACACCGACGACACAATCAGCACGTCGTTGCGCTGGAGCAGCGAGGTCGTCGCGGAATGCCGCATCTGGTCGATGGCATCGTTGATCGACGCGTCTTTGGCGATATAGGTGTCGCTTTGCGGAATGTAGGCTTCAGGCTGATAGTAGTCGTAATAACTCACGAAGTATTCAACGGCATTGTGCGGGAAGAATTGCTTGAACTCTTGATAGAGCTGCCCGGCCAGCGTTTTGTTGTGGACCAGCACCAACGTCGGCTTTTGAACCCGCTCGACGAGATTGGCCATGGTGAACGTCTTGCCGGACCCGGTTACGCCGAGCAGGACCTGGTGTTTCTTCCCGGACTCCACCCCGGCCGTGAGTTTGGCGATTGCCTCCGGCTGATGACCACAGGGTATGAAGGGCGCTTCAAGCTTAAACGGCGGCATCACAATCTCCGGCGGTCATCTTACCAAATGCTCAATCTCGTTTCTCGTGAAGCGTCGATTGGTTTCAAGCGCCTATGGCCTAGAGCTTATGGCACAAGCAGTGCTGAGATCTGAGTGCTGAGTTTTTAGTTCTGAGTTACTAACTCAAAACTCACAACTCAAAACTCTCCGGTCTGTCATGTGCTATACGCCATCAGCTATAGGCTCTTCCTCTCAACGACATACGAGCGGTGAGGAACTCCAAGACAAAAGAAAAGGGGCTGCCGGAACTTCCGGCAGCCCCTTCATCGAACCAAGCGCGCTCGGCTTAGTGCCGACCGCCGCCGCCAAACCCTCCACGCCCTCCACCCCCGCCGGAGCGGGGCTCCTGGGGACGCGCTTCATTGACGGTCAACGTCCGCCCGCCGAGTTCCGTTCCGTTCAGAGCGGTAATCGCGGCCTGGGCTTCAGAATCAGACGACATTTCCACAAATCCAAATCCACGGGATTGCCCGGTGAACTTGTCTGTAATAATCCGCGCCGACGCAACCGCCCCATGCGCGGCAAACAGATCGCTCAGTTGTTGCTCTGTGGTTGAGTATGGCAATCCACCGACATAAATCTTCGCTCCCATTACGCTCCTCCTTGTGCAAATGCAGAATGGTGTTGTCCTGGACGCGAGAAAGAAACGAGGAAGGAATGGGCCGAAGATGTGATCAACACAGCGGCGTTTCGCACTGGCTTCCGATCGGATTCCCGGGCCGGACCAAAACAACATCCGTTCAGGCCTTGTCACTCTCATGCTAGTTTGCCAGGCCTTTCGCAATCAAGCGGACCTATGCTACCCCAGGAAAAAGAACAAATGCAAGCCATACCCACGCATTATTCGTCACGCTCGCCGTACAATCGCCGATGTTCGGCTCCGCGAGGCAGGCGAGAGTGCCAGGACTGGCAAGAGTGGCGGAAACCGGCTTGGCGCGTCACGCGAGTCTCGCGCTTGTCTCGCGTACCTGTTAATTAATAGGCCGGCGGAGATGAAAGGGGCCGGTGGGAAAAGAGAGGAACGGCATGGAAGGTATCGAATAACAAGGCAGATTTCCCGCGGGCCATCAATCCGACTTGCCCCAGTCCAAGCGCTTGATCTTCAACGGACAGGACGAGCACCCCATCCACGAAGGTCTCGATGAAGTCCTTGCTGATAATCGTATTCCGTTGCACTCGAATCGAATGCCACTCGGTCTGTTTGAGCAGGACCGGACTGTGAGCGAGGACGACCTCTCTCCCGCCGACTACGCGGATCACACGCGCCGTAGCACCGGCCAGATCGACCACCGCCGCATAATAGTTGGAGGCGTCTTGTGCGCCCAACACAACGCCGCCGATCCCGGGGGCTCCTGCTTGTATCCGAAAACTCACCGCCAAATCCGGGTACTCGTACTTGAACCCGGTGGCTAAGAGCAGCTGGTCGCATGGCTCCGCCTCACAGAGCGATGACACCGCCACAATCTGAGAAGGCGACGGCGCATCCGCATAGGTCTGCACGGTCCATTCGGCAGGCCGCCCCTCACCCGAGGCCAGCGCCGTAAAGCCGGCCGGCGGCTTCTGCAGTTGATCCTGATCGAAGGTCCACTTCTGAAAGAGTCCTCCCGTCGCCTGCCGTTTCAAATTAACTTCTTTTTCTTCCTGGGACTCGCGCGGAACGGCCAACGCCCCGGTGGCGATTGCCATCACCCCGCAGCCAGCCAGGAACAGACAGCACAATCTCTGAATCAATCGCATGGTAGCGCGTGCCTCGTGAAGCGTCATTCCGTTGAAAGCAAGAGCCTATGGCGCATGGCTTATGGCACGAACGGGCTAGGAGCGTTTGGCTGATAGCCTGTGGCACGGGGGACAGAACAATGAGCTGTCGATGATTATGATATCCCGGTTCACGCTCGTGCGATAGACCATACGCTACAAGCTCTTTTCCCTTCAATCACGTGCTATACGCCATCAGCTATACGCTCCGTTCCCTAGCAAGATGCGCTTCACGAGCGGCGAAGAGTCCTGTATTATTTCGACGTCCCTGGTTTCTTTATTTGAAGGATATCCTGCTGCAACCGGTCTCGCTCAGCAAGCAGTGTCCGTCGCCGCCGCCACCGATTCCAGGTCCACCATCGCAGTTTCTCGCGAAACGTCACAATCGGGGCCGGAGCGCTGCCGCCGGGAGCCTGCTGAAACGAGTAGCCCACGTGGCTGTCACGCTCCGCAAAATATTTCTTGTAGAGATGATCGTACAGCCCGTTCCCTGATCCGCCTGCTGCCACTGGTTCTCCTTACTTAGCCCGCATGATTCATGGCGGTTCGGCGTAAAATGTCAACCTCCGCGCGACAGGCGAGAAAAGCGTGACTCGCGCGATGCACAGGTCCGGCCCCTGCCAGTCTCGCTTGTCCCGCCACTCTCGCCCGTCTCGCGTGAGATTAGCATAGTACCTGGTCCCGTTCCGATGGTGCAATGGGCTGCGCGGCCTTGTGGTATAGTTTTGCCGCCATTCAGCACTGCTTGGAGACTGCATGACCATATGAACCGGATCACGATTACCCTGGCCTTCCTCTATACCATCACGTCTGCCGTCGGAAGCTCTGCAACCGCCGTCACACTCGATTCAACAATTTCAGACTCAACCTGGATTGAACGTGGATTGGATCAGATTTCCGCCGAGCGGATGATGGCGGATATCGAGGAACTCAGCAGCCCGCGATTCGGAGGACGGCAGACCGGCACCGATCAGGATCGGGAGTCGGCGGCATTCGTGGCTGACCGCTTCAGCTCGCTTCGGCTGCATCGGTCAACCGCCTCTACTCCGGAAAACCGGACCAATCCTCTGCCGCAAAGAGAATGGAAACAGACCATGCCGGTCACGGCAAACACCATTCAAGACGAGCCGTTTCTCCAAATCGCCTCCGCGAACAACCAGTCGACGCTACGAATCGGGCCTGAGTTCTTGCCCATTCTAGATTCGCCGTCAGCCGACATCCACACCTCCATCGTCTTTGTGGGCTACGGCCTCTCCGACCCGGCCCAAGGCATCGACGACTACGCAAACCTCGACGTCCGGAATAAGATCGTGCTCTTTCTCCGCGGCAAGCCGGAGCCGTACAAAGGCGCCTTCACGCATGCGGACAAAGTGCGGATCGCCAGGGAGAAAGGGGCCGCCGCCTATCTGACCGCCACCGGACCGGTGTTGAGTCCGTATGAACTGCGCCGAGGCACGACCGGAACGCCGACCGCCTTGTACGCAGGGACCGACCCATCGCAGCAGCTGCCTGGCGCATGGATCAGCACGGACATCGCGGAGACGATCGTACGGAACGGATCGCCGGACAACAAGCCGCTTCGGGATCTCCAGGAAGCGATCACCCGGACCGGCTCATCACGATCGTTTGTGACTTCTGCGACGGCCCGATTGGCATGGACCACCCTGTCGTCACCCGGCACGCTCTATAACGTGGTCTCCCTGATCCGTGGGTACTCGCCGCGCAGCGACGAGACGATCATCATCGGAACCCATCGCGACCACTTCGGCAAGCAAGCCGGCCGCCTGTTCGCAGGGGCCGACGACAATGCCTCCGGCACCGCCGTCATGCTGGAGGTGGCGCGGGTCCTGGCGTCGGCTCCTGCCGCGCCAAAACGCTCTATTCTGTTTCTCTCGTTCAGCGGAGAAGAACAGGGTTTGCTGGGATCACGGCTCTATGTGTCTCAACCCATTGTGCCCCTGGCCAAAACCGTCGGCATGATCAACATCGACCATGCCGGGGTCGGCAACGGGCGGCTCACGATCGGCGTGACGGGATTGGAAAAAAGCGTGGCATCGGAAGCAGGCCAGACAGCCGGACTCAGCGACAAGCTCGACCTCTATGGGTTTTTCCCCGGCGGCGATCACGTGCCCTTCAAAGAAGCGGGAGTCCCGACGATCACCGTCGTCAGCGGCGGCGTCCACCCGCACTTTCACCAACCAACCGACACAGCCGATACGATCGATCCGGAAATAGTCAAATCCGTGGCCCGGTATGTCCTAGCCTTGGCCTGGCAGCTGGCCAATGCGCCATGACGCCAGGGGACTGACACCCTTCCCCGCGTCCGCGCGGGTGTCTGTCCCCGTCCGAACTGTAAAAACCTCCCCTGAAAACCTTCAAGTCCCCGGTCGATTTCTCAGGCGAATTGTCTTATCCTTCAAGTATTCCAAAAAACAAATGATTGTATTCTCATACTCTCGTATATGGAATCGTCCCTCATTGTTCCGACGTTTCCGTTTTAGCTTTCCTTAGCTTTTCATTAAATTCCCTGCAATACTCTTTTCTGAGAAATTGCCTTATTCGTCACAAATCCATCTCTATTATTTGCTACTTTTCACCAAAGGGTAGTTCATAAGAGTCCGCATCTATGCTTCCCCTGTTGATTTGTGTGCTCATCTTGAATTGGCCGCTCGCCCAGGCTCTTGCGTTTGAGCCACGTGAGGCTGACTTGGTTCCCATAGGAACCGTGCTCGCCGACCCTCAGCATTACAACCTGAAGTCAGTCCGGTTCCATGGGACCATCACAGGGATTACCGTCTTACATTCTCAGGGAGGCTGCAGAGACATTGATGCCTATCTCTTTCAGCTCGAAGACGGGACAGGAAACATTACGGTGTGGGATGAAGGGTTTTGCCCTGCGCATTCGATCTCCCCCTTGCTGGTCCAAACTTCGACGAAGATGGGTGACCGAATCTCTGTTACCGCCATAGTCCTGGCGCCCTCTCACGCGCCTGAAATCCCGATCCGAGCTCAACTTCAACGGATCGGCCCCAATACTAATTTCGATCCTCCGAAAGGAAACCCAACTACGTGTCGCACTTTCGAGGAGTGCGCAGAAAAACAAGGCCACTCCCCAAAGTGAGCTTAGTCAATACCTCCTCACATCCGTCAGCCTCCCAGGCAGACCCATCTTTCCCCTGAACAAGCTTGACATAATCTTGTACAGTATTTAGGCTGTCCTGGACGCCCTCAGGAGGAGGACCCCATGAGCATTACATCCAAAGACATCATTTCGCTGAGCCACGCACGCGCCAGGCTCACTGAACTATGCGACGAGGTGCAGACCAAGGGGAGCGAGAAACTCATTACGAAAAACGGCAGCAGCTGTGCGGCACTCATCGATGCGGACCGCTTGGACTATTACCATCGGCTGGAACGAGAACACATCCATCTCGGATTGCTGGAAGAAGCGATCAAGGGGCTCACCGACGTCAAGGCAGGCAAGACGCTCAGTCTCGCCCAACTTAAATCGCGTCATGGCCGGTAAGCAGCCGCGTTTCACTGAAAACTTCTCGACCAATCTGACGGCCATTGAAGAATTCCTCGGCTCGCACGGCAAGCGCGCGCTTCATCGGTTTCTCGACCATCTCTTCGACGACGTTATTCCCACCCTCTGCCGATTCCCGCAATCCGGTCGATCGTTCCTGGCTCACCCCATCAAATCTGCAAAAGCGAAGGCGTTGACCAAGGAGCTACGCAGACTCCTCGGCACAGGAGACGACCTGCGCGAATTCGTGATGGACGACTATCTCGTGCTCTACCTGGTGCGCCGAGGCCAAGTGATCTTTCTCGCAGTAAAGCATCATCGGCAATTGTCTTTCGATCTCAAAGGATTCTGGAGCAACCAATAGCAACTGCAAGGAATCTAGAACGTCCCTATTCTTTCCCCTCGGGCTTCTCAAATTGCTGAGCTCCGTGCTATTAGGATCGTTGTTCGATGAATCCGGCGAGCCCTTGCATGCCTCACTACAGCATGCAGGGACGGCGCTTGGCACCACCTCTTACACTGAGCGTTAGGGAAATTCCGTTTATGGCTATCATTTTTCCTGTGAGAGCATTCACTGCCGGGCTTTGCTCAATCGTTGTCATTGGTTTTCTGGTTGTTTCCGGCTGCTCAGCGAGTTCAAAGAAGGATCCGGAGGCGATATACCGCGACGCGGCGTTGCTCGCCAGTACTGGTCGATATGAAGAGGCTGCTCAAATGTGGAAGAAAGCCGCCGAACTTGGGCATAGCAAAGCGATGAGCGACTTGGGTGCTTTATACAGCAACGGTCTCGGAGTGTCTGAAGATTGGGAGGAGGCCGTCAAATGGTGGACCAAGGCGGTTCAGGCTGGCGATTCGGATTCTATTTACAATGTTGGAGTCTACCACTACAAGCAAGGCAGATTTAGCCAGGCGTTTTTGTGGCTAAATGAAGCTGCCACTCGGGGGATTGCTGCAGGAATGATGAGCGTAGGGTCTATGCATATGAAAGGTGAGGGGGTGCCTGAGGACAGTGAAGAAGGAATGCGTTGGGTTCGCGCCGCTGCCAAGGCTGGTCTTCCTGCCGCAAAAACTGTACTGGATCTCCATGAACGCGACGGTCAGGCTCTCAAAGACTCGGACATGCCTTACGTCATTTCGGTTGATACATGGCGACGGCTCTTACCCCATGTGTTTGACGGCAACACGCACGCAGCATTGAGCCTCATTCCCAACGTTTCAATTGATCATGCTTGCGGAGGCGCGGCCATCGCCACAAATAGTCCTTCGCTTGCAGCACAACAAATCGGCTCCTTACTCCAGTGCTCTGTCGGGGCCGTCGCTAGCAAAGAACGGCAGCCCACCACCGAACGTTTACGCGGAGCGACTGTTGGGATTCTTCTTCAGAGATACGGTCTTGAGTTATGGAAGCCACAACTCTGGACCGATGAGGCCGGGAACAAGGTGTCGGCCCTTAGCTCCAACTACGACAAGATAGCAACGATCCGACACAACCTGGCAAAAAACCACTGGGCAGCTATCTTCGCCACTTCATATCAGAACCTCCTGCAAGCTGCACAAGGAAGCAACGCCCCCGTCCCGGACTATTATGCGAAGGGTTTGTAACAGCACCCTGATGCCACTACCCTTGCACGCACGGCACGAGCGGCACTCGAGGATTACTACTACCGCGTCATCGATCGTGGCAATGGTCGTGCTGTGGTCTTTTTGATCGAAAGGCTGGATGAGCGAATACCCGCACTCTTGGAGCTCGATGCGAGTCTCCGGCCCATCGGTCGTCCGCAGACACTGGTGGAAATGTAGAATGTCCCCATTCTTTCCCCCAGGTCTCCTGAATCTAGCAGGCTAATTCCCCCGGACCACCGCAAGCCCACTGGATCCCATGGACACATAGAGGGCTCTCGGAACCACTGTGGTATCGATAACAATGCGTCTGGCATTTGAGATGCCTGGCCAAATGCGCACAGACTGGTCAGCCGGATTGAATCGGAGGAGCCGGCCACTGCCATCAACGATCCACAAGGTGCCGTCCGGGTCTGCGGTCATATCCCTCAAGCCGGAGGAGGGAAGTCCTGGCACGTTAGTATAGGGTCGAATGCTCGCACCGTTGAAGCTTGCCAGGCCGTGAGTCAGACTTGCCATCCACGCGACACCGTCGGGCGTTAGGGCAACGCCGCGCTGATCTTCTCGATAACCTGCCGGCACATCCAAAGCATTAGGCCCTTGATTGTATGATGTGGCTGGTCCATAGGTGGTAAATGCATACACAAACGATTCATTGACCCATGCACGAGGATCTGGATTCCATCTTTGCAAGCCGACGCCGTAGGCACCCCCCGTGAGTAGATCGCCGTTCGGCGCGACAAACAACCCGTATTGTTCCCCTTGTTTCTGGACTACGCGGCTACCGTCGGTAAAGTGATACAACGTTATGACATGGATGTGGTCCCCAAACACGTCGTTAAAGAGATGTGTGACGCCATGATCAAAGCCGATAAAGAGATGACCTGCTGCAGTCCCTTGATGAGCAAACGTCATGCGGCGGACGGAACGCTCCTCCCAGCAATTGAAACTGATGTCACAGATAAAATTGTAGTGCCGCACCTGGAGTGTGCCATTTGGATTCAGCGTAACCTTATCCGCCTGACCAACGGACCAGCGGGGGTCACTGAAGTCGGCGTTGGGAACACAGCAAGAGGGCGGTGCCGGAGGCGGGATCACCCCCTCGAATCCGTAATAGCCGACAAACACTTCGCCTGGCCTGCCCCCGGCGACGGCCGTAATGCTTGAGACAGTCGGTTGACCATTGGGATCTGTAAACGGCGTGATGTTCAGACCATCAGCAGCGGTAAAGCGTGTAAATGTGGTCTGCCCCGGTTGCAGAAGGTACAAGGCGTCAGGCGTGACCGCCCAGATGTTTTGTGCATCGTCGGGGCCTGCGTCGATCACATTACCGGTTAAACCCTGACTCGCGCCGAACACGGTGAGGTCTGTGATGGGCAAAGGTGTCGTAAAACTGGCCGTCACCGTCTGATTCGCATTGACCGGTACCACGCATGTTCCTGTTCCAGAGCAACCGCCACCCGTCCATCCCGCGAAGAGTGCTCCGTTCGTTGGCGTCGCCGTCAGCGTCACGGTCGTCCCTAAGCTGAAGCTGGCCGTACAACTCGCCGCACAGTTCGAAATGCCCCCGGGGGAACTACTCACGTTACCGGTGCCAGTGCCCGCGCTGGTTACAGTGAGATTCGCTGTGCTGGGTGGAGGTGTAAAGGTGGCAGATACAGTCTGCGCACCATTCATGACAACAACGCAACCACCCGTACCCGAGCATGCGCCGGACCAACCCGAGAATGTCGAACCCGCCGTGCCATTGGCCCCAAGGGTGACAGAGGCACCGCTTTCAAAGTCCGCGCTGCAGCCGGTACCGCAATTGATCCCCGGAGGGTTGCTGGTTACCGTGCCGCTGCCACTTTTATTGACCGTCAAGAGAGCAGGCGCAGGAGGCTGAACATTGGGAGTGGGCGAGGATTGTATAGGCTGGTTATCAGACCCAGAACATCCAGAGAGTAAACCGTACAGAATCCATACGATGGCGCGCTTGTGGTACACGAGATCGCCTCTTGCTGAGAACTAGCATTATTGATACTACCCTCAAGGGTAAACCCATACTGGGTTATCCCCTGGGCTCCTCGAATTTTTCCTTGAAATACTGGGAAATACTGGGGTGAACTTGAGGTGGCCCCGAAAAAACAGACATGGTGATTAGGGCCTATTCACCTGCCGTTCGAACTCTTCCAGACTGCGAGAGCCGAGCGCCGGTCATAATTAGTAGTTTCTGACTCAGCCTACCCTCTCCTCAAAACCGATTCTCTTTCAATACTTTCCTAGCTGATCTTTTAAGAGCATTTTGGTCAGGTATACTTGCCAGAGAACAATGAAGAACATTACATGGCTGGGCCGGACCAGGCAACAATGGAAAGTGTGGGTATTTCTGTTCATGATTGTGCTGAGCTTGGTCAATTTCGTGCTCTTTGTGTGGCGAGTGAATGTGCCGAGCCCAGGTGTTCCGGCTCTCCCTGGCCAAGTCACCCTAAGCTTCTGTTTCGTGATGTCCGGCGTCGTTTCATTATGCTGGTTGTGGCTGAGTGTCCGGTGCCCTTTCTGTAAAGCGAGTGTGGCAGGACACATTCTAAGGACCGCCCCAGCAGGCGTATGGTTCACAACTTTACTAGCACTGGAACAATGTCCACTCTGTGGAGATCAAACCATCGATCCAGTTGGCGTACCATTCAATCACTAGGGTTATCACATTCATGTCAGACAGTTTAGGGAGAGAATTCTCACACCGCCTACAAACTATGCGGTGGTGCGCATGAGCAATCGCGAGCCACAACTCACAGCTGAAGCCTTTCTACAAGTCATGAAAGATTGACTTGCTGCTCTTCCCAGAAAGGAAATTGAATCATTGCCTGAGTATCCTGTCATTCCGCCCTTCTCGCTACATGTCCCACCAGAATTGCCCAACTATCAATTTACGCTAATGAAGGACACATTCGCTGATGGAAGAATTCGGGTTGCTATTCAGAGTTACCGATATGGTTTTCTAGGCTTCGGCTACATCGCTGCCCATGGCTTTTCGTTATTACCAGATGGTTCACTCTGTGCATTAACCGAGAAAGACATATGGGATCTTACATAGCGAATTGTGTTCATTTTGTGCTCAAGCCCACCTCACTCCAGCTCATTCCAGCCTACTCCGGCCAAGGTTCACTTTTTCTCCAACGGTTGGTTCTGATTGGCTCTAGTGAATTCCAGTAGGCCTGAGTAGGGTTTTTATTGCGCTTTCCTAAACCGTGGGTCTTACGAACGAGTCTCTTCCCCGATCATGTGTTTGGTGAACACTGGACAACTAGTATTGACAGACTGGTTCTCTAATGGTCTTGGGGTTGGAAGTCTTACAGGATTTGTGAACGAAGGACTTTGAGACCCTCGGCCTCAACCTTGACTTCGGCCTTCACGAGACCGGCAGCCTCACCCTACCCTGCTATGGAAAATCGTTAAAGTCGTCGAGCGTGGATTGAATCGGAAGGAGAGGCGCCGTTTGGCGCGGGGGACCTGGCAAGACGAGCGGGTTCCCTGTTTGATTCGCGCCTTGAATGAGCCCGATCGAGAGCTGCGGCCCCAACGTCCCGACCGCTCCGCTCCAGGCCTGGCCGGTCGTCGGGTTGCGAAAACTGAATGTTTGGAAGTTTTGGCCCGGGTTATAGAGAAAGCCCTGTGTGCCCTGATTGTCGAGATAAAGACTCCCGCCGGGAAATCTGACCAGCGGCGCCACGCCGCCGCTGAATCCCCGGACACCCGACACGCTCTGAGCCCAGGCGGGGGACTCGACACACCCCACCGCAATCATCAGCGCAGCAAGACCCCACAACACCGGCGCGGCTGCGCGAGCAGAGACAAATCTCATGACAGTGTCCATCATCACGGATTATAGTATGCTCACACTCTGGCTGTCGATCAAAGGAGTCAATCATGGATCTCACCCCCTCAATGCATCGTCTGTGCCGCACCGCGATCGCGCTGGCCGGCTTGTGGATTATTCCGGCCCCGACCGACAGCTGGAGTCTGGATTCGACCGAACCACCACCGGCCGAACGCCGCGAGACGCTTTCGCTGGCCGATGCGGCGTTGCGCGCGCTACAGCACAACCTGGATATCAGCATCAGCCGCCACACTAGGGAAAGCCGCCTGGCGGACATCGTCATCGAGCAGGCCAAATTCGATCCGACGTTCAGCATCAACGGCCAATACAACCGTGTCGCGAGCCCGCTCAACCGTCCGGTGTTCGGCGGAACCGGCGGCACGCTCAACACCATCACGACGTTCGACCAACGTACCAACTCCGTAACCGTGGATGCGACGCAAAGCCTGATCACCGGCGGAAGCGTGAATCTGAACTACAGCCCGTCCCGCACCAACGTCAACCAGGATGTGGCAAGAGGCTTCCTGTTCAATCCATCCTGGACGGGCGGACTGGGAGTGACGTTGACCCAGCCGCTGCTCAGGAATGCCGGGATCGATGTGAATAAGACCTTCATCAAGGTCGCGCAGAACAACGCCGATGTTGAACAGCATGTGTTTCGAGACCGCGTCTTGACCGTGATCGCCTCGGTGGAACAGACCTATTGGGAAGTCGTCTTTACGTACGAGAACTTGAAGGTCGCGCAGGCCGCCCTCAAGGCCGCGGAAGAATTGCTGGCAACCAACCGTGCCAAATCGAAAGCCGGCATCATGTCCATCGTGGATGTGCTCCAGGCCGAAGCCGCCGTGGCCTCACGCGTCGAGCAGGTGTTAGTGACGGAAAAGGCCATTCGCGACCAGGAAGATCAGCTGCGACGACTCTTGAATCCGGGTGAGGAAGACCTCCGGCAGGATGTGCGCCTGACACCCACCGATCCGCCTGTCACCGCCCTCGAGCCCATCAGTCTTCAGGAAACCATCGACATCGCCATCGACCAGCGCCCGGAAATCATCCAAGCGAAGAAGAACGTCGATTCGGGGGAACTCAACCAGCAATTTGCCCGCAACCAGATGCTGCCCACCCTGTCGCTCCAAGGCACAATGGGCATGGCCGGACTGGGCGGTGACTATGGTGACTCCTTCACCAGAAATTTCAGCGGCGACTTTTACAACTACGGCGCCGGCCTGGTACTGAGCTATCCCCTCGGCAACCGTGCGGCTATCAGCACCTACAACAAACGCCAACTGGAAGCCCAGAATGCCGAGGTTGCGCTTGTGCGCGCCCGCCAGCAAGTCATCGTCGGTGTCCGTGAGGCCGTCCGCCGGGTCCAAACCGATTTCAAGCGCATTGAGACGACCAGGTCGGCCCGCATCATGGCTGAGAAGCAGCTGCAGGCCGAGCAGGAACGCCTGAAAGTGGGAATGAGCACGACACGCTTTGTCCTCGACTTCCAGCGGGACCTGGCCACGGCCAGAGGAAACGAGCTGCGCGCCACCGTCGATTACAACAAGTCGCTCTCGAATCTTGCACGGCACAAGGCGACCACGCTGGACCGGTACAATTTTCAATTGGAGTAGCCACGCATAATGCCACCCCGGCCGGATCGGCTCGTGCACGCTCCGGCGGCGGAATGGGGACCGGCGCTTGCGCTGTTACCCCTGGCCGCAACGCTCGCGTACTACGTTCTTCCCGCGTCACTCCAAGCACAGACCTCTGTTCAGTTCGCACCGCAACTGCTCGCCTATGCCGCACTGTTCCTCTGGGCCTCCCGCAATTCGGCTGTCCGGTTTCGACTCGGGCTCGACCGGGCACAGGTGCGAACCGGCCTGCGCCAGGGACTGATAACCGGCCTCGCGCTCGGCGGCCTGAACACCGGCGTGATTCTGGCAGGCTTTCCCTTTCTCGGTTACGACATCACCTTCTTACGGCAAACCCCGCATGGCCTGCTCCCCCTGTTCGTCATGATCCCTTGGATGATCGGGATCATCGCGTTCTTCGTGGAACTCAACTTCCGTGGTTTCATCTTAGGCAGGCTTGCCGCGTTGGAGTGCCGTCTATGGAAATCCGGCGCAGCTAGCCGTTTCTCACCTCTTGCCCTGTTCATTACAACCCTGCTCTTCGCGTTCGATCCGTTTATGGTGCATACGTTTCAGCACCTCCACTGGATCGCTGTATGGGATGGGCTGATCTGGGGCGCAATCCGGCTGCGAACAGGAAACCTCTACACCACCATTGTCGCGCATGCGGTCGAGGTCCTCATCATGTATAGTGCGGTGAAAATGGCGCTCGACTAATCAGGGGCTCATGTGTCCGACAAGCGATCAAATCACGGCACAGATTCAATAAATCACTGAACTGATGGTTCCCTTCCGATGAATCCTTCTTTCTCCAGCTATCTGGTCAACGACGTGTTCGGCGACCCCGGCGTCTATGTGGACATTCGCTGGTCCAGACGGGCACTGCTCTTTGACGTCGGACATATCGACGGACTGGGGCCGACCCGATTGCTGCGGGCCGGTGAGATTTTCGTATCTCACACGCACATGGACCACTTCATCGGATTCGATACCGTTCTTCGCGTCGCGTTGGGGCGAGGCAAAACGCTCAGGCTGTTCGGCCCTCCCGGACTGATCGACAACGTGCAGGGCAAACTCCGGGGCTATACGTGGAATCTTGTGGATGGCTACCCGCTGACCATCGAAGTTCAAGAGTTCCACGCGGAAACAGTCCGGCAAGCCTGCTTCCGCGCCGCCGATGCCTTCCGTCTGTCCGAACAGCCTGTTCAGCCATTGAGATCCGCTCACCGTACGGATGGCTTCACGGTTCTCGAAGACCCCATGTTTACCGTGCAGGCCGTCGCGTTGAACCATCGCATTCCCTCGTTCGCCTACTCGTTGGAAGAGCAGTTCCACATCAACGTCAACAAGCAGAAACTGCATGAGTCCGGGTTGCGGGTCGGCGCCTGGCTCAAAGATGTCAAGGAACACATCTGGCTGGGCCGGCCGGACGACTTCCGTTTCACCGTTGCACTCTACGACGAGCATCGACGGGAGGAGCGGGAGTTTGTGCTGGGGGAAGTGAAGGAACGGTTCCTGACGATCACGCGGGGGCAAAAGATCGCCTACGTGGTCGATGCGCGATACGACGAGGAGAATGAGGCGAAGATTGTAGCCCTCGCCCAAGGCGCGGACCTGTTCTATTGTGAATCACCCTACCTGGATATCGATGCTGAAAAGGCCCGGGACCGGCATCACCTGACGGCCAGACAAGCAGGACTTATGGCGCGCAAGGCTCACGTCCGCGAACTCGTGGTGTTCCATTTCTCGCCGCGCTATACGGGCCAGGGCGAAGCGCTGGAACGGGAAGCGATGGAAGCGTTTCAAGGATTCTGAGGAGGAGGCACTGTGAATGACGTGGTGAAGTATGCCGTGTACTTTTTGCTGGGTGGAACGATCGTCAGCATTTCGACCTATCTTGGCTCACAAGGCAAATCGTTTCTGGCCGCCTTTGCCAGCACCTTTCCCGCTATTACCGGTGCGACGTTTGTGCTGATGTATCTGAATGGGGGGAGCGACGCGATCGTCGGTTACGCCAAGAATCTGCTGTGGTTTGTCCCGCCCTGGATCGTCTATGTCCTGTCCATGATCGCCGGCGTCCCCCGCTTCGGCTTCTGGCCGACCATGGTTGGCTCGCTCGTGTTGTATATGGGATGTGTAGGGCTGGTGAAGATAGTGTCGCGATAGGCTGAGCAGGCCCAGAAAAGATTTCTGGCTCAAAGAAGCTCTATTGATTATCTGAGCTTCTCTTGGTTTCAATTCTCTTCAGAAAAGGATTAATCCATTCTTCTTGCCACGATGGGTCGATCTCGCCAGTTCTATTAAAACAGTCAACGCCTGATCATATTCTTCTCTCTCGAAATGAGCCTTTCCTAAAAACCAATACGCGTAGGCGTCCTTTGGTTTTTTCTTGAGATGCTCATGGCAGTAGTCAATGAGTTCTTGATGCTGGCCGGTTTCATACATTGCCCTAGCAGAAGTATAAAACATGTTTTCAATCTCGGACTTTATTGTCCGATATGAAGCCGCAATGGCTCTAATCAGGTTGAGGCACACACCAGCACCGACCAAGTAGACAAGTGCCCACATGCCCTGATTAATCTCCCGCAGAAGCATGACTTGCTGTTCCATACTTTTTTACCAAACGAGTCGATTCGTTAAACCGCCCCGCTGAAATGGAGCTGGTTGATCTCTCCAAGGGCCGCGACCATCTGACTGAACGTCGCGGTGACGGAACCGCTTGCGGCTTGAAAGAGGCCATCGTCGCTGGCCCGGAGGTCAGGAGGGTTCTCGATCTCTCGCACGTTCTGACAGAATCGAAGAATGATTCCATTCCAATTGAGAGGCCCAGCCCTTCATCAAGAAAATCGGCGCGGTCCTTTGAGAAAGGCTGATCGAATTCCCTGGCCCGCTGCTGCCACATCCGCTCCATCGCCTCCCGGCGATCCGGACTGAGCTCTAACCCGCCGGCCCGTTCATTCAGCGCCGCGAACAGCCCCCCGACCACATAATCGACCTGCGACTCTGCAAAGACACCAATACAGGCTTGCATCAATACATATTTGTGAAAGAGAAACACTTCGGCCCTGATGCGGACTTCGTCGGCGGAAGGATCGTACACCCGGGCAAGTTCCCGGAGCGCCTCAGCAGACGGCCCCTCAAAGGCAGAGCCCAGGAGTCCCGCGATCTGGCGGCCAAGCATAAGATATTCGACATTCGCGAGGAGTGTCATACGTGCCTGCTATTCAACGACGACTGCCGTGCCGCTCGCGCTGACCATCAGCATGCTGGCGTTGGCGCCGATGGTTTCGTAGTCGATGTCGATGCCCACGATGGCATTGGCGCCCAGGTGTTTGGCCTGCTCGCGCATTTCACCGAGAGCGATGTCCTTGGCCTTGCGCAGCTCTGCTTCGTAGGCCGCCGATCGGCCGCCGACGATGTCGCGAATCGACGCGAAGAAATCCCTGAAGATGTTTGCCCCGAGGATGGCGTCCCCGGATACCAAGCCGAGATACTTGACCGCTTTCCTGCCTTCGATGTTGTGTGTCGTGGTGAGAATCATTCGGCATCTCCTCCCTGGAGAAGCTATGGTCTCATTGACGAGGCCATTCACCAAGACTTTCCCGAATCCTAGGAGCCTGTCCGACACTGGCCGTTCTACTGCCGTATTGGACAGGCTCCTCGTTGAAGCGGGTGCACGAGCCTGCTAGGATCGTGCATTTACCAAGTCTGGAGCTTGTCTCGTGAACTCTACCCCTCTGCCTCACGGCCGGCCTTTGGACTTAATCGTCGAGGGCGCGCGGCAGAATAATCTGAAAAACATCTCGCTCCGCATTCCCCATGATCGAGTGACGGCCATCACCGGCCTGTCCGGATCGGGAAAATCGTCATTGGCCTTCGATACGCTTTTTGCAGAGGGCCAGTGGCGCTATGTCGAATCCCTCTCGACCTACGCCCGCATGTTTCTCGACAAGGTGGCCCGCCCCGATGTGGATCGTATCCAGAATGTCCGCCCGGCCATCGCGATCGAACAGAAAAACCAGGTTCGCACCGCCCGCTCCACCGTCGGCACCACGACAGAAATCGCCGACCTGCTGCGCCTCCTCTTTGCCAAGATCGGCAAACCGACCTGCCCGGACTGCCGCCGGGAAGCGCGCGCTTTTCAGCCGGACTCAGTCGCCGACGATCTCCTGACTCGCTTTCCCGGCGCGCGGGCCATGGTCCTCTTTCCTATTGCATCTCCCTCGTCGAAACAAACCGCCCTCTTTATTCAATCGTTGTTAACCCGTGGATTCACCCGGCTCAAGACAGCCGATGACATCCTCGATCTCCATGAGACTACGCCGGCAGCGCTGCACGGACACTCGATCCTGTACGTCGTGCTCGATCGGCTGGTGATCGGCACAGACAATCGATCACGCCTGGTGGAAGCCGTGGAAACTGCATTTCGCGAAGGTGATGGCAGCTGCGCCGTCGATGTGATCGGCCAGGGTCTTCAGAAGTACAGCACATCGTTCCTGTGCCAACAGTGCGGTCGGACGTTTGAGCCCCTCAGACCGGTGCTCTTTTCGTTCAACCATCCACTCGGCGCCTGCCCCGATTGCAAGGGCTTCGGCAACGTGCTGCGCTACGATCCGGAATTGGTCATTCCCGACCACGACAAGTCGCTCGCCCAGGGCGCCATCGAACCCTGGAGCAAACCCAGCGCGGACTGGTGGCAGAAGCGGATGCTGCTGGCCATGAAACGGCAGGGCGTGAACATCACGGCCCCGTTCAGGCTGCTGCCCAAAGAGACACAGCATTCGCTCTGGAATGGCGGTAAGTCGTTCGAGGGCATCAACGAGTTCTTCGAATACCTGGAAGGCAAACGGTACAAGCTGCATGTGCGCGTGATGCTCAGCCGCTACCGCACCCCGTTTGACTGCCCCGGCTGCCACGGGAGCCGTCTGAAGCCGGGCGCGCGCTTCGTGAAGATCGCCGGGAAAGACATTCATGACGTCACGGAATGGACGATCGAGACGCTCGGTTCCTGGCTCGATTCGTTGGCCCTGCCGCCGTTCGAACGAACCATCGCCGCAGATATCTTGCGGCAGCTGAACGCTAAGCTGGGGTTTCTGCTGCGCGTCGGCCTGAGCTATCTCACGCTCGCCCGGCAGACCAAAACGCTTTCGGGCGGCGAGGCACAACGGGTGTCGCTGGCCAACCAGCTCGGCGCCAGGCTGGTCGGTACCCTCTACGTGCTTGACGAACCCACGATCGGGCTCCACGCGCGGGATACGGACCTGCTTGCAGGGATTCTCAAAGAGCTATCAGCCGCGGGCAACACCGTGGTCGTCGTCGAGCATGACCGGCGCATGATCGAGTCGGCCGATCACATCGTCGAAATGGGGCCACGCTCAGGCGAACAGGGCGGCCACATCGTTTGCGCCGCTCCCATCGAAGTTTTTCGCCAGGATCCCAGCGCAATCACGGCACGCTACCTCCGGGGCGAAGACTCGATCCCATTGCCGGCATCACGCCGCTCAGGGTCGGGCAACTTTCTCGTCATTGCCGGCGCGGCGGAACATAACCTGAAAGACCTGCTCGTCCGCCTTCCTCTCGGCATGTTGATCTGCATCACCGGTGTCTCCGGATCCGGCAAGAGTACGTTGGTCGAGGACACTCTGTATCGGGCGCTCGCCCGCGCCTTCCGTGTAGAGTCGCTCCCGATGGGCCGCTTCACCGCCATCAAAGGGATCGAACACCTGCAGGGTGTGCGCCTGATCGACCAGCAACCGATCGGACGCACCCCTCGATCAAATCCCATCACCTATCTGAAAGCCTTCGACGATATCAGGAAGCTCTTCGCGTCTGAACGCCAGGCGATCCGGCAGGGTTTCACGGCAGGCCATTTTTCTTTCAATGCAACGGGAGGGCGATGCGAGCGGTGCGAGGGCAGCGGCGTGGAAAAACTGGAGATGTATTTCTTCGAAGATATCTACGCCCCTTGTGAGATCTGTGACGGCAAACGGTTCAAACCTGAAGTCCTGGCCATCCGCTATCGAGGCAAAACCATCTCCGACGTGCTCGCGATGACCGTAGACGACGCGCTGGCCTTCTTTTCCGGCGCACCGAAACTCCAGGAGCGGCTGCATGTTCTGTCCTCCATCGGCCTCGGCTATCTGCGTCTCGGTCAATCGGCAACGACCCTGTCAGGAGGCGAGGCCCAGCGATTGAAAGTGGCGGCTGAGCTCAAAGACGCTTCCGCGAAAAACATCCTCTACATCATGGATGAACCCACCACCGGCCTGCACTTTGACGACGTGAAGAAACTCCTCACTGTGCTCCACAAGCTCGTGAATGCCGGCAATACGCTGGTCGTCGTCGAGCACAATCTGGATGTCATTAAATCGGCAGACTGGATCATCGATCTCGGCCCGGAAGGGGGTGCAGCCGGAGGGCAGATCGTGGCAGAAGGACGACCTGAACAGGTGGCGAAAGTGGCCGGCTCCTATACCGGACAATTTCTTGCGCAGACCCTCGACCTCCACTGACCACTCAACCATCACACGAACCCGCCATTCGGCGTCGGTCCATAATCTCAACGTAGGTTGCCTCTGGTAGCACAATCTGCTACGCGTGCGGCCATACGAAGCCTGCCGCCTATTCTTCCGGCTTGTCCGCTTTCGGCGCCGGCTGCTCGCCGGTCAGTTTTCTATGCAGGAACTTCTTGCTGACCACCGTAATGGCAAAGGCGAGCCCGATGGCAATCGGAACAAAGATCGCCGACGCAATATTCGCATTCTGCAGCCATCCCACTTCTGACAACCCCTTGAAGACATACCCTGCCAGGCCGGCAAGGTAGTAGGCGATCACGATAACCGACAATCCTTCCACGGTATGCTGAAGCATGACCTGGCTCTTCGTCGTCTTATCGACGCTTTGGAGAAGGGCGAGATTCTGTGCTTCCACAATCAGATCGACACGCGTGCGGATGATGGCAATGATCCCCTCAAATCCATTCCGCAACGTATCGATCCGCCTCAATAATTGCTGATACCCCTCAGCTACGCCGGTGATGCCGCTTAATACATAGTCAGAGATCGGCCGGTAGGACTCCAGCGGCTTCTCCGCCAATGACGCCAGCGTCGCATGGACGATCTTGTCGTACGGCGTCGACGAGGACAGCTCGAAATGCAGCTTCCCGGCCATCCGGTTCGTCTTCAGTAAGTCCTGCGTCAGGGTGTTCATCCAGCGCTGCAGTGCCTGCGGGTCGGCGTGTGCGATATGACTCGTGATGATTTCACGTTGTTGCAGATGCACCTGCTCGAACTTGTAGACCTGATCGATCGCGGCGGAGAACAGCGGCTTCTGCATCAGCAACAGATGATAGTAGGTCTCGATCCTCACAATGGCATCGACGATATCTTTCAGATGCGACGCGTTGGAGCGCGACGGCCCGGCCGTGACCCAGTAGCGTTCCCTGCCCTGTTGATCCGGTGTAAAGCTGGTGATCACGGTCGTGTGCTCATTGAGAATCCGGCTCCCATAGAGCACAGGACCGGGAAAACGCGAGCGCATCCCTTCTCGGGACGGCGGGGCCTCTGCCGACAAGAGGATATCCAACCGGCACACTTCCGTTCCCAAGTCCGTATTCGGAAATTGATAGGCGGGAAAGGTCAGCGGACCGAACGCAAGATCCTGATTCCCCGGCGGGGGCAAATGCCAAAGCTGGTAGTTATAATACTCGGTGTGGGCCTGCCAGATAACGATGAGCCGGTCGCCGGTTGCTTCCTCCTTGACGCCATAGCCGAACGTTTCACGCAACACCACGTTCTTTTGGGAAATCTGGAGCGTCCCCAGCAACGACTGGAATTCCTGCCGGCTTGCGGGTCGTTGCGCCGGCGGGTCAGCCATGCGAAAGGCTTTGTAATGCACATGCGCCGGAGCCCGTAGCCAGTGAGTCAACGGAATCTGCGGCTGCTCATGCAATTTTCGCAACAAAGCATCTGTTGCCGACGGCACTCCTGGCGATTGATCCACGATGATCCCTCCTACAATCCAGGCCTCTTCTCCGCAATGACCTGCACATCGAGGAATTGCTCCCCCCGCATGACGTCGAGCTGCAACCTCCGCCCTGACTCGACTTGGCAAATCCGCTTGGCATCGCGCTCCGTTTTGACGTCGGCCAGCGGCAACCCGTTGCACCCGATCACACGATCGCCGACTCTCAGACCGGCCTTCTCAGCCGGCAAGCCGCTTCGCAGTTCTCTCACAAGATAGAATCGGTCTCCCCGTTCTTCCTCCAACTGCCAATGGACCCCGATGCGCCCGGATCCCAACAAACCGGTCTGAGATCCGAACAGGGTAAGAATCCGGTGGACGATCACACGCGCCGAGCTTTCCGGATTATCGGTCGTGGGATCGGTCAAATGCCCTTGTCCGCTGAAGAGCAGCAAGCCCGTTTCGACATCGATCATCCGCAGCGCCAACGACACGCTGTTGGTGTGTTCCTGCTGACGCTGTTCCCATTGCTGCACTTCCCCCACGATAATCGCTTCCGCGCCGACCAGTTTGCCCACCTTCAGAACATTCGCATCATCGGCATGGGTCAGCTGAATAACCTGTTCCTGCAACACTTCATCCAGTTTCGCCCGTTCAACCATCCGCATATCGAGATCCAGCATGAGCGTCGTGACGATGCCTGCCACACGAGACCCGGTGCCCGGCACATCGGCCATGTCTTCAAAAAGCATGACCGCCATCGTCCGGTACTGGTCGATCGATTCGCGGTCGATCGGGCCCCTCCCCGACACCACCGGCTCCGGCCTCGCCGCAGAACCATCCATGGAGGCCGGCGCTCCAGCCGTGGCACACGTGCGCCGTCTCTGCATAATGGCAGCCGGTGGACCCCAGGCACAGAGTTCATTGTCGATCAGAACGACATGGTGCGGATACTCGCGCTGATCGGACGCGATATTGGTAAAGGGATACACAAGACACCCTCCGATCACCATTGACAACGGGCAATACAGCAGCTCATATGCCCACTGTTTTCTCGCCGTCAGCGAATACTCCCAGATCAGCATGCGCCCATCATCCCTCAACACGCGATCCGGGTATCCGATGTTCTCGAGCACCTGCGCTTTGGTCATGGGAACGGTCAGCCGATCCAGCTTGGCCTCCGATTTGATGATGGTGTAGCCGAGCCCGCAGCCAGATAGCAGCGCCACTATCATGCCCGCAACCACCGTTTGAGCCACCGCATACAGACGCGATCGACTGTTTGGCGTACCATGCATAGAGGACAACCCTAGCATCTGTGCTCGGAGCGCTTCAAGAGAACATGGGGGATGTTTCGGGTTTCAAGTTCCGGGGTTCGAGTTTTCGGAGCATCGTTCCTGACAACGCGAAACATGAAACCCGAAACTCGCAACTCGTTCCCCGGACTAGCGGATCGGTGGTGCCTCAGCTCACAGAGACGGACAGGTGCGGCAGAGCCCCGCGTGACGAATGCAGGTCAGTTACAGGACGGATCGAACGGCATCTCCGCATATGGACGGTAGGTATCACCAAGGGTGAGCAACAGATCACGCCAGACCGAGGACGGATCCTTTTCGAAGAGTAAGTTGGGGTCGGCAGGCACTACAATCCAGGAGCCGGTTTTCATCTCGTTTTCCAATTGACCGGGCCCCCATCCCGAATATCCCAGATACGCGCGGAAGGCTTCCTGACTGCCGACATTGGTGAGAATCCGTTCCACCATCCCCATGTCGCCGCCCAGACAGACTCCGTCGAATACATGATGCGCGTTCTCCGGAAACTCTCTGCCGCGGTAGAGCAACATGACCTGGTTGGTCTGCACGGGGCCACCGGCATAGAGAACGTGGCCGGCCCCTTCAATGATCGGGACCTGCGGCAGCGCCTCTGAAATGGACATGGCCGTAGGCCGGTTGACGACCACGCCTAAGGCGCCTTCCGGCCCATACTCGCACAACAGCACCACGGTCTGGCGAAAGTTGGGATCGCGGAGGCTGGGCGCGGCAATGAGAAATATGCCTTTACCAAGTGTAAGATCCATACACAAATCCTACTGCGCTTGCCGGTCTTGCGCAAGCATGAACCCCAATGGACATTCGTTCCAGGTGCAGCATATCCCGTTTGAGAAAAGAGCTGATAGCTGATGGCGTATAGCACGTGATCGGATCACGCTTCGATTCTCTCTCCGGTCCCATGCCATAAGCCATACGCTATAGGCTCTTTAGACCGATGCCGCTTCACGAGATACGAGCAACGAAACACAGAACAGCGGATTCGGTGATTACAAGAGCGGGCTCATGAATCATGCGGACTACGTCTTGTACAGAGATGTCCGGCGGTCACGAAGCAGGTCGTTGTAGCGGTTCAGGCTCTTGTTGCGAGCCTCGGCCGGATCAATATCGAGGACCGCAAGATCTTCCCGATCCCGGGAAGCCCGATACTGAATGACACCCTTGGGTGTCACGACTTCACTGTGGCCGATGTAGGTCAACGGATCCTTCCCTCCACGAGCTTCACTGCCGATACGATTACACGTAATGGCAAAGACCCGGTTCTCCAGACACCGCACCGGCATAGAATCCGGGCAGTTCGGCAACACGAGGTTGGACGGATGACAGATAATGTCGGCGCCCTGCACCGCCAAGGAGCGGGCCGCTTCCGGGTAATACCAATCGAAACAAATCATCACTCCGATTTTCGCCGGCCCGATATCCCACACCTGAAATCCGGAATCGCCTGGTGTGAAGAAGAGTGTCTCTTCATAGAACAGATGCGTCTTGCGATAGCAGCCGATGAGTCCAGCCGGCCCCACGACCACGGCAGAGTTATAGCACGCCGGTCCGGCCCGTTCCGGAAGGCCAGCCACAATGTGGAGCCGGCGCCGCTTGGCAAGCTCCATCAAACGACGCGTAGTCGGACCGTCAGGCACCGGCTCAGCCAGCTGATGCGCCTCTTCCTGCGATACAAATTGATAGCCCGACGCAAACAATTCAGGCAGCACGATGAGATCCGCTTCAACCCGCTCCAACGCAGCCGCCACCGCATCAAGATTCTTGGCGACCTCGCCGAACGACGGATTGTATTGATAAAACCCGACTCGCATGAAGTACTTCACTCCATATGAGAACGGGCAGGGACTACTCCCTGCCCGTTTCGACTCAGCTGTCATCCGACAGCTATCGGCTCATTGACGTTACTTCACTTCGGCTAAGTGCGTGGCGCCGCCTTCCGCGTGATCCTTGCACGCATCGGCATGCCCGGCCTTGCCATGTTGAACGGCTTCCTTCAGATGTTTCACACCCTCGTCCAAATGCGGGTTTTTCACGCCGGCACCCTGCGCATGCTTGAGCGCTTCTTCCGCATGCTGGACACAGGCGTCGGCATGTCCCTCTTTCCCGTGCGACGCGGCGCCCCTGGCATGTTCAACCGCCTCATCGACATGTTTATTGCCGGCCAACGCCACGCCATTCAGCATGGGCATACCCACAAGCGCCCCAACCGCGGCCAACGCCATGACCCTGTGGCTGATCTTGATTGTCATCGTGAGTCCTCCCTGGTTAGATTGCGCCACTCCTGCGAATCAGATCGATCGTGCATGCACCTTACACAGCGTTCCAAAACCTGTCAAGAAGGCTTCCCGGAAGGGCCGGCCGCTTGGTCGAACCCAAGAATCTTTTGAAGCATGTGCATGTCTTTCTCAACCGGGCAAGCGAAATCCCGGCTCCACTCCCACCACGACCCCGGGTAATTTCTGATCGCCTGATACCCCGCTAGCTTGAGGATGACATAGAGCCAGGCCGACCGAACACCGCCGGTGCAATAACAGATCACTTCCTGATCGCTCCGAATGCCCTTGTCTTCTAGCATCGCTCTGATCACGTCGAGATCCTTAATCGTCGCATCCTTGTTGAGAAATCCGTTCCACGCCATGTGAATCGCCGAAGGGATATGGCCTGGCCGCGGGATGCCGGAGACTTCTTTTCCCAGATACTCTTCGAGGCTCCGGGCATCCACGATCGCCGTCCGCTCATGCGGCATTCGTACGATACGCTTCAGCTCCTCTTTCACAATCGCCAGCGCCTTTACCGGCTGAGCCTTGAAGTTTCCTGTGGCAGGCGGCGCCAGACCATGCTCGAACGGCCGCTTCTCTGCCGTCCATTTCACCCAGCCACCGTCCAGAATGCGCAGATTCTTGTGGCCGAGATATTCGAGCATCCAGAACATCCGGCCTTCATCGCCCCAATTATCGAACGGATTGGAGTAGATGACGACGTCGCTCTCCTGATTGATTCCAAGCCGCCGAAGCGTCTGCTCGATCGCGCCGAGATCCGGATTCAACAATCCCTTCGGGACCGCATTCGGATCGCTGTACTCATGCCAGGTGGTATGCACGGCGCCGGGAATATGCCCGCCGAACTCATACGCCGACCTGCCGCGCACATCGAGTACCACCAAGCCCGGCTGGCCCAATCGGTGCTGCAATGTGTCGGTATCGATCAACAACGGATGATTCATGATATTCCTTTTACAGGATGCTGAAAAAGCCCGCCAGCGTCGTTCTCGCATCGCTCAGAGGCTCAACGTACGGCACGGAGTACGATTCGCCTCTTCGCTCGCTGCGGCCTTGCTGGACGGCCATTTTGAGCATCCTGTATCACTCCTTAGGCTTGTTTCAACCCTCGCGACCTGTGCTGACAATCATCCTTTGATTCCGGCCTTGCAGCTGACACCATCCGGGCCGCCACTGACGACTACCGATCGGCCTCCTGCGCGTAACGCCGCAGCCAACTCGCCGGAAAGGGGAAACTCCCGCTCATCAATGACAAACCGATAGGGATCGGTTCCCGTCAGCCCGTACTTGTTCCGCAGCATCTCATGCTGCCCGTCAGTCAGAATGTGGTACTGCACCTTGGTTTTCAGAATCAAGCCCTTGGCGTCCGACGGAAGTCGATAGGCGAATTGATAGTCGCGGCTCGCCAAGGGCAACAACCGGTTATCGTACAACTCCACAATCACCGGCTGCCAGAGAATCCATCGGCCCATCGTAGACGATTGCCGCTCCAGAACCTTCCCCTGTCCATCCTCCACCGTAAACTCTACCGTAAAGAATCGATCAGGATCTCCGGTGGGAATCTTATGGCCGGCCCCGGCATTGACCAGGGTCAGCGTAACACCCACCCGATCACCCGGCTTGGGAGCGCCCGTATCGGTCTTCACCTGAATCTCCACCGCCCGCTTGATCATATTGGGGTCGTGCCCGCCCCGCCACAGGTGTTGCCGGCCCCGGCGGATGGGTCCTCCCACGGCCACCGGCCGCTCAATCTCCGGCATGTGGCAACTCTGACAGATAAAACCGCGCTCCTTCATCCAGTACTGGCCTTCATACTCCGCATAGGTCCCGCATGGCCCCACGTTGTAGAACTGGGCCGGGCCTGACACGACGTTGTGGCACCGGGAACAGAATTCGGCGCTACGGAACGTCGGGTCGAATTTCGTGGGATGTGGTGCAATCGAATCCTCGAACGGTCCCAGGATCACCCCGTCCCGCACATGACAAGCAGCACAGGTGACTGATTCCTTCTGATACTCTGGGTCGAAATTCGGATTCGGCTTCTGCTCGGCACGTTCGACTCGGCCACGAGGAATCGCACCGATCAACATCGGCTGCTGATTTTCCAGCGGCGTATGGCAGTTGAGACACACCCAGATGTTTTTGTCCTTCTTCCAATAGGCCTGAAAGAACGGATCTTCATAGGCGTGCGCATGAATGCTGGTTTTCCATTCTTCATAGATCTCGCGGTGACATTGCCCGCAGGATTCTGCCTTCAAGCTCGCGAGCCCGTCAGGGACCTTTTGAAACGGAATCGCATGGGCATAGTCATCGCGCAGCCCGAAAATCACGACCGGTTTGACCTCGGTGTAGTAGAGATACACCAACCCGGCCGCCACTACAGCCCCAATAACAATTTGGTGCCACCTACGCATCTGACTTCCAATGCTTGCTGAGCTGACATGCTGACAGGACAGCAGGCTGACAGGTCCGCACTGTTGAATATCCTGTCAGCTTGTAGCCTGTTTCCCTGTCAGCTCGTTAGCGTACAGCCGCCTTTTCAACAATCTAAGAGTGCCGTGATATGGGCATCCACCGATGCGGCCAGTGCCGTCAAATTGTAGCCGCCTTCGAGCGAAGAAAGGATGCGGCCCTGCGCATGGCGCAGGGCGAGGCCGGAGACGATGCCGGTCAGCTCCGCATATCCCTTTTCCGTCAAGCCCATGCTGGCCAGCGGATCATCTTTATGCGCATCGAACCCGGCTGAGATGATGACGAACTCCGGCTTGAACTCATCGGCCGCCGGCACCAATGTCTTGTGGAAGATCGCGAGATACTCGTCATCCCCTTCACCGGCTTCCATCGGCACATTGATCGTCAATCCTTCGCCCGCCCCCGTGCCCCGTTCACTCGCCCGGCCTGTGCCCGGATAATGGGGATATTGATGGGTGCTGAAAAAGAGCACGGAGGGATCGTCCTCGAAGCTGTGCTGAGTGCCGTTCCCGTGATGGACATCCCAATCGACAATCAGCACCCTGGCCACAGAATACTTGCGCTGGACATAGCGCGCAGCAATCGCCACATTGTTGAGCAGGCAAAATCCCATCGCCCGCCCGGCTTCGGCATGATGGCCGGGCGGGCGCACGGCACAGAAGACGTGATTCACCTGCCCGGCCATAATCGCATCAACGGCGGCCAATGCCCCACCGACTGCCAGATAGGCGGCATTCAAGGAGCCTGGCGACATCGAGGTGTCGGGATCGAGGGAAACTCGTCCGCCGCCAGGCGACTGGTCTTTCAGCATCGCAAGATACGCTGCGCTATGGACCTGGGTAATCCATTCATCTTCGGCCTTGCGCGGCTCGATTCTGGTCACCTTCGCAAGCGTCCCGCTCTGTTCGAGTTGCTGCATGATCGCGCGCAGCCGATTGGGCGACTCAGGATGGCCCATTCCCATGTCGTGTTCAAGATAGGCCGGATGGTAGACGAGACCGGTTTTCGCCATAATGCACAGGTATTGTTACTCGTGAAGCGTATCTCGTTGGTGGCGCGAGACTCGCGAGACCGGCGAGACACGTGTGATAGGCTGAGGCAGTTGTCCGGCCGAGTCCCGCCTTTCACGCACATCTCGCCCTTCTTGTGGTTTTAGATTAGCACGCAGGAAAGCACGTAGACAACGAGCGTTCTCCACTGCTATCGTCGGTCTTCACAATACGGAGTATCCGATGCCTAATCCAAGAATTGAACCGCTCAAGAAAGTCCTCGCGATCGACCCAAACGACGATGTCGCCTGGTTCGGACTCGGCAAAGCCTATATGGACGATGGAAACTTTGAAGAGGCCGCGAAGGCTCTGCGGCAATGTGTCACGGTCAAACCTACCTATTCGGCCGCCTATTTTGCGTTGGCGCAGTCGCTCCGCACCTTGAACCAGCTCGACGAATGCCGCACCGTCATCGTCACAGGCATCGAGGTCTCGACGAAGAACGGCGATGCGATGGTGACGAAGAATTTAGAAGCGATGAAGAATTCACTGCCGTCGTGACCACGCGCCGCTCTTCCACCTCCCCCTTCCAGCTGCCACAGTGGGCTATCCGACTGGCGCGGAGCCGGCACACGCCGTTTCTCTCAAAGGAAAGCCGCATGCGGTTTGTCATCGCATTGGCCTCGACCAATGTCGCAAGAGGGACCGGCGGCCCCTTTGGCGCCGCCGTGTTTGAGCGTACCGGATGGCGGCTGGTGGCGATCGGCGTCAACCTCGTCGAGTCCACCCGTTGCTCTCATGCGCACGCGGAAATGGTTGCGCTGGCCAACGCGCAACAGACCGTCGGGCGGTTCGATCTCAGCGCGGCAGGATTCCCAACACACGAGCTGGTAACAAGCTGTGAGCCTTGCGCCATGTGTTACGGCGCCATCCCCTGGTCCGGCATCCGCAGCGTGCTGTGCGGCGCCCGCGCCAGCGATGCAGAAGCGATCGGATTCGATGAGGGGGCGAAACCGAAGAACTGGGTGGCGGAGTTCAAGAGACGCCGCATCACGGTCGTCCGCGACCTGTGCCGGAAAGAAGCAGCCGCCGTGCTTCAAGCATATAAGAAGGGCGGCGGCGCCATCTACGGCGCCCGCAAGACGTCGTGATATCTCGACCGCAGACGGGATGCGGTCGAGACATCCGGCCTGATCCACTGTCACATCCCGGCCCGGCGATTGCGCATTATCCGCAGACCGGGCGGCCCGATTTCTATCCCAGCAACTGCACAAACACCTCAGCTTGCCGTTCGCTGAGCGGCGATGCAGCGCCGGGATTATGAATCAACAACCGCACGCGCGGATGAGTTCGTTGAGTCTTAGGACGCTCGACCAGCTCGACGTTCGCCAATCTGGTCCCCGCTTTCGACGGCAGCGGTTCCACATCCCACAATGAAATCAGTACGGCGCTGAGATGCCGCAAGCCGGTCAGCAATACGGTGACGGCGCCTGACAATACCTTCACATCCAGCCAGATGGCCTCCGGCCGTCCACTCTTTCCGCTTTGCAAATCGGCGCGGGGGATGGAGATATGCAGCACGACAGGATCGCAATAGTCGGCCAGCTGTTTCGCCTTCTGTTGAATGCGTGCCAGAATCCGATGGAGCAAGATCACGCCGCGATCCTCCTCTTCTCCCTGTTCCTCATCTCGCGCGATTCCTCGAAGCGGCATCCGTCGACGCGCCGCCGATCCCACCATGGCCGTGACTTCGACCAGAAACCGATCCCGGCCCAGATGGCACTCCAGATCAGCGCTGCGGGTCTTCGATTCAGGCAGAAATGTGACACGAACTCGGGCACGAATCAGCTGCGTGGCCAGCTCCAGTTCAGCCAACGCCGATTCTTTCACGCCGGGATCAGAATGGGTGAGGCGATGCAGGAGCCGTCCGAGCCGAAGATGGCTCGACTGATCGGCACAGTGCCGGTGAAGCTGGGTCAAACGGTCTTCTAGATCGGAAGAGAGCCCTTCTCGTGTCGTGCGTTTCCAGGAGACGGCGGGCACACCATATCCATCCCGAAAAGAAGAGTAGACCTTCACCGACCGTCGCGATCGCCATCGGGCCATCCCACACTCCATTAGGCCGATGCCGCCTCATCCTCATCGTTCGATGATTGCCGCAAGAGATCCGGCTGCTGCTTGGCGATCTCCTCATAGACTTCATCCAGCCAGCGGCCGGCACAGCCCAGCACTTCGCGTACCAGCGTTTCGGGCTGCCCGGTTCTCTTGATCGTCCATTGCGACACATACTCCAGCAGAGTCTCGCGTTCGAACTGTCGAGTCGAGCACGTGGCCATCGCAGCGAGTTCGCCCAATCCTGTTTTCAGAATCTCGGCGACCGTGTCTCGCGCATACGAGGTACTGGCCGTCACATATTGGACTACTCGATTGAGCTCTTGATCTGTCATCATCACACTCACAACCGAGTCGATGCTGCGGGATTTTTGCATCCCTCCCGAACTCTGTCAATGTGCTAGCCCGCATTATTCATGACAGTTCGTCGCGAAATCGCCAAGCCGCGTCGTGAGACCGGCGCGCGGAGCCCGGAGGACCTGAGGCGTACTCGTGCAGTACCTGGAAGGTCCGAGGGGCGAGCCCGCCGGCCGCAGGCTTGTCGCAACAGCGGATCGGCGATTGCAGCAGAAGGGTTCATGAATAATGCGGGCTAGAGGATGGCCGCCCCGCATTTTTTCTCCTCGCCATGCAGAGGGCAATGGTATGATCGGTCCGGCCCAGAGCCGGTTACAGTTTGAAGGAGAACCGTATGTCAACACAGCTCCCTATACGACGGGCCTCAACAGCCCCGCGGGCCGCGCGCCCCTCCTATCCCGATCATTGGGACCTGACTCATTTGGTCAAAGATCCGTCGAAGGAGATCGACTCTATCCTGTCACAACTTGAGACCGTGGTCTCTCAAGTCGAAGCGGCTCGTCCGACATTGACGCCGTCGATCACCGGTCACGACTTCCAGGCCCTGCTGACACTCAGCGAGACATTCGCGCAGGGGTCATCCAAGCTGGGAGCCTATGCCTACCTTCGGTTCTCCGAGAACACCAAGGACGCCGGGGCCCGTTCGCTCAAGGCCCGCGTCGAAGAACGTGTGACGGCCCTCAGCAATCGCCTGCTTTTTTTCGACCTCTGGTGGCAGAGTGTCGATAGCACCAACGTAGCGCGGCTGATGGCCGACGCGGGGGACTTCCGCTATCACCTGGAGACGATCCGGCGGTTCAAACCGCATACGCTGTCCGAACCGGAAGAAAAGATCGTCCATCTCAAAAACGTCACGGGCCGCAGCGCCGTTCATACCTTTTACGATGTGGTCACGAACGGATTGACCTTCACGCTGACATTCGGCGGCAAGAAGAAGTCGGTCAATCGCGAAGGACTGATGGCGTACGTGCGGAGCCAGAAGGCCTCGGTGCGTCAAGCCGCCTATCAAGAGCTCTATCGGGTCTTTTCAACACAACAAGACCTGCTGGGTGAAATCTACAAGACGCTCGTAAACGACTGGAAATCTGAAAACCTCGGTCTCCGCCACTTTGCCTCTCCCATTGCGACCCGCAACCTGAGCAACGATGTGCCTGATCAGGCCGTCGATATGCTGTTGACGTCCTGCGCGAAGAATGCCGACATCTTTCATGCTTATTTTTCGCTGAAGGCAAAAATCTGCAAGATCAAGCCGATGAACCGGTATCACATCTATGCCCCACACCGCACAGAGGCCAAGAAATACAAGTACGCTGATGCTGTGCGTATGGTCCTTGACGCTTATCGCGGCTTCTCACCACACCTCGCCGATCTGGCTGAACAAGTATTTCGCGATCGGCATATCGACGGCCCGACCAGGCCCGGAAAAATCGGCGGCGCCTATTGTTACAGCACAGTCCCGGGGATGACGCCCTATGTGATGCTGAACTACACCGGGGAGGCCCGCGACATCGCGACGATGGCACATGAACTTGGCCATGCCGTCCACGGCATGATGGCCAAAGACCATTCAGTCTTTACGTTTCATTCCACCCTCCCATTGGCGGAAACCGCCTCGGTGTTCGGTGAGCGGATTCTCTCCGATGCCTTGATGTCCCACGAACGCAATAAGGCCGTTCGGCAAGGCTTGCTATTGAGCCAGCTGGACGACATCTACGCAACGGTTTTGCGGCAGGCCTATTTTGTGCGCTTTGAAAAGTTGGCCCATCAGATGGTCGCAGACGGTGCAACCGGCGATCAGCTGGCCAAGGCCTATTTCGATGAGTTGCGCCAGCAGTTCGGCAAAGCAGTGAAGGTGCCGGATGAGTTCCGATGGGAATGGCTGACCATCCCCCACATTTTCGCCAGCCCGTTTTACTGTTACGCCTACAGCTTTGGAAATTTGCTCGTACTGGCGTTGTACCGCATGTACAAGGAACAGGGTGCCTCGTTCGTGCCGAAGTATCTGAACCTCCTCGCTACCGGTGGCTCAGAAGCCCCGCAAGCGATCCTGAACAAAGTCGGCGTGGACATGACCTCCGAAGTCTTCTGGCAATCCGGATTCGATACGATCCGTGACATGGTCGGGCAGTTGGAAGAAACGATGTAATCGTCGCGTAAGAGGCCATGTGACAAGCGTAGCCCCATGAGAATCGTGATCAGCGGCGGAACGGGGTTCATCGGCCGTGCGTTATGCGTATCTCTTTGTCACGACGGACATCAGGTCAGCGTGCTGACCAGAAACAAGGAAACGGCACAGCAGACTTGCGGCCCCAAGGTCACCGCCATCGAGTGGAATGGCCGAGAGACAGCCACCTTGGCATCTTGTCTTGAAGGCGCCGACGCTGTGATCAATCTCGCCGGTGCGCCGATTGCCGACGGACGTTGGACCGATTCCCGCAAACAGCTTCTCACGGAAAGCCGGGTCCTCGCCACTCGATCGCTGGTGGACGCCCTCTCGCGCTGCTCATCAAAACCTCTCACGCTGATTAACGCGTCCGGCATCGGCTATTACGGAGCCAGTGACGATCGTGTGCTGGATGAGGGCAGTCAACGTGGGCAAGGCTTTCTCGCCGATCTCTGTGTTGCATGGGAAGCAGAAGCGCTCCGGGCTCAGGAATTCGGCGCGCGGGTCGTCACGTTGCGGACGGGAATGGTCCTTGGAAAAGACGGCGGCGCGTTGCCAAAGATGTTACTGCCATTCAGACTGTTCGTAGGCGGCCCCATCCTGCCAGGTAGTCAGTGGGTGTCCTGGATCCATCGAGAAGACCACATCGGCATGATTCGATGGGCGCTCACGACGCCAACCGTGTCCGGTCCGGTTAACGCCGTGGCACCAGAGCCAGTGACCATGAGTCAGTTTTGCAAAGCACTTGGACAGTCGCTCCATCGTTTTTCCTGGCTTCCTGTGCCAGGCTTCATATTGAACATTGCACTAGGTGAATTGGCGACGCTCATGACCACAGGTCAACGGATCTATCCGGAGAGAGCTCTGTCTGGTGGATATGTCTTCCATTACAAGACATTAGCGCCAGCATTGCAGCACATCCTGGCAGCAGAATAGCGACAGACGTCGGGGGCTTGACAGATACTTGGCACGATGGCATACTGATAACGCTTCTCATAATCGTCAAGGAGAGAGCGCTTTGTACCTCTGCTTATGCAACGGGATTACAGAGTCGGATGTACGCGAGGCTGGACGGACCGGCTGTGTGATGCCCTGCCAGCTCAAATCCAAGTTCAGGCTCAAGCACACGGGCTGCTGCGGACGCTGCGCCAAGAATATTGATACGTTCGTCGAAATCGCCGTTCAGGGCGCATCGACACCCTGTCCCACCATGTCGGACCGCTAGACTGCCCCTCAGGTTTCTCACTGCAATCGCTGGTTCGTTCCGTTGAGAATGAAGTTGCGAGTTTCATGCTCCGGGTTTCGTATTGTCGGAAAACACGTTCCGAAAACTCGAAACCAGAAACCGTATGTTCGGCGAAGCCGGGAACGAACTACTGCGCGGAAGCCCTGCTGATGAGCTTTGCAACATCTGCGACACGACGGCCCAAGGCCTTGGCCTCGGCCAGCTCTTTCTTGTCGATCCCCGGACTATCACCTTCCGTCGTAGCGGACGCCCCGAATGCGCCGCCGCCGCTGACGACGATCATTTGATTTCCCAACATCGCGGCGAGAATCGTCAACATCGTGATCTCCTTGCCGCTGGAAATCTGGCCTCCGGTGGCAAAGGCCGCACCGACCTTGTTCTTCATCTTAAAATCGGGAAACACGCCGAACTTGAACTGCCAGTTGTCGAAGAACGTCTTGACCTCCCCCGACATATTGGACCAATAGACTGGGGAGCCGACAATCACAGCATCAGAGGAAAATAGGTCATCCGCCGTCACCTGGCCGACTCGCTTAAGCACCGCGAGAGTGCCCGGAACCGACCTGACCCCCTCGGCCACTGCGTCAGCCATCTGCTCCGTATTCCCCGACAACGAATGATAGGTCACCAGAACTTTGACCGGGGGCGAAGCCTCTTCGGCCCATGACCACGAAGGGGTGTTGAAGATAATGAGGAGAGCCAATACGGATGCGAGGGGGTTACTCATAGCACCAGAAACACAGTACACGTAGTGCAGTCGAAGGCGCCTATGGCGTATGGCACGAAACCGAAAAGCACACCTGTGAGAGCCATATCCCTAATCCGATCACGTGCTACATGCCATCAGCGAGATGCTCCGGCCCTCAGTCAAGGGCCTCGCGTTCAATCTGGCTAGCGCCTGATCGTCTCTTCTTCCATGTGTTCTTCAACCGACACCTCCGTCAAGGTGCCTCGGTAGGTACAGCGGTGACACCGGATACGCCACTCTTCAATCCACTTTTCTTGCACATACGACTGCCGGCAGGTTGGACACACAAACACGCCCTTTTTGTAGAGTACGCGACGCTTTTCTTGCATGACAGCCTCTCTCTAAAATTCGCCTGGAGGATGGCACACTCTCCGCCGGGATTGCAAGAACGAGAGCGCGGATCGGCGCAGGTCTAGCAGGCTACGGAAAAACTCGGTTTATTCATAAAATGCCAGTGACGTCTTACATATGGCACTGGCATCACAATAACCACAGGATGCTCAAAACGGCCATCCAGCAAGGCCGCAGCGAGTGAAGAGGCGAGGCGTACGCTTCGGTACGTTGAGCCTCTGAACGATGCGAGAACGCCGCTGGGGGACTTTTCAGCATCCTGCTAGACATTGCCGGAACCCGCCTTGACTCGGCCTAGACCGGCCGCTACGATGCGCGCATGCGCGTGAACAATTCCCCGATCGTCCTTCTATCTATCCTGCTCATGGCACTCGCCGTTGCTGAGGCCCCCTCGCCCGCGCTAGCCAAAGATTCTGAACTGCTGCCGATTCGCACGCCGGCCGGCATCATCATACAAGCCGAGATCGCCGACACAGCGGTGAAACGCGCCACCGGCCTCATGTACAGAGAGCGTTTGGATAAAGACCATGGCATGTTGTTCATCTTCGGCCAACCGTTACCCTGGACCATTTGGATGAAGAACACGAAGATCGCGCTGGACCTGCTCTGGCTGGACGAGAACAAACGAGTCATTCACATCGAGCGGCAGGTTCCCATCTGCACCAAGAGCGACGACTCTTGCCCGCAATATCGCCCGAATAGCTCCGAAGCGATCTATGTACTGGAAATTGCCGGTGGCACAGTGGATAGCTACAAGATCGAGAAGGGATCGAAGCTGGAGTTTAAGTCCCCATAGCCCGCATGATTCATGACAGTTCTACTGCAACCGCCGATACGCTGTTCTGTTTTTGTCGCTTGCCGCTCGTCGCTCATCAAGCGCCATCGGTCTTAAGAGCCTATAGCGTATGGCTTATGGCACGAAAAGGCTGGGAGCTTATGGCTGATAGCCTGTGGCACGGGACAGAACAATGAGCCGTCAATGATGTGATGTTCCGATTCCCTCTCGTGCTATAGGCCATACGCTACACGCTCTTGTCCCCTCCGATCACGTGCTATACGCCATCAGCTATCAGCTCTTTTTCCCAACGAGATACGATTCACGAGGAACGAGCTTCCGAGCTAGCTGTTAGTCCCTCTCCTGCCAGGACCTGATGCGTCGCGCGGTAATGACGCCTTTCACCCGTTCAATGGCTTTCATCACGCGGCTCAAATGGGCCGTGTCGGCAATCTCCACTATGAAATCCAGCTCCGCCTTGCGATCTTCGCGCGTGATGATTTCGGCGCGGCTGATATTCGCCTGACATTCCGCAATGGCTGACGAAACGTTGGCCAGCACACCGGTCTTGTCCTCGGCAATCACGGCCACCTTGACGGAATGCCGGCCTGGGGTCGCCGTATCCCACTCCACCTCCACCAACCGCTCCCGATCGTAATCCAGCGCTTCCAGGTTGGGGCAATCGACAGAATGGATCGTGAGGCCGCGACCTCGTGTAATGTATCCTAGAATTTTATCGCCGGGAACGGGATTGCAGCAGCGGGACAGTTGCATCAAGAGGTCCCGCGAACCCTTGACTTGAATCCCCTGGTCCCCGCCTCTGCCGACTAACGGTTTCGGATGGCTCGGCGGTTCCGCAATCGGCGTGCTGTCAGAGGCAGGAGCAGCCAACCGTCCGATAACCTGGGCTGTCGACACGTGCCCGAATCCGACGGCTGCGACCAGCTCATCAGCAGTCTCATACCCTTCATGCTTCGCCGCCTCGAGGAACTGGCTGGACTTGAACATCTGGGCAGGCGCCAAATCATGACGTCGAAGCTCGGCTTCCAGCAGCCGCCGGCCGATTTCCAGGCTCCGACTCTGCTCTTCAGATTTGATCCAATGTTTGATTTTGGTTTTAGCGCGCGACGTCCGTACAAACTTGAGCCAATCCTTGTGCGGCGTCTGATTGGGCGACGTCAGGATTTCGATGGTATCGCCGCTCGTCACTTCATGCTTCAGCGGGACGATCTTGCCGTTGATTTTCGCGCCGACACAGTGGTCACCCACTTCAGTGTGAATCGCGTAGGCGAAATCGACCGGCGTCGATCCCTTGGGCAGCTCCTTCACCGATCCTTTGGGCGTAAACACATAGACCACGTCGTGGAACAGTTCGAGTTTGACCGAGTCCATGAATTGCCGGTTGTCGGGTAAATCCTTCTGCCATTCGACAAACTGCCTCAGCCATCCAAAAGCCTTGCTGTCTTTGTCGTCGATCCGGTCCTGTTCCTTGTACTTCCAATGCGCCGCAATTCCATATTCGGCCACACGATGCATCTCCTCCGTCCGAATCTGAAACTCCACGTGCTCACCCTTCGGCCCCACGACGGTTGTATGGAGCGACTGGTAGAGATTGGATTTTGGAATTGCGATGTAGTCTTTGAACCGGCCCGGTAACGGACGCCACAGCGAGTGGATCACGCCGAGCAACGCATAACAATTCATCTTCGTGTCGGTGATGATCCGTAATGCGGTCAGATCGTAGACTTCATCGAAGGAGATCGACTGTTTATTCATCTTCTGGTAGATGCCATAGAGGTGCTTGGGCCGGCCATAAATCGCCCCGACCAGTCCGTTTTCCTCCACCGCCTTCTGCACCAGCGCGCCGACTTCCTGAATATACTGCTGCCGGTCCTCGTCCCGCTTTGCCACGCTGACACGCAGCATTTCATAGACATCCGGCTTCAAGTGCTTCAAACAGAGATCTTCGAGTTCGTTCTTGACCCAGCCGATCCCGATGCGATTGGCCAGCGGCGCATAAATTTCCAGCGTCTCCTGCGCAATTTCCTGGCGCTTGCTCTCGCCGAGATGCTCGAGCGTGCGCATATTATGCAGCCGATCGGCCAGCTTGATGATCACGACGCGGATATCGTCCGCCATCGAGAGCACCATCTTGCGGAAATTCTCCGCCTGCTTTTCCTCGGAACTCCTAAATGTAATTTTCCCGATTTTGGTGACACCGTCGACCAGATGAAGAACCTCTTTGCCGAATTCCTGTTCCAATTCATCGGTCGTCGCCACTGTGTCTTCCAGCGTGTCGTGGAGCAAGCCGGCCACAACTGCCGCGACATCGGTCTTCAGCAGGGCCAACACGCCCGCGACCGCCACTGGATGCTGGACATACGGCTCCCCTGATCGCCTGGTTTGCCCATGATGCGCCTTGGCGGAAAACTCGTATGCTTTGCGGATCATGCCCAGATCGGCATCCGGCTGGTAACTCCGGAGTCGCGCCAACAATTGATCGATATCGGTAACGGTTTCGTAGACCATCGTTCGCTACTCACCAGACGTTGGACGCATGTCGCGGATACGTAACTGAATCCGATCTTCCCCGTTCCAATGGTTCCATTCAGGCGTGAACGCCACATCCACCGGCGTTCTGAGCGAGAGGCCCTGCGCTTCGAGCGATTTCATGCCGAATCCGATCCCGTCGAACGCCGGGGATCGCCCCTGGCGAAGCGTCATCTTGAGATGTTTCTCGCCCACGACACGAGCGTTCATAATCTCCAGCCGCCTCCCCGCAAACATAGGCTCCGGATTGCCGGCCCCGAAAGGATGCAGCGAACCGATTTCATGCAGGAGGCGGTGCGTAACTTCGTCCAAGCGCACTTCGGAATCGACGTGCAGCGAGGGAACATGCCCGGCTGAGTGCGCCCACTGGCTCGCCGCCGCAGCGAACCGCTCGGAAAATTCAGACAATCGGTCTTCATGAACGGTTACCCCTGCGGCGCTGGGATGCCCGCCGAACGCCACCAGCAGATCACGGCACGATGCCAGGCCTTGGTAGAGATCAAAACCGGGAATGGTACGGGCCGACCCCTTGCCGACCCCCTGCTCATTGACGGCGATCACAATGGCCGGACGGTGAAACCGTTCGACGAGACGCGCCGCCACAATGCCGACTACGCCCAGGTGCCAACGGCGAGAGGCCACCACGATAGCGCCGGGGAGTTCACCAGACTCCACCACGGCAAGTGCTTCCCGCATGATCTCAGCTTCGAGCTGCTGCCGAGTCCGATTCAAGCGGTCGAGTTCATCGGCCAACTGTTTCGCATCCGACTCTGACTCCGTCGTGAGCAACTGGACCCCCTTGATCGCCTCATCCATTCGGCCTGCTGCGTTCAGCCGGGGGGCCAGTTTGAATGCAATGGTCTCCGCCGTGCAGGGCTTCGTCACCCCGGACACCTGTTTCAACGCCCTGATCCCGCACCGGGCCCCGCGGGAAATTTGCGCCAACCCGTCGCGAACAAAGGTCCGGTTTTCATCTTGCAGCGGCACGACATCGGCAATGGTGGAGAGCGCGACCAAATCCAAAAGCGACTCCAACGTGACCGATCCAGGCCCATACGTCGCCTCATACGCACCGGCCACTTTGTACGCCAGCCCGCCGGAGCACAAACCACGGAACGGATAGCGCGCATCGCGCCGATGGGGATTCATGACGGCCAGCGCCGGAGGCAGATCCTCATCGGTCTGGTGATGGTCCGTGACGATCACGTCGAGTCCCAATTGATTGGCCACCGCAATCTCATGATGCGACGTGGTCCCGCAATCCGACGTCACCAGGAGCGTGACACCCTCGCCTGCCAGCGTCCGGATCGCGCCTTCGTTCAATCCATACCCTTCGCGGACTCGATGCGGGACATACGCAGAGGCGTTGGCGCCCATCCCTCGGAAGAACGAGAGGTAAATGCTGGTCGCCGACATACCGTCGACATCGTAGTCGCCATAAAAACAGATCCGTTCCTGCCTGAGTATCGCCCGGTGGAGGCGTTCGACGGCCTTGCCCATATCGGGAATCAAAAAGGGATCGTGGGTCTTTCCGGAAGACATCCAGGCTGTCGCTTCATCGAGCGTGGTCACGCCACGAGCCATCAACAGCGACGCTGTGGCTGAAGAAATCGAGAGCGCCTGGGCCAGGGCCGCCCGCTGAGTCGGATCAATATCGCGAAAGATCCAGAGTTTCGAGTGCATCCTCACCTCGTGACGGGCGTCGGTCTATGTGGAAATGCGTTTGCCGAGAATCACCTGACAGTATTCACATGAATCATAAGGAGTTACGCGGATGGTAATGGCTCCCCTTCCTGTTGTCAAACCGATCGTGCGGCACGGCCTCCCCGGTCTGCCTGGAAAAGCGTACTGACGGCTGGATGACAGAGAAACGGCGCACGGGGAGGGAGAGAGGAAAAGAGGGAATAGGAACCGGTTGGTTGGCTATTCCCCTCCCTTTTGGACGTAGTTCTTCACGAACTCTTCGGCGTTCTTCTCAAGCACGTCGTCGATTTCATCGACAAGCTTGTCGATATCTTCCTTCAGCTTCTTGCCGGCCTCGACGACTTTGGGATTGGCCTTGACCTCATCTTTGGCCTGAGGGTCGCGTTTCGGCTCCTGTTTGCGCTCCTGTTTTTCCATTCGAGCACCTCCAATATGATTCGGAGCACCTCTCGTGGATCAACGCTGCGCGTGATCCCCTGCTGTCAACTTACTCCAGGCCCTGCAAAGCCGTCAAGGCAAGGCCAAAAATCTCGCTTCGCCCGTCGAGGACAAGAGCTGATGGCTGATAGCCGATGGCACGGCACTGAACCGGATAGTTGCGACTTGATAATATTGAAATGCATCTGAGAGCCCTCAGCACTCACAATCTCTAAATCTGCACCATCCATCTGCCATCAGCCATACGCCATCGGCTCTTCGAGGATCGACGCAATCAGACGATCAGCGAGACGATCAGCAGCGCGACGATGTTGATGACCTTGATCATCGGATTCACCGCCGGTCCGGCCGTATCTTTATACGGATCGCCCACTGTATCGCCGGTGACGGCCGCCTTGTGCGTGTCTGTACCCTTCAACCCCTGCTCTTCGATAAACTTCTTCGCATTATCCCAGGCGCCGCCGCCGCTCGTCATCGAAATCGCCACGAACAACCCCGTCACAATGCTGCCGACCAGCACACCACCGAGGGCCTGCGGCCCGAGAACCAGCCCGACGATCACGGGCGAGATCACCGGAATTAGCCCGGGCACCATCATTTTTTGAATCGCCGCCTTCGTCACGATATCGACACAGGTGCCGTACTCCGGCTTGCCGGTCCCTTCCATAATACCCTTGATCTCCCGGAACTGCCTCCGAACCTCTTCCACAATCAAACCGCCCGCTTCACCGACAGCTCTCATACAGAGCGAGCCAAAGATAAACGGCAGCATGCCGCCCAAGAACAATCCGACCAGCACCTTGGGATTGGACAGATCGAACGCCGCCAGCGCCGGATTGTGCGCCGCGACTTCACGGGAATATTCCGCAAATAGCACCACCGCCGCCAACCCGGCTGAGCCGATCGCATAGCCCTTCGTCACCGCCTTGGTCGTGTTGCCGACCGCATCGAGCGGGTCCGTAATGTCGCGCACGGCTTTGCCCAAATGTGACATTTCAGCAATTCCGCCTGCGTTATCCGTAATCGGGCCGAATGCATCGATCGCCACGACGATCCCGGCCATCGAAAGCATCGACACCGCCGCCACAGCCACACCGTACAAGCCACCAGACTCCGCCCCGCCGCAGACCCAGAAGCTGCCCAAAATCGCCGCCGCAATCACCACCACCGGCGCCGCCGTCGACTGCATGCCGACTGCCAGCCCCGCGATGATATTCGTCGCATGACCGGTTTCGCTCGCCTTGGCGATATATTGCACCGGCTCGTAATTCTTCGACGTGTAGTAATCGGTAATGAACACCAGGGCCAAAGTCACGATCAATCCGATCAGCGCCGCCATATAATAGCTCATCCCACTGACTCCGCCGACGCCGTTCATGATCGATGACGTAATGGGATAGAATGCGATAGCCGCGATGCCGCCGGCCACGAACAAGCCCTTGTACAAGGCCGTCATGATCTCGCCGCCCTCGCTCACCTTCACAAACAAGATCCCGATAATCGTCGCGAAGATCGTCACGCCGCCCAGCGCGAGCGGATAGAGAATCGGCGCGGTCGCCCCCTTGAACATTGTAAAGGCCAGGACCATCGCCGCGACCGTCGTCACGGCATAGGTTTCAAACAGGTCCGCGGCCATGCCGGCGCAATCGCCGACGTTGTCGCCGACGTTGTCGGCGATCACAGCCGGATTGCGAGGATCGTCTTCAGGGATACCGGCTTCCACTTTTCCTACGAGATCCGCGCCCACGTCTGCCGCCTTGGTATAGATACCGCCACCGACCCGGGCGAAGACCGAGATCAAACTGCCGCCGAACCCGAGACTGAGCAACGCGTGAATGGCTTTCTCTTGCCCGGCCACCGATTGCGCGATCATATAGAAGGTCGTGATGGCCAGCAGTCCCAGACCGATCAGCAACAGACCGGTCACCGCACCCCCTCGAAACGCGACAGTCAAGGCGGCGTTCATACCGTCATGAGCCGCCTGGGCTGTCCGCACATTCGCGCGCACCGCGATGATCATGCCGACATAGCCGGCGATGGACGAGGCTCCCGCGCCGACCAGAAATCCGATCGCCGTCAACAGACCGAATTTATCGGAAACGGCCCCTGCGCCCCAGAGCAGGACGAACAGCACAGCCGCCACCATCCCCACCGTCCGATACTGCCGATTCATATAGGCACTGGCGCCCTCCTGAATAGCCTTCGCAATCTCCTGCATCTTCGCGTTGCCCGCGTTGAGCTTGAACACCCACATGGCCAAATAGAGACCGTAGGCAATGCCGGCCACGGCCGCGATCAATGCAAACGTAACAATCGCTGAATCACTCACGGGATACCCTCCTAGTGGATAAACGCATTCCTTATGTCACACGGCTCCCCGTGGCTTCAACCCATCCAAAGTACATGAGGCGAGTGGGGAAACCGTAGAACGGCGCAGGAGCAGCGAGCAGCTAACTGCCTGAAAAGTTGGGCTATTCTATACGGGTAGGGGAAGAGGTGCAAGCCAAACTTTGCCCATCTATAGAGAGCGCATTAGGCTCAACATAACAGCATGTCGCAGACCATCACATAGACTGCGGACGATATCCTATCCTTACGCAAACCGCGCTCATCAGGCGCTCGCCTCCGGCTCCGTATCCTTTACCATTCCATCCCGCTCGGAACCGGTTTACCATTGGCACTGACTTTGTTATAGTCCGCGCAGATGGAGCAGCTGATGGAATTTGAGCCGAGCTATATCGTGATCGACGGGCAGACCTTCAGTAAAGCAAAGCTGGCGTTGGACAATCATGTCTACAAGAACTGCCAGATCGACGACTGCGACATCTATTACAGCGGCGGGCAATATGAACTGCTCGATACCCACGTGACCAATTCACGCTTGATCCTGAACCACCCGGCCAAAGCCATCTACTCGGCGCTCCAGATTTTCAAGATGAAGTCGCCGGGCTCCCGCATCGTGTTCGACTGATCGCTCCGCATGCCCTACACCTACGACTACACCAGCGTCGCCTCCGGCAACGAGAGCGCCTCTGCGCGCTATTTGCGCTTCGCCAAAATGACGCTGACGCGCTGGACGAGAGCCAAGACCTTCGTCTTCGACGGGCGGTCTTACCCCTACCTCTATCACTTCTGCAACAAGACCTGGAAAAATGAGCGCGGCGTCGAGATCCCGATCTTCCGGGAAATCCTGCTTCGCCATCAAGCCGAACGCATTCTGGAGGTCGGCAACGTGCTCGCGCACTATGTCCCGATCCACCATGACGTAGTCGATAAGTACGAGGTCGCACCCGGTGTCATCAATCAGGATATTGTCGAGTTTGCGCCAGCGGAACGATACGACCTCATTCTGAGCATCTCGACGCTGGAGCATGTCGGTTGGGACGAGGACCCGCGGGAGCCGGCCAAGCTGCTCCAGGCGATCGAACATCTTCGAGACCGCTGCCTTACCCCCGGGGGACAGATCGTAGTGAGCCTGCCGGTGGGCTACAACAAGTTTTTCGACGGGTTGCTCCGCGACGGCAAGAGCCCCTTTACCACGCAGCACTTTCTCAAGCGGATCTCGAAGCGGAACTATTGGGAGGAGTCGGATTGGAACGGGTGCAAGGACGCGACCTACGGCCGATTCGTCGCCCACGCCATCTGCATCGGAATCATCCAGGGATAAGCGTTCCCCTTGCAACAGGGGAACGTCCGTGAAGCGTGAATCGCAAACAAGAGTGCGCCGATGGGTTCCCGACCGATTGTCCCTCATAGGCCTGTCTGGCTAACAGCTGGCGGTTGAGCGGATAGCACCCATCGCCGCCATGCCCGTGAGGACATGGTTGTGTATCAGTCTACTCCAGCGCAAAATTAGATGGGTGAGTTCGTCTTAGCAGAACTGACGAGCCCCTGCCTGAACTGAACGCACTGCTCCGACGAGAGAAGCCCTTGAAGATCGCTATACTCAAATGGGTTCGATTCGAGTCCGGCCTTCTTCTCCAGTATCTTCCGAAACGTTTGAAGGAAGAGCGATAGTGCCTTGGGGTTCAATTCCTCGGATTCTTCGCCGAGAACCGCGTAATGGCCAAAAGGCGCGTTGCCGCGCTGTGGTCTTAGCAATAGGGCACCACGCTTGAGGGAATAGACAACATGTGGATAGCTCGCAACTTCGTTCGGCACGTCAACGGCTGCGTACCACTGATGCAGTGTGTCTGGCGCAAATGCAGCCGAGTCGAATGCGAACACTAGGGTCGGAAGATTTCGACCTGGCGATGCAGCAGCGCCAACCCGCTTGAATGAGTACTGATTGCACATAGCCTGAAGAAATGTTGCCTTCGATAGCTGCGTCTTGACCTCTACGACACAGGCGAGGGCTCTTGGATGAACAACGACAAGATCGCCCATCTGGAAGAAATACGGTGCCGGGTCTGACTCATCGACTACTAGGATGTCGCCCTGGCTCGATGTAGTGGAGCCGTCCAGAAACGTGAAGCCGGTCCGGAGGGAAAAACGCCGTGACATTAACGGGCGCATCGCCTCTCGGACGATCTCCTCGTGATGAAGGCCAATTGAGGGCGCGTGACCAGTGAAGGATGCGAGGCGTCGCACCTTCCCTGTGATCTCAGTCGCAAGCCCCAGATAGAAGTTCGGATCGACCATCGGCGCTATACCATCACACCTTCATTCCAACCGTCTTCGCCCGTCTAACGTCAGAATTCAGCGGGTGGGAAAAGTGCTGCTTCTTGGTGGTCGGCCTGAATAACTTGTTCGGCACGTCTCTTTCCATTCAACGGATGTTCGTTGCCCCGCTGAACCCAGGCTGAAGTTGTTCTGTTGTGTAGCAATGCATCCCTCCAGTACCCACTGGGGTGTATTTGGCTACCTTTCCGTCTCGGACAAGAAAGATGTTATTACATGCGGCGAACCGCTGAACGCAGCTCGAAAATATACTATACGTTGCGTAGTCAATAATCCCTCTGTAAATACTACCGCTGCCAGTACATTGGCCAAGATTGGCACCATTAACGTAGTTCCAGATTTCCGTACCATCCGATGCTCGTGTCCTTACAACTGGGATCGTCAGGAAGATCGGATGTGTTTCAAGTGCCACTACCGGCTGTCCAACCCATGCATCCAAATCCACTTGCCTGACCGCGGGAATGGCGCAACCAGTAAGAAGCAGTACTGCAATTGCCGCCAAGGCAATTTTCTTCATTATTTCGCCCTCAGACTTGAAGGAAATCGTGTTCCAAACTAGTGAGCATCTTGAATATTGCGACCACATTCCAATAAGTTTGGCGATTCTCCTAACTTCCCAATGACGTGTCAAGCCGCAGAGGCACGTCATCCGCAAAGCGTACCTCGTGAAGCACAGGACGGGAAGAGACACGTCTCATATTAGCTTGCGAGATACGCTTCACGAGAGACGAACGACGACTACTTACCGACGGGAATGTTCTCCACCCTCTTGACGATTTCAATCGGCTGGAAGACGGGGTCCTGTAAGCCCTGGGAGGACTCGGCTTCGACCCGCTGAAGAAATGGTGGCGGGCCTGTAATGGCCCCGTAACTGAGGGTGACTTCGACATCGAAGGTCTTGGTGTCTTTCGGCGTCGGAAATGAAAACGTCTCGACTCTCGTTTCGTCCGGCTTTAACACCGTATCGTCCACGACCTTCACCGCCTCGAAATCAAAAACGGTCTTCTGCCCCTTGGCATCCACATAGGTCCGGCCATAGATCCGCTTGTCGGCGAACACGGTCTTGAGATTCTTCCCTTTCACATCGAGATCCAACACGACCGTGGCCCATGCCGGATGGGTCGCAGGCAAATGGTGCGGCACCAGACTCTGGACCTTCACGGTCACCGTCGTCTTGTCGCCCTCAATCTTCGTCTGCACATCCAACTTTGCCGCCTCCTGGCGGAGCTTGCCGAGACGGCCTGGAAACGTGTGGTTGGCGACTTTGCGCTTCTTCTCCCCGTTCGCCGACTCTCCCACCTGTTCAGGCATGTGGCAATGCTGGCATTCCTTGCCGGACTTGACCGCCTGGCTCTGGTCCCAGTTGCCGAGCAAATCGTTGGCCTTGCCGAGATTGGCCGCCGACGGCACCGATTGGTGGCAGTTCAGACAGAGATCGGACTTCTGAAAGAGCCCTAATTCCATCGATTGGTGCGCGAGATTTTGAACGAAATCCTTGTAGGGCCCGTAGAGCGTCTTGCTGCCGATTTCATATTTCGGATCCGGCGGATGCTTGGCGCGATCCACCTGCTTGATCAAATGACACTGCGCACAGGCGACACCGTCCAGAGAGGGATCGCCGGACTTTGCCTGGTCGATGAACAGCTGCGCCTGATCGGAAAACTCGCGCACATGCGGCGCATGGCATCGAAAACAGAGCGCTTTATCTTTACCGCCCGGCGAGTTGAGATAGGCATCGAGCGACGCGCGGAACGCCGGAGAATGGATGGACTTCGACAGCGGCGAGGTTTCCCATTCTTCAAAGACACGCTCATGGCAACGTTTGCACTTATTGGAATGGGGAAAAGCCTTTTCAATGAACGCTTGCCCCTTAGCGTCCTGGGCCAGCGCTTCGGAAGTTCCCCCTCCATACAGGCAGATAAAGCCTGTGAGCACAGCCGCTATAGCAAACTCCACCACTCTGTAATTGGATCGCGGCTTGTTGTCCATTCTTGCCTTACAGCGCTTTCACACGATAGGTCAGCATGCGCGGCTGCGTGTACTCGTGAACGATCTTCTTCGCTTCGTCCCGCTCTTTGTCGCCCTTCAATGTCGCGAGATAGTTATCCATCAATGCCGGGGCGGGAGTCGGGATCAGGGCATAGGTGAGCACCGCTTCCACCGTCGCCGCCGTCCCGGCCGGCAGCGCCAAGGCAAAGGGAACTTTTCTGGTGTTCCCCCCCTTGATGAACGGATCAGGGATCGGGCCACGCAAAATCTTGTCGTACGGCAATCCGAACCGCTTCGTCTCTTCGGCCAGCACCAGGCCCTGTGCGTCTTTCGCCGTCAGGGTCAGAAAGAACTGCTTCAGCACCGGGTCGCCGTCGGGAAAACTGTGCGGGAGACTCCCGATCTTCACGAGCGCAGTCCCCTCAACAGTACCGCCCGTTCGTTTCACGTCGAGATCGATGCGCGGCGCCCACTCAGCTTGAAGATTGCGATTTTTCAACATGGTTCCGGCGCCGACCACGCCACGAAACCAATGGCGGCCAATGGGTCTGGTCATGGCTCCACGCCTCGACGTCGAGCTGCCAGTCGAGGGCTCCATATGGCAGTCCTGACAGATCGTGCCCTGGAGAATTTCTCCCGGCAGATCCTTCTGCGTCACGTCTTTGACTTTGTCGAAATGGCACGAGGCACAAAAGGATGCCTCGCGGAACAGGCTCGCCCGCTTGGCTTGATGCACCAGATTTTCTTCCGGGTCGGCGTATGGTCCGTAAAGGACAGGCCCAGGCCCCGGCTGTACTTTGAATGTAGGCGGAGCAGCCGGTCCACGTTCCACATCGTGGATCAAATGGCACGACGCACACCCAATCCCTTCGATCTGAGGTTTGCCCGCCAGGATCTGCTGCATCAATGTTCCGGCATGCTGGGGAAAGACCGTCATCGCCGGCGCATGGCACGACAGACAGCGGCTCTGCTCCTCCGCAGTCGGATTCGTCTGCGCCCAGAGACCCAACACGGTTTTGAAGATCGGCGATTCCAGCGAGCTGCCGTGCAGCAGGGCCGCATCAACCCGTCCGAACGTTTTCAAATCGGGCGTTTGCTCTCTGGCGCCCTTCCACTCTTCATAGTGCCGTTCATGGCACTGCTTGCAATCCTCCGAGCGGATGAACACGTTTTCGATTTCGTCTACCCAATCAGGCCGTATATGCCCCTCCGCCTGTTGGGCGATTGCCTGCCCGTGATGATATAGAGCGCTCAGACTGACAAGCGACAGGAGACAGAACGCCGTGACGCCCCATCTCCACCGCAATCGACCGCCAGTTCTGCTCGCCTTACCCCTCACTTCCCACTCCTCACCATTCACCCCTCACCCCTTGCTACTTACCACTTACAAACTTTCGTTAATCCCGCTTGCAGCCGACAAAATGGAAATTGACGCCCCACCCGACCGGATCGCCAGGATCAGCCGGTTCGTAGGTTCCGACGGTGAAATTGCATTCCTTCATGGCCTTCTTGATGGCCGATCCGAAATCCGCCATGGTGCGGATTTCACGCTTGTCGATTTCCTTGATGACCGAACGGACCTTGATGCCCGCATAGTCGGCCCGTGAATTACCGATTACCTCGAACACGGCGACACCCTGCGGACGCTCGAGCTTCAGTTCTTTCTGAATGTCTTCGTCCACGGCACCGACGACGATCCCGAATTCCTCACCGAGCCGGGCCGCTTCTTCCTCCGTCATCACCGGCTCTGTTGCGGCGCTCACAGATCCCACAGCAACAATGAGCAACCAGCTCAGCATGAGGGCTCCCGCCACAAGTCCCTCTTTCACGCTTTTGCCTCCACACCAAACTGTGCGCATCATTCATAAACGAATTCGGCGGGAAAACCCTCGGCCGTTCTACCGCTCACCCTTTATCGCTTATGTTTCCCCAATCCCCTCACCCCTAACCCTTCACCCCTTACGTGTCCCCGTGCCGCTACAGCTTGGCGACAGGATCGATGCTCAGCTGAAACCACGGCGCCACCGCCTTCTGGCCGTTACGTTCTTTGTTTTCCCCGTTCCACACGGCGAAGGAAACGGTTTGCACACGGCCGGGAATGAGTTTCGCTTCGTTCTCTTGTTCTTCGCTCACGAGGGGACGCTGCATGACGACATGCCAGACTCCATCCTTCCACAAGGCCTTTCCCTGCACCCGGCCTTGCTTCTCTTTCGTCGTCAGCGTGCTGAAGCCACCGCCGATCAGATCTTCCACCGAGGAGATCCGGCGCGGAATGACTTCGAATGTCCGCACGCCGCCCTCTTTCTTCTCGGAACTCCGCGAAGCCCGCCGGTCGATGTCGCTTTGCCAATCCGCTTTCCAATGCCAGATGTTGATGTAGTGGTCCAATTGCCCCATGCAGAAAAATGCCGGCGCATCGCCAAGGGGAAGACCGATCGCGACCCCGTCCCGGAACGTGCCCGGCGTCAGTCGATCGTTCTTGGTGTTGTCCTGCCACTCAAGGAGAAACGCAATGTCGTTACCATTATGAAGCGACCGCACCACCAGCGCCCGCGCAGTCGGCTCCGGCCACACCGGACGCGTAATGACCTGGCCGCTCAATGGAATCGTCATGGGCGGGATCGCGCCCCACGCGGCGTCATCAGGCGACTGGGGAAGCTCCCCCTCGACCCAATGTGATCGGATCGTCAGCCCTTCTGAACTGACAAGCGGAATTCCGAATCCACCAAGGATGCTGGCTGCCAGGAGAAGACCGGACAAACACAGGAAGAGGAGAGGGCGAGATCGGCAGAAGTTCGTCATGCCCACCATGCAACGCTTTCGTGAACCGGGCGCGCGGCGATGCGGCCTACGCGAGCTTCAGCCGGCGTATTTTGTTTTCTCCGCGTTCGCAAATATAGAGGTGTCCTTGCGAATCCAGGGCCAGGCCGACCGGGGCATTCACGACCGCCTCGACTCCCAGCAACCCGTCACCATGCTTGAGCGTGCCGGCCGACTCTTTTGCGACGAACCGCGCTGCGCCGCACCCGCCCATATGCTTATCTTCGTACCCGCTATCGCCGTTGCCCGCCACCGTCGTAATGATGCCGGTGCCGGCATCCACCTTGCGCACCCGGTGGTTCATGGTATCGGACACATACAGATTATCCTCGCGGTCGAAGACGACTGCCTCCGGTGCATGCAACATGGCTCTGACAGCCGGTTTGTCGTCGCCGTCATAACCATACCGGCAGACGCCCGCGACGGTCGAAATCAGACCCGACTGCCGGTCGATCTTTCGCACACGGTTACTGCCTTTATCGACAAGATGCACATCGCCCTTGTTGTTCACCGCCAAGCCCACGACATCGTACAGACGCGCCTCCATAGCGGGCCGCCCGTCGTCCAGATACATCGACAGGTCCAGACCATCCGAACAGACCGGCATAAGCCATCCCTGATCGTCGCTGAAATCGATGCCGATCGCATCGCCTGACAACACCACGAGATTACGGGCGACCAGCGGCTGCTCGCGAGCCTCATCCTCGGCCGTCCAGGCTCCGGCGATCGTCGTGACCATGCCGGTCTTAGGATCATACCGCCTGACCTTATGGGCCTGTGTATCGGCGATATAGAGCACGCCGTCCCGATCGAACGCGATCGCGGCAGGCCAGGTCAGATTCACCTCTAGCGCAGGGCCATCTCCGTTAAACCCATGCTGTCCCGTGCCGACCACCGTCGTGATAAAGCCGGTCTCGTGATCGATCTTGCGAATCCGATTGCTTCCGGAATCGCAGATATACAAATTGTTCCGGGAATCAAACGCCAGACCCAACGGCAAATAGAGGCCGGCCTCACCGCAAGGGCCGTCGTCTCCGCAGTAGCAGGTTTCGCCGATGCCGGAAAAATTGTGGAGCGTGCCGGCCTGAAGATTGACGCGGCGGATGCGGTCCGAACCGGACTCCGCAAAATACAGCCACTGCTCGTCGACATCCAGCGCGACATCATGCGGGAGCGGAATCCCCGCTTTCACCGCTATCTTCCCGTCACCGGTGCTGCGCGCTTTTCCGTTTCCCGCAAAGGTTTCGATAAAGCCGCCGGCTAACTCTACTGCGGTACCCATAGATATCCCCTGCCTCTCCATGACTGACAACGCACGATCTGCTTACACGCGTGGAGCAGGCTGCGCAGCTGCTGCGGTCTGATTGGCTGAGACGGTCTGCGCCGACGAGTCGGCCACAGCCTGGGGGGCCGTCGCCTGCTGTGCCGCCGCCTGGGCCTCGGCTTCGATAGCCTCCGCCTCGTGTACGGACTTCTTGAATCCCTTGATCGCCTTGCCCAATCCCTCTCCCAATTGCGGCAACTTGCCTGCCCCGAAAATAATCAGGACAATGACCAGGATCAGGATCAGTTCTGTAAATCCAAGACTCCCAAACATGGCGCGCTCCTTCGTAAAGGGTGGATCAGGCTCCTGAACTGTCTTTCGACTTTTTTGCGAATCGCTCTCTCAATCGTTTGCGGGCGGCTTCGGCCTTTTCGAACATTTTGCACTTGTCGTACACGCTGATGAGATTGTAGTAGGCCAGCGGCTCATCGGGATTCTGCTCAACGGCATTTTCCATGACCGTGACCGCCAGATCGGTCTTCTTGTGGTTAAGGGCAATCTCCATCAGCTTGAAGCTCGACTCCAAATGTTTCGGGTCCAGTTCGAGCGTTCTGAGGTAGCACTGAATCCCCATATCGATCGTGTTGTAATCGGACACTTGGGGATTGTCCAACTCAATATACACGCCGGCCAGGTTGTACCACGCAATCGGATCGTCCGGAGTGATTTCGACGAGGCGCTCATAGTAGCCTTTCGCCTCCATGTGCTTCTTCTTATCCGCATAGACACGTCCGAGATTAAACAGTGCCAGCACATCGTGAGGAAACACGTCCAACGCATGCCGAAACTCAGCCTCGGCTTCGTCCGTCATGTTCTTCGTGGCATAAATCGTGCCGAGATTCGAGTAATACATGGCCAGCGAGCGATTCATTTCCGCGCGCAAGCCTTCGGCCATTTCAATCGACTTCTTCACCTCCGCCAGCGCATCATCAAGCCGCCCCTGGCTGAAATACAGCTCACCGAGGCGGCAGCGCGCCTGGAAATCGTCCGGTTCGACCGCGAGCAATTTTTCGATCGCGGAGATTTCTTCTTCCGGCGAGAGCGGCTGATCGCCAGGATCCACTGCGGCAGCGCCAGGCTGCATCGGTTCCGACATCGGTGTTTGTGCGTCCATACGAATCTCGATTCCTGTGGTTCAGTACCTGTCTACGCCTCTTCGGCGATCATCCGTTCCGGCGATCTCAGCAAAGGGCTGTTGGCATCAAGCGACGATTCCGCGACGGGCGGCCTGACCCGGTCGAGCGTCAACAACATCACGCCGAGAATCACCATCAGCGTCAAATTGGAAAACATCAATGCGTATCCGGCGATGAACATGAGCCCAAGGCCGTACCCGGCCAATCGCCCCATCATCAACAGCTTGATGACCGTATACGACCAACAGAGCAAGCCTCCGATGTAAATCGCAAAGGGAAGATAGAATGTATAGCCCATCCCGAACTGGAAAATCCAACCGATCCCCTGCGACGCCTGCCTGACCGCCGAGGCCAACGCCGGATTATACAGGTCCAGCACATAATCCGTGAAGATCAGCGCCGTGAAAATCGTGGCCGTCGTCGTCCAAAACCAGATCGCCCGATGCCGCTGTCGCCGGTTCTTCGTCCACAACGAGAGTCCCTGTCCGTACGCCGCGAAGACAAGAATGCTCGCCAATACCATAAGGGCTTCGCCGGCTCGATGAACTTCGTACACCAGCGGCGGAGCCGCCACTGTTCCGGACAACCCATAGATCGTCGACACGACCTGATAATACAGCCAGCCGGATATTCCAAGGTAATAGGCTGCCACTAGAAAGCGCTGTGCAGGTTCCCGATGGGCAGTGAGGTACTCCGCCACGAACAAGGTGAGCGTCACCAGCGCCACACTGTTGTAGATGATGGCGCCCAGCATCCCCGGCTGCACGAACAGAAACGCGATGGTCAACAACAATAAGAGCGCGGCACTGGCGATCCCGGATTTGGCCAGCCGGCCGGTATCCTGCCCGATGCCCCGATTGACCATTGTCAACGTGAGGCTCAAGAACAACAGTACCGCGACAATATTCAGCAGCCACGCGCCTACCTCCGTGAGGGTGGTGAACGTCGGCGTAATCCATGGATGCGTCCCCGCCAGCTTGCTCAGGTGCATGCCCAAACGAGACATCAGCCGATACAGCACCAGCTCCAAGAAGGACGCCAGCAAGACCAGCTTGATGGCATATTCGAACAAAAGACCGAAGTCCCCTACTTTTCCGGTCGGCCGGTCGCCTATCGCCGCAGCCTTGATCACAAACGAACCTCGCTACTTATAACCCGATCGGTTGAGGCGCCTGCACTGCCTCCTCCTTGGCTCTCGCAATATACAGCAGTCCATCAGCCATCGAGTAGTTGAACGGCAACTCGCAAACCACTTCACTGATCCGCTCATAGACATGCTGATAAAGCGTCTCCGCTTGATCCGGTGTCATGCCGCCTTGCACCTCATAGAAGAATCCCAAGCTGAGATCCTCCGACGAGGGGCGCATAATCCGCCTGATGCCGTACGCCGCCGGATCGCTCATGATCGGAGCTTCCTTCTCCAAGTCGAACAGGCAGGGCTGGCAGGAAAACCCGAATGACTCATGCAGCTTGGCGTTCTCAACGATGAAGTTCATCGTATCCAGCGCTTCCGCTTCCGTTTCCGTGGGGAACCCGACAATGATGTAGCAATGCACCGCAATCCCCAGATCAACGCAGTCGCTCGCGATGCGGCGGACCCATTCCTGCTTGATCCCCTTCTTCATCAGATCCATGACGCGCTGATTGAAGGACTCCAGGCCAAACACAATCTTCAAGCAGCCGGCATCGCGCATCGAGGCAAGCAGGTCGCGCGTGAGGTTCTTCTCGAACCGCATTTCGCAGGTCCATCTCACCTTAAGCTGTTTCTCGATGATCTGCTGGCAGAGCCGTTTCGTCGGCGCCAGGGCAAAGCACTCGTCGGTGAAGAAGAAATTCCTGGCGCCATACCGCTGTGAGAGCCACTCCAATTCATCGACTGTCCGCCCCGGATCCTTCTGCCTGAAGTTCTGGTGATCAAGTGTCAGCGCGCAAAATGCGCAGTCCTTGTAATAGCATCCGCGGGAAAACTGAATCGGCAGCACCGGCTCCGGCGACAGGTATCGATCGAGCGGAAAGCCATCGTAGTTCGGAGCAGGCAGCTGATTCACGTTTTCGGAATAGAAGGGCTGATTGACCGTGATCTTGCCGTCCTTCCGGTAAATCAGATTCGGGACTTTGCTGTAGTCTTTCTTACCGGCCAACTGGTTCACCAATTCCAACAGCGCCGTTTCGCCTTCGAAGACGACGATGTCGTCGGCCAATTCAAAGAGGTTGGGACAGCGGCGGACATTGTCGACGAGCCGTGTGAAGATGCTCCCCCCGATCGTGACGTGGAGGTCCGGCGCCGTCTCCTTAATCAGCTTGCAGAGCGTCAGGCCGGGAATAATTTGCGAGGTCGCCGTGATGGACACGCCGATCAAATCCGGACGATCCTTGACGATCGAGGAAATGAACAGGTCGCGGAAGAGACTGCGGTAGGGATTCTGCGCGTCGTCTTGAATGACCTTCATCAGGTCTTTCGACGAGTAGATCGAGTAATTGCCGAACTGATTATCAACGACAGTCAGTCTGGTCGGGAAATAGATCGAGGACACCAGCTCCAGCCACTTGTCGATCATAAACAGACTGCCCCGGTAGGCATCCAGATCGTAAAAGCCTTCGCCGCGTAAGGTCTCCTTGGCCAGTTCGATCCGTTCTTCCAGATAGACGAATCGATCGAGCGAATCGGCCACCTTCGAATAATGTTCCCGGCTCCCGTGGCCCGTTTCTCCGGATTGGGACCGCTCAAGCTCGCGCTGCTTGCCGATCAATTGTTGATAGACCTGAGCGGCATAGCTCTTGGTCAGCATGCGATCCAACAACTCGATCCCAAGATCGCGTTGCGAGACATCCGACACGCCACCTTGATGGAGAAATCCCGTGAGCGAAGGGAGACTGAGATACGGCTGGGACGGATGCCATGTCGGAGGAAAAAGGAGTGAGACTTTCATACGACGAGCACTCCAATTCTTTCGAAATATCAGAGAGTTTTGAGTTAAAACCTATGTGGGGTTATACCCTCCGCGCCGAATGAAATGCAACCCTGGAATCGTCGTCCACCGGCAAGGATCTACGCACTACCACCGCCGAAGCGAAAAAAAGAGGCTCCGGACCAGTTCGTCATTGCATGACGCCGATCCGGAGCCTCAGTTCTGTTTCTCCAGGTGCCGGTCTCTCACCAATGGAGGCCCATCGCCTCCACAACCCTGCCCGCTGACTACAACTTCAGCGTAAACCAGGTGGAGAGTGACTTCATCCCGTTCCGTTCAATATTCGCCCCATCCCACACCGCAAAGGCGATCGGGATAGACAGCCCGGACTTGAATTGCGTGTCGTTGGCATCGCCGGTTTCCAGCGACCGCTTCACCACCACGCGCCACGTCGGACCAGAATAGGCCCCGCCTTTGACGGCCCCGGACGGCTCCCACACCCCGTTCCCGATGACATCTTGATGTGCTTGGGTGGTCAAGGTGCTGAACCCGTTCGCACTCAGGTCTTCGACCGAGCTCACACGCAGCGTCGGGTCGGACATGATGTTCCCGGACCAGATACCGGGATTGAACGGGCCAAGGCTCCGGCCGATCCGATCCGGATAGGTCACACCTCCGGCCGGCTCTTCAAAGTAGAAGTCCCAGAAGATCCCGGGATATTGATCGTCAACATCCCAGATACCGGCGCTGTCCTTGCCGAGGTCCTTCTGCCATTCCGCATTCCAGCGCCAGATGTTCGTCGTTCCGCCGGATTGTCCCATACACTGGAACGGCGGCGCACCGGAAGTATTGACCGGGAACATGACGGCGACCTGATCCCGGAAATCCTGCGGGCCGATCGTCGTATCGTTCTTGGTCTGGTCGATCCACTCTAAACGCATCGCGATTTCCTTGCCGTTCGTCATCGCCTTCACGAACACCGACTTCACCGAGATGTTCGGGTGCATCGGTGTGGTGACCAGCTGACCGCTCAGCGGAACCACGACCCCAGGCACACCTTCCCATACCGGGTTGGCCCCATCCATGGGGATCGGCCCCTTGATGGACTTCGCCGGGATTGTGACCGGCTGGCTGACCGCCAGCGGCACCTGCCCGATCGTCAGCATCGCGCCAACGGCGAGGGCAGAGAGAAGAATGGCAAACACCAAACTTTTGTTGGCCGTCTGCACTACGCGCATATGACTAATCCCTCCTCTCAACGAATAAAGATTACAACACCCTGGAAGAGACCACTGCCATGAAGCTCGGCTTGGTGTCGAACCGCCTACGCGGTCCCGACCGGCCCCTTCTCGTCCTTCTCCTTGTCCTTGTCCTTGCCATCCATGAACGACTGCGCGCCCACTTCATTGAGCAACAGACTCAGTTCATTGCCCTGATCCTGTGCTCCACATTCATACGTTTGGCCTTCGGGAGAATTGAAGGTCGCCGGCCGATAATCGGTCTCCGTGTAGGGCTGCGGCGCCACTCCCAAAAACGCCGTTTCAAACTCCATCCAATCGGCCGTCATGTCCGCAACCAATCTGAAGAGACCGGAATCCGCTTTCTTGGACAGCATGCGGCAAAAGAGCGGCACCCACCGGCCGATGTGGTTTTTGACAAATTTCTTCTGAGCTTCAACGACAATCTGCGTTTTCTCGGCGCCGTCGTGACAGCGCGAGTACGACTCTTTGTAGGCGAGGAAATGCATGAACTCGAATTCGACACTCAGATGATCCAGCCGTTCGTGAATGTCCTTGGAGAGCTCCACGCCGAACGCCTTGTAGAACCCCGAAATATCGCCCATCACATGCGACTGTGCAAACACGTGATCGTTTCCAAACAACGTTTCGTACGGCGGGCAATCGAGCGTGATGACGTTACTGAATACCCTACGGTGCTCCGATTGCAAATCGCTGAGCTGCCAATTGGCGCATTCGGAAGCAATCAGTGTTTCCGCCAGATCGAATTGTTTCTTGAGCGCATGGATCTTCTGCACGGCGCGCTCGCCTCCCGCACCATCCAGCATGGCCTGCAAAGTATCCAGCGCGGCGCGGCCATCCTCCACAAATTCGCCGCAGCGGAGATAGTCGAGAAACTCCTCGTCTTCCGGATAGAGCAGGCTCCAGGAAATCAGCAGATACAATTTGCTGCGATTCAAAGCGCGTTCGACCGCAGGAGAATCCTTGATCGTCGAGGGAACCGGAATAACGGCAGCAGCGGAAGGAGAGGCACCCGACACAGGCTGTTTACTTGGCATTAATTTGTCCTCCGGGCTGTCGAGTCATGTCAGGAGACACCCGCCCCTCTCACAACGAACTCGCCCACCCGCGCAACAACCGGATTCTGAGACCGGAGACTGTGTATGTATATGAAATGACCGGCTGTATGTCAAGGCCGAACTGCTCCGGCAACCGGTCACCGATCGATCCCTGCAAGCCGGTCGGCCGGCATGACGCGGATCGCCACATGGTCATTGACGGTTTTACACACCATCTCGCACATGCCGCACCCGGCGCATGCTCCGGCCGTCACGGTAAGCTGGAGCGACCCTACATCAACGGCAAGCGCGCTGGTCGGACATTTTGACACACAGGCATAACAACCTTGCCCGGCCGTACACAACCGATGGGATACCACCGCCATTCCCATTCGGACGTCGGCAATACCGCCGACCGGCAACAATGCTCCGGTTGCACAGGCTGCAATGCAGGGGAAGTCGTCGCACAACAGGCAGGGCGACCGGTCGGCGAATAAGACCGGCGTTGCATCGTGGCTGTGCGCGACAATCGAGCCGGGCGGACAGGCCTTGATACAATCCCCGCATTTGGTGCAACGATCGAGAAACAGCCCCTCCCCTACAGCGCCCGGTGGACGGAGCCAATCCGTACGAATCGGCATCGGCCCTTTCGCCGGAGCGGCCTCGGCCTCCCTGGAAAATTCTTGCGCGGCCTTCGCCACCGAGCGAACAGAATCCTTGATAAAGTCACGCCGGCCGTATGAGGGGTCAGTTGCCATGGGACTGTGCGGTTTCGAGTGTCGTGTTATATCCGCCTCTGACAAACCAGAAACCCGAAACTCCTATTCCACGAACACCATTCATTTTTGTCATTACATGACGCCGTCGGCACGCAGCTTATACACCTCTACGCAGCGATCACAGGCGCCAAATTCCACGTCCCATCCCGGATGATTTTCCCGGATAAAGTCGAGGACATACGACTCGATCTTGCTCCCCATGTCTTCCACCCAGGAATAGGTGGGAAATCGGCACAGTGGGCAGGGAAATCCCGGCATGAGCATAACCTTATTTTCGCTCTCCGGCACTTCGCCGCCCTCGACATCGACCGCGCGATCCATCACGCGAAGGGTGTCGGTCGCCATCTCGATCAATTCAGAATGCGTGAAATACGAGGTCTGCCACAGCCCTTCGAACACTGACTTCAGCTGAAGCGGCGCGATCTTCCGATACCAGGACCGGAACTCCTTGAACCGATCCTCCTTGCTCAGCATCGGCTCTTTCCCCGCGGCAACCAGCCGGCTGTCCACACTCAAGCTCCACAGCACCCGGTAGCGCTGCAAGATCAGCGTTTCTTCGCCTGGATTCTGTCCCACTTTCGTGTCCGGATCGTACCCGAAGACCGGATCGATCATGTCGGAGATATGCATCAGCTCGTGGCGGCAGTACCGCGTCAGCGCCGGATCGTAGAATCGGCGGGGAATCAGCTTGATTCCGACGCCTTTGAGCCCCTTCTCCTCGAACTCCCTCGCCAATTCCTTTTCCACCGAACCCCACTTGCGCAGAATATCGACACCCTCCTGATCTTCTTTCAGGACACCCTTCACCAGCACAATCCCTACCTTGTTCTTCAATAACGGATACTCGTTAAACGAGTCGCGTACGATATCGGAAAAGCCCCAGGTCCCGAAGAGATACTGATAAAGTTTCTTAAACTCCCCTTCCCGGTCTTCGAGCATGAATTTCTCGTAGATCGGATCGGCATGTTCGTGAAACTCCTTGTAATAGGTCGGATCGCCTTCCCGCTCCGTCTTTTCGACGAAGGAGTCGATCACTTCTTGCAGCAGCGCGGGCTGAAACCTGATTTCCATGATGAGACCTCGGACCGTAAAGACAGCAATTTACAGGCAGTTCGGTGGTCGCCACAAACCGGCGATCTGAGGAACTCCGTGACCGGCTTGACTTGCCCGCAGAGCATCTCTTACGATCTCGCAGGCTTGGCGAAAATTATACTGGCCTGATCGAACGGCAATCAAGGACCTGCCGGAGAAACTTTTACCATCACCATGACACCGAACACACGATGACGGCTTCTCTACCGGGCTCACTCCCAGGATCTGCACCGGACGCGACACAGACATCGTCGACCGACTTTCTGGACTATTGGAAACTCGATTGCCGCGAGGTCAGAACCTTCCGCGGCCATTCGCACGGCATCTGGGCCGTTGCGTTCTCCCCCGATGGACTGACCCTGGCCAGCGGCGGCGCAGAGCGCCTCGTCCGCATGTGGGACATCGAGACCGGCCGGCTTCTGCGCTCGCTGCGCGGCCACACCAACGATGTCCGGGCCGTCGTCTTTACACCGGACGGGCAGACACTCGCCACCGGCAGCGAAGACCGTACGATTCGTCTGTGGAACGGCAAGACCGGCGAGCCGACGAAAATTCTGTTTACCCGATACGACCACAACGTGTGCAGTCTCTCCCTGTCGCCCGACGGCCTGATGCTGGCGCGCGGCAGCCACAACAAAGACATCAAGATCTGGGAAGTCACCACCGGCACCGAATTGATGACGCTGCTGGGCAAAGACGAATACGACCATCACTGGTCCGTCTGCGTCGCCTTTTCACCCGACGGCATTCACCTTGCCCACGGCACCGACATCGGGAAGATCAAGATCTGGGAAGTGCTCCCGAGCGGCGAGGAGAAGGTGCTACACGACGGGCATTGGCGGCGGGGCGTCGAAGACTCCACCGAGACGCGCGGCTACTACATCGAAGACGACGGCGGCTTTCAAAAACCGATGGATTACTGGATCGGCGCCATGACCTTCACGCCGGACGCGAACACGCTGATCACCGGCAGCCGGGATCGCACGATCAAGTTGTTCGAGATGCCCCAGCTGGTCGAGAAGAAATCTCTCACCGGCCACACAGGCTGGATCCGCAGCCTCGCCGTATCACCGGATGGAAAAGTCCTGGTCAGCGCAAGCGACGACCAGACCATCAAATTCTGGGACCTGGCCACAGGCCGTAACTTCAGAACGCTTAAGGACCACACCGGCGCCGTCCGCTGTGTGACTTTTTCACCCGACGGCAAACGGCTGGCGAGCGCCTCCTGGGATCGCACGATCAAGCTCTGGGAAGGCGGAGCGAAGGCGGAAGAGTAGTCACGGGCTCGTGACCAACCTGTATCCATAGATGCCCTCCACAATGAGTCACGTATGCGTCAAGGTATCCGTCAACCTTCGTGTGCGTTCAACTGTGAAGACGGCACTGAATAAACCTTGGCGATCAATTCGGTGCGATTTCGTAGACCAGTGTCACGGTCGCTTCGACCTTGATTTGGCCCGGGGAGATCAGGGGTTCCCCTCCCCCCGTATCCATCGCCATCATCGACCGCGCCATGTGGGGCACGGGCCGAACCACATGGCCGTCTTCGTTGACTGAGAGCACCCGCACAAGTTTCACACTCAATGTCTCGCTCAACGCAGCCGCTTTTTCATGGGCCTTGGCCGCGGCGCTCTTCAATGCATTCAATCTCGCCGGTTGCTCGTCGCGTAGAGCCCAGTGCAATCCCTGGAAATGGTTGACACCGGCAGCCAGAACATCCTCGATCACCCTCCCGAGCTTCTCCAGGTTCCGCACGTCCACCGTCACAGTATTACTCATCAGATACCCGATGATCTCCGGCGGAGCATGCGTCGCGTCGCCGGAACGCTTGGGCGGCGGTTTGTACTGAGGAGACACCGTGAAGGAAGAGGTCTGGATGCGCTCTTTCTCGATGTTCTGATCCCGAAGCCGGTCCATGACTCTGGTCATGACAGCGTTGTTCTGTCGTTGCGCATCGGCCAGCGACCGGGCCGCAGTGTCCATACCGAACGTCACGAACACCTGGTCCGGCGCGAACGCCAGACTGCCTGTCGCCGATACCGTGATCGTCGACGGCTCCGGCCGAAACTCATCATGAGCCTGTACGACACCTGTCCATACTGCCAGCAGCGCGAGCACTGCAACAACAACCATGGGTCTCCTCCTGTCGTGGAAGCCACCGTCTCCGCAACGATCCTCATGCGACGTCAGCCTACCCCGCGGTTACATTCTGTGCAACCGGCCCGGCCCCCTTGCCTAACCGCGGATAGTTTGACGGCAGCCGCCCCGGCACTACAACACCCGTGAACCGCCCGCGACCCCACGCCGCAGTCGAAGCAATACTGGCAGGCAAACCGGCTGATCGCAATCAACGGGCGAGTATCGGGTGCAGTATCAAGTGGAAGCGGGGTACGCAACTCTATGGCGGGCACGTGGATCGTCGAGTCGCTGTAGGCGCCAACCGGCATTCAACTTTCCACAAGAAATGATGACCGTCCTACAGGCAAAGTACCGGAAACTCCGAGACAAATTTATATTCGACGTTGAATCCTAACCCCCAACAGAATTGCGCGTGGTATCACTCAAAAATATTTCTCAAAAAAAAGAGTTCCGTGCGCACTATTGGCATGAAAGCTCTCGGTCCCCATCTTCTGTGGATAATCCTGTGAATATGTTCGTGCGACTGCGCGGAATAGCCTGAATTGACCGCGTATCGCTTCACAATGCCTACTTTTTAGGCGTCTGCCGCAGCATGGGCACGCCCCTACTAATTGTGGCTGGAAGCGCAATTTTTTATTTTTTTCCACATTCCTAGGCACAGACGCCTTGACATGAGGAAATCTACGCTCCTGGAGCGCCTCCTACATTGGTCATCCCATTTCTTATCCACAGCCTCAACGCTTTTCTGGGGATCAGCGAAAAATATGCAGGACTGGAGAGACGTTCCAAATCTGTCAAGAGACAAGCTCAAAAATCGTCGAAGAGGGGATGATTGGAGAAGATCAAGAGAATCATTTACTTGTGAAACATCGAGACGCAGCGCGCTCAGCAGGATTATTTTTTCCGATACACATTCAACCCCACCTTCTCCTGACGGTCTGGGATTGTGACATTTCCTTCTGTTGAGGCAATGATGATCGTCTTGCCAGATGCTGACGGCCCGAACTCCTTCGACAGATCAACTTTGATCGTCAACCATGTGCCCTGAACAGTCATCTCCACATTCTTCATATTCCAGTCCTTTCCGTCATACCATGGCAGAATGAATCGTCGACGGACCTCTTCCTACTCCATCTGATCTTATTCATTGGGAAATCTCCGGCTTCACCTGTAGAAGCAGCTGATTCAATCGTTCCTGTTGGGGCTCTGCCATCGACACAAAACTCACTCCGACTTGGCGCCCGCGATTCCACCGTACTGCCGCCCGCTCGATAAGAAGCGGCGCAGCCTCCGTCGGCACCTCGATACGAATCGCGACCGACATGCCGGCATACACCTGAGCGTCGCATTCAATGAGGCAGCCGGTTTTCGACAGATTCATAACCACCCCGGCCCATTCCTTGCGCGGGGCTCCGATCATGATGCTCTGAAGTTTTACAGCGAACCGCTTCTGACGACGAAGGTCCATAACCGAGCCTCCTGGGAAAGTACCGGATGCCGCTCCATGCACGATCCAGTCTCTCGGCTTTCCAGACTGACCACCAACCGGATGGCATGGCTTTCCTGGAACCCTTACTCAAACCGCATACGTGGGTTAATAGCCCCGCCCTGTACTACCCCCTCGGCCCATTCGATCCAACGGCAGCGCCTCGTACCGCTTTTTTAAGTCTGGATGCCCGTTGAGAAAACCCTTCACCGCTGTATCGTCGGCGAAGATCTCCGGACTGCGTTTACGATAGTCCGCGACCGTCAAGTTATGCTTGGCAAGCAGCGTAGTGAGCTTCGCATTAATATCGGCTCCCATTTCTTTCATCTGTTCCGGAGAAGGCCGCTGCCCCTCGGCAAACTGTGGTCCGCCCTGAAAGTAATTCATCATCATCTCGCCGATTTCAATGCGGGCTTTCACAAACGTTTCTATTTCAACCGGTTCCGCTGCCAAACCGACAACCGTGGAAAGCATGACACCCACTACAACGGCGAGCCCGTATCTGGCCTGAGTCATAGTCATAGTTTCCTCTTCTTCGTGTAAATCAAGGGAATGTCCGCACAATGGAATACGATCATATCATCTTGAAGTCAGAAACAGATAGGCCCGTACTGCTGATCACCGTTCATCACGAAACTGCGCCACCGTTACCCTCAACGATCTACACCGGCCGCGGCATCAGAAGCGGCATCACCACCGATCCTATTCGACTGATTGCCCCTGGAGAAAGAGTGCCTGCTCCAGCGTACGGAAGAATTGTTGATAGGGCGCGGGGTCTTCGACTGCGCGCAGGTAATATTGGGCGCTGGTTCGCACGACAAGTTGAGCGTCGTTACGCTTGCGGACTGTGGCAGTGAGTCTCACAAGATCGCTGCGGTGGAAAAAGGGCCCCCAGGTATGGATGTTCCTGGAGAGAATCAACAGTGTGTCGGGACGATACAGCAGATAAGAGGGGTCCAGGAACGCGGGCCGTTCCAGATCGACATATTTCTTGGCGGACACGATGCCCAGATCTTGATCCAATACGTCGACCATGAATCCGATGTCCTGCATGGTGGCGACAACCGCCTCAAGGATCGCCGTGCGGTCAGTCGTGTCAAAGACCCTACTCTGTGCCGCACGGAGTTTGACCTGACTTTCTTCGGACAACCAGATCTGTTCCCGTGAATCCCACTGGTTTTCGTGCCTCGCTTCGTAGGGCAAGAGACAGCCGTTGAGCAGCAGGCTCAACCCCACCCCCATCAGCAACACCCGGATCCCGCCAGCTCCCCACCGGCAGCTTTGTCTGTACCATCCGGATCGCATCGCCCGGTTCAGTCCTTCGTCACGAATAACGAACGTTCAAGCGTCGCGAAGAAATTCTGGTAGACCTTGGGGTCTTCGATGGGCTTGTTGTTATAGATGGCGTTGGCCCGGATCATCATCCGTCCGTCCGCTTGCGGACGGACGGTAACGGTGACACCCAACATATCGTAATAGTTTGGCTCGGCGAATCGGGCGGCACTGACCAGCCCAAGCGCTTCGTTGGCCCGCTCGATGATGAAGCCCAAATCTTGGAGAGCCGCAATCACACTGCGCAGAGCAACCTGTCGATCCTTCACGTCGAAAGTCCTGGTCTGCGCACTTCGGATTTTCATCTGGGCTTCGGTCGGCGCAAGCAGCTCAGGCCCTGGCTGCGGCGGCACACATCCGCACAACATCGCGAGGGTGGCTCCTACAACCATTCCCCACACGGCTCGTCGTGTCATCATGACCTCTTCGTCAAAGCGTAAATTCTTCCAGGAATACTGCCTTCGAGAGTTTAGCGAAGAATTCCTGGTATAAAACGGGGTCGCGAAGCATTTCCATCTTTTGCTGACCGGGCGGAATGTACGTGCGATCGACCTGGCCATCCCCTTTCCAGACGACCCGGTAAAAGATAATTCGAACTTCTTGGCGCGTGGCCGCCGGATTGACCGCCCGCGCGACAAGAGAAGCCGAGATTTTCTGGTGGAGATCGACGGGCGTAAGCACTTTTCCCATGGACAGCACCAGCACAAAAAACCGGCTGATATACTGGCCGTATTCCCTCGCACTCCGTTCCTTTGCCGCCCGCAGAAAGCCCACCTCCCGCACGCTTTCTTCGACCTGAAATCCCAAATCCTGTAAGACCGCCGCAGAGGCGGACAATAACTCTGTCTCATCCTTGGTCTCGAACATGCGGGTTTGCATGGCCCGGTTTGCAGCACTCTCGGGGGTCAGCTGAAAGAGTTCTTCCGGCTGTGAGTGCGTCACACACCCGGCGAGCTGGCCCGCAAAAACCAGGCTGAGGGCGACCAGGCACCATCGCCGCAGCACGGCGCTCGCGCCCCGGTTAGAATTGCGTCGCATTGTAGGCAAAATCGCGAACCTTTTTGTCTTCATCATACTTAATGATGATGGTGAGCGTCCGCTGGCGCTGCGAACTGGAGCTGTCCCGCGAACTAGCGCCTAGAATGATGAGGCCCGCAAAGGTGGAGCTGGCCGTGTCGACCCGATCGGTGGATACCTTGTCGTAGATCCAGACCTCCCGGCGCTTCTCGTCTGTCGTAACAATATTGGGGCTCCCGAGCAATTCCGCCACCTGCGAGGCCGGCATCCCGACTTTGACCTCTCCCTGCACCTTCCCGACTGTCAGCCGGTCTTCTTTAATCTCGGCCTTTCCTCCGGCACATCCCGCCACAGCCACCACCAGACACAAACCCAGCGCCATCCATGTACGTGTCATTGGACATTCCTCCTGAAATACGACAGCTCTGTCTTCAACCGATGCCTCTCTCTTCTAGAATACACACTCCAAGGTTCGAAATCACCTTGCGAGCCAAGCCTCCCGTTACCACAAATACGAGCTTCCTTGGTCGTAACCCGCATGCCCCCGATAGCTTCCCATCAGATCCCCCCGACTTTAGTTTTGCTCGGACACGACCGATAGTGATATCAGGACGCCGCTTCGGACAAAACCGATGTACGCAACTGTCACAGCAGCGAACCTGTGTGCAGTCTACTCGGAAAGGCTCTGATATGACCTCAGCTCAAGAACTGATTCGATCCTGCTCCGCCATGTTTACACTCCCGGAAATCTATACCCGTGTCCGCGCGGTCGTCGATAACCCCGAATCATCAATGGACGACCTGGCAAACGCGATCAAAATCGATCCGGCCATCGCGGCGCGTCTCTTGAAAGTCGTGAACAGCCCGCTGTATGGATTCCCGAAGCAGATTGACAGTATCAGCCGCGCGGTCAACATGATCGGCATGCAATCCGTCAGCGACTTGGTCGCCGCCACTACGATCGGGCGAACCTTCTCAGGAATGACAGCAGGCCTCATGGATCTTCCGTCCTTCTGGAGGAAAAGTGTGCTCTGTGCCCTGATGGCAGGGAAAATCGCCAAAGCCAGCGGCATCATGGAAAGCGAGCGCTTCTTTATCGAGGGGCTCTTGCGGGACATCGGACACTTAGTCCTCTATCAAACCGTGCCGCAACGGGCACAGTCTGCCCTGATCGAGTCCGGACATCTCGGAACAAGGCTGGCCGAAGTGGAACAATCGAATATCGGATGCGACTTTGCCGAAGTCGGTGCGGAGTTAGTTCGCTTCTGGGGTATGCCGCGTCCCATTGAGCAGGCCATCCGCTACCAGATCCATCCAGAGGAAGCGATTGAGTATCAGATGCACGCGTCGATCGTTCACCTGGCCGGAGTTGCCGCCGATGCCGCTCAATTGGAAACGAATCGGGCCGTCGATCCACCTCCGTTCGACCCGTTTGCTCTCTCCTGCACACAGTTCAACTTAAACAAGCACCAATCTCTACTGGCCGAGGCTCAGCAGGAGCTGCAGGACACGCTGGCATTTATTTCCCCGTTGGCGACGGCCGCATAGGCCCCGGCAGCCGGCCCTTTCGATTTCGCCACCCCCCCGTCACGCATGAACGTTTGTTGCGAAACCGCATGGCACCCTGTTCTGCGTGAAGCGTATCCCGTCTCTCGCAACCAGGAATAGATCTGAACATATTCCTTCCGTCCTGCGCTGCACGCTCGCCTCGCTGAGTCGAAGCGGGCTTCACGAGATACAAGCGACGCGGAACGGAGCAGCAGATCACGCTTGCACCAGATGCTCATGGAATGAGACAGGCTGGCCCACCGGCTATGCTTCGTCCTCGTCGCTCCTGTGGGCTGATGGAATTCCATAGCGTTTGCATTTCTCCCACAGTGCTTTGCGGGACAAGCCGAGGATCTTCGATGCCGCCGTGCGGCTGCCTTCGGCTCGCTCCAGCACAGACAGAATATACTCCTTCTCGAAACCCTCCCGCGCAGCAGCCAGTGAGGTCAGAACTGTATCTGCTTTCTTCGGTCCTCCGGTCAGACCCTCGCTGCAAAAGCCGCAGGAGTCTTGCGGTGGGCCGCCCAGGTACGGGCAGGATTGGAAACCGCACAGGTCAGCCGGCTGAATCACATCCCGCTCATGCCCCAAGGCCACGGCCCGCTCGACCACGTTTTCGAGCTCACGCACGTTCCCCGGATAGGAATAGCGCAGCAGCAGCTCGCGCGCAGGGAGCGAGAATCCCCGCAGCTTCTTGTTCAGCTTGCCTGAGCAGGTGTCCAGCACATGCTCGGCAATCACCATGATATCCTCCTGCCGTTCCCGCAGCGGTGGAACAATCACCTGCACGACATTGAGCCGGTAAAAGAGGTCTTCTCGAAACCGTCCCTGCGCAACTTCCTTGCGCAGATCCTTTTGTGTCGCACACACCAGGCGAACATCCGCATCAATCGTATCGTTTCCCCCCACCCGTTCGAACGTCCGTTCCTGCAACACCCGCAATAGTTTCACCTGAACCGCCGCAGACAGTTCGCCGATCTCGTCGAGGAACAATGTCCCGCGATGGGCCAACTCAAATCGCCCCCGGCGCTGACGCATTGCCCCTGTAAACGCGCCCTTCTCATGCCCGAACAGCTCGGCCTCCAACAGTGTTTCCGGCAGGGCGGCACAACTCACCTTGATCAGCGGAGCATCCCGCCGGGGACTGTTCTGATGTACCGCATTGGCCACCAGCTCTTTCCCCGTTCCGCTTTCACCAAGAATCAACACCGTCGAGTCGGTCGCCGCCACCAGCTTGATCTTGTCCAGCACCGCGCGCATCCGGCTGTTGACGCCCAGAATGCCGCCGAAGCTGAACTTGTCTTCCAGTACCGCCTTGAGATCCTGATTTTCCCGGCGGAGCGCGACCACATGGCCGATCCGCTCAACGATCAGCAGCAACTCATCCATCTGAAAGGGCTTCGTCAGATAATCGATCGCGCCCAGCTTCATCGCTCCGACTGCCGTGTCCACGGAACCGTGCGCGGTGATCACCACCACCTCCGTCTCCGGCGCCTTGTCTTTGGCTGCCTTGAGCACCGTCAACCCATCGGCGCCGGGCAACCGCAAATCGGTAATCACAAGATCGAATTGTTCTTGCCGGATCGCATCGATCCCCTCGGTCCCGGATGCGGCCGCATGCACGTCGTACCCGATGGCCTCCAGCGCGTCCACCATCGACAAGCGCATCAGCGGTTCGTCATCGACCAGGAGAATCGTCAATCCCTTCATGACGGCTTCTCCACAAGCGACGGTTCCGGCGACACAGGCAGGCACAGTGTGAACGTCGTTCCTTTGCCGACTTCACTCTCCACAAGAATCTTCCCGCCATGACGCTCCACGATGCCGAGATTCACGGAAAGCCCTAACCCCGTTCCCTCCCCCTCGCCTTTGGTCGTAAAGAACGGATCGAATACGCGCGGCAGGATGGAGGGGGGAATGCCCGACCCCGTATCGCCGACTTCAACCAGGCAAATTCCCTCGGCTACGGAGGTCCGAATCGTCAACATCCCGCCGTGCTTCATCGCCTGCACCGCGTTCAAGAGCAAATTCATCAAGACCTGTTCGATCATGTGGCGATCCACCAGGACGCTGGGCAGACCATGTCGCAATACAGTCTCCAGTGTAATCCGATTGGGGGCGAATAGGTGGGTCGTCAGCACCAAGACCTGCTCGACGATCCGATTGATATCGGCCGGACTGAATTCCGGCTCATGCTGCTGAGAAAAATCCAGCAGCTGCCGGACAATTTTTTGTACCCGGCGGACGCCATGTTCCATAGACGCCCAATATTCCTCCTGACGAGCCTGGGATACCCCCCCTTTTCGAAGATTGTAGAGACAATTGAGAATCCCGCCGAGCGGGTTATTGATTTCGTGCGCCACGCCGGCCGCCAGTTTCCCGACGGAAGCCAGTTTCTCTGAATTGAGAATCTGCCGCTCCAGCTTCTTCGTCTCCGTCATATCACGCGCAATCCCGAGCACACCGAGGATCTCTCCCTCGACTCCTTGAAGCGGCGACACACTGACCATCACCGTGCGGGTTTCTCCCAGCCTGGTCATGACTTCGACTTCATAGACCTGCTTGGCACCGATGTCCAAGGTGCTCTTGAGCCGCCGGCCACGGTGACGCCGCGAAAGCAAAGACAGATAGGGCCGGCCCAGCAGATCGTCTTTTCGATACCCCCAGACATCGACCTTGCTGTTGACGTAGGTGAATCGCTGATCCGTATCGAGCGTGTAGATGACATCATTGGCATTTTCGAGCAGATTTTCCAGATACTGTTTGGTTTCTTCGATTTCTCTGGTCCGCTCACGCACCTTCGACTCGAGGTCTTCACGATAGGACTGCAGCTGGCGCTCCAGCCTCTTTCGATCGGTAATGTCCCGGAGCTGCAGCATGACCAGCACCTGATCGCCGCCTTCCACCCGAATCAGATCCATCTCGACGGGAGTCTCACGCCCTTCGGCATGAAAGACGGTCATTTCCTGGGTAGACACTTGCTGGCGGCCGGTGCTGGTATCTCGTAACCAGCCCATAAACGCATGGTGATAGCTCACCGGCACGACATCAAGCACATTCCGCCCGATGATGCTCGCTTCCGAATGGCCTAGCGCCTGTTCTTCCCGCTTGTTCACAGCGACGACGGCCCCTTCGGCGTTGACCATAAAGACCGAATCGGCGACGAGATCAAAGAGAGCCTTGTACCGAGCTTGCGATGCGACCAGCTGATGCGTACGCTCGGATACTGCCTGCTCCAACCCGGTGGTATAGCGCTGCAGCTCCTGTTCCAATCGACGCCGATCCGTCACATCTCGAACGAATGCGCGTGAATGAATCAGCCCGCCACGCGTGTGATCCAAGAGCGCCGTGGCATGAATTTCCACACCCACCGCACGGCCATCCTTCGCCAGGAACACCGTGTCCATCGATCCTTGCCCCTGCGCGACCAATCGTTCGAGATATTGCAACACTCGCGATTCCTGTCCGGGCTGAACCACATCCCACAACTTCAGCGCCAGCATCTCATCGAGCGCATAACCGAGCTTATCGAGGCCTGTTTTATTAACGTGGACAAATTTGCCGCTCCGATCCAACTGGTAAATCATTTCCGGTGAATGTTCGATCAAGTCGCGGTACTTCTCTTCCAGACGCCGGACTTCCTCCATCCGCTGTTCGATCTGACCGAACGAGCGCTGAAGATTGGACGCCATCCGGTTAAAAGCATCAGCCAACCGTTCGATTTCATCGCCGGTCTTCAGCTCCAGTCGTTGATCCAAACGCCCGCTTCCAATCTCCTGGACTCCGTCGTGTAACAGTCGAAGGGGCCCTGCAATGCGCCGGGCAACCAGCACGCCTGTTCCGCATAACATCCCCACGACCAATAACCCGCCTACCAGAACTTTCGCCATCAGCCCACCGAGCGGAGCGAATGTTTCACTTGGATCCTGGCGTACAACAGTGATCCACTGCTTTCCCCCCAGACTGCCGGGAGCAAGCCCCTCCAGAAACCGCACCGGAGCAAAGCCGACCAGCGCCTCCTTGCTTCCATGCGAATCGTCTGCGGCAACGGCCCAGCCGGGCTTCAGCGCACTCAGCAGGCGGCTCAATTCAGCATTCGCGGTATGCGCTTCAGGCGCCAGGACCGGACAGATCACCACGGCGCCGTCCGAGTTGAAGAGCATCGCATGGCCGGTCGCGCCGACCGACACGTCGGCAAGGGACTGGAACAATGTGTCGCGGCGAAGCAGAATCGTCACGACGCCGATCACTGTCCGCTGTTGATCGTCCATAATCGGCGACGCAACGATCACGACATGGGTCCCGAAGGCCGGATCGAATCCGATGTCCCCCACATACGGCTGTTGGTTTCCCGACTTCACCACTGCCTGCCACCAGGGGGTGGCGGCGTAGGCGTACTCGACTTGAGGAATGGAGCTGACGACCAACGCGCCCTGCCCATCGGTCACCAGAATGCCGACATAGTCCGTCTTCCTGATTTCATGCCATCGAATGAGGAAATTCGTCACGATCCGGTTGACAAACAGCGGGAACTCACTCCGTTTATCCCGTTGTCCCCACCGCTGCCGCCAATCGTCGATGATGCCGAGAATGGCTTGAGGATCTTTGCCTTCATAGGTACGATTGGCTTCCCACACAGCGGTGCGCAGGAACGGCATCGTCGCCAGCTGCTGCGCTTCGTTCACGCTGCGCGTGACATGCATATCGATGCGGCGGGCTGCCTCGACAGCCGCTTCTTTGAAGTTGGATCCGGTCGTCTCACGCAACGCGCGGCGCTCTTCGATATACAGCAGGATAAGAAGAAGAGTCAGAGGCAGGAGGCCGACCATCACGATCGCCGCGATGATCTTGCGCTGGAGGCTGTGAAACCGGCTCCAGAGTGCCATGATTACACCAGAAGAACGCCTGAAACCTGTGTCGGTACCGAACGGCGTTGCATGTGTCTCGTGGGTTCACCCCCGGACCAGACAGTCACAACTCAATCGCCCGTATCGACCGGGAGGCCAGCGAAGCGAGCGTCACAAACGACGCAATACTATTCAACCACCCGCCTAGCTACGACTCAAGAGTCGGCCGGACCTTCCCGGCCACAGCAGCAACAGCGGACTGGCAACAAAGACAGACGAATAGGTTCCGAAGATCACGCCCCCCAGCAGAGCCAGGGAAAAATCGTGGAGCACTTCTCCGCCGGCCAGCGTCAAAGGAATAAGGACGAGCACGACCGTCAAACTAGTCACAATGGTGCGGCTCAATACCTGGTTGACCGCCGTATTAATGGTCGCCTCTTCACTCTCACGCCGCCGCGACTTCAAGTTTTCCCTAATCCGGTCGAACACGACGACCGTATCGGTCAACGAATACCCGGCCAGCGTCAAGAGCGCCGTCACGATCAATAGGGTAATCTCCTTATCAAGCACATAGAATGTGCCGAGGACGGCCAGGACGTCATGGAAGGTCGCGAGCGCGGCGGCAACGCCGAACCGAAGCTCGAACCGGGCCGCGATATACAGGATGATGCCGATGAACGAGATGACGATGGCGATGAGCGCATCCTCCTGGAGCTTCTTGCCGATCGTGGGACCGATCTCCGTGCTGGAGTCCACGACGAACCGGTTGGAAGCGAACTTGGTTTTGAATACGTCCACGACGGTCTCGGCCGTCTTCTCTTCGATGGTGGTCGACGTCTTGATGCGGATCAGTAGCTTGTTGTCCTGCCCGAATTCCTGTAATTCGGCGTTCCCAAGCCCGTTGGCTTCTAAAACCTTTCTCGCCTCATCGATCCGTATCGGCTGCTCAAACTTAAGCTGGACCGCCGTCCCGCCGGCGAAATCGATGCCGAGATTGGCCGCCCCCCGCGCAATTTGTACGACGGCGATCAGCCCCAGCAGCACCATGGCACCGGAAAAGGCGAAGGCAATCGTCCGTTTACTCATGAAATCGATATTGGTCTTTCCAAGAATCTCTAACATGCGTGCTCCTCAATTAGCAGCTGACACGTGGGCAAGCTGACAGGGATCATGATCTTGCTTGCTCGCTTGTCAGCCTGTCTCCTGTCCGCCATCGTCTAAATGCTCAACGTCTCCACCTTGGGCCGCTGATTCAGCAGATCGAAAATCACTTTGGTTCCAACCAGCGCCGTAAACAGGTTGATCGCAATGCCCAGACACAATGTCACGGCAAACCCTTTGATCGGTCCTGTTCCAAACAAGAAGAGGGCAACCCCGGTGATCAGCGTCGTCACGTGGGAATCGATGATCGTGAGCAGGGCCTTGTCATACCCGGCGTCGATCGCCGATCGCACGGCCTTCCCGCTTCGCAGCTCTTCGCGGATGCGCTCGAAAATCAGCACATTCGAGTCGACGCCCATCCCGATCGTGAGCACAATCCCGGCGATGCCCGGCAATGTGAGTGTTGCGGTCAATGCGGATAACGCGCCCATCAGACACACGAGATTGAGCATCAACGCAAAGTTGGCGATTACGCCGGACAAGCGGTAGTACACCGCCATGAACAGCACGACCATGGCTCCCGCAATGAGCGTCGCCTTGACGCCCTTGTCGATCGAATCCTGTCCGAGCGACGGACCGACCGTCAGATCTTGAACGATCTTGAGAGGCGCCGGCAGCGCGCCGGCCCTCAGCACGATCGCCAGATCATTGGCTTCCTGCGTTGAGAAGGTCCCTGTAATCTGCGCCCTGCCTCCGGAAATACGCTCTTGAATGACCGGGGCGGAATAGATCGTGTTATCGAGCACCACCGCCATGCGTTTTTTGACATTGTCGGCCGTGATCCGTTCAAATTCCTGTCCGCCCTTGGAATCGAACGTGATCGAGACATAGGGGTCGTTGAATTGCCCGATGGAGACTCGCGCATCGCTGAGCACGTCGCCGGTGAGCATCACCCGTTTCTTCACCACGTAGGGGATGCGGTATTCCCGGCCGGTCTCTTTCTCGATCGATCGCTCGAACAGGATCTGGTCGCCTTCAGGCAGTTTCCCCTCAAACTGGGTGATAATCTCAGCCTCTTTGTCTCTGGGAATAGCGGCAGGCAACTCCAGCCTTACCTGGCTGTCTTCATCCAGCATTTTAAATTCGAGCAGCGCGGTTTCCTTGATCAAGTCCTTCGCGCGCTTCGGATCCTTGACGCCGGGCAATTGCACAACGATCTGTTTCAACCCCTGCCGCTGCACGACCGGTTCCGCCACACCAAACTGGTCGATGCGGTTCCGGATCGTCTCCAAGGCCTGATTGATGGTCGAATCCTTGATGCGGGCGATCTCGGTGTCGCGAAGCTCCCAGACCAGTGAGCCGGCAGTTCCGGCTGCATCCTTTTCCATGAAGGTCGGATAGTCATCGAGCAGTTTCTGGATCTGCGCTTTGAGATCGGCATTCTGGAATTGAATCGTGATGCGCGCCGGCCCTGTGCGCTTCACCGATTCGACAGGAATCTTTTTGTCGACCAACAGATCCTGGAGCGACATGGTGGAGCGATCCACCGCGATCTCCACCGCACGGTCTTCATCGACTTCCATGACCATGTGGATGCCGCCCTGCAAGTCCAGCCCCAGGGTAATCCCCTTGTTCGGCAGAACCGTCTTCGCCCACACAGGCAACGCCTGATATACCGGCTGATAGGTGGGCACAAATGCCACCACCGATGCCGCCAGAACCAGCGCCAATAACCACAACCGCCCCGCCACCTTCTTCATGTCGTTTCCAACCCCTTTGTCGCGTTTGGATTACGCATCCTTGTCCTTGTCTTTGTCCTCGTCTTCTCCACGCACCCTCGCGATATTCTCGCGCTGCAGCTTAATCTTGGTATTGTCGGCGATTTGAAGCGTGACCGTCTCTTTCCCCAGATTGACGACCGTTCCCCAGATGCCGGACGTCGTGACGATCTTGTCGCCCTTTTTCAGCGCATCCAATAACGCCTTCACTTCTTTCTGCTTCTTCTGTTGGGGCCGAATCAGCAGAAAATAGAAAATGACGAAAATCAATATGAACGGCACAAACGTCAGCAGGCTGCTCGAACCCGAGCCGCCCCCGCCTGCCCCTTCAGCCCATGCAATAGAATCCATCAGCATTGAACGGTTCCCCTCTTCGTTAGAGATCTTGCGGCATCCGCCGCGTCGTACCGGCCTCGCGATCGCCTGAGGCCTTGGCCTCAGGCGGTTCCTGCGCGTGGCTGCGATAAAATGCCTCTCGAAATTCCGGAAACGAGCCTTGTGCGATGGCGGTCCGCAGCCGGCGCATGAAATCTGAAAAATACCAGAGATTGTGAATCGTATTCAGTCTCGATGCCAGCATTTCTTTGACCGTATACAGATGATGCAGATAGGCTCTCGAGTATCGGGCGCAGACCGGACATCCGCAGTCTGGATCGATAGGCCGTTCATCCCGAACGTATTGCGCCTGTTTGATCACCACCCGCCCGCCTGTCGTGAACAAGGACCCGGTCCGGCCATGCCGGGACGGCACGACACAGTCGAATAAATCGATGCCGCGAGACACGCCCTCGATCAAATCCTCCGGATGCCCGACGCCCATGAGATATCGTGGTTTGTCCTCCGGCAATTCCGGCACCGTCGCATCCAGCATCGCGTGCATCTCGGCCTTGCTTTCGCCCACGGACAAACCGCCGACTGCATATCCCTCGAATCCCAGCGCCGTCAAATCTCTCGCCGACTGCGCGCGCAAATCGTGATCCAGCCCGCCCTGAACGATGCCGAACAGCGCCTGATCCGTTCTTCTCCGGCTCGCCTGACAACGCTCTGCCCACAGCTTGGTTCGGCGTACTCCATCCTGCACCGCCTCCCGGCTCGCGGGAAGCGCCACACATTGATCGAACGCCATGATGATATCGGCACCCAGCGATTCTTCGATTTCGATGGCTGTTTCCGGCGTAATGAAATGGGTCGAGCCGTCGATGTGCGATTGAAAGGTGACGCCTTCGTCGGTCACAGTGCACAACCTGGCCAAACTGAAAATCTGAAATCCCCCGCTGTCGGTCAGGATCGCCCCGGACCAGCCGGTAAACGAATGCAGCCCCCCCATGTCAGCAACGATTTTATGGCCTGGCCGCAGATACAAGTGATAGGCATTGTTCAGCATCAGCCGGAATCCGAGGCTGTGAAGGTCGTCCGGTTCAAGCCCCTTCACCGGCCCCAAGGAACCCACCGGCATGAAGGCCGGCGTCTCGATCACGGCGCGGGCGGTCCGCAGTTGGCCGAGCCTGGCGTTGGAGCGCCGATCGCGTTGCCGAAGCTGGAATTGCATCATCGCCTGCTCACTGCTCTTCCCTACATCTGCTCAGGGGCTGAAATCCCAAGCACCGACAAACCGTTCCGGATGACCTGCTGAACACCCCGCATCAGCACAAGCCGGGCCGCGGTCTTCTTGGGTGTCAGTTCTTCGACCGGTTCCGCTTCGCCTGCTTCCTGTATGCCCGCCGGAGGCAGAATCCGGTGCTTGTTGTAAAACGTGTGCAACAGCGCCGCCAGTTGCTGCAAATAGTAGGTCATCCGATGCGGCTCGAACGCCGAGGCGCTCGTCTGAAGAATGTCCGGATAAGCAGAGAGTTTTCGGATGAGTCCCAATTCGTCGGGGTCGGTCAACACCGAAAGGTCCGCGTCCGCCGCCGGAGGACAATCAATACCCCTGGCACCCGCGACACGCCAGAGGCTGGAAATTCTGGCATGGGCATACTGCACGTAATACACCGGATTATCGGCGGACCGCTGCTTTGCCAGGTCCAGATCGAAATCCAGATGTGTCCGTGAATCGCGCATCAGGAAAAAGAACTTCGCCGCATCTGCCCCGACTTCATCGATGACTTCCCGCATCGTGACGAACGATCCGGTCCGCTTCGACATCTTCACTTCGACGCCGGCCCGCAACAGCTTGACGAGTTGGACCAGCACCACATGCAGCCGCTCTTTCGGATGGCCATACGCCTGCACCACCGCTTGCATACGGGGGATATATCCATGATGATCCGCCCCCCAGACGTCGATGAGCAGATCATAACCCCGCCGGAGCTTGTCCCGATGATAGGCAATGTCCGACGCAAGATAGGTATATTCGCCGTCCTGCTTTTTGACGACCCGGTCCTTTTCATCCCCGAATGCCGTGGAACGGAACCACCAGGCGCCCTCCTGCTCAAAGAGAAGGCCACGGGATTTCAATTCATCCAACACCTGCTCGACAGCCCTGGATTCGAGGAGAGACGCTTCGCTGAACCAGGATTGAAATTCGATGCCGAACGAGTTGAGGTCTTCACGGATCTCCGCCAACATTTCCCGGTAGGCGAACATGCGGCACTGCTCTTCGAGCTCAGCCGGAGCCTGGTCTTTTCCCGCATCGCCAAACTGCTGCTTGATTCGTTCGGCCACAGCAGTGATGTAGAGGCCGTGATAGCCGTCTTCTGGAAATTCAACCGGCTGCCCTGACAGTTCCCTGTAACGCGCATAGACCGACGCGCCCAGAAGTTTCATCTGCCGGCCCGCATCGTTGACGTAATACTCACCGGCGACCTCGTAACCCACCGCGTCCAATAAACGGGCCACCGCCTGCCCGACCGCTGCGCCACGGCCATGCCCGACATGCAGCGGACCGGTCGGATTCGCGCTCACATATTCGACAAGTACCCGGCGGCCCCGGCCAAGATCCGTCTTGCCGTACGCCGCGCCTTGCGACTCAATTTCCTTCAGAACTTCCTGCCACAGCGCGGGCTTCACGGTGAGATTTAAAAACCCTGGCCGGACGATCTCCACACGCTCAAAGAGCTGTTCCCTGCGAGGAAGATTCTCGACGATGATCTGCGCGATATCATGCGGCGCCCGTTGTTCGGAAGAAGCCAGTGACATCGCAACCGTCGATGCCAAATCACCCCATTCCGGACGCTTGGGCGCATCCAACGTGAGAGCCGGCCAGGCTTCTGTCTTCAACTGCCCCTTTTTCTTGGCCTCATCGAGAGCGCCAAGCAAGGCTGTCGCGACCATCTCTTGGACCACGCCTTGAGACACGGAAAATCTCCTAAGTCGTTACCATTGAAAGAGAAAATGAACGGGGTACTGTAGCACACGAGTCAGGCCGAGACAAGGCATACTGCGAAGGATTTCGAGGGGTTGTGTCTATGGATCTCGCAATCTCCTTACCGGCTCCAACGATCACCTCGGCCGAAATGGCAAAACATGGCTTCCCCGAACAGGCTGCGACACTTTCCCAGGATAAGCAGACACAGAATGCTCCCCGCAACACCGTCACATGGGGGCCTCTCGGCGCCCATCGTTCCGGGTCCGTCGGACCGAACAATGCAATGGCTGGAACAGCGAGCAACGCCGCCAAGTGAGTCATCCCTGAATCATTCCCGATGTAGAGAACGGATCTCGCCAGGAGGCATGCGACGATTGAAAGATCCCCTCCTGCAATAACCGGTACTGCGGGAACCAGGTTGGATAAACCGGCTACAGATTTCCGGTCGGCCGGCCCTTCTAGAATGAGCGGGCACATATCCTCACCTTGGAATTGCTCTATCGCCAAGGCCAGGACTTCGGGATTAACACACTTCCGGCGGCTTCCACTGCCGGGATGTATCAGAACGATGGGTCGGTCGAATGGAATCCCCATACGTTCAAGATGGACCTGTCCTCGCTCCATAAGATGAGAGGGGATCGGCGTCTGCCCATCGAGCGAGCCGTTCCCTGCCGTCTCGCCGATCGTTTCCAAAAAGCGATCTCCCTGATGTATGGCCTGCAATTCATGACTAAAGGGTGATTGAATTATCATCTCCCGAACCCCGCAGCATCGCAGCGCTGCCGCGAGAGTCCCTCCTTCGTCATTGATCCAAGCAACGGTACAATCACACTCGTTGAGCCAACACCCGAGTTCGGTTGAGGCAGGGACAGAGCCGGCAAAGAGATCCGTACAGGCTGCGCCTTGCACGGGTATCCACGCATCGACCATCCGGCACTCCAGCAGGAACCGTCCAATCGGTTCGTTCGAAATGAGAAGACTACGATGCTGTGGAAACCGCGCCAGAAGACGCCTCATCGCCGGCACCGCCAGCACGACATCTCCGAGAGCGCCGGGGTGGAGAATGATAACAGTACGTGCCATGTGATTATGCAGACGAAGCGGGATCTGTTCCACGCGCATGCCGCATGCGCGCGGCATCCAGATCCGCCGGCGTATTGACGTTGATAAACGACAGCCCCTCGTGGTCGATCTTCCGCAATTCGCTCTCGGCCACGAGCCGGGTATGAAGCGCCTGGTGCGTGGCGAGATATTGGATTTTCAACTGACGGGCCTGCAGCATCCCCTCGATCACAGGAAGACATCGCCGGCTGTAGAGCGCATGCGTCGGTTGCAGTCCTTGTTCCAATCGAACCATGACAATATCTGTCTTGTCTCTGAGAGAAACCAGATAGCGTACCAATATTGGGTTGAGAAAGGGCATGTCACAGGCAACGACAAAGGCATACTCTGTGTGAACTTGCTTGAGTCCCGTATACAGCCCTCCCAGACTGCCGCAACCGGCTACGAGGTCACGAAAAACCGGAACCTCCGCCTTCAACGGCGGGCTGTCTTGCGCGATCACGACACAAACCGTTTGGAAAATGGATTGGAGTACGGCAAGAGTCCGTTCAAACAGAGTTTGCTCCCCGACAAGGAGAAATCGTTTGTCTTCTCCCATGCGCCTGCTCTTGCCGCCGGCGAGAAGAATTCCTGTCACATCGCCAATCATGGCATCTTCGACAACGCGCCTCCTCCAAAAACAAAGAGGGGGTGAGTTTCCCCACCCCCTCCCTCTGCTTGTCCAATAATCGTCCCGTTCAGATTAGAGCGTCTTGCCCTTCTTCCTATTGGCGCGACGGGTCAAAATCCATCCTTCCAACAGGACAACACCGAACGCAATCACCACCGGATAGATGTACGTCTCTTGTGGAATCGGAGGATTCATGAACGTGTAATAGAAGGCCGACACGGCCATCTTCCGGCCTGCATCGCCGTTATGACCGTCCCATGCGAAGAAAACGGTCGGGATGTATTGTCCAACTTCGAAGAAGGTATCTTCATCGTAGTCCTGATCCTTCTTATTCCCCACCGGACGCTGAATCATCACGTACCAGCGGCCGTTCTTCCACTCACCCTTGAGGACTTTCAGATTCTCCTCATAGGTATCGCGCTCGACAAAGTCCTTATCCCATCCGGTTCCCAGGAAGGCACGGACTGAGCCATCGGCTTCCCACTTCACAATATCGACAGGGAACTGCTCGTTGGTGCCGAACAGGTAGCGCGGCTTGATCGGAGAAGGCAGCTCTTTCCACTTCACCGCTGTTTCAATCGCGATGGCATCGTTATACACCTCGTACTTATTCTGATTGGCTGCGATAGACCCTTCTTCCCCGGTCTTCGGCTCCTGTTCCTTAATATCGATGTTGACCTGCGTTGGAGCCCACGGAAGCTTCCCTTCCGCGACACTCTTCGTTCTATCGTCCCACTCGAGGAGATACACGATGTGCTTATCGTTATAGAGTGAACGAACCCAAATATCGTCGATCCGATTGACGAAGTTTCTCGGCTTGTGGGTGATTTGTCCGCCCATTGCGACGTACCGCTTAGGCGCCTTCTGCCAGGCTTCATGTTCGATGTCGGCAGGGATATCTCCCTCAACAGGATCGGAGGGAATGACGAAATTGATTTTCGGCTTATCGGACAATGGATCGATCGGAAGAGGCTTGCCTTCGGCATCTCTTTCACAGAGGGAGTTCACGAAATTGGCAATGTCCCATCGCTCATCCACTGAGGTATTGTCAGCGAACGACGGCATCGGCGTGCCATTGACGCCTGTGGAGAAGGTCCGGAAAATATTGGCGACATTATAGGGATCCTGGCGGCTTCCACGGAAGTTCCAGCACTTGTGCCAATTGGCCGGCTGAATCGAAAAGCCCCAGTCGTCTTTTAGATTGAAGGCATTGCCGTCACCCCGGCCTTCCATCCCGTGACACTCAACGCACTTCTTTTCGACAATTAATTCTGCACCGCGCTTCTTGCTCTCCTCGCTCGCAGCTTTCGGTTTCAGTTCGGCGAGCTGAAGAATAGTCTGAGTTTCAGACTGCTTGTCCGTAAATTTACGATCCTTCACCAGTTGCGTGGTGACGAAAGACAATACCTGAAGCCGCTGCTCTTCCGACAGGATGCCTTCCCATGGCGGCATGGCTGAACCGGGCAATCCGTGCGTCACAGTCTCAAAGAGATCGTTCTGACCGGCAACCGGCTTTTTTGCATCAAACAACGGCAACTCGCCGCTGGCCGTGTGGCGAATCTTGAATGTCCCTTGATTGAAATTACGCGGGCGAGGCCAGAGGCGATCGGCGCCCGGCCCATCGCCTGCACCATCGACGCCGTGGCACCACACGCACTTGGTAAAATAAACCCGCTTTCCCGCCTCGATCATTTCTGCGGAGGGCTCAGCAGCCAGTTCTCCCTTTTTAAATCCTTCAGGAAGACCGCCTTGAGCAAAGACTATTCCGGCATTGGTGGCAATCAGGATAACTCCGAAGGCAGTGACGGCACCGATGCCGGCCTTCCGAGTGACGCTGTTCATCATATTGATCCTCATCTCGTCCATCCAGGTTAGCAGTAGATGTCGCAACTGATTAATCCCAGGTACGGGGATAGTAGCCCGTATGCCAGTATTCGAACAAAATGACTTTCCAGATTTCGTCCACCGTCAAGTGCTGTTCCCACGGTGGCATGACCGAGGCCCAAGGGAACCCTTCGTTCGGCAAGCCGATACCGCCCTTGGAGACACGCCAGAAAATGAAGGTCTCTTGCAGTTGGGCAATCGTACCCGGGTCAGTAAAGTTTGCCGGAATCGGGTTGAACGCGAAGGCGTGCAAACCGCGTCCATTTAGATTATCTCCGTGGCAGAAATGGCAGTTTTGGAAAAATATTTCCCCGCCTTCCTTGACGTACTTCAAATAACCTTGATTCTTGTCGTCCCAAGGATTGGCATTCGGCTTCATCAACCGCCCCATCCCCTGTTCCACGATATTGGCGTTACTATACTCTTGGTCGTACTTCCCTTCCGGGTTCACACGATAGGGACTTTGCGACGTCTGCAAGACGTACGTTTTCCCATGAACCTTGGTGCTGGCCGGAGGAGCGGGATGGACCGTCCGGAGCTCAACGGGTTCCTCGGACTTCGGGACCATGGCGTTGTAGGAAAACCCCCCGACCAGGATGGGAATCAAGACAAGATATAGATACCGCATCATCTTGTTCATGCCCGTCTGCGCATCCAACACGTTCATGATCGGTTGCTTGAACTTCTTCCAATCTTCCTCACTGGCGGAAATCCACATAAACACCGCGACCATCGATACCGTTCCATACATCGCACGGACGCTGAAAGGGATCGGTGGATAGACTCTGAACTTCAAATAGAGCATGAAAAACAGCCAGAATCCGATCCCCTGCCAAAACCTTGGCATCGGCATTCCCATGGCGCTCAGCATGTAACTCAATCCGGCGAAACCCGCGACATAACAGCCGACCTCGATCAACATTTGCATCGGCATGTAGCCTTCGACTAAGCGCACCGTGTTTGAAGGAACGACGTCGAAAATCATCCCTCCGAGCAGAAGGAGCCCCAAGACTCCGACCAGAGCACCGAGTGACATCAATGCTTTCATCGCCTACTCCCTTTCCCTCCGCAACAGCGATATATGACTCAATACTATGAAATCTTTGGCGGCGGCGCGCCCACTTTCACTTGCGATAGATAATCGACAATCTTTTTCAACGCGCCCGCGCTCAGTTTTTGTCCGAAGACCTTAGGCATCGTGTTGTCCGGGAACGGCTTTACGACGTACGCGCTCGGCTCTACGATCGACTCCATAATATATTCGGTCGTAGACTTGGCCGTGCCCTTGTATCCCGGGTCCTTCAGACGAAGCGGGGCATTTGTCCCCTCCTCCAGCTTAGGACCGATCGTGCCGACCGCACCAGGAATGCCAGGAATCACGTGGCATGACACACACTGTCCCTTGGCGAAAATCTGATCAACCGGCTCAGACCCGTCTGCCAGCAACGAACTTGCAGCACCTGCCGGCTTATCTTCTTGCTGCTTGGGCCGATCGGATTCTGGAATAAACTTCTCATAGGACTTGATCATATCTTCATAAGAAGGCGGCTCCTTGCCTTCACGGAGATACATCCAGGTATCCACTGCTGCCAACTCAGGGAGACTCAATGATATCGGCGGCTTATGGATTTTCGGCATTTGACTTTCTCGATCGTTCGAGCCCTTCAGCCCGAACCCAGCCACGACATAACAATTCGGGCAGGCATGCGATTCGGCAATATACTCCTGCGCAGTCGTTCCCGTTCCACAACCAGGACAGGCTTCTTTTTCCACCGTGTCACGTTTTGCCGGCGCATTCATGCTATAGCGGGGATCAGCCAGCCGTTCTTTCTCCGCCCGCTCAGGCAGTCCATAGAGATTCGGAGCCCGTTCGCTCAAGAAGCCCTTTTGGAAACCGTGACACAGCGGGCATTGGCCTTTGCCGATCTCTCCCTGCACGCTGCTCTTTCCGATACCGCCGAAGATAATCTCCTCGCCTTTATCAGCCAGCTGTTGAGGAGTCATCGAATCCCAAGTTATCTTCTCTTCTTTCGGCGGGAAGCCGCCTTCGACTTGCGGCAGCCAGTTGCCATATCCTGAGAGAAACGCCGCCACAAAGAACATAAATCCGCCGATTTTCAGCAACGCGCCAAGATTGGTGAAATACATCGCCATCACAAAACTTGTGACGGTAATCAATGCAAGGGATGCGGGCAGCATCCGGTTTTCACCGTAGAAATTGTTCTTATAGTTGGCGATAGCCATGAACAACAGAAACGTGGCGACAATCCCGATAAAAGTCTTGAACACCGCTCGCTTTTTTGCTGCAGGATCGGCGATGGACACCTGAAAGTAGACGAGCAAACCTGCAAGGATGGCGATAGCCACCCAACCCATCGAGAGGGCTTCGCTAATCAGATTACCCAAGGTATTGACCTCCTCCGGCTCATGCGGGAACGATACGATCTCCCCGCCGACTCATGCCTGCCGAATATCTATAAATATCTATCTGGCTAGTGGCTTGCTGCCGGTTGCGGCACCGCGCCAGGCACGCCTGCCTTTGCCTCAACCGGGGCCTTCTTGGCCGCCAAACTACCGAGCCAGAACACGAAAAGAATACTGACCCAAAAGAACAAGACGTTGAATGAAATCATATTTGCCGCAAACCCCACCGTATGGGTATAGGCCCAGGGTGAGTTATCGCGCATAATCTCATTGACATGCCAGAAGAGACGGACGGATGAGCGAATGTACCCCATCAATCCCATCATCCAAGTAAAGGCAGTCGCCAACATGATGAGCGCATATTGCGAACGGGCGGAAATCTTCCCCCACTCGATCGGCCCCATCTGCTTTGCCCCCTTCATCATCACGCCATTAAGGGCAAACATGAAGAAGAGGCAGGAGAGGGTGGTCGCCACCTGGGGAACAGAAAGCCCCACGCGGACGTTCGCGGGAATGTAATATCCGTACACGGCGAGTCCGATAATATTGATATAGGCGCACGCAAAGAAGACGCCCATAAAGATATTGCCGAATTTTGCCCACGACACGGTTGAAACCTTGTTGCCCCGCATATACCAGACGAAGCTCAAGACCGTAGTCGTAATAATGACGTTAATGCCGCCATTCTTGGCCGACATAACACCATAGTTACCCAACACAGGATGCTGCTGGCCTCCCATGGCCTTCAGTTCGGCCGGTGTCATCACCATCGTATGCGGAGTGATGAACACCATGTAGCCACACGCGAGCAAGAACACCAGATACTTAATATATCGTTGGTACTTTTCAGCTCCGCGCATCCGGCCCATGGCCTGCCACAGATAATAGTTGGTGCTGAGAAAAAGGATACCGATCATGGTCGCCTGAATAATGAACAGCCAGGCAAGCAACCCGCCCATGAGGGTAATTCCCATTTGCTGACGGTAGGCATAGACCTCGCGCATCAGCCAATAGCCTGCGAACGGCAACGGGATCAAGAACGCCACTCCAAGCGCCATGGCGATATAGCCCATCCAATCGTAGTGTGCACGATCCTCGTCCGTCTTCGATGCCAGGAACTTATAGGCGGCATACGCAGCCACGACGCCTCCGCCGAAGGCCATGTTGCCAAGAATGCGGTGCAAGTTGAGCGGATTCCACAACGCGGTGTGGATCACGTGCCAGATATTTCCGAGAAATCGGCCCTGCTCATCGACACCAGCCGGCGACATCATGAAACCGATCCACGAATTCGCCAGGAACATGAGTAAGGTCCCGATGATATTGAGGACCACCGACATGCTCAGGTGAATCCACTTCAAGAACCCTTCCTTCATCTTGTCCCAACCATAGTAATAGATGTAGAGGGTTCCACTCTCCGCCACAAACATCAGCGCATAAATATGCATGACCGGGCGGAAGATGCCGGATAGATACCCGAAGAATGCCGGATAGAGCGTTAAGAAGGTAAAAATCAAAATGCCGCCGAGAACGGCGGTCAAGGAGTAGGCCGTCAGGCTGATCTTAATGAAGTCATATGCCAACTGATCATACCGCTTGGCCAATGCCTTATCTTTCGTCACCACCCCCATGAACTCGATGATCATGCAGAAAATCGGAACGGCCAGCACGAAGCTGCCGTAATAGAGATGCTGCTGATTGGCAAACCAGAGCAGGACGCGGCTTTCAAAGTTGTACCGGGGATAATCCCTGGGGCCGTCTACCGTCTTCGGAGCCGGAGCACCCATCACGATGCCCTCGGTCTTGTAATAGACGTCGCGCCCCTTCTCGACTTTATCGCCTTCCTTCTTTTCCGCGTCAGCGGCCGGCGCCTCTTCACCGATAGCCGGTGACGGCAACGCCATGACGATCGGAAGCAGAAGAAGGCCCACCATCGCACACAACCCCATGATGGCGAACAGGTTCTTCCGGGTTACAAGACCCATGAAATACCTCCTTGATGCAATGCGAATAAATCCACGTGATGTCCGTATGTCAATCGACTTAGGCCGGTACCGCCATCCAGCTATTACTGGCGGAAGAGATACCAGAAATCCAAGCCCTGCATGTCCATCAGATAATGATCGACCATCGCGAAGTACCCCACCGCAACGATGAGGGAGACGATCACCGCGACGACCGGATTATTCAGCGCACTCATATCCTCTTCTCCTCTTTTTCGTTCTTCTTACTTTCCATTTCCCGAAACGCAAGACCTGCAGATCGCGCAATCAGCGGCCATCAACAGGGACACTGAATTCCGGCAAACCAATAGAAAAACCATAGCCCAAATGCACAGGTGATGTAGAAAATCATCTTGCCGATTTTGACCTTGATCTCACTATCTTGAGGCGCTGCCGATGCCATCGCTGACTCCTTATTGCTGATCGATTTGATGGATAACCATTGAGATTCTGCGTTTCTTGACAGCCAGGGAACCCTATGTTATTCAACTTCCTCGCGACTCGATTGTGAGCGTGATCACGGAAGAAAAATCATGGCACAAAACTCAAAAGCGTTCGACATTATAGTTTTGGCTGGTATGGTTGTCAACATCATCTTGGCCGTGTTTTTAATTCTCTACTATTTTGATTTTCTGTAGCGCCGGACGGCTTCTCCTGCCTCTCTTCTTCCGAGTTTTTTGAGACCGCGCAGCGAAATCCGATCGTTTCATCGCGAAAATCCGGCATCATTTTGCTGCGACTGGTAATACGGATATCGGCTCCAGTCGTCGTAAAACTTCCGCCTCGCAACACCCGATACGTCCCATGCTCAGGGCCCGGAGGATTCTTCTCCGGCGATTCCTTGTAATAGACTTCCTGGTACCAATCAGCCACCCATTCCAGGACATTGCCGGCCCCATCCAGCACCCCGTACGGACTCTTGTCAGTGTGGAAACTCCCTACCGATGCGGACACTTCATACCCGTCATCCACACGGGCCCAGTTGGCGCCATTGGCCTGTTCCTTATTCCCCCATGGCCAGAGTCTCCCGTCGCTGCCGCGCATCGCTTTTTCCCATTCCGACTCCGTCGGAAGCCGCTTCCCCTTCCATCGGCAATATTCCGTCGCATCGTCCCATGATACATAGACGATCGGCTGATTGGTTCCCTTCATCCTTCCGATGCTCTTCACATAGCGCGCGGGCAGCCCAGGCTTCCGGTGGCCGGTGGCAGCGACGAACTGCTGATAGTAATGATTGGTCACTTCATGCCGATCGATCGAAAAACTATCCAAGTAAATAGTCCGTGGCGGCTGCTCATCGAACCCGCCGCTCTCAGTTCCACGAACGAAAGACCCGGCCGGGATCGTCACCATGTCCTCCGGAACCGGCTCTTCGTGCGTCGCGTTGTCCGGCTCCCGCTCAACCACATTCGTCGATTCACCGGATGGTTTTTCGAATGGCGTAAGAGTCGTGCCTTTCATGATCCCCGCGATGGGGAGGGCCGCGCAGGCCAACACAACGAACAGGAAGACAATTTTGAATTTTGATTCGAGCATATCGGCCTAGCAAGCTGCAGAAAAACCTGGCTTACTCATAAAGCATCGTTGACATCTTACGGATGACACGACAGATTCAATCGCATCGGGATGCTCAAAAAGGCCGCTGTTCTCACCCTTCCACCCCGGTGCGCCTAGACGCCCCATTCCACGGGCAAGGCCGCAGCGAGCGAAGAGGCGAGGCGGTACATACCAAGCTTTGCTTGAACCGCTCGCTTCGATCACATGCGAGCGGATAGGTTCCGCGCCTCCACAGATTCCACGCGTTGAGCCTCTGAGCGATGCGAGAACGCCGCTGGCGGACTTTTTCAGCAACCTGCTAGGAGGCAGGGGTGCCACCCGGAAGATCAGGATCGCCCGCGCAACGAAAACCGATCGTAATATCCGTCCGCCAATGCTTCGCGGCAAATCGTTTGGAGAGCCGCGCATTCTGTTCCGTCTCCCGCCATGACCCTCCCCGCACAACTTTCAGATCCGCATTCTCCGGCCCTTTGGGATCGCGATACGACGATTTTTTATAATAGTGCTCATCGTATGAGTCCGCGACCCACTCCGCGACGTTGCCGGTCATATCGAACAGCCCATAGGGACTCCGTCCCGCTTCAAACGATCCGGGGGGCGCGAGGTACTTGTAGCCGTCTTCACTACCGTCCACATTCGCCGCATTGACGGCAAACTTCTCTCCCCAGGGATATTTCCTCTTGCCCTCGCCGCGTCCCGCCTTTTCCCATTCCGCTTCCGTCGGAAGGCGCTTACCGGCCCATTTACAATAGGCTGTCGCATCATCCCAGGACACACTCATCGCGGCAAACTCCTGCTGGAGCAGCTTTGACTGATCGTCTTCGAACACCTCGATTCTCGGCATCGGCCGCCTGGTCATCTTGGCGAACCGCGCGTATTCCGCCTGCGTCACTTCTTTCCGGTCTATAAAGAATCCTTTCAAGAAAACTTGATGCTCCGGTGCTTCATCCGGATCGGCATCCGCGCTCCCCATCGTAAAGGGCCCTTCAGGAATCTGGACCATCTCACGCCCCTCATCTCCCATTTTCGTTTTATACATCGAATAGTCCTGGGACGTCCCGCTGCTCACGGTCTGTCGATCCTCGGACTTGATGGATGCGGCCAGTTGCTTCATCTGATTGGCCTTGTAGGACTCATGGGCCAGCAGGCCGACCATGAGAAAAAATGACGCGAACACGAAAATAATGGACCCGTACAACACACCCTTATTTTCCACGCAATCCCCTCTTCCCGTTCACGGTTGAGACACGGTCGGCTCAGCTTCTTCCGGCGGAGCCTTTCTGGCCGCGCGCATATCGAGAAGCATTGAAATCTGGACGCCAAGGAAGCCGCCCATCGCCGCGCCCGCTCCCGCCCCAACCCAAATCCGGTCGATACCAGCCACCAACCAGGCCAACGCCCCGCCCAATACGGTTCCAATCATGATGCTGACGAGAAATCGGCGGCCGCCCAAGTATCCGATAACGCAACCCAAAACAAGCCCGACCCCTACAGCCACCGGGAACAATCCCCCACCCATGGTAACCCCGATGAGAGTCCCCACGGTCCCCATCACCACCATGCCCAGGGCTATGTCCAACACTTTCCAGATCGGCATACTATCAACCTGCAACCAGCGCGACACCCGTTTTACATAGGCGCGCGATGGAGGCGTACGCACATGTATTGTGACACTGTCCTTACTTCGCCGGCAGAGCCGTCATCGGGCCAAAATCGATCTCGACTCCGGAACTGGCAATAATCGAGATCCCCCAGGCTTTCGCCGCCGGCTCATGCCGATGGATTCGCTTGAAGTCTTCATAGACGTTGACCCGCTCTTCAAACCACTGTCCCAGCGCGTTCGTTCCACTTTGGACGACGATCTCGGATCCGCTGAACATGCCGCCTTCGGTCAGCGTGCCTTCAGGCTTCGTGGCGCTCCATACATATTTCGTGAAGACCGGAATGAACAACAGATCGGTATCGAGCGACGCATAGATCGCGGCCAGCGGTTCCGTGCCGGTCGGAGCTTTCACCAAACGCCACCGCCACGTCAGCACGGGATAGGCCTTGGGATCCCACTCGATTTTTTTCTTCTTGATCCGCTGCCCCGCATCCTTCGCGGATAAGAAATTCACGCCGTTTTCAGACTGCACCTTATACGCATCGCGGCCTTTGGACTGACTCCGCTGATTCTCATGTTCCCACGCAGAGGGGAATCCGTCGGCCTCTTTCGCCTTGAATTCCTCCAGAATGAGTACCGGGCTCTCCGCACATCCGAAACCGGGCCACGCGAGCGCAGCCACCAGACTGCCGAATACGATCGCAGCACCACACAGCACCCTCTTCATATCCTTCCACACCCTTTCGTTACGTTTCTTGTGACGGGACCGGCGACAGGATCGGCGCCTCCGCATTATGGAACTCCTCGCCCATGACCGGCTGCTGCCCACGCTGGCACATCCAAAACAAGGCCAGCACGGCCCCCCAAAACACCACCATATTCAACGTGACCATTTTGGCGGCAAAGGCCAGGTCCGGCGTAAAAGCCCATGGCGACACATCGGCCATCAGTTCACTGACATGCCAGGACAACCGGCCCGATGATCGAATAAAGCCCATCAATCCCATCACCCACGTAAAGGCGGCTGACAACCCGAACAGCACCACCATGCCGCGGAACGGAATCTTTCCCCACTGAACCGGCCCATGCACAACCGCCCGCGTGAGCATGATGCGGTTGATGATCAGGCCGACTGCAATAACGGTGAACGTCGTAAAGGCCTGCGGCGCCGACAGCCCCACACGGATCTTTGCCGGCAGATAGTAGCCATACACCGACAGACCGATGACGTTGAGCATACCTATCGCGAAAAGCACCGCGATGGCGATGTTGCCGGTCCTGACCCAGGACACCGTCATGGTCCGGCTCGCCCGCCGATAGTACAAAAAGCTGAGGGCGGTGAAGAGCAGGATGACGTTGATCGCGCCGTTCTTGGCCGACATGACGCCGTAGTTCCCGATGACCGGATGCTGCGCGCCGCCCATCGCTTTGACTTCGCTCCCCGACATCATGAGCGTATGCGGCGTCAGCCAGATAAACAACGCCAGCGTCAGGCCGCCGAGCACAAATTGATAATACGGTTGATAGCGTTCCGCGCCCTTCAGCCGCGCCATCCCCTGCCACATATAATAGTTGATGCCGAGGAACAGAACGCCGATGAGCATAGCCTGAATGACGAACAGCCAGGTCAGCAGCCCTCCCATCATCGTAACGCCCATCGTTTGACGGAACACGAAAACCGACCGCATCAACCAGTAGCCGGCGATCGGCATCGGCAGCAGCGCGCACACCGTCACAAACAAGAAGACATAACCAACCCAGTCGAAATAGGCCCGTTCCTCGTTCGTCTTGGCGGTAAAGAACCGGTAACAGGCATAGGCCAAGACGACGGCTCCCCCGGACATGATGTCTGCGAGAAACCGGTGGACATTGAGCGGATTCCAGAACGCCGAGTGCAACAGGTGCCAGACGTTGCCTAAAAACCGCCCCTGGGCATCCACACCGGCCGGCGCCATCATGAAGGCGGACCAGGAGTTTGCCAGCAGCAGCAATGCGGTGCCCACGATGTTCGTCAGAATCCCGATCGCCGCATGAATCCACTTTCTGCCCCGATCAGCCATCCGATTCCAACTGTAGTAATAGACGATCAGCAGCAGCGACTCTCCGACAAACACGGCGGCGTAGACCGGCATAAACGACTTGAATGTGCCGCCCATGTATTTCATAAAACTGGGATAGAGCGTAATGAATATCGTCAGCATCAGACTGCCGATGAACGCCGTGACCGACAAAGCCAGGAGCGCCACCTTCGCCAAATCACGCGCCAGGCCGTCGTAGCGAAGCGCCCAGGCCGGCTTCTTCGTAATCAATCCAAGAAATTCCAGCAATGCGCAAAATAGCGGCAGCGCCAGCACGAAGCCACCGAAATAGGTGTGCAGTTGCGTCACAAACCACACGAGCAACCGGCTGTCGGAAGAACCGATCCGCGGATAGGCCGTCTCGTGAGGTGCCGGAGCCGCCGGACCCTGCGGCGTCCCGGGCGTATTGAAGTAGAGATCCGTCGACTCCTCGGCACAGACAGGAAAATCAAGCGCCGGACTGAACAGGCCAAACAAGGCGACCACAACAAGGACCAGCGCGAGTGACGTCAGCTTCTCGTTTGAACGGATGATATTCATCTTACGCCTTCGATCCCGGAGCCGGAGCAGAAGGTGCCATCGACGCGCCCATCGTTGCCGACTTTCCAAGAATGCCCATGACAAACGGACACCGCAGCAGCGCCGGATTCAGGCTCCGCCCCTGTTGCTCTTCCACATTCCGACGATACCCCAAATAATAGCCGTAGAGCGCCATCAATCCGGTGACAAGCGCGCCGCCGATCGCCGCAACGACCATCGGGAACTCCGGCTGTTTCATCACAAATACGGCAACGCCGACCGCAACCAGATAGTACGTAGCCGCAAAGGCCAATCCCGGCCACCACCAATACTTCAGCAACTCGGCAGTCCTGGCCCCTGCCAATCCCGCCATCCATGACGCCTGAGGTTTCAACCCGCCGAAGTACGCACAGAGCGTGATCGCACCGCCCAGGATCGTCACAGCGGACAATTGGACAAATGCCGCTTGTTGTCCTCCCAGGGCCTGCCCGAACGAAGCCGCCGCTGCGCCGATCGCCAATCCGGCGACAACCCAGGGAGCAACTTGTGCGGCATGGCTTCCCAACATCTGACGCAAGCCGGCGCCGTCCGGAAACGTCGGCATCGGCTTTCCCATCAACTCAATCTTTCGCACATGACCGATCTCAAACGCATCGCGCGCCACCGATGTACAGGAAATGATGATCGCCATCATAGCCGGACCGTCGGGGTGCTGGAGATAGCTGTACCCCGCCATCCACAAAATCGCCAAGACCAATAGTGACAGCTGGATACCATAGACTGCGCCGATCCATCCGGCCACCCAGCCAAGCAGCCGACTCCCATCCTCGCGCACCATCGCCGTCCACGGAACCGCTCGTCCGACACGATAGGCAAGCAACGCCGTCACCACCGCCACCAGACTGCTCACCAAGAGCAGCACAAACGCGTCATCGAGCGGCACGACATGCTTGGCCAACCGATAGATGCCGAACGCGACGAACCCGGGCACGAACATCACGATCCGCTTCTGCTTGCGGACAGAGTCCTCCGTCACCACCAGGCTCAAACTCGGCAATACTCGTAGCGCCATCCGATGCAGCATCTCTTTACTTCCACTTCCCTTGAACGGGTGGCGTCGACCAGAGCGCTTGCGCGCCCGCAGCGGGGTCCCCACACCGGGCGGGGTGCGAGGACGCGCGAGCTGGTCGACGACAGGACCCGCTCATCCCTTCGCCCCCATTCCAAAGTACTTGGCTTTGATTTCTTCCATCAGCGCCACGGTGATGCGGAACGTTCCACGATCTGCCGCCGTACGCTCCAATTCGACCCGCGCCATGGCGCGGACCGGAGCCGGCACGTTCTCCAACCGCCGTTCCGCTTCAGGCTCCCATTCGATCCGTTCCCCGGTAGACGGCCGCAACAATGTCTCATACGTGATCACCCGTTCGCCACGGACACGAGCCACGCCTTCCACGTCCGCACGATAGAGAGGAGCCAGATAGGGCGGCATCCGCTCTACGCGGTGCAGGGCCTCGTCCGTCCACATGAGCCGGTCGACCAATCCATGCATCTGTCCCGCCGGGACATCGATCCCCACGTGTAATCCGCACCCGCGACATTCGGATCGGATAAACCATTGCAACGCCCCGTCGTCGTAGGTCCGCTCTTCGATCCCCGCCGTATGCATCCAGCGCCCACAGCCGCAGGTCAGCATGATGCAGCCCCGTGATGTGTGACGGGTGATGAGTGATACAGGTACGGCGCCACATTAAACGTGAATTTTTGCATTAAGCACCAATCACTCGTCACTCACCCAATTTTTCCGGGATACAGGATATACAACATCGTATAGGTGAAGCTGCCGGTGACGAATAGCACACAGTAGATAACCATGGTAAAACGGCCGAGCGCGCGATGGCGTTGCCCGCCGTTCGGCCAAATCCGCTGGATCACCATTTCGATCCCAAAAACGAAAGCCACAATGAGCAGAAAGATCAGGTAGACCTCAAACTTCCGCATGGAAAATCCGGCGGTGACGACACGCGACCCAAACAAGCCGAGCACCACGACCGTGATCCCGCCCAAGATCAACCCCACCTTCTTCCATGTCGTCTGCAACAGCGACTCTCGAAGGGATCGTATGCCGTCCACGAACTGTTGGGAGCGAAAACCCAGCACGATCATGTACACGGCCATGACCAATCCGATCATGACCAGAATGATATGGAGCGTCAGCACAGGGATGAACACATAGTCGTAAAGCGTCTGCGATCCGCCGAACCCTTCCTTGCCCTCGAATGCCAGCACACCGAGTTGCCTGAACAAATAATAGGCGATGAAAAAGCTGAGCATCGAGATCATGCCGCCCAACATCAACCAATGGTGGGCATCGGCACGGCGCTTCCGGGCCTGAAACCATCCCAGGACAAATAGGGCGGTAAAGAGCGTCGCCATAAACTGGCTCAGGTCAGCCCCCACCGTGGCATGCGTCCCGAAAAATCCAGGCTCCCGCAACCAATCCATCATCCTGCCAACTCCCACCCCCTCACACCTGACCCCTCACCCCTTACTGTTTTATGCCCTGCACCACGGCTGTTTTCTCCAGTTCCGTGACCGAGGTGAATCCGCCCTTGGTCAACCAGCTCATCGCATCGCCGGTCCGATAACAGCTTCCCTGCTGCGTATTGACCAGGATATGGATGGCAAAAGCGGTCGTCCAAGCCGGGCCTGTGCCTGCCTCGTCCAAAAAACGATCCTTGATGACCAGCCGGCCACCCGGCGCCAGATGAGTGAATACTTTTCCAACCAAGGCTGCATTCGATTCGAATGTCTGATAGTGCAAGATGTCGGACATGAGCGCCACATCATAGGGACCGCCCAGGGCATCCCGGTTGAAATCGCCGGGGCGTAATGCGATCCGCGATTCCAGCCCCGCCTCTTTCACAGTTTTTTCCGTCAACCGGAGCGTCGCGGGAAGATCGAACACCGTGGCGGTCAAGTCGGGATAGACCTGGCAGAATGCGATCGCATTCGTTCCTGCGCCACCGCCCAAATCCAGCAGACGTTCACGCCCGGACAGCTTCAGCCGCTTGGCCAAATCGGGTCCGCTTTGCTGACCGATGCGATGCAACACCGCCAACACGTTGCTTCCCAATTCAGGGTCGGTTTCAAAGACATGCCGGTCGACCGGCCGGTGCCCCGTTCTGATCGTCTCCTCCAACTTCCCCCAGTTGTTCCATTCCGCATCGTGCAGCACAAGTAAGTGCCCGATGTACTGGGAGGACTGGCGGACGAGGTGCTTCTCCGCCGCCGGGGAATTCCCATACGAATCCCCTTCTTTGGTCAGCAACCTTAACGCCACAAGCGCGTTTAATAAAAGGGTGAGGGTCGGCTCATGGGCCCCGATGCGCCCCGCGACCTCCTTCGCCGTTTTCGGCTTGCTATCCAGCGCGGAAAACAGGTCCAGCTTGACCGCCGTCAAGAGGATCTTGGTTTCCCAGTAGTACCCCAGCTGGAAAATCTCTGCGAGTGAGAATTCTCGTGACACACCGATCCCCTTCGGCCCCCCAGGCTCATCGTTTTGAAAGCTCGGATCTTACCTAGATCGGAAACGTAAAGGCAAGGCAGGGAAAGCCAACCGGGAAATGGAGCCACGCTATATTTTCCCCATCGCTTGCGTCCACCCATGCAGGATCAATTGGCGAGGCATCGCACAAACAGAAAGGGCTCAGCGGGTTTCCCCGCTGAGCCCTTTGGTGCAGCTTGCGCTGCTCAAGCAAAATGCTTGTTTACTTGATCTCGGCCTTCAGGTTGGCCGTACCACCGTCCGTCACATCGACGTCGAACTCGACCTTCTTGCCCTTGGCGGCAAACGGATGCCAGGCCACCACTTTGTGCTTGCCGGCCGGCACGTCCTTGATCTCGAACGAACCATCATCCTTCACCACGGCGAAGTGCGGATTCGACACCGGGAGGAAGAAGGACTGCATGAACTCATGCTGGTCGCACTGCAAGCGGTAATGGCCATCCTTCTCTGCACCGCCACGGAATACCACCGGCTTGTCGAGCTTATCGCCCTTCTTGGCGAGACCGATGTTGAAACCGGTGGCTGAGCTGGTGCCCTTGACGACAAAGCTATGCGGATTATGCAGCACGCCCTGAACCGACTTGGGGTCGTCCGGATCAGCGTCGGTATTTTCAACCTTGAAGGACTTGTTGTTCACGACCACGCCGGCAAACGGCAGGAATTCGCAGAACGCCGCGGTCACTTCGGTGCCCTGATAGCCGCCCATGAACGCCTGGTCTTCGATATCCACAACCGCAACAACCGCATTCTTCAACCCGCCATCCTTACCGACTTCGATGGTCTTCAAGAACCGCTTGTCCCCGTCGGCCAAGCTCTTGTTCGGATTCTGAGGGCAAAACTTGGGGTTGGGGAACTTCGAGAAGAGAAACTCCTTCTGCTCGGATTTCCCCGCAAAGGTGACCTTGCCGGAAATCGTTCCGCCTGCGAACGAAGTGAGAGGCGCCGCGACGACCGCGACGGCTGCCACGCCCAACACGATGGACAATGCACTCTTCATTGGACTGCCTCCTTGTGATTAATCTACCGCCCTGTAAAAGCTAACCCGCGTATCCCTGTATTCGTTCACCGGCCCATGAGAGAATAATATGGGAACGGCAACTGCTGTCGCATACATGACCGACGACGTGCCGGCGAGGCTGGCTTTCGACCAAGTATGTATATGAAATCTTACCGTCCTCTGTCAACCTATACAAGTCCCCTCCCCGCATTATTCATATTAGTTCTAGTTCATCACGACATCTCTTGAATGAACGTGCGCCCTGTGGACAAGAACTGATCGCTGATAGCCGATAGCATCCGGACGTGAGGGAAGTCGTGATGAGTCGTGCGTGACGAGCGGCTAAGAGCCGGCAACTCAGCACTCATTACTGCTCCCGTCTCAGCACCGCACCAGACATCTGCTCTGAAAATGAATGGCTAATTGCGTCTCAACCTGTTAGAGTACACACTGTCGGTACGTACAGGCCTTCCTGAAGAACCAGAACATAAAGAGCATCGTCGTCCGCATGATCCACCCATCCGAGGATTCCCCTGCATCCGATCCCCTCTTGCCGCTGAGTGAACCGGCTGTCCCCATTACAGGGCTCCGGCGCACCTATCCCAGATATGTGACCATGCTGCTTTTCGGTCTGGTCACCTGCAGCGCTATGATCGGAGTGCCGCTCTTCGGATTCTTCTACGGGTACACCTGGCTGGACTGGACCATGTTCGGCCTGTTGTATGTCGCGACCGGGTTGGGTATTACCGTCGGGTACCACCGATTGATTTCACACCGAAGCTTCACCTGCCCGGATTGGGTCAAAGTCTGTTTTCTCATTGCCGGCGGCTGGGCGCTTCAGAATTCCGCCCTCAAATGGGGGGCTGACCACATCCGCCACCATGCTGCCTGCGACCAGGATGCCGACCCGTACAATGCCAAACTGGGATTTTGGCATAGCCACTGCGGATGGCTGTGGTCGGACCAACGCCATGCCGACCCCAAATACGCGGCACGCCTTCGGCAAGATCCGATCGTGGTGTGGCAGCACCAGCACTACGTGCCGATCGTTCTCTCCGGCCTCGCGTTTCCATTCGTCGTCGGATGGCTGTATGGAGGATGGATGGCCGGCATGAGTTGTTTCATGCTCGCGGGAGTCGGCCGGATGTTCGCCGTCCTCAATTCGACCTTTTGCATCAACTCAGTGTGTCACTTGTGGGGAAGACAACCGCACAGCCAGGCGGATTCCAGCCGGGACAGCTGGCTGGTCTCGCTCCTCACTTTCGGCGAGGGATACCACAACTACCACCACACGCACCAGACCGATTACCGGAACGGTCCACGCTGGTATAATTTCGATCCGTCGAAATGGCTGATCTATACCCTCTCGCTGCTTGGCCTGGCTTCCTCGCTCCGCACCGCCTCCGGTGGGGAACGAGGACAAGAGCTGATCGCCAATGGCCGATAGCATCCGGGCGTGCGGGGTGAGGGGTAAGGCGTCAGGGGTGGCGGACAATGGTACGGTGCAGCTGATACCTCACAACTAAGAACTCAACACTCACAACTCCTGCATAAGCCATACGCCATCAGCTCTTTCGATCCGACCCCTGTCAGTACTTCCTCCATGCCACCGGCGGCAGGTTCCAGAGTTCTGCGCGGACGGCCGTCCTCATCCTCTGACGAAACGTTCATCGAATAGCTCACTGACCAGCGTGGATGCAGACAACCTTCCGGCCACAAGGCCATCCACGAAAATATCCGGGAAAGCAGCCGAGCCCTCATGTGGAGGCAAGACCCCTTAAGGGAAACACTGTCGAGACTATTCCCGAATACCTATCCGCCCCCCTCATGGGTAGGGGGGAGGTGACTTATTGGCAAGGCTTTAGGTATCCTCTGCACACAGGACTGCAGGATCGATTGCCCTATCCCCCAAAGGAGCAACGCGATGAATCATGCAAGACTCGCATCAGCCTTGATCGCCAGTTTCCTTTTAGTGTCCTGTGGAGGTGGAGATGGAGGTGTGGGGGTCGGCACTCCAGGAGGCAGTCCAACACCGTTGACCGGTGTGTTTATTGATAGTCCCGTGCAAGGACTTCCGTACAGCACTACCTCAGGACTGTCGGGGCAAACCGGTGCCAATGGGGAATTTCAATACCGTTCAGGAGACAGAATCACCTTCGGTAGCGGGCTGTTTTTCCTTGAAGGATTAGCACAACCCTATATCACCCCCTTTACGCTGCTCGGAAGAACTGCCGTAGCGGATGTCCAGCATATATGGCCGGTCAATCTTGCGCGCTATCTTTTAGGGCTTAATACCTCGCCGACTGCAGACATCATCACACTGCCGGCTGCAATTCCCCCACTCCCGACGTCGACATGTTTCGCCTGTAATAACTTTGACGCGGCAGTCACTGCTGCGAATATTCCGTTGGCTTCTCAGGCAGACGCAATTGCACACCTGAAGAGGCAATTTTCGATCTGGGGGGGGTTGGGCAGCCATCAGCCCAAATGGCATTCGAGTGTTCACTTTCCTTCCTAACGGCATCTATCTCCTCGCCGACGATGACGATCCGACTGTAGCGGATGGAAACGATGGTATGGAGCGTGGAACGTACGGCTGGAATCCCAATACCAACGCCCTCACGTTTACAGTGGAGGTTGACACGGATGGTACCGGTGGGCTTTCCAACCCCGGAGCGCCTCCATATCTGTTCGTCATCGGAGCCTCTGGCGACACTGCTGTGTTACACCTTGGTCCAAATGCCAGTGACCAGATCCACCTCTCGCGCGTGATCGATACTGCAAATCCTATCGTAGGGACATGGGCTCTGACAGTCCCTGCTGTTGGTTTTTCTGCGGTTATCACATTCATGCCGGATGGAACATTCACTGTCGCCAATGATGAGATTCAGACAATTCCGGCTGGTATCGAGCGGGGATCATACACATTGAATAACCAAACCTTGACCTTGATGACGACAGTCGACACCAATGGACAGTTTGGATTTAATGAGTTGCTTCCTCTGCCGGGAAATTCAACGGAAGAAGCACTGCTGAGTTCATCGTTAACCCCTCATCTGGATTTCTTGGAGTTACGGAACGGGAATGATGTTGCTTTCTTCCATAGGATAAAAGTTCCCTAGTGGACCCGCCTTGCGAAAATCGGCGGATGCATCCGTAGGTTTCGGCTTCACGTTCAGGCCGATGGCGCCGTTCTCAGATTCACTCCTGGAATGGGCCTCCTCTGACGAGCAGTAATGGGTAAGAGAGCGCGACAGCTTGGCACTGGGGAGACGGAGTAGACGTCTCCCGTTGGTGAACATGCCACAAGACAAAATGCTATCGGCTCTGCTGCCGAATTTTTTCGGGGTTCTGGATTTCGAGTTGCGTGGCTTGAGAAGACACTGAAGTTCCGCACCACACTCGAAACGAGCAACCTGAAACTCTAGACTTGCCGGGCAATTGATGAGAACGATGCGGCAGGAGATTTATACGAGGAGATGCCCGATCCCTGTCAGTACTTCCTCCACGCCACCGGCGGCAGATTCCAGAGTTCTGCGCGGACGGCCGTCCACCGAAATCTCCAGAATATAGCCTTCCTTCTCTTCCGGTTTTCCCAAAAACCTCACTTGAAAACTCCCGAATCCCCCATCGATTTATCAGGGATTTTGGCCTATCCTACGGGAGGTTCAAAAACAAATGATTCCGCTCACAAAGCAACAGTTTCATAGTAGCCCAGTTGCAAAGGAGAGGATCGATTTGCATGAAAAGTGCTTGCACCTCATATCCTTGCCTGGAGGTCCCACATGCAGCAGAGCCGCTTGGTCATTTTCCTTCTGACCGCGCCATTGATCCTGCTTGCCAGCGCCTCTTGCAGTGCAATCAATTACTCATTTGCGCCGGTTGATACCATTACTCTCGTTTCTCCGATCGCCAACAATTCCGCTATTTCGTTCGGTATCTCATACCCATCAGACTATTCTCCCAAATCGAAACATCTTCAGTTCTCGGAGGCGATTCAAAGGGGGTTACTTGGCTCATCAGCCTTTCAAAACGCGCAACCCGTAGGTGGGATACCAGAAACAGGACTCTATGTGTTGGTCGATATGACTAGGCGTAGTGAGGCCGGACGGCCGAGGTCGTGGGGATCTTTCATAAGACAGTTTAACCGGCTTTTATCTTCCACTACACTTTTCTCAATCCCTTACTACGGCGAACCGCTCGGGGACATCAATCAACTTTCCACATCTACCTTAGTTATCACCTATGTATTGTATTTGGATGGGGCAAAGATAAACACATACCCTTATTCAGTCAATGCGAGAGTATTTCGTTGGATATTGGCTCCATTGGTATTCCCCTTGCTGTCGAGTGAATGGGACACACCCTTTTCTGGTGCCCAACGCGCTCAAGAATTACTCACGTCAACTACCCGACAATTTCTGCGTGATGCACAGCGTGATGGGTTTTTATGAGTGCGCCAATCGGTCGAGTCTCAATTAAAGCGCCCACCTTAGAGCTTCAGGATCAGTTTGTTGCTAGGCTGAAAACCGCCATCGCCCTGAAAACTTTTCGGGAAATTCGTGAAGTACAGGACCTTCGCAAGGAGTCGACTTCTCAACCGAGTGGCTGGCTTGAGGGCTTGTTCCATAAAGACCAACCTGAAGATGATTTGTCCGGACTCAAAGATTCGATTGGGGAAGGCCTAGTATTTGATTTCACACCACTCGTTTGGGAGATTCAGGTAACTGAAGCCAGTATATCTGCATTCGCCCCCGCTATTCCTCCCTACGGGGAATCCTACTGTCCTTCACTATGTTGCTCAAGGAAGATTGGTTCGCCTTGATGGTCCCGGTGTTTTATGGAAGGCCGTCTGCTCAGTGCGCTTGCCATTTCAAATACAAATGACCGCGACACCGTATGAATTAGCGAAAGATCCCAACTCAGTTCTGCATCTGAAACGCGTGGAAGCTGCCATTCAATGCAGTGATGAATTGCTCAAGAAAGCCCTTGGGTAGTGGGCCTGATTTTCAGGTGGAAACTCTGTTTGATGGGTGACCAGCTGTGGAATGGAAGATCGTTCAGACGGAGGCAACAAATAATGGAACGTACGTGCCTGGTGAGATAACCGATTGTGCTCATTCTGTGCTCAAGCCCACCTCACTCCACCCTACTCAAGCCTTTTCCAGCCAAAATCGAGTTGTCGTCTAACTGTTGGATATGCTTGGCCTGAGTGAGGCTGAGTAGGCTGGAGTTGGATGTCGAAGACGCTTTCCTAAACCGCGGGTCGGAGAGGCAAGTCTGTCGCACAACTATCTGATTACAGGGTGCGAGCACAAAGGACTTCGTCTCGGCGGAGGGCTTCAAGGGCAGAGGCAGGAACACTGGTGACTGCTATCGTATCGCCTAGGGCATTGAAGACTTCGATGGAATAGCCCTCAGTTCCGTCAAGCGCCACATGATGCTCGACCAATTTGACGATGTCGCCACGGCGGAGACGATGCTCTGGCACATCACACTTCAGTGCCACATCCGTGTAGAGATCAAACTTCATTTGGTCCTCCGCGTGTCTGGAATCAGTGTAACGAACTTCGTAATGCCCGACAAGTGTTCTGTCATCCAGATGGAGCGAACGGGCAGTGCCACACCACTTGGACCGGTCAGCGTGCCTCGTATTTCATAGTATTGCCCGAATGCGTTCGATTCCAGCCGCTGTGCCTCCAACGGAAGGAGTTGGGTGCGCAAGTCTCGCAGCAAGTGGCTCGCGGTCTCCTGCCTATAGCCGGCTTGCGCTAGAAATGCCGACTTGTCGCCACGCGCTTGCGGTAATAGCAAGTACCTCGTCAGCTTGTCTTCAGCGATGGCGGTATCCAAGGGTAGTCTCATTAACCTTCACCCTCGCACGGCTAACATGGTCCGCCGCTTAGATAACAGGTTACAGGTATGCCGTTCTTATCCTTCAAGGCCGGCGGCGCAGCTGGCTCTTTGGACCCGCCCCGTTAGTATTTGCGCCATGCCACCGGCGGAAGGTTCCAGAGTTCTGCGCGGACGGCAGCCCACAAGGCATCCAGCGCTCCGGTAAGATCCGGCGCAGTCCTGGCCAGAAGTTTGACCGCGACTCCCGGTGCAGCCGGCTGAGACACTCCCCCCAATAGAGACCCGGTTCGCTCATCCAGCAGCAGGCTGATCCGCGCTTCCAAACGACTCCACACCTCAGGCGGGACGATATCGTTGATGACATAGAGCGATGCGACATAGTCCCATTCGGCCGCAAGCCCGACCGATCCCAAGTCCGTCGCCGGATCGAGTGCATACCGCTCCACCAGCGAGTGCCCAGCCGCTGTCGTAATGCGTATCTCATTCTCCAGACTTGCAAAGGCCCATCGCTCGTTTCTGGCAATTCGACCTGACGCGACGGCATCCCATAACAGAATAGTTGCGCCCGGTTCTAAAGTCGCATGAATCGTTTGGCGGAATCGCGAACCGGCAAAGGGGATCGTATGTTCAGGCAACCACTCCAAAACCGCACCAGCGCCGAGCGTGAGCTTGATATCCTGAATCGACACCTCGCCCTGCGAGCGATAGACGCGGTTTGCTGAAGGCGCGGAGATGAGGACATGGGTCTCCCCGCCCAGCTTCATGTCAATGGACAACCGATCGCCACCCACCAGGCCGCCGGAAGGATTTACCAGCAATGTATAGGCCGCACCCGTATCATCGAGGTAGATCGGCGGGAGCAGGTGCCAGGGAGTCGTGCAGTGGGAGCGTGCGATGATCGTCCGCCCGTTGCGCCGGGCATACTCCAGCCGCAACGCTCCAGCGCGGCCGACCGACTCGGTCAGAATATCCGGTGAGCTTTTTCTTTTTGGTGACACAGGCACCGGTGAGACAATCACACGCGCGGGACCCGCCGTGGAATGCGTTGCTCGACCCAGGCCGAGAGGGTATCGAGTCCGTCCCCGGACAAGAGGTTGGTAAAGACGAACGGCAACTCGCCCCGCATGCGAAGGGTGTCCCGCTCCATCACGGCCAAGTCGGCGCGAACATAGGGAGCCAGATCCATCTTATTGATGACCAGCAGGTCGGATCGTGTGATACCCGGTCCGCCTTTGCGGGGGATCTTATCTCCACCGGCCACATCGATGACATAAATCACGTAGTCTACCAATTCGGGACTGAAGGTCGCGGCCAAGTTGTCGCCACCGCTTTCCAAGAAAATCAACTCGATGTCCGGATGCCGTTTGAGCAGATCGTCGATGGCTTCCTGATTATGCGACGCGTCCTCCCGGATCGCCGTATGGGGACAGCCGCCGGTCTCCACTCCCACAATCCGGTCGATCGGCAAGGCGGCGCGTTTCGTCAGGATCTCCGCGTCGATTTTGGTGAAAATATCGTTCGTCACGGCCGCCAAGCTGTAGCGGTCACGCAATGTCCGGCACAGAGCTTCGACCAGCGCGGTTTTGCCGGACCCCACCGGTCCGCCAACGCCGATGATGGGAATACCCTTCGTTCTGGCTTGCGTCGGATGCATGTCGCCGTGACGGTGTTGATTGCTGTGGTCGTGCATGGAATTACCAAGAGCCTATCGCTTATAGCAAATAGCGTATGGCTAAGAGCTGAAAGCCAATCACCGCTCTCCTTCCCCTTTTTGCCACTTGCTACTCACCACTTACTACTTGCTACTCGCCACCTGCCATACGCTCTTAGCTTCTGAAAAGCCGCCACTCCAGCCGGCCGTGGCGCATGGCGTAAATATCCTGAATGGGGGACCATGAACTCATGGGTGTCTCGGTCCCGACTTCGCGACTGATACGATCGATCAACGGGAGCCACTCTCCCAGCACACGCTGCCCTTCACGCTGGCCGAGGGGAGTGAGCCGCATCGCGGCCGAGACGAATCCCACCGCCGTCTGGTACAGAAACGCCGCGGCTGTTTCTTCGCCGTTCCATCCACAGGCTCCCAGCGTCAGCCCGAAACTGACGGCTAGGTGGCCGGGTGCCTTACCCGCTTCCACCGCATCGCGATACTCCGTCAGCACCGTCTTGCCCCGGAGTTGATCCGCAGCGACTTTCATCACCTGCCGTCCCATCTGTCGGCTGGCCAGGCGCGAATCACGGCCGAGCTTCGTCGAATCCAATTCCCGATCGACATCGATCGCCGGATCGAGTGTTCCTGCTGCTCCGGCCCGGTTCGCCAGTTTGACGGCAATTGCCTCCCGCCGGCTTATTCCTCCGCGCAGCAGATCTTCGACATAGCGGGCCAGCTGATCCGAGTCCTTCACGGCGCCGCCCTGCACGGCCGCTTCCAGACCTGATGAAAAGGCGTACCCGCCCGACGGGAAGAAAGTATCAGTAAACCGCAAGCCCTCAAGCAACCCGCGCATCTTCATGAATCCTGGCTGACAGGCCTCAGGCCGATGAGCTGACAGGATGGGACGAAGGCCCCGCCCGGGCTTGTCAGCCTGCAACTTGTCAGCGATCCCTTTCCTCAGAATAGGAAATACCGCTGCGCCATCGGCAGGACAATCGCCGGTTCACACGTGAGCCGCTCGCCGTCCGCCGTTACGACGTACGTTTCCGGATCGACTTCGATCTTGGGCAGATAATCGTTCAACTTCAGATCGCGCTTCTTCACCGTGCGGCAGTTTTTTACCGCAGCCACGCGCTTCTGCAAACCGAGCTTCTTCGGGATCTCCCGATCCAGTGCCGCCTGAGATAAAAAGGTGAAACTGGTGCTGTGGATCGCCCGTCCGAACGAGCCGAACATCGGGCGGCTGATAATCGGTTCGGGCGTCGGAATGGACGCATTGGGGTCTCCCATCTGCGCTTGCGCGATGAATCCGCTCTTCAGGACCATCTCCGGCTTCACGCCGAAGAAAGCCGGCTTCCAGATGACGAGATCGGCGATTTTCCCCACTTCCACCGAGCCGACCTCATGAGCAATCCCATGCGCAAGCGCCGGATTGATCGTGTACTTGGCCACATAGCGCTTCGCCCGGAAGTTGTCGTGTTGAGCCGAATCCTTCCCGCTCTTCGGCGACAGATGGCCCCGCTGCACTTTCATCTTATGCGCCGTCTGCCAGGTGCGGATGATCACTTCTCCGATCCGTCCCATAGCCTGGGAATCGGACGACATGATGCTGATCGCCCCCAAATCGTGCAATATATCCTCCGCCGCAATCGTCTCCCGCCTGATACGAGACTCGGCAAAGGCGACATCCTCCGGCACGCGCTTATTCAGGTGATGGCAGACAATGAGCATGTCCAAATGCTCATCCATCGTATTCACGGTAAACGGCATCGTCGGATTGGTCGAGGACGGCAGCACGTTCGGTTCGCCGCAGACCTTGATGATATCCGGCGCATGCCCGCCGCCGGCGCCTTCCGTATGGAACGAGTGGATCGTCCGCCCTTTGAAGGCCTTGATCGTGTCCTCGACGAACCCCGCTTCATTCAACGTATCGGTGTGAATAGCGACCTGCACATCATAACGTTCGGCGACACTCAAACAGGTGTCGATCGCGGCCGGCGTGGTCCCCCAATCCTCATGGAGCTTCAACCCGATGGCGCCGGCCTCGATCTGTTCATCCAATCCTTGCGGCTGGGATGCATTGCCCTTGCCCAGGAAACCGAGATTGATCGGGATGCCATCGGAGGCTTCCAGCATCCGATGAATGTTCCATGGTCCCGGTGTGCAGGTCGTGGCGTTGGTGCCGGTGGCAGGCCCGGTTCCGCCGCCGATCATCGTCGTCAGGCCGGCGGAGAGCGCCTCCCAATACTGTTGGGGACAGATATAATGGATGTGTGTTTCGACGCCTCCCGCCGTCACAATGCAGCCTTCTCCGGAGATGGCCTCTGTGCCGGGCCCCACTTCCATTCCCTTGGTGACATTCGGCATGAGGTCGGAATTCCCCGCCTTACCGATGCCGGCGATACGGCCGTTCTTAATTCCGATATCCGCCTTGACGACACCCCAGTAGTCGAGAATCACCGCGTTGGTAATCACCGTATCGAGCGCGCCGCTGGCGCTGGTGGCGCTTGGAGACTGACCCATTCCATCTCGTATCACCTTGCCGCCGCCGAAGACGGCTTCGTCTCCGTACGAAGTGAAGTCTTTTTCGATTTCGACGAATAGCTCGGTATCGGCAAGCCGGATTCGATCACCCACCGTGGGGCCGAAGAGATCCGCGTATTGTTTGCGTGGAATTTTCACCGTCCCCCTCCTTTGCCGGAGAATCCCAGCTCCGCGGCCTTCGCCAGCGCCTTCGTTTTGACTTGTGGATCATCCAGTGAACCGTTGGTCAGGGCATTAATGCCATGGGCCATCCGCCGGCCCGCGAGCGCCACAAGCGTCACCTTCTTCTCTTCGCCCGGCTCGAACCTCACCGCCGTACCGGCTGGAATGTCGAGCCGAAACCCGAACGCCTGTTCGCGATCGAATGTCAGCGCGCGGTTCGCCTCGAAAAAATGACAGTGCGAGCCGACTTGAATCGGCCGGTCGCCGGTGTTGGCGATCTTCAATTCCTTCTTCGGACGGCCCGCATTGAGCTCAATGTCGCCGGAAGCAAATTGGAGTTGGCCCGGAATGATCGGTCGGGACAGCTCGGCCTTGATCGCGGCGGCCAGAGAGCCCCCTTTCTTCTGAGGAGCTTTGTGAGCCCTCGCCGGAGCTCGTTTGCTCTTCTTCGGCATATGTCCCCTCCTCCAACAAAAAATATGCAATGGCCGATTGGGCCCGGAAGCTTATCGGATAGGATCATGCACGGTCACCAGTTTCGTGCCGTCCGGGAAGGTCCCTTCGACCTGAAACTCGTGAATCATTTCCGGCACACCGGGCATGACGTCGTTACGCGAGAGCAGTGTGGCCCCATAGGTCATGAGATCGGCAACGGACTTGCCGTCGCGGATGCCTTCGAGAATAGCCGCAGTCAGGTACGCAACGGATTCGGGGTGATTAAGTTTGAGGCCGCGCTTCTTGCGGTCCGCCGCGAGCTGCCCCGCGGTATAGATCAACAATTTTTCCTGTTCCCTTGGAGTGAGATGCATACGTCCTCCTCTCTTGCAGAGATATGGAACCTGTTTCGGGTTTCAAGTTTCGAGTTCCTGGTTTCGAGTGTTCGGCCGGCTTTCCTAACAGTACGAAACACAAAACACGAAACTCGCAACTCCATTCCCCAGGACAATGGCCAAATCTCGTCTCGCAGAGACGGACGGCTACACCAGCAGTGTTCATGACTACGCCCGCTAGACCGTGAGGTGCTGGCGGACCATATCGGCGTTGAGTTGATCGCTTTTGCCGGCGGCCATCACGGCGCCTTTGGCCATCACCACATATTTCTCCGCCAGGCGGGCGGCGAAATGCAGCCCCTGCTCGACCAAGAGAATCGCAAACCGCCGCGACTGCTTAAAGCCGATGATCACGTCCTCGATCTGATCCACAATGGAGGGCTGAATGCCTTCCGTGGGCTCATCCAACAACAACAGCGTGGGGCGCGACAAGATCGCGCGGCCGATCGCGAGCTGCTGCTGCTCGCCGCCGCTTAAGACCCCGCCGGGCCGATTCAAGATCTGCGTGAGCTTGGGGAACAAGTGATAGACCTCGTCAAAGGCGTCCTGTTCGGTGACATCGCCGCTAATGGCGGGGCGATTCCAATAGCCCAGGAGCAGATTGTCCCGCACCGTCAGGTGCGGAATGATCTCGCGCCCCTGCGGCACATAGGCGAGCCCGCTCTTGGCCCGGCGATCCGTCTTCTCGTGCGTGATGTCCCGGCCGTTAAAGGTGATCGTGCCGGAGCGGACGGGCAAGAGGCCCGTGAGGGTCTTGAGCGTGGTGGTCTTCCCCACGCCGTTGCGCCCCATGAGGCAGACCACTTCCCCCGGCTCGACGGTAAAGGAGACGTTCCGGAGAATGTGGCTTTCGCCGTAGTACGCGTTGACGTTGGTCAGTTCCAGGGTGAGGGCCATGGTCGTGGTCAGACTCCGCTCGCCGGGCGGGCGCTCAATGCGCCACCCTGGCCCGGCCCAGATAGATTTCCCGCACATGATTGTCGGCCTGCACCTGCTCGACCGTGCCTTCGCAAATCACGGTGCCTTCGGCCAACACGGTCACGATCCGCGCGATCTGCCGGACAAAGTCCATATCGTGCTCAATGACGACGATCGCATGCTTCTCCGCCAGGGATTGGAGCAACCGCCCGGTCTGCTCGGTTTCTTTATCGCTCATGCCGGCCACCGGCTCATCCACCAATAACAGGGACGGATCCTGGAGGATCACCATGCCGATTTCGAGCCACTGTTTCTGGCCATGCGAGAGCGACCCGGCCCGCGTATGCACGTCCGCGGACAAGCCGATGGTCTCCAGCGTCTCCCCGATCCGTTCCCGTTCGGCCGGGGTGGACCGGCCCATCAGCGTGGGGAACACGCCTTTGCTCGCCCGCTTCAACGACAGATCCAGGTTCTGCCAGACCGAGAGGTTCCCGTAGATCGAGGGGGCCTGGAACTTCCGCCCGACGCCCAGCTTGGTGATATCCTCGGCGTTCTTGCCGACCAAGTTGGTGTTCTTCCCAAACATGATCGTGCCGGAGGTCGGATGGGTTTTGCCGCAGATGACATCCAGCAAGGTCGTTTTGCCGGCGCCGTTCGGCCCGATCACGACGCGCAGCTCGTTGTACTGCACGCTGAAGTTACAGTTGTTGAGCGCCTTGAAGCCGTCGTAGTCCATGACGACGTTCTCGCACTTCAAAATCAGGTTGTCGGCGGTCATGTGACGGCGCCTCCAGTCCGCGGGGCCGCCGGCCCGGCTTCCGTCGGCCCCGGCGCGCTGCGTTCGTCCTTCCGCGCCCCCAGCTTGCGGAGAATCCCGACCAGCCCGTCGGGAAAGAGCGTGACGACGACGACGAAGA
>JALHPO010000002.1 GCA_022842445.1 Nitrospira sp.
TCGAGTTTCTTGAGGTCGCCGTGGATACGGATCATCGGCGGCTCTCCTGCGCTGATGTGACAATCCGATGCGCCTTCTTTCACCGAGAACGTGAGCAGCTTCGAAATATCCATCGAGATTACTCCGTCATGAGATTATCGGGTTTCCTGAACGGGCATAGGCTTGAAGGAAAACAGCGGCGGTCACGAAGTAGCAATGTGTCGATCGGGCCGTTCAATCTAAGCCTGACTGCTTGTGTTCAAGTACTGGTGTGCATCATGCCATAGCGAACTGAGAAGGCAAGAAAATAGCTGGAAGATGCGGCGTGATATGTCGTCAGAGTAGACCGGTTGCCTGTCCTGCCGACTCAAAAGCGCGGAGGGCTGCATCGATATGATCTGTCGTGTGTTCCGATGTCACAGTGACACGGATACGGCTGGTATCGTCAGGAACGGTGGGTGGCCTGATGGCCGGCGCATAGACTCCATGCGCCAACAAGTGTTCGGCGAAGGCTACGGCCGAGGCCGCATCACCGATCAGGATGGGAAGGATAGGGCTGATTGTTTCGGTCATGCGGAACCCAATCCGTTGCAGCCCTTGAAACAGACGTTGCCGATTGGACCATAGACGGGCCCGCCGGTCGGGCTCCCGTTGAATGATGGCAAGAGCGGCACCCGCTGCTGCGGCTGTACTGGGCGGAGAAGCAGTGGTAAAGAGAAACGGACGGGCGGTATTGAGCAGATATTCGACCATGTCACGGGGCCCTGCGAGATAGGCGCCGCTGCTCCCCAGCGCTTTACCCAACGTCCCCATATGAAAGCTGATCTCGTGTTCCACTCCAAAATGTTCGAGCGTCCCTCGACCGGTTGCACCCATGACGCCAGTCCCATGTGCGTCATCGACATACAGCATCGCATCGTATCGCTTGGCCAGCGAGGCCAACTCCGGTAGCGGAGCCAGATCGCCATCCATGCTGAAGAGCCCATCGGTGACGATCAACGCAGGCCTATTCGATGACCGCCGTTTCAACAGCGATTCAACATGGCTGCTGTCGCGATGGCGATAGACCCGGAAATCCGCCCCGCTCAGTCTGCAGCCATCGATGAGACTGGCATGGCACAATCGATCCGCCAGAATAAGTCCCTTGCGACCGATCAACCTGGGAATGATGCCAAGGTTCGCCAAGTATCCCGATCCAAATAAGAGCACGGACTCCGTCCCCTTGAAGCGGGCCAAGGCAGATTCCAGTTCTTCATGCGGCGGGAGCGTGCCGCAAATCAGGCGCGACGCACCGGCGCCGGTTCCATATTGTTCGGTTGCGCGGACCGCAGCTTGGATAACGGCAGGGTGTATCGCAAGTCCCAGGTAATCATTGGAGCAGAGGAGAATGATAGACCGCCCGCCAAATTGAACGGTCGCGCCTGTTCCGGAGCTCAGTGTTCTCAGTCGGCGAGTCAATGAGTCATCGGCCATCTGTCGGAGTTTTTCCTGAAACATGTCGTCCTAGCAGACTGCGTGCACGGTATGTGCCCATTGCATTGACAACGCGAATGCCTCCCTAGTATAAAACACAGGTTTGCACGAATGGAATGTGCGTTCTTCGATTAGCCGAGGCGATGACATAATGACCTATCGTATCAAAGTGCCGCCGCGATCGTTACCGGTCGATGAGGCTCACATGGTGAGCAGTTTGGAGCACCAACTCATCGGTCTCAAAGAGTACCGGTGGCCGTTACTCGTAGGGTGCGCATTGCTGGTATTGGTAGGCGCCGGCGTCTGGGGCGTCTTATGGTATGAGGGGCAAGCGGCGAGCAAAGCCCGCGATATTGAGCGTGAAGCCACTCTCCATTACCTCACACGCCCCGGCAATGATCCGAAAAAGACCGAGCACAACCTTGCGCAAGCGGTTACGCTGTATACGAGAATCGTGGACGAATATCCGCGGACTCCGTCCGCGCCGATTGCCCTATTCAGCCTGGGAAATGCCTTGATGGAAAGCAATCAAGTGGATGCCGCCATCGCCGCCTATACACGGTTTCTTTCGGCCTATGGCTCGAATGCGCCGCTGGCCAGTTTAGTACAGCAAAAACTCGCTTATGCCTACCTATCGAAGGGCGATCGAGACCAGGCGGCAAAATCCTATACCGCGATTCTTGACAACCCTGCCTCCGCCAATCGTGATCAAGCCATGTTCGAACTGGCTCGGCTCGAGGAAAGTCGATCGCAATTGGACGAGGCGCTGAAACGATACCAGGATCTTATAAAGACCTATCCCAACTCTCCATTCGCGAGCGAAGCGGCCATTCGCGAGAAAATCTTCGATGCCAGAAAGGCACATGAGACGACTCCAGCTGCGACCGCCGCGCCTGCTGTATCCAAGACTCCTGCCAAGCCCTAATCGGCAGTTTGCATCAACAATAGAACCGCCCCTGCGAATGTGACCCGTGCGTGGCTACGTACGGACAGATCGTTTCCTGCGACAGCATCCCTGTCCTATCGAGACCGGGGAGCCGTCGACCGTCATGGTCGTCCTCACCGCGTCCGGTCAATGCATTAGATGAGTATGTGACAAATGTAGCGGGGTGTGCTTTGTAGGATGCATCCAGCGGCGCCTAAAACTCGTGCATGCCTTCCCAGCAGCACTCAGAGCTAACGGGCGATCAGAAGAGAATCTCCGGCTTTGATGACGGGGCTAGAAATGTTATTCCGTGCCTTGAGCGTTTTCAACGGCACGTGAAATCGTTTGGAGACCTTTTCTAACGTGTCTCCGTTGCGGACACGGTATCGTTGCGACGACTTGTTCTTGACGTGGTGAGACTTCACCGAAGGAAGGGGAGGGAATTTGTAAGAGGGGATTCGATCCAGGACTGCCATGACTTTCGCACCTGTTCCGACAGGAACTTTGAGCTGATACGCAGAATCATCAGGAGGCGTCGCATCGCGGCGCAGCTCGGGATTCAACAAACGAAGCTCTTCATACGGAATGCCGGTTGCATTGGCAATCGCCCGGAAATGCATCGCGCGATCGACAGCGACTTCTTCAAACTGGTGTGGAGGTGCCGGCGTTTGGCTGAATCCATATTGGTCAAGATTCCGAGCAATGATGGTCGCCGCCATAATTCGAGGCACGTACTGCTTGGTTTCTTGGCGGATCAGCTTGGTTTTTGAAATATCCGAGAAGGTCTCGCCTTGGATCTTGTGCAATGCGCGCATCACTTTGCCTTCGCCTGCATTGTACGCGGCCATCGCCAATGGCCAGGTCCCAAACATGTCATACAGGTCCTTCAGGTACCTGGCTGCGGCCACGGTTGACTTAATGGGATCGCGCCGTTCGTCGACATAATGGTCGATCCGAAGCCCGTAGACCTTTCCAGTTCCTTTCATGAACTGCCAGGGGCCGGTGGCTTTGGCTCGTGAATAGGCATAGGGATTGAACCCGCTTTCGACCAACGACAGATGAACCAAGTCGCTCGGGAGACCGAACTCAGCAAATATCGTTTCAACAAGCGGACGGTATCGACTGAGACGCAACAGCCATTGTTCAAACCGGCCTCTGATCGATGTATTGAAGTACCGGATGTGGCTGTCTACGGCAGGGTCGCGAACAACGGGAATGTTGTAGAATGTTGCGCTTGATTCGGCCATTGCAGCCGATAACTCGGAAGTGTCTGCAGATGAGCCGGTATGGTTTGCATCGGCCGGCGACGCGACGGTTTTGCCGGTAGTGTTGGCCGTAGCTTCTCCGGTCGATGGGAGATCTGGAGGAGCGCCGGTCAACTCCGGTTCGAGGGGAACAAGATTAGAGTCAAGATCGTCATCGTCCTGGGTAGCCGCCTGCGCGTCTTGGCCTGCGGTGGCAGTTTCGGCACGACCAACCCCCGTTAGTGGTGAAAGCGATACAGCAAGAAAGAGCAACCCCATTGGCAGGATGTCTACGGTTCGAAGTCTGGATGTCATCAATATGGCCTCGTCATGAAGAGTTATGAAGACTGAGTGGGGTTAGACTATCGGGGTATCACATGCTTGTCAAGAAATCGAACAGGGAAGGCGCACCCCCCGTTCGTGTCAACACACACTGCATCGTGTTCTTGTACGTATTCCCAACCCAGTGAGTGGAGTACTCTTTCGATTGAAAGTGAAAAGTCCTGAAAACATCATCGGTTGTGCGGGCGATTTCTTGACAGCTTCCCATTGCAAATGGTAGCGTACCGCCTCTTTTTCAAGTTGCCCCCCATCAGGTGTTATCGAAGGAGGATCGATCCATGTTGAAGCGGTATTTGCTGGCTCCCGGCCCAACGCCTGTGCCGCCGGAAGTGCTCCTGGCGATGGCCCGGCCCATGATTCATCATCGAGCGCCGGAATTCGATCCGATCTTTGCTGAGGTCAGGGAAGGCCTGAAGTGGTTGTTCCAGACTCGTGGCGATGTGTTGATGCTTGCAGCATCCGGCACCGGCGGGATGGAAGGCTCTGTCTCAAACTTTCTGTCTCCCGGCGACAAGGCCTTGTGTATAAATGCCGGAAAATTTGGAGAGCGCTGGGGCAAACTGTGCAAAACCTTCGGCGCGCAGGCGACTGAATTAAAGGTGGAATGGGGCCATGCTGTCGATCCACAGCAAGTGGCCGACGCACTCAAGAAAGATCCTTCTATTAAAGCGGTCTATATGCAGGCGAGCGAAACATCCACCGGCGTCTCGCACGACATCAAAGCCGTGGGGGAAATCGTCAAGGGATATGAAGGGACAATCCTCGTAGTCGATGCCATTACCGCGCTGGGAGTATTCGATATCAAGACCGATGCGTGGGGCTTGGATGTGGTTATCACCGGTTCGCAGAAAGCGTTGATGCTACCGCCCGGCATGGCATTCGTCAGCGTCAGCGACAAGGCCTGGGCAATGGCGGATAAGGCCAAGAACGCCGCCTTCTATTTCAATTTCAAGAAAGAGCGCGAGAATCAGGCCAAGAACCAAACCCTCTTCACTCCGACCGTTTCGTTAATCATCGGCCTTCAGGAAGTCTTTAAAATCATGAAAGCAGAAGGGCTGGATAAGATGTTCGCTCGGCAGGGTCGGCTGGCCCTGGCAATGCGAGAGGGCATTAAGGCAGCCGGCTTGGCACTGTTTCCCAAGGAATCGCCCAGCGATGCCTTGACTGCGGTATGTGCGCCGGACGGCGTGGATGGGCAGGCGATCTATAAGAATCTTCGAGTTCAGTACGGCATGACGGCTGCGGGCGGACAAGATCATCTCAAGGGGAAAATTTTCCGTCTGTCGCATATGGGATATGCGGACACGTTCGATGTCATTACCGCATTGGCCGCGACTGAAATGGTCTTGAAGGGACTCGGCCATCCCGTCAAACTGGGCAGCGGTGTGGGCAAAGCACAAGAAATCTTGATGGCGAAGTAACCGGACGAGGCATGCGCATGAGTGCAGCAGGAATGAAGATTCTGATCAGCGACAGTTTGTCGACGCAGGGTGTCGAGCTCCTTCAAAAAGCCGGATTCACCGTCGTGGTGAAATCCAAAATGCCGAAAGAGGAGCTGTACCGGGAGATCAAGGATGCCGATGGGCTGATCGTGCGCTCCGGCACGAAAGTTACGGCGGACTTGATTGCGGCCGCAGAAAAGCTCAAGGTCGTCGGCCGAGCCGGGTCCGGACTGGATAATGTCGATACTCCGGCAGCTACCCGCCGCGGCATCGTGGTGATGAATACGCCGGGCGGCAACACCGTGACGACGGCCGAACATACTATGTCGATGATCTGCGCAATGAGCCGCCGTATTCCTCAGGCCAGCGCCTCAGTGAAGGCTGGGAAATGGGAAAAGGACAAGTTCATGGGCGTCGAGCTCTATAATAAGGTGCTCGGCATCATCGGCGCCGGACAAATCGGCAGCCATCTGACGAAACTGGCTCATGGGATCGGCATGAGCGTGATCGCATTCGACCCCTATTTGGCCCCTGAGCAGGCGGAGAGAATGGGAGTGCGGATGGTCGGGCTGGATGAGCTGTTCCGGCAAGCCGACATTATTTCCGTTCATACGCCGCTGACGCCGGAGACCAAGGGCATCGTCAATACCCAAGCCATTGCCACGATGAAGCCCGGTGTGATGATCGTGAACTGTGCCCGCGGTGGAATCATCAATGAAGGGGATCTGTGCGAGGCATTAAAAACGAAACGCGTGGCGGCTGCGGCATTTGACGTCTTTGAGGAAGAGCCGGTCAAAGCGGACAATCCGCTGTTGTCGCTGGACAATTTTATCTGCACGCCTCATATCGGGGCACAGACGACCGAAGCGCAAGAAAACGTCGCTGTCGGGATCGCGGAACAGATCGTCGATTATTTCACCAGAGGCGTGGCAAAGGGAGCGGTCAACATCCCGTCCGTTCCACCGGAACTGCTGGCCCGTCTGCAACCCTTTCTCACGTTGGCTGAAAAGCTGGGGGCGCTTCAGATACAATTGTCTCAGGGCGCGATCGAACGAGTGACCGTCGAGTATAGTGGTGAGGTGGCAACCTTATCCGTCGCCCCCTTGACGATTGCGGTACTGAAGGGGCTGCTCTCGCCGATTATGGAGCATCCTGTGAATTATGTGAACGCTCCGATCGTGGCGAAGGAGCGCGGCATCGAAGTCAAAGAGGTCAAGATCTCAGATGCCGGAGACTTTACGAGCCTTGTGCGGGTACGAGTCGAAGCCGGGAAGGTGTCGCACCAAGTGGCCGGGACGCTCTACCACAAAAAAGAGGCGCGGGTCGTCGAGATCAATCAGTTCAAGGTGGAAATGGTTCCGGAAGGCCACTTGCTGTTCATCCATAACATGGATCGTCCCGGCGTCATCGGCATGGTTGGAAACGTGTTGGGAGATAACGGCATCAATATCGTGCGGATGCAATGTGCGTTGGAAAAGCGAGGCGGGGATGCCCTGCTGATCATCGGTTCCGATACGGATTTTCCAGCTGGCGTGTTGAGCCAAATCAAATCCAGCTCCAATATCTTGTCGGTCAAAGTTGCAAATCTCTCCTGACACCGGGCGAACCACGTAGACGATTATGGCTTCTGCTCCACCGACGCACAGCGTTCTTTCGGGGCAGAATCAGCCGCTGAGAGAACGGTCTCTCGTTCCAGCCGGAATGGCGACGATTCTGCCGGAAGCCGCACGACGCTTCCGGAAAATCGAGACCCAGTTGATTGAGTCATTGTCCGGACAGGGCTACGACGAGATCATCTTGCCGACATTCGAGTATCTGGATGTCTTGGCCCCAGGTCTCGAACCCGAGCTGGTTGAGAAATGCTACAAAATTCCTGATCGCACGACGGGCCGTATTCTCCTTCTCCGCCCGGATGCCACCGCTCAGATTGCCCGTACCGTGGCTATGGGGATGATGGGGGCTCGCATGCCGTTGCGCTTGTCATATCGCACAACGGTATTCCGTCATGAACCTGAGCACGCCGGGCGGGATCGTGAAATCTTTCAAGTAGGGGCGGAACTCATCGGGGTGGATGATCCGGCATCGGATCGGGAGATCATTTCGCTCTTGATCGAGTGCTTACAACGGATCGGTCTGCGATCGTTCAAAGTCTCGATCGGGCACGTGGGATTTTTCAGGCGCTTGCTGACTCGTGCCGGCTTGTCGGAAGAAGGAAAGAAGCGCGCCGAGCATGCGGCTGCGCGCAAAGACCTTCCCAAGCTTCAGGAGATCTTGGGGCAGGAGCGAATCTCACAGCGCTTCGGACGGATTATTCTGGAAGCACCGGAACTTTCCGGTAACGCAGAGGTGATTGCGAGAGGGCGCACGCTGGCCGGGAATGACACGGTGCTCCTCCAATCGCTTGACCGGCTGGCCACGGTGTATCAATCACTCTGCGAGGACGGCTATCAGAACGCGCTGTTTCTCGACTTAGGGGAGTTTCGCGGGTTTGACTATTATGACGGTATTGTGTTCGATGTGTTTGCCGAAGGCATCGGTGTCGAGCTCGGCGGCGGCGGTCGCTATAACCATCTGATCGGCAGATTCGGCAGAAATCTTCCTTCTACCGGGTTTGCACTGAATGTTGACCGGCTTTTCCGAGGAATCGGATTGTCTCAAAACCATACCGCGCTATCCGGAGAACAACCGGTCGCGGACGCCAAGCAGAGGCATCGGTGAAGTCGTCTGTGGGTATTGACCTTTCACAACCGAAGCTGCCGCCTCAGAACCTGGAAGCGGAGCAATCAGTCTTGGGGGCAATCCTACTGGACAATACCGCCATGCCGAAAGCGATGGAACTCTTGGTCGAAGAGGATTTCTATCGCACTGCCCATAAGAAAGTGTACCGAGCTATGCTCGATTTGTCCGACACCGGTGAAGTGATCGATCAGATCACGCTGACCGAGCGATTGACAGGACAAGGGGAGTTAGAGGCGGTGGGTGGCGCCGCCTTTCTTGCCGAGCTGGTTCAGCTCGTTTCCAGTTCCGCCAATATCCGGTACCACTGCAAAATCGTCCGCGATAAAGCAGTCGCACGGCAATTGATTAGTACCTCGACCGAGGTGTTGACCAGAGGCTACGAAGGAACAGCCTCGATTGACGACCTGCTGGACTTTGCGGAACGGTCTGTCTTCAGCATCGCTCAGGGCAAGCTGGAACGATCCTTCACCCAGATCAATCAGATCATCAAGGAGAGCCTCGACCTGGTCGATAAACTGTCGAAGCGGAAAGAGCATGTGACGGGCGTGCCGACCGGCTATTACGATCTCGACGATCTCACGGCCGGGCTTCAGCCTTCCGATCTGATTGTCGTGGCCGGCCGACCAAGCATGGGAAAAACCAGTCTTGCGTTGGGGTTTGCCACTCATGCCGCCATTCATGCACAGGCCGTGGTGGGCATCTTCAGCCTGGAAATGTCCAAGCCGCAGATTGTGCTGCGCATGCTGAGTTCCGAGGCCCGTGTCGATTCACACGCCTTGCGGACAGGAAAACTCCAAAAAGAGGATTGGTGGCGATTGGCTGAAGCAGCCGGAAAGCTGGAACAGGCGCCCATTTACATCGATGATGCCGGAGGCATTACCGTGCAACAGATGCGCGGGAAAGCCCGCCGCTTGAAAGCCGAAAAAGGTCTCGACCTGCTGATTGTGGACTATCTGCAATTAATGCAGGGCCGAAGTGATTCAGAATCACGCCAGCAGGAAATTTCCGATATCTCTCGTTCACTCAAAGCATTGGCCAAGGAATTGAACGTGCCGGTGGTCGCGCTCTCTCAGCTAAGCCGTGCCGTGGAGGCCCGCAAGCCTCCGATTCCCATGCTGGCCGATTTGCGTGAGAGCGGCGCGATCGAGCAGGACGCCGATGTCGTCATGTTTATCTATCGAGAGGATGTCTACGATCAAAACTCAGAACGCAAGGGGATCGCCGACATTATCGTGAGTAAACATCGGAATGGGCCGATCGGGAGAAAAGAGCTGTTCTTTCAGGACCGGTTTGCCAAATTCGAGAGTCTTGATCTTCGTGAGTCTTGACGAGTTTGCGCATCGCTCTGCCGGTCGGTATAATTCTTCCACACACATCGCTGTGAGTGTATTCCAATAAAGGTACTTGTGTATCAAAGAGGACCGACAATCGAGCATCGACGGCATCAACGAAGATGGCATGCGCTGCTTCCCAAGCTGATGATGGGAGTCTGTTTAGTGGCGCCCCCCGTCATCCTTATGGCGTGCGCGCCAACCCCGCATGCGCAGGAATCATCCGTCCCGCCTGCACAATCCGCGAACGCACAAGCGACCCTGCCGGCTCCGGATTCTGCCGCCACCTATCATTTTATGCTCGGTTATCAAGCAGAGCTCGCACATGATTACAATGCAGCGTTGAAAGAATATCGAGCGGCCCTTGCGGCCGACTCTGCTTCCTACGAAGTAAAAGCTCGCCTCGCAGGACTCTATTTTGGCCTGGGCGACTTGGCAAATGCAGCCCAATATGCAGAAGAGGTTGGTGCCGGGACGAATCAAGACGTACAGCTATTGACTCAAATGGCCGGCATTCTCACCGGGTCAGGCAAACCAGACCGCGCCCTGCATCTGTTGGACAAGGCCATTCAGCGCGCTCCTGAACGAGGCGATGCCTACTTTTCCAAAGGAATTATCTTACTGAATCAAAAGCAGGTTGGACTCGCTGAACAGACTGTCAAAGAGGGGTTGAAACATACCTCGGATTCTCCGGTGGGGTACTACTACCTGGGACGCATTTCTATCGACTCCGGTAATACCGAGCAGGCGTTAGACAGTTTCGAGCGTGCGATTGCCGCAAATTCTTCCTTTGAGCCGGCGTATCTTGCCCTGGCCGCACTGCATGAGTCGAAGCAGGACAAGGAAAAGTCGATTGCTATTCTTAAGAAGTATTTGCACCAGGTGAATCCTCGCAATAAGGATATCCGGCAGCATCTCATCCAGCTCTACGTGGCAACAAAAGACTATGCAGGAGGACTCGCTGAACTGGAGAAGATGCTGGAGGATGACCCCGGTGATCTCGATGCGCAATTGCGACTCGCACTCATTTACGGTGAAAAGAAAGAGTTCTCGAAAGCCATCGAACAGCTCACATCAATTTTGAAAGCGAGACCGGCTGAGCCTAAGGTGCGCGATTATCTTGGCTATCTCTACGAAGAAAGCAAAGATTTTCCCAAGGCCATTGAAACCTACCAATCCAACATCCAGCTGGATCCGACCTATACTGAAAGTCATGTTCATTTGGGAGTCCTCCAGTACCGTCTCAAGCGGTTTCCTGAGGCGATCACACACCTGAAAGAAGCCGTGCGGCTGACCCCTAAGCAGCCTGAACCCCATGTTGTACTCGGACTCGCTCATTTGCAGAGTGAACAGTACGAGAAGGCCTCGGAGGCGTTCCAAGAAGGGATTCGCCATAATCCAAAGCATGCCGACCTGCATTTCAACCTGGGGACGGCCTATGACAAACTCAACCGGTTCGATGATGTGGTCAAGGCGATGGAGTCGGCGTTAACCATAGACCCACACCATGCCGATGCTTTGAACTACCTTGGCTATAGCTACGCAGAGCGAGGTATTAAGATCGATCAAGCCTTGTCACTGACCAGGCGTGCCGTCGCGCTCAAACCTGAGAATGGGTACTACGTCGATAGCCTCGGATGGGCGTTCTATAAATCCGGCCTTCTGGCCGAGGCGCTGACAGAAATCAAACGCGCCGTGTCGCTTGTCGGCGACGATCCTGTCATCTATGAGCACCTCGGTGAGATTTACATGAAACAACAGCGATTGTCTGATGCCAGAGAAGCCTGGCTGCACTCCCTTGAACTCGATCCTTCTAATGAGAAACTGCTCCAACGATTTCAGGAGCAGGGTATGGGCGATCCCACCAAAGAAGAACGTATCCAACAGGCCAAGCGGCGCGTATCTGAGAAGATACAGGCGCAGCCTCTCAATCCGTAAGTTTTCAAATCCACACATCGTTTCTCTTAAAATCACTCTCAGATTCTTTTATATCGGTATTCTTTTCGAATCAGCGCTTGTTTCTGACGCCACAAACGCTTTCCATATTTAGTTTTGGCCCAGCGCTGAGGAAGAAAATGCCAATTCTCGGCTGCCTCGAACAGAATCTGGAAAGCCACGACGCCGAGCTTCTGTAATCCGCTCCCTGCCAAATTTTCATAACTCATTGCTTTTCAACAGTTCAGTGGTAGGCTTGCGAATATCGCTGACAGGCACCAAACCTGCTAAAGGGACAGGTAGGCGGCAACATGAACGCCGCAGGTCATGGAAATAGACGAAGTGAGTCGGGCCGTCAGTGAACCATCAACAAGGAGGCAGTACGATGCGTAAGGTATTCCAGAAACAAGAGGGTTTTACCCTCATCGAGTTGATGATCGTTGTGGCGATCATCGGCATCCTGGCGGCCATCGCCATTCCGAACTTCCTGCAGTATCAGATGAAGTCTCGGCAGTCCGAGGCCAAGACCAATCTGATGGCGATCAAGACATCGGAAGTATCGTGGCAGGGTGAACGGGGCTGTTTCTTGACGGTGGCTCTTGCGCCAACTACTGGACCAGCTTCGGGTACAAAGATGGCGCCGCAGAATTGGAACGCGGCTGGATCACCATGGCTTACTCCCCAAGCAGCAAACCCTGCAGGATGGTGCACAGGTGTCGCTGCAGGTGCGGGACTCTCTAGCGGGACCTTTGCGAATCTCGGCTTCCAAGCTACCGGCAACGTGAATTATCAGTACGCGACAGGAACTTATCAGGTTTCGTATACCTCCTGTCAGGGCCCGACAGCGGCCCCTGTGGCAACCGACACTGCCGAACCTGGCACGACAGACTTTGGACCAGGGGCTGCTGGTTTCCGTGCCACGGCTGCGAGCAACCTGGATGGGGATGCTGCCGCTCCCAACTGGATGTCTGTCTGGTCCTCGGCCGATAGTACGGGCGCGCAAGATTGCAGGACGGGTGTTTACTAGGCTCTAGCGGAACCTAGACAGCACTGAGATGTCCCGCTGGCTGGAAACAGCCGGCGGGACATCGTGCATTAAACAAGATTTTCTTTCGCATCAGCATTTACCTTTCTAATTCTTCGTCAAATGTTCACAAAAACTTCACGTCAGATGATGTGGGCTGTAGGAATCTTGACGGCGGTCGTCCTCTTGGCCCCCATTGTATTCCTGCAACAGAAATTGGACCGACGCATTGATGGGCAGTTGGTGAAAATTGATGCGCTGGCACAACTTCCGCGCGGAGAATATCTCAAACCTGCTCTGTTGGGCTATCATCATCTTGGTGCCGACCTGCTGTGGCTACAGCTGTTGCAAGTCGTTGGCAAGAGGAAGAATAGCGGCGACGAGTATGAGTGGATGTATCACGCGCTTGACGTGATTACGACACTGGATCCTCAATATGCGTACTCTTACTACGTTGGAGGTGTGGTTCTCACGTCATATGGGAACCGCGTTGACTTGAGCAACAGTCTCCTTGAAAAGGGGCACCGAGAAAATCCATCGGAATGGAACCTCCCATTTTTGCTTGGCTATAATCACTATTTTTACCTTGGGAATGCTCCAAAGGGTGCAGAATATATCGGAGTGGCAGCGCGGACACTGGGGGCTCCTGATTTTTTGCCGGGGTTGGCCACAAGGATGTATTCAGAGGCCGGGAATCCCGATGTGGCTCTTGAATTTCTCGAAGCGCTCTGGAGAGAAAATCCTGATATGGCAATGCGAGAGAGGCTTGCGGTTCGAGCTAAAGAAGTCATCATCGAGCGAGATATTCGTCTCTTGGAATCAGCAGTCCAACAATACAAGAGCACTCGAGGGCGGTTTCCCACAAAGCTGCAGGACTTACTCACCAGTGGAGCTGTTGCCCAGATCCCTCTGGAACCATTTGGTGGATCCTATGAGCTGGATACTAAGACGGGAAATGTTTCAAGTTCTACTCATCCGAAGCGGCTTAAAGTATTCAGACTGGACAAAGAAGGTCGTGCGTAAGGGAGCGAACGAGGCATGGAATCCACGGCTGAAACCATCGTAGAAGCTAAAAACTTAACAAAAGTCTTCCGCGTCGGTTTTTGGGGCCGCCGTGTCACTGCTGTCGACGGACTGTCTCTCGACGTGCGGCGTGGTGAAGTGTTCGGATTTCTCGGCCCGAACGGCGCAGGAAAGACGACAACGATCAAAATGCTAATGGGGCTCATTTATCCCACAAGCGGTACTGCCTCAATCTTCGGCTATCCGATCGGTGCCCCCCAGGCCAGAGCTAAGCTTGGCTTTCTGCCTGAGTCGCCGTACTTTTATGACTACCTCACCGGCAGAGAATTTCTCCGGTTCTATGGGCACTTATTCAACCTCCGGGGAACTACCCTGGAGCAGCGGGTCGATGAGTTATTGGAAACCGTCGGGATGTCGCACGCTCGCGACCTGCAATTGCGCAAATTTTCCAAGGGCATGTTGCAACGGGTGGGAATTGCACAGGCATTGATCAATGACCCCGAATTGGTGGTACTGGACGAGCCGATGTCTGGTCTCGATCCGATTGGACGCAAAGAAGTTCGCGATCTCATCCTCCGCTTAAAAGAGTCCGGCAAGACGGTAATGTTCAGTTCCCACATTCTGCATGATGCGGAGATGCTCTGCGATCGCGTGGCCATGATTATGAAGGGGAGGTTGGTCGCCTGCGGACATGTCTCAGAATTGCTTGCAGGAAGCACCACCCATGAAGTGGAGATGGTGATCGATCGCCTGCTTCCGGAAGCGCTGGAACGGATCAGGCCCTTGGCAGGGAAAGTCGTCCTTCAAGGGGAGCGGGTCATGGTGGTATTGGCAAGCCAGCAGGATGTCGATCAGGCGCTTGACGTGATCCGGTCGGCCAAGGCCAAGCTGGTGGCGCTCACACCGCATAAAGCCTCACTCGAAGATCTGTTTATCCGCGAGGCGAACGTGATTCAGTCCGCGAAGGAGGCGCCGGTGTCATGAAGGTGTTATCGATTGCATTGAACACGTTTCGCGAGAATCTTAGAGACAAGCTGCTGTACAACCTCCTGATCTTCGCCCTCTTGATGATCGGCAGCTCCCTTCTGCTCATGCGGCTGACTCTGGGCGAATTCCACCGACTGCTGCTGGACATCGGTCTCGGAAGCGTCAATATCTTCAGTGTCCTGATCGCCATTTTTGTCGGTATCGGATTGGTGAGCAAAGAAATCGATAAGAAAACGATCTATACCATCGTATCCAAGCCGGTCGCCCGGTTTGAATTTCTTCTTGGAAAGTTTTTCGGACTCACCATTACACTGCTTGTAAATATGATCATCATGACGGCCGGTCTCCTCGCTGTCCTCGTGGCTCAGAGTGTGCCCATCGAAGCGGTCCTCTTTAAGGCCATCGGGCTCATTTTACTCGAATGTATGGTGGTCACCGCAGTCGCGCTGCTGTGTTCAACCTTTACCAGCGCGACCCTGAGTGCCATTTTCACGCTGGCTATTTATGTGATCGGCCATCTGACAGCGGATTTGAAAACGTTCGGCCAGAAAATGGACGGTCTTGGTCGAAGTGTGCTGGAGGGAATGTACTACCTATTACCCAACCTGGAGCGATTTAATCTGAAAGGGAATGTCACGCACCACATCGATGTGCCGCTCAACGAGCTGGTGCTGATTGTCGCGTACGGCATGGCCTACGCCGCCTTCCTGCTCCTGCTTGCATCCGTCATTTTTCAGCGTCGAGACTTCCGCTAACCTGATATTGGGAACTTGCTGAGAGTGTATGTACCTTGCACAGCTGACAGTCGCTCTACTGCTTCTGGCTGAAGCTGTACAGGCCAAGGAACTCAGCCCGCGAGAGATTTATGAGCAGGTTGCTCCTGCGGTCGTAATGGTCATGGGCTATCCTGAAACCGGCACACGTGGCAACGGAGGAACGGGTTCCATTATCCAATCGGATGGACTCGTGCTGACCAATGCCCATGTGATCATTGAAGAAGCGACGGGCCGCCCGTTTCCCAGACTCATGGTCTATCTGAAGCCGGACAGGGTAACCGGCGATCAGAAACGTGATTTGTCTCGCGGCAGCACAGCGCGAGTCGTGGCCTATTCGCAGCCATTGGATCTGGCCTTGCTTGAGCTGGATGAGGTTAAGGCACCGCTCCCGGTTGTGACGCTTGGTGATTCGGAGACGGCACGTATCGGAGATCATGTCGTAGCCATCGGTCATCCTGAGCAGGGTGGGCTCTGGACCTTAACCACCGGCACAATCAGCGCTGAATTCGACCATTTCAAGGGTGTCCCGGGCAAGCATGTATTTCAAACGGAGGCGGGGATTAATCGTGGAAATTCAGGCGGTCCCTTGCTTAACCAGCAAGCCCGGATGGTGGGAGTGAATACCGCGATCGCACGTATGGCTGTCGATGGAATGCCGATCGCAAGCATCAGTTTTTCCTTGAAGTCGGCCGTGGTAACGCAGTGGCTTAGCCGGCATGGCGTATTCGCCATGGCCCCCGCTACTCAAACTAATTCTTCTCCTGCCAGAGTTATGAATGTCCCTCCGGCCCCTGTCTCTGAATCTCCAGTCCCTATGCCGGCTCAGCCCAGGGCCGGCAGTTCAGCCGGTTCTCCAACGAATCCTGCCACGATCGTACCATCCACACCGGCTCGACCCTATAATTTAGATCAGCTGGTAAGTGAACAGAGTAAGGCGGAAGCGGATCTCGGAAAAATGATGATTGAGATGAGGGGAAGGTTCAAAGGGCAATAAGATTTGTCACGGTGCGGTGATAAGAGGCCAGGGAGTTGACCGCATGTGGTCATCCCCCTGGTCTCTTGCCACAACTGATATGATGATCAGCTCGTGACGGCCCCTTCCGAGGCGGATGAGACATGCCTCGCGTATTTCGCCATCACGCCGGATGTATAGCGGAGTGCCGGCTGCTTGACCTTCTTGAGCCTGGCGGAAATTTCCTTCTGCGTGAGATTCACATCCAGCCGGCGTTTGGCAATATCGAAAGTAATCCGGTCGCCGTTTCTAATTGCCGCAATAGGGCCGCCTCTCACCGCTTCCGGAGCAACGTGGCCGGCCATCAAGCCATGTGTTGCGCCGGAGAATCGCCCGTCGGTCAACAATGCCACGGAATCGCCGAGTCCTGCCCCGACAATGGCAGCCGTGACTCCCAGCATCTCGCGCATACCCGGTCCTCCCGAAGGACCTTCGTACCGAATCACCACCACATCGCCGGCCTTAATCTGCCCGGACTTGACTGCGCCGAAGGCATCTTCTTCCCGATTGTAGACTCTTGCCGGACCTTGGAATTTCATCATGGAATGTCCGGCAACCTTGACCACGCAGCCTTCCGGCGCAAGATTACCTTTCAGGATGACCATGCCGCCGGTTGGTTTGATCGGGCTCGATAACGGACGAAGCACCTGCTGGTCTCGTGTCTCGATGGCTTTCTTCGCTTCTTCTCCAATCGTGAGCCCTGTTACGGTCGGCTGATTGCCGTGAAGAATACCTGCGTCAAGTAAGCGCTTCGCTACCAGTGTTGTCCCTCCTGCCGCGTAGAGATCGGCGGCGGTAAACCGCCCCCCGGGCTTGAGATCGGCAAGCAACGGGACTTTGCGATTGATCTTGTCGAAATCGTCGATGTCCAGTTTAATCCCCATTTCGCGCGCCACTGCGAGAAGGTGGAGCACGGCATTGGTCGATCCACCCGTTGTTGCAACCGCAGCAATCGAATTCTCAAGCGACTTGCGGGTGATGATCTGCTTGGGCCGGACGTTCTGTTTGATCAATTCCATGACCATCTTGCCGCATTCGAAGGCGACACCATCCTTCTGCTGATCCATGGCAGGGACGCCATTGCGTCCCATGGGTGAAATGCCCAGAAACTCGAAGGCAATTGCCATGGTATTGGCCGTAAACTGTCCGCCGCACGCGCCGGGGCCAGGGCAGGCGTGGTCTTCAAGGTCTTTCAGTTCAGCGTTGCTCATGTGGCCGGAGGCATGTTTGCCGACGGCTTCGAAGACATCCTGGATCGTGACGTCGTGCCCTTGGAACTTTCCGGGCATGATGGAACCGCCGTAGAGCATGACAGATGGCAAATTTAACCTTGCAAGCGCCATGACTGTGCCAGGAATCGTCTTGTCGCAGCCGGACAGCGCGACAACCGCATCAAATAAGTGGCCGCGCGCGACCAACTCGATCGAGTCGGCAATCACTTCCCGGCTAATGAGCGAGGCCTTCATGCCCTCAGTCCCCATTGAAATGCCGTCCGAAACCGCGATCGTGTTGTACTCGATCGGTGTTCCACCGGCAGCACGAATCCCGGCTTTGACCCGCTCCGACAGCCGGCGAAGGTGGTAGTTGCACGGCATGACCTCGATCCAGGTATTGGCCACCCCGACGAGAGGCTTGGACAAATCATCGTCGGTAAACCCCACGGCTTTCAGCATCGCCCGGGCCGGTGCCCGGGACGGGCCAACCAGCAGATCATGACTCTTCAGTATTAGGTCGTTCGCCATAGCCTATTCTACTCGTCCTTTCTTTTCGTTCGCGTCGTGCGCACCGCATTACGATGAATGCGAAGCGGCCTGCAAAAGGGCAATGCTATTGCACAGACATGTTACTGGGTGGAGAAGGTGGTGCAACCTCGCCATATCCCGTATGCGGGTTCTTGCCATGGGGATTGGAGCCACGGGGCATGCCGCTGCCATGTGGATTGCCGTACCCCATGTCCCCCCCTTTGTGCTGATGCATCACTTTGTCGTGTTCGGTCTTTTCCTTCTCCCGCTGCTCGGGTGTCAACACCGCCATCACGTCGCGCCGCATCTTGATCGCGGTCAAGCGAAGCAGTACCTGTAGATCTTCGCTCTGTTTCAGCTTTGTTTCGATTGCAGCAACATCCGACTTATCGTCGTCCGTGAGGGCCTTCAGCTCACGCTCGGCAATTTGAATCTCAGCTTCCGCCTTGATACGGACCTTGTCCAGACTCAATTGGAAGTCTTTCAGTTTCGCTACTTGGTCCGCCGTCAGCCCGATGTCCTTTTCATGCTTGAGCAAGTGCCGGATCAAATGGCCGGTCCCGCTATGCATCATGCCTTTCCCGTAACCACCCATTGCACCGTGTCCACCATGGCTGCCGGCGTGACCGTAGCTGGGATCATTGGCCCATACACCGGTACCCCCCAAGGCCAGCATAAACACCGCTGCAACACCACATGACACAATCGTCTTTGTTGCTCGCTTCATAGACTTCTCCTTTTTCTAAGAACACCTTACGGAACGGCTGAAAATGGCCCACATCTAACTTCGGTCAGATAAGTCATGATCTGCTCGCCATTTACGCGCTGTAGCTTGCCATACAGACCGAGGCAACGCAAGCAAGCGCCATGCGCTGAACCGTAAGGGAACAGGGGAGGGGGAGCGGGCAGGACGCAGCGGCTATTGAGGGGATTTGCGGAGTCCGTCTCGCGCCCGGACCTCCGGTACGTTATATCTATTCTTGTTGCGCTTTGATGATCAACTCAGCCCGCGGGTCTTGATGGGGTTGTCGGGCAAGTTGCTCGTACAGTAACCGTTCCTCATTTGATATGGAGGGCGACATAACGATTTGTAGGGTGAGGAATAGATCGCCATGGGTACCGGTTGCCGTCGGAAGGCCCTTTCCCTTGAGGCGCAGTTTGCTATCCGCTCGACTCCCGGCTGGAATTTTCACGCGAACCGGCTCTCCCAATGTCGGCGCCATCACTTCAGCCCCCAACGCAGCTTCCCAGGGCCAGACGGGGAGAGTGGCGTGGAGATCGCTGCCTTGCCGGCGAAATATTCTGTCCTCTTTAATTGAGACATGGAGGTAGAGGTCTCCACGTTTTCCGCCGTTGCTGCCAGGCTGTCCTTTCCCACCCACACGCACTCTGGTGCCGGCGAGCACACCGGCCGGAATCCTGACTTCGATTGTCGTCGGTTCCATGCCCGTGCCCGATCCATGACAGACCTGACAAGGGCGGCCCCGAAGCGATCCGCTCCCCCGGCAGGATCTACAGGATACCGCTTCCATGAGGGAGACCCGCTTCGTCACGCCGGATAGCACTTCCCGCAACGACAGCGCGACATCGGTTTCCACATCCTCACCCTGTGAGGCAAATCCTCGTGGGCCGCCAGCTCGCGCACTCCCGCCAAAGAGATTCTCAAAGATATCCGAGAAGTCTCCTGTGCTGTACCCTGTACTAGCCCTGCCGCCGAATCCACCGCCGGTCTGCCGGCGCGCCTGCTCAAATGCCTCGGCTTGTTCCCATTGCGAACCGTGCTGATCATACTTTTTCCGTTTCTCGGGGTCGGACAGTACTTCCTGTGCTTCATTGAGCTCTTTGAACTTCCGTTCCATCTCGACTTTTTTCGTGCCGGCATGGAGATCGGGATGGTACTGGCGGGCAAGGCGGCGGTAAGCTTTTTTAATGTCGTCGGCGGAGGCTTCCCGTGATAGGCCGAGGATCTGGTAATAGTCGCGTTGGGGAGAGGCCATCCGTTTGCCTGTATGCTATCAGTGCGGGACAGCGCTCTTTGCCCGCGCCATGAGTTTGCAGTACGAACAACTTTCGGCGGTCGTCGGTTGACCGCATGACATGCAGGGATGCAGGATTGTCTGGTCTTTTTCAGCCATTGTCGCCGGTGCGGAGGTGGCACTTTGCTTACGCTGTTTTTCCAGAAACCCCCAATAGAAATACTGCTTCGTGCCGGGGGATTCAGTCTCCAGCCTGTTCAAGACTTCCTTATAAAGGAGCGTCTTCGCCCCTTGAGCCATTGGACATTCATCCACGATATAATCGATTTTATTTAAGACGCAGTAGGCAGCCAGCTCACGTTCCGTCAATCGATAGAGCGGTTTTACCTTCTTGGCAAAGCCTTCCACAGAGGCGGGCAAACTAGGACCTTGTTTGTCCAGATATTCCTCTTGCCAATGCAGCACATTGCCAAGGAGACGAGCTGCTTCGTCATCAAGATTATGTCCGGTGGCCATGACATCATACTCTTTTTCAATTGCTGCCCGGTTAAACTGGTAGCGCTTGATTGTGCCGCACGTCGAACAGGTGGGGCGATGCACCAGCTGGGCCAGTTCTTTGATGCCGGCGCCTGCTTCCTGTTCAACCGTATGCGTGTGCAGTGTGGCCCCCAGTGGCGCCGCAATCATCTTCGCATAGTATTGGACTTTGTCATACGATCGCTCCGAATAGCCCGCGATGCCCAAGTGTACATATAACGCGTCTGCGTGGTAACCCAGGGCAAGGAGAATATGCCAGAGCGCCAGGCTGTCCTTGCCGCCCGAGACCGCCACAAGAATACGCTCATCTGGACCGAACATAGCTTGTGATTTAATCGCCTTCTCGACTTGATCATGGACAAAATGATTGAAGCAGGGCTTGCAAAAGGCAGCGTTGTGCCGTGGGAGCTTCATGACAGCTTTTGTTTTGCATTTCGTGCAGTTCATACTGGAATGGATCATACGAGTAGCTCGGGATGAATGCAAACTTCTTTGCCATATGAAAGCGGACTCAGTTATCCGATGAAGTCGACACAGTAATCTGGTATGGTACGTGGTGAAAGGTAATAGAGCGTCCTGCCTTCAGGGTGAAAGCAGGATAAATCCATAAGTTGACATAATCTATCTTATCGGACTATGAGTCTTGAATTCCTCGGCCGTCTTCACAAAGAACTATCGATTACGGGCAGCGCACTGTATGAAGTAGTTCTATCAATTTCTGAGCGCGTCAATCGCAAGACACAGATTATTCGCCTTCACTGGCACGCGTCGGGAATCCTTCAACAGATCGATGGAGTCACCGCCGAAGTCGGTCGACAGGTCGCAGACCACATCAGCCGCCCGTCCTTAAACCAGTATCAGCATGACGCAGCCCTCGACACGACAGTGTCGCAGGCGGTAACCCGGGTCCAGACACTGAAGCAGTCGTTGACACAGATCGATGGGCAAATTCGCGAGCTTAAACTTGAAGCGATTCATGAGGATTCCCTTAAGCTTCAGCAGGACTTAAGGATTCGATCTGCCAAAATTGAGCGTCTGACCATTACCAGGCACGCAGCTGCCGTCGGCCAAACTCTCAGTGCCATGCCACGATCGTCCTCGGTCCATATTGCATCCGTCTTACGCGGGCCATTCTTACTCGCTCCCTCCGAGGGGTTGATCTTCCGGACCGACGATATCGTCGTCTTAATTGGAGTAGAATCCGAGGTGGATCGCCTCGTAACTTGGTTTACCAGCAAACGTACACTCAATGCGGCGACAACGAAATCCGCGTAGACTGAGACGCAGTGTCCTGTGTCCTTGAACACACGATTCTTTCTCATGTTCACGAGACAGTTTGCTCATGATCTGCGTCAGCAGGTAATCCTGCCCCTTCTTCTACTGCTTCCTGCACTGGTACATCCAGAGCTTGTTCGCGCAGAACTGCCAGGCATTCGTCTCCTTGAAGAAATTCAGGCCGTGATTACTAACCTCGCCGAACAGGCCAAGCCGTCCGTTGTGAATCTGTTTCCTCTTCCAAACACCGGTCGATCTCGTGAAGGATCGGGAGAGCGCACCCCAAATGCCTCAGGGTCAGGCTCTGGCCTGATTATAGACAGCGATGGGTACATCATCACAAATAACCACGTGATCGGCGATGCAACCGAGATCGAAGTCCGGTTCTCTGATAAGACCAAACTAGTGGCGAACGTGGTCGGTAAAGATCCTGATACTGACCTGGCTCTTCTCAAAGTGACGGCAAGCCGTCCTCTCCCCAACGCTCGCTTTGGCGACTCCGCTTCCGTGAAAGTCGGACAATGGGTCCTTGCAGTGGGGAATCCCTTTGGGCTCGACCGCACGGTAACTCTCGGAGTCGTCAGCGGCATTGGACGGGAAAACATGAACCTGTCGCGGTACGAAAACTTTATTCAGACTGATGCGTCGATTAATCCCGGCAATTCCGGTGGACCGTTGTTCAATCTTCGCGGCGAAGTGATCGGGATCAATACGGCCATCATTAATTTTGCCCAAGGCATCGGCTTCGCCATTCCATCAAACATGGCCAAGCAAGTTATCGAACAACTCCTGGCAAATGGCAAAGTGGTGCGGGGATGGCTCGGTGTCGGCATTCAACCAATGACACCTGAATTAGCCAAGAAATTCGGCGTGACCGAAAGCGAGGGGGTTCTCGTCAATGAGGTCTTTGAAAAAGATCCAGCCGCATCGGCAGGCATTAAACCGGGCGACGTCATAGTGAAAATTGACGGGAGCCTGGTTGATTCGCCGAACAAGTTGTCACGGCTGATCGGCGCGCTCACACCCGGCGCAACTGCGCACATTGAAGTCGTTCGCGACGGCAGTCGCCTCGTCCTGAATATCCCATTGAGTGAGCGCCGTGATGCCATCATTGCCGCAACCACTCCACAGACCAAACTGGATCTAAAGCTCGGCCTTGATGTGCAGGATTTAACTCCGGGGTTGGCAGAGACCTTGAATTTACGCGAGTCGAAGGGAGCGCTCATCGCAAAAGTCGAAGCCGGTAGTCTGGCCCACGCCGAAGGCCTCCAAGTAAGCGACCTGATCAAGGAGGTGAACCGCGCAGAAGTGAGTTCAGCCGCTGATTTTCACTCGGCGATCTCGCGGCTCCGGCGAGGAGATACGATTTTGCTCCGGGTACTGCGCGAGAATCGGGCCTTCTATGTCGTGCTCAAATCCACTGAGTAATCGCGTTCAGTCTCGCTCATGAAATGTGCAGACCGCATCGCCGAGGACACGAAGCGAACACGGGACGGAACGAGCGTGAGTCCCGTCCGTGTTTGCGAGATGCGGTTCGACTGGCTCACCGTCCTGAGCGTAGTCGAAAGACGACGTACGCCTCACGCACGACGAGCGATTGCGCCTTTCAGTGCGCTCCCACAGCGTGCCGTTCTGTCTTATGCTGTTCGACAATCTTGGCTGCCAGCTCGCGTGGCACTTCCTCGTAACGGGCAAACTCCATCACATAGCTTCCCCGCCCTCCTGTCATGCCGTTCAGCGCCGGCGCATACTTCAACAATTCGGCGAGCGGTACAAGCGCGGTAATCTGCTCGGCATGATCGTTCGCGTTGACTGAGAGGATGCGACCTCTGCGCGCATTCAGGTCGCCCATCACGGCTCCGACGGCGTCCGTCGGAGCCTCGACTTCAACCGTCATCATCGGTTCCAGCAACACCGGCTGGGCCGTTTCCATCGCTTTTTTAAAGGCCATTGATCCTGCAATTTTAAATGACATTTCCGACGAATCCACCACATGGTACGAGCCGTCGTACACAGCGACTCGGACATCAACGACGGGAAATCCCCCCAGCACCCCTTCATGCATCGCCTCGCTCACCCCTTTTTCCACCGCAGGAATGAAGTTTCGGGGAATGGCGCCCCCGACGACACGATGTTCAAAGGTGAATCCGCCGCCGCGCGGCAAGGGCGCTACTTCCAACCAACAATCCCCATATTGCCCGTGGCCGCCCGTCTGTTTCTTGTACTTACCCTGCGCACGCGCTGTCGCGTGCACGGTTTCATGGTAAGGGATCTTCGGCGTATGCAGGATGACGTCGGCCCCGAATTTCCGGTGGAGCTTCTCTAACGCCAGATCAATATGGAGTTGACCGAGACTGCTGAGAACCATCTCTTTGGTTTCCGCATTGCGAGAAAAAGCCAGCGTCGGATCTTCTTCGATCAGCTTATGCAGGCCCAGACTGACTTTCTCGATCTCCGCCTTCGACTTGGCCTCAATCGCAAATGACAGGACCGGCCGAGGCAGTCCGATCGCCGGATAGCAGATCTGACTCTTCTCGTCACACAGCGTGTCACCGGTGTGTGTGTCATGTAACTTTCCGATAGCCACGATATCTCCTGCCGATGCTGAACCAACCGGGGTGCGTCGTTTTCCGAAGAGCGTATAGAAATGACCCAGTTTCTCCCGCACCTGTTTTGACGCGTTCCACACGAGAGTATCGGCCTGGACGGTTCCTGAGAGGAGACGGCAATACGACAGCCGTCCCACGAACGGATCGATCAGTGTTTTGAATACAAAAGCTGAGAATGGCTCCTGCACACTCCCCTTCCGTTCGCCTGGCAGGCCTGTCTGGGGATGGACACCATGCAACGGATTGGCGGCACAGCGCTCACCTGGCGACGGCAGCAGGGCGGCCATCGCGCCCATTAGCGACCATACCCCTAGATTGCGCACTGCAGAACCCGCGTACAGCGGAAACACCTGCCTTCGCAGGATGCCGGAACGGAGTCCTGATAAAAGCATGTCATGATTCAGATCTCCCTGGGCGACATAGGTGTCGAGCAAAGTATCATCGGTCTCCGCTACGGCTTCCATAAGCCTGGTACGCCTCTCCTTCGCGGCAGACTCCAGATGTGCTGGCACCGGCAGTATCTCCACCTTGGCAGTAGACGGTCCGGACCGAATCAGACGATCCTCGAAAATGTCGATCACGCCCTCCATCTGAGAGCCAAGGCCGACCGGTATGACCATGGGAACAGGAACACAGTTGAGTTGTGCACGGCAGATTTCCAGCGCGTGTTCGATTGACGCACTCTCTCGATCCAATCCGTTGACGAAAAACAGGCAGGGTAGACCGAGATCTCCGATGCGCGCCCACAGACGCGACAACTCGGTTCGAACACCGGCCTGTCCATCGAGAACGATTACTGCGGCATCGACGGCCCGCAATGCTGAGAGCGGTTCGCCCAGTAGACTAAGCGCACCGGGAGGATCGAGAAGCGAAATGGTAGTCTGATTCCAAGAAAACTGAAGCACGCTGGTGCTGACGGAACTTCGATGGTGCAGTTCTTCCGGCTCAAAATCCGATACGGTCGAGCCTTGGGCGATGGAACCGAGGATAGGAACGGCTCCGCCGGCGAAGAGGATCGCCTCGCTGAGGGATGTCTTGCCTGCGCCGACGTTGGACACAATCGCGACATTCCTGATGGGCTCCATACGGATATGGTCCATGGTCTGCCCTCCTCATCGATTGCGCACGGTTTAGAGCATCTCTCGCCTCCCGATCTTAATCCCTCTTGTGTTGCCCTTTGAGCCAACCCTGATCTGCAAAACTCACGTACCGGCCGTCGCCGATGATCACATGATCCAGCACAGGAATGCCCAGTAACCGGCCGGCCTCCCCCAGACGTTCTGTCAGGTGTCGATCTTCCAGGCTTGGAGTCGGATCGCCGCTGGGATGGTTATGCAAAAAGATCACGGCAGCGGCGGACTCACGAACCGCAGAGGCGAATACTTCTCGGGGGTGCACGAGACTGAGAGTCAACGTTCCTTCCGACACGGTGGATTCCTTGATGACGGTGTTCTTGGCGTCCAAGAGCACAACCTTGAAAATTTCCTGCTTGCGATCGCGCAAGATCGGGTGAAAATGCTTAAAGAGATCGGCGCTTGAGGAGATGCGCGTGCCGGTCGAAAGTGGGGTAGCCAGCGATCGGCGCCCTAATTCTACTGCGGCTTTTAGCTGCGCCGCTTTCGCCGGTCCTATCCCTTGAATTGCACAGAGTTCTTCAATCCCGCACATGGCCAATCCACCGATACTTCCGACTCGGCCAAGCAATTCGATTGCAACTTGTACAGCGGAAAAATCACGGCGACCGGTCCTGAGGAGAATGGCGAGCAGTTGCGCATCCGACAAGGCATCGGGACCCTTCGCCATCAGCCGCTCACGTGGACGTTCAGTCTCCGGCCAATGCGTAATTCCCTTTGTTAGCCTCTTTCCTGTCATGGTAGCCATCTTTGACGCACAAAAAATGACACCCCGGACGTTTTTGTACTAGCTGGTCATGCCAATTTTGCCATTGTGTGAACTACGTAGAGTGTAACCCATTGAAATATCGTGGTGCGACAAATTGGTGCATCTCTTGCTATGTACGTCAGCAGCTGTAAACCTAGCCACCTGGGAGGAAGTGATGGAATGTCCGAAGTGCAAAGGCATGATGATGTTGGAGCGGTTTTCCGATTTCTTTCTCATTTTCTACGCATGGAAGTGTATCAACTGCGGCGCGATCATCGATCGCACGATCTCCAATAATCGACGAAAGAGTCTTGCAGCACGCGACGCACAGCCTGTCACGACTCGATAGCTCTATAGGTTACCATCGAACCCGATCCGCGCTACGGCTTCCTGAGTGAGGGTCAGACGGATCGGGATACGACGGGACCAGATTCTCATTTGCCTTGCATTATAGTCTCCCTGCATTGGACCGTCAAAATGATGCAGCCTGCACCTAGCAGAGACATCCATCCGCGTTCAGCGTTCTAAGTCCCCCAACGGTTCACCTTATCGTCTGGGTGAGAGTCACCCACACGACCGTTCTTGACCCCTTCAAAAACGCTATGTTAGAGTCTTCCGGGCCGGACGAATCCGTAGTCATTTTCTATGCGCGTCATTGCAGGAACCTATCGAGGCCGTCGTCTTCGTGGCCCCCAGGGATCCCTGATACGTCCGACTTCAGATCGAGTTCGGGAGGCATTGTTCTCAATTCTTGGCAATCGCCTTCCCTCGGGCCGAGTACTTGATCTTTATGCGGGGACCGGAGCGATCGGAATCGAAGCCATAAGCCGAGGCGCCGCGCATGTGACCTGCGTTGAATCCGAGATTGAAGCACTGAAACTCTTGCGTCAGAATATGCTGGACTGCGGGATAGGTCATCACATTACCGTGTACGCGCACACTGTCAAACAATTTCTCAACCGACCGGAACAGTGGGAAGGCCCTTACGATATCGTATTTGCCGACCCCCCCTACGCTCTCGTACACGATCTGGAATCGTTGTTGACTCAGACTGTCACCGAGCGCCTCCTGACAGCCGACTCCTGGCTCGTCGTTGAGCATGCAGAGAAAACCCTCCTTCCGGATTCTCTGGGCTCCGCCGCCTATGTGCGCCGGTATCGCTATGGCGACACCGCCCTCTCTTTATATTCCTCTTCCGGTGCGGCATCGCAATGAAGATCGGTGTCTACCCTGGAACATTTGATCCTGTCACCCATGGCCACACCGATATTATTACGCGAAGTTTACGTGTCTTTGATAAAGTCATCGTCGCGGTCGCGCCTAATCCGGCTAAGCATCCACTCTTCAATCTTGCCGAGCGGCTTGATATGGTGACGCTGGTTATGAAGGATGTCGATCAAGTGGAAGTCATCACGTTCGATGGACTCTTAGTCGACTATGTCGAACGGGCCGGAGCGCATGCTATTATCCGTGGACTGCGCGCCATCTCGGACTTTGAACACGAATTCCAAATGGCTCTCATCAACCGCAAGTTGGCCAGGCATGTGGAAACCGTCTTTCTGATGCCGAGCGAGGAGTATTCATACTTGTCTTCTACGATCATCAAAGATGTGGCACACCATGGAGGCAGCTTGGCTGAATTTCTTCATCCCGAAGTGGCGCGTCGGCTCCACGAACGAATTCGGAGTCTCAAGTCATGAAACTCGCCGCACGTGTCGGCCGCATTACACCTTCCCCGACCTTGGCGATGACGGCAACAGCCAAAGCTATGGCAGCGCAAGGGCTCGATGTCGTCGACTTTTCGTCAGGAGAACCGGATTTCGATACTCCGGATCCGGTCAAGGCCGCTGCGGAAGCGGCCATCCGGGCCGGTTTTACAAAGTATACGCCGTCGTCGGGCATCGACGAATTACGCCAAGCCATTATCGACAAGTTACAGGGTGAGCTCGGACTCCGATATGAGAAGTCGCAAATCCTGGTCTCGTGCGGCGCGAAGCATTCGCTCTACAACTTAGCTGAAGCGCTTCTTGAAGCCGGTGATGAGGTCATCATTCCGACGCCCTATTGGGTCTCGTATGCCGACCAAGCTATGTTGAATGATGCGACGCCGGTTCTTCTGCCTACACATGAATCAAATGGATATGCCATCAATGCGGATGACCTGCGGCGGCTGGTCACCCCACGAACGAAGGCGATCATAATCAATAGTCCATGCAATCCAACTGGCGCCACCTATAACCGGAACACGCTCGAAGCCATTGCCGATATCGCGGTCCGGCATAAGTTACTCATCATTTCGGACGAGATTTATGAAAAGGTCTTGTACGATGGCGCGACGCACGTGAGCATCGCCACACTCAGTGCCGAAGTCGCGGCCCAGACAGTGATTATCAACGGTGTCTCGAAAGCCTATGCGATGACCGGCTGGCGGATCGGCTATGCCGCAGGTCCCAAAGACCTGCTGACGGCAATGGCCAACATTCAAAGCCAGAGCACATCGAATCCCTGTTCTATTTCACAAAAGGCCGCCGTCGCGGCATTACGGCTTGGCCAACCCTTTACGGAAAAGATGGTTACCGAATTCGATCGCCGTCGCAAAGTGATGGTCGGTCGGTTGAATGCGATGCCAGGGGTGACCTGCCGCATGCCGACTGGCGCGTTTTACGCCTTTCCCAACATTAGTGGGATTCTTGGCCGAACCGCCCCGACTGGCATCATTCGAACACCGCATGAACTGGCGCAATACCTGTTGAAAGACTTCCATGTTGCCGCTGTTCCCGGAGAGCCCTTCGGAAGTCACCAGCACATCCGGCTTTCCTACGCGACCAGCATGGAATCGATCGAGCGTGGGATGGACCGAATTGCAACGGCATTCGGCAAGTTAACCGCCTGAGTGACAATCCTATTGACGAGGGGCGGCTTGCCCCATAGAGTTGAACTGTGACCTGTAAATAAGGAGGCCCGGTGCCGATCTACGAATATCTCTGTCAGGATTGCTCCTACCGGTTTGAATTGAAGCAGAGCATGAAAGACGATCCCGTCGCCGCCTGTCCCAAATGCGGGAAATCGGTCAGCCGGATTATTTCCGCTCCTGCGATCATGTTCAAAGGGAGCGGGTGGTATGTGACGGATTATTCCGACAAGATGAAACCGCCGACGGGCGAATCATCCGACTCGACGTCCGGCACGAAGAAAGAACCGGCAGCGACTACTGAGAAGGCGGCGCCAGCCTCCCCGGCACCTGCCACGACGGCTCCGGCAACCACCCCATCGACAACCGGCAGCACCTCGTCCAGCAGCGCCCCCTCATCAGGAACGTCGTCAAGTTCGATCTGACAGCTCCCTGCTACCTCTTAGGAGCCGCCTGTTTCTTAACCGGTTGTTTGCCCGTGGATTTCGCCGCCGGCCTTACTGCGGCTTTGGCAGATGCCACTGCCTTTGCCCCTTTGGCGCGCAGCGCATCGACTTGGTGTTGCAGACTCGTAATCATCACGGTCTTCTCTCGACTGACCCGACTCATCTCATCAAGCTGCGATTGTAAATCCCGCCGTGCATTCGACAGGTCGTTGATCTGTACCTGGAGTTGCGCCTTCTCTGTTGCCAGGGTTTGTGTCTCCGATCGAAGTTGCTCGACCTGAGCTTGCAACGCCGGAGGCCAATAGTCGCATCCCGTCATACTCATGAAACAACCGAGCCCAAGCGCGACGCCGGCCAATGACATCGCTTGTCTTTTCCCCACAATCATCATTTCTATCCTCCTTATCTCGAATAACCAGGAATGTGAATTCGATAACTACTGCAATATCAACATAGACCTCACATTAGCGAGATTCCTGCTGTCTGTAACACGTCCTGTAGCATCTGTCGAGTGACGGCACCTTCGCGAATCACGCATGCCGTTTCGCGTGCATCGATGACGGTCGATGGCGGTCCCCCAGGGGTTGGTCCTGCATCAACAATGAGACTGAGGTCTTGTCCCAGACTGTCCTGTACCTGGTTCGCATATTGCGCTGGTGATTCGCCGGCACGGTTGGCACTCGTTCCTGTGAGAGGGCCTGTCACTGCTAACAGGTCAGCTAATGGGCCACAAGAGCTGAACCGCACGCCGATCGTGCCGGTCCCCGCTGTCAGATTGCTTGGAAGTGACGGCGCGGCCGTAAAGAGGATTGTGAGCGGACCGGGCCAGAACCTGTCCATCAAAAGTGAGGCGGTGCGGGAGACCTTCTGGACCAGCCTCGCGAGCTGTCCACGGTTTCCAATCAACACCAGAATCGGTTTGCCGTCCGGCCGGCCCTTGACGCGTAGCAACCGGTCTACGGCTTGTGGATCGAATGGATTGACACCAAGGCCGTAATAGGTCTCCGTCGGCACCGCCACGATGCCGCCACGTGCCACTTCCTGCTTGACCTGGTCTGATACACGGTGCACGTCACCGGCACTATATGGAAGGATTTCTGACATCCGTACGGAAACCAACCTGCAAATCGCGGACTAGGAAGTCACCGCGCGATGGGCGATATCCTTTCGATAATGACACCCTTCGAATGAAATGGCGGATACCGCCTTATAGGCTTCCGCTTGTGCTTCTTTCAACGTTGCTCCCTGTCCGGTAATTCCCAAGACACGTCCACCGGCAGTCACAACAGCATCATTCTTCCTGGCAGTTCCCGCGTGAAAGACAAGCGCATGTGTAGCCGCCTCGCTCTGCAAGCCATGCAGAGGAAATCCGTTCTGATATTGGCCAGGATATCCGCCCGACGTCATCACAACGCAGACCGCCGTGTCATGATGCCATTCGACCCTGAGTTGATCGAGGCGATGTTCAATAACCGCCTCAATCACGTCGAGTAAATCCGTCTTGAGCAAAGGCAGCACCACCTGCGTCTCCGGATCACCCATACGAGCATTAAACTCCAACACATAGGGCATGCCATTGACGACCATGAGACCGGCATAGAGGACTCCCTGAAAGGGCGATCCCAGTCGTGACATCGTCTCCACTATCGGCTGCAACACTGCGCGGGCGACATGCTCACGAAGCGCCGGTGTGCCCAGCGGCGCTGGACAATAGGCGCCCATACCGCCGGTGTTGAGCCCGGTATCCCCATCCCCTACCCGCTTGTGATCTTGCGCCGGCAACATCGGTACGACGGTTTGGCCGTCTGTGAATGCCATGATCGTGAGTTCTTCACCGTTGAGAAATTGTTCGATCAACACCTGCTTGCCTGCCTGACCGAAGACGCCTTTCTCCATCGCATCAACGACCGCCTCGCAAGCCTGCTCCCTTGTCGTGGCAATGATGACGCCCTTCCCTTGGGCCAGACCGTCCGCCTTGATAACCACAGGCAATTCATGCTGCTCAAGATAGGCCAGCGCCTCGGTTACCTTATCGAAACTTTTGGCCCGCGCAGTCTGAACTTTGGCTTGCGCCATCACATCTTTCGAGAAAGTTTTACTGGCTTCCAGCTTCGCCGCATTCTTGGTAGGACCAAAAATCTTCAGTTTGGCGCGGCGGAACTCATCGGCAATTCCCAACGCAAGAGGCGCTTCCGGTCCGACGACCGTAAAGTCGATCTGCTCCCTGATGACGAAATCTTTCAGCGCCGCAATATCGTCGGCCTTGATCGGCACGCAGGTGGCCATCGATTCGATTCCGGCATTGCCCGGTGCGCAGAACAAGACTGGTTTCCGCGGACTCTGCGCAAGCTTCCACACAATCGTGTGCTCGCGTCCCCCACCACCGACGACAAGAATTTTCATATGCTGGTTCTTCGAAGTGGCATCTACCGACGAAATGGTTCCGTTCCGATCATTCCAGGGCTGTGGATGAGAGGCTTCTCAAACTGATCAACCTGCAAGGCCGCAGGTGAGTCAAAACCGGAGGCGCACCCTCTGGGGTGCGTTGAGAATTTTGACGAGCCGAAAACGACGCAGGGGATCATTTCAGAAGCCGTCTAGTGGCGGAAATGGCGCATACCCGTGAGAATCATTGCCAAGCCATGTTCATCCGCGGCTTTGACAATTTCGGCATCACGGATTGACCCGCCCGGCTGAATGACCGCAGTAATTCCCGCCTGTGCCGCCGCATCGAGGCCGTCACGGAACGGAAAAAACGCGTCGGAGGCCATGACGCAACCTTTGACCGGCATCTGGGCCTTCATGGCGGCAAGCTTGACGCTATCCACCCGGCTCATCTGTCCCGCGCCGATCCCGACCGTTTGCCCGGGCTTGGCGTAGATGATGGCGTTTGACTTAACGTGTTTACAGACTTTCCACGCAAAAGCGCAGGCGGCGTACTCTTCGTCCGTCGGCTTGCGGACGGTCGGTACCTTCAACGATCTCAGGTCCGTCAGAACACCGAGGTCACGATCCTGCACGATTAATCCCCCGACGAGCTTCTTCAAATCGTAGCCTTCTTGTTTGACCTTTGTCAGTGGTCCAACGTCCAATAGACGCAAATCCTTCTTCCGCTTCAATTCGGCCAACGCATCCTCGGCAAAGCTGGGAGCAATTACCACCTCGACGAATGTGGAGGTAATCTCCTTCGCCGCCGCCAGATCAACCGGTCGATTGAAGGCAATCACACCGCCGAAGGCCGACACAGGATCGGTCTCCCGCGCCTTCACATACGCCTCAACCGGCGTCGATCCGAGCGCCACGCCGCAAGGATTGTTATGTTTGATGATCGCAACGGCGCACTCATCATATTCTTTCGCCAGCTCCAGGGCCGAATTGGCGTCGAGGAAATTGTTATAGGACATGGCCTTGCCGTGCAAGATCGTGCCACGAGAGACCGACGGTTCATTTGAACTGAGCTCACGGTAGAACGCACCCTGCTGATGTGGATTTTCGCCGTAGCGGAGCGTCTCTGCCAACTCAAACTGGAGCGACAGCACCTTGGGGAACTTGATCTCCTCGCCCTGCACCTGTTTCTCCAAATATCCGGCGATCAACCTGTCGTAACGCGCCGTATGCTGGAACACCTTCATCGCCAATTCACGGCGCAGCGCGCGCGTGACGGTATTTCCCTTGATGGCATCCAACACTCTGGGATAGTCCACCGGATCGACCAACACCAGCACATCCTCATGATTCTTTGCCGCCGAGCGGAGCATCGACGGTCCGCCGATATCGATATTCTCGATCGCATCGTCAAAATGGCAATTGGGCTTGGCGATAGTGGCTTCGAAGGGATAGAGATTGACGACAACGACATCGATCGGGCCGATATTGTGTTGCGTCATCTGATCGACGTGGGCCGGAAGCGATCGACGCCCCAGCAAGCCGCCGTGAATCTTCGGATGCAGCGTCTTCACACGGCCATCCAGAATTTCCGGCGAACCGGTATAGGCCGCCACATCTGTGACCTTGATACCCGCTTCGCGGAGGGCCTTCGCCGTCCCGCCAGTCGACAAAATTTCCGCGCCAAGCGCTTCGAGCCCCTTGGCCATCTCGACAACACCAGTCTTTTCAGAAACGCTGATCAACGCCCGCTTGATGCCGGCCATAGTTCCACTCCTTGAATTAATCTATATGGAAGGTTGCACATTACCGCACGAAAGGCGGGCGAAGAATAGCAAATGGGTTGGGGAACTTCAAGGCGAGGACAACCGCGTGGACAAACGAGAACATTCTCCCGTTGGGTCCTGATCATCTTGAGGTCGGAGGCTCCATTGACAGGAACAGTCTTGGTTCTATAGACTGAAGCTGACGTATTGAGCCACGCCGACTGTCTCATCGCTCGCGCATCCCTCCCCTTCCCGCGCGCTTGATTCCCCGGTCTCCGCCGCTGCTACGCCAGAGTCCCTGTCTGTACCCGTCTGACCGACGCACATCCTCTGTGGGTGTTGATCGATGCGGGTTGGGGGGCTCCCACCATTTCACTGAAGGAGTTTATCGTGAATCAGGAACAGTTCGGACAATTCTGGAATCAACTCAAGACACCGCTGAAGGCGAAATGGGATAAGATTACCGATGAGGATCTCACGGAGATTCAAGGCAACTGGGCACAATTTGGCATTGTTCTGCAAAAACGGTATGGAGAGCTTCAGAAAGAGGAAGTGACCACCTGGGCCAATCGCCGGTATTCTCATTGGACCGGTAACTACATCGGTTACAAAGACCCAGCGCCTGGCGCATAACCACTACCGATTCATGGCCTCGACTGTGATCACGTCACGGTACTGCGGCGTAATGCCACCTTGTGTACAACGGGAGACCTACGATGAAAAAGATCGTTATCAATAAGAGCTGTGATCAATTTTTTGTGAGTCATAAGGCCTTCGTGCGGTTACGTGAGCTTGGGCAGCCGGAGGCGCTGCAAGAAATCGATCGAGGGGCCTATTGGCCCCATGCGGCGGCGCCACAGGAACCGAGTTTAAATCGGTGCGGCGCGCTTATTCCACGGGACGACGAAAAACTCGTGCGCGTCGTGGAAGAATTGCAGGCGGAAGCCAATGGGCATGCGGCTGAGTTGAAAGTCGTTGCGATTCCAGATGACGTGCAGTGGATCATTGTCAGAACAGACGGTGTAGAACACGTAAGCGAAGCGCATCGCACGTGGGGTTGAGCCGCCTAACCCGGAAGGTGCGATCGGAGCTTACTGAATGAACAATGTTCGCCATGACGACAAGGCCGGCAAGGTGCCGCAATCAGGTGGGGCGGACAAGCCGGCGCATGATGCAAAGGGCCTGACTTGCAATGAAGCGCAGGTAGAAGAGCTCCTCTCGGAGGGAGAGTCCACCGAAGACGAGGCCGAGGAGCAGGCGTAACAAACCACTCCTGACTTGTCATAGCACCGACGCCGTACCGGCTGCTCGATACTATGATGTCTGCATGGGGCACGCGACCGGCGCAAGCGGGTAATCTCATCAGCTGACGGTGCATCCTTTCCTCAAAGAGGCCACTGACGCCCCGGCGATCCCTTCATTGACTTCGCCTTCTCCAGCCTCCTAGAATCCTGTATGGCATCATCATTCGTGCATCTCCATCTGCACACTCAGTTTAGTCTGCTCGACGGCGCCAATCAGATCGATCCCCTCGTCCAACAGATCAAAGCATTCGGCCAACCGGCCGTGGCCATGACAGACCATGGCAATATGTTCGGCGCCATCGAGTTTTATCGAAAAGCCAAAGCTGCCGGGGTCAAACCCATCATCGGGTGCGAAGCCTATATGGCGCTAGGCAGCCGCCATGCAAAGAAGGACAGCGGGCTCGCGCACAACGACTACTACCACCTGATTTTGCTTGCGAGAAACCTGACCGGCTACCAAAATCTAATCAAGATAGTTAGCAAAGGATATCTTGAAGGATTCTATTATAAGCCTCGAATAGATAAGGAACTTCTCAAGGAGCACCACGATGGAATCATTGCCCTCTCAGGCTGCCTGAGCGGCGAAATTCCCTACTTGATCGGCCAGAAAGATATGGCCGGCGCAATGGCTGTCGCCGGCGAGTTTCAGGAAATTTTTGGCGAGGACCAGTTCTACTTGGAAGTGCAGGCGAACGGCCTCGATCACCAACGAGTCGCCAATGCCGGATTGATGGAGATCCACAAAAAGCTCGGCATCCCGCTCGCCGGCACAAACGATTGCCACTACCTTAAAAAGGAAGATGCCCGCCCCCACGAATTGATGCTCTGCCTCCAGACCGGGAAGACGTTGAGCGACCCCAACCGAATGAAGTTCGACACCGATCAACTCTATGTGAAGTCGACGGAAGAAATCTCAGCCGCATTCGCGGAATTCCCAGGCGCCGTCAGCAACACAGTCCGCATTGCCGACGACTGCGATCTGGAACTGGTCCTCAATAAGACTCACCTTCCTCAATACACCGTGCCGCAGAGCTTTACGAACCGGGAAGCCTATCTGGAGCACCTTGCGATCGCGGGATTGAAGGATCGGCTCAAGGAGCGCCCGAGCAACAGGCCTTCCGCTCTGTATGAGCAACGCCTGCGGGAAGAGCTGATGGTCATCTGTTCCATGGGATTTGCCGGCTACTTCTTGATTGTGTGGGACATCATCCGGTTTGCACGCTCGCAGAATATCCCTGTCGGGCCAGGCCGCGGGTCCGCCGCCGGCAGCCTCGTCGCCTACGCATTACGGATCACGGATCTGGATCCACTCGAATACACACTCCTGTTCGAGCGATTTCTGAACCCTGAACGGGTCTCCTTACCGGATATCGATATGGACTTCTGCATGGACCGGCGCGGCGAAGTCATCAACTACGTCGTGGACAAATACGGTTCCGACCATGTCGCGCAGATCATCACATTCGGCACACTGGGCGCCAAAGCCGCCATCCGTGATGTGGGCCGCGTCCTGGAACTCCCCTACGCGGAGGCGGACAAGGTCGCCAAGCTGGTGCCGAACCAGCTGAACATTACCCTGCAGCAAGCGCTCGAGCAGGAACCGCGTTTGCGTGAGCTGACACAGACTGACGCCAGGGTCAAAGAGTTGATGGATGTGGCGCAGTCGCTGGAAGGCCTTGCCCGCCATGCGTCGACCCATGCCGCCGGGGTCGTGATTTCCGAAGGCCCGCTGACGGACCATGTCCCGCTCTATAAGGGGGCCAACGACGAAATCGTCACGCAATATTCGATGGGCGATGTCGAGAAGATCGGATTGGTCAAGTTCGACTTTCTTGGTCTCAAGACGCTCACCATGATCCGGCGCGCGGAAACCTTGATCAATGAAGCCCGGCCTCACCAGCCCCCGCTGATCGTCGATCAACTGCCGTTCAATGACCCAAAGACCTTTGCCCTACTCTCTTCCGGCAAGACGACCGGCATCTTTCAGCTGGAAAGTTCCGGCATGCGCGACCTGCTCACCGGGTTCAAGCCTGACCGGTTCGAAGATATCATCGCCATCATCGCCCTGTATCGACCCGGCCCGATGGATCTGATTCCCGATTTTATCAAGCGCAAACAGGGCAAGGTGCCCATTGCCTACGAAACACCCGAATTGGAGCCGATCCTCAAGGACACCTACGGTGTCATTGTGTACCAAGAACAGGTCATGGCGATCGCCAACAAGGTGGCGGGATTTTCGCTGGGGCAAGCCGACATCCTCCGGCGCGCCATGGGCAAGAAGAAGCCAGAGGAGATGGAAAAACTTCGCGTCCAGTTCCTGGACGGCGCGAAGAAGAATACAATTCCCGAGAAAAAAGCCGAGAAACTCTATGAGCTGATTCAGAAATTCGCCGGCTACGGCTTCAACAAGTCACACGCCGCCGCCTATGCCGTGGTCTGCTACCAGACCGCCTATTTGAAATCCCACTACCCGACCGAATTCATGGCGGCGCTCATGACGACGGACATGGGCAATACCGATAAGATCATGGGATACTTTACCGAGTGCCGCGATCTTGGCATCAAGGTGCTGGGCCCGGATGTGAATGCCAGCCAGAAAAACTTCGCCGTGGCCGACGGCGTGATTCGCTTCGGTCTGGCAGCGATCAAGAACGTCGGTGAAGCTGCCGTTGAGTCCATCGTGGCGATTCGCAATGAGGGCGGTCCATTCGCCTCGTTCTTTGAATTCTGCAGACGAATCGACCTCCGCAAGGCGAACAAGCGGATGTTGGAGGGATTGATCAAGACCGGGGCCTTCGATTCGACCGGCGCCAAGCGTGCACAGCTGATGGCGGTCCTCGATCAAGCGATCGAAGAGGGTGCCGCGGCGCAGCGGGAACGGGAACTTGGACAGACCAGCATCTTCGGCGATGAATTCTCCGGCCAAGAAACAGCAACAATAGCCATGCCACCCCTGCCCTCTATCCCGGAATGGGATCAGGCCCAGCGTCTCACATACGAGCGTGAATTAACCGGGTTTTATATCTCTGCCCATCCATTAACCCGGTACGAAACGACGATCGGAGCCTTGTCGACCGCCACAACGATCGGCCTCACGGAGTTATCGGACGGTAAAGAGGTCAAACTCTGCGGCATCGTGGCTTCGGTCAAAACGACGCTGACCAAGAAGGGCGACCGGATGGCCTATCTGACGCTGGAAGATCTCCAGGGCACGGTGGAAGTGATCGTATTCCCCGATCTCTTTAAGGCGGCAGGTGATCTGATCGCACCTGAACGGCTGGTTCGCCTCAGTGGAACAATTGACCGTAGTGATAAGGGCACGAAACTCCGTGTCAGTAAGATCGAACCGCTGGCTGAGGTCCAAAAGCAGGCGGTGAAACGAGTTCATATCCGGCTCACGGACCGTCCTGAAGTCCAGGATCAACTCCTGCGTCTGCGCGAAGTACTCCAACGACATCCCGGGGGGACTACAGTCTCACTCTCCTTTCAGATGGATACGGCATTAGAGGCCGAGACTGCCCCCCTTCCCAACCTGACCGTGTCTGCGAGTGAACATTTTGTTTCCGATGTTGAAGAAGTGCTAGGCAAAGGAGCTATGTTTTTGCTATCTTAGACGAACTATTTCCAGAGATTGGGAAGGTGGCAGTGTTCCATACCTAAACGTCTCTGTTCACCATCTGGGGGGCTATGCGGGATTATCTAGAATTTGAACAGCCGCTGCGCGAGATCGAAGAAAAGATCGAGAAACTTTCCGCGGCTGCAGCCGGTGGAAAGACTTCTGCGCAAAACGATATCCGCAAGTTACGCGCCAAATTCGCGCAAGTCGAGTACGAACTCTATCAGAACCTCACTCCCTGGCAGCGAACGCAACTGGCACGCCACTCACAACGCCCCAGCACACTCGACTACATCAATGAATTGACCCGTGACTTCTTGGAACTGCACGGAGACCGCGCATTCGGAGACGACCGGGCTATCGTAGGCGGATTCGCGAGGTTCAATGATCGAACTGTGATGATGATCGGGCATCAAAAAGGCAAAACGCTCAAAGAACGAATGCAGCGGAACTTCGGCATGCCCAACCCGGAAGGTTATCGAAAAGCGCTTCGCCTCATGAGGATGGCGGAAAAGTTCAACCGGCCGATTATTACCTTCATCGACACACCGGGAGCGTACCCCGGCATTGGAGCCGAGGAACGGGGACAAGCGGAAGCGATCGCGCGCAACCTGCTTGTGATGTCGCGGTTGACCGTCCCAATTATTTCCGTCGTCATCGGTGAAGGCGGAAGCGGCGGCGCACTGGCGCTGGGAGTATCAGATCGTGTCTTAATGCTGGAGCATTCGGTCTATTCAGTGATTTCACCGGAAGGGTGCGCCGCCATTCTCTGGGACAATCCTGCAAAGGTACTCGACGCCGCGTCTGCCCTAAAAATAACCGCAAAAGACCTTCTTGATCTTGGCGTCATCGATGACATCGTGCCGGAACCGTTGGGCGGCGCGCATCGGGAACCCAAAGCAGTCTGCACACTGGTCGGCAAAGCCCTCACAAATCAGCTCTTCGATCTGACCGACCTCTCCGCCGAACAACTTCTCACCCGCCGTGAGCAGAAGTACCGAAAAATCGGCGCGGTGGGCGGACTGTCTTCGGCAGAGGCTCTCGAGACCTCGCAGAGCTAGCCCGCATTATTGTGTGAGTTCCTGCTCTGGCCTAGCAGCCCGGTTCCGATCAACCGGCATTCGAGCGCAGAGAGTATCCTGCGTGCGAGTTCGGGTCGATAAGGCTCAAGTGCGGAATGTTCCAGATATCGATCGAGCGTTCGCGGCAACTTTCGCCACCAAGCGCGCGCAGACATTCTCGCCTGTTCAGCGTCAGCCTGTTCGCCGGAGAGAATCTTTCGAATCTCGCGCTCGAAAAATTCAACATGCGTGCGTTCATCCTCAAGAATCGAGGACAGGTCAGGGCGGACATCGGCCAACAGAAGCGCAAACTCCAGCCCGAGAGCTTCATATCCGAACAGTTGTACGGCGAGCGCCGGCCATTGTCGTGGCACGGACGGAAGTTGTCCACGCTCATGCGCATGATGACCGAGTATCGTCTGAAACTGCTCAAGATGCCGCTGCTCGTCCTCTTCATGCCGCTGTAGAAATAGCCGGACATTCGACGGCACTTTTTGCAACTGTGATGACCGCACAGCCCAGAGCGCCATTGCCTCGGCCTTGAGAAACCGTTCTAGCAAGGCCGGCTCACAGGACGACGGCAACCGAAATGGCTCGGTCAATGAATCTCTTTGAGTCGCGCCCATCATACCCGGTGCCATAGTACGCGAACTGCTCCATCCTGTCCAAGCGTCTGCTTCCAGTCGAGCGGTACAAGCCAGGCACGGCCTATACCCCCACTCTTTGCTTGCTGGGACTAGCCGCTATTGAGCATCCTATTTCGTTACTTGACGGCTGTCTAAAACTTCAATGGTTCTATTACGTTATCCTTCGACGCGAGTTCCTGTATCACGCGCTGGGAACAGAAGACAGGTGACAGTTTTATTCGTCTAGTTTATACTTCTGGTGCCAGAGGCGGATGGTTTTTAGACACAATTACAGTTACGCACGAGATCGACAGAAAACCCTGTGCTGGTTGAAGTCGATCCATCACCCAGGACGGAATTCATGATGCATAATACTCCTGTGAGCCTGTCTCTTGCCGGTCGACGAATCACCGGCTGCTTGCTTGCCGGCATCTTGCTGATAGGAACCGGCTGCGTCAGCCAGCGCGCGTACGATCAAATTAAGGCCGAACATGAGGAACTCACCCGTGCGCTCGAGGCCGAGCGCGCCAGCATGACTGAATTAGATCGACACATTGCAGTGCTTCAAGCCGCGAACAAAACTGAAGACGAGGCTGCGACCAATTATCGAGCGGCGATCCAGCGCAACCAACAACTCATGCGGCGCGCAAGCGAGGACATGGCGTCGCTGCAGACACAAGTGGCAAATCTTGTGTACCAAGGCAAACAGCTGGCTCGACAGGTTGCAGATACCAAACGGGAGCACCGCTCCCTGACGACACTCGTCGCGCAATATAAAGAAGAAGTCGAAGAAGCCCAATCTCTCGCTGAGTCGTCTGTGCCGCCAGAATCGGCCAATATGCCGTCTGCTGCTCTCCCGCCTACAGCCGAATCGGGGGTCTCACAACCCCCAGCTCCAGTTGCGCCCACGATGGCGGCTCCCAATCCGGTGAGTCCTCCTCAGCAAATGGCCCAAGTTACACCGGTGACACCGGTAAAACCGCCGGCTTCAACGCGCCCCGCCCAATCGCAGCCGGAACCGCTTGAAGAGTCGTGGATCGATATGGTCATGAGCTGGTTGTCCAGCATTTGGAGTTGGATATTCGGGCTGTTCAGTTAGACATGACGCCGCGTGATCATAGTGATGCGGGTCGACGCGCTGTCAACCACTTGAGCGCGCCTGCGCCGGCTGCGTGGCCGGTGGCGAGGCAGGCCGTCAGCAGGTAGCCTCCGGTTGGAGCCTCCCAATCCAACATCTCCCCCGCACCGAATACGCCGGGCAGCCGGCGAAACATGAGCTGTTCATCCAGTCCCTCGAACTTCACTCCTCCCGCAGTACTGATCGCCTCCTCCATGGGACGTGTGGCGACCAGTCGTAACGGCAGTGATTTGATCGCCGCCGCCAACCGGACGGGGTCCGCAAACTCTTCTTTGGAGAGTACTTCACGAAGCAACCCGGCCTTCACTCCGGCGATACCCGCGCGGCGTTCAAGCTGTGTCGCCATTGTGCGCTTGCCGCGAGGCTGCGAAAGATCCTTGATCAACCGCTGAACCTCGCGATCCGGAGCGAGATCGAGACGAAGTGTAGCCACGCCTTTCGCAGCGATCACGTCGCGCAAGCCGGCTGACACCGAGTAAATGACCCCACCCTCTACACCTGATTCGGTGATGATGAATTCACCCTGCCGTCGAATGACAACATCGTCGACAGTCTTCACGACGACGCCCACGGTTTTGACAGGATGTCCGGCAAATTTTGTTCGGAAGTGGTCTGTCCACTTCAGATCAAACCCGCAATTGGCAGGTTGCAACGGCTTAACCGGCACCCGTCGTTCTTCGAGAATCGGTATCCATGCAGCATCCGAACCAAGTTTCGGCCAACTTCCGCCCCCCAGGGCCAGGACCACGGCATCAGCGAGAATCGAGCGTGTGCCCTGTGGTGTGGCAAACTGAAGTTGTCCCTGCCCGTCCCATCCGCACCACCGGTGCCGAACATGGAACTGTACACCGGCCTTCCGCAACCGGCGCAGCCATGCACGCAAGAGCGGCGCCGCTTTGAGATCGGTCGGGAAAATACGGCCGGAGGTTCCGACGAAAGTCGTGATACCGAGTCGCTGGGCCCACTCACGAACTTCGCCTGGACCGAACGATCGAATGGTCGGCGTAAGTTGCGCCCGGCGTGACCCATAGCGCGTAAGGAAGGTGTCCAGCGGCTCGGAATGCGTGAGATTCAATCCGCCCTTACCGGCCAGCAAAAACTTTCGGCCGACAGACGCCATTGCGTCGTAGAGCTCGACCTGTGCGCCTCCCGCGACGGCTGTTTCCGCCGCCATGAGGCCTGCAGGTCCACCACCGATAATTGCAACCTTCACCGGCAACTCCTGGCCGGTTGTGACTGGCAGGGGGCGCAGCCGGTATCCCGGACTTCGAACTCCCTTACCCCGCCCCGGCGATCCAGTTCGATCTGGCAACATTCGGCCAAGAGATGTTTAAGTTGTGTGCGCCCCCGCTGAACTCTCGATTTCATCCCTGACAACGAAATGCCCATGCGTTTGGCGGCAGCCTGCTGCGTGAGTCCATCAAGTTCCACGAGAATGATCGCATCTCGATGGTGCTTTGACAGCCGATCGATCATGGGACGCAGACAGCTGGCGAGTTCCGTGCGAAGCTCACCGGTATTGTCTCCAGAAGTGGCATCTGAAATCGTCGGTGCAGCGCGGGATTCCTCAATGTCAGCGCCTAACCCGGCAAGAACCTCTCGCTGCCTTCCTGGCTTCCGGTAATAATCGATGATCGTATTGCGCGTGACCTGGTAGACCCATGAGATTAACCGGCCAGGATCGTTCACACTGTCTATGTGCCGATGGACACTGACAAAGACGTCTTGCAGGATATCGTCGACATGGACCTGATCATTCACTCGCTTGGCGATGAAGGCACGGAGGCCATCATGAAGGAGTTGCCAGAGGTCTTCGGTCTTGGTTGTCATGATGGCCTCTCCGCCGTGAATGTCCATACGGTACTGCTTCGGCTCAGGCTCCGCAAGTGGCTGGCTCAGGAGAACCGGCCTTCTTCGGTACGCAGCAGCCCGTTTGACTCAGTCGTCCCGTGACTTCCAATTGCTCATGGACGGTAAAAATCTCCCAGGCGTTGCCGTCCGGGTCAGTAAACCAGAGTTTATCCTGCCGTGCAAAACAACAGGCGATGTTTTCTTCGACTTTCTGAAGAATACCTTCCCGTTGCAATCGGGCCTTCCACCCGGCGATCTCTTCGACCGTCTCCACCTCGACACCGAGGTGATCCACCGAACTCACTTCCCCGGTGGAGGACACCAGCGAAAAGTTCAGGGCCGGAGTCTTCACATCGAACTTAGCATAGTCGGCCACCTGCTTTTGCGGCGGCACACCGAACACTTTTTCGTAGAACGCCACCGACTTAGATACATCACGAAGATCAAGAGAAATATGGGGACGCATGGGAACCTCCGTTGTGATCGAGTAGCGGGTGATTCCGCCACTCATCTCTATAGACGGAGGAGGTCTGAAAAAGACGCAACCACTATCAAGGATCTCTGCGATTATCAGTGCGTATGGTGGATAGCGCCACGATGCAAAGGCGGTTGAGACCGTCAAGAATAGAGCCTGTGTGTTATCTTTTCGTGACCACAGCCAAATACCACTTCGGCATCATTCTTCCGAAATCCCTCCTTACATGACTTTTTAGCGATCTCTTTGAATCTAAGACCCGCTCCCCGTCCGAATCTCGCACGAAGACCACCCAGTGCCAGCAGGGCCTCCCCCTCTCGCGATGCCATTTGATCGCCAGCAAGGCCAAATCTGGCAGACTGCTCCACGAAAGAAAGGGTTGCTCTGTCGAGGCTGGGCATAACCGATAGTTCCGAAGAAGGGGGCGGACGTACGTCGTCTCAGACCAGAGCCGACGATCCGTCGCATAGATGCCTAGCTGGTTCGCGGTCCGTTGGGCTTGACGATAGGACACACCGGCTATGGCCGCTACGGCGGCAATGCCGCAGCCGGTCCGTTCCAATTGCACGACGGGTTTCAGGGCTCTACCCGACATCGTCGTATTCGGACCTTCAACAACTACTGCGTGCTTTTTGCCTCTCGTACCGTGTCTGCCCGCAGCCAGCCGTATCATCAGAAAGCTCCGGAGCGCGACAGCCTGATTGTGTTGTTCATCCTTGACAGAATAAAGCAGCGTCACCGTTCCTCTTGGGACCTGCCCCTTTAGTTCCGACACCAACTCTGTCTTTCCTTTCAGCTCGGCATGGTAGCGGTGCTGAAACTCTTCCCACCTGGCAGGATCGTGGTTGAACCATTGCCGGAGCGCGGTTGACGGCCCGAGATCGGGAAGCCAGAGATCGAGCTTCGCATCGGATTTGGAAATCCCGCGCGGCCACAGGCGATCGACCAGGACACGAAAGCCATCAGACCTGGCCGCCGGTGCGTAGATCCGCTTGACCATGACTTTCATATCAGCCGCTATTGTCCGATAGTCTCGATCGCGGCCAATTCTTCAGACGACAGCGTAAACCGCTCGCACTGGAGGTCTTCCTTCATATGTTGCGGGTTCGTGGTGCCGGTTAGTGGCAGCATACCGATCTGCTGGGAAAAGCGGAAGACGAGCTGAGCTAAGCCGGTTTGATACTTGGCCGCGAGCGCGCGCATCTCTGGCTCGGCAAAGATCCCTGAATTGGCCGTGAGGAGCGAGAACCCCTGATAAATGATCCCGTGCGTCCGGCAGATCTCCCGCACCTCTTTATCCCAGCCAAAGGCTGCGTAGCACCGGTTCTGCACCATCATCGGCTTGTGTTTCGCTTTGGCACAGAGCAGGGTCAGCTGGTCAGCGGAGACGTTGCTGATCCCGATCATCCTCGTTTTGCCGGCATCATAGAGCGACTCAAGTGCCGCCCAGACTTCCCAATCCTCAGCGCCCAAACCGCGTCGGGAATAGGGGCCATGCAGCACGTAGGAGTCGAGCGAGTCTGTGTGGAGGTGCGTGAGAGAACTGGCAAAGGATTGCTGCACTTGTGTCGTGATAGTGGCTCCTGCATCGTACGGAAGGCGGTGATCCTGACCGTTGACCGGGGTGAACTTGGTCTGCAGAAACAATTTATCACGGGTGATGCCTTGCCTTGCCAGTTGCACAAGCGCCTCCCCCACCCTTGCTTCATCGTAGTGAACCAGTTGATTGGCCGTATCGATTGCGGTGAAACCGGCTTCCACGGCTTGTAGCACCAACCCGGTGGTAGCCTCTTTCTTCCAGGCCGTGCCGTACATGAAGGAAGGGATCGAGACATTATTGTAGGTAGTCCATGGCATCGAAGGATCTCCTTGGAATGCCCGTACCATACACGGATCTCGCTCACGGTCTCAACGTGCGGCTGGTTCGTGGACACCCTCCTCTCTCCAGACGCGTATGAACCAGTCCCTGTATGATCGGACAGAGACTGGTTCTACTCTGATTTCAACTCGGCCTCTCGGTGCTGTTCATGTTAGCCCCGCTCACTTACTGACTAGCCGGCTCGCGAACTTCTAGGGCGGAAGTGATTCGGCAGCGGCATGATGCAGTTCGGGTTGTATCCTTTCGCTTTCAAGGTATCGATGCTACCAAGGACTTTATCCTGTTTCAGATCGATCACCGTGATGGAACCGTCGCTCAGTCCCTCCAAATTGAGCAAACTGTTCTGGACGAATAGGTATCGCTCATCGGGCGAGAGTACGGTATGGTGTGCTCCGGCTGCGGCTGCGATGGTCTTGAGAAACTTCGGCTGTCGTGGATCGCTGTTGTCGTATAAATTCACAAACCCCGGCTTCGCTGTCGTGACAAACAGACGATCCCCCTTCGCGTTATACAACATCTCCAGTGGCATCCCCTGCCCTCGTGGACCAAAATCATCGATCTGATGGAAGGCAAAGGTACTACTCGCGGAGTCCCAGACCCCGGCCCACAGTGTGCCCTCCAACATGTTGGTGATATGCACGACGGGAGCATCAGTGTTGGGGCTGAACATAATCTCAACAGGAGCGGATTTCGCCGGAGCCGGCTTCGACCCAATCTTGTGTGTCGAGAGTAATTTCCCAGTACTCGCTTCCAGCACGGTGACAGAGTCTCCCTGATCGGACATATCGGGCTTCACCGTGCTGGTGACAAGCACGCGATCAATCCCGTTATGGATCGCGATCCCATGGGGATACAAGATCGTTGCCACGGCCGGATCCGTTGTCTTCACTGTCTTAATCGGCGTATCCGTGCGCGCATCTCCCATGATGACCGTGTTCGATCCCATACAAGTGAGAAACCAGGTCCGGTTATCTTCCGACACGACAAGATCCTCACCCACCTGGCAGTCGGGGACAGTGACCTCACGCAGCCGATAGGGGAACTTCGTGAGGTCCAATACGTGCAGGGGCCGCATACCCAAGGCCGTGACATAGGCTTTAGTGCGATCCCGGTTAAAGAAAATGTGATGGGCCACAAGATCGGACGGCAGCGGAATCTCCATCAGAATCTTGCCGAAGTCGGGAGTCGCTGGATCCATTTCCATGATCGCAATCCCTTCTCGTCTCACCGGCTGGTCGGGCTTGCTTTCGTAGTTGACCAGGGCAAGTAGTTCTGCCGATGCCAGCGTTGAGCCGACAAGCAGCAATCCGAGAGTCAACGAGAACAATCGTATCGGTTTCATGACATCCTCCATATTCATAATCTGACCCACATGATGTGGTTCATGCTTCGCTCACAATTTGAACCATCAAACCCACTGACTTCCGCACCATTTGATGTGAGGGCGTACGCTCACACGTGTCCTGGACAACCTCACGGCTGCGCGATTCCTAAGCAATTCGAGGCATCAGCATCGTCAGAATGATTCCCGCAACAATCAAGTAGAACCAGACCACAACAATTGCGAACACGTGCATGATGGCATATCCTTTCTTCTCAAAACGGTTTATACATCGCCGCCGTTTGGACTCGACTCTCATCCCTTTCAGGCACTTCCGATTACACCCGGATCCCGATGACTTCCAAATACTCGGCAAAAACAGTAGTGCAGTCCGCCCCGGCGCGATTGTGCGAGGCCCAGAGCATTTCGAGCTCCTTTCTCAACCGCGTTTGTCCCTCGTCGTCAAGCGACGCAAAGGCCCGGTTGGTCGGTCCGTAATAGCGGCGAAAGAATTCCACGACCTCCGACGGAGGAAAGGGATAGCTGAAGAGATACTGCCGCCTCGTGAGGCTGAGGTCCGAGAGTCCGTGACCCAGCCGTTCACGGATGGTCGCTTCGTCACCCCACAGCACCGGCGATGGCATACCGGACGGTGCGATGAACGCCGACACTGTCTTAAACATCTGCCCGATGAATCCTTGTGGCGTCCAATTGGCCATGGCGATGGTGCCGCCCGGCACACAGACCCGCAGTAATTCCTTCGCGACATGATCGGGCCGCGGGGCGAACATCGCGCCGATGAGACTGACTACCACGTCGAAGCTCGCGGCATCGAACGGAAGCGCTGCGGCATCGGATTCCTGAAACCGGACCTTCAGCCCTTCTGCTTGCGCACGAGCTTGGGCTCGCTGCACCAAGTTCCCGGCAATATCCACACCGGTGACCTCCATCCCATCTTTCGCCGCCATGAGCGCAAGCTGGCCTGAGCCACAGGCGACGTCCAGCAATTTGCTACCCGGCGCGATGTCAAGTCGCTCGTAAAACTCTCGCGCACTGCCTTCCATGTACCGCGAGAAGCGATCGTAATCTCCGGCTTCCCAGATCGCTTTGAGCCGCGTCTTGAGATGGTCCCTTTCTCCAACCGTTGCACTCGTCATGTTGTCCTCCTTCCATGCCTTGTTCTGAATCACCGATGCCGCTTACTGCGCCACGCTATCTCTGCTTGCACTCTACAAGACCAGCTCTGTGGTGTCTTAGCCGCGCGTCTAGCTCTCTTATCAGGAGAGTGCTACACTACACGTCGTTTATCCCAGCGTCCGGCCGGTTTAGCCCAAAAAACCGTGTCGTGGAAGTTCATTAAATGGATGTGTTGTCTGAAGTCCTGAAAGCCGTGAAACTGGACGGCGCGGTCTTCTTCAACGGTGAATTCTCATCTCCCTGGTGTACGCGTGAGCCCGACTCACACACCATGGGATCCTTTTTCCCCTCCAGCCCCAAACACGTCTTTATCTTCCACCTCGTCACCGAAGGACAGGGCTATGTTCGACTCAAAGAGGGCGCTCGCGCCGTGCCCCTGCAAGCCGGCGATGTCGTCATTCTTCCTCACGGGGATGCGCACCTCATGGGCAACGGCCCTCCTGTCACGCCCATTGACAGCGGGCCGCATTTGAAAGAGGTCTTCGCTGAAGGTCGTATCCTGTCTCAATTGGGTGGCGGAGGAGAGACCACCAAGCTGGTCTGCGGGTACCTCACCTGTGAGCCGCAACTCTCGCAGGTCTTGCTGGCTGGGCTGCCGACGATCATCAAAGTCCATATTCGCGACAGCCCATCTGGACAATGGATTGAAGATACTTTCCGCTATTCGGTTGATCATGCCGAGGCCTCTGGCCCAGGCGGTGCCGCAGCTATCGCGAAATTATCCGAATTACTGTTTGTGGAAACATTGCGTCGCTACATTGCTCAACTGCCGCAGACACAGACGGGCTGGTTTGCCGGGGTACGTGATCCGGACGTGGGGAAGGCACTGGCGCTCCTGCACAAGCAGCCGGCTCACCCTTGGACGATCGCATCACTGGCCAATGAAGTTGGCCTCTCACGTTCCGTGCTGGCAGAGCGATTTCGGCATTATCTATCGGACACGCCGATGGGATACCTGACACGTTGGCGACTGCAGCTTGCCGCTCAAGTGCTGACGTCTACATCCAAAAGCGTGGCCGAAGTGGCGGGCGAGGTGGGATATGAGTCCGAACCGTCATTTAACCGCGCCTTCAAGCGGGAGTTTGGGGTACCTCCAGCGCGGTTCCGCAACCAGGCACGAAGTTCTCAACGTAAGACCTGATCGTGTGCGGTGATGGAAGTACGGCAACACTACACGATCCCTGAATAATGCCTTCCTGGCCGCCCCCGATGATCCTACCTAGTCACGGTGATGCAACCGGAACCTCCACACCCGACATTTACCACGTGGGCGAGGCAGTCCTTACAGCGGGACGGTTCGCGTTCGACGCGACCACGACGACCTATCCGCGCCTTATGCCGATCGGAGAGCAAGCCGTGGCATTGACCCACCCTCTCCCGACCATCACCGGATGTTCGGGAGCCTGTCACGAGGCTCATGCTGCGATTTTGGAAAAGAACCTTACGGCTGAAGGGTATGTCAGCATCCCGCGGCCGATGGGCCCCAACTGCGTGCGCGACTCGCCACCAGACGATCCCATGAGAAATTGTTCCCAGCGGCGATTCTCGCGCCGCGTCTTTTATTCATGGTGGCGATATCAATGGAAACATTGCTAGAGTGTGCCGATGGCCCCACACGACAACGTTACCGTCACAGAACTCCGGCTCAGTTACCGCTATGTGAAGGCCCACCCCTGGGTCGTGATGGCCATCAATGGATTTCTGTCGGCCTATTTCATGGAACAACCGAGCTTTCGAGTCCAGCGGCATTTTGACGAGTTGGAATCGGGCATGCACGTCTGGCTCTGCGAAGTGCCGGGCACCATGAAAATGGAACGGCTTCTCAGACGCCTGAAAACCGACATTCCCGCGTTTCAACTGACGACGACTCCATCAAGCACCGACACCTGCCCACAGTATCTGATCGACAATCCAGATCCCACCACCTAGCCGATCGACTTGGCGAAAATCTGCCGCCGTGTTTTTCAAACTACCGGAGAGGAGTATACTAGAATCTAGCGGGGTACCTGATGCATCGAGTGCTGGTCTTAGGAGCTGGGAAAATCGGTTCGCTGATCGCCTGTTTGCTGGCGCAACGCGGGACTTACGAGGTGCATCTGGGCGACATGACACTGAACGCCCCGAAAGGTCTTGTCGAAGCTCTTCGATTGGAGGGCGTCACGCCCTGCATCCTCGACGTCCGGCACCCCGACGCAGTGAGCGCCTATCTTTCTGCCCATCCCGTGGATGCGATCCTGTCGAGCCTCCCCTATTTTTGTAATCCCACGGTCGCAGGGCTGGCGCTGACCCATGGCCTGCACTATTTCGACCTGACGGAAGATGTCGAAGTCACGAACCAGATCAAGATTTTGAGCGCCGGGGCCGCTCATGCCTTCATGCCGCAATGCGGACTCGCGCCGGGCTTTATCAGCATCGCCGCCCATGACCTGATGACGCATTTTGAAACACTGGACACGGTCAAGATGCGGGTAGGCGCTCTGCCGGTCCATCCCAGCAATGCGCTCAAGTACTCACTCACCTGGTCGACCGATGGCCTCATCAACGAGTACGGTAATCTCTGTTACGGTATCGAAGCCGGCGCGAAAGTCCCGCTCCAACCGCTCGAGGGTTATGAGACGATCGAGCTGGACGGACTGCTCTACGAGGCCTTCAACACGTCGGGAGGCTTGGGTACGCTTGCGGATAGTTATGCCGGAACCGTCCAGACGATGAATTATAAGACACTTCGTTATCCCGGCCATTGTGAAAAAATTCACTTACTGATGAAGGACCTTAAGCTCAACGAAGACCGCGAGACGCTCAAGCGTGTGCTTGAACGGGCGATTCCGCAAACCCTCCAGGATGTCGTGCTGATTTATGCGTCGGTCACCGGGACAAAAGACGGCAGCCTCTTCGAAGAAAATTACGTCAAAAAGATTTATCCCCAGTGCATCACAGGCAGGCTGTGGTCGGCCATTCAGGTCACGACGGCATCCAGCGCCTGCTGTGTCATGGATCTTGTGTTGAACCGGCCGTCTCAGTACCATGGGTTCATCACCCAGGAATCGGTCTCCTTGAAAGAATTCCTGGACAATGATTTTGGAGCATGCTTCCGATGAACAGCATTCAGACCGCCCTCAGAGATCTCGGCATTCAAGCAGTCAATTCCGGTGGGAGTAGCGGTAGCGGCTGGTGGTCAGGCCGAAATGACGGGTCGCTCCTACAGTCGATCAACCCTTCAAGTGGTGAGCAGATCGCCGGAATATATCCCTGCTCGTCAGAGGATTATCAACGAATACTAAAAACATCCGTTGAGACTTTTCGTGCGTGGCGTCTCGTCCCGGCACCAAAACGGGGTGAGCTCGTTCGGCTCATCGGCCAAGCACTCAGGGAGAAGAAGGATCAGCTTGGTACTTTAGTGTCGCTGGAAGTCGGCAAGATCAAGGCGGAGGGTGATGGCGAGGTGCAGGAAATGATCGACATGGCCGATTTCGCCGTCGGCCAGGCGCGCATGCTGTACGGCGCGACCATGCAGTCCGAGCGGCCGGCCCACCATATGTCCGAGCAATGGCATCCATTGGGGCCGATCGGTGTCATTACGGCATTCAATTTCCCCGTGGCCGTCTGGGCATGGAATGCCTTCATCGCCGCAATTGCCGGCGACACCGTCATCTGGAAACCCTCGCCGAAGGCCCCCCTCTGTGCCATTGCCGTACAGAACATTTGCAACCGTGTCATGCAGCAGCAGGGCTATGCGGGCATATTTTCGCTCTTTATTACAGACCAGACGAACCTGGCCGAGCTGATGGTGCAAGATATCAGGCTGCCGTTGATTTCATTCACTGGATCAGTGGCGGTCGGACGCCGTGTGGCCTCAATTGTAGGCCAGCGTTTGGGGCGAACGCTGCTGGAACTGAGCGGCAATAATGCCGTGATTGTGGATGACACCGCCGACTTGGATATGGCCGTGCGCGCCATCTTGTTCGGAGCCGTTGGAACCGCCGGCCAGCGTTGCACAACCACGAGACGCCTCTTCGTCCATGAGTCGCAGTACGAACAATTGGCGGGCAAACTGGTCAAAGCCTATGCCCAAGTTCGCATCGGGAATCCTTTGGAGCCCGACGTCTTGCTGGGACCCCTCATCGACCAGGCTGCGGTTGAGAGCTATCGCGCCGCCCTCGATGAGGTGAAGAAAGAGGGGGGAGAGATTCTTTGCGGCGGCCATGTGCTGAATCGGCCTGGACATTTCGTGGAACCGACGATCGTCCACGCACAAAACCAGTGGCCCATCGTCCAGCGTGAGACATTTTCGCCGATTCTCTATGTGATGACTTTTCGAACGATCGAAGAGGCGATCGCCATGCAGAACGATGTCCCTCAAGGGCTGTCCTCCGCCATGTTCTCTAACGACATTCGCCGCACCGGACAATTTCTTTCTGCTGCCGGCAGCGACTGCGGCATCGCCAACATCAACATCGGCACGTCCGGAGCCGAAATCGGCGGAGCGTTCGGCGGTGAAAAAGAAACAGGCGGCGGGCGTGAGGCAGGATCGGATGCCTGGAAAGCCTATATGCGCCGGCAGACCAATACGATCAACTGGGGAACCGATTTGCCGCTGGCCCAAGGCATCAAGTTTGGGGAGTGAAGTAATCGGACGTCATTGGTCAATAGGCGCATCAAGAACGATCTCGTTTCCTGTCAGTAACAGATGAGCAGTGGTTGCTTCGGAAGGAGCCCATCATGGATCACGCCGCAGCGTTAGACTCCCTCATCGCGCGAATGGTCGCAGACTATGTGGCACATAATCGCGCCGCCGGAATCCTCACCGCCATGCTCAACGATGCCGGTGTCGGACTGTTCCCCGTGATCGACCACCTGACCATCCGCACATTCGATATCGATCGCGGGGCCGAACCGTTTGTTGCCTTAGGCTATACCTACGATGAAACGATCGAGTACGACGACTGGTATGCCAAGGTCTATCGGAAAGCCGGGTACCCTGCACTGTTTGTGGATCAGGCCTATAACGACGAGCGCGGGAAAACCAGTATCATCCCCGGCTGGGTCAAGAAATTCGGAGACCAGGACTTTCACCATGTGGCAGTGCGAGTCGAAGACATCGAGAAAGCAGTGGAGCGGCTCAAACAAAAGGGTGTGGTATTTTCCGGGAATATTGTCGGAGAGCGCGGCGACCACCTCCGGCAAATCTTTTCCGCCCCTGAAATGGTGGATGGCCAGCCGTTCTCAGTCTTGGAACTGGCGGAACGGCATCGCGGCTATCTCGGCTTCCTGCCGCCGCAAGCCGACAGCCTCATGAAATCCACCGCCCCGCGCTGATTATCCTGTTCACACGAAAGAGCTGAGGTCACAATGATCCCAGCCCGCAGGGCTGTACTTCCGCTCTCTGTGCGGCTCACTTGCTCGTCGCCGGCGTAAACCCCTCGAACGACTGGAGATACGTTTCAACCATGACTCGCGCCAACTGATCCCCGCCCGGCGGGCAGGTTCTCTCTTCTGTCTTGCGAACCAACCCCGACGGAACGGCGGCGCTAGTCCAGAGCTTGATGACTAGACGGCAATTTTTGAAGGTCGGCCACACCGACGCATCGTACTCATACGTGGCGGACTCCCACTGCGTCGCAATCCGCGCGCCGTTGACCTCGATCGTGTCTTCACCGGTTTCAATTGGTCGGGGCTTTGGTTGAACACCGATCGCAAGATTGCCGGCTTGATGGAAGACAGTCAGCAGTTGGGCAGAACGGGATTGATTCACCGACGGGCCGACACTGGAATCGTACTGAGCGGCGATGGTTTCTTCCCATTCATTGGGAGGCATGGGCCTCCCATACCGATCAGTGGGAGCTTCGCTGAACCACAGCCTGACGCCCTCAGCGTTGATGCCCCGCAACTGATAGGCCTTGAGAGAAGTGATCGGACCGGCCACGAATTTGTTCGAGGCGGCCAGGTTCCAGTACCGAGCGGCGTACACAACCTTCGCACCAGGCCTGAAGTTCTTCCAGGCCAGATATTCAGGACGGTCGACGAGGGCCGCGGCGGGCTTCTCCGGCTCCGGATAGGTTTCCTTCAACGCCTGGGCGACGGCATCCGGCACCGGGATCTCCTTGCGGCCATATTCAGTAATGTCGTCATATCGAGCTTGTGTTGTTTCGACCGGCATCTGCCTCTTGTACTCGACAGTAATCTCTTCCGCGATCTTGTCTATCGCCGCGCCGAGAACGTGGCGCAAGTCGGCGCCGCTCAGATCGATGGTCTTGCCAAAATGGGGCTCCGCGATACGCCTGGCAATCACTTCAGCGTTCCGATAGTAATATTCCGAAATCTGCCGATGCCCCTCTTCATGTTCAACAGTCCGCTGCTGCGGATTATTCGGCAGCCAGATCGTCATGTTGAGTTGCAGCGCCACTTTAATCCGGTTGATCCTGGCCTTCGCATGCGTCGCATCAATCTGCATGACCTGGCCGCCGACGGACGCATTGGAGCGGAAATCCCCAACACTCACCGCTGCTTCGGGTCCCATGAGCGGCGGCCGATCGGCCGGCGGATTCTTGGGATCGAAGTACCGTGTGTTAAGTTGAGCCGGCATTTTGACGATCTCCACCTGAGGCTGTTCCGACTGAACAGATGGAACTCCGAAAACCAGCATGAACATGAGCATAAGCCACACACGCATCGACACCTCTCCTCATTACAGCTTCGGCCAATTCTTTAAGGGGTCTGCTTTTTCTTTCCCATCCTGCGCCTTGGCGGGGCGATTACGAGCAGCTCAGGGGTAGCACCGTCGATACCTCGTGCCGTCTGGCAACATAAGTAACAGGTCCACTTTTGAGGAGTGCCATCATACTCGGAATATGAAAGGTGGGGCAATTCTGGGATTTCTGTCTGCGTTCGTGGGATGCTATTGCGTCGGGGCGGCAGAGGGTCGAGGAGGTCAGCCCATGTCTCGGAGGGTATGTCCGGGGTTCCGATCCCGCGCGATGGACTTCATCAGCTGATCTCCAAAGAGCACAACGATGCGATCACGTTGATCTTTGACGATCATGGACGCCGACGGGGCCTTGAAGGTCGCGGGATCGCCATCCAGCCACGCGCTGCACGTAAACGGCAACTGATCCAGCATAGTCTCGACACGGTATTCGGACCGCAGCCGATATTGCAGCACATCGAATTGGAGCCGTCCGACCGCGGCAACCAAGGGCTCTTGATCGTGGAGACTGTGCATGATCTGAACAGTTCCCTCCTGCGCCATCTGCCACATGCCTTTATCGAAAGGTTTCCGTTTACCAACGTCGCTTGGGCGGATGCGAGCGAAAATTTCCGGTTGGAACTGAGGCAAGGGTTTGAAGTTGAATCCTCCGGTCGTCGAAATGGTATCGCCGATGGCGAACAACCCCGGATTGATGATGCCAATGATATCGCCGGGAAACGCCTCTTCCACCGTACTCCGTTCCTGCGCCACGAGACTGTGCGGACGGGAAAGCCGGACTTCCCGGCCGAGGCGATGGTGCTTGACCAGCATGTCCCGCTCGAATCGTCCTGAACACACCCGCAAAAATGCGGTACTATCGCGGTGCTTGGGATTCATATTGGCCTGAAGTTTGAACACATAGGCGCTGAACGGTCGTTCGATAGGGTCGATGGAGAGTTCGGATCCATTCTCAGCATCGGCCGGCCGTGCGCCGGGGGACGGCGCCAGCTTCACAAAAGCATCCAGGAAACTTTCGATGCCGAAATTCGTCAAAGCCGAAGCGAAAAACACCGGTGTGACCTCTCCCTGGAGAAATAATTCCCGATCAAAGGGATTCCCGGCGATCTCCAGTAGTTCCAAATCGTGCCGAACCTGTTCCAGAACCTCCTGCGAAACCCTGCCGCTCTGTGCAAGGTTTGCCAATGCCATGGTATCAACATCCACCTTTGTCGCCCCGCCATGAGCGGTCCGGCTGAACAATTCCACATGACTGTTCTCTCGATTCACAATCCCGACGAACTCGCTCCCCGATCCGATCGGCCAATTGACCGCGCTGGCATGGATATTCAAGGCCTGCTCCACCTCCGTCATCAAATCGAGCGGAGGGCGGCCAGGCAAATCCATCTTATTGATCAGGGTGAGAACCGGAATGCGCCGCAGACGGCATACGGCAAAGAGCTTGCGTGTTTGCGCCTCCACTCCCTTGGCGGCATCGATGACCATGATGGCGCTGTCGGCGGCCGTGAGCGTCCGATACGTATCTTCGGAAAAGTCCTGGTGGCCGGGGGTATCGAGCAAATTGATGACGGCTTGCTTATAGGGAAATTGCATGGCTGAGGCGGTGATCGAAATGCCGCGCTCCTGCTCCATGCCCATCCAATCGGATGCCGTTGCCTTGCCGCCCTTGCGTCCACGCACCATCCCGGCTGTCCGGATCAGTCCGGAGTACAGCAACAACTTTTCCGTCAACGTGGTTTTACCGGCATCGGGATGGCTGATAATCGCAAACGTTCGCCGCCGCGCCGCCGCCGCGGACAGCTCAGAGAGAAGAGATGTGTCGGTAGTCATAGCGCTGTGCAGCATATCATAGTGAGAGCGATGGGCGGGCAAAGAAGCAGCGACCTGCCGTCGAAATATTGCTATGCAATGGATTTGGAAAGCAATCGAGCGAGTTTGCTCGATTCGTAGCCCGCGACAGCTTTGAACTCAACTCCAAAAGCTGACTCGCCCGTCCACCGGACAACCGCCTTCGGCACAAAAACAGGCGGTCCATGACGGGGTTTGATTTGAATCTCAATCATTGACTCCGGAGTCGGTACCGTTGAAGAGAAAATCCGGCACCCTTCATAAGAGAGATCCTGAATGGTCCCCTCTCCGCCTCTGATGGAGCCGGAAGAAAAGACACTTTGAATCGTGACGGGATGGCGCGGATACTTGCGTTTTTCAATCGTGGGATTCATCAGGCTGTTTGAAACGGCCTTCACGAGTGTCCAGGAATGAGCAAGCCCAATCTACGTCATCACATATAACCATTCAATATATTTGACAATGTTCGACAAATTCAAGAGTTCTGTCGGCATCAGGGCGGCACAAGGAATGCAGGCCTACTCTATGTGTCCCACTTTCCCTGGAGCAGACCATGATTGTACGGCAACATCCGCGATTTCATGCTTCCTTTTCCGGAACTCTCATTCACCGAAGGGAACGCCACGCAATCAGCAAATCGCATGATCTTTCCCGCAGAGGTTGCCGTGTCCAAAGCACCTGTCCCGCTTTTACCGGGATGAAGGTGGACCTTCTGCTCACCCTTCCTGATAGCAAGACTCCTATTGTGATTCAAGGCGCCGTTGTGCGCTGGTCAGGCTCAGAAGGAATCGGTATCGAATTCCCATCCCTTGCTTCCCCGCATCAGGAACTGCTGGAAGGAGTGATTCAACAGCTTGAGGCAAGAGTGCCGCGCGGCAAACACTTCGCGTCGATCAGCGGACGCGCATAATCATGTCGACGATGGCCGACGGCCGATCATATAGATGATGCCAAAAAATAGAAATGCCGTGCCGGGAAATACCGCCCGATAACCCCACCAGGGCAATTCAAGCTTTAAAAACCCCAACCCAAACGTCAGCAGCATCGACGCCGCGATTCCATAGGCCGGAGGAGGGATCAAAGAGTCGGAACCAAGTTGACGACGACGAATCGCAGCGGTCACCCCCTTGACCAACACATATACCGCAAGAATCAAACACACGATTGACCAATAGAGCCCGTACTCCTGCATAGACCTCCTTCAATTCGATTGACAGACCTTCGTTATCAGATCACGCAGACCGTTGCCTACCAAAACACTCACCCCTGTGGCTATGGACAACAGCCGCCCGAGAACTACTGCCAGCGACGCTCGCATTGCACGCTTTGCAGGGTACCTATATCAGGACAAAGGCGTCAACGGGAAATTCACCTGAGCCTGGTTCCTTCCATACGTTGAATCGCGAAGCAGTATCAGACTATCTCTGAGCAAATTGTTTAGTCCCTGCCAAAGCACACTGTTTACTATAAACGGATAGATTGATTGATGGCATCTTCTCACTCCTCGGCAATATTCTTCCAAGACATTAAGTCTTCAAAGCCATACCACGCAATTTGGCAACAAACAGCACCTCACCATGCCTATTAGATCTAGTCAATCTCCTGTGGCCGACTGGTAAATCGCAGGTAACCGCATACATGCGCTAACACCAGAGAAACACAATATTTAGCCCGGCACTATGAAGGTCGTTGACTACGGAAGCTGAACCGAGCTCCATGATCGGCAAGTTGCCGGCTCGCAAACCGCCGCATTTTCACTGCCCAGGCATGCAGTAGCATTGGCATAAACCTTGCTGTTTAGCTCTTTAGGTTGTTTCTCGTGGAGCCATTCATCTGCTGATCCTACTCAGACAGATTTTATAGCAAAAGAAAAACTGGGTAGTGGGTCAGTTTGAATTCCGCTACGCCACCGCAGACAGAGTTTACAGCTGATGGTATGGCGCCCTGGCTTGGTTGACGCCTGTTCACTATTGACCAGTCTTTGCCCGAGGAAAATGTGATCATGCTATTTCTAATTGACCCACTACCCAAAACCGCTCATCGAAGAATCTCGCTCTGATGATGCATCGACCAAAGAGTACGATCCAAGCCGGAATCAGTGTGAACTGTCTGAGTTGCTTGACGGGTCGGGTTTGCGCCCTCGCGATAGGATTGATCCTCTGGAGCGGCACCGCATGGGGCGCGACATTGACGTGGAATGCGAACGGCGAGCCGGACCTTGCAGGATACCGTATCTACCGATGCACACAGCTTCCCTGTGGCCGCGCATTTGGGTCCACAACCGTGCTGACTACATTGGGACGAGTGACCAGCTTCGACATCGGCACTCCGGCAGTGACGCAATACTATGTCCTTACGGCATATGACCTCGCCAATAATGAATCGAGCGAGAGTGCTGTGGCGACCTACACACCGGCAGGCGCTCCACCGCCGCCCCCTCCGCCAACAGCTCCACCTGCTCCGACTAATCTACAGTTAAGCATCATTCGGTAGATTAGGCTCATGCTGGCCTGGTGCCAGCCAGGCTCTCAAGCTGGAATGCCGCCAAGCGGACCATGCGATTGAGATGCAGTTGGCCGTCTCAGCCAAACAGACCTTCTATCAGGGCTTCCTTTCAGGCTACACATTGACAGCACGTACGGGGCAATGCAGTATGCTCCCCGCGTTAACGAAGCCTGTCACATGACCAACAATGCGCGTCAATTTGTGCCCATCACTGGGCCGCCGGTATCCCGCTGGTTCGGATTCTTTTCTGAATTTCGCCGGGATAGCCTCGGCTTTCTGTTGCGCTGCCACGCCTATGGTGATGTGGTCAAGATCCCGATGGGGCGAATTGCCGGGCTGCTCTTGCGTAACCCAGACCCGGCGATGTATCTGCTGAACCATCCAGATGACGTCAGGCACGTGCTGGTCGCCAATCAAGACAACTATACCAAAGCGCCTGTTCCCCCGGTCGAATCCCGCATCTTCGGACAGGGTGTGCTGCATGCAGAAGGAGCAGCCCACCACCGTCAGCGCCGATTGTTTCTTCCCTTTTTCCATGGGGACCATGTCCACTCGTATGCCGAACTCATCGCTCAAAAAACTGCCGTCCTAGCCGATGGTTGGCAGAAGGGCATTCCGATCGACATCGGCCGGGAGATGACTCAACTCACCCTTTCAATTATCTGGCGGCTTCTGTTTGGACAGGATATCGGGCCCGAGGCAGTGGAGGTCACGCAGGCCATCACAATCGGACAGCACCTTATTAAAAAGCAATATGACTCGCTGCCCGCCAGGATGCTGCCGCTCTGGATTCCGACGGGAGACCATCGTGAGTTTTCTCAAGGGCACCGTCGCATGAACTCCATGATTCTGCAGCTGATTCGAGACCGGCGCGCACAGCCACAGCACGCGCACGATGTGCTGTCACTGCTGCTGGCTGCGACAGACGTTGATGGACAGCCTCTGGGTGATGACTACATTCGGGACGAACTCACGACCTTTCTATTGGCCGGGCACGAAACGAGCGCAAGCGCGCTGACATGGACATGGCTGCTTCTTTCTCGATCACCCACAGTTCGCGGGCGTCTGGCCGATGAATTAGCTGCCGTCGTGGGCGATCGACTGCCGACCGCGGCAGATATTCCACGCCTACGCTATACAAAGATGATTTGGGATGAAACGCTTCGGCTCTACCCACCCGCCTGGCTCCTCCACACCCGCGTGAGCCGCTCGGAAGACACGCTTCCGTCCGGCCCGCGCCTGCCGTCCGGCGCCATGGTGTTCCTGAGCCCTTGGAGTCTGCAACGAGATCCCCGATGGTTTCCGGATCCGGATCGATTCGATCCGGACCGTTTCTCAGAGGACGCCGCGCGACAGCGTCCGGCGTTCTGCTATATTCCATTCGGCGGCGGCGCGCGACGGTGTCTCGGCGAGTCCTTTGCTGAAATGGAAGGTCTCTTGATCATGGCGACAGTGGCGTCGCGAGTCCGTCTCAGCGCAATCGACGCGAAGCCGATCCTTCCGGAGCCGCTGATGACCCTGCGACCGGGCATCCCTGTGCAGATGAGAGTGGAACCGGCCTGTTCACCGGAACGCTATCCGACAGAAACCTGAATATTCCGATGCCGCGCTTGTCTTTTTCCAAATTCTCCCATGAGAGCCAAATGACTGCCGATGATCTACGAGCAACTGCGATAACAAACTCTTCCAAACACTATAGGAGCGCACCTCATGAAAATGTTGCTGATCGTGTTTCGTGAAGCCATGGCGGAACAGGTCCACGCGCTGTTAAAAGAACACGAGGTCACGGGATTTACCGAACTACATAACGTCTCCGGCAAGGGAGAGACGGGCTCCACAGTCCACTTCGCCCTGTCGGCCGGCGCCAACCGCATGATCCTCGCTGCGCTCCCTGAACAGATTGCGTTTCGTCTGATCGATGTCTTTACCCGCTACAGAACGGAACACATGACGCAGCACAATGAAGGAGCCTTTCCGCTGCACGTGTTCGTCCTCCCCTGTGAGCAGGTTGTCTAGCCCATCAGGCAGATGAAGGAGAGTCGCTGACAGTATTTTTATCATCCTACAGATGGAGGACATCATGTTCGGCCCTATCACGCTCCCCTTTGGTGCGAAAATGCTCTTCAATACGGTCACCCTCAAAACCGGCGTGAGCTTCGAAGATGTGGAGATGGCCGTGGGTGAAATGTGCATGGTCGTGAAGGAAACCTATGGCGGAGATAAAGGTGGTTTCCTCGGAGGCCAAGTCTTTAAATTCTCGGGGTTTCTTTCCGACCAAGGGTCGCTCACGAAATCCAAGACAGACGATGCCCACTATGCCATCGTCACCTACTGGAACTCATTTGAAGCGCATGAGCGTTCGCATGCGGATCGGCTTTTCATGGAAAAGTTCTCCGCCCTGGCACAGATGTGTTCCGACACGAAGGAACTCGGCTACGACATGCTGTGGCAGGGCGCGCCACGGTAGAATGGATCAACTTATTCGGAGGACCAGAGCCCGCTGATCAGCACACGTCTGAAACACAATGCCCCGATCCCGGTATATGCACAGCGATTAGGAGAGATTGGACAATCGCTTGGGGTGGCGCTCTACGCTCTAATTGGAAATCGCTCTAGGAGCCTGAAGACGAGTCAGGCAATCCGGCCACAGGGTGGCCGGGTCTTTATCGAAGAGATTGAAGGAATCTGAAGGCAACACACCCCACGAACCTTGGTGCATTTCAAATTCCAATTGTCCTGGTGCCCACCCGGCAAATCCTACAAAGGCCCGGAAGGTTTCAGTCGGCATAGGCTGCGTAACGATGCGCTCCAAGAGTGCGCGCGTACCTCCGACATACACTCCGTCAAAAACCCGTTGCGCGTCGACTGGTTGGTGCGTCAGTCGAAACAGCATCAATACCTGAGTAGGCGCCACCGGTCCTCCCACGAATACCCGGTGGCTGGTACCCTTGAGCGCGATCAGATCGGGTAACACCTCAGACAACATGACATCTGTGGAACGGTTCAAAACAAGTCCGGCTGTACCCTCAGGGCCATGCTTGAGAATGAGTAGCACGGTGTGATGAAAATTCGGATCAGCGAGGGATGGACTTGCGACCAAGAGCACACCCTTCTTGACTGATGAAGGAGAAAATTCCCCCTCTGCCATGACCGGTCCTACCGGCAGAGCAACCAACAGTCCTCCAAGCAGCACTCCTCCCATGATCCTCCACAGCAGGCAGAGACCGGTGGCACCACTCGTTCCAGTTGAATACATACGGCTCACGTCTCCTGCTTTCCCCAAATATCTGATGTCAAAACACACAGAACTGAACAGGCAAATTTTAGTCTTGTCTAATAGAACATGGAAGGTTAATAACACCGAACCTTCTGATCGCACACACAAACTATGCTACAGTATAGAGCTCTCTAAGCGAGTAGACCGACCAGCTCATACGCTGCTTGAGAAAAGGATAGCGGATCATGATGACCATCGTGAGACTGATTGCCATGATAACGGCCGTAAGCCTTCTGCCTGGATGTATCGATCCACCCAAGGCGCCCTACGTAGATGTGCACGATCTCGTGGGCACGATTGAGCAATCCCGCGCCAAAGCTGAGCAAGGGGATGCCGAAGCGCAGTACCATCTCGGCATGCAGTACGAGAGGATGGGACTCGACTATCGGGAAGCCGTCCGATGGTATCGCATGGCTGCCATGCAACGGCACGTGGAGTCATTCTATCGCCTGTGCGTTCTTTCCGATATTGGCCGTGGCATGCTCCAAGATTATCAGGAGGCGTTACGTTGGTGTCGATTAGCAGCTGATTACGGTCATGCACGAGCGATGATGACCATCGGAGTCCATTATGAAAAGGGCCGGAGCTTGACCAAGGATCTGGTACAAGCTCACCTCTGGTACAACCTGGCTGCAGCCTATGGGGAAAGAGACGGCGCGAAATGGCGGGATCGGCTCGTTCTCGACATGACCAGGGATCAAATCGCTCAGGCGCAATTCCTTGCCAGAAACTGGAAGCCAAAAGCTCAAGTTCAGAATCAAGAAGAACAGTCTAAACCATTGACTCTTGAACCATAACCAGACAAGTTAATCATGCACATGTTCCGCAATCTTCCTGACGCTCGTTTCCGACTCACTGTCTCCGTGCCGGGACTGGTCGGCATTAGCTACGTTGTTGCCATGTTCCATCAATCTCTGTGGCAGCCAGGTGCGTGGCTTGTACACCACCAGCCGCTTCTCATTTGAATCCCACCACCATCCCGTCCGGTCCTGCCAGTGGAGCAACCTGCGTTCGCTTGAACCCGGCATCTTTCATCCACTTACGGCAATCTGCGCCGGTAAAGTCGAATCCACCATGGGTTTCGATCAGCATATTGAGACTCATTAACAGCCCAAATGCATTCTTCCTGCGCGCATCGTCGATAAGCGCTTCATGGACAATCAATGCCCCGCCCGGTGTCAACGATTGGTATGACTTGCGGAGCAGCATCATCTTCTCGTCCAAATTCCAGTCGTGGAGAATATGTCCCATCACAATGACGTCACACGTCGGCAGTGGATCTTTGAAGAAATCCCCCGGATGGAATCGGAGCCGCCTCCCAACTCCTCGCTCCTGCGCATAGGATTCAAACACCGGTTGCACAACCGGCAAGTCCATCCCAACACCGTTCAGATGCTTGTGCCCAAGGGCAATCTCGACCGCCACTCCGCCCTGAGCGCAACCAACATCCACAAACGTTTTGTATTTCTTCCAGGGAAACTTTTTGGCAATGACTTGCGCCGAACCAATACTGATGCCGGTCATGGCCTTGAGAAATCCTGTGAGTCTCTCAGGGTCGGCATACAATGTCCTGAAAAAGTCTCCCCCGCTTTTGACTTCGTTCTGAGGCTTGCCGGTGCGAAGCCCTTCCGTCAATGCCCCCCAGAACGGATAAAGCCGCGCGTTGCACATTTCTAGAATGCCGCCGACATAAGAAGGTTTGTTGCGGTCGAGAAACCGGGCGGTTTCCGGGGTATTGCCATAGCGCGTGCCGGTTCTGTTCAACATGCCCAGCGCCACCAGCGCATCGAAGAAATCACGCGCGCTACGAGGATGAAGATGCAGCCGGTCAGCCAGTGTGGCTGCATCAAGCGAACCTTTGGCCAATTCCGTGAACAGACCCAGCTCGACCGCACTCAATAACGTCTTCGAACCCCAAAATGCAGTACCAAGTTGCAGAATCTTCACTGGAGTTACCTTGCTTGTGTTCATGGCCTCCCTGCCCTCACTGGTTGATGCACGATTGCAAGCCATCAGTCCTTGAAGACACGCACCGGGACCTTTCGCCCTTTGATACGGGACCGGCTGAGCGCCTCCAGGATTCCCTTGGCCATCCCGGCCGGAACATCCACGATCGAAAACCGCTCTTCGATTTCAATAGCACCGATCACGCCGGCGTTAACCTTGGCTTCGTTTGCAATGGCACCGACCAGATCACCAGGTCTGATGCCCGACTCTCGCCCAGCCCCCACATACAAACGTGCCATTCCTGGTTCGCCGGCACTCTGGGTTGTTCTCCCTGCTGGTGGCCTCGTCCCTGGCCGCATAATGAGACGTCCTGGACGATCTCCGGGCTGATGGCGTCCCGCCTGATAGGGTGCAGACCGAGGCTGAGGCCGATAGGGCTCAGGAGCGCGGCTGAGCGGACCCGGGATCTCTTGCTCTGATTGTTCGCCACCCTGCGCGCGATGGATCAATTTCATCGCGGCAGCCGCCACCTCAATCGGGCGTCCGGCTCCCGCCAGCGCCTCAGCGACAGCCAGAAACGGTTCTAATTCTCCTGCATCCAGGATCTCCTTCACGGCTGTCTTGGTCCGTTCCAGCCTGGTCGCTCGAAGATCTGCGACGGTCGGAACCTGCGCAACGATCACCTTGGACTTCGTATGAATTTCGATGCTCCGTAAAAGACGTTGTTCGCGCGGATCCAGGATAGTGATGGCGACTCCTTCACGACCGGCCCGGCCGGTTCGGCCGATTCGATGCACATAGACCTCGGCGGAAGAAGGCAAATCGAAGTTAATCACATGTGAAACGTGCGGAATGTCGAGGCCGCGCGCGGCGACATCGGTGGCAACCAACAGTTCTGTTTGGCCTGATCGGAATGCATTCATGACGCGATCCCGCTGCTGCTGGCTCATCCCTCCATGAATGGCTTCGGCGCGGCGGCCTCGCCCATTCAACATCGCGGTGACTTCGTCTACCTCCACACGAGTCCTGCAGAACACCAGCGCAGACTTCGGGCCAGCCACATCCAATATACGAGCCAGGGCCGCGCCGCGATGTTGTCTTGCCACGACATAGGCCGTTTGTTGAACTTTTGGCGCAGTCCCGGCTTTTACCGGTTCCTTTGCAATTGTGATCTCAACGGGATGCTTGAGATGTCGGTGTGCAATCGACTTGATGCGCGGAGGCATCGTCGCTGAAAACAAGGCCGTCTGTTTCGTTGCCGGCGTTTGAAGCAGGATCGCATCGAGATCATCGGCAAACCCCATGTCGAGCATCTCATCAGCTTCGTCCAGAACCACGGTTTGCACATGCGCGAGCTTCAACGTCTGGCGGCGAATGTGATCGAGCGCCCGTCCCGGTGTCGCCACAACCACATCAACGCCCCGCTTCAACGCATGGAACTGTGGACTGATCGCTTGACCGCCATACAAGGCCAGCACCGAGATACGCAATTCCTTGCCATACCGCTGGACGGCCTCTCCGACTTGAATCGCCAACTCACGGGTCGGCACCAAGACCAGCGCAGCGGGGCGTTGTTTGACCCCATGCGCGATACGCTGAAGGAGCGGCAGCGCAAACGCCGCGGTCTTGCCCGTTCCGGTTGCGGCCTGGCCCAGTAGGTCTTTGCCGGCCAAGAGCGGAGGGATCGCTTCCCGTTGTATGGGTGTCGGCTCTTCATATCCTAGCGCATCCAAGGTGGCCAGTAAGGACGCTTCCAAGCCCAGCGCCGCAAAGCCCGGAGAAAATCCGGTCGCTGCCGGTGCCGTGGGTTCCTGTGTGCTATCGTGTTTCGTAGACAAGCAGTGCTACCTTTCTGTGTGATTTCTATGCGTCATTGACTTGTGTGTGCAGGCCAGGCAAGAAGGACGACCGGATGGTATTCAGCTATTCTACTGGTTCCTCGATCGGCCCTGCCCACTCCCCTTTGGCCAGTGCGACCTCTTGATATCCGCCGTCCGGCCATTGGAACTGCCCCACGGCATCCACCAACACGATGAACGGATCTGCTTCATGGGCCTGCCCACGAAACCAATACCAGCCTGGATCCGTGGGTTTTGCTTCCGTCCATCGATACAGTGCCATGCCCGAAAAACGCTCCCTTATCCTTACAAGTCTGGTACAGTCTGTACTTCGCAAGGAGTCCTGAACCCTACCATGTCCAGCTTGCCAATAGAAGCCGTGCTACCGGAAATCCTGCGAACTCTTGGGGATAGGCCTAATGCGGTCTTAACCGCGCCTCCTGGGGCCGGCAAGACCACTCGCATCCCACTGGCCCTCCTCGACGCCTCCTGGCTCCACGGCAAGAAACTCCTCATGCTGGAGCCGCGCCGACTGGCCGCCCGTGCAGCAGCCCATCGGATGGCAGTCATACTCAATGAATCAGTCGGTGAAACGGTTGGCTACCGGATGCGGCTGGATACGAAGGTTGGACCAACCACGCGAATCGAGGTGGTCACGGAAGGAATTCTCACGCGCCTGCTCCAGCAGGATCCGTCGCTTGAGGCCTACGCGATGGTCCTGTTTGACGAATTTCACGAGCGGAGTCTGCAGGCAGATACAGGGTTGGCGCTTTGCCTGGAAACACAACGGCTGTTTCGCCCGGATCTCCGCCTGCTTGTCATGTCGGCGACGTTGGACTGCGGACCGGTCGAATTACTGCTCGGCCAGGCACCGACGATCCGATGCGACGGCCGGATGTTTCCGGTCGAAACCCATTATCTGGACAGGCCGATTTCCGGCCGTCTCGACCTCGCCGTGACCCAAGTTATCCGACGGGCGCTTGCGCACGATCAGGGTAGTCTCTTGGTTTTTCTTCCCGGCATGGCGGAGATTCGGCGTATCGAGCGTGCGCTGCTCGACGCAGCACTTGGCCCTAACATACTTGTCGCGCCGCTACATGGCGATTTGCCACAAGCGTTACAAGACGCGGCTATTGAACCTGCCAAGCCGGGCGTCAGAAAAATCGTGCTGGCAACATCGATTGCCGAAACCAGCCTGACGATCGACGGTGTCCGTATCGTGGTTGATGCTGGGCAGTTACGCACACCGAGGTTCGATCCCCGCTCTGGCTTGACCCGATTGGAGACCAGTCGTGTCACGCAGGACTCCGCTGAGCAACGCCGTGGTCGAGCCGGACGCCTGGAACCGGGGATCTGTTACCGCCTCTGGACTGAGCAGGAGCAAGTATCCCTCACTCCTCGCCGACCTCCGGAAATACTGGAAGCCGATCTTACCCCACTCGTCTTAGAACTTGCGCTGTGGGGCGTCCGCGACCCGTCTGAACTATCCTGGCTGACCCCTCCGCCTTCTGGAGCGGTCATGCAGGCAAGAGAATTGTTGACCCGATTGGGCGCCCTGGATTCCAATGGCGGCATTACTCCTCACGGACGAGCGATGGCCGAACTGTCGCTGCATCCGCGCCTTGCACATATGATTCTCAGAGCGCAGTCTCTGCGCATGGCGACTCTCGCCTGCGACGTCGCGGCTCTCCTGAGTGAACGCGATATATTCCGAAACCATCAGGGGCGTCGGAATGCCGATCTCCGGATCAGACTCGATGCCCTGTATGGGCAACAGGATCCTGTCGGCGACGCGACGATCGATCGTGGTGCTGCCCAGCATATCAAACGGACGGCAGACGTCTGGCGCCGGCAGCTCGCCCGCACCACAACGGCAGAACGGTCAAATGTCAAGGATCAACTCGCTCAGGTGGGGCTCCTGCTGGCGCTGGCCTATCCTGACCGGATCGCCCAGCGGCAGGACGGCGGCGAGTCACGATACCTGATGGCCAATGGTCGCGGCGCTTCCTTTGCCGGCCCTGACCCGCTCGGCACGGAAGACTACCTCGTCATTGCTGACTTGGACGACGGCCAACAATGGGCCCGCATCGATCTGGCCGCGCCCGTATCGAGGACTGCCTTGATGGACCTGTATGACAAGCATATCATCGAAACTGAAGCGGTGGCATGGGATGACAAGACCCAAAGTGTGCGGGCGACGAGACTCCACCGCTTAGGATCACTCGTACTCTCACAACAGCCTCTCTCGAAGCCCGATCCTTCCCAGATCGCAGCTGCGCTCGTGCAGGGAGTTCGGCAGTCCGGGCTGGCCGCGCTGAGCTGGACGCCGGAGTTGCAGCAATGGCGCGCCCGCGTCCAGTTGCTCCGCCGAGCCGATGGGAGCGCGTCGCGCTGGCCCGATCTGTCAGATGAGACCTTGTTGCACACCATCGATCAGTGGCTCGGTCCCTATCTCACCGGCATCACCACCCTGGATCGCGTCAGGCGGATGGATCTCGCCACGCCGCTCCATGCGTTGCTGACGTGGGAGCAGGGACAGCAACTGGACCGTCTCGCCCCAACTCATCTCACCGTGCCGAGCGGCTCCCATGTCCGACTCGATTACGAGGGTTCTGAGATGCCCGTACTGGCCGTGCGGCTGCAAGAACTGTTCGGTTGCCAAGATACACCCCGTGTGGCGGGCGGCAAGATTCCCGTCATGCTGCATCTGCTGTCGCCGGCCAAACGGCCGGTTCAAGTCACCCAAGACCTGGCCGGGTTCTGGCGCAACACTTACCACGATGTGCGGAAAGAACTGCGCGGCCGCTACCCCAAGCACTACTGGCCTGACGATCCCCTCACGGCCCCGCCGACGGCAAAGACCAAACGAAGAGTGTCCTAGTCCACGGCACCCTTCCAGGCGGACATCGCGCAGCGCAGAGCGATGAGCGGCGCGAAACGGGCCAGGTCCTCCGAGATCGCCGTCATCATCGCGTCCGCCTGGTGCTGATCCTCGAAACACTCGTACACATCGTCCAGGAATCCTCCGCGCAGCAGAGGATGATGTAGAAAGGCCGGACCGTCCCCGCTCGCCACTTCCAGAGGCTGTTCAGCCACAGAGATCCCGGTCATCTCAAGGGCCGCAAGCCACCGGCGGGCATCTTCTGCTGAAGGCCGTTCGGCCAGATAGACATGGAAGCGTTCCCGTTCTGCGGCATGGCCTCGGCGTAGTAATTCATGATCGACCCGTTGCCACAGCGAGTCGAAAGTACCGAGCGACGGAAAGGTCAGCACCAGCTGGCCGCCGGGCCGAAGGTGGCGGATCAACCCGCGCAGGGTCTCCTCGCGGTTGGGGCGGAAAAACATGACGGAGAGGTTTCCGGTGATGCGATCGAACAGGGGCAATTCATCCGGTAACGTGCGGACATCGTGGCATGCGAACGACAACCAAGGGAGCTGTGTCCCTTGAATGGCCCGGGCACGGGCGACTTGGCCTGCGCTGAGATCGATGCCAAGCACGCGTCCCGTTGGCCCGACCTGCTCGGCGAGATAGAAGGCGGGAATGCCATGCCCCGATGCGACGTCGAGAATGTGCAGGCCAGGCGCCAACGATAATTGAGACAACAACGTCTCAGCGAAGGGGGTAGACCAGGGGTCATGTTTTGGAAGCAACCAGCGAGCCATAGGGATGCCGAGCATACAGGGTGGCCTGACGGAATGCCAGAAGCCCGCGCAGAACAGGTCCGGTTGCGGTCACTTGTGGAGGGCGGTCCGTCGTCCCGCATCCAGCAAGATCGCCACGAGCATGTCGCTCATGACGTTCACGGCAGAGCGAGCGCGAGCGATGATCCAATCCACAGTCATAATGAGTGGAATCGCCGCCAGGATCACCTCGTCCGGCAGACCGGCGGCGGTGAGGACCAGCGGCATGATAATCATTCCTGCTTCGGGAATCCCTGCAACACCGGCTCCTGCGATAATGGAGGCGACAACGATCACGAGCTGTTTGCCAACCGTCAGGTCGAAACCGAGCGCCTGGGCAAGGAATAACGCCGCCATTGCTTCATAGAGGGTAATGCCATCGTTATTGAGATTGGTCCCCACACAGGCGGCAAGCCGCGATGACTGCGCAGACACTTTCATACGTTCAAGGCACCGGAGCGTCACGGGGACGGTGGCGAGGCTGCTGTTACAGGAGAGCGCAGTCATGATCGCGTCGGCTCCCTGCCCGACATAGACCTTAGGCGATTTTTTCCCGATGAGCCAGGCGATGAGCGGATAATAGATCAGTGAATGAATGGCGAGTCCGGCCAGCATGGCTACGAGAAAAATCCACAAGACCGAGAAGACGCCGAGACCGGATTTGCCGACAACCTGCGCCACGATACCGAAGACGGCGATGGGGACGATCAGGATGATCCAGCCGAGAATCTTTACCAACCATCCGTAGATTCGCTGGATGGCCTGTACAACCCAGTCGATCGCCCCGCCTGCCTGTGCCGACTTGTGATACAGCGCACGGATGACAACACCAACGACAAGAGCGAGAAGCACCACCCCGATTATATTGTGGCTGGAGAATGGCTCGGCAATGGTGCGGGGAATATAGGCTGCAAGATCCTGTAATGGATGGTCGGATGACGTGTACGTCGGCGCCGTTTTTGCCTCCGGCACGATACGGAGCAGGTCATCCACATGGCCGTACCACAGGAGGCCCGGCTGCCAACTGTTCATAATGCTTAATCCGATCGTCATCGCGATCGTGACATTCACGAAGCAAATTGCAAGCAACTTGCCTCCCTGGCGTAAGGGGATCGTCGTCCTGATCAGCGCGTCGATGATCGCAAAGAAGATAAGTGGAATGGCCAGAGTCTTGAGGATGGAGACGACGATCAGACCGAGCTTTCCCAGTTGTTCATTACGAAGGCCGCCGAGATACGAGTCCTGTCCGAACAACACGCCAAGGAGTCCGCCACAGGCCACAGCGATCAGCACCTGCTGATAGAGCGGCAACCGGATGTTGCCGGTGCGATGGTGTGCCGGGGACTCGTTGACTTCCACAGGGTCGTGCTACTCCAGACACGTGTGACTGTTAATGAAGCTGACTCAATTTAGGGATATGGTGATAACGCAGAGGGAAATAGCACATATCATCGCAATACATTCATGTAGGGATGTCTCTGGTCCCGTCATAGGAGGTGCGGGATTGAAATGAGAATTTCACCACATCGCCGTTCTTGACCGGTGAATCCTCTGAACCGATTCGTTTATTCACCGTGATAAGGGTCTCTCTATCGATAAGAAAACGTCGCAGTCCGCCAAGCCGGTCGAGGTTCGCTTCGACCAGCTTCTTCACTGTCGTCGGCTCCGTCAGGCCGACCTCAATCTCACTCTCTCCGACCGCATCGCGCAATGTAGTACCGAGCACCAGAATGGTCACCATGAATCCTCATTCCTCAAGAACGTACAGCATATGGCTGATGGCAAGAATGAAGAATGGATGGATCGAGTAACCGGATTTCTCTTTGTCCGTGCCATACGCCCGCTTCGCCGACTCAGCGAGGCGAGCCATTCGCCATCAGCTCTTGTCAGCGGCTTCGTAGGCCTCGTGCAATAGCTGTGCGACATGTTTGACTTCCACTCGATCGCGCAAGCCATTCTTGAGCTGAATCATGCAGGCCGGACAACTCGTCGCCACCACGTCTGCGCCTGACTGCTCGACCGCGCGTGCCTTCCGCGTGAAGATGTTCTGTGCTGTCTCATAATCTTTCACAATGAACGTCCCCGCCCCACCGGCGCAGCGATCGGCGTCTGGCATTTCGGCAAAATTGACGCCCGGCAATGACGACAAAATCTTGCGCGGCTCCTTGGTGACTCCGGCAGCCCGCAGATGACAGGATGAATGGTACGTGACGCATTTCGTTCTTCCTGCCGTCTTCCCCATTGGAGGCTGCCGCAGTGAACGCGCGGCAAACTCGCTGATATGCACCACCTTTTTAGCCAGTTGTTCCGCCTGTTGACGCTCGTCCCCTTCCCCCTCGGCAAACAGCGCGGGATAGTCTTTGAGCATCAGCGTGCAGGAGGCGCAACCGGTGACAACCGTCTCGTACGGCGCCAGCGACTGGAGATTGAAGCGGGCTCCCTCTCGCACCAAATCTTGATGCCCGTAGGTTTGAATCGGCGTCCCGGAACAGCGCTGCGGAGGCAGTGCCGGTTCAACACCGTGCTTCCGTAACACGCCGATCACCGCATCGCCGACACCGTCATCGAAATAATTTGCTGCACAGCCATGAAAATAGGCCACTCCATTCGGTTGTGGCTGATTCGAACCGGTCGGGATCAATTCTGCATAGCGCTCCCGCAAGTGCTTTACCGCCAGTTTCGGCAATAACAACTCGTGCGGCAATCGAGCCGTCGAAGCCAGTCCTGCCATAACCGGCCTGGTCACTTTCTCGATGATCCACCTGAGCCATGGGCGATCCCACATCTGCTGTGTTTTACCGAGCCATCGCAGCAGCGAATCAAACCCTGCCCAATTGGCTTGCCATTTGAAGACCCAGCCGGCCAGCCGATTGGGATGTTCCGCCCGCTTTTTCAAGATAAGCTCGGATACGTCCACGCCGGCCGGACAAATCGTCCGGCAGGATTTGCAATTGAGGCAGGATTCCACCACTCGCTTGGAATCCAGGTAGCTGTAATCCTTAGCCGTCACGATCTCAAACCAGCCCCGCGCACTCATGTCTTCCGATTGGAACACATCGTAGACCGGGCAGACTGAATTGCACTTGGCACAGGTCGCGCAGGACTTAGAGAGCCTTGTATAGTCGATGTGGTCGGTAAAGGGCCGGTCGCTGAGCTTAATGCCCGGATTGAGGATATTGCCGGGATCGAAAGCCTTTTTGACCCGGACAAAGAGATCGTAGAGTTCATCACCGAACATCTTCCTGACATATTCCGCTCGAACTCGGCCGTCGCCATGTTCGCCGCAAATCGATCCGCCAAAACGATCTAATACCGCCGAGTGGATCTCATGATAACCATGAACCATCTTCTCGAAGTCATTGTGGTCATTCACATTCAAGAGCGGAACAATATGGGCATTTCCGTTTCCGATGTGGCCGAAAATTGCCACGGGGACCTGCTGCTCCTTGAAGAACTCCTCTAGATACTGGATCAATTCGCTGATCCGTTCGGCGCGCACCACCACATCGTCCACAAAATTAATCGGCTTCTTCTGCGGATCGAATCGATAGAGCGTCGGATAGAGCGCTTTTCTGGATTTCCAAAGTTGTTCCCGCTGTTCGGGGTCGAAGGCCAGAGTCAGCTCCGATGCAAGCGTGAAGGAACGACAGATGGCCGCCATCTGTTCGGCCCGTTCATGAAGATCCACCTCGAAGGAATCGGCATCCAGTTCAATCAGTAATGTCGCCGCCGCCTCAGCCGGCACACCATGCTTGGCCCGCCCGATCAGATTGAGCGTGTTGGCATCCATTACTTCCAAGGCGCTCGGCGCCAGCGCGAGCAGGCGTGGCACCACTTCGCCGACCTCCTGGAGATGACGAAGGTGAATAAGTGCGGTCAATGTGGCCTTCGGCTTCTCGACGAGTGACAACCTGGCTTCACTCACGACACCCAAGGTCCCCTCGCTGCCCACCAGCAATTTGGGCAGATCGAAACGCCCGTCCGCCAGCCCATCGGCAAGACCAAAGAGGTTATAGCCGCTGCTGTTCTTGCTCACGCTCGGCTTCCTGGCCTGGATTAGATCCGCATGGGTTTGCACCAAGACAAAGAGTTCGCGCAGCGCCGGAATCGTCGAGAGCAGTCGTTCAAGTGCCGAATCATCCAGTCCGTACGATTGCGCGTCCAGCCATGACCCGGAGGCCAAGCACATCCTCATCCGCTGCACATTGTCCCTTACCGCTCCATACCGCAATGTATGTGGGCCGGACGAATTGTTCGCCAGCATGCCGCCGAGCTTGCACATATCTCCGCTGGAGGGGTCCGGTCCGAACATCAATCCGTCGCGCGCCAACTGTTTGTTCAATTCGGCAAGGACCATCCCCGGTTGGACACGCGCCCATTTCTCCTCGCGGTTCAGCTCAAGAATCCTATTGAGCCGCGAAACATCCAGGATGATTCCCGATCCAATGGCAGAACCCGTCAGATTTGTGCCGGCGGCCCTCGGTGTGAGAGGAATACCCCGCACCGCCGCATATTCAATCGTGCGTGCGATATCCTCTTCGGACTCGACCAGTACTACCGCCTTGGGCATCATGCGATAGATACTCGCATCGACGGCATAGGCCGTAAGGGCCGGCGCGTCATCCTTAACTTTCTCCGAGCCAAGTCGAGCCCTGAGGTCGGTCGCGATAGCGTGGGATCGTTCCGGAAGGATGAGGGTTGGCGCAGTCATGAAAAAGTAGTCTATTCTAGGCGACCGGTTGCGAGAAGCACAAGGGACAGTTGTTGGCGCATGGCAAATCTCCTACAATGCCACTCTGTTTCTGAAGGAGTGCACTCAATGACCTGTCCCGCACTGTATGTCACGCGACTACTTCCCGATCCGATCATGGCCGTGATCCGAGAACGGTACCAACTGATTGCCGAACCCACGGATCAGCCGCCACCCCCTGAGCTTCATACACACTCCTTTGCGCAGGCCGAGGCGGTCATCTGCACGCTTGCCGATCGGATTGATGCGGCGCTGCTCTCCAGCGCACCACATCTGAAAATCGTGGCCAATTACGCGGTGGGCTACAACAATATCGATCTTGCCGCCGCACAGGCGCGTGCCATCGTTGTCACCAACACGCCGGATGTCCTCACTGCCGCCACTGCCGATTTAACCTGGGCCTTGCTGTTCGCGGTCGCCCGGCGAGTGGTGGAAGGGGACCGTTGGCTCCGCACCGGCACGTGGCCGGGCTGGGCGCCGACGCAAATGCTGGGGCACGATGTGTCAGATAAGACGCTCGGCATCATCGGTATGGGACGGATCGGCCAAGCCGTTGCGCAGCGAGCCCAGGGCTTTCGCATGCCGGTGGTGTATGCAAGCCGCCGGCCGGTCACAGCCCCTGCTGGTGTTGCCTGGAACCGTGACTCACTCGATGAGGTACTCAGGCGATCGGATTTCCTGTCGCTCCATGTCCCGCTCACTGAGACGACCTCTCATCTGATCAGTTCCCGTGAGCTGAGCCTGATGAAGCCTACCGCCATTCTGCTCAATACATCTCGTGGTTCTGTGATCGACGAAGCAGCGCTCGTGTCAGCACTTCAACGTGGAACAATTGCGGGAGCGGGCCTGGATGTTTACGAGCATGAGCCTGCGATTCACCCTGAACTGGTAGCGATGCACAATGTCGTGCTCCTGCCACATCTTGGCTCGGCAACGCAGGAGACCCGCATTCGGATGGGGCACGTCTGCCTCGACAATATTGCAGCAGTGTTAGGTGGAAGACCGGCGCCGAATCAGGTTCGATCCGGCTAGCTCGCAAGCCGGAACGAGGCGGTTGGGGACTGGCTCCGACCCTTGATTGCCGCAAGCCGTGTCGGCACATCGTGAAAGGAAGGAATGGACTGAAACGTCACCGTCGCCTTTGTCCACTCCTCCGCGGCCTCATAGAGCAGCCCTAATTCATAACGAAGAGCTTGGCCTTTCGCCCCTTGAGCGCGAGAGTCTGACAGTACTGATTCTAGCTCTTGAATTGCCTGGAGGACATGGCCTTCCTCCTTGTAACACAGCGCCAGCATCAGGTGAGAATCGAGACAGAATGTGTTTCCTGTCCGTGCGATCTCGAATTCTTCCCTCGCCTCCGGGTAGAGCGCCATATTCTTATACGCGACACCCAAAGTGAAATGTGCTTCATAATCGGGCATCGGAGTTGCCGGGACCGTCGATACCACAGCAATAGGTGGTTGACCATCTGCGTTCTTTCCAGCCGTCACGTGCTCCGCCTCGAGCTGTCGCACCTCCGCACCGTGAGTCCCGTCGCCGTCCACCTCGGCATTCATCTGCACTGAAGCAGCATCCGTGGAAGGCGGATGTACAAACACACTCGTCGCATCCGGCTCAGCCCCTTCCAATGAAAAATTCAATGTTTGCTCGGGCTGAGGTTGTGAGTGCACCGGCCTGAAATCATCTGGCTCCGCGCCTTCAATCGAAAATGCGCTCGATCCACTTGATGCAAATTCCTGCGTCGACGATTCGACTGCAGCGATAGACGTTCCATTCATCTTTGCCGCCAGGGAAGCGACCAATTCCGGATCCGGACTGAGCAACCGAACCTTTTCAAAGAGCTCTTCATGCAGACCTTCCATGCCAGGCTCAGGATGCACCAGTAACAGTTCGACGGCTCTGGCATATTGCTGAGCAGCCGCGGCATGGTTATTTTGCCGCTCGCACAACTCTCCGTTCAGCTCCAGCAGCGGCACGGAGTCCGGTTGTGCCGACAGGAATTCTTTGATCAAGGTTTCGGCAAGAGGAAGATCCTGCGCGCGCAGAGCCTCTCCGGCCAAAAATCGATACTCACCCAACGCCACCTGGAGATCACCTCGCTGTAAATGAAGTCGCGCGAGCAATTGACAGACTTGAGGATTACCTGGTTCCCTGGAAAGTATCTGGTTTAAAATCGCCTCTGCCCCGGCATACTGTTTCTCCTCCATCCTCCGTATCGCTTCGTCGAGAGGACCGAGTGGCGGTGATGATGTGGTTTTTGCGGAATCGGCAGTCCCAGGCTTCACGGCCTTGATCGAAATCGTTCCTCCTTTCTTCACGCCCTCGACAAACTGTGCCGCTTCATTGTTCTTCGGATCGATTCTGAGCACGGAAAGATAGGCATCCTTCGCCTCCTCATGACGACCCTGCATCGAACGTTCACGGCCCAGCTGAAGATATACCTCCGTGGCTTCATCCTGCCGGTTGTCCTGGAGGCAGAGTTCGGCAATGCGCTGCTGCGCGCTCAAATTAGAGGGGTCGAGACTGACGATTTTTTGGTAGAGCACCAGCGCATCTTTCGGTTTGCCCTCCTTAATCAACTGCTTAGCCAGCGTAAGATAGTCCTGCACGGCATTGCTGACGAGACCACGCTCTCCGTTGAGATCCCCAAGATGGCGATAGACTTCGTATTTGGTCGGATCGCACTTGAGCACCTTCTTGTAGGTTGCGATAGCCTTGACAGTGGCTCCTTCTGCCTTGAAGAGTTTCGCAGCCTGAAAAAATGCGGCGCTCGCTTCTGATACCGCATTTCGTTTCAAATACAAATCCCCTATGGAATTAGGGATACTGCCGTCAGTGGGAGCTTCCGCTGCGAGCTTTTTCCATTCGGCAATAGCCTCCGTGATCTGGCCTTTTGAAGCCAGCAGCTGAGCCTGCTGAAGTATCTTGCTACGATCCAGAGGCAAGACAAGTCCCTCTTCCCAAGAATAGGCAAACGCTAACAGTATCAAGAGGTTTTGTCGAGAAAATGGAGGAATCAGGCGGCAGATCTACTATGACAACAGAATGGGCCTGTCCGCTCAGAAAAGACAGGCCCATTCGTCAGGAGGCACTCTGGTGCCTGTTTATGAGGCGGCGATGGCTGATTTCAATACATTGGCCGCTTGAGGGCCTTTCGCTCCCTGCACAATTTCAAACTCAACATTTTCGCCTTCTTTTAAAGTCTTAAACCCATCCCCCTGTAAAGCGGAATAGTGGACAAAGACATCTTCGCCGCTATCAAGCCGGATAAACCCAAACCCTTTCCGATCGTTGAACCACTTCACAGTTCCCTTTGTCTTCACAACACTCCTCCTTTCCTAATGGCCATGGGCAACGAGCCCCCTAGCCACGAAACCGCGGTTGAGACACGACTAGGTAATAGAAGTCGAACCTGGCGGGTAGAACCGACGGGCACCTGCACAAGTGTTGCATCGCTCACGGGACCCATCATGTGGAGGAAAACCGCGCTGCATGTACCATAGCGCTCATACACTGTCAAGCGATTCTTTTACAAACAAGATTCATGCGCGAGGTTTACAAGCAGGTAGGACTCCCCTATAGTGTTCGTGTCACCGCCACCTAAGAGCCCTGTGATCCTACGAACTCTGCTTGATCGCTACATTTTCACCGAACTGCTCTCCCCGTTCGGCCTGAGTCTTGGTGCGCTCTGTTTCGTCATGCTGACGAGAGAATTGCTGCGTCTCGTCGAATTACTGGTGTCCAAAGGCGTCGGCTTATGGTCGGTCTTGAAGGTCATCGCCATGCTGCTGCCATCCGGCTTGGTATTGACCCTTCCAATCGCCGGACTCATCGCATCCATTACCGCCTTCGGCCGTTTATCCTACGATAAGGAACTCGTGGCGATGCGGGCTGCAGGGCTAAGTCTCTTCCGCCTGTCTCAACCGGTCTTCCTCTTCGCGCTGACAGTCTTCGGTCTCACACTAGTCCTCTCCCAGTGGGGACAACCTTGGAGTTCATTAAATCTTAAGAAGGTTGCGCTTAATTTGCTGAAGGATCAGCTTGTTCTCGCGCTGGAGCGCGGTACCTTTAACGAGCCGATTCCGCACATGGTGATTTATGTTCCCGATGCCGTCGACGGCCGGTCCACGAAAGGCATTTTTGTATCGGATGAGCGGACCGCCAAGGAACCGCGCATCATTGTGGCGGAGGACTATCAGGTGTTCATGGATCAGGCGAACAACCAGGTTGCCCTGCGCCTTGTCAATGGCGTCATCCATACCCGTCCGGATCAGGTCGATCAATACCGTCTCGTGTCATTTGCGAGCTACGATATCAAATTGAGCTTGAGCCAGAGCAGCTACGCAGCCGCCGAAGAGCGCCCGACCTACGACCAGATTATGGCGATGATCCGGCAAGGCGGGGAGAAGGACTCAACCGGCCTGCGTCGCTTGATGGAGTACTACAAAGATCTCGCCTTTCCAACCGCTTCGCTGGTGTTTTGCCTTTTGGGCGTGCCTGTTGGGATTGTCTCCAAACGGTCGGGTCGGGTCGGCGGATTCGCCGTCGGCGTTCTGATCATCATTGTGTTCTATGTCTTGAATGTCGCCTGTGATTTTCTGGTGACGACCATGCTCATTAGCCCCTTCGTCGGAGCCTGGATGCCCAACATCGTCTTCATTGTTGCAACGATCATCCTCTTCATGAAAATGAGCCGCCAATAGCCCTATGACAATTCTCTTCCGCTATATCCTTCGTGAATACGCCAAGATTTTTCTGATGTGTTTTGCCGGCTTGGTCACCATTTATATGGTGATCGATTTTTTCGAAAAAGTCCGACGGCTTCTTCGCTACGATTCTGGCGTGCTTCCGATGCTCGCCTACTTCGCGCTCAAAATTCCTGCCATCTCATTTCAAGTCGTGCCGTTCGCTGTCTTAGTGGCCACGCTCCTGACCCTTGGGTTACTTGCTCGCAGTAATGAAATCACCGCCCTACGTAGCTGTGGCATCAGCCTGCTCTGGGTCACCTCACCGTTTCTCTTATTTGCCGGCGGGCTCGCTGTGGTACTCCTGGCATTCAGCTCGGCGATCATTCCACTTGCATCGGAAAAGGCTGAAGAGATCCGACTCATCCAGATCGAAAAGAAGCCGATTCCATTGACCGTCCAAGCTCCCCAGCCGTGGGCCCGCATCGACGCAGATGCTCTCATGCGCGTCAGCACGATTGACGTCGGGGGAAAAACGCTTCGCGGCGTGCGTCTGTTCTATTTTGACCAGGCTTTTCACCTTAACCGAGTCATCGAGGCCGCAGAAGCGCAGTATGCGGCCTCCGGTTGGGTGCTGCTGAATGGGAATCGTCGGGAATTTGCGCCTGACCACACCGTAGACCTAACCCTCTTTACCGACCAGCCGGCGGACATTCCACTGATCCCTGACGACTTTTCCACGTCACTGGCCGGCAATTCTGACACAATGACGTTTCGAGAAATCCGAAACTACCTGGGACGGTTTCAACACAAAGAGGTGTCCTTCTCCAGGCTACTGACTGATTACTACGGCCGGATCGCGTTTCCATTCGTGACGATCATCATGGTCCTGGTCGGTATTGCGCTGGGTTTACGGCGGAGCGGGGTACGCGGAGGAAGCATGGCCATGGGGATCGGGCAAGCGTTCATCGTCGGATTCTGCTACTGGACGACTCATTCCATCGCGATTGCGCTGGGCCGTGGAGGAGCGTTGGCGCCCATGCTTGCCGGCTGGATGGCCAATATCCTCTTTGCCAGCTTTGGGCTCTACCTCCTGCTTAAAGTCCGACATTGAGAAACCGCCGGAAAACCACCAATCACCAGTTGACTGCTTTCCCTTCTTCCGGTAAGTAAGGAGAGCCCCTGGGCTGTACCAAGGAGATTACGGCATGACTTCACGCGTCGTTATTACCGGTCTTGGAGTGGTATCTTCCATTGGAATCGGTGTGAGCGAATTCTGGAAGACGGCCCTCACCGGACGCTCAGGTGTTTCTGCCATCCCCTCACTCGACCCGTTTCCTCTAACGGAGTATCGATCGCAGGTTGCCGGACAAGTGCATAATTTTTCCCCTGAGCAATATCTCCCGACAAGCCAAAGCAACCGAGTCGATCGCTATGCCCAATTTGCCCTGGTGGCTACAAAAGAAGCCATCGCCGATGCCGCATTGGTGATGGCAAAAGAAGCGCCTCATCGCGTCGGCGTCATCGTCGGAGCCGGCATGGGAGGCATGGTCATGGGTGAGCGGGAGATTACTCAGCTCTTCAAAACCCATAGACCGAACCGAGTGCACCCGAATTTCATACCGACAATCACGCTTAACTCTGCCTCCGGAATCGTCGCGATGGCGCACGGCGCGAAGGGACCGAACCTCACGATCTCGACAGCCTGCTCATCCAGCGCTCATGCCCTGGGCCAGGCCCTTCAGTGCATTCGTACCGGACAGGCCGATGTGGTGATTGTCGTGGGGGCCGATGCCAGTATCACTCCACTGGTCTTTGCCGGGTTTTGTTCCTTGCGGGCCCTGTCCAGTGAGTTCAACGATAGGCCGGAACAGGCCTCGCGCCCATTCGACAGACACCGAGACGGATTCGTCATGGGTGAAGGGGCCGGAGCATTGATCGTCGAATCACTGGCCCATGCCAAGAAACGGAAGGCGAGAATTTACGCAGAGCTGGCTGGATACGCCGCGACCAGTGAAGCCTATCACATGGTCATTCCGCGAGAGGACGGCGAAGAAGTCGCCGTGACTATGAAGCTGGCCCTCAACTCGGCAGGTATGACGCCGGCTCAAGTGGATTATATCAATGCCCACGCCACATCCACCTCGATCGGCGACGCAGTGGAAGTAAAAGCGATTAAGCACCTGTTCAAGAGCCGCGCGGACAAAATTGCCATCAGCGCGACCAAGTCGCTGATCGGGCATACCTTGGGTGCCGCCGGCGCCCTTGGCGCCGTCGCTTCGACGTTGACCATTCACACGGGACAGATCCATCCGACCGCAAACTATGATGACCCTGATCCGGCCTGCCGCCTGGAAGGAATCAGCCGTTCCCTCCAGGAGCGGAAGGTACGCACCGCCCTTGTAAACTCGTTCGGATTTGGGAGCAACAACGCCACCGTGGTTCTGAAAAAGTTCGTCGCATGAGTATGATGCGCCGCTTGTTCAGTTGTCTCCATAGAATTCTCAAGCGCACGCCGTGGGAACCTCACCACGGGGATAGGAATGTTTTGAGCTTGTCCCACAGCTTGCTGTCGGGATTATCATTTTCATGAAGGAGCATCCACGATGACCGATGTTACGGTTGCCACTCAGATCATTCAATCGCTTGCCACCTATCTGAAACGAGCCCCCTCTTCCATTACAGAATCGCATCACCTGCGAGACGATCTGGGGCTCGACTCCGTCGCGGTCATTGAGTTGCTGTTTGAAATCGAAGACCGATTCAAGATCCAAATACCGGACCAAGACCTTCCAGGACTCAGCACGGTCGGGTCAGTAGCGGCTTATGTCCAACAACGGCTCCCATCTCCGAGCAGCGTATCTGCCAAACCCAAACCCTCCGTGCGTGCCACTACGAAGAAAAAGGCGCCTGCGCCCAAGAAGACACCTGTTTCCAAGAAAGCCCCTGCCCCAAAGAAAAAGCCTGCTCCGAAAAAAGTCTCCACCCCGAAGAAAAAGAAAAGGTAACGAACTGATGTCCATCCCACAGCTACCGAGTCCCCTGACCCTGGCGCAGATTCATCAGGTCGTCGGCGGCACGATTCATGGCACTGACCAAACACAAGTGTTCGAACTGGCCGGCCTGGGGGAATCGACTCCCCGCTCCTTGTCGTTTGTTGCCAACGACAAAGCATTGAATGCCGCTGTAAATCTCCAGGCAGCTGCTTTGCTCGTCCATCGGCACCTGCCGGAGCTTGCCATTCCGCAGATTGTAGTCGGCCACCCCTTGATGGCATTCGCCCAGGTAGCTCAGCGATTCTGTGTTCGTCCTGCCGTTCCTCGCGGCATCGCTGAAAACATCACTCGCGGAACCGATGTCAAAGTCGGAGCCGACCCTTCGATTTGGCCGTTTGTGACACTCGGCGACCGTGTGAGCATCGGAGCGCGGGTTACCCTATACCCCGGCGTGTTTGTGGGGTCGGACTCGAAAATTGGAGATGATTGTATCCTGTACCCGAATGTCGTCGTACGGGAAGGCTGCTCACTCGGCGCCCGAGTGATCGTCCATAGCGGAACCGTGATCGGCGCAGACGGGTTCGGATACGTCCCGCATCAAGGGCGCCACCACAAAATCCCGCAGCTTGGCGGAGTTGTCATCGAAGACGATGTCGAATTGGGCGCCAATGTCACTGTTGATCGCGCCACGCTCGGATCTACACATATCAAGCAAGGCACCAAGGTCGACAATCTGGTTCAGATCGCTCATAACGTCACGGTTGGAGCACACTGCATTCTCGTTGCTCAAGTCGGTATCGCCGGCAGCACCACGATCGGCCATCATGTCGTCATCGGCGGACAAGCGGGCCTTTCAGACCATATTCAGATTGGCGACCAAGTCATGATTGCCGCCAAATCGGGCGTGCATCGAAGCATCGAATCAAACCAGATTGTCGGAGGATCCCCGGCATTACCGCGGGATCGAGCGTTGCGGGTTCAAGGGGTCATTCATCATCTGCCTGAGTTGCACAAGCTTGTGCAGGACCTCGAGCAGCGGATCGAGACACTGGAGAAACAGTCGAAGTCAAGGTCGCCACGCACAGGAACGACGCGTCCTAGAAAGAAATAGCCCCGCGTAACCCTACTTGATGACGCTCCGCCAAAAGAATAACTTCGCCCAATAGAACCCGGCCCACGGGATCATCACCGCAGGGACAGTATTCACCTGCCCATAAAGAGCTGCCACAACGGCGCTTCCCAGAAGTGCCCCTATGCCGGCAAGATACGCGAGAGGAAGCAGGGGACGCCCGGGATGGTCGATTTCCGGAACCTGTACGTCCTTCTTGGTTAGTGCTCTCTGAGTGGTCGGCCCCCGCCGCATCCGTGCCGCCAGGGCATCGGGAAACTGTCTGAATAAATACAAGTGGTACTGAGTCTGCGCCGTGCCGATCAGCACTCCCAACGCCATCAAGCCGGAACTGTAGTAAAACGTATCCCACGTATAGCTCTCCGATGCGATCAGCTGATATCCGAGCCCTAGGACTCCAACGACCAGACAAAACATCCCCACTAAACCCGATGGCATTAAGATGTAGGTCTTCACATACTCGCGGGCCTGCTTCGCAACTTCTTCAGGGTGCTGAATCGTAACAAGTTTTGGCACCGACGCCTACCCTCCTTACAAACCGACAAGCTCATCCGACACGGCATTAACACGATCTGAGCATTAACTGCAAGGCACTCCATCAGAAGCAGTAGGTAATTTGAGTGATTTCTTCCGACTATTTATTTATTTTTCTTTCGCCTATCCACAAAGTCTGTGTGTGATATGTGGATATCCATGTGGATGGACCACGCCTGTCCTGTCGCCATGCAACATCGAGCACGATGCCATTTTATTGGGCAGAAAGTTCTGATACTTTTTCAGAAGTTATGACGAGATGTGTGTGCGGCACTATGGACTACAACCCATGGTGCTACGCGGCCACTTCTCTAAAATGGGTAGAACAAGCGATGGCGAAAGGCCACCGGGTCATCGGCTCAATTCACACAGGAAGGATTTTTTCGATGGATGTCCGTTCAAGACGACCGAGAGTAACCCACTGCTCGGCCATAGGAATCAAAGTCTGAACCCGCTCTTCCATGGCCTGTAATCGTTGCGGTAACGCGTCGACCTTTCGATAGGCCGTGCTTGTGAGAAAGAACCGCAATCCTTGGAGAAACATTGTAATCGTGACCGCATCGACCGTCTTGGCGGATTGATGCAACGCATCCACATGAACGAGGAGCGGGTCTAACTGGGAGACGGTGACGAAATCCAGATTGCCATGTTCCCGCAGCTGAACTATATGTTCTGTCATGGCAGGCACTCGCTCATGCAGCTCACGGAGAAACTCTTCGTCCAATCGATCGAGATCATCAAGAATGCGTTCGATGACCTCAACTGTAATGTTGTCATGCCGTTCTCCGACTTCCTGCTGGGCACGACTGATTACTGTTTCCAATACGTCCCTTGCCGGCTGAACCGAGCGGGCGCGGGCACGTTGTAGTTCTTGCAATGCTTCGATCAACGGCCTCGACGAGGCAACGCACTCCGGCCTGTGCAAGGAAGCCGGAGGATCGCGCATCGTAGACTCCGAATACTGCTCCAACCCTCCCCGATCCGGCTCTTCTTGATGTGAGGTTCCATCCGGCGTTCCCGCATCGCCCTTCTCTCCTGACAGACGATGTACCGCGTCTGCGATTCGATCCAGCCCTGCATGCAAGGGACGCAATGTCGCCGCAGTCCATTGCGTTTCCGGCTTTGCAACATCTCGCAAGATGGGCAGAAGATTTGATGCCATTGCCTCAATCTCTGAGAGCTGCACTGTGGATGCTGACCCAGCCAGATTCGTGATCCCATTCAAGATCAAACCATACAGCTTGGACCGCATTGCTCCATCAGCACCGGCTCCAAGTTTTTGGAGCGCCGTCTGAATTTGGGCTAGCCATTCCCTGGCTTCGAGGGCAAAGAGGCCGACAACCTCGTTTTGAAATGTGCGAGCAGCACGCCCCTGAAACACACTCCGCCTTTGTCCATCGCCATTTTGATCGGATGGTGCTGGCGCTGTATCTTGTGACTCGGCTATCCGGATTTCGACGACTCCTTGAATCGCCGTTGCAATAGCATCCAAGCTTTCAAGTAGCGATGTAAATTGCTCAGATACGGCGCCAGGCTCATCCACTTTTCGTGACACATCGGAAACATCTACCCGGCCTGAATTCAGCGTATCCACGGTTGTGACAATAGAAATCAGCGGCGTCATGCTCAAATCCAGCTGGCACATACCAGAGTTCTGGTCTGTACCGGATTGCCGCACGTGTACCAGTGGACGCAGTGGATATCGACTGTTGATTTTGTCCACCGTGGCAATCTCTCCCGTCGACAATCGTACGGTCGTTCCCAATGGATAGACCGAAACCTGCTCGATTAAGGCCTTCAGAAGCTCACGTGGAAACGCCGTTCGCTCAGTCACCAACAGTTCCTTGACCGCTTCATGGGGAAACAATCGACGGCGATAGGGGCGCTCGCTGACCAAGGCATCGAAGATGTCGACCAATCCGATTATTTGTGCCATTTCACTGACTTGACGCCCTTTCAGCCCATATGGATATCCTCGCCCATTAAACCGCTCATGGGCCTCGCGAATGAGTTGCGCAAGCCACTGATATGCGGCTCCCATTCGATGCACGAGCTGATACCCCAATTCAGGATGTTGCTCGATCAACTTCCGTTCTTCCTGCGTCAGTCGTCCGGTTTTCGTAACCAGTGACTGTGGGACTGCAAACAACCCAATATCATGGACCAATCCAAAGAATGCCAGCCGATCCAGTTCTGTGCCATAATAGCCCAGTCCGATTCCGACTTTGCTTCCAAAGATCGCGGCATTGAGCAGATTCGTGATCAGGGGTGATCCTGCCGGCCTGGAGAGTGCGTGCACAACGAGTGCATCGCTTTGTTTCAACGACGAGACCAGGTCGGATCCCAGCGCCTCGATCTGCTCCATATGAAACGGGCGCTGGCTCTGAATAGCCGCAGCCGTCTCAGTCAACTTTTGTTCCGCTTCACGATACCAATTCATAGAGAATGCCACCGCCTCAATCACGCACAATCAGTACAGTACCAGGAATACAAAATCTGTTCTCGCACGGAATTCAAGCAGGCAAGATGCCGCTGATGGCCGAGCGCTCCATCCGGCCAGCCTCGACCCAATTCTGAAGTGCCTTTACATTGTCAATCAAGCGAGATTCTACTGCCGCATACTTGTCGACCGCCACGACCACCCGTCCTTGCATAACCAGCGTCAGAAAGCTGTGCAGGCCCGTACAAAACGCCAGCATTTGCGCCGCGTTGACCTGCTGCGCAACGGACGAGAGTCGAGCAACCTGCTCCACGATCGGTTGCATCTGTTCTGATGGCTGCCCGCCCCCTCCTGCTCCGCTTTTAAGCCGATTGATCTCCGCTGCGACGGCCGGAATCTGTTTCTGCACAGACTCAAGAAATGCCTCTTCTCCATCAGACCACCGTGCAAGAAACTCCTTAAGAGACGTGATGTTGCACCGCTCGCCCCCATTCTTTTTCATCCCTTCCACCTGCGCAATCACCGCCGCAAGAAGATTACGGGGATAATTGCCCAACCGAGCCTGTTGATCTCTAAATCTATGTAGGATGCTCAGCAATTCACCCGAGGCGATAGTAACCGGGAGCTTTTCGGCATGACCGGAAACGGCTTCAGCTTCACACGCCACACGAGTCGCCCGAGTGAGCGCGCTGTAAATATGGCCTAACTGCTTACAGAGTCCGACAAAATCATCGGTCGAAATTTTGCCGTTTGGATTTTCAACGGCTGCAACAAAGGGCAAGGCAGAACAACTTGCCCGCTCAATCTCACTCAGACCAATGGCCGCCGCCGCCTCGCCCATATTGGCAATGCCGGATTTGATCGTGTGGGCGAGTGTCATATGGCGATCAGGATGAGGCCCCTGCTGCAATTCGTCCAGGGCCACATGAATTTGCTGAAGCCATTCATGAGCCTCTTGAACAAAGGCCGGGATCACCGCCTTGGGAGACTCATCTTCGAGTTCTGCAGACATGATTCTCAGTCCTTTAGGATAGCGTGGGCCACCGAGCGGATCCGGTGAGTCGCGGGAGACCTATCATATTCCTTTTCCAAATTGCGAAGCCAATCCGGCAATTTCTCCGAGCTTGCGCACCATCTCTTCTAACCGTTTCGTGGCACTCACGGCCACTTGTTCAGTTTCCGATACTCGATTGACTAGTACGGCATTCCGCTCCCGTTCCGCTTCCAAGAGCGCTTCGAGTTCTCCAATCCGTCTGGTTACATGTCCGGCGCTCTCAGCTATTTCGGTCAGCTCTTTCACTCTTGCCTTCACCACAACCAACGATGCTTCTGCAGATCGGGCCTTCTCCTCAAACCCGGCCGCACGTTGCATCTCATGCGCCAGCATGGTCTCTGCATTCTTACCATGGGCGGCAGCGACTTCCAGCTCGGTCAATTCCTGGACAAGCTGTGCCGCCGCCGCACGTTCGGTGCTCAATTCCACTTCCAATTGCTCTGTTCGGTTAGCCGCTGTTTGCAAAACAGCCACCTCGTGACGAGCCTTTACCGACGACTCCTGCTCCGCTCGCAGAGCGGCTTCGAGTTGAGATACACGCGAGGCCTGAATCTCGCTCGCCGCCATCTTCATTTCAAGCTCAGTCACTAAACGACGTTGGGCTTCCAGCAGCGCCTCTGTCTCCTTGGCTCGAGCAACCGCTGCATCGAGATCGGCAATGCGCTTCGTCAAGCTTTCAACCCTGGCCCGTTCATTCCGAAGTTGCTCTTCCGCCTCTCTAAGCCTGTTTGCAACTTGCGGATCGGCGAGCCCGGGTGTCCCGGGTACATTGATTGCTTGAGCCTGTATCGGCTTATACCCTGCGATTGGCGCTGAGACTGGCGCTGGGGTCGATGCTGCGGCCGACCTGAGACCGATTATTGGCGTCGACAGGGGCGGTTGAATCGGCGCCGCGGCCGGCTTGAAATCCGGCGGCGGCGCCGCTGAAGCCTGCCGTTTGGCAAGCAACTCCATCACCTTATCCTTCAATGAGGTACCCTGGAACGGCTTCTTCAGTACTCCATCGGCTCTGCAAGATTCCGCCTGCTTCGTAACCTCGTCATTCACGATGCCGGAAATAAGAAGCACTGGAATCGTTGCAATCGACGCATTGCCTCGAACAAATGCACATACCTCATACCCGCTCTTATCAGGCATGATCACGTCGGACACAACCATATCCAGCCGGTCTTTTGCCAAACACGCAATGGCTTCCTCGCCGTTTGCGGCAAGAGTCACAGACATCCCGGCCTCCGTCAAGAGCCGTTCTGCAACTTTCCGGACTGCAATACTGTCGTCTGCTACCAACACCTTAGGCATATCTACACCCTTCTATCTTTCCTCGCGTGCCGTGCATCTGCTTACCGCTGTAGACCGCTCTACTGACGAAGCGCAGAGAACAATTTGCCCCTCTGCCTTCAATCCCTACTCAAAACCATGCGCGATGACGCCCCCTCTCCGCGCGTTGCCCACCCCAATACCATTGCCATCCCAGGACTTGGACGTGCGGCGAAAGAGGCAGCACACGGGCAGCTATTCATTTCAGAACCCCTTTCACGCGGGCAACATAAACACATCCAAACCATTTGCTTTCAAAGAGCACCTATTTTCACGTCTCTAACCGCCGTATCCCCCATATTCTGCAATGACCCTCGTTTCGTCAATTGATACAAGTCTTTTCCCCAGGTTAATTACGGATTGCCGAAATGGGGCCCACCAGCTGTTCAACTTCCCGGAGCAACGCCTGTTGATCCACCGGCTTGGCAATACACGCATTCGCCCCGATGTCCAGCACCGCCCGGCGGTGCTTGTCGACCGATTGATTGCTCATCACAATAATCGGCGTGTGTCGCGTTTGAGGATACGTTCTAAGCGCCTGCACCACCGCATAGCCATCGGATTTCGGCATCTCGATGTCGGTAATGATCAACCGATACTTTGATTCCGACGCTTTTCGTAGTCCTTCTGCTCCGTCAACTGCCGTATCAATCGAGTACCCGGCATCCTTCAGCATCCTTCCGACAAACTTACGGACGCTCAATGAGTCATCAATCAATAGGATGACCGCCCCCGCCTCCGCACACTGTTCACTCTCATCCAATCCAGTCATCGAATAGACAGGCAGGCTCTGCTGCAGAGACCGGATCAGTGGCCGAGCACCTAAACGGCCGGGGTCGAGAACAAGAATCACCCGACCTTCAGAATCGATCGTCGCCCCTCCGAAACATGAATGCGCCATGAGTTTCAACGGGCCCAGTGCCTTGACCACAATTTCCTGTCGACCCAAGATTTCATCCACTACTAATCCAAGAACCCCCGCAGACGTCCGCACAATCACAACCGGCATCGCTCCCTTCACAGGTCCTGCTTCACGGCGCAGAATATGCCAAAGCGAGTGCACCTCGACAAGTTCACCCTGTACATGCATGAGAGTCCGATTCTCCTGCCTCAGTAGTGCACTCTCAGCCGTAAGCATCACTTCGCGAATACTCGACAACGCAATGGCGTACCGCTCGGTTCCTGCGCGCACCAACAACGCCGTGGTGATGAGTAAAGTGAGCGGAAGACGCAAGGTGAACTTTGTGCCGGCCCCCGGCTGTGACTCGACCTCAATATGGCCGTTCATTCCTTCAACGGCTTGCTTGACCACATCAAGTCCGATACCTCGGCCGGCCTGACCGTCGACTGCGTCGGCGGTTGAGAAGCCGGCTGAGAAGATATATTGGAACAGATCCGCATTCGACATCGCCCGGACTTGATCAGGCTGAGCCAACCCAAATTCAACGGCTTTCATGCGTATCTTCTCAAGATCGAGGCCGCCCCCATCGTCCTCGACTTCAACGACGATCGCATTTCCTCGATGCGCCGCACGAAGATAGATCGTGCCCGCTGCCGGCTTCCCCCTGGCAAGCCGATCGGATGGCAATTCAATGCCATGACACACAGCATTGCGGACTAGATGGACCAATGGGTCCACCAACCGTTCAACGATCCCGGTATCGACTTCCGTATTTTCTCCCGACGTAACCAGCACTGCCTCCTTATGGGACACGCGCGCGCAGTCTCTGATAGCACGCCGAAAGCGGACAAAAGGAGTTCCGATAGGAACCATACGTGCCTGGTTGATTTCGGCCTGCATATTCTTAGTCAACTGCTGCAACTGATTCATATCGTCATGCGCCCGACAAATGGATTTCTTCACCTGCTCCATCGATTCGGCAATATCGGCACTCATTTCACTGATACGGCGGGCCAAACTGTCGAAGTCGTCGTCCTTGGCACATTCCTGACTGCTATCCTTTTTTACCCTGCCCTCCTCCTGTGGTAGGGACACGGCTCGAGATGCACGCATATGATTGTCGGCAAATATACGGACGGAGTCAGCCAATCGCGCCTTGCATGCCATGGCTTGATCCGACAACTGGTCCAGCGCATACAGCCGCTGCTCGAGCCGACCGCGCCCAACCATCAGCTCTCCAATCAGGTTCATCAACTTCTCTAACCGTGTGCAACTGACACGAATGACTTCCCGTTCATCGCCCACATTGGTCTCCGTCTGCCTGCCGGATGTTCCCTGGTCGATCAGTGATTCAATCGCAGGCTTCGCCTGATCAAACCCGGCGACGGGAGTACAGAGCTGATGAAGTTGTTTCAATTCCCATAATGCTGTTTCATATCGTTTCCGAGTTTCATGGATGCGACTCGGATCTCTTTGGATCAAAACACGGACGACGTCGACCGCAAGAAGAACCACGTCCGTCTGCCCAGACAACAAGCTGAGCCGACCTCCGCGCACGGCCCCGATGAAATCTTCGACATGGTGAATAAGATCCCCGATCGCCTGGAACCCGACCGTATAGGCCGAGCCTTTCAATGTATGGGCGGTTCTAAACAGTTGACTGACGAGATCTCTATTCTGAGTATCTTTATCCAATTGCAATAGAGTGGCTTCCAATGATTCCAGGTACGCCTGTGCCTCGGGCGTGAAATACCCCAACACTTCCGGATCAAGCTGAGGAAGGAAATAGTCGTCACGTTGATGCGTCGCCTGCTGCGCTTCCATAGCAGTCTCTGCTGTCGCAACTGATTCCGGTGGTCTAACCGGTTCGTTGTCCGGCATAGTTGATTCATTCGAAAGCAGCCCTGCAGATAATTCCAGGCAACGCTCCACCATCGCCCGCTCTTCATTCCCGCCGCTACCAATAGCCTTCACGAGTGTCAGCATGCCTTCTACAATTTCACGCACCGCGCCCACTGCCGTTGGCCATTCAGCACCGGGAATAGCCCGGGCCTGCTCGCATATCAAGCTCAGCCGCTCACAGAGCCTGGCGATCCCGCTGAATCCATACAGCGCCGCAGCACTTCGAAGACGGCGAGCAATACTTACTTGTTCGTGAAGCTGTTGAGGCACAGGAAGCGAGGCGTCGGCGGGATACAAGACCTTCGTCAGGACCTCCAATCCGTTCAAGGCATCGACAGTGAAGATACTAATGCGATGATCCCGATCAAACTCCACACTCATCCGTGTCTCTCAATGGTGAATTCCGGCAGACTCTTCGAACACTAGATGTTGTTATGCCAATTTAAATTGCGCCACAGATGCCGCCAAACCTTCAGCCAACTTCGCCATATCCTCTACGGTCGCGCGTGTTTGATCCGTCATATGCTGCGTCGCCGTGGCGGCGCCGGTAAAGTCTTTGATCGAACGCCCGATCTGATCGGTCGAAGCCCCCTGTTCGGCTACAGACGAGGCAATTGCGTGAGCCAATTCCGCAGACCGTTCCGCAATCGTTGCGATGTTCCGAAATAGGTCCCCGGTGCGAACCGCGGACGCCGCGCCCGCCTCTGCGGCCTGCATCTCTTGTTCCATAGCAACGACCGCATTCTGGGCTTCACTTTGAATGACCTTGATCAGATCCAGGGCTTCTCGTGTCGCCTGCGTCGAACCTTCAGCTAATTTCCGCACCTGATCGACAACGACGCCGAACCGTGCGCTGACTTCACCCACGCCGGCCGCTTCGATTGCGGCGTTCAACGCCAAGAGATTCGTTTGATTGGCGTTCTCCCGAATCGCCGACACAATCTGCGAGATTTCCAAAGACCGATCGTCCAGCAGCTTGATCTGTCTGACCATCCGTTGGACGGCAGACCGAATTCTTCCCATATCCTCGACGGCTTCTTGCACGGCGATATGCCCTTCTTCCGTGGCTTGCAACACTTGCCGGGCGGAATCGGATGATGCACCCGCGATATCGGACACTTGATGCATCGAAACCGCGAGCTGTTCAACGGCGCCAAGCGCTTTCCTGGATTCATCCGCTTGGCGCCTGACGGTTCCAGCCATCTGTCCGGCATTCTCCCGTAACACACCGGCCGATTTGCTGACACGTTCAGCGGATTCTCGAACATGCCGCATCAGCTGTGAAAACCGTTGAATCATGAGATTAAATCCATCCGCAAAAGTTCCGAACACGTCGGCGGTTACTTCACCCCGCTTTGTCAGATCGCCTTTCCCTACATCCGACACCAGCGCTTGAAATTGAAGCAAACGTTTTTGCATCCTGTCCCGCTCTTCCTCGGTCGACGCAAGAGAGGTGATTCGATCCAACATTGCATTGAACGCCGCTGCCATGCGCCCGATCTCATCGCGGCTCTCCAGTCTGGCTCGAGCCTGTAGATTCCCTGCAGCCGCTTGTCCGGCAACATCAGCCACATGAACGATACTGCGTGCCATATTGTGGACAACCGCATAGCCGATGCCCCCTCCCAGGAGAAGAGCAATGAATCCTACGACCACGAGCATGTTCACGTAGTAGTCAGCATCCGCTTGTCCCTGATCGTTCAATTCCTTCGCTGCGTCGCGCACTCTGTTCATCAACCCGCGCGCCTCAATCGTGGATGTTGCATATTTATTTGCGACATCCACGGACAACGAAAAATGGCCCAAATCTCTCATGGCCTGTTTTTGTTCCTCCGACAGCGATGCATTGAAGCTGTCGGCAAACGCTCCGATCGCCCCGTCCGATGCCGCGAAATAGTCCTTCAGCGCTTTCTGGAGAGTTGCTGCGGTATGTTTTGCTTGACGGTCACCTAACGAAGCGGCCTGAATTTCTACTGTCTTATACGCATCGAGAAGTGCAAGCACCTGTCGTTTCAATTCGGCCAAAGGGGTAACAGCATCCTCAAAATCGCGCTTCCGAGTGTGCCGCCCCGTATTCAACAGGGCGCTGTGATAGAGGCCAAGGCTGGTACTGATCCCGCCGATATTTGATAGGGCCGATGTCGATTCATCGTAACTGGACTGCATTTTGACTTTCATCGCAGTGAGTCCGATGAGTCCGATCACGGCCACAATGATCATTGTGGCGCCGACCGAAGAGAGGCTGAGGATTAACTTTGGAAAAGCCTTCAGATTATTGAACCAGAAGCCGGATGACGCTGTCGCCGGCTTGCTACGCGTTACCATGCCCATCCTCCCCGCCCCCCCCCAGAAAATAATCGCCCTTCAGACTCATCATGTCACGCCGCCTGCTGATCGAACGTACCGTCGATCATGGCCATTAGTCTGGACACCTCTACCAAGCCGCTCACTCGGCTACCCAGTCTCAACAACCCGGAAAGAAAGGGACGATGCCGAGCCATCTCGTCAGGCAATTTCTCCAGCGTATCGTTGACCTCGATCGTTCCAATCTGCGGAACCTCATCGATCACAATACCGATCTGTTGCGCTCCACACCGCATAATGACCGCATACCGAAGTGCCGAGGAACTTGGCATCCCCAGTACTGGGCGTAAGTCGGCAAGTGGAACTATCATTCCGTGGACATTGGCGACCCCCACCAACACCGGAGGCATATCGGGCACGGGAGTGATCGATTCAAGCGTAAATATTTCGCGTACCCGGTTGAGTTCAACGGCGAAACTCTCCGCTCCAAGCATAAACAGGCAAAATCGAGATGGAGGAGATGGCCTGACCAGAACAGGAAGCGACCCGGCACTAGACTCTTCCCTGTCTATCCTTTGCTCCATTGTCTCCTCACCCCGCCACGTCGGACACAGTCGTTTCAGTCACCCCAATGCGAGCGTTCACAATCTGCAGGACATCGTCGGATTTGAACTGCACGATCAGGTCCGCACTTTCACCGTCCATTCCGTCTTCACACTGCTCAACGAATCGGCATCACCACACTGATCGCGCCAGCAGGCCCTCCCTCTACCCATCCTTCTTTCTTCATGCCCATCATGTCCTGCTCTCCCTCTGGGCCTCCGTGGCAGACCAGGCATGCGGCATCGGCATATTCCGGGCTCATCACACGCATAGCCGGTTTGCCGTTCACGACGGTGACTTTCGCGTACCGTTGTCCTCTGGGATGGCGCGGATCGGCAAATAAGCGAAGAACCTCGGCCTCAAAATCATCGGGTTGGTTGCCGGGATATCGAGAATCCAGGCTCGTCAGCTTCACTTTGATGCCGGTCTTGGCGAAAAACTTCTGCCCTGCCTTCCTCGCAAACGAGGATGGAATGAACCCCTTGAATGCAATCCCCTGCTTATTAATGGCCGGCTGTGCATCCAGAATCACTTCGCGTTCAGACTGCAGCATGGCGAGCAAACTCTCATGTTGGGAGTGGCCGGATGGATGCGACAGATCGATCCGAGTCTCAGCCAGAAACTGCTCGACGATCTTGCGCCCCACGACATCGTCCGTAAATCCCTTATTGCCTTTTGTCGCATCGTTGATGAGCGTCTGGTGTTCGGACACGATGGCGCGACCGATTTTGACAAGGGCGATGAGCAACTCAGCAGTGTCGGCCTCTTCGCCGGTCTTCGCGTTAACCGGAAGGCCGGCCAGCAGGGCACAGACGCCAATCCCTGCTACAAGCGGAGACACCCGTACCCTCATACTCTCCTCCTGGCACTCAGGGGGGGGACCGGCACACACTTCTACGAAAGTGTAGCGACTTGCGGTGGGTTTGCAAGAAATCGATAAATACCGGCGGTGTATCCTGCTTCAAACCCTGCAGATGACAGGATAAAGGAATATTGCGACTTGCTGTGGAGCAGTACCGAAGGCAGAGACAGTGACGCGCAGTTGCAATAGGAACATCCGGTACAGACTACCGGACAGCTACGGAGACTTCGATCGTTCCCACAGCAGTTCTGGTTCGCCAAGCCGATACGCTGTCCATCGCGCGAGGACGAACAACGCATCGCTCAGGCGGTTGAGATAGATAATGATGGGCGGATTCACCTGTTCTTCTCGCATAAGACTGACGCAACACCGTTCAGCTCTCCGACAAACGGTCCGAGCGAGATGAATCGAACTGGCGATCGCCCCGCCTCCCGGCAGGATAAATTCTCTCAACGGCTGAAGATCCTTCTGCCAGCCGTCGATCAACCCCTCAAGTCTACTGACGTCCGCCGTATTAACCGATGGCATGTTTGGAAATGATTGCCCCGGTTTCGTCGCCAGCAGTCCGCCGATATCGAACAGCTTGTTCTGCATCCATCGAAGTTCCTGCTCGATCTGCGTCCGGATCGGCTCTTTTGTACCCGCTAACCACATAGCTCGTGTCACACCCAACACGGAATTGAGTTCATCGACCGTCCCGTAGGCTTCAACACGGAGGCTGTCCTTCCACACCTGTTGGCCGCCGGCCAACCGCGTTTTCCCCTTATCGCCGGTCTTGGTATAAACTTTCGAAATTCTCATTGGCCTGCTCCATGATTCAGTGCTCGCCACAGAGGTTGCATGTCCACATGTTGCGCAAGATGATCCGCCCACCGATCCATCTGCTTCCGCAGCATGGAAGAGCTGTTCCTCGACACCTCGACGCTCACCAGAGGCATCCCCTTACGTGCTCGAATTCGATTCAACCAAGCAGCCCGGAACTCCGGCTCATCAAACATGCCATGAATATACGAGCCCCAGATGAGGCCGCTGGCATTCATTGCCCCATCCGCAGTCTCCGAAGCATCGGAAGTCTCGGCAGCCGATGAGCCGGCACACAACTGGAAACATGGCCGTTCATCCGTTCTAACCGTCACACCCATATGGATCCGATAGCCTTTCACACGAGTCGGCGACTCAAAATCAAAGTGAAGCGGGATCGCTTCGACTAACTGGGTAATCTTTGTCCGTCCCAATTGAGTTGACACATTCAGCAAGCCGAGCCCCTGTACCAATCCGCCGGCCTCTGCGCCGAATGGGTCTTCCACGGAGCGGCCGAGCATTTGATAGCCTCCGCACAACCCCACCAATTCTCCGCCATGGCTCGCGTGGGTCGTAATCCGCGCGGCGATTCCCTGTTCGTAGATGTATCGCATATCAGCAATTGTGTTCTTACTGCCAGGAATGATGACCACGTCTGCCTTCGCAAAGTGCTCCGGCCTGTCCGCATAACACAGCGCGACACCCGGCTCAGCGGCGAGCGCGTTAAAATCCGTAAAGTTGCTCATCCGCGGCAGCAACACGACCGCGACATTGACCGTCGAATCAGAAAAGACGGTCTGTCGCCCATGATCCAGGCTATCCTCCTGATCGAGCCGCAGCCCAGACAAGAATGGCACCACTCCCAGGACTGGGATACCGCTCCGTTTCTCCAGAAACGTCGTTCCCTCGACAAATAATTCCCGGCGGCCGCGAAACTTATTGATGACCACACCGATGATTCGACGTCGCTCCTCAAGGGTTAACAGATCGAGGGTTCCCAGCACCTGAGCAAACACGCCGCCACGATCGATGTCCGCGACTAAAAGCACAGACGCGTCGGCATAGTCGACCATCGGCCAATTTGCCACATCGCAATGGCGCAAATTGACCTCTGCAGCGCTACCGGCACCTTCCAAAATAATGGCATCAACCCGATTCGCCAACCGGGAATAACTCTCATAGGCAATGCGTCGGAATTCACTCGTCCGATCGAACAGTGCGGATGCATCCGAGCGTCCCCAGACACGTCCTTGCATGACCACTTGTGCAGATTCGTCCGAGTCCGGCTTCAGAAGAATTGGATTCATATCCACATGCGACTCTATCCCACAGGCTTCAGCCTGGAGCGCCTGCGCTCGCCCGATCTCACCACCCTGTCGCGTAACCGCCGCGTTATTGGACATGTTTTGGGCCTTGAACGGTGCCACAGAAATGCCGGTCCGATAGACCAGACGGCATAGCCCTGCCACAAGCATACTCTTGCCGACATCAGACCCCGTCCCGAGAACGGCAAGAGCCCTCGCTCGCACGTTGTACCTCACTGTGTCCATGATACGGCTAGACCCCTTCGAATCGATAGCTCAACCCTCCATAGACCGCAATGCTGGGAGCAGGAATCACAAACTGCACGGGTGTGAGATTGCTCCCGGTGAGCGTATTAGGTGAAATCGACCCAAATGTGTAGTACTGATTATTCGTCAGATTATTCAATAGGACAAATGCCGTCATTCGTCCACCTGGAACTGGTCGTTCGTAGGCAATTCGCATATTCATGACGAAATATCCAGGCAAACGAGGCTGCGTGTTGTCTTCATCGCGAAGATAGACCTGGGAACCAACGTACAAACCGGTGAGGGAAACCGTCCACTCTTTGGTCGGATGAACATTCACCACACCACCGATCCGATGTCGAGGCACAAGAGGAAATTCGTCGCCCGCTTGAACCTCCTTGGTCTGAGAGAGGTTGAACGGGGATCGGAATTCCGCTTCTGTATAACTGTAGTTGAGAATCCCGTCCAGGTACTCGTTCCACCGGGCTTTGACCGTCGCCTCGAGCCCACGCCGCCGCACTTCATCAGCATTTCGGTTCTGCCCGTCAAAACCCGTACATGTATCGCACGTGAAAAATATATCATTGCTATCGCTCTGATAGAACGCAAGTGTCCCCTCGACCTGTGCTCCAAGGCGTGCTTTCATCCCGATTTCATGATTCTTGGAGCGGATCGGTTTCAGCGCCAAGTTTGGCTGCCCTGCGACTGCAAATATCTCCTGCGTGGTCGGCACACGGAACCCTTCTGAGTAATTGTAATAGGCGCTCACGCTGTCGGTGATGAGATAGGTAATGCCTCCCCGCGGAGTCGTTCTGTGAAAGTGAAGACTGCCGTTGTCCGCAGTTCCAAAAGAATCTCCGGAGTCCGCGGTGAGCCGCTGATAGTCATAACGAACTCCTCCCACCACAATAAGATTCCTCAATAGATACAGGGAATCCTGCGCATACACGGCGTGAATGGATTCCTCTGCAGTAACCCCGCTTGAAAATGGGCCGAAATCAGACGTCGCAGAAAGCTTGCTTCCTAGATTATTTCGAATCACTTCTCCCCCAAGCACAAGTTGATTCTTGAGACCGAAAGGATCTCCATCATGAGCAAGTTGTACGGTGCCTCCTCGCTGCTCAGTCTTGGAGATCGTGGTCCCCTGAGTAAACATTCCTCCGATCAGGAACGGTTGCCCCACAGTTGTAAGATCTTGATTCAGGTGCCTATAGAATGCGTTGCCGTTGACTGAGAAACCGAAGGGCAGAGCTTGGCGTGCAGTCACCCGGACAAAATTCAATTCTTTCTCATCCACATCACCGGGTGTAAAGTTTCTTCTCGGGCTACCCTCCGCCAATGTAAGCGGCAATTGTCCCGCCTGATGCAGCTTGTCTTTCACATAGTTGTAGGAAAGCGAGAGATCTGTCTGATCCGTCGGCCTAAATCCGATTCGGCCCGTAAAACGCGAGATCGACGCGCCCGAATCCGCTCGATACCCGACTTCCATCTCTCGCCCGACATTGGCATAGTAATCCAACTTTCCGATGGGACCGCTCGCGTTGATAGTGTAGCGTTGGCGCTCAAAACTTCCGCCGAGCCCCTCGACTGTCGCCTGGTGTTTATCCCCCCCACGTTTGGTGATGATATTGATGACACCACCCAGGGAATTTTTCCCGTAGATCGCGGAAGCCCCGGGAATGATTTCGATTCGTTCGATTGAATCGTAGGGAATCAGGTCGAAATTTGTCGTGTTGAAATCAGGCTCGTTGACGCGGACACCGTCGACAAACACACTCGTGGCCGGCACCGGTTGTCCGTTAAATCCTCGCAAGTCGATGGACTGTTGAAATCCATTGCCTACCTGGTCATACATCACAATTCCAGTCGCCCACTGGATGGCTTCCTGAACCGACTTTGCGCCGGACTTTCTGATGTCTTCCGCTGTAAGCACGGTCACTTTTGCCGGGAGCGTGTTGGCATCGACCGGCTTATCAGGCAGACGAGTGCTTGAGACGACGACGTCCTTCACCTCAAGCGGTCCTTCTTCTGCTCGCGTAGAAAACGGGGAAAGTATACTGACGGCGATTGTCAGGAATAGAGAACAACACGAAGCGGTACGACAATTCACGAGAGACCTCCCTTGTGCTCGAAGGGTTGAGTTGAATCGACTGCCGGCTGGGTCTCCTGACTTGCGGATCGTCGCGTCTCTGCGCCTTCCCATCTCCGGAAGTGAACAGTGAGAGGTGATGAGTGACGTACCGGAACTCCATTGGTTCCGACTCTTCACCCTTCACCGATCACTCCTCACTGCCTTCAAGACAGTGGCATGCTGCAGAGTTACTCCCCGCTTACAGTGGCGGCACCGTGATGGACTTGCACCATCTTCCCCGTCACCCGCGTCGTTTCTCCAAAACGCCCTTTCCTGAATAAAAATGAACGATCCCCCGTTGGTTTCCACAGCCGGGCTGGGGACATGGCCCTGGCTGCGTTTAATCTCAACCGATTCTCATCGGCATCGTCACACGCGGTTTCCCGGTTTGCGGGTGGGCATCGACCACCACCTCGCATTCATAGACGGCCTGTAATACATCGGGCTTGATCGTCTCGGCCGGCGATCCGATATGGCTGAGCCGTCCGGCTTTCAACATCAGCACACGATCGCAGTATTGGCTCGCGATATTCAGGTCATGAGACACCAGCACGACCGTCAATTGCCGTTCCTCGCGGAGCCGACTGATCAGGCTGCAGATATCGAGTTGATGATTGATATCGAGAAACGCGGTCGGTTCATCCAACAGGAGAATGGCAGGGTCTTGCGCCAAGGCTCGCGCAATCATGACCCGCTGCAATTCCCCGCCGGAGAGTTCGGATACCGGGCGATCCGCCAACGACAGCACATCGGTCTCAGCCATGGCCCGCTGCGCGCAGGCGAGATCGCCCGGTGTGTCAGCTTCACTCCCGAAACTCCACCACCCAGCCTGCCGATGTGGAAACCGTCCCATCAAGACAGTCTCTGCCACGGTAAAGGGAAACACCTGTGTCTGTTCCTGCAGTACCACAGCGAGCATCCTGGCAAGAGCGATCGGACTCAAATCAGAGGACGCCTGCCCAAGCACATGAATCTGTCCTGACCCGGCACGCAACAGTCCAGCCAACAACTTGAGGAGCGATGATTTGCCAGACCCATTCGGGCCGACAATTCCCAACACTTCCCCGCGCGCCACATCGAACGACACCCGCTCGATGGTCCATGGACGGCCCGGCAACTCGCGGCCATAACGGAAGGAGACCTGTTCGACGGCGATCGCCGGATTGGTCGAACTCCGGTCTGATATCTGTTCTAAAGAGGAGGACATCTTCACTTAGTACAACGCGGACAAAGTCATGGTTAGTGCCTACAGTTAGCGCTAGCTTCAACGATCCAGGCGGCATCACACGTCCGCGCAGGATGCTCAAAATGGCCGTTCAGCAAGGCCGCAGCGAGCGAGGAGGCGAGGCGTACGCTTCGGTACGTTGAGCCTCTGAGTGATGCGAGAACGCAGCTGGCGGACTTTTTCAGCATCCTGCTAAACCATCCGATCTTTTCGCCACAAGAGGAGATACAGAAAAAATGGCCCGCCGGCCAGTGCCGTCACAATACCTACCGGGATTTCAGCCGGCGCAAACGCCGTCCGAGCGATCGTATCGGATACGACCAGAAACATACCGCCGACTAAGGCCGAGGCCGGCATCAGCAGCCGATGGTCCGATCCGATGGCCATCCGGACCACATGGGGAATCACCATGCCGACAAACCCGATCATGCCGCTGACGGATACAACCGCGCCGGTCAGTAACGCCGTCAACGCATATAACCGTTTCTTGGTCTGTTCCGTATCGATCCCCAAGGACCGTGCGGTGTCTTCTCCCTGCGTGAGCACGTTCAGAACCGGCGCGTAATACAGCAAACACATGATTCCCGCCATCACATAGAGGGCGATGCCGATCAGCCCAATCCATCCCGGAGCCGTCAAGGAACCCATGAGCCATGCCATGAGCCCCGCGGAACGGGCTGGGTCCATGATCGACGTAATAAACATGATCATGGCCGTAAGAACGGCGTTGAGAATCACACCGGCCAGCAACAGACTGTGAATCGGCAAGCGGCCATGCGATTGGGCCATTCGATAGATGAGCGCCAATGCGATCAGCCCTCCGGCGAATCCCCACAGCGGCAACATCGGGAGCAGAATTGAGGTGGCTCCGATTCCGAGAAGCATGGCGATCGCCGCCCCCAACGCAGCGCCGCTCGATACCCCGAGCACATACGGATCGGCGAGCGCGTTTCGCAACAGTGCTTGCAGGGTCACACCCACCGACGCCAGTGCGCCCCCGACTAGAAATCCCATCAGCACGCGAGGCACGCGCAATTGAAATAGGATCACTCCAGCCGTTCCCGCACTATCGCCATGCTCCGGGGTGATCAATTCACGCAACGCCGTCAGCCAATCATTTCCCGACAAAGCGGCCGCGCCAAAACTGCTGCACAAGACGGTCACGACAATGGACGCCGCAAGCAAACCGAACAGAACGAGATGCCGTCGACGTCTCGTCAAAATGGCCCCGGATCTGGACCACTCGAGTTCCGCCGCCGGCCCCGACGAACCTCGCCCGTCTCTTGTACCAGTGGTGGAAATAAGCGGCGTGGCATGTCCGTTGGACATCGGGTCAGGGCCTCCTATGCAACGCCGGTCCGGAAAGAGATGGATGCAGCACGGCAGCAAGCCGCTCCAACCCTTGACCGATCCGTGGGCCCGGACGATTCAGCAAATCAGCCGGAATTTGATGGACCCGACCCTGCTTGATCGCGGAAAGTCCGGACCACTGCCGCCAGGATTGCTGTTCGCTCTCGGAAATCCCTTCGGCCTGCCCCACCGGAAAAATTAAGACCTCAGGGTCTTCACGCAAGACCGTTTCCATGCTCAGCCGTGGGTACGGGGTGCCGCTCTTGGCCGCAACGTTGATTCCGCCGGCTAGTCCGAGGAGTTGATCGATGAAGCTGCCTGGCCCGACCGTAATCAATGGTTGGCTGTTCAAGACGTAGAGCACCCGCACGGGCGGCTGCCCCTGAGCGAGCTCCTTGATCGCGGCGATCTGCTTCCGCAAGTCCATCGCAAGCGCCGCGGCTTCCGTCTGATGTTCGACCATCCGTCCGATGGTCTGAATGTGAGAAAAAATGTCTTCGACCGTGTGGTCGGCCACGATGAAAATCGGAATCTTGAGGTTGTCGAGTGCCGAGATCAAGTCCGGTTTGAGAAATTCACGCGGCGCCAGAATCAGGTCCGGCTGCAACCCGACCAACACTTCCACACTGGGATGTGCATACCCCACTTTCGGTTTCCGCGACGCCTCGGGAGGAAAATCGCAAAACTGAGTCACGCCGGCCACTTGACTTCCGGCACCCATCGCAAACAACAGTTCAGTGAGACTGGGCGCCAGCGAGATGATCCGTGCAGGCGGTTTGGCCATGTAGATCTTTCGGCCGGTATCGTCCACAAATGATCGCGACGACACATGCGTCATGAACGGCATGCCGGTCAGAATGCCTTGTTGTCGCCGTTTCATGTCAGAGCAATCCCGCAGTCCGCATGCCTGGGCTCCTGCAAGTAAGCCGCACGTCACCACCAGCGCCGCGATCAGGATCGTCATGAAGAACCGGCGGCTGGGCGAGTTCAAATAAAAAATCCCCAAGGCCTAAGAAAGACCCTGAGGATTGCACCCGCTACTTCATCCTCGCCTGTTCCCCAGCCCTCGAGGGAACGATGGTCAATTCTCCTGGCAGGTCTTCTGGCTCATGGTTCACCCTACTTCCCGCGCCTTCCCATCTAGAGACAGTGATGAGTGATGGATGAAGTGTGATGAGTTAGAACGACCGGACCCTGCTCATCACTCGTCACCTATCATCCGTCACTGTCTCAGAGACAGTGGCCGTCGCGGGTTTCGTCCCCATTTACAGCGGCGGGACCGCGAGGGCATTTCACCCTCTTCCCTTACCCAGGAGCTACAATGTAGAGGGCACAATAGGAGAGAGCGACAAAACTTGTCAAGTTCCGACTGCCCCTCCGCTTGTCACAGTTCGTCAAGCTGTGGTAGCATGCGCTCGCAATTTGAGAATCGACTTAGTTGGAAGGAGTAGTCCAGTGGCATTTCAATGTGAGATCTGTCTAAAGAAACCGACCTCCGGGAACAACGTCAGTCATGCCAACAACAAGACCAGACGTGTGTTCAATCCCAATATCCAGACCGTGCGGGCTAAAGTAGGCGGCGCCAACAAGCGCATCCGCGTCTGCACCCGTTGTCTGCGTTCGGGATTAGTCACGAAGGCCGTCTAACTCTCCCTCCGTTTCCCATCCTAATCCAAGGACTAACGCCACCTCACAAGCGGCGCGATCTATAGGCTTGCCCTATTTGGGGGAGCTCACCGGTGAGGCGTGTCTTGGATCTGCGCAGAAACCTTTCCTGGTTTTCCGTGAAAGGAAGCAGCCCCTGCATGCTTTGCGAGGGTTGAGCAGGCCATTTAAGAAAGACTGCTGTTGTGAGTTTTAATCGGTTGGGTTGACGTTCTAGCGTTTCACGCTTAACGTTTCACGCCTTACGTCTGCTTTGGAGCGGGCGGCGGGATTTGAACCACGCTCCGTCGCCGGATCAGCCCTGAAACTTGCCTCCCGGCTCCTGCAGAGGGGGCCAGCCCCTCGCATGCTCCCCACGAAAGGGGCACACCCCTTTCGCAAACCCCTGTCGCGGGTTTCAAATCCACTGAGTCGAAGGTATTTATCCGCCGGCGTCAATGAAGAAAGGCTGCGCCTGAGGAGCCGTTGGGTCACACGAAGTGTGGTATGGAGCGGGCGGCGGGATTTGAACCCGCGACAACTTGCTTGGGAAGCAAGGACTCTACCACTGAGCTACGCCCGCTCACTGATGGGCATCCTACGCGGGCCATCGCACTCAAGTCAAGAAACAGTCCCCATCTCAACAAACCTGTGGAATGATTCCACTGGTAAAATTTCCCGGTCCAACCTGGGAATTTCCCCAGTGTATTTGCACCCATCTCATGATGATCATAAAGCCACGTAGACAATACGGTGCCTGGAGAAGGCCATGGCCGATCGAACCTATACAGGTGCCGGCAACCGTTGGGGCCTGACTGGTGCTCCGGCTCAAATTGAATCGTCTGTGCGCGCGTTGAACGGAAGGAGCCAGGCTCCAGCGATCACCTTTAACCAGGGAGGTCGTCATGGATAAGCTCTGGCTCTATGTCGGAGGCATTATCGTGGGAGCAGCGATGTTTACCTATTTCGTGATTACCAGCGTAGGTACCGTACCTCCTTCCACTGATCTGAGAGCGGTGTACGAGAAGGTCAAATAACAAGCCGTCGTTGCTGCTCTTGGTAGTCCGCACTTCAGGGGCAGCGCAGCCGCTGTGCTGCCCCTGCTAAGACGGTACACTTACTCTCAAGCCGGCAATACAACAAAGGTATGCGGCAGAAAAGGGTGGCTATCTCGCTTTGAATTCAGCGATTGCAAACTTTCTCTTGCCCACCTTTAGACGCCGGATCTGATTGGGATCAAAAGCAATGAGCTTGTCCGGATTGGATTCTTTCTCGCCATCTACTTCGACTCCGCCTTGAATGATCAAGCGCCTCGCTTCCGCGTTGCTTGAGACCAATCCTGTCTGGGCAATGAGCTTGATCAGCTTGATACTGCCTGTTCCCGACTCTCCCGTCTCCTGCATATCGCCGGCCGTCAAGATCAGATGTTTGTCCGGCTGATCGGGAAATTCCTGTTTCTGGAACTTCTGTTGAAACTCGGCTCGTGCCTGTCTGCCCGCCTCCCCGCCGTGATACCGTCCGACGAGCAGCTCGGCCAATGCCTGCTTGGCTTCCATCGGGTGCAGCATCTTCACACGGCCGAGATCTTCCGTAGTGAGCAACTCATAGTAGCGATGCATGAGCAGGTCGCTGATCGACATCACTTTGCCAAACATGTCGCCGGGCTTGTCTTCCAACGCAATGTAGTTGCCCACGCTCTTGCTCATCTTCTTGACGCCGTCAGTCCCCTCCAGCAGCGGCATCGTAATCACGACTTGAGGCTCCTGCCCATAATCGCGCTGAAGTTCCCGCCCGACTAACAGATTGAACTTCTGATCGGTCCCGCCCAACTCCACATCCGCCTTCAGCGCCACGGAATCGTACCCCTGCACCAGCGGATAGAGAAACTCGTGGACACTGATCGGCTTCTGCTCATGGTAGCGTTTCTGAAAATCGTCCCGTTCCATCATTCTGGCCACGCGATAATGGGCAGCCAGTTCGATCAATCCACCCGCCGTCATCGGCCCCATCCAGCGGCTATTGAATTCGATGAGCGTCTTCTCCGGATCCAGAATTTTAAAGATCTGCCGCTGATAGGTCTTGGCATTCTCCCGCACTTGTTCGGTTGTGAGCGACTTACGCGTTTCGGACACACCCGTCGGATCGCCGATCATGCCGGTAAAGTCACCGATCAAGAAGAGGACCTGATGCCCGAGATCCTGGAAATGTTTCAGTTTGTGGATCAGCACGGTATGTCCCAGATGAAGATCAGGCGCCGTCGGGTCGAAACCCGCCTTGATCCGCAGGGGACGATTTTCCTTCATGGCACGCGTCAGCTTGGCTTCCAGCTCGATCGGATGAATCACTTCAACCACGCCGCGCAGAATGAGATCCAACTGCTGCTTCACATCCATCATAACGGTCGCTTCTCCGCATTGTTCTCCGTCTCTGCCGCAGCCACAGTCACCAGCGGCTTGAGACGGTCAAATTTCTTTGCGCCGATTCCGGCTACCTCACGCAAGTCTTCCACCGTCCGAAATCGCCCTACTGACTTTCGATAGGCAATCACCCGTTCAGCGAGGACCGCTCCGATGCCCGGCAACGATTCCAATTCTGTTGCGGTGGCTCTATTGAGATCCAGGACATGGCGCTGCGCCGCCACAAGGGCGTGACTCGCAACCCGCGGTACGACTAGTTGCCCGGTGGTCGTTTTCTGATGAGACCGATCAGGCAGGCCTAGTTCAGACTCGAATGTTCCGGGAGCCGGCACGGCAACGGCCTTCGAGTCATTCAGAGCCGCCACATGTTCCAGGGACGTATCGGGAGTCTGCCACCCGATCCAAAAGACAACTCCTAATGTTCCAGCCAACATGCCGAACTTCACGACAAGGGAATGGAGCATCGTCATCATGTCACAAGCCGAATGTCCCACGTCAAAAGTCCAAGAACGTGATGACTTTCAGACGTTAAGACTTTACGACATCTTTTCTTCTGACTTGATGAATCGCGGCGCCTTCGACATCTTCCAGCGCCTCCAACATGCCCTCGGCCAACGTGGGATGGGCATGAATCATCCCGGCTGCCTGTGCCGCTGTCATTCCCATCTGCATCGCCAGCGCCGCTTCATGAATCAGATCAGCCGCATGGGCCCCGACAATATGCGCACCCAGAATCTTGTCGGTTGTCGTATCGGCAATCACTTTGAAAAATCCTGTGATATCCCCCGTCGCTTGCGCCTTTCCAAGCGCGGCGTATCGGAACCGGCCGACTTTCACGCCGTGATCGGGGTTCGCCCCTGTTGCCTGAACCCGATCCCGAGCCTGTTGTTCGGTCAACCCGACACGGCCGACTTCGGGCAGTGTGAAGATGCCGGCGGGAATCACATCGTAGTTGATACGTATCGGATGGCCAAGGATATTCTCGACCGCGACCTTTCCCTGAGCCGACGCCACATGCGCCAGCATACCCTTGCCGACAACATCACCGATGGCATAGATGCCTGGAACATTCGTCTCCATTCGCTCATCGACGAGCACTTCGCCGCGTCTGCCCAGCGCCACACTCACACGATCCAGGCCGATACCCTGCGACTGAAAACCCCGTCCGATGGAAATGAGCATGACATCGGCCTCAACCGTAGTCTCGTCCGCCAGCGAAATGACCAGCGCATCAACGGTGTGATCGACCCGCTTGATCGTAGTGCCAGTCTTCACCTCAACCGACCGCTTTTTCAGTTCTCGCTCCATGAGCGCTGACACATCCCCGTCTTCCAACGGAAGGACCTTCGGCTGCAACTCAACCATGGTCACGACGGTTCCGAGTCCACTGAAATAGGTCGCGCATTCGCAACCTTCGACGCCGCCACCCAGAATCACCATCCGTTTGGGAATGACCTCCAGATCCAACGCTTCTTTGCTGGTGATGATCCGCTTCCCGTCGATCGGAAACTGCGCCGGCTGCGGCCAGGATGAGCCGGTCGCAATAATGAGGGCATCAGCCTCCACGTTCTGTTCCATACTCTCCGCTCCGGTCACCGTGATCGTTCTGGCATCCAATAACTCTCCTCTGCCTTCCACGACGTTGATGTTCCAAGCCTTGAAGAGCGTCGCAATCCCCTTGACCAACCCGGTAACAACTTTGTTCTTCCGGGCCACCATTCGAGCCAAGTCATATCGAGCAGGCCCCGCCAGCACTAAGCCAAGGTCCTCCGCTTTCTTCAGCTTCTCACCGAGTTCGATGACGGAGAGGAGCGTTTTGCTGGGAATACAGCCCCAGTTGAGGCAAACCCCGCCGAGTGCCTGCCGCTCGACGACCGTCACACGAGCGCCAAGTTGCGCCGCGCGGATCGCGGCGACATAGCCGCCCGGTCCGGCGCCGAGGATTGCAATGTGTGTTGGGACTGACATCTTGGATGGCGCTTCAGACTGACGTTATGCACGCGTGCGATGGCTCACCCCTCAACCGTGGCCTCGGCTGACACCCGCACTGTTCATCAATGCTTCTGGCTGGCAAGGAACGCGTCGTACTGGGCCGCGGTCATCAGTTGCTCAACTTCTGAGGGAACGGCAAGGTCGATGACCGCAATCCATCCCTTTCCGTAGGGGTCTGAATTCACGATTTCAGGATGGTCTTTGAGATCGGCATTGATCTTGGCAACGGTTCCAGTGACCGGCGTGTAGATGGTGGATGTCGTCTTGGTCGATTCCACTTCGCCGATCTGCTGCCCGACCTTGACCGAAGCCCCGACCTTGGGAAGATCCAGGAACACAATGTCGCCCAGGGCATCCTGCGCAAAGTGGCTGATGCCCACCGTCGCCTGATTGCCGTTGAGGCGAACCCATTCATGTTCCTTGTGATACCGTAAATCTGATGGAGTCATGCGCCTGCCCCTTATGAAATAATCCGATGGACCTGATGACCAGGCACGAACTGCGAGCGCTCACACCGTTTCAGCCGGCCCCTCAGCTCTTCACCTGGCACGTCAATGTTTCCGGGATCGTAGTGGGGCTCGCGGGGTTTTGTCAAGGAATGGTCTGACCTGATTCGGCGTGAAAAACTCTATTCCAGCGACCCAATATGGCACGATCGGCGATCGACTGATTGAACTCCTCCATCGCAAGAGGACGGGTCGACGTCTTTACGGAAAGTCCGATCCAAACCCGATCCGGTCCTCCCAACCGACGGCTAAGTTTTTCCAAATCCGCCTCCCCTTCGATCCCCTCATGACGCACAACCAACGAACCGCCGGTGTTCGACGACAGCTCGGCCACATCTTCCCCGAACTGCTGAAGCCCCTGAAGCGGCCTCGTCAGCGAGGATTGACGGACTTCTATCGACAGAGTCGCGGCCGGGTTCCGCTCTCGCAGCACTTTGTGAAGCCGCACGGTCCATTGCGCATAGCTCCTCGCCTTCCAGCCGACCCATCGCCAGTAGGTTGCGGACTGTCCTTGCTCCGGGATGTCAGTCGAAGCCATGCTCCCGAATATCTCCTCCGGCGTACCATTGAGTCCAAACGATGCGGCAAACAATCGGCGGGATTCGTCGGAGAACTCCTCCGCAAATCCTGCCGTCGATCGCGCCGCGAGCACCACCCCGTCGCATCCCGCGCGAGCCAACCTCCGAACCGTCTCTTCAAGATACGCCTGATAGCCGGGATGCGCGACGTCCACACTCGATCGTGAGGCGTCGTCACGCCGAGCGGCCTGTCTGGTTGCAGCCATCCATTCCGGTCTGACATCCAGGCCGGAGCCATCATGAAGATCCAACACCACCCATAGGAAAAGACCGAGGCGGTGCGTCTCAACCGCCACCGACCGTACCGTCTCCACGTTGAATGCTTGAATGCCGGACTTGGGCGTCTGAGCAGGCGCAATCGCCAGCACCGTCACACCCGCTTGCGCCAGTTCCTGAAGCCACGGCACAAGTCCGGTGATCGACGGCAGTTGATCGACCGTCACACTCAAGGCGAACTGCATGGCGTCCCCATGATGTCCGTCGGGGCGCGGGCGACGCAGATCGTCCAGACGACGAAGCGCATAGCCTTCATAGAGCGCCCCATCCACTTGTTGTGTTACCGATTCCACTGCCAGCAGGCGGTACTGTGTCATTGCGTTGCGATAATCTCCGAGGCGTTCATAGGCGCGGCCTAACCACCACCGCGCCTCCGCCAAACGAGGTGAATCCTTCGCATCATCGATAAATCGGTTAAAAAACAGCGCGGCAGCCGGATATCGCTCCTGTACGAACGCCCGATGGGCTTCTTGGAGCAACCGCACCTGCGCGTCGTGCGCCGGATTGGTGTGTATCACACGGTTGGGTGGTGGAATTGAGGGAAGCTGTCCGGCCTGCGGCACGCAAGCAGACAGGAGACAGAGGGAGAGCACGACGGCACTCCCTCTGCTTCGAAATAGGTGGAATGTACAGGGCAAGGGACTCATCGCCCCCAAAGACACGTGACTACCCGAAGATCTCCATGCCGGAGAAAAAGTAGCCGATCTCGAAGGCCGCCGTTTCAGGAGAATCCGACCCATGGACCGCATTGAACTCGATATTGGCCCCGTGTGCTTTTCGAATCGTGCCGGCATCGGCCTTGGCAGGGTCGGTCGCGCCCATCAGTTCCCGATTTTTCTTAATCGCATTCTCGCCCTGCAGCACCAGCACCACAGCCGGCCCGGAGGACATGAACCCGCAGAGACTCCCAAAGAACGGTCTCGCCTTATGGACGGCATAGAAGCCCTCTGCCACAGGCATGGACATCTGCATCAGCTTCATGGCTACCGGCTTTAGTCCCGCTTTTTCATAGCGGTTAATGATGTCTCCGATGGCATTCTTTTTGACGGCATCCGGCTTGATAATCGCGAGCGTTCTTTCACTCATCGCTTAAACTCTTCCTCCAATTTAATAATGAAAGATTGTTAACAATTTCAATGCATTATAAGGATTCACTCTTCAAGATGCAAGGGAAGACATAGCTAGGAGGAAAACTGACGTGCGAGGTCATGAGGCTTGAAAATCCCCCGCTCGGTGATAATACCGGTGATCAATTCTGCCGGTGTGACGTCGAAGGCAGGATTGTAGACCGTGACTCCATCAGGTGCGACGGGATGGCTGCCATGGATGGTTGTAACTTCCAACGGATTCCGTTGTTCAATCGGGATATCCGCGCCAGATCTTGTCTTCAAATCGATGGTCGAATAGGGGGCCGCCACGTAAAAAGGAATCCCATGCGCCTTCGCCAATACCGCCACCGAATAGGTGCCGATCTTGTTGGCCACATCCCCATTCGCTGCAATCCGATCGGCACCGACTACACAGAGATGAATCTTCCCCAGGCGCATGAGCGATCCGGCCATATTATCAGTGATGAGGGTGACGGGAATCTTATCCTGCATCAGCTCCCAGGCCGTAAGCCGAGAACCCTGAAGAACAGGACGAGTTTCATCTGCTATTACATTGATTTTCTTGCCTTGCTCACACGCAGCACGAATGACCCCAAGGGCTGTCCCATAACCTGCCGTTGCAAGCGCACCCGCATTACAGTGAGTCAGTACGGTCTGTCCGTCCTTGAGCAATTCCGCTCCGTGCCGTCCCATCGCCCGACATAGCCCAATATCCTCATCAAGAATAGCCTGAGCTTCCACGATCAAGGCTTGTTTGATCCACGGGATCGGCTGGCTCTGCAATGAATCAAGCTTCTGCTTCATCCGCTCGATTGCCCAAAAGAGATTGACGGCGGTCGGTCGCGTAGCCGCAAGTTGATCGCAGATAGTACGGACGGTTCTGGAGAAGCTCGGGTACTCTGTCTCGTTGACAGATTGCGCGCCTAAAGCGATACCCAGCGCTGCCGTCACGCCGATTGCGGGCGCCCCCCGCACTTTCAGTTCTCGAATCGCGTCGGCAACCTCACGATAGTCGCGGCAGTCGAGAAATTCGACGGCACCCGGAAGCCGGCTTTGATCCAAGAGACGGACTGTGCCGTCCCTCCATTCAATCGTGGGAACCATGGGGAATCTTCTAGCCGGAATAGCGGAGGAGTGCAAGCCTTTCTAGCAGGATGCTGAAAAAGTCCGCCAGCTTTGTTCTCGCGTCGCTCAGAGGCTCAACGTACGGCACAAAGTACGATTCGGCCTCTTCGCTCGCTGCGGCCTCGCTGGACGGCCATTTTGAGCATCCTGCATGGCGCCCTTTGGTGCCATGCGCGGCTAAATAAACGGCAGATCTGGACGATCACGGAATTGAAGCCACAGGCGGTGCCAATTCTCCTGTTCACAGCGCCAGAGACAATGCCGGAGAATAACAGGATGCAGCAGAACATCTCGCGTGCGCGCCACAGCTATTTCTGATGTTGAAATCCGTCCCGTTATCCAGATCGCCCCATCATGATCCGTACGAAGCACACGAATAGCCTCATTGGCATAGGCTTCGAGAACATCGGGAACCGGATGCCCATAGGAATTGGCCCGACCAACCGAAATCACGGCGTATTGGGGACGGATTTGCCCAAGCCACTCACGATCGAGCGAGCTGCGCGCGCCGTGATGGGGAACCTTCACGACGGTCACGGGCCGACGCCCCTCTTCCCCAAGCCGGCGCAGACCATCGACCTCGATATCTGCCGCAAACAAAATTGAGTGGGCGCCACATTGTACCCGCGATACGATGGACTGATTGTTTAGAAATGTCCCGCTCGGTCGCGGTATCGTCCGTTCACTGCTTGTGCCCTCCGGCGGATTGAGAATGGTCAACTGGCAAGGACCGGATTGCAACAGCTCTTGCCCGCGAGCGGCGATGTGTCGTGATATCCGGTTCTCAGTCAGCGCAGCATCAAGATCGATAGAAAACTGTTCTGACCGGCCGACCCCATTCGCCCAATATCGGCCGACTGGAATATGACGGAGAACCCAGATCAGTCCGCCGACATGATCGAGCTGATCATGTGTCCCTATGACGTGATCAAGATGAGCAATGCCTCGATTCCAAAGAAACGGCGCCACCACCCCGCGCCCCATATCAAACCGCTCATATCGCGCCCCTCCGTCGATCAGCACCGTTTGACCATCGGGCAATTCAATGACGGCGCTGTCCCCCTGCCCCACGTCCAGAAACGTCACTCGCCAGTGATCCCCATCCGGTCCTACACGTGGTGAAGCAACCCACCAGCACATGAAAAAGAGGGCGATGCCCGCCCCCACGATGCGGAGGCGACGCGGCATACTGCCCATACTGACTACGATGAGTCCTGCGTAAAACACGATGATGGCAGGAATCGAAGGAGCCGCGACATGCCACGCTCCACCAGGAATACCGGCACACCAGCGGAGTCCCTGAACCATCCAGACTAGTAGCTGTTCCAATATAGTTCCGATGATAAGATCTTCGGCGCCAACGACGACTGTCCAAGCCGCAGCGAACAACCCCAGCGGAACCAGTAGAATTCCCGTGAACGGAACGGCAAACAGGTTGGTCACGATCCCCATCCATGGAACTTGATTGAAGTAGACGGCTACGACAGGAAGGGTAGCCCACGTCACCGCTCCGCTGATCACAAAGGCGTCTCGACCATACCGGGCAAAAGTCTGGGATCTGGTTTGTCCAGCACTTACGATGTCCTCGTCCCAAGCCCCCAGCCACTGTACGGTGCGGATGATCATCAACACCGAGAGGAAAGAAAGCTGAAACGAGATGTCGAAGAGGGCCCGTGGGTCATGCAGCAGAATAATCAAAGCCGCCGCTGCCATAGCATGGTGCGCTCGCCGCTCCTGTCCCAACCACAACGCAGCCAACGCCAGTGTGATCATTACCAGGGAACGGATGGTTGCCAGCTCAGCGCCAGCCAGCAAGGCATACAGTGCCACGACCGGCCAGGTCGCAAGAATTGCGATCTTTGTAGGAGTGATAGTTCGAGAAAGTTTCAGTAACAGAGTTGATGGCAATCTCAAGATTGACTGTTTGCCGATCCAGAACACGACCAATGCCACTAAACCGAGATGCGACCCCGAGATCGACAGCAGATGCACCGTACCTGTCGCCATGAACCATTCCTGAAGTTCCGGTTGAAGAAACCCTCGTTCTCCTATAATGATTCCGAGGAAAATGCCGAGCGATGGTTGACTCAATGTATTGACGGCCGCGTTTCGAATCATCGCCCGCCAGCGATCGATTCGATTCCATAGCATCCAGCGCCAGGGCTCTTCACCTGACTCCACGATGCGCACCACATGCTCTCCTGCAACCGTCGCCGTGAGGCTAATTCCCTGACGCTCCAAATAGGCAGCGTAGTTGAACCCCCCCGGATTCAATGATCCGATTGGAGGATGGAGTCGCGCCCGAAACGACACCAGATCCCCCTGATACAAGACCTCATCAGACTGCCGCCACACGAGCCGCATCCGTCTCGATTCGAGATCGGCTCCCTGAAACTCGACGAGCACTGTTTGGCGGTCCGGACCATGCTGAACAGGCGCCACGATACGGCCGGTGACCTCGGTTTGCAGCATGTCATGACGATCAGGAGGAGACGGATCAGGCTGTAACGGGGGAATCAGAATACTCCAATAGAGCACCCCGGCAAGGAGGGAGCTATACAGCCACAGCGCCCGTTTCAATTCAATGAGCCCGGCTCGCTCGAGCAGACTCGATCCCAGGGCAAGTCCAGCCAACAGACCGGAGAGAACGACAGGAAAGAAAGGGAATTGCGATCCGCAGAAGAGACCGAACAGAAACGCAGCAGTGAGGGACGGCAGCATGAGGCCCCTCATGCAGAGGAAAACCGTTTATCCGATATGCGCTCGCACAACGCGAGCCAGCCCTTCCGCCACATCGTTGATGACGGAATCCTTCTCGCCTTCTACCATAATCCTCAGCAATGGCTCGGTCCCGGAATACCGAACGACCACCCGTCCGCAGCCGTTCAGGCGCTGCTCGCTCTCCCGCATCGCCCGTGCGATATCGGGGATCGATTCCAGATCCGCCTTCTGCTTGACCTTCACATTCAGCAAGATCTGAGGGACCGCCGACATCGCCTTGGCCAGCTCCGACAAAGGCTGTGTTGTGCGCTTCATGAGAGACAGCACTTGCAGCGCTGAAATCAGTCCGTCCCCGGTCGTATTGTGGTCGAGAAAGATAAAATGTCCAGACTGTTCACCGCCGAAATTGTAGCCTTCCGCCTGCATCCGTTCCAGCAGATAGCGGTCACCAACCGGCGTTCGGACCAGCTTGATGCCGGCCTTAGACAGGGAGAGTTCCAGACCGAAGTTGCTCATCACGGTTCCGACCACTGTTTGCCGAGCCAGAAGTCCCTGTTTATGAAGATCGAGTCCCAGGGCTGCCATGACATGATCTCCATCGATGATTGTTCCCTGTTCACACACAAAAATCGCCCGATCTGCGTCGCCGTCCAGTGCGATCCCAAGATCCGCTCGATGGCGGAGAACCGCTTCTTGAAGCTGCCCTGGGTGGACAGCTCCGCAGCCGGCATTGATATTCATGCCGTCCGGCTGGTTTCCAATAATTTCCACCTTGGCGCCCAGCTCTCTCAAAACCATCGGAGCCACCTTATATGCGGCGCCGTTCGCACAATCGACGACAAGCTTCATCCCTTGAAAATCAAGATCACGCGGGAGCGAGCGCTTGGTAAATTCAATGTATCGTCCATCCGCGTCGTCGATGCGATAGGCCTTCCCGACCAAATCCGCTGTCGGCCGAAGATGGCTGATCTCATCGGATACGATCAATTCTTCGATCCGAGCCTCCACCTCATCAGGCAGTTTGAACCCATCGTTCGAGAAAAACTTGATCCCATTGTCCTGGTAGGGATTGTGCGATGCCGAAATCACGACCCCGGCATCAGCCCGCAGGCTCCGGGTCAGAAAGGCAATGGCCGGCGTCGGCATCGGCCCGACGAGCAGCACATCGACACCCATGGAGCAGATCCCGGACGTCAAGGCGGATTCCAGCATGTACCCGGAAATGCGCGTGTCCTTCCCGATGACGATTTGGTGGCGGCCGGCCCGCCGCATAAAAATATGCGCGGCCGCCCGTCCCAACTGCATCGCCATTTCGCTGGTCATGGGGTCAAGATTAGCCGTGCCTCGGATGCCGTCTGTCCCGAATAATTTACGCATCATGCGCCTTTCTATCTGAGGACGTGGCAGCTCCGATCGCCGCCGCCACCTTGACGACATCCGCCATCATCCCCACGTCATGCACACGTAGAACTCGAGCGCCCCGGTCGACGGCAACCGCCACCGCGGCGGCGGTTCCCCATTCGCGATACTCCGCAGAGCGGCCGACCAGTTGGCCGATGAAGGCTTTTCGTGACACTCCGACAAGCAACGGACGATCCAAGATGGCCAACTCCGGCAGACGATTCAGCAATTCGAGGTTGTGCCCCAGCAGCTTACCAAAACCAATTCCAGGATCAAGCACGATATTCATTTGAGCGATGCCTGCTTCCATTGCTACCCGTATACGTTCCTTGAAAAACTGCGCCACCTCCGCCACCACCTCACCATACGTCGGCGCCGTCTGCATGGTCTGGGGAGTCCCTTGCATATGCATCAGAACGACGCCCGCGCCGGATCGCGCCACCACCGACGCCATTGCTGTATCGTCCCGCAACGCACTGACATCGTTGACGATGGACGCGCCTGCATCCAAGGCGGCTTGCGCCACTCGTGACTTGGTCGTGTCCACAGATATCGGGACTGTTGTCCGGCGTGCCAGCTCGGCGATGACGGGAACCACTCGTCCCAGCTCGTCCTCCTCTTTCACCGGATGGGCGCCCGGCCTGGACGATTCAGCTCCAATATCCAGAATATCCGCCCCCTGTTCAAGCAATTTGATCGCATGGGCGATTGCCCGTTCGGAGTCTAGATATCGCCCTCCGTCGTAAAACGAATCATCCGTGACATTCACGATGCCCATAACCAGCGGACGCTCGCCGCACGAAATTGCCCGTCCCCTGGCGACAAGCCACGTCTGACAGGGCACTGCTTGCGAGGAAGATCTGCTCATGCTGACTCGTGTCATCGGTTATATGACAGAGTTCGAATCCCATGTGTGCCTCGTCACATACGAAGCGCACCAACCCAGTTCAGCGTCTTGATAAGAAAATTGCACCGGTTCCCTCCCATAAGGGAACCGGTGACTATCGAGAGAGCTGTTAGACAGGCACCGTTTGAGAGGAAGACTGCAAGAGAATTTGATCGATCTCCCGCGCATCCAGCACTTCTTTTTCCAAGAGCGCTTCAGCTAACGCCTTCAAGCTGGTCATTTGTTCGGTCAAGACGCGCTTCGCGCGCTCATAGTTCTCCGTCACAAACCGTTTGATCTCAAGATCGATCTCCAACGCGACCTGATCGCTGACATCCCGCTTGGCCGAAAAATCACGGCCCAGGAAAACCGCATCCTCCTTCTGCCCGAACGTCAGCGGCCCCAACTTTTCACTCATCCCCCACTCACAGACCATTTTTCTCGCCAGATCCGTCGCGCGCTCCAAGTCGTTTCCAGCGCCGGTTGTGACGTGCTGAAAGACCAGTTCTTCTGCAACCCGACCACCCATGAGAATCGCGAGCGTGTTATACAGGAATTCCTTCGAATAGTTATGGCGGTCGTCGGTCGGCAACTGCATCGTCAAGCCAAGAGCCCGGCCTCTGGGAATAATCGTCACTTTATGAACAGGATCGGTTCCCGGCAAGAGTTTCGCCATCAGTGCGTGGCCGGCCTCGTGATACGCTGTAATCCGTTTCTCCTCATCTGTCAGCATCATGCTCTTACGTTCGGCACCCATCATGACCTTGTCTTTCGCCATTTCGAAGTCCACAGTTTCGACTTCTTTCTTGTTTTGGCGGGCCGCCCATAACGCTGCTTCGTTCACAAGATTTTCCAAGTCAGCGCCTGAAAAACCGGGAGTCCCTCGGGCAATCTTTTCCAATTCTACGTTGGCTGCAACCGGCACCTTCTTCGTATGGACTTTGAGAATCTCTGACCGGCCGCGGAGATCCGGACGATTCACGACAACCTGGCGATCGAAACGGCCTGGGCGCAGCAAGGCCGGATCAAGCACATCGGCCCGGTTGGTTGCTGCTACTAGAATGACGCCCTCGGTTGTGTCGAATCCATCCATTTCCACCAGCAGCTGATTCAGCGTCTGCTCACGCTCATCATGGCCTCCGCCGAGCCCTGCGCCACGCAATCGGCCGACCGCGTCAATTTCATCGATGAAAATGATACATGGCGCGTGCTTCTTCCCCTGCTCAAACAAATCGCGCACGCGGGATGCGCCGACACCGACAAACATTTCAACAAAATCCGATCCACTGATGCTGAAGAACGGCACACCGGCTTCACCCGCAATTGCTTTTGCCAAGAGCGTTTTCCCCGTTCCCGGAGGCCCGACGACCAACACACCCTTGGGAATACGGCCGCCGAGTTTCTGAAACTTCCTGGGATCTTTCAGGAACTCAACGATTTCGAGCACTTCTTCCTTCGCTTCATCGATGCCTGCAACATCGGAGAACGTGATCTTTTTCCGTTCCTCAGTCAGCATACGGGCGCGGCTCTTTCCAAAGGACAAGGCCTTATTGCCCCCGACCTGCATTTGCCGCATGAGGAAAAACCAAAGGCCGAGGAAGAGAATGAACGGCCCCCAAGTCACGAGAAACGTGATGTACCAGGGACTTTCGTCCGGAGGCTTCACTTCGATCTGGACCCCTTTTTCACGGAACATCTTGACCATGTCAGGATAGTCCGCCGAATAGGTCCGGATGCGGGTCTTATCCTTGAGCACCCCACTGATGTGGTTGCCCTTCATGACGACTTTCTCGAAATCGCCCTTGTCGAGTTTCGCCATAAAATCACTGAAAATGACTTCCTCTTCAGGGGCATGAGTCGGCACGCTGAACAAATTGAAGAGCAGAATCATGAACAAGCCGACCACGACCCAGAAAAGCAAGTTCTTGACCCTGGAATTCATCCGGATCTCCTTCGTCCTAACGTGATGTCCAAACGGAGTTTTCGATGCGACGAACTCGGGGTGATGTTAACACAGCCCTATTCTGATTGACAACAACGCGGGGTATTCCCTACTCGTCCTGCAGATCCTTTTGATCCAGGACAGCGAGGTACGGCAGGTTCCGATACTTCTGGCGATAGTCGAGCCCATATCCCACAATATACCGATCGGGAACTGTGAACCCGACGTACTCGACATGCACATCGGCAACACGGCGCTCCTGCTTGCTCAGGAGTGTACAGACATTGATGCTGCGGGGCTTCTTTTTTGCAAGCGCTTTCAACAGATATTGTGCGGTCACACCTGAGTCGACGATGTCCTCGACCAGCAACACATCCTTGCCGGCGATCGGCTCGGTCAACTCCGTCAGCAGCTTCACCTTTGCCGCAGTCTTGCTTCGCGACCCGGAGGTCGTGACGATGATGAAATCGACTCGCACCGGAATTCGGATAGCTCGCGCCAAATCGGCATAAAACGCGTACGCCCCTTTCAGCACGCCGACCAGCACGAGGTCCTTGCCCGCATAATCGGCGCTGATCTGCCGGCCCATCTCACGGATACGGGCGCGCATCTGCTCCTGTGTGACAATCGGCTTCCCAAACATACGTTCCATACCGCTAACTCTCCCTCTCTGTGAACAGCCCAGCGACTGCAAGGACCAGACATCGTTCGCTCGTCCCAGTCATAGACGACCGCCCAGCCTGCCGATACCGGCTCACTCAAATGCGGGCGCGCCTCTGCTCCTGTGTGACAATCGGCTTCCCAAACATACGTTCCATATCACTCCTTCCCCCTCATGATGGGCGCTCCATCCACCGTAATGACCAAACACTGTTCGGTCGACGGAGTGAGAGCCGATCGGTCATCCTGCCGATACCCGACAACCCAGACGACTCGCTCTGCTGTCGCTACCACAGGAATTCTCGTCCGATCACTACCGCACACTTTCAGATCGGTGAAAAAATCCTGGAGTTTCTTCGAGCGCCCTTTCATGCCGAAAGGACAAAACCGATCCCCCGGCTGCCACGCTCGCACCATCAATGGCCCGTCGATTCGGTCGACATCCACCATAATACGATCTTTTTTATGTCCCGTGTCATGAATATTCTTCCGCAGCGATCGTTCCACACGGATGCGTTGCCCCGTGGCAACCCAGGTGATCGTCCCCGGGACAGACAAGACCATCGGAACTGTCTGATGGGACCGTTCATGTGGCTGGTCTTGTGATGTCAGCGGACAGAACTTCACAACAGCTTTATCAACGATCACAGACCCTGATGAAGTGGCAATGTTCGAAACTCTATTCTTCCTCACAATAGCCTGACGCACAAGCTCAACCGTGTGAAGACTCGGCGGTCGATCTACCGGGCTGCATCTCCGCAGTGATGCATGAATCAGCCGCCGCTGCACTGCGAGCGGCAAATCTCGCAGAAACGATCGCTCGATTATCTGTTCGCCACCCGGCAGCCGATCAATCCGATCAGCACTGAGCGCGGCAATGTGTCCATTCAGATACCCGTCGTCTTCACGGCAGACATCGGCGAGCCTGCAGAGGGCTTTCACGGATGCCGGCGACACCCGTTGCAAGGCCGGAATGATTTCGTGTCTGATCCGGTTCCGTAGATAGATCGGCTTATCATTACTGGAATCGAGACGAAACGACAACGCCTCACTCTGAAGATAGGCGAGGATCTCTCTCCGCCTCACCTCGTACAAAGGCCGCACGACGATGCCATCACGGCATGCCGGCATGCCGGAAAGACCGGGTAGTCCGGCCCCACGCAACATCCAGAGCAGCACCGTTTCAGCTTGATCGTCGGCCGTATGCCCGACGGCGATCCGATCCGCCCCGCATCGGTCGGCAATGGCTGTGAGACCACTGTAACGCACATCACGGGCTGCGGCTTGGAGAGACGTGCCCCGTGCACGGTTCCGGACATCGAGTCGCATCGTATGAAGCGGAATGTCCAACCTCTGGCAGAGCGCTTCCACACACTCTTGATCGCCGTCCGATTCACTCCCACGCAACCCGTAGTTACCGTGAACGGCGCTCAGTGTCAGCCGCCATGGCGTCCGCAGCCGATGCAGAAGCGATACAAGCGCGACCGAATCCGGGCCGCCGGATACTGCGACGAGAAGATGCTGCCCCGGCTCAAACAAAGCTCTCGTTCGAATCGTTTTCACCATATGATGGAGCAAGGGCGGCCACGCCCGGCGTCCGGCCCTGCTGGCTGATTCGATCGCTGCTGCGGCCATCACTTCCCCAACACCTCGCGATACTTCTGCAACATTATTCTGACCGAGTCCACATCACGTGCAATCTGACGACTTAATGCATCGGCCCCGGAAAACTGCATATCGAGCCGAACTCGATCGACAAACTCGACGGCCATATGATGCCCATAGAGATCAGGCACATCATCAAACAGATGCACTTCGAGCAGCCGCTCGCCCGCACCAAACGTAGGCCTTGTACCGATGTATGCCACTGCATCGCAACGCCGTTGGTTCCAAACCGCCACCGCTGCATACACCCCGTCCGCCGGGGCCACACGGTCAGGCGGCACAGCAAGATTCGCCGTTCGCCATCCCAATTCCTGCCCTCTCTGTGCGCCGGGAGCAACCACCCCGGCCATGGCATACTGCCGTCCAAGGAGAAGCGCTGCTTGAGCGACATCACCTGCTTGAATAAGTTGCCGGATTCTCGTTGAACTCACAACACCGCCGGATGCCGCCACCGGAGCCATCGGATGCACGGCAAATCCATATCGGCTACCTAGCGCCACAAGATCGGCAATCTTTCCGGCCCGCTTGTGCCCGAACACAAAATGTTGACCGACAAACAGTTCTTTCAGACCGAGTCCTCGCGACAATACCTCATCAGCAAAGGCGTCGGGCGAGAGCATGGCGAAGGTCCCACTGAATTCCAGAACCACCACTTCGTCGATCCCTGCATCTCGAAAACGGGCAAGCTTCTCTTCCGGGCCGGTCAAAAACCGAAGATCGACGTGCGGCGCCAGAATCTTCACTGGATGTGGATCGAACGTCAGCGCCAGAGCTGTTCCTCCGGCCTTGCGCGCAGCCTGTGACACCGCCTGTAATAGAGCGCGATGCCCGATATGATGTCCATCGAAATTTCCGATCGTCGCGACAGGATACGGACGAACGCCCTCGCCCACATATCCTCGGGTCACCTTCATGGACATATTCAATGCAACAGCCGGACGGCGTCTTTGGCAAAATAGGAGAGAATAAGATCAGCGCCGGCTCGCTTAATCGCCAAGAGCGACTCCATGATTGCGCGCGATTCATCGAGCCAGCCGGCCTGTGCGGCAGCCTTGATCATGCTGTACTCGCCGCTCACCTGATACGCGGCAATCGGAAGAAGTGTCCGGCCGCGCGCAGCCGCAATAATGTCCAAATAGGGCATGGCCGGTTTCACCATGACGATATCCGCTCCTTCCTCGATGTCGAGAGCGATCTCACGAAGCGCCTCACGTGCATTGGCCGGATCCATCTGATAGGACTGCCGGTCGCCGAATTGTGGACTCGAAAAGGCCGCATCACGAAACGGCGCATAGAAACAGGAAGAGAATTTCGCCGCATAGGCCATGATCGGCACATCCGAGAACCCGGCCTGATCGAGCTCGTTTCTGATGGCCGCAACCCGGCCATCCATCATATCGGACGGTGCCACCATGTCGGCCCCGGCAGCGGCATGGGTGCGGGCCATCGCTCTCAGACAAGCCAACGTGTCGTCGTTGAGAATCTTGCCGTCTTTGACGATGCCGCAATGTCCATGACTGGTGTACTCATCGATACAGACATCGGTAATCACCATCAGGTCCGGCACCTGTGCTTTGACTGCTTTAATCGCCCGCTGCACGATGCCGTTCGGGTCCAGGCCGGCGCTACCCCGTTCATCCTTCTGTGCAGGAATGCCGAATAGGATGATCGCCGGAATACCCAACGCATGGATCTCGACGGCTTCTTTGAGCAACAAATCGATCGACAGACGGAATTGGCCCGGCATCGAAGCGATTTCCTCGCGCCGGCCCTGCCCTTCGACGATGAACAGCGGCGCAATAAAGTCCGCAGGAGACAGCGCGGTCTCCCGCACCATCCGCCTGAGCGATTCATGTTGCCGAAGCCGACGAAGCCGCTGGATTGGAAACGCCATAGTGCCCTATTTCTTCCGGGGCAGATTCGTTAAGAATACGACAAGATCACGGACGGAAATCACCCCGACCAACTTACCGTCGCGCGTCACACCAAGGTGCCGCAGATGGGACTTGGCCATCAAATCATTCGCGTCGAGGAGTGTTTTGCTCTCCTCAATGGTCATAATGGGGGCGGACATGATTTGTTCCACCGTGGTCTTCGTCGCATCCGCTCCGGCGGCGACGACCCGCCGCATCATATCCGTGTCCGTTAAAATTCCGATAATTTCCCGTTCGTTGGTCACAAACAAACTACCGATCCCCCGATCGCGCATGATACGGGCGGCTGTCTGTGCATCGGTATCCCGCGCCACTGTGATGAACTTGTCTCGTGGAATCATGAATGACTTTACTGGAACCATGCCGCTACCTCCTTATAGATGTCCGATTACTCTCTGTTTTATGCCGTACCCGCCATAACCTGTTTCAGGCGTCCGGCATCATAATGGCGAACAATCGCGTCCACCAACGCCGGAATCGTATTTTCTCCCGGCACAATCGAAACCGTCAAACCAAATTCTTCGGCAGTCCTGGCGGTGATAGGCCCGATGCAGGCCACCAGAACGGATTGCAACAGTGGTCTCACCCGCTCCATACCCCCGAGCATCGTGACAAAATTGCGAACGGTCGAGGAGCTCGTAAACGTCACAACATGAATCTGCCGATCAGACAGCTGCCGATACCACTCCTCCCCGTCCCCGTTTGGAGTGATGGTGCGATAGACGGTCACCACATCGACATGGGCGTCACGGGCACGCAGTTCGTCCGGCAATACCTCACGCGCCACCTCTGCGCGTGGGATGAGTATCCGTGCCTGCCTCAGGTCCTGCCCTCCTAAGGCCGCAAGCACTCCTTCGGCTTGATAGTCGGCCGGCACGACATCCGCCCGGACCCCGAACCGCTCAAGCTCCTGAGCCGTGCGAGGTCCGATACAGCAAACCTGCCGACCGGCCAGACAACGTGCGTCCAATCCCTTCGCGCGCAGGCGAGTCATGAACCGGTCTACGCCATTTACGCTGGTAAAGATGACCCACTGATAGCTGCCGACGGAGTCGATCGCCCGATCCACAGCAGTCCAATCGTCCGGTGGAACGATCCGGATGGTCGGTGCTTCAACAGGCTCCGCTCCATAGGCGTCCAGCAGATCGGCCAATTCCGCCGCCTGTTCTTTAGCCCGTGTCATCAAAATACGCTTGCCGAACAGCGGCCGACGCTCGAACCAGTTCAATCGCTCCCTGAGTCGAACCACGTCGCCCACCACAATCACCGTCGGCGGCTCCATCTTGGCTGCCTCGGCTTTCTCCACAATATCAGCGAGGGTCCCGACCACTGTCTGTTGTGCGGCTCTGGTCCCCCAGCGAATAATCGCCGCCGGTGTGGCGATTGACCGCCCCTCGGCCGTTAAATTGGCGACGATTGCCGGCAAATTCTTCATCCCCATGAGAAAGACCAAGGTGCCATGGCTCGTTGCAAGCCTCGGCCACTCTACCCCGGTTGATGGTTTGCCGGGATCTTCATGCCCGGTGACAAACGTGACCGTGGAGGCCAATGTCCGATGCGTCACGGGAATACCGGCGTAGGCCGGCGCTGCAACGGCAGCCGTGACACCGGGAACCACCTCAAACTCAATGCCGGCCGATGCCAACGCTTCCGCCTCTTCTCCTCCGCGCCCAAATACGAAGGGATCCCCGCCCTTGAGCCGGACGACGGTTTTGCCCCCCTGCGCCCGCTCAATCAACAGCCGGGTGATTTCATCTTGCGCCGGATATTTTCCTCTGCCGCGCCGCCCGACATACAATCGCTCCGCATGATCGGGCACATGAGCCAGAATGGCGGGATTGGCGAGATAATCGAACAACACCACATCCGCCCGCTCAAGACATTCCTTCCCACGAAGAGTCAGAAGCTTGGGATCGCCGGGACCGGCCCCGACCAAATAGACCTTGCCGTTTAAGCCTGGGGATGCCATCACACTGTTCCGTAAATATCACGAAGAATCTTGTCGCCGCCTCGTGCCAGCAGCCGTTCAGCCAGCTGGACACCCAGCGTGTGAGCATCCTGGCTGTTTCCTTGAATTCGATCACGAATAATTGTTTTGCCGTCAATGCCGGCCACGAGCCCATCCAGTATCACCTGTCCATTGGACAGCGTGGCATAGGCGGCGATCGGCACTTGGCAGCCTCCCTCCAAGCGCGCTAAGAATGCCCGTTCCGCCATGACGGTCGTCGCAGTGACGTGATCGTTCAGACGCTCTAACACGGAGCGCACGAACTGATCGCTGCTGCGCCCCTCAATACCCAAGGCGCCTTGTCCGATGGCCGGCAAACTGACGACCGGGTCAAGATACTCGGTAATCTCCTGCGCCCAAGCCAACCGGTGCAAACCGGCGGCGGCCAATACGATCGCGTCGAACTGCCCTTCCTTGAGTTTTCTCAGCCTCGTATCCAGATTTCCTCGAAGCATCTCAATCCGGAGATCGGGCCTGGCGTTCAGAAGCTGCGCCTGCCGGCGAAGACTTGCCGTGCCGATCGTCGCCCCTTGTGGAAGATCCTTGAACGGACGCCCGTCACGGCTGATTAACGCATCGCGAGCATCCTCGCGGACTGGCACGCAAAGGATATCCAGCCCCTCAGGCAACTGCGCCGGCACATCTTTCATGCTGTGGACGGCCAAATCGATCTCGCCGGCGAGCAAGGCTTCTTCGATTTCCTTAACGAAGAGGCCTTTCCCACCTATCTTAGCCAGCGGCACATCGACGATCCTGTCGCCGGATGTCTGAATCTTCCGAAGCGTCACGCGAACATGTGGCGCAACCGCATGAATGCGCGACTGAAACCATTCGCTTTGCTGCAGCGCCAGTTTGCTCCCCCTCGTTCCCAAAGTCAGGTTCGAGCGTCGACCAGTGGGTATAGACACGCGCACAACCTCCTCGCTCTTGCGCCGATTGCGAATCAGCCCGCCCGCTTGCGAACCGACGCCTCCGGTTCCTCATGTGCGGATTCAACAGGATCAGGGGAGAGGTACCGCAATCGGCTCTCACGATCTTCCTCTTCTGAACTGTGTGTCGAGGACTGGTCCAGATGGAAAAACCGGCGAGCCGCTTCGACAAAGGCCGGCCCATTTGATGAATTGACTTCGGCCTTGAGTGTCACCATCGTACGATGGATCAATTTATTCACGATCGAGGACGCCATCCCTTCGACTAGTTCCCGATCCTGCTGAGAGAGATGAGCCAGACGGCTCATCACTTTTTCGACCTCCACCTGTTTGATTTCATCAACCCGGCTCCGGAGAGCCACAATCGTGGGAGTCACCTCCAAGGCTTTCATCCACTCAAGCGTAGCGCCGACCTCCTCCACAACCATCCGCTCAGCTTTTTCCGCTTCCTGCAACCGCTCCGCGCGATTTTGCTCGACCCGTTGCTTCAGGTCGTCGATATCGAACAAGAAGGCATTGTCGACATGCCGAACGGCCGGATCGATGTTCCGCGGGACAGAGATATCGATCAAAAACATGGGGCGATTCCCACGCTTATCTACCGCCCGCTGCACATCCTCTGCGCCGATCAGATAGTGGGCGGCGCCGGTAGAGACCAGCACGATGTCCGCAGCCGCCATCTCGTCCTTGAATTGGTCGAACGGAACCGGCATCCCGCCGAATTGCTCCGCCAGATCGATCGCATGCTGCGGTGTTCTTGTGGTAATCCGCACCTGGTGAACACCCTGCGCGATCAAGTGCCGCGCCGCCAGTTTGGCCATTTCTCCGGCGCCGACCAGCAACACCGTTTTCTCATCGAGATTCGAGAAAATCTTCTTGGCCAGCTCGACCGCCGCATAGCTGACTGAGACCGCCATCTCGGAAATTTTCGTCTCGGTCCGCACCCGTTTGGCCACCGAAATGGCTTTCTTGACGACTTTGTTCATAATGACGCCGGTCGTCTTATGTGCCAGGGCAACTTCGAACGCGTTCTTGAGCTGCCCCAGGATCTGAGACTCGCCGATGATCATCGAATCCAGGCTCGCCGCCACTCTGAACAGGTGCGCGATAGCCCGATCGCCGGTATGCCAGTACAGATGCGGCGTCAGTTGCTCGGATGACAACGATAGATGCGTATCGGCAAGAAATTCCTGGATGCGGGCGTAGCCCTCCTCCACGTCCTCCACGACCGAATAGACTTCGACTCGATTGCAGGTTGACAACAACACGCCTTCCTTCACTCCGGAATAGGAACAGAGCCGGCCGAGCGCCTCGCCCAAGCGGCTTTCAGGCACAGCCAGTTTCTCACGAACCTCAACCGGCGCCGTCTTATGGCTCAGTCCTACCACGATCACATGCATGCTACGACAGGGCTCCGTGGCTCTTGAGCACGACTCCCACCAATGTCAGAATCACGCAGGCAAACCCGACCACCGTCAAATAGGCGGCGCGCTTCGCCCGCCACCCCACCGTCAACCGCCCCAACAAGACGAAAAAATAAAACAGCCAGGTTATCAAAGCCCCGGTCTGTTCCGGATTCCAACTCACATACGATCCGCGATCGAACTCGGCCGAGATCGCCCCGGTCACGATTCCCAGAGTCAACAACGGGAAGCCCAAGATGATGGATTGCTGATTGAGATGGTCGAGAAAATCGAGTGCCGGCAACTTGCTATAGAGCACATTGAATCGCTTCGACTTGAGCAGGCGGTCTTGAATCAGGTACATCACACCGGCCACGAACGCGACGGCGAATCCCACGGTTCCCAGCATGCTGAGCGTGACATGGACCCAGAGGGTCTTGAATACGGGCTTGAGCGTGGGTACTGTCTCGGGAAGCGCGGCCGCCGATACCAGCGAGACCAGTGCAAGCGGAACCATGAAAGAGCCGAGCACATGAATCCGATGGCGAAACTCGACGACCAGAAACACGAGAATCATCATCCATGAGAAAAAGGAAAGCGCCTCGTAGAAACTGGGTGTGGCCGGCGATGACGCTGTCGCCATTCTGGCCACCAAGGCAATCGTGTGAAATGCGAACCCTGCGGCCGTCACCCACAATGAGACCTTTGATAACGCATCGGAACGCCGCAGCAAATAAGTGAGAAACGACACCGTGGCCACGAAATACAACGCCATGGTGATCATAAAACAGACCGAGGCCATCAGGTCTACCCTTGTTCAATGCCGCACACAAACGGTGTCCGACGAGATAAGCGGGAAATTATATCGATGCAGCAAGAACAGAGTCAACAAAGGGCCCACGCTGATATGACTGCTGACGATCCACAACCGAAGCCCGGCATTCTCTTTCTGGTCGCAGTGCCTATCGGGAATGTCGACGATCTGACAGTCCGTGCCATCCGAATCCTGCGTGAGGCTGATTTGATCGCCTCAGAAGATCCGGGGAAAACCCGGCAGCTGCTCTCCCATCATGGCATCGGCGCAACACTGACAAGTTATGGCCCCACGAATATCGAAGAAAAGGCTGCCATCCTGATCGATCGATTGCATCGAGGCGCTCAGATCGCGTTAGTGTCGGATTGCGGCTCTCCGGTCATCGCCGACCCTGGCGCACTCCTTGTGACATTGGCCCACACGCACGGCATTCAGGTGATCTCAATCCCTGGCCCGTCAGCCCTTACGGCAGCCATCGCTGCGGCAGGGCTCCCCGGTGCCGGCTTTGTGTTTCTGGGACAACTTCCGGAAACACGAGGGGGTATGAGACGCCGTCTTTCTATTTATCCAATCGGCACAGTGTCCGCCGTTGCCTTCTGCAACGGCACGTCGCTTGCGTTTGCACTGGACATAATCGCCGACGTTTCGCCGCCATGTACTGTCGTGCTCGCCTGCGATCTCACAAAACCGAATGAACGGATTATGCGCGGAACAGTCCTTCAAATCCAACGAGACTTGAAGAATCTTCCAACACCCGAAGACGTTACGCTGATTCTGACAGGAAAAAGAACGCGAATAGTGCGGTCTGGAAGGAACAAGAGTGCAACACCCGCTCAGTCACTATCCTCACGGCGGATCAGCACTCGATAGGCTTGATCGATCCGTTCCTGCCCAAGCACCGTATGCCCTTCGTTTTCGACGCTACGAGGAACATTCCGGATCGGATCGCCGTCATCCAGCAAAACGGAAAGCACCTGCCCCTCCCGCATTGTTTCAAGCTTGAGTTTCGTCTTGACGAAGTTGTAGGGGCAGATGACTCCGCGAAGATCAAGTTCTGCATCCGATACGGGAACGGCCGGCTGCTCGTGATTCTCACTCACAATCGCACCTCGACTTCATGGCCATTGGGACCAAAGAAAAGGGGGCAGCGCAAGCTGCCCCCTCAGATCGAACGCTGACTCGCGAGGAAGCTACTGCAGCCCCTTCACAAGATTGGGTTTCGACAAATCCGTTCCGTAGTCGGACTTGGTCTGTGTCTGCTGATAGCCCCATCCCGGTTGAGGCTCGCAATTCCAGCAAGGAGCGGATCCCGTAAATTCCCCGATGGTCGTATCGATGGTGCCCCCGATTTTCCCCGGCAACACGGAGCCGGCGACACCTCCGGTCACCCCTCCGCCAGTGACGGCCAAGGCGCGGTCATTGAGCGGATCAGGACGCTGACCGAGTCCTCCGAATCCCTTTCGCGTGGCCACGACATTCGTTACGGAGACTTCCAACACGATCTTTCGACCGACTCCGTATGGTTGATCTTTGGTCGTCTCTTCCACCACCTGCACCGTGACTTCGTCCCCTACGTTGAGCTCGCGAATCACCTGCATATTCGACCGATCGGACAGGCTCAAGGGAATGATCGTCCGGGCACCGTACCCGGCCTTGCCTTCCTGTCCTTCGTCTTGCATGCGGCCTGCGCCCCCCGTCTCGATCATCAGTTTGTGTTGAGGCAGATCGAGGGCGAAGATGCGGCCCATCACCGTCTCAGGTTGAGACAGCCGATCGAGAAACGTATTGCTATCGAACGCCTGAACGCGGTTTGCGCTTCCAGAGACATCGCCAACACCGGTACCGACACCCAGCGATGACCCTCCTGATGACTGCTGCAGCCGCTCTTGTGCCGTTGCAACGCCCATAGAGCCGACCAAACAAATCGTGGCTCCCAGTGCCAACACCTTACGCATGGACTGCCTCCTTATAATAGGTAAGAAACGATGGTGTACTGCCAAAAATCATGTTGAAACAATCAGCCCCTATGGGACGAATACACAGATAACCAGACGGCAAACACGTTTATTTCCATAAAATGTGACAAGAAATTAGGCCAACCACACGACCCTGTCAAGAGGGTCCTCATTACTCCAGCCTTCTCCACTCCTCGTTTGGTGCCCAGAGGGAGGGTCGAACTCCCACTCTCTTGCGAGAACCGGATTTTGAGTCCGGCGCGTCTGCCAGTTCCGCCATCCGGGCATAACTTCAAATGTGGCTTGCAACAGGATGCTTTTCTAACATGATGCATCGAGAGGGTCAACCAGTATAGATCTCTACGGCTATGCCTGCCACTATCCCAACTGCCGCCTCAGAGTCTTCTGAAAGCCTTGCCAGCATTTCGGCTCACAGCTACCGAAAAGAGTGCGCTGACGGCGATAGATGCCCCCCTGTTAAAGTGCCAGATTGTTGTGTACCGTATAGATGATGCGGGAACACCGTGGCCACACGCTTCGCTCTCTTCCTTGATCGACGCCGGGCGTTAATCGGCGCAGGGGTGCCACCATGAATAAGTCGATGCCGACAACCCATTCGCCTCACGTGAGGCTGGATATACTGGTCTTGTTCTATGTGCTGACCGTCGCTGGCTGCGCACAGCCAATCGAGACGATTGAAATGACATCTTTCGATCCATCGCATGATCAGATGGCGATTGCTGGCTACTACAGAGACGGGGCCATGGATATGCGGGAGAAAGCAGCCTCGCTTGCCGAGAGCGCCGTCCGGTATGAGCAACTCTTCGGCCCTCAGTCGGATTGGGTGAGTGGAGCGCGGCAACTTTCGCAATACTATGCCGCAGCGGCTCAAGAGCAGGAACGTCTGGCTAACGCCCATGCGGAAATCGCCCGAACAGGACGACAGCATCGCCAGTGAGCACCATACAAAAGGAGGTCCTATGAAATCCTCAGTCCTTGCTCGTCCAATCATACCGATAATTTCGATGCTGCTGTTGATGTACGGCTGCGGGACGACTGTCGACCAAGGGAAACGAGGCCTGCGCTGGAACCCGTTCACGTCAGGGCTGACAAAAGAGCCGCTCAGCGAAGGGTTCTATTGGCATGCGCCGTGGAATAAGGTGTTTGAGTACGACGTCAGGTATCAAAGCTTTACAGAAAAAGTGGATGCCCTAACCGCCGACGATCTCTCGGTCACGCTGCACGCGGCCATTACCATGAGACCCATTGGGGAGGAAATCTATTTCCTCGCTCAGGAAGTGGGGCACGGCTGGTATGCGCAGCTCGTCCGTCCACAGTTCCTCTCGGCCGTGCGCGGGGTTGTCGCCCAATATACGATGGTCTCACTTCCTGAACGAAGCAGCGAAATCGGCAACAAGATCGAAGCGGTGATGGTCGAGTCACTCAAGGGCCGGCATCTGGACGTGTACAGTGTGGCCTTGTCCGAAATCGAATTTCCTCAGATGGTCTTGAAATCCATTGAGCAGAAACAAGCGAAGGAGCAGGAAAAAGAGCAAAAGGAATTTGAGTTGGTCATTGCGCAGCGCAACGCCGAGATTGCGAGGATTCAAGCCAAAGGGGAAGGCGATGCCTTGCAAATTCGCGCTGAGGGCGAGGGAGAGAGTCTACGCATTCGCGCCAAGGGACAGTCACAAGCGCAGGAAATCATCACTAAAACACTCACACAGGATTACCTGAAGTACAAATTGTACGAGAACCCCAGCACCAAAACGATCATCGTGCCGGATAAGCTGAATGTGCCGATTATTGTGAATCCCGGATCGGATCATTCACGTTGAACGGCGTGCAGGAATCGGTCCGAAAAAGCGCACAGCGCCTGTCTTACATCGCTCGCATCTCATGACGCATAACGCTCGCTCCGTGGGAAATGAGCCCACAAGCAATTCCACGAATGCGAGAGCCGTTGACATGGATGCGAACGTAGGATTATCAGGCGAATGATCAGCAGCAGACAAGGCGGAAAAACACTTCAACAACCCTTGAACTTTTTCGCGAGGCACGCTTTCGAGAGCCGCTTGGCTTCTGTCACCTGCGCGGGAGTCATCCGCTGCGCCACATCATCCCGGTTGGCTTCAGCCTGCTTCTGCTCATCGCCCTTTAAATGGACTGCGGCGATGTTCACCCACATATAGGCCCGCACATAATCTTGTTGGACGCCCAAACCGGCGAAATACAGTTCCGCCAGATTGTTCTGAGCCAACGCATGACCCTGTGCCGCTGCTTTTTCGTACCACTGCCGCGCCTGCACATAGTCCTTCGGCACGCCTTTGCCCTCAGCATACAACGCCCCAAGATTATTCTGGGCCTCTGCACTGCCTGCGGCTGCCTGGGTTTCTAGATCTTTAGCCGACATTTCAGCGCCGTTTTTTGGATATGCAGCACTCTGCTCAACGGGGACCAAGAGTGCAATGAAGAGAATGGTGACAGAAAGGCCGCGCATAGGCACACAGTATCGCGCGGAGAGATGGAAAGCGTCAAGAGTGAGGATGCGAGGTGTTGCGATCCCGGGACTTTTTTTCATTGCGACACCTCTGCTAGAATGGGCAGCATCATTAGCCGCGTATTACAGCTCGGCCTTGATGATTTCCATCTACTTGCCACTGAACGCGAAAGAAGGAGTGTGACAGCCATGGCCGACGTTGCATGCGTGACCTGTGGACAAACAGGAGAAGCAATCACCGCTCCGCTGTTTCTCGGGAAACTCGAAACGGAGATCAAGGCCAAGGTCTGCCTCGGCTGCTGGAAGAAGTGGGAAGGAATGCGGGTCATGGTCATCAACGAATACCAGGTCAACCTAGGCGATGAAAGCGGACGCGACCTTGTCCGCAAACAGATGAAGGCCTTTTTGAAATTAGGTGAGCAGGCCGACTCATCGAAGGTGGCGGAAAACTTCCGCCCGCCTACAAGCTGATCGCAGCCGCCTGACCTGCCGTCATACCATTTCAAGTCATCCGACTTTCCCCTGTGTTGTCGCTGAGTTCGTTGACATCACGAATTCAGAAGTGATACAGTCTCCCATTCTTCCCTGTCCTTTTTCATGAAAGCGCGGGAATTGAGAAGATTGTCGGAGCCTTGGTTATGATTACGCAGATGCAGGTTAAGGGGTTGATGTTCGATCCCTATAACAATGCCTATATTGTGATCTTACGTGATGAGGATCAGGCGGAGATGCTGCCTATTTGGGTCGGCAAATCAGAGGCCAGTTCGATCAGTCTGGCCCTGGAAAGTGTGGATCCCCCCCGTCCGATGACGCACGATTTCATGAAGGCCTATCTCGATGCCGTCAATGCAAAGGTCATCAGTGTCGTCATCACCGACTTGAGCGAGAACACGTATTTTGCCAAAATCCATTTGACCTATGAAGACTCGGAATACACGGTGGACTCACGGCCCAGTGACGCCATTGCCCTTGCACTCCGATCGGAGGCTCCGATTTTTGCCAACGAGTCGGTCATCCGAAAGCAAACTTCCGAGGAGCTCGATCAGTGGCTGGAAAATTTGAAGCCGGAAGACTTTGGAAAACTGGATTCCTGATTAGGCACGCGCATAATGCCGGACGAAACACCGCAACCCACAGAACCCTTGATTGAGCTGACCGTCAACCGGGTCGTGGAGGACCCCAACACGGATACGCGGATTCTCGTCCTCTCACGTACCGATGGAACGCCCGAGCATTTTATGATCTGGGTCGGGGCTGCGGAAGGCGAGTCGATCCGGAGAGCCCTGGACACCTCGGTCACGCCGCGACCTATGAGCCATGATTTGGTCAGGAGCTTCGGCGAACACCTGGGAATCATCACGGAACGAGTCGTCATCACGGACGTGAAGAGCAGCACCTATTTCGCCACCGTCTATCTTGAGAACAAGGGCGTAACACGCACCGTTGATGCCAGACCCAGCGATGCCATCGGGTTGGCCCTCCGCTGCCATGCCCCGATTTATGTGACACCGGATGTCTGGAAACGACGCACCGGCCAGAACCTGGACGCGTGGCTGAATAAACTTGAGACTAAAAACATCGGAGCGCAGGAAGTTTAGTATCCATCAAGGCAGTTCATTCTATTAGGAGAAGTGGAGACCGTGTTATGACGTATCTCGAAAAACCAGCCGACGTGAAAGAAACCTGGCATCTGGTAGACGCAGAAGGAAAAACCTTGGGCCGCCTCGCCGCTCGCGTGGCCGGCATTCTGAGAGGGAAGCATCGCCCGACCTTTACCCCGAACGTCGATCTGGGCGACCATGTGGTAATCGTCAATGCCGAGAAGATTCACGTAAGCGGCAATAAGATGAAAGACAAGCTCTACCGGCACCATTCCGGTTATCCGGGTGGTCTGAAGACGACCAGCGCCGAGCACCTGTTTCGCAAAGATCCTACCGAACTGCTGGTTCGGGCCATCGAGGGTATGCTCCCCAAGAATCCGCTCGGCAACGGCATGGCCAAGAAGCTCCGGGTCTATACCGGCCCCAACCATCCACATCACGCACAAAGGCCGGAACCGATTTCCCTATAAGCACAGAATCAGAGAGAAGGAGGCGAGTCGCATGGCAGTGGCAACACAGTACGCAACAGGTCGAAGAAAATGTGCAATCGCAAGAGCCTGGGTCACCGGCACTGCCGGTGAGATTACAGTCAATGAAAAACCATTGGAAAAAGCCTTCCCCCGCCTCACTCTCCGGCAAATCATCCAGTTGCCGCTTGAAATGGCGGGAGTCATGGGAAAGTATTCGATCAGCGCCACCGTGTACGGTGGTGGACCGGCCGGACAAGCCGGCGCGCTTCGCCACGCGATTGCCCGGGCCCTTGTCGCAATGACGCCGACCACGCGGCCTCCGCTCAAGAAAGAGGGATTGCTCACAAGAGACTCTCGCGTGAAAGAACGAAAGAAGTACGGACAAAAGGGAGCCCGCAAGCGCTTCCAGTACTCCAAGCGCTAACGCATCGAGAAGCCGGTATTCGACACAAGAAAGGGAAGGCTTCTCGCCTTCCCTTTTTTGTGCCCGACGGCAAATTGACTCTTACCAATCAGCAGGTCACCTACGATGGGCAAGAAGTTTCGAGTGGCAATTGCAGGCGCCAGCGGATATGCCGGCGCAGAACTCGTTCGGCTCGCCGCCGCACATCCATTTTTTGAAATTACTGCCGTCACGTCCGAGAAATCAGCCGGCCAGCTGGTGTCAGCCGTCTTCCCCAGTCTCACCGGCATCGTAGAACATCGCTTCGAGGCACTGGCTCCGGAAGCCTTGGCTGAACGGGCGGACGCAGTGTTCCTGGCGCTTCCTCACACCAAGTCACAGGACCCGGTCGCATTGTGCATGAAGGCGGGCAAGCTGGTTGTCGATCTCAGCGCCGATTATCGCCTGAAGGATGTCGCCGCCTACGAACAGTGGTACCAAACTCCACATACACACCCACGCCTCTTACAAGAAGCGGTCTATGGTTTGCCGGAACTCCATCGGGAAGCCATCGCCAAGACAAGACTTGTCGCCTCGCCGGGCTGTTATCCGACAGCCGCAATCTTGCAGTTGGCGCCTCTCATCGCCAAGAATCTAGTGCAGCCGGATCTGATTGTGATCGATGCAAAGTCCGGCATCTCCGGAGCCGGACGCAGTCCTGCTCTCCCCTACCACTTCCCGGAAGCCCATGAATCACTGGAGCCGTATAAAATCGGCAAACATCGGCATATACCTGAAATCGAACAAGAGCTGTCCGGCATGATCGGAAAGACCGGATCGATAACCGTCACCTTTACACCGCACTTGGTGCCGATGAATCGCGGAATTCTCAGTACGGCATACTGCAAGCTGGTGCACGATATGCCCCTCGCCGACCTCCGGTCCTTGTATAGGGAGTTTTACAAGGGAGAGCGGTTTGTCCGGCTCTATGAGGACATCGTCCCTAATCCCAGATATATCAGAGGCTCTAATTTTTGCGACATCGGGGTCTACACCGATCCGCGGGCCGGATGGGTCGTGACAGTCGCCGCCGTCGACAATCTGGTAAAAGGCGCCGCAGGCCAGGCCATCCAAGCTATGAATCTGATGATGGGGCTCCCTGAAGAGAGCGGGCTTACCCTGCCGGGCAGCTACCCGTAATGACCAACTGACAACTATTGACTGTCTCATCCCACACATCCAACGGCTGATCGTGAAGACCAACCAGACCTCCGGTGTGACCGCTCCTTTAGGCTTTGAAGCAGCCGGCATCCATTGCGGTATCAAGAAGCCGGGAATCCTTGATCTGGCGCTTGTCGTATCAACCGTCAGCGGGCCGATCGCCGGTGTGTTCACGAAAAACCAGGTTGCCGCGGCTCCGGTGATTCTTGATCGACTGCACCTCCGGCGGCGGCAGGGCCGCGCCATTATCGTGAACAGCGGAAACGCGAATGCCTGCACAGGGGCGAACGGGCTTGCTTCGGCGCAGGTCATGGCCTCGACTGTTGCGCAGAGTCTTGCTATTCCAGTGCATCACGTCTTTGTCGGATCCACCGGCGTCATCGGCCGCGTGCTGCCGATCGATCGAATCAAAGCGGGAATCCCGCCGTTGATCGCCCAACTCAGCAGGCAAGGCGGCCATCAGGCCGCCCAAGCCATTCTGACCACCGATCTCCGTCCAAAGACCGTCGTCGTTCGAGGCAAGATCGGCGGCAAAGCCATCACCATAGGCGGCATGGCCAAAGGCTCGGGAATGATCCATCCCAATATGGCAACGATGCTGGCGTATCTGACCACCGATGCCGCGATTGCGCCTGCAGCGCTTCAGCATGCGCTCAAGTTCGCGGTCGACCAATCGTTCAATTGCATCACCGTGGACGGCGACACCAGCACCAACGACACCGTGCTCTGTCTCGCCAACGGACTGGCCAAGAATTCTCCAATCCGGCAAGGGACGGCCCACTATCGCCGTTTCACCCAACTCCTGACTGAAGCCTCTGAACAGCTGGCCCTCGCGATTTGCCGGGACGGTGAAGGCGTGACCAAAGTCGTGAAGGTCCTGGTGACCGGAGCCGCAACGGCGACAGCTGCGAAACGTGTGGCGGCCACGATTGCCACATCCAATCTCGTCAAAACCGCCCTATTCGGAGAAGACGCCAACTGGGGCCGGGTCATGGGCGCCATCGGCCGATCCAATGTTTCCATCAAGCCGAACAACGTGACGGTGCGCTTCAATGACGTTGTGATGGTCAAGCGGGGCATGGGAGTGGGGCTCGCGGCGGAACGGCAGATCGCACAGGTTTTCAAACAAAAAGAATTTACGATTGCGGTGGATCTTGGGGATGGCCGGGCGCAGGCGCACATGTGGACAACCGACCTCTCATACGACTACGTCCGTATCAACGCAAGCTATCGATCTTAAGCCGGAATTCTCCGGCAGCGTCTTGAAAACACACAGGGACTGTGATAGCGTGCCGAGGCTTTAGCAGTGGCACCAATCTATTCGTCCAATTTAGGACCGATAGAACATATTCAAATTCAACATCGGCGCACAGACGCGCCGCTTGGCTTGAGAATAAGGGGCCGGTCCCCTCGTCCATCATACGGGCGCTCTGCAAGTCTCGGAGGAGGTGAAGGCATGGCAGTCGTAGCAATCAAGGAACTCTTGGAAGCCGGTGTGCACTTCGGGCACCAGACGAACCGCTGGAATCCAAAAATGAAGAGGTTCCTCTTCGGCGAGCGGAACGGCATCTATATCATCGATCTCCAACAGACGCTCGCACGTATGGAACAGGCCTATGCCTTCGTCCGGGATATCGTTGCAGGGGGCGACTCCGTCCTGTTCATCGGCACCAAACGTCAGGCGGCTGAAATCCTCGAAGAAGAAGCGAAGCGGGCGAATATGTTCTTCGTGAACCAACGCTGGCTCGGCGGCATGCTGACGAATTTCCAAACCATCCGCCGCAGTATCGACAAAATGAAGAAAATGGAAGCCACGCTGGAGAATCCCAGCGCGCACGGCCTCAAGAAAAAAGAAATCCTCCTGATGCAGAAGGACATCGCCAAACTCCAAAAGTACCTCTCCGGCATCAAGAACATGCGCGGCCTTCCGGGCGCCGTCTTCGTCCTCGACACCAGAATCGAAAAAATCGCCGTGCAAGAGGCGACGAGGTTGGATATTCCCGTCATCGCCATCCTGGACAGCAATTGCGATCCGGATTACATCACGCACCCGATTCCGGGGAACGACGATGCAATCCGCTCGATCAAGCTCATCACGTCCAAGATTGCAGACGCGTGCATCGAAGGCGCGCACCTCAAGACTCAGCGTGACGAAGCGGAGTTCCAGACCGCGCCGGCCGGCGGAGACAAGAAACCGGCTGCGCGTCTTGAAAGCGTCCCGGCGTCATAACACATATTGTATAGGTTCAGTACCGTTCTCACTCGGTGGAACTGCAAAGGATGAAGGATAACGGACCATGGCAGGATCAAGTCAGCTAGTCAAAGAGCTTCGGGAAAAAACCGGGGCCGGCATTCTGGATTGCCAGAAAGCGCTTACCGAAAACGGCAACGACATTGAGAAGTCGATCGACTATCTCCGTCAAAAAGGGCTTGCGGCAGCCGCAAAGAAGTCCGGGCGTGAGACGAATCAGGGACTGGTTCACGCCTATATCCATATGGGCGGAAAGATCGGCGTCCTCATCGAGGTCAACTGCGAGACGGACTTTGTTGCCCGCAATGATGAGTTCAAAGCATTCGTCAATGATCTCGCGCTGCAAGTAGCAGCGGCGAAACCGGTGTACGTCAAACGCGAAGACATTCCCAAAGACCTCATCGACAAGGAACGCATGATCTACGAAGGACAAGCCAAGGAGATGGGAAAGCCGCCTGCGGCCTGGCCGAAAATCGTGGATGGGAAACTTGAAAAGTTCTTCCAGGAAAGCTGCCTGATGGAACAATCGTTTATCAAGGACCCGGCCGTGACCATCAAGGATCTTCTGGCTCAGAAAATCGCCAAGATCGGCGAAAACATGAACATCCGCCGATTCACCCGGTTTCAGCTAGGCGAAGTATGACCTCTGCCAAATACCGGCGCCTCCTTCTGAAAGTCAGCGGGGAGATGCTCGCCGGTGAGCAGGGCTACGGCATTCAACCCTCTATTCTCCAAGGCCTGGCAGAAGAGATCGCCTCCGTTGCCGCACTTGGCACCCAAGTCGCCGTGGTGATCGGAGGCGGAAATATTTTCCGCGGTATCGCAGCCAGCGCGTCCGGCATGGAGCGCGCCTCCGCCGATTACATGGGGATGCTTGCCACGGTCCTCAATGCCCTTGCGCTGCAAAATGCGCTGGAGAAAGCTGGCATCATCACCCGCGTACAATCCGCCATCGAGATGCGGCAACTGGCGGAAGGCTATATCCGCCGGAGAGCGATCCGTCATCTGGAAAAAAACCGGGTGGTCATATTCGCCGGCGGCACCGGCAATCCCTATTTCTCAACCGACACCGCCGCCGCGCTTCGCGCCATGGAAATCGGCGCGCAAGTCATTATGAAAGGCACCAAAGTGGACGGCATTTATGATGCCGACCCCATGAAGCATCCCGAGGCAAAGAAGTACTCGGAGATCCCTTTTATGGACATCCTGAATCAGAACCTCAAGGTGATGGATGCAACGGCCATCAGTCTCTGCATGGATAATAAATTGCCTCTGATCGTGTTCAATCTCAAAGTGCAGGGCAACTTCAAACGTGTGGCCACAGGCGAACCGATCGGGACCCTGGTCACACCCAGCAACCGCTGACCTGATTACGGAGTGTCGCCATGTCCAACGCCGCCCCAACCAAGCAAAAACTCACGACTCACATGGACCAGGCTGTGGAACATTTAAAGCGGGACCTAGCCGGTCTCCGCACCGGCCGGGCCTCAGTCGCGCTCCTGGACGGAGTGCGCGTCGACTATTACGGCACCATGACGCCGCTGAAGCAGGTCTCCAATATCTCTACGCCGGAAGCACGATTGCTCACCATCCAACCCTGGGAGCCGAACCTGATCAAAGAAATCGAGAAGGCCCTGGCCAATTCAGGATTGGGATTGAACCCTTCGAACGACGGCAAAATGATTCGCGTTCCCCTCCCGCCGCTCACGGAAGAGCGCCGGAAAGAGTTGACCAAGATCTGCAAAAAACACGGCGAAGATACGAAAGTGCAGATTCGCGGCTTCCGTCGCGATGCCAACGAAGAGTTGAAGAAACTGCAAAAAGATGCGAAGCTCACCGAAGACGAGCTGCGGAAGGCCGAACAAGAAACCCAAAAGCTCACCGAACAATACGGGCAAAAGATCGACGATATCATCAAGAAAAAGGAACAGGAAATCATGGAAGTCTGAGGCTCAGGCTTCCGCCCTGGCCCCCCAGCGTGCCGACTACTTCAACCTTTCTTCCAACGTGCGTATCCGTCGATCTTTCCGCATTAGCCCATAATTTAGCTCAATTCAGGAAAGGACTCTCGCCGGGCTGTGATGTCCTGGCGGTCATCAAGGCCAATGCCTATGGCCACGGGTCGGTTCATACCGCCAAGGCGCTGATTCGGCAGGGCGTGTCCCGTGTGGCGGTGGTCTCAATCGAGGAAGGGATCACGCTTCGGCAAGCGGGTATCAACGCGCCGATTGTCATCTTGGGGCCGGTGTTTCACGAACAGTTCACCGAGCTCTTCACACACCAACTGACTCCGGTAATCAGCGATGCCGCCATTTTACCGGCGTTAGGACAAGCCGCCGCGTCGCTTCCAACCCCCTACCCGATTCATCTCAAGGTCGAGACGGGTATGGGACGGCTGGGGCTCGCGCACGCTGAGCTTGTTGATCTATTCAGCTCCCGCAAATTCCCGCGCGCCTTACACTTGGAAGGACTCATGACCCATCTTGCCGACGCCGACGGGCCTGCCACGGACACGACGGAGGAACAGCTGACCCGGTTCCGCAAGGCGATAGAAATCGTCAGGACTAGCGGGTTCAGGGTGCCTTTGATCCATGCCGCCAATAGTGCCGGAGCCGTACGCTTTCCGGACGCGCAATTCTCGCTCGTGCGCCCCGGCATCATGCTCTATGGCTACCACACCCTGCCTCCATCCATCGCAGCGCCGGACTTGAAACCGGTCCTCACGCTTCGCACCACAATTGCTCAACTGCGAACTGTTCAAGCAGGACACAAGGTCAGCTATAACGGCACCTTCACCGCCAAGACGCCGACCAAGATCGCGATCCTCCCCATAGGCTACGCCGATGGGTTGAGCCGTCATCTCTCAAATCGTGGCTCGGTGCTCATCCGCGGCCAGCGCGCACCCATCGCTGGCCTCGTCTGTATGGATATGATTATGGTGGACGTCACCGGGATTGCGGGAGCTGCAGTCGGCGATGAGGCCGTCATCATCGGACGCCAGGGCGATGAACAGATCACCGCCGACGATATTGCCAGGTGGACCGGCACCATCGCCTATGAAGTCCTCTGCACCATCGGCCCGCGCGTACCTCGCCTCTATCACGAAGGCTAACCGCTCCTACGCCTACAGCTGGGATCTGCCTCTATTACTCTGCCACTTCTTTACAGACCTGCGCGATAACCCGGTCAAAGCCCATCGTCGACATCCTTCTCAAATAATGTCCGGCGGGCAGGCGCGCAATTCATGATGTGATAGACGATGCCTCTAGCTGCTGCACGCAACGGGCATCCCATACATAGCCTCAATTTATGTCCCCATACCAATAATGGTTCTGGACAACGCTTTCAGCCCCTCACAACGAAATGCGGCACAAAGCGGCTCTGATTCCCATGGATCAGACCGCGATCCTCCCGAATTCCCATCCCTGCCGGCTCGTTCCCGACCACCCAGGATCCGATCACCGGGTGCCATCCCTCGAACCGCGGCAACGGCACGTACTGCTGATAGACCGAGTTCTGCGCATCGTAGGGCCCGGTGGTCGTCAGCACCTGATCCCCGTTCACGATCATTATATTGGCGCCTTCGCGTGACCAAAATGGTTTCCTGACATAGGCGGCACAGTCTCCCGGTCCGGAAAAGAAGGCGGGCAACAGATTCGGGTGGTCCGGATACCACTCCCACAGCAACGCGAGCAGACCTTTGTGGCTGAGCACCTGCTTCCAGGCCGGCTCCAGCACCATCATCGAAGACCGGGGCAGCTCCGCCGCAAATGCGTCTTGACACATCCATTCCCAGGGATAGAGCTTGAAGAGAGCTGAGATCGGCTCGTTCCGGTGATCCACAAACCGTCGCCTCCCCGGCTCCCACCCGATCTGTTCAATCGGCAAGGTCTGCACGCGCCACCCGGCCTGGTTCGCCGTATCGGCCAGATAGATCACCGTCTGCCGATCCTCGTCGCTCCCATCCAAACAGGCCAAATGGAGCAGATCGTTCGAGGTTTGCCGACGGATCGCCCGCCACTGCCCGATCAACCGCTCATGCAGGCTATTGAATTGATCGGCCTCCGGACAGATATCTCGCAGCCATCCCCATTGACCGACCGCTGCTTCCAGCAACGAGGTGGGTGTATCGGCGTTGTACTCGAGCAATTTCGGCGACCCGATCCCGTCATACCAGAAGTCGAACCGCCCATAGAGCGACGGCTCCTGCCGCTCACACGAATCGATGATCCGGGGCCGCCACTGTTCGGGGATGCGGAGATCGGCAAAACGATCCTCGCGGATGATCCGCTCGACCGCCTCGACACAGAGCCGATGCAGGGAGGCCGTGGCCGATGCAAGACAGTCGACCTGCGACTCGCTCAACTCATAGGCGGCATCTTCCCGCCAGTAGCCGCCGTCCAGACTGTGATAGGTGACGCCGACCTGATCGAGTTGCGCCGGCCAATCGGCGCGCGGCTGCATCGTACGACGATGCATAGCTAGGCCCCCTCTTCCGGCTTATAGAATTGGCCGCCGGTCCTGCCGAAGCCACCGCGTTGGCACCCGGCCGTCAGATCATCGCCTGAACGACCGTCGAATCCCGGCATGGGAGCAGGGATCAACCCCAGTTCGTTCATCTGATCGCCTCGCACAGACGAACCATCCGATCCCTGCCATACAGCGATCCACACCATCTCTCCTAAGCCATCCGCCGCCGCGGCCAGACTCACCCGCACCTCGGTTGAATACCGCGGACGAGAAGGCACCGGGCCGGGCATAGGCCCATCCGGCCATTTCTTTTCCATGGGAACCTTTCGCTCGAAATAGAAGACCCGGGAAGGAACAGGGAAACCGGCTGAGCTCACAGCCAACCGGACACGCGCACGCAGACATCTTACACGGATTGAGGGCTCGCCGGGTGAGTCAACAGCGGTCACATCATGATGAGGAAAACCCACAGCCAGGACAAAGCGTCCGGGCCCGGTCCGCGCCACCGCAACATTCCGTGGTTCCCAGCACGTCCCGAAAGATTCCGGCCAGATCGCGGAACGCCTGCCCTCCGTCGCCGGACGATACCGAACCGTGCTTCGTCGCCAGAGTCATCAAGTGAAGCGCCGCCACCGGCTGTCGATGCTCAAGCGCACAACGCCAGAGCCTTGCGTGCACGGCTCAAGATCCACCCCCTCCATTCTTTGCGACTTTAATGGCCCATTGCTGCTACCATGTGTCGCACCGCAAAATCTCGCAACCATGACCACAAGGAGCGACCGTGAACCGAATGACCCTCCTCGCCGCCTCCATCCTGCTGGCACTGACCGGCCTTCTTCCCGCCTCTGTAGCCCAGGCAGAGAACGGCTCTCTCAATAGCGGCTCCAGCTCGTCGCGGAACGCAGCTATCCAAGAGACCAGCAGCGCCGACGAATCAGCAGCCGGTCGCACACAGACAAACGAGGCTGAAGGGCCGTCCCCAGAGGCTGCTCATACCAGCAAGACTCTGGAACCCGTGGGCGTTCTGCTGCTCCTGCTATTCCTGGGAGCGGCGACAGTTTTCTACTACCTCAAAATACAGCGCCCCTCCCTCCCTGACTTTTCCGGACTCGCCGGGCGCGACCCCGCCATCGATAACCGGTCAGAAACGCCGGCTCGCGCATACAAACGAAACCTGTCGATTGACCAGGTCACCTCCGAGGATAAAGCCACCTTCCAACAACTGCTGAGCGACGTTCATGCAGCCTGGAGCAGGCGGGACCTGGCCGGATTGCGGCAATTCGTAACACCGGGCATGCTGAACTACTTCAGCGCCACCCTGGCCGATCACACCAAACAGGACATCCACAACCATGTGGAAGATGTGATCTTGCTCCAGGCCGAAATCCTGGAAGCCTGGATGGAAGGCACCGCGTACTACGTGTCCGCAGGGCTTCGCTGGAGCGCCCGTGACTACAACCTGTCCCTGACCAAGCAGCGCGGAGAGCCAGGGTATGTCGTCACAGGCAGCGAAGAGACGCCAACTGAGTCGCGCGAAATTTGGACCTTCGTACGCGATCAAGATGGCAAATGGCTGCTCTCAGCGATTCAGCAGTAAGAAAAGCGGAACGGGCGGGATGAGACGTGCAACATAAACGATGAAACGAGGCGAGAGAGTGCTGTCTGGTCAACCGATCGCCCCCTGCAGAGATACCAGAGAGCATTCATCACTGTATGAATAGGCTCAGAGCCGCTGCAGTGACCGGCCACTTAATTAGAATAAAGTTATGGAAGAAGCCGTCATCATCGACGTCATTGTGACTCGCCGATCACCGCCGACGACATCGCCAAGTGGACCGGCACGATCGCGCGTGAAGTTCTCTGCACCATAGGTCCGCGCGTGCCGCGTCTATATCACGAAGGCTGAGGTGCCCTCGTCCTCGTGCCCGTGCTCTCACTGGCCTTCCGGTTTCCACTCACTCGCCAATTTCTTGGCCTTGTTAATTTGAGCCTCCGTCATCCCTTTGGCCAGGATATCACGCAGCATGGGCGCGGACTTATCTCCGTTCGTCGCAGCAAGACTGATCCACATATACGCTTTGACCTTATCTTTCGGCACTCCTTCCCCGTCATCGTACATTATCCCGAGTTTCGTTTGAGCAAGCGCATTATTTTGGTTTGCCCCTAGACGGAACCAACGCAGGGCTTGCTGATAGTCCTTCGGACCGCCTTCTCCATTAAAATACAAAGTGCCCAGGCTGAACTGCGCCTTGGCCTGTCCCTGCGCCGCAGCTTTGGCATACCACTTCCTGGCTTGTGCATCGTCCTGCGGCACCCCTCGGCCCTTGTGATACAGCAGCCCCACGTGATACTGCGCCTGGGCATCGCCCTGCTCCGCCAGCGGCTGCCACTCACGCATAGCAGTGGCATAGTCTTCAGCATCATAGGCCGTCATGCCGGCCTGAAAATCGGCCCATGCCGGCACGGCGAGCCAGAAGACCGACAACACAAGGGTACTCGTCAAGCGGAAAGACATAGGCTCCTCGCAAAAATGGCGCATTTTAAAAGAATCGCGATGGGAGGTGCAAGGTCAACCACAAGGCAGTCATTTGTGTCAGTCTATCTGCTCCGGTACTTCTCAGACAGGTGTGTGACCGCTTGTTCAGCATGTTTCGTCGCCACGTCCGCATGACCTGCTTTCCCATGCTCGATGGCCTGTTTGAGTTCCCTGATCCCTGCGTCTACATGCGGAGCCTCGCCGGCCTTCAGAGCAGACTGTAGCGCCGCTTCTGCGCTGGTCAGAAGTGCACTCACATGACCCTGTCGGCCATGGTCCACCGCCTCCGTGGCAAGCGTGACGGCCTCCTGGCGGTGCTGCTCCTCAGCACGTATCACATCACGCCTGGCCCCGCCTTCGCCAAATACCGGTTGCAACGGCAGCACCGTGGCGGTGACGAGGACGAGCATGGAAGCAAGTGCGACAGTTCGTGGCATGGTATCTCGTGTCATCGGAATTCTCCCTTCTTAAACAAAGTGACCCGACCTCCCTAGACACTCTGTTCCAACGTGTGGACGACTCGATGGCCCGTCCGTCTTTTTTCCGTGGTATTGTACCATGTGTGATCCCAGAGCCTCCCCAGGAAGAGACGATACCGGGACATTCTACTTTTTCCAAGTGGCTTGATCTAGGACTCTGAATGGTGGGACGAGGATGCGCAAGGCGTCGGACAGGCGCGCACCCGAGAATTTAGAATGCCCTGTTTTTCGCCCTCAGTTGCTGACACCTTTTTCAGACCATCCCCTTACTGTCTCGCACCGAACAGCTCATCAACGAGAGGCTGCAATTTGCTTCCCGTTGTTCCAAACTTGTCTAACCGGCCCCCACCCCACCTCGCATCATAGATAGCCTCACCAATCAAATTGACCTTTTCATAGACCCGCAATTCCGCATAGGTTAAGTACATGGCCATATCCCAATTCCAGTTAGCCGTGTATTCCAAATGATGCACACAATCATCAGGCAGCTCACGGTCAAACGTCCTTGCCTTGATTCCATGACTGCGAATCTGTATTTCCAACTCCGGAAGAAACCCTTCCATCAAGACCCGAGGGTTCGTCTTGATACAGAGATCAGAGACTTTTCCATTCCCGACTGGCTTCACCGACGTCTTAATGGAACATCCTGTTAACGCCATCAGAAGAAGACAAGCCAGAACCATTATTTTCATAACCGACCTCCTTATGTGACTCCGGCTCCCTGTTTGACAGAATGTTCGACCGTCTCATAGTTGTTTTCTGATTTCTTTCCACTCCTTCGCCGTCTTCGCCTTGCGCGGAATCTCACTTTTGGGCGGCTCAGGGAGGATCACCGCATCGATGCGCCGCTGAAGGAATGCCTCGGCAAATACCTTTGTTCGGCCAATCCCGACTTTGATCGCATTCCAGCCTGACGCACGGAGCTCATCGATCTTCTTTCCCAAAGCCTCGTTGCCTGGAGGGAGCACTAGTATGTACCCGGATGGAAAGTGATGGGCCTTCAACCATGCTCGCACCTGTGCGCTTGCTTGAAACCCCTCCGACCCGATCGATGGCACGAGATAGATGACCTTGTAATAGAACTGGCTGAGTTTCCCGATCTCTGCTGCCGCATCGGGCATCGGCTTTTGCTCCGGATTGTTCTGGGGCCCGGAGCCTGGAATTGAAGCCTCGACGTGGACTGTCTCAATCAAGGAGGCTATGTCGATGGCCAGGATCGGATTGCGCCGCTCCCATACGAGCAGATTCGCCTCTCCTGTCGCCGGCAAGACTCGTGTACTGGCGCCGAGTCGAACCTGAATCGGCAGGGCCCCCACCGTCTTCGTGCTGTAGGTAAACGACGCCCGACCGTCTGCGCCGGTCGTCGCCGTCGCGGCAACCTTTCCATCGACGACTAACTCCAGCGGCTCCCCGCCCAGGCCCGCATTTCTCACCGCACCCGTCGTGCCGATTTTCGCTTCAATGGTTGCCGGCTGACCTGATACCGTGAGCGCGTCTTTGACCTGAATCGTGGCGGCAATCTTCTCCGCCGCGTCACAGGGGCGTGCCGATACGAATATGATGAGGAGAATGGAACAGAAGGCTGAGATGCTGCGGGAGCGAGTGGTCATGGGCCTCACGGCCACATTAAAGCATATCTCGCGGGGAAAAGAGCTTATAGCTGATGGCGTATGGCACGTGATCGAAGGAGAAAAGAGCTGATAGCATATGGTTTATTGCTCGAGAGCGGATGAGAATGGCACACCATCGGCGGCTCATTTTCCTGTCCCGTGCCACAGGCCATTAGCCATAAGCTCCCAGTCTTTTCGTGCTATACGCCATAAGCCATACGCTCTTCTTCACGCACGATGCGAGCTAGGCCTTCAACGCCGTCAACACCTCGTCGGCATGCCCGTCGACCTTCACCTTGCGGAAAATCGCTTTGACCTTCCCGTCCGCATCGATGATAAACGTGCTGCGCTCGATGCCCCAATACTTCCGGCCGTACATGCTTTTCTCTTTATACACGCCATAGGCCTTGGAGATGGCTGCATCCTCGTCGCTTAAGAGCGGAAACGGCAGTCCGAACTTCTTGATAAACTTCTGGTGCGATTCCTTCCCGTCGAGACTCACCCCCACGATCGTGCCGCCTGCCCGCAAAATCTGCGATTCGACGTCACGAAAGTCGCAGGACTCCTTGGTGCAACCCGGCGTATCGTCTTTCGGATAGAAATACAGCACGACCTGCTTACCCTTGAAACTCTTCAGGGTCACCGTTTTGCCATGCTGGTCCGGAATGGACAGTTCAGGTGCTGCTTGACCCACTGCAATGTCTTTAGACATGTGTCATTCCTTACTTTTGTCGCGGCATATTGCCGAAGGTGGGCCGTTCTGTTCCATAGGGACGGTCTTTCGTACGCTTCCTCGTATCAGGATCGCCGTACGGTGCCAACGCGGGAGAATCCCAAATGATCTGGTCGCCGGGAGCCAGATTCGCCGCTTCGAGAAAATGCTGCCGCGCTACTTCCGCATTGCCGAGCGCGTTCAGCGCCAGCGCAAAATTGTAATGGGCCTGACCGGACTGAGGCACGACCGCGACTGCCTGCTCAAAGTATTTCTTGGCATCCTCGAACTGTTTCGCCTGATAGGCTTGCGTCCCCTGCTCTGTCAATACCATCGCCTGGGGCTTTGCATCGGTTTCCGTCAGCGATAGCGGGACCAGCGGTTTACGTTTCGAGGAACAGGCAGTCGTTCCGACAAGCACCAGAATCATGCCGAGGATCATGAGTTGTCTTATCTGCATTCCCATCCCCATCGCCTGTTCCTCACTTCACCTGCTTTCGTGTTTCTTCCTCGAATGTCTTGCGGTAGAGCACGTCCCACTCCGTACTTCCTTCAACGATGCCGCGGGAATAGGTGGCCAATTTGGCTCGAACCTTTCGATCGATCTCGCCTTCCTGGGCCAATTCCTCGGCCAGCACGCGCTTCACCGCTTTCAACACCCGCTCCTCGTCCCCCGTCACCTTCACGCCCGCATGGCGCTTGACCTCATTCGCAATGACGTGGGAGAGATGGCTGATCTTGTCTTCGCTCAACATATCACACCAGTAAGGGGTAAGGCGTGAGGGGTGAGGCGCGTGAGAGTTGCCACAGCGCGATACGGTGACTCCTCACATTTTCACAAGATGAGGCCCCGTTCACGGACCAGTTTCTGCTTCACCATCTGGAACATCTTCTGGTAATCGACCTGGCCCTGTTCGATCTGTTTTTCATAGACGGTGAGCATCTCCCGCACTTCCGCATTCACACGATCCTCCAGGGACAGATCCTCCGTCATGACACGGTTCAGCGCCTCGATGAACGCCTTCCGGTCGCCGACCAGAGTGATGTGCCCCTCCTGCTCAAGACGTCCCACCACACTTTCAGCCATATGCCGTACACGTTCTTTCGACAAACGCACGATACCTACCCCTGCTCAACCGTGATCGTAGCGGCCTCCATGACCCGGCGCAGTTGCGTCGCATCCCCCACGATCCGTCCAACCACATTGACTCGATCTGCCGGAACCGGATCGCTTCCCATGCTCATCGGCGTTCTTCCGAAAAAGATCGCCAACACCTGACCGGCTCCCCAGTACGCAATATCGCCGACTTGCACTTTATTCGTCGCGGTTTCCCGATAATCGGTGACGCCGGAAATCTTGAAGTAGAACTCTTCTCCCCAGGCATTGATCGGCGCCTGAACCGGAAGCGCCGCATACACCGCCGCCGCCGTTTTCGTCCCCTTTAGTTCCGCTTCGAGTCGAACTCCCCCGACCGTGATACGAATACGTTTCGGCAACTGGGTCATGATATTGATACAAATCGTGAACCGAACATCGCGCCCACAGGCAGCTGATACACGTGCGAACTCTAGCTTGTCTCCTGCGCGAAATCAAGGCTACAATCCCCGCGATGCTGACCTCTACATTCACCTTCCTACAAGGAATCGGGCCCACGACCGAACGCCGGTTCTGGCAAGAGGGATTGACTGACTGGCAAAGCTTCTTGAAACAGCCACGCATTGCCGGACTTTCTCCCGACAGAAAATCCCTGTACGATCGCGAACTCTCCCTGGCGCAATCGGAGTATGACGCCGGCGATCTGCACGCGCTGGCCTCGCGTCTGCACCGACGCGAACATTGGCGCTTCTATGATACCTGCCGGTCCGGACTCCTCTGCCTCGACATCGAAACCACCGGGCTGACGCCTCATGACGGGGCAAGCGCCGTGACCGTCGTCGGTCTCCATCGAAACGGCCAGACGATCGCTCTCGTTCAGGGAGACACGCTGACTGCCGATCGACTACAAGCCGAACTCGATCGCTGCACACTACTCGTGACCTTCTTCGGCACCGTCTTCGATGTGCCCTTCCTACGCGCTGCCTTTCCTCAGCTCCGATTTGAAATGCCCCACTTCGACCTCTGCCTGGCCGCGCGCCGTCTGGGACTTCGTGGAGGACTGAAACACCTCGAGCGAGAACTCGGCATCGAACGGGAATCCTCGCTCCAAGGTCTCGATGGCATGGATGCGGTGCGGTTATGGGCTCAGTGGCGGCATGGAGATCCCGCCGCGCTCAAGCTTTTGCTGGCCTACAACGCCGCCGATACGGAAAGCCTTGCGCCTCTCGCCTTGCTGCTCTATAAGGAAATGATGCTACAATTTGGCCCTGGCTCATCATCCTCCGCCGTAACACCACCAACCATTCACAGAGTATCCTCACGATGAGCACATGGGTCGGCATCGGCCGAAGCGAAATCGGTTTGGTTCGCACCATGAACCAGGATGCGTTTGCCACCCTCGACCCGCTGGGGCTGTGGGCCGTTGCGGATGGAATGGGCGGCCACGTAGGCGGAGAAATCGCTGCACAGGCAGCCATTGCCAGCATTACCGCGCAGGCTCAGCTCTCGGCCGACACGCTCCGGCAAGGACAAACCGCTCCTCCGACGTTCTTAGCCGATGCGATCATGCAGGCGCACCATGCAATATTGGGGCGAGTCCAGCTCGAACCCAAGCTCAGAGGCATGGGGACCACTATCGTGCTGCTCTACATTGAAACGACGGAAGTTTTTACGGCCCATCTCGGCCACCTTGGCGACAGCCGCGCCTACAGGTTCCGATCAGGAATACTCACACCGCTCACCCGCGACCATACGCTGATTGAAAAATATCTCGATCGTGGCATCCTCACCCCGAAGACCGCTCGGACACACCCAGAACGGCATGTCCTCACTCAGGCACTGGGCATGTCGGCACCGCTAAAACCCTCAATTTCGTCCTACCCGTTAGAGCCGGATGATCTTTTACTGCTCTGTTCAGACGGACTCACCAAGATGATGGAAGACGACGACATCCAAGATATCTTCAAGGCGGGAAAGGGCGACCCGATTCGAACCTGTGATCGTCTCATCGGTGAATCCCTCGACCGTGGCGGCACAGATAACGTAACTGTCGTCGTGATCGCACATACCTAACCCCTACCGCTCGCGTTGCAGTTGACAATACCCGCAAGACCGTGTAGGTTTTCAACCCAATCTTTTGCACTTCTCTCACACAGAGAGTTCAATCACCCGGAGCACCCTATGACGGTTCGTAGTGTATCAATAGTACTGTGTGGCCTGCTGAGTTTCATCGGCGCGGCTTCTTCGGCATCCGCAGGCGCTCCGGATCCGAACAGTCCTGAAACGGTCATTCGTGCGCTTGTCCATGCCAACGCTGAAAAAGACATGCCCACCCTCTCCCGTCTCATGGCGCACGATGCCGATATCACCAGCTATTCGATCGGCGGACGCAAATACGTCGGGTGGCCGGAATTCGAACGGGAGATGCAGGAAGAGTTTGTCAACGCGCAGAAGCTGGAAATCCCGATTACGGAATTGAATGTCTGGACGAAGGGCGATGTGGCCTGGTTTACGATGGAACTCGACTATATCCGTTACGTCGGGAAGGGGACGGAACTGAAACGGACCGTCCTCCCCTTGAGAGAAACCGGGGTCCTCGAACGCCGTAACGGGCAATGGGTCATGCTATCATGGCACGAGTCATTTCGATCCGCTCAAATGACCGGTCCGGTCGCTCAGCAGTCCACCGCTTCAGCAGGAACTCGCCTCGTGAGCAACCCACCAAGCGCTGCGGTGCCCGATCTCAGTGGAGAGTGGGATATTCTCGAAGTCGAAGACGACAAGCGGTACAAGGCGACATTGGACAAGACCGGCAACGGTCCCTACACGCAACACGGCGGACGGTTCATCACGACCAAGTTTGAGGATCGCCTCTGGCAGGGCACCTGGCAGCAACCAGGCAACAACCGCGAGGGAGGATTTGAAGTTCTCCTCTCGGAAGACGGCACCGAAGCCAAAGGGATCTGGTGGTACACACGAGTGGAAAACCACAAGAACATTCCGCCGAAGGAACATGGCGGCACCTACCATTGGAAACGCACATCTCCCGCCCCGTCTGCATCCAAATGAGCCGATTTTTCCTTTCATCAATCAGACACTCGGAGTCCGGTCCAAGACACAGTCAGATTTTTCATCTTCCGCTGGAGGCATTATGAAAACGTTTCTCGTCGCATTGTTTACCCTCGTCATAGGATCATCCGCCTATGCCGACGGCGGGCATACTCACCATGCCGTGCCCACGCTCAAGAAACAGGTGGCTTCGTCAATCGCGTATGGAGAGAACACCGCGACTCTTACATTCGGCCCCATCGATCTTCCGGCCGGCCATAGCGAAGGCGACATGGGCGATTCGATGCCGCGGTTCAACTTTCAGTTGCCTGAGGACAAGTATTTGATCGGCTTTAAGGCGGCCCTTTCTACGATCGATGGAAAGGAATTGCCAAGAAATTATTTGCACCATATTTTGATGATCAATAACACCAAGCCTAGTGTCTCCTGCCCCGGTGAGCCGCTCTTCTTCGGTGGAGCCGGGCTTGAAATGTCCGAGACCCAATTCCCTGACGGATACGGAGTCAAACTCGCGAAAAACGATAAGCTGATGACGGTCGTGGCGTTCTATCATGGCGCCCCGCCCACGAAGAATGTCATCGCAACCTTCACAATGGAATTCGCGCCGAAAGCCAAACCGGTCAAGGAAATGGAGATCTATCAGGTCGGAGTCAACATCGTCTGTTTCACTAAGTTCGGCGATCGCCCCGCAGATCAGACAGACGAAGGGATTGAAATCGGACCGGGCGTCCAGGTCCGTACAGCGCCATTGAAGTTCAGCATGGACGGTTGTGTCAAATACGCGTATCCACATGGCCATGATGAGTTGCTCATGATCGCCTTGGAGAATAAAACGAAGAAACAGACGCTCCTCCGGACTGTGCCGGATGTCGAACGTGACGGAACAATCCGTGAGTTCTTGTCCCACCAAGTCTATAAAGACAGCCAGGGATTCCAAATTTCCAAGGCAGATGATTATGAGATGGTGATGGTCTACCACCATTCTCTACAGAAAACTGAACCTCAGCATGGGATGGGCAACTACTTGTTATATATGACGCCCGGAACATGTCCTCAAGAGAATCGGACTGCCTCCGCACAATAATCGTCCCCCCTTCCTACCGCAGACCTGCCGGACAGTCTGTCCCGGCAGGTCTGCGCATCTCCTTCAGACTCGACCAGCCGTCCAAAAATGTTCACTTATTCATTCGCATAGCCCCTTCCCCTACCAAAGAAGTGGCCTCCGGCCTGGGTTTCTCTCCGCGCTTTGTGGTATCAAAACAGAAGTCTGCGCTAAGATATCGATTACGCCAAAGCGATGGCCAGAGAGCCGCTGACACACAGCGGACTGCCTGAGCGACTTCGATCTCTGGGGCAGGCGGTTACCCAGAAACACCGGGGATCGTGCCATGCCTCAGCCTCAGAGCGAACCACTTGCGATCCTGCTCATCAATGAGAGTGCCGAAGAAATCAAACTCACCACCCTCAGTTTCCGCGGCTTTTTTCCAAACTGCCGAGTCGAAGCGGTCTACTCCTTGGAGGAAGCGCTTCAATGGGCGAATCGGACATCGTGGCAACTCATTCTGCTCGATGACCGGTTGCTCGCTCAGCGTGCTGCCTCCATTTTTCCCGAGCTGAAACAGCTTGCCCCCTCCGCTACAATCGTGCTGCAAACCGAACGCAGCGACTCCACGACCGCAGTGAATGCGCTTCAGGCCGGCGCGGATTTTCTCCTCTACAAGAAATCGCCTGCGTTCCTCACAGAACTCATGCTCTACACAAAAAACGCGATCGAAACACAAACACTGCGCCGTGCGTTTGAATTGACACAAGCACGCCATGACCGACTCATCGACACATTGGCCGACGTTTTCTATGAACTCGATGCGGAGGGGCAGTTCCGGTATCTCAGCCCCCTCATCGCTCCATTGCTGGGCTACACACAAGACGAATTGATCGGCGCTCCCTACTCAACCATCGTATCTCCAGATTATCTTGATCGCGTACGCTATTGTTTCAATGATCGTAGAACAGGAGCGCGAGCCTCCCATCGGATAGAAGTGACTCTTCTCCGAAAGTCGACTGCCGATCAACCGGCCCTCACCCACATGAGAGCTGAGATCAGCGCGAAGGGACTCTATGATGCGCAGCGACGCTATCTCGGAACTGTCGGCCTGTTGCGTGACATATCGGAACTCCGCCGCCAGGAGGACACGATCCGTCATCTAGAACACCGGCTCCTGGAGTCCGACCGGCTTCTTACCTTGGCACGACGCGTTGCGGCATTATCAAATGCCCTGCGCGTCCAGCATGCCGCCATTCAAGAGAAATCCCGACACCTCCTCAAGACCATCCACGAGTCCCGTCTCACCGAACAGGCAGAATCCCTGCTAGTCCAGACTTCCGAAGCCGCACATCTCGCGGATGAACTCACGCTGGCAACCACCGAACCTCTCACACGCAGAACCACCGTCAATGACATCTTTGAGACCATTCTGGCCGCCGCTCAATCTCCTCTGCTCAGCACTGACCAAATTGAGCGATTCTATGCGTCGAATCTTCCTCCCTTCACAGGGGATCTTGACGCCTTGACGCAGCTCCTGGGCATGCTCCTGTCACATGCCCAACGTTATGTCGCTGCGGTCGGAAGCCGTCATCGATTGCGAATCAGCACCACCCTGATCGGTCCGCATGGCACTCCGATACATCCTGGATTGGCTCTGTCCCCGCCGGTGCCTCCGATCGAAGTCGCCATCCAGATCCAGGAGACCGATGCCCTTACCACAGCACAGGAACTCCCGATCCAAGCAATCGGCAATCTTTTCGATGCCTATGCGTTTATCAAACAACTTGGTGGCCGTTGGGATTTCCGAGCCCCCGTCGGAGGCTTGCTCTCGATCAACGTGTGGATTCCACTGGAGCAGACGCCTCATCCAGCCAAGACTCCGATACCCCCTCCCCCACCTCTTAATTTGGAAAATGCTCTGATCGAACAGCCTCCCTTGACGCAGGTTTCTACGACAGCGCCTCCCACGCCCTCGCCTTCTGCCCTTCCTATCCCCGCATCTCAGCCGTTACCTGACCGTCGCAAGAACAGACGGACGGCCACCAATCTGCCGGCACGTCTGACCCTCGGCAACACACTGTACAGCGGCACCTTGACTGACCTGAGCCCGACCGGCGCGACATTGGAGGTTGAAGGTCTCCTTCCATCACTTGAATACCACTCCGCTTCAGTGGTCCTCCAGACAGCCGCCAGTCAGTTAACGTTACACGGTACGGCGCATGACCGCGGAGGATCATTACCCCAAGCCGCCGCTGAGCGACAGACCTCGCGTCTCGCATTCCAGTTTATCGCACTTGACGATACTGAACATGCGGTGTTGGTGTCGCTCATCGAAGAAGCGCGCGCGCTGGCCCTCACAGTTGAGGTGCTGCTTTCGCCACCGAGAAAGGATGCCGACCTTGCCGATCCCGCCACAGAAACCGTCCTTCGAGGCACGGATCATCGTGAAACCGTGAGAGTCCGGGTCTCACTGCCTGTCCGCATTACGGCTCCATCGATCAAACCCGGAGCCGGTCAAACATTGGGGCGAGCCGTTAATCTCAGCCGAAGCGGCGTATGCCTCCAAACAGAGTCGTGCCTGGAAATGACCCAAGACATGGTCGCTCTTCATTTCTCTTCTTACAGCGCCTTTGATCCACCGCGTGGGCATGAACCGGAAGCACCCGAAGCGATTCTGAGCGGCCGCATCGTTCATATCACTTCCAACCATACTGTGCTCTCTGAGTCGAAACCAGGTTCGTCACCGACAGGACAACTCATCGGTATCCGTTTTGAGCAGTTGACCCCCTTCGCAGAACGGGACATCAACCGTGTGATTGCCCAACATACCGGCTCCTCAATGGATCTAGCCGGCACCACGGGCTGGTCATCGATTGTCAGCACAAGACGGGAATGCCGGAATGCACGGAACCAGATGATCGCCGTGACGGATGATCATGCCCGCCACCAGATTTCGCCAAACGCGCCCATTGTTCTCATCATCCCCGGATTTGGATTGATACAAACGGACTATGCGCCGCTCTCGTTTTCTCTGGCTGCCAACGGTTTCCGCATCCTGCGCTATGATCACACAAATCATGTTGGCCAGAGCGACGGCGACATCCTACAGGTCACATTGCGCAGCATCCAGAGTGACCTCCAAAGCGTATTGGACTTTGTCCGCGCCACCTGGCCGAGCGCTCCATTGACGCTCTTCGCCGAAGACGTTGCTGCGCGAGTGGCGCTAAAAACCCTGGCTAAAAACAACCCCGATGCTCATCTGCTTTTGCTGAATCCCGTTCTCAGTATCGAGGGTGCGCTCTCAGCTGTCTACGCTCCCGACGCCATTGGAAACTACCGGCAGGGTGTTCGGCGAGGCGTCGCCAATCTGTGGGGCCTCAATATCAACTTCGATCAATTCGTCGGCGACGCCATTGCAGGAGACTATGTTGACGTGGCCTCATCGGCAGCGGACTTTGCCAGACTGACAACCCCGCCCATTCTCTTGACTTCTCCCGGCTCACATCGTCCTCTTGAAAACATGTTTGGACCTCAACTCGACATGTTCTCCGCCATAGTATCTGTACCGGTCATCGTCCCATTACAAGCCGATGTGTCTGGAAATTCCAGTGCATATGACGAACGTCATGCCGCGGCCTTCCGGACCATCCTCAAACTCATCTCCGCTCCGTTGACCGGCAGTTCTCTATCCCTTCAAATACATGAACCGAATATACGGGCTGTTCGCCAACAGCAACAGTTGGAGCAAGAGCGCGTCCGCCTGCGCCACCATGTGTCGCAAGCAACGCGCGGTGCTTTGTGGATAGCGCATTTGGCGCAACTGCCGCAACTTGGACATCAGCCTGACTACTGGAGGCTGGAAAACGATCTCTATCGCCGGCTCCTCCCTATCGAACCAGGCATGGCCGTCTTGGACATTGGCTGCGGAGAAGGTGACCTTGCCCGCATCATGCTGACTGACCAAATTTATCGGTCCATCTACAAAAGCGGGCTGCCGGACGGTCCTTTCTGCTATATCGGCGCCGACTATTCACGAGAATCTCTGGACCATACCGAACAGCAGGTCCATGCCTTCGCTCAGAAGCTACCCTTCCAGATCGCAACAGGTTTGTCCGCCGACCAATTCTTAAAGACCAGCTGGCTGCATATCGACTGGCATTCCCCCCTGCCCTTAACCGAGGGATCGATCCAGCGCATCCTATGCAATCTCTCTCTTTCCTTCTCACCCTCTCCTCTTTATAGCCTCCGGAAGTTGCTCCGTGTTTTGCATCCGGATGGACGGGCTGTGATCACGGTCCTTCAACCGCACACCGACCTCACAACACTGTTTCACCGCCACCTGCGCGCGTCGGCTCAAGATCAGTTCGGCACATCAGCCCAGATTCTCCTCCATCATCTTGGCCGCCTGCGTGAGGCCATTCGTCATGGATTGCTGCATAGCTACGAACGCAATGAGCTCACTCGCCTGCTGGTCCATGCCGGCGCCGATCCAATCCAGGTTGTTCCCACCCTTGACAATCAAGTGCTCCTCGCCGTCATCCGGAAGGGCAAATCCTCTGGCTGAAACGTGGCTCGCCATGTATACTGCACTCTGGTCGCAGCCATGATTCTTCGCACGAGATTCTTTTGAAAGAGTTTCGGCACAGAAATCTGCGACGTGCGTTCACCACTCTCAGCCTCTACGTATGACCGACCGCGCACTCCCACAGATGATGACTGCGCAGTCCGCTGCTGAATCGCTACGGCATCTGACACAGTTCTCACAAGCCATCGGGGAGATCACAAGCATCCCCGAAACCGCCGAGCGCGTGCTATCAGAATTTTCAGAAATGGCGCAGTGCCAACAGGGCGCCCTGTATCTCGCCGAGCATGAACGCGCGGATTTTCGCCGTCTGGCTACACAGGGGCTGAGTTCGACGGAACCGGCACCGCTTACGATTTCGGCTGATCATCCCCTTGTGCGTTTTCTTGCTACACATCAGCAGATTGCAGACCACTCCACCGGCACCAGCATTGCTGCGGACGCACCCCTCGACAGGCAATCACCGCCGCTGGATGGGATGTGGGGCAACATAATCATCCCGCTTGTCAATCGTGGGCGGTTGGTTGCCTTTGTCCTGTTCCAATCAAAACCGGCGACACGCCAACTGGGCTCCGAACCTATTGAACTCTTGACAGCTATGGCCCAAAGCGCCGCGAATGTCTTGGACTCCCAATTGATCTGCGAAGACCTGCGTCAATCTCAAACGCTGATGCGCCGCACGGATCGGCTGCGTTCACTGGAAACCATCGCCGGAGGATTTGCTCACGAAGTCAGAAACCCCCTGACATCGATCAAGACCTTTATCCAGCTGGCTCCTGAACGAAAAGACGACGCCGAGTTCATGCTCGATTTCAGCCGTGTCGTACTGGACGATGTCTATCGGATCGAGCGCTTGATCCAAGAAATTCTCGACTATGCCCGCCACATGGAGCCAAAACTGACCGAAGAAGATGTGAACGAAATCGTGTCGTCATGCTTGTACTTCATCGATGTCCAAGCGCGCTCCCAAGAGATCAAGATTGAAAAAGAGTTGGCGTCTGAGTTGCCTCGTGTCATGCTGGACCGGCAGCAAATCAAGCAGGTCCTGTTGAACTTATTTCTCAATGCCATGGATGCAATCGGCAAGCAGAGCGGCACACTTCGAGTCAGAACCAGCAAGATGATGAAACCGGAAGGCGACACCTGGGTACAGATCGAAGTTCAGGATACGGGGTGCGGGATTCCGGAGGCAAATCTCGAACGCGTATTTGACCCCTTCTTTACTACCAAACACGACGGTGGAGAGAACGAAGGCACAGGGTTGGGATTGGCCATCGCCCATCAAATCGTTCAAGAGCACCGAGGCAACATTCATGTGCAAAGCGCCGTAGGAGTGGGCACGACCTTTCACATTAACCTGCCCTCTCACGCGTAATAGACAGATAGGAGAGTCGTGGATAGTATAGCCCCCAAAAAGCGTGTCCTCTTAATCGACGACGAAGCGAGAGTCCGCACATCGCTGAAAATGGTTCTTGAACCGGCCTACGAGATTCTGCAGGCTGCCGATGCGCAAGAAGGCCTCGAGGTCTTTCGGAAGGAGGGACCGGATCTCGTCTTGCTTGACGTGATTCTTCCGGGAACCGACGGACTGGCAGTCCTTAAAACTCTTCGTTCCGAGAGCAAAATGGTTCCGGTAATCATGCTGACCGGTACCAAGTTGGTAAAGACTGCCGTCGATGCTATGAAGTTCGGCGCAGCGGACTACCTGTCCAAGCCTTTCGACGTCGACGAATTACGCCTTGTCGTCGAGCGTGCATTGGAATCCCTGGAGCTCCAGCGCGAAGTCAAACAGCTGAGGAGCCAAGTCGTCCAACGCTACGCGTTCCACAATCTGATCGGGAAAAGCCAGGGCATGCAGGAAATCTATGCCAAGATCGAGCAGGTCTCCGACAGCCGCACCACCGTCTTAGTCACGGGAGAGAGCGGAACCGGCAAAGAGCTTGTCGCCAAAGCGCTGCATTATAACAGTTCCAGACGAGACCGCCCCTGCATCGCGCTCAATTGCGCCGCGTTGCCGGAAACGCTGATCGAAAGCGAACTGTTCGGCCATGAAAAAGGCGCGTTCACGGACGCGACGGCCCGGCGCACAGGACAGTTCGAACTGGCCCATACCGGCACGCTTTTTCTTGATGAAATCGGCGACCTGAGTCCCGTCACCCAGGCCAAGCTCCTGCGTGTGCTGCAAGAGCGGGAATTTACCAGAATCGGTGGGTCCCAACCGATCAAAGTCGATGTGCGCATTGTGGCAGCGACTAATAAGAACTTGGATGAACTGGTCAGAAAAGGCCAGTTCCGGGAAGACTTGTATTATCGCATCAATGTCATCGCGCTCTATCTTCCTCCTCTCCGCGAACGCGGGGAAGACATTTCACTACTGGCGAAACATTTTCTCGCCAAACGGGTGGAAGAAGAAAAACGCCCGCGAATCGAGTTCTCAAAAGATGCCTTGGAATCACTGGCTCGTTACCCTTGGCCGGGAAATGTCCGCGAGTTGGAGAACATCGTCGAACAAGCCTTTATCTGGTCGCAGCAAGCCACTGAGATAACCCCTGAACATCTCCCTTCCATTCTCAAGGGCGATAGTCGGTCTTCATCCCTCCATGACGACACACTTGCTGGACGGATGTCACTTGAAAAAGCGGTGATGGAATTTGAACGGGAAATCATTCTGGACGCCCTGAAGCGCACCAACTACGTCCAAACCCACGCCGCAAACCTCCTCGGAATCAGCCGCCGCATGCTCAAATATCGCATGGATACTCTCGGCATTGGCCGATCGGAGCATGCCGCCGCTCAAGACCCAGAGCCCGCAGTACAGGAATAAAACCACAGTTTTCTCTTCACTGCGTGATTTATTTGACAAAATGTTCTTGTTTGTCAGAAAAATAATTGACGGGATTCCATCCGAGAAAACTACATATAGTTGCACTACGTATGGCACCCACTTTCCCTTGCTATATCAGGCACTGCAGCAGGGCAATGCAGTAAAAGGAATAACAATTGCTAGAAATAATAAGTACTTGACAAGAACGCTGGTTGGGCATACAGAAAAGGACTATATATGAGTATGATAGTAGAGCGGGCGAAGAAAAAGCCAACTATCCTCGTCGTAGACGACGAGGCAGGGCCTCGGGATGCCCTCAAAGTCATTCTCCGCCCGTTCTTCAATATCCAATCGGCCGATAACGCTAAAGCTGCCCTTGATGTGCTTAACACGCAATCGATCGACCTTGTCACGCTTGATCAAAAGCTTCCAGACCGGCAAGGCATAGATCTTCTCCAAGACATCAAACACGATCATGCCAATATCGAAGTCATTATCGTCACGGGATACGGCAGTCTGAAGTCAGCGATGGATGGCATTCGTCATGGAGCCGCCGGGTATTTGCTCAAACCGTTCAATGTGTCCGAGCTCATCTCGCTGATCAATCGAACTTTGGAAAAGAAGCAACGGCTCGACCTGGTGCGAAACTTTTTCCGATCAACACCAGAGTTGTGGAGTGCTAAGCAGGAAAGCGCCTCGGCCTGGCAGGCCTTGCGATCAAGCTATTCTGCACTTGCACCATGCAGTGGCGAAACCACTGCGCTCCCTTCTGAAAAACTCGGCTTGTTATCCCTTCTATCAGATATTCTCGAGGCAACTGACCGGCAACTCCTGAACCACTCGAGTCGGGTGAGCTTCTATGCCACCCTGCTTGGCAATCGGCTTAAGTTAACCAGCCAGGAACAGGAAGCATTGACCATGGGTGCGTTTCTTCATGACATTGGGAAAACCGGCATCACATACGACCAATACGCTGACGACCAATCTGCTTGGTCAGTTACAGACGCCTCCTGCGTGGAATATTCTGAAAGAGGCGCCCATTTGATCACTTCTTTTGGACTACCAGCTGAGGTTGCCCAGATTGTGGCCTATCATCATGAACGGTGGGACGGACAAGATTCACCCCATGGACTTCGAGGCGAGGGCATTCCTCTCCTGGCTCGCATCGTCCGCATTGCAGAGACATTCGACCATCTGACGGCGGGATTAGATGGCAGCTCACCCCTTTCCATTGATGATGCAGTCAGACAGCTTTCCCTTCAAGCCCACACTCTCTTCGACTCAAAATTAACCGACCTCTTTAGCGAAGTCGTGCAGGAATGCAAGTCTTCTCTCCCCCCTATGGGAATCGCAGCATAGACCGCCAATTCTTCTCACGCCATTACCGGACCTGCTGTAAGATAATCATTCACTGCCTCCGCTGATTAACTCGGCAGCCGTCTCTCTGACCTTCTTGGTAACGATTTCCCCGCCGAGCATACGTGCGATTTCGCTTTCCCGTTCCACAGGTGACAACTGGCGTACCGTGGTCACGGTTCGATTCTTTATCTGTGACTTTTCCAAACACAAATGATGGGTTGCCTGCGAAGCCACCTGGGGCAAGTGCGTGACACAGAGCACTTGATGCACACGCCCTAATTCTTTCAGACGTTTTCCAATGGCAGCCGCAACAGCCCCTCCAACCCCTGTATCGATCTCGTCAAAAATAATCACAGGCACTCGATCTGCGCCCGCAAGAGCGGACTTCAGTGCCAGCATGATCCGTGATAACTCACCTCCGGATGCCACCCGAGACAGCGGCATGAGCGGTTCTCCCATGTTGGCTGAAAGTAGAAATTCTGCGCGATCCGCCCCATCGGCGCCATAGGCTTCATCTCCCTCTCCCGTATCGAGTTGAATCACAAACCGGGTCTGCCCCATCTTGAGCGCATCGAGTTCTCGGCGCACGACTTTCGTCATTTGCTTGGCAGCGTCCGTTCGCTTAGCGCTCAAACCACGAGCCACTCTGACAACGACGTCCCGCCGCTCGCGAATCAGACGATCGTGCCGTCCAATCTCTTCATCGGAATGCCGAATCACGTCCAGTTCGTCCCGCACTCGACGGCGCGTTTCAATGACGGCGTCAATAGTCCCACCGTATTTCTTCTTCAGCTTCTGAATCACGGCCAGGCGGTCTTCGACTGCCGTCAGGCGCAGTGGGTCATTATCCAGGCGATCCGTATAACCTCTGAGGCCATCTGCCGCTTCTTTCAAGAGTACTCGTGCCTCACCAATAAGCCGGCCTATGCTTTGCGTATCGGGGTCGATCTGAGCAAGTTCTCCCAGCGCCCGTTCCACCATAACTACGTTGGGTAAAATCCCGGCGTGGTCAGACTGAATCCGTTCCTGCGCTTCCGCCGCCAACTCACCTAACCGCCGTGATGATCCCAATCGTCGCCGTTCGCCCTGAAGCGCCTCCTCTTCTCCGGCGCAAAGCCCGGCATCATCTAACTCCTGCAGCTGAAATGTCAGGTAATCTTCGCGCTGTGCCGCCTGCTGAATCTTCACGGCCAGCTCGTCGCGTTCTCGACAGGCCTCTGTCAAGTCGCGATAGGCTGACCGGTATTGCTCCCGTAATGTCTGAAGACGGCCGAAGGCATCCAGCGCATCAAGCTGAGTCGAGGACGCCAGCAGGGACTGCTGATCATGTTGGCCATGAATGTCGACAAGTGTGCCGCCAAACTCTTCCAGTACATGGACCGGACTCATCACTCCGTTGAGATACACCCGATTCCTCCCGGACCGGGCGATCACGCGCCGAATAATGAGTTGAGAATCGTGCGGCCCGAGAATCTCTTGCGCGCGCAGCCGATCCAGCATCGGATGGCCGGAGGGGATCACAAAAGCGGCTTCGAGGTGCGCTTCATCTTCGCCGAATCTGATCTGATCGCTTGACGCCCGTCCCCCGATCAACAGCTTAATGGCATCGATCAGGAGCGATTTACCGGCCCCTGTCTCTCCTGTCAGAACTGTAAATCCCGCATCGATGCTCAGATCGAGCTGTTCGAGAACGGCAAAGTTGGATATACGCAGCTCAGTGAGCATGGCTGCGGCAGCAGTATCTAGGCGGTGCCGGCATGTTGTGCAAGAAGTGCGTCGATCATTTCCTTGAATTGGCGCTTCGGCCTGGCTCCAACCAGCTTTTCAACCTGTCGGCCGTTTTTGAAGAACAGAATCGTGGGGATGCTCATGACCTGATAGCGGCCCGCCACTTCAGGATTCTCATCCGTATTGAGCTTTCTCACCTTGAGCTTCCCGGCATACTCCTGAGCCAGCTCGTCGACAATGGGCGCCACCATTTGGCACGGCCCGCACCACACTGCCCAGAAATCGACCATCACAAGTTCCGTTGCCTTCATAACCTCGGCATCCCAGGTAGAATCTTCAACTTTCAAAGCGTCACCTGCCACGTGTGTTCCCTCCTTCAGAATAATAACCCCACTTCCTACACCGGAGCATCGTACTCCAGCCAAGTTTTTACTGTCAAATGCACAAATCTAACGGTGTGCTCTCGAGGGTTGAGTACTCTCCGATACTCGTAACTCTATCCCTCAACTCGCCCTCAGCTCCGCAGATCGGCCGTACCTGAACTCCCAGAGACGACGCATGCAGCAGAACCACCCACAACTCATGAGAGCCCACCGTTAAAGACTCACCGAGACCCTACCGTCGTCCCATCCGTAGATACCGCTTGTTGCTGTTGGCCGTATTGTCCGCCCGGGGTGTACCAGGGCAACCCACGTTCTCCCCAGAGCAGCGGGGTGAGAAGAGATCGCATAACGGCAGTTCCGGTATTTTCCGTCCAGCCAAGCCCTGTGAGACTGAGCATGAAGTTGAATTGCTGGCGATCGGGGAATTGCAAATAATAAAATCCTGCCGACCAACATCTGCATGGGTTTTGATAGAGCGCGACCACATCGTATTCCGGGCTTCTTCCGTTTTTGACATCGTAATAGCCCTTGGCTCCGACCGTCCATCCCCACGGAGTACGGAATGCGCCGGCTGCCGTCACAAACTGAATCTCTCCCGTTGGTGCATAGACCTCATTGAACGAAATGGGGTTCCAGACATCCCCCCGCCTCACCCGATTACCGTCCCGGGAATAGCGCTGCCCGACTTCGACATACCAATTGGTCCCCTCTTGCACGCGAACATCGGTGTTCACTTGGCTGACGGTCCCTTGATAGGGGTCGAAAAAGGCGTCGACGGTCAGATACTGATTGATAGGCGGACGACTCCCCCCCCCTACAGCTCCTGCACCGCGATCGAACCCCGCTGCATCCAACTGGGAGCGAACCACGTGTGGCTGATTATTCCCGATGACCGCCCGCATCCAAATATCGGAAAATCGTTTGCCATCAATAGCAACCGTAGCCGGTTGAAGGGGCTGCGTGGGCGATCCCAGCAGCGGGTCCATGCCTGGAGTAAAGTCCCGTGCCCTCGTCTGCAGAGCCCCTACATGGTAGCTCTGCGCTATGGTCAGATCCAGCCAGTTGAACGCTCGGGTCGTGCCTTGTTCCAACACGCGACTTCGCAGGGCATAGGTGAGAAGGTTCTTTTTCGGCAAGTCGTCCACTTGATCAATCAACGTCAATGCTGATTGATCCGTCCCCGGCACATATTCATATGTCGCCGATGGTTCGATCGTATGAAGAAATCCTTTTCCCTGCTCCCATCCAAAACGCCGCGTCAACTTTGATGTGGCATCCACTCCGATCCAGAATGTTTCCCGGTGCTGGGTCGCCGTCGAAGATGCACCTCTGCTGTAATACACTTCGCGAAACTTGGCCTGCGGCCTGATGCCGACCACATGGCCTAAATTGATCACCTCCGTGGCGATACCGGGAACGACATCCACACGATTGAGTGTAAATCCCTGTTCCCGATAGAAGTTGACGAAGTTACCTTCCATACCGAACAGCACCGGCGAATTGAACAACGAGACATCTGGCAAGTTGTAGCCGGTTTCAGGAAGGCGCTGAAATGTGTCTGTCCCGCCGGCCTGCAGCGGTTGGAGATAGCGGCCCAATAGATAGAGATTTCCGTATGGCAACCGTTGAGTCGCCAAGAGATTAGATTCGTTACTCGGTGATGCTCGCAGTGTACCTGAATTACTCAGCTGCTGAAAATAATTGGGGTCGGTAACGAAGTTGACGTTGGTCCGAAGAAGAAGCGTCTCCGAAAACATCTGGGTATGGCTTCCGGTAAAGACTGCGCGCGCTCTTCGTGCATCTTCTCCTGTTGCGTCCACGCCCGCCACATTAGGCAACTCTGTCTGTTGCAGATAACTCACATGCCACTGTCCGCGTGATCGCCGATCCAAGACATACCGATAGTCAAAATCCGATCCGTAGCCCAGCTGGCTGTAATACTTAGGTGCAATCGTCAAATCTTGACTGGGGTTGATGGCCCAAAAAAAGCTTCCTTGCGCATGCACGCCAAAACGGTTGTCGTACGAGATAACGGGAATCAGAAACCCCGTCTTCCGCTTTGCCAACGGGTAGGTCAACGCGGGGAGAGGTAACATCGGTACATCGTTCACACAGAGCCATGCTCCTTTAAACGCCAGCTGATCCCCCAGCGTCGTATCAAGATCTTCAAACTTCAGACGCCATGCGGGCGTTTCACCTTCCGGCGCGTCGCAATTTGTAAAACTGCCCTCCTTGGCCCTGTAATGATATTCAGAGAACCGCTGCAAGAGCCGGCCCGACACCAGGGAATTTGTGGAGGGCACAAAGAGCCGGCCGTGGGTCACCACACCGCTCTCGGTGTTCATATTCAAATCCAGCCGTTCGGCTGTCACATCGGTTTGAGGATCTGTCAGATGGACATGGCCCGTGGCGGTGACGATTCCGGGTAACGATTGAATCGTGACGTGATCCGCAGTGAGCGTAATTTCACCCTGCCGAACCACAACCGATCCGTCAGCCTCATACACTTCTTGATCTTGCCGATAGTCCAAACGAGCGGCAGTTACGTCGATCGGCGGGGAACCGGATGAGGAATTTCCTGGGCCGACCTGTTTCGTCGCAGCCCATGCCGCGAGAGGAAAGAAGCTTAGCAGGATGACCAGAACGAGACCGCGTCGCATGGAGACCCGCAGACCAGGATCCACCATGCTAGCCCGCATGATTCATAACAGTTTGTCGCAAGATCGAAACATGGGGAAATGTTTCAAGTTTCGAGTTTCGAGTCCTCAGAGTACCCGTGCTCACAATATGAGACGTGACCCACGGGACTCCCAATTCCGATCCCCGGCACAGCGGATCGGCAGTTACAGCAAAAAAGCCAGGCATCATGCGGACTACCCCCGAATTAAGGACAGCCCACAGCCGCGCACCGCCGCCTTGATATCACCCACCAGCATGAGCGAGCCAGTCACACAGACAAGATCCTGTACCGACGCTCGTTGCTTCGCCGTCCTGAGCGCTTCGGCTGGTTGCGGCGCATCAAACACCGGCTTCTGCCAGTCCCCCAGAGCCAGACGAAGATCTTGGACCGTGGCAGATCGGCTCAGGGCCGCTTGAGTGAGTACGACCTCGGAGATAAACGGCAACAACGGCGCAATAAATTCCCGATGATCTTTATCCCGCATCATACCCCACACCAGAATAATACGGGATTCCGGCTGGCGCAGAAGAAACCCCTCCAAGTAGCGACCTAATACGACGGCAGCAGCAGGATTATGGGCCCCATCCAGAAGCACACTCGGAGCTTCATCAATCAATTCCAGCCGCCCTTCCCAGGTAACAGATTGCAGCCCTGTTCGCACCGCGGACTCATCGACCCGTGCTCCGACTTCGCCGGAAGCTTCGAGCAATGCAAGCGCGCAGGCGGCGTTATCCAGCTGATGCCGTCCGGAAAGAGCGCATCGAAGCCTTTCAAACACTCGTGTCCGCCCCCGATACGTGAAACACGCAGGCTCATCGCCTTCGACAGTAAACTCCTCTCCCAATCTCCACAGCGGAGCCGCGCGCTCCGCCGCGATATGGCGCATCACGGTACCGGCCTCCGGCCCCATTCTCCCGATTACGACAGGTACAGCAGGTTTGATGATGCCCGCCTTCTCAAAAGCGATCGCCATTTCAGTCCGTCCCAAGTACTCCTGATGTTCCAACGCGATCGTGGTAATTGCGCAGGCGATCGGCTCAACGACATTGGTGGCATCGAATCGCCCTCCCAACCCAACCTCCAACACCACAATATCGACCTGCGATTCCACAAAGTATCGCAACGCCATAGCGGTCGTCACTTCAAAAAATGTCGGAGTCAACCCCGGCGGTATCGCCGTACGCACCAACTCGACTAGACCAGCCAGGCGATCGTCCGGGATCATCGCCCCGTTCACTCTGATGCGTTCGCGAAACTCAACCAGGTGCGGAGAGGTGTAGAGCCCCACACGCATGCCGGAGGCCTGGAGTATGGCTGCAGTCATGGCGGCAGTCGACCCTTTGCCGTTGGTGCCCCCGATATGCAGGATGCGCAGCGCACGTTCCGGACGGCCGAGCGCATGGAGCAACGACGTCATCGGCTCCAGGCCAAGTTTGATCCCATGCTTCTGAAGGCCGTAGAGATACTCAATGGCGGCGGGATAGGTCATTCACAAACCGGGAGGATCGTGAAGACTAAAAATGACCGACGAGGGTGCTGACCGTTTCTTTGAGCTGCTTGCGTTCGACAATCATGTCAATCATGCCATGCTCCAGAAGAAACTCAGCCCGTTGGAACTGATCCGGCAACTGCTGCTTGATCGTCTGTTCAATGACGCGGGGGCCGGCGAATCCGATCAGCGCCTTCGGTTCTGCAATAATGACGTCTCCCAACATTGCCACACTGGCCGTGACCCCGCCGAACGTGGGATCAGCCAAGATCGAAATGAAGGGTAGCTTGGCCTCACCCAGTTTGGCCACCGATGTCGAGGTCTTGGCCATCTGCATGAGGGAGAGGATGCCTTCTTGCATACGCGCACCGCCCGAGGCTGTCACCAAGATAACCGGCCGTTTCAGCTCCAGCGCCCGGTCGATGGCGCGACACAGCTTTTCTCCGACGACCGAGCCCATGCTCCCACCCATAAAGCTGAAATCGAAAATGCACAACACGACCCAGTTCCCATTGATCATGCCTTCGCCGATCACCAGTGCATCTTTGCGGCCTGTTTTTTCCTGTTGAGCCTTAACACGCTCTCGATAGGGCTTGGTGTCATGGAACGTCAAGGGGTCTTGAGCCTCCAGATCGCTGTCCCATTCCTTGAAGGTGCCCAAATCGACGAGCAGCCCGATCCGTTCCATGACGGAAATGGGAAAATGATAGTCGCACTTCGGACAGACCTTGTTGTTACGATCGACCTCCTTGCGATAGACGATTTCCCGACAGTGATTGCACTTGAGCCACATCCCCTCACTGCCTTTGGATCGCGGAGGCACCGCCAGCCCAGAGGTCTTTTCCTTTTTGAACCAGGCCATAATCGTATCCCTCGTTCGGATTTTAGTACGGCCGCAGGAAGGCCCGTCAATACCTGCGCAGAATAGCACAGCATTCCCCGCGACGCACGTGCAAAACCTCTAACATGAACGCAACGTGCTGCTCACCCTCCCGTGGATGCGAATACCAGCTTCACCAACATCCATACGCCCACTCCTACGCTGGCGGCACCGGCAAATCCTTGGAGTCCGAGAAACAAGGGGCGGCTAAACGAAAGGGAACAGACCAGGGGAAGACTGATCGTGAGACCAATCGCCATCATGCCTGCAATCGACCCCACGCCGAATACAGCGATGGACAGGAGCCCTGGACCCAGCTCCTGAGTCGTGGCAAGAATGATGAGCATCAACGCCGCCGATCCGGCCAGTCCATGCGCCATACCGATACAGAGAGGACGAACCGAGTCGGTCAGCCAGTGCCGATGGCGATGATCGTCCTGTCGTTGATGACTGTGTAGATGGACATGGGCATCGCCATCGTGATGATGGCGATGCATGTGCCAGCGCTCACGGCACAGCTTCACAGCCAGGCTTCCTCCCAGCACGATCAGCAGCACTCCAACTCCGGACTCGGCAATGAGTTCAAACTGCGGTGGGATGTGAATTCCTAAGGCTAATACGACTGATCCGACGATCAGCAACGTCAACGTATGGCCGACTCCCCACCATAATCCAACCGCACTGGACGCCCGAAGGGACGGACGCTGAGCCAGAACCGTCGAAACCGCGGCAAGATGATCGGCATCGAGCGCATGCCTGATCCCAAGCAAAAAACCGAAGCCTAGCACTGCCGAATATGATGGGTCGCTCATACTATTGCATGATAAAGTGCATGTGACTATTGAAGTGGCGCGTTACGTGACACAATCCCGTGCTTGACTCAGCACTCTCTTGAACCGAACCAGCTGACGTCATCTGAATCGTGCGATCATCCTCCTCGTGCATGCATTTCAAGATGCGGATCTTCTCGCAGCCGTTCAATGTCGATCAACCCACCGGCACGAAGCCCGGTCTTTTCTAATGCCTTCCGTTCTTCCGCCCCACGATCCCGGCGGGCAGTCCAACCGGACCGAATCATCTCCTTCATATACTCAGGATTTGCGCCCATGCGAAGCGGCTTGCGCAAGTCTGTCCCCGATGCCGCATAGAGACACAAATACCATAACCCGTCGGCCGTAACGCGGCTGCGGTCGCATTGTGCGCAAAACGGCGTCGTCGTTGAGGGAATAATTCCAAAGCTCGTACCATCCGGCAAGAGAAACCGCTGTGCCGGTGCGGATCCTCGTTCCGGCACAGGCGTGATCGTGCCATACTGCCGACTCAGTTCCTCAAGAATCGTCTCACGGGAGAGCACTTTGTCCATGGCCCATTCGTTGGCCCCGCCCACATCCATATACTCAATGAAGCGGACCTCAGCCTGATAATGCCTGGCAAACTCAATCAACGCAACCAATTCATCGTCGTTGAATCCACGTATCGCAACCGTATCCAGCTTGAGTTCGGCAAATCCTGCCTTTTCGACCGATTCAATCCCTTCGATCACCCTGGCAAACTCATCCCGTGCGGTCAACCGGCGGAACCGTTCCGGCCTGAGGGTATCGAGACTGACCGTCACCCGATGAAGTCCGGCATCGTAGAGTTCCCGTGCTTGATCAGCCAACAACACACCGTTCGTCGTCAGCGCAATCTCGCTAATCCGTTTATCATGCAGAAGCAGTCTAACCAACCGCGAGACATCCCGACGCAATAACGGCTCGCCGCCGGTCAGCCTAATCTTATTCACACCCAAATCTGCGAAATAGCCGGCGAGCGTCGCCATTTCCTCAAAGCTGAGAATGTCCTCACGCGGCAGCCACACGTAATCTGCCTCCGGCATACAGTATCGGCAGCGCAAATTGCAGCGATCCGTTACGGACAACCGCAGACTCTTCAACGGGCGCCCATACAGATCTGCAACAACAGTCGAGACCGTATCATCGAACCTGTCACTCATGTCAGCTTCCGGTGCCTATTCAAACGTTTCACTTTTCACGATTCTATGGGTGCTCCTCAACCCACACCTCCCCTTCAGGTGTGTGTTCAAGTTTCCAGATCGGCGTAATTTGTTTCAACTCATCGATCGCCCATCGGCACGCACGGAACGCATCGGCACGATGTTCAGCCCCGGCGACAATCAGCACGATGTTCTGACCGATCGAGATTTCTCCATATCGATGTATGATCAGCAACTCGAGAATGTCGAATTCTTTGAGCGCTCGTTCACGGATCTCTCGCAACTTCTTCTGCGCCATCCCCTCGTAATGCTCAAAGGTGATGCTGTCCACATCACGGCCCCTCGATCGGTCACGCGCCGCCCCCAGAAACATAGAAATCCCACCGATCCGTTTCGAACGACTCCGCACCCGGGCAACTTCCGCATCGATAGAAAAATCTTCCCGCTGCACTCGCACCAGCATTTCATCGTTCACAGGAACTGGGGACGATCCTCCGGCAAATGGCGGCAACAGCGCGACTTCATCCCCTTCATGAATGACCGTCGCTTCATGGGCGATATCCTGATTCACCGATACAAGAACCTTCTTCTTATGAATCAGCTCTCCGATCTGCGGATATTCGACATCAAGAATATCAACCAAGTCTTTCACTGTATTCGAATAAGCCATTGATAAAGTTATTGACGGATGATTTCCAACCATCAGTTTTGTCATGCCGAACAATTTGATCGTCACCATTATTTCCACACGTTCACCTGAGCCTCAACCTTCCCTGCTGTACGTCCCCGACTTCCCGCCCGATTTTGAAAGCAGGCACACTTCACTAAACCTCATCCCGCGGTCCACTGCTTTGCACATGTCATAAATGGTTAAGGCCGAAACGGATGCTGCCGTCATCGCCTCCATTTCAACGCCGGTCGGCCCGGTCGTCTTAGCCGTTGCCAGAACGGTGATCGAACAGCACCCATCCTGATCCGGCCGAGAATCTTCCGTGAAGGAAATGTCGACACTGGTAAGGAGGATCGGGTGGCACATGGGGATCAGATCCGGCGTTTTCTTCGCACCCATGACCCCGGCTACCTGTGCGACAGCCAAGACATCGCCCTTGGCAATCTTACCTCGTTGAATCTTTTCAAGGGTTTCGGGCAAAAGGAAAACTCTGGCTTGCGCAGTCGCAGTCCGTTCGGTTGCATTCTTGGCCGAGATATCGACCATCCGAGCTCGTCCAGACTCGTTGAAATGGGTGAATTCCGCCATTATGTGAAGCTGAATCAGTGCGTTGCAAGCATACTGCAGGCGGATTATAGGAGCCGACGAAAAGGAAGGTCAAGCAGCGAGGCGGAGCCCGGCGTCATACCCCTTATGCCTGTGCATGGCTGCCATTCGCTCTGAGTCCTCCGCAGCCAGACCGGAACAATGCCGGCAATATATGCCATGGTTAAGGGAAACCGTGCCTCAATGGAATAGAAGATCAACGGCCCGGTTGCAGATGGAGAATCGTCCCCTGTTCGCCTACTGCCCAACCATGATTGGGTTCTGGAAAAGTCAGGCCGAAGATCGACGCCTTTCCTATCGAACCTTCCTCACGCCAGGAGAAGCCCGCGTCACTGGTTCTGTATACCACCCCATGTCCGCCGACAATCCATCCAGATCGAGGACTTGTAAATCGAACCTTCAACAGATCGGTGAGATTTGTGCAGCCCTTTCCGCAAGGAAATGTGCGATCGATCCAGCGTCTTCCACCGTCGCTTGTCTGAAATAGCGCTCCAGCATTCCCTACTGTCCACCCGTTGAGCGAGTCGGTAAAAAACACGTCGAAGAGAGTCACCGCACTCTGAGTTTCTTGGGGCACCCACGTGAACCCGCCATCATCCGTCGACAAGGCAGTTCCCAGCGCGCCGACAACAGTCCCGCGCCGCTCATCCAGAAAATGCGCCGCGTAGAGCGCGGCATTCGTACCACTGGTTTGCTCGACCCACCGTTCCCCGCCATCAACCGTATGAAGAATGACCCCGGCCCCTCCAACCACCCAGCCAACGGTCGGCGACACAAACGACACATGATACAACGGTTGCTGTGTCTCAAGCGGGATACGCTGCCAGGTCTCTCCTCCATCAGTGGTACGGCGCAGCATTCCCCCTGACCCAGCCACCCAACCTCTCTGTCGATCGGGAAAGAACAGAGAGAGTAACAGAGCAGTCGTCCCGCTGGATGTCTTCCGCCAAGTCTTGCCCCCGTCACGGGTCGTGAGAATCACCCCGCCGGATCCCGCGGCCCAACCATTCTGAAGCCCATGGAATTGGATACTCATCAATGTCGATTCTGTGGTGCTTTTTTGAGCCTGCACAAGCAACCCCGGCGATTCGCTCCGGGCCGGGACACAGAGCACAAGGACTGTGCAGAAGATAAGAAAAGAATACGCCGTTACCCGGAGCCCGACATACCGTGCCATTTGCCGACCAGACATTATTGGCTCGTATCCGCGTCAGGCCGGTTGTTGTTCCAATACCCGGTGTCGGGAAGCCCTTTGGTTTCGATTGTAAATGGTCCTGCCTCAAGCGTGAGCCATTTTTTGGGCGTGCAGCAGGTCCCGTCGGGAAGCACATCCCAGGATCCTCGCCGAACGACCAGCGGACCGGTTGCCAAGTCATCGAAAAACTCTCCCTTTTTGCCGATGCCATAGAGATTCCGATGCGGCACCTTCACCACGATCTCCGAATCGGTCCAGGACTGCACCAGCGCGGCAGCACCGTTGAACAGCACTTCTGTGCGTGAGACATTGCTGATAACGGTGGAACTCGTCTCCGGTTCATTGATCTCCACATCAAGACGCCGTTTGTAAGCTTTCTGACTCAACGCAAGCTGTGCATGTTCGGCTGTCTTGAGAAACGCTCCAAATCCTCTCCCTTTGATCGTGACGGAGGCATCCAAACCGGCCGATTTGGGATCGTAGGACTCGATCACCGGCGTGACCACCGTAAACGCTCCGGCCTCAATCGCCAAGACGCCCCGCTCGACGCAGCAGGACCCATCGCTATGCGGGCGGTTCGCACTTCGATAGATCTTTACGTTGCCGCTCTTTGCGCTGAAGGGCACCCACACATCAATGCGATCGTCGTTCCAGCGATAAATCACGGCCTGAACGCCGCCGATCTCCACACGATTTTCACCGGTATTGAAATCCATAAAGCTGTAGGGCGTCGCGCCGCTCTCGGAATAGAACCCGAAATGCTCTCCATTAATCCGAAGCAGCGTGCCGATAGGCGCACTCGTTGGAGTGATGGCCGTGACTCTCGGAATATGGACGGTAAAGTGCGCCAGAGTTCGCCTGCGCCCCTCCTTCACAAGACTCATCGGGCCGGAGGTCGCGCCCAGCGGCACATGCGCAACGATCACATCATCCGTCCATTGAGCGATCGTTGCCGGATGCTCTCCAATCAGAACAGAATCCTGTGGTCCTTTGCCGGCGCCGAACCCCTCTCCGAACAACACCACTTTGGTGCCGACCGGCCCGCTAACCGGATCAACACGCACGGAGGGGATTAAAGAGAGTGACACAGCATTGCTGCGCGCGTATTCTACCGGCGCGCAACAGGATCCATCCGGCAGCGGGTCAGAGGAAGCCAGCCGGACCACAATCTCTCCACCCGATACGTTCGCGGGAACCTCCAGTTCGATTCGATCATCCTTCCACCGCCTGGGACGCACGACTACACCGCCGACCGTGACATCGTTCACGCCGAACATGGTGTTTGGATCACGGGCTCCCGCCGTCATGCCGAAATTGCGCCCCGTGATCTGGACCAACGCGCCGCGTTCAGCTTCCGCCGGCGTGACGGTGTCAATCTGCGGCATGACTACCGCGACGCTCCCCGCCTCTATCTTCTTTTTCCCAATACGCACCTCAACCGGACCACTGGCAGCTTTGAAAGGCACCTTGATCTCGATCAAGTCCGGCTCCCATCGCTGAACCAAGGCAGGAACGCCACTCACCGTGACTTTGTTGGACTGGACCGACTGGAACGTCCCAAATCCTTTTCCGCTGATCGACAGAGTTGCGCCCGGTGGAACTGACCGGGACGATAGTTCGATCGGAGCCGTTCCCGCCCACACTGCAGAGACGAATCCACCCAAAAGGATGACGCACGCAACTAATGCTCTCACTGTCGTCATAGCGACCTTTCCACTAATACAAACCGATGATGACTGAACATAGCGCGTCCCATCAAGCACACACCTACTCAAACAGACCGATCGGACTATAACAATCGATTTTTTCCGGAGTCAAGGCAGGAGAGCGGACATGTAGTCTCTGGCAATCAAGTCTGGAGGCCCATGCACCGATAAAGCCATACAGAACGCGGCACGGCTGTGCAGTGACAACCTGACAAGGGAGCTGGTCCAAACGTTATGGCGCTGACAGAAATTCACCGACCCGGCACCACTCGCATACTGGTCGTCGATGACGATCCCGTCATCCGCGAATTCTGCACTAGAATCTTGAACCAGGCAGGCTATTGGACGCTGGCGGCATCGGGGAGTTCCGACGCGATGTGGCTGGTGACTTCGTCGGCAGACCCGTTTCATTTATTAGTGGTCGATGTCTTCCTGCCGCCCTCTCCCGATTTGCAGCTAAGCCCGATTCAGAATGTGTATCCGCCGGTAAACGGCGACGAGATGGTCCGCCGCATGCTGGCCACTGTGCGGGAGTTGCGCGTCCTGTATATCTCCAGTTCATCATACGAACACCTGCTCGAACAGGGTATCGACCTGGGAACCGCGCCATTTTCGCACAAACCTTTGGATGCAGAGACATTCTTGCGCTCGGTGAAAGCGACCTTGGAGGCGCCTCCCCTCCGCCTCAATGTGCCCCACCATGCCACGTCGAGTCCCGATGATCATGCCGGACACAGTTCGGAACTCGCCGCGTAATCGCCGCCGGATCATCAGCTACGACACCTGCACGATCAATTCGATTTCTATGGGGGCCTGGCGGGGAAGTTCAGCCGCGCCGACCGCGACACGGGCATGGCGGCCTGCTTCTCCGAATACTGCCACCAGGAGATCGGAGGCCCCGTTCAATACAAGCGGTTGATCGGTAAAACCGGGCGCCGACGCAATATGGCCGACCATTTTCACAATCCGCTTCACTCGATCCAGCGAACCGGCCTCGGCTTTCACGATGGCCAGGGCATTCAGCACCGCCAGCCTGGCCGCCGCCACTCCCTGCTCGATGGACACGTCGGCCCCAAGTTTGCCCGCCATGACGAGCTGCCCCTCTTTCGAGGGCAACACACCGGACAGAAACAGCAGATCTCCCACCCTGACCACAGGAAGGTAATTCGCCACCGGTTTCGGAGCAGCCGGCAATTCGATCCCTAACTCTTTCAATCGCAGTTCGAATGACATTATTCTCCTTACCCCTATCCCCTCACCCTTTACCCCGTACCGTCTTATCCAGGCCTCAACGCTTCCCAAAAGCTGTCACCGATCGCCAACCGGTCACCGCCGAGAGTGTCCACGATAGTTTGTCCCAAGTCCGCAGCAGTCTGGCTGGTTCCTAGATTCACGCCTTGCGCCAGCTTTGGGCCGGTGATGAGCACCGGAACATATTCCCGAGTCGGTAGTTTTTCCGGCTTCGACACATCGCGGCCGTGATCACCGGTCAGAATGACCATATCCCCGACCCGCAACTGTTCGAACAGATTCGGCAACCGGCGATCAAAATCCTGGAGGGCTTCCGCAGCCTGCGCGCTGTCCTCCGACAAGAGATTCAAACTCACATAGAGAAGGCCGCGCGGCACCTTATTCAGCATCCCCACCGTGTCCTCGAACGCGGAGGCGGCAGGAAACGCTTTCGTGAAGCCGCGGCCGCTGAACAAATCATAGACCTTGCCGATCCCCATCGTAATCTGGCCGGACCGACTCAAAGCATCCAGCATGGTGAGGCCCGGCGGCTCCACGACAAAATCTTTGCGCCCGGCCTGAGGGCGTAGGGCTCCGGGTTCACCCGTGAGCGGTTGGGCGACGATGCGGATCAGCGTACCGGTCTTTTTCGCTTCCCTCCATGCCTCACGGCACTGCTGATGCAAGACGGCGACGGGCATCGTGGCTTCATGCGCGGCCACATAACAGGTATTCCCGCCGTCGGTCCAGAGGATGGGAGCCCCGCTTGAGAGATGCTCCGTCCCGTAATCGCGTACCATCGAAGCCATAGAAGCCACACGACGGCCGATCAGCTTCCGTCCCAATGCCTGCTCGATCACAGACACGACATTCTCTGGAATCCCCGCCTGATAGACCGCAGCACTTTCATGAACCGTCACCCCGTTGGTTTCCCAATAGCCGGACACCGAGTCTTTGCCGCGCGATGTGAACCCCATTTGCCCAAAACAGCCATGCGGCTGCGCCATCGGCGCGACGCCGGGAATCTTCGCAAGATGGCCCAATCCCAGCGCTTCCAAATTGGGAAGACTCAACCCGCCAACGGCATCCGCCAGGTGCACGACCGTGTTGGCCTCGGCATCATCGTACTCCGCCGCATCCGGCAACGGTCCAATTCCGAATCCATCGATCACGAACAACAACACACGCTTGATCATAAGAGGGCACTCCAGTAACTAATGGTAATGATTTCTGTACGCAATCGGTGAAGGTCGGCCACGGCTACTTCGAGGCTCTCCACTCTTCCATGATTTTCCGACTTGCGCTGGTTCCGATCCGGTCGGCTCCTGCTTCTAGCATCGCCTGTGCCGTCTTCCAGTCCCTGATACCACCCGACGCTTTGACCTTCACCCGTCCGGCAACGGCTGTTTTCATAAGTCGAACGTCCTCGACGGTCGCGCCTGTTGGGCCGAACCCGGTCGAGGTTTTCACATAATCGGCGCCTGCCTCAACGACGAGCAAGCAAGCCGTGAGCTTCTCTTGTTGAGTCAAATAGCAGGTCTCAAGAATCACTTTATGTTCGACGTTCGGCGTGGCCGTAACGACCTCGGCAATATCCCGCCGCACTTCGTCATAGTCCCCGGACTTCAGCCGGCTGACATTGATGACCATGTCCAGCACGGAAGCTCCGCGCGAGACGGCTTCCACTGCTTCCGCGACTTTGGCCTTTGTCGTGTGCCCCCCCAAGGGAAATCCAATGGGGATGCCGACTCGAACGGAGGCGCCGGCTACCGCCGACACAGCCTCATCCACATAACAAGGCGGCACGAAAATGACCGTGAAGCGATATTCCTTGGCCTCCCGGCACAACCGAAGCACGTCGGCTTTGGTCGCCTCAGGCCGAAGCACCGTATGGTCAATGAGGCTCGGCAGATTCCATTCAGGCATCGTTCACGATACTCCTTCTTGATAGGCAAATACCCTCTTTTCCGGAACCACAGATGTCTGTGAAGAGCGGACACGCCGGAAGCGCTTTTGGTACTTCTCCACCGCCTTATTATGCTCCACCAGCGTGGCGGAAAATTCGTGGGTCCCGTCGTTCTTCGACACAAAATATAAATCCGAGGTTGAGGTCGGATAGAGCGCGGCCCGGATCGAGCCTGCCCCCGGACTGGCGATCGGACCAGGCGGCAGTCCCGCCCATCGATACGTGTTATAGGGACTGGGATGGGACAGATCCTTTTTCCGCAGATTGCCGTCGAAGTTCGGCAAGCCGTAGATCACGGTGGGGTCGCTTTGGAGGGGAATTCGTTTCTTCAGGCGATTGTGAAACACGGATGCGATGTGGGGCCGTTCATCTCCCGCGCCGGTCTCTTTTTCGATGACCGACGCCAGTGTCAACACTTCATGCGTCGTGAGCCTCATCTCCTTCGCGCGCACCTGCCACTCCGAAGTCAAGACGTGCGCCAGCTGATCGACCATGGCTTTCATCACGTCTTTTCCCGCTGTGGGGCGCGGGAACCGATAGGTGTCCGGGTACAGATACCCCTCCGCACTCTCAGCGGAAATTCCCAACGTCCTGATAAAGGATTTGTCATGGGCCAGCCGCACGAACTCGGCCCGATCGGTGATACGGTGCTCCGCGAGCACATCGGCGATCTGCCCGATCGTATAGCCCTCCGGAATCGTGATGGAATGAAGGACGACGCGGCCTGCCATCAGCTTGGAGAGGATCTCGGCCGGAGGCAGGGCGGCATGCAGCTCATATTCACCGGGGCGGATCTTTCGTTCAGCCTCCAGCCTTTTTCCCAGCCACATAAATGCAGAACGGCTCTGGATCAACTGTTCCCGCTCAAGAATCTGCGCAACTTGTGAGAACGCCGCCCCTTCCGGAATCACGACGATCTTAGCGGGAGGGTGGTCGGATTCGGAAAGAAGCGGAGCTTCAATCCATTGAATCGTCAGATACACGGCCAGTCCGCCGAGCACGACGACGACGAGAAGCAGGGTCAGCAGGATGCGCAACTTCATGGGATTGCCACTCTAGAGACTCCGAATCTTCATCATGCGAATCGGTCACAACATTCGCCGTTGCGGGGGTCTGCGCCGCCAGATAGCTTTGCAGCAGAATGGCCGCAGCGATCCGGTCGATTACGCCTTTTCGTTTCTTCCGGCTGACATCTGCGGCGATGAGCAGATCTTCCGCCGCTTTCGTGGTCATCCGTTCGTCCCACAGGACGACCGGCACGGACAACCCCGCTTCGAGTTTCACCACAAACGCGCGCATGGCTTGAACGGCAAGCCCTTCACGACCGTCCAGCTGAAGAGGCAATCCTAAGACCACCCGCTCTACGCTGTGCGATCCGACCAATGCCGCGATGTGGGCGATATCACGATCCAGCGTACGCCGTTCGAATGTTTCGAGCGGCTGTGCCGTCCATCCCAATTCGTCGCTCAGAGCAACCCCGATCCGCTTGGTACCATAATCGAGCGCGAGGATGCGGCTAGGCATGATTCTACCGCCTCAGGGCCTGTTCGACCAAGCCAAAGACCTTTTCCAACGCCGCGTCGAGCTTGGCGACATCCTTCCCGCCTGCTTGCGCCATTTCTGGACGACCGCCGCCTGTGCCACCGACTTCGACGGCCATCACCTTGATGAGTTCGTTGGCCTTTATCTTTGAGAGGAGATCCTTATCTCCCTTCACTACCACAAACAAAGCCACTTTCCCCTCGGAGACCCCGCCGAGTGCGATAACGCAGCTCTGTTCCTTCTCCCTTAGGCGATCAGCTAACGCCCGAAGCCCAGCCATATCAATTTCATCAGCACGTTGCGCATGGACTTTCACTCCAGAGATAGTCTGAATATTGGCTTCATCTTTGGCACCAGCCCCCGTAGCCATTTTCAGCTTCAGCTCTTCAAGCTCCCGCTCCTTGTCCTTCAACTGCGTCAGCACCTTGCGTGTCTTGCCGACCAGTTCCGCTTGCCCGACCTTCAACAGATCGGACAGCTCGCGGACATCGGCTTCGAGCTTCTTCATGAGCGCATAGGCCCCGGTACCTGTCTGGGCTTCGATCCGGCGCACCCCGGCCGCCACCCCTCCCTCCGACACAATCCGGAACAACCCGATGTCGCCCGTCTGCCGGCAGTGGGTCCCGCCGCAGAGTTCTTTGCTGAAGGACTCCACGCTCACAACACGCACCTGCTCGCCGTACTTGTCGCCGAAAAACGCCAGGGCGCCGTTCGCCACCGCATCCTGGATGCTCATCACATCGGTTCGTACCGCTTCATTCTTGCGGATCTCTCCGTTCACGGTTGACTCGATGTCGTCGATGTCGCGGGAGGACAACGGCCTGAAGTGGGCGAAGTCGAACCGGAGCCGGTTCGGCCCCACCAGCGATCCATACTGTTTCACATGCGGACCGAGCAAATCGCGCAGCGCCGCATGGACCAGATGTGTCGCCGTATGGTTGCGGGCGGCATCCAGGCGCGTGGACGCGTTAACCGTCATCCGTAGCCGCTCTCCTTCGCGAATACAGCCTTTGCGGACGGTGCCCTTATGAAGAATGAGCGCCGGCGCAGGCCTCGTCGTATTGTCGATTTCGAGCAGCCCTTCAGGGCCGGCCAATGTTCCGCGGTCACCGACTTGTCCGCCGCCTTCCGCATAAAACGGCGTCACATCCAACACCACCTCGACCTCATCACCTTCTGCTGCTTCCTTGACCAGCTGTTCGCCCTTGAGGATCGCAAGGAGGATGCTTTCGCTCTCCAACCGGTCGTACCCGATGAACGTGGTCGCCCCGACCCGTTTGACCAGTTCAGTCACCGCCGGCCTGGCGCTCTCCTGCTCGAACCCGCCGGTCTTGCGCGCACGAGTTCGCTGTTCTTCGATCGCCGCTTCGAATCCCGACTCATCGACGGTCATCCCCTGTTCGCGGCAGGCCTCCGTCATCAAATCCATGGGAAACCCGTACGTATCATAGAGCTTGAACACGTCACCACCCGCTAACACCGTCTGTCTGTTCGCCCGTACCTTTTCGATCATGTCGTTCAAAATCGGCAAGCCCTGATCGAGTGTGGCGATAAACCGTTCCTCTTCGCCCTTCGTCGCTTCGGCGATTGTGCCGGCTGCCGCGCGCAACTCCGAATACGCGCCGCCCATCTGCTCCACAACCACCGCACTCAGTTCGTGCAAAAATGGCTCGACGATGCCGAGCAACCGGCCATGCCGCGCAGCACGGCGTAGAATACGCCGCAGCACATACCCGCGGCCTTCATTGGACGGCAGGATGCCGTCTGTCATCAGAAACGATACTGCGCGGAGGTGATCGGCGATGACGCGCATCGAACGGTCCGCCTGGTCCTTCTCACCGTACTGCATCCCGCCCCGGCCGGCGATTGCCGACAAAAGCGGCGTGAACAAATCGCTGTCGTAGTTACTGTGAACGCCCTGCGCCACAGCCGAAAGCCGTTCGAGCCCCATCCCCGTATCGATGCTGGGCTTGGGCAACGGATTGAGCTTCCCTGAGGCATCCCGGTTGTACTGCATAAAGACGAGATTCCAGATCTCGATGACCCGGTCCCCCTCGCCGTTCGGACGATCGTCTCCAGGCACCGACGGTCCTTGATCGAAATGCAGCTCCGAACAGGGGCCGCAGGGACCCGTATCGGCCATCTGCCAGAAGTTGTCTTTTTCACCGCACCGGATGATGCGGGCGGGAGATACACCGATCTTCTTCCAGAGCTGATCGGCTTCATCGTCCTCGCGGAAAATCGTGACCCACATCCGGTTCTTGTCGAGCCCGACGGTCTTGGTCAGAAACTCCCAACCGAAAATAACGGCGTCTTCTTTGAAATAGTCTCCGAATGAAAAATTGCCCAGCATCTCGAAGAACGTGTGGTGCCGCCTGGTATACCCGACGTTTTCAAGATCGTTGTGCTTGCCGCCGGCGCGCAGGCATTTTTGGACGGATACCGCCCGCTTGTAGGGGCGCGATTCTTCTCCGAGAAAGACCCGCTTGAATTGATTCATCCCGGCGTTGGTAAACAGCAGCGTCGGATCGGCCTGTGGAATCAAGGCCGAGCTGGGCACGGCCTGGTGGCCCTGTTGCTCGAAGTACCGGATAAACGACTGTCTGAGTTCCTGCGCGCTATGCGTCATCGGTCACATTCCTCATGTCTCGTATGATCCCCAATCATACGATCGATTGTCTCTTCTTCGAAACCCCGCTGACGTAGGAGGCGAACCGATTGAGCCGGGGTCAGTTGCCTGCCTCTGCGCCGTATCACGACCAGGGCTCGACGCGCCAGCGTATCTTCGTCAAGATCACGCAGCGCCTCCCGGATTGCCAGACCGGCCACAGCCTCCGGCACACCCTTGAGCAGCAACTCCGCTTCCAGCCGTTCCCGCCCCATCGGCCTCCGGGCAAGACGGATCTCGATCCAACGTTCCGCGTAGGCTCCGTCGTTGAGGTAGCGGAGATCGGACAAGCGGCTGATGGTCTGTTGTATCTGAGCCGGCGCAGCGCCCTTGCGAAGAAGAAACTGCTCGACCTGGGCGGACGTGCGATCCCAACGCGCAAGATAGCGAATTGCCAGAGACATCCACCGGTCAGGCTTCGTCGAGTCAGGCTGTTTACCGGTGCGCCCGTTTCTCATCCGATCGGACCGCCGGTTTCTCGTCCTTTCCCTCGGTCTTTGCCTCAGCCTTCTTCTCGTTGCGGCCTGGCACACCAGCCAACTCGCGAAGCTTGGCCTCGACCTCCCGCGCGGCAGCAGCGTTCTGCTTCAGAAAATCCCGCGCCGCGTCGCGTCCCTGCCCGATGCGCTCACCTTTGTAGGAGTACCAGGCGCCGGACTTCTCGATGACGCGCTTATCGACTCCAAGATCGACCAGCTCACCCGTCTTCGAGATGCCCTCGGCGAACATGATATCGAACTCGGCCTGCCGGAAGGGTGGCGCCATCTTGTTCTTCACGACTTTGACACGAACGCGGCTGCCCATCACATCCTGGCCTTCCTTGATGGATTCGATGCGCCGAATGTCCAGCCGGACCGATGAATAAAACTTGAGCGCATTGCCGCCGGTGGTTGTTTCGGGGTTGCCGAACATCACGCCGAGCTTCATGCGGATCTGGTTGATGAAGACCACGGTGGTCAACGACTTCGCAATTGCTGCCGTGAGTTTTCGCAACGCCTGCGACATCAGCCGCGCTTGCAAGCCCATGTGCGCGTCGCCCATTTCCCCTTCAATCTCGGCCCGTGGCGTCAACGCCGCCACCGAGTCCACCACGATCAGATCGATCGCCCCGCTGCGCACGAGGGTTTCGGCGATTTCCAACGCCTGCTCACCGGTATCCGGCTGCGAGACCAGCAAGTCATCGGCCTGCACTCCCAGCTTCTTCGCATACGTCAGATCCAGCGCGTGTTCCGCATCGATGAACGCCGCGATCCCGCCGGTTTTCTGCACTTCGGCGATGCAATGGAGCGTCATGGTCGTTTTGCCCGAGGCCTCCGGACCGAAAATCTCGATGACCCGCCCGCGCGGGAGCCCCCCGACGCCGAGCGCGATATCGAGGCCGAGCGACCCGGTCGAAATGGCCGGCACATCGAGCTTTTCCTCGGCGCCAAGCTTCATAATGGCCCCCTTCCCATACTGCTTTTCAATCTGGGACAAGGCCAAATCCAATGCGCGCTTCTTATCGTCCTTCTCTGCCATGGAGATCTCCTCAATATAGTGGGGATGAAGAAACGCGATTATACCGAAGCAGGCCGGGGAAACCTAGCCCACATTGTTCATGGTTTTTTCATTGCAACCGTTCGTCTCTGGAAGCCTTCATCCCTCGTATCTCGTCCTTCGACTCTGCTCAGGACCGTGAGCCTGCCGAACGGTGAATCGTGAAACACGAGACAAAGCGCCCATGTTTATTTGCGAGATACGAGAGACCCTTCACGAGATACCTTCCTCCCCGATCGGCCGGCGTCTTTGTTCAAACCAGAGTTTTCCTTGCGATCTCTTCACGAGTCTTTATACTTCAGCAAGACACGGTCGCAAGCAGAAATCAGGGAGACCCGACATGGCCAAAATCGACGAATTTTTCAGGATGATGGCGGAACGCGGCGCATCCGACTTGCATCTCGTATCCGGACAGCCTCCTGTCATGCGGGTCAACGGCGAGCTGGAACGAGTCCCCGGACAGAGCCCGCTCATCCACGAACAACTCAAAGAGGTTCTCTACGAAATAGCGCCCGCCGCCAAGAAAACCCAATTTGAAGAAACCGGCGACGTGGATTTCGGATATGAAATTCCTGGACTTGCCAGGTTTCGCGCCAATTTTTTCAATCAAAAATACGGCTGTGCCGCCGTATTCCGGAAAATTCCCTCCAAGGTCCTGACGGCGGCCGAGTTAGGGCTTCCTCCGATCCTGACCAGATCGGCCATGCTGAAAAAAGGGCTGGTCCTTGTGACTGGGCCAACCGGCAGCGGAAAATCGACCACCCTGGCTGCCATCATCGACCACGCCAACAAGAATCGGAAAGACCACATCTTGACGATCGAAGACCCGATCGAGTTCGTCCACCAAAGCCAAGGTTGCGTCATCAACCATCGCGAAATCGGCGTCCACACCCAATCGTTCGGCACCGCCCTGCGTGGCGCCTTGCGCGAAGATCCGGACATCATTCTGGTCGGCGAGCTGCGTGATCTCGAAACCATTCGGCTTGCGGTGGAAGCCGCCGCAACCGGGCACCTGGTCTTTGGGACACTGCACACCGAGAACGCATCGAAAACGGTCGACCGGGTCATCGAGGTGTTCCCGCATCAGGAACAGGCACAGATCCGCAACACGCTGTCGACCGCCCTCAGAGTGGTGGTGGCCCAGAACCTCTTCAAACGAATCGACCAGAAAGGACGCTGCGCCGCTCTTGAGATTCTGGTCTGTACACCCGGAGTCGCCAATCTGATCCGCGACGCCAAGACGTTCCAGATTGCGTCGCTCATGCAGACCGGCAAGGCGGCCGGCATGCAAACCCTGGACGATGCCATTCAGGACCTATTGACGAAAAAATGGATTTCTCCGGAGGAAGCCTACGAGAAATCGATCGACAAAACGCGCTTCGCCAAATTGCTCAAGACGCCGCCCGACGCCCTGCAATAATCGCCGCGACATGGCGCCGGACCGCAATCCAAGCCTTGAATGACCGGGACTGAACCGGTTCCGGTCATTCCTCCTCCGACAATCCGACCTCCCACAGCTTCGTATAGACTGGCCCGGCTGTGCGCAACTCGCTCTGCATCAGCGCAATGGCGGTGACCGCCAACGATCCGACAGCCGACGGCCGATCCAGCACACCGCTCCTCACCAAAACCTGCCCTACCAGACGTTCCCCCTCTTTAACACGGGCCAACGTGAGATGAGGACTCCAGGGTTTGTCATCCGCCGCAATGCCGAATGACCGGCAACAAGCCTCCACACTTTGATGCCATGACGCCAATCGTTGTGCGTGGTCGCTCTGCTCCCATGCTTCGGATGGGGCGACCCACAAGACCCGTGGTTGCTGGGCGCGAGGGACCCCCCCTATCCGTTCGAACGGAACGTGAATGACGCGACAACCCGTTATCGCCCGTTGAACGGCTTCACGTATGGGCTCGATGAGTTGTTCGTCGATGTCGCCGAGAAATCGGACGGTGAGATGAATAGACGACGGCTGCACCCAGGAGATACGAACATTCTTCGCGCATTCTCGAGAAAACAACTGTATGAGATCCTGCTCAATACCCGCAAGCTTCACCCGGAGATCTTCCGTCAATACGACGGCAAGAAAAGTCCGGATCATCTTCTAGGTTTCCTTTCCTCGCAGCTTGTCGTGTCGGTGTCGGCTCGCCGTACAGTTCGTATCCCGTCGTTCGCACGATATGCGCGAGAACGGCCCGACGAGCGCGACAGGCGAGACTCATGCCGACGCAGCCTCTGACCACTGCCGCTTTTCTCGCCACTCTCGCGAGCCTCGCTCATGGAACGAGATACGCTTCACGTTAGACGAGATGCGAAGTGTTACGCTCGCGTCAACAACCATCGCCGCAACAGATCGAGCGCCGCCTGCGAAGACCGCTGCTTGATCGTAAGGCGGTCGCCATGGAACCGAAACTCCCTGGTGACGGCATCGCCTGCTCCGCCGTGAAGCCCCACATACACCAGACCAACCGGTTTCGTTTCGGACCCTCCTCCCGGCCCGGCAATGCCTGTGACACTTAATCCGACCGATACGGCAGCCCGTTCACGAATGCCTTTGGCCATCGACGCAGCCACCTCATGACTGACCGCTCCATACCGTATAATCAACTCAGCCGGCACACCCAGCATCTCCGTCTTGGCTCGGTTGCTGTAACACACGGCGCCTCGATCGACATAGGCCGACGACCCCGGCACCTGTGTGAGACGATGCGAGATCAACCCGCCGGTACAAGACTCCGCCACGGCAACCGTGCGTCCCTGCAGTGACAGCACCCGGCCCACCACCGTTTCCATCGTGTCCTGCCCCTCGGCATAGAGCCACTCCCCCAGCCTCTCACGGACTTGCTCTGCCAACCGCTCGATCTTCACGGCACCGGACGAGCGGCGCACATTCGACGTCAAGGAGACCAGCACTCCTGTCGGTGAGGCCAAGAGGCCAAGATCGATAGGTATCTTCTTTGAAAAGAGGCCTTTCAGCTTGGCATCCACATCGGCTTCGGGCAATCCCCAGGTATGGAATACCCTCCTCACAATCGGCGAGCGGCGAGGTGTCGCCGATCGTTCGAGCTGAGCCGTCAGAAATGGAATCACCGATTGCTCCATCATGGCGTCCATTTCTCGCGGCACCCCGGGAAGTGCGACCAGCACGGCCCGCTTCCAGAATACGGCAAAGCCCGGCGCAGACCCCACCGGATTGGGCATCACCGTGGCGCCGGATGGAATCATCGCTTGCCGCAGCTGGCCTTTGTTGGGTCTTCGCCCCCACTGGGCCAGCCTGGCCACCATGCCTTCAAACGCTTCCTTGCGACGGGCCAGCCTCCGCCCGGTTGCCTCCGCGACGGCTTCTCTCGTGCAATCATCGACGGTCGGCCCAAGCCCGCCGGTTATCACAACAATCCCGGCCCGCTGCACGGCCGTAGTAAGCACGCTGACGATATCCGTCCGGTCATCGCCGACAATCGACTTGAATCTGACTTCAATCCCGTATGCGCCAAGTTTTTCGGTGATGATAAGAGAATTGCCGTCGGATCGGCCTCCGACTAACAGCTCTGAGCCAATGGCGACTGTTTCAGCGATGAAACAGCGATCTGATGACGCGCGCATGTACATAAGGGGATCAGCGTACCTATTCGACCTGTGCAAAATCGAGTGAGAAGCTACCTCACCACCCCTAGAACCTCAGCGATGCCTACCGAATGCCAGTAACAGAGCTCCTTCACCCTGTCAACAGTTACACTCACTCATCTCAACCCCGTTGACAGAACAAAACACGAAGTGCTACGAAATAGCCTCTTTCTAGTCCTCACCCATCCATCGAATGGGCGAGCCGTCACACGGAGGATCCTATGGCAGCTCCCGACCAGCCCACTGCAGCTCAGCCCGCACAGCCCCCGCGGCGCCAATTTGTCAATTTTGTGTTTTACAAGGTCGATCCGGCCTGGCGGCGGCTGCCGGAAGATGAGCGCACCAAAGGCAAGCAGGAATTTCTGCGGGCCGTGGAAGAATACACCGGCCGAGTCCTGGTGGTGCCCTATTCGGCCGTGGGCATCCGGGGCGATTGCGAGATCATGCTCTGGCGCATCAGCTACGATCTGGATCTGTTTCAGGACATGTCGGCCAAGATGCTGGCCTCCGGGCTGGGGAAGTATCTGAGCACCCCCTATTCCTATCTGGCCATGACCAAGCGGTCCGTCTATGTGGATCACCATACCCATGAGGGCCAGGAGAGCAAGCGGCTCACCGTGGTGCCGGGGAAGGGGAAGTACATTTTCGTCTATCCGTTCCTGAAGACGCGGGAGTGGTTTTTGCTGACCAAAGCGGCGCGGCAGGGGATGATGGACGAGCATATCGAAGTGGGGCACCGGTTTCCGTCGGTCAAATTGAACACGACCTATTCGTTCGGGCTGGATGATCAGGAATGGGTGGTGGCGTTCGAGAGCGACAAGCCGGAGGATTTTCTGGACCTGGTGATGGCGCTGCGGGAGACCGAAGGCTCGCGCTATACGTTGCGGGACACGCCGATCTTCACCTGCATCCGCAAGAGCCTCAAGGAAACCCTCGATACGCTCGGCGGATAGTTCGGATAGCCTCAGGCTGAGGCCGAGACGGAATGCTGGAAACAGACGGCCTTCGATCTTGCCGTTGAAGGCCGCCTTCTTTTGAGATTTGATCTCGATCTCACCAGCTTTGACAGGTGCGCGAAGCATGTGTTACCTCTACACGACTAACTTTGACCGACGGACCTGGTCTCAATGGCCGACACCACTGCTCTCTACGCCCTCCGCTTCCCGGATGGCTCCGTAAGTCTTTATATCGACGAGACCTACGCGAAGGATCGCGGTGTCGATCCCTCCCAACTCGTGCGGGTAGAGATCCCGCGAGAAATATTCATCAGCGGTACCGTGCAAGATGTGCGAGAATACGTCGCTCTATATCTTGAAACCAATCACCGACAAACCGGCACCGCATAAGAACGATCGTTCCAGCATATCCGTACCTTGCTCTTTCTAAGGACACCATGACGCAATCGGTGATGCCTGCTCCCCTGACCGTCGGCCTGATCGAGGACGTGATCGCAAGCCTTCCGATTCAAGGCCGCATCACTCTCAAGCTCTTGCTGATCCAACACCTCGACATCACACATGAGGAAATCCTGTATATGGTCGCGGATCGGCCCGATCCCCGATGCGTCTCCGGGAAAAAGCCCATTACCACGATGACACAGGAATCCATCGCGGCAATGACCAGCCGACGGAACGAATATCGCCGGCGGGCCCGGCTCCGCCGGGAGCGCACATGGCTGCAATGCGTCGCGCTCAAGAAACTACTCGAGACGGCGGACGCAATGGCCGGCTGTGCCGCATCGCTCCTGGCAACCAGGGGTATCTCCGCCGACACCATCCACAATCTGAAATCGCAAGCCCGCACGGCCGTCCCACGCCCCGCGCTTCGGACATTGGAAGAGCGCTGGGAAAAGGATGAAATTTCGACCGAGGACTACCAGAACTATCGCTTGGCTATTGAGATGCAAACATTGTTGCGCTTTGCCGAACGATTTAGAAAACGCCTCGCCTTAGCCGAAGGAGAACGCCGGATATCCAACCAGACGATCTTGCAAGACCATGAAATCGGCCATATCTGGGGCATACCAGCCAGCACACTGGCAGCCCGCAAAGTGAAATTCCTGTCCCAATATCTCTTGGCGCTTCAAGCAAAGCTGTCGGAGGTGCCATTGCAGCCGAATGGTCTTCCTCCGCTCACTCTGTGGAACGACACGATGGCAGTCCTCTCAGCCTCCCCTATCGAACGATCGATCGCCACGTACGACGGGCTCGAACAAACTGAGTCCGCTCTGATTGAGAAATTGGCCGCCTATGTGGCTGTCGGCATTCCGGAGGAGAGTGAAGTCAAGTTTTGGAACTCACTGGTCTATGGCGCCAGTTCCAACGCGATGCACAGCGAATCGACCCGCACCCTGTTCGGGCTGCAACGGCTGGTCTCCATGCAAAACGAATTCGATAGGACCCCTGAAGCACTGGAGCAGGAGCTGCTCAAGCGAACCGCGCCGATTCCCAAAGACCCGGCAGGCGCAATCCCTGGTCAGAGTGAAACCGGACGTGTGGAGATTACAGAGCTACAAAAACAGATTCTCCACAACTTTATCGGAGAAGATGTGAGCGGCAGAGCTTCGGATAAGTGGTAACCAGTCCTTGCTTGCCATCCCCTGTCAATACGGTATAATTCAACCACTATGCTGACACCACCTCCTACGATTCGACACCCTTTTCCCCTACTTGCCGTTACTCTTCTCATTCTAATCAGCACAGAAATTTCCACCTTATTCACTCTGGGGACATCGGCACGTGCTTCCAGCCTGACCGAGATTGCGGAATTGTTGGCGCATCCGGAGCAATATGATCATCAAGACGTGGTTGTCGCCGGAAAGGTCACGAATGTTCAGCTGGCGACAAACCGGCAGGGACAACCGGCCTATGGATTTCTGTTGCAAGACCAGGCCGGCACGCTGAAAGTCATCAGTCTTGGCCAGTTGGAAGTTCGCGAAGGCGATTTTGTGATTGTCGAAGGGGTATTCAGCCGTCTACGCCAAGTCGGTCGGGTCATCGTCTACAACGAGATCAAAGCCCTGTCTGTCAAACCTCTGAACCGTCTAGACCCTGATCTCGTGGGCTAAGCTTCCGCACCTCTTAATCCGTTCCCCTGCCCATCTTTCGAACCTCTGAAGACACTCCGCATGGCCGCTCTTCGAGACAGAGGCATGCACACGCACCCCCCCGCTTGGCGTTTGAATACGATGTCAATCTCGATCGACCCGTACCAATGTCCCAGTCATACCGTCCAATCCACATCCATGCAAGCCCCCGATACCCATCATCATGACTAGTACCCAAAGCCCACTACACTTCGATCCACGCCGTCCCCCCCATTCATTACCGGAACACGTCGATAAGATATCGAAAGCCCACTTGAATGGTGTAATTCCATTCTTCAGACAAGCCGCCTCCACCGGCAGCTAAGCGAACATCTTCTGTCGTATTGCGAACGCCTCGAAAGACGAGATCCAACTGTGTATTCGCCGCCTTATACCAACGGAGCCCCGTTTGAAAAGCAGGAAACTTCTCTTCGAAGCCGAAAGGGTCGCCATTGAAGACTTCGCCCAAGAGTCGCAATTCGCGCGTAAATGTAATCACCTCGAACCCCGCCGCCCAATAGAACTTGCTCTGGAAGGTCGCCGGACCAGCATCATAGCGATTCTTGGTGCCGAAATTGAGATGGATTGCCAAATCATTATCGTACGGATCAATGTCGGCATTTGGTGTAAACAAAAACCAACTGACATGTACCATGCTGTAACCATCCCAATGCTGGCGGTTGCCGCTCATGGGATACAGCATGGCCGCGGCAACAGAGACAGAGGGAATCGCGCCGAGGGAACTGTGTAAGACGTATTTCGGCTGAATTAAGAGGTCGAGCGGACGGACTTGATGGTCATGATAGGTGAACCCGAAACCACCTGCCGTCAGCTCGAAGCGATCGGTGATGCCTAAACCCTCCAATGTGCGCATCTCATACGCGGGGCTCCCTCCCTTCACTACCGTCGTGCCGCCGTATGTTTCCGTTCCGAGTTGCCCCTTATAGACAATGCGCGCATCGTCAGTTACAAAGGGACGAACCGCTAGCGCTTCTGTGCTCCACAGAGACCAAATCGAGCAGACCAGAACGACCAATAGCCTGAGGCGAACGGTCTTCCCTGCATGCTGTCGTGACAACCTCACCATAGGACTCCCTGCCCACAACAACAAATAACAGGGAGTCTCAAACCCTCGCCTGCTCGAACCTTTACTACCTCAATTCGGCAAAGATCTCAAATCAATTTTGAACACACTCGAACGAGACCGTTACACTTATCTCAGCGCTTCATCCGGCAATGGATCGAACGGTGAATTGTACACCTCGACGGTGAAGTGACTCATTAACGAGAGCGGCTTGGCATGACTTTGTAGATTGGTTAGTTGTTTTCACGGCAGTATTTATTGCTCGACACCCGATGACACTGGACGCGCGCTCTTTCGCTATGTCGCTCACGCCGACTTCGATCTCTATAAGAATAAAGTAGTTCTCTACGGCGACGTCAACATGTTCACAGACCGGCAGGCTGACAATCAGGTCAATCCGACTGAACTGGATTGGATCATCGGCTTGGCAGTGCGATGGCGGACTTCAGAGGTGGCGGTCTATCTTGAGCAGGATCAGCCGTTGGATCGGCCCGGATTAGTTCAGAAATACGTCGCGGTCCAGTACCGTATGTCGTTCGATGTCTCAAAAGGAGACGTGGGAATCGGCAAGGTCGAGACGGCACCGCCTCCGGGGCCATAGTCTTTCAATTTCCATGGCTCGGCTTTGGGAAAAAGGCGGGGCGCCTCGGATGAGGCACCCCGCTCATTGCGCAGTGGACTATTTTAGAACCGGCTGCGACTGCCGAAATCAGTGCGGCTACGTCCGCCGCCGCCGCCACCACCGCCCGTGCGGGCTTCTTGCGGCTTGGCTTCGTTCACCGTCAACGGACGTCCGTCCATCTGGGTGCCGTTCAAGGCGGAAATCGCCGCCTGACCTTCTTCCTTCGAGGCCATTTCAACGAAGCCGAAGCCTCGTGACTGTCCCGTAAACTTGTCGGTGATCACACGTGCGGACTCAACGGTCCCGTGTGCTGCGAACAAGGTGGTTAACTGCGCTTCGGTCGCCGCATAGGGCAACCCGCCAACATAAAGTTTTGAACCCATGGGGGGTCCTCCTTGTAAAAATTGATATTGTGGAGAACGCGAGAACTATTTCACGAGGGGAAGGAGAGGGCCGAAGGCGCAAGAAACAAGGCGACCTAGGTCAGACTTCCGATCAGATTCTCGGTAACAACAACATCCGAAATGGGCCGTTCAATATGATGTTTCACGCGAGGCCCACCGCCTGAAACATCGACACTGTAACATACCTCGACGTGAATAGCCATTCATAAAAGTAGAGGCTGATCGTGCCGGCGTAGCAGGTCGTGCAAGCCAAGAAAATTGGACATTCTGAATAGCGGAGGAATAATCCGCCATTTGATGGCTGCGCGAGCTGCCGTCCCGATAGACACCACACCTTCCAGAGCAGCACCCACTAAGGATAAAATCCCCGGTCAACCTCGGCAATCACTTCCTCCGCACACTAATGGTCTTTCTCGACAACCAGAATAAGGCGTCTCCTTTTGAAACCCTTACCGGAAGAAGCCCTAGATTCCCCTGGGATGGTACAGACCCGTTCTGCCTTCCCTCCAAAGGCAGCATAATGCTCCGGTAGTCAGGATCGATAAAATCCCATGGTATGGAGGGTCTGATGGTAACTCGGTCCTATCATCGGATCTATCCGCGATACCCGACGCAGTATCCGACTATATTCGGGTGGGCGTCCGGCGTGGGCGAGGGGCTCGTCACCAACCTTTCGTTGAGCGGATGCACGGTCCGGTGCGGTCGCAGACCCCTTGTGGGTGCAGATGTCCATGTCAGTATCCTCCTCCCGGACCGGACGCAGGCCCTGTCGATTGAGGGCGGCACAATCAAATGGGTAGATGGGTGTCAGTTTGGTGTGGAATTTCAGCGCCTCGCCCTGGATTGTCGGCAACGGCTCAATCACACCCTGCGCAAGGCACTCATCCATCGCCTGAAGACGCACTCTAGCCGGCCAGACCAGTCAAACGTGCCGACCTAACAACACACCACCACCGAAAAATGTCGCTGGCGTCTTATTGTTGGGGCACACGTCACACCAATCACCTCAGCCATCCCCCGGCAACCGCCACGCACTCCCATTCCATCCTACGTCTCTACTGAATTGACACCGTTGACGAAGCCCTGTAGTTTCCCTGCTGCTTTTTCCGTTCTTGAAGTGAGCGTCACTCAGAGGGAATCCTTGATGATCCGTCTTAACCTTGTTGCGTCGTGGAGCCTGATACTGATCGTCGGTACCGCCACGGCTGGAGCCGCTTCGGAATTGTCTGATCCGGAATCGGCCATCCGCCGGATGGTGCGCGCCAATGCCGACAAGGATCTTCCGACCCTTTCCGGACTGATGGCCCACGACGCCGATATCATCAGTTACGGGGTTGCAGGACGGAAATACATCGGATGGCCGGAGCTTGAACAGGGAATCCGCGACGAATTTGCTAATGCTCAGAAGCTCGACATTCCAATCCATGAACTCAAGGTCTGGACAAAGGGCGATCTGGCTTGGTACGCGATGGAGCTCGACTACATCCGCTATGTCGCGGACGGGCCTGTACTCAAACGAACCGTCCTCCCGATGAGGGAAACCGGTGTACTCGAACGTCGTGATGGCCGATGGCGATTGTTGTCGTGGCACGAATCGTTTCGTTCCGCTCAGCTGGGTGGTCCACTTGCTCAACCTCCGGTTGCGGCTCCACACCGGCCGGCCGGCAAAACCGATACATCTTCTTTGCCCAATATTAGTGGCGAGTGGGAAATTCTCGAAGTCGAGGATGACAAACGCTACAAAGCGACGCTGGACAAATACGGGAATGGCCCCTACACTCAGCACGGTGGTCGGTTCACGACCAACAAAATCACCGATCGTCTTTGGCAAGGTACCTGGCAGCAGCCAGGCAATGACCGTGAGGGAGGGTTTGAAGTCCTTCTCTCAGAGGACGGCACCCAGGCCAACGGGGTATGGTGGTATACCAGAGTCGGCAGTCAAACCAATATTCCTCCGCGCGAACACGGCGGCACCTACCACTGGAATAAATTGTCTCGTTGACTCCGGCGCCTCATTCGGATACGTACACGCTCATGCTTGCCATCGATACAACCCAAGCCCTGTTCGCCGTTGAGGTTCTCGGCGTGCTGGCCATTCCGGGACCGACGAACTCGCTGCTCTTCGTATCGGGAGTGTCACGCGGTTTCCGGACAAGTGTGAACCTCATTTTTGCTGAAGTAGGGGCCTACCTCATTTCAATATCATCGCTGGTGCTGGTGCTGGAACCGGTGACGAGAACGTATTCCACATTGCCCCAACTGCTCCGCGTGGCCTGCAGCATCTATCTGGTACACCTGGCCATCAGACTGTGGCGATCGGGAAGGCAGAAAATCCAGGATTCTCATCCGATCACCGTGCAACGCGTCTTTTTCACCACATTGATGAACCCCAAGAACTTGATCTTCGCTTTCGGCATCTTTCCCATACCCAGCACGGGGTCCGGCGAGCTGTTCCCCTACTTGACCGGGTTCTCGGCCATCTGCATCGTAGTGGCTAGCGGTTGGATCGCAGCAGGGGCCCTGATTCAGTCAAACACCGCGCAGCGGATACATCTGGGATGGGTGTATCGCGGGGAAGCGTTCCTGCTCGCCGGATTTGCGATCGCGATCTTCGTCTCTGCGTACTCCTAAAACACAGGCCGCCTCATACGGTGTGGGGAAGTAGTTGTTCGGAACTCCGAGGCTAATAGAGCATCCACGCATGTATGATTGAGTGGTAAAGAACTGACTACGCGAACGTGACATACACAGGAATACTCTGAAGGCACTGGCAGGTACCACGTTTATCACAAGACAATGTGATGAAATTCAGCGAGCGTATCTCGTTTTCAGATTAGTCCACTTCACGGGATACGCTCGCGAGACATGACGGAGAGATTCTACCGATCTACTCTGCACTGCTAGGTTCCTTTCTTGTAGACCCATATGCCCACGCCCGCAAGCCCAAGCAACGCGATTGCTAATGTAAAGAGGTTGATATCCATGATCGCTCCTTTCGTTTTACCCATTCAATTGCCTTAGTTAGACCATAAGCGCTTCTCGACTGGTTAGCGAGCGTTATAATGTCCATCATCTAGACCATAGAGTGCCGCTACCTCTCCTTCATGATTTCAATCACTTGATCAACGCTTGGAACAGGCCTCATGACACAAATCTAACCTTGGCATGAAAGAATAAAATAGACTATGCGCACTGAGTCCCAATCCATTTCTTCGAATCTCCTCTCTCCTGGTACACCCCTCAACCCCACCCATGTTGTTTTGGGCTACTTCCTGTAGAATACAGATCTCTTCCCCCGATCTCCCCGACAAACAGGCCGATTACCTCCGGCCGGAAGGACTTTCATGACTCAGCAATCACCCATCACCGAACGCGTTCTCACGTTTCTCCAAGGTTCCCCTGAATGTGACTTTGAAGCCCTGGTCACCCGTTATCCGGAGTTCAGCTGGAACGAACTCCACCTCGAAGTATCCCGCTTGAGCCGGCGCGGTCTGGTGACAATCACGAGAGGCGTTGGAACCTGTACTATCAAATACGTCGCCGCTCTCTCGTAAACCGCAGACGCGAGGACATAAGCTGCCCTATTCCCTAGCATGAAACAAACCGGTGCCGGGCCTGACCATTGACTTATTCGTGCAGGATGAGTACATCCCGCATTGTTCTCTGACATCGCGCCATCGGCGCGATCGCTTGGCGCAGTCGGATCAGTCGCTTTCTGCTCAACTAATGGTTCTTGACACCATTCTTCTCTCCCATGAATGACAAGCCCCCCTCATCGCCTCAGGAACCAAAGCCGACAGAGTTCGTCGTGAGTGCCGAGCGGCATCGATTCATGTGCGAGATCATCGACTATGTGCGAACGATCCATCACCATATCGATCCAGACATGTACGACATCGACGCAAAGCGGTTGGAGCATTTTGCATGGTGTTTCGAGGGAGACATGGTCGATCCTTCGGGGTTCATAATGACCGTGACCTACGAGGACCTGCTTGACCTGCAAATCATCGTGGATGCCGCCTATACCTATTCGAATCGGAAGTCAGCGGGGAGCCGGCCGGAGAGCCTGACGAATGTGGGGTTTGAGGCTCTTGTCACCTGGCTGTCTCAGACCCAGCGTACGCTCTTCTTCTCAGATCCCAAGCGCTAACCAGGCAGGAATTGAATCTGGATCAGATTGCAGAAGGGGATCCATGAAGCAGGTTTTTTTCCGACAAGATCCAGTCTATTGCCTCCTACCGAATCACTCACGCCTTAAGATTCTTGACCAACGATACTCATCCCCTGTAGTTCATTATCATGCGCTATCTTGTGCTTCTTGGATCAATAGTACTTGCCTTGTTCCTCTTCCTGTGGGGCCGCAACCTCCAGGCGCCGATACACGTACACGACAAGACATATGACCTGTTGCTATCCTCCCTTCTGTCACACAGTGTGCCGGAGGTGTCGGTCGACCAAATCGCATCGGAACACTTTCACATACTCGATGCCCGTGCATATCGGGAGTTCGAAGTGAGTCATATTGAAGGCGCTACCTGGGTGGGCTACGATGATTTTGACATAGGCCGATTGGCTGGAATCGATAAACAGGCCACGGTCGCGGTCTATTGTTCGGTGGGATACCGTAGTGAACGCATCACGGAGAAACTACAGCAGCAGGGCTATACCCATGCGGTCAATGTCTATGGCGGCATCTTTGAGTGGGTCAATACAGGACACCCTGTGGTGACCGGCGATGGCACCGAAACGAAAACAGTACATGCCTACTCAAAGTCATGGAGCATTTGGCTGACGCGAGGAAACCAGGTCTATGAATAGACGGGATCCGAGAGAGCCAATAGTCGTTGACCATTCCACACCCGCTCTACAAGGACTGGTGCGGGTGATGAAGGCCGGCGCCGTTTATTTTCTGGTCGCGCTTGGAGCGGGATTTACGCTGGAGTACATTCGGCTGGAGTTAGTTGCTCTCCATTTTAGTGAACGATTGGCTGAGATACTGGAAATCCCTGCCGTACTTCTGGCCGCCATGATCGGCGCACGATGGGCGGTCGACCGACTGACCTTGCCTCCATTGCCGGGCGTCCGACTCGGAGTAGGATTCGTGGCGATCGGTCTGGCGCTCATTGCACAATTCATGGTCGTACTTCCCATCCGCGGCCTCACATACGCCGAATACTTGGCAACCCAGGATCCCACATCGATATCGGCATCGATCGGAACGCTTGGCGTGTTGCTCGTCATGCCATTCCTAACGGCCTACCGATGGGACGCTCGCTGAGTTGCGCTTCCTGGAACTCATATGGACTTCGGCCCCCCAATGATTCGATTGAGCAGATTTGTGGCGATTTCAAAGATCTGTTTCTTCCTCTAAAGAAGAGGTCGCGGCCCACTTGCAGCCCGTGGCATGGTTCACTGACTTGGAGTATACTTATTCCTGTGACAGGTCACCCTCCTCATGGAGGCTCGCATGGCACGGAGTCACTACGAGCAGTCCTACCGAGCGCGCGCGCTGAAGCTATTCCCCTGGATTTGTGCCCACTGCGGGCGCGAATTTGACGGCAAGAAACTGGGCCAACTCACGGTCCATCACAAGGACCACAACCATGACAACAATCCCCCGGACGGCAGCAACTGGGAATTACTCTGCCTCTATTGTCACGACAACGAGCATCAGCGCGATCAGGTAAATGGCGGTTCGAACGAACCTTCGTCGAACCGTGCACCGGATCGCCCATTTGCACCATTCGCCCGTCTAGCCGACCTACTCAAACGCAATACTGCAGCCTGACCGAAGAAATGGGGATTGTTTCTTGACCGGGCTCTTTGGTTCAAGAAACCACCGGGATTGAACCGTAACTCAGTCCTGTCCCTTTCGAAAATCCTTCGTGCGAACAAAACGGGCAGGGGTCATATCTCCTGTCCGTCGATTCCCCCAAAAACAATTATGCGCGCTACATATTCTTCACCCATAAGGAACTCAACTCAGGATAATTCGCGCGATAGTCAGCGTGGCTGGCACGGATGACTTTCAGCGCTTCGTCTCGCCCATATATACCGGTAATTTCCACCTTGTGTTGAGTCGTCCCCGGCGCGCTCTTATAGGTGAGAAAGTAGTGCTGGAGACGATCGAGGAGCGGCCTTGGACATTGCGAAATGTCCGTGAGGTTGCCGTACACGGCATCGTCCCGCATGACGGCGATGATTTTGTCGTCGGCCTCGCCGCCGTCGGCCAGGCTCAAGCCACCGATCGGCAGCGCCATCAAGAGGATGTCGCTGTGAGGGATACTCTTCTCAGATAACACACAGATATCCAGTGGATCGCCGTCGCCGACCATCCCTTTGCGGCGGGCTCGCTTGGCAAAGATACCGGCCACCTGCTCTCCGGAATAGGTCTGAGGGATCAATCCGTAGTAGACCGGACAAAAATTGGAAAACCGCTGCGGCCGGTCCACTTTGAGAAATCCGCTGCTCTTGTCCACTTCGTATTTGACTGTGTCGGTCGGGACGATTTCGATGTAGGCCGTCACCACCTCCGGGGCTTCCTCCCCGATAGACACCCCATGCCATGGGTGCGCTTTGAACATCAACCCGAGCAGCCGTTGGAAAGGATCACTTCCCCCACGTATCACCGCTGTCTTGTCGATGTTTGAGTCTTTTCCATTCCGTTTTTTCGCTTTCATGCATCCTCCACGTATCTGCAGACCATTTCTGTTTTCGACTTTGATTACCCTCAATCCATCTCCAGTATCTCTCAGACGCTGGACGGGAGCAATCATTGCTCACCGTCAGCCTACGACTCTCCTTCTCTCAGACGAAAGAACGCCGTCCGGCAAGCGCCTCTGGTGACTTGTAGAATTGTCTCACAATCGGTACTCTTCATCTCGACAGATTCCAATTATCTATGGACGACCTACGATCTAAGCCCCACCCCCGCGACCCCCTGCACGGGATTACCCTGGAATCCATCGTCACCACGTTAGTGGCACGGCATGGATGGGTTGAACTCGGAAAACGAGTTCCCATCCGTTGTTTCCGTCACCATCCTACGATAGCTTCCAGCTTGACCTTCCTACGAAAAACTCCCTGGGCACGCCAACGGATCGAACGGATGTTTGTCGCAGAACTCCCTCATTCATAGGCTAACATCATGGCTTCCAACTCTACTATTTATAAAGCCACGCTACAGATCGCCGACATGGACCGCCAGTACTACCAGGATCATGCCCTTACGATAGCGCGCCATCCGTCTGAAACGGACGAACGAATGATGATACGGCTACTGGCCTTCGCTCTCCATGCAAGCGAGACCTTGTCCTTCGGGCGCGGTGTGGGAACCGAAGATGAACCCGCGCTCTGGCAAAAAGATTTGACCGGCGCCATCCATCTCTGGATTGAGGTCGGACAGCCCGATGAGAAATCCCTCCGTCAGGCTTGTGGCCGCGCCACACAAGTCGCCGTCTATGCCTATGGCTCCCGGAGCGCCGATGTCTGGTGGGCAAAGAATCATTCTCTACTCGATCGACTGGAGAACCTGACCGTAACCCTCCTCCCAATGGAAAGCGTTCGCGCCCTCGCGGCGTTGGCCAGTCCCAGCATGCGTTTGCAATGGACGATTCAGGACGGACATCTGTGGATTGCCGACGATAGCCAGAATATCCACATTGAGCTTCAGCGATTGAAGAGCTGACAACTGCTCTTCACATGCACTTGACATGAAACAGTGTGAGATCTGCCTTCACTCTGGCCTTAGGCAAGATGGACTTGTGCATCTGAACAGTCGGGAGCGATTCGACGGATTCTTCCCACACAATCGGCAATGCGCTGTGCGCCAACATCGTTCGCAGGCCGCCCGGTCCGACCACAAACGCACTTCCTTGTGGTCGCAACATCTGTCGTAACCAGGTCACGCTTGCCGTCAGCGCTCCCGCCTCCGTGAACGAGGCATAGGGCAGCCATTGATAAATCAGGTCATAGGGCTGGTGATTTACCATTGTCAGGTTCCAGATCGACGCCGGAACAATGCGGATCCGCCTCAACCACTCCCACTGTTGTGGGACAGCGCACCTGGTCCAAAGTTCCTGCGCCTGGCGCTGCGCATAGGCAGCATTGTAACTACGGATCGTGTAGTCGCGCGGACGATCGCAAGCAATACAGGTCTCGATCACCGTGTCGCCATTGTCGATCAGCACCCGTTCCGCCCGTGAGAAAACCATCCCTAGCTCAGAGTCTTGTTGTGCCAAGTCTTGTACAAAGTCCGCAACAAACGGCTGCGCTGCCAATTCCCCGATCTCTTCCTCATCGTCCGGATATGACAACACTGCTCCAAAAGCGTCAGCAGGGCGAATCGGCGGGACCCCCTGGACGAAAAGCGTGCGCCAATCGATAGGACTGTCTGTATATGCATATTCTGCTGACGGGATGGGCCTCACCGCGATCTCTTGCCGGAGACGCATGGCAATTTGTTTCTCCCGATCTTTCAAGATCAGTTCATTCCCCTTCACTTCCAGGCGGCGATCCAACGGCGCCATGCGCCGGCTTCGCGCCTCGACATACGACAGACCGGTGCTATCGTCCGCAACGGTCGCCTTCCGGATGAGCCCGCCCTGCACCGTGAGACAGAGACTCTGCTCTGACTCAAAATAGCGAAGCGGAGGATCCTGCGCCGGAATCCACGTTAGCTCATGCGATCGGGTCTGATCCATGAACAGAGCCATGGGATCTCTACCGGCAGGCGCCACAGGGGTAAAACAACTGCTAAAAAGCCGGAATGCTGCTTCCGATGGATAGGCGGGAATCCCGCGATAGTGAAGCGGCTGTGGGTTTGGACGGCCTTCGTTCTGATCATCGAATAGACCACGGATCAACTCAAACACAGCTGAGCCGGTACCGGGCAGCAACGACTTGAACAGTTCGACTACGGGCAGAAAATCAATATGGTCCCAATGCATGGCCCCCATACAAGCCATGAAACGAGCCGCCTCGAACATACCGTTGTCCAGTACATAGAGGGCGTCTTTCCGATGACGGATCGTCACGATTCCCTCTGCATCGATACTGAAATCCTCATCGCGATAGAACCACCGCACTTCTTCAATCGGCACCCGTAGCGCCTGCGCCGCCATCGCACGCAGGTGGTCCGCTGTGATCCGCCGCCATCCTGGCTTCGCCGCCAGATTCAACCTGGTTTCGTTGATCAGCCCGCCCGGCTTCAGTCCGATCCACTGCCCCCAATCGAGCCGAATACGCGCTCTCACGAGCGAGACAGTTCCGTCGGTATTCGACTGCCATTCACACTCATGCAAGGGGTGGCCCGAAGGGTCCGTGGCAAGAAACCGCCGGCCATCAGGCCGATAGAAGATCAGATGTCCGGTTTGACGTCTGACGACTCGCCCCCCATTTTGCTCCAACCGATCAGCGAGGGCGCGCGTGGAGGGGAAAACAAGATGCCTGGGGCTCTGCAGGGCAAACGAGACTGGATCAGGAGACATTTACTCGCGGAGTTGGCCGCTCCCCAGGACGATGAACTTGAAACAGGTCAGTTCCTCCAGTCCCATCGGACCGCGCGCATGGATCCGCGAGGTGCTGATGCCGATTTCAGCCCCAAGGCCGAACTGATAGCCGTCGTTGAGCCGAGTGGAGGCGTTGACAAGCACGGCGCCGGCATCCACTTCTTTGAGGAACCGCATCGAGCGGCCGTAATCTGCCGTCACGATAGCCTCCGTATGCCGCGACCCGTACCGCGCGATGTGCTCCATGGCCTCATCCATGTTCTTGACGACTTTCACCGCCAGCACCAGATCAAGAAACTCGGTCCCGTAATCTTCATCGCCGGCCGGTTTTGCCTCAGGAACCAACTGGCAGGTCTTCGGGCACCCGCGAATCTCGACTTTTGCCGACCGGAGGCTCGCTGCCAGTTTGGGGAGCAGCGTCCGCGCGATCGACTGGTGAATCAGCAGGGTCTCCATGGCATTGCAGGTCGACGGGCGTTGCGCCTTGGCATTCACGCAAATCGACTCGGCCATCGCCGGATCGGCCGAAACATCCACATACACATGGCAGACCCCAGCGTCGTGCTTCACAACGGGAATGGTCGAATGTTCGGCAATGAGCTTCATGAGGGATTCGCCGCCGCGGGGAATAATCAAATCGATGTACTTATCTTGCTTGAGCAACACCGGCACCAGTTCGCGATCTGCCCGTTCGACGAAGGTGATCGATCCGGCCGGCACACCCGCCTTTTCGGCCGCCTCAGACAAGATGGCGGCGATGGCACGGTTGGAATGAATCGCTTCGCTGCCGCCCCGCAACACACACACATTCCCGGACTTCAGACACAGCGCCGCTGAATCCGCGGTGACGTTGGGACGCGACTCGTAGATAATACCGATGACGCCGATTGGCGCGCGTACACGCCCCACCTGCATCCCGTTGGGCCTGGTCCACATCGCAGGCGCCGCACCCAAGGGGTCCGGCAATTTGGCCACTTCACGGATACCGGCCGCCATTTCAGCGATCCGCTTCTCCGTCAGGCGCAGGCGATCCGCCATGGCTTTTTTGCCCGGATCGGCTCCAAACGCATCAAGATCTTTCTGATTGGCTTCGAGCAGCTCGTCCACCTTGGATTCGAGCGCCTCGGCCATTGTGAGCAACGCCTGATTCTTCACAGCCGTTGATACGGACGCCAGCTTTCTCGACGCCTGTTTGGCCTTGACGACCAGTTCCTCGACGTATTGAGGGATCGGCTTCAGTTCCTGAACCGGCTCGATGCTCTCGTCCTGTTTTTGTAATTCTGTATTCATGACAGACGGTGCCCCGAAGATAGCTCTCCGCGCAAAGCATACCCCGCCCCTCTCCAAGGGGTCAAGAAACAGAATTACCCGCTCTCAGGATGCGGTGGTCGAAAGCGGAGGAGACACGGGGGGTGGAGTCATATTTGTCGGAGGCAATGGATTACCTGGACCTGATCCGCCTGGAGCGGCAGGCTGTCCCGAAATACTTCCCGGAGGTTGCGTCCCCGGCAAAACGAGTGTCGGCATGGATGGGTTGGGAAACTGGAACACCCAGTCGTAATACGTTGGTTTTCCTTCAAAGTGTCGAACCACGAGCGGAAATGCATGCTGTTTGATCGGCTTACTCCGGCTTTTGCTGCGAACCCCCATGATACCGCCCGTGGGCGCACGTAACAGATCCCACTCTGCCCGGCTGACCGGGTCGAGGTACACCTTTCGGAGAAAAGGCTTCGGCTGTTTAGTCAACTCGGCCAGCGTTTGCGGATACACTTCGCCCGGCATGACTCTTCCCGCTTTCTTGGTGGCGGAATAGAGCGCAAGGGCGTTCTGTATTTCAATGCCTTTGGCGAGCAAATCCGCTTCCTGCTCCCGTTGCACCATCGTCTTCCATTGCCGAGCCGCCACGGACATCGCGACGCCCATCACCACAATAGCGACCATCAGCGTGACATAGGAGAACCCCCTCTCTCCCTGCTTCGCTGATGTCGAATGGATCCGCATGGTATAGCCTTGCTTACTCTTGAGAAGGCAGTGGCTCTTCCGACAACGGCACGGTTTGATCGATGTGGGCACCGGCATGACGAATCGTTACGCTCTCCGGTGTGATCGCCTTCAGCACCAGATGTCCCTCGACCCGGTCTCCGACTTTCCCGACCATGACCTCTTCATTCTTACTGAGCACGGCGATCTCCCTGCCGCGTTGTCGGCTGTCGCCAAGCCGAAGAAACCCAAGATACTTATATTGCGCCAGCTCTGCCGACATCACCTGCTCAGGGCCTGATAGCTCAGGAGACGCGTCCTGACGTACAACTTGCTCATCGGTTTCCTGTCCAATCGGAAATGTCCCATCCGAGGTGGGCAACGCAAAAATATTGCGGGGCGCCGTAAATGTCGTCGCTCGTTCGGTATGCGCCAACGCCAGTCGTTCCAGATTCACATGCAACCCGCTCCCCCTGGCCGTTGTCGGTCGAGTAGAGGACACACTACCCGTGACATTTGTCAGGGGAACTCGAACCGGCTCTTCCCAAACTCCCCATTGCCAGACGGCCAGCCCTGCCCAGACCAGAAAGAGCACAACCGCAAGCATGACTTTTCGTCTTGCATCCATAACCATGACAGACTCATCGATCCATACTAGTTCACAGGTTCCGCGCGCAGATACGTGCCAATCTTGATTTTAAACGTTAACATCTGATCTTGCGCGCCGCCAGCCTGAGTCAGCTCAAGATCTTCAATAAACAATAGCTCCTCCGCCGTCTCCAAATCATAAATGAATCGGCGGAGGTCTTCGTATCGCCCGCTCATCGAGCCCTGCAACAACCCTTTACTCGTATTGGCGACCGGCGTCGGCTCCGTCTTATAGGACAACGCCGGCAAGGTGACTCGATCGCGCTTTGCTTCCTCTGAAATCCCCAGTGCCAGCGGAGCAAAATCCCGTTCTGCCGGCAAGACGGCCCAGACTTGGCGAAGATCCTGCTTTGCTTTCCTTGCTTCACGATGATGCATCAGCAACTGGCGCGCCGAGATCCACTCTTTATCCAGTCGTTCCCGTTTCGACTCGGCGCCGGCCACGCCGACACGCTGCACCAGTGACAACAGGAGCAGCAGTCCCAACGCCATGCCCACCCAGGGCAACAGGGGCGCAAACGGCTGTTGTAATAGCAATGTCAATCGCTCTCGCATCAGCCTTAGGTTCCTGTTTGCCGATAACGCAAGGTCACGTTGAACTCCACAAGCCCGTTCGTCCCGGCACGATGCTGCGCCAAGACCGGATCCTTGAACAGCGGATGATCTTGCAGGCTCACCGTAAAGGCAGTAATGTCCTCTAAACTCATGGCCGTTCCTGTCAGATGTACCACAGTACCGCCCGCATCGAACTGAACGCTGCTCAGTGCGAGCCTTGCAGGGATGACTTGCTCTAATCCAGCCAGGAACTTCGTCCAGGAAAACGTTCGCTTTTCAAGAAGCTGATTGGCAAGGTCGACCTCGACCGATAATCTCTGCAACGCCCCTTCAGATAGGTCGAACCCCTCTTGCCCAGCCTCGGCAACCAGCTGCACATCCAGTTGACGGACCCGATCGAGTTCCGCCTCGATGATCCGGGCTTCTCGGTACTGTAACGTCGCCTGACCGAGGCTCCAGAGAATCCCCAGTGACAGCATGGCGCACAGCACCACCAACAGCGTTCGCAGCGGAGCGGCTGCAGGCCGATACCGATTGCTTAAGTTGATGTGGAACCGGGCCGGATTGTCGCCCAGCAACGGGACATGCCTGACTAACTCCGTAAGGTGCCCGATCACAGCATTCAGATCACCCATGTTTACGATACTCCGGCCATGGCGGCCAACGATGTCATGCCCTGGTGGCCTCCCTTTGCAGCGAGGCCGAGCCGCTCAAAAGCACCCCATCCCACCTGTTCGACGGACAAGTCCAGGCCAGCTTCAAGCTTTGCTTTTAAGCCGGCGAGTTCCCCGTCAACACAGAGAATCGCGTGTTTGATGCCTACGGCAGGATGCCGTTGCTGACAAACATCCAGAGTGGCACCGCATTCCTCGATGATTTTCTCCAGCGCATCCGGCATTTCCCCTGCATCCATCGCACCGTCCCCCAGGAACTTACATCGGTAGAACAGCGGCCTTCCCTGCTGAAACACTATCGTTGTCAGCGATCGATCCGCCACATTGGCCCAAAGAAAATTTGTCTTCTGCCGGCGCAGTCTACCCGAAGCTCTCCGCCACAGATCGAACAACCGGAGACTCGTGATCCCGACTTCAGAGGGAATGAGGCCCACGGATTCACAGAGTGTTTCGTACTGCTGCAGGACGGATTCTTGAATCGCCACGGCCAGCACGGTATACACGCGGCGTTCATCCCCCGGCGCAGCAGGAAACAGCTGCGACACCACCTTTGCCGAGGCCAATGAAAACAACTGCTCCTGCCCTAGCCGCCATCGGATCAACGCCTCACGCTCATCAGCATTCGCAGGACACTGATCCAGATGTAACACCATGGCTCGCACCGTGGCATCGGGAAGGAGCAGGGTAATTCGGCGAGGAAGATCGGACAACAGGGATCGTCCTTCACGTCGCCTATCGTCCCGCAGACCCGCGAGTGTGCGAATGCGGCCTTGCAGCGTCACGGTATCGGATATATTCTGATCTGTCGGAGACGCTTTTAAGAGACCTTCGGGAAGCGGAGACACCACGCATCGATGCCGCTTTCTCCCCCGCCAATTTCGTTCCGTTTCGGCCCACGCCACCGCATCAGTCCCAAGCTTGAGACAACAGTGTGGCTGCTTGTCGGCCCATTCCCACATCGCTTACCCTTCCTCGCTGAATGTCACACGATTGATCTCCCGCAGCGAGGTCTCCCCATTGATCACCTTCTTGAGCGCAGATTGTCGAAGCGTGATCATCCCATCGGTCACTGCGCGATACCGGATTTCAGAGAGCGGTCGCTCCGCAAGAATCATCTCTTTGATCTCATCGGTAAGATCCAAAAATTCGGTGATGCACTGTCGCCCTCGAAACCCGGTATCGAGACAATGTCCGCAGCCTTTCCCTTCGTAGAACACCGTGTCTTTGAACTGCTCATAATCCAACCCCGATTCTTCGATGAGCGACTGCTGAGCTTTAACCGGCATGCGGCAGTGCGGACACAGCATGCGGACCAGCCGTTGTGCCAAGACACAATTGAGCGCTGCAAGAAAGTTGTACGCATCGATCCCCATCGATGCAAATCGCCCGATCACGTCGAACACGTTGTTCGCGTGAACGGTCGTCAAGACGAGATGGCCGGTCAGAGCTGACTGAATCGCAATCTGAGCCGTTTCGGGATCACGAATTTCTCCGACCATGATCTTATCCGGGTCATGTCGCAAGATGGACCGAAGTCCTCGCGCGAAGGTCAATCCTTTTTTCTCATTGACGGGAATCTGCACCACTCCGGAAAACTGATACTCGACCGGATCTTCGATCGTAATCAGCTTATCTTCGAGCGTGTTCATTTCAGAAATCGCGGCATACAAGGTTGTTGTTTTTCCGCTTCCTGTCGGTCCGGTCACCAAGATCATGCCGTAGGGACGCATGATGGCCCGCCGAAACCGTTTCAAATCTTCCGGATTGAATCCAAGCCGTTCGAGTTTCAACGCGGATACGCCGGTCGTAATAGATTCCCGGTCTAAGATTCTGACGACAACAGATTCCCCGAATACGCTGGGTAGAATGGAGACACGAAAATCTACAACCTTTCGATCCAGCCTCATGCGAAAACTGCCGTCTTGCGGCACCCGGCGTTCTGCGATATCCAGCTCCGCCATGACTTTCAGGCGAGAGACCAGCGGAGCGTGCAATCGAATATCGAGCGGCTCCATCGCCTGAATAAGGATGCCGTCGACACGAAACTTCACTTTCGTTGCCCGGTCGGCTGCCTCGATATGAATGTCGCTGGAGCGGCGCTGCATCGCGCTCAGCAGAATGGAATCGAGCAACTTGACGGCAGGACTCTGGTCTTCCCCGGCATGATCGATGGTGAGGACCTCCTCGCCTCGTTCGTCCTCCTTCACCAGCACCGACCGGTACTCCGCTTCAAGCTCTCTCAGCGCCTGATTGGACCCTGCGCTACGGTCCAGCGCCGCAAGAATGGCGCTCTTTGAGCTGATGATCAGCTCCAGCCGCTTCCCGATCAAGATCTCCAGTTCATCGAGGCCCAAGACATTCTGCGGATCTGCAATGACAATGGTCAGCACCCCATCTCGGTCTGCAATGGGGATGAATGGAAATCGCTGCATCAATTTGACGGAGATCGTCTCATAGTAACGAGGATCGACTTGAAAACTTGTCAACGAATCGTAGGGAAGTCCGTACTGAGCAGCCAGCGCCCGGGCGAGTTGATCCTCTGAGAGCAGTCCCTGCTCAACCAGAACCTGCCCCAGCGTAGCCGAGGCTCCATCCAGCCGACGAAGGGTGCCTTCGAGCGCCTGTTTCGAAACAACTCCCTGGCTGACTAACACGTCAGCCAGAGACGGTCTGGCAACACTACGCGCCATGAGATACCTCGTGCACCGCTGTAGACATATCCCCTACCACCGCCATCACCCGTACCATCTTGAATCTAGCCAACGGATCCAGCCATCTGAAACACCGGCAGATACATGACGATCACGATACCTCCAACCAATACCCCCATAACAAGCAATAAGGCAGGTTCAATCCAGGTTGTGAGTTGAGTGAGTCTCGTGTCGAGATCGGCTTCATAAAACTCCGCCACGTCTCTCAGCATCGCATCGAGCGACCCGGTCTCTTCTCCAACCGACAGCATTTCAATTGCCAATTTTGGAAGAACGCGAGGACGATCCAGAGCCGACGCAAGCGTCACGCCCTTCCGGATTTCATTGACTGCACCCGCCAGTCCTTGCGACACCCATCGGTTTGAGACCGCGCCTCTGGCATTCTGCAAGGCATCGACCAATGGAATGCCTCCGGCTAGAATTGTTCCAAGCGTCCGAGTCAGCTGCACCGTATTGTGTTTGACCGCGATGGGGCCGAACAGCGGAAGTTTCAGCAACAGCCGATCGATCACCAGGCGACCTGTAGGGCTCACATAATAGGCGCGCACTCCCACAACAAGACCCGTCAGAAGCAGCCCCAAAGGCACGAGCCTGGACTCTGCATGGTTCACGACATCGAGCAGCGCTTGAGTCGCCCACGGCAATGCTTTCGCGGACTCCCCGTAGACCGACACAAACGTCGGCATCACATAGGTCAACAAAAATCCGATGACACCCACTCCGATGAGAATGAGAAACGCAGGATACGAAAGCGCCTTCATCACCTTTTGGCGCAGCCCCATCATGAGTTTCAGATATGCGACGTACCGCTGGAGCACATCCGGGAGATTGCCCGATTGCTCACCTGCCTTCACTGTCGCCACGTAGAGGTCTGGAAAATACAGAGGATGTCTGGCTAACGCATCGGAGGCCGATGAACCGCCACGGATATCTTCACGAACATTGCGCAGCACCTGCTGAAAACCCGCATGCGCAGAGCGTTCAATCAGCAGCTCCCACACCCGCAACACCGGCAATCCCGACTTCACCAACGCGAGCAGCTCTTGGTTGAAAATCAAAAACTCTCCCAACGGAAGCGTGCCCCACGACCAGGACTTCCCCGATGCCGCTGCCGATCCCATCCCACGGCGGTGAAGCTTGAACACCAGAAGCCCTTGCGATTCAAGTTTGGCGCGCACCCTCGACTCATCGTCCCCCTCGACCTGGCCATTGAGAGTGGAACCATCGGGCCTGGCAACTCGGTACGAAAATACCGCCATAATGATGGACCTTTATAGCTAGCAGCCGAGCGACTCCTGCACTATTCAGCCGTCTTGTACTCACGCGCACCGGAGACCGGGAGCGCCACCAGCCAGAGGTCTTGACCGACCTGGATATGACTATCGGAAAGCTGGTTCATGGCCATCAGCCGTTTGAGAGAAACTCGATGCCGCTGGGCAATACTCCACAGGGTATCGCCCGGCATAACCACCACTCGCAAGGGATTGCCTGCAGCGGTTCTCGAAACCCTGGCTGTGTCAACCGATGCCTTCTCATGGAAATACGGCGCCTGCGTCACCGCCACTGCAGCGCGTTCCGGCAATCCATCTACCTGATCAAGTCTTGCCGACGCCAGCCCCATTTGACGACCTCTTGCCGAAGACGTACCCGCCGGACTTCCCGTTCCGGCAACCTGATTATGGAGTTGCTTCAGCTGGCTCTGTAGGATAGCCCCGGTCCGGGCTGCCCGTTCTCGCGCGGATCGTGAGCCGGCCAGCTCTTCCCGCTGGAGATCGATCACATGTCGTGCTTCAATCAACCGGCGTTCTGCCTCGCGGACGCGCCCCTCCAATTGAGCCCGGGAGATTTGGAGGTCGGCTAATTCCAGCCGCCGTGAATCAATTTCCGCGCGCAACTCGGCGACTGTTCGTTGGGCATCCCGGAGCGAAGTCTTCAACGTATCCATGGTCAATTGCAGGTCGGAAAACTCCGGTTCATCAAGCGGCTCCAGCGGGCTGCAGGCAACGACGGAGCTCATGACAAACCCTAATAACACCACTCCAATGAACGCGGCACGCCAGAGGGCCGCTCCCGGACAGTCCCTCCCCTGCGTAGAAAGACTCGGACCCGATCGCTGTAGAGGCATGGTTACCATTGGTTATATGCAGTCCCGTTTGTCCCGACGAGGTCCGACCCGGAATAGACATCAAAAACACCGCCCTCGGTCGGTTCGGTGATCTCTTGCCAGGAATCCGATGAATTCGTAAAGGGATCTTTGGGAAGCGTTCGCAGATATCCCGCCGCAACCAGTCCGTCCAAGGACGGAGGATATTTCCCCTGATCGGCGCGATGCTGATCGAGCAACTCCCGCATGGTGAATAAATCTTGCCGCAACACGGTCTCCCTCGCCTTGATCACGGACGACTGGTAGGACGGAACCGCGATTGTGGCAAGAATTCCGATGATGGACACCACAATCATCAGCTCAATGAGCGTGAAACCCTGCGCATGTCCCGCCCCATGCTTACCAGTCCTGATATTTCGTTCCATCGAGCGCGGCCGCCTCGCTTTGAGTCATCACATCATAGACGTCTTCGCCGCACCAACCGGACGGCTTCGGCTGATCTCTGTAGCAACGCAGCACCCAATCGGGCTTGTCGGTCAGCGGGTCCACCGGCACCACGCGCAGATATCGCCTGACGGTCGTCCCGCGAACCGTGGCCTCTTCTCCGGTGAGTTTGACCCCCAGCAGCATATTGAGCGACTTCGGGTAGCCGTACTGGCTCGTCACATCTTTGCACGTCAATTTATTTTTCACGCACACCGGCCCGATCAGCACATCTCCGTCCCGGTTCCATTCAAGCTTGAACGTATCGATGGCGCTCCGTATCGTCCGGAGCTGCTGACGCAATTCAATTTCCTGCACCCGCTTCGACGACACTTTGCTCAGCGGCATGGCGACGGAAGCCAAAATCACCACGATAGTCATGGTGACAAGGATCTCCAGAAGCGTGAGCCCCTCTTCTTTCACCGGACTCTCACAACCCCTGTCCCGATTTCCGAAGAAGCCGCCCGTCCGATACCATCAGAGCCAACAAGCTCGACACGGATCGGAGAAACTCCCGGGGCTTTCGTCATGAAGACAACGCTGACAGATCGTGGAGCACGCTGCCCCGGACGAGCCAGCCGGAATTCGACAGTTCCTACCGCGGCTCCCATATCGCCCGACGAGAGACTTGACGGGCTAACGAGTTCCGCCTCACCAAGCCGTTTAAACTGGAGAATTGTCGGATCATATTCCAACTTAAAAATGTTTTGATCCGATGCGCTGAGCCGCCCATCGACAACCGACAATTTGATTTCCTTGCCGAGCTTGACGGCCGACTCATCGGGATGGATTGCCAAGACAGGATCAGGACTCGCTAGTTGCGCTAGAGAACGGCTGGAGGTCTTATCCCTGGCGCCCTTGACCCCGCTATTGAAAACAGCCGCGCCCTCTCCATAGACACTGCCGGAATTGGCAGACACCTTCTGGGTTGGGGTCGAAAACATTGGACCGGTTGCATAGGTCGATTCTGTTCCGGACCAGAAGGTTTGCGCACTGAGCGCCGGAGGGGTCATGTTCTGCACAATATGCGGCGTAATCGTGAGAATCACCTCTGTCGTAACCCGATCCGTCCTGAATGAACTGATGAGATTTCCAATAAAGGGAAGGTCGCCGATCCAGGGGATCGTCACTTTGGTTTTGCGGTCTTCCTCTTGCAAGAGGCCGCCCAATACAATGGTTTCCCCGTCCTTGATGCTGAGCATTGTCTCAGCAGACCGGTTACCGAACTTGAATTGCGTAATGGGCGGAGACGCCTGCAAGGTGACTTGTTCGCCCAAGCGAATCACTTCAATCTTCATTTTCAATCCAAGCTCACCACCCAGCCTGATGGAAGGCTCCACTGCCAGTTTAACGCCGGTATCCCGAAACTCAATAGAAGTAACGGTCGATGTGGTCGGCACGGCGCCTGTTGCAGCTTGACCCGGCAGAACATTCGTCGTCGACAACAGGATCGGCTGTTTATCACCAATGTTGATTTCGGCCTTCCGGTTGTTCATGACCCGGATCTTCGGCGCAGCCAATGTCTTCGCGTCCGTAATTTGTTTAAAAAAATCCAATTGGATGTTTGTCGGCAGTTTGAAGAGATAGTTCCCGGGACCCAGGTCCGACAACTGGCTGGCGCTGAACTGCTGAGCCAACGTCCCGGCAATAAGACCGGCAGGAGGCGGGAGAGGAACCATGGCGCCGGCGACCTGCTTCGGATAAGTCAGCCCATAGTTCTGATTGGCCGTTCGGTTGACTTCCAGCACTTCGACATCAAAAAGCACCTCCGACTCTTGACGATCATTGGCCAGAATGATTTTTTCAGCCATTTGAATTTTCTCAGGCTGATCTCGAATCACGATCGTGTTCAATTGCTCATTCGCGTGCATACGCTTCGAATCCAACATGCTTTTCAGAAGCGTCAACATGTCTTTGGATTTCGCGCTTGAAAGATAAAACGTTCGGATCATTAGGTCCTGATACTGTTCCTGCTTCTGTTTGGTGTTGGGGCTGATGATCAATACGCCCGGGGATACGGCGCGGGAAAACAGGTTATTGCTGTTCAGAAGAAGCTGGAGCGCATCCTCGAAAGGTGTGTCCTGAATCGCAATAGAAACCGGGTCGTTCCTGACGTCCTTGTCGAAAATCAGAGTCAACCCGCCGGCCTTGGCCACGCCTTCCAACACTTCCTTGATGCCCGCATTTCTAAACTTGAGCGTGACGGGCTGCTTGAGCCGGTCGCCCCTCATGAGCGCCTGCTGCTCCTCCGTCAGACGACTGATGCTTTCCAGCGGCTCGCGGAATGCAGGGTCCAATTCGGCGGATCTCGTAAAGCCGTCGATTGCCTCATCGGTCCGCCCGAGCTGAACCAGACGTTCCGCTTCACGATACTGCGATCGCGACTCCTTGAGGCGAATCGCTTCAGCAAGACTGGCCTGATATTCCGAGCTCGATGGTTCGATCGTAAGCGCACGTTTGAATTGCTCAATGGCCTGATCAACCCGCCGCTCCTTCAAAAACGTCCGTCCGCGCTCTTCATACATCGCTGCCGCACGTTCACGAGCCAAGGCGTATTTGCTCTGCAGGGAGGGATCAAACGGGGCGTCTTTCAGCGCCTGCTTATAAGCCAGACCTGCCTCTTCCCAGTTCCCAGCTGCCAGATGTTGATCTCCCCGCTTGATATCGGCAGAAATAAACAAGGAGCATCCTGTGACCAGGAATAAGCCACAGATCTGGGCGATAATGGCTGGCTTTCGGTTGAGGAAATTCTCCTCGCAGATCACGAAGATACCCTTTCCGCCGAAGACATAGTCATCAGGCTGAACAGAACACAGCGGTCCAATCTCACTCTCTTATACTACAGACGAAGAAAGGCTCAAAGGAAAAGTCCAGAAAAAGAAGGGGCGGAGACAGCAGATCTCAGGATGATGTATCTGACAACTATTGTAGATAGGAAGCGGGCGGTTCACAGACGCTAATAATTGAGGGAGGCAGGCGTCTTACCTAGATCCAATAGAACCACTAACTCAGGAGAACAACTCGGCGCCGGCAAACGGCAGACCTTGACCATCTTTGGCCGAGAGTATCGGCGGAAAACCGTCGGCCGGCCATTCTATCTTCAGCAATTGATCATTCCAGATGATGCACCGTTCATGTTGTGGCGACCAATAGTCTGTCGTCTTGTATAGGACTTCTGTATGATCGGAGAGCGCTAGAAAACCGTGGGCAAACCCTTCCGGCACCCAGATCTGCTTCTGATTTTCCGCAGTGAGTACTTCTCCCACCCATTGCCCGAATGTCGAGGAGGTTCGCCGAATATCCACGGCCACATCAAAGACAGCCCCTGCGATAACTCGGACTAGCTTCCCTTGGGGTTGGCGAATTTGATAGTGCAGCCCACGCAACACATGTTTGGCGGACAACGAATGATTGTCCTGGACGAATGAGACAGTTCTCCCGATCGCCTGACAGAATGCCTGTTGATTGAAGCTCTCAAAAAAGAAGCCCCGATCGTCACGATACACCTTCGGTTCCACCACCAGAACATCCTTAATATCTGTCGGCCGAATGGGCATCTTACAACACCGGCTCCTTCAATACATGCAGCAAATAGCGGCCGTATCCATTTTTCATGAGGGGCTGGGCCAGTTTCTCCAATTGGCCGGCGTCGATCCATTTGTTGCGATAGGCGATCTCCTCCGGACACGCCACCTTGAGCCCCTGCCGGTGTTCAATCGTGGCGATGAATTGGCTGGCATCCAAAACCGACTCGTGAGTTCCTGTATCCAACCAGGCATATCCACGACCCATAATTTCGACATGTAATTGCCCCCGTTCCAGATACAGTCGGTTCAGGTCGGTAATCTCAAGCTCACCGCGTGCCGACGGCTTGAGCTGCTTCGCGAGTGATGCGACATAGGCATCATAAAAATATAACCCTGTGACGGCATAACTGGATTTTGGCACGGCAGGCTTTTCTTCGAGATTGATAGCCTGGCCGCCGACATTGAACTCTACGACACCGTATCGCTCAGGATCATGAACATGGTAGGCGAAAACCGTTGCACCCTCCCGTCGTTCCATCGCTCGATTCAGTAATTGTGGGAAGTCATGGCCATAAAAAATATTGTCGCCCAGCACCAGCACAGATGCATCCCGCCCCACAAATGATTCTCCTATAATGAAAGCTTGTGCCAGCCCGTCCGGAGATGGCTGAACAGCATAACTGAGGTTGATCCCCCATTGCTCGCCGGTCCTGAGAAGCTGCTGAAACCTGGGAGTATCTTGCGGCGTTGAAATGATGAGTATGTCCTGAACTCCCGCTAGCATGAGCGTGCTGAGCGGATAGTAAATCATCGGCTTATCAAAGATAGGCAGAAGCTGTTTGGAGACTGCCACCGTGGCAGGGTGAAGGCGAGACCCAGTGCCGCCCGCCAAAATAATACCCTTGCGCATCACAGCGCCCCCTGTGCGGCTAATTCATCCAGACATCGACGGACATGAATACGCCAATCCGGAAGATGGATACCAAATGTCTTCGTAACCTTCGATACATCCAAGCGAGAATTACGCGGTCTTTGGGTTTGCACGGGATACGCCTCGGTCAGAATAGGGATCACGGCTTCCGGCGCCGTCTTTAAAACCACACCGTGCTGATTGGCCAAAGTCAGGACGTACTGCGCGTACTTGTGCCAATTAGTTTCCCCCGCCGCTACCAAGTGATAGGTGCCGCTCAAGCGCTCGTTTTGTTCGACGCTCAGAGCGCGGTAGAGCGCCACGGCCGTAACATCTGCGAGCAACTCAGCGCCCGTCGGAGCACCCCATTGATCGGCAATGACGCTCAAGGTCTCTTTTTCCTTGGCAAGTCGCACAATGGTTCTCGCAAAATTCCTTCCACGAGAGGCGAACCCCCAACTGGTCCTGAAATTGAAGTGTTTCGGATTCCAGACACGGAGAGCCTCCTCCCCCTCCCACTTCGTACGGCCATACACCGACAGCGGACGAGCCTCGTCATTTTCCACGTAGGGAGCGGATTTCATTCCGTCAAACACATAGTCGGTAGAGTAATGAAGCAGCCAGGCATTGATCCGACTCGCCTCTTCCGCCAGCACTCCTACTGCTTCAGTATTGATTCTTCTCATCTTCTCCGGTTCAGATTCTGCCTGATCCACCGCCGTATACGCAGCCGCGTTCACGATGACTGCGGGCTGATGCCTGCGAATCCACTCACGCACACTGTCGGAGCGCTCAAGATCCAGGCCGCACTGTTCGGTGGCGACAAGATCGCCCAAGGTCGAAAGCGCCGCTGCAATTCCCACCCAACTTGACCTTCTTTTCCGAGCAATACAATTTTCATAGGCTGTACTGTTTCTCCACCCAATGGCGATAGGCCCCGGTAGTGACATTGCGGACCCATGCTTGATGGTCAAGATACCACCGAACCGTTTTTCGTATCCCAGTTTCAAATGTTTCTGCAGGCTTCCAGCCAAGCTCGTGCTGGATCTTTTCGGGATTGATGGCATATCGGCGATCGTGACCAGGGCGATCCTTCACAAACGTGATTTGACTTTGATAGTTGCCGCCGTCCGGTTTCGGATGAAAATCATCCAGAATGGTGCAGACCGTTCGCACGACATCCAGATTCACCCGCTCATTCCCTCCTCCAATGTTGTATGTTTCACCGACCTGTCCAGCATCCAGCACCCGCCGGACCGCGGCACAATGATCGCCGACGTAGAGCCAATCACGGACTTGCTGCCCGTCTCCATAGACCGGCAATGCTTTACCGGCAAGGGCATTATGGATGATCAACGGGATGAGTTTTTCCGGGAATTGGAACGGCCCATAATTATTGGAGCAGTTCGTCGTCAGTACAGGCAACCCATACGTGTGATGATACGCTCTCACCAGATGGTCTGATGACGCTTTACTGGCAGAATAGGGACTGTTCGGCTCATACCGATGCTGCTCTGTAAACGCCGGTTGGCCTTTCCCTAGCGATCCATAAACTTCATCGGTGGAGACATGGAGAAAGCGAAATGCGGATTTCTCCTGAGTCGGCAAACCAGTCCAATAGCTGCGCACCGTTTCAAGCATCCGAAAAGTTCCAACGATATTCGTCTGAATAAAATCTGCCGGTCCGTGGATAGACCGATCCACATGGCTTTCTGCAGCGAAGTTCACGATGGCCCGAGGAGTATGTTGGGTCAACAATTTAGCAAACAGCGCCGTATCGCCGATATCGCCCATGACGAACTGGTGCCGTGGATTCTTCTGGACAGATGTCAGGTTATCCAGATTGCCGGCATAAGTGAGCTTATCCACATTGACAACAATTTCGTCGCCCCCCTGTAGCCAGTCTAAGATGAAATTGGAGCCGATAAATCCGGCACCGCCCGTCACAATGATGCTCATGCAATCCTTGCCACTACAAAATACTTTTCGTGGGTAATTAACCTTCTCCCCGCTCTAACTCTCACAACAATCTTCCAGGTACCCTCTTATCAATTTCCTCTTGCCGCTAAAGATCAGTTCGGCAACAACCTAATGGTGGGATAATTGAAGCCTTTCTCATTCCTCATCTAGAGACGCCAGTACTTGAGAGAACCAGGAACCTTGCCAAGCTCCAACATGCTCTTCACATCAATCAATACGCCATTGTTCAGACTGCGCAACGGCTTCAGGAGATCTTCCAGATTCATGCGGGCATAATCCCGGTGGGCAACGGCAAGGATCAACCCATCGAGGTCTTTGAGCTCCTTCCAATCGACAAGATGAATCCCGTATTCCGCAACTGCCTCTTCGCGTTCAGCCATCGGATCATGCACCAGCACATTGACTCCGTACTCACGAAGCTCATTGATGATGTCCGGCACTTTGCTGTTCCGGAGGTCCGGCACATTCTCCTTGAACGTCAAGCCCAACACACCCACGGTCAGCTGATTGGCAGGGCGTGACAGCTGACTCAGTAGCTTTATGGTTTGCTCGGCCACGAACTTGCCCATCCCATTGTTGATGCGTCGCCCGGAAAGAATCACTTGCGGGTGATATCCCACGGATTCAGCTTTCGCCGTAAGGTAATACGGGTCGACTCCGATGCAGTGGCCGCCTACAAGGCCCGGCGAGAACTTGAGAAAGTTCCACTTTGTTCCCGCCGCCTCAAGCACGGACTTCGTATCGATTCCGAGACGATGGAAGATCAGCGCCAGTTCGTTCATCAGCGCGATATTGAGATCGCGCTGTGTGTTTTCGATGACCTTTGCCGCCTCCGCAACCTTGATACTGGAAGCTCGATGAACCCCCGCTTTGACAACCATGCCGTAGGTGTCAGCGACAATTTCCAGCGACTCCGCATCTTGTGCGGAAACGACCTTCACAATCTTCTCGATCGTGTGTTCCTTATCACCCGGATTGATCCGCTCCGGAGAATATCCGACTTTGAAGTCGACACCGGCCTTGAGGCCGGATTTCTTTTCCAGAATCGGCAGGCAGATCTCCTCCGTCACTCCCGGATAGACGGTCGATTCGTAGACGACAATCGTGCCACGCGACATGTTGGCGCCGATCACTTCCGATACCATTCTCAGTGCTTTCAAATCCGGCTGGAGCGTTTCACTGATGGGAGTCGGAACCGCGACGATGATAAAATCGGCGGCCTTGAGATCTGCCGGCTCATAGGTATATCGCACCTGGCTGGTTGAAAGATCCTCCGCCGATACTTCCCCCGTCCGATCGATGCCCTTTCTCAACTCCTCGACCTTCGTCTTGTTGATATCGAAACCGATCACCGGGGCGAATTTCCCAAACGCGACAGCGATCGGAAGCCCGACATAACCCAATCCCACAACCGCGACCGACCGCCCTTTCTTTTCTTTCATAGCGCTCCTCTTTTTGGTATGGCAACAAACAATGGCAGAAGCCCTAAGCTCAGTCAAGAATTGGCAGATTCCCGAACCCAGCCAATGAATGTCGGATCGCAATGCGGTACGGGCTAGATCGTCTATCGCAACGCTGATACAGGCGGGAACGCAAGTGCTTCTTGAAGCAAAAGTGAGTGTATTTCCAGGTTTCAGCGAATACTACGTAGAATGAAGCTTCCTACAGGCAAAATTCCCTGAAAATACAACGATTATTACTCCTTATATGCGAGCACTGCAAGAAATTGTTCTTATTAATCAAACCTGTAGAGGCCCGTCTCTCTCGCTACGAGAAATGTACATCCCCCAAGGGTAATCGGGGATAATTTACGGCAACGGAACACTTCACCAGGCTTCTGTCACCCACAAAGCCGCTTCAACTCGTTGGTAACCCCTCGTACTTTTTAGAATCGCCGAAAAACGGCACCTGGAAAGGCCTGGGGGGCACCTCTCTTGCTGTTGATCCTGGCAGGCATACGGTCTTGACAACGCGTACATCACGCGAAACAGGAACCAAAGAGAGACACCGAGCATGATCATTTTCTCTGGCCATTTAGGATCAAGACTTAGTGGCGTCGTATTGCAGGTCTTGCAACACGGAGGGTATCGACCATGCGCCCGATGAGATCGCCGGTTATACATCAGAGCAAGCTCTTGGTATTGGCCATTTCAGGGACTTGGCTATCGCTAACAACTGGGTTTCTGCCCATGTCAGACCATGGAACATCGTCGGCCTTTGCGCAGAGTACGACTTCATCGTCACGGCAACAGGCTGCAAATGAGCGATCAACCGTTTCAAGCCATCTCCTCTCAAGCACAACACAACCTCAAGGCCGCAGGCATCACAGCCTCATCAGAAAACCTGCCTCACCAAAAATGGCAACGGTAGCGCCTTCCGCTGTCCCGACGGGATCATCACTGTCGGAACAAATACCCGTGAGCGACACGACGACGAATACCGCTGTTACACAACCGCCGACTTCGGGGTCTCTCACCCAGACCAACAGAACACAGCAAAGCAGCCTTGCCTCTGTTTCATTTGCTTCACCCATCACAGGGAATACAGCTGTACAAGCATCTCTATCCTCCGCCTCAAGCAGCACCGTATCTGGAGCAACCGGGCTGACAGCGGCGGCATCAGGCGGCTCATCTTCTAATGCAAGCGGTTCCAGAGGGTTAGGCCGGCTGCTTTCCGAAATGCCTGGGATGAGCCAGCTCATCACTCCAACTTCGTCTACTCCTACGCCATCCCCCACCGACCCGCCTGCGATCGGCGCAAGCCCTAGGAGCTTCTCGTTCACGGCCCAGCAAGGCGGTGGCAACCCGGCCACTCAAGCGCTCACGATCAGCAACACCGGCGGCGGTACCTTGACCTGGTCGGCCAGTGCCAGCGCGGCGTGGTTGACGCTCAGCCCTGCCTCCGGCACCGGCACCGGTTCGATCACCCTGACGGCCGCGACTGGCTCCCTCGCCACTGGCACCTACAATACAACGATTACACTCAGCGCTACAGGCGCCACGACTGTCTCCGTCCCTGTGACCTTTACCATCACGGCAGCCCCGGTGCCGCCCGCGATCGGCGCGAGCCCCACGAGTTTTTCGTTTACAGCCCAGCAAGGCGGCAGCAACCCGGCCACTCAAGCGCTCACGATCAGCAACACGGGCGGTGGAACTTTGACCTGGTCAGCCAATGACAACGCGGCGTGGTTGACGCTCAGCGCGACCACCGGCACTGGCACCCGTACAGTTACTCTGACGGCTGCAACCGGTTCCCTCGTGACCGGCACCTACAACGCCACAATTACGCTCAGCGCTACAGGCGCCACGAGTGTCTCGGTGCCCGTGACCTTCACCGTCACGGCAGCCCCGGTGCCACCCGCAATTGGTGCCAGCCCCACAAGCTTCTCGTTTGCGGCCCAGCAGGGCGGCGGCAACCCGGCCACTCAAGCGCTCACGATCAGCAACACCGGCGGCGGAACTTTGACCTGGTCAGCCAATGACAGCGCGGCGTGGTTGACGCTGAGTCCGGCTTCAGGGACAGGCAACGGGACGATCACAGCGACGGCTGCTACCGGATCGCTGACCGCCGGTACCTACAATGCGACGATTACCCTCAGCGCCACAGGAGCCACGAGTGTCTCGATACCCGTGACCTTCACCGTTGCTCCAGCCTCGACATCGATTACACTGACCCCCTCCTCACTGAACTATTCGGGTGTGCAAGGCGGCAGTAATCCGCCTAATCAATCGGTGACCGTTACATCGAACGGCAGCTGGACCGCGAGCAGCAGCACTTCATGGCTCACTCTTAGTCCCACCTCAGGCACCGGAAACGGCACCATCACGGCAAGCGTCAACCTGAGCAACGCATCGGTCGGGAGCAATAGCGACACTATCACCGTTATAGGTGGCGGCACGACCAGAACGGTCAGTGTAACTCTCACGGTCACGGCAGCCTCAGTAACCCTGTCGCCAAGCAGCCTCTCCTTTACGGCGACACAGGGAGCAGCAAACCCGGCAAACCAGACCGTCTCCGTCAGCTCCAATCAAACATGGACGGCAAGCGATGGCGCCACCTGGTTATCGCTCAGCCCGACATCCGGTTCAACCAACGGGACGATCACGGCCAGCGTGAATACGGCGAACGCCAGCCTGGGAAGCAATTCAGCGACTATTACGGTGACCGGCGGGGGGATTACGAGGACTGTGAACGTGACGCTTACGTTGAACGCGTCGGCCACCTCGTCAGCGACATTGATGTGGAATGCGAATGCGGAACCGGATCTGGCCTCATACAACATTTACCGATCGAATACTCAAGGCGTTTACGGCGCCCCAGTGGCAACTGTCCCGGCCGGCACAGTCAATTATCTGGCCACCGGGCTTCAGGTGGGAAACACATACTATTTCACGGTGACAGCTGTCGATACGGCAGGAAACGAGAGCATTCGTTCAAACGAAGTCAGCCGGAGCGTCTTCTAGAACAGCAGGGACCTTGTTATTCGTACCGCAAGGCGTCGATTGGGTTGAGGCGAGCCGCCTTATTGGCAGGATACAGACCGAAGAAGAGACCGATGCTCGCAGAAAATGCGATCACGATCGATACAACCTGCGCGCTGATGATTGTTGGCCACCCCGCCGTCACGGTGACGGCCTGGACCATGACGATCCCGAGCACGACTCCGAGAATTCCTCCGACAAAGCTCAAGATAACGGCCTCTATCAGAAATTCCCATAGAATGTGCGACCGTCTTGCTCCGACCGCCATCCGCAGGCCGATTTCCTTAGTCCGCTCTGTAATCGATACCAATAGGATGTTCATGATTCCGATACCGCCAACCAAGAGCGAGATAGCCGCAACGGCAAACAACATCACCGTAAGCGTGTGACTCGACTCCTCCTGAACCTTCCCGATATCGAGCTGCGTCCGAATGGTGAAATTGTCGAGGTGATCAGCAGGCAATCGGTGTCGCTCTCGCAGAACTCTTCGTATCTCTTCGACAGCTGGGCGCAAATCCTCTTCTCTTTCGGTAGAAGCAAGTACGGCCCCGACCAAACCGAGAAACTGACTCCCAAATAACTTGCGCTCGGCTGTCGTGAACGGGATATAAATTACGTCATCCTGGTCTATTCCCTCCGAGGACTGGCCCTTCGGAGACAGCACACCGATGATGCGAAACGGCACATTTTTGATTCGTATGAGCGCACCAACTGGTTCCTCACCAGGATCAAACAAATTCTCTACTACCGTCTGTCCGAGCAAGGCGACTCGGGCTCCGGCCTCCAAATCCGCGTCGGTCAAAGCCCCTCCTCTGATAGCTGGCCAGTCTCTTATAGAGAAAAAACTCGGCGTAACACCAAAGACCTGAACACTCCAGTTGCGGCTTCCATAGACTACTTGATTCTGCTGACGCTTCATCCAAGTTACCTCGCGCAAAAGCCCAACTCGTTTCTTCAGTTCTTGACTATCCGCAATGGTGAGCGTGGCCGAGCCACCCAACCCGGTTCGCACGCCACTAACAGTCGTCGCACCCGGCAAAACAAAGATGACATTTGTACCCATACTTGCCAACTGAGATTGAACAGCCGCCTTAGCCCCCAGTCCGATGCTCACCATCGCAATCACTGCGCCGACACCGATAACGATCCCCAACACGGCAAGACCGGAGCGCAGCCAATTTCTTTGAAAAGTGCGGAGCGCGTTACAAGCTGACTGCCTCACAAAGTTCAGCATACGATTAGCTCATACCACAGCCGGTCCAGAATGCCTATTGGAGCAGTCTCCATCAATGCCGCAGAGAAACGAATGGTCGTTGACTATACCGCGCCTCCCATCCAATAATCACTCCATCGAATAGCAATCACACCTAATGACCAGGCGCCGCGTATCTGCTACGCATATGTAGAAGGAAAACAGCATGCCACATCCTTCCCGCTACCTCTTCACAGCCCTTTGCCTCTTCGTCTTGGTATTTCATGGCTGTAATCAAGCATCACCGGAAACTCAAAAGACGAAGCATCTTGAACGAGCTGCCGGGTACATGGAGAAAGGGCAACTCCAGGAGGCGCTTATTGAATATATGAACGTGACAAAAGCCGATCCAGCCAATGCTGAAGCCTACTACCAAATGGCCGTGATCCATCTGAAGCTTGGCGGGCGCACAAATCTCCAAAAGGCTTTCGCAGCACTGACCAAGACCCTTGAACTCAACAAGAACAACCGTGACGCTCAAGTTAGAATCGGCGAGCTCTACCTGCTCGGCAATGAGCCGGCAAAGGCGCGGGAGCAGGCCGACCTCATCCTGGCGTCGGCCCCGCAGGATAAAGATGCACTGGTCATTCGGGGTCGAAGCCTCCTCAACGAACAACGGTTTCAAGACGGGATTGTAGAGCTTAAGAACGCCCTTGCCCTCGACCCGAAGAATATCGGCATTTATCTGGAGCTCTCGCGCGCCTACTTTTTCGCCAAGGATCGAGCTGCCGCCGAAAACATGCTCCACCAGGGACTGACCGCCAACCCCGGATCCACAGATCTCATGCTGGCCTTGGGAGACTTCCAACTTTCGATCGACAAACCTGATCTCGCGGAAGCCTCGTACAAAAAGGTGGTGGATATCGCACCCGAGAACGAAGTCGGACGACTGCGGCTTGCCGGATTGTACCAGCGCATCAACAAACTTGCGGAAGCGGAAGGGGTATTCCAAAAATGGGCTGCCGCCTATCCTCAGAACGAACAGCCCCAGATCTACCTGGGTGATTTCTATAGCTGGATCGGAAATCCCGGGAAAGCCCTCGCGAGCTATAGACGCGCCGAAGAGCTGAACCCAAAGTCCGCCATTGCCCGAGACAAATTAATCGCGACGTATCTCGACGCAGGCAACCTGGCCGACGCCGAACCCAAGGTCAAAGCGATACTCGACCACAATCCCGACGACATAAGCGGACGCTTTTTCAAGACACGCATCCTCTTGGGCAGCGGCAAGCTGGACGATGCCATTTCCGGCTTCCAAGCCCTGATCACGGCAAATCCGGACTTTGCCCCCGCATACTACTTCCAGGGGATCGCCTATCTAAAACAACGTCAACTCCCGCAGGCACGAGCCGCCTTGACCGAGACAGTCAGACGCAATCCGTCCCTTCCAGAAGCCCGGACCGCCCTTGCCGAACTGCTGCTGGCCGAAGGGGCGGTGGATCTGGCACTGGAACATGCACAGGCCGCGGTCCAACTCAATCCGCGAAACGTCCAGGCCGCCGTCATCGCAGGCGACGCCTATCTCCGGAAGGGGGATCTTGCCAAGAGCAAGCAGGTCTATGAGGCCATCGCAAAAGCGCTGCCGAAGGAAGCCCTGGGCCCCTACCGCCTTGGCCTCGTAGCCCGCGCCGAAAAGAACGACACAAAGGCGTTGGCCTATTTCGAAGATGCCCTTGCCCTCAAACCCAGCGCCATCGAGCCGATCGCCCAAATTGCTCTCATGAAGATCGCACAGGGCAAATCAACCGAAGCACGAGAACGCGTGACCAGGCAGGTGGCCGCGGCTCCGACAAGCGCGCTGCATCAGAATTTGCTCGGCGAACTCTGTTTGGCCGTGAAGGATATGGACGGGGCAGAAACAGCATTCAAGAAAGCCCTTGAACTGGACCCCGCTCTACTCGGATCCTATCTGAACCTCGGGCAAGTCTATTACCAAACCGGCAAGACAGATCACGCGGTTGCAGAGTACGAAACCGCGCTGACCAAGGCTCCACAGACGCTTCAGGCTCACATGATGCTCGGGATCATTCACGAGCAAAAGAAAGAGTACGACAAAGCCAAGGCGCGTTATGAAAAGATCCTGGCGCTCAATCCCAAATTCGCACCGGCGGCCAACAACCTGGCCTGGTTGCTCGTTGATCAGGGCGGCAACCTTGATGTGGCGCTCAACCATGCGCAAACCGCTCGCGAACAACAACCGACCGACCCCTCGATTGCCGACACAATGGGATGGCTGTATTACAAAAAGAACGCGTATGTGCTCGCCCTTGGGCTGCTCAAAGAAGCGGTGGAAAAACTGCCAACAAACCCGCTCGTCCAGTTTCACGTGGGAATGGCACAGTACAAGAACGGAGACAAAGAGGGCGCAAAACGGTCGCTTCAAACAGCGTTGAAACTCAATCCGCGTTTCCCCGGATCGGACGAAGCCCGTACGATCGTGGAGAAGCTCTGACAGCTGCTCTAAGAAGTACGGCGGCGCGTTCGTTCAGTGCCGCCCCGCCGGCGGGTCAAGAGCTTCTCCATGAACCAGCTTGGCCTCGATTTCCTTGAGCGTCGTCTCAAACGCCTCGATCCGTTCTTCTGTAGTAGGATGGGACTGATCGAATTCCTGCGCAGGGTCGGCCTGCTGCAAGTGCGTTTGTCCCAGCCTCCGCCAAAATTCCCGCACCGCCTCTAGGTCATATCCGGCCCTTGCCATCAAATAGGCTCCGACATAATCCGCCTGCACTTCGAGCGAACGTGGTGAAGGTGACGGAGAAGAAGCTTTGCCTGACGTGGCACCCAACCAGGCGTCGAGCATCACCCGTAACCTGGCCTCCGGCGCATGGCCCAATACATTGTGGGCGATTTCATGAGCCAATACCCAGGCGAGTTCATCATCCGATCGTACAAATCGCATCAGGCCCGTGGTGACCAGGATCTGCCTTCCATTGGACATCGCATTGACGACATCCGATCGAAGCAAACTCAGCGTAAATTGGCAGAACGACGCTGCATCGAGCAACAGTCGAATCCGATGTCCCGACCGCATCACATCAAGCTGCAACGGCTGAACTCTGGCCCTGGTCAATCGCCGAACCAAATCACTCGCCGCTGACGCGGCATCCGTAGAGACATCCCGCGTATTGATCTCGATCAATTGATCTCCCGTCTGAATCCCAGCACGTGCGGCAGGCGAGCGGACATAGACCTGACGCACCACAATGCCTCGCCCGGACCCTGATCTTGCTTGGAAATCAGGCATTGGGACGTCTTCAAACACAAACCCGTACGTCCCTTCCTGGTCAAACGGACACCGGTCCGCCGAAGCCAGCAAAATGGGGAACGCCACAGTCTGTACCCGAGACAACATTGCGGCCTCGCCTTCCTCCCGATAAGGGACAGCCGTCTCAGGGCGAACACCTGTGCAGGCGCTCAACATACAAATCAGAAACAGCGCAAGACCGGGCAAGAGTCCGGCTGTTGAACGGAACCTGCTGCTCACCGCCCCTAGTTCAGAAATCATCTGCAATCACGCTAAAAACAAAAAGGCCAGCCCCCCTACCTCGGAGGACTGGCCTTCCCGCTCACTATCTTCTCGTGAGTTAGACTTTTGCGAACTTCCGTCTCCAGATCCCCATCCCGGCCAACCCGGCACCAAGCAAGAGCAAGGACGCAGGTTCAGGGACACTCGCGCTTGGAGTCCCCCAGATTGAAACATGGGAGATGGCTCCTCGACCTGGCCAAAACTCACTCAGATTGATGGTTTCGGTTCCATTCCAATTCTGCAAGTTATAGAAATAATACGATGGCTGTTGATTCCCATCCTTAATAGCCAGATAGCAAGACGGACAGCCGATTGACGCCCCACCGGTGTAGGCTATGGTCGCCCCCGAGGGGTCAAGAGCGGTGTTGAGAAACGTGGTGGTGTAACTGCCTGCAAAGTCCCCGCTGTACGTCGTAGCAGGACTCTCCTCATCACCCACATCCGCCTTATAAAGAAGGCTCAGTGACCCGTCGTTCGGCAAGCCAAACGCACTGTACACGCAACCAGGCTCGCAATTGGCCGGACCTAGATTCTGGCCAAACACGCCGGTTGTCGATGGCGTAAGATCCAAGGCATAGGCTGGCGCACCCGCCAATCCGATCCCAAGGGCTGCAACGCTCAAGAGCTTCGCAAAACCCTTCATTCTATTCATTATATCCACCCCTTGCTAATTCCAAGTACCGAGTTGCCGACTATCGCAGGCCCTATTCATAAGCACACTTGGTGCCATCCACGAACAATTCATAACGTATTAAATTTATTGACTACTATTTTAAACGTTTGTCGCACTCGGCAAACACATGCAAAAATATTTTACAACCTATCGCGCTCACCAGGCAGAGGTCTTTGTATTATCTTCAATGAATTCAGTTTGATACATGCGCACCGTAACCAACTTCAGTAGTGTAAATAAACCTGCCACTGTTATTCCCCACTACCCCTCCTGCTTTGTTTTTTTCAGACCATACCGGTCCAACAGTTGATAGAGTGTCGGGCGGCTGATTCCCAGTTCAGTCGCTGCACGGGATATATTGCCTCTAGTCTTCTCCATCGCCAGACGCACTAAATCCTTCTCCCGATTCTCGCGCTGGCTCCGGAGGGTCACGGCCTCACCCTCCATCCCCCCTCTGGAGGACAACTCCAGATGTGAAGGCGTGATGTAGCGCCCCTCAGCCATGACCACGGCCCGCTTCACCCGATTTTCCAGCTCGCGCACATTGCCAGGCCACGGATGGTTGATCAACGCAGCCATGGCTTCAGGAGTAAACCCCGTGATCGACTTTTTCTGCTCGTCAACAAACCGTAGTAAGAAGGCCCGCGCCAGCAGAGGAATATCCGCGCGGCGCTCCCGAAGTGGCGGCACCGCGACCTTGACGACACACAACCGGTAATACAAATCTTCACGAAATCGGCCGTTAGCGATGGCAGCCCGAAGATCGACGTTGGTGGCAGCAATGACCCGTGTATCCACCACAATCGACTCTTTCCCTCCGAGACGTTGAATCTCATGATCTTGCAAGAAGCGCAAGAGTTTCACTTGCAGCGGTAACGGAATGTCACCGATTTCATCCAGGAATAAGGTGCCGCCTTGTGCATGTTCAATACGCCCCTTTCGCTGCTGTGCCGCGCCGGTAAAGGCCCCTTTCTCATGCCCGAACAATTCACTCTCAATCAGCGTATCGGGAATCGCGCTGCAATTAATCGCCACAAAGGCGGCATCCTTGCGTTGGCTCTGGCGATGGATGGCCCGCGCCACCAGCTCCTTTCCTGTCCCGCTTTCTCCTGTGATCAAAACCGGCACATCGGACGGGGCCACACGCCGGATTATGTGAAACACCGCCTGCATCGGCTCACAGTTCCCGACCAAACCCTCAAATTCGCTCTGTCCGGCCTGTTGCAACAACGCCCGATTTTCCCGTTCCAAATTGGCGAGGTACTGCGCACGCTGCAACACCACCTTCACCACGTCGAGCTGAACAGGTTTTTCGATGAAGTCGTAGGCGCCGCTCTGAATAGCCGCTATGGCTTTGGATCGATCACTATTGCCTGTAACGACGATGATTTTCGTCAACGGATTGATCTGCAACGCGTCACGAAGAATCGCCAACCCCTCGGAAGCGCCCTCGACATCGGGAGGTAACCCCAAGTCCAGCAGCACAAGCCCCGGCATTGCCTGCTTCACCTGCGCTAACGCCGACGACCGATCGGAAGCCTCCACCACTTGGTAGTCGCCGGCCAGGGCCCATTTCATCTGCTCACGGATCTGCTCGTCGTCATCGACAAGTAAGAGGACAGGATTAGCAGTCATGGTTGATCCGGGGGAATAGGTTCAAGTAACGTAACTACTCAGGTGTTCAGGCTGAAGGCTGAAGGCGATACATTATCTCGCAAAGCACGAATCAAGCCATTCAACACCTTCTCAGTTTCTACAACCTTGGGTTCAAGCAGAGATGAATCCTCGTTGCGCAAGAAGCCCAAGCGCTTTGACAAATTTAATTGATAGTCTAGTTCCCTCAATGACCCGAAGGCGATATTGAGAAATCTGAGGTACTCTGCCTCGCTGGCACGAGCGCACCCCTCCACGATGTTAGAAGGAACTGACACTGCTGCCCGCCGTATTTGAGACGTCAGTCCAAACAACTCTTCTTTCGGAAACCCTGCGGTGACCGGATACACCAACATGGCTACTTCATCAGCCAACTCAAATGCCCGAAGTTGTGTGTGATCACGCATGCTTAACCCCTGAAACCCTTCAGCCTATCGACCTGAGTAGTTACCAAGTAACAAGATGCAAGTGGTAAGTGGCATAGTGGCACGATGCGCCTCGAACCAGACAACTCACAACTTTCCACTCTCAACTCAAAACTATATTCTCAATCTTGTGCCATCAGCCAAAGGCTATACGCTCTTCATGCCGCTTGTGCCATACACTCTTTGCGCCGACCGCGTTTCACCTTTAACGTTTCACGCGCAATGTCTCATGCTCGGCCATCGGGGGCAACGGAAGCGTAATCTGCACCTGCGTGCCTTTTCCCTCCTCACTCCGAAGCCGGATGGTCCCCCCGTGTGCCTCAATAATTTTCTTACACTGGTAGAGACCGATTCCCAGCCCACCGGGCCGACCGGACTGAGAAGGGCGGAACAAATTCTCCAGCATGTGAGGCTGAACACCCCTTCCCGTATCGTCCACGGTGATGATAACAGAACCGTTCGATTGCTCTGCTGCAATTGAAATATCTCCTTGCTCGGCAATCGCTTGCCTGGCATTCAGCAACACATTCAGCAAAACCTGTTGGATCTGCTCTCGCACCGCCAATACAGGAGGAGCCGGGCTGCCGCTGACATGGACTCGAACCAGATCGTCTTGCCTCAGTGGCGCCACGACTTCCTCGATAAGAGACGAGAGGTCAACAGCATCTGCTTGCCCCATGACGGTCGGCGAGAAAGACTTAAGCGACAGCTTGGTCATGAGGCCGGTCATTTTCTTGGCCGTGTCAGACACGGTTCTCAATGCCGACTCCTGAAATGCGGGATCGTGGCCGTGATGTTCTGCGTTCTGTGCCACTAAAGACAAGCGAGCTGCCAGATTCTTTAGATCATGCAGACAAAATACTGAAAACCGGTGCAACGCCTCCAATTCAGCAGAGGCTTGCCGTTCTTCCGCCAACGCGGCCTGGGAAAGTAGCGTCCCGACATGATGACAAATCCCATGCAACAGATCCCAATCATCGGTCCCGTAAGGCTCTCCGCGAGGCTGTACCCCTAACACGATGAATGCCACCAACCGGTTTTGGACCCGGATGGGGAAACATAGTTCCGCCCCCATTCGCACCAGCGGATCCGTTGCAACGAGGAGACCTCCGCTCTTGCCACTCATGACAACCGGTTCATCCTTCTCCGCCAGCTGTTGAACAACCGGATGAGAGGGCTCCACCGGCTCGGTCTCGGGAGCCGCAGGCCGTGCCTGACAATATCGGCGATCAGCCTCTCTGAATATCCACACGGCAATGGTGGTGGTGGAGAAATTCTTGACCAAGAGATCCAACAGGCAATCCAAAATCGCTTCCTTCGTCGTCGCGAGTTGAAATGATTCGGTCACCCGCAGCCACTCCGCACGATAGTCATACTTCGACCGATAGAAGTTCCGAACCAGCAGCTTCCGGATTTCGCTTCGTGAGGCCTTCGACAGCACGAAGACCGCTAGGGCCACGAAGGCCCCGAACACGACGACAACGCTCAACTCCGATCCCAGGGGCTGATTGATCCGGCGTAGCCACTCGCCGATGACTCCGACAACGAGCAGATAGATGCCGATAACGACAAACGTCACCGACCCGACCAGCGCCTGCTGAGACACATAGGCGTTGACAAGCAACTCTTTGAATCGGCTCCGAACAATTCCGAGCGTTACCAACCCGAGCGAAATCGTCGACACTATACTAAAGAGCAGCCCATGCTCGGCGCGCCACATCGGCAGCATGAGCATGTGACTGGCCTGATAAATCTGAAAGCCCCCCAGTCCGACTAAACCGATCAGGATGAGCTTCAGCCGATATCGCGTCAATTCGCTGCTGGATCGCAAGACGGCTTCCAACTGAGCTAACCCGATCGCCATTGCGACCACCACAAAAACATAGGGGACGTGCCCCCACGGACCCAGTGTAATGGCAAGCCCGCCGCCCTGCAGCGGCGTCGTGACGAGTACGTGATCAGTCATCGTCATCCCAGCCAGCAACAGACCAAGCAGACCCATTAGACGAACACGCCATTCTCGATCACTAGGCGGAGGTAAAAATCGGAGCCCCGCATACAAGAGTGCCATTGGCAGACAGAGCTCAAAAGCCAATGCGACCCGGCGCCAGAGAAGCCCATGAGACTCGTCCATCAATCCAAGTCCGTGGGCAAGATGCACGAGGGAGACAAGCCCGGTGAGAACCCCAAGGCTCGGGTAAAACGGCGCTTCCCGCCTTTTGGCATACAACCAGCAGGCCAATCCACCGGCAAACAGCGCCGCCAGTACTGCCACCAGCGAGAATAATGTGGCCATTGTCAAACTAAACATGTCTCAGAATTTAATACCACAATGAAACAATTCGGAGACTCATAAGACACCAGTCAAGAAGCAATTTCAAACAAGAGCTTCAGAGGCCAGACTTTAGCCACCCAGAAAAACAATCCGTAACCAAAGCAGTCTGTATAGAGGGGGATGGGACAGGGCACTGGCGTGATAACGCATTCATCTAGCGGCTGTGGCGGAGCCTCAGTGTATCTCCATGCGTATAAGCCAGTCAGTAAGATTCATCAGGCGCTCGAACGGTACCTGCGCTTCCAGAGGTATCGCGTGTGTCAATGCGTCTCACGAAGAGCAACAGTATCCCACCAGAAAGCAGGAGCATGAGCGATGATGGCTCGGGGACACTGCTGTATCGCATTGTGTCTAGCACCGCTGCGGAGTTGCCGATGATGCCACCTATGAGGACCGTTTGAATTCGCCGCTCACCATCCAAACTGCCGAGCTGGAGGGTGCTATAGCTCGACCCGCTCCCATAAGAGTAGTAAGTAATGCGGGCATCCCCGCTACAATACGTGCCGAAACTCAGACAGGAGCCCACGAGCTGGTTATTGTAATCGTAAGCGTAGATACCTGCAGGGTCGGACTGCCAAAACGACGCCACGTCAAAAAAGTTAGTTGGGCTACTAAATTGGAGAAGGAGCGAATGAAAGCTATCCATAGATGGTGAGGAACAAATTCCGGTACTCCAACACCTGGCGGCATCATAGACGTTAGTAAAGGGTCCCAGATGTTGCGTGCCGGTTGATGGCGTGAGGTTCCGATACACTGAATTCGTGACATGAACATCCCCATATGTAGGGGGAGCCGTGCTGGTAAGGGTATGAGAATAGCTATTGATCGTCAATCCATTAAATAGGTTCGTAATATTGGTGCCAGCTACATAGGAATCGGGTTCGATAGTGATGAGTAGCGCGTGGGCGGGGGTAGTCATGAGGCTGCACATCAGTAGCCCAAGCAATAAGAGTCGAGTCATAAGCCCTCCAGAGTTGAGACGTTGGCAATACATGTACACTCGTAGGGCGCTCAACTTCTATGACTCTAAAGGGGTATCGCAAGCACACTGGAAGCATCAGCTCAATCTGCTAAGCACCATTTACGAATTGGCGGCGCTCCTCCAAACAAGCGAAGCCACCTGTTGTAGGGACTGCAAATCCTGTTCTGGTGGGTAAATACAACACAAGGGCTGGCTGGAAAAGTGAACATTAGGCTCACAATCTATCTGCACGGCATCGTTCATTCGATATCGTGGAAAGCAGTTTGGCCACCTCCCTAGCCGCCACGGAAATCCCTTCTCTGTTCCAATGTGTATCGTCACGCCAAAACACAGTTCGTCCATCAGGGATGATCTCTTGCGCACGTTCAATCAACGGATCGGTCAAGTTGACCGCAGGAATACGCAATCGAGCTGTTACTGATGACAAATAATCCCACTGGGCGTTCGGCAACTGATCAACGGCGCTATCTTCGAACAATCTGCTATAGATCCGGTACTTATCAGGAACAAATAGCACGAAATCCGGCATGGCTTCAGTCAATCGATCTCGAACGAAGTTATAATCATCAAATGTCTGTCGCTGGACGACGTCCGCATACCCCTGTAGAAACCCCATAGGAGCCCCTTTGACACTTTTGACAAACGTAGTTCTGGAAGGTTGTTGCCTAGCGTCCGATCTAGCCGATTGAGTCTTTATCCGTTCCTGGACCACCTCCCACGCCCTGGTGGTGAGCCCGTAAAACATCTTGGAAAATTCTGAATGCCCTCTAATGAGGCGAATGTAGGACTTTACGACCTGCTGAAAACCTTTCGGGACCGCATTGCGAGATGCCACTTCGGCGGAGTTAACTAACTGGAAATCATTCCCCTCAAAAAGCACCATGCCGATACAAGATATACCTGGAAACTTCGCCCGCGCCCACGCGATTCTTTCGGCATAGCCCTGTGTATCCGCTGGAAATCCAAGATTATATGCATTGATTCCATAATCTCGGCGCAATTGCATGGTCAACACATCTTCCTGCGTATTGCCAATCCCAGCCACGAAAGAATCACCGACGAGGAGGAGTTTCTCTTGAGCAAAATCCTGATCATTTCTATACCCAATGGAATCCGTGGCAAACACTTCCTCCCGAGGTTGCGCAAGATCCTGAGGAAGCATTGGATCTGTCGCAAGCAAATCACCATGCGGAACCGCCACACGAACTTTCTGGTTGGGTCGGTAAGTCTTCTCTAAGGCCAACATCTCATGTGGTCTGTAGTAGGGCTGCATCGACGTGGGTGCTAGCCACCGTACCGTCACTTCCAAGGCTACACTTAGCAATGCTACCGCACATACCAATGCGAAGAGATTCTTATGGTCCAGGAAGACACCGGCCCCCGCGACAACAAGAAGGCTGCCCAAACCGATGGCAGTAATCGGCACATAGAGAAGTAACAGATGGGCCAAAACCAGGACCGAAATCCCCTTGAATACAATGGCCATGGAAACACTCTCAATCGGCTAGAATAATGTGTAGATGAACGGAGCGACAGCTGAGCCCTGGGTCAGCACGATCAAACTTCCCAACAGAACCAGCACCACGATAATCGGCAGCAACCAGAATTTCTTCCGTTCCTTCATAAATGCCCACAGTTCCATGACAAATCCACCCATGAAACACCTCCACAACGGCAATATACTTAGAATTGATTTTTCATGTGAGAATGGGGTCTCGGCGTTCGCAAGACTCGGTAGGACTGAGTCTCCTCAGAGAACGTCCGTCTCACTGTATCCTTTCCCATGAGGCGAAAAATCAACCCAATAGGAGTGACAAGGCCATAAAACACGATCCCTAAAAGTATCCGCGTATTGATCCATCCCAATATCTGCCCCATCCACATCCACCCTTTATGGGCGGGAGCAAGTAGGCGCGGAGCAACCCCACCAAGCAAGATTAAGGTCCCGCCGAGAACCATGGCCCAGAGACGCATGGGCTCTCCACGGAAGACCATCGGCCAAAGACCGATGACGCCGAATACAGTGCCTACCAGCAAGCCGAAACTCCGAAGATCTTTTATTGTCGTTGGCTGTTCCACCACGTCCCTCATAGTTGTTAATCGAGCTCGAACTCTTTTTTCCAATCTGAATCGCCTTCCAATGGCTTCTGATCCCCTTTCTTAAGCACGCAGTTCTCAAGAACCAGCACATCCATCTCTGTCCGCATGAAACAACGATAGGCATCATCCGGAGTACAGACAATCGGCTCTCCACGTACATTGAATGAGGTATTCACGAGCACGGCACAACCAGTTTTTTCTTCGAATGCCTTCAGCAATTTGAAATAGCGCGGGTTCGTATCCTCATGAACTGTCTGAACACGAGCGGAATAGTCGATATGCGTGACAGCAGGAACGTCCGACCGCGGAACGTTAAGCAGATCGATCCCCCATAATCCCTGTTGACTCGGATCACAGGGCAAGCGCCGACTTTCCGCCAGCGGCGCCACCAACAGCATGTAGGGGCTGTCACAGTTCATCTGAAAGTAATCGGACACCTTCTCGCGCAACACAGAAGGGGCAAACGGCCGAAAGGATTCGCGGTACTTGATCTTCAAGTTCATGACCGACTGCATCTTGGTGTTTCTGGCATCCCCGAGTATGCTGCGCCCTCCAAGCGAGCGTGGACCGAACTCCATACGGCCCTGGAGCCACCCGACAACTTTTCCAGACGCAAGTTCCTCCGCTACATGGATAAACAACTCGCTGTCATCAAGTCGACGGTAGGTAGCACCTAGATTCTTGAGCCGGGCCTCCACATCATCATTGGTATGCTTAGGGCCCAAATAGCTGCCCTTCATCTTGTCGTTCACATTGTCCGCCGTCCGCGGCTGATTCTCATACTGATGCCATGCGCTTAGCGCAGCCCCGACTGCCCCACCGGCATCACCGGCTGCAGGCTGAATCCATATTTCTTTGAAGGGCCCCTCCCGTAAAACCCGCCCGTTCCCGACACAGTTAAGCGCCACACCGCCGGCCAAGCAGAGATACTGCGCACCGGTTTCAAGATGCATCGTTCGCGAGAGACGCAGCATCACCTCTTCCGTCACTTCCTGAATCGACCGGGCCAGATCCATTTCCCGCTGACTCAGCTTCGACTCAGGTTTGCGCGGAGGCCCGCCGAAAATCCCATCGAATTTTCGGCTGGTCATCGTCAGGCCGGTGCAGTAGTTAAAATACTCCATATTCATGCGGAACGTACCATCAGGTTTTAAATCTAAAAGGTGGTCATAGATCGCCTTTACATATTTGGGCTCACCATAGGGAGCAAGTCCCATAACTTTGTACTCGCCGGAGTTAACCTTGAAACCGGTGTAGTACGTGAAGGCGGAGTAGAGCAACCCGATCGAGTGCGGAAACGGAATCTCCCATAAGGGAGTCAGCTGACTCCCTTCACCCAACCAAGCGGAAGTGGTCGCCCACTCGCCCACACCATCCATGCAGAGAACGGCTGCCTTCTCGTAAGGCGACGCATAAAACGCGGAGGCAGCGTGTGACTCATGGTGCTCCCCAAAAAGCAATTCCGGCACCTCCGACTTGGCTAGGCCTGGCGCACAGGCCAGTATCTCCTTCTGTAGCAAGTTTCGAAGCAACAGCTTTTCCTTTAGCCATACAGGCATGGCAGCAAGAAACGACTGAATCCCTTGGGGAGCAAACCCAACGTAGGTTTCCAGAAGTCGTTCAAACTTGATGAGTGGCTTGTCGTAGAAAACAATGTATTTAAGATCCTTGATGCCTATACCGCCTTCGGCAAGGCAGTATTCAACTGCCCGTCGCGGGAATCCAGGATCGTGTTTTTTTCTTGTGAATCGCTCTTCCTGCGCTGCAGCGACAATCTCCCCGTTCTGCACGAGACAAGCAGCACTGTCGTGATAGAATGCGGACACGCCAAGAATATGGAAGGGTTCCATTTGTCCAATTCCCTTTGTCATTTAATTCTGGCAACCCCGTTAGTATGACAGACACAAACCTGAAGGCAAGCACTTAAACGCCTTTGAGTCGCGGGCAGCATACCCCGCGACAGGCACCCATGCACGAAAGCTATACTCGCTACATTGTCGCTCCGTCAGGTGAGCGGGCGCTGGTAAGACTGCGCGAAACATCCTATTCCTATTCCTATTCCACAGAAACAGCACTTCAAGACGAGCCGTCTCCCTAAAACTCATATCGGGATTCCAGCCAGTTTGATTTCTTACGTAATCCAGTATCTCCGATGCAGGAACAAACAATCCATGGGTGAAACCAGATCTATTAAGCGCGCCTCAAGCATTAGGTCTACTCGGCCATATCAACTAAGACCGCTCGAACCCATATGCGCATAAGCCAGACATACACCACCTTCTCGCTCAGGCCGATCCAAGTTTTCCTTTCTGAGGAAATTCTCGAACCGCTCCGGCCCATCTCCGTACGGAGTCGGAAGCCAATAATTCACGTATGGTTTGTCCCCCAAGTGATACGACATCAGGGAATTGCTGGGGAGAAGATTGGCGTCGCCCTACGTAACTGGTTCACGTACCGAATGTGCGACTCGATCAAATCCCCCAAGAAATAAGCCGACGCGCTATTTCCCCGTCAAATTCATATTCCTCAAGCAAGGTGTAAACCCACCTAAAGAGAGCAAAGGACCACCGGTGCGCTCACCAGTTAACATCATCTCTATTGTGCGCAGACCCCTCTAACACATTGCAGGAATGTTTTAATCGGTGCGATCATCATGAGAGGTTGAAATGATATAGTCAACGTCTAAGCTGTTTTTGACATGCGTGGGCCAAGTTGACTTTCCCTCCAAAAATTAGACCATTGGCTTGGAATTTCCACTGTGCTGAGATGGGGCCTACAGGAGGAGCCCATGACCAGGACACGTCACAGGGCGGAACTAACAGATCATCGTAGTGCTCAAGGATGCCCTGGCGGGCACTGGTGTCCTGGCCGCACAGCACCATTGGGAATGTGACCCCATGAAGTTGATTCACAACTATCAAAACGGGGCCTAACTGCTACAGGAGTTAACTTCCTCATCTTTTGCGTTATTGTGGAAGGGTCAGAAGCGAACTATACTAGTGAATGAATACACCTGCATAGCCAACAATTTAATTCGTCGGCATTCAAGCAAAGGGCCTCTGCTGTGCTAATAACTTATTGTTTTTATTATTCAAATATGATGTGCACCCTTTAATACACTTACTATTATCCTGGCACTTTACTTGCTGTATAAACACATGGTCAAGAACTCGAGAGACAAAATAGAGGTATTCAAATTCATGCAACTAATTGATGTTCTTGCATTTCGTCTTTGCCGTCCCAAAAGTCACATAGAATGAAAGGGAACCCATGAATCAATACAAGAACATAATCAGAAAGTATATGGCTATCCCTTTGCTTGTCCTTGCGTGTGCATGTGTACTTCCGCTGGGTGCTGACGCAAAAATGCTCTATGTGCATAGCACCAATGGCAATGATTCCACGTCTTATGCCGAGAACAATGAAAACAACCCTTGGAGGACAATTGGCAGAGCGGCATGGGGGAATACAAGCTTTGCGTCACCAAATAGTAGTCAAGCCGCACGAGCCGGCGATATCGTCCTGATTTCAGCAGGGATATACTGGGAGTCCGGCCCATCAAACGGGAACCGATTCACCGTAGCGCTCAATCCCGTCAACAACGGCACGAGTGGAAACCCCATTATCTTTCGTGGTGTAGGCTTAGTCTATATACGACTGCAAGCGGGTATTCGGGGGGGAATGATTGGCTGCAACGGACGCAACTACATCATATGGGATAATTTTCAAGTAGACGATTACTACGGCGGCAGCATTTCAGATACCGGTCCGGTTGTATTTACCGGAAACTGTCAACACTGCCAGATCATCAATAGCGACATTAAGGGGCACCCCGGCGCTTATTTTCACGGCTACTCAATTTTTGGCGGGAACTACCGAGGAATAAGCCTGGAACCTGCGCACAATACGGTTATCAGGAATAATAGAATTTATCAGTTCAGAGGTGGGCAAAACGAAGCCGGAGTCATGGCGTATGACTCAAACGACAACATCATTGAACACAATGAAATTTATGACAACGGACTGGCCATCTTTATCAAGGGCCTCCATCCCGGGTACACTCAAGCGCGAAACCTCATCAGAAAGAATTTTATCCACGATAACAACGGTGGCATTCGCGTGCTCCTTGCAGAGGATACGATCGTTTCTCAGAACATTGTTATCAATAATGCGGGCTCCGGTTTGTGGGCAGGTTTTTTCGGGTCTACAAGATCACGGTTTATCAACAACACCTTGTACGGGAACCAAATTGGAGTTTTTGTGCAAGGTGCCGAGCTCGTGGACGTACACTTCAAGAACAATATCGTCGTCGGAACTAACGATGCTATCTTTGACTGGCAAGCCGCAAACCCATCACAGCAATCAACGACCTTCAACAGAAATCTGTATTACAATCACGCGCGTTTTGCGTATTATGAGAGTGGTGGGACGTTTTCATTTGCTACTTGGCAGGGCACCTACGGGAAGGATGTCAATTCTTTAAACAACAGCAACCCGCTCTTTGTGACCGCTGGCTCGAACTTCAAACTCCAGTCCGGTTCACCTGCATTGACACTCGGTCGGGTGGCGGAATCTATCGGAGGGAGCAACGATGCCATGATTCCCGCAGGGGCCTACATTACAGGAAACGAAGTGATCGGCCTTCTCTCGGAGCCGTCAACGCCAGGTTCAGATATTACACCGCCGTTGCAACCTCTCAACCTTAGGATTCAATGAACTTTCATCGGGGGAGGATAACTACAGCGCATTTTTCAGACTATCAATCACGGCCTTGTCTGTCTCCAATATCCACTCGCCGTCCTTAAAATAGACAGGGCCCTTTGGTGACCAACGGAAATATCTATTGTCTGGTGGAGAGTTTTTTGTGATCATCCTTGTGGCTGAAGTTACAACTGTTGAGTTGTCTGGAACATCTGAAACTACTGTACAATTAGCCCCGATCCGACAGTTATGTCCGATTTTGGTGGCCCCGATGATCACGGCACCGGCACCAATGTAGCAATTGTCTCCAATCGTTGGAATACCCGTGGTCTTTGAAAACGGTATGGAATTTGCCCCAATTGTCACATGGTGAAAAATTACACAATTTCCTCCAATTTCCGTACCTCCAGCGATGAATACCCCGTGAAACCCATGGGGAAAGCAAGGGCGCGTGGAAAACCTCACTGTATGACCAATAAAACTTCCAAATTTTCGCAAATATAGATAATAAACCAACAAATACACTTGCCTTAACGGTTCGACCTTGCAACTAGCTATCCTCTCCCTCAGTCTCCAAAACCCTCCGAACGACCACACGACAAGTTCCGCAATCCCCTCAATCATGTCGCTACATCCCGGTGTTTGTTCGTGCTGAGCGCGCCTGCCGAACAGCACGCACTAGAGAGCCTGGGACGAAAGTTTTGAGCAACAGGATTGCACTACTCCTAAGCCATTTGTGGCGGAACGATCTAACCAGCCATTGTCGTGCAATCGTTGCATCGCCATTAACAGACCATTCTTGATAGGCCACGTCTAAGCAACGGGTTGCCGCACGAGAACGTGCATGTATACGTTGTGAGGCTGTGAGTGTGTGGTCACGCAATATGGTCTCCAATACCGACACGTCGTCCGCAGCTGTTCGCAGAATGTTGCCACTGACATTACCGTCGTGCCGACTCTTGTTGAGTAGCTGCTTGTCTAAGTAAGCGACGCAACTTTCTCGGCTCGCCCGCAAACCGAAGCACCAGTCGAGCGATATTCGCTGTGTAGGATGAAGGACTGCATACCCGCCTACCGCATCATACAGGGATCGGCGAAACATCGTGCAAGGCGGGAACAGAACCTGGCCTTGTAACAGCAGATCAAAGAAAACCCCATGTGGGAATATATGAACATCTTCCTCAATTTGCTTTGCAAGTGCGCGATTAATCCAAGGCGTCGTATGGGACTTCCGTACCAGACATGCTTCACGGACAAAGTGTTCGTCAAAATCGCAATACACAAGTCCAACGTTAGAATGCCGTTCCAGCACTCCAGCCATCGCCTCAAGGTAGGTTGCGTCCCAGCTGTCGTCGCAGTCGTACTGTGCAATGAAAGGTGCAACAGCCTCTGCACAGCCCCTATCGCGAGCCTGCTCAGGCCCGCGGTTCTCGGTTCGGATAACACGACCACGAAGCCCCGTCGACCGGAGGAGCTGTTCAGCGAGTTCGTGTGACGAATCGGAGGAACCGTCATCTACAACGATGACTTCGAAATCGCGGCGCGTCTGAGCCGCGAGGCAGGCAAAAGCAGCATTGAGGAACTTACTGCCATTGTAAACCGGCATGCAAACACTAATCGCAGGTTTCTCTATTAACATATCCTATCCTATTGTCTGAACGCGATATGATACCAGCACGGGTGAATGGACCGAAAACAGAACCTTCGCTCATGGGACTTCCCGAACCGGGAAGATTGACAATCTGTGGGTAGCGAGCTGCAACCTAATTTTGCGAAAATTAAAGAGGAGGCACACGGAAGCTCCCAAACCCACCAAAAACAGCAATCCCGCTATCGAGTCACCTACTACCACTGATTTGGTGGCGATAAGCACGGCCGCCAACACTGCACCCTGTAGCAGCGCCACACCCAACGGACGGACTGTATCGGCGACGAGAACCCCGATCATGCTGCGGGATAAAAAGACCCCAGCCACAAACTGAGCCGCCATCGGTAAAGCCACTGCCACGCTTGCACCGGCAAGGCCGTAGAAGATAGTCAGTGGGTACAGCAAACCCAGCACGAGAACAAGGCGAACGGTGTTCATATAAAAATCGATGTGGGGCTTACCAATCGCGTTATAGAGATAGCCATTCAGCATCCACAAGGCCTGAAAACATCCGAATATTGAGAGAATCTGCAGTGGCACTGCAGCAGTAGCCCATTTTTCTCCATATAATACAACCACAATATCGTGGGCGAGCACCACAATGATAACCGAAATTGGTACAACCACAGCGACAACCAACCGCACCCCCCGCAAATACTCCACACGCAACTGCACCAAATCGGCTTGGAGCTTGCTAAACATAGGAAAAAGCACCTTCGCAATCATCTTCGATAAATTTGTCGAAGGGACATTGGCCAAGGTATGAGCCACTGTATAGAAACCCAGTGCCTCCATACCCAGAAGTTTCCCAATTATCGCACTGTCAAGCTGACCACATAGGAACAACACAATTGCAAGAGCAGTCATATACTTACCATAGGAAATAAGTTCTCTCGCAATCGCCGGATCATATCGAAAGCGTGGTCTGCCTGGCACCATCAGGTAGGACAACCCAACCGAAATGGCAGAGGACACCAGTTGAGCATAGACAAGCGCCCAAACATCCCGCAGCCAGTACGCTAATCCTATCCCTATTATTGTACTGAGCACTCCAGCAACTTGATCGAGATAGGTTAGGCGCTTAAAATCCAATTCTTTATGCAGCGCAATTGCATTGATATTATTAAAGCCCGTTAAGATAAAACTGATCCCGATCACAGCGACAATCGGTTGCAACACCGATTCATTATAAAAGGCTGCAACCAGTGGCGAGACGAGGAACGCAATCACCGCCAGCCCAACACCACGTAACACCCAAAGCGTGAACGCCGTATCCCTGGCGTCTTCGAACCGTTCCTGTCGATGAATCAGCGCGGCACCGAATCCCGTTTCAGTAAAGATCTCGATTCCTCGGATCACCATCGAGCAGATCGCCATAAGCCCGAAGATTTCCGGCGTCAGGAGTCGGGCCATGATGATCGAACGGAGGAATGAGAGTCCCGCAGCGAACACACTCGACAAAGCAACCCACACACCTGACCTAATCGCCTTGCGTTGCAGCGATCCATCCGACCGATCCAGGAATCGACTGAGTCTCTTAAATAAGTCAACCACTACAAATGCACTCCACACCATGGAAAGGCCAGGTTGCCTGAGCAACAATCACTGCACCACACCGGAGCCGCTTCGGCAATTATCAACTACGCCTGACACACCCTCGTCCAGGGCGGGGCACAGATACACAAGGTCTCTCACTCCACTCTTGTTGGCGCGTGGTGGTGATAAGTACGGTAGGCTCAAAAAGGTGGACGCTTCTAACCCACAATCACCCCGTCTTCTGTAACACACAGTCATATTCGATCACTCTTTTAGAGTCCCAATTAACAGGGAACATTCCGACAACAGAAAAACCACTTTGTTCATAAGCAGATATGCTGTCGGTCCAATGAGGCATCCCATCATAAATGGGGATAAGAGATACTTCGGATTGGATAGCCACAATGTTTTTCAATATACCCGTCGCACCTTTAAATACCTCCATATCGTACCCTTGGGTATCCATCTTGATAAATATCCTCTTGTTATGGATATCGGGGATCATCTCTTCAAGCAGCTTATCAAGCCTCCTGACTGAAACCAGTTCAGTCTCATTATGTACTGATTCATTACCAAATTGACTCGAACAATACTTGTTATTTTTGAGAAATGAAGAGAAAACATCTTGAGGCGATATATTAATCTCTTGCTTGCGTTCTACGCTTCCAAGCGCAATCTGCATTACCCTCCAGGCCGGATCTGATGAGGCAGCCATCTGCAGCTTTTGAAACGTTGATGATACCGGCTCAAATGATATTATCGTCCCAGAATAAAAACTCCTGATGCTTTTTCCGAACTGCCCTTTATTGGCACCAATATCTAAAACAAGATTTATGCTATTTGCTTCTATGATGGATTGAATCAGGAAATCATATAAAAACCAAAACTCTAAGCGACGACTAATTAGAAAACTACTTTGCTCTAAAGCCTTAATGTGAAAACCGGTTGTACGCCGTATCAACCCCTTCAATATTTTCCAAACACTCATAGTTTTCCTTTCCCATCTCCCTATACCACCTAGCAGGCTGCGGATGTCGCCGCTTGAACGATAACCACGGAAGGCCACGATCGATACGATTCGGGTCGAGATTAGGGGGGCGGGGAGGGGTGCAGGGTGTCGAAGAGATACATGTAGGTGATCACTTACTCGTCACATCCGCATGGAGCTGTGAAACTATCGACCGAAGTAACCGCTCTTCCCCTTGTAGACTCATGGCATATTTATAGCCATCATTTTCAAAAATGCTTCGATATGTGGAATCAGTAAATGCTTTAACAATAGCGCATTTCAGAGCGGTAGAATCTCCTGAAGGCACAACTATCGCCTGGCTTGAGGACAGTACATCATCGGTTCCTGGCCCCGACGAGATAATCACGCACTTCTTCAGTGCCATTGCCATTATATATACCCCGATTCCAGCCCCACAAATATCAGGCTTTATCGGCAAAATCACAAGACGCGCTGCGGCCATGTATGAGATAAATGCTTCCGGACTACCATCAAGCCTTACTATTTCGACATTAGCCGGTGCCAGGCTCTCATCAAGATACGAACCGTGCTGAGCAATATCGCTATTGTCGGTTGTTACAATTTTGACGGGATAATCCAACTCTTTTACTGCATTAAACAGGGTCACAAAATCTCTTCTCGTTTTCCCTCCGCAGAAAATATACCCATCATCCCTTGGAGACATTTTCAGGACCAGCTCCTGTTGATTAATCTTAAAGGGAACATACCGGAACTTATCCGAACGGATACCGTAATACTTACGCAAGCCCTGCGTGTTCTTATAGTAAAGGATAAACATGTGAACTTTTCTCAGAAGTACCGTCAGCAGGTACGACTTGAGTCGACCTCTCAGCCCTATTGGCGCAGATAGCAGAATATCCACCAATACAACCTTGGTACGATTGAAAGGGATAATCCACTTCAGAACTGACAGCAGTAACGCTTCATGCAGAGCCCCATTCAGCAAAATATAATGGAAGTTAAAAGACTTAAGAAAATTCGACAGGGCAGGCAATGATTGGCAGGACTCAAACGGAGAAAATTCAAAATCCACACCGTCCAGCCTAACGGAAGTCAGCCCTTTTATATTAGTAAGAACCTTGATTTTCATTTCCGCCAATCCAGCCCCATAGAATTAGTCACTTTGCCCGGCGCAGCCAGATACGCTCTGATCTGCGCAAAGAGTTGTTTGCCCACCGAGGCCAAACAATCAATATCCAGAAGCCGCCGCAGGGTGCGCGACGTACAGCGCCTCCTCCACCACCTGCACTGTCTGCACCAGTGGTTCAACCTGTTGAACCCGGTAGAATTCAAACGCTCCATCCTCGCAGTGGAAATCAGGGAATGATTTCATGTTCGTAATAACTCTGACCTTTACAATCTTCAGCACCCCGATTGACTTGTTACAGCCACCCGTTAACCCGATACCACGCTAACGCGGCATATTCAGACATAGCCAAATCTGAATATTCGAGATGCGAAGGTTTTGGCAAGTACTGAATCGCTAGCCAATTACGTCTCGTTAAATAATGCGTTGGGATCGGACGTGGATCCCCTCCAATCTTTCGAAAAACCCCCATTGCTCTGGGCATATGCCCAGCCGACGTCACAAGCAGAAATGGCGCCCTCTCTAGTACAGAGGCCAGATGCGTCGCACTCTCAAAAGTACTGAATGACGCGCCATCAACCATAATGTGATCGGCTGGCACACCAGCGGATATCAGCACATCACGCATGATTGCCGGAACCACCCCTCCCCCGCTGACAATCAATGTGGAATCAGGCTTCGATTGAAATAAGCTAATTGCCTCAAGCAACCGAACCGCCGTTCCGTTGCTCACCCGACCACTCAGCGGAACCAACGGGTCTGATTCTGCATATGCGGCCAGCACAACGATCGTGCGAATTCCTTCGCGCTCCGATACTGTAGCCGACGGAACCTGATATTCAAGATAGCCCAAGAGTAGGAATGCAATAGGTCCCGAAGCGAATGCCAGGTAACACGCAAGCGTCAAGAGGCTCACCCAGGTTCCCACCCTCCTGGACCAGCGGCTGCAAAGCAAACAAAACCCCAATACGGCACTTACAGCGATCAGATTGGATGGGAGAATTAGATACTTAAAGAATGTTTCCATACAAAGCGGGCCGAATAACACTGAACACTATCTGGAACTAAGGGAAGCTTTAAGCCTTTCCTCGGAATACTGAATCAAAGCATCATATCCCTGCGCAGAAATATGGCTACCATCCGGCAAAGCATATTCCCTCTTCCGAATGTTCTGTTGATCGGCAAGCACTTGTTCGAGATCAAGCAGCAATATGCCTTCACGAGCCCCCAGATCCCGAATCCACCGGTTTATCTCACTAACATGTCCATTGACATATTCCTGATAACTCGACTTCCCTAGCAGACTTCCTATCAGCGCTTCTACCGTTTCTCGCCATCCCTCTTTTCCACGAATCGTCACTTCCGTGGCAAGAATGGGAGTAATCCCGGACTTCCTTGCCAGCTCCACCATCGCCCGCATGCTTTCCCGAGTCCGGGTCAACGTCTGGTCTATCTTCACCTGGTCTGAGCGAAAGATATCATTGATAAACCCCCAAATGATGACCGCATCAGGATTGAGGGCAATCACGTCGCTCTCGAATCGGGCTAACATCTCAAACGATTGCTGGCCACCAACTCCCTTGTTGACCACCCGATAACCAGCAATCGGTTTGTCCGAAGGCCATCCACCCGCATAGGACGCCCCAAGAATCACAAGGCTCTTCGCACTCTCGTGTTTCAAACCCATCCCAGTACTTCCTCTCAGCGCAGCCGGATCCGCACCACTAGCGAAGAGCGGCGCAAACAACCCCGCTACGCACACCGCTGTTGCCACCTTTGAGAAACGAAGCATGAATCTCATCTCGCCTAGTATCATGAATCCAAAAATGAGACAGACAGAATGGCTGCCTCACACATCCGCACCCCGCCGAGCATTCTCCACCACCCTTGCTGCAAGCGTTGTACTGTAGCGTTCTGACGCAAATGCAGCAGCAATGTCGATCGGTGTCTTGCTTCTTAGAGCGATCCTCTGCAGCAAGATGAGCAGCGGCGACGCCACAGACAACACAAAGGCCGGCAACCAGACACCCCTAAGGTCCGGGCGTTTCTTGAGCCAGCGAGACAACAACTCCTCGCGTGTAGGAGCAATCGGTTCCACAAGATTGACGACGGCCGGCGCCGAATCCATATCCTGAACCGTTGCCCTGATCACCTGGGCAGCCATGCCCACATCACACAGATTAATCCGGCTCGATCGCGGCCCCACAGCGATGTAGATCGGCCCCAACTCTCGGCCCAACCGCCCGGGTGGTTCATAATCAGAAAAATCAACCAGCGGGCCTGGCCTGATGACCTTGACCTTTAAGCCAAGCGTTGGCCCCTGCTCCACAACTTCGCGTTCCGATTCCGCCTTGCCCCAGACATAGGGCCCACGGCCAAGATTGCCTGCATCCACCGGCGTCTGTTCATCGAGCGGCCCGCCCATCTCTTTACTGGTCTTCAACACGGCCAAACTGCTGATGTGGATGAAACGTTGAATCGATGCCTTGGCAGCGCTCCTGAGAAGATTGCGCGTCGCCAGCACAGAGTTTCGTTCATGTGCTTCCTTGCCTCCTGCAGTTTCTGCAGCGCAATGGACGACGGTTTGGACTCCGGACAATACTGACCCATCGAAGTCTCCTCCGAGATCGGCCTTGGCATATTCGACCCCCGGTTCCCGTTCCGAAGGAGGAGGCACACGGCGCCCCAGCGCACGGACCGGCCACCCACATTGGCGCAGTTCTGCGACGACAGCCCGGCCCAGCATTCCGCTTCCGCCTGTGACCAGTACCAACCCCTTCCCTGTACCGATCGGCGGAAGCTGCCGGGTGCGCGCCTCCAGATCGGCCTCCGCCCTCGCCTCGAATTCTTCTTTGGCTTCGCGCAATCTCTGGCCGACCTGCTCGCAGAGACGAACCGTCTCTCGGATGGAAGACGGCGACAACGGCGGCGGGGTACCGTGACGGATGCTGTTATAAAACGCCTCAATCAATTCAGCCAACCCCGGGTAGCCCTTACCTTTCTTGAGAATCCGCGAGGCAAATCCGCGCGTCGATCCCACTAGAATTTGCATGGCTTCCCGATAGGGATTCGAGAGAATTCCTACTGCCGAGGTTCCCGGCCCCGCCAGCCTGGTCAGTTGGCCTCGCACAAAATCCGCGCGCAATGATCCGTTGGTGCCCACAACCCGCAAATAGGAATCGATCGGCCGCCCTCGCAATGTTACGACAAGCACTCCTGTGGTCTCGCCTGCCTGCAACAACGCATGGACTTCACCCTCAGGGCGGACATACAAGGACTGAAGCTGCGAGGCTGTCCCGGCCGCTCCACCCAGAGCATCCAGCAACGTGTAGACCGGATGCGGGAGAATATCCAGCAGCTGATCGATGGGAGACATCAACGACCGCCCATCGTTGGACTTTCTCACCGTCTTAAACGAAAAATAGCTTTCAACGTGAACCACGCGGCCGATCAGCGGCAGCGACGCAGTGAGCGCGCGCGCCGGCGCCTCGTAGAGCAGCTGATGCCCGGCGCAGACAGACAGGCTGGCTTTCCGCGCAGCCTCAAGGACCGCATCCACCTCCGCCAATCGCAGCGTGAAGGGCTTCTCCACATAGACATGGGCGCCATGCTCCAAACACAGTATGGCCAAATCCGCGTGGGTCGCGGGAGACGTGGCGATGTGGACGACCGTGGGATTGGTCGCCTTCAGCAAATCGGCGGCGGACGTAAAAAATGGCGTATCCTTGGAAACCAACCCCTCTAATTTAGACCTATCACCGGACGGGTCTGCCAAGGCGATAATGCGCCCGGCACCGTGCGCCTTAATGGCTTTGGCGTGATGCACGGCCATCTTGCCACAACCGATGAGCGCGACATCCAGCGGTGTCGTTGTGTTGCCTTGTTGTCCCATGGTCATGTGATTCCCAGTTGATACTGCTCTCTTGACGTTCTCTGTCTCAGAAGTACCCTAGCAATGGAACGTCTGCTTCCAGGTCTGAAAATTCAGGACCGTCCATAAGAGTTCTGAGTGGTCATGCTTGCCGGCACGATGTTCCTCGACAAGCCGGCGAAGGGCTGTGCGATCAAACAGGTCTGAGGCTCCCTGTTCAGGCATCGCCATGATCCGTTCCCCCATACCGATATTCGACCGGAACCATCGGTCCAACGGAACTCCGAATCCCGACTTTCGGCGATCGACAGTTTCAGCCGGCAGGAACGCGCGTGCCACATCCTTCACAATGGCCTTGCCGGTGCCGGCACGTAGTTTATAGGCAGCCGGCAAACGATTGGCGAATTCGACGATGCGATAGTCCATAAATGGCACGCGCGATTCGATGCTCGCTGCCATACTCATCTTATCTTGCCGGTTGAGAATAGATACAAGAAAACACTCTTGATCCAGGAGGGACACCCGATCCAAGTCATCCAACCCCAGGTTCTCCGTCCCCGCGAGACAGGACAGGCGAAAATCGAGATGGCTCTCCAGCACCTGTGGGTAGACCGAGGCCACCACATCGGGACGCAACATACTGGAATTGTACAGCAGCGTCTCCATGGGAGAGCATGCGGCGTAGCGATCGAGCTTGGCAACCCGATGATCCCGCGTCACACTCCCCCACAGTTTCGCCAAACTCCTCAACAGCCCCGGCACCTGCCGATAAATCCTCGCCATTCCTGGAATACGATAGCGTGGATACCCCGCGAATAACTCATCCGACCCCTCGCCGGTGAGCACCACGGTGACATGCTGCTTGGCCAGCCGGCTCAACGCAAATATCTGGACTGAATTGGCAAAGTTGAGCGGCTCGTCGTTCTGCCACACCATCTGCGGGAACAGATCGCTGAATTCGGCATTGCCGATCGTGAGCTGATGATGAATGGTCCCGTACGCCTTGGATACCATCAGCGCGAAGGCGCTCTCGTCATATTCCGGTTCATCAAAACCGATGGAGAAGGTGTTGACCCGATCGCCTTTGATCCTCGATGCCAACGCGGTGACGAGGCTGGAGTCGACCCCTCCACTGCAGAATGTCCCTACCGACACATCGCTGATCAGCCGCAGCTTCACGGAATCCTGCAACAGATCCGTCAAGGTCTGCCGCGCATCTTCATAGCTGATCCGGGGTCTGTCCGCAGCCGGCCTGAGAGACCAGTACCGTGCAATCTTGGGTTTTCCGTCATGCAGGGTGAGCGTGCACCCTGGAGGCAAGTTCATCACCCCTTCAAACAGGCTCTCCGGTCCGGCCACCTGGCGCAACAACATGTACTCGGCCACGGCCTCATCGCGGCAACGTGCGGGCACCATCCCGCTCGCCAAAATGGCCTTGATCTCGGATGCAAACAGAAACGCCTTCGGCGTAACCGCATAGTACAGCGGCTTTACGCCCATCCGATCACGGGCGAGGAAAAGCACCCGCCGCCGGGCATCCCAGATGGCAAAGGCGAACATCCCATTGAGCGCATGCACACAGGCTTCGCCACGCTCTGCATAGAGATGGAGAATGACCTCGGTGTCGCTCTGGCTTTGGAAACGATATCCCTTCGCGATTAGCTCTTCTCTCAAGGAGCGATAGTTGTAAATCTCCCCGTTGAACACGATCCAGAGTGAGCCCTCTTCGTTGGACATCGGCTGATGCCCGCCCCCCAGATCGATAATGCTCAACCGGCGATGGCCAAGCCCCACAGGTCCGTCGAGATAGAGACCCGCATCATCCGGGCCTCGATAGGTGAAGATGTCTCGCATCTTCGTGACCATCTCTGGCATGCAGCGCCTTGCCTGATCGGTATGCATCAGCCCAACTATCCCGCACATAAATTCAATCTCTCTCCTTCGCCGCCACAACCTGCATTAATCACGAGCGCTTCTACTACAATCGCCGATACGCAACTTGTGCGAGAATGGCGAGAGTGGCAAGACGCGCGGGACTCAGGGAACAGACATTCTCGTCACGCGGGTCGCGCTCTTCACGCCTGTCGCGCCGGGGCAAAGCGGCTTTTTCACGAATCGTCATGAATAATTCGGGATAAGATCTTGATCGGTCAAATCCCCAGGGGGACATGAGAGATCACCCATTTGAATTTACCGCTCGACTTTTGCTCCAACCGATCCACCATCTGAACCTCGACCTTGACATCCGCTCCCAAGCGGGCCGTCAGCTCGGTAATGAGATGGTCTGTATGGGCCTGAGTATACGCAGGACCGGGAATCAACCGGACAATCACAGTTTGAGGATCTGTTTGCACGATCTGCGAGCCTTCGATACAGTCCAGCGGCTTGAAGGGATGCGTGAGGACGGAAGGAGAAATAAGCCGCCCGTCTTTCAGCGTAAGTAGGTCTTCAGCCTTCGTCGTCACATCGTCCATGATCTTCAAACCACGGCGGCAAGAACAGGGCTTGTCCCGCAGACTCGTCATATCGTTCGTCACATAGCGAATCAAGGGCATCGCATCGTTATGCAGACTCGTGCCAACCAGTTTGCCGACGGTGCCGACAGGCACAGGCTGCCCCTGATCGTCCACAATCTCCGACACTCCATACTCCATGGCCAGATGGTGTCCTTCATGCCGGTCGCATTCGCTGGAAAATATCACCCGCTCTGCCAAGGCATAGTAGTCGAAGACACGGCACTTGAAACGCTCCTCAATCACCTCACGCTGAAAGTCATACAGCGTTTCGGATGACGTGATCGCCGCCCGGATGGGGAATGTCTGACCGCAACCCTGCAGAAATTTTGCCAGCACATAGAGTGTCGAGGGATACCCATCGAGCACAGCTGGTTTGAACTGAGCCAACGCCTCGAAATACGCAGGCAAATTCTGTTTGGAAAGATGAAAGGATGACAGCAACAGTTGATTGTGGCGCCGGTTCATCCGCCAGAAGGGCGGCCGTTTCTGATCCAACGGAACAATCACATTGCCGCGAGCCACTGCGATGCGATCTCCATCGGTGGCCAGCCGGCACCCTGCCCATCCGTAATGGCGATCCAACGCCGCATAGGCCATCCAAATCGTGTTGTCATCGTACCCGACCGTCAGCGGCGTACCGGTCGTTCCACTCGTATGACCGGTCTTCATCGCATTGCGATCGACATCTCGAGAACGCAATTCATCGAAGTGCCCTCGCACATCGTCTCGAGTGAGCAGGGGAATCTTGGGCAAATCCGCCTGCCCTCGAATGTCGGATGGCGTCAACCTGCATTCATCAAAGCGGCGACGGTAGAACGGAACGGTCCCATAGGCACGCTTCACCGTCGCGCGTAGCCGGTCATCCTGATATGCCGTAAGCTCGCTCTCCGAAAACCACTCGGCCTTCGCCAGCAGATCCCGGAACTCTCCGAACCGTCCCCCGTATCGCTCACGGTCGAGCAGCGTGCTATAGCCCGTCAGAATTAGGCTCTGCCCCCAAGCTGGAACCAGATTGTAGAGCGCGGTTGCGTAGCGGTTCATCGCTTCTGCCTTCTGTTCTCAACGGCGAGACGATAGGCTTCCAACAATTGTCCGCCAATCATCCGCCAGGAGTAGCGCCGCTCCACCAATTCACGGGCGTTGTGCCCTAACGTACCCCGGCGACTTGGATCGCGAAGCAACTTGACTGTCTTGTCGGCAAACTGCACAGGACTATCGGCCACCAGCAAGTGTTCGTCGGGCTTGACTTCAAGACCTTCGCAACCGATTGACGTCGACACCATCGCCTTCCCCATCGCCATGGCATCCAATACCTTCAAGCGCGTTCCGCCTCCTACACGCAATGGAACAACGTAAACAGTCGCATCCCACACCAGCGGTCGGACATCGTTCACATAACCCGTGACAACAATCTGAGAATCACGCGCAGCCAGTTCCAGTAGCTCTTTAGGTGGATCCTGGCCGACGACAAAGAATCGTACGTCCGGCACCTGCTTCCGAATCAAGGGCCAGACTTCGCTCAGGAAAAACATGACTGCATCACGGTTTGCAAACATGTTCATGCCGCCCGTATAGATCAGCGCAGGCAAATCTTTTCCCTGATTCGGTGTGAAGTATTCAATATCGACGCCGTTGGGCACAATTGCCGTGCGCAAGCCCGGAACCCTTCCCATCAACGTCTGTTCATCCGTCTGAGCCACAAACACATTAACGTCAAACATCCCGGATAGCTTCGCTTCATAGGCCAACAATTTCTTTGTCTCCCGACGCAGGTACAGCCTCGCCAGCAGGCCGCTCTCCGCTCCGGCTCGTCGTTCCATCAACTGTGACTCGATGTTATGATGAGTCAAGACCGTGGGGGTCGCCCACCTCTGGTCTAGAAACTGGGCCAGTGCAATCGTATCGACGTGAATCACATCGAATTTCTTTGTCTCGACCAACTCGGCCACCCGCCCCCTGAACGCGGCTGACCGGTGCGCCAGCACGCTAAAAGGACGCGGATAAAGGGCACCGACCGCCAACCCTGCGATGCGATGAACCGGCGAGGCCTTGGGCCACAAGGGAAAATACTCCACGGCCTCACAAAATTTCCCGAGCGCCACCTGGCTTTCACGGCAAGTTGCCTCGGTGGGCAGCACGTCGGGATGCACAAACGCCAGCAGGTGCACGCGGGCCTCACGCCCCAGCTCGCGCACGAGATTATACCCTCTCTGCAACACTCCGCCGTGAGGAGGATAGGGTACGATCTGAGAGAGGAAAAGGACGTTCATCGCATCAGTTCTTCGTAGATGGTTCCACAATCACGGACCATGTGCTGGATCGTGAATCGCTTGAAAATACCACAGAAGCCTACACTGTGGAGGACCGGCACACAAACCACGCTGTCGGCATCTTAATCAGGCAGGCACCTGCCCATATACTTTGACCAGAGTCGGATCAGCAGGCTCCTCGGCAGCCTTTGAGGCAAGTGCCTTTTTATAGAGATCGCGTCCGCATTCCGAAAGAGCGGCGAGAAAATAAATATGCGGATAATACGCGGCTGAGAGAAAAGCCCCCCCCACTGCGAAACCAATCAAACTTGCCTCAAGCGCAATCACCAATTTCCTGCAAGTAACGGCTTGCCGATCCATTCCTGGGCTTCGCTCTCTCAATATTCGCCTACTGGCAATGAGATTGGAGGCAAGAATCCCTATGAGAAACATAATACCCGGAATACCCAGTTCGCCAAGGAGAAGAAAGTACGAGGAGTGAGCTGTTTGCCATGGAATTGCATTGAGCCCGTATCCTGCAGGTTTATATTCCGCGCCATACTTGACAGGGAAATGCCCCACGCCCACACCTAACAGAGGATTATCCGCAGCCATTTGGAGCCCAGCTGTCCAGGCCAAGATCCGTCCTTGAGCAGATCCTTCCATTTCTTCATCGGTCTTCGTCAGTGTCGCGAACCTGTCGAACACTTGCGCCGGGGCCACAGCCAAAACAAAGACAACTACTATTCCAATTCCGATGAGGCCCCATATCTTTCGCTCACTCCTCAGCCAATAGTAGAAACCTACACTAGACAAAGCCAGAATTCCTCCCCGCGATTGCGTCATCACCACCGCGAATATCAGCAACAATAACGACCCGGCAAAGAAGAGTCTCTGGGTTTTCCCCTGTGAACTCAACATCAAAAATAAGCAGAACGGAATCGCAATATTGAGCGATAGAGCAAAATCATTCCCGTCGCCCATGAAAAAGCCAGCCGTGACATAGTGACGCTGCCCATCATTGGTAAACAAATCGGGGTTCAGAACACCGACAGCAACGTGGACGAACACCAAAGTCATTACAACCCCTTTCATTCTGTCCAGGGTATAGACTTCCTTTCTCAAAAAGAAATAGGCGAGGCAATAACCAAATACCATCAACAATACGTTGAGCGCATACTGTTTGACGTCGCACGTCAACCCGGAAATAACGATCAAAACAAGCAAATAGATGAGCCAGCGTGCATTTGTGCTGGCTAGGATCTCTGAAATCGCTACTTGTCCCCGACTTACAAGAGAACCCAGAAATACGGAAAGCGGCACAATCGAGTTCAAATGCAGCGTCAGCACAAGAGGGAAATAATTTCCCAACTGAACATACTCCAAGACGAAAAATAGAAGAATCCCGTAATACACCATGGTCTTAGACCGACCGCCCCAATGCTTCGCTGTAGATCGTTTCGAGCCTGCGCGTTCTAGCCTGAAAATCGAAACCGGTTTTCACTACGTCTCTTCCGCGCAATGCCATCTGTTTCCATGATTCTGGTGAATTGAGAAATTCCAAAATGCCGGCCGCCAGCTCGCGCGGCGACTGGGGTGATACAAGACGGCCCGTTTCTCCATCGGTGATCACTTCCGGCGTGCCGCCGACTCTCGTCGCCAACACCGGGACTTCCATCAGCAACGCTTCCAACGCCGCGTTCGGAAGCCCTTCGGTATGAGATGGCAGCACCATGAGATCGACTCCTTCGAGTAACCGCTGCGGCGCCTGAATATATCCCAGCATATGCACAACCTCCTCAAGCCCGAGCGATTGGATCTGTCGCGCCAGCTTAGGACGTTCTGGCCCATCGCCGATCAAAACCAGCGATAGGATATGACCAGACTGCTTGACCAGCGAGATGGCGTCAATCAGGTCAGCATGACCTTTTTCGGCACTCAATCGACCGACACTTGCAATCACAGGACGATCCACGTGTCGTCCAACCGCTTCATGAAACGCTCCGCGGATGCCGGTCCGCTGATACTTTTCGACGACGATCGCATTGTGCAGCAGCCGCAGCTTTTCTTTCGGAACTCCAGCGACAAGCGACTCGCGTTCTATTTGACGCGAGACCGCAATGACTCGATCAAACTTCCGAACGATACGCTTGTCAAGGGCGATCAATACCTGCCCTTTGAGTCCGTTCCCGATCCAGCCATGCAACGTCGTCATGATCGCGACAGGAACAACTCGTGATGCGAGATAAGCAATCACGTCTGACTTGGCCTCATGCGCATGGACGATATCGATCTGAAGGGCCTTGACCAGGTCACGCACGTTACTGACCATTGTCGGATCGTATGAATGCCTCCCACGAACAAAATGAACCGGGAAACCCAGACGCCTGGCCTCGGTCGTGAAGGGTGAGTCGCCTGACTCACCATGCTTTGCAAAGACGCCCAGATGTAATTGGAACCGCTCATGGTCTATCGCTCGAAATGTCTCGAGGATTGTCTTGCCAGGCCCGCCGATTTCGTACGTGTCCCGCAAATGAAGGATCTTAATCGTCCGCATGCCGCTTGACCGAATAAGTAAGCCCAAGGTTCGAGGGTAAGGATTTCCTGGCAAGTACCGCTTGATAGGCGATATGGATATCTTCCATGTAGCGTTGAAGCGTAAAATCTGTCATCAGTCGCTGATAACCTGCTTCACCCATTTGCATTGCTTTATCTGGATTTCCAAGTAGCTCAATGATTCGCTCGGCCAGAAGGCGGGCATCGCCAGGGGGAAAGGTGTACCCTGTTTGTCCCTCAACCACTATCTCAATCACCCCTCCAGCGCGCGACCCTATGACCGCTTTACGATGAGCCATCCCTTCCAGCACTACCATGCCAAATGGTTCAGGATGAACTGATGCGTGAACGAGCAACCGCATTGCGTTGATAAAGCTCGCAGGGTCTGACTGGTACCCGGTAAACCGGGCACTTGCTTCAATCCCAGCTTCCTTTAACAGTCCGTACAAGTGATCCAAGTACGGCTGATCTTCAGCTGTCGCCGCACCGACGAAAAAACAGACTATTTCCGGATAGACCTTTGAAACCTCAATCAAAGCTCGAACAACAGTCTCCTGCCCCTTCCACGCTCTGATATTCCCTACCATCCCAATCACAAGCTGGTGAGGCTTGATTCCATATATCTCGCGAATGGCCTCCGGCGCTCGACCAACGGAAATGTTTCTCGCGTCTAGCCCATCATAGAGTACACGAATATTATGTGCCGCTACACCTCGTTCTACCATATGATCCATAATCCAGCGGGACACCGGCATAATCAAAGCCAGACGACAAGCCAAGACACGATCCATCACCCCATACCGCTGGTTCTGACCTCGCTCACTGACAACACAAGGTATACCAGCCACCATAGCTGCATACATCCACTCATGATGGCGAGTAATTGAATTGTTCAGATGAACGAGGTCGATCTGTTTCTTCTTGATGAACGAAACGTACTTGGCAATAGTGCCAAGCCATCTAAAACAATTGACTGCCCGTTTCATGAACATGAACGGAGCTGACAGGATACCGCTGCCAGTGCTCCACCGGACTGGGTTATGGAATCCGTCTGTCCAGACCAGGGTATTAGCAACTGCCTGAAATCTTGGCAGTAATGCATGCCTGTCATAAAACAGCACAAGCGGTTCATATTGTGACCGGTCAAGATTCTCGACGATATGCAAAAGGCAATGATGGGAACCACCGACCGTTCCATCCATGCAGCTCTCACAATACAGGACATTAACTTTTGAAGTATTCTCCCCCACAATCCTTCTCACAATTACTTTATCGAGACGCTCTCGCGAAGAAGGCAGCCGCAGCTTCTCGTAAACAATCCACACCTAACCGGAATTGAAATGACAAAGCCACCGGCTGCACTGATCCAACATATCATCCTCCCACTCACGGAAAGAGAAAATATGGTTGGCGTTTTTCGTCATATGAACCTCGTACCAAGCCCTGTGTGAATCCAGCATCGGACGGTTGCGCTCCACAAACTTCTTTTCAAATTCCCAATAGAGACGGTCCATTTCAGAAAAAATCAGATAAATTGGCCTTGAGGTTGACACCATTTGGCGAAATGCCGGTGCGAAATACGGATTTGTATTGTCTGCGGGCTCCGATTGCGTCGGCACCGGCGAAATCGGTTGAGGCTTACGCAGTTTTTCCAGCAGCGGCTTGAGCAGTGATCGAACGATCATCTTGTAATCGCTCCGGAAGGTCAGAAAGCGAACCCATGAGCGCCAGGCCACCGGATTCACAAGCTTTCCGAGATACCCGTCACGAGTCGCACTCAGCTGGGCCTCAGTCATGTACTTGCTGAAGTCGATGCGGGAACCGTCAAGAATGACCGGAACTGCGAGCCCAAGCAGGCCGACAATGCGCCGGTCTTTTACGGCAGCAAGCAGTCCCGTGATGGCGCCTCCACACAGCCCTGAAACAATAAAATTCTTGGCCTCGTAGGTGGACTCCATCCAGTCCATGGCCGCAATCGTATCCTCAATATAGCGGCCGACCTGCACCGCTCCATAGAGATCGGCCAGAAACTCCTCCTCCGCCTCCCCTTCCGAATCACCCAGCCCGTAAAAGTCGAACCGCAACACGGTATAGCCCAGTGAGACAAACCGGTCAGCCATATTCAAATACAGCCGATGCGGCGCGACCCGCATTTTCACTCCTGGCGACAGGAGAATGATTGCGGCGCCGGATGCGCAGGACTTCACAGGCCGATGCACCATACCAAACAGACGGTGGCCATCCCTATTCTGAAATGTTACGGGGAACACTTCGCTTGTCATCGTGCTGCCATCCAGGCCAACGTGGTTTCAGACAAATTCGGCGCTGCACGGTACCATCGCTTGATTTCTTTCCAAAACGGTTCCTCCACAACACATTGCAGATCAGCAACAGGATACGTTTCCTGCAACGTCTTGAGATCGGGATGAACGGGCTGCCCGTCTTTTCCTATCTGAACAATCAGACAGGGGCCGGCAAACCGCTTGCGCCCCTCCTTCAAGTCGACCGCCGTTGCTTGCTCGTAACAGGGATAGGCCAACTCATAGCCATCGATGTTGACTGTGATGCCCTCCCGCATCATCCGGACTAATGCTTCCCGATTATGGCGGATTTCCTTATAGACCGCCGACTGTGTCGTCAGATTGATGCGTAGCATTTCCTGCATGTATTTGGCGCCATCGACAATCGGCTCCCACAACACCAGCTTGCTGACTTTGGGAGACCGCTCGGCAGCCAGGGCGGCCAGCGTCGCGCCGAAGCGCAGTCCAAGCAACCCAATTCTCACACTGATGCCACTGACTCCCTCCAAATACCGGATCGCACAATCGATGTCGGACAGCATCGTGTCCACCGAGGCAGCCGAAAACTGCCCCTCGCTGTCGCCGCTCCCCAGCATGTCGAATCGCAGCACCCAAGCGCCGCGGGCGGCCAGTGTGCGGGCGAAGGAGACATACACCCGCTGCGCCCACAACTTCTCCTCCGCAAACGGGTGACAAAATACCCAGGCCGCCCCTGATGGCGTGCCAACCGGCTGGTGCACGACACCAAAGAGGCGGTAATCCCCGTTCTCAAAAAACAGCGGCGTTTCGATCGCCGGAGTCTTTATCGTTGCGAGGGGGTCCACAGTTCCTGCCTCACACCCATTGCATACTTCATCCAGGCCACTAGAATGGCCGCATTGACCATCGAAAAGTAGAGAGCGATCTTTCCCGGCAGCGATCGCCGGATGATACTCCAGCCCCACCAAGCCAGGAGCGCGGTCAGATAGAATGCAATCTGAACGAACGAGACAAAAAGAAACCACGGGGAATCGATGAGCAGTACGGAACTCACCAGCGCGGTGATGAGGAAGAAAGGCACGGACCAACGCAAGATCTTATGAGACAGCATCTCGATGGCAAAGACACCGAAGCGAACTGGATTCAGTACCCGCCTATAGACAAACAGCGCGGTCATTCCACGGATCAACGTGCGTACTTTCCTGTCAAACTCCTGTTTGGAGTCTTTGACACTGGTCATCATGCCCACGGCGGCAGGCTCGCTGACGGCACGGAACCCCTTCTCCACCGTTCTGAGCACGGACAGAAAATCAGGCGCCAGACCTTCCGTAAATGGCTCACAGAGCTTACGCCGCTGCGCATAGAAGGACCCGCTCGCTCCGACGATGGAATGGACCCTGGATTCCAAACGGCGGACAAGCAATTCATACCGTCCATACCAAGCCTCTCCGCCTGACTCCGCAATCATGTCCTCACCGGAAATGCACCCGATACCGGGATCGCGAAAGCCTTGCACGATGCACCGCAAGGCATCCGGCTCCAGTTCGATCGACGCATCCGAAAACACTACGATATCATGCGTGGCATGATCGAGACCGGCATTCAGCGCCGCGGCCTTCCCACCTCGCACCGGAAGCTCAATCAATGCGATAGGACCAGCCGCATGCTTTCGGATCAACTCCCCCGTACGATCAGTAGACCCGTCTGAGACAAAGAGCACTTGTAGCCGGTCGGCGGGATAGCGAAGCGCCTTTGTGTTTTCAATTTTCCGTTCAATCCGGCTTGCCTCATTGCAAGCCGGAATAATCATGGAAATCGAGGGGCAAAACGAGGAGTCGTCCTGCGCGTGCGGTCTTAACCTCCCTAACATGCCGCTCATGAGCCACAAGAGAACAGGATACCCCAGGTAGGGATACACAACCCCGATCGCAGACAGCCAGAACAACCCTTCCATCGCCGTCACTTCCACCCCCCCCCATCGGGACAACACAGCAATTCTCTACTCGACCTTGTACCGGATCGGCTAGAGATCTCAGAACCCGACAATCGCAGCGCACCTTCATTTTTACACAGTTTCAGGAAATGGGGAACCGAGAAGAATTGTTCCGCGCAGCCTACAGAATGATGCGATTCATCCGAAAGCTTAAACCCGCGCGTCGACAGCCTGTGAAACGCCCGCGTCAAACTTCCGCCTTTTACTCCAATAATGGCTCACAGCCGTCACAATAGGTCTTCATATACCTCCTGATAGCGGGCGATCATCCTGTCGACGGTAAACCTGTCCACGAAGTCCTGCTTCGCGCTCTGCCCCATTTTCTGACGCAATTCCTTCTGAGCAACCAGCATGGCCAGCGCGTCAGCCATACCAGCCGGATCTCGAGGCCTCACTATCCGACCACTCCGCCCTTCCTCAATGACATGCCTGCTCTCCCCGACATCCGTGGTGACGATCGGCAATCCCACTGCCATGGCTTCCAACAACACAATCGAATTGGCCTCCCACAAGGACGACTGACAGAAGATATCCAGAAATGGAAGCATGTTGTTCGCAGCGTTCGGCACCCACCCCAGAAAATGCACGGTATCGGTCAGGCCAAGCCTCTTGCATTTGCTCTCCAGCTCCTGCTGTAACGGGCCTCCGCCTACGATCAGAAATACGCAATTCGTGTTCTTTCTTCGAAGGATATCCGCTGTCTCCAGGAGAAAGGTCAATCCCTTCTGCTCTATCAATGTCGAAATGGAACCGATCACCACCGGCTGTCCCGGCCTATTGCGATAGGACCTGAGAGGATCTGAGCGGGGATCGAAAGCCGGCAATCCAACGCCGTTGTACACCGCATCCAGCTTGGAAGAAGATATCCAAAGCGCTTTGCGAATCTGCTTCGCCTGTTCGACACCGACGGCGACCAGATGATTTGCCATTCGGCTGAATATCATCTCCATCAGGACATAACGCTTTTTCAGAATTGGATAGTTGCCGAAATGGAACGTATGCACCAAGCGGGTCTTGGAACCCAGCATGCGGCATTGTGCGCCATCGGCGAGCGCGCCCGTGTCATGTGTGTGCAGGACATCGATACGTTTCTCCTCCATCAGCTTCTTCAAAACCAAAAACCGGCGATAGGGAGTCACCGTAGGATCCAGCTCGGGCAACCCGATCACCTCGTGCCCCTGCCCCATCAACTCCTCCCCGATTGCACCCCGCGCCGTACGCCAGCACACAGTGACAGAGAATCTGCTCTTGTCCAGGTGGTTACACAATGAGGCAATCACCCGCTCTGCCCCCCCATGATGGAGTCCGGCGATTGCCAGCATCACATTAATTTTTCTGATTCGTGGCTTCAAAAGGATCTCTGGTTAGCCTCAGGGAGGTCCGTCGCTTATTTCAACATAGAGAAAGAATCAGGACGACTTGGGCTTTGAACTACCATTCCGCAGCGCGTGCATGAGCGACCGAATCGATGCGACCAAGGTTTCCAACGAGTTCCTCCAATCGCGCAGATCAAAATCGAAAAACGCCAGCGGTGGTGTATAGGAGTTGAGCAACTGCTTCCACGATAACAACCCGGCCCTCATGTACTCTGGAATCGCCGTGCCCTCGGCACGCAGCACAATATGACGAAAATGTCTCCCGGTCGGAGAAACAGGCTCCACCGGCTTGCCGGTCATTTCCAGATAGTGAATCCAACACAAATCCACCCCTGCATATGGGGCTGCGTCGCCGCCACCGGACAACCTTGGATTCGCCTCGATCAGCTTCACCTGTCCATCTCTGGAATCCCACTTGACCTCAATTTCGCAGATTCCAACGTATCCGATTTTCTTCAGAAAGGAGTCACATACGGCATCCGCTTCCACGTCCGGAAACGGCTCACTTACCGACGCCGGCCCGAAGCCCAAAGGAACGCACCGCAGTTCCCGAAACATGGCATTCGCAATCCGTTTCCCGGCCCGGTCATAACAGGAGAGGTAGACTCGCTTGGCCTGGTCAGGACCCTGAATGATATCTTGCACAATCACACTTGGCGTGATCGGCCTGGCTAACTCATAGGTTGCGGCCAGTTCCTGGGCAGAATTGGCGATCGCGATCTTTTGATGGAACAGAGGATGGCCCGTCGGAAACTTTTCCCATTCTCTGAAATGCCATGGTTTGATCAGGCATGGATAACTCAGTCTGCTGGAAAATTGGATCAATTCATCACGCGTTCCGACCATGCCTGTCTGAGGCATCGGCATGCCATGCTCCATAGCCAGCCGATACTGCGTCTGCTTTTCTGCCAACAATCCCTGGAGCCGGATACCGGGGTTTAACAGGAAATATTCTTGCAGTATTTCACTATGGTCGGCGATCGCCGTCACATATCGGTCGGAACTGGGAATCAGGACCGCTTTCGTTCCCAATTCCTGGGCGAGCTCCTTCATGAACTCCAGCCACTGTTGCGGTTCCTCATCGGGGTTGGGGCACAGGCGCGCCGGTCCGTACACGGATCGAAATCCGGACATCGCGGGGTTGCAATCAAAGCAAAGCGCTTTTACACCGCGCCGCTTGAGACTCCGAACACCAAGCACGCCGGTCTGAAAAGCACCAGCAATGACAGCAGGCGGCCATTCCCCTGCAGCAGTAGACGGTATTGCTCGTTTCAATGGGGTCTTCCTCGAAGCGGACACTCGTTCACGCAAAGATCCGAACACAAAGGCAATGCGCCTTCAATCCGGATCATGTAAGCGCGACAAAATGCCGCCATCCACATCGAACGCCGCGCCCGTGACGAATGCGGCATTGCGAGAGGCTAAGAACAGTACTACCTGAGCGATTTCCTCAGGCTGGGCGATTCGCCCCACCGGGTGCATCCCGCCAAGAGCCGCGAATTGCGCGTCCTTGCCTTCAAATCCCTGGCGCAACATGGGTGTCGACACTGCCGCCGGGTTGATGGCATTCACCCTGACGCGGCCGCCCAAATCGACCGCAAGAGCCCGGGTCAATCCGACCAATGCCGCCTTGCTGGTTGCGTAACACACGAATCCCGGCTTAGTCGCAGTCGCATGCACGCTTCCCATATTGACCACCGAGCCGCCCGCCTTCTCCAAATCCGGCAAGAGCGCTTGAGTCAGCAGAAACGGGGCAAGGAGGTTGACATCCAACGTATCACGCCAATCCTGTACCGATACTTTTTCGGTCCGGTTGAGCACCTGGATCGCGGCATTGTTGATCAGGGTCGTGAGGCCTGAAGCAGAGAGATTAAGCTGCTGAACGAAGCGCTTCAAGCAAACCTCATCGCGGCACACCTCCTTGAGATCGGCCTCGATGAAGTGATCGCATACGACACCCGGCGCGCCCGCCACATCGGTCGCAATCACCCGATAGCCCGCCTTCCTAAACTCGGCGCACAGCACGCGCCCTATGCCACCCGCCGCTCCCGTAATTAACGCAGTCATCGCACGATCGCTCATTACCTGACCTCAAGAAATTTGAACAGCAGCCCGACCGCCCGCTCACTGGTTCGCATCACTGCATCAGCGGTATTCGATCCATTGTGCGACCCAAAGATGCACCGCTCGAATTTTCGCAAGAGCGAATGCATCGGCAGGGGTTCCGCCTCGAACACGTCGAGCGCCGCCGAATGTACGGTACCATCCTCCAATGCGTCAATCAGGTCGCACTCTGCAATCAGGGCTCCACGCGCGACATTGACAATGCGAACCCCCTTCTTCGCCCTGGCAAACACACCGGCATTTAACATGTGCCGATTTGCTTTGTTGAGCGAACAGGTCAGAACGATAAAATCGCACTCATCGAGTCGCTCAGGCCAGGAGGCAAGCTCAACGCCGTCGGTTTTGGCGGAGGGCCTGGCTCTGGGGTCATATGCGATCACCCTCATATCCGCTGCCAGCGCGCGCCTTGCCGTTGCCTCGCCGATGTTCCCAAGTCCGACAAGACCCAGGGTCTTGCCGGCGAGGGAGATACCGTTGGGCTTTGGCCATTTCCCCAGCCGCACTTCCCGGTCGATTAGAAATGTTTCGCGCGCCAGGGCGGTGACATACGACATCGCTACATCCCCCACCTCTCCTCCGAACATATTCGGCGTGTTCGTAACGGGGATGACCAAATCATTGGCCGCGGCGAAATCGACGTTGTCGACCCCCACCCCCCACTTTACAGCCGCCTTCAGCAATCCCTTCTTCCCTGCCTCAAAGACACGTCTGGTGGCCGGATCGTCCCCGATAATCCACCCGTCAAACTGAGGCACCAATCCGACTAATTCGTCCTCACTCAAGGTTTGGACCACGGCGGGACAGAACATATCCACCTGCTTTTGATCGAATAAGTGACGCAGGTCATGGATTTTGCCAAGCATCGGTGGACATGTTATCAGAACTCGCACGAATCGCTACCCTTTCACTGCCATTGCGTACTTGGACACGACCTCGCAAATAGTCCAGTCTGCGGGGATATCGATGTCGAATGACTCCATCCGGGGCGTTTCGAACAGTAGGGGTTTCCTGCCGATCCTGGCATTCGTTTTCAGAAAACTCTCCTGCGTGAAAACATACAGGTTGGAGTTCTCCTCGTACCACGGCTCAAGGTCCTGGGTCCGCACCAGATTGTTCGGATCGTGATTCACCGGACTTCCGTCGGCCCGGTAGAACCTGGTTTGAAACTTATTGACGGTAAACAGTGAGTCGAATTCGTCTCGGCCGGCCATAAAGCACGCCAGTGCAGTCCGAATGGTTGCACCGCTCAACAACGGATTGGTTGTGTGCGTCATCAGATAGATGTCGGCGGGCACATGGGCCAGATCGTCCGCCAGGATACGATTCATACTGACGAAATCGCCGCAGATTTCCGGACAGCGGTCGCGAATCAACACACGATCGGAATCGACAAGGCCGTTCTCAGCGAGGATGGCCCGGGCATCCGTATTGATCACGACCCGATCGATCATCTCGAGACTGAGTAACGAATCGAGCACCCAGCGAAACAGCGGCTTGCCGTTGAACATGCGGAAATTCTTGCCCTTTACCCTTTCACTGTGTGCCTTCATCGGCAACAGCGCGACGATGCGTCCAGCCACCTCTGTATTCCTTTCTGGTGAGAGCCTACTTGGGATAGAAGTACTTCTCTTTCAGTACGCGGGACATCTTGCGGGTTTCATGGTTACCCTGGTACGCACCCAGAAACTGCAACAATCTGAACATGACGATCTCCGGAAATCGTTGCAACAGCACCCTTTCTTGCAGCGCCGCCCCTCCATCGAGCAGAATCGCGCTTGCCGAGTAGCGCAGGAAATCGAAAAAGCTCACATGAACCTCAGGCATGATGCGCTGAAGCGCGATCGCCTCCCTTTCGTACCGTCGATGCAGCTTCCGCCAGCCTTCATCATGCAGGTGAAACACGGGCGCCTCCGCGACATACCCGATCCTGTGGCCCCGCTCCACTAACCTCTTGCCAAGCTCCATATCCTCCAGCCCCGTCAGTTCCTCGTTAAACCGGTGCCCCTCCCAGTAGTCATGCCGCAACGCCGCATTGGCGTTGTTACAAAAGAATCCCTGCTGCGGCATGCTGCTGACCTCCGGAAAATACTTCTTGAAGAGCTGACATTCGCTGAACTTGCTTTCCCCGTTTCCCATCTGACGGCCGTAGCTATACACGCACAGCTCGTCCTGCAGAGGCTTAATCAGGTTGGCCAGCCATGTGTCGGTCGCCGGCACGCAATGACCGCTCACGAACACAAGATATCGGCCGGTTGCTGCCGCGCAACCGATATTCAAAGACCGGCCAAATGTGAAGTCCTCCTTGGCAATGCGCACGATCCGACACCCGAAGCTTTGGGCAATGTCCCTGGTGCGGTCTTCCGATCCGGAATCGACAATAATGACTTCTTTGGACAATGAGTCCGCTCGTTGCGAGGCAATCTTCTCAAGAACGTCGGGCAAATGCCGCGCTTCGTTATACGTTCGAATAACAATGCTGACGTTCATGCGCCTGCCACCCTACAATTCTTGCGGATCCAGCCTCATCTCGAAGGAAGGCCGTATCAGTTCGTACAACAGCACCAGTTCTTCCTTAAAGACGCTGTTAGGGGCGAACATATCCCAGTGGGTCGGCACCAGGGTCTTGATCCCGATATCTTCCGCCATCTGAAACGCCTCGCGAACCGACATATTGCCGACGATGCCACGCTTTTCGCGATAAAAGTTCCGCTCGTTCACAGGTATAAAGGCAACGTCGATCGGATCCAACTGACTCAGCCGGTCTAACACGCGATCATCCGGTGAGCCATCGCCCCCGTGGTACAGCTTTCGCCCCCCGCAGTCCATCACGTACCCGACACAGCGAAGATAGCCCTCATTGTCCTTTTCAATGCGTGGATGGGCCGCGGGCACCGGCATCACTCGCGCTTCCTGCCCCAGCATGATCCAGTCTTCACGGGCGAGAATCACACGGCGGGCGTCGATTCCTGCACCTACCAACAGTTTGGCGACTTCGTTCGGGCACACAAACCGGCACCCGCTCGAAGCGAACGACAACGGCACAAGCGTTTTGAGATCGCAATGGTCTAAATGGGCGTGCGTGACCAGGACGAAATCTGCATCCGACACACTCGACGGCGCAATCGGCGCCGGCCTCAGGCGCTGCATCTCTTGGCCTTCAACCTCTGCTACATGGTTCGTCAAATACGGGTCCGTATAGACAACGGTGCTCCCCAGCTCAAATCGGAATCCACACTGACCCAATGGCGTGACAGGTATTCTCATATACGAAGACCCGATATCGGCACGGCCTGCACTTTGCTTCCTAACGTCCACCCGGATCGAATCGCAGAAATAATTCGTGCACCAACCCAAACAGTCGGTAACCTTACGCAGAAGACCGAACGACAGGACGTCCTCAGAAGGCTGGATTTCAAGTGGATCCGCAAGATCTAGTCGATTTCACGCAACAACGCTGACTTGCCCCACCCCACCTCCCTCACAACAGCCCAATCGAGTGACCGCAATTCATTCTTGCATGGTTTCGCACTGGACAGACAATCGGCGTTTCCCGACTCTAGCTCAATTTTCTTTTAATGATATGCAAGTCCTATCCCCTCAAAACAATCCGACAACCCTGGCCAAGAACATAGGCTTGCTGTTCATCAGGCCTTCGTGAATGTTGACTCGACGAATCGCAAACCGATTGTCATCACAGCTTACAAAGCCCGGCTCCGTCGTGAACGCCAGCCGATACCCTGCCTCTCCCACAAGTGTTGCAACTTCCGGAGACCAATTGCCGTTTGGATAGCTGAACGTTGGGACCGATGCCAGCACTCTCCGCTCCAGAACCTGCCTTGAGGTACAAATTTCATCGCGCGCTTCCTCAAGCGGCACCAAGGTCAGGATGCGATGCTCAGCACCATGCCCCCCAAATGCAATACCATGCCGGGCCATACTATTCACCTGCTCCCAACTTAGGAACGCATCCACCTCCTCACGCTCTTCTCCTCCCATACTCAACACATGAGTCAAACTCGCCAGAGTTGCGTTGATCAGGGCAGGCGCTAATCCCTTTCTTTCCCTCACCGCCTCTATAATTGCGGGACGCGGATCATGATCTGGAAGATTGAGTACCGAATCGAGCCTCATCGGCGCAAGACCCGCATGCAGCTGACTGCGCCGACCCGGATCGTTCCTGACCAGTTGTACGGCCCTCACTGCGAGATGAGTAAGATGCTCCTGCCAGAAAACCCGTGGCCCGCCGATAAAGTTTACAGGGAGAAACACCAACGCAGGCAATTGATGCCGCTGAAGAATCGGCAAAGCTTCAGCAAAATTATCTCTCCACCCGTCATCGAACGTAATCAGACACGACGAATTCTCAAACGGGACCGATCGCTCCATTCTGTTTGCGAACTCCTCAATCGAGAGGACTTTAAATCGCTGCTTCAACACCGACATCTGCGTAGCGAAGGCATCGCGGTCGACCACGATGCCAGGGGACGATCCAGTCTTGGCCCGGTCCTCCTTGGTCAGAACCCGATGATACATGAGCACGACGGCTTTTTGCCGCAACGCAATATGCTGCCACAGCTGCAATACACCCAACCCATACAAGGCATACGCAACGAAAAGTTTCAGCGCGAGCTTGAATTGCTGCACCACCATCATCCACGACTTTGCTCAAGCTGGTCGAACGCAACTCTCGCAGCACGACCCCATCGATCTTCAGAATTTCGTTCGACTTGTCGCTTTAGAAAGTCTGCGGCGCGAGTGCGATCCCCGGCCTTCATGTAGGCCACACCCAGATGGAGATCGATGCAGTACATGGTCGGCTTCATCGACTTGGCGCCCTCGAGTAATGCCAACCCCTCCCGAGGCCGTCCGGCCTGAACCAACACCCACCCATAGGTATCTAAAATATCGGGATTGTCCGGGTCCATTGCGAACGCTCGGGCTGCGTAGGCTTCTATGTTGACCGGATCGCCGGCCAAGAACTCAACGTCCAACCACGCAATCGCATTGTACAGTTGGGCGGACTGAAAACCACTGTCCAAAGCCAGTTGGTACTCGGCCCTTGCGCGTTGATAGTCATGTTCCCGCTCATACATCATCCCGCGGTTGTAGTGCTCAAGATCATGATAGGTCTTCACGGTCACCGCAGCGACCGGCATGAGGAGGAGCGCAATTACCGAGACGGCACGTTTTACACCAAGTTGCCCTGTCGTGACCCCGGTTAACCCGACAAATATTCCCGCTGCATCCGCCACGAGATCCCCGTACTCTGCCGTCCGCCCAATCCCAAGCACAGCCTGTTGAACCTCATCAGCCAGTGAGATACCCAGTGAGAGGCAGACCGCCAACCCAAGCCTCCCCCGCCTGCTCGCGGGACGCATAAGACCCTGCAGCACCCCATACACGACCAGAAACACTGCCAGAAAAGCAAAAAAATGGGTTGGCTTATCAAGCCCGGGAAACTGCAACCAGATCTTGGAAAGCTTTGCCGCCATGATGTTCGGCAATACAAACAACATGACCAACAGAAGTAGACCTATCCACCAGGGAATGCCTGCCCTGATGCGTTGCTCGATCTTGTTCGAAAGTAGATTCATTGATAGAGAGATGCTGCACGTGCCCGCATCCTGCCGACCGTATCCGCAGCCAAGCCATACAACCCCTGCAACGTGGCCGGATAACACCCTATGGTGCAATACCCTCGACGCTCCGTCACCCACCCGTGCAGCCATGGTTCGTCGCTGCCCAAGAATTCATAGGACTTGAGCTTGCACTCAAATGCGTACTTCATGGTCTCCGCCAGCAGCTGCGAACCCGGAGAACAGCGGCTCCATGTCTCGTCATAGCCGATCTTGAGTACCCAGAGCCGTTCCGCATAGATCACGGAAATCTGGGCTGCGATCGGATTGCCAGCCACATCGAGAAAACCAAGCCGAAGCGTCCCTGACCGGGAGGCCAATGCAGCATAGCGCAGAAAGAATTCTCGTAACCTGTTCCGCTGAATGAGGCTTGATCCGTTTCGTCCTTTCCACCCTGTCGCCTCAATGCGCACAAACTCGGCAATCCCCTCCTCGACCTCTTCCGGGCTGGGACTGCACACACGAACTGTGACCATGCCCCCTTCCTCAGCACGCTGTCTCGCGCGCCTGAGATCATACCGACGGCGCGACGACAAGCTCGCTACATACTCCTTCCACCCTGACGAGATCGGAACGGACAGTGTGTACCCCACTGCCCCCTCCACTAGCACTCCGCGACCAGAGACAATCGACCGTATTTGTGGAATAAGAGGTGACTCGGCCGGGATCCGGGCCAGCACAACTGGAAATCCAGAGCTCACCACTGCTCTGGTCAGAGCGGAGAGAGACTCTTCATCGCGATAGAGCAACCCCGATGGCTCATAGAGATGGGACACCCCAGCAAGTTGTAGATATCTGACACCGGCACGCTTGATCGCAACGAGCGGCGCTACACCCACCAGGCAGCCGCGCAGGCGCACCGTAATGATGTGCAGCTCATCATTGTCGTACAATGCCTCTGCACAAGCCAGCACCCATGCATGGCCGAGCATCGGCAATCCCAATGACAATGCCAGGCTCTCCCACTCAACTGCCAGGGTCTTGAGCTCGCGACTGCTTCTGATAATTTCCACTTCCCCGCCGACTCGACTACCCACTTCGTGTCTCCGTCTGCGTGGTCCTTGGCTCAGCCGTTCCCACCGAAACCTTCCCTTCCAACAACCGGCGAATTACGCGCAATACCGCCCCGCTGCCTGGGACAATCGCACAACCTGCAAGCACCAGCGCCATCTTCCATCGTCTGAAAAGACCAAGCCCAAACCATCGTTTCAATGCCGTGAGTGCGGCGAGAGGTTCGGAGTCCACCACCCTCGCGCGGGCGAGGCTCAACCACTGATCCGCTTCTACCCCGGCAACTTCCGCGGCATGTACGGCCAGAAACACTCTGTCGGTTTTCCAAACAGCATCGATCATGCGCAATCGTTGTTCCGTCGTCACGGCATTGCTCGTCTGCGTCAGTCTCGGACGGTCATTACCTCCCCTATTAATTGCCATATCCAAATCCAGAAACCCCGCAAGGGTCGTCCTGGCAAGCCGCGCAAAGAATTCCCAGTCCGAATACCTCAGAACGTTTTCAGCGAAGCGAATGTCCGATGTCAACCGATCTGCCCGCACAATGGCGCAGGTTGGAAGGACATAGGGTTCCGACAACAATGCCCGATAGATTTGCCCGCAATATAGTCGAATGGGTTCTTTCTCGGGCAAGCACTGTATGGATGATACGGTCATATTCTCTAAGATGTCTTCCCATCGTAGGGGATGGCGAAACCAGGTTTGCAACCCCCGTGGGATAGTCCTCTCGCCCTCTCCCGTAATCAAGAAGTCAGAAAACAAGAACCCAAGATTTGGGTGCTGCTCCATGCTAGCGACCTGCAATTCAAGCTTGAAATCCAGCCAGGTATCGTCCGAATCCAGAAAAGCCAGGTATCGACCGGTCGCCATGGCCAGCGCCCGATTTCTGGCCCCTCCAACCCCGTGGTTCACCTGCCGGACGGCGACGATCCGATCACCGAAAGATGCGAGCACCTCGGGTGTACCATCGGTCGATCCGTCATCCACCACGATAATCTCCCGCGGAAGAGCAGTCTGGCGCAGCACACTCTCAATGGCCTCTACGACCAACCCGGCACGGTTGTACGTAGGTATGATCACGCTGACATCGACGGCCTTTCCACTCCGGCTCATCCAACCACCAGCTTTCGTCTTACCGAACCAAGCTGCCACCTTGACCATGCCAGAGCAAAGTTGAGCGGGTCTCGACAAATCTGAAACTGAACGGTGGTGCGCACCTTGTTGGAAAATCGAGCCTTGAACGCCTCATCTCCGATCGTAAAATCAAACTCATGCCGCTCATTCGCAATGGCTTGTCCAATCAAGTACCGGAGCAGAACAAGACCCGGGGAATGCTTGGCATGAGCTTTGTCGAATGACGGTTTGTACCACAAGAAGCGGCCGTCATAATCAAATCCATAGTGCATGGCCAAGGGTTGCCCGTTGAATTCCACAATTGACAGTGCGAGCCATTCTTTCTCAGCCATCGCTGTGGCGAGCTCCCGATAGAACGCTCGATTGCACCCATCCAGGAAGAGACTCGGTGTCGCGCTGCCGGCCCAGCGACCAATGTGCTGCTCAAAGAACCCGTCGAGGTAAGGAAGCACATTCTTACCTACAACAGTCTTGAATGTGAGCGAGCCAGTCCGCTGAAAGTAATTCTGGCGACGACGCAATGATACCTTGTTAAGAATGCTTCCGGCTTCAGCCTCGTGCTCTTTGATAATCAACGCAGGGCTCTCATAGAGATCGCGCTGCAGCACGTGATAACCGAACCTTCGACAGATATCCTGCAGGAATCCTATAGTCGGCGATTCAGCGGGAATACTGTTTAAAATAACGACATCCCAGCTGTCCCTCGCTGCGAACAAAGTCCGGCAGATCGCCTCCACCGCTTTGTGCCTATCGCCCGCAAGCAGAAAGTCACAGTAGTCGGCGTTCCCATCTCCTAGAAATCGAACGATCCGTTCACCAAGGGCTCCTCTGCTGATCATGAGCGGAGCCACCCCTACAACTCCAGAAGGGTCACTCACGGAAACGTATAGAGGCTCATGCTCGCTCTTATAGCTCTTCTCCCAACTTGATACCCACTGGTACGTCTGGAAGACACTGTTGGTTGGACTGCCGGCCGCCAAGGCATTCCACGCCTCTTCACCCATACCTACTGCATCAATGGAAGAAACGATTTTCACGGCAGTTATACTGGAAGGAACTGCAGATTACACGCCCAGTACGTTTGCGATGACGTTCACAATCCTGTCCTGATCCTGATCTGTGACGTATCCGTGTGTTGGAAGGGTCAGGATTCGCCGTGCAGTCTCCTGGCCCCCTAAGCCCTTCCAATCGCCTGCCCTGAGATCACTGTGTAACTCCGGCACATCGCTGATCGCTGTCGGATATGAAGCTGTCGCACCGATCCCGTTCGCGCGAAGCGCCGTCAGCACCGGATCTCGATATTCTGGATGAATCAGAACCGGAAATCTGAGATAGGCCGGCACAGCCCCTTGCCTCGGCACAATGGCTTGCAGTTTCGGCCCCCAGGGCAACAGCCGCTCATATCGTTCCGCATTCGCACGGCGCTGCGCAGTCGTGGCCTCAAGCCGGCCGAGGAGCCGATGCCCCATCGGGGCCATCCATTCGTCGTACTGCGCCAGCGGATAATCAGTCCGATAGGCTGTCGTGCCCAGCCCGAGAAACGGCAGCGAATTGGGCAGCCAGTATCTTCGTGGATGCAGCAGCGCGGCATACACCACCAGTTTCACCAGATGGGCGGCAGATTCGGCGGCCGTGCACCCTCGCAGCCCATACGTCTGTTGCGCTATCGCCTCCGCAACAGGCTCTGAATCCGTCACCAGCACTCCACCGTCGATCGAGGTCACGTTCTTGCCTTTATCGAAACTATAGAGGCCGACATCACCCCAGGTTCCGCACTGGCGACCGCCAATCGATGCGCCGAGACACTGAGCGGCATCGTCCACCACATACATGCCGCGTTCGCGGGCCAGTTTGGTGATTGCGGCAAGATCGTTCGGAAACCCGTAGAGGTTGGTGGCCACGACTGCCAGGACACGCGCCCCATCAAGCCGTTCTATTTCGCCCGGCGCAAAATCGAGTGTGACAGGATCAACATCGGCAAGCCTCACTTTGAGTCCGGCCTTGACGATGGCCGACGGCACGGAGAAACAGGTATAGGACGGGATGACCACTTCGTTGCGTCGTCCTCCGTCCAATGCCTTCAACGCAAGCAACGCCAAGGTCATCGCCGCACGGCCGGTAGACACGAATTCGCAAAACCGCACGCCGACATACGCGCGAAGATCGCGCTTGAACTGTTGCACCGCATCGCCTCTGGTCAATGCAGCGCTGACGCTGCTCAGTACATCGGCTACACTGACCGGCGTACCGGCCGGGGGCACGAATCGAAATCTGCGGGTCATAGGAATGCGCTTTTGATTTTCCACGCTGACGAAAGACCGGCTTACGGAATCCCTTTAGCCAACCACGGACCGATGACGCGGGTTATCGGCAGAGGAAGCTTCTTCCAGGCATCCATCGCCAGCCGGAACTTGGGATTGCCGACATTGAGTTGCGGGATCGGCTGCCCACTCTTGACGATGTACTGCCAGTAGAGTTGTGTTGGAAACGTATTCCACTTTTTCTTGAAGGCCTCGCCGCCCGAATCCACCGTGGACCGGCCAAGGTGATACAGTTGATAGCCCCGCTCGCAGGCATCCTTGGTCATCTCCCAATAGAGCACGTAACTCGACTCGACCTCGCGGGCTTTGGGCAAGGCGCCCAGCCACATTCCTTCGACAACGCCCCGGAAGTGCCCGTTCAAGGCTGACGATACAGGCGCTCCCTCATGGTCAAGCACAAAGATCTTCGTCTCTTGCGGAAACGTCCTCATCAGGCATTCAAAATATCCCTTCTGATAGAGCGGCGTCCCCAGATTGCGCCAGCTCGCGCTCAAGATTTCATAGAAAATATCGAGCAGCTCGATCCCTCCGCTCCTGACAGTCAGCCCTCGCTTGTAGGCTCGACGAATATTATTGCGATGTCCGGTCTTAAAGGCATTCCACAGCGTGTCCGGATTCTGATCGAGAGTGAGCGTGATACTGACCTTATGATCGGAGGTCGGCAGATCTCCGCCCAGTTTTCGCATGCTGCGGATCTCCAGATACTTGATCCCCTGCTGCTCGACGATCCTTCTTGCTTCATCCAGGAGCAGTTGGTCGATCATAGGATCGTCAGCGCAGGGCCCGCCATAGTTCACAAACGGAAGCGAGCAGAGAATTTTCCCGAAGAAACCGCCCGTCAGGTAGACCAGAGGAAACACGCCCCGAATACGGCCTTCGTCCATCGCCGCCAGATAATAGGTCCGGTGCCCGAACGATGATTCATTCACCCGTTTCCACCCGAACAGGTGATAGAATGATCCCTGTTCATGGCGCGACACATACTCATCCCAGGCCTGAGTATGGCTCTCATCACAGCGAATAACGTTCATGGTGAATGTCCTTGTCTCTCCACGTACAATGTAGGTGTTAGTCCACCGCACTCAGGCAGACCAGCAATCGCCCCGCAATATATTTCGCCGCCTGCCGGCTCAAATGGCCCCCGTCGTCGGTATAGGCAGACACGAGATTCGGAACAGCTTCCCCACGGTGGCGGAAGCATGAGGAGCGCCCATCCGGATAGGTCGCCTCCTCCTTTGCAAGATCGAAGAGCCTGCCGGATGTTCCGTAGGCGCTGCGCAGCTTTTGGTTGAACAGATGTCTCCGAATCTGATTGTCCCGTTCCTGATCAAATCTTCCACTCTTTTCACGTAACCATCCCAGCCACCCGGCACCGACTTGCCTCAGCGGCACGGTGACATGGAAGAACCCAACCTTCGGATAGCGATGGCTCAGATGGTTCATGATGCCTTGATACGTCTGGAACAGTTCATCGACATCGGTCGTGGCGGTTATATCTACGTAACAGAACTTGAATAAGGCGATATCAACCTGTGCGCCCACCCCGTTGTCGATGACTTGGGCAAACGCCCGGCACTTCGATTGTGGATCGCGATTCTCACCGACATGAAAGTGCGCAAACACCGGACGCCGAAAGATCTCCGGATCATGGCTTTTGACGATATCCAAACAACATCCGTCGAGTGCAGACAATCCATTCATCAAATCGGTACCGACCGACTGGTGACCGAAACACACCCGCTTCTGTGCCAATCGCTCCCACATCGCCTTCGCAGTCATACAGACACTCTCCCTATCAGGCATGAAGCGGCATTAAAAAAACGACCCTTTCAGTCAGTAGAATCGGGAAAATGGCGATCGAGTCCGGAATAGAGCACCCCAACGAATTTCGTAAGGCGCTCAGTTGCCAGATCCTTGCCTGCTTGGTCGTCAGACGGGAGGTCAGTTGACACCCAGACCAGCGCCCCGTTTGTACGGCCGTGGACCACGGCCTCATACGCCGTATAGAGCTTTACCATCTGCGGGTTTGTCAGGATGCGGCCGTTGAGGTCGTACCAGAACAGGACTATTTGAGTGCGATTCCCGTCATGGATGAACCGTCGATTGAGCTCGACTTCCCTCTGTTCTCCGATCTTCAGCCTGACCCTCTTCGCATCCGCATGTAGTTTGGCTGTCCCCGGATAAACCAATTCCTTCCCCTGCGTTTGGGATTCAAAATACCAGAGAGACAGCCGGACATCCTCCCCGGAAAGAGCATGGTAAAATCGCGAGACACTCTGGTCGGCTCCCTGGATTTTCTCGGTAGGAAAGACTTCCCTTCCAATCCAGCCGGCGTTCTCCAGGGACAATTCACTCAGGCTCTGCTTGAGAGGAATCGGTTGCGACCGATCGACATACCGTAACACTCCAGCCAGTAGGAGAAACATTGCGAGTCCAATCCAGGCGATCCGCACCTGATCCCAGCTGAAATTCCACAACCTCCCGGACCCGGCATATACGACCGGCTGCTGGCCTCGTGAGAGCACCCACAAGCCTCCGAATATGACGCCGTAGCCGATGAAGGAGACAAATACTCCATGCAAAATATGGTACGGGCCATGAAGATCACCACTCAGATCGTAGTATGCAAGTATGCCGATGAGGGCTACGCGCAGGCTATTGGCTAATGCCGAAACGGCCATGGCCAGCAGGACGAGAACGACCCTTTTCCACACAGCAGTCAAGACGATCGTTGCCAGCGGGATCGAGGTGGCCAGGACCGCGATCAGATAGTTGACGCCGCTGCACGCCTGCGCCACTTCGAGCGTGATGTTCGGAAGATGAATGAAGACCCCGTCCTGAAAAACCGGTATGCCGATTCCTCTCATGAGCATCACCCCCAGATCTGCCGAGAAGACCTGGAAGGGCACATGGAGCGGATCGGTGACGAAGTCCCAAATCGGGAGCATGAACCACAAAAATGAAATGGGCAACACCAGCGCCTTCAGCACCGCACGTCCAAACAGCCATAGCACGACGCCGGGAAGGGTAATGAGAAGAGACACCTGCTGAAACGCCTGAATCCCGCCTAATTGTCCGGTGACGAGCGCTGCAAGCCCTGCTGTAATGAGGACAGCCCCGCCCCCATAGTTCGGTCGAGGCATGATCCCCAGGATCCTGGCTCGCCTGATCCAGATGAGATATGCGCTGACGATCGGGACCAAGAATGCATACGAATACGATGAAATATTCCACCATTGGCGGACCATTCCCAGCAGTACCGGGGCATAGCAAAGCAAGAAGGCCACAGCCACACAGGCACCCGCGGCCTGAACTCTGAAATTGGACACACTTGTTTCAACAGATGTGCGAGGCATACGCAGAGCGGGAATTGTAGACTTCATTGCAGGCGAGGCACCGTTAGGAATGCCGTCCACCTGCGCCGATGGGTTCGATGAGTAACGGCTCCATATGCAAGTAGTGCGCAACAGCGCGTTTGGCATCAATGTCACGGTAGACCCGCTCGACTTGCGCTTCGGTCACCGCCATTGCCTCAGCCACGGTTTTGGCTGGAAGCTGGTGATCCTTGCCGAATAAACAGAGATCCATTTTGTCGTAGGGCAGTGAGAAATAGAATTCTTCCTGTGACTGCTCGAGGGAATAGGTGTCCGTCGTCGGAGGGCGCTTGAGGATTTCCTCCGGCACGCCGAGAAACCCGGCCATTTGATACACCTGCGTTTTATAGAGGTGCGCGATCGGCTTGATGTCGGCGGATCCGTCTCCGTTCTTGACGAAGAAGCCTTGATCATACTCCAAACGGTTCGGAGTCCCGGCCACGGCGTACAGAAACCGGTCGGCATAGTAGTACTCCATCATCTTCCGGGTACGCTGCTTGAAGTTCGTTGCGGCGACCAGCGCCAGAAACGCATCGGCCGTCAGACGCACCTTCGTCTGGACCCCTTCGGGCGATTGAACGACCACAGAGGAAATTCTGAACTCCGAGCTGTCGAGCGACGAGAGTACCAGTTTGGATTTGTAGCCGGCATGGTACTCGGGCACCACGGCCTTGATCGCCTCGTCTCGCCGTCGATAACAGTCCGCTCCCTTCAGAATGGCCGAGATATCCTCCTTAAATGTCCTGATCCCGAGCTTCTTCGCTAATAGTTGCCCCAACCGTAAACTGTCGTCCGAGGAATCTGATTCCGGCATGAAGATCCCGACGACGCGATCCGGACCCAGGGCATGCACAGCCAGCGCCGCCACCGTACTGCTGTCAATCCCTCCCGACAGCCCTACGACAATCCCCTTCCGCCGTAATTGCTTGAACACACCCTCTCGAATAAACGCGCCGATACGCTCCGCCTCTTTCTCTGCATCAAGTTTCAAGTGATCCGCCGAAAAAACATCCTGCCCTTGCGACATTATCTGCCTCCTCGAAGAGTTTCTGCCCTGTTTGACATACTACCGGCGACGGCATGTCTGTTACTTATCGTCTTGCCCTCGTCCCTTTGCTCTCTGTCCCTGTTCCGTTGAAAATCTATTGCTCCAACCGCACTACAACGAGGCAGGAGCCGTCACCGGAGAGTGACTCATCCCGATCTGACGAAGTTGCTGCCGTAAGACCTTGCCGGACGGTGACTTTGGCAACGCCGGAATCACGGCAATGACTCTCGGCCGCTTGTACTGCACGAGCCGTTGCGCACAGTAGGCCATCAAATCCTGATTGGTGACGGTCTCAGGCTCCTTGAGCGTCACCACTGCGCAGATCCTTTGTCCCAATATCGGATCATCGATCCCGACCACTCCGGCCTCATGAATCTGCGGATGCTGCAACAGCACCTCTTCAATCTCAGTAGGGCTGATTCGATAGGCACCGGATTTGATCATTTCATTATTACGCCCCTCAATCGTCAAAAATCCCTCTTCGTCCAGACGCCCCAGATCTCCCGTATGCAACCATCCCTCATGAAGCACCCCGGCCGTCAGTTCCGGATCCTGCCAGTACCCGTGCATGATGTTGTCGCCGTAGGCGCAGACTTCTCCCACCTCGCCGGGCCGCGCCGTTTCGCCTCCCTCCTTCACGATTCTGAGAGTCACGCCGGGAATAGCCCGTCCCGCAGACCCTTTCTTGACGTCCAGCAGATCCGGCGGAAGATACGTCAATCGAGCAGAGGCCTCCGTCTGACCATACATGAGAAAGATGCGTGGATTGGAGAACGCACTTCGAATCCGGCCCAACAGTTCGGACGGCATCGGGCCGCCTGCATGGGTGAGATAGCGCAAGGCGGGAAAGGCGTACGACTTGAGATTCGACTGATTCAGAATAATGGCATAGGTGCTGGATACGCCTGAAAAACCGGTCACGCCCGTCTTGATCATGCCATCGAGCATCACGTGAGGATAGAGCATGTTGTTTTCGATCACGAGCGTACCTCCGACAAACAGATGCGTCAGCATGACCGAATTGCCATAGGCATACACGAAGGGCAATACCGCCATGACGGAGTCGGCGGCCGTCAATTGCAGATACTCAAGAATCGAACGCGTATTCGCGATCAAGTTCTTGTGCGTGAGGACCACGCCCTTGGGCCTCCCCGTCGATCCTGACGTATAGATGATTTGCGCCGATCCCTCGGGAGGCTTGAATCCAGAGTCCCGATAGTGCATGCGATGCACGTCGTCCCCGGCGAGAAGGAACCGGAGCCCGGCCGACTCAAAATCTCCGATCGCCCACTGCCTGATCGTGGGAGACACAATCAGCGCCGCCGCGCCGACATGACGGATGATCCGGTCTACCTCTTCCCTCATAGTCTGCTGGTGCAGCGCAACAACGATCCCGCCGAGTTCCAGCACGGCCAAATACATGGCCACGTAGTCTGGCGAGTTTTCCATCCACACGATCGCCCGGTCCATTCTGGAAAACCCCGCCTCCTCTAACCGGCTTTTTTTTACATCGACGGCTCTGCGCAGTTCGCCATAACTCCAGTGTTGACCTTGATAGATAACCGCCGTTTTTTGCCGATATGACTCCATCGTCCGAGCCACCACCTGTTCAACGCGCAACGCTTGCCCGACACTTGCCTGCATTCCCGGCAATGGCGCATGCGGCTGCGCCAGAGCTTTCTTGTCAACCTTCCCGCTCTCAGTCTTCGGCAAAACCGGGACGATGTCCACGACCCTGGGAACCATGAAGTCTTCTAAGCGTGGCGTGCAATACTGAATGATCTCTTGCGGTGCAATCGTTTTTCCGTGCCGTAACCGGACTACGGCTTTGACAATTTGACCAAGTCGGGCGTCCGGCTGGCTGATCACGGCTGCTTCGGCGATCTCCTCCATGTTTTGCAGGACGTTTTCGACCTCGCGAGGGCTCACTTTTCTGCCGCCTGTTTTGATCATGTCGTCCTTGCGGCCGACGAAGTACAGATACCCCTCTTCGTCCATGTGGAACCAGTCCCCGGTGTGCAACACCCGTTCGTCGCCCCATGGGCCAGGCTTGAGTACGTGCGCGGTATCCTCCGGCATGCCCCAATAGCCCTTCATGACATGAGAACCCCGGACCACCAACTCTCCGACAGATCCGCGCCCGATCCTGTTCCCGTCACTGTCTACAAGATACACCTCTTGATTCGGCATACCCCTTCCTACCGATGTCGGCCTTGTTGCCAACTGATCAGGCGGAAGATAGGAGACCCGCTTGCACTCGGTGAGGCCATACATTGAGAACAACTTGGCCTGCGGAAACCGTTCACACAACCGTCTGATATGATCCGTCGGCAACGCTGCGCCGGTGTTGGTGACATACCGCAGAGATGAGAAGTCGTAGGTATCAAGATCCATCTCCAACAGCATCGCAGCGATCGTCGGGACGATCGGGAAACCCGTCACGCGCTCTTTCGAAATTTTTTCCAGCATGCCATGCGGATAGGCGAATGATTTCTCCAGGATAACCGTGGCGCCGACTTTAGACCCCATCAATACCTGATACAGGCCGTAATCGAAGGACAACGGCAGTACGTTCAAAATGACATCATCCTCCCTATTCTCCAGGTAGGTGGTAATGGAAGTGGCGGCGGTCACCATGTTCAGATGGGTGAGCATGACGCCCTTGGAGCTGCCTGTGGAAGCAGATGTATAGATCAACGCCGCCAAATCCGTGTCAATATTTTGTTTGGGCGGATGGCAACTCCGATCCCCTTCCGCCACACACTTTTCGAAGGAGACAATGTTCAACGACGCAGGAAAGCGCTCCTCCGGAAGCGGTCCGGCGACAATGATGGTCTTCAGATGCTCCAGCCGCGGCGCCGCTCCACAGACTTCGCCGAGCCGTCTCGGACTCACGATGAGGGCGGTTGCACGGCTGTTATCTAATTTGTAGAGAAGTCTATCCAACTTCACGCCGGAGCCGAGCACGACAAACACTCCGCCGGCTTTCAGTATGCCAAAAATGGACAGTACGGATGCAACGGAGTTGTGCAGACAGACCACGACGCGATCGCCACGACGAATCCCCAATTGAATTAGGGAATGAGCGAGGGCGTTCGCCTGCGCATCAAGCTCTCGATAGGTCATCCGCTGGTCGCCGACCACGAGAGCAAGCTTGTCCGGACTCCGGGATGCGCTGTGCTCCAGAAACTCTTCCAGCTGCATGACACCTTATCTCCGACTGTCAGGCGAGGCCGCGTACTTACTTTCCACAAATCGAATCAGCGCATTGATCGAATCGAGGTTCGCAGGAATGAGGTCTTCGTCCTCCACCTTGATGTGAAATTGCTCCTCAAGAAACGCCACCAACTCGAGCACACCCGTAGAATCGATCAGGCCGGACTCTAAGAAAGACGTGTCGCCGTTTACCACGGTGTCCGTTCGCCCGAACAGCAACTTATCAACAATATACTGCCGCACATCCGTTTCAATCGATGTCATGTCATTCACTCCTTGGGAAAATTCTTAATGAACCGGTCCGCCACCAACTGCGTCGACAGAATTCCGACAAACGCCATATTGTCCCTTACACTGATCACCTGCCCCTGCCGTGCCTTCGCCACAAGCTTTCCCACGGTGCCGGGGTCGAACACACCGGCCTCGGTAATCGCGCGCGGCGAGAGCAATTCCTCGGCATAGTCATGGAGTATCTCACTTCCGCTCCCCATCAAAAAACTCTGACTGTCAGGCGCCCGATAGGGTTGCTTGTGACGGTTTCTGACCGAGCGAGGGATGAGGTCGCCCACGGCTGCCTTCAGCAGATATTTCTCATTCAATACTTTCATCTTGAGCCGCGGAGACAACCGCGACGCAAACTCGACAACGCGATAATCCAGAAACGGGAAACGCCCTTCGACCGAATGGGCCATGGCCATCCGGTCTCCTTGAGACGACAAGATATAGCCCGGCAGCAGATAGGCAGCTTCGAGATACTGCGATTGCGAGAAACCGTCCCACTGCCGGAAACGGGATGGCAACTCTGCGCCGAGCCTGGCGATCGCATTGCAACCCTTCATCTGCTCCCGGCTCTCCCTCGAAAAAAACATCTTCAGCTTCGAGGTCATATCCCAGCGGGGCAAATGCGAGAAAAACGGGCTGTCGAGGTCGTCCTTTCGCACATGGAAAAATGCGCGCAAATACGCATCGGGTTGGGACTGCAGATTCTTCATATACGGATAGAGCCGCCTCAACAGGATCGGCCGCAATTTTGATTCCGGATACTTGGCCCAGAACCGCCGGATCTTGGCTTCTTTAAAAATATCGTATCCGCCCAACACCTCATCCGACCCTTCGCCGGTCAGGACGACCTTATAGCCCTGTTCACGGACAAGCTTGGATAAGAGAAACAGCGGCGCAGGAGCGGTCCGTAATACGGGCTTTTCCGCGTGCCACACGACATCGGGAAACACACGGCCGATGTCCCCAGATGAACACAATACCCTTTCGTGATCTGTCTTGAGAAACTCACTGGCTTCGTTCTGGAAACTACTCTCATCGAACTCTTTATCCTCGAATGCGACGGAGAATGTTCTCAAATGCGTCGTTCCCAGTTTCTTCACCAGAGCCGCGATGACGGTCGAATCGAGCCCGCCGCTCAAATAGGCTCCGACCGGCACATCCGCCCTCAACCGAATGCGCGTGGCATCCAACAGAAGATCAAGCAGCATTTCGCGAGCTTCTTCTTCCCGCTGCACCTCCATGGACGGGTTGTAATCGAGCGTCCAGTATGGTTCAAGACGCGTTTTCCCCCGCTCAAACACCAGGGAATGTCCGGGGGGAAGCTCTGACACACCTTTAAAAATGGTCCGGGGAGGGAGCGTCACCCAGAATGTGAAGATCTCGTCAAGAGCTTCCAGATCAATCGAACGCGGCACAGAAGGCACGGCCAGCAAGGATTTTATTTCCGACCCGAAAACAAATCCCTCCGGAGTCCCGGCATAGAAGAGAGGACGGACGCCAAGACGGTCACGGGAAAGAAATAACCGCTCGCGCCTGGAATCCCAGATCGCAAAAGCCCACTGTCCGTTTAGATCATGGACACAGTCTTCCCCCTTTTCCTCATACAGGTGAATAATGACTTCCGTATCAGATTGGCTTTGAAACCGGTGCCCCTTCCGGAGAAGCTCCTCTCGCAATTCCACATAATTGAATATTTCCCCATTGAAGGTAATCCAGACGGTTTTATCTTCGTTATGCATCGGCTGATGTCCACCGCCGACATCGATGATGCTTAATCTGGCATGTGCCAATCCCACAGGACCTGCCACATGAAACCCTGTGGCATCCGGGCCTCGGTAATTGACCATCTCGATCATGCGGCGAAGCATCTGCTTGTCGCAGTGACCACTATTTTGCGCTACGAATCCGGCTATGCCGCACATCACGTCACCAAAACTTTTGCTGCAACCACCCTATACTGCTGCATCATGGTCAGGCTTTATTTGCTTGAAGCGCGGAACTTTGTTCGTCAGAGAGGAGACCGGACAGGCTACCGCCATCCTGGTGCAGAGGCCAGAAAATAAGCTTCATACAGGTCCATTTTCTTGCACCGGCATCATCACTGTTCCAGCGGATATAACATGCCCCCAGGAACAGCGATGACGTTCCAGCCTACTCAGGGAACGTCTTTCGGTCCAGCTCTTTCGCTAAATTGATCTGGGACTCTCGGCTGTAAACACCTGTTGACGGATCAGGCATTCACAATGGATTTTAGATCCAGGACCACTCGCACCTGACAAGCCAGCATTTTCATCAAGAGCATCGCCCGCTGCTGTCCGACCAACTCCCGCTCGAAGACGGCGTCTAAGCCACGTAGAGGACCTTCCTGTATCCGCACTGCCTCGCCATGGGAGAATCGCGGAGAATGCGGAACAAACACTCCTGCTTGAAGCCTCATAGAAATCTCGTCAATGATCTCATCACTTACAACGGCCGGGGCTGATCCGAATGACACCACGCTGTGGACCCCATTGGCATACTGAACCATCCGCCATCGTGAAAGGGAGAATTTTGCAAACAGATACCCGGGAAACAGCGGGCTCACCACCTTCCTCATCTTCCGTTTGATCACACGCTGCTCTTGGATACGAGGACAGAGGACCTCGATGCCGCTATGCATGAGACTCGACTCAACAACACCCTCCTGGTGAGGTTTCGCTCTCACCACATGCCATTCTATCGCCGACTGTTCAGCCATTGTTCCTCTCCATCGCCAGACATCGGCCCGCACAACTTTCTATAACCCCGACTGGATTCGCATGAGCGCCACAGACGGTCCCGACCGCATCCACCGCTTCCCGTATCGTGGCAAACCTGAAATCAGATATTAGCTGACGCATGCGCACCTCTGTTTTCCCCAGATTCAAGTAATGCCGGAATCGAGAGAGCATCGATCCGCTCATCCGCGGCTGATCAGGATCGAATTCCCAGGGATGAAAATACATGATCAGCGGATGACCGTCAGCAGCCGCACTGGAGAGCAATCTGCGCAAGACGGGATATGGATACAACCGGAAGTATCCCCCCCCTGCAATGGGAACCCGAACAGGCCCCACCTTCAGCGTGGAAGGAGGCACTTCCCAGAGAGAACCGGATTCAGTCTCTATGCGATGACAGTAAGGATCGGCACCCGGCATCCCGTATCGGTCATGCTGAACCGGGAAAATACTCGAGTCGTACAGAAAACCTTCCTCGACCAGCACTTCAAGAGCCCAACGCGTCTGGGGGGTGATCGTAAAAGACGGCGCCCGATAGCCGTGAATCGCTGTGCCGGTAATGTTCTCTATCGTCTCCTTGCTCTTTCTGACGTCCTCACGAAACTGCGCAGGCTGCTGCGACGTGATCATTTCATGACCAAACCCGTGAGAGGCGATCTCATGCCCCCGAGCCGCAATGGCCTTCACCAGATTGGGATGCCTCAGCGCTATCCAGCCGAGCACAAAAAAAGTGGCATGGATTCCATGGAGCGAGAGAAGAGCAAGTATTTTGTCCACATTCCGCTCAACCCGGCTTTCATAACTCTCCCACTTATTCCTTCTCTCGTCAGACCAGAAAGCGGAAACTTGAAAGTGTTCTTCCACATCGAACGACAGCGCATGCACCTTACCCGGAATACCGCTCATATTCGCTACCGGGCTCCTTCGCCAAGCAGAACGACTCTGATGGTCTCGATGAGAATCCGCATGTCCAGCCCGAATGTCATATTCTTGACGTAATACAGATCATATTGGAGCTTAGCATGCGCATCTTCGGTCGTCGCTCCATAACGAAATTGCGTTTGTGCCCAACCTGTCAGGCCCGGACGAACTGTGTGCCGGATGTCGTAGTAGGGAATGAGCATCCTGAGTTCGCTCACAAATACCGGTCGCTCGGGGCGCGGCCCGACGAGACTCATTTCCCCTCTCATAACATTATAGAGCTGAGGAATCTCATCGAGCCGGGACTTTCGTAGCATCCTACCGACCCGGGATACCCTGGGATCGTTTCTCACCGCCCACCGCGGCCCGTTATTTTCGGCTTCGGTACACATCGACCTGAATTTCCAGATCATGAACGGCTGGCCGCGCAAGCCAACACGCATCTGGCGGTAAAATATCGGACCGGGCGAATCAATCTTGATCAGAAGCCCGATCAATCCCAGTACCGGGATAAGCGATAATAATCCGACGACGGAGATCGCCAGGTCCAATAACCTTTTCAATCCTCTCGCTAAAAGTCTGCGCTTGAAACCGGTCGAAAATATCAGGGCACTCGGTCGCAGTTGATCGATGGAAAGCCGTCCGGATACCTCTTCAAACAATTGATGCCCGTCGATAACCTCAATTCCTCTCGCCTTGAAGTCCAGGAGCGCCTTGACCGGGAGTGACGACCGTCGATCCTCGACACACACCACGATGGCATGAATGGAGAATTTATCGACAACTTCCCCGAGATCTTCATAGCCTCCGATAATTTGCGGAGCTTCCTGGCCAGACATCTCTCGGGAAGAGCCTTGATCGACCACCCCTATGACCTGCCATGTCGTCCATCGTTTTTCCGCAAGGACCTGACATAGCTCGGATGCGAGCTGACCATGCCCGAGAATGACTGCGCGTCGCTTGAGGCTGTACGGACTGAATTGCCGGTCATCCTCCCTCTCTATGTCAAGCGCTAGAGGTGCTGCCATCTTTTCCATCTTACCTTCTCGTCACGTAACGATCGTCATGCCGGTCATCGTAATGGTATTGATAGTGAGGAATGGACGCTGATTCCATTCCGGCAAGTATGATTCCGACTTGGCCTTGAGGCCGAAGTGCCTTCATTGCCTTTTCAACCACCTCACGATTCGTCTTTCCGGCCAGAATGACAAACACCATCATGTCAGCAAGCCTCGATAAGAAGTTGAGATCGGCCAACGGAAACATCGGTGGAGCGTCGAGTAGAATCTGATCGAATCTGGGTCGAAGTTCATTGATCAACCCTTCCAATTGACGGATCTTTGATAATTCAACCATCTGTTCGCTATCAGTTCCGGAGGGCAATACCCACAGAGGAATCTCATCAACTCTGTGGAGACAGGCGTCTATACCGCAGGTGCCTTTCCAGTAATCACTTAATCCTGGCTTAGAGGAGACCCCCAGGTACCTACCAACGGCAGGTCGCTTAAAGTCGCAATCGATGATGAGCGTTTTCTTATCCAGACCTTGAGCAAACACGTGTCCGAGGTTGATAGTTGTCGTGCTTTTCCCCTCTCCCATCACCGAGCTTGTTATCAACGCGACTGGATGTTCCCGCTCTCTTGACATGAGAGCCAACCGTGTCGCCGCTACCCGATACTGTTCTGTGATCATAGAATTCGGCCACCACTTGGCGATCACATTCCAAGACACGGCGGAAGGCAGAACTTTCTCCGCCAATTGTGTTTCGGGGACAGTATCCGCCTTACTCTTCCCTCGATAAGGCAACAAAAATGATCTCTTATTACTCCCTAGCGGTGGTGACGAGGCAGCGGCTATCTTCTCCCTGGCCCCCAGCAAGGTATTAAAGGCTGGAATACCCGCAAGCACAGGAACCCCCAACAGTCTTTCAACCTCTTCCTCACGCCTCAATGCAGGCCTCAGTAATTCAGCCGCGACCGCAGATCCACCACCGAGTCCGCACCCCACAACGAGACCACCTAACAGAATAGCCAGTTGATTGGGCGATTCAGGAGTAACGGGAAGGTTGGCCGGGTCAAGAATACGGAATTGTTCCCCCTTCTGTCGCTTTTCCAGATTCTCCGCCAGGCGGGCATTCAACCTCTTATCGAGCAGCGATTGATAGTTCTTCTGCATATTGTCATAGTCGCGAACGAGTATCATAAGCTCTTGCTCGCGAACCGGCGTCCGCTCCACTCGACCTTCATACTGTTTGATTTGATCAAGCAAGCGGCGAAGCCGCTCTTTTAAGACTGACACCTCGTTCTTCGCCTCATCCCGCTGACGCATGAGGTCTCGGACCATCGGATCTATCAAATTGGCGGATCCGGGCGTGACTTCGTCCTTCGAGACACCGTACTTAGCGGCCAATTGGCTCTTCACTGCCTCAATCTCCTGGCGGGTTTGCAGAATATCAGGGTACGTCTCGCGGTACTCGGCTGAAAGTGTCGTAAGCGTACGTTCCAGTTCAGCCAGACGGGTGATGAGCGGATCTCTCCCGCGCCCTTGGTTCGTGGAGTCGGACGGAGTTTGGATTTGAGCTCCCACGCTACTGGTCGCGTCACTGACTTGTTTCTCAAAAATGGCAACTCGATTCATGGCCGATTGGATATTGTCCCGAGCCGCATTGACATCCATCTGGAGGCGGTCAAGGCTTCGAAGATTTGCCTCCATCTGCTGAGGCAGTTCGCCCATATATTTAGTTCGGAAGTCACTGATCGCCCGCTCCTGCTCTTCAAGTCTCAACTCTTCGGAACGCAATTCCTGCTCAAGAAATCCAGAAGTCCCTTCAAGTACTTGCTCTCGGAACTGCAAGTCTTGCTCAATAAATTGAGCAGCCAAAACCTCCGTCACTTTCATGGCAATCACAGGATCACTATGTTCAAATGTCAGGGTAAAGCCTTCCGTAGTATCTACCCCCTGAAAATGCCCGAGCCGCATTTTTGTAATCTTGGCCTTTTGCCTCATTGCCTGGACCGCACTCTCCCGCTCCAAAGACGACATTTGGGGATTGATCAGTCCAAACTGTTCAGCCACCTTTGTTAACGATGTTCGACTCATAACTGTTTGCTGGATAGCATTCAATCTTCCATCGGTCGTCCCCTCGACTCCTGACTTCACGTAGCTCGTGGATATTTTCTGGCCTTCCACAAGTACGGTTGCAGTCGAGCGGTATTTTTTGGGTAGAACCACGCACAAAACCACCGAGACGGCCATGCATGCCAGAACAACTCCCAGAACCATCCATTTGCGCCGGCGAAGGATCCCGAGATAGTCGTCCATCGTTAATTCACCTGATCCGCTCATCTTCTAGTTCCATTCCATGGTGAACGACACCATACCAGTTTGACGGTTGAACCTACTGGTCGCGCTCGATTCATTAATGATAAACTCGCCATGGCTCCCCGTCACGCTTACAGTCATCCCCGGATAAAAAGCATACACCAGCGATCCGTTGACACCGATGGACTCAAATCGAAGGCCTTGTTGCCCAGTTGAAGTGTTCACGGCATAGTTCGCCCCAAACCCAACCCTCCACTGACTGCTGATGCTGTACGAGAATGCTGCACCCACCCCATCACTAATTAGGAGTGCTGCTTGCACAAAATAGCTTGGGAATACATTTCTCGTGTAAGAGATCTCTGCGGTTCTTCTACTATCCTGCCATTGCAAGCCAGCACGCATGGTCCATATGACCTTGTCCGGGAAACGCGCCTCAACTGAAAGACCTGGAGAAATTTCTGCGCGTAATTCCTGACTCAGGATTGATCTCCATGTCACCATTCCTCCATGAATGGCGGAAGTAAAGCTTTGCACACTTGGGCTGCTAGTTGACTCGATTAACACTTGACGATAGACATAGGACGTTCCGATAGTGTGCGACTGCGAAACGCGATACATCGGCCCAGCTGAAACCGAATGAATAGTGTTATTGAACAGCGCTGTTGAAACATCTGAATCACTTAATTGTGATTGCGGTTGGCCAACGTACCGCCTCAACTGCAATGAATAAGAAGCATTAAACTGTGTCAAGGGAGTCATCTGATAGGTGCCTTGTGCTGCAGTGTTGTTGGTTAATGAATTATTCCGTACTGCTTGAATCCCCCGCGTGAAATCCGACTCCGGCGACAAAGGCGTAATAAACGCCGGCGACTCCGGAAAATACGTAGCTGCCTCAGAGAGATTCAGCTTAAGGCCTCGAACCATTCTCTCCGTAAACCTGTCCAAAGTAGCATTGAGACCTACGTTGGCCCCAATATAATTGAGTTCTGGATTGCGAGCATAAATGCTTGACATCGCAGTTCCGACAAATGATCCCTCCACTAGATCGCTCGAATACTCCACGCGGGCACCCGGACGAATGTCCGTCACAAAATCAGATACCTGCCTACCTGCACCAAAGAAAATATTACTTTCATACCTCTCGGATACAGTAATCATAGGAATCACTCGAAAGGACGATCCTCCGGAAGAGCCTCGCACTCCCTGACCACCTTCAGTTTGTGCGGCTCCTTGTTGCCCTTGTCCTCGTTCGTAGGAAGTCTGTGCCATAGCAAGATCGGCTTTCGCTGAAACCAACGCGCCGGAGGCAACCAAAGCCCAGAAACAGAATGCTCTCGGGACACGACCATCACGGCACAACAATGGTGTCTCCCGACATCAGCGTAAAATTTCCCACCCTTCCTTTCCCGGAAATCAAGTCGTCGTAGCTCACTGGAATTCGCACCTGGCGCTCGCTACTGGATCCCTTCGACGCAGACCACCTCAGAACCGCCATCCGATTTCTTGATGCATATTGCGTAAACCCGCCGGCAAGGGATATGCCTTGCAGCACGGTCGCATAAGACTTCAGGGCATATTTCCCCGGACGGGTCACTTCTCCGACGACATAAATGTAGTAGCTATTGATCTCTTTGACACTGACCGACACGGCTGGATTCTCTTTGTACTCCGTCAAGCGCTTTGAAATTTTTTCGCCTACTTGAGCGGCCGTGAGACCGCTTGCTTGCACATCTCCAATCAACGGCAGAGAAATCATGCCATCCGGACGCACAGTGATCGTGCGAGACAGATCCTGATTTCTCCATACAGTGACTTCCACAACATCCTCGGGGCCAAGCAGAAATTCGTTCGCGACTTGTCGATTCGCCTCCTGAATGACCTCTGCCGGAGGAATCTCTGCGCACGACACCAGTGCGACCGCAGTGACCAGAGAATACGCGCAGCATCGCAATCCGCGTTTTACCGACTGACCTATGGATTTTATTTGAGGATAATCCCACAGTATGCGCATATCACTCCTGCTTAGGGTACCAGCACCATATTCTCAGACGGGACCACCAACGTATCGCCAGGCTTCAGTGTAATGTTTTGACCTGCCCCGTCACGGAGGACAATGTCGTCATAACTGGCTCTAAGCTTCACATCCTTCTCCCCGTTCTCGCCGAACCGAAACACGACCAGTTTGTTTCGAGCTGCTGTCGGCAAAAACCCTCCGGCAAGGGTAATAGCCTGTAAAATCGTCGTCTTACTTTTTAAAGGGTACTTTGCCGGTCTCGCAACCTCGCCCAAGACATAAATGGCATAGCTATTTACCTCTTTGACGACGATGGAGACCTGAGGGTTCTCTTTGAACTCTTTCAATTTCGCTGAGATCACCTCTGCTAATTCTGCCGCTGTTTTTCCTACAGCGGTAATATCTCCGATCAGAGGGAGCGAGACGCGGCCGTCCGGCCGCACCAGTACCTGTTTGGAGAGATCGGCATTACGCCACACCGTGATATCCAATACGTCTTCCGGTCCGATCCAGTACTCCTGCGTGACAATCAAGGATGCTTTATCCGTTTTCCCCACAGCCTGACCGGCTGCGGTCACCGTAGTTCCCGCATTAATCTGTTGCGCCTGCAATAACCCCGGAGCCAGCGCATACTCAACGTAGCCGCCGACAATTAGCGCCAGGAAAATCACTTTCCCCGCCCATTCCCATTGTGTTCGTCCCAATCGGCTCATTGTGTCAGAACATGAACTTCAACCCGACGAAATACGCTCCAGTTCCGTTCACACGACCGAACGGCAGCTTCCTTGTCCAGCGCACTTCTGCAAGGGTGGGAGTTTCAGCGACGGTGACCGGCGTCGGAACATAGACCTTCAACACCTGATCGACTTGCGGCGCTTGATCCATCAAGATCAGCATGCCCCCGCTGCTGATATTGAGAGAGAGCGCTCTCCCACTGGGAGTTGCCGCAGGAGCACCTTCTATAGTCGCTGTCATCTCGTAGGGAATAGGCCTCAACAAGGCCGCCCGCTCACTATGGTTTTCATGACTGTCCTTCATCGACCACTCCCACTCTGTATTCGTCACGTTGCCCCCCACTTGATATTGAACGGATGATACTACCCTACTTTGTGCTTATTGTCAGGAACTCATCAAGAAATTACCTATTTCGCTTAAAATCAGTCCCACTCCATTTTCCTAACGATGTTCGTCACTCTAGTTGGAATTCAAAGCGACAACAATACCGACGATGTAGGTTCTGCATTCTCAAAGGTATATGTTGACTCCCCCAAAAGTGTTATATAGTATGCGCAGCTAACAAGAGAGCTTTGACACTCTCTCTTAAGCGGGTTAGCTATCGTCTATTATTGCCACACTCTCCCCAAGACACGGACTTACTTCTTATGGCTGATAGCCCCAACACCGTTGACCCAAAAGACGGTTTTGTAGATCAACGCGCAGGATCAGGTATCGTAGTTCTCTCCGCATCCATGCAGCTGCTCCACATGAATCGGCAAGCGTCTGAGCTTGCAAAAAAAATCAATGCTGTTGAACATGGCGGGCAGACGGCCAAATCAGCCCATGGAGTTCTTCCCACAGCCCTCACGGAACTATGCGGCGAAATTATAAAAGCCCTACACGTCCGAACAGAAGCAAAGGACTGGGAACAATTCGAGTTGAAACGTGTGGCAGGAGACCCAAATCAACCCATTCTGCTCAGAGGATTCGGGCTTCCAGACCGCGGTGGCGTTCAGAACGCCAGACTCGTCGTCACCATGGAGGAGATCGGGCGGAAGCAGAATTTGAATGCCGAACATGCGCGTGATCGATTTAATTTGACCAACCGCGAGCAAGCAGTCGTCGAACATCTTGCAAAGGGATGGACAAATAAGGAGATTGCAAATGCACTTGAAATCACTGAACAAACGGTGAAAGAGCACATCAAGCATATTATGCGAAAAACGAACGCTTCGACTCGCACCGGGATTCTCGTCCACATGTTTAATTCGTAACCGCTTGAACTGCGTGAAGCGCAATAAGGGCGGAGTTTTGAGTTGAGAGTGGAAAGTTGTGAGTTTCTTGTTTCGAGTCGCATCATGCCACTGCGCGACTTGCCACTTACTACTTGCATCTTGTTACTTGAACCTTGCCACCCCTCCTTTCTCTCTCTCCTACCTGTTGCAAAGACACCACAGTGAGTAGCCTTTCACACATTCAGATCCATCGATATTTAGAATACAAACAATAAATCAATCACTTATGTAATTTTAATTCAGGCCCGTTGATTGCACTAGACTAGGCAGTTATTGCCGTGATAAAAAGCCGCGGCATCCATAAACTCAGAAATGGAGATTGAGACAGTGCAGCAAACTTCGCGGGTCAAAACGTTGGTGCTGGGATTGATCGGGGTCGTCGTGCTGGCTTCTGGGTGCCAAACCAATCACTCCATTAACACGGCTGTTCTTGACAATAGCAAGTTCATGTCGCTCTGGGAGACCTACAGCGATTGTAAGCTCTCGTCAGATTTTAACCGGGCCAGCGCAGGCATGCAGCAACTCTCGTCGGCTGCCATCCTCTCCCAACAGAATGAGGGCTATGATGGATTTGTGCTTCCCTTGCCGACTCAGCTAGAACGGCTGGTTAGCAACCCCGCTAACCGCTTAGCTGTTGATCTTCATGCAATGACTGCGGCCTGCTCACTTCACACGGGACAACTCGCCCTTCACGAAGGGCACGTTGATGAGGCTCGTCACGCGTTTACATCTATCCTCACACTCAACCAAAATCTTTCGCCCTATTATGTCTTGCAAGCGAAACGATTCCTCACCGAACTTGAACGGGGAATCGACATTGCGGCCAAGACACCATAAGCTTACCCCCTCGCTCCGATAACCGATCGATACAGCTGTACATATTGTTGTGCAGCTTGTGTCCATGAAACATCCGTGCTCATTCCAGTCTGTATCATGGAACGCCATGTGTCCTGCTCTTGATACACGGACAATGCCAGCAGTATCTCCGTCAAAAGCGCATCCGACGACGAATCGACGACATGAAAACCTGTTGCACGTTTAGCCTGCGCTGTTGATGGTTTAAACGGGACAATGGTATCTCTCAATCCGCCCGTACGTCGAACAATGGGAACGGTACCATATCGAAGACTATAGAGCTGGCTCAGTCCGCAGGGCTCATAGCGGGAAGGCATCACCAACATATCTGCGCCTGCCTCGATCCGGTGGGCAAGTCCTTCGTCGAAACCGATGTGCACGGCTATGCGATCAGGATAGGCGGATTTTGCCTTCAGAAACTCCTGCTCCAGATGATGATCCCCGGTGCCTAATATGGCAATCTGAGGATTCAGCAGCATCAGTTCTGGAATAATATCGAGCAGCAGGTCAAAGCCCTTTTGGGAAGTCATTCGGCCGATCAGAGCCAGAAGCGGCACATTGCGGGCCGGCAACCCGAACTCTTTCTGCACTGCCCGCTTGCACACCTGTTTGCCCGACAAATCACTGGCTGTGTAGCAGGCCGGCAAGTAGGGATCTCTCTCAGGATTCCACAGAGCGACATCAATACCATTTGTAATTCCCTGTACGCCGGCGGCCCGGTTCGCAAGCACCCCTTCGAGCCCACAGCCGAATTCCTTGGTCATAATCTCTTTGGCGTATGTAGGACTGACCGTCGTCACTGCATCTGAAAAGATGATCCCACCCTTCAAACAATTGACCGACCCGTAGAACTCGAGTCCGCTCGGCGTAAAGAAGTCCGCCGGAAGCCCTGTCTTTGAAAACTCTTCGCTGGTGAAGACCCCTTGATACCCCACATTATGCAATGTCAACACGGTCTTCAGCAGCTCAAGCCCCTCGCGCTCCTGGGTCAGCGCGTTCAGATACACCGCGCACAATGCCGTCTGCCAATCGTGCAAGTGAAGAACGTCTACCGTCTCTTTACGTGATCTCCCAAGAAACCGCACCGCGTGAAGAACCGCCCGACAGAACAAGACAAATCGCTCAAGATTGTCCGGGTAATCCCCGCGTTCATCTTGATAAAGCCCTGGGCGGTCGAAGTAGGGATCATAGCGAACCCCTAAGATCCTGAGTGGATACAGCCCCCCTGCGACCGGCACAGTCACTTCCTCCAGCACCACCTCTGCTGGTAGGCCTGCAGTGGGAATCCGACATCGCATGACAGTCTGACGTGGTTGATCAACGCTGGAAAAACTCCGGTAACCGGGCAACAGTACCGTGACTCGATGCCCCAGCTTAATAAATTCTTGTGGCAACGCGCCCACGACATCTGCCAATCCCCCTGTCTTGGCAAAGGGAACCGCTTCGGATGCTGCTATCGCGATATTGAGAGGCTTTTCTTGAGGAATTGACGGCATGGAGTTATCGTTCGTATCTCATTTTACGAGAAGGGGGTCGCGTTCATGGGGCGAGACGCGCGGGACTCACGAGAAGAGCGGGACAAGTCAAGAGCTCGATCTCCCCGAGTCGCGCTTGTCGCGCATTTCGCGCATCCCTCGTTCGCGCCTAGTGCATGACGCGCTACGCTAGCCCGAACTAAGGTCTGGGTGCACCTTCCAATCGTGTTTTAAAGCGATCCTCGTATGCCCACGTTTCTACAATCGTCCGCAGCTCCTCAGCCTTAAGCTCTTCCTTATAAACAAGGCGCTCCTCAAGAAATACCAATAGCCACCCGCGTTCAGGATACGCAAAAAACAACCCCTCCCCTGCGTGAACTTCCGCACTCCATCCCCTCGGGGTCTCGCCTGTCACCACACGCATGCTCGGAATCATGCGTTGATCCGACATGACAAAAAAATGGGTGAACAGACTTCGATGGTGAGGAGGCTCCCCCCACACATTGACGACGGCCCGGGCGGTGACATGATCGAGTACAAGATTGTTCGCTTTTACGAGTCGTTCCTGCTCCGCCAATGTCGGCATTCCCTTACACCCAACCACAGCGATGAGCGCCAGCACATTCCCAAATACACACATCATTCGCAGAGCCTGCTGACAAACAAGAACAGATGGCAACCTAAAGCCTGTCACAACCTCTGTTCTCCCTATCACATCAACCTCCTGGATTTTGCTTCAACCGGCTTGACAGGCTGGCAGATATCGCACTGACATAGTTTCCTCAATAACGAATAGGCATAAATGCCGGTATCGTGGCCATCGCTCCATCGGAATTGAAATGCATAGCGTCCAACCGGCTGAATATCCTGCACCATGATGAGCAAGGGCACGTCTTCGCCTTTCAACCGGCGCTCTCCCGTCCACTCGTCCACGCACGCTGCGCAAGGACAGTGCAGGCGAAGATATCGAACCGGATAGACACTGTGATGGCCGTCGTTCCACTGAATGCCCAAGACCCCTTTATCAAGCCACTCCATATCACGTGGCTCAAGCGAATTCGCCGTCATACCCTCACCTCTCATGTAGAATCATGTCATTCAGACAGACCGCGCGGATGACAAAAAATCAACCGGCGGGATCCGCTTGCCGGCGACGACCGTCACATAGCCTTCGATCGCCGCTTCAATTTCACTCCGTACTTGCCCGGAGGCTCTGAGTCGGGTGACCAGTTCCGGAGCCAGCCGAACGGCTTGCTGGAGAAATGCCAGGCTGCCCGGTGAAAGCGGCAGACAGCGAACCCGTTGTCGCGCAGCGCACACCAGACACACAAGTCCCCCGGCCACGGGCGAAAATTGCGGCCCCCCGGTCAACTGTACTTTTCCGCAGGCGACACAGTGATCGGTCTGTGGACGAAACCCGGTCAGGCCCAACAGTCTGATTTGAAACAACAACGCGGTATAGGCCGGATCTTTGCTCTGATGCAGCGAAGACAAGCCTCGCTCAAGCGTATCGAACAACAGCGGATCCGGATCCCCGTCAGGAGTGATCGCAGCCACTACATTGACCATCCGTGCCGCCGAATCCATTAAGCCGAGATCTTCACGCAAGGACTGGAACGACGTCGTGACATCGACATGCGATATCCGAAACAGCGAGTCCCCCGGCTTCTCGAACAAATCCAGCCGGCATACGGTAAATGGCTCAAGTGCTGCGCCAAAGCGACTTTTCTGACGTCTTGCTCCACGGGCCACTCCTCGAATCTTCCCCAAGCTTCTGGCATAACAGGTCACAATGCGGTCGGCATCGCCCCACTTGCGGCTCCGTAAGACAATCGCCGTCGATTTAACAAGCGGCATAGCGCAATAACCTAGGCGTTGGGGGTACGGCGCTGTGTGGATCTCGCGCCGTCGTTCACCGCAACTGGTCCAGAAAAATTGTTGCCAGCGTGAGATAGATCGTAATACCGGTAATGTCGTTGGCGGTGGTGACGAACGGTCCGGCTGCGACGGCCGGGTCCACCCCCATCCTCTTGAGCACGATCGGCATGATCGTAGCCATGCTGGTCGAAACCAGGAAGGCAATCACCAATGAGACTCCCACCACCACTCCTAAAAATCCCTGGTGCAGTCCCCATCCGACGATGGTCAAAATAACTCCGCATGCAAGCCCCATAACAAGACCGATCTTCACCTCACGAAAAAACACCGTCCAAACATCCGTCAATTCAACGAGGCCTGTCGCCAGCCCACGGATGATCAGCGTTGAGGATTGCAACCCCACGTTGCCACCCATCGCGGCGATGACAGGAATAAAACTGACGATCGCCACGACTTCTTGAATCGTGTAACGGAAGTACCACAAGATCGCTCCCGACAAAAGGCTCCCGACAAGATTGGTAAAGAGCCACGGCAACCGTAGCCTGGCCGATCCCAAGCTCGACGATTTCGAGACGGTGTCTTCTTCGATGGCGCCGGCCATCTTCAGCATGTCTTCCGTGGCTTCTTCGCGGATGACGTCCACGACGTCATCCACCGTGATGATCCCCGCCAATCTCCCATCCTTCTCAACCACCGGAATCGCGAGCAAGTTGTAACTGGCCACCTGGCGCGCGACTTCTTCCTGGTCCATATCAACCGTGACGCTCATCACATCCCGTGTCATAATATTCTTCAACGGCGTCGCAGGCAGCACCGTCAGCAGTTGGCGCAAGGACAGGACACCGACCAGGCGCTCATCTTTATCTGTGACATAGATGTAGAACACCATCTCCGCATCGGTGGCATGCTGCAGCCTGCGGATCGCTTCTTGGGCAGTGGCGTCCTCCGACAGAGAAAAGAACTCCGTCGTCATAATGCCGCCAGCGGTATCTTTGGGGTATCTAAGAATGTCCGCGACTTCGGTGGAGTCCTCCGTCTTCATCAATGCAAGAATGTCTTTGCCCCGCTCCTCCGGAAGAAACCCAAGGATGTACGCGACATCGTCAGGCCCGAGATCCTTCAACAGCCAGGCCACATCCGAATGCAACAGATCAGCCAACACCTCCTGAATGCTCTGCCCTTCCAGCTCGCTCAGTACCTGGCCGCGCTTGTTTTCTCCTCGGACCAGCTCAAACACTTCCCGCTTTTCTTTTGAAGACGAGAGGTGGTTGATGACCTTGGCGACATCGGCCGGGTGCATCCGTCCCAGCATCTTGGCAAGATTGGTGATGGCCCCGCGCCGCAACAGTCGCTGAACGGATTGCAGGACGATATCGGACTTGGTTTGCCCACGCTCCGCCTGATCGCGCAGCACATCCCGCAAGGCATCTTTCTCAGGCACGCGCGGACGCATGTCCTGTGGCTTTGGCTCGATCGGCCGTTCAGTGGGCTGCATCGTTACACCAAGTCTGAAAGTCATCACGCCGAGAAGTCGTCATGTCGAGCAGTCGTAAAGTCACCAAATCATTAAGTCGCGACGTCATCAGGTCGAATGTCATCAAGTCTGAATCCGAAGACTTTCGACTTTTTGACTTTCCGACTTGACGACTCTCTAATAGCCCAAGTCCGCAAGCGCCCGCTCATCTTCCCGCCAGGCTTCTTTCACCTTCACCCACACTTCGAGAAAGACTTTCATGCCGAATAACTTTTCCATGTCTTGCCGAGCTTGGGTGCTGATTATCTTCAGCCGCTCTCCCTGTTTCCCGATGATGATCCCCTTTTGAGTTTCCCGCTCCACAAGAATCGTCGCATAAATACGGGCAAGCCCGTTTTCTTCCTTAAACTGATCGATGTCCACCGCCACAGAATAGGGCACCTCCTGTTCTGTGGCCTGCAGAATTTTTTCGCGAATCATTTCACCCGCCAGCGTCCGCATCGTTTGATCGGTCACCATATCGTCGCCGTACGCGCCTTCGCCTTCTGAGAGAAACGGCATCGTGACGGCAAGCAGCCGATCAATATTATCTCCGGTCTCCGACGACACCGGCACCACCTCAGTCCAGGCATACAGCTTGCCGTAGCTCTCCAGCACCGGCAGCAGCTTGAACTTGTTGACCAGGTCGATCTTGGTGACGACCAGGACGGCAGGGCGCGGCCGCTTGGCAATGGCTTCTTTGACATAGTCTACCGCCGCGAGATCACCGGGCCCCGGCAGACTCGTCGCATCCATCAACACATACAACAGATCAGCCTCTTCCAACGCCTCAACCGCCGTCCGAACCATCCGCCGGTTTAAGAGATGCTGCGGCTTGTGCAAGCCCGGGGTATCGAGGAACGCAATTTGGCCATCCGGCACATGCACCACTCCCAGAATACGCGTCCTGGTCGTCTGAGGTTTGTCCGACACAATCGCAATTTTTTCACCCAGGAGGCGATTGAGGAGCGTCGACTTACCCACATTGGACCGCCCGATAATCGCCACGGTTGCAAACTTCATGGTTTCTCCGGATGTGTCTGTTCATCAGCCGGGCCAGGAGTCAGTTGATATACGGTCTCCCCTTTGCGCACATAGCCCAGCCGCTCCCTGGCCAGCTGTTCAATCTTTGACGGATCATGCTGCAGGCGACCAATGTCTTTCCGCAACAATGCTGTTTCTTCACGTAATGCCGATAGCTCCTCGTCAAGCTGGACCGCATGATCACGCATGGCAAGGTATCGCGGAAGTCCCATCTCGCCGAAGAATAACGCGACCAACAGCCAGACACAGGCGCCTATGCCTGCCGCTTGGGCGACCTTCACCATGCGGCGCTCCCAGTCCAGCCAATGCCGCCCGCGATTTTGCTTGATGATCATCTGCGCTATCCCACATTACTCATGACGGTTCATGGCGTTACAGTAGCTTCTGCGCGACAAGCGCGAAGCGCGCGACTCGCGTGACACGTAAGTCCGGCCTTGCCACTCTCGCTTTTCACGCAAGTCTCGCGAGTCCCGCGTGAAATCATCTTGCTACGACCGGCTCGGCACAGCGTCCCGGCCTCGATAGATTGCCGCCGTACCCAACTCCTCTTCGATCCGGAGCAGCTGATTATACTTCGCGACTCGATCTGTTCTGGACAACGATCCGGTCTTGATCAGCCCGCTGTTGGTGGCGACCGCGACATCGGCGATCGTTGTATCCTCTGTTTCACCCGACCGATGCGAGATAATCGCCGTATACCCGGCCCGTTTGGCCATCTCAATCGCATCCAACGTTTCCGTCAAAGTTCCGATCTGGTTGAGCTTGATAAGAATTGAATTGCCGATCCCTTCCTTGATCCCTCTTGAGAAGATGTCCACGTTCGTCACAAAGATATCGTCTCCGACAAGCTGCACCCGCTTGCCCAACTTTTCCGTGAGCATCTTCCAGCCCTTCCAATCCAACTCGCTGAGACCGTCCTCGATCGAGAGAATCGGATAGCGGTCCAGCAACTTGCCGTAATAGCCGACCATCTCTTCAGAAGACCGTTCCGGATTTTTCTCCGCCTCGAGCACGTAGCGGCCATTCTCGTAGAGTTCACTCGCTGCGCAATCCAATGCCATCGCAATATCTTTCCCCGTCTTGTATCCCGCCTGTTCAATAGCCTGCGCAATGAGACTGAGGGCTTCCTCGTTGGATTGCAGATCCGGCGCGAACCCGCCTTCGTCGCCCACCGCCGTATTGAGTCCCTTCTTCTTCAAGATGGCCTTCAGCGAATGGAACACCTCCGTCGCCATCCGCAGCGCCTCGCTGAATGTCTGCGCCCCGACCGGCATGATCATGAACTCTTGAAGATCAAGGCGATTGTCGGCATGGGCCCCGCCGTTGATGATGTTCATCAGGGGCACCGGCAGTACACGGGCATTCGTTCCACCAAGATAGCGGTACAGCGGCTGCCCCGTTTCACTCGCCGCCGCCCGGGCCACAGCCAACGATACGCCAAGAATGGCATTGGCTCCGAGCTTGCCTTTTGTCTTGGTACCGTCCAATGCAATCATTGCCCGGTCGATACCGGCTTGATCAAACGCTTCTTTGCCGAGCAACTCAGGCGCAATCACTTTTCTGATATTGGCCACGGCCTTGGAGACCCCCTTGCCCATCCAGCGTTTCTTGTCGCCGTCACGCAGCTCAATGGCTTCCTTTTCGCCGGTCGAAGCCCCGGATGGCACCGCCGCTCTCCCCATCGCCCCGCTTTCCAGCGTCACTTCCGCCTCAACCGTCGGGTTCCCCCGCGAATCCACAATCTGCCTGCCTTTGATCTCACGAATAGCGCTCATAGTCGCTTTGCTCCAGTTAAAAAGTCATCAGGTCTGAAAGTCGCAAGTCGTCAAGTTCACCGGATAGATAGTCGTAACGTTGAACACCCTACGGCTTGTCTACCGCCTCCGATAGATCTCTCGCCGATGCCCAATCATATGAATGATAATCGAACGTTCTTCATGAAGAAGTTCATAGACGACGCGGTGGTCGCCAACACGCAGCTTGAACAACCCCTCAAGATCTCCAGTGAGCGCTTCCATATGTGCCTCTCCAAAATTTTCTGCCAGCCAACGCACTCGATCAACAATTCGCCTGGCAACAGGCTTGTCCAGCTTCGCAAGGTCTTTCGAGGCCGCATCCAGAAGACGAACGCGATACATACGGTCAATTGAGCTCCAGCCGCTTGACGATTGCGGTCAATGACTCTCCCCGTTCGCCTGCGACCACAGCCTTTCGTTGCCGTGCCAAGCGGTCCTTGATTGCCCGCCTCAACACCAACCCTTGGTCAGGGTCACCCAAGAGTTGCAGCAACTTTTTCTCGACCGTCGACTCAATCATTTCTTTCAACTCGCTCTTTGTCATCTTAGCCACAGTCACCGCCATGTCAGTTCTCCTTGCGCAAGCACGGGAGTCTACCTGGTCGTTCCCTCTTGCTCATCCTGCTAATTTCCTCTTGAGTAACTCGTTGACCTTCCCAGGGTTTGCTTTTCCTCCGCTGGCTTTCATTACCTGCCCGACCAGAAAGCCCAGGACTTGCTGCTTGCCTTCCTTGAACTGCGCGACCTGCGCCGGACTCTTGGCTAAGACCTCGGTGATGATCGCTTCCAGCGCCCCTTCATCCGACACCTGAGTGAGGCCCTTTTCTTGGACGATCTGTACCGGTGTCTTCCCGCTGCTATAAACTTGGGGAAAGATCTCGCGCGCAACTTTGAGACTGATCGCGCCCTGGTCGACCATCTTCAACAGCTCAACCAGCCGCTCCGGGGGCACAGGCGATGCACTGACATCCGTCCCTGAGTCGTTCAACTCCCTCGTCAGTTCCCCCATGACCCAGTTGCTGACTGTCTTGGGCTGATTGAACAACTTCACGCAAGCTTCAAAGTATTCTGCGATGCCTTTGGACGATGTCAGAATACCGGCATCGTACTCCGGCAGCCCATAGTCGCCGACAAACCGCCGGGCCCGCGCAGCCGGCAATTCCGGTAACGACGACGTGAATCCCTCAACCCATTCCTTGTCGAGTTTCAATGGCACCAGATCCGGATCGGGGAAATACCGGTAGTCGTGCGCCTCTTCCTTGGATCGCATGACCGCCGTTTCACCGCGATCGATGTTCCACGAGCGCGTTTCCTGCCTGATCTTCCCGCCTTCGCTCAGCACCTTTGTCTGCCGCTTGATTTCATACTCCATCGCGTCCTTCACAACCTTGAAGGAATTGATGTTCTTCAACTCGACCTTGGTGCCGAATGCCTTTTGGCCCACAGGGCGGAGCGACAGGTTCGGCTCACATCGGAAGCTGCCCTCTTCCATGTTCCCGTCGCACACTTCGAGATACATCAAGATATCGCGCAGACCTTTCAGATAGGCGATGACTTCATCCGTCGAACTCATATCCGGTTCGGTCACGATTTCCAGGAGCGGGGTGCCGGCGCGATTCAGATCCACCAGACTTCCGCTCGTGCCGGTTTCATGGATATTCTTCCCTGCATCCTCTTCGAGGTGCGCGCGCCGGATACGAACTCGCTTCTTATTGTCACCGACGGCAATTTCAAACCAGCCATTCTCACAGATCGGCGATTCGTACTGCGAGATCTGGTAGCCCTTCGGCAAATCCGGGTAAAAATAGTTCTTGCGGGCGAATCGATTGTTCACGCCGATCGTACAATTCAACGCCAACCCCGCGCGCACCGCCATCTCTACCGCAGCCCGGTTCATGACGGGAAGACTTCCCGGCAATCCGAGGCAGACCGGACAGGTTTGGCTGTTCGGAGACGATCCGAAGGTCGTCGTGCAGCCGCAAAACATCTTGGACTGAGTTCGCAATTGCGCATGCACTTCGACGCCGACGACGACTTCGTAGGTCATACTCCGTTCGATCCCCCGTTGCGCAGACGATCCCGCTCTTGTCTCATCGCTTCGCGCCCTGCCTCGAAGGCTTCCTGAAATGCCGACTTCTTTGCATCAACGAACTCCTTGCCCTGACCGACGACTTCCTCGAAGACTTCGCCCGCACGCCCGGCAAGATTCTGTAGTTCGCCTTCCGCCCGACGCGCATACTTCCGCACCCGCTCACGCGACTCGGCCCCCGATTCGGGCGCCAACAACACCGCAGCTACAGCCCCCAGCGCTGCGCCGCCCACAAACGCCAACAACACCGCTGCGGTAGACCCACGATTATCCGCCATTGTGATGTTCTCCTTCCTTGCGATAGCGCTCACGCATGACATGTGTAGCCGCTTTGAATCCCGCCACCATACTCGCCACATTCGTCAACAAGGTACCGCTCGACCCTCGCACAACATTGTGGACTTGCTGTACCGACTCTCCGACTTCACCCACCGCGTGCAACAACACAGCCGCATGCTCCACTCCATCGCGTGCTTGGTCCGTCAGGTTATTCAAGTTGTGGCTCATCGCGCGAAGTTCTCCTACCAGCGGCGGCAGATCGGCATTCATTTTCGCCAGCAGCTGTTCGGACTCGGCGACCGTCTTGCGAACCTGCATCAGCACCGGCACCAGATAGCCCACCAGCACCACGAACGCCACAGCAACCACAAGAGCGGCGATTTCAATCATCGTCATAATTCCTCCGTTAGGCGTGAGGCGTCAGGGGTAACTAGACTATCCCGCTTCTTGCTCCTGATTCGCCTTACCCCTCACCACTTACTACTCACACTTTACCGTATCACCGGCTTCCTGAGATGCCACTGAGTCGCTTGCTCATACGCGTGTGCGGCGCGAAGAATCGTCTCCTCTTCAAAGGCACGGCCGATCAGCTGCATTCCAATCGGCAAGCCACCCCTGCTCACTCCACAGGGCAGCGCAATGGCCGGCAGCCCGGCAAGATTGACCGAGATCGTGAAAATATCGGACAAATACATCTGCAGCGGATCTTCGCTCTTCTCCCCAAGCTTGAAGGCAGGAGTCGGCGTCGCCGGCGTCACAATGACATCAACCTCCTTGAACGCCGCGGCGAAATCCTGGCAGACCAGCGTGCGCACGGCCTGCGCCTTCCCATAGTAGGCATCGTAGTAGCCGGCACTGAGCACATAGGTCCCCAACATAATCCGGCGCTTCACTTCCGGCCCAAACCCCTCTTGTCTCGTCTTCATGTACAAATCCAACAGATCCTTCGTTTCTTTCGCGCGCAGCCCAAACTTCACCCCGTCGAAACGGGCAAGATTCGAGCTGGCTTCGGCTGTTGCGAGCACGTAATACACCGCCACCGCGGCGTCTGTCCTCGGCAACTGGATCTCCTTGATCTCGGCTCCAAGCTGTTTCAATTCCTCGATCGCGGCGGTGACCGCGTGGGCCACATCCGGATCGAGCCCCTCGGCGAAAAACTCTCTCGGCACGCCCACTCGCACCTTCTTGAGATCCTTCTTTGCCAGTGCTTTCATATAATCGGGAACAGGACGATCCGCCGACGTGGAATCCATCGGATCGTGGCCGGCAATGGCGTTGAGCAGAAATGCCGCATCACGGACATCCTTCGTGATCGGGCCGATTTGATCGAGCGAGGACGCAAACGCAACGAGACCATAACGAGACACCCGCCCATACGTCGGCTTCAACCCGACCACGCCGCAGAACGCCGCCGGTTGACGGATCGAGCCACCCGTATCGGACCCGAGCGCCGCGACACACTCGTCCGCCGCCACTGCCGCTGCAGACCCTCCGCTCGACCCGCCCGGTACTCGATGAAGGTCCCACGGATTGCGGCTGGGTCCAAAGGCGGAATTTTCAGTGGAAGACCCCATGGCAAACTCATCCAGATTCGTCTTGCCCAACAAAATGTAGTCCTGCTCACGCAGCCTGGCGACGACTGTCGCATCGTACGGCGGCACGAAGTGTTGCAGCATGCGCGAGCTGCACGTCGTCGCCACGCCTTCCGTACAGAGGTTGTCCTTGATCGCAAGCGGCATTCCCGTCAACGGCTTCGTTTTGCGCCATCCTTTGAGATGCCGATCCAAGGCCTCTGCCTGAGCCGATGCGGCGTCCTTTACCTGCGTCACAAACGCTTTAACCTTCGGCTCCACTTGGCCGATACGCAGAGCATAGGCGCGCACGATCTCCGCCGCGCTCACCTCGCCGGCGGAAAACTTCTTCTGGAGCTCGCACAATGACAGTTTATGGATCGACATAGCCGCTCAGCGAACAGGCTGATATGCGCGCACGACGACAAGCTGACAAGATGGACTTCGCTTAGGCACCCTGCCAGCCTGTGAGCGTACGCACATGTCAGCCTACCTTGACGATGCGATTCTTTTCATTCACTCGCACGATCTTGGGCGCGTGCTTTTTGATTTCTTCATCGCTGTAGTACTCGTAGCAAAAGATGATAATTTGATCGCCGACGGCGGCTTTTCTAGCCGTGGGTCCGTTCAAAATGATATCTCCGTTGCCTCGCTTGCCGTTGATCGCATAGGTCATGAACCGCTCGCCGTTGTTCAAGTTGGAGCAGACGATGGCTTCATAGGGAAGAATGCCGGCCGCCTCCATCAAATCCTGATCGATGGTCAGACTGCCCTCATATTCCAGATGCGCACCGGTCACCGTAGCACGATGGATTTTCGAACGTAGCATTTGTCGAAACATCAATATCTCGTCATTCGTCACTGGTCATTGGTCATTCGGGGATTCCCGAATGACGGTTGACGTAGGACGGTTAACGCTCCTCTATGATTTTAGGCACACAGAACCCGTCCCCTTCACGTTCCGGGGCATTAGCCAAGGCTTTCTCCGTCGGTAACGACGGCCGGACAACGTCGTCTCGAAATACATTGACCTGTCCCATGACCGTCGCGGTCGGCTCGACTCCTGACGTGTCGTACCGGCTCAGCTGTTCAACATGGGCTAGAATTTCGCTCAGCTGTTTGGCGAATGCAGCCTTTTCACTCTCGGTCACATGCAGCCGAGCCAGCGTCGCAACCTTCTCGACATCTTCACGAGTAATATTCATACGGACTCGTCCTCTCCATCATCAGGTCTGAAAGTCTGATAGTCGTCAAGTCTTCACGTCTGAATCCGAGGACTTTCGGCTTGATGACATTGAGACTTTATGACTTTCACACTTGCCGGCTTCCGACGTGAAGACCTTCTGACACTCCCCCGCCTCTCATTCCACTGTGACGCTTTTTGCCAAGTTCCTCGGCTGATCCACATCCGCCCCGCGCAAGACTGCGATATGATACGCCAATAGCTGCAACGGGATCGCAAACAGAATCGGCGACATCATCGGATGGGTATCGGGAACAGTAAATACCGCGTCGGCGATCTTTCCCAAATCACGCTCCCCTTCCACCACAAAGGCGATCACCGGCGCGCGCCGCGCCTTCACTTCCATCAGATTGCTTACCGTTTTTTCATACAACCGGTCACGTGGCGCCAACATGACGATCGGCATATCCTTGTCGATCATCGCAATCGGCCCGTGCTTCATCTCACCGGCCGGATAACCCTCGGCATGGATGTAGGACGTTTCCTTCAGCTTGAGCGAGCCCTCCAGCGCGATCGGATAATTGATCCCGCGGCCGAGAAACAGAAAGTTCCGCTTTTTGTAATACCGCTTGGCAATAGCCATAATTTCCGCTTCACGACCAAGCACCCGCTCAACAAGTGCCGGAAGCTGGACAAGCCGATCCAGCCACGCCTTCCCATCGTCGACGGTCATGGCATTACGGGCACGCGCACAATGCAACGCCAACAGATACAGCGCAGTGAGCTGCGCAGTAAACGCTTTGGTCGACGCCACCCCGATTTCCGGCCCACAGTGGGTGTACAGGACCCCGTCCGATTCGCGAGCGAGCGTGCTGCCGACCACGTTGACGATCGACACGACACGGGCGCCCTTCTGCTTTGCTTCCCGAACAGCCGCCAACGTATCGGCTGTTTCCCCGGATTGGGAAATGGCTATGAATAAATCATTCTTCTCCACCAGCGGATTGCGGTAGCGAAACTCGCTGGCGATGTCGACTTGGACGGGAATCCGCGCCAGTTCTTCCAAAAGATATTTCCCGACCAAACCCGCATGCCAGGACGTCCCGCAAGCGGCGATCCAAATTCTTTCAACCCCGGCGAATTGGCCGGCGGTCAAGCCGATATCGGGCAAGTCGGCTTCCCCGGTCTCATACGAATACCGGCCACGCATGGTATCCAGAATGGTTTGCGGCTGTTCGTGAATCTCCTTCAGCATGAAATGCGGAAACCCGCTTTTTTCGATTGCTGACGCATCCCACGTGATCTTCGTGGACTTCCGTTTGACCGGCCTGCCCTCGATGTCGGTCAGGTGAATCTCGGAAGCCGACACGACTGCCAGATCGCCTTCTTCGAGGTAGATCACGTCTCGGGTATGGGCCAGCATAGCCATGACATCGGAAGCGACAAATCCTCCCTGCTGGTTTCTCCCCACCACGAGCGGGCAACCGGATCGTGCTGCCACCAGGGTCCCCGGTTCGTGTTCCGAGATCACCGCAATGGCGTAACTGCCGCGAATATCCTTTGTTGCAGCACGGACCGCATCGGCGAGCGTTCCATGGGCTTTGAGATACCGTCCGATCAAGTGGGCGACCACCTCCGTATCGGTTTCTGACTCGAACTTGTACCCCTCTTTTTCCAGCTCCAATTTGAGCGGCTGATAGTTCTCGATGATGCCGTTATGCACGAGCACACAGCCATCGGAACGGTGCGGGTGCGCATTTTGCTCCGACGGTTTTCCATGGGTGGCCCACCTCGTGTGACCGATTCCCACCGTTCCTTTGATCTCATTGTCCTTGAGGGACTTTTGTAGATTGACCAGCTTGCCCACACTCCGTCGAACGGTGATCTTCTCCCCTTGCAGCACCGCAACCCCGGAGGAGTCATAGCCGCGATATTCGAGCTTCGCCAATCCACCAATCAGGATAGGAACCGCCTCCTGGTTACCGATGTAACCGACAATGCCACACATAGATGTTCCTACCTCCCCTTTCTCTTGGACGGCGCGGATTTGGCTGACTTTTGCTCCCCGGCCGGCGGTGATCCACCGGCGGAGCTCCGCGCCAGGATGATACGCCGCTTGGCCGCCCAATCCCCAATATTCTTCTGTGGTTCACGCGCGATCGCCAGCGAGTCAGCCGGCACATCAACCGTCACAGTCGTACCGGCGGCAACCACTGCCCCGTCACCCACCGTCACCGGCGCGACCAATTGCGTATCACTGCCGAGAAAAACGTTATCCCCGATCGTCGTTTGATGCTTGCGGACTCCGTCATAATTGCACGTGATCGTCCCGGCGCCGATGTTGACCCCCTTGCCGATCTTCGCATCGCCGAGATAACTGAGGTGGTTGGCCTTCGATCCTTCCCCCAGATCCGTCTTCTTCATTTCAACAAAATTCCCCACTTTGGCTGTGCGCCTCACAAGAACGCCGGGCCGCAGATGAACAAAGGGACCTACCATAGCATCGTCTTCGATTCGTGACTCGCGAAGCACGCAGTGATCCAAGATCTCCACACGATCGCCCACTTGGCAATCCGTCAGCCGTGAATGGGAACGAAGGATACAGTCTTCGCCGATTTCGGTCCTGCCCTCAAGCGTCACATTCGGATGGAGCACCGTATCTTTCCCGATCGTCACCGCGGCATCAATCCACACGGAGCCGGGATCCAGCATCGTCACACCCGCGTCAAGCCAGCGTTCGCGGACCTGTTGCCGCACAACCTGTTCCGCCTCGGCCAGCTGTTGCCTGGTGTTCACACCCAACCCCTCTTCCGGATCCTGAAGCGTCACGGCGACGACCCGCTGCCCTTGCGCTACCGCCATCCGCACGATGTCGGTGAGATAAAACTCGCCCTGCGCATTATGCGGTTCCAGCTTGTCGAGCGCGCCGAACAGAAATTCGCCCGACACTACGTACGTCCCCACGTTGATTTCCTTCACAGCCTGTTCGGCGGGAGTGGCATCCCGATCCTCCACGATCTTGAGGACTTCGGACGACGCCACCCCACCCTGATGACTTCCGTTGGGCTGCCGTCGAATCACGCGTCCGTACCCGCCCGGGCTCTCCAACATTGCTGTGAGGATGGTCACGGTCGCCCCCTCCGAGTGATGGACGCGCAGAAGTTCACGCACCGTGCGTTCCTTCAGCAGCGGGGTATCGCCGTTTAGGATCAGATAGTTTGTCGGACGGGGTTCTTTTGCTCCAAAAAACACCGGGCGGCTTTGCAGCACGGCATGGCCGGTCCCACGTTGCTCCGCCTGCTCAACAATGGTCACCGAGTCAGCTCCCGTCTTGTCCGCGATCCCCGCCTGAATAACCTTCCGAACATCATCGGCCTGGTGCCCGACAACCACCGCAATCCGATGCCCGGCCATCTGTAGCGCCAGATCGACGGCATAGAGAACCATGGGATGGCCGGCGACTCGATGCAACACCTTGGCGCGCTTGGACCGCATGCGTGTACCCTGCCCTGCGGCCATCACAACCACACTAAGCCCGCGAAGCTGTGGTTCGCCCCTGCGGCGATCCGGCAACGATTTCATCGAACCCCCTCGATCATCATATTCTGCATCATCCGATGGGCACTCCTGCATCCGGCTGCTTGACTTGCTTCCACTTGGCATCGGCATTAAGCCCCGCCGTCAACGGAGTTGACGGCGAATACAGTCCGCCCGACACAATCAGCTTCATTGCCTCTTCCACGCTGATATCCACCGACGTCACTTCCCGCTCAGGGACTAAAAGAAAATATCCGGACGTCGGATTAGGCGACGTCGGCACATACACATGGACCAGTGGGTCCTGACTCAGTGTCGTCGTCTCTCCCTTCGTCACTCCCGTCACGAACGCAAAACAGTAGTGACCATTCTTGGGAAATTGAATCAACACCACACGGCGGTATGAACCATGATCGGAAAATGAAAGGATATCCATCATGGACTTCAAGGTCGAGTAGATCCCTCGAACCAACGGGAGACGAGCCAGCCAGCCCTCCCAAATCGTCACCACGGCCCGCCCCATGAAGTTGGCCGTGAGCAGTCCGGCCAAAAAGATCAGCAAAATGAGCATCACGATGCCCAGTCCAGGCACATAATGACTGGGGGCCAGCCGAGCGACAATATCGCCCAAGATGCCATCCACCGTGACAAACAAAGTCTTCAGAATGAGGATCGTTCCCCAGATCGGGGTGACCACAAGGAGACCGGTCAAAAAATAGCGTTTTAAAGCGGGTTTCAGCATCGTGTCCAGGTTCGCAACAAGCCCAATACAAGGTAATACTTATACAAGTTCATCATACAGAGTTATTTACAGATGCCGCAAGCTTTTTATTGCTCTTTTCAATAGGTTAGCCCACTTCTGAAAGTGCACGACATGCGTGAAGTGCGCGACTCGCGTGACGAGCAGGTCCACTCCCTGCCAGTCGCGCTTGTCCCGCCCATCTCACCCGTCTCGCGTGAGGCGAATGTCGGCAAGATCCCGTCTTGCTATTCACCCGACGCCGGCATAGGATCGCCTCCGAAATTCTTGACCATTCAGGAGTCGCCGTTGTCGTTATCGTCACGAAACCTTACAGGCATCTTCATGACGCTGGAAGGGGGCGAGGGCAGTGGAAAAACCTCGCAGGCCCTCCGCCTGTGCCAATTCCTGACTGCACAGGGGTATGATGTCCTGCATACAAGAGAACCGGGAGGGACGTTAGTCGCAGAACGGCTTCGCAATATTTTACTCGACCGCTCCGATGAAGCCATCGCTCCGGAAACAGAAGCGCTGCTCATACTCGCCGCCCGCCGCCAACATGTCGATCATGTAATCAGGCCGGCGCTCTCGCGTGGAAAGTTGGTCGTCTGTGACCGGTTTTCCGATTCCACGATAGCCTATCAAGGATACGCCCGTGGACTCGACCTGAAGCAATTGCGCGCGATGAACGAGTGGGCGACAGGCAGGCTCACCCCGCATCTTACATTGTTATTCGATGTCCCCATCGGAGTCGGACTCCGACGGCGGCGCGGACAGGCCGGTGGCCAGAACCGGCTCGACTTGGAAACCCGCCGGTTTCACTCCAACGTCCGCGCCGGATTTCACGCGTTGGCAAAACGCGAACCGCGGCGAATCAAAGTCATCGATGCGCAACCCTCTCTGGACTCCGTCGCAACCACGGTGGAAACACTCGTCCTGAGTTGGCTGCGCACCGTACAGTCCCCTAAGCGACGGCGGCGATAACCGATGCCCTTTCACGACATCACCGGCCACGAGCGTCCGATCGCCTCGATCAAAGCGGCGCTGAGCCACGGGCGATTGGCCCATGCCTACCTCTTTCATGGCGAGGCCCATATCGGAAAAGCGCTCACCGCCATGCGGCTGGCGCAAGCGTTGAATTGCGAGCGTCCCTACCCGGCGGACGATCAGGACAGTTGTGGCCTCTGTCGATCCTGCGTACAGATTCTCGCGCGGACTCATCCCGACTTCGTCGTGATCGAACCGGACCAGGAACTGGCTGTCCCGCAGATCAAGATTGAACAGGTGCGTGATCTTGAACAGCAGTTTATCTACCGGCCGTTGATGGGAGAGCGAAAAATTTGCCTGATCGATGATGCTGATCGATTGACGATCGGCGCGGCTAACGCGCTGCTCAAGACACTGGAGGAACCGCCTGGACATGGGCTGTTCATCTTGATTTCCAGCCGCCCGCAGGCGTTGCCCATCACCATTCGTTCGCGCTGCCAGTCGCTTCGATTCTCACCGCCTGCTCACACACAAATAGAAGCCGCATTGATCTTAAAACGGGAACTCCCGCCGAGTGACACGCACTTCCTGACTCTTTTCACCGAAGGCCGTATCGGAGAGGCCCTCACCTTGGATCTTGAAGCCCTGCGCGCGCGACAGCGCGAATGCCTCGACCTGGTAGCACCGGCTACCCTGACATCCATTACCAACATCCTGACATCAGCTGAAAGTTTGGCAAAAGCCGACCGCGGCGTCGAGGTGCTCACCTGGCTCCGCCGGTGGATTCGCGATCTCGTCATCGTGCTCGTCGGCGGCGATCGAGAATATCTGCTGCATCTTGACCAGATGGAACAACTCCACCGGTACGCCCAACAGGCTGATGTCGGCTCGTTGCTGGATCTGCTCAATGAGATCGAGCGCACAGAGCAACAGGCAACGCGCCACCTGAATGTGCACATGGCGCTGGAAACCATTCTCCTCCGTTTACGCGACGCCCTCGGTCTCGCCCAAACCGGGGCGCCGGCCTAGAATCCTCGTCACCAACCTGGTATCTTTCCATCCGGCCATGAGCAAGCAGGACACCTTCTACATTACGACGCCGATCTACTACGTCAACGACGTGCCGCACATCGGCCACGCTTACACCACGATTGCCGCCGATGTCCTCGCGCGCTATTGGCGGTTGCGCGGCCGCGACGTGTTCTTCCTCACCGGGCTCGATGAGCATGGACAGAAAGTCCAGCAAGCCGCAGCCAAGGCAGGCATTGATCCCCAAGCCCACTGCGACAAGCTCGCCCCACAGTTCCAGGACCTCTGGAAACGGCTGAATATTTCGAACAATGCCTTTATCAGAACGACCGACGTTCAGCACAAATCAATTGTTCAACAATACCTTCAATATCTATTCGATAAGCAGCTAATTTACAAGGCTGACTACACTGGATGGTACTGTACGTTCGATGAGCGGTTCTGGACTGAAAAAGATGTGGTAGGTGGCCTCTGTCCCGACTGTAAACGTTCCGTCGAACAGCTCAGCGAGCACAATTATTTTTTCAAGATGGGACAGTACCAGGACCGCCTGATCGACCACATTAAACAGCACCCGCACTTCATCCGGCCCGAATCCCGCCGCAATGAAGTCCTGGGGTTCTTAACCACCCAGAAACTCAGCGACCTGTCGATCTCCAGACCGAAATCTCGGCTGTCGTGGGGCATCGAACTCCCTTTTGACAAAAACTATGTCACCTACGTCTGGTTCGACGCACTCGTGAACTACGTCTCCGCCCTGGAGTACCTACCGCAACAAAAACCGGCCGGGAACCGATTCTGGCCTGCGAACGTCCACCTGGTCGGCAAAGATATTCTCACTACCCACGCTGTGTACTGGTCCACGATGCTGATGGCTTTGAACATGCCGTTGCCAGAAACCATCTTTGCACACGGCTGGTGGACGGTGGATGGCGAGAAAATGTCGAAGAGCCGCGGCAACGTTGTCGATCCCAACAAGATGGCCGAAACCTACGGTGTCGATGCCTTCCGCTACTTCGTTTTGCGTGAAGTACCGTTCGGGCAAGACGGAGATTTTTCAGAACCGGGAATGGCACGACGGATAAACAGCGACTTGGCTAATGGCATCGGCAATCTCTTGAGCCGAACCTTGACCATGATAGATCGCAACTGTAACGGCCTTATTCCTCATGTGCCCCAGGGCTATCTTGAGCTAGAGAGCCAAAAGTACCCCCGACTTCTTTTTGCAAAGAATCAGCTTCGCTTACTGGGCAATTCCCTCGAAAAATTCTTCGGGAATCTCGAATTCAACGATTTACTCCTCCAGATCACAAGCCGAGTCACTGACATTGATGTCTTCATTGACGAGCACGAGCCCTGGAAACTCGTAAAAGATCCAGACAAGCGTAGTGAGCTGAACGCCGTCCTCTATACAGCAGCAGAATGTCTTCGCATTTTGAGTCTCTATATTTCCCCCTTCATGCCGAGCACTGCAAGGGGTATCGCTGAGCAGCTTGGGCTTGATACCAATTTCGATGCACCGCTTCTGGAGCAAGAATTTGAGTGGGGCAAATTGCAAGGCGGGGCGAAGATCCGAAAGGGCAATGCCCTCTTCCCTCGTATCGAAGTACCGAAACCACAAGGAGCAAAAATCGTGAGTGAATCACCAGCGCCTTCTCCGCCGATACCGGCTGCGTCAACAACTACCGCCATCCCTTCAACGGCACTGGCAGCCCCTACACCGGCCGCACCGGCCCAAATCACCATCGACGACTTCATGAAGATCCAGCTCAAGACCGCGAAGGTGCTGAGCGCCGAGCGCGTGCCGAAATCGGAAAAGCTGCTCAAATTGCAAGTTTCCCTCGGCACGGAACAACGGCAGATCGTGGCCGGCATCGGAAAGAAATATGAGCCGGAATCTCTGGTGGGCAAAACGATTGTCATCGTAGCAAACTTGAAACCGGCCAAGTTGATGGGCATCGAATCGCAAGGCATGGTCCTCGCGGCAGGAGACAGCGAGGTGCGAGGCCTCGCCACAATCCTGGAAGAAGTCGATCCCGGCACCAAAGTGAAATGACACCGGCCGCCCTCCTTCCGTTCGGCTTGGCTCTCTCTGTCTTCTTGTTCCCCTGCTTGGCAACTCCGGCCCATAGCCAGACCTTTCCCGAATTCCCACTCAATGGACCTCAGTCGACGACGGTGCTCGTGAGGGTTGTCGCACATGGGGCGATGGTACTGGGCCGTGACGTCGGCGGGGCCCGCGTCACCATCACCGATGTCGCGACCGGACAGATTCTGGCAACCGGCCTGCAACAAGGCGATTCCGGCGATCAGAATCAAATCATGCGGACCCCCCGCATGATAGGAGAACCGACCTATAGCTCTCGTCCCTCCGCCGCCTACACCGCGACGTTGGATCTACAACAACCGACATTAGTAGAAGTCTCTGCAGAAGGCCCCCTCGCCTATCCCGCTGCGCTCCAGAAAGCCACCAAGACTCTGCTGCTGATACCGGGCCAGAACCTCACACAGGACGGCATCGTGTTGCAGCTCCATGGCTATCTGGTCGAGATTGATCAGCCCAAGCCTCAAGAAGCTCTGATCGCCAAAGATGACGTCACGCTGCGCGCCTCAGTCCGAACCCTGTCCGGCTCAGTGGTCCGTCCTCATGGAGATTGGGATTCTCGCAAGGTCCGCATTTACGGAGAGATCCTGATCGGAGACCGGATCGTCGAACGGTTACAACTGTTTTACGATGAAGCAAGCCGCACGTTCCAAGCTCCGTTCTTCGTACCGCTGCCCACAGACGCGCCGAACGGCATCACGTTGCGCGTCGTTGCCGCAGACCAGGCCGGAGGGAATTTCGGAGTTAGCCATGCGACATTCGCAATCCGGCATGAACGCCTGCCAAAGAAAACACGCTGATAATACGACTGCATCTTTTTCACATCGTAATCATGCAGGCCTTCATAGGCTGCTCCTTATCAGCGCCGGAAACCGGATAACGTTCACCAGCCCCTTGAACGACTCGGTCGGCCGGAGCGAAGCCAGAACCACAATTCCTTTCAAGTGATCGATGCGCTCAAATTGAAACTTGGTATGGCAGTACCCGATCACAGTTCAGAAGCCGATGCCCACAACGCCCGGGGCAGCCCCCTACTATTTGGGCATGACAAAGAATCATACAATTCTGGTATTCTAGTCCCGGCCGGACGCCCCCCAACGTACATAACCTGACTTGAGACAGGTTGTGTGGTGGCATAGACATGTCGCCGATTATCGGAAGGAAAACCAGATGCTTCCTAAATCAGCACACACTTCTCTTATAGCCTGGTCCTTGTTGCTAGCCTTGGCGGGCTGTTCCATAAGCGACGGCATCATTCGTCCACCGAAGCCGGCGCAATTGCCGGCGAAACAGAACCTGATAGCTCCAGCAGAGGATTCCGCCATCAGCGTTCCCATTCATGTAGACCTTTCCGCATTTCTCGATGCGGCCAACGATGAGAACCTAATCCCAAAGAAATTTGATCATTGGGGGAGCTACCTCAAAACCCCCAAAGGCGCCGCGTACAAATACTATGCGGAGCGGGATGATTTTGCGATGGATCGCTCTGGCTCTCAGCAATCTATCAGCACAGATCAAAGCACTACGCTCCGTGATTGGTGGAAAGGTGTTGACCCCCCAGGTTCTTACGTATCCATCAGCACTGCCCTTCGCTACAAGATTGGAACTGATCCCCACATCACTCAATGCGGCGATGGCAATGAATGGCCAAGAAGAGCCGTACTGAATGGAAATATCGCACTCGGGCTGACACCGAATTACGGCTTGTCGGCATCTGTAAGCAGCATGGCTGTGACCACAACCGACCCCTGCAAATTGCACGTCGCCGATAGCGACATTTCCCAGGAAGTCAACAATAGGCTGACGAACGGTGTACGTGGAGGGCTGAACAATGCGGTCGCGCGCATCAACGCGATGACCGTTAAATCCCACGTGGAAGATGTGTGGAACACGCTGCTCAAACCAATACAATTAGAACCGGACGCGTGGCTTCTCCTCAATATCGAAAAAATACGACATGCCGGATTTTCAGGGATTGGCCCGGTTGTCGATGACACCATTCAGGTCATGGCAAAACCTGTTATCGTGTTCGGCACCGAACCTCCTTCTGCGCCCGCACCGCTTCCCCAACTTGACACTCAACCGGCTTCCACTGAATTCCACGTCGTCGCTGATGCTCCTATAGAATACAGCACACTCTCCAAGGCGCTTGCGAGCAGGCTAAAAGGAGCGCGCTTCTCTTACAAAGATGATCATATTCGAATTACAAATGCATCGATCTATGGGAATGGCGGGAACCAATTGGTGATCCGGATTGATTTTTCCGGGGATGTACAAGGGCATGTGTACTTTGTCGGGACGCCGGAGATGAACGTACTCACGCAAACCGTACACATCGGCGGCATCCGCTACGACTCCGCCACAGAGAAGCTGCTGCTGAAGAAAGCCGATTGGATCTATGGTTCTGCATTCCGAGATTTTATTTCGAATGAAGCTGTTCTCGGAGTGGGGCCGGCGATAGACCGGCTGCGCGGCCTTTTTACGGCCGCACTCAATCGCTCCATAAATCCGACTATCTCGATGAATGGAACTGTGTCGTCAGTGCAAGGAGTTGGTGTGTTCGCCGATGTCAACGCGCTCTACGTCCGGGCCATGAGCGACGGAGCTCTCGACTTGAAAGTTATGGGCACGCGCTGAAACTCTCTCAGTGGCTCACAGCCAGAAATCGGAGATGCGATCATTGTATTGATGGCCACCAAAGCGTATGCTGACTCATCGTATGATCCAGTGGACTCGTCTCACCATCTCGGCAGGAGAACGGGGCTATGGCTTCGAAATTCTCCACTTACGTTATCTCTCCCGACTGCACCGATGGTCATCATGATCCCGTAACTCGCATATCTTGCGTCAGTTCTAGCCGTTACTTCCCTCTAGATATTCCTGTTCCTTATCCGATGATCCAACTGATTCACTTGTTCATCGCAACGACTGCGTATCATTCCAGCAACTACATATCGTACCCCTTCATGAAGCCACGGCGTATGGCGCCGATGCATTCGTGGAGAAACCAAGGAGGTCTCACATGTCATCCTCCAACAAACTCAGACAGGGTGTCCTCATCCTGGTGTTTGGATTGTTCACCACCGGCCTCATTGGACAGAACCGCGCAGCCGCGGAAGGGACAGCGGCAAGTCTGCCGATCGAACTGGTAGCAAACTATCTGTATGCCATGATTGAAGCCGACCGGGAGGCCTACACCAGGCACGTGGTTGAACGCATGCAGGCCAAAGGGGTGGTCGTGGCTTCGGAGAACTGGGAAGAAACGAATTCGCTGCCGCTTCCTGCTCAACTGCTGATGGAATCCGGTCGAATCATGGGAAGAAAGGGCACCGGCATACAATACCGGCTCATCAGCCTGTGGCCGATCAACAAGCGGAATGCCGCCTCCAGCGAGATTGAGAAACTCGGCCTGGCGACAGTCCTTACGCATCCGACGAAACCCTACACCGGCTTTGTCAAAGAAGGAGGCACCCGGTACTTCCAAGCGGTCTATCCCGATCTGGCCGTGACCCAGGCCTGCATCGGATGCCATAACGCTCATCCGGACAGCCCCAAACGGGACTTCAGAATCAACGATGTCATGGGGGGATTGGTAATCAGCATTCCGGTGAAGTAGGCAGAGCGATTCTTCTCCCGCGCAAGCGGGTAACTATGCCGTGCATACGCTAATCGCTGCAAAGAGCTTGGCCTCTTCCACAGGGACCAAGCCCAAAGGTCTCATCACGCTCTAACACAAACACCGTCACGGTTGCGTCTCAGACTGACAACTTAGCACTGAAGGGTGCGTGGCGAGTAGTCAGTGGCCAGAGGCGAAGAGCTGCCGCCTCAGCACTTCCCCCACGTCGCCGGCTCTTGCAACAGCGGGCATAAACACAGGGGAGCCCCTTTCCGGAAGACTCTCCGTTGCTACTTACTACTTGCCACTTGCCATTTACGTCCCCTCTGTACCGACTTGCCCGGAAACTTGCCCTCATTGCATGAGCATGCGACACTAAACCATGACCTCCCTCACCTCATTTGAACACCTGCGCTCACGCCTCTACCTTGCGCTGGCGCTCAATGGCCTTATCATCCTGGGGGAATTCATCGGCGGGATTCTCCTGAACAGCATCGGGCTGATGAGCGACGCCGGACACAACTTCGTCGATCAAGGCGCGCTGTTCCTAGCGCTGTATGCACATATCGTCACCAGACGGCCGGCGAGCGAAACCCGGACATTCGGCTACCACCGCGCCGGTGTCATCGCGGCCTTTCTCAATTCATTCATTCTGCTGCTGACGGCACTGGGTATCGCCCTATTCAGCATGAATAGGCTTTGGCATCCGATCCCTGTCGATGGTGAGTGGATCATGGGCATCGCCGCCGCGAGCTTTGCGGCCAATCTCAGTATCGCATTGCTGTTGCAGCGCGGCGCAAAAGACGACCTGAATATCCGCAGCGCCTTTTGGCACATGTTGGGCGATGCATGGGTGTCGCTCGGCGTCGTCTTGAGCGGCGGGGCGATCTGGCTGACGGGGTGGAATATCCTCGACCCTCTCGTCAGCTTCCTCGTCGTCGGCGCAATCCTCCATGGCGCATGGCCGATTTTCAAGGAATCGTTGGAAGTGCTGTTGGAATCAACACCGCCCGCCATCAGCACCTCTCACGTCGCCGCAACCATCGAGGCCATTCCAGGCGTCAAGAATGTGCACGATCTTCATATCTGGGCCGTCGAGCCACGCCTGATCATGCTGACATCTCATGTGATGATCGACGAGTCCCGCCCCTCCCTCGATTTGCTGCAACTGATCCAAACCCGTATCACGATGGACTTTGGCATCAGACACATGACCATCCAACTGGAAACCGAATGCTGCGATCCCGATGACATCCATTGCGACCTTAGAAAGCTTGCCGACCACAGCCATGAAACCGGCGCGTTAGCCCACCACCATTGACCTTTCCTGTTACATCCACTACGGGTAGAATACGATTCCTGACTCCCTCGAACTCGTAATCCGACTCGTTATTTGGATTGGAGCGAACCATGCCGGTCCCCTTCTATGTCCTATGTGGCTCCCTCGGCGCCGGAAAGACGACTCTGCTGATGCGATTACTCGAGCACTGGAAAGCTCAGGGATTGCGGGCCGGGGTGCTCATGAACGAAGCCGGCGACATCAGCATCGACGGACCTCGGGCCGGCGCGATCGCCGAGCAAGTGATGAACCTCGCAGGAGGCTGCGTATGCTGCGACACCAAGGAAGACCTCTCCTGGGGCATCGCCCAACTGGTGCGCGATTATTCATCTGATGTTGTGATTCTGGAATGTTCGGGTTTGGCCGACCCGGCGGAAGTGGTCGATGCTGTCACTGATCTCTATACTGCACGGCTGGCCCGGCTTGAACGGATCATCGCGCTGCTCCATCCGGTGTCGGCCGAGGAGAGCCACTCCAGTGCCTATGTGACGACTCAAGCCATTCGTTGCGCAGACGAACTCATCCTCAACAAACAGGACCTCTATGTGCCAGGCCATTGGGAATCGTTCCGCAACCAGATACTGACCCAGAATCCTTACGCCCGTTTGTGGGAAACGACCCATGCGCGCATCGACCCTTCGGCGCTCTTGGCTCCGCGTGCCTCAGCCGGTCCAACCACGCCGACCAATGTCCTGTTCGACAAGTCTCCGGCGAAAGCCCGTCCTCGCGCGGCCTATCATCCCATCGCAACGGCAATCCGATTGACGGGAACGATCAACCGGCCACAGTTTCTGGCATGGCTCAAGACTCTGCCGAAAGAACTCGAACGGGCGAAAGGCTATTTCCGGTTTACAAACGCGCCGGAGCTACAGGAGTTTCAATACTCACCGCCCGGCCAATCCACAATCACTCCGATCACCCTATTGGATGAGCCGGAGCCGGCAATCGTGCTGATTGGAAGAGGGTACGATGTCGAGGGCTTGAAGGAGAAGTTGTTAGGCTGCGTGGAAACGCATTCCGCGTAAAGCGTTAGGGGTACGGGGTGAAGGGCGAGGAGAGTAGTCCTCTCCCATTTCACCTTTTACTTTACTCCGTTTCACCGCTTGCCACTTACTACTCACCCCTCACCTTTCACTTTTTCTGAATGCCGGCCACTGCAGCAGGAGCCATGCAAGCCCACTGCCCAGCATACCGCCGATTACCCAGCCTCCCAACACATCCGTGACGTAATGCGCTCCCACATAGACTCTGGCGAACCCGACCAGCCCGACGATGGGCCATGTCACCCAACCCGTTTTCGGATACAAGACCTGAAGAAACGCTGCTGCGGCAGCAACATTCACCGCATGGTTCGACGGAAAACTGAATAAGCCTCCGCAGCCCCCCGGCTCAACAGTGATTGCTTGACTCAATGCACGGCAAGGCCTGACCCGCTCGAACAACCATTTCAGCTGCCCCCCTAAAAAATCGGCCAGACCCACCGCACCGGCAAGGATCGGCCCGCTGAGCAGTGCTTCACGACGATAGGCCCAGATCCAGTACGCGATGGCGCATGCGGCCGGAACATAGAGAGTGCTGCGGTTTCCGATGAGGAGGAAAAACTGATCAACGGAGGCCGACCGGCCGGCCAGTCCGTTGATGGCGAAAAACAGCGATTCGTCCAAACCCATAATCAGCCAATACTCACCGGTCAATAGTCATGTGTCATCACGACGTTCATTATCAGGATTGTATTCGATCCTGTCCAATGACCGTTGCCTACCGACCAGCGACCTTCGTTATCTGGTCCTGAAGTGGATACGGACGGTCAGCTCTCCATCGATAGGGTCGTCGCCCTTCATCTGTGGATCGAACGTCCATTTTCCGAGCGCAGCAATGCCGGCTGTAGTGAGTTCGCGATGCTTGCAGGGTTCCAACACAACAACGGTGACTTTGGCTTCTTTCGAGACCAATAGACGGGCTTTCATCCAATCGTCGAGTTCCCTTCCGTCGAGCGCCGGGGGGACACCGGGCCAGGGAGTCGATTTCGCCACAGGGCCAAGCTGCTGATCCTTGTTCAACGATAATCCATGAACATGTACCTCCGGCAATTCCAAAGCATCTTCTTCGTGGTCACTTTCATGCGTGGCGTTATCTCCCGTCACAGCATAGGCCGGTGCTGTGAAAAACAGCATGCAGAGCACGACCACGACACCCCTGTAGCCCCGGTCATTCATGAGCGGACCGTCCCATTGTTCAGTTCCCCCTCCCGATCCTCTTCTCCTTATACCACAGATCATCAGACACCCAACAAGCTCATACGGCAATGCCACAGGGAGCCTCGCATCTGCGGCGTACCCACAGGGTACGCCGCAGGGGGCCGGACGGCTGAGAATCCTCCGGTGGCCTGTTTCAGCATCCGGCTAGAAGAACCATTGGCCGCGAAACAGGTAGGAACGCGGCATACCGGCATGGGACACACCAAGTCCGATACTGCCTTCACCCTGGTTGATAAAGTACTTCTGATCCAACGCATTCACGATATCAAACCCGACTACGAATTTCTGGCCGGCCCAGGGCAAGGGAATGACATGGGAAATCGAAAAGTTATAGATCGTATACGACGGGCTACTGCTGGAGTTGGTCTTCGCGCCTTCTTCTGCTGTTCGCAGTCCGGACGCAAACAGCATCTGCCCGGTGACGGTGGTGCGATCAAACAACCGGTAACTCAAGATACCGGACGCAGTCACCGTCTGCTGATGATCGCAATGCACGCCGCTGCGCGAAGTGATATCGGCGATTTCTTCAAAATGCACCAGATTATGCCCGGACTGTAAGCCATAGCCCTTGCACTGTCCCCAGGCGATGTTGGCGCGACCCGTCAGATTCTCCATGAACCAGACCTTGAGCGCGGCATCGGCCCCCCTGGTCCATCCCCGTTCAAAGGCAAAATAGTTCAGCAAGGGAGTCGTGCCTAACTGATGTGCGTCCGAGAGATAATTGGCGAGCTTATAATAACCCGTGAGCTGGAGGGTCGCCCAATCCGTCAGAGCATGGACGCTGCCGATTTGAAAGTAATGGGCCCTCTCAGCCCGCGGCAGATTATTGGTGGTATCCTCCGGATGCGCTTTCGTTCCCTCTGTATTCAAGCCGGCCAAGGCAAGCCTCTCAAGATTCGGCGGGGTAAAGAGCCTGCCATAGTACGCGTGAAAGGCGTGAGCAGGGTTGTACCGGTACGTGGCACCGACCCTGGGACTGATCTGCCCCTCGTCACGCTGATACTGGACGACATCGGCACGGACCCCGACATTAAAGGTCCAATGTTCGTTTGGCGTCCACTCGTCCTGAATCCAGAATTCCTGTCGCCACCCGATGAGCCGGTTATCGCCGCCGGTGTTGATGACGCCTCCGGTCGGGGCTCCCATGCCGTCATCCTGAAAGGTAAACAGTCTCGTCTTATTGATCGCTTGGGTCCGATCGACCTGGAACCCGGCCTTAATCAAGTGTTCCTTGCTGTGGACCAATGTGTAATCCAACCGCACGCCACCGGAATAGCCCGTCCTGTCTTGGCTCCCGGCCGAGAAGGGTTCTTCTACCTCCGGCACATAGGCCAACACATTGAGCGGATCCGTTCGAAAGGTGGCCCTGGTGTGACGGAAATACCCAGCCAAACTGAAAAAATTGCGGGTATTAATATCGCGCCTCCACACCAGGTGACCATATTGGTTGTTTTCCTTCTGATTCTCATCAATCATTTGCGAGGGCACCGGCGTAAATCCCGGCAAGAGGCCAAGAATTGTTGGATTCGCGGATTGTCCAGGGGAAGTTGGGATCTGATATTTCGCGATGGAGTTCAAGAACAACAGGGTAAGGTTATTGTTATTGTCGTACTGATAGTCGCCGCGGAACATCGTCTGATTTCGCTCGCTCTGGCCATGAAAGATGGAATGGCCCAGCGTCGGAGGCTCAATCCCTCGATTCGTCGCCAGATGGCTGTTCAAGAAGTAATAGCGAAACTTCTCGCCGATCGTGCCACCATACTCAAACGACGGGTTGATCGTCTTATTCGACCCACCGAACATTTGAACTGACCCGAATCCGGGCTTTGTGCCGCTCTTCGTCGTAATGTCGATGAGTGCCGCTGTCTTATTGCCCACATTGGCTTCCATACCGCCCAGCACAATGTCGGCCCGCTCCCAAGCCCGTGGGGAAATGACATCGGAAAAGGTCGAGGAAACCGTCTCGGGAATCGGCACACCGTCGATCCTCAACTGTAAGTTTGCATGGTCCTGTCTGATATGAATCTGCTTCAACGATCCATAGGCCGCGCCCGGAATCGTCAGCAATACATCGTGTAGGTCGTTGTTATTGCCTCGAGGAAGAATATCGATTTCCTTCCGGCTGAGTGAATAGGTCTCGCTTGATGCCTTGGTGTTGATCGGCGGCAAGGGTGCCACCACCTCCAGCGACACCTCTTTGGTCTGGGAAAGCGTCAGTGTGACCGGCTTCACCGGCTCTTCGCCTAGCGTCAGCACCACATATTCGCTCCGATAGGTTTCTTGTACCGCACTGACCGAGTACGTCCCACTCGTTGGAACCGACAGGGTAAATTCCCCCGCTGCATTGGACACACCGGATGCTACGAGCGAACCTGCCTGATCCTTTACCTCGATCACCGCCTGTGCAACCCGCCGTAGATCTTGATTCTGGACCACGCCCATGATCGTCGCAGAGGGCTGTCCCTCCTCGGCGTAAGCCGGCGGCCCATAAGTTGATACTCCTGACACTGTCATCGCGACCGACCACAGACAAAATGCTCGCAACCAACCAGCACGTTGCATGGCTTGACTCCTCGTTGGCAAACCCCTGGTGAACAACAAAATTGGCAGAGCGGGCAAGCCAGATCCTCCCGGCTTACCGACTCAGCTCAGGGTTGACAGTAGAAGAAACTAGCTGCGAGGTGGTGCACGCGAAGGACCGACGGTCGATAGCTCAGCGGAAAGCAGCGGAGGCTCAACCGGTAACTCGTACGGCTGGGCGAGTTCGCAAAAAGCGAGTTTCGAGGCATCGAAATCAAGTGATCCTGCCGTGTGGTGCTGAACCCACTGACAGAGGTCGTTATCGGAGTGTTCATGGCCGTCAGTGTCGGCAGCGGCCAATTCATGATGCACGTCTTGCGCGACGGCAAAAGGTGCCAACACAAGGAGCAGAAGAATAAGACCGGCCGACAGACCTGCTCTCAACCGATCAATGAGACTCATGTTACCCATAAGACTGTGGACCGAGTACCACAATTCCAAGAGTTCTGTCAAACAAACACCACGACAGATAGACAGTTCATCTTATTCTTCAATGAGTTATGAATCTTCTGGTAGACTTCTCTCATGCCTTCGTATATGCTTGCGCCCTACGACTAGGAGAAGAAGGTACTGTGAATAGACCGATCGACAACCAGCACGTCGGTGAAATTAAGGCGCTGCCCTCTCCGCGCGCCATCAAGACCAAACTTCCCATCACTGACCAGACGGCCTCGTTGGTTGTAGAGACCAGGGAGGCTATCCGCCGAATTCTTCACGGGCAGGATCGCGACCGGCTGGTGCTGATTGTTGGTCCTTGTTCTATCCACGATGCCGAAGCAGCCTATGAATATGCCCTCAAGCTGAAACCTGTCGCAGACGAGCTGCGTGACCGGTTCTTGATCGTCATGCGAACCTATTTCGAGAAACCTCGGACCACCGTCGGATGGAAAGGTCTGATCAACGATCCCCACCTGGACGGCACCTGTGACATCGCCACCGGCTTGGAGTTGGCCAGGACGATTCTCCTGCGCATCAATCAACTCGGACTGCCCTGCGCGACGGAACTGCTCGATCCCATCAGTCCGCAATACATCGCCGACCTGATCAGTTGGAGCGCCATCGGCGCCCGGACGACGGAGAGCCAAACCCACCGCGAATTGGCAAGCGGCGTCTCTATGCCCGTCGGGTTCAAAAACGGCACGGAAGGCAGCCTCCAGGTTGCCGTCAACGCGATGACGTCGGCCCGCGCGTCCCATCATTTTGTCGGCATCAACGCCGACGGGCAAACGGCTATCATCCGAACCATGGGCAACCCCGACCGCCATATCGTGCTGCGAGGCGGAGGCGGGAAAACCAACTACGAAGATGAGCATGTCGTCAAAGCCGAAGCGGCCGTCGCCAGCGAAGGCATCGCCCGCCCCATCATGATCGATTGTTCGCACGACAATTCCCGTAAAGATCACACGCGCCAAGGAGTCGTGGCCCGCGAGGTCCTTCGTCAGTTCCGTGACGGGCGCCAGTCCATCATGGGATTCATGCTGGAAAGCAATCTCAACCCGGGCAAGCAGGCCTGGAAAGAAGGTATGGCCCTTCAGCACGGCGTCTCCATCACCGATGCCTGTCTCGGCTGGGATGAAACCGAGCGACTTCTAACCGAACTCGCCGACATGATCGTGACCAAACCTGCCTAACTGGTTGGCAGGTTTGCTTCGTTGATTTGGTCTATCTGGTTAGTTTCATTCAACCAAAAAACCGAACAGACCAAACAAACCAGACCAACCAGATACCCCGCATGTTGATCGACACCCACACCCATTTGGACGACGCCCGCTACAATGACGACCGGGAGGCCATGATCGCACGGGCGCACGACGCCGGTGTCGATGCCTTCATCACCATCGGCTGCGATCTTTCGACCAGCCAAGCCGCCGTGGCCCTCGCCGACCGCCACCCCTTCGTGTATGCCTCGATCGGTGTTCATCCGCACGAAGTCAAACACATCGGCGACGGCTGGTACGGCGAGTTCCGCCGCCTTGCCAACAACAAGAAGGTTGTGGCCTACGGCGAAATCGGCCTGGACTACCACTACAACCACTCCTCGCCCCAAGAACAGCGTGAGCGATTCCGCGAACAGGTTCAGCTCGCGCGCGAGCTACGGCTGCCCGTGATTATCCACACGAGAGAAGCGCAGGAAGATACGATAACGATTTTAAGGGAGGAAGGTGCGTCGGAGATCGGCGGGGTGTTTCACTGTTTTTCCGGAGATGCCTGGCTGGCAAAAGACGCACTGGAACTGGGGTTCTACTTGTCTTTCTCGGGGATTCTGACCTTTCAGAACGCCACGATGCTGCGTGAGATTGCGAAGACCGTACCGCTGGATCGGATCCTGATTGAAACCGACTGTCCCTATCTCACCCCGGCGCCTCATCGAGGGAAACGAAACGAACCGGCCTTTGTGGCTTTTGTCGCCAAGCAACTGGCGGCCATTCATGGACCAGCGCTGTCTCTCCAGCAAATCGAACGCGCCACGACTGAGAACGCAAAACGGCTGTTCAAAATCGCTTGAGCTGCCTCGCACGCTGACGAAGCGCCTTGGGCAGCTTTCGAGGATTACCCTTCTTCTTCGAATCACGTGGAGGAGTCGCTTCCTCCTGCACGTCCAACTCCTTGTGTGCGGATCCTCCGCCACGCGGGACAGCCCGGAGCTTCCCTGCAAACTCCTGCGCGCCGATCACTATGGCGCCGGACACCCGCGCCGACCTCGCCACTTCCTGATCAGAACTCACCACCGCACAGTCCGCCCCATACTCCCGCGCCAGCCGCTGAATGACTTGATCCGCGCGCTCTCCACGTTTCGAATAGATAACCTCCACGCCGGCCCGATGCTCGCGTCCTTCCGTCGGCTGCCCCTGCTGCCATCCGTCGAAGACAACGGTGATGGGATGATTCTTCCGATGGCGATAGGCAGCAAGATCACGCAGCAGAGATTCGCGCGCCGACTCAATGTGGCCCGAGAGTGTTCCGAGACGGCCCAGCACATTATATCCATCAATAATGAGGTGTATCGGCATATACTTCACGCTATCGCGGACCGGAACGCCCTGTCAACGCAGCCCTTGTGATCGGCCGACCGATGGAATCCCTTGACAAGACACATGACATCTGAGAATAGATTCATGTCTGCCTATTCTATGGTTGAAATCCATGCCTATGCGTCCCCGGCAACAATTTCTCTCGATAGGGCTCACCGCCTTGATCTTAGGCGGATTTTTCTCGATCTTGACCAGCGTTATCTCGATTCCCGCCATCTCGGCCGCGCCACTGGCCGATCAAGATCAGCGCCCACGCACATCGAAATCTTCAAAACCATCGAAGCTCAACGCGACAACCGCCTCTCTCGCACCCGTGGTCGTCCACGACTTCCGCATTCTCACGAGCCCGGAAAAAACCCGACTCGTCCTGGATTTGGATCGCTATGCCAAGGCCATCGAGCGGCGGACAAAGAGCCCCGGCCGCATCGTGCTCATACTCCCGAACACGTCGCTGAGCCACGCTGCACAGCTTAAAGCGAGCGACGGGACCCTGCCTTCTCCTTTCACCGTCACACAATCCACGTCTCATACCGTTGCTCTTTCGATTCCGACCGGCTCCTTTCAGACCTACAAACAATTCACGCTCGTCAATCCTCCGCGCCTGGTCGTCGATATCACACGCCCGTCCGAGCAGAACCCGCCTTCGAACATCGAAACACAGCAACCATTTCCACCTTCAAGCTTTCCGCCGATCCAACCTGCTGCGCCGCCGACGAAGGGCTATACCACCATCGTCATCGACCCAGGCCATGGAGGAAAGGACTCCGGCGCGGTTGGGCAGCGCCAGACAGAAGAGAAAGACATCACGCTCAAAGTCGGATTGAAGCTCAAAGAACTGTTGAGCCAACAGCCGGGGGTCCGCGTGCTTATGACGCGGGATCGTGACATCTTCATCGAGCTGGAAGAGCGGGCCAAGTACGCAAACCGCCACAATGCCGACCTGTTTGTGTCGGTCCATGTCAATTCGCATCCTTCACGCTCCGTCAAAGGAATCGAGATCTATCATTTCGGCGAGGCCAAGGACCAGCGTGCGCTTGAAGTGGCCGCTCGTGAAAACGGCACCCCTCTGAGCAGCACCGGCGTCGGATGGGAGTATCTGGTGGCCGATCTGCTGACGACGAAGAAAATCGAGGCCTCACTCGAACTGGCCTGGACCGCGAAAGAATCCATGATCACGCACATGAACGGGCACTACGCCATCAATGATCACGGTGTAAAAACCGCTCCATTTTACGTACTCCGCTTTACAAGCATGCCGAGCATTCTTGCGGAGATCGCGTATATTTCCAACCCCGACGAAGAAGATTTACTCCGAAAGCCGGCGTTCGTCAGAGACGTCGCGCAGTCGCTATTCAATGGCATCAGCGCATTTCTCGCCAATAACCGGATGTAGACCTCGACAACGTGCCCACCATCAAGCTCATTCTCGAATATGACGGCACTGCCTACGCAGGCTGGCAGCGCCAGCCTGACCAGCCCACGATTCAGGAGACGATCGAAACCGCGATCGAAGGCGTGACACAAATACACGTCCCTGTGATCGGCGCAGGACGGACCGACGCGGGCGTCCATGCTATCGGCCAGACAGTAAGCTTTCGCATCGACCGGGCCATGACGCCCTATGAATGGACCAGGGCGCTCAATGCGCACCTCCCGGACACCGTCGTCGTCCGATCGGCCGCCATCATGCCCGATGAGTTCCATGCCAGGCATTCTGCGAAAGGCAAACTGTATGAATACCGCCTTCTCAATCGAGGAGAGCGTCCGGCGGTAAACCGACAATACTGTTGGCATATCCATAAGCCGCTGGACGACGTCTCCATGAATCGGGCCGCAGCGGCACTGACCGGCTCGCACGACTTCTCGTCATTCCAAACGCAACCGACGGACAACGACGACCCGATCTGTCACCTTCAGCATCTCACCGTTGTGCGTGAGGGAGATCGCTTGCGCATCCAAGCCTATGCCGACCGATTCCTGAAGCAAATGGTGCGCTCGATCGTCGGGACTTTAGTTGAGGTCGGCCAGGGCAAACGGCCACCGGACAGTCTCACAACCATCCTCAGTGCGCACGATCGCTCAGCTGCCGGGAAAACAGCCCCTCCACAGGGGCTGTTTTTGATACGCGTCGATTACGAGTAAGTGGCAGGAGGAGTGTCGGTCAAAAATTGCCCGCCTGAACCACATCATCGAGGCTGTTAATGTCGAGCCAATGGCCAACCGTATACAGCACTCGAATGGGATACTGACGCTTCAGCAATTCTTGCAACAGATGAGGAATACCTGCTTTGCGGTTGGCAGAATCAGCCAGAATCGCAGGAAGGATTGCCTGAAGCTGGAAGGTTCCGGCAGGAGATACTTTGAGAAAGCCCATCCAGACGCCATGGGTACGTTCCCTTGACACGGTGTTTCCCAACTGTCTCAGATAGATCTTGGCATTAAAGGCCTTCTTCGAATTCGGCAGAGAACATTCGGCAAAGCCCCCCAGGCGGGCATAACTGCTCTGGTTCTGCCAATCGCTATCCACAAAGATCACGAAGTCCTCTTTCTCCTGGCAGAGAGCCTGAGGGATGTACGTATTGAACAACACATCGCCGTACGAAACGATCAGATCTTTGGCATGGCCCTTCTGCGCGCAGAGGGCCTTGTGAAGTGAATCGAGCTCGCCGGTTTCTGCAAACGCATCGTTGTCCAGATACGTCAGATTAGGCAGCGTCACCGCCTCCTTCTTATAGCCGCGAACGACCGTGATGTCCTTGATTCCCACAGCATTGTAGGCATCGACGATATGGGAAAGGATCGGCACCCCTTGAATTTTTACCATCGTCTTCGGCTGATGCTCGGTCAGCTCCCGGAGCTCCTCGCCACGAGAGGCGGCCAGTACGATCGCGCTGGTGTTTTCGGCGCCTCGGGGAAGATACCGGTCTTCGGCATCTTGCAGTTCCGCGGCATTTTGCAGGCGGAAGACTTCGGACACCGGCGCGACTTTGTCTTCGATCGAGAGCAGATGCTCCTGCTCCTTCAAAGTCCGCGCAGTTTTTTGCATGGCAGCCACGGCACTCCGTAACATGTGATTCGCCCAAATCACCATCGCAAATCCATGCTGCCGAAACACATCGGTCGGCGTGGCGTAATACTTGGTCGGAACGATCACGACAGGGCATCGATTTCCCCATTCCTGTTTGAACGAAAGAATCTCATCCGGCACCGAGAGTGCGCTATGAATCAGGATGCCGTCTGCGCCTGCCTGACGATAGGCCTCAGCTCTGCGCAAGGCTTCCGCCAGTCCCCAACCACAAATAAAGGCTTCCACTCGGGCAATGATACAAAAATCAGGATCAGTTTGGGCATCCTTGCCGGCCTTGATCTTCCCGCAAAACTCTTGCATGTCCGCCATCGGCTGGGCATCCCCCTTGATGAAGCTATTTGTCTTGGGGAAGAGCTTATCCTCAATGCACACCGCAGCGATCTGGCGTTGTTCCAGCTTTCGGACGAGCCGCTGCATGTTATTGAAGTTACCGTATCCCGTGTCGCCATCCAAGAGAATCGGGATCGTCGTCGCGTCGGACATGAATTCCAGGTTCTCCAGCACCTGAGTCCAACTGGCCTCGTTGTTGTCACGAACTCCGAACTGGGCCGAGATGGAAAGGCCACTCGCCCAAATGCCCCGGAAACCGGCTTCTTGAACGATCTTGGCGCTGAGACCGTTATGGGCTTCACAGATGAATTCCAGCTGCTCCGACAAGAGGAGCTTCCTAAATTGGCTCGACCGTGTGACGCGTGGGGCTGAACTCATAGATTCCCTTCCTTGATCCTTCAGAAACGACTCAAAACCGTGCCGCCGCGTGGCGCTGATCCACTCGACAGAATACCCCATTTCCCATAGAAAAATCTCACGCCTTCAGGTTGGAAGGAACCTGAACGGAAAGACCATCCGGTCGATGGGGAAGAGAACGAAACGAGCGGATGGTAATTACAGAGATCGCGGTAGGCACTTAAGAGGCGGGGGAGAAAAAGCTGATGGGCGACGAGCGGAACCAATTCACGAGTGATTGTCTATCGAACTGGCCTGGAACTTACGGCCTAGATGGCCATGGATTGAACACAATGTCGACACAGATGAGTGTTTGATCGGACGCCGGGGGATATTGCGTGAGTCCAAAAGAGTAATCGGCAGAGTCAGGAATTGCGGTCGTCCACTTTCTTGCGAAGCTCGATCAATTCCTGTTCGAGTGCCAGGAACCGGTCACTGATAGGGTCCGGCAGATCGACTTGGTCCATGGTCGCATCCGGCAGGCGTTCACCCTGGGATTTGATCACACGGCCCGGGACACCGATCACCGTCGAGTTGGCTGCAACGCTCTTTAAGACGACGGAATTAGCCCCGATCTTTACGTTATCGCCGATCGTAATCCCGCCTAAGATCTTGGCGCCGGCACCAACCACCACATGATTCCCGAGCGTCGGGTGCCGCTTGCCTCGCTCCTTCCCTGTCCCTCCCAACGTCACCCCTTGAAAGAGCGTCACGTAATCCCCGATCTCAGCCGTTTCGCCGATCACCACGCCCATGCCATGGTCGATGAAAAACCCTGTTCCGATCGTAGCCGAGGGATGAATTTCAACTCCGGTCAGCCAGCGAGCCAGTTGTGAAATTGCGCGAGGCAGGAACGGGATTCCCATCGCTTTGAGTCGATGCGAAATCCGATAGGCCAGCAGCGCATGGAAGCCTGCATAGGTCAGGATGACTTCCAGCCTGCTGGTCGCAGCAGGGTCTCGGTCAAAGACCGCTTGGAGATCTTGGCGGATGGCGAAAAGCATAGGGGCCGGTCCTCACGTCGTCAGGTCTTCAAGTCGGAAAGTCAAATGCGCTGAGTTATCAAGCCAGGAGGTCATCACATCACGAAGGGCCCTTGGGGACCAAGTAGCTGATGAACCTAGACAGCGCCTTCGACGCTGCTTCCGCTCTTGAACGGAGATCATAAAATTCGTCTGTTGTCACATACCCCAAGTCCATGGCCACGAAGAGATGACTCCGTACCTCACCAGCAGACCCTTTGGCGATATAGAGAAACCGATGAAACTCCCTGTCAGATCCTCGTTCAAACCCTTCGGCGATATTGGACATGACCGATACGGACGCGCGCCGAATCTGGTCGCGAAGCCCGAAATCCTTCCCGAATTTCCCTTTCCCACTGACGTGATACACCACCGATACCAATTCTCTCGCCACCTGCCATGCCTTGATATCTTCAAATTTCTCAATTTTGGCCATCAACTCATCCTAGACCTGATGACCTCAGGCTTTACGACTTTAAGACTGATTCGATCACACACACCGCATGAGCGATCATGCCTTCTTCTTTACCGACGGCATCAAGTCCTTCTCCGCTCTTGACCTTCACATTGATCAGATCAGGATCAATCCCCGCGGTTTCCGCCATCTTCTTCTGCATCGCCGCAAGATGCGTTCCAAGCCGCGGCGCCTGCGCCACAATGACCGTATCGATATTTCCCACCCGATACCCCTTGGCCTTCAGCTTCGACATGACATCTTCCAACAATTTCAGGCTTGAGATCCCCTTATACTTGAGGTCGGAGCTCGGATAGTGCCGGCCCAGATCGCCTTCCCCCATCGCCCCCAAGAGCGCGTCACAGACTGCGTGGACAAGGACATCGGAATCGGAATGGCCGAGCAGTCCCTTGCTGTGCGGAATTTCCACTCCGCCCAGAATCAGTTTCCGCCCGGGTCCGAGCGGATGTACGTCATAGCCATAACCAATTCGCATCGAACATCCTTTCGTATGATGAACATATCCACAAGTCGTAAAGTCAAAAGTCGTTAAGTCGCAACTTAGAGACTTGATAGACTTTCAGACCTGAGGACTCTTTTGCCGGACGACCTTCAGACTTTTTGACTGCCTTTCCGCGCCGCCAAAATCGCTTCGCCGATGATCATGTCTTCCGGCCTTGTTACTTTAATATTTTCTCCACTTCCCTCGACCACCGACACAGGATGTCCGTACCATTCGATCAGGTACGCATCATCGGTTGCCCGAACCCCTTCCGCATATGCCTTCCGATGAGCAGCCAGCAACCAGTCTCGACGAAATGCCTGCGGAGTCTGCGCCAGCCACAACGACTGCCTATCGACCGTGCGCTCGATGATATGATCGGCCCCTACCTGCTTGACCGTATCCTTCATGGGAAGCGCAATGATCGCCGCGCCCTTTGCATGGGCTGTTGCTACAACCTCCTCCACCATGCGCTGTGTGAAAAACGGTCTGACCGCATCATGCACCAGCACCACCTCGACATCGTCACGAGTCGCCTCAAGCGCATGCCGAACTGAATCTTGCCGTTCCTGCCCTCCGGGCACTACTTTTGTCACCTTGGTGAAGCCATGTTTGGCCACGATCTCCGTCAGGCAATAGTCCATTTCACTCTGGGGAACAGCCAGAATAACCTCACCAATGACAGGAGAGGCTTGGAGGACGCGGAGAGAATGAAGAATGAGGGGCTGCCCGCCGAGCGCAAGGAACTGTTTCGGCACCGAGCCGCCCATGCGGAGCCCTCGCCCGGCGGCGGGCACAAGGGCAACGGCTAGCGGGGTCTGACGGGGAACAGCGTCTGTCTGGTCCATCTGGTTTGTTGGTTCATCCGGTTCGCTTCATTCAACTAGACACACGAGACAGACCAGACAGACCAAATGAACTTCAGCCGATCATGGACGAAGCGTAAGATAAATCGTTCGCCCCTGTCGTTTCAACAGAAGCAGCACGGATTGATCCTTCGGTAACTTGCCGGCCATTCGCTCGTACGCCTTGACCGAGGTCACCGCCTGGCGGTTTATTTCCATGATCATATCGCCTTCACGAACGCCGAGCTCTTCGGCGGAGCTTCCGGGTTTCACCCGCACGATAACCACACCGCGCTCCCCGGACTTCAACCCGTATCGGCTTGTGAGTTCTTCAGTCAGCTCCCGCACGTCGAGACTGGACAGCACGCCGGTCGGTGTTGCCGAGTCACCCGCATCCTCCTCGCCCGATCGCGTCATCGACTTCGGCTGTTCGGCAATGGTCAACTCGATTGTCTTGGGCTGCTTGTCACGGAGGATCTTGACCGCGACTTTCTTTCCGACCGGTGTCTGCGCCACTGCATTGCGGAGATGGGCCGACGAATCCATGGGTTTGCCGTCATATTCAAGAATGACATCGGCTCGCTCGAAGCCTGCCTTTTTGGCCGGACTGTCGTCCATGACATCACTGATAAGCACGCCTTTTGTCTCACTGACCCCGAACTGAGACGCTAGTTCAGGCGTGAGATCTTGTATCGACACACCGAGCCAGCCTCGTACAACTTTTCCGGTCTGCACCAGCTGGCCCATGATCGACTTGGCCATATTGCTCGGCACGGCAAACCCGATTCCCATGTTACCGCCGCTCTGGCTGAAAATGGCCGTATTGATCCCCACCAGTTCGCCTCGCACATTGACCAGGGCACCACCGGAATTGCCCGGATTGATCGCCGCATCCGTCTGGATGAAGTCCTCATACTCCGCAATGCCTGCGGCCCGCCCCAGCGCACTCACGATGCCCAGTGTCACCGTCTGCGTCAGTCCGAATGGATTGCCGACAGCCAGGACGAACTCGCCGACTTCCAATTGATCCGAATCGGCCCAAGCGACGGTCGGCAATCCTGTCGCATCGATTTGGACGACGGCGACATCCGTTTTCGGATCGGTGCCGATCAGCTTCGCCTTAAACTCCCGCTTATCAGACAGGGTGACGCGAATTTCATCCGCCTTGCCGACCACATGGTTGTTGGTGATGATCAGACCGTTGGACTCGACAATGACGCCTGACCCCAACCCCCGCTCCTTGCGATCCTTCGGCTGCTGCTCAAACCGCCTGAAAAACTCATCTCCAAAAAACTTTCGGAAAAGCGGATCGTCGAGCCCCCCCCCATGCGGGCCCTCTCCGCGTCCACTGCTCTTGCTGGCATAGATATTAACGACCGCCGGCTTCACCGCCTTGGCGATCTCAACGAATGTCTGTCCACCACCGCCTGACAAGACCGGTTGCGGGGCTGTTGCGACCGGTCTGGCGATGGGAACGGACGAAGCATCGGGAACGGCATGGCCGGTCGGCAGCCAACCAAGATCTGACGCGACGACGAAACCGATAATCATTCCCGCCGTCAACAATGACGCCGTGACGATCCACTTGCGGCCCCCTTGCGGAGGCCTCTGTTCTTGATCCAACTGATTCATCATGCCTGGTCCATGCTCTTCATATTCGTACGGCCTTACCGGATCTTGCCTGCGTAGATGTCCATGATCGTGTGAAGAAACGTAATCGCCTCTGCCTTCGGACGTTGGAACGAATTTCGGCCGATGATGCTACCGAATCCTCCCCCGTCGCGAATGGCCTTCGCTTCTTCAAACACGTTCTTATCTTCGCTTTTCGCGCCGCCTGAGAAAATCACGATCCGCCGCCCGTCGAACGAACTCTGCACCACATGTTGGACACGCTCCGCCAATGTCTTGATCGGAATCTGCGTCGCTTCATAGACCTTCTTGGCCGCAGCCTGTTCCAGATGGGCAGTCGGCAACTTCACCTTGATGATATGCGCACCAAGTTGAGCCGCAATGTGCGCCGCGTAGGCGACTACATCGATGGCGGTTTCTCCTTCTTTGCTGAGCGCGGAGCCACGCGGATAAGACCAGACCACGACGGCCAACCCGTTCTCCTTTGCCTCCTCAGCAATCGCCCTCAACTGCTCATACATGGCATTGCAATGGACTGAACCGGGATAAACCGTAAATCCCACGGCGCTGCAGCCCAGCCGAAGGGCATCTTTCACGCTGCCGGTGACCGAAGGAAGCGGATCTTTGTCGTCATGCAGCACATCATGATTGTTCAACTTGAGGATCAGCGGAATCTGCCCGGCGAAGTGGCCCGCGCCGGCCTCTAAAAATCCCAGCGGTGCCGCATAGGCATTGCACCCGGCGTCAATAGCGAGTTGAAAGTGATAGTGCGGATTGTAGCCCGGCGTGTTCGGCGCAAAGCTTCGTGCCGGCCCATGCTCGAACCCTTGGTCGACCGGCAGAATGACCAGCTTACCAGTCCCCGCCAGCTTGCCGGATCGCAGCATGCGCGCGATATTGGTCTTGGTGCCGGCATTATCACTGCCGTACCAGCTCAGAATCTCCTGAACCCGATCTCCCATACGTATCCTCCCCGGCTACATCTCTGGTCGTTGTCCGAATCAATCACTCCGCTGTCGAACCGTCACAACTTGCTGCATTACGGAAATAGTAACCGAGACGGGCGTGGCGCGCAACCGATCGTTGTTATGCTCTGCCCTGAATGAAGGCTTCCGCCGTTTCTACGTCCTGCCGGCTTCCGATGATCAACGGTACACGCTGGTGTAACTTCTTGGCTTCTACCTCCATGATCCTCGATGTCCCTGTCGAAGCTTTCCCCCCTGCCTGCTCGACGACGAACGCAAGTGGATTGGCTTCATACAGCAAGCGCAGCTTCCCGTCGGGCTTGTCGGTTTCGCCTGGATAAAGATAGATCCCGCCTCCGATCAAGAGACGGTGGACATCGGCCACCAGACAGCCGGAATACCTGGCGCTGTATGGACGGCCGGTCGCTTTATCGCCGACCTTGAGAAAGTCGAAATATTTTTTCGTTCCGGCCGGCCATTTGTGGTAGTTGCCCTCATTGGCAGCATAAACCTTGCCCTTCTCAGGAATAGTGATCAGTGTATGCGACAACAGATATTCGCCAAGACCAGGTTCAAGTGTAAAACCATGGACGCCTTGTCCGACCGTGTAGACGAGCATCGTGCTCGATCCGTACAACAAATAGCCGGCGGCCACCTGTTCCGTACCTCTGCGCACTAACTCCTCATCGGTCGGCAACCGATCGGCCCGGTCATACTTGAGCACGGAAAAAATGGCGCCGAGCGGCATGTTGTTATCCGTATTCGAAGAACCATCGAGCGGGTCGAAGAGCAACATATACTTGCCCTGAGGCCAATTGCCCGGCAGTGAGATCGGTTTTTCCATTTCCTCCGACGCCAAGGCGCAGACATATCCGCTGTGTTGAAAGACTTTGACAAAAGCGTCATTGGCAATGACATCCAGTTTCTTGACTGTTTCTCCCTGTACGTTGGAGCCACCCGTCGTTCCCATAATATCGATAAGCCCGGCACGCCGAAGATCTTGCGCGATGAGCTTCCCGACCAGGCCGATTTGGGTCAGAAGGCTGGTAAACTCCTCCGTCGCACCTTGATGCGAGGCTTGGTTCTGGACAATAAAGCGGCTTAAGGTAAGAGGAAATTCTCTCATGATAAACAACAGTATAGCGGGTTTGCCCTGCCTGAACAACAATCAATGATCCTGCGCTTATTTCGCAAGATCGACCCCGAAAACCCCATCAACCAGATCGGCGACGATCGATCCCAGAATTACTTTCGCTTTCATACGCACAGGAATGCGGCGTTCATCGGTGGTCAGCCACACCCGGATATTCCCTTGGTTCATGAAGAGCCCGTGGAACGGCATAATCACCAGCACTCGCGCAGTCTCCATGTCTCCCCAACGGCTTTCGATCGTCTCAATCCCCTCAACCCGCACTTCGACCGGCCGATTCTTCTTGTCGTGATACACATTTATCCTCAGCGATGCACCGGGCTTCAACGGCAAAACACTTCTCGTATAATAGAGACAGGAGATGATGTCCTGGGTCCCTACAGGGATCGGCAACGATTCCGTAGTGCCTCCTCTGACTGCTGTGACGGTCCCCTCCTGTTGATGAAACACATACTCAATGTCCTCTTTTTTCTTCCCTTCCCGTCGACGGAACGTCATATGCTTCGGCACGAGGGTGGTGAAATCGATTTCGGATTCGACCCGATTGTCGACAGGGAAAAAGGCAGTAAGAACCGGCCTGGACTGCGCAGTTCCGACCAATTTGGCGAGCGTATGACTTTCGGCACGCTCCATACCGGCGATTTCCATCACGGCGGTAGCCGCAGTGATATGAAGCCACGACACTTCGTATGTCAGACGTTCACCGATCCGAAATGGATGCGTGGAATCAGCGGCGTGAACAGGCAGGGATAGGCCCAGTAAGGCCAGAGCGAACACGTGGTGCCAGCGCATGGTGTACACACCGGATGGAGAGGGAACAATGGCTAGTGGCCGAGCGTCCGTCTCGCATGAGATAGTTCCTGATCAATCAGCGAGCGGATGGCGTTCATGCGCTCGGAGGATACCGCTTCGAATCGCAAGACCAGCGCGGGCTGCGTGTTGGAGGCCCTGATAAGCCCCCACCCTCCGTCGAATACGGCCCGGACACCGTCGATCGTGATGAGGTCGCGGAGCACCAGATCGCCAGGCCCCAGAGTTTGCTTCGTCTTTAGATAGTCCGCAAATCTTGCCTGAACCGATCGAACCACATCAAATTTGACGGTGTCCGGCAAGTCGACACGAATCTCCGGAGTCACCACTGTCTTCGGCAAGTCGGACACCAGGGCCGAGAGCGGCTGCGTCCCTTTCGCCAGAATCTCGATCAATCTGCAGGACGCATAGACGGCATCGTCATATCCAAAGTACCGATCGGCAAAGAACATATGGCCGGACATTTCACCGGCGAGGACGGCGGACTCTTCCTTCATCTTCGCCTTGATCAGCGAATGGCCTGTTTTCCACATAATCGGACGCCCGCCCTTGGCGGCAATATCGTCATAGAGACTCTGCGAGGCTTTTACTTCTGAAATGATTGCGCCGCCGGGCTTCACGGCCAGAATATCCCGTGCATACACAACCAGCAAACGGTCTCCCCAGAGCACATCGCCCCGTTCGTCCACCGTACCGATTCGATCCGCGTCCCCGTCGTACCCGATGCCTACATCCGCCTTTTGATCCTTCACTGCCTGCATGAGATCAGAAAGATTGTCGAGAACCGTCGGGTCCGGATGATGGTTTGGAAACCGTCCGTCGAGATCGCAATACAGCCCCGTCACCTTGCAGCCCAGCAGCTCCAGCGCTTGCTTCGCCACCAGCGATGCCGCCCCGTTTCCGCAATCGATGACGACATGCAGTCGACGGGCATTCACTCCCGCAAAACTCTTCTTGATATAGGCCAGGTAGTCCGGAATGATCGCATACTCAGACAGACGACCGGCCCCCGACACAAAGACGCCCTTCTCCATCACCCGACGAAGTTCCTGAATTGCCTCGCCGTAAATCGCCTCTTTGCCGACACAGATCTTAAACCCGTTGTACTCAGCAGCATTATGACTGCCGGTGATCATGATGGCGCCGCCGACCGGCAGGGTGAACAGCGAAAAATACACCAGCGGCGAAGAACAGACCCCGATATCGATCACGTCAAGTCCGCCGTCGAGGAGCCCTTTCAGAAGCGACCGATGCAGGCTCGGAGAACTGAGCCGACCGTCACGGCCAAGACTGATCGACGTCACGCCACGCCCGGAGACATACGTTGCGTAAGCCCGCCCCACACGTTCGGCCATCTCCACCGTCAGCTCACTGCCGACGATCCCTCGGAGGTCATATTCCCGAAATAAGGCCATAATTCCTCAATTCGTCCTAAAGTCTGAAGGTCATCAAGTCGAAAGTCTTCGGATTCAGGCTTGACGACTTTTTGACCTGATGACTTTCCGACTTTCGACTCTTAGTGTTTCGTGCGTCCATAATCATCCTTGAACCGCACGATATCATCCTCGCCAAGATACGGCCCATTCTGCACCTCAATAATGTGCAACATATCAAGGCCCGGATTCTCCAGACGATGCGTCGTTTCGACCGGGATAGCCGTACTCTGGCCGATCTGCAAATCAAAAACCTCTTTGCCTCTGGTCACGCGCGCGGTGCCGGCAATGACCACCCAATGCTCACTGCGTTTATGATGCAATTGGAGCGAGAGTCGCCCGCCCGGATTGACAGTCACGCGTTTCACCTTGAACCCAGGACCTTCTTCCAGCACAGTATACGACCCCCAGGGCCGATGAACTGTGAGATGTTCCAGATGCTCGGGCGCTTGCTGTTGCTTGAGAATATCGACGATTTTCTTCACATCCTGCGCGCGCGATTTGGGACAGACCAGAGTAGCATCCGGAGTGTCCACCACCACCATGTCCCGCAAACCGATCGTGGCCACCACCCGCCGGTCGGCATAGACGATCGAGTCGGTGCTCTCGATATCAACCACTCGTCCCGTCATCACGTTGCCGGCCTTGCTCTTCGCCGCCACTTCGTCCAAGCTCCCCCAACTCCCTACATCGGACCATTTGAACGACACCGGCACCACAGCTGACTTTGGGGATTGCTCCATCACGCCATTGTCAATCGAGACTGACGGCACAGTACGATAGGCAGCATCGATGGCCTGTCTGGTTGCCCCGGCGGACTTGAGTGTCGCAATCTGATCTATCGTCTTGGCAACCGCAGGCTGGTACCGGCGAATCTCTTCCAGAATCGTCGCAGCGCGCCAGACGAACATGCCGCTATTCCAAAAGTAGTTCCCTGCCTTGAGGTACCGGGCCGCCTTGGCCGCATCGGGCTTTTCCACAAATTTCTGAACTCGGTAGCCGCGCAACCTGCCTTGTTTGCCCAACACAACTTTGTTGTTCGGCTTGATATAGCCATACCCGGTTTCCGGTCTGACCGGCTCGATTCCGAACGTCACCAGATATCCATCGGCTGCCAATTCCGACGCAAGCCTGACCGCCGCCTCAAAGTCGCGCTGTCCGGTCACCACATGGTCGGCAGGCACAACCAGCATGAGGGCGTCCGGATCACGCGCAAGGATTTCGATCGCCGCTAGCGCAATGGCGGGTGCCGTGTTTCGGCCTTCCGGCTCCAGGACAAAATTGTCCTTGAGATCATCCTTCCAATCGGCCAGTTGTCCTTTGATCAACTCGGCTTGCGCCGCATTGGTCGAAATCAGGACATGGGCCGGCTTCGCGCAACCTGAAACCCGCTGCATGGTCTGCTGGATCAACGTCTGTTCTCCGCCGATACGCAGGAGTTGCTTCGGAAACAGGTGCCGGCTCAACGGCCAAAACCTCGTCCCGCTCCCTCCCGCCATAATCACTGGATAGAGAGGAAACTGCAGATCGCGGTTTGCTGTTCGAGGTCTACGAAAAGACATACCTGGAGTCTCCTGCGCTATAAACGTTTTCCTGAACCTGGGGCTTGCGACTTGCGACTTGCGACTTGCGACTTCGACCCCTGCGCCTCCAAAATCATCTCCGCCAACTCTCGCACCGCTCCCTCCCCACCGTTCTTATGGCACACATAATCCACCGCATCGCACACCACCGGCATGCCATCGGCGGGAGCCGCGGAAAAGCCGACCGCGCATAGCGATTCAAGATCATTCACGTCATCGCCTATATAAGCCACTTGCTGTAACGTCAGGCCATGCCGCGCCGCCATCTCGCGGATCAACGACAATTTGTCCATAACCCCTTGATGCACTTCTGGAATCGCCAGTTTTTCACCGCGCCGCGCCACCAATCTCGTACGCTCCTGCGTCACGATCGCCGTGACGAGCCCGGCTCTTTGCAACAGTTTGATACCCATTCCGTCGCGGGTATTGAACTTCTTCCACTCATCCCCCGATTCGGAATAATACATACCGGCATCGGTCAGGACGCCATCCACGTCTGTGGCGAACAATCGGATGTTTCGCAGCAGTTCCCGCACCGGGGGCCGTTTGGCCACAGTTCGTTGAGTTTTTGCCTTCATCGATATGGTCCTCGAAAAGTCGATGGCGTCTGTCGGTCGGGGGCCATCATACCCGCCCCACAGGACTTTGCGAAAGACAATTTAGCCAAGAGAGCTCTCGACAACTATTGACGGTAGCCCCGGCTACACCATTCATGTGAAGTGTTCCGCTTCAGCCAGAGATGTGCCTCGCCGGTCTTTGGCGGATAGAACCGGCGTGCCATTGAGAGGCCACCTGATGCCGATGGCCGGATCGTTCCAGGCTATACACCGTTCGTATTCGGGCACATAGTAGTCGGTGGTCTTATAGAGACACTCCGCTGTGTCCGACAGGACGACGAAGCCATGCGCAAACCCCTCTGGAACCCAGAGTTGGCGCTTGTTTTCTGCCGAGAGTGTCTGGCCAACCCACTGCCCGAACGTCGGCGATGATCGCCGGATGTCAACCGCGACATCAAACACTTCGCCTCGTACGACACGTATCAGTTTTCCCTGCGGATGTCGGATTTGGTAGTGCAGGCCGCGAAGAACGTGCTTGTTCGAGCATGAGTGATTGTCTTGCACAAAGGTCACGGATCTGCCGATGGCCGCTTCAAATCTTGCGTGATTGAAGCTCTCAAAAAAGAACCCCCGGTCGTCTCCGAACACCTTGGGTTCAATCACCATCACGCCGGGGATGGCGAGGGGAGTCGTTTTTATCAAAATACTCTTTCGTCAAGTATACGCAGCAGGTACTGCCCATATCCGTTTTTCATCAGAGGCTGCGCAAGTTTTGTAAGCTGGGCCGCATCGATCCACCGCTGCCGGTAGGCAATCTCCTCCGGGCAGGCCACTTTCAGCCCCTGCCGATTTTCGAGTGTGGCGATGAAGTGGCTGGCATCAAGCAGCGATTCGTGCGTTCCGGTGTCCAGCCAGGCATACCCGCGTCCCATGATTTCAACCTTGAGCGCCCCTCGCTGCAGATACAGGCGGTTTAAGTCGGTGATTTCGAGTTCGCCTCGAGCAGAAGGCTTCAGACTTTTCGCCAGTTCGGAAACATGGTTGTCATAGAAGTACAGACCGGTCACGGCATAACCAGACTTTGGCTGTTTGGGTTTTTCTTCCAGCGACAGTACATTGCCTTTCGCGTCGAACTCGACGACGCCATATCGATTTGGGTCCTGAACATGATAGGCGAAGATACTGGCTCCCCCAACGCGGCCCATCGCGCTGTTCAGCAGGCCCTGAAACTCGTGCCCGTAGAAAATATTGTCGCCAAGCACCAGGGCTGATGAGTGATTGCCGAGGAATGATTCCCCGATGATGAACGCTTGCGCCAGACCGTCTGGAGATGGCTGTACGGCATAGCGCAGATCCAACCCCCATTGTTCGCCCGTGCGAAGGAGTTGCTCAAACCGTGGAGTGTCCTGCGGCGTGGAAATGATTAAAATCTCGCGTATGCCCGCCAGCATGAGCGTACTGAGAGGGTAATAAATCATCGGCTTATCGAACACCGGCAGCAGCTGTTTGCTGATTGCCAGCGTGGCCGGGTGCAGACGGCTGCCGGATCCCCCGGCGAGGATGATACCCTTCCTAGGGAGTGGTGAGTGGTGAGTAGTAAGTTGGGTCATGATTCTGCCAACTTTTTGTGCAAACCAGTTAAGAGTTTTCCGGTACTATTGGCCAATTCAAAGGCTTGGTGGTCCGGTGCGGCGAAGCCAAGTATAACCGCCAGTTGCAGCTGGGTTTGAAGCTCAGCCAATGAGCCTCGCGATATCCCAATGAAATTCAAGAACTCCTTTGCGCCATTTCGGCCGGCGCCTTCGGCGATATTGCTGGGTATTGACACTGACGCGCGTCTCATTTGTTGAGAGAGTCCATACCGCTCCTCCGCTGGGAAAGTAGCAGTCATCTGATACACTGCCTTAGCCAATTCCATCGAGAATTTCCATGCTTCTAATTGTTCGTGTGGTTTACCCATAATCGCTCATTGGTAAGTGGTGAGTAGTGAGTCGTCAGTGGTCAGTATTCTTACAACTTACTACTCACTACTTCCTACTTACCACTTCCCATCAGCCAGAATCTGTTGCAACACATGCCTCACTCCGATTGTCCAATCCGGCAATTCCAGGTTGAAAGCCCTGCGGAACTTACCGGTATCCAACCGTGAATTGGCGGGGCGTTTGGCGGCCGTCGGATACTCGGACGCGGGAATCGGACGAATCGCATCCGGCGAAAGCTTGAGCGGCTTGCCGGCTGCCATGGATTCCGACACGATGAACCGTGCATAGTCACACCAATTGGTCTCACCGCCGGCCACCAGGTGATACAACCCGAATGGAAATGTGTCTCCCCCTTCACGCTGCTTCTGGCGAACCACCTGAGCGGTGACATCCGCCAGCAAAGCCGCAGATGTCGGCGCGCCATACTGATCGGCCACGACCGTCAGATGGTCACGTTCTTCCGCCAATCGCAAGATGGTTTTGGCAAAGTTTTTCCCATGGGCTCCCACGACCCAGCTTGTCCGGAAGATGAGATGCCGCGCCCCGCTTTGCTGGAGCGCAATTTCGCCATCCCGTTTGGTCCGTCCATAGACGGATTGCGGATTGGTCGCATCATCCTCTGTATACGGGCCGGTCTTTATCCCATCGAACACATAGTCGGTGGAGTACTGCACAACCCAGGCACCCAATTTCGCAGCTTCTTCTCCGAACACTCCCGGAGCAACTGCATTGACGGCATGCGCCAATTCGGTCTCCGCTTCGGCCTTGTCCACGGCAGTATAGGCTGCGGGATTGACGATAATGTCGGGATTGAATGACCGCACAAGGCGCCGAATGGCCTGCGCATCGGCCATATTGCACTCAGGTTGATCCACCGCAAGCAGCTCCCCGAGGGGGGCCAGCGCGCGCTGCAACTCAAACCCCACCTGACCATTCTTGCCGGTTAAGAGTATCTTCATAGTGCTCATGCGAGGTAATCCATTTGGTGAATCGCGAGTTGTAAGTGGTGAGTGGCAAGTTGGGAGTGGGCTGTCCACTTTCTACTTACCACTCGCTACTCGCTACTTACCATAGTGCCTCTCGCACCACTCACGATAGGCTCCGCTCGTCACATTGGTCACCCAGCCCTGGTTGCCAAGATACCACGTGACCGTCTTACGAATGCCAGATTCAAAGGTCTCTTGCGGCTTCCAACCCAGTTCACGCTCGATCTTGCCGGCATCAATGGCATAACGCCGATCATGGCCCGGACGATCTGTGACGAAGGTGATCAGGGAACGGTAAGTCGCAAGTGGCAAGTGGCGAGTGGTCGGTGGGGCTAGCTCATCCAGGATATCGCAGAGCGTTTGGACAACTTCGAGGTTCGTCTTTTCGCTCCAGCCGCCGACATTATAGGTTTCACCCACGAGCCCCGACTGAAGCACCAGGCGGATCGCGCTGCAATGGTCTTTGACATATAGCCAGTCACGAACCTGCCGGCCATCGCCGTAGAGCGGCAGCGGCTTGCCGGCTAGCGCATTCAGGATACACAAGGGAATGAGTTTCTCAGGGAAGTGGTACGGGCCATAATTATTCGAACAATTGGTCGTCAGAACCGGCAAGCCATAGGTATGGTGATAGGCGCGCACAAGATGATCGCTGGCCGCCTTACTCGCCGAATACGGGCTATTGGGTTCGTAGCGATTCTTTTCGCTGAAGGCCGGCGCCTGTGGCGCCAGCGAGCCATACACTTCGTCTGTGGAGACGTGCACAAACCGAAAACGCCGTTGGGCGTCGCCGTCCAGTCCGTTCCAGTAGGCACGCACGGATTCGAGCAGATGAAAGGTGCCGACGATGTTGGTCTGAATGAATTCGCCGGGGCCGTGGATGGACCGGTCAACGTGGCTTTCCGCAGCAAAGTTGATCAGCGCGCGTGGACGATGCTCCGCCAGTAACCGGGCGACCAGCCCGGTATCACCGATATCACCGCGGATGAAAATATGTCGCACATCGCCTTCCAGACTGCTGAGATTCTCCAGATTGCCCGCATAGGTGAGCTTGTCGAGATTAACGACTGATTCAGCCTCTTGTGCCAGCCAATCGAGCACAAAGTTCGAACCGATAAACCCGGCTCCGCCGGTAACCAGAATGCTCACGTTGTTACACTCTTTTACTGATTATGGTTTGTTGCGAAGTGTCGGAGTGACGCGCGACAAGCTTGCGGAGCGCGACTCGCATGACGAGCAAGTCCGGTCTCTGCCGGTCTTGCTTGTCCCGCCAATCTCGCCCGTCTTGCTTGAGCGCGGGAACGGCGCGCGGGAATTACAACAGAGGCATTCATGAAGAATACTGACTACGACACTCCCTGCGATACGCCGGGACGAAAGCTCGGAACCAACCGCTTGAGATCCAGTACAAGTTCATCCTCCTCGCAGGCCGGCAAGCTGACCGGCAGGCCGTCGAGCCATCGATCAAGTTCTTCAACGGGAACCGGACCACCGACGGCGCGGTTGATTTTCGGGTGCGTGGTGGATTCGACCCGCTCACTGTCTTCAAACAGTTCTTCGTACAGTTTTTCTCCAGGCCGCAGACCGGTATAGATAATCTCAATGTCTTTCCCCGGCACCAGACCGGATAACACAATCATGTTCCGCGCAAGATCGGCTACTTTGATCTGCTCGCCCATATCGAGGACAAACACCTCCCCCCCCTGCCCCATGAGGCTGGATTGGAGCACCAATTGAACCGCCTCCGGAATCGTCATGAAAAACCGCTTGATCTCCGGATCGGTGACCGTCACCGGCCCGCCTTTCCTGATCTGCTCGGCAAACAGCGGCACGACACTGCCATTGCTCCCCAACACGTTTCCAAACCGTACGACGGTAAATTTCGTCACGCCCTTGTTGCTGAAACCCTGCACGACATGTTCCGCAATCCGCTTGGTGACTCCCATGACGCTTGAGGGATTAACGGCCTTGTCCGTCGAAATCAACACGAACCGGTCGACGCCCATCCTCAGCGCTGTTTCGGCGACGATACGGGTCCCCACAATGTTGTTCCGGATCGCTTCTTTTGGATTCAATTCCATGAGCGGAACATGTTTGTGTGCCGCCGCATGAAACACGATATCGGGACCCGTTTGCCGGAAGATCTCTTCGACACGATCCGGCATCGTGACATCCCCGACAACCGGCAACACGCCGACATGTGGAAATACAGATCGTAACTCAAGCAGCAATGCGTGCAATGAATTTTCATACTGCTCAAACAAAACTAAAGACTCCGGCTTGTACTGAGCGATCTGCCTGCACAATTCGGAACCGATAGACCCCCCTGCCCCGGTAACCAGGACGGTCTTTCCTTGGATCAACGGATGCAGTTCCTGACGATCGGTTTGAATCGGCTCGCGCTGAAGCAAATCTTCGAGACTCATCGGCCGGACCTGCTGCAACGAGACAGGATCGCCGAGCAACCGTTTGACGCTGGGCAAAATCTTGATCGGCGCCGTGCAGCCTTCGGAAGCTGCGAGAATGGCTTGCTTCACCGCCGTCGAAGCCGACGGAATGGCCACGACAATTTCGTGGACTCCGAACCGATCTGCCGCCGCCTTAATATCAACGATCCTGCCCACGACGGGAATTCCATGGATTTTCATCTTCCGTTTGACGGGATCGTCGTCCACGAAGGCCACCGGTTTGCTGTTATAGCCGGAGTCGGAGAGCATATCCCGCACGAGCAACTCCCCCGCATTTCCCGCTCCAACGACCAGCACACGCCTCGCACTCGGATCGGTAATCTGGAGCCATTCCCGGAACCATCGGACTGCCAATCGAATGCCCGCCAGGTACAACCCGCTCAAGAGGCCGGTCAGAATAATGACGGATCTCGGATACTGCGTATTCCCGATGAGCAGATGAACGACCGCATAAAAGATCGCAGAACCGGCCAGAGACGCCCACAAGATCCTGGCCAGATCGTGGATCCCGACATATCTCCACAGCCCCCGCTGAATCCCGAATACCCACAAGCCCGATCCAAAGACGAGCAGGACAGCCGGAAGGTACTTCCACATGATGAGCCGATACTGCGGAGGAATATCTCCATCGAAGCGTAAGGCAAAGGCGGTAAGGTTCGCCGCCAGAATCAGACTCAACTGTGTACCGATCACGACCAACGATCGATGGTCAAGCAGCAGACTTCCGTATCGACCGGCCACAGCGTAGAAGAGTTTAGCAGTCCACTGTTTCATAGGTGTCCCGATATCATGGGCAACGGTGTATGATGCCGATCAGAGTGTTCAGCCAACATCATCCGCGCAGCCTCGATGACGCGCCCGGCCGGCAACTGCTGAAGACAGTGACTCAAACTATTGACGTGCCGATCGCATCCTTCGCCAAGACAGGGTACACAATCTCCTTCGCCTTGTAAAAGAAACACATTGCCCTGCCGCTGCGACCCATGCTTGTTCCACGGGCTGACCGCAAGAGGAAAATCCTTGGGCCATGGACCCCACTTGACCGGATTCGAAGGACCGAACAGGACAATGGTCGGCACACCGACCGCCGCTGCCATATGGCTCACCGCCGTGTCCGTTCCAACGTAGAGCGCGGCACGGCTCAAAAGATACCCCAGCGCCGGAAGCCCGACCCGGCCCGCAAGATTCACCGTTCCTTTCGGCAAACGTTGGACCACATCCTCGCAGAAGGCCCTTTCACCCGGCGCATCCCCGCCTGTTACCGCTATTGTGAGTCCTTGATCCGCCAACCACCGTCCGAGCGCCTCCCAACCGGCTACAGTCCAGGCTTTGTACACAAACTTCGGCGAGACATGCAGCACCGCATACGCTTGTGCGCCGTCGACAGCGGAACACAGCCTCCGGACCGCGACTTCATCTTCCTGGCGCCAGCTGACGACAGGAGTTGGAAGCGGAGCAACATTCAACGATTCAAGGAGGCGGAGATTCATCGCGACCGTATGGGTGTTCAAATTGTCGAACGGCACCCACTCATCCAGCAACCGCCGCTTCCACCACGATTTTTTGTCTGCCAGCAATGTCCCCATGCAGTACCGCCCGGCAACCCAGGCATAAAATGTCGGGCGATCACCCGATAAGACGGACAATGCAAGATCATACTGGCTCCACAATGAGCGCAGAAGCTGCAGCTGCTCTCTGGTCGTCGGACGTTCGGCAATCGTCCAGATTCGGCGAAGATCGGGGTTGGCGGCCACGATGCCTTGCGTTCCTTCAAACACAAGCATATCGATCACGGCGTCCGGATACGCAGTTTTGGTCGACCGCACGACCGGTGTCGCCAACAGCACGTCGCCGATGCGCCTCGTGCATACGATCAAAACACTGTTGAGAGCCAAATCAGACCTGTCGCTTTCCACCTAACGGATAACATATTGGTCGAGGCCCACCATCGCTCGAATCGCTCGCGTTTGCAGGACTTTGGCAAAGCGTTCCTGGTTTTTGTGATACGAACTGCGATCACTCTCCCTGTGCCACAGATGGAAAACGGGGGCTGCAAACCTTGCACTCTTGTGGTTGATTCCCGCATGAAAGAGACGGACCACCAGGTCCGAATCATCGAGCCCCCATCCTTCATAGGATTCGTCGAGCCCGTTAATTCTGAGAAGGTCTTCCCTCCACAAGGACAAGTTACACGTCTTCAACCCTCGCCAACGATAGGGAGACCATTTGCGGAAGGCGCCATCCGGCAACACAACCAGCGGGAGCAGCTTGTCGATATCTTGACGTGCTCTGGCGACACACCACTCCGCCCATCCCCACGAGCTTAATGACGAACGGTTGCGCAAAATCTCCTCGCTCAATCGTTGACTCAGCAATATCCTATTGGCTGCCAAGAAATAGCCTTGCTCCGCCAACTGCTTGTGAGCAGATACAAATCGACGGGAGGGAATGCAGTCTCCATCGGTAAAGATAATGTAGTCCGCTTGGGTCGCTGCCACAGCCCGATTACGCACGGCAGCCAGGCGAAAACCCTTGTCCTCTTGCCAAACATGGGTCATCGAAAACGGCATCTGCCCCCGCAGTCGATCCAAGAGTATTCGTGTGTCTTCGGTAGAACCATCGTCGGCCACGATCACTTCAAACTCCTGATCATCTTGCATGCTGTATCCTCGCAAGACAACTTCAAGCGCATCAGGACGATTATACGTCGGAACAATGACGACCGTTTTCATCTCTCCTCGATCCCTGTTGGTCTTTTCAGTGTCGGTTGCTTCGGAATCGGCCACTGTTCCTGCTGTTCAAATCGCTTCGCATAGCGGTAAAACGTGCCTTCAAAGTTACCAACGGCAATAACAAATCCGGCCCAGCCGTCGAGGAAGCCACGCTTGGCCACATAGTGTTTGAGAAATGACCAGATTCCGTGCCAAAGGGCCGTACCCATCGAGACCCGCTTATCGGTCAACTTCAAAGCCCCGAGCGTCGAGTACCGATTGGCCTTTTTCACGACTTCTTCGAAATCCCTGAACGGGATCTGCCATATCGCATGCTCCAGCCGGCCGACCGGTTTGGGAGTCAGCAGTTCGTACCCTTCATGAACCGGCAGCTCCATGTATCTCATCGCGCTCTTGCGAAATAATTGCGGCTGTCTGAAATTCGGGTACCAGCCTGAATGCCGAACCCAACGCCCCATGAAATAGTTTCGCCTCGGTACGAGATAGGCATCATGCGCAGGATTCCCTGCCAGGATCGCCAGCACTTCATCCCGCACCTCCGGCGTGCACTGCTCATCCGTATCGATACTCAGCACCCACTCGTGCGTACAGGCTTCGACTGCGCGATTTCGCAGATGGCCGAACCCTTCAAACGGAATCTGCACCACTCTGGCTCCCAGCTCCCGCGCAATCCGATCGGTGCCGTCCGTGCTGGCCGAATCCGCCACCACGATTTCATCCGCCCACAGCACACTGTTGACCGCATCAGCAATCTTATTGGCCTCGTTGTACGCGATGATGTAAGCGGACAGTTTCAGCATAGGTCCCTGCCCGCCCCAAAGCTATCCGAAGCAAATGCGGCGCTGATGACCCAGGCGAAGAAGAGTCCCTCGGCATGGTCGAGAAAGAATGAGTTGAAGGCGCAGCCGATGGCCATCAGCAGCACGGCGCCCTGTCCCAGCTCTGCATAGAGATTGCCGCCGGCCTGCCTGAACCTCCACCACAGCGTCCCAAACATCGCAAGCAATGCCAACAGGCCCGCCATCCCTAACTCCGCGCTGGTCAAGAGGTATTGGTTATGGGGATGAGCAGGCTTCACGGCCGCAGGGTCCGTCACCATCCCGGCATAGGCCCGTGGAAAGCTGCCGGTGCCCACTCCGATAAGCGGATGAGCGGCGATCAGATTTATGGTATTCTGATACCACTCAAGTCGAACCCCGACGGACGAGCTCTCCGGCGCCACCGATTCAACTTGCGCTCGTTCCATTTCCTCCACGGTCTTTGCCACACGTTGATAGAACACCGGCGACAAGGCATACGACAAGGCGACGAGTGAAAGAACTCCCGCCATACCAAGAACCAGGCCGCGCAACCCAAACCGGCGTTCACACCATAGGATGATCAAGGCACCCAATACGATCTGTCCGGTTCGTCCCTGCACAAACATGAACACATCGATCACGGCGAGCATCGTAAGTGCGCCCAACCCATACCGCCGCCATGAAATGCGCTCTCTTACCGCGAGCTCTGCAAAGAGAAACGCGGCGAAGGCCATGAATACATTGTGTGTAATTTGATGTTTGAATACAGTCGCATTCGCTGTATTACCGTGGAACCACGAGCTGTGCGGAACCCATCCGGCGGCCAAACCCAGTGAAACCACGAGCGTCACGGCCATGCCGCAGCCGAACCCCCACAGTCCGCGTTCACGCACAGCCGGTTCGGCAAACAGCGGAACAAACACAAGTGGAAGCAGAAAATCATCGTACTTCCAGAGGTACTTCGCCCGCTCACCGAACGAGGCGAGGCCATGTGTCATGCCGATCGCGAGCAAGAGAAACAACCCCGGCAGCAGCAGCACATATCTGTCTCGACGGACAATCCCGGGGATCTCTGCGAATCGGCCGCTGACGATCCAAGCAACAACGGCCACGACCAGCAACACACCGTCGAGGCTGGTCGAGATCGGCAGACTGAACCCAAGCCCCGCGACCGCCCAGCCGGCGACCGACGCAGCATGCACCTGAATCGCCCGGCCAGTTACCACAATCACTTCACCGCAAACGCGATAAGTGATTTTCGTAAAGACGGCACCAGATCCTTTATGGCGGTCCCGACGGATTGCATCCGCCCCCACCCTTCCCGATACCACCTGGACTTGAGAAACTGCACGTCTATCTCACGATACCCGGAAGCCCGCAACAAGATTTCAAGATCGGACTTTGTAAACTCACGGTTGTGCCGGCGCGGGAAAAACGACATCCCCTTGTAGAGAATCGGCGTAGCATGCAGGTAATGCTCTTCGTAATCATAGGTGATATGTTTCCCGCGCAACATCCGGCTTCGATTCCGAAAGCTTGCAGCATTCGGCACATCGACTTCCACAATGCCGCCCAGATTCAAGACTCGTCTAATTTCCTTCATCGCCGGCAAATGCGAATGGCTGAAATGCTCCAAGATCAGACAACACACGACTGCGCCGAAGGAGTCATCTGGATAGGGAATCGGATCAGCTCCAACTTTACACAGCTGGAAACGAATTCTTTTCGTGCCGTAAATATCTGGATGCGCTGCCGCTGGTCTTGGACGTCCAGGGCGTGACACTCATGTCCGAGGTTGGCCAACCAGGACAGCTGCAGGCCATGCCCTGTGCCCACATCCAATACTCGATGCCAATTTGCAGCGCCACAGCTAAGAGGTGATAGGTGTACGCCCTATGGCGCCTCAGCCGGTGAGGTACGAGGTACATGGTTGTCCTGACTCACGAGCTCCAAGCCCCCTTCTGGCAACGATGTCACCTCTACGCACACCTGTGTCCCAATCCGGATGTACCCAATATAGCGAAAACCAACGCTGTACTTTTCGCAAAACTCTGTCCACGCCTTATATTCACCGTCCATCCAATCCGAATAGTTGTAGAATTCGTCGAAGTCAAGCACAGACCCAACTCGTAATCGTGGGCGCAACGCCTCAAGCACCGTTTTTGTTGAGCTATAGAGATCACAATCAATATGAACGAAGGCAACGGGAGTATTGGGATGGCGTTCAAGAAATTTCGGGAGCGTATCGTCAAAAAAGCCGGCGATGAGTTCGACATTTTTTCTAACAGATGGGATTTTCCCGTGCGTAGTGAGACCTGCTTGACGAGTTCCTGCTGTCCAGCCTTCTGGTAGCCCTTGGAAGGAATCAAATCCATAAAACGTGGATGTGGGACGCAGATTGGCAAGGATATTAATTGAGTTGCCTTTGTAGGTTCCAAACTCGAGGAGAAGCCCATTCTCTGGTGCCCGTGAAAGTGCAAGGCGGAGCAACTTTTCTGGTGTCTTGACGAACGGCACACGAAGAAGATTGTCTTTTTCAAACCGAGCACTGGTCTTTGCCCCCTCAATCCCGTTGATAATATCCAAATTCATCAATACGCTACTTGCAAATTTGCTCACCAGCTGATCGCGCTTTATTTGCACGAAAAAGTTCCATCTCCTTAATATGTCACGCACCCAGATGGTAATCCTATGGCTCAGCATGTGATGTCCTCTCAATCCCTCACGGATGACAGAGTAGTTCCCAGGTAACCAAAGCTTTTACATCGAACGGCACAACACGAAATGCACTGTTCATAACCTATTTCGGACAAGAACCACAACTGAACAGCCATACGCAAAACGTGGCTTTTGTTTCCCCCCAGTGTCATCGGAGGACTTATACATATCGGAGCGACGGTGGTTCCTGGTTTCACATCCGTCTGGACAAGCTCACTGTCAATCAAACGCGCCTTGATTGGAAATCCGTCGTTCCGCGATCGAAACGGATTGGCTCAGTCCGAAAAACACAAGCGCCCAAATTCCCACGATCAATACTTGATAACCGCCCGGCGTCTGTTGAAACGCAAGCGCGCCGATCCCGCAGGCGCACATCACCCCGTACTCTGCCAGGGAGGTTTTTCGATGGCTCCACCCGCTTAACACAAGCCGCTGATAATAATGCGTGCGATGCGCCCGCCAGAATCGTTCGCCTTGTACCATTCTCCTCAGCAGCGTTACGGTGGCATCTGCGATGAACGGGGAAAAGACCAGCAGCGGGAACCAGAGCGACCAGGCTCCGTCCCGCCAGCCGATCAGACCAAGTCCAGCCGCAAGATACCCGAACGTCGTGGAACCTGCATCCCCTAAAAACACCCGGGCCGGATGAAAATTGAAGAACAGGAATGCCCCGGCCGCTGCTGCAATGGACAGGCTGACGAGAGCAAGCGAACGATCATCCGCCAGCCAGGCCGCGATCGCAAGAAACCCAAATCCGAACAGAGCCATCCCGCCGGCCAGCCCATCCATCCCGTCCATGAAATTATAGAGGTTGATCATCCACACCGTCGCCACAATCGCGACCGATACCCACAAAAGCCCCATCTGATCGCTCACGAGACCGGTCACGCAGAGGCCTGCCGCGATAAAGTGCGCGATCAACCGCCCGACAATCGGCAGGCCGACAAGATCATCGAGAAAGGAAACCCCGACAAGGAACGCGGCGCCGACCCAGAGCGGCCACCACGACACCGGCGAGACAAGCAGGACGCCGGCGGCAATGCCGGCCGCCACTCCCATCCCTCCAGTACGAGGCACAGGCCGCTCGTGAAGCGAACGCTCATTGGGATGGTCCAGGATCCGGTCGGAAAATGAGCGAAGCAACACGGTGATCGCCAGCCATGTCACGGCAAACGATGCGGCTGGAGCACCGTACAGGCAAAGCGAACATGATTCGATCATACAAACATGACGAACGTTGACCTGAACCGTACTGCGAGCATCAGGAGACCTGAGCGATCTGTGGAAGCCGGCCACGGTACCAAGCCGCTGTTTCAGCGAACCCTTGGCCGACCGAATAGGGGGGATGCCAATCCAGTTCCTTCCGGATCTTGGACGAATCGACTTGCAGCGAGCCAAGCAGCCGGTCGATCATCGCCTGCTTTCCCGCCACCAATCCTATCCAGCGAAGCACTGACAGAGGAACGGGCCACAAACGTGCGGGCAGCTCCAGGGCTTGGGCGAGTCGTCGAATCAGTTCAGGCGTGGACAGGTCCTCTCCATCGCTGACAAGATAGCTCTGCCCGGCAGCACGCACATCCTTCACACAACAGGTGAGGGCATCGACCAGATTCCCCAGATAGATCAGACTGCGGCGATTGTGCACAGATGCAAGCGGCAAGGGAATTCCACGGAGAATGGCATGGAGAAGTTGCAGAACATTTCCTCCGACCCCTGGTCCGTACACAAGCGGCGATCGGAGCATGACGATCTCCAGGCCCGTCTGGGATGAGACTCGAGCGAGTGCCTGCTCTGCTTCCCACTTGGATATCCCATAGGGATCTTGCGGATTCGGGAGATCCTGTTCGGTGAATGGACGGGCGTTTCGTTCCCCGTTCACCTTGATCGAACTCAGGTACACAAATCGGCGGGCACCCTGCAAGGCAGCGGCTCGGGCCAATCGCTCCGTCCAGTCGCAGTTGACCCGGCGAAACTCGCGCAACGGGTCCTCGGCATCGTCGGCCATGACATGGACTCGCGCCGCCAGATGAACGACCGCCGACACTTCCTGAAGCGCATCTCTTGTTTCATCTTCCGGCGATTGATCGTGCAACACTACCCATTCACAGTCCTTGGATTCCGGATCCCCATGTTGCGGTAATTTCGCCCCATCCCGCACTGCGCCTCGAACGAGGAACCCGGAGGAATGAAGCCGGCGGCACAGCGCCGAGCCGACAAACCCATTCGCTCCTGTTACCAAAATTCGGTCGCTCACAGTTCGTCGGACACCCGTTCACTTATGCCACACAAGGCGGTTCACGTAATCGGTATAGCTGAGAATGATACGGAGAACTTTCTCGGAGACATTCGGCACATCATAGTCCCGTACGATCCGCAACGTTCGTTGCTCTCCCCGGGGCTGTTTCTCCAAAATCGACAGCGCCTGCATCACCCGGCCACGATCAAGCCCCGTCATCATCACCGCCCCCTCTTCCATGCCCTCCGGACGCTCGTGCGCTTCGCGGATATTGACCGCCGGAAAATTCAGGATGGAGGATTCTTCCGTGATCGTTCCGCTATCGGAAATCACAGCATGGGCCTGGCGCTGCAAACTCACGTAGTCAAAAAACCCGAACGGTTTGTGCTGCTCGACCAGCGCAGGCAGGCTGATCCCCGCAGAGTCGATGCGAGCTCTCGTGCGCGGATGAACAGAGAACACGATCCGCCGGCCATAGGTATCCGCGACAGCCGTGAGGACTTCGCTCAATTGACGGAGATGACTCTCGGAATCCACGTTCTCCTCTCGATGGGCACTGACCACGAAATACTCTCCCGGCTTCAAACGAAGGGTCTTCAGCACATCCGACTGATCAATCTTCGATCGATAATGCGAGAGGACTTCGTACATCGGACTCCCGGTCTTGATGATGCGATCAGGCGGCAACCCCTCGCGCAGCAAATAATCCCGGGCGTGGTCGCTGTAGGTCAGATTGATGTCACTTAGATGATCGACGATCTTGCGATTCAGCTCTTCGGGAACCCGTTGATCGAAACAGCGGTTTCCCGCCTCCATATGAAAGATCGGGATCTTCAACCGTTTCGCAACGATTGTTGCAAGGCAGCTGTTGGTATCTCCCAATACCAGCAGGGCATCCGGCCGTTCCGAAACCATGACGTCGTAGCCCCGGGCCAGGATATTCCCCAGCGTCTCTCCTAAATTGCCTGCGACGACGTTGAGGAAATGATCGGGCTTTCTGATTTCGAGCTGGTCAAAAAAGACCTGGTTCAACTCGTAGTCATGATTCTGACCCGTATGGACCAACACATGGCGCACGTGCGTATCAAGCACCCGGATGACCCGGCATAACTTGATCACCTCGGGCCGAGTCCCGACGATCGTCATAACCTTCATCTGACTCACGTGTGGCTACCCTCCTCGCCTGGCGACGCTACGACTAACGCAGCAGTTCTTCGCGGTCCCCTAGCTCGACATCGTCGACCATAAGGCGGTGCTTCTTGAGCAGCGCCGCCGTACCGGCCAAATCCAGGACTTGATCACCGGAGCTGTACTCTTTCGCCAACGCGTTGGGCTCGGCTGCCGGGCCTTGCCGCAACTCCGGCAGCATAGGCTGGATCGCATAATACCCGCCCCGTTGGACACAGTGATGCACCTCCTCCTCGGAAATCAGAATCTCATGCATCTTTTCACCGGGCCGGATACCGACCGTCTTGATATCGATGTTCCGGGAACCGATCAAGGCCCGGCCAAGATTGATGACCGTGGCTGACGGAGCGCGCGGAATATAAGTCTCGCCGCGTTTCGCTTCTGTAACCGCGGCAAACACCGTATCCACCGCGTCGTCCAGGCTGAGCAGAAACCTGGTCATCTCCGGCGCAGTAATCGTCACCGGCCCTCCGTTTCTGATCTGATCGTGAAAGAGCGGAATGACCGACCCTCGGGAAGCGAGGACATTTCCATAGCGGACACAGATGAAGCGGGTTTTAGGATTCAGGATGTTCGCCGCCACGAAGATCCGTTCCTGCACGGCTTTCGTCATGCCCATCACGTTCACCGGCTTGCACGCTTTGTCGGTACTGATGCCCACGACGGTCTCGACCGGATAGCTCTGCTCCTGGATGGCCCGGACGATATTGGAGGCGCCCAAGCAATTGGTCAGCACGGCTTGGGTCGGGAAATATTCGCAGGTTGGCACCTGTTTGAGCGCGGCGGCATTGACGACGATGTCGGCGCCTTTGACGGCGGAACAGACATCTTCGTAGCTGCGCACATCGCCGATTCTGAACTCCAGCACGTTCACGAAATTGTTGAAGATGACTTCGTCGGTGGTCACCTTTTTATGGAGATACGACATTCTCATATCATGCTGCTTGGCCTCGTCGCGGGACAACACGATCACTTTTTTCGGCGTCCCCAACTCTCCTGCCAGCAGGCGATGCACCAGCTTCTTCCCCATTGAACCGGTGCCACCCGTGACGAGAACCGTCTTGTCTGTGAAGTTCATATGTCCCTTTCCGTCATGTGCGAAACCATGTCGTTGACCATCGCATCCCAAGATGGCGAGCAATACCCTGTGTCCTTCCGAAAACGGCCGGCATCGAGACTCCGGTCACAGTCAAATGTCACGTCCCGCTCGATCGTAATCGGCAGTCGAAGCCGATCACGAATCAGAGTCAAAAGCTCGTACTTGCTGATCGGCTCCGCCGCCACGTGGTACAAGCCGTGGATTGCCGGAACTTTCATCAGAACCAGTTCCACGATGTGCGCCAGCTCGGAAGTGGGAAACCCCGAGAAAATCGCCTTTGTGAATCCCTTCACGGTCTTCCCCCGCTGAGAGAGAAACCACTCCAGCAGGCCGGTCTTGCGCGAAAGTTCAGGCCCGATCATTGAGGTGCGGAGCGTCAGACAATGAGACTCCGACACTTCCCCCAATAGTTTGCTCCTCCCATAGAGATCCTCGGCATCCGGCTGGTCCGTTTCTCGGTAATTTCCCCGTCGGCCGGAAAACACGCAGTCGGTACTGAAGTGAATGAGCCTGGCCCCAACCGTCCGACAGAGAAGGGCCAACCGATGAGGCAGCAGCGAATTGATTTCGAGACTGGGGATCACTTCCTTCGCCTCCGCCCGCTGTTTGACGATTCCAATCACATTCACCACCGCATCCGGACGGAACTGCTCGATGACGTGCGAGATAGAATCCTCCCGCCTCGCATCAACGCCGAAAAACGCCTTCTCGCGGTCAAACAGACCGTACCGGCTATAGACCTCGGGGCCAAGCCGCAGTGTCACACGGACATCATACCGCCCGCCAAAATGGCGAAGCAGTTGATGCCCCAGCATGCCGTCCCCGCCGAGAATCAGGAGGCGCATGCAGATTCTTCCCTCAGTTCTTTCATCCAGGAGTCCAGACGAGTAATCAAAGCATCCCGCTCGAACTCCTGCAGGAAATACCGGCGGCCATTCAGGCCCATCGAGTCACGCTCCGCTGACGGCATCTCGGACAAGCGGACCACCGCTTCGGCCAATGCCGTGGCGTCCTCAGCGGGCACCACAATCCCGGCGCAGGCCTCTTCCACAATGCGCGCTCCCTCGCCGTCCAGCGCTGCCACAATCGGACGTCCGCAAGCCATATAGGATTGCACCTTTGAAGGGATGGTCAACGCAAAGATCGGACTTTTTTTGAGGGTCACAAGCAGGACATCGGCTTGCGCAAACCACTCAGGCATCGAATTCTCCGGGTGCCGACCAAGCATATGTACGCAGTGGCCGAGACCCCGTCTCACAATTTCTTCCCGTACCCATCCGGACTGTCTGCCTTCTCCCAGAATGACCCAATGAATCCCATGACGATCGCGCAGGACTTCCGCAGCGGCCAAGATCGTTTCAAAGGATTGCGCCGCACCTATATTGCCGGCGAACATGACCCGGAAGCCGTCAGGAAGGCCCCCCGAAGCTCGACCCGTCCTCTGCTCCACCGGACAATACAGCGCATCCGCGCTGTTCGGAAAGTAACGGATGGTATCGGAACGGGCTCCGCGCGCTCGAACGAGATCGACAAAGGCGCGGGACTGCACCAGCACCAAATCACAACTCTTGTAAATGAACGCGACGAGGGATGCGACCAAGCCAAGCACCCATTGCGATTGCACAGCTCCCGTCGCCGACAAACTCTCCGGCCAGAGATCCTGCACCCAGAACACGATCGGCGCGCGCTTGAGCCGTTTCAAAACCAACGCCGGCAGCCCGACCGTGACCGGCGAGGGCTCATACACGAGAATCACGTCGAACGGGCCCCGCACCAGAAAAGGAGCAAGCAGGCTCGCCGACAACGCGAACGACAGATAATTCACCGCCAGACGGAACCCGCTCCCGTTACCGCGAGGAATCAACGGCACACGGATCACGTCCGATTCTGCGAATATTTCACGTCCTCGATTCCAAAAGGAATACCCCTCAAAAAACAGGCCGGTAGGATAATTGGGCTTTCCCGTCAGAATCGTCACGCGATGCCCGATTTTAGCAAGCCCCTGCACAAGGTCGTTGATCCTGAACGTTTCCGGCCAAAAGTATTGCGTAACAATCAAGATTCTCATGCCGCCTGGCGTCCATTTCCAGGGGTACACGGCGTGCCATATCCACAATACAGCCTTGCGGCGAGGTAGCGTCCCCTGGGCCTATGAGTCGAGCCGGTCCTCTTCAGGCTCATCGGTTCTCCGCAAGCACCTTCAACAGCAAGGTGCGATTGGCATTGATAACTTCGGGGTCCCTCAGACGCGTTACCGCAAAGCGGCGAATTGACGCACGCCAGGCCTCATACTCCTCCGCACCGAGCCGTGCACAATGTTCTATGCAGCGCAAGAAGGATTGCTCGTCATCAAGCGACAGATCCCATCCGACCCCCGCAGCCTCAAGATCCCGCCACGGGGTCGTATCCGCGATCAAGACCGGTGTGCCCGCGCTCAATGCCTCGGCAATGACATGGCCGAAATTCTCCCCAAGGGTCGGCAGGAAGAACAGGTCATGGCCCGACATAATTTCCAGAATTTTATCGGGATGGGCAGCCCCGTGGTAGTTCACCTGGACATGGCTCGGCAACGAGCCGATATCCGCCTGGCACCGTTGCCAGTACGCCTCGTCCGTCACGGGACCGTAGATGTCGAATACAACCGGCTCCTGAATTCGCGCAATGACCTGCAACGCGAATTGCAGATTCTTCATGGGAGAGATCCTGGACAGGAATAATACCCTCAGCGGCATCCCCGGATCGCGATGTGAAGACGGGAACGCACCGAATTGATCAAGCTCTGAGGCTGCAGGATTCGGGGCAACATGAATATGGTCGGGGGCAACCTTGAATGCATGAACGATTTCCTCAGCCTCGTACGCACTAGAAGCTTGCCAGACGACGTCCTGAACAAGCCCTCCGGTACAAACCGCCCGAAGGTAGACTTGCTTCTTCCATACCTTGAGCGCAAGCGCCCCCGGAGAAAATTCCCCGCGCGGCGCGATCAAATAGGGCTTGCTCGGCGCCAGACGGAATCTTCGCAACAACAAGGGAACAGCGGAGAACACCGGGTCAAAGAAACTGTTCAAATAGACGGCATCGTGCGGCGTCTCACACATGAGGCGACCGATCCCTCTAAAACCCTGTTCCCTTGGACTGAGATAGGTCACTCTGGCTTTTCCGACTTTTACCCAGACGTCCGATTCCACATTTGAATAGGGAACCGCGTCTCCAAGATCTCGATCCGAGGTGACCACATGAAATTCGAACTCATCACCTAATTGGGCCACTAGATTTCCGATGCTTCGTACTGGCCCTCCCGCCTTGTAACCAGGCAGATAGTAGTGTGCAAAAGCCAAGATGACGGGCCGATTCATTCGGGCATGTGCAGCCACGAGTCCATGCACTCCTGGACATGTTCGGCCTCGCCCCTCTGCAATGGAACATAACTGCTCACTGACTTGCGCCTCCCATTCGATGTTGCCCGGAAAAGCCGCCTCTACTGTTGACTATTGAAGAACCCAAAACCGCGAAAGCCGAAAGCCCTCGGATTGCTCAATGATGAGAGTAAGCCCGATACACCTCTGCGATCTTCCCTCCAATGACTTTCCAATCCAATTTCATCGATAGCGCTCTGGCATGATCGCCTTTTTGGGCCAGTTGATTTAAATCCGTCTCTAATGCGGCCTTTAATGCTTTAAACAAGCCCTCGTCGTCGTTGGCCTCATAGAAGAACGCACAGGATTTATCGACGTATTCTCCGATGAATCCAACATTTGGAACAACTACGGGCTTGCCACAGGTGATAGCCATCACCAGACTTCCCGAAGTGAATACTTCTTTGAATGGAAGCACGACAACATCGCAGGCGAATATCACTTGCGCAAGTTCCTCATCCGGCAGGAAGCCCAACTTGAGGCGAATTCTCCGATCTGGTCTTGCTGCCTCCTCCACCTGTCGTCTCATTTCGGCGCCCTGCGGGTCTCCGGCAATGGTCAATGTGGCTGCGCCTTCAAGACGTCTGAACTGCTCAATGAGATTCAATACGCCCTTGTATGGACGTACTGCCCCAAAGTACAGAAAGTTAGTCCCTGCTCCTCGCATTTCGGGAAATGAATTGCCATCAATCTGAGGAATTGCATCAACGTAATTCCCATGAGGGGTGTGATAAATCCTCGGGGCAGAGATTCCCAGGGTAGCCTCGACAAGGGGGATGGCGTTCAGGCCATGGACAAATACCGCATTTACCTTTCTAGCCACCAAACGATTGTTTAACCGATCCAACCAACGGTGCTTTTTCTCATGGAACTCCAGATTATGGACGGTCCAGAATATCGGAACCCGCCGCAGGCGAAATACAATGAGCCCTGTCTGAAACAGCCAGAATTTTGCTAGGCTGAGCAGTAGATTTCTGCTGATGGGATGAACCCAGTGCAGATGGATTACATCCGGCCTCTGCCCCATCAGGGCCGCATATAGAAACCCCTGCGGCGTGGCGACCACTCTTACGGCAACGCCATGTTCGCTCAAGGCGTGCCGCAGCAGACGCGTATAAGGATTCAAACTGTCCGAATATTGGATCGCCTGCAAAGGCTTCGTCGACGACCTCAGGCTTTCCACTGTGCTAATGTTTCATACCGCAAAACATCAAGACTCGCTTAACACCGAGATACTTAGCCCAGGACTTTAGCGTGGGAAGCAGCTTCATTGCTGCCGTGCGCCAACGTATTCGAAGAATTTGGCTCCAGCTGCCGTTGAACACCGGAGGAGTGCTGAATACAACTTCGTACATCTTCCGGATCTCTGCAAACACCGCCTCCTCGGTACAGCACCGACCAGCAAACTCTCTGGCAGCCTTCCCCATAGCTTCAAGCCGCTCCCGATCCTTGAGCAACTCCCGGGCAGCTTGGAGCAGCTGATGAGGCTCCACCAATAGCCCCTGAACCCCATGTTCAAACGCCCCGGGCATGGCCCGGCGAGAGGCCACGACTGGGACACCGACTGCGAACGCCTCCATGACCACACGAGCCAGACCCTCATGGTGCGATGCATGCACCATGAGTCGAGATCTGGCTATGAGAGGCCCGACCTGATCACGAGGAAGGTTGCCCGGCATGAAGACAGCCTCGCCATAGGGCGCAGCCATTTCTTTGACGGCCTTCCACAAGTCACCGTCTCCGACCAGTGCGAGACGGTAATCTGCTGCCAGCGGTAACAAGGCTTGCTGATTCTTGTTCTTGTTGAAGCCGCCCACGTTCACGACATCAAACTCTTTCGGAAGCGAGAGGGGCATCGTGCCCGGCAGATTCAGTTTAGGCAGGATGGAAACTCGGCCGGACACCTGCTGGGCACGGAAACTCTTCTGGATTTGGGCTGGCGTTTCAGCCAGCACGTAGTCGGCAAAGGGGGTGAGCGGATCCTGTGTCCCACCAGCAACGATCAGCGCAAACCGGAATTTGTGGCGGCTATGCAACAGGAGCCAACGAGAGAGTTTGTATCCAAGTCCTTTGAAAACAACCAGGTCGGGTTTCCTCTGTTCTATCTCTGCTAACAACGGTTGGGCCGTATGCCTAAATCTGTCGGTGCTCTCTGGTTCGTCCACCGGAATCAGCCAGGTGCCAATATCATCACTCCCCCGGGAGTTCGACCGAATACGGGAGAGTAGGAAAAGGTCGCAATCGTGACCGCTCAGCCGACTGAGCCGTACTAGCCTTCGTTCCCTGTAGATTCTCTCGTGCCTTTGCTCTTCGAACGGAGGAATTGCAAGATGGGGGAGTATGTAGAAGATACGAAGCGACATACCTACTTCCACAAATCATAGGGAAATGATTCGAGAAGCATATCCTGGAAGAAAACCGGCGGTGCTTCCCCCCCCAATCTCAGGGCTTCGTTGAGGTCATTTGCAACCCTGAAGTTCGCTCTTCCCGTTCCAAGGTAATAGTCCTGGTACTTGAATTCATTTTCGATGCGAGACCTGATCAGCCGTGCTGGGATACTTAAAGCTTCCGCAATGATTATCGCGTGGAGCGAGGTGCCTACCACAAATCGACTCTTGGCGATGGTCCGCAGACAGTTTTCCAGTGGCGAGCGCGGATCCAGGAGACAGTCCACCTTTGGAGCCCACTTCAAATCGTTGTAGTTTGGAACATAAGTGAATTGATGCTCCGGCCGTTTTGTGGTTTCAACGAGTTCAGGCATTACATGAGGAACGAGAAGCCCCGGATCGCCATAGATTGCCGGTGCGTGAATTCCCCGCTTCAATAGAAATTCACGAGTCAACGGCCCCCGCACCGCACGAACATCCAGGTTGGTAAATGTGTGCGCCTCATTGGCGACCTTCCCATTGCGTCCTGTTCCCCAGATGACGTCGCCCGTCTTGGCAAAATGTAATATGGACCCGACAGTCAATAGGCGACGTTGACTGCCCTTTCCCTCGTGAATATCTATGCCAGCTTTTCTGAGTAGACCATGCACCACAACCGGCCCCAGCATATCCCCGAAATTGTTCAGAGATTTGCGGAAAGGCAGCAGCCGACCTAACACTCCCCCGATAATGGGACGATCGGGGTTGAAATGGATCAACTCAACAGGAGGCATGTATAGGGAGGGGACCTAATGCCAGGTCAACCTTTGTTTTTCCTTGCGGCAATCAGAGTCAGATGACCGAAAGTATTTCCCAGGGACAATTCAAGAACGCTGACAATCATCCGTTGGACTGATGCGGGAAGTCTTGAACCCACGATTCGGGATGCATGCCACAGATATTTGAGTTCCTGCTTTACTCCCGAGGTTGCCTGTATTCTTGAGTTATGGACAATCGAGAATCCTGCATCTTGTAGGTGCCGGCACACGGTATCCGGGTTGAGGAGAAACTGATAAAAGCCGTTCGGTTCAACCTCCCCTCCCTCCCAGGATGAATAAGCTCCCAGTCTTGCCTTCAAACGGCGCAAGGGGGACATGCTTGGAAAAGTCAGAAAGAAGTAGCCGTCGTCACGCAACACGCGCCGCGCCTCGGCAATGATTTCCCTGTAGCCTTCCCAGAAATGTTCGATGACGCCGAAAGACCAATAGGCGTCAAAGCTTCCGTCCTGGAAGTCCAAACCGAAAACATTGCCCACCAGAATATCAAATTCGGGTCGCGCGGCATTGATTCTTGCCACTGTGTCAGCAGCGAAATCGGTCCCGGTCACAGAATAGCCCGCAGCCGCGAGCGCTGCAACTTTGCCCGCAGTGCCACATCCCCCTTCCAAGATTTTTGCTCTGGGTTTCAGAAACCGATTAGAGATAGTAATGAAGGGCTGCACTGCCTGAGGATCGTAAGCTGCTATCTGGTCATCCTTCCATTTGTAGTCCCAGAATTCAGCGTCAGCCTTCCGATCGGTCTGGATGATGCGCTTGTTGGCTTTGTCATAATACTTCAAAGCAATGTCCCTCCCCCGGTGATCAGGCCAGGATGATGTCTACCACATCTCTAATATTGTCGGGGGCAGTTTGCTTCGGGGTCATCCATTGGCGAAGTCTCTGGCCGTGGCGTATGGCAATGCTTTCGACCTCACTCCACTGCGACAGCAGCGTGTCGAACTGCTCTTCGAGGGGCCTCCTATCCGTCATGCGATGCACAAGCGGTTTGACCTCCAGGATGTGCCTCTGGGTATGGACATGGTGTTGGATTCGAGTGATTTCAGGGAATTGCTGAGGGGCCATAAACTCAAGTTGAATCACAGGAAGTCCATAGAGCGCAGCATCGAATGCAAAGGTAGTCGCAATGTTGAGTACCGACCCGGCAAGACTCAATTCCTCCATGCGAATGGCATTGTATTCAGGAGTCAGAAGAATGTTCTCCTTCTTGTTGTTCTCGTAATATTGGCCGATGCGGACATTGCCGTATTGCTCCAGAACATGCAGTTCTCCGGGAACCCCGTTAGGTTTCGGCTTAACGAATACGTTCAGGCCATACTTTGTGCAGGCTCCGATGAAGGCTCCTGCCACAGCCAGCTCTTCCCTGAACACGGCGGGATGGGATGATGAACTGGAGGTGAAAGGGAAAAGAATCTGGCAGCGGTTGCCAGCCTTCACCTGCCGATCACCCACTGGCCGATTCAGCAGATAATCGAAAGCGAAGGGAAAACTGCGGGCAAAGTGCTTGTCTCCTTGGAATTCCCGCCAGTCTTCGGCCAGGTCTTCATTCCAGATGAACACCATGTCTGACTTGTAGCCGGTCGCCCCAAACTTGGCCGGGTGGTCCCAACTCCCGATCATGGTATAAACCCTCACACCGTTGGCGCAGAGGAGCCAGGGCACATTGCTTTTGGTGACGTGTACGACCTTCGCGGTGGGCAGAGGGTTATCCAGGCACTTCGATACCACCTTGGCACATAACGCGTTTCTGGCCCGATTCTGGCGCGGCCCACGGGCGGCAAGGCCGGCCAGCCGACTGCAAAGGCTGTGCACCAGACGGGGCAGACGATGTTGTTTTTCCAGGGCCTCGAGGGATTGGACGCCAGCGCCGCGCTGGATTACGGGAGCAAAGATGTCAGCTACCGGCTTGCTGACCACGAAGTACACAGGAACCCCGCGTTCAAGCAGCTCCGAAATGTAAGGAACGGCCGTGGCAAACTGCAGGGGCCAGCGCCCGACGAAGGTCACACCGTCTTGCTTGTCGTGATTCAACTCAAACTCGCTAATGCTGAAGTTGGCATAGTGTGGGGAGGAGGGAGTGTCAGGCGGCTTTTTCTGCTTCAGCCAGGAGCCATTCGGCGACTTTGAGATCCAGAGGCTCGTCGATATTGACCACAGTTCTTTCCACCACGACTGCCGCACAGTTTTTCTCAATGAGTGTTCCCCGATCGATCAGGGCATCCCGGGTTACGGCATAGCAGATGCCGTTCCGGTGAAAGTAGGGGGGAATAGTTTGCCGGATGGAGTGGCTGGCACCTTCGGAAAGATAGAAGCCGATCAGCCCATCCTGGCTGATCGTCAGGGTCTTATGCGGGGTATAATGCGCCGGGGTACGGCTGATGGTTGCCGCCGCGTCATGGCCTCCTTCCACCATGGCCCTGATCGTCCTCTCCAAGTCGTCCGGCGTCCGTAGCGGGCTGGTCGGCTCCAGGAGGAGGGAGTAGTCAAAGCGCAGGCCATAATGCTGTTCGGCGGCGAACCAGGCGTGGCGCCACATGTCCTTGGAGTTGGCAAAGTCCCCCGCAAGGTTGTCCGGTCGCATGAAGGGCACATCCAGACCGTGCGACCGGCCTTCCTGAGCAATTTCCATGTCGTCGGTGGAGAGAATTGTCCGGTCGATCCAGGGGATCTGCAAGGCCACCCTGGCAGCCCGGCCAACCAGGGAAATGCCGCCAATTTTGGCGAGATTCTTACGCGGGATGGACTTGCTACCGCCCCGCGCCGGCACTACGGCCAGCACGTTCTTTCCTTGCCAGGTCATGAATGGGACTCCTTCCCGAAATGGATTTTTCGTCCACTCACACTGCTTTCCCGTATGGCTTCCACCACTTCAAGAACCCGGATGCCGTCTTCCAGCGTACAGGTGATGGCCTTGTCCGCGGTTGTCTGCAGCATGGCAAGAAATTCTTCCGCTACGGCGACAAACATGTCGTTGCGTTCGCAGTCGAAAATTTCCGTCTGTTCCCAGCCGGCCGGCTGAGTGCTGCGCGTGATCTGGTTGGGGACGGCGGTCCAAAGCATAGTGCCTTTTTCACCGATAAAACGGATGAACTTCTCGTGAGGCCGGCCATACAGGTCCAGGTGGAAGGTGACCCGAAGATTGTCGGCATAGGCCATTAGCACATCCACATTGTCGTCGGTATCGATTTGCAGCAAACTCAGCTTTTCCACCGTGCCCATCAGGCTCTGGGGCATGCCGAACATCCATAGCGCTAGATCAATCCAGTGGCTCTCGTCCAGCAGGGCACCCCCGCCCATGACCTTGCTTGCCATGAAGAATTCCTGGTAGGGCTCCCAGGGGTGCCAGTCCGCCAGATGGGCCGACATGTGGAACTGCACGTGGTGCAGCTTGCCCAGAACCCGGCCGGCCAGAATCTGCCGTACCCGCCGCAGGGGGGGCCACCAGCGCCATGTGTAACCTAGCAGCAATGAAGTGCGCGATCGCGACGCCTCATCCAGCAGTTGCCGGGCGGAGTTGAGGTCCGGTGCCACGGGCTTCTCCAGAAGCACCGGAATCCTGGCACGAAACGCAGTCAGGGTCTGGCCGACATGCACGTGAGGGGGGGAGCAAATGACCACACCATTGAGCTTATCTGAACTGCCTAGGGCAGCCTCGATAGTCCTAAATGAACCAACAACGCCGACTTCTGCCGCCAATTCCTGCAATCGGTCCTGGCGCGGATCGACACAGGAGATTCGGCAACCCAAGGCGCTGAGATTTCGCGCGTGACGCTTGCCAACACTGCCACTGCCGACGATCAGGATGTGTTTTATGTCCATGGTGAAATGGATAGGAACTATTGACGATGTCGTCTTGAGGGACATTTCGCCCGCTTGTAGGGGCTATTCCCCAAACAGCAAGAAGGCACCTTAGTGGAACAATACGAACGAGTTCTAGGGCTAAGACTCCTCGAGTGAAAGGCAATCAGCGGATGCCGGTGCACATTTTTTCGTAGGCTTCTCGTGGAAAGGACACCTCCACATAACCGGGGCCGGAAGTCTTGGACCACGTCCTCAGCGCCGCCTCCAGAGCATGGGGGGAGTCCGCTTTCCAGGTCGGCATGCCAAAACCTTCCATGACAGGAAGCCAACCTGGCGTCTTGACATCTATGGGAGTGCGGGTCAAGTGATCCTTGATGGCGCGGGTCGACACCGAACCGAAGCAGCCGTCGCTCATCAGCAGGAACAGGACACCGAGATTTCTCTCCACGGCAATCCGCACTTCGGCGAGATACATGGCGATGCCGCCATCCCCTGCAACCGCGACGACGGGAGTTGCAGGATCGTAAATAGCCGCACCGATTGCCATGGGGATCGACGTGCCCATGTAGCGCCCCTGACCGGAGAACAGGCAGAGGTCGGGATCAGGTGCCTTCCACGCATGCTCGCCGATAGTGCAAAAGTATCCGGTATCCATGACCAGGCGGATCTGGCGGCCCAGGGTTTCGGAAAGGCAGTGAAAAGCCGCGCCAGGAAGAAAGCCGGAGAGCATGGCAAGATCCATGTTCTTCCGGCAGGTACGCAATTCCTCCAGCCCCCAAGCCTTTCCTGCCAGAGCTTCCCAGAAATCTTCCGGAAAGGTGGGCGCCACCACCTGGAAAGCGAAACTGCCCACACCCGGAATCGCGACAGGGTCTACATTGACGGAGGGACAATGGAAGCCCTTGGTCGCCAGCACTTCGTTGGGTCGCAGGCCAATACCGATTACCAGGTCTGTCCGGGGTAAGATGTTCCGCTCCGGCGTCAGTTCGAGACCGACACCGGTATAGATGCCAGCTGCGTTATCCGCGCACTCGTCAACGATCCCCTTTGCCGCTGCGGTTGAGAAGACCGGAAAAGGGAGCTTCTCCATATGCCTCCCCCAACCTTCCCGGAAGGCGAAGCTGCCGGCGATGACGACCGGGCGCTGTGCACTTTTCATGAGACACAAGATGTCCGCCGGGTTGCCGTTGCTGGCGGTCGACAGCGGTATCGGCCCATTAGCAGGGAGCACTACGCCGGTCAATTCGAGGACGACCGGCCCCGGCACTTCCGCCTCTGCCCAATCGGCCATAGCATTGAAGTCGCTCTGGCCGTCGGCAAGGGGCCTAATGCCCTTACAGACGGCTCCCGTCAGCAGGGAGTGGCCGAGACGCTTGTGCGCCTTGTCCGAAGTGCTGCCGGGAGGATAGGCCTCGGTGATGGCTACCATCGGATAGGCGTCAAGGCTGGCGGCCGCCATGCCGGGAACCATGTTGGCGAGGCCCGGCCCCTTGATGCAGTAGGCGACCCCGCTGCGTCTGCTCAAGCGCCCAGCGGTAGCGGCCATCAGGGCGCCACTGCCTTCGAAAAATGTTCTTACCGGCTCGACGCCGTGCTTTTCGAGAGCATCCAGGAGCAGCAGGGAGGCTCCACTGCCGGTGATGCCAAAGACATGACGGACGCCACGTTCGGCGATGGACGCCGCCAGCTGGGACAAGTCGCTCACAACTCCAGCACCTTCTTGATTTTTTCCGCCGCATGGCGGCAGACCACACGGACCGCGTCCGGACTGAACCCACCACAGTGCGGTGTAATGACTACATTGTCATGGTGGCGTGCGTATTCCACCAGTGGATGGCTGGCGATTTCCGGTTCCCCTTTCAGGACGTCGACGCCAACCCCCCCGATTCTTTCCGAGGTCAACGCCTCCACCAAGGCCGCCTCGTCCACGAGGGCGCCCCGGGAGGTGTTGATGAAGATGGCACCCGGCTTGAATTGTTGGATGAGGGAGCGGGAAACCATGCCCCTGGTTTCTTCCGACAGGTGCACGTGAATGGAAATGAAGTCTGCCTCCGCCACCATTTGCTCCAGGGGACGACGCTCGACTCCAGAGGGCAGGGTGTCCTGGAAGGGGTCATGGGCGAGGACCGACATGCCGAAAGCCTGGGCGTATCGAGCCATCCAGCTGCCAATCCGGCCGCAGCCGATCAGCCCAAGGACGCGACCGTTCAGCATGATCCCCGGGAAGTCTTCCCGCACCCAGTTCCCTTCTGCCGTATGTCTGAAGGCGGCTTTCAGCTTGCGGGCACAAGCCATCAACAGGGCCCAGGAAAGTTCCGCGGCGGGGGTGATGTTTCGCAGCACATCCGGGTCTTCCTTCAGTGTGCGTACCGAAACGCGCCGCGCCTCCAGCCTTTCCCTTGCGATATGATCCGAACCAGTCGTCGCGCAACTGATGATTTTCAGTTGGGATGCGGCATCGATCATTTCATTGGTGATGCCGATCTTCATCGACGCGTCCAGCAAGGCATCCGCGCCCTTCAGGGCTTCGGCCACTGCAGTGCATTCTGCTTCCACGTGACGGACCTCTGCCAGCCCAGACAATACGGAAGCGGTGGCCTCATAGCCCTCCCTGCTTCCCAGATAGATCACCAGAGCCATAAGAGATATTCCATTCCGTCAATATGGTTTCCCGAGCCAGAAATACAGGTAATCACCTGTGCCAGCATGCTCCAGACTAGCTTGCCAGCAACTGTCCATGACTGGAGTTACTGACGGAAGGGGTTGGGTTCCCCCAGGCCGACGATCTCTTAGCCAGCGCAAAGCATTTGAAAGGCCGAACCGGTGAACGCACCGGTTGGAGACCACATTGAGCCCGGCGTGCTTCGCGCATTCCGCAAACGACTCCCGATCGAAATACCAGCGATGTACAGTCCGGTAGAAGAAGGCCTGGTAATCTTCCGGGAGCATTTCCATGAGAACGTCACGCCGGTTCGGCGTGCTGATCAGGAGGCGGCTCGAGGGAGCCATCATGGCTGCGATATCAGCAAGAAAGGAGCGTGGGTTGGAAACATGCTCGATCACGCTGAAGCTGAAGATGTAATCCACATTCTGGATTCCGGCTTCAATGGCAGCCTCACAGGAAGAAAATACGGCATGCCCGCGGGAACGCAGGGAGTCGTGGTATCCCTCGCAGGGTTCAATAGCTATGGTTTTGGCAGCGAGCCCGGAAACGTGATCAAGGAAACTTCCTGCGGCACATCCGATATCGGCGACAGTTTTTCCGCGGACACTCTCGGGCCAAAGTACCCCCAAGTTGGTGAGTTGAAGGGTGTCGTGCGCCAGAAAGAAGTCATTAGCGGTATTCCCTGCGGACAGCAAGTCGCGATACTTCGAAGAAGAATAGAAGTCGTCGTCTCCATGGCAATGTGCTTCTGAAAGACGGTCAGTGCCACAACCTCCGCACTTTGCTACGACAGCAGTGTTCTCGGAAAATTTTCCAAATGCTCCATCCCGTACAGCACCGCTGAAAACTATTGACCACGTGTTGGAACCGCATATTTCACATGCGGAAAATGAAGTACCTAGTATTTTGTATCCCATCATCTATGCCTCTCGGATTCTTCCAAGCTACGGCTGGCTCCGCGTTATGGGAATAGATGGAAGCAGATTTTGCGCTCGATGTGGGGAGACGGAAGAGTCATCCCCATTACACAAGAGAGTCAGTCTGCCGCGAGCTACCCTCGGAGAGATAGTTCAAGCGCTTGTTGATGCTTAGTTTGGCCGAGGCGAGGATGTCCGCAATCTTCTGGCCGGCTGTCCCGTCGCCCACAAGGAGGGAGCGCTCATAGCGGCCATGGGCCAGTTGGGCGAGGACGGCCTGCTCAATGGCGTCGGCGTCATAGGGAACGTCCCGCACGTTGCCTGCTCGCTCCCGTCCGCTTTGCCGGCTGCCGATATTGACGCAGGGTACGCCAAGGAAGGCACCCTCCCTGAGGCCCGAGGAGGAGTTGCCGACGACGCACTGGGAGTTGTTGATCAGCTTGGCATAGTCTTCGGGACTGAAGTTGCGAAAGAAGTGGATGTAGTCCGGCTGCTGCTGCTCGCGAAATACCCGCAGACCCTTAGCGACATCATCGGAACCGGCGTCCACATTTGGCCACAGCCAGGTTACCTGCATGCCGCGCTTGCCGATGCGGGCGATGGCCTGAAGAGTCTGATTGATCTGCTGGAATCCCTGACCGTATTCCGTGGTGACAGGGTGCTGCAGAACAACGATGTAGGGCTTGGCATGGTCCAGGGTGGCACCCACTCCCCTATAGCTTTCAAAGAGATTGGGGGGTAAGGACAGGTCGATGTCGGTCAACAGGTCGATGGCCGGGCAGCCAGTCAGATGCACGGCCTCGTGATCTTCGCCCATACGGATGAGGTAGTCCCGGGCGCGCTCCGTGGCCGGGAAATGGATGTGGGCCAGCTTGGTGATGGCGTGGCGCACACTTTCATCGATGGAGCCGGTAACTTCACCTCCCTGGGTGTGGGCCAGGGGAATGTTCATGTAGCTGGCCGCTACCGCCGTGGCAAGGGTCTCGAAGCGGTCGGCGACGGTCAGGACAACATCGGGCTTTAGGTTCTCGAAGTGGGTGGCCAGTTCCACGATGGCCAGACCGGTGGATTTCGCCATGGTCGTCGGGGTCTCGCCTTCTAGGATGGAGTGCACCACGGCGTTGGGCTCGAAACCATCGGCCCGTATAATCTTGATCACTTCGCCAAATCGGTACAAGAGCGCGGATGCTCCGACAATCAGTTGCAGTTCCAGGCCGGGGTGAGCCTTGGTTGCGCGAAGAAAGCTCTTGATGCGGCCGTAATTCGCACGACTATTGACGACGACACATACCTTGCGGGTCATGATATCAAATCCTTCCAGGTCAACAGGCGGTCCGGCATAACGTCACTGCGCAGTCGTTTGCCAATAAGGTTGTCGAGTTCCGTGCCGGGAATGCCCGTCGCCGGTTTCTTTAGGGTCAGCATATCGCGAGTCAGTTCGGTCCCGGCAGGAAGTGCTCGGGCAGGTGCGATGCTCTTTCCGAAGGTACGGCGCATAGCGGCAAGCTGATCCGCCATGGCGTCTTTGTCTACCGGACTCTGATCCATCACTGCAAAGCTGTCCCGGGCCTTCTTGATCAGTGCCAATTCCTCGAAAGTCACCGAGGCCGGGACATCCGGGCCAAACAGACGCCTGTCGAAAGTGACGTGAAGCTCAACGATGTGACATCCACGCGCGATGGCGGCCAGGGCGGGAAAAGGGGTTGCCGAGTGGTCCGACAGGCCAACGAGGCAGTCGTAGCGCCGCCGCAGCTCCTCGATCAGGTTGATCCCGACTTCTTGGAGTGGAGTCGGGTACTTGCTGGTGCACTGGAACAGAGCGAAATCGGCATTGCGACCGCGCAGGTAGGTCACTGCCCGATCAATCTCGTCCCAGCGACTCATGCCCGTACTGAGCAGGATGGGGCCGCCTGCGTCGAGCATGGCGTCCAGCAATTCCTTTGACTGGACTTCTCCTGAGCCGACCTTCCATGCGGGCATGCCCACACGCTTGAGCAATTCCACAGCCGCAATAGAGAAGGGGGAGCTCAAAAAGATCAGGCTCTTGGCTTTGGCATGTTCGGCCACGCCGGCCCACTGCTCTTCAGAGAACTCCATGCGCTTCCAGTAGGCATAGCGGGATTCGTCCTGGCGCGAGAACTTGATGCGGAACGGTTCATCCAGTGTCGATTCCGCAGCCGCGATATGAGTCTGGAACTTGACGGCATCCGCACCGGCTTCGGCGGCGGCATCGATAAACGCATGCGCCATGCCGAGAGAGCCGTCATGGCTCTGCGAGACCTCCGCAATGAGGAAGCAGGGATGCGAGTCTCCGATCTGCCTGGTTGCAATGGAAATTGGCTTCATGGGCTTGCTGGGAAAACGCGATCTAGGACACCGAGGCGACTTTCGCCATGCGACGGAAATGAGGGTTATCTTTCATCAGTTTATCAAAAGTGCCTTGGCCTGCGAGTTGGCCCTTCTCGAGGAAATAGATGCAATCGCATTCCCGCACGGTGGAAAGTCTATGGGCAATCAGGATGATGGTAACCTCGTGGCTCAGGTTATGGACCGCCTCCATCACGGACTGCTCAGTCAGGTTGTCCAGGGCGCTGGTTGCTTCATCCAGAACGAGGACTTGCGGTTTGTGGTAGAGCGCCCGGGCGATGCCGACCCGCTGGCGCTGGCCGCCTGAGAGGCACACGCCCCTCTCCCCAACCTGGGTGTTGTAGCCCTGCGGCATGTCATTGACTACGAAATCGTGGAGGTTCGCGATTCTGGCCGCGCGCTCCACTGCGCTCAGATCGATCTTTTCGCAGGGAATGCCGAACGCGATATTGCCGGCGACCGTGTCGGCGGCAAGATAAATATTTTGCGGGACATATCCAAGATTGCGCTGCCAGGCGCGAAGGTTGTCGGGGCCGATAGGCACTCCGTCGATTTCCAGCCGCCCGGAATACGGCGAGAGCAAGCCGAGGATAATGTCTACGGTCGTGGTCTTTCCCGATCCGGTCGAACCGACCAAACCGACCGTGGCCCGAGCAGGGATTTCCAGACTCAGATTGTGCACGGCCGCCACCTGGGAATTAGGATACGCGTAGGTCACCCCCCGTAGCGCAATGCTCTTTTCGACCGATAACGGTGCGAGAATCGACTCGCCGCTTTGAGCAGGAGCGATGTGTACAAGATCTGCATAAAGATTGTTGAGGGCAGGCTCAGCGAAACGCAGCGTCGCCATGTGGGCATACACCTGCTGCAGCGCCGGCATCAACCGATAACTTCCGAATGCATAGAGGGCGATCAGCGGAAGCGCCCCTTCAAAACTCCCTCTGGTGCGCATCAAATACAGCACCACCAGGAGCATGCCGCCGAATGCAATGATCTCCAGCGCGTAACGAGGAAGCTGCTTCGCCAACTGTGCCGCCGTAATACTCTTGGCGCACTGCTTTGCAGGCTGTGTATACCGCCTGATCAGCACCTCCTCCAGACCGGCAAGCTTCAGCTCTTTGATTCCGCCGAACGCTTCCGACAGAATCTCAAACCGGGATCGATTCGCTTTCTCCCGCTCCTTCCCAAGCCTGGCAAGTCGGCGGCGCAACAACATATACAGGCCGCCATAGCCCACCCCCAGCCCGACACCGATATACAGGGCAAGTAACGGATCAGCCAGAATGAGAAGCATCAGCAAGGCGATGACAACAGCCCCCTGAGCGAGCAGTTGCATGAGCGGAATCAATGCACCATTGACCACCTCTTGAACTTCGCTCAAGACGGACTTGCTCAGGTCTGCACTATGCCGGCTGAGAAACCACTCGTATGGCTGCCGCAAATAACCTGCCACCAACCTGACTCCCAGCGAATATTCCCGCATGTGCGTATACCGCAACAGCGCCCACGTGGTCAGCGCCTTGAACACGATAGCCGCAACCAGCGCCACAAAGACCATCAACCCAAGGAAGAACAAGAATTGTTCCTTATCGGCAAGACCAAATCTTGTGTAGGCGGCCGAGAGGTATTTATTTGTTTCAACCGTATCGGGATTTGCCAATACCGCCATAAACGGCATAACCGATGCCACACCGATTACGTCCAATACCGCCATCACTAAAATAAGCACCACCAGAAAACAGGCGTCTCGCCGTTCGCGTGGCGACAACAAGATCAATACTTTTCGAATCAGGTTCAACTTCATATGTTCATCGATGAAGGCAACTGGCCCCGATATCCATTTCCCTAGATCCACGCCCCCTTCGAAAACGAATGCTATGCGTAGAACGACGCGATAGCCTCCACGACCTCGGTCTGTTGCGCCATGGTCAATTCGGGATAGATGGGAATGGCGATGGTTTCGTTGGCGGCCCGTTCCGACTCCGGGAAGTCTCCCGCTTTGTGACCCAGATACCGGAAGCACTCTTGCAGATGGAACGGAACCGGATAGTAGATCTCCGCGCCGATTCCTTTCTGCTTGAGATGCGCGATGAGATCATCACGCCTTTCAACCCGCAGCACGAACTGATTATAGATGTGGTAATGCTTGATGCCTTTGTCGCGATACACCGGATCCGGCAACCGAACCTTGCCCTTCTGCACCAGGCCGCTCTGCCGGAACAACGTTTCATAGCGTGCGGCGTTTTCCTGCCGTCGTTTGGTCCACCCGTCCAGATAATTCAGCTTCACATTGAGCACGGCGGCCTGAATCGTATCGAGCCGGAAGTTGCCGCCGATCAGTTTATGGTAATACTTCGGCTGGCTGCCGTGAACGCGCAGGATTCGAATCCGTTCCGCGAGATCAGCGTCGTTCGTGACCACCATTCCCCCGTCTCCCAAACAGCCCAGATTCTTGCTCGGGAAAAACGACAAACATCCGAGGGTCCCCATGCTGCAGGCCCGCCGGCCGTCACGGTATTCCGATCCGATGGCCTGCGCGGCGTCCTCGATGACGCTCACATTATGCCGCGTGGCCAGCTCCATGATCGGCCCCATGTCTGCGCACTGACCGTAGAGATGCACAGGGATGATGGCTTTGGATTTGGGTGTCATCGCTTGGCTGATTCTTGCTGGATCGATGTTGAAGGTCTTGGGATCGATGTCTACGAGCACCGGCTTGGCTCCTAACCGGGCCACCACGCCTGCCGTGGCGAAAAATGAATAGGGCGACGTGATCACTTCGTCGCCGGGACCGACACCGAGCGCCATGAGCGCGATCAGAAGCGCATCGGTACCCGACGTCACGCCGATTCCGTACTTGGCCTGGCAATAGGCGGCTACCCGCTCCTCTAATTTGCCGACTTCCGCCCCCAGGATAAACGCCTGGCTCTTGAATACCTGTTCAACGGCGTCCAGGATCTCTTTTTGTAGTGGTTCGTGATGCGCCTTTAGATCAAGTAATGGCACTCCCATTTGTTCTCCTTCTTTCGGCTAGCCTCTATGATTGATAACTCTTCGATACGAACTGCTGACTTCCGCGCGACAAGCGCGAAGAGCGCGACTTGCAGGGCGCGCAAATCCGTTTCCTGCCAGTCTCGCTTGTCCCGCCAATCTCGCCCGTGTCCAGACCCCTCACACCGGCGCCACATCGTTCACGTCGATCTCCACCGCCGCTGCTTGTTGGATCAACCGTATGCCGAGGACCAGGCGATGCCGCTTTTCTTTTCGTAGCAAAATGCCGTGTATACCCTGCAGCGGTCCACGCACCACCTCGACCGTCATGCCTTCGTGCAAATAGGGATGGGGATCGTACGGGAGGACGCTGGTCATCAGCCTCTTTAAGGCTTCAATTTCATCGTCAGGAATGGGTTCCGGCCGACTCCCGCTGCCAACAATCTCCACCACTCCCGCCACTTTCTGGACCGGCAACTTCTCTTCCTGTCCGAATCGCACGAAACAATAGCCTGAAAAGAGCGGCGTCTCGATTTCTTTTTTGCGATCCTTCCACTGACTCAGCCGTTTCACGGTAGGAAGCAACGGCTCGATTCCCTGCGTCGCCAGTTGATCGCGAACCAGCTTCTCGTGACGAGACCGGGTTCTTAATGCGTACCAGTGGAGCGCGTTTGTTTGGTTCATTTGGTTGGGTTGGTTCATGCGACGCCCCGTGCGCGACAGGCCTGAAAAGCGAGACGAGCGGGACAAGCGAGAAACGCGCGACGAGCGGGAGCAGAGTTTCCAGCACACGTCATATTCGTCTCACCTGCTTTCGAGCCTCTCCTGCCAGTCCCACCCGTCTCGCCTTTCACGTTTGGCCCGCTCTTCCGGTTCATATCACCGCTTACCCTTCAATCTTTTGATCAAAGCACCGATCATCGCACTGAGGCCTTCAACTTTCATCCTCAAGTCGCTGGAACATTCTTGGTCTACATATCCAATGTCTTGTGCGATCAATAATTGCGTCTTCAGCTCCCCTGCTGATCCTTTCGCGATATACAAGTATCGGATGAATTCCGCGACCGTTTCCCGTTCTTTTCCTTCCGCGACATTTGAAGCAATAGAGACTGCCGCCCTCCTGACCTGATCCTTCAAACCAAAATCTTGATTGAACTTCCCGTTGTTCGAAATCTTATAGACCTCGACCGCGAGAGACTTCGCTCTTTTCCAACATTCCAGATCCTCAAACCGGGTCACAGGCATCGGATCTCTGCCAGACGAGCAGGGCAAGCGCGAAACGCGCAACGGAAGAGAGGAGAGATTCCAACGCCAGCGGCATTCTGGTTTTCCTGATTTTTACTCCACTCCCGCGAGTCTCGCCTGTCCAGCCCTTCCCGCTTGTCGCGTGCCTTACGCATATCCCGCAACTCTCGCTTTTCTCGCAAATCCCACATTCCTTGCCTTTATCGCACGTCCCGCCAGTCGCGCTTGTCGCGCGCCCGGCGGACACAGCTTCGCCCTCTCACTTACAGTGACTACTAAAAACCTCCCGTTCCAGACCGCTCAGGCTAAAGGCCCGAGCGCCAAGATCTTTGCGTCCGGAATATGATGACGGCCCAGGTTTTCTTTCTGCCGCGCCGTCCCGTCGAGATCCGCCAGCAATACTGCGTCGAACTCCCACTCAGTCAAGGTTTGCGGCCGCCAGACAGGATAAGACAAGAACGAGGCCTGTTGCCCGTCGTCCACAAACCCCACCAACACCATGTTCATTTCGCGAAGTGACAAATACGCCATCTCCGCCAGTTCGCCGGTTCCGTAGATCACCACTCGTTTCATGCCGCTTTCTACCGCGCGCAGCAACGTCTCCCTGAGCCGGGCGCGCATATCGCGATAATGCGCCAAGGAATACTGCATATAGAGATAGGTCAGGCGAGACTTCTCGGCAAACCCTTGCGGGGTCAATAAATACCGAACGCGATGGGAAGGAATCGTGGTGACTTTAATGTAGCCTTTTCGGGCTAAGCGCTTGACGTACAAATTCGTCAGACCAAGAGCCACTCCCAATTTCACAGCAAGGGACCGCTGTGTGACGGCGCTGTCCCGCTCCAACTCTGTCAGTAGAAGAAGATCCCGTTGGCCTTGAAGATTCATACAGTTAGATGAGAAATCAGCAAGTACGTTCAGGATATGAACACAGGTGGATATGGGAGTCAAGAAAAAAGACCGCAACAGATAGATCAATTGTCCGGCAAAACCAACAACGCGGACAGTGCGCAGGCAGGAAGAGACGAGCTGATCACTACATTTATATATGAAGTATCTTTAAGGCTGCCGGAGTCTTGGCAACATGACCAACCGCCGCCGTGACATGATCCACGGTCAAGCGATCGAGGCAATCCCAAAATGGACATACGTCACCGATACATTTTTCACAGGTGGGGACATCCGGCCGCAGCAGCACTCCGGTTCCCAACGGCTTCCACCTGACCGGCAAATTATTTCTCCGTGGATCGAATAGACTGACCGTCGCCGTGCCAAGCGCCGCTGCAAGGTGCGCCGGTCCCGTCGCCCCGGATACGACAACCCGGGCATCAGCGATCACGGCCATCAATTCCCGGACTGAGAGACGCCCCATCAGATTATGGATTCCGGACGGGAGAGATCCCTGCAACAGCGTGTCGCGCTCAAACTCAGCTCGCTCAGTCTCACTGCCCGTCAGAACAACCCCATATCCTGTTCGCGCAAGCTCGACGGCAAGATCTCGAAAATGCTCCGCCTTCCAACGCCTGGCGGATCGTCCGCCGGGATGAACCACGACGCGACGATTCGGCAAGTTTGTCCAGTACTGCGCGGCGGCGCTCCGCTCTTCGCTGCTGAGCACCAGTGTCGGACGGTGTACCGGACCCGGATTCAGACCAAGCCCTTTCACCATCTCCACGTTGTACTCGGATTCATGTTTCATAAACTCGCTACGATGTTCGTATATCCGCCGATTGGCCAATGGGCTATACCAGCGAAACCCTGTGGCCACACGCAGCGGGACACGCGCCAGAAATGCCGCCCACATGAGCTGTCGAAACGGCTTGAGAAAGATCGCCGCATCTACCCCATCAGAAAACGCGGCTCGCAGGATACTCGGCGCATCCGTCCACCGTATGGTCCGGGTGTAGTCCACATCGGGATGCCGTTCGAGAATAGGAGCAACAATCGGGCTCGTCAGAAATCCAATCCTCACATCAGGAAGCAGCTTTCTGAGTTGCGAGGCCACCGGAATGGAAAGAATCACATCCCCGATACCATCCGGCCTGACGATCAGGACATTCATCGAGGCGCCTCACTTAGATGAAAGTGAACGCATGGCGCGAGTGGCGCGACTAGCGGGAACGGCGAGAATTGCCGGGAGGGTATGCGCCTGAATCTTGCCGTTCCTGCTTTTCCCACCTGTTCCGCGTTCTCCCTCGTGCGCGTTTCGCGCCTGTCACGCTCGTCTCGCCTGTCGCACCGCGTCGAGCACCTGACCAGGCTGCACAAGCTGCAAACATTCCAACGGCACAGAATTGTAGCAGACACGGCTGAAACATGGACGACAGGAGACCGATCCGGTCAATACACGATGGCCTGTTCCGTACGGGCCGGTTCGAATCGCGCTGGTCGGCCCGAAGATGGCCGCTACGGGAACGCCCAGCGCCGCCGCAATGTGCATCGGTCCGGAATCGTTCGTGATCATCACCGAGGCCTTCGAGAGAAGCGCCGGCAGGCTGCCGAGCGGAACTGCGCCGGTGAGATCAACAAACGGACTGGTCGTCAGCGTTCTGAGCTGCTCGGCGTCATGCCGATCACCGGCGCTTCCGATCACGACCACCGGACCAAGACCCTCCTGATGCAATCGATCAAGAACTGCGGCAAAGGAACCGGGAAACCACCGTTTCGTCGGCCAGCGCGCCGAGACATTCATCGCAATCCACGGCTGGTCCAGAGACACTCCGTTGCTTCGGAACAGCTCCCGCATCATTGCCATATCGGTGTCGAGGATCTTGAACCGAAATTGTGGCGATCCCTGCAGGCGAACCCCTAGCGCCGCCGCCACGAGGAGATATCGATCGACGGCATGCATCTCTGCAGTCGGCACCTCCACCCGTCTTGTATAGAACCAGGGACTGCCTTCTCTCCCGTTGGCAAAGCCGATGCGGATGGGCGCGCCGGACAATCGTGCGAGGACTCCGCTCCGGAACAGGCCCTGCAAATCGACGGCCAGGTCGAACCGCTCGGCCCGCAATGCCCGCGCTTGCGTGAACCAACTGCCTACCGTCCCCTCCACCGGCCACACACGGTCCACTCCCTCGGCTCGCTCGACCAGTTCAGCCCACTGGCGTTTGACCACCCAGGTGAGATGCGCACCAGGCCACTGTGCCTTGAGGGCCGACACGACCGGAAACGCATGCACGATATCACCGAGAGAACTTGGCTTGATCAGAAGAATGCGGCTGTGATTCAGCGCGGAGGAGCGGGACTCAATCGGGAGCACGTCTGCAAATTGCACCGGCCAACCTTCCCAGCAAAACAATCTGTGTCACAGCAAGGCGAAGGGAAAAGACATCCTCACGATGCGTGCAGAATCCACATTTGGTTATCTGTTTCCCACAGCATAGGTACGTGTCGACGAACCATACAGGCGATCGAGCAGCGCCTTCCCATTGTCCGCGCCTGCCGTTTCGCGCCGTTCGACGAGCGATCGGCAGAGACGTTGCCACGTACGCAGATAGGGCAGCGGCGTCAAATGGCGCCGGAGATTGCTGTGCCCGCGCACAATCCTGGATACCCATTCGTAATTACCGGGGATCACGGATTCGTCACTGCCTTCTACCGGAGGCGTCTGACTCGTCAAACACATCGTAATATTCCCACCGTCGCGTGAAATCAGATGCCAGACTTCATGTAACCCGTGCTTCCTGGCCAGCCTGCGCAACGACACGACATTGAAATTGTAGAGATGCGCCTCATGAAACGTGCTGTGCGGAGCCTGGCACGTCGCCTCCACATTGGGAACTTCCACGACAAGCATGCCGTCGGATTTCAGCCAGGATCGCAACAGGGCCAACACGGAACCGGGATCCTCCGTGTGCTCCAGCACATGCCAAATCGTCACGAGATCGAACGATTCCGGAGAGAACGCCGCGTCCTGTACAAATCCGACCTGGACTGCCAGCCCGTATTCCCGGATCGAGTAATCCGCATACCCTTTGTTCGGCTCAATCCCGCTCACGCGATGGCCCAATGATTGGAGCAAATAGGCAAATTCTCCGCCGCCGGTCCCTACGTCCAGAATGGATTTGCGGCCGGACAGCAGCCGATCAATCTTCTCAAAGCGTGACAACGCCACATGACCCGCGCGCAACACATGCTTCGGCTTCGGTCTGTAGGCGTGCTTGTAGGCAAGCCGATACTCATCTTCGTAAAACTGCCTGGCATCATGCGGGCGCGGATCGGACCAGACGAGACCACATGACTTGCAAATCACCGTCCGTAACGGCTTCCCGCTCCGGCTTCGATTCGAGAGGGTCGAGACCTCAACCCCGCCGCAGAGGTTGCAGGGAATCGAAGAAGATTCTGCTTCTTGGTTGATCGCCATATTCCACTCCCGTTCGCGACACCGGAACTCGTTCAGGGTCGCATCCCGGTATACACACTATAGGTGCGCACTCGATCTGACGCAAGCGCACCATCACTCACGGCTTCTCTTCCTTCCGGAATGACCCGCGGATGCGTCACCGCCGATGTCCCGCATGATTGATACGGCTTCTCGCATCAGACAACAGCCAGTCGACAGCCTCGGCGAGAGAGGACGCCACCCGGTCAGGAACCGGCCCCGACGCCTTCAGCCCTTCCACCTGCTCCGGAAGAACCGCTCCTGTCGTCACCAAAATGCTCCGCGATCCGACGCGCTTTGCCAGTTCGATATCGCGTGCATGATCCCCGATCAGATAGGACCGCGTGAGATCGATTCTCTGCTCGCCTACGGCTCGATCGATCAGGCCGCGATCGGGTTTCCGGCAATTGCACCCGTCATCGGGATGGTGGGGGCAGACGTAAATGGCATCGAGCGAAACTCCGGCTTCACCGAGGAGGTATCTCAGCTTCGCGTGAATACCGTCAAGATCGCCGGCCGAGAACAATCCCCTCGCAACCCCCGACTGATTTGTCACCACGATCAACCGCGCGCCCGCCTGTTTCAGCCTCGACAGGGCCTGCGCCACACCAGGAAATAATTCGAACCGGTCCGACGATGGGATGTAGCCGGGATCTGGATTCAGCGTTCCATCGCGATCCAGAAAGATTGTAAAACCGGACAACACGTTTGTTTGGTTCGTTTGGTTGGTCTCGTTTGTTTGGTTCATTTTGTTTATTTGGTTTCGCTTGTTCATCTCGTTGGCGCCCTGCCCTCCCGCACCAGATAAACCAGACAAACTAAACAAACCAGATGAACGAGATAAACCAGACGAACTTTCCAGCTGTTGCACCGCCGCCTCGTATACCCGATCGGACGACACCCTTGTCATACAGCGGTGGTCGATCGGACACTCCCTCAAGAAGCACGGGGCACAATCAACCGGCTCGCGTACGATCGACTGTTCCTGCCCATAGGGCGAGGTGGTCCGCCAGTCCGTCGGGCCAAAGACCGCGACAACCGGCACACCAAAGGCGGCTGCAATATGCATCGGACCGGTGTCGTTGGTAAGGAGGAGGCGGCACCGCTTCGTCGCCGCCATCAATTCACGAATCGTCGTGGCGCCGGACAAGACGACGGACTTCGCCTCGACGAGCGTTGCGATGGCTTTCCCCAGCGACTCCTCTCCCTTTGCACCAAGAATCATCACGGCCGCTTCTTTTCCCTCGTCCTTCCGCACTCGATCGATTAGCCGCCGCGCCGCCTCCGCAAATCGTTCCGGCAGCCAACGTTTGGCGCTCCCATATGTCGATCCCGGATTAACCCCGATCACGACATCGGCAGGTCCGATACCAGCCGATGCGAGCGTTGATTCCATTGCGCGTTCTTCGCCGGCTGAAATAACCAGCGCCGGGGCGGACGGCTCTCCGGCCAATCCCAGCGGCTTGAGCAAATTCCAGTAATATCCGACTTGATGGATGAGGGTAACCCGATCAGGAACGGCAACCGGATCGGTGAGAAAAAATACGCGCCCGTCGGTTGCATACCCGTATCGACGGGTAATTCCCGCGAGCCAGGTGAGGAACGCAGCCTCGAACGCATTCTGAAACAACACCGCCAAATCGAACTGATGCCGCCGCAAGGTGCCCGCCAGCGTCCATTTTCCCGCGAGTCCCGCATGTACATCTCTGTCGTTGTAGACCACGATACGGTCCACACCGGGATAGCCTGTGAACAATTCCGCGACCGCAGCCTTGGCGAGCAAGGTCACTTCCGCCTGAGGAAACAGAGATCGGAGCCCACGGAGCGCCGGCTCGCACATCACCGCATCGCCGATCCAATTCGGCGCCCGCACGACAAGCCGATGAATCGATTCTCTACGCATGGGCCTCCGAGGCGCACATGCGCCGCGCGACGGGCGAGAGTCGCGTGACAAGCGCGACTGGCAGAGTGCGCAAGATGGCATGGAGCACAGTCTGCGCCAAGAGCGGTGTCCCGCTTTTCTCCCTCATCACGCCTTTCTCGCTCATCTCGCTCTTCCCGCCAGTCCCGCTTGTCTTGCTCGTCCCGCCTTTCTCGCTCATAAGACCTTCTCTGGGCATCCCAAAACTAAATTCCGCAGTCGCTCTTCTCCTCGCACAACCTCCGCCCGCACCCGTAACGCCCACCAGGAATCCTGCGGCACAAGAAACGGCGGGAGCTTGCCTGCATCCTTCTCGGTCGTCAGCACAATGTTTGCCCCGGCAGACTGTGCGGCAGCGCGAATCCGACGGACATCGTCCGCATCGTAACGATGATGGTCCTGAAATACCGTCTCGCCGGCAACTTCGACTCCTGCCGACAGAGCGGACCGTCGAAACGACTCGCTGTTCCCAATACCACTCACCAGCCACACGGATTTTCCCCGGCACCAATCCAGCGGCCTGCCCTCCTCTGTCTGCACCGACACACAGGAGTCTGCCTTGAACACCACTTCTATCGGGTCATTGTATTGCAGACCGGCTGCCCGCAGTCGGCTGTTTATCGCTTCAACCTCTTCCTTCGAATCGGCCCTTGTCACCACCACCGCCGTCGCACGCACGAGACCCTCCAACGGTTCGCGCAGCCGTCCGGCAGGCGCCATGGCATCGAGCCCGGTTGCATCAGTCGCGTCCAGCAACACCAGATCAACATCTCGGCGAAGACCAAGATGTTGAAACCCATCGTCCAGTATCATGCAATCCACCGGATGTTGCGCTAATACCCATTGGCCCAGTTCTGCACGATCGGCTCCCACCGCGACGACTGCCTTGGGACATCGCCGCGCAAGAAGATACGGCTCGTCCCCCGCCTCTGACGGACCGGCCAGAATCGTGACGCCATCCGATACAAGCTGCTGCGGGGTCCCGCCCGCACGCTTATACCCACGGCTTAAGACAGCCACCCGCCGTCCCTGGGACTGCAACCAGTGGGTCAGCAGAATGACGACCGGCGTCTTGCCGGTTCCCCCTACGGTGAGATTGCCCACGCTCACGACACGGCAGGGTATCTGCGAAGAACGGCACCAACCGAAGCGATAACATGCATGCCGCAATCGGACGATGAGGCCATACAGAAATGCCACTCCATACAGGCCCTTCCGAACCGGCCGTCCTGGATGCAAGAGTGCCATGTCAGTTCACGCCGCTCATATCAAGTTGCCGCAGAGTTATTCGCGCATTCGTGTCTCGTGAAGCCCGCTTCGCCGACTCAGCGAAGCGAGCGTATCTCTTTGAGAAAATGAGCTGATAGCTGATGGCAGATAGCACATGATCGGATCACGGAATTGTCTTGTAATGATTTCTATTCCGCTCCTGTACCATCAGCCATACGCCATCGGCTCTTTTGGCCGAACGCGCCGGGGATCAGACAGGATTCGATCAACTCCAGGCTTCGCTTTAAGGCGCCTTGATTGTCCAGGACCACACGTTTGGCCGCCCGTCCCACTGTATCGCGGGCATTCTGATCGGCCAGCCATTCACTCACGCATCGGGCCAAATCCTCGACACCCGTCACGCGTCGGCCTCCTCCCGCCTCATCTAACAACGCCGCCACTTCGGCGCAATGGTCGGTATAGGGTCCGAACAGCACAGGTGTTCCCCAGACCGCCGGTTCCAGTAAATTATGTCCGCCGACTGGAATCAGTGTTCCACCCACAAATGCCACCACCGCTTCTCGATAGGCACCGGCCAATTCACCTCTGGTATCCAAGATAATGACCCGCGGGCCGGCCGCCGCTTCACCGATCCGGCTTTTGCGCTGCGCCGTGAACCCGGCTTCGCGGATCATCGCCTCGACCCGGTCTACTCGCTCGATATGCCGCGGCGCCAGCATCAGTACGGCCGATGGATGCGCCTTCACAATCTGTCCGTATGCCGAGACCAGCAGCTCCTCTTCGCCCGCATGAGTACTCCCGGCCAAGATCAACCGCTCCTGATCGGCTAATCCAAAGGTTCGACGCAGAGACGATGTCCCGCTCATGTCCGGCAGGGGCTGGTCAAACTTGATGTTGCCGGTCGTATGCGCGAGGGCAGGATTGGCGCCCAGCGCCACGATACGCTGCCGGTCACGGTCGGATTGCATCAAGCACAGGCTGATCGATTGAAGGACCGACCGATACAACTCGCGGATGCCTCCGACATCTTGACGGCGAAACGAGCGCGACGACAACCGCCCATTGACCAGCACGACCGGGACCTGCCGGTCCCGCAATGTCCAAAGCAGATTGGGCCACAACTCGGTTTCGACGAACAGATAGAGCGCGGGGCGCAGCCGGTCGATCATGCCCGCAACCACCCACGGTAAATCCAGCGGAGCATACCGATGTTCAGCCACACCGGCCAGCCGTTGCTCGACCGCTTCGCGGCCCGTTTCGGTGACGGTCGTCACGATGTATCGATACTCAGGGTGGCGGCTGTGCAGGGCCTTCACCAACGGCGCAGCAGCCACCGCTTCTCCGAGCGAGACGGCGTGAACCCAGATAACTGGTCTATCTGGCTCACTCAGTCTATCCGGTTTGTGTGGTCCTTCTGGTCTATCTGGTCGACGAGAGAGACCGAACAGACCAGACAGACCATCTTCCAGCCCCAGCCTCTGCGCCAACCCAGGACGGCACCGGGGCTTGGCCAGCAGCACGCACACGATGACGGGAGCAGCAAGGATCAGTCCGATGTTATAGAGTAACTTCCACATGGTTTTTCTCACCATGCGAGACAGGCGAGAGAAGCGCGACGGGCCGGAGAGAAGGGACGAGCGAGACTCGCCTCTCCCACACTTCTCGCCTGTCCCGCCTTTCTCGCACCTCTCGCTTGTCCCGCTAGTCTCGCGCTTCACGCACGGCATTCACCGCCGCATCCGCTTCGTCGGTCAGCCGATTGAGGGTCGTCTCAAGTTCAAGGCGGGACACTTCCAGCGCCGCGTCGTCTGCGTCACGCGGAACCCAGAAGGGGTCTCCATAGAGGAATAGGCCGCGGGAAAATGGATACGGGACCATGTAACGGTCCCAGCTCGCGAAGAGTTTTTTTTTGAGCAGGCAAAGGCCAGGGGGACAATCGGGAGGCCTGTCGCCTTCGCCAGCTGAAGAACGCCAAGCTTGGCGACATGGCGCGGGCCCTTGGGGCCATCCGGCGTCACGACTACATCCTGTCCTGACCGGCCCAATCTGATCAGCGCGCGAAGCGCCCCGGCCCCGCCGCGTGTACTCGATCCACGCACAGCCTGATGCCCGAACCGCGCAATGATGCGCGCGATGATCTCTCCGTCGCCATGCTGACTGATCAAAACATGGGAACCTGCGCCTCGATAACCGATCGGGATCATCAACTGTTGCGCGTGCCAAAAGGCAAGAATAATGTGGCGCCCTTCCCGATACAACGCATCGACCGCCTCATGCCCGCGAGTCTCACAACGCATCGATTGCGCGACCCCGCGAATGACCGACGCGGCGACCGGCGGCAACAGGGAACACTTCACCCACTGGGCAACTCGCTTCTTCAGACTCTTCCGACGCTCATCGCTCTTCGCGTGTTCAGACACTGGTCACATCCTGAAATTGCATGGCATGGAGACGTTGATACATCCCGCCCCGTCGAAGCAATTCTTCATGCGAGCCCGTCTCCACAACCGCTCCCCGGTCCAACACCACGATACGATCCGCATTTTGAATAGTGGAGAGCCGGTGCGCAATTACCACCGTCGTCCTGTTTTTCATGAGATTGGTCAAGGCCAATTGCACGATGCGTTCGGATTCCGTATCCAGCGCCGACGTGGCCTCGTCCAGAATCAGCAGCGGCGGATCGCGCAGAATGGCGCGGGCGATCGCCAGCCGTTGCCGCTCCCCCCCCGACAATTTCACGCCGCGTTCCCCGATGACCGTCTCATATCCCTCGGGCAAGCGAAGAATAAACTCATGGGCGTAGGCGGCCTTGGCCGCCTGTTCGATGGCGGATTGGCCCGCTCCCGTCTGTCCGAAGGCAATATTGCGGCTGATCGTATCATCGAACAGCACGATCTCCTGCGACACAATCCCGATATGAGTTCTCAACGACCGCAACGTATACGATGTGAGCGGAAGGCCGTCCAAAAGAATCCGTCCCTCCGTTGGTTCGTAGAATCGCGGCAGCAAGCTGACCAGCGTCGTTTTCCCGCCGCCGCTGCCCCCCACCAGCGCCACCACCTCGCCGGACTTGATCGAGAGATCGACGCCGGCCAGCGCCGGCGCTGTCTGACTCTCATAGCGCAACGAGACACCTTGAAATTCAATCCCTTGGCGAATTCCTGTCAAGGCGACAGTCCCGCGATCCTTGGACTGTTCCGTTTCAAGATCCATCACATCGTAGACCCGTTCGGCTGCGGCCAACGCCTGCTGAATGATGTTATTCGCCCCCGCCAGTTTACGAATCGGTGTATAGGCCATAAACATGGCCGCCATGAATGAAAACAACGCGCCGGGCGTCATGACCTCATGGATGACGAGATACCCCCCGTACCAAATGATCCCTGCCACCCCGATGACGCCGATGACTTCCATGTGCGACGATCCAATCGACCAGACTTGATTGGATTTCAGCGTGGTCGCCAGGAAGGCCCCGTTATAGGTTTTGAAGCGTTCAGCTTCCGCCTCTTCCCGTCCGAACGCCTTCACCATTCTGATGCCGGCCAGCGTCTCTTGAAGCGTCGACGACATATCGCCCATTCGTTCCTGCCCGCTCGTCGCCAATTTTCTCAGTCGTTTCCCGACACGCACCATCGTCAACGCCGACAGCGGGATGACGATCGCCGACAACCCCGCCAGCTTCCAATTCTGATAGACGATCACCCCTACCATGGCCAGAAAGGTCAGCGCGTTCTGGAAAATATCTTTGAGCACATTCGAGGCGGCGCTGGCCATCAATCCGACATCGTTCACCACCCGCGAGACCAAACGGCCCGACGTATTCGTATCGTGAAACCCGACCGGCATCCGGATCAGGTGTTGAAATAACTCCTGCCTGATATCGGCGATGACTCGATTCGTCACATACGCCATCAAATAACCGACGCCGTAGCTGAGCACCGCCTTCAGAAGCGCAACGCCCAGGAGGACTAACGGCAACACCAGCAGCAGCTCTTCGTTCTTCTCGATGAAAATACCGTCCAACACAGGCTTCACAAGCCAGGCATAGACCGCCGATAACAACGCGACGAGGCCGGAACAGGCGAACGCCGCGACGAATCGCGTCCGATAGGGACGGACATACCGCATGAGCCGCTTGAATCGATCTATCCCTGACATGCTGCTAACACCATTTTCGCCGCTCGAATTGACGCCCCCGGCTCGCCCAGCGAAGCGCGCACCTCTGCCAAATTGCGTTTCATTTCATCATAAATCGAACGATCGTCCAAGATCCGGACGGCCTCTTCATATACCCGCTGCGCCGTCGCGTCACGCTGAACCAACTCCGGCACCACCGACCGACCGGCCACCAAATTCACCAGTCCGATCCATTTGACGCGAATAAAAAAACTGGCAACCCAAAATTCCCATGCCGTTGTTTGATAACACAATACCAGAGGCGTACCCACCAGCGCCGCTTGTAACGTTGCGGTACCCGATGCCACCAGCGCCAGATCTGCAACGGCCATCACCTCACTGGCCTGTTCTTTCACCACAGTGATCGGAACCTTGCTCTCCCGCAGGAGCGGCTGCAGCAGATTATCCTGAATTGTCGTAGCCTGCGCCAGAATAAACTTCGTTTCCGGATCGCGCCGCGCCAAGTGGCTCGCGGCCTCCAGCAGCATCGGCAGGAGCATCTGCACTTCCCGTCTCCGGCTTCCCGGCAACAAGGCAATCACACGCCCTTCCGATGGAAGTCCGAACTGCGCACGAAGACTCATCGGATCGTATCGCGGAGCGACCACGTCCAGGAGAGGATGGCCGACGAAGGTACAAGGCACCCCCGCGTCATCATACAAAGCTTTCTCGAACGGGAGAATCACCAGGACATGATCCACCCGTTGTTTAATCCAGTGCATGCGTTGGGGACGCCAGGCCCAAATCTGCGGCGCGATATAGTACACCACGCGTAGCCCCGCCGCCTTCGCGAAGTAGGCGTAGCGGAGATTCAAGCCGGGATGATCGATAAATACGACCGCGTCCCATGGCTCGGAACGGAAAAGACGCCGCATGAAGAGAAAACGATACACGAGCGACGCCAATGCCAGGGGACCGACCATTCCAATGACGTCAAAACGCCCGATGGCCTGCACTAACTGAACGCCGGCCGCCTCCATGGCCGTCCCGCCGATGCCGGCCAACGACACGGATGGGTCGCACGCTTTCAGCGCCCTGGCGAGATTGGCTCCGTGAAGATCGCCGGAGGCTTCCCCGGTTACAATGAGAATGCGCGGCATGATCTTAACCCGCACTATTCATGACAGTTCGTATCAAAATGGGTAATTCCGCGGCAAGCGTGAAGAGCGCGACTCGCATGACGCGCACGTCCGGGCGCCGGACAGTCTCGCGTGTCCCGCCAATCTCGCCCGTCTCGCGTCAGCCGAGCATCAGCGGTTGCAATAGGCGCGTTCATCACTATTGCAGGCTGGTGATCCCTCTATCCCGTCGCCCCTTGTTCCGCGTTGCGTTGCACAAACGAATCGATAGCGGCCAATACTTGATGAGCGACCGTCAGCGCAGCCGCTCCGTCTTCACCGGACACCACGGGAGACGCGCCGGTCCGGATCGCGTTCAGGAAGGATTCGAGCTGGAGCTTCAGCGGCTCCTCCTCGTTTCCTTTGCGCTCTTCGATCGCAAACCCTGGCTTGTCCCCCGGATTCCCGGCCCGGCGCCCGACGATTCCCTGACGGGACTGAAAATCGATCGACACATAACTGTCCTGCTGGAACACCCGCAACCGGCGCATCTTGGTCAGTGACACTCGACTGGCAGTCAGGTTGGCGACACATCCGCTTTGAAACTGGATGCGCGCATTGGCAATATCGATCGTCGAAGACAGCACCGGCACTCCGGCGGCCCGCACCTCTTCGACCGGACCGGGATTGAAGGACAAGACCAGGTCAAGATCATGAATCATCAAATCCAGCACAACATCGACGTCGGTTCCACGTTCGCTGTAGGTCCCCATCCGGTGGGCTTCGATGAACGCGGGACGACGAATCTGTGGCCGCATCACCTGCATAATGGGATTGAATCGTTCGCTGTGACCGACCTGGAGCCGGCACCCCTTGGCCTTGGCCAAATCGACAAGCTCGCGCGCCTCGGCAGGCCGCACCGCGATCGGCTTCTCAACCAGGACATGCTTGCCCGCTTCAAGACAGGCTTTCGCCACGGCATAATGCCCTGATGTGGGCACGGCCACGCTGACGAGATCGACGGCCTTCAGAAGATCAGACAGATCCTCGAACATCTGTGCGCCATGCCGCCCGGCGATGACGCCGGCCCGGTCACGATCCTGATCCGTCACACCGACAAGCGTCGAGTCAGGCAGTGCGGCATAAAGCCGTGCATGGTGCTGCCCCAAATGTCCGACGCCGACGACTCCGGCACGAAGTGATTTCATGAGATGTGATGAACGATGCGTGAATGGATCACTCGTCTCGTGTGATTCCAATGACTGCGATCCCTGCCCGTTCCGCCAGGCTGACCAGCTGTTCTCGATCCAGCATCACCGTGCGGCCCGCTTCCACTGCCAGCACGGCAGCCTTCACCGACGCCATGACCTCGATCGTCCGGGGGCCGACCGCGGGCAAATCGAACCGAAGGTCCTGCTGCGGCTTGCTTCGCTTGACCACCACCGCCCCGTCCTTCGCCAACTCGCCGCCGCGCTTGATCGCCCCGTCGGTTCCCTCGACCGCTTCCACCGCCACGACCACACGATCCTTGATCACGACACATTGGCCGATATCGAGACGCCCGGTCTCCTTCGCAATCTCCCACCCGTAGCGGATGTCGGTCCACTCTTTTTTCGTCGGTTGGCGGGACGTCAGCGGACCTTCCTCGACAAGAATCCCTTCGAGGCCAAAAGTAGACTCGCAAATAGAAATCCCCTCCCGCTCGAGCTCGGCCGCAATTTCACGAAGAATATTGTCATCCTTCCACAGGGCCACACGCGTCGCCAGCGCCAGCGCACGAAAATCGGGCCGCACCGTGCTGTATACATGGGTCTTCTTGATGCCCCCCAACATCACCACTTGCCGAACGCCGTCGCCCTTGAATGCCTTGATCAGCTTGTTGAGCTGCCCGATCTTGATCCAGTGGATCCAATCGACATGCTGTTCGAGTTCGGGTTCAGTTTCCCCTTCATGAGCCACCGCGGACACTTGCAGGCCCATCTTACGCGCGTTATCCGCGAAGATGATCGGAAACCGTCCGTTTCCGGCGATGAGACCGATGCGCCCGTCTTGGACTGAGACCGAGACCGTCATGCCGGCGTGCCCCTCACCCTTCCTGATCGAATTCGATATCCAGATCGACGTTCACCACGCGCGAGACGCCTCGCTTCGTCCCTTCCATAAACGTAAGGATCTTCGCGACATCTGCCTGGCCCTTGAACTCCTTCTTCGTCAGCCGGATTGCTTCAGCGACGCGATGGCCGGCCCGAAAAAGCAGGTCGAATGCTTTTTTGAGCACCGCGATACGCTCCACCGAAAAGCCATGCCGCTGCAGTCCCACAGTATTGAGCCCGTACAGATGCGCCCGGTAGCCTCCGGCCGCCCGTGTGAAGGGCGGGACATCCTGCCCGATCGCGCAGCACCCGCCGACCATCGCATAGTCGCCGACACGGACATACTGGTGAATACCCGTCAGACCTCCGATGATGGCATGGTCCCCGATCGTAATGTGTCCGGCCAAACTGGCTGCATTCGCCATAATGAGATAGCTTCCAAGCCGGCAATCATGCGCCACATGGACATACGCCATCAGAGTGTTTTTTGACCCGAGCGACGTCACCCCTCCACCCTGCACCGTCGCGCGGTTGACCGTCACATACTCGCGAATGACATTGTCGTCCCCGATGACGACCTTTGTCGGTTCCCCTTTGTAGCCCAAATGCTGTGGTGGCCCGCCGATTGAAGCAAACGCATGCACCTCGTTGCGTTCGCCGATCTCCGTCCATCCATCGATGGTGATGTGCGACAACAATCTGGTTCCCTTGCCGATTGAAACATGCTCGCCGATAACACAAAAGGGCCCGACCTCCACACCATCGGCGAGTTTCGCCTTGGGATGGACAATCGCTGTTGGATGGATTTTCACACGCTCCCCCCTTCACCCTGCAGACACACCGTAGAATTGACCAATTGTTGACCAGTGGCAATCACCGTGTGCCCGCTTTTTCCTCGGCCACCATGGCCGTCACGACTGCTTCACACACCATTTCGTTGTCGACGAATGCCTTCCCCTGCATTTTCCAAAAGGGCGGACGCTTCTTGAGCACCTCAATTTCGAAGCGCAGCTGATCACCCGGTACCACCGGTCTCCGAAACTTTGCCTCATCAATGCCCGTCATATAGACGACAGGCTTCCCGGAGGACTCCCCCGATTTGAACACCAGCACGCCCCCGGCTTGCGCCATCGCTTCGACAATCAAGACGCCGGGCATGACGGGCCGCCCCGGGAAATGCCCCTGAAAGAACGGCTCATTGATCGTAACGTTCTTGATCGCCACGATCCGCCGGCCGGGCTCCAATTCTATGACCCGATCCACCAACAAGAAGGGATACCGGTGTGGAAGTAATCCCTGAATCTCCACCTGCTCAACTTTTGCCATCGGCGATGCCTCCTCTCCGCCACTATTGATCCACCATGTTCTTATTTGTTCTGCCGATCAAATTCTTTGACCACGAGGTCCGTCACATCGAGCCCCGGATGATGATACAGCACGATGCGGAGAAGCGCCTCGTTTCCTTTATCGAAAATCGCCACATACCCCTCGTTTTGAGCGACGATCTGCGCGGCATCTCCGATCCTCTTCGAATATTCCCCTACCATGTCACGCTGCTTCTGCTGAACCTCGCGATTAAATTCCTGCAATCGCCGCTGATAAGCCTCTACCTTGCCTCGGAACTGCTCTTGCTTTGCCTGTTTATCCGCCTCACTCAACTTGCTGAGCGACTCCTGGAGCGTCCGCTCCAGATCCTTCAGCTCCTGCTCATCCGCATCGATGATTTTCTGCCTGGTCACCGAATACTGTTTGATCTCCTCCAGCGCTGACTTGCCGGCCTTGGATCGCTCCATCACGGCCTGCTGATCCATCACACCGATTTTTTGAGCGTCCGCAGCCTGTGCCTGTTCTGCCCAGATAACCAGTACGGCCACGCCCACTACTCTGATAATGTCCATCCCTCTCATACCGCCAGACCTCCGTCCGTCTTATGGATACAGTCGATTGAACTCTTCAATGACCTGGCCCGAAATATCGAGGCTCTCCTCATGATAGATGGTCGGACCGCCTTTACTCCGGTCGACGATAATCTGAAGCCCCAACCGCTTGGCCACCTTACTCACGACGACTTCAACTTTGTCTCGAAATCCTTCCAACACATCTTTCTGTTTTTCTTGAACTTCCCGATTGAGTTCGGCGGCCTTCTGTTGATAGTCCTGTACACGACGTCTGAACTGCTCTTCCCGCTCACGTTTAGCGGCGGGACTCAGAATACCCGCCTGCTTGACCAAGTCTTCTTCCATCCGGCGCAATTCTTTTTCTTCGAACTCCATCAGCGCCTGCCGGTTTTTTGAAAACGAGACCAGATTATCCTTCGCCTTCTTGCCGGCATTGGTATTGTCGAGAATGCGCTGGGCATCGATCACGCCGATCTTTCCCTCGACCTTGGCTCCGGTTCCCGCGCACCCGGCAACGGCGACCGCGACTACCAATGCCGCACCTGCCACCCACCCGCTTGTCCGCAGAATTCGATTCGGGCTCATCTCACTCCGATCCGTGGCGCAACACTCACGCGTTAGAATATCGATCCAATCGTAAACTCAAACACTCCTGTCCGTTCACCCGGGCGCGGATCAAGATTGATCCCGTAGGCGGCGCGCAAGGGACCGAACGGCGAGATCCAGCGTCCTTCAAGCCCGGCGGTTTTCCTGAGATCGAACACCGACACCGATTCACCGTCGCCAAACCCTTTCCCGTAGTCGAAAAAGAGCACGCCGTTCAACTTCGCCTCAGCCGAGATGGTGAACACAAAATCAACATTGAAAATGAGCTGCTTCGAAGCGCCGAACGGAGTACGGGTCGTCTCCACCACAGGGCCGGCCCGGCCGAAGGCAAACCCACGCAAGGTATTGATCCCGCCGACATAGAACCGTTCGCTCAATGGAACCAAGCTCCCGCCGAATGTCTCTACCCCTCCAAACCGCCCGCGGATCGACACTCTCGTATCGAAGGGTAGCGGGGTCACCTTGATGACGTCCGCCGTGTACTTGATGAAATCGTTGGTCCCGCCCAAGTACGGCGTACCGACATCGAACCCGCCGCCGAACCGCCAGCCGGACCTAGGATCGAGGTAATAATCACGTGTGTCTCTGAACGCGTGAATCCGGAACCCGGTCGAGGACTGATGCCCGAGCTGGCTGCAGATGACCGCGTTTAAATCCGGATCGCTATTGCTGCAGATCCCCGCTGCCGGGCTTCTATAATTCAATTCCTCTGCGAAAATACTGATAGTCCCCGTATTGTATTCCGACAACCAGCGGCCTAACGTAAAACTTCCGCCGGTTCGTGTTTCGAAAAAGGTCAGATAATTCGTCATGCTACGGTAGAGATCCACCTGCCCTGATGTCAGTGAATCGTTGATGTAGGGATTGCGGAACGTGACCGATCCGAACTGTCTCCGCTGGCCATACTGTCCGCTGATCCGGCCCATATAACCATATCCGCCGATATTGCCTTCCGTAATATTGGCGATGGCCATCAGCCGGTCCAACGAACTGAACCCGCCGCCGACGCTGAACTGGCCCGTCGGCTTTTCTTTCACCCGAACATTCAAATCCACTTTGTCGACCGCCACCTTTTCGGGAAGGATTTCGACGGTTTCAAAAAAATTGAGGTTGTTCAACCGTTGAAAGCTTCGCTTAAGAGACGGGGTATCGATCACATCCTGTTCGTCTACTCGAATTTCACGGCGGATGACGTTATCGCGCGTCTTGTTGTTTCCACGAATGTTGATCTGTCGGATCCGCATCATGTCCCCCTCTTTCACACTGAAGAGGATCACGACGGTCCGTTCTGCATTGTTCGGATTAACCGTGGGCACAACTTCGGCAAATGAGTACCCCTTGCTCCCATAGAGATCCGTCAGGCGGTTGATCTCATCCCGAAGCTTCGCGCGCTGAAAAATCTCCCCCTGCTGAATATTCAATCCGTCTCGAAGCTCCCCGTCTTCGAACACCGTGTGTCCGCGAAATCCCACCTCTGCCACGGTAAACGGCTCTCCTTCGAAAATATTGAACGTCACCACGAACCATTTCTTATCTTCGGTCAGTTCCACCGAAGCCAGGCTGGCCCTGGCATTGAAGTACCCCTTATTGAGCAGCACTTCCTTGATCCGCTCGACATCATTCGTCAATTCGTCACGCTTCAAGAGGCCCGCATCGGAGATGGACGACGGCAGTTTGAACTGCGTGATCGGTCCGTACCATGGAACCCATTCCCGTGTCGTGATTACCTTGAACAATTCACTCTTGGTTGTGGCACGCAGCCCGTCGAAAATCACGGTCTTAATCCGCGCTTTGTCCCCTTCTTTAATGAAAAAGGTCAACCGTTTGCGATCCTGATCCAGCGTTTTCACTACCGGAATGACCTGACAATTGTAGTATCCGTCTTTCTCATAGGCCAACCGGATATTCTCAGCGCTTTGGTTCGCCTGCTGCTGATCAAGAAATGATTGAGCTTTGATGGTCGTCTTTTCTTTCAGCTTTTCATCAGTCAGATTTTCATTCCCATCGTATACGATCTCCGTGATAAACGGCTTCTCTCGGACGACGTACACGACGGCTATCCCGCCCGGCACCGGTTCGGTTTCGACGTAAACATCTTCAAACAAGCCCGAGTCGTACAGGATCTTGACCTGCCCGCGCACCATCTCAGGTATGTAGGGGTCCTCCACCCGAAGCGTGAGACGCCCGGTGATGGCAGGAACTTCGATGCGTTTGTTTCCGCGGATCTCGATCGATTTGACCCTCGATTCTATCGTCTGAGCCGCCGCTTCATGCCACCCCGGCAACACAGAGGCCGCCATAACCAGCACAAAGAGCCATCGGGATCCATTGAGGAAGGCTGTGGTCACCGGCAAGAATTCCAATTCCGTGGTACCAATAGGGCGGGCCGTCCCACACAATCTCCCTGCTTACCGGAAAGCATGAATCACCTTCATACCATCCGGCCTGTCTTGATGTGCAGACCATATCGAACACGACTGCCGTCATCAGCCCGTGTTTGCAAAACTGCCGGATTATATTGAGGTGTCTTGACGTTGTAAAGGACTCGCCTGAATATTTGCGGTGATTGCACTCGCTCCGGAGCGAGCGTGGTTCGCACTCAAGAGCCTATGGCATATGGCTTATGGCACAAGCAATGCTGAGTTGTAAGTTCTTAGTTGTGAGTTATCAGATACAACTCAACACGTACTATTCATAACTCAAAACTTTCCGGTTCAGTCCTGTGCCGCACGCCATCAGCCGTACGCTCTTGTCTTCGATGCGCGCGTAGAACGGTAGGCGCATTCGCCCATTTCTTGACATCACCAAACCCATCACATAGTATTCGTTGCATGTCGCGCACCACTGTCAGAAAAGCCGTGATTCCCGCCGCAGGGTTGGGGACGCGCTTCCTTCCCGTCACAAAAGCATCGCCGAAGGAAATGCTGCCGCTGGTCGATAAGCCGCTCATTCAATATGCGGTCGAGGAAGCGGTGGCTTCCGGCATCGAAGATATCATCATCGTCACCGGCAGAGGCAAGCGAGCCATCGAAGACCACTTCGATCGCTCGGTCGAGCTTGAAGAAAACCTGAAAAGCGCCGGCAAGAGCCAGCTCTTGCATCAGATCCGGCAAATTTCAAACCTGGCGAACTTCTGTTACGTACGCCAGTCGGAAGCCCTGGGATTAGGACATGCCGTCTTATGCGCACAGCACTTGATCGGCGACGAACCCTTCGCCGTGATTCTCGGCGACGAGATCATTGATGCCGCGGTGCCGGCGCTCGCCCAATTGATTCACGTCTATAAGAAACGCCATGGCGCAGTCCTCGGCGTGCAGGATGTACCCAAACAGGATGTCAGTCGATACGGTATCGTGACGCCCAAGCGCCTTGCTGCCGGTTTGCACCGCGTGCAAGATATGGTGGAAAAACCGTCCCCCTCCGATGCACCCTCTACACTGGCCGTCATCGGCAGGTATGTCCTTCCGCCGGAGATTTTTCCCATCTTGCGGAAAACTGTTCCGGGGAAAAACGGAGAAATTCAGTTGACCGACGCGCTCAGGGAACTGGCAAAGAAGTCCCCGATGTTCGCACAAGAAATTAAAGGGCAGCGGCACGATGCCGGCGACAAGCTGGGTTTTTTGATCGCAACCGTTGAGTTCGCGCTCAAGAACCCCACGTTGGGAACGGACTTCAACGAATATCTCTTGTCACGCACACGCATGATCACAAACGACCGGCGCAAGTAGGAATCTCAATTCCGTATGCGCCGATTGCGAACCTGCCATAACCGCAGTCCTCGATCAGGTTCCGAGCCAGATGGGCAAGAAGGGATAGCCACCGAATGACCGAGCCGAACGAACAAGAACTCCAGCCTCCGCAGAATGTTGAGATTCCCTCTCAGCTGCCGCTGTTGCCTGTCCGTGACATCGTCGTCTTTCCCTATATGGTGCTCCCACTGTTTGTCGGACGCGATATGTCGATCAAGGCGATCGAAGCGGCTCTCGCCGGCAACCGGATGATCTTTCTAGCTACGCAAAAGGCCCTCGACGTCGAGAATCCCACGCCTGAAGAGATCCACACGATCGGCACCGTCGGCATCATCATGCGCATGCTGAAGCTGCCGGACGAGCGAATCAAGATCCTGGTGCAGGGAGTCGCAAAAGCCAGGATCGCCAAATACATTCAAACTGACCCCTATTACTCCGTCAAAATCGACAAACTCCCCGATACCAAACCTGCCTCGACATCCCTCGAAGCCGAGGCGGTCATGCGCACAGTGAAGGAACAGATCGAACGGATTGTCAGTTTGGGCAAGGTCTTGATCCCCGATGTCATGGTCGTTATCGAGAATCTCGAGGAGCCGGGCCGTCTGGCCGACATGGTGGCATCGAATCTCGGACTCAAAGTCGACGTGACCCAAGCTGTGCTGGAGAGTATCGATCCGATCCAGCGCCTTCGCCAGGTCAGCGAGATTCTCGGCAAAGAAATCGAAGTCCTGTCCATGCAGCAGAAAATCCAGGCCCAAGCCAAGGGCGAGATGGACAAAACTCAGCGTGAGTACTTCTTGCGCGAACAGCTGAAGGCCATTCAAAAAGAACTGGGAGAACTGGACGAACGGGCGGAGGAAGTCACTGAATTCCGCAAGCGCATCAAAGACGCCGCCATGCCGGAGAAAGTGCTCAAGGAAGCCGAGAAACAGCTGAAACGACTCGAGAAAATGCACCCGGATACCGCTGAGTCCTCGACCGTACGCACCTATCTTGAGTGGATGGTGGAACTGCCCTGGTCGAAGCGATCGAAGGACAATCTCGATCTGAAAGCCGCAGCCGCAGTGCTGAACGAGGACCACTACGATCTCGAAAAGGTCAAGGAACGGATTCTGGAATACCTGGCCGTCCGCAAACTCAAAGAAAAAATGAAAGGCCCCATCCTCTGTTTCGTCGGCCCTCCGGGGGTAGGCAAAACGTCGCTGGGGAAATCGATCGCGCGCGCCTTGGGCCGTGAGTTTGTACGTATCAGCCTGGGCGGTGTCAGAGATGAGGCGGAAATCCGCGGGCATCGCCGCACCTATGTCGGCGCGTTACCCGGCCGTATCATCCAGGGCATGAAGCAAGCAGGCACCAGCAATCCCGTGTTCATGCTGGACGAAGTGGACAAAGTCGGGATGGATTTCCGAGGCGACCCCTCTGCTGCGCTCCTCGAAGTGCTCGACCCTGAACAAAACAACGCCTTCACGGACCACTACCTGGGAGTCCCCTTCGATCTGACCGAGGTCATGTTCATCACCACGTCGAATTTGATCGATCCGATTCTCCCTGCCTTGCGCGACCGCATGGAGATCATTGAGATCCCGGGTTACACCGAAGAAGAGAAGCTCGGCATCGCGCAAAAGTATTTGATCCCCCGCCAACTGGAGGAGCACGGCATCACAGGCAAGCATGTCCGAATCGACGAGGCCGCGCTGAGAAACATCATTGCACACTACACACGGGAAGCCGGGGTCCGGAATCTCGAGCGCGAGATCGCCAATGTCATGCGCAAGGTGGCCAAAAAAGTGGCGGAAGGCAAGGGCCAGGGGTTCCCGATCGATCAGACCAATCTTCAGAAATACCTTGGCGTACCCAAATATGTGCCCGAGGCTGAACTGGAGAAAGACGAGATCGGGGTAGCGACAGGCCTGGCCTGGACGGAAGCCGGCGGCGATGTGCTCTACATCGAAGCGACCATCATGAAAGGAAAAGGACAACTGACCCTGACCGGCCACTTGGGCGACGTCATGAAGGAATCGGCCCAGGCAGCGCTCAGCTATGTCCGATCTCGCGAGAAAACCTTGCACATCGACCCCGATATGTTCAGTACCCAAGACCTGCACATTCATGTCCCGGCCGGCGCCATTCCCAAAGACGGCCCTTCGGCCGGCATCACCATGGCGACTGCCATTGCCTCGGCACTCTCCGGCATTCCGACCAGACGGGATCTTGCCATGACCGGAGAAATCACCCTGCGCGGGCGCGTCCTTGCGATCGGCGGGCTCAAGGAAAAAATTCTGGCTGCCAAGAGGGCCAAGCTCACCACCGTGATCTTGCCGCGACGCAACAAGAAGGACCTTGAGGAAATCCCCAAACACATCCTGAAAGGGATTCAATTGTCGTTTGCCGACACCATGGACGATGTGATGAAAATCGCCCTCCGGCGAAGCGCGTCCGCTGCGCCGGCAAAAAAACGCTCGTCGCCCTCCACCGCGCCGACTCGCTCGAAATCGGCCCCTTCCGGAAGGCGCAAGCGGGACGGGCGAATACAAGAGATTCAGACGACGCTGATGCCGCGCCAATTCTCACGCATAGACTAACCCGTGGCCATTCGGAAGGGCCGACACCGCATTCAAGAATTCGCTCTGATTCAGGCCCTCGCACGTCGGTTCGCCAAAAACAGCTCGCATCTCGTGCAAGGTATCGGCGACGATGCCGCCGTCATTGCAGCGCCGGCCCCAGCGTGGTGGCATGTCACGACCGATCTGCTCGCCGAAGGCGTGCACTTCGATCTGCGGACGGCCTCGGCCGAATCGGTGGGCTATCGAGCCGCCATGGCCAACCTCAGCGACATCGCAGCAATGGGGGCATCTCCCCGCTATCTGCTCGTCTCACTCGCTGTGCCGAGGACATTTGGAGCGGCGCGGATCCTTGAACTCTATGAAGGCCTCATGCAAGCCTGTGGTCCGCATGGGGTCACACTCATCGGAGGCGACACCTCAGCCTCACAGACCGGACTCTTCCTGAGTATCACTCTGATCGGCACAACGATCTCCGGACGGGCGCTGTTCCGTCATGGCGCTCATGTCGGAGACTGTATCTATGTGACAGGAACCTTGGGGGACTCGCTGGCCGGCCTGCAACTCTTGGCAGGCAACAAATCGAAGCGTTCGACACCACGACCATCGGGCCCCCTGCGCAACTCTCACCAAGACTACCTGATCCGTCGCCACCTCCACCCGACAGCCCGCATCGGTGAAGGCCTGTGGCTGAACCGCGCCGGGCTCGCGACCGCCGCCATCGATCTATCCGACGGCCTATCCGGCGACCTTCGACACATCTGTGATGCAAGCCGGGTCGGCGCGGAAATCGATCTCGGTGCCCTTCCGATTTCACCGGCCTGCTCCGCCTATGCTGAAGCCCGCCGCCTGCGCCCGCTGGAATTAGCGCTCACCGGAGGCGAAGACTATGAACTCCTCTTCACCGCTCCTCCGGCAAGACAGACAGCCTTGGAGCGGCAAGCCCGCACACGCGGTTTTCAGATCACACGGATCGGCTTTATTCGCCCCCGCCGGTTCGGGATGCAGATGAAATCCACCGACGGCGCGATGCGGCCGATTCCTATGACCAGCTACGAACACTTCCACTGATGTCCGATCACAGCAGCCCTTCTCCAACTTCGCGCAGCCGATCATTCCGGGCCTTGCTGCGTCAGGTCCTCCACCTCCAAGAACCGCCGCAACGGACTGCGCTGGCATTTGCCGTGGGAGTTTTCATCGCATTTTCTCCAGCCTATGGGCTTCATACGGCCATGGTCGTCTTTTGCACGTGGCTCTTCGGCCTCAATTTTCTGGCCTTGCTGGCCGGAGCCTTTGTCAACAATCCCTGGACCATCGTGCCTATTCTCGGAGCCACTTATTGGACCGGGGCCTGGTTGTTGGGACGAACGGAGTCGCCAACCTTCAACTGGGATGACCTCAGTTTCAATGGCATCTACGAACAAGTCGTTCCCTACATCGTTCCATTCGCGTTCGGCGGATTGATCCTGAGCGTGATTGGCGCGCTGGTCTCGTACCCGATTGCCTATCGGCTGATCCTCAGATACCGCCCCTCACGTGGTGTCTCAACCACCCCGCCATTGCCGCCCCACGATCAGGTGGGCTAAGATGCTCACCTGTCATGATTTCATCCGAACAATCAAACGCGCCCTATGACGGATCGGCCTTGATTGCCGATCCCATTCACCGGTACGTCTCGTTCACGGTTCCCTATGCCGACCCCGATCCCCATGAACGCACCGAGAAAGATCTGATCGATTCACCCTGGGTCCAACGGCTGCGCTACATCTATCAACTGCAAAGCGCCCGATGGGTCTATCCCTCAGCTGAACACACCCGCTTTGTGCACTCACTCGGCACGATGCACGTAGCCGGGCGATTCGCCCGGCATCTCTACCCCTTCCTCAAAAAAACTGTGAAAGACGTGCCTTCGGCCAACTATGTCGAAGAACTGCTGCGGGTCACTGCGCTCGTTCACGATATCGGTCACGGCCCGTTTTGCCATTTCTTCGATGAAAACTTTCTCCATGGGTTCCATCTCACGCATGAAAAGTTAGGGCAGATCATCATTCGTGAGTATCTGGGGCCGATCATCAAAAAGATCCGCCGCAGCCCTTCGGGCCCCTTTGCGAAGGGAGAGGAACTGGATCCCGACCAGGTGGCGCATCTGATCCTCAAGGAGAAGGGAAAGGACAATTCACGGCTTCCACGTTGGCTGAACCTGCTCCAACCCGTTATCTCGGGCAGTTATACGGGAGACAATCTGGATTACGTCTTGCGGGATTCATACATGTGCGGTGTGGCCGTAGGACCCGTCGATCTGACAAGACTGATTCACTATACGATCGTGACCGACAAGGGCTTTACCATTCACAAGACCGGACTCCCGGCCCTGCAAATGTTCCTCAACACCCGGATGTATCTTTACTCCAATGTCTACTTCCACCGCACCACCAGAGCGATCGACATTCACCTGCGTGACATTTTCGGCGAAACCATGAAGCTGCTCTTCCCGCGGAACCCGCGCAAGCACATGGATGCCTATTGCAGGCTCACTGATTGGTCTCTTCTGGAAGAGGTCAGAGGCTGGAAGCGGACCAGCCTGAAATCGCGCCGCCGGCTGGGAGATGAGTGGGGTCGAATTTTGGATCGTGACGTGAAATGGAAGATGGCCTACAGCACGTCTCTGAAGGAAAAAGGGCAGGAGCGAGGGATGGCCTTCCCCAGCCACCAGGAATTCGCACAACAGATCGCAAGAGAATTACCGAAAGCACTGAGGGGATTGGAATTCCGCGTCGATATGGCGCCGCTCGATCCACGCCCCGATCCAAAAGACCGGCGCGGCAATCCGCTCTATGTCTATGATCCGGGAACTAAACAGGTATCGACGGAACCACTGGAAGAATTCCTGGATCTCTTGCCGACGAGGCTGATCCAATTTCGAATCTATTCGCACGACCACGCTCACGACGCCGCGCTTTCCCGTGCCGCTGCAACCATTCTGAACAAAGCGCCATCGAGCCTGGAATCGAATTATTAGCTACACTGCAACACTCGTCGGCGGCGCCGGCTGGTTCTCAGTCAGATAGGTTTTCCGTATTTTCATGGCAGTTCGCTGTTCCACTGTCGGAAAATGCGGCCCACGCTTCTTCACTGGAAATCGCCGTTCAAACCGCTCAATGACCTCACGCGCGTCCTTCGTCGCTCCGGAACGAACCAGGAGCAGTGAGAGCCGAAGATAGGCCGGAACAAGCAGCAGGAGATGCCGTACTTCCTTTACTTCGCTGATCACGTAGCGATATCCCGCAATAGACACGGCTTGATTGATTTTCTCGTAGCAGACCGCTTCAATCATATGAATCCCCAGCCGATCGGTGTCGGCGCTGATACTCTGCTCCCATTGCCCATTCACCAACGCCCGCAGATCTTCAGGAGACAGTGAAAATCCGCCCTTCTTGGCGGCCCGCACCCGTTCCACGACTGCTCTTGCCTCCAGCCAGGCCCCATACAATCCCACCAACACACCAAGGCAAGGAATCGATCGTTGGCAGGTTCCGTCCAGAGGGGAAAACCCATTCTTGGCCACCTGCGACGGCAGGAATATCCGGCCATGAGCCCGGGCACAGACCTCACACCGGCTGTCGTCATCCGGCGTCACATAGATGTACATGCGAATACCGGAGCGATCGAAGATATCGACGGCCAGAATTCGCCCGGCCATGATTTGCAATTGGTAGTACTGCCAGAGAACCAACAGTCCAAGAATGGCCACCAAGTATGGTGTCACGTCTGAAAAATGAATCCCTTCGAGCATGCGCGCTCCTCATTCGTGGCGAGGCCACTCTTGATGGAGGATAGCAACAGTCATTTTGATCGCCTAGAAAATTCACTATTTCCTAACAGAGTCAGCACCTTCCCTCTCAGACCTGAGACCATTTCTCCCTGCGACCAATCAAAGGCCATGGCGGCCTGATCCTGCATTGAGTGGCAGGGATCATGCATTACATTCCTATGGACGAAACCGCGTCCAGCTATGAGCCATTGTGCAAAAGGAGAGACAACATGCCGCTCACACGTAACCTGACGATCCTCGTGCTGGTGCTGTCGACCTGGCTGGGAGTCCCGGCCTATGCTCAGCATGGCGGTGGGCAACAAGACGCCGTCAAAATCTTAAACGGCATGCCGCCGGATGTCCTGGCGAAGGTCCAGGCATTGGCGCAGATGCTTCAACAAGGAATTAGGGACGGCAAATTGACGGATGCGGAGGTCAAGTAAGGGCTGATGTCCGGTCAGCTTGCCGAAAAACTCAAACAGCTCGGCCCCGAAGCAGGCCCACTCCTTGAGGAAATCAGCGCCGCCACGAAAGACGGCACCGGACCCGGCGAAGAGAGCCTGATGCCCTTGCTGGGAGGGTTAGGCATCTCACCAAACTAGGAGCTAGTCCCGATATACTGACGACGGCGAACGAGAAGGGCCTGAAGGACGTGCCTCAGGAAATGCAGGAGCCCCCATAGTTGAGATTTTTTTCTTGAGCACCCATCTGCTGAACAAGGGAGGGGGCACATTGAGGCGCCCCCTCCAACCAATTTCCAGTTTACCTCTGCAATACGCCCTACCGTCTCTGACCAGAGCGGTACAGATTTTTAAACACGTAGTCGGCGACGTGGCGGCCTTGTGTGATCCCTTCGGTCTTGTCGAATCCCCAATGGATCCCGAGATAGATCCGGCTCTGCCCATTTTCCTCTTCCGCCTGGGAGAGAGAAGAAAAACTGCGCTCGACCAAGGGTCGCACGGCACCGTTCCGGTCCTGAGTCACCCCGTTGTATTCGTCAGACACAAACTTAAAGGCAATCTGATCGGTTCGATAAAATTTCCGCAACATCTGGAACAACGCGCCGCCGAACCCGGCATGGCCGGAGGGGTAGGCCGGAAACGGCGGGGTAAAATTTGGGCCCACGAGATTGCTGGCCGGCGCCCCGAGAGGGGAAAAGGCCGGATCTCCGACCGTGGCCGGATTACCGTCGCCCGCGCCGCTTGGGCCTGTGTGCTCATCGGACTCTCGGATGCCGGTCACCGGCCGCCAGTACTGATAATAGTATTTAGACTCCCACACGGCAATGCCGGCGTCCGCCATCGCGACGTTTACGAGGGCCAGGAGTCGAGCCAGTTCAAGCACATCGGTATCCGTCCCCATTCGACGCGCGATCCGCATCGCGATCTGGTTATAGAGTCGTGGCGGCGCACACAGACTGGGCGTGCCGTCATAAGCCCAGTAGGTCCCGATCTTCGTTTGCTCGGCCACCCGCGTCGTGGGCGTGGTCACCCCATCACCGCCCAACAACTTCACCTCGTTGTAGGCCGCGGCATACTCGGGACTGTCGAGCCTGGGTGGAGCCGGTGCCCTGAACTGATCCGCTCGTTCCAGGACGAAAGGTTTGACGTCCCCCCAATAGGCGCCGAGCGCGAGAGGAATCTGGCTGAGAGGGTCCTGCCGCCACTTGCCCGGATCGTTGCTCGTGAGAAATTCAATGCCGACACGCGGCTCGCTATGCTGGGAGCCGTCGCTGGCACGGACGTCGAGCAGAGCGGCCGCGGCCCGGGCCCCCAAGGCGATCCCGTTGGCTTTCATCCTCCCCTCCGGAATTTCGACCAAGTCCCCATCCAGCTGGCTGTCGAACGCCGCTGCCTGGGAAGGAAAAAGCGAGACCAATGTATCGTGAGCGGCCTGAGCGACAGCGGCCTTCAAGGATGTGCCGACCTTCGCCGATCCGAGACCGACATAGCTCTTGTACTGCCCTTCGATTGCATTCACCGCTTCAAAGACTGCGATATGCATGATGGCCATGGCCCGACTCGATCGGCCCGGCCCGATCTGTTCGCCAAACACGCGGTTCTCTCCCTGCGCAACCGGCGTGTGATCGAGACCGCTCGCATCGATGGCAATCTGATTCCAATGGCGGACCACAGCAGCTCGATCCAGCGCGTGGCGAGGGAGCTGTTCAACACCCGGCTGAGCGGGTTTTGTCCGTTGCTGGAACTGCGGACCGAACGCATCATCGAATCCGCCCGGCAATCCTTCTGCCTGAGCCTCTTGCAGCGATGCCAGCATGAATAGTATGCCGAAGCACGCCACACACTTATCGCTATAATTTCTCATCACTAGACTCCTTCTTTGGTAGTGGGTAATGTCGACTTCTCACGGTCGCATTTTCATCAGGCGTAATCTGATCAATTGTGAACAGTTCTCAATTGAGCCTAGTCTCACTACAGGTAGCGCGAAATCTACATGCAGTGGTGTCGCTGGATTCAAAGTGACCCACTACCGAAATGCATCGGGCTTCGTGTCTCGGGTTTCGCCTGTTGGGGAGATTAGGTCTCCCGGCACCATGGAACATGGAACCGGACACGCACAACTCCGTACCTCGACTAGGCCGACCACATGCGTCCTGCATCAAAACACAGCGTACTTGCTTGAGCATACGTCATGCCTGGAGCGCCGAATCGGCAGCATCCGCTGACTCATTGAATTTCCAGCCATTCCAATTCCGGTGTAGGCATCCGCCATCACAGGCCGCTTGTCTGCGATACCCTACGGAATGAGTGAACGCGACTGGCCAGACTTGTTGGTCTTCCCCAAAGACTCAGGCAGAAACCCGGCAACTGCATCCGGATTGGTAGGAGAGCAGGGGGAATCGCGAGGATTTCTCTCGACGCGCCATTTTTCCAGGGGCCCGGCGTGGCGATGGTATCTCTCTTTCCAATGCTCCGCCTTGCGGACACAACGAGCGGGGCGCTACCGCAAGACGGTAGTGCGGGATCGGAGCGCGAAAGCAGACGGTGTCGGTGGTCAGGAAAATGGCGGAAGCACATCGGCATGCCGATGTGCCGGTGAGCGATCGCTCGGAGTGCGATACTCCGTACACGATTCAGCCGCCGGCGGAGCACCGCGAAAACCGGCGGTAACTCCCTACGACGGGCTGATGATCGCTTCCCCTACCGGGTGGCCGCCGTCGATGCGGACGCGCCGTCCATCGACTTGCAGCCGCCCCTCGGCAAAGAGCTGCACAGCTCTGGGGTAAATCTTGTGCTCCTGGACGAGAATTCGGGTCGCAAGGGTGTCGGAAGTATCACCGTCAAAAATGGGCACGGCCGCTTGAAGAATGATCGGCCCTTCGTCGACTCCTTCCGTGACGAAATGCACCGTGCAGCCGGCAAGTTTGCAGCCCCATTCAATGGCCTTCTTCTGCACCTCCAAACCGGGAAACGACGGCAGTAACGACGGATGAATATTCATCATCCGATTGGCATAGGCATTGACCAGCACAGCAGTCACAATCTTCATGTAACCGGCCAACAACACCAATTCGACATTGTGCTTTTCAAGCACTTCTAGCAACGCGCGATCGTAGGCCTCACGGCTATCAGGTCTCCCGGCAAACGGCTTGGGATCGACAAAGAGGTCCGGTAAACCGTGTTTGCGCGCCCGCTCCAGCGCCGCCGCATCTTTCTTGTTGCTAATGACGGCTACGATGGTCGCGTGGACCTCCCCGGCTTCAATTGCATCAATCACCGCTTGCAGATTAGATCCGCGGCCTGACGCCAACACTGCCACGCGCAGTGGAGTCGTTCGCTTAATCGACATACTCCACCGCAGGCTCTTGTCCTGTTGATGATGCCATTTCCCCGATCTGCCAGCCCCGATCGCCCAGTGCCGCTGCAGCGGCAAGTACGGCAGATACCGAATCGGACGGCGTCACAAGGATCAATCCGATTCCCATATTGAAGACCCGAAACATTTCTTCGCGATCTACCTGCCCCACGCGGCTCATCACGTCAAAAATCGGCGGCGCCGGCCAGGCCTTGCGGCTGATCCTGGCCCGCACCGCTTCGGGAAACACGCGCGGCAAATTCTCCGTAATGCCCCCGCCGGTAATGTGCGCAATCCCTTTGATCGGATAATCCTGGAGAAGGGAAAGAATCTGCTTCGCATAAATTCTGGTCGGTGTCAGCAACACCTCGCCGAGCGGACGATCAAGCTCGGGCAATCGGCTCGTGACCGTCAGTCTTGCCTGATCAAACAGCACATGACGCGCCAGTGAATAGCCATTGCTATGCAACCCCGTAGACGCCAACCCGATGATGGCGTCACCCGGCTTGATCGTCTTGCCGTCAACAATTTTGGACTTCTCGACTACTCCGACAGCGAAACCGGCCAGATCGTATTCGCCGTTTGCATACATCGACGGCATCTCCGCCGTCTCTCCGCCGATCAACGCACACCCGGCCTGGCGGCAGCCTTCGGCGATTCCTTTGACGACATCTTGAGCCTTCGGCACCGCTAACTTGCCCGTCGCAAAGTAGTCGAGGAAAAATAGTGGCTCGGCTCCACTCACAGCAATGTCATTCACACACATGGCGACAAGATCGATGCCGACCGTATCGTGCCGATCCATCATGAACGCAATCTTCAGCTTGGTCCCGACACCATCGGTTCCGGACACGAGCACCGGCTCTTTGTACCGATCGGCCCGCAATCCGAACAACCCTCCGAACCCGCCCAGATCGGCCAGCACTTCCGGACGGAAGGTCGAGCGAACGAGCGGCTTGATGCGATCGACAAACTCGTCTCCCGCATCGATATCCACACCTGATTCCCGATAGGTAGTCATGGGCGCGCCATTTTAGAGGAGGGCCCTCACGGAGGTCAACGCAGTGGAGTGACTATCCGATTCTTTTTTTCTCTTTTCACAACACGTGGCGGGGGGCCGTTTCTCACTGCGCGCATTCACCGCGCACATCGTTCACCCTACTGGACCAATCAAATGATCAGATGTGGGCGGTGGGCGAGCAAAGAAACGGCCTGCCGCGCCACCCTCCTCATCCTTCCGGCCTCATTTCCACATCCAGCAGTTTGATTTTTCGGTGCAGATGGCTTCGTTCGATCTGCAGATCTTCCGCAGTACGCGAGATATTCCAATGATGCTCCCGAAGCTTGCGGCCGATATATTCCTTTTCAAACGCATTCCGCGCGTCTCGCAGCGAATCGTAGGCTTTGGCAAAGAGCGGACTTGCAGCCTGGCCGGCTGCGCTGGAAGAGACGGAAGGGCCGGCCGCGCGCCCTTGGATCGACATGGCCGCTTGCGAGGCTTCGATGACATACCCCGGCACCATGATCATCAGCCGCTCGATCAAGTTCCGCAGTTCTCGGATGTTGCCCGGCCACTCATACTGCTGCAACACAGCCATCGCCTCGGGCGATATCTCTTTCATCCGCAGCCCCTGCTCTTCGACATGGATTTTCATGAAATGCCGAACCAACGCCGGAATATCTTCGCGTCGCTCGCGCAACGAAGGGACGACGACCGGCACCACGTTGAGACGGTAATACAGATCTTCGCGAAACTGGCCTTTCTGAATTTCTTTTTCCAGATCCTTGTTCGAAGCGGCCAGCACCCGCACATCCACCTTCATCAACTTCGTGCCGCCCACCCTCGTGAACTGCTGCTCTTGCAAAGCCCGCAAGACCTTGGCCTGCGTATTCAGACTCATGTCCCCGATTTCATCGAGAAACAGCGTACCGCCGTCGGCCTGCTCGAATTGACCCCGCTTCATCGAGGTGGCACCGGTAAAGGATCCCTTCTCATGGCCGAACAGTTCACTCTCGATCAGCGTTTCAGGAATCGCCGCGCAGTTCACGGCCACGAACGGATAGTCGGCCCTGGCGCTGTGCGTGTGGATGGCCCGCGCCACCAACTCCTTACCCGTTCCGTTTTCACCGCCGATCAACACCCGGCTGTTCGTCGGACCGGCGGTTTCAATCAATTGCCGCAGTTGCTGCATCGCCGGAGACTGTCCGACCAACTCAAATTTCTGCTGGACCTTGGTCCGCAGCGTCCGATTCTCCTGCTCCAATCGATACTGTTCCAAGGCATGCTTGACGCGCAGCGTCACGTTCTCCAAAGAAAGCGGCTTCTCGATATAGTCATAGGCCCCTAGTTTCACAGCCTTGACCGCTGTTTCGATGGAGCCATGACCGGACATCATCATGACTTGTGTCGCCGGCACAAATTCCTTCACGCGCCGCAAGGTCTCCAACCCATCCATCTCCGGCATCCAGATGTCGAGCATCATAAGATCGGGCGGCTCGCTTCCACAGATCTTCAGCGCCTCGGCTCCGCCGGCTGCGGTCGCCACCTCGTACCCTTCGTCTTCAAGAATGCTTCGCAACGAGGTGCGAATCCCCTCTTCGTCATCTACAATTAAAATCGATGCCGCCATAACTCCCCTCAAAGTAGTGAGCTGACACGTTAGCAAGAAGCCCGCTGACATAACGGTTCTTCGGCAACTCTGCCAGCCTGCAGGCTTGTCAGCGCGTTCCTCAAACCGGCAAATCGAATGTAAAGGCCGCCCCCTTCGGATGATTACTCCCCGCCTGAATCTGCCCTTCATGGTCGGTGATGATTCGGCGCACGATCGCAAGTCCCAATCCGGTTCCGGTTTTTTTTCTGGTAAAGTACGGCACGAACAGCCGCTCCTGATCTTCCGGCGCGATGCCGGGTCCTTCGTCCGCCACCGTCACCACCGCCCGTCTCCTTTTCATATCGTACTTCGTGCTCACCCACAGCCGCCCCTTTTGATTCATCGCCTGAATCGCGTTGTCGAACAGGTTGACGAACACGCGCTTCAGCTGCTCCCGATCAAAATTGATGGGAGGCAGGTCTTCGTCGAGGTCCAGAAGCAGCTCGATATCCTTCTGCGCCGCGCGATACAACGCCGCCGTTTCCAATAGCACGTCCTGGAGCGGCTGACGCGTCATTTGCGGAGCGGGCAACCGTGCAAATTTTGCGAACTCGTCCAGCATGTGCTTGAGGCTGCCGACTTCATTGATGATCACGTTGGTCGCCTCGTCGAACACCCGATCGAGATCCGGCGACTTTTCGAAGAACTTCTTGCGCAGCCGCTGGGCCGACAATTGAATCGGTGTCAGCGGATTTTTGATCTCATGCGCGACACGCCGGGCGACTTCCTGCCACGCGGCGACTTTCTGAGCCTTGATGAGCTCCGTTAAGTCTTCGAACACCAGCACGAACCCCAAATCGTTGTTCGCCTCATCCCGCATGCGCGACCCGTTCAAACCGATCGTGATGAGCTTCCCCTGCACGTCCAACTGTCCTTCCAGTGACAAATCATCCCGATCGTCGGCTAACATACGGTCGTACGCGGTCTGAAACAAATCGAGCCCGAATTCTTTGAATGCCTCATTGGCCGGACGCCCCTGAAGCCGATCGCCGGCCAGGCCAAGAATGCGCTCGCCCGACGGATTGAACGTCGTAATCGTTCCATTCCGATCGATCGACAGCAGACCGGCGGCGATGGTGGCCACGACCGTTTCAATGTAGGCCCGGCGGCGATCAAGTTCGGCGTTGGTGTTCAAGAGCGTCAGATTCGTTTCTTCCAGCTTGGATTTGCTGCCCTGTAAATCCTGCGTCATTCGATTGAAGGAGTCGATCAAGGTGCCGATTTCGTCCGTCGCCTTCGCGTCAATTTGGACGGTGAGATCCCCCTGCGCGACCGCTTCGGTTGCCTCCGCCAATCGCTGAATCGGAACGGTAATGCCCCGGGCGACATAAAACCCGAACCAGGTGGCGCTGAACAGAATCATGACGGTCACGACGGCGACAAGAAGATACGCCCCGGCCTTAATTGGATTTTTCATCGCCTTGATCTGTGTATATTCCTCATACTGGCGGGTAATCCCTTCCATTTTCGTCAATAACGATTCCGACACGTAGGTTTCGACGACCACCACACCGGCCAACTCGCCGCTGTGGCCGCCGGAGGCCACCGGCATACCGGCACGCACCAGCCGGCCCGACTGCGCTTCCTGGACGGAGGTGAACTCCTGCTTCCCATTGAGGACTTGGAGGACGAGCTGGCCGATCGGCAGATCCAGCACAACAGCCGGCACATTCGCATCGAGCGCCTTCGTCAGTGTTTCCATCTTGTTGGAAAACACTTCAATCCCGGCAACTCCATACTCCATCCGTTTCCGGGCCATCGCAGCAATCAACAAATCACGCTGCTCCGGAATCAGCATGTCCTCACGGAACAATTCCTGTCCAATGGCCCGTGCGCTGTTCACGGCCAGCGTAATGTGTCCCGCATGCTGCAGGCGCGCCACCTCGTACGAATCTTTCATCACATTCTCGATCTGCTCGCTGAACCACACATCGACGGCTTTGTTGAGAAACCCGCTGGCAACCACCGCAAGCAGCACGGTCGGGATCAACGAAAACCCGATGAACGCGGCGATCAGCTTCGTGCGAAATCCTGAGCCGACAAGCCGATGGCGGCGTTCAAAATACGCCTTGATCAGATTCCGCGACAGCAGCAGCGTCAGAACCACAAGCCCGATCAAGTCGAGATTGACCAGCAACAGCACCATGGCATAGCTGGTCGTGGGCAACAACGACCCCTTCACCTGCCCGCCCGGCACGGCCATCTGAGAGTAGTACAGCGTCAGGGCCAAACAGGGGATCAGGAGGATGAGGACGATCCAGACGGGACGGAGATGGAGCTTTTTCCGCTCCGGTTCCTGGGGCCGGCCACCCCCGTTGGCGCGCGGTTTGGTGCCGGGAGCAATCCGCTGAGAATCGCTGAGCCTTGCGGCAGCGACTCCAGGCCCGCGTGTGGAAGGATCAGACTCAGGCATTTTCGGCTGTGCTCTCCGTTAGTCCGAAAGGACGCTCCCATCCACTATAGCGGACTTATGAGGGAGTCTCAAAGTCCGGAGACAGATTGCACCGGCCCGGACAATGACCACGAAATGAAAACCGGCAGGCGGGAGACGAACCAGACTACTTCGGCGATGCCAACGTGACATACTTCATGCGCAGCGCATACAGCATGTCGCGCAACACGGTCTGCTCTTCCGAGGTCAGATTGCCCTTGGTCTTCTCTTCCAGGACAGACAGCAGATCGATGATTTCTTTGGCCTGAGGCAAATTGACGGGTATCGGCTGTTGCTGAGGGTCCAGCCGCTCCCCCATCAGCATGAGCGATGACGAGCCGAGCGAGATGACGAAGGAAGAGAAGTTGACGGGAAGCAGGTGATCTTCATGGGAGGCCTCGGCCGGTGACGCGGAAGCCGTCGGCGTCTGTTGTGCCGTAGAAGCTGGTGGCGGCGGGGCATCCGACCCTCCACTCGCCCGCCGATCCCGAACGACGAATCCTTGCTCCTGCTCTGCCATTAGCCCCTCTCCCAATACGTACCGTACAGTGGGCGATACCCTACCATAGGACCCATCGGCTCGCAAGTTGCCAGTGGCGGATGGCTGTACTCTCCCCACTTCCGCACGGCAGCAGCACGTGTGCTCCTGTGCCGGTGCAGCAATCACTTCTAAACAATGCCTCCCGACCCCTTTTTCAGGAGATACGGCCGGACGACCGCCTGCCCGCAGGTGGGGCAGACAGGTGTCGGCTGCACATCCGGTCCGTGCAGATGTACAGGCTGGCCACGACGGCGCAGCCGGATGTTGAGAATCTCGACCCCTATGGAGAATGCCATCGCAGAGTAGATATAGCCCTTGGGAATGTGTACGTCGAAACCGTCCGCGATCAATGCCATGCCGATAACGAGCAGGAACGCAAGTGCCAGCATCTTAATTGTGGGATGCCTGTCTACGAATCCATGCACCGTACCGGCAAATGCAAACATGAAGACGACTGCGGCAACGATGGCAGCCACCATGATGGAAAGCTCAGCGACCATGCCTACAGCCGTGATGATCGAGTCCAGGGAAAACACGACATCGATCAACATAATCTGGAAGATCACCGCAGAAAAGCTGGTAGCCTCCGCAATGGCGGTGGGGGCATTGTCGCTCCCCTCGAGCTTGTTGTGAATCTCTATAGTCGCTTTGTAGATAAGGAAGAGCCCGCCGAAAACCAGGACCAAGTCCTTGCCCGAGAACTCGTTACCGGCGACCGCGAACAGCGGCGCCGTGAGCTTCATGATCCAAGTAAGCGCGAACAACAGACCCAGGCGCGACACGAGTGCCGCGGCGATGCCCGCCTTTCGCGCGAGATCCTGGCGATCGGGCGGCAGCTTGCCTGCCAGGATAGAAATGAAGATGAGGTTATCGATGCCGAGAACGATCTCCAGCGCGGCAAGCGTCGCAAACGCGATCCAGGCATTGGGGTCGGTGAGCAGTTCAAGCATGGGCAACAGCCTAGGGATGACGATCAGACAGGTACGTTAAAGACCGAGCGGCAGAAACACAATAGCCAGCGGCTTCGTACGAGGTCCGACTATGTTTAGGAGTCGCAATGGCGCTCACTCATCTCAAAGTATTTCAACCAAGCGATCAACGGTTCCTGGAACCTTTTTCTGCCCAGCGGGGAGTTGTGCAGCGGACCGTCCCCTGTAGCCGGTGTTCGCCATCAAAAGAAAGGAAGAAGTGGGATACAAGAGCGCAGTTCCTGACAGCTGCGCATGACTCACGGAGTAGTAGCGGTTACGGGATAAGGATCTCAACGTAACTGCTTGGTTCGGCAGAATCAACCGCCCTTGTCACCCGATCAACCTCGCGTTCGATGCGTGGCCAACTGGTTGTCGTCAGCACAACAATTGCGATCTTGCGACTCGAGAGGTTCTGTTGATATCGGAGATTCTGGTCGGTTGTGACCAGAACGAAAAAGCCGCTTTCTTCTGATTTTTGAAGCAGTTCACCGTTCTTCAGATAGTTCCAACCAAGTTCAAAAGTGGTAGTGACCTGATGAGCTGCAAGGTACTGGCGAAGTGGGACGGGCGTGCCCTGGTCAAACAGAACGCGCACCTACGCTGCTTCTAAAGAGCGAGCAGCATGCTCAAGCACCGCGCGGACTTGCTCGAGCGTGACACCCGGAAACCAGACAATAAAGTCAGAGACGTGTGCCCCATCCTCGAGATTCTGAAATAGCGCGGAAACCGGCACACGAGTACCACGAAAAACCCACGCGCCACTCACACGCTCCGCATCACGCTCAACAGCTGGGCAAGAAGACCAATCAATCATGTGGTAATTGTAGCCTTAGCAAGAAGCCGATTCAATTCAATTATACGGACCGGAATTGAGACACATCGTTATGCAGGCCTCGGATCTGCAGCCGCTCCTTAGGGATGTGCGATACTATCCGACCCTACCAGTCGCTTCTTCTTCGTGGCTTCAGGCAATTCAGTCAATGGAAATGTCTCTGACCCTTATTTTTCTTTCAAGGAGTAGACTATTTTGACTCTTTTCCATCTGAAACGAGAAGCGCTACAACCACTTGGTCTGTTTCTTTTCCAAGGCCACAAATGAAGCCGACTTTCTCGCCGTTGTCGAGCTCGGATACGCGGTAATGGTTCTCAAGCAAAACCCAGACTTTCTTGAGGAAGTCCACGGCCTCTTCAAGCAAAGAGTTGCATTCGACTTCACGAGCAGCCCAACTCTTTTTATACGGATTTGGCTCATGCAAGTATTGGTGGCACTTGTTGAAGAACTTGTAGACTTCTGCCTCGGTTACGGGTCGATCAAAGGACTCCAATCTTAGCGATGCCGAGGAGCCTTGGGATTGGCGGAATGGATAGGGGAAGTGTTCGTCTAGTGTCTCCCCAAGGAACCGGCGAATCTCCGACGGCTGGTACTCCTTTTCTGTGCGAGGCCAATACTGATCGTACTTCTTCTTTCGCGTCACTATGCTCGAAAGGTAGAGCATTTCTAATAACAGACGAATCTGAAGATAGATTGTTTCCACCTTCAACATGAGAACAGGGACAAGAATATCGTTGTTCAGCAAGCGCTGAATCGTGAAGATTCTTGCCTTGATTACGGTCATACATATTTTGTATGCATCCGTATCCGCTGTAGTGCGCCGTGCTCTCTCTAAAACTTCGCGAGGCATCTTTTTTACCATGATCTGCCGCCCAACTAATATTTAAGCCAACCAGCACGAGAGCCAGATCCGCCGGTTCCTATCAGTACAACACACCGCTACGGCTTGCGAACTGTACGCCTGGACTGCTGGAAGTACCCTAGTGGGGTCTGCCCTTGAATTTGCACATCTCTCACTTGACTGACCGGAGGATATGCAAGATCAAGAACTGCCCCCATCTCTCTCTGCAAGAGACGTGAGCGTGCGTGTTCATGAAATCCCAGCCAAGCTGTCAATGTGAATCGCCGTCGCTCGGAACTTGTGGATTCTTTGGATCCAAAACGACAATGAGAAACGTGCAAAGTGGCCCGAAGAACAAAGATCCAAACCACCACCCTAATCCACTCCTGCCTTTAGACTGCGCAAGGCCAGCATTGATGAGCGCAAGAGTAAGCCAACCAACTGCAAATTCACCCTTCATGAGTTGCTCCCGCCACCATTTTGAATCGGCTAACGCCCCGGTTCAAACGTGCCAGCGATGTCGTCGCCTGGAATCGGTTATTAGCCGTAAATCAATAGCTCCCTCTCATCTCTCTTTTGATCCGAGTCTGCCACATATTCAACAGCCTCAAGCAATTTGATGTATTCAAGTGGCAGACAGTGCTCTTTGGCTCCGCGCACCACGTGCTCTTTGTACCAATTGTAGGCTTTCAGCTTTGAATCAATGTTTGATGCGTAGGAGGTAACCGCTTTTAGTTCTTTACCTCTTTCGCATAGATTGAGACGCTCTTTTCCTCGTACCCATCATTCAGCCCCTCATGCTTATCCAGTTCTGGTTTTTCTGAAGCGGCGATTCCGAAGACAACCCCATATACGACATCCTTCTCGTCATTGGTGCACTCAGCATCACATTTACCGGAGTCGTCTTTGCTTTTCTTGTGGAACTTCAATCTGTGTTTGAGAAGCCGCGCAACTGCCACAACACAAGCAGATGGAACTCTCTTCCTGAGCCTAGGCGTAGACATGTTGGACCCGTACGAGAAGTAGAGCATTGATTCCATTACCGCTAACGAACCATCGCAGCAAGCGCCGCGAAGCGGCGTGGCTGCAGGGCTTGTTAGACCCCCACCCCACAGGCTATAGACACAGCGCACGTTGTGGGTCGAGCGGGCTGACAAGAATAATCCTATCAAAGCCAACAACAGGGCCAAGGGACGCTCGGAGCTGATCGACATCGTCGCGGTCCAGAACTCCGTAGCCGATTCGATCTTCGAAGGCCAACCACCATTCCTGATACTTGTGCCGGAGCCTGTCGACTTTTCGAATCTTCTCGTCAATGCAGATTCGGAGGTTGCGGGATAGCTCAGCGACCAGAAACCCACCAGCATCATGGTCAGATGAGCCGCCGAGGAGAAGCAGCTTCTCATGACAACGACTAGCAGGATGGAAACTCAACCGCACTGCTCGGCCCAGGCAAAGCTCGGAAGGAGGATCGTCAAGCTGTGCGCGGAACTGCCTTACCCCGTTGGATAGGAAATGTTTGATCTCCTTCCATGATGGCAGCGGCCGTTGAACACTGTAGTGCACGAACCAACTGCGATCATCTGACGGCGGGCCGGATTCGGCGAGTGCCTTGACAACTATGTAGTGCAGCGGCTTGGCGGTCACTTCAAGACCACGATAGGCACCGTCCACCTCCTCGTTCTCATTCAGGCGCCTAACCTCGACTGCAATCCTGCCGGCTACCAAGAAGTCTGGTGGGTTTTTGCCGTCGGGTTCGTGCTCCACGAGCCCGAGGCCAAGACCCTCCAAGAAGCGATAGACGGTCCTCTCGGAATCGTTCATAACTTCCTAACAGCTTAATTATGTTTGGGCCGATCCGCACAACACGCCACTTCGGCTTGTGAACGATACGCTAGGATCTGTGCGGTTTCAATGGGGGTGCGGCAGTGTGTGCATGACCGACGCCATTGAAGCAGGACAGGCCCTCGGTATACAGTTGCGGATCATGTCGGAACGATTTGCCAAACTGGTTGGCCTCATGGCGACGCTTCGCGCCGTCAACGGATGCCCGTGGGACCGGAAACAGACCCATGACTCCTTGAAGCCCTACCTGCTGGAAGAGACCTACGAGGTCCTGGAGACCATCGATCAACACGATACTTCGAAGCTGCGGGAAGAACTGGGCGACGTGCTGTTACAAGTCATCTTCCACAGCCAGATCGCCGCTGAATCCGGAACCTTTACCGTTGACGATGTCCTCGACACACTCGCGGACAAACTCGTCCGCCGGCACCCTCACGTATTTGGCAATAACGACCAGACCGGCACTCTCACCAACGGCGAACAAGTGTTGCACCAATGGGAGCAGCTCAAACGCGCCGAGCGGGAAGCTGCCGGCGGCACACAGTCTGCGCTGGACGGCGTGCCCAAAACTCTGCCGGCCCTGTTGCGGGCCTATCAGACACAAGCCAGAGCCGCACGGGTCGGATTCGACTGGCCGCACAACGCCGCAGGCCTCGAACAAATCTTTGGAAAAGTAGCGGAGGAAGTCGCTGAGCTGCAGGAGGCGTTGGCGAAAACTCCGGCCGGGGCTGAGTCGGCGCCGAACCAGGCTGATAGGGGCGCCGCCATCGAATCCGAATTGGGAGACATTCTATTCTCACTCGTGAATCTCGCGCGGTTCGTGAAGGTCAATCCGGAAGAGGCGCTTCGCGGATCGACCAATCGCTTCATCGATCGGTTTCATCTTGTGGAAGCGCAAGCCGCGGAGAGCGGCACGCCGCTGACGGACATGACGCTGGCTGAAATGGATCTTTTATGGGAAGAAGCGAAGCAACGCCTCGCCCGGCCTGTCGAGACGGAACCGGAACAGGCGCGGACCAGCCCTCAGAAGGACGTCCCGCTATGAGCGAGAATCAGGGGCCCTACCAGGAAGGCAAACGCGCCGGCCTCCACCCCTTGGTCGTGGTGTTCGGCATTCTTTTGGGCTTGTGGCTTTTCGTCGCGCTGATCGTACCGAGTTCGCGTAACAAACAGGCGGCCGGAACCGAAGGCCCTGCTGTCTCGGCAATCGAAGATCCGGACGCCGCACCCGTCATCTTCAAAATGCAGACGATCATTCTGGAGATGAACGCCGTCGGTCTGGTCGTCCCGCCGCAAGCGACGGATAGTCAAATTGCCGGCCTTTTGAAACAACTCAAACAGGACCGGCTCGCCGGCAGCCTTGGCGACCAAATTCCCGCCACCACCCCGGGCCATAAGCTCGGCAACCATGCGATTGCCGACATCTACATTTTCTCCGACAAGCAATTTGCGGAAGCCGATACCATCCGTACCTTGACCAGAGGCGCCCATGCGCCCGGCACTCTTTATCCCGGCGCCGTCCCGTTCGAAGTCGCAATGGAGGCGGTTCGAGGCCATTACCGGATCGACTTGAACGACACCGGAAGCCCGGATACCGGAGCCCTCGGCTTTGCAGACGAATCAGGCGTCCACTCCAAGCATTACCGGCGCATTTTTTAGGCCACACTCGTCTGGACATCCATTTCCTGTCCACCATGGCACGGCCTATCAGCTTGGCTTTCAAGCGCAAGACAGCACTCGAATAACCTGATATACTTCGTTCAAATAATCCTGTGACTAAACGATATGGCCAAGCAAGGTTATCCTGGACTCGTACAGGTACCTCCCAGCGATCGACAGATGTTCAGACGTCGATTGTTGCGTTGGTCTTTTGTCCTCATCGCGGTGATCTGGGGTGCCTCAGCAATCACCGCGTGGCGCACCCCATCAAATCACAACACAGACTGCCAAGTCGGTACAGGCTCGGAGCTCTCTTCGGCAATCCAAGAGAACTGTAGCTCACCGGGACCATCTGTTGCTGCAGCACCAGTCCCTCCTCCTCAGAGTGCGCTCCCGGTGACGAACCTATCACCGAGTGCTCGCTCACTTGAGCCACAAAGCTCCAAGTCTACGCATGCCCCGATTGCCAAGCGCTCGGCCACACAGCCCGGCACAACTCACGTATCAAAAGTCATTCCATCCAATCCTTCTGTCAATCCTCCTGCCACTCCCCCTAGTGTCGCAAGCAGTCCCATTGTGCCGACTGTGCCGCCTCCGGCACCTCCACAAGAATATGCATCGGTCGCGAAGCACGCAGTCGAATCGCCGGCACCCGGTTCGAACCCTGATATCCGCCTCGCCGAACAGGGCGATGCATTTGCCCAGTATCGCCTCGGCCGTTTTTACGCAAAGCAGGATGGGCTAGAGGCACCGGAATCGGTGCATTGGTACAGGAAAGCCTTTGACGGGCTCCGACGCCTGGCAGAAGATGGCAACGGAGAAGCGATGCACGTGCTGGGAGTCATGTATGCCTTTGGGCGCGGAGTACCGAAGGATAAAGACCAAGCCCGGCGCTGGCTGACGCAGGCCACTGAGCGTGAGGTGACAGCAGCCCGCCACGTGCTTGTGAGTCTGGGAAACCGTCCAACCGCAACCGTTGTTCGTGACCCGCAGGCCTTTGCCTCTCATTGAGAGGAAACGCCAATCACACCGGGACGCGAGAGGACGATGCGCAGCTAAATTCCGACCCGCTTCCGGATATCCTCCCGAATCGCAGCCTGATCTGCCTCAAACAACCCTTCGAGTTTCACAAATAAATTCGCCAACGGGCCGACAAACGGCGCCACCATCACGTCGCGCCTCGCGGCTAACATCCCTTCGGCCTCGGCAATCCGGACTTTCCAATCGGCAATCGTTCGTGAAAGGATTTTATTGGTCATCAGCTGCTGACCGGGAGATCCCGTAGATGGACCCAGGAGCCGCGCTTTCAGCACGTCCAGTTCGTCCGGGATCGAGATCTTTACACGCACGCCGTGCGGCGTCGACCAAGTCGAGCGCTGGATCGAATAGTCGTACGAGAAGACCGGCTCCCGCGGCTCGCGAAACGGACCGCTGACATCGGAAATGACTAATTTTCCATCCATCGATTGCATAATCAGCTCAATGCTTCTTAAGGAGATCGGTCCACGGTCATACTATAAGAGCTGGTGTCTTGAGAGAACAAGGGGATGTGTGCGGAAACCCATCGCCGTTGATGACCAGCGCCGGGCCTTCCGTCACCGCTCCCCACCCGCATACGTGAAGCACTAGTCCTCCGCGCCTAAGATGAATCGATAGACGACACCTGCCCCACTGGGCACATCGGAGCTTCTCGATGCGAACGACTTTTTGGTGGAAAGTCTTCCATTGCGCGCGCTCCACGCAACCTCGTAAAATGTGCTACCTATCATGGATGCCGTCACCCGTATCAAGACCAAGACCCCGAGTCCGTACAAGATCACGGCTATCGAGCCTGAGACGCACGACACCAAGACCTTCCGGTTCGAACTGCCCGCCGACGCGACACTGGACATGCTGCCCGGCGACTTTCTGTATGTCCATGCGACGATCGACGGCAAATCGGTCAAGCGTGCCTACACACCTTCCTCGCTGCCCGGTGTAACCGGTTCTTTTGACCTCACCGTGAAACGCTATGCAACCGGTGTCGTCTCGAAGTATCTGCACGATCAGCGGATCGGCGATACGGTGCTGATAAGCGGACCGAACCAGGGCGGCCATTGGATGGATGGAATGGCCAAGCGAGTGGGATTCGTGGCGGGAGGCACCGGCATCACCCCGATGATTGCCATCATCCGCTGGATTCTCACCAAGCGAATCGATGCGGAACTCTTTCTGATTTTTGCCAACAAAACCGAAGCGGACATTATTCTGAGAGAGGAATGGAGCCGGGCTGTACGGGAATACCCGAACTTCCACTGCCATCATGTGCTCGAACAACCGCCTTCCGGATGGCCGGAAGGGACAGGACGGGTCACGGTCGACATTCTTCGCCGGCATCTTCCGGCTCCCGGTTCCGACACCTGCATTTTCCTCTGCGGTCCCCCGCAGATGGTCGATGCTCTCGAAATGACACTCAAAGAACTCGGCTATCCGGAGCAGGCCATCATTCTCCCGTAAAACATTCGCGATCGATCGGTGACATTGGTGCACTATTCCTCAGTGTAGCTTCATCCGTACGAGGAGTTCTGCCTCACAACACCCTCTTCTTTTCCTCGTTCTACTATTCTGACTGTATGAATGCTCATCTGGTTATGTTTGGCATGCTCTTCGCTAACACTGCCTATAACACCTGCGCCTTAATCGTGGCATCTTGACAGAGCGGGCACGAAAGGACTAATCGAGCTCGCATATCAGCGATTCTCGATGGGGACGAGCGCAGCCTGCGCTTGCTCGAACCGAATTCACGGCGAGAATGCCTGGACTGAGTATCCCATCCCCATAGGCCATATATACATTCGGCAGGAATTCTCGCTCGCAGCCCAACGGAGGTCATCATGCCGAACGGAGGACTGTTATCGCGGGCTGCCCGCAAGGTGGTCGGCAAGGCGGTCACCCACCGAATCCAACGGCTGGTTGAAACAATCCGCGCCAGCGGCGGCCAGCCCCTCGATCTGGTCCTCCCCGATGGCTCCCGCCTGAATTTCGGCCAGCACCCTCAGGTTGTCATGGCCATACGCGATCCCGATTTGTTGCCCGCCCTGGCGCAGCCGACGCTCGGCTCGCTGGGCGAAGCCTTCGTCGATGGGCGCATCGATATTGACGGCGACATTATCGCCGTCATCGCGAGCGCCGAACGGCTGGCGGCTGCAGGCGGAGCGCCGGTCACCGCCCGAATCTCCTCGGTAACGGCGCATCACTCGCCGAAGCAGGATATCGACGACATCAAACATCACTACGACGTCGGCAACGAGTTCTATCGACTCTGGCTCGACGAACGCATGATTTATTCCTGTGCCTACTTCCAAACCGGCGATGAGACGATCCACGCCGCGCAACTTGCCAAACTCGACCACATCTGCCGAAAGCTGCGGCTCCAGCCCGGCGAACGGCTGCTCGATGTCGGGTGCGGCTGGGGCGGATTGATCCTGCATGCCGCGCAGCATTATGGCGTGACCGCCGTCGGCATTACGCTGTCTGATAACCAATGGGCCTACGCCGTAGAGCGGACCGCGGCGGCTGGAATGAACGGACGGGTCGAGGTGCTGAAGCTCGACTACCGGGACGCGCCGACGAAGTTCGGCGAGGCGTCGTTCGACAAGATTTCAAGCATCGGCATGTTTGAGCACGTCGGGCAGAAGAATCTCCCCGTCTATCTCGGTGTCGTCCGCCGATTGTTGCGTGACCGCGGACTCTTCCTGAACCATGGCATCACCTCGCCCGATGCCGACAGCCGGACCGTCGGGTCCGGCGTGAGCGAGTTCATGGATAAATACGTCTTCCCTCACACGGAACTGCCGCATCTGCACCTGATCATACGCGGGATGGCCGCGCAGAATTTCGAGGTCTATGACGTCGAAAGCCTGCGGCCGCACTACGCACGCACGCTTGCCCACTGGTCGCGCCGTCTGGAAGCACAACTGAACTCCGCAAGCAGCCTGGTGGGGGAACGCACGTTGCGGGTCTGGCGCGCTTATCTGGCCGGTTCTTCGGTGGGATTCGATCAGGGTTGGCTGAACGTCTATCAGATCCTGGCTGCCCGACAGGAGACCGCCGGCCCGACGGAGTTGCCGCTGACACGCGCGTGGATGTATCCCGCTATGAAACATCCACGCACATCCGGCCTTTCCTCGATGCCGGCCCGAACTGCGCACTTGCACTGATGGGTGTCGAAGAGGCGTCATCGCACGACCGAGTCCGTGGCGCCGGCGATCGTTGAGATGCCGATCCGAGACGTTCAGTGAGCGGGTTGGCCCGTGAGATAGCCCATGACTTTTCCGGCAGCAACCGCACCGTCGCGAATACAATCAGGAATCCCCACGCCTCGATAGCCCGCGCCGGTCAGGACCAATCCGGGATATCGACTGAGAGCCGCGTCGATTTGTACCAGACGGCTCAGATGCCCCAGTGTGTATTGCGGCATCGCCTTCCACCAGCGATTCACTTCGACATAACTCGGTTCCGCCGTGATTCCACACAGAGTTGAGAGTTCCGCACGGACTCGAGCAATCAACTCATCGTCGTCCGACTGAAGAATGGCTTCCCTCCCCACCCCGCCGACATAACAGCGAACCAACAGGCGATCCGATGGAGCGCGATGCGGCCACTTGAGGGAGGTCCACGTGGCGGCAATCAAATCGCGCCCCTCTTTTCGAGGAACAATAAACCCAAATCCCTCGACAGCTCCCGCCACCCGGTTGGCCGGATAGGCCATCGCAATCGTGGCCGTCGAGGCATAGGGAATGGTCTCCAGCAACCCGCCGGCAATCGGCGTCAACGGCCGCAAGAGCTCCGCCGAGACATAGGCGGGCGTCGCCAGCACCAGGCTTTCTGCAGAGAGTGCCGATCCGTCCTGTAGAATCAGGTCGTACATCCAGCGACCCGGTTGGTGCGACCGTACTCGCATGGCATCGACCTGCCCCCCCAGCCGAAGCTCTGTGCCCTGCTGAGCCAATCGCGCCGTCAACGCCTCCACCAGATCACTCAGCCCGTTTTTCAGGCTGACGAACATGGTGCGAGATGAATCGCCCGGCGGCATGGATGCCGCTTGCTTTTTGACAGCCATCATCCCGCGAATGATGCTGCCATGTTCTTGTTCGAGTTCAACAAATCTGGGGAACGTGGCTTTCACACTCATCTGCTCGGCATCGCCCGCGTAGATCCCCGCCATGAGAGGCTCCAGCACGCGTTCGAACACTTCCGTCCCAAACCGCCTCCTGAAAAAAGAGGCCAACGACTCATCGCCCTCTGAGGAACCCCGCGGTAGAAGGACATCGCAACCCATACGCGCCAGACCTGTCCAACTCAGCAATCCGCTGCGGAGAAACGGCCCCAATTCCTTCGGCACAAATGAAACCAGTCCTTCAGGTAATTCGTGAAGCTGCCCGCCACACAATACAAATGCCTTTTTGCCCGTGACATTGGTATTGATCAGCTGCTCGCTCAGCCCCAGCTTCGCACAAAGCGCAAGACCGGCTGGTTTCTGGGAGAGGAAGGAGTCGGGGCCGGCCTCGGTGACCAGATCGCCGACCCGGTGAGTCACGATCTTCCCGCCCCATGTCGATCCGGATTCGAGGACGGTGCAGCGGATGAGCAGGCCGCTTGCCGCCGCCTGCTCCTGCAAGGCAAACGCGGTGGCGAGGCCGGAAATTCCGCCGCCGACGATGACCACTGAACGAGGTTGATTCACGACTGAAGACAGAGGGATGATTCGTGCGCAGCCACGATATCCAGCAGAGTTTCGACCAAGGCCGGCTGGTCGTTCAGCATGGCCATCCGTTCAAGCCGCATCCCTTGCGCGGCAGCCCGCTGCTTTAATTCGATATCGATATCGAAGAGTGTTTCTACATGGTCGCAGATAAATCCGATCGGCGCGACAAGCACATGCCGGTGCCCTTCCAGACCCAACGCGTCCAGCTTTGACTCCACAGTCGGGCCAAGCCACGGCTCGCTCGACCGCCCTTGGCTCTGATACGCAAATGTCGTCGGCTGCTGTCCCAATAACGCCGTCACGGCTTCGACGGTGCCTTTCACTTCTTCGGGATAGGGATCTTTCATCGCCACAATTCGTTCCGGCAAACTGTGCGCCGTAAACAACACCGGCACAGAGGCCCGCACGTCGGCCGGAAATTTCAACAGCGCCTGCTCGATGCGCTCGACAATCGCCGCAATCAATCTGGGATGAGTATGCCAGCTGCCGACATAACTGACCGGGACTGCGCTCTGAAAAGCCTCGCGCGCCTCTTCGACTTTTTTCCGGTAGGCGCCGGTGCTCAGCGAAGACTGCTGCGGCGCCATGCACATACCGATCACATGGTCCGGGTCTGCCTTCAGCAACTCGGCATAGGTCTCCTTGATAAACGGATGCCAATGCCGCAACCCGACATAAACGCGGTATCGATCGGCTCCGGCCTCGTTCAACCGCCGTTCCAGCGTCCTCGCCATGCTCTGAGTGATCCCGACAGCCGGCGACTTCCCGCCGGTCGCACGGTACCGCTCCCGAATTTCCGCCACGAGTTCAGGCGGCGTCGGTCGGCCTCCGCGCACATCAAGCAGAAAGGGCTCCACGTTCTCCAAACAATCCGGGCCACCCATGGCCATCAGCAGAATTGCGGTAGGGCGTTGGGTAGTAGACATGAATTCACCAGAGCTGATGGCTGATAGCTAATGGCAGGACACAAAATTCCATCCGACGTCTTCCCGATCCCAACCATCAGCCATCCGCTATCGGCGATACGCTCTTGACCCTATCGCTGGCTGAGCTTATGCACCATATCGATCGTCGCGGCAACGTGATCGACCGGGGTTGTCGGCAGGATTCCGTGTCCAAGATTGAAGATATGGCCCGCGCGCCCGCCGGCGCGCCGTAAAATGTCCTCGACCCGGCGTTCGATTTCGTGAAGCGGCGCAAATAAAACGAGGGGATCCAGGTTCCCCTGCACCGCGCGATCGTGTCCGACCATCGCCCAGGCTTCATCAAGATGAACCCGCCAGTCGATCCCGATCACGTCGCCTCCCGCCTCACGCATCTGCCGGAGAATGGCTGTCGTGCCGGTGCCGAAATGAATCAGCGGCACCCCTTCATGCTTGAGTGCGTCAAAAATCTTCTGCACATGCGGCTTCACATATTCCGCATAGTCGCCTGCCGAGAGACAGCCGACCCAGCTGTCAAAGAGTTGAATCGCCTGCGCCCCTGCCTTGATTTGCCGCTTGAGATAGCTGGTGATAACCCGTGCGAACTTATCCATCAGCGCATGCCACGCGGCCGGATCTCCGTACATCATCTGTTTCGTGTGCAAATAGTTGCGCGACCCGCCGCCCTCGATTGCATAGCTGGCCAGGGTGAATGGCGCACCGGCAAAGCCGATCAAGGGAACTCGCCCATTGAGCGCGCGCCGGGCCTGTCTGATCGCTTCGGCAACGTATTCCAACTCATCACCGTCCACCACCTTCAGCCGTTCGACCGCCGCACGATCACGGACCGGATTATGAATCACCGGACCTTCACCCTGGGCAAATTCCAGACTGATCCCCATGGGCTCCAACGGGAGGAGAATGTCGGCAAAAATAATGGCGGCATCCAGCGGAAACCGGTCGATCGGCTGGAGCGTGACCTGGGCTGCCAACTCGGGCGTCTTGCACATTTCAAGAATCGCATGCTTGGCGCGCAACGTCCGATATTCGGCCATATAGCGCCCGGCCTGGCGCATAAACCACACCGGTGTACAGTCAACCGGCTCACGCCGGCAGGCTTTGAGAAAACGATCGTTCATCATGGAGCGGCATTCTAGAGACGCGCGGGCAAGACTGTCAAATATTCAGTGGCCGGCTGTCTTGGCGCATGGCAAACTCGGACATATGCTGGACAGCCCTGACCATTCCGGTAGAATGAGGATGGGCCGTTGATAGCACAAGAACAACCCGGTTTCACTTTCTTGTAAATTATGTGTATAATGAACTCCTATCATACAGCTGAATCATGCATCGTCTTCCATCATAGTGATTCAGCCTCTGCGGCCTGCCCTCTTCTTCATCAAACAAGCGCCGCGAGACTATTTATCGGGCCACCGGCGCGCCGCACTCCCGAACTGTAGATCGCCGGTCCCTGACCCTGGAGGTAATCGAATGTCTGCTACGCAGTCTATGCACCCGTCGACCCCCGGCCAAGACCGTTTCTACGCGCTCCTTCGTTGGTTCGACGCGTGGGCGGGTCTGGAGAAAATGAAATTGGACGGCCCACCCAAGGTAGATTGGGTCCGCAGCATTCCCTTTATCGCCGTCCATCTGATGTGCTTGGGGGTCTTCTGGGTTGGATGGAGCTGGACCGCTGTTGCCGTAGCCGTCGCGTTTTATTTCCTCCGGATGTTCGTCATCACCGGTTGGTACCACCGGTATTTTTCACACCGCACGTTCAAGACCTCCCGTACCGTCCAGTTTGCCTTTGCAATCTTCGGCGGTATGTGCGCGCAACGCGGCCCCATCTGGTGGGCAAGCCATCATCGCCATCACCATATCGCCTCTGATACGCCCGACGACGTGCACTCCCCGCGCCAGGGAGGATTTCTCTGGTCGCACATGGGCTGGATTATGTCACAAACGCACTATGCTCCGCGGTTCAAGGCCATCACCGATTTCTTAAAGTTTCCGGAGTTGCGATTTCTCGATCGTTTCGACGTCCTCATTCCGATCCTCACCGGATTCGCCATGTTTGGGTTAGGCATGTTGCTGGAAGCCAAGGCTCCCGACCTCGGCACCAACGGACCCCAGATGCTGATTTGGGGGTTCTTTATCTCGACCGTTGCGCTGGCGCACGGCACGTTCACGATCAATTCGCTGTCGCATGTGTATGGATCGCAGCGCTACGAGACCGGCGACGACAGCCGCAACAATTTCTTCCTTGCCCTCATCACCATGGGGGAAGGCTGGCACAACAATCACCACTACTACCCCGCCTCTACCAGACAGGGATTCTATTGGTGGGAAATCGACATGACCTACTATGGCCTGAAGCTGCTGGAGCGGCTGGGACTTATCTGGGATATTCGGGATGTGCCTGAGTATGTGCGGGACGGCAAGAGCAAGCAAGATACGGATCTCGGCGCTCTTAAACGGCCGCTTGAGATCAAGATTCCGGTTCCGGCCCAGGCTGAGGAAATCCCGGCCTAAACATCCGGTTACACCCACTCTGTTTCATCATTGGCCGTCGGCCGTTCAGGTGACTGAACGGCCGATCGCTCACGAATCCTCCGGCTTTCCCCATCGATCTCGCCGCGCTCCGCCTCCGGCACAATCCAGGCTTCGCCTGGATTGAGCTCAAACCGATAGTGATTTTTTCTCAGGGAGAACCATTCCACATAGGGATGCGGCGTGAGATTCGGATGCGGATCGAAGGAGATTAAATTGACCGTCCCGATCTGCGGATTCTCCATATCGCCGATCACCTGTGCAGCCATGTCCTCGTCTTCAAACCGGCTGTTGCGAAACCGGATCACCTCGCCCGCGATATCTGCCTTGAAATTGCCTCGCAGATGAAAATCCACCGGTCCGATCGCGGCAAAGACGATGCGACCGACGACGGTCCCTTCAACTCGATTATCCAGAAACCCTTCATGGACCCACCGACCGTTTCCAAACTTTTGCGCCATGGTACTCCTTGCATTGGGAAGACTGAGATTCAGCTTACGGCTGAGCGAAGAATTGGACCTCTCTTCCCCTTCAGGACATCATCCTATCACTTTTAACCTTCTTCATCTGCTTGTGTCAGGCCGGCTGAACGGCTCCGGATGAAGGGGGTGGCAGCTGTGTTCGGCCTTCAAGCGCTCCGATGATCACCGCCGATAAAATCAGCGCGCTGCCGATCCACCCTTGGAGATCCAGCGTTTCTCCCAAAAAATACCACGAGAGCCAGGCGGCATAGGCCGGCTCTGAAGCAAAGACCAGCGCCACTTGTTGAGCAGGAACCACCTGTTGCACCCACATTTGAACCGCAAAGGCGCCGGTGGCGAATACACCGGTGACAAGCAGCCCGATCAGCAGCGCCGCGGTCGGCGCAAAAGCGCTCGCCGGAGCCTGTTCCCACCATGTGATGGGAATAAAGAGCAGCGTCATAGCGGCCATCTGCCAGGCCAACAGGGACGGCGCATCGAACGCGCGGGTGAACCGTTCCAGGCACACAATGTGTCCCGCAAACGCCGCGGCACACCCCAGAGTCAGGAGATCGCCGATGTTCATGCCTGCGCTGGGCTTGACCAGCAACCACAGCCCGATCACGGCGATCGCCGTCGCAAGCAGCGAACGGCCATCGAAGCGCCTGAGAATCAACGGCACAAAAATCACATACAACGCTGTCAGAAAAGCGGAATTCGATGCGCTGGTGTACTGAAGACCGACGGTCTGAAGCGTGTAGCCGAGAAAGAGAAACACGGTGGTCACCGCGCTGGCCACCAACACCTCGCGACCGCGGACCAGCGGCCGCCTCATCAGCAGAAACCAGGTCCCGACGAGGACGGCGCCCAACAAAAATCTCAAAAATGTGAAGGAGAGTGGGGGGATTTGCTCAAGCGCCGCCTTGGTAGCGGGAAACGTGGCGCCCCAGATCAGGGTCGTCAGAAGTAGCGCAAGGCGTGGCATAGAATAAACAGTGCTGAGTGCTGAGGATTGAGTGCTGCGAAAAAAATCGGATGACCTGGCCTCAAAACCTTATACGGCTAGGGCTTGCACAGCGGGCACCGCCGCTGCTCGTTTGCCCCTGCCTGTTCCATCGCGCGAAGCGCCCGATCCTTGTCCGGGTAATCGAACCAGCCTCCTTCCCAGAAATCACTGGAGGAAGAATTCGACGGCACTTCCGAGCACCGATCACGATGCAACGTCACCCGGTCAATTGAGCGCGCGATATGAACCCAGTAGGTCATGCGGAATCCGTGAGGCGTACGGGGTAAGGAGTCCCTGTCAGCCGCCGACCCCTTACCCCTAACTCCTGACCCCTCACGTCTTTACGGAAGGAGCTGCCACTCGTCCTTTTCGATGAACACTTTGACGCCGGTCTGTAACTTTTTGACATCGTCCTTCTCGAAGAGCCGCATGTAGCGCTCGATTCGATCGTCGTCATCGATTCGTTCTTCTTGCATCATCCCGTTATTGCCTTTGTATCGCCGGAGCAGCACTGCCATCGGAATCCTCCTGTCATGCTGGTAGTGAACACATACAACTGTGCTACAATAAACGCAACCTTGCAGGCCGGTCAAGGGTGTTCATCGACGTCCTGCAGTGATACGCGGTGCGTCCGATATCGAACAGGAAATCACATGCCTCTCTATGAATATCGCTGCGAAGCCTGTTCCTCGCAATTTGAAGCGGCCCAGTCCATTCATGACCGGATCGAAGACACGGAATGCCCTTCGTGTCATGCCCGGCAGGCAACCAGACTCCTCTCTTCCTTTTCGTCCAAAGTCGTCGGTGATCATAAACCGGGATTTGCGGAGATCAAAGCCGCTGCCATGAATAACGAACGGATGGAACGATTCGCCAAACTGCCGCCGCTGAACGCAAAACGGAATGTGCCGCCGCCGAACACCTCCTTCGATTCAAACGCTTCCACGGGGACAGACTCAGGTTCTGAGCGATAAGATGGGGTTGTCTCCGTTACCTGACCGCACTGAGCATTCCTGCTTGCCATCTCCGTTGCCCGGAATGTCTGTGCGCATCTCCCAACGGCTTACGGTACTGCTGGTTCTCGTCGGCCTGTTCCTGGCAAGCCCCGGCAACGCCTCCGAGATTGCCGGCAATCTTGTCATCGCCGGAAACGGGCCTGAGCAAGCCACCATGGAGGCCCTGGCACGCGCCTTCGAAAAAGCGAATCCACGCGCCTACGTGGACCTGCTCTGGGACGACCATTCCAAACCGCTGGAGTTGGTCCAGACGGACCAGGCTCACATCGCCGTGACAGGCGCCGAGCATCCGCCGCTGGCCGCCACACAGATCGGATGGGACGGCATCGGGATTTTGGTGCATCTGTCCAACTTCACCAAGGATGTAACCAGGCAACAGGTCGCCGACATCTTTTCCGGCAAGGTCCACGATTGGGCTGAATTGGGCGGGCCCGAAACAAAAATTGTCCTGATCGACCGGCCACGCTCACAAAACATCCGCGACGCCTTTGAGTCTCAATTGGGCATTGCCGGGAAAATGCCCACTGCCTCCAAAACGATCGGCCCTGATGAGGACGTTCTGAAAACAGTGGTCGGTACTATTCCACCACTCTCGGCAGCAACCTATATTTCATTGAGCACCGGCCTATCCGCGGTCACGGGCGGTGTTGCCGTCCGTTTGCTGCCGGTGGACAAGGTGGAGCCTGAGGGTCCGACTGTCAGAGACGGCCGTTACAGCCTTCGCCGCCCGCTGTTGCTGCTCGCGAAGAAGGGACCTGCTCCCATGGTTGATGCTTTTGCGCGATTTGCCTTGTCGGCCCCGGGCCAAGCGATTATCGGAGAAACCTATGTCCCGATGCCAAGCCAGTAGCCTTCTTTCAAAGGAGGTCCTCATGCATCCCGATCGACTGTCATCCTGCATGGTCATCACATGCTCGCTCATGCTGATGCCATGCTTTGCGCCATCGCTGCATGCCGAAGCCGGCGCCATCGTCGACGGCGCCGGCTTCACACTCTACGAAATGGAATCGATCCAGGGTTCGGACCAATCGGTGATCGAGAAAGATCCTGTCTGCGATCGCAGCAAGCGGCCCAAAATCTCGAGCGTGGAACCGGACGAAGCCAAGCCGGGCCAGAAAGTCATGATCAAAGGGGAAAACTTCGGCACGAAGGAATGTTTTCACGGCGTCGCATTCAGCGCCGCAGGCCCGGCAAAAATTGAGTATACGTTCGTGAACGAGACGACGATCGAAGCGACCGTTCCCGATCTCAAGCCCGGCATGTCATTCATCGACATCGTCGCCGGCGGCGGGAATGCCCGCTCCAAAGCCTTTCTCATACTGGCTCGATAACGAGGGTCAGGGTGCAGCAGGGGCAGGCGGGGCATCCGATGCCGTGCCGTCCATGTAGCCCCAGACTCGCAGGAGATCAAGCGTCAGACTCGCGCCGTACGTCGGACCGTAGTCACGCTCCGCAATCTTGCCCATACTATCGTTCCACGTTTCAAACCGCAGCGGTCCGCCGGATAGGGCCAGCGACCAGGCGAACTGTTTCTGGCTTTGCCCCGATGTATTCACGAAGATCCCAGAGTCCCACATGAGTGCAAACTCGATTTCCCACGTGGGGATCGTTTCGCCCCTGCTATTCCTACGGTACTGGCCGAATGCGATCGCGGGCTGCACGAGTCCTGCGGTCTGCCTCACGGCATGAAGAACGGCCCCGTTGTCCTGATAGCTGATCCGTCCCAAGGTAGACGCCCGAACACTCACATCCCCCCAGTCTCCAGAATGGAAGGTCGGTGAAATCTGCAATCGCCTGATACCGGCCCGGAGAAACCCCTGCTGATAGATCGTTCCGACGGAAAACCCACCGCCCACAAACATTACCTTGGGCTGAAAGAGCGGAAACCACCGCGTCACAGACCCATCGACCATCACATCGGTCTCCTTACGAGGAGCCACGGTGGGAACCGCCGGCAACTGCCGCAGTTGGTGAATGACTTCGTTCTGGAAAAATTGACTGGGCTCATCACTCGTCGGGCTGACCCCGGTCGTGAGATTCGTACTCCAGCCCTCAAAAATCCCGCCCCAATGCTGGGTCCAACTCAGCGTGATGAGGTTGAAGCCCAGCGTATTCCCCACCGTGGAATCATATTTATTCCCCAAGCCGTCGATAGGCGTGAAGCGGTTGAGCGTAAGTCCCGTGGTTACCGTGGAATACTGATCGGGAAACGCCGTGCCGCCCCAATGAACGGAAGGCGCGGGGGATTCGCTCCTGGCCGGTGAACATTCGAGGCCGACGAGAAGAAACGCACTAAGGATCAGAGCTATCCCTCGTTCGACAATATGCTGAGCTCTCCCCTCAGGCTGAAATCTCTGTCCGCATCGTTCCATAAGCCAACCGCCGTGTACTCCGATCATATCCCTCGCTAGCAGATGCTCTTTATACACCAAGTCGACAGTTTTCTATCTACATGGAAATAATCGGCACGTTCCCTAACACCCCTCCTTCCAACCAACATCGCACTCCCCTCCCTCGACACCACTCCTGCTCCTATGTTAGCGTACGCGCTCATTTTTCCTGGTCTCCTGGGAACAGTATGTTCAAGAAAATCCTGGTCGCCAATCGCGGTGAAATCGCCATGCGCATCATCCGCGCATGCCGCGAATTGAATATCGCCACCGCTGCCATCTACTCCGAGGCAGACTCGACCGGCATCTACGTCAAGAAGGCCGACGAAGCCTATCTGGTCGGTCCCGGACCCGTGAAGGGCTTCTTAGACAGCCGGCAGATCGTGGACCTGGCCGTCCGTATCGGCGCCGATGCGATCCACCCCGGCTACGGATTTCTTTCGGAAAACGCCGAGTTCGCCGAACTTTGCCACGCATCGGGCGTGACGTTCATCGGTCCGTCTCCCCATGCCATTACGCTGATGGGCAGCAAGGTCAAGGCGCGCGAGCTCGCCGAGTCCGCCGGTGTGCCGATCGTTCCCGGAACGGACGGCGCCATCACCGACGTGAAAGACGCGCTCGCCTTCGCCAAGAAGGCCGGATACCCGGTCATGATCAAGGCCAGCGCCGGTGGCGGCGGACGCGGTCTCCGCGTCGTCCGATCCGATGCCGAATTGCGCGAAAACATGGAAGTCGCCTCGCGGGAAGCCCAGGCCTCCTTCGGCGACGGCAGCGTGTTCATCGAAAAATATATCGAGCGCCCGCACCATATTGAGTTCCAGATTCTGGGAGACCGCCACGGCCATATCATCCATCTCGGTGAACGCGATTGTTCGATCCAGCGCCGGCACCAGAAGCTCATCGAAATCGCTCCGTCGCTGATCCTGACGCCGAAGCTGCGGGCGGAGATGGGCAAGGCCGCCATCACCATCGCCCAGGCCGTGCGCTACGACAACGCCGGAACCGTCGAGTTTCTCCTCGATCAGGACGGACAGTTCTACTTCATCGAAATGAATCCGCGGCTCCAGGTGGAACATACGGTCACAGAGCAGATTACGGCCATTGATATCGTGCGCAATCAGATCTCGATCGCGGCGGGCAAGCCGCTCGACATCCAACAGGAGGATGTCATCCTGCAAGGGCACGCCATCCAATGCCGGATCAATGCGGAAGACCCGAAGAACAATTTCATGCCCTGCACCGGAACCGTCACGGCCTATCTCTCTCCCGGCGGCATCGGCGTCCGTATTGACGGCGCGGTCTATAAGGATTACACGATCCCGCCTTATTACGACGCCCTCTTGGCCAAACTGACGGTACGCGGACGAACGTGGGAAGAGACCGTGAGCCGCATGCGGCGCTCGCTTGAAGAATACGTGCTTCGAGGGGTCAAAACGACGATTCCCTTCATGAAATCGATCATGCAGGAACCCGATTTTATGGCCGGGCGGTTCGACACGTCCTACCTCGACACCCATCCGGATCTCTATCGGTACCATGAATTCGAACAGCCCGAAGATTTGGTTTTGGCGCTTTCTGCCGCTATTGCGGCCTACGAAGGGCTGTAGTCCGACAGCCCTACCACGAACACACACGAGGCATATCGACCACCATGGCAACACAACGGCCATCGAGAAAAAAACAGGCGGCGAAGAAACCCGCCTCTCCGCCCGCCGTCAAAACAGCGAAAGTCCGGAAGGGGCGCTCGGACGAGTTCACGATTCAACCCGCAGCCGGCAAGCCGCTGCTGATTACCGACGTCGCGCTTCGCGACGGGCACCAGTCGCTGTTGGCCACGCGCATGCGCACTGAAGACATGCTGCCCATCGCGCAAAAACTCGACGCCGTCGGCTATTGGTCGCTCGAAGTGTGGGGCGGCGCGACGTTCGATACCTGCCTTCGGTTCTTAAAAGAAGATCCCTGGGAACGGCTCCGCGCGCTCCGGGCCGCGATGCCCAACACCAAGCTCCAAATGCTGCTCCGGGGGCAAAACCTCGTGGGCTACCGGCACTACGCCGACGACGTGCTGGAGCGATTCATCGAACGGTCGGCCACAAACGGCATCGATGTCTTCCGCATCTTCGATGCGCTCAACGACGTGCGCAATCTCGATCGGGCCGTACGCGAAGTGAAAGCCTGCGGCAAACATGCCGAAGCCACGATCAGCTACACCGTCAGCCCTGTGCACAGCCTGGACCGGTTCGTCGATCTGGCCAAAAGAATGGAAGACCTGGGTACGGACACGCTTTGCATCAAAGACATGGCCGGGCTCTTGGCTCCGCTGGATGCCTATCACCTCCTGCGCCGGCTGAAACTGGCCGTCAAGGTTCCGATCCATCTGCACTCGCACTACACCTCCGGTATGGCCTCCATGTCGTCGCTGATGGCCATCCTCGGCGGGCTCGACATGCTCGACACTGCCATGTCGCCGCTGGCAGGCGGGACCTCCCATCCGGCAACGGAAACCCTTGTCGCGTCGCTCCGAAACACGCCCTACGACACAGGGCTGGATCTCGCAGCCTTTCTGCCGATTACCGAGCATTTCCGCACAGTGCGCCGCAAATACCGCCAGTTTGAAAGTGATTTCACCGGTGTCGACGCGGAAATTCTTACGTCGCAAATTCCCGGCGGCATGCTCTCCAACCTCGCCGCGCAGCTGACCGAACAGAACGCGCTCGACCGGATGAAAGAAGTGCTGGAGGAAGTCCCCCGGGTTCGGAAAGAAATGGGCTACCCGCCGCTCGTCACGCCCACCAGCCAGATCGTCGGCACCCAGGCCACGCTCAATGTGCTGACGGGGGAGCGATACAAAGTCGTCACGACCGAAACGAAGAACTACTTCCTCGGCTTGTATGGCCGTGCCCCGGGTCCACTGGACAGCGGGATCATGGCCCTGGCCATCGGCAATGAAGAACCGATCAAGACAAGGCCTGCGGACCGGCTTGAGCCGGAGCTTGAGGCGAACAAGAAAGACCTGCCGGCCTCCGCCTCGTCGGTGGAAGACCAGCTCTCCTTTGCGCTGTTCCCGGCAATCGCGAGAGAGTTTTTTGAGGCCCGTGAGAAAGGCGACTTGACTCCCCCGCTGCTGGAATCCGTCTCAGCCAAAGGACCAGCTGTCGCCCATGAACTCCACCTCGCGCCGGTGGAATTCAACGTCACGGTGCACGGCGAAACCTACCATGTGAAGGTGTCCGGCTCAGGCCGAAAGACGGATGGTCGCAAACCCTACTATATCCGCGTCAACGATAAGCTCGAAGAGGTTTCCCTGGAGCCGATCCAGGAAATTCTCGCGGGCGTCCCGGAGTCTCCGGACACGGGCAAGAGCGCCAAGCCGAAGCGGCCGAGACCGTCGAAGCCGGGCGATGTGGCGCCGCCCATGCCGGGCCGGGTCGTCAAAATTCTTGTTGCAGTGGGAGATCGGGTGAAGGCCGGCGATCCTCTCCTGATCGTCGAAGCGATGAAGATGGAAAGCCGCGTGCCGACACCGATCAACGGAACTGTGGCAGCCATCCTGGCCTCCGAAGGCGATCATGTGAAGACGGATGAAACGGTCATCCAGCTGGAGTAACGGGCACACCTCGTATCCTTCCCTCCGCGCAGACAGACCGCCATACCTGGTCCTGTTTGCCCTCTGCCTGCTGGCGCTTCTGTGTGAGGCCTGCGCACCGACTTCGCCGATTCCCTCGCAGTTCGAAGCGTTCGAACGCATTCCGATTCACACCGTGACCGTCCATGAGCAGCGGATCGCCTACTTGGATGTGGGGACCGGCCCACCGGTCATCCTGATTCATGGGTTTGGGGGATCGATGTGGCAATGGGAGCATCAGCAGCATGCGCTGGCGGAACACTTCCGTGTGCTCACCCTTGATTTGCCCGGCTCCGGGCTCTCCGACAAACCTGACATCGAGTACCGGCCTGACCAAATGTTGGGGTTTCTTGTGGAATTCATGGATGCGCTGGAGATCTCCCGCGCCACGTTGGTCGGCAATTCCATGGGCGCCGGCCTCGCCATCGCGATGACATTGGAACATCCCGCTCGTGTCTCGAAGCTCGTCCTGATCGGAGGACTCCCTCAGCAGATCATGCAGAAACTCACCAGCCCGTCGATCCGGCGCGCCTTAGAGACCCGTGCGCCGGCTTGGCTCATCTCGCTCGGCAATCGGCTGTTCGGAGGCCTGATGACAGAATCCGTCCTGCGTGAAATCGTGCATGACCCGGCGCTGCTGACGCAGGCCGTGGTCGAACGGGCGAACCGCAACCGCCGACGGCCTGGCCTCATCGGACCCCTCTTGGCTGCGCAACAGGCGCTCCCGCTGTGGGAATCCGGATTCGCCCTGCGCATCGGCACGGTCACGCATCCGACGTTGGTGATCTGGGGAGAGGAAGACCGGGTCTTTCCGATCGCCGTGGGCGAAGAACTCCATCGCACCATCAGCGGGTCCCGGTTCGTGCGCATCCCTCAGGCCGGCCACTTGCCCCAATGGGAACGGCCGGGCCTAGTCAACCGTTCGCTGATCGAGTATATTCAGCACCAGTAGATGACGGCTGCTCGACTTCGACATCACACCGCCTCAACAAAGGAGACCATATGCAGATCGCTTATCGTGGATTGATCGTCACGGCACTGGGCCTCTCGCTGGGATTCGCCGGATGCGCGGGCATGGGCGATTCTACCGGAATGGGCTACACATACAAAAATCTCGCTGTTGCCGGCGGCAGCGCCGTCGCAGGTGAAGGGAATACCGTCCTCTTCAAAGGCAGCCCGCTCGGATTGTCCGGCTCCGGAATTAAGACCGGTGACGCTCTGCGGGACGTCAAGGTGGCGCAGACCGACCTCGCACTGGTGAACATTGCCCAGACGAAGGGATCCGGAAAGGTGCGTATCATCAGCGTCGTCCCCTCGCTCGACACTCCGGTGTGTGAACAACAGACCCATTATCTCAGCGAACGGAACAAGGGACTCGACAAGATGGTCGAACTCATTACCGTGAGTGTCGATACCCCCTTCGCCCAGAAGCGGTTCGCCACGGAAGCAAAGATCGACAACGTCACGTTCCTCTCCGACTATCGAGGCGGCGAGTTTGGCAAGACCTATGGACTGTTCTTGGGTGGCCCGCACATTCTGGCGAGAGCCATTCTCGTTGTCGATTCGACGAACACCGTCCGTTATCTTCAAGTGACCCCTGAACTGACACAACTTCCGGACATGGAAGAAGCGTTCCGATTCGCCCGCTCGCTGATTACGGCAAGTTAACTTGCACAAGGGTCCGGTAGAGGTTAAGGTTACGGATGCATGGCACCACGCACCTGTCACCTTGACCTCAACCTTAGCCTAATGCTCTTCCATACCCAATGGCCCACTACGACCTGCTCGTGATCGGAACCGGCCCGGCCGGCCAAAAGGCCGCCGTGCAGGCGGCCAAACTCGGCAAGAAAGTAGGCTTGATCGAGCGGAAGGAAGTCGTCGGAGGCGTCTGCATCAACACCGGCACTATTCCGAGTAAAGCCCTCCGCGAAGCGGCGCTCTTTTTTTCCGGAATTCCACAGCGCAGCATTTACGGTACCCCGCACCAGATCAAGAGCTCGATTACGATCGAGCAACTCACGTTCCACGCCAATCACGTCATCAAGAACGAGATCCAGGTCGTCCGTGCCCAGATGGCCCGCAACCGGATCGACATGATTTTCGGGTCAGCCAGTTTTTTTGACCCGCATAGCCTCCGCATCCAACATCGAAGCGGCTCGATCGAACAGCATACGGCGGATTTCATCGTCATCGCCGTCGGCACAGAGCCAAGCCGGCCGGCCGATATCCCGTTCGACAACATCTCCGTCATCGATACGGACGAGCTCCTGACCCTTAAACGCATTCCCACCTCTATCGTCATCGTCGGGGGCGGAGTCATCGGAACAGAATACGCCTCCATCCTCGCAGCGCTGGGAGTGCCGGTCACCCTCATCGAGAAACGTTCTCGCCTGCTGGAATTTGCCGATGCCGAGATCATCGACATGCTCCAGCAACAGATGAAAGCGCTCGGAGTGACCCTCTATTACGATGAGGAAGTCCTTGCGATCAAGAGAGAGCCCGACAATTCGATTGAGGTCTGTTTGCGACGCGCCAAGCCGATCCGGGCTTCCACGCTGATGTATGCCATCGGGAGGGTGGGCGCAACCAAAGCGCTCAACCTGGGGGCTGCCGGGTTGAAACCGGACGGTCGAGGCCGCATAGCGGTAAACACGCACTTCCAGACAGCCGTTCCACATATCTATGCGGCTGGTGACGTCATCGGCTTCCCGGCCCTGGCGTCGACCTCGATGCAACAGGGCCGCCACGCGGCCTGCCATGCCTTCGGCCATCCTGACCGTACCGATAATTCCTTATTACCCTACGGCATCTACTCTATTCCGCAAATCTCCATGGTGGGCCGGAACGAGGAAGAACTCACGCAGGCCCAAATTCCCTATGCCGTGGGCATCGCCCGCTATAAAGAAATCGCCCGTGGGCTGCTGATGGGCGATGAAACCGGTATGCTCAAGCTATTATTCAATCAACATACCCACGAGTTGCTCGGTGTCCATGCCATCGGAGAGGGTGCGACGGAGATGATCCACATCGGCCAGGCTGTCATGGCCTATCACGGCCGCATCGATTACTTCATCGACACGGTGTTCAATTACCCAACCCTGGCAGAATGTTATAAAGTCGCCGCACTGGACGGCATCAATCGCTTGCCGAGGCCCTGGCTGCCGCCAGCCCACAAGATGTGACGCGTATCTCGTTGAGGAAAAGAGCTGATAGCTGATGGCGTATAGCACATGATCGGATGAATCTTCGATTTGCTGTCCGGTCCCATGCCATATGCCATCCGCTATAGGCTCTTTCGACCGATCGGGTTTCGCGTACGACACATTCACAGAGGATCCACCCATGTCTTTCTCACAACACCTGAGACAACTTGCAAAGCCCATCTGGGATGCCCAACTGAACCACCCATTTGTTGTCGCACTCGGCAACGGCACCCTGCCTGAACACACATTCAAGTATTACATCTTGCAAGACGCCAGATTTCTCGGCGATCTCTCACGTGTCTTCGCCGCAGGCGCCATGAAAGCACCGGACTCCGGGAGCGCTCTGCGCCTTGCCAAACTGGCGGAAGACACCATCGTGGTCGAACGCAGCCTGCATGAGAATTACGGGAACCGCTGGAAGCTGACGGCCAACCAGATGTCGTCCGTGCCGATGGCTCCCACAAACTACGCCTACACGAGACACATGCTCTCCGTGGCACAAAACGGATCGGCGGCGGAGATTCTCGTCGTCGCCCTCCCCTGCGCCTGGATCTACTGCGTCGTGGGGCAATACTTGTTAAGAAAGGGCCCGCCACCCAAGAATCATCCCTACCGCGATTGGCTCATGCTCTATGCCTCGCCGGAGTTTGCCGAAGTGCAGCGATGGATGCGAAAGAAGGTCGATCAGTGGGCCAAAACCGCCGGCACAGACGAAAAGCGGCGCATGGAAGAATCCTTTGTCATCAGCTCACGCTATGAATGGATGTTTTGGGACATGGCGTGGAAGGAAGAACAATGGCCGGTGTGACTCGATAGGTTCTGTCATCGAGCAACCCATTCGTGCTCACTTCACCCATCCAGGTGTCGGCCCCACCACAAATGGATGTACCAGCTGACAACCTACCGTAGAACGGTCCCGAAGGCGGCGAAGAGTTGGCCGGTCAGATACCGGGTGGCTTGATGATCGCCCGATCCCTTCCGGCGCATGTAATCGTTGAGAACGCGCCCGTCGGCGGTCTTGTGCATGTCCGGCCGACGTAGATTCATCCGATAGCGTTCCACTCCCGCCGACACCCAGCTCACAAAGATCACCGTCCCGTCGCGTTCCACCTTCTCCACCACGCCCACGTGCGTGAGCGGATCGTTGGGCAAGCCGTCGCGATTGAAATCCCAGGTGTTGTGAAAAAACACGACATCCCCCGGATGAACGGTCGGGCCATAGTGAATCCGCCCATGCTCTACGACATGGGTGAAGATGCGTCCGACGCCGTTGCCGCCGTCCAGTTCGCCCAGTCCATCGTACAAGTCGACACGTTGCACGGCATACAGGCCCCGGACGAGGCCCGAACAATCCGGAGTATAGTGCCGCCCCCCCACTTCGATACGATTCCGACCGAGCAGTCCGACGGCTGTTTGTACCAATGCCTCTTGCCTCGGTATCCCCTTGGCCATGGCACAGCAGATCTCTCCGCGCGTTCCCGTCGTAGGTACCATCGCATTGATTCCATTCTGTGCCGGTTGATGCCCTATCGTGGCGCAACCTGTTAGAGCAACTGCGACGAACATATTCAGAAGAAAGATTGCGGGGGAGCGGGGATGGCAGACGGAATCCATCATGGGTCAGTATAGCGTCTTGCTGCTCTGAGGCAACAGCGGGGAAGGTTCCAGCCCAATACCGATCCGCCGTGGATCTTCTTTATGACTTTTGTCTGGCCTTCGCCAACGCCATCGCCATCGCGCCGATCGGCTGAGGGGCTCGCGACGCCGCCTGGCTGGATACCGACTGCCCACGCCCGCGTGAGTCTCTGGCTGCCTCGCTCCCGGACTGGATTGGAGCAGCCGGACGGCCGGCTGCATCATCGATCCGCATCGTCAGTGAAATGCGCTGGCGCTTGAGATCCACATCGAGCACCTTCACCTTGACGATCTGCCCTGGCTTGACCACTTCGTGCGGATCTTTCACAAACTTATTCGCCAGCGCCGACACGTGGACAAGTCCGTCCTGATGGACGCCGATATCGACGAAGGCGCCGAACGCCGCCACATTCGTCACCACTCCCTCTAACACCATGCCGGGCTGTAAATCACTCAGAGATTCAACTCCCTCCCGGAAGGTCGCCGTCTTGAATTCAGGACGCGGGTCGCGGCCCGGCTTTTCGAGCTCGGCGAAAATATCCCGCACCGTCGGCACCCCGAACTTCTCATCGGTAAAGTCGCCCGGCGACAGCCCTTTCAAACCAGCCGGCTGCCGCATCACCTCGGCAATCCCGGTCCCTAGCCGCATCAGAATGCGTTCGACCACCGGATAAGCCTCCGGATGAACGGCAGACCGATCCAAGGGATTATCCCCGTCGGGAATGCGCAAAAACCCCGCCGCCAGCTCGAAGGTTTTCTCACCAAGGCGCGGCACATTCCGGATCGCCATCCGGTTTGGAAAGGGCCCGTTCGCATCCCGATAGTCCACAATATTCTTGGCCAACGCCTTGTTCAAACCCGACACCCGTTCCAACAAGGGCGCCGAGGCAGTATTCACGTTCACGCCGACGGCATTCACACAATCTTCGACCGTGGCATCAAGCGACCGCGCCAAGGCTCGCTGGTTCACGTCATGCTGATATTGGCCCACGCCGATCGCCTTCGGCTCGATCTTGACCAGCTCGGCCAGCGGGTCCTGCAATCGTCTGGCAATGGAGACCGCGCCGCGGATACTCACATCCAACTGTGGAAATTCCGCCGCGGCAAGTGCCGAGGCCGAATAGACCGACGCGCCTGCTTCGCTGACCACAATTTTGGCAATCTTCTGTTCGGGCTTGTGAGCCGTGACCAGCTTGATGACCTCAACCGCCAACTTGTCCGTCTCACGGCTCGCCGTTCCGTTGCCGATCGAAATCAATTCCACGCCGTGTTGAATGACAAGCCGTACCAGCGTTTCCAACGAGCCCTGCCAGTCGTTGCGCGGCTGGTGCGGGTAGATCGTCGCCGTGTCCAACAATTTTCCGGTCGCATCGACCACCGCCACTTTGCAGCCGGTGCGAATGCCGGGATCCAGGCCGAGCACGGCCTTAGGGCCGGCCGGCGCCGCCAATAACAGCTCATGAAGGTTGCGGGCAAAAATCTTGATCGCTTCGGCTTCGGCTGCTTCACGTAATTGCACCAGTAATTCGACACTGAGCTGCGGATGGATCTTCACGCGCCACGTCCAGTCGCACACCGCAGCCAGCCACTTGTCGGCCGGCCGGCCTCGGTCTTGAATGCCCGCGTGAGCCGCAATCATCGACGCACAGGGATGCGGGACGACCGCGTCGAGCGTTGCTCCCAAGCCCAGTTCCAGCTTCAAGACACCGAGCGTACGGCCCCGGAAAAGCGCGAGCGCCCGATGCGACGGGATGGTCTTGATCGTCTCTGCATAGGCATAGTAATCCCGAAACTTTTCTTCCTCAGCCTGCTCCTTGTCTTTCATCACCGTCGAGGTCAACACCCCCTGCTCCCACAGCCGCGTCCGCAGCGCAGCCAGCAGGTCGGCCGTTTCGGCAAACCGCTCCATGAGAATGTCGCGGGCTCCTTCCAACGCCGTTTTGGCATCGGGCACATTGATCGCTTCGATCCCTTCGGCGGCAGGGACCACACGAATATATTTGAGCGCCTCTTGCTCAGGATTCACGGTTGGATCGGCCAGAAGGCCATCGGCCAAGGGCTCCAGCCCTGCCTCGCGCGCAATCTGGGCGCGAGTCCGGCGCTTGGGTTTGAAGGGCAGATACAAATCTTCCACGGCTTGCTTCGTCGCCGCCGCCTCAATGCCGGCACGCAAGACATCGGTCAACTTCCCCTGTTCTTCGATCGATGCCAATACTGCGGCACGCCGCGCTTCCAACTCACGCAGATAGAGCAGGCGCTCTTCCAGGGTGCGCAACTGCGTATCGTCCAGATTGCCGGTCGCCTCCTTGCGATAACGCGCGATGAACGGTACGGTCGAGCCCTCGTCGAGCAACGCCACCGCTGCCGCGACCTGATGGGCCCCGGCGCCGAGTTCCTTGGCGATGAGGGAAACAATTTTGAGCTGAGCCGCGTCGGAGAGAGTCGGAGTCGTTGGAGCTGTCATCTGTAGATCATTAGTTCCTATGGCTTAAACGCTGGTTCCTCGTGAAGCCCGCTTCGCCGACAATGCGAGGCGAGCGTATCCCATTGAGAGGCAGAAATAATAGCTGATGGCGTATGGCACGGAATTCAATCATAGCATTGACTCGCTCTGTTCCCATTCCAGTCCTACACTATCAGCCATCGGCCATTCGCCATCGGCTCTTTAGGCCGAACGACGCTTCACGAGATACGAGCGACGAAGTACGGCCTAGCCCCCCGCGCTTCCGACCGGCCCGCCCGGTTCGGTCATGCGCCAGGGGTCAAGGAGTTCGGCGAGCTTCTTGTCCGGCAGGACTTTTTGTTCCTTGGCCACTTGCCGGACGGTCTTCCCTGATTTATAGGCATCCTTGGCCAGTTTTGCTGCTGCTTCGTAGCCGATCGCCGGCGCCAGGGCCGTGCACATGGCGAGGCTTTCTTCGATCAAGCTCCTGCAGCGTTCTTCGTTGGCTTTGATGCCTTCGATGCACTTCGCCGAAAAGTTGTTGGAGGCGGCCGCGAGCAATTCAATCGACTGCAGAAGATTGTAGGCCATCACCGGCATCATAACGATCAGTTCAAAGTTGGCCGCCTGCCCGCCGATTGTCACAGTCACGTCGTTGCCGATCACCTGCGCGCAGACCATCGTGACCGACTCGGCAATGACGGGATTGACCTTCCCCGGCATGATCGAGGAGCCGGGCTGGGTTTCAGGCAGATTGATTTCTCCCAATCCGCAGCGTGGTCCAGAGCCGAGCCAGCGAATATCGTTGGCGATCTTCATCAAGCTCACGGCGATCGTCCGCAACTCGCCGCTCGCTTCGACCAGGGAATCCTGCGCCGATTGCGCTTCGAAATGATTCTTGGCTTCCTTGAATGAACAGCCGGTTTCTTTCGAAATGACGGCCATGACTTTTTTCGAGAATTGCGGATGACAGTTCAAACCTGTACCGACCGCAGTCCCGCCGAGCGCCACTTCACTCAGCGCCTCTTGCGCCCGCTTCACCCGCTGGATGCCGAGCTCGATCTGGCGGGCATAGCCGCCGAATTCCTGCCCCAACCGCACAGGCGTGGCGTCCTGTAAATGGGTGCGGCCGATCTTCACGATCTTGTCGAACTCTTTGGCCTTCCGATCCAGCGCCTTGCGCAGGCGAGTCAGCGCCGGCAGGAGCTGCTGCTGCATCAGCTCCGACGCGGCAATATGAATGGCCGTCGGAATCACGTCGTTGCTGGATTGGCCGAGATTCACATGGTCGTTCGGATGCACCAGCTTGCTACCGCGCGCGCCGCCGAGGAGTTCGGTGGCACGATTCGAGATGACCTCATTGGTATTCATGTTTGTGGAGGTGCCGGAGCCGGTTTGAAAAATATCGACTGGAAATTCGGCGTCAAGTTTGCCGTCCACAACCTCGGTGGCGGCTGCTCTGATCGCGTCGGCGGGTTTCTTGTCCAAGAGGCCCAGCGACTGGTTCACGCCGGCCGCCGCCCGTTTGATCATGCCCATCGCCCGGATAACCGAACGCGGCATGCGCAGCGGGCTGATCGGAAAATTCTCGATCGCGCGCGCCGTCTGCACGCCGTAATAGGCATCAGACGGAACGGCCAGCTCTCCCATCGTATCGCGTTCGATTCTGGTGGACCCCGTTGATGATCCGTTTCGATCTGTCTTCATGTGCAACACTCCCTAATGAAGGTTCTTAACCACTGCGGGCGCCATGATAAACTCAGGCCCCCGGCTTGTACAAGAGCATGACACATGACCACGCCATCTCTAACCGTCGAGGCCTACGCGGGCTATAAAGGCGAGGAAACTCCCCGCGCCTTCACGATCGATGGAGTCCGTGTTTCTGTGAACGAGATTCTCGATCGCTGGTACACGGCAACGCACAGCTGCTTTCGCGTCCGCGCCGGCGACGGCACACGATACGTGTTGCGGTATCACCTCGACGATGGGGTATGGGAATTGGTGATGCAAGAACGGAGTGTGCAGAAATAAAAGGCCCGCCGAATGGCGGGCCTTCGAGACTACCGAGGAAGCAGACGATTCGTTACCCCACTTTCACTTCGATCGCTTTCGGTTTCACCTTTTCACTCTTGGGGAGATGCAGGTTCAACACGCCGTCTTTATATTCGGCCTTGACCCCGCTCTCATCGACCGACTCTGGCAACGAAAAACTCCTCACGAAGCTTCCGTACGACCGTTCGACCCGGTGGTACTTCTTGCCCTTTTCCTCCTTCTCCTGACGTCGTTCTCCCGAGAGAGTCAGCACACCGTCCTCAACCGAGACTTTTACATCCTCTTTCTTCACCTCGGGCAATTCCGCCTTGATAAGATACTCACCCTCGTTTTCGCTGATATCGACGGTCGGCACCCAGTCAGCAACGGTCAAGTGTTCCTTGCCCCCGTTGCGCAACGCAGGCCTTGCAAACGCGCGATTCAGGCGATCGGACATTTCCTCAAGCTCACGGAACGGATCCCACCGTACGAGTGTCATCATAGACCTCCTTCGTTGTCGCTATCGTTTTTGTGAGTGACTGTTACTGGCGCGGCGCCGACTCTCTGCTTGGGGGAAAGATAAATCGGGTGCTTGCGGAGTCAAGGGGGGCTTACAATCCATGAAACGTCAAACGTGAAAGGTTTTGGGAGTACCACCCTCTAGAATTCCTCATTTCACTTCTTACGTTTCACGTTTCACGATTTGCGAGAACGATGCAGACAGGCTTGTTCAGCATCCTGTTACCGCTGTGTCAGCGGTACATAGGGCCGGTTGTGCTCGCCGGAGTAGATTTGATCCGGACGGAACAACTTGTTTTCCCGCAGCTGTTCAAGCCAATGGGCAAGCCAGCCGGACACCCGAGCCATGGCAAAGAGCGGGGTAAAGAGATCGACCTCGATCCCCATCTTGTCGTAGATGATGCCCGAATAGAAATCGACGTTCGGATGGATGCCCTTCCCCTTAAGCAACTCCCCTGCCGTTCGTTCGACCTCCAGAGCGACTTCATAGAGCGGCGAACTCCCGCATTCTTTGAAGAGACTCTGACAGAGACCTTGGAGCACGGTGGCGCGTGGATCTTTCACCTTGTACACGCGGTGCCCGAATCCCATGAGCTTCTTCTTGTTGCTCAAAGCGCCCTCGACATACGACCGCGCCTTGTCTGCTGTGCCGATCTCTTTGAGCATTACGACCACTTCTTCGTTCGCGCCCCCGTGCAGGGGTCCTTTGAGTGCCCCGATCGACGACGCGACGACCGTATAGGGATCGGCCAGCGTCGAGGCCGTCACCAGTCCGGTAAACGTGGAGGCATTCATCGTGTGCTCGGCATGAAGAATGAGGCAATCATCGAAAATCTCCGACCACAACGGATGGGCCACCGACTCCGTGAGCATGTAGAAAAAATTCTCGCTGAATCCCAGATCGTCTCGCGGAGGAATCGGCGCATCGCCATACCGCAGCCTGGCCCAGGCTGCCACAATGGTCGGCAGCTTCGCGACCAACCGCACGGCGCTCCAATAGTTATTCTCGACATCCTTCACGTTTCGGCCCGGGTAGAACATGCCCAGCGCCGCCACTGCTGCTTGCAGCGCGTCCATGGCATGCCCCTGTTCAGGCAGACATTTCATCAAGTCGATGATGCGGAATTTGATACGCCGATGATGCGTGACGTCGTTCGTCCATCGCTGCAACTCGCCCTGCGTCGGCAAGTGCCCGAAGAGCAATAGATACGCAGTTTCGAGATAGGATGACTTCGCGCAGAGTTCCTCTACCTTGATGCCACGATACTCGAGAATGCCTCGTTGCCCGTCGACATCGCTGATCGAAGACGTGGCAGCAGGAACGCCGGCTAGTCCGGGCATGAAATCATGGGGCATGATCGCACCTCTCCATGGAAACAATTGTACGGCAACTTCGCCTCTAGCCTATCATGAACATGACAAAATGGCTGCGGCCATCCTTGAAATGAACCATCCCGCTTGGCATACTAACCCGCAAGAAAGAAGGGAACCATGCATGCGCCGCCGACCTCTACGGCTTCACGGCATTGGGCAATACGAGCGGCTATCAGCCTGTGGTGTCTATTCGCGCCAATCGCCGGGATTGATAGGCCATCGCTCGTCTTAGCCGATGACGACGTGATCGCGTTCGCCGTCGTCAGCGAGCCGCCGAAGGATACAGCGCGCATACCGGCGAAGGTGGCGATCGAGGGAACGGTGGTGGACCTGAAACTGCTGGCATCACACCAGATCCTGGCCAATCCGATCTGGAAAAAGCTGGAGATCTGCCACGCGATGAAGCTGGAGGGGCAAAAGGTGCCGGAAGGGTTCCACGTCAACTCAGTGCGCGTCATCGATAGCGCTATGTTGCCGATGACGCTGCAGGGCTTTGCGGGAGATTGCTTACTGAGAAAAGCTCTGGACCTGGCCCCGTTTGTCGACTAGCCTCGGCAATCCTGGCATTGCGCCGGCTCTTCTTCCGATTCAGCCTCTTCGAGGGTCAGCGGAAAGAGAACGTGGCAGGTACGGCAGGGGCGGATTTCAAAATAGGCGACCCCCTTGTCGTCGATTTCGGTAGGGAGCAGGAGTTCGATCGGGTCGTAGCCCAACAGTCCACCGTCGCTGAACTTGACGAGGGCGATCCGGTCGTTGAAGGCTTCGAAGGCCGCTTCCTGCCCTTTGCGATCCAGCAGATGGCCAAGCGCCACGACCGGCTGGCCTTTGCGCTTGATGCGAAGATCTTTCAGCGTATGCTGGGACGCAGTGGCGCAAGAATACTGACCGGACGAGCTTGTTCCCGCTAACGGCATACACCGACCCCGCGAAGAGACATGACTATAAGACCTAGCACAGCGTGAAAAAAATCGTCAAGGCAGACCGCTCACCAAGGAGTCTCTATGGCCGACATTACGATCTATCAGAAACCCACCTGTTCGACCTGCCGCGAGGCAGTACGGCTGTTGAAGGAGAGTGGAAAACCCTTCAAGGCGGTCAACTATTATGAGCAGCCCTTCACCAAAGGGCAGCTGAAAAGTCTTTTGAAAAAGGCCGGGCTGTCTCCCAAGGACGTGCTGCGCACGAAGGAAGATCTCTACAAGGAATTGGGGCTGGCGAAGAAGTCCTTATCGGACGACGAGCTGCTCGACCTGATGGTGAAACACCCGGATTTGATTCAACGGCCGATTGTGGAAAAAGGCGAGCAGGCCATGCTGGCCAGACCGGCGGAGTCTATCGAGAAATTGTTGTAACGTGCGGTTACTGTTCGTATTCGCTATACGCGACGATATGCCCTGTTCCCGCGGGAGTTGCTTTCCGGACATCGGCTAAAATCGCCCCTCGCTTCACGCGATTTCCTCCTTCCGCTTTGGCCTCATAGAGTGCCCGATAGGCGGACTTTGTGACCAGCTCGAGCGACGATTTGGCCCCCCCCGCTTCCGCGAGGCCGATGCTCACGGTGACTGCAAGCGCCTGATCCGTGGATTTCGTGCTCACGCCTTCCCGGACCACATCGCGGCCGCGTAAATAGAGCGCGGTCTCCTCCACCGCCTTGCGAATTGCTCCAAGATCGACCAATGTTTCCGTTGCCGTCTTCCTTGGAAACAAGACAGTAAACTCTTCGCCTGCGAGCCGGTACACCTTGCCGGCGCCGGCCGCAGCCAGGATTTTCGGCGCCACCAGACACAATACTTGCTCGCTCACCGGCTTGCCGTGCTGGTTTCCATATTGTTTCAATTGATCGATCCCCACGACAGCCAACACGTATTTTTTTCCGAGGCCGGCCACCGCTTCATCGTACGCCAACTTTCCCGGAACCCCCGTCAAATCATCGCGATAGATCTGTTGATGGGACGCTTGCATGAGTGTCACGAAGAGAATGAGGCCGGCTGCCGCGAAAAAACCGGTCGGCGACCAGCCGTGGTGAAATCCTTGAAAGGCGACGAACGACGCAACCACGGCCCAGAACATCCCGCTGTCGAGTGGGTCGTTCCGTAAGATAAAACGTATGCCGATCAGGAGCACCGCGCCGGCATAGGCCAGGAGCGCCAATTGAGGAATCGCCGTCCGGCTGCCTCCCATGATCGGAACCAGGGGCTGCTGAAACGATCGGGCAATACCAGCCTGTTCAGGTTGACAGAGCCACCAGACAAAGAACGGTTGGATCAGAATCGGCGCCAGACGCAGAACCCCGCGCCAGGTGGCCATGGTCTCTTCCCTGATGATGGAAAGGGCCATGAGGTTCAGCGGCACCAGAAGCGCAACAGCCGAAAACGTCACATAGCCTGATGATTCGGGATCTGCCGGCGAAGATAAGATGAGGCTACGGTCGGCCATGACCAACACGATGAGTGACAGAATGAGACGGCTGCTGGAGAGATACCAGCCGAAAAATAACCCGAATACCAGCACGATGACGGGAAAGGCATGGACCGGTCCTTGGACCAATGGAGGCAAGCCGTGGGGGCGGAGAAAGCCGAGGGCAGCCAAAAAAATGATCCCGCCCGGGATCATGAAGTCGAGCAACGATTTTTTCAATAAGGACATAGGGACTAGCCACCGTCTGATTCCAGGTGGACAGAAGCGAGAACCATACCAACATTCACGGAGTTTTCCTAAAAGTCGGCGGGATACCCAACGGATTTTCAATTGGTTAGAGTACGCCCTGGAGGCCTACGGGAGAGCAGGCTGTATTTCTGTCCTCTTTTGGACAGGAGGGAGGACTAGGCTACCTTAGATATCCGTCCGCATCGAGGGTGGCGACCAGGTAATCATCCCCGACTTGGGATCGACCATGAGAGCAAGTTTTCCATCCAACACATTAAGGAGCAGTTCTCCCAGCAACAGCCGACGCCACCCTTTCAAAATCGGAAGATCGAGCGTCTCACGATTCGTTTTGGCATCGACCAGTGCCTGCAGATCCGACGTCGTCGCCAGCAGGGTCGGCGCAATCTCCGCTTCTGTGGCACGCGCCTTCAGCACCGCCTGCAGCAGTTCCACCAAACCGACGGACTCCGGTTCAGGCTTCCGGTCTTTCGGAACCTCGGGCCAGGCCGATGGAGGGAGCGCGAGCGCAGTGCGGATAATTTCGAGCAGCGCCTCGCCGTTGCGATCGGCTTCCGATCCGTGCAGACCGCGCACCGCGCGCAACTCTTGGATGTGTCGTGGAGGATGCCGCGCCAACTGGAGCAACACTTCGTCCCGCATCACCCTGCCTCGCGGAACATTGCGGCGCTTGGCCTCTCCTTCTCGCCAGGAAGCCAACTCCCGAAGGACGGCGGCCGATTTTGGCTTGAGCTGCTCCCACCCTCGCACGCGTTGGTAGCGTTCTTGGGGCTCTCGGCGTGTGTCCCCCACAGCGTCTTCTAAACGAGCGAATTCCTCATCGACCCAATCGAGCCGGCCGAATTTTGACAGGCGCGCATGCAGATGGTCATGAATGGCGAGCAGAAAGGTCACGTCTTCAAGCGCGTAGGCCAATTGCTCCTGCGACAACGGACGGGCACTCCAGTTGGTGAAGGTATGGGCCTTGTCCAACCGCATGCCATGGACCCGAAGAACCAGGTTGGCATACGCCACTTGTGGCCCATATCCGACCATAGCCGCGGCGATCTGCGTATCGAAAAACGGCTTGGGAATTCGCCCGGCATGGACTGCACAGAGATCCAAGTCCTGCCGGCCCGCATGCACGATTTTTTGAATCGCCGGGTTGCACACCACTTCCCAGAAGCCATCCAGCGACCCGGCTGCCTGTATCGCAGGGAAATCAATGACCGCCGCCGCATTGTCTGTGGCGACCTGAATGAGTTCGAGTTTGGGAACGAAGCTGTCTTCGCCGACGAACTCAGTGTCGATCGCCAAACGCGGGCTATCTTTCAGCCGCTCGCAGAATTCACCGAGCGCCGTGGGACTCGTAATGTAGTGCAGCGGTGTCGTCATAAATCTCCGGATTTACTCTGCAGGACTGTAGGGTCGGTCAGGCGGGCGCATCGGTTCGGTATTGCTCAAACTGAGATATTCTTTAAGAAACTGATAGGCCTCCAGCATGCGCCGGAGTTCCGGTTCAGCGCTGCGGTCACCGTTGTTGGCGTCAGGATGCAGCTGTTTGGCCTTGATACGAAAGGAGGCGGTCACCTCGGCGAGGGAACTGCCGAACTCCACGCCCATGATCGCATAGGCGTCCACCGCGTTATTCACTCCGCTCGGATTCTCCGAGAGAGCCCCGCCTCCCCCGCTGGCAGCTTTCAACATATCGGCAAGACTGATCTTCTTACGCCGCCGTCTGGGCCGTTCCCGGATCTCGCTATCGAACTCGTCCCAGCGATCTTCGACAAACTCCAGCCTGGATTCGAGACGCATCGCACCGGACAAATCGCGAATGACTTCCAGCTCCTCTTCAATCTCGATCAGCGATCGGATGACCTCCTCAAGCCCCTGTTCGACGCGAAAGAAACTGTCCACCCGCTCTTCCATCATCACGTCGACGGCAAGCTCCAAACTGTCCTCCGTTTTGGAGCGCAGCGACCCGATGCGCGTCTGCATCCCCTGGCGGAACTTGATGTACTTGCTCGTTGAAAAAGGCATAGCTCGTCGGCTGAAAAGAGGCGCGCCGCATTGTACCACAGTAGGATTTAGCGCCAGAAGGGGCTTCGGGACCCGCCTGACGCGAGGGGGATAAGAGGCGAGTGGCAAGTAGCAAGTGGTAAGTGGTACAGAGTAAGATGCGACCGGAGAGGGAGTCTTCCGGAAGGGAGGCTCCCCCTTTGTTTATGACGGCCACAGCAAGAGCCGATGACGCCGACGTGCTGGGCGTTCTTCGCCACTCACCACTAGCTACTCAGTACTGGCCACTTACCACGCGCTCCAACGCCTTACGCCTCACGTCCTCTCACCCCTTACGTCCCCTTTGCTCCGCCGGCGCGCTACGCCTGTCTCACGGGCAGCGGCGGCGACAGCTTGGGCCACGTTCGGCACGACTGCTTTGTCGAAGAGACTGGGAATAATGTAATCCTCACTCACCGCGCCTTCAGAGATCGTATGAGCCAGGGCATTGGCCGCGGCCAACTTCATCGCCTCGTTGATCTCGGCGGCTTGCACGTCGAGCGCCCCGCGGAAGATGCCTGGAAACGCGAGCGCATTATTGATCTGGTTGGGATAATCCGAGCGTCCGGTGGCAAAGACTCGACAGTGCGACGCGGCCAGCTCCGGAGAAACCTCCGGATCTGGATTCGCCATCGCGAAGACGATCCGGTCCCCGTCCATCGCGTCGAGGTCCTCCGCGCTCAGAATATTTCCGACTGACAAGCCGATAAAGACATCGGCCCCTTTCAGCGCATCGCGCAGAGTCCCTCTGGGATAGCCGGGGGTAAGACAGGCAGCCAGATCGGCCCGGCAGGCCCGTAACTGCTCAGCCTCACCGTACAAAATGATGCCTTCCTTGTCGCAGCCCAGCAGATGCGACACGCCGGCCGCCAGCAACATTCGGCAGCACGCCGTCCCCGCCGCACCGAGCCCGTTGACGACGACACGCACCTCCTCCATCCGCTTCCCGACCACCCGTAGCGCATTCGTGAGGGCAGCCAGGATGACGACGGCCGTTCCATGTTGATCGTCATGCATAACCGGCACATCGAGCGATTGTTTCAGCCGTCGCTCGATCTCAAAACAGCGGGGCGCGCCGATATCTTCCAGATTAATGGCGCCGAATCCCGGCGCGATCCCTTGCACGATCCGCACGATATCATCCGGGTCCTGCGTATTAAGGCAGAGCGGCCAGGCGTCAATACCGGCCAGTTCTTTGAACAGCATCGCTTTGCCTTCCATTACGGGCAACGCTGCTTCCGGACCGAGATTACCCAGTCCCAACACTGCCGACCCGTCCGTGACGATCGCCACACTGTTGCTTTTACTGGTGAACACATAGGCTTTGGACTTATCCTGCGCGATAGCTTGGGCGACACGGCCGACCCCGGGCGTGTAGACCATCGAGAGGACATTCCGCGTACTGATCGCAATCTTCCCCTCCACCCGAATCTTGCCGCCGAGATGCAACAGAAAAATACGATCGGAGGCCGAGAGTACCGTGACATCAGACAGCGCGGCAAGCCGAGCCAATACCTTCTTGCCATGCGCCTCGCTCTGTGCGTCGAAGGTCACGTCCCGGATCATGCAAGTTTTTGTTGCCGAGACGATGTCGACGGCGCCGAGATTGGCTTGTTCTTCGGCCAGCAGCGCCGCCACACGGGCAAAAACACCCGGCTTATTCGCAAGCTCCAGCCGGACGGTCAGACGGTAATTGGAATAGGGCCCGGTATCGTTCATATGTGCTCGCGGCTTCTCCTTTTGCCAAGCCTACCACATTGGTAAGCGGTAAGTAGTCAGTGGCCAATGGCGAAGAACAACCACTCACCACTTGCCACTCACCAGCCTCCGTTGACGCTGTTCTGGCTCCGATGCTAGGGTGCCCCCGTATGTCATCATCGACACATACAAGGCCCCCGAACCGGCTGATCCACGAAACCAGCCCCTATCTGCTTCAACATGCCTATAACCCTGTCGATTGGTATCCCTGGGGACCGGAGGCCTTGCAGGCGGCGAAGGACAAGAACCGGCCCATTCTGCTTTCGATAGGCTATTCAGCCTGCCACTGGTGTCACGTCATGGAGCGGGAATCGTTCGAGAACGACGCGACCGCCGAATTGATGAACCGTGACTTCGTCTGCATCAAGGTCGATCGGGAAGAACGGCCTGACCTGGATGAAATCTACATGCAAGCCACAGTCGCCATGAACCACGGCCAGGGCGGCTGGCCCATGACCGTATTCCTGACACCGGAGCAAAAACCGTTTTTCGCCGGCACCTACTTTCCCCCTGAAGACCGGTGGGGGAGACCGGGGTTCGGCACACTGCTGAAGAAGATCGCCGATTATTGGCGAACCGACGCCGCAGGCGTTCACGCCCAGGCCAAGGACATGACGGCGCGGTTGAAAGATGCCGGCCGGATCCCAACCCCGGTCTCGGTCAGCGAATCGGTACTGGATGAGGCTGTCGCACAGTTCAGCGGCGAATTCGATAAGACCTACGGCGGCTTCGGCACCGCGCCCAAGTTTCCGCCGGCAGCCGGGCTGTCGTTACTGCTACGCTGTCACCGGCGATCGGGAGACACACAGGCCCTCGCCATGGTCACCAAAACCCTCGACATGATGGCGGCGGGAGGAATCTACGACCATATCGGCGGAGGATTCGCCCGCTATTCGACCGATGCCCGCTGGCTTGTGCCGCATTTCGAGAAGATGCTCTACGATAATGCGCTACTGGCCCGCGTCTACGTCGAAGCCTATCAGGTCACGAAGAACCCCCTCTACCGGCAGGTGGCAACCGAAACGCTGGATTATGTGCTCCGGGAAATGACCGGACCGGCAGGCGGATTTTATTCCGCGACGGATGCCGACTCCGAAGGCGTCGAGGGGAAATTCTTCGTCTGGACACCGGCCGACGTGCGAGCCGCGCTGAACGACGAGGAAACAGCCCGGCGGTTCTGCGCACTCTATGACATCACCGATGCCGGTAACTGGGAACATACGAACATTCCGAATCGCCTGCGCCCCATCGAAGAAATCGCCCGGCACATCGATGTGACGACCGATGAACTCTTGGAAACAGCCGCCCGTGCAAAACCCGCGCTGTATCGGGCGCGGCAGCAGCGAATCCCCCCCGGACTGGACGACAAGGTGATCACGGCATGGAACGGCATGATGCTGTCTGCCCTGGCCGAAGCCGCCAGGGTGTTCGGAGAGGGTCGCTACCGCGAGGCGGCTCAACGAACCGCTGATTTCCTGCTTCAGACCCACACACAGCACGATGGCCGGCTATTGCGGACCTCGCGGGCGGGGCGCGCCCATCTCGCAGCCTACCTCGAAGACTACGCTTTCCTGGCGGAAGGGCTGCTGGATCTGTACGAGACCGGAGCCGACGAGGCATATCTCCAGGCGGCAGCCCGGCTGGCCGGTTTTCTCATGACCGACTTTTTGGATGAGGCACAGGGCGGCTTCTTTACCACGGCGAAACACCATGAATCCCTCATCCTTCGGGCTCGCGAGGGCTCCGATGGCGCCACCCCCAGCGCCAACGCCGTGGCCGCATTGGCCTTGGCCAGGCTGTCTTTTCACTTCGACCGGCAGGACTGGCGTGAAGCGGCGATCGGTGCAGTACGGGCCTACGGGCGGCAGATCGCCCGTTACCCGAGGGCCTTTGCCAAAACCCTGGCGCTGGTGGATTTTCTGACGGAGGGACCGATTGAGCTGGCATTCGTCGGCCACGAGACACAGGAAGGGCTCAGCGCCCTTCGTCGAGCAATCGCGGATCAGTACCTTCCTAATCGCATCATCGCAACAACCACACCGGGCCTCCCCTCATCCTTGCCCCTCCTGGAAGGAAAGCACCCGGTTGACGGACAACCGGCGCTTTACATCTGTCGAAACTTCAGCTGCCGGCAGCCGATTACCGACCCGCGCGCGATATCGGACGCATTGCAGGCGGGAACGTCGCGCGCCGCGCGGCAGGGCGGCGAACCGAAGATGCTGCGGGGCGCGCAGATCCCCGGCCGTGCGACGGTCCAAGGAACGGCCGCCTATGCGGCGCGCATGATTGGCCTGGCCGGCGATGCCGCGCTGGCAAGCGGGTTCACCTCATTCGGCACCACTGGACTCACGACAACGCGCGTGGGATTCGGCACCTATCGTGTACATACTCAAGAGGCCGAGCATCGAGAGGCGCTCAAGAAAGCCTTACGGGCCTCTTGCAACGTGCTCGATACCTCAACGAATTACATGGATGGTGACAGCGAACGGGCCGTCGGGACTGTGCTCGCAGAACTGATCGCCTCGGGCGAAATCCGTCGCGAAGAAGTCGTCGTCGTCTCCAAGATCGGCTACGTGCAGGGGGAGAATTTGAAACTGGCCGAAGCCAGGGAACACTCCGGACGTCCCTATCCTGACATGGTCAAGTACGGAGACGGCATCTGGCACTGCATCCATCCGGAATTCTTGGCGGATCAATTGGCGCTATCCTTAGATCGCCTCGGTCTGCTCACGTTGGACGTCTGTCTTCTACACAACCCGGAGTACTTTTTATCGGAAGCCACGCACCGCGGCAAGCAGGACCTGGCTGCGCTTCGCGCAGAATTCTATCACCGGCTTGAGCAGGCCTTCACCTATTGTGAATCGCAAGTGGCGGCGGGTCGGCTCCAGTACTACGGTGTCTCATCGAATACCGTGACCGCTCCGGCCGCAAGTCCGGAAGCCACCTCGCTCGCCTCAATGCTCGAAGCAGCGCAAGCCGCTGCCACATCGGCGGGCTTGGAAACCCATCACTTCCGCGTCCTGCAACTACCGATGAATCTATTTGAGTCCGGAGCTGCATTGACGGCCAACACGGGAGCTGCCGGCCGTCAGACTGTGCTGGAGTATGCGCAACAGTCTGGTGTGGCCGTGCTGGTGAATCGCCCCTTGAACGCCATGCCCGCACCACATAGTGGCATCGTGCGCTTAGCAGACCTGCCCCTTGAAGATGGGCCGATCGATGTCGTCCGGCAGCTTGACGCCGTCCGTACACTTGAACAAGAATACCGGGATTCGATTGCGCCGGCTATGCAGCAAGCCAAGCAAGGAACGGCGCCGGACGAGTTTTTCAATTGGTCTCAAGAGTTACAGCGGGTGCGTCCACAGATCCAGGGCCTGGAGCATTGGGAACAACTTGAGCGCCAGATGATTGCCCCACAAGTCAATCAGGCAATACAAACCCTTTCACGCCATTTGACCGGAGAACCATCGGAACGATGGGAGGCCTGGCGCGAGCGGTATGTGCCTGAACTGCTGGCCCTGCTCCATGGGATGCGGCGTGAAGCGACCGAACGCAGCCGAGCACGCACAACTGCAATAGCGCACGCACTCGACCCGCTCTTGCCGGACGTGCACCGCCGGAGCACTCTTTCTCGCAAAGCACTCTGGATCCTTGCCTGGACGCCCGGCGTCACCTGCGTGCTGAACGGTATGCGAACGCCACACTATGTCGATGATACATTGGCAATACTCAGGTGGGAACCGCTCAAGGATGTCATGCAGGCATACAACCGGATGAGCGCCTTGGCCGCATCGTTATAGCATTCTTACGCACTTTATTATGTGAAGGAGAGAGGGGACATATGCGACAAGATCGAATGTTATGGGTTGTCGGCGCACCGATTATGGCCGTGCTCGTAATGCAAGGCTGCTCAGCCCTATCCGGATCGGGAACCGGTCAGGAAGGGAGGGCGGGAGAAGAACGAATCAAGGAGCAGGCCATCAAAGAGGCGACGGCTCGCAACGTCAGTCCTGACCGCTCCGAATTGTCAGCCAAACGCGAGGCTGAACCGGGCAAGGACTTGCTGATGGATGTACTATTTGATTTCGATCAGGATAGCATTCGCGCCGACGCGTTACCGGTATTGGAAGCGAATGCGAGACAGTTGAAGAGCAGCGGGATCGCGCGCATATTGCTCGAAGGCCGCGGGGATGAAATCGGAACGTCCGCCTACAATCTCGTCTTGGGCGAGCGCCGGGCCAGAAGTGTGAAAACCTATCTCCAGCACCTGGGGGTGTCCCTCGACCTCAAGACGACAAGCTACGGGAAGGATCGCCCGCTGTGTTCGGAGCACACGAACGAGTGCATGCAGAAGAACCGGAGCGTCCATTTCACAGTGAAAGAGTAGCGGCGGCCCACAGAGGAGAAGAGCGTATAGCTGATGGCGTATAGCATGTGATCAAAGGGGAAAGAGCTTGTAGCATATGGCCTATAGCACGAGAGCGAACCGGAATATCATATCACCGTCATCGACGGCTCATCTTTTTGTCCTGTGCCACAGGCTATCAGCCATAAGCTCCCAGCCTTTTCGTGCCATAAGCCATACGCCATTGACTCTTGTGACTGTGATGTGACGGCAATCGATTATGAGCAAGGTGTTCTTCTGTGGCTAAACTCGCCGTCATCGATATCGGGACCAATTCCATCCACATGGTGCTGGCTGAAATCCTTCCGGATGCCAGCTATAAAATCCTCGACCGCTTCAAAGATGTCACGCGCCTGGGTAACGGAACCTTCGCCACGCGGCGGCTTTCCGATGAGGCGATCACGCGCGCTATCGAGGTGCTCAAGACATTGGCGACGCTGGCCCGCAACAAGGGTTTCGATCGGACCATAGCGGTCGCCACCAGCGCCGTGCGTGAGGCCCGGAACGGCGGCGACTTTATCAATCTGGTTGAGGAACAGGCGGGAGTGCGGGTGCGGGTGATCAGCGGGACCGAGGAAGCCCGGCTGATTTTTCTGGGTGTGAAGAACAGCATCGCGCTTGCGGACAAACCGACCCTGGTCGTCGATGTCGGCGGCGGTTCAGTCGAACTGATCCTGGGGAATCGAGACCGGATGATTCACGCCAAGAGCCTCAAACTCGGGGCGATTCGCCTAGCGGAGCAATATCTCCCGAACACTGCGCCGTCGGCCCCGATGATGCGTGCGCTCGAAGACGCCGTAACCGGCCAGCTGAAGACGGCCATCGAGTCGTGTGCCGTGAAAAAGTTCGACTCGCTGATAGCCACCTCCGGCATGGCCGGCAATCTGGCCGAAATCATCCATATCAAGCAGACAGGTCGGCCGTTGCCGCAACACAATCTGGCCACGGTTTCGCTAAAGGACCTCCGCCTGCTGGAATCGGAATTGGCTCAATCTCCGCTGAAGACGCGATTGGCGATTCCCGGTCTAGACCCGAAGCGTGTCGACACCCTGCTGCCTGCCGCCGTCGTACTCCGACGCCTGCTGGAGCTCTCTGGCCTCACTGAGATGACGCTGTGCGATAAGGCTATTCGCGAGGGCATGATCTATGACTTTATCGCGCGGCACCGGGAAGGTTTGAAAGCCGAAAATGAGATCCCCGATGTGCGCCGGCGGAATGTGATCGGACTGGCCCGCCGCTGCCAGACGCCGGAAGTGCATTCGCTGCATGTGGCCGCGCTGGCCCTCCGCTTGTTCGACCAAACCAAACGGCTGCACGGGCTGGGGCAGCAGGAGCGTGCCTGGCTTGAGTATGCCGCCCTGTTGCACGATATCGGCTATCTGATTAATCCCCGGCAGCATCATAAGCATGCATACTACCTGATCAAGCACAGCGATCTGGTCGGTTTGACGGCTGAGGAAATCGAGGTGGTGGCCAACGTCGCCCGCTATCACCGGCGGTCGATGCCGACGCTGAAGCATCAGGGATTCGGAGAGTTGGCTCCCCGCTTGAAGCGCATCGTGAAAATCCTGTCTGCGTTGCTGCGGATCGCGGATGGACTCGACCGCACCCATTTCTCGACCGTTCAGACCGTGAACGTAAAGATCGGAACGACCGTGACCATCGAAGCGACCGTGTCGGGCGATGCTGAAATGGAACTCTGGGCGGCGAAAAACCGTGCGGATTTATTCGAACAGGCCTTCCGCCGGCGTGTCCGGTTCTGCGAAGTGCCGCAGGAGGCTGCTCAATCATGACCGATCACGGGTATGCCAAATCCCCGTCCCACCCCTACCCTGGAAAACTGATCATCGTCGAAGGCATCGACGGGTCCGGGAAGAGCACGCAACTGCTGCTCCTGCACAAGTGGCTGGAGTCCAAAGGCCACAAGGTATTTTTTACGGAGTGGAATTCATCGGATCTGGTCAAAGACACGACAAAACGCGGCAAGAAAACCAAAAGCCTCACGCCGACGACGTTCAGCTTGCTCCATGCAACGGATTTCGCCAGCCGGCTCTATCATCACATTCTCCCTCCCCTGAAAGCCGGCATGCTCGTCTTGGCCGACCGCTATATGTACACAGCGTTTTCGCGCGACGTCGTACGAGGCGTCTCGCGGGATTGGGTGCGCAAACTGTATGCGTTCGCCATCAAACCCGACATGGCCTTCTATTACAAAATACCCATCGAAACAGCCATCTCTCGGCTCTTGCGTGGAACACGAGGACAATTCAAATACTACGAAGCCGGCATGGACATGAATCTCAGCCCGGATGTGACGGAAAGTTTCAGAATGTTTCAGTCCCAAATTCTGGCCGAATATGACAAGATCGTTGATGAGTTCGGCCTGCTGACGATGGATGCGACTCAGGATATCGAAGCGCAACAGGAACATATGAGGGCGCTGGTGGAAGACGCGCTCCGCGGCTACAAACCCAGACGAGGCACCTATGGGCGACGCACGCTATTTTGGCGACGGTTTGACATACCTAAATCCGAGTGACCTGAAAGGGAAGCTCATTGCCATCGAAGGCACGGACGGCGTCGGACGCTCGACCCACCTCGAGATGCTGCAAGAATGGCTGGAGGTGCAGGGCTACGGCGTCATCACGACCGGATGGACGAGATCAAACCTCATGTCCAAAACGATCGAGGCCGCCAAGGCCGGCAACATTCTGGATCACTGGTCGCTCAGCCTGCTGTACGCAACCGATTTCGCCGACCGTTTAGAACACCAGATTATTCCGGCGCTCCGATCCGGATTCGTCGTGCTCGCCGATCGGTACATCTATACCGCCTTCGCGCGCGACTTCGTGCGGAGCGGAGACCGGAAGTGGATTCGAGACGTGTTCGGATTCGCGTTAATTCCGGACCTCGTGTGCTACCTTCGCATCGACGTGGAAACGTTGGCGCTGCGGGTGATTGAAACCACCGGGATGAACTACTGGGAATCCGGCATGGATCTCCGGTTGGGTGACGATCTCTACGACAGCTTCAAGAAATACCAGTCGCTGATGATCAAAGAATTCGACAAGATGGCGGAGGAGTTCCACTTCAACGTCGTCGACGCCCGCAAATCCCCTGAGGAGATTCAAGAGGAGCTGCGTGGGCATATTCTCCCTGTGCTGCAAAACTCCAAGCGGACGGCGGACCTGGAACCTGTCGGCGTACAACGTGAGCCGTAACATGAGCGCGGCAGCATCTACCCGCCCTCGTCCATTTCCGCAACTGACTTCTTTCCCCTCCCCAGGACTCGTAACTGCATCGGTTCAAGCCACCATCGGAGCAGTCCTTGCCCCGGCTTCACCATCTCCGGAAAATGGATCAGAGCCGCGCCCGCCTTCTTCATGGGAAAGTTCGTCATGGGTTTCCCGCACAGCAACAGGGCCGCCGCTTCACCGAGCAGCGGCTCATGCCCGACACAAAGCAGGATCGATTCCATAGGAAACGACCGAATGAGCGCGACAATCCGCTCCGGCGTAGAGCCGACCGCCAACTCGTCGCACGTCATCACTTTTAGCGACGGGCAAACCACGGTGCGCAACAGCCTGGCCGTGTCATACGCGCGAGTGAACGGGCTGCTGAGTAAATGGGTCGGCTTGCAGTCCAATGCCGCCAGTCCGGCAGCGGTCCGAAGCACCCGTTTCTTTCCTTTCTCCGTCAAGGGGCGGTTCTCCTCCGACCCCTGCCACTCTTCAGGTTCGACCGCGATGCCATGGCGAATCAGCAAACAATCCATACCGGCCCTCCCTAGTCCATCCTAGCCCCGTGTGGTATCCCGATCGATCCTTCCACCGAAGAGAGCATACTATTGCCTGACCTCAATAGTATGTCTCCGGCGTCGCCAAATCACCCTTTATTTGCAAGCAGATATCGTGAACAGGTACTATGACGAAGGTCTTTTGAACCGGAGTGCATTCTTTGGCGAAAATGTCTGCTCAACAGGTACGGCGTGTCAGCATACTGGTGTGTGTCGCCGTGAGCGGGTTCCTCATCGCCCACTCCATCAACGCATTTATCGCTGACGCGTTGTATCTCGCGCCGGAGGGTTCCGTCCAATCCGGCGGTACAGAATCGGCGCGACCCGTCTCGTTTGCGCCGGCTCGCTACGCGGATGACATCCGCTCCAGCGGACTTTTCCTGCTGCCTGCCACTCCTCAAGAGGCGAGGAGCCAAGGTGAACCCGCCGGTACAGCAGTTCGGGCCTCACTGGGCGCCGCCGCACAAATCCGGCTGATCGGAATCGTCATGGGCGACAAGCGAGGCGTGTTTGCGATCGTCGAAGAACAGGCTTCAAAAAAACAAGCCTTGTATCGTCTGCACGAACAGATTCCCGGTTTGGGAGAGGTCGCCGACATTCAACGCGATGGCATGTTGATACGCCAGGGCAATCTCGAAGAATGGCTTGAGCTGGGACTGACGGAGAAGCTGGCCGTCCCCGGCAACAGCACCACGGCTCCCCCTTCAGCGGCTTCCACTCAAGCACCAGGCACTCCCCTTCGCAAAGTGGTCGACCGTCGGGAAGTCGAACTGGCCATGAACGATCTGCCGAAGCTCATGACGCAGGCCCGAGCGATGCCGCACATGATCAACGGCGCCGTCAACGGATTTCGCATCGAATACATGGCGCCGGCCAGCTTCTACGAGAAGATCGGCATTCAAACCGGGGATATCTTGCAGCGGGTAAACGGCGTCGATATTCGTGACCCCGGCACAATGTTGAACCTTCTCCAGCAATTAAAGAACGAGCGGGTCGTGAAACTCGACATGGTCCGGAACAACCAGCCATCCACAGTCACCTACGAACTACGCTGAGCCGCTCCGGGTGCCATCCGATACTCCTCGTCTCTTCGGTTGCCACAGCGGCTCTCTCCCCGCATCCGGAGCCCACAGGAAGAAATACGAATACTTTTTAATGCGGATGAAATCTGTCGCAAATATGGCGTTAACATTCGGGCTGTTTCCGGCGTCACCACTGGCGGGCAGTCTTGCCAGGCCCTTGGAATGAAGAGTATGGTTGAAAATCAACAACGCTGGCGCTCGATGTTTCGGATTGGAAGGCCCAACCAAGAAAAATAGAGGTACAGAACATTGTCAGAGCTCGTTCCGAATGACCAGCTCCCTTCGAGTTACGGCAGGCCTCTCCTGGGACGTATCCTGGGCGACAGATTCAATCTGGGAAATGCAAAACTCGATGAGGCCTTGGCTTACCAGCGGGAGAAGGGAGGCCGGTTAGGCGAGGTGCTCTTGCACTTGAGGTTACTGCGTGAAGAGGAACTGCTGGAAGGGCTGGCCCTCCAATTTGACCTCCCTTGGATACCGCAGCTGGAATCGACCGCGATCGATCACGAACTCATTAAGAAGGTCCCCATCGCCTTTTGCCGGCGATACCGTGTCCTCCCCCTCCGTCATGAAAAAGGAACCATCCTCGTCGCCTCGACCGACCCGCTGGAGACCGTTGCCTTCGACGATCTCCGGCTGTTGCTCGGCACACCTGTCACGCCGATCCTGACGACAGGCGTCTCCTTGCTCGCCTGCCTAAACCGCGCCTATGACGAGATCGCCAGCCCGACCGGCGCCGAAGAGGTCATGGAGGACATCGCCGCCAGCGAGAGTCTCGATCAGTTGGCCCACGAACTGGATGAGCCTCAGGACCTGCTCGATGCAACCGATGAGGCCCCGATTATTCGATTGGTGAATTCGGTCTTGTTCCAGGCGGTCCGGCAGCGTGCCAGCGACATCCATTTCGAGTCGTTCGAGCGCGGATTAGTCGTGCGATACCGGATCGACGGCGTGCTGTATCCCGTGTTGACCCCGCCGAAGCATCTGCAGGCCAGCATCATTGCGCGTCTAAAAATCATGGCCGGCCTGAATATCGCCGAAAAGCGGCTCCCGCAGGACGGCCGGTTCGCGATTCGGACCTCGGGGAAAGACGTCGATCTCCGTGTCTCGGTCCTCCCCACGTCTCACGGTGAGCGGGTGGTGCTCCGTTTGCTGGAGAAAGAGAATCGGCTATTGAACTTGTCTGAAATGGGCTTCGCCGGAGAACGGCTCTCGGCGATCCATCAGCTGATTCAACTTGCACACGGCATCATTCTTGTGACAGGCCCAACCGGCAGCGGCAAAACCACGACCCTCTATGCCGCGCTCAGCCACATCAATGCGCCGGATAAGAACATCATCACCGTCGAGGACCCCGTCGAATATCAGCTGCTCGGCATCGGCCAAATGCAGGTGAATCCGAAAATCAATCTGTCCTTTGCCGCAGGCTTGCGGTCTATTCTCCGGCAGGATCCCGACGTCATCATGATCGGAGAAATCCGCGACCGGGAAACGGCGGAGATTGCCATCCATGCCTCCCTCACCGGTCACCTCGTCTTTTCCACGCTTCACACAAACGATGCCGCCAGCGCGGCAACCCGTCTGATCGATATGGGGATCGAACCGTTCCTCGTCGCCTCCTCGGTCGTGGCTGTGCTGGCCCAACGGCTGCTGAGGAAAATCTGCTCGGACTGCAAGCGGCCCTACCAGGCGAGCGCAGACGAGCTGAACCGCCTGGACCTGCCGCCGGGAACCAAGCAGACGTTGTATCGTGGAGCAGGCTGCGCGGCCTGTTCCCAAACCGGCTATCGCGGGCGCACCGGCATTTTTGAGCTGATGATACTCGACGATGAAATCCGCCGCCTTATCGGAACAAAAGCCGATTCGTCGGTCATCAAGCAGGCGGCAGTCGCCCATGGCATGGTGACGCTGAAGCAAGAAGGCGCTGAGCGCGTCATCCAAGGCCATACGACGATGGAGGAAGTGATGCGGATTACCCAGCAAGAGATCGAAGTCTGACGATGCCTGTCTATCAATACCGCGGCTACCGGAACGACGGCGGGTCTGCAGCCGGAATCGTGGACGCGGAAAACGTCAAGGTCGCGCGTCTGAAGCTCCGGAAAGAAGGAGTCTTTCCGACCGACGTCGTGGAGCAGGGGCAGCCTTCGGCGCGACAGCACGAAGGGGGCCAGACCAAAACCACCCTCAGAACCGGCCGTTCTGCGACACTCAGCGCCCACGACCTCGCGTTGCTGACCAGACAATTTGCGACGCTCCTAGTCGCCGGGCTTCCGTTGGTCGAGGCGCTCGGTGTCTTAGTCGAGCAGGCCGAAAAGAAACCCACCAAAGCGCTCCTTGCCGAGATTCGCGAAGAAGTCAGAGGCGGAAAGGCGTTAAGCGTCGTCCTGGAAACATACGGCAAAGATTTTTCTCCGATCTATGTGCATATGGTGCGGGCCGGCGAGGCCAGCGGCGCCTTGGATCAAATTCTATTCCGGCTGGCGGAATTCCTGGAAAAGCAACTGGCGCTCAAAGCCAAAGTCACCAACGCCACGCTCTATCCGGCTCTCATGCTTTTCGTCGGCGTCTCTGTCCTGTTCTTCCTGATGGCCTTCGTCGTGCCGAAAATTACGGCGGTCTTCACCAGTATGAAACAGGCCTTGCCCTGGCCGACCGTCGTCTTGATGTCGATCAGCCAATTCTTCGCAGACTACTGGCTGTTGCTCGTCGGCTTCGCCGTCGCCTGTATATTCTTCATACGCCGGTTCGTCCATACAGAAAAAGGCCGGATGCTTGCGGATCGTGTGACGCTTCGCCTGCCGCTGATCGGGGATGTTGCCCGCATGGTGTCGATCTCACGGTTGGCGGGCACACTGGCGACGATGCTGGCAAGCGGTGTTCAACTTCTGGACGCTTTGGACGTGTCCAAGCGCGTCATGAACAATCGGGTGCTTGAGGAAACGGTCGAGGGGGCCAGGCAAAATATTCGCGAAGGCGAAACCATCGCCGATCCGTTGAAACGGAGCGGCGAATTCCCCGCGCTGGTCACCCATATGATCGCCGTGGGCGAACGGAGCGGCGACATGGAAGAAATGCTGCGCCGGGTCAGCCAGATTTACGACGGGGAAGTGGAACGGGTCATTACCCGGTTGACGTCGCTTCTGGAGCCCGTCATGATTCTTGCCATGGGCATCATCGTCTTTTTTATTGTCGTGGCAATTCTCTTGCCCATCTTTGAAATGGGCCAAATGGTTCGATAAGAGAGTGATCTGTGAAGAGTGATCGGCGGCAAGGAACAGGAGGCATTCAATGAGCGAACGAGAACAACTCAACAACAGGCGCATGGTTATGCTATGGAGAAGGAGGCCGGGGACTTCCAGCCTTCACCCATCACACATCACGACTCACTCGTCACACCGTCGTTTCAGCGCGCAACAAGGCTTCACATTCATCGAAATCATGGTCGTCGTGGCCATTCTGGCCATTCTGGCCGCGTTGGTTGTCCCCCGTATTATGGGCCGGACAGACGATGCCAAACGCACGGCGGCCAAGGTGCAGATCAGGAATATCGAGGGCGCCCTGCAACTCTACAAGCTGGACAACGGAGTCTATCCCTCAACGGAACAGGGGCTCAAGGCACTGATCGAAAAACCGTCCGTCGGTGTGGTTCCCAAGAAATGGAAAGTCGGCGGGTATCTGCCGAACCTCCCTGAAGATCCCTGGGGCAATACCTATAAGTATCTAAGCCCCAGCAAGAAGGGAGACTATGAAATCACCTGCTTGGGCACCGATGGCGAAGTCGGTGGCGAAGGGATCAATGCCGACATCACCAACTGGAATCTCGAGAAGGAATAGCAAGCCGTTGTTATGCGTCACACATCTTACATCATGCAGGCGAGACTCAGCACTCAGCACTCAGCACTCCCTGACGCCTCACGCCTGACACCTCACGCCCACTTGCCACTTGCCACTTGCCACTCGCCGCTCACTACTCGCTACGCACTGTCTTCCTCCGGATTCACATTGATCGAGATGCTGATCGTTCTGTTTCTTCTGGCCGGTGTCCTCGCCATCGTTCTCCCTCGTGTCGTCATCGGCGAAGACTTAAGCTCCACCGGACGCAAGTTCATCGGAACGCTCCGTACGCTCCAAGGATTGGCCTCAACAGGCCAAAAGCCCGTGAAGCTGTACCTGGACCTCGATCAGGGAACATACTGGGCCAGAGTGGTGGACGGCAAGGAAGAGAAACTCCCGCTCGATGCTGCCTGGGCGACGCCTCGGTCGCTTCCGGAGACGATCCGGTTTTCAGAAATTTCTGTGAGACAAGACAAACGCACCTACGGCCGGATCGATCTTTCGTTTTTCCCGAATGGGCGCATCGATCCGGCGACGGTCTATCTCACCGATCGAAGCAACAATCTGCTTGTGCTGACCATCGATTCTCTTACCGGAGCCATACGAACCAGCGAAGAACGGATTGATCCTTTGCGTAACAAACCGATTCCGGACCGGGTACGAACGTTACTGCGCCCCGCCGGAACCTGATCGCCGTGAACCGCCAAATTCCAAGGACACCGAGTGTGAACATGAGGAGACCGGTCCAGCGTACGGCAGCCGACGAGAGCGGATTCACGCTGCTCGAAGTACTGCTGGCGATTGCCTTGCTGGCAATTGCCCTGCCCATCCTCCTCGGTCTCCGCAATTTTGATCTCGATCTGCATGCGAGAGCCGGCGAACTGACCGCTGCGACATTACTGGCGCAAGAAAAGCTGATCGAGACGGAGCTGACAGGCATCTATCCTATCGGAGAAGCCGCCGGAGATTTCTCTAATATGCCGCTCGGATCCCAGCCGCCGGCCAAGCCCGCCGATCGAGGCGCCGGGTATCGATGGAAACGCACAATCGCGCCGACTCCTCTCGAATTGATTCGGGAGGTTCGCATCCAGATCTCCTGGCCGCGAGGCGCATTCGTCGAAACCGTGGAAGTGAGCACCTATGTCGTCTCCGGACTCGCCTTTTAGCACCCAAACGGGATTTACGCTGATTGAGGTGCTGGTCGCCATTGCGCTGCTGGCCGTCATCGGGGCGATGGTCTTTGGGTCGCTCGTCACGACGACCCAGGCAATGGATGCCGGTCGCGAACGGGCGGAACGAGAGCAAACCGTCAGAAGAGTGCTCCGCGTCATGGCTGAGGAAATATCGCTCAGCCAATACGACAGGACGTTTCCCTGGATGGGGATGAACGGCACACAGGAAGGACAGCCGGCCGATACCCTGGCCTTTCTCGCCATGAGCGACGGCCTGGGAAACGCGGCCCTCAAAGAAAGTGAGACCGTGAGAGTGGTCTACACCCGCGAACGGGATCGATTGATTCGGTTCGTGCGGCGCAATCGCTACAGCCTCACCGACGAGGCGCTTGATCAGGTGGAATTGGCCGATCGCGTGAGGGGATTCAACGTCCGGTATTACGACGGCCAGAGCCGGATCTGGACCGACGAGTGGAGGACCAACGACAAGATGCCAAAGGTGCTGCTCTTGGAAGTGACGTTCCAACCGCCCAACGCCGATCCTTGGACCATACGGGAATGGATCACCATCGGAGCATCATGATGACGATACAATGGCCGGGAGAATGGCGGGAGACCTTGGCCTGGGTCGGAGGCGGCGTCTGTCTGCTGATGCTCTGCCTGGCGGCGACCTTCCCGTATGAAGCGCTGCACAAAAGGATCGTGGCAGAGCTGAATCGTGCGACCGGCATGGACATACGGGTTGGAAATTGGACGGTAGGACTGCCGCTAGGGATTGAGTGGCGGAACGTGACGTTGGCCAAATCTGACTGGACACCGATTCAACTCGCCTCCCTGCAGGCCGATATAGGAATTATCCAAGCGATGGGCGGCGGCCTCGGACTTGATGTCATGATCCACGTAGGAGAGGGCTCGCCCGGGGGAGGCCTCGCCAAAGGAACATTCACCGCCTCGTCGTTTTCCTTGGCAGAGCCTATCTCCATAACAGGGCGGTTCCAGCAGGTTGATCTCTCAAAGATTGTTCGCCCATATGTCGGTCACGGCATGCTGAACGGAAATTTCTCCCATCGGGTGGAACGAGCCCATGCAGCAGACGGCACGATCAAGGGGGAAGGGACCTGGAAAACCGAGGCAACGGATTTGACCATCGACCACATTCCCGTTGGAAACGGGCGCACACTGTCGCTCACCTTCAACCAGGCATCCGCTGAATTGGTCTGCAAAGATAGCCTGTGTGAAGTCACCGGGCTGAAAGGCGAAGGACCTGATGGATCGTTCACCGGAGAGGGGAAAATTACCGTGCAGCAGCCGATACAGGACAGCCGATTAGCCTTGACCGTCACCATCGTCCCTGGCGAAGGTTACGCGTCAAAAGCGAACACATCGGGCCTGCCCCCCCTTCCCCCGGGTACCCCGATCACGGTAAAAATAGCGGGGACATTGGCACAAGCAAGAATCGCGTTGTAAAGTAGCAGGAACGGTGCAAGATGCAAGTGGGAGCGAGCCACTTCGATGGACGTGAAACCCTTAACTTGAAACCTTTGCCTTGTAACTTGAACCTTGCACCCTGTAACTTGAACCTTGGAACTAAGAGAGTGGATTGATGGCTATTGTTACCGAATGCGTCGGGCTTGATATCGGACAGACCGGCTTGAAAGCCGTTCGTTTCCGCCGCCGGTTGAGCGGGCGCGAATCGATCGACTACTTTCAGCATCCGATGCCGTTCGCCCGTCCGGAAGATTTGGAGCCGGCCCGGCGTGTGCAGTCGTTGCGCGGATTTCTTTGGCAGCACGGCCTCTATGCGACAGACCGGCTCGTCACCGCCATCCCCTGCCAGGATCTCTTCGTCAGAACGCTTTCCTTTCCCTTCAAGGACTCCACGAAACTGGCACAAGTCGTTCCATTCGAAGTCGAGAATCTCGTGCCGATGCCGCTGGAAGACTTGGCGATCGGCAGTCTCATCTTGCCGCCAGGACAGACGCCTGAAGGAACGCCCCGCGACAGCAAAGGCTCGGACGTGCTGGTGACCGCCGCGCCCAAGGACAAGGTGGCCGAACATCTCCGATTTTTGGCGCAAGCAGACGTAGAACCGTCGGCCATCAATGTCGATGCGATGGCACTCTTCTCCGTCACGCAATACTTGCGGGAGGAAAACGCAGCCGTTCCTCACGACCTTGCCATCATCGACGTCGGCGCATCCAAGACCACGCTGTGTTTAGTGCATGAAGGGCGGCCGGTCGTGCTGCGGACGATCCTCTGGGGAGGAAACCACCTCACCCATGCCTTGGCCGTTCGGGAGGCCTGTAGCTTTGCCGAGGCAGAGCGGCTTAAGCGGTCGATGGCGATCGAGCAAGTCGATGCCTGGCTTGAGCCCTTGTTGAAAGAACTCCGCGTGACGTTGCAGGCCTATGAAGGAGCCGAGCGCGGACGGCTGACTCACTGCTGGGTGTCGGGAGGCGGATCCAAGCTGCGGGAGATCGGTGGATTCATCGCCCGTAAACTGGGACTCTATCCCGTCGGGCCACGGCAGGGATTCGGCGCGAACAGCCCACGCGCGTTCTCAATCGCCTTCGGACTCGCCATTCACCCCAAGATCATCAAGCCACGCTGGCGGTTCAAACCTTCTCCAATCGGGCTCGCGCTCGACCTCAAGGGTGTCACGGATGACGCAGCGCTGAAGTCCGATCTGTCCCCACAAGACCGCCGTTTGGCGGTCGTGGCCGCGCTGGTCATCGGACTGCTGGCCGCAGCAGATTTCACAACCCATCTGGTGTTGCAGGACCGTCGAGTAGACAGTCTCAAGGCAACCTTGCAACAACACTTCGAACGATCCTTTGGAGCCGGCGCGGCGCCGGGCGATGAACTTGACCAGGCTCGATATCGGATAGGAACAATCGACAAGGCGTTGGACATTGTCGATGGCGCGCACGGGAAAGCCCTTCCCACCCTCTCGGCCTTCGTGAAACAGCTGCCGGATGGAACACCGGTGAAGGTCCGAGAGCTGACCCTGGACGGCGGGACGGTTCTCATGGAAGGAGAAACCACCTCCTTCGACGCAGTGGAAAAAATCAAACAAGCCTTCCTGTCGAGTACACAATTTGAAGAGGCCGCAGTGACGGAAACCCGCGTGGGGGCTTCGTCCAACCAGATCGTCTTTCGAATGACAGTCACGGTGCGCAGGCCATGATGCAGACCATGCGAGAACGATGGCACCAGATGTCCTCGCGGGAACGAACGATCCTGCTGGCAGGCGGGATCATCGTCGGCCTCAGCCTGCTGTTCGTGCTGGTCGTCGATCCCCTCCTTGCCACATTCGACCGGCTGGATCGCCAGGCGGCTCGGAAGGAAAAAGACATCAAAGAATTGGCGCTCATAAGCCAGGAATATACGACGAAGCGGGATCGCCTGGCCAAGGCCGAAAGCCGCATGCCGCCGCCCGACAGCCAATTCTCGCTGCTGACCTTCATGGAGGAAGCGGCCGCCACCGCCCGCATACGGGACCGGATCGCCGGCATGCAGCCGCAAGTCCAGTCGCTGCCGCAGGGCTATCAGGAAACGGCGGTAGATCTTCGACTTGAAGGCGTGCAGTTGCCGGAATTGCTGGCCTTGCTCGTCGCAATCGATCAAGCCCCGTACGAACTACACGTCCGGCATCTGCAGATCCATCCCAAATTTGACAACCCTGCCAACCTCGACGCCACGGTCAGAGTGTTGAGCTATGCGAAAAGCTGATGAACGGGGCGTCGCGCTGCTCCTCTCCCTCCTGATCCTAACCCTCCTGGTCGCGCTTATTCTGGAATTTGACGCGGAAGCGCGCCGCGAATACCGTGAAGCCGCCGCATTCCGCGACAACTTCAAAGCGACCATGCTGACACGCGCCGGGGTGCAGGCCGCGCGGGCGGTCTTGCAGCAAGACGCGCTGCGGGACAAGAAAACCGGTGAGCAGTACGACGGGCCCGCCGACCTGTGGGCCATGCCCATCAAGAACTATGCGATCGGCGACGGACTGCTGAGCGCCCAGATCCAAGACGAGCGCGGGAAGCTCAATCTCAACGACCTGGCGGCAAACACGGGAGACGAGCTGCAGAAAAAAACCAAGATCCAGCGGGTCAAGCGGCTGTTCGAGACGCTCCAAATCAACCCCGATTTGGTCGAAGCCCTTGTCGATTGGATCGATCAGGACGACATTCCCCAACCGGCCGGCGCCGAAAGTTTACACTACCAATCCCAGAAACCTGCCTATCGCGCCGCCAACGCCGCGCTTCCGTCGCTGGGGGATCTTCGCTTGGTGAAGGGATTCACGCCGGACATCATCGACCGGCTATCGCGCTACGTGACCGTGTATCCACAGGAAGGCGGGGCGCCGATCAATCTGAACACAGCGGATCCTCTGGTCATCCAAGCACTCGACCCCGACATCACCCAATCCATCGCGATGGAAATCGCGCAAGGCCGGCCCTATAAGACCAAAGTGGATCTCGATCGGATTGGAAGTTTTCAGGCGATCGGCGCAAAACTGCGGGCCTCGCCCGATGCCTATGATGTAAAAAGCGACTACTTTTCCGCCCGACTCTCCATCACCGTCAACGAATCGACCAAAACGGCCCTTGCGGTGTTGAAGCGTGATCCCAATAAAGGCGATAGCAGCGTGGTGTACCTGCGGACCTTTTAGCTCTTCGCCGACATTCCCCTGTCAGTGCCGTTCGGCTCCGGGCGCCCGCCAGGCCGCCGTTCTGGTGATCGAACCCCACGAGACCTTTGCTCCGGTCATCGACTGCCATAATCCGATCAAACGCCAGCACGAAACCAGCTGGCGGAAACCTAAATTTTCCAAGATCGCGGCCGCACACAGAGTCCGCGCCTGTTTGAATTCAGGATAGGTGTGAAAGGCGATTTCATCGACGAGCAAGACACTCACCGACACTAAAATGCCCATCCCGATTTCGGCGGTCAAAAACGCGATCGCCGCAGCGGGCGACACCAACCCCAACAGGCACGCTACTGCGGTATAGAGATACCCCGCTGCCAGCACAGCGGGACTGAACCATTCGAACAGGACCATGAAGGGCATCGACAGCCACCCGACAGCCCCTGCGCGAGGATGAAAAAGCATTTGCTTATTCATCAACAGCGCTTCGGACAGCCCCCGCTGCCACCGAATGCGTTGACTCTTGAGCGATTGAAGATTTTCAGGCGCCTCGGACCAGCAGAAGGCGTGAGGAACGAAACTGATGCGATATCGCTCTCCCTGCAAACGGAGATGCCGATGCAGACGAACGACAAGCTCCATATCTTCACCGTGACAACCCTTGGCATAGCCCCCGACCCTCACCACCGTATCCTTCCGGAACAGTCCGAACGCGCCGGAGATGATCAGCATCGCATTGAATGGATTCCATCCAAGCCGGCCGATCCAAAACGCGCGATAGTATTCGACGACCTGAAAACGGCCAAGCCAGCTTGCCGGAAGCCCGACGGACGTCAAAAACCCTGCTTGCACTTGGCAGCCGTTGGCGATCCGGACCGTGCCTCCCGATGCCACGGTGGAAGGATCGTCCAAAAACGGCTGCACCACGCGCTGCAAGCTATCCCGCTGCAAGATGGAGTCCGAATCCAGCGTGCAGAACAGCGGATTGCGGGACAGATTGATGCCGACATTGAGTGCGTCGGCCTTGCCCCCATTGTCCTTATCGATGACACGAACCTTGCTGTTCCGTTTGGAGAGATACACCGCGCGGATCTTCTCGGTCTGCAGATTCACCGGGTAGGCCTCCGGAAACGGGATCAACTCAAACTCCTCGATTAAGACATCCAACGTCCGATCTTTCGAACCGTCGTTGATGACCACAACCTCGAATTCCGCATACTGCAGCTGAAGCAGCGAACGGACAGAGTCCGCGATCGTCTGCTCCTCATTATAGGCCGGAACCAGAATGCTGATCTGAGGCTCGAATCCCGTCTGTGTCCTGGGCAGATCATCGAGGGCTCGCCGGGGGAGATGCCGAACGAGAAAATGGAACGAGATCAGCTCTAAGAACAGGGAACAGACTGTCTGAAAAATGAAGAACGATAGGAAAAACCACTGCGGTATCGTAAAAATGGAATCGGCAAACACGTGGGTCTTTTCTCCGCTCTTACTCGCGAGCGGCAACAACGCACATCGAATACAGTCACACCTGCGCCATGCGTATACCAGAAAATAGGACGAGTCTCCTCCTTCGTCAAGACAATGAACAGAACCCCCGGCGAACGAATCTGTCGCCAGTAAGAACCGGTTTCGCCGGACTTCTCCTCTGTCTGCTTGGATGCCTGGCATCCACTCCAGTGGCTGCCCAATCCCCGTCAGATACACTCTTCGAAGGCCACCACCACGAAAGCGAAAAGGAATACGTGCGAGCTGCCGACGTCTATCGCGAGTATCTGATCGGAAATCCGGAGAACGACGAAGTTCGAGCAGCCCTGGCACGTGTGCTTTCCTGGCAGAAGCAGTACGAGGAGGCCGTGGCACTGTATGAAGACATTTTGTCCCGGCACCCGGTCGATCACGATGTCCGAATCGCGCTGGCTCGCGTCAAGGCCTGGCAGGGAAGACTTGATGAGGCACAAGCCGGATATCAATCGGTGCTCCAGGAAATACCGGACAGCCTGGACGCCCGGAAAGGGCTCGCCGATACCCTGTACTGGAAACGCGATTACGCGGAAGCGCTCCGTCTGTATGAAGACCTCTTCTCAGCTGCAGACGGGCCGGAATTGTCACAGCGGATCGAGACAATCAAAGCCGAACTGGCCGCGCTGACGCCGGCCCAGGCCCTTCGTGCCCCTGTCGGGGCCGACCGGATGCGCCCCGCATTGCCGTTTCGGGACTACCTGAAAATTGGGTACAGCCATTATGGATACACGCATTCCATCCCGAATGAACACATCGGATTGATCGAAGGGGCCACATCCATCGGCACTCGCACTCTGGTCGGACGGATCGAGCCGATCAGTCGGTTTGGATCTCAGGACATTCCCGTATCCGGGGAACTCTATAGCCAGCTCTGGGAGAAAGCCTGGGGGTACATCGGAGCCTTGGCGACGGCCAACCCAAGCTTTTCTCCCAATGTGTCGTTTGGAGGAGAAGCGTTCCAAGGGCTGGGGGCAGCGCACCCAACCCTCTCGTTCCTGGAACCATCCATGGGGTATCGCCACATGGTGTTCGGGGCCACCAGTATCGATGTCGTGATTCCCGGTATAACCATCTATTTCCCGTATAACGTGTGGCTCACCGAAAAGATCTACTATGTGCCGCCTAGCGGCGCAATCACCTTCTCCACCCAACTAACCTGGCGGCCGACAGACCGACTGCAATTCTTTGCCTCCGGCTCATTCGGAACCTCCAGCAACAATATCCGGGCGGCGCAGGACTTTACCCGAATCTCAAGTTTCATTATTCAGGGGGGAGCCACCATGCCGCTGTCGGAGCGTCTTTCACTCGAAACCACAGCGTATTATGAGGATCGGGAAGCATCGTACGCCCGGCGTGGAGGCGCCGTGAATCTCATCATCCATTGGTAGTCTGCAGGGCGCGTTGCGCGCGACGCGCGACAAACGGGGCGAGAACATCCCGCACCTGTTGGAGCGGATGTTCAGCATGAAGCCGCGCCAGCGTATCGCTGCTCACGAAGGACAAACCGGCAAGCACCTCTGCGGCCCGATATCGAACCCACCATTCGTCGTCCTCCAGCCTGTCGGTCAGCCGCTGTATATCCTCCTCAGTCCCGATCCTGCCTAAGGCGAGAACAGCGTGGAGCCTGATGAGATGATTGGGGTGCGCCAGATAGGCGCGGACCATACCCAAATCCCGGCTAGTGGCATACCGACTACAACACCGAAGGCAGGACACGACCACTTGATCGTCACAGTTCTCGCGCGCGAGGATCTCTCGAACGACAGGCAACGCGCCGGGGCTGCCGACCGCTTCCAAGCAACGAACGAATCGAATCGCGGCCTCTACAGAGGCCCCGCGCACCGCTTGGGCCAGCGCCTCGACGACCTGCTCCAGACCCGCCTCATTCAGCATCGTCGCGACTTTAACGAAGGACCAATCCGTGCGAACCCCGACCAGCGGGATAAGAATCGCCAGCGCCGCATGGGAATCGATGCGGATCAGCGATCGGGCAGCTGCCAATGACAGCTCGGGGGTGCGCGACACCACGAAATGCTCAAGCCTGTTCCACACGGCTCGTTCCCGCAAATGTCCAAGCGCCACTATCGCCATCAACCGGTCGTCAAGCCTGTAGCTCTTCAACATCGTGGCCGCCACATGGTCCATCCCTGTCAACCGCATCGTCGCATTGAGGCCGTTCCGGTCATCTCCACGGATCGACTCGCTCAGGTAGTTCCACAGCCGGAGAAAGGCCTGTGCGTCGCTGCGTCGAACGGGAGGCAATTCCTCCGGAGCCGTCATCATGCTCTTGATCAACAGGCGGAACCAGACTTCTCGAAACTGTTCGTCCCTTTGTTGGCGAGCAATGGCCGCCTGCTGCACACCCGCGATGACGAACAGAATCACGGCCGCCACAATCATGGCGCCCCCTCCGACACACAAGGGCACCCAAACTATCGGATCGGCTGAAACAATCGATGGGATCTCGGCGGCGGACATCGGACGATGACCGGCTACGCAGCGGGCTTCAAGAAACGACGAACACTGGCGGTCAACTCTTGCGGATTGAAGGGTTTGACAATGTAGTCAGTTGCGCCGGCATCCAGCATACGCGCAATGCTGTGTTCTGCGGAAAGAGCGGTGAGCATGATGATGGGGACTCCTTTCCAGACCGGATGGCTGCGAATGTGCGTGAGCACCTCATCTCCTCCGACATACGGCAACATCACATCCAAAAGCGCCAATTGCGGCGGTTCTGTTCCCTCGATGACATCCTTCGCCAGACGGCCGTCGGTCGTCGCGGTAACCCTATACCCTTCACGCTCGAGGTAAAACCGCAGCAGCGTGACCATATCCTCGTCGTCCTCGACGAGCCAGATGTGAGGCGGCACGCCAAGCTGCGTTCCATGCATGCCATCAAGCTATGAGATATTGGAAAACCTGTCAAGAAATCGGACACTGCGCGCAGCGGCGATCGGCACAGCCTTGGTCCACACCAGGGGGGCTCAGCTCAACGGCATCGTAAACGTCACTTCATTGCCCCGATCATTGTAGGTCAGGTCCGGAAACAGCGATCGCGCCAGGAGAATGCCGCGCCCGTTCTCGGCATCATCACTATAGGCATCTTGAGGTTTGGCAAGCAGGCTCCGCCACTGAAATCCAGCCCCCTCGTCGGTAATACGATAGACCGCGCGCTTGGTTTCTGGCTCATACCGGACAGAGCTGACGACCTGCCGCTGTTTCAGTCTCGGCTGGGCCAGACGATGGCTCACCAGCGACTCATACTCGTCTGCGGCCAACGCCTGCTGTTTCTCCCGGAATGAGATTTCGAGGTTGCCGTGCTCGATCGCGTTAAGCAGCAGCTCTTGGAGCGCCCCCCGCAAGTGTAGCCTTCGTATGTCAGGCAGCGCCGCGGCTGTCGTTTTCATCAACCAGGAAATCACCCCCTGCGCGTGCGCAGGCTCGGAATCCATCGTGATCCGCTGGTCCCAGCAAGACACTCCGGACAAATCCGTCAAGTGTCCCGGCGCCACATGCTGCGCGCGATACAGTGCGCTGGCCAGCTCGTCTTCGGCGATCGGCTTATGCAGATAGTCGATCGCGCCGACGCGGAGCGCCTCCACGATCGCGGACTCGGGCGCATCCTTCGCCATGACGATGACAGGGCACAGCTCATGACGGCTTCTAAGCTCCTTCGTCAGAGCAAGCCCCTCTCCGCCGGAAAGGAACAAGTCGGTGATGACGACATCCGGCATGGCCCGATCCATGATGGCCAGCGCGGCGGCAGGATCAGACACCGTCATAACGGAGACCCCCCGCCCATAGACACAACTCGCAATGCCGGCTTGGGTCTCGGGACAAGGATCGACGACCAAGACGTGGCAAGCAGGATGCTCGGTGATCATGCGGCGGTTCCTTTATCCATGGCCTGGCGAAGCGCATCGAGCAGGCGAGACAGTTCAGATTCTAGCTTGCCGCACAGGCCTGCGGCAGCCGCGACATCCCCCGCCTTTCCCGCTTCTTCCATCCGCATGGCCGCCTCCAGCGCGGCGGGTGCGCAAAATTGCAACACCGCCCCTTTCAGACGATGGGCGGATCGCCCCGCGGCTGCGGCATCGCGGGCATCCAGTGCCGTCTTGATCTCGTCCATGTCTTTCGGACCATGCTCCAAGAACAATTCCGCCAGCGTCCGAAACAGTTCAACGTCCTGATCGATTCGCGCCAACGCCTCGGTCAGGCTGAAAATCTGCTCGTTGCTCATTGTGCCGAGTGTCTCCTATCACCGTACATCGAAGCGTCATCCCGCAAGTTCGATGCCCATCACGGCAATATCGTCGGGAAATTGCTGATGCCCCAACCACTGCTCAGCCGCGCCGATGGCATGGGACAGTGCGTCGGCCAGAGGTTTGGCGGCTGCCTCGCGCATGCTGGTTTTCAGACGGGCCTGTCCCCACAACTCACCGGTCGGTGAAGGCACCTCGTACAGGCCGTCGCTCATGAGATAGAGCCGGTCTCCGGGCGACAGTTGCGTATCGGCCGTGTGATAGACGTTCCCCCCGTCGAATCCGAGCGGAAGGCTCGGCTGTGCAAGATAACAAATCTCGCCGGAACGGCGATGCAGCAACAACCCATTGTGCCCGGCCGTCGCGTAGAACAGCGTGTGGGTGCGGATATCCAGCCGCGCAAAGACGATCGTAAAGTAACTGCCGTTTTCTGTGAGCGGGAATTGCCGATTAGCCTCCGTCAAGATCGCCCCTGGGTCGCTTGACCCGACGCGATGCAGCAGATTGTCATCCCGTAAAAATGTCGAAAACGAGGCGGACCGCAACGCCGGCGACACACCGTGGCCCGACGCATCGAGCAAATACAAACCAAGCGAATGCTCATCCCATCGCAGCACATTGAACAGATCCCCGCCCAATGCGGACGATGGCCGATAGGCAGAGGCCATCTCCAAGCCGGGCAAAAGCAGGCCCGGTGCCGGCAGCAGGGACACGACGTAGCGCGCGGCCGATTGCAATTCCCGTTCGATCGCCTCTTGTTTGCGCCGGATTTCGTCGGTGGCATGTTCCAACCGGCGGATCAACCCCGCCGCGCGCATCCCGGCCTGAACTCTCGCGGTAATTTCCTGCGGGCTGGCGGCCTTGCTGAGAAAGTCGTCGGCGCCGCGAGCCAGCCCTTCGGCAATCTGCTCCGGCTGATCGTGGCCGGTCATCAGAATAATCTGACTGGAGAAGACCTCCGGGTCACGCCGGACCAGCTCGCAGACGGACGGTCCATCCAACTCCGGCATCATCCAGTCTAGAATAGTCAGGTCCGGACGCTCCCGGCGAAGCAGTTCCAGCCCTGCCTTGCCGTCCCCGGCTTGAAGCACCCGGTATCCGAGTCGTTTGAGGCGCGCTGCCATGCCGGCACGGGAAACAGGCTCATCGTCGACGATGAGCGCGGTTTGCTGCGCCGCCGTTTTGTCGCTGCCGGATGTCTGACCAGTGGATCGTGAGGAGTCATTACAATCGACGCTCGAAGTACCGTGGCGTTCCATATTCTCCCTTATCTCACGACTGCGCCTGTAACCCTGTGCCGCCGCACACCTACGCCGCCTGCTTGAACCCCGTCACCGCCTCTTGCTCGTTGTCATAAACAGGGATCAGCTTTTGAATATTTGCGAGAACCATAATTTCCCGCACATAGCTTTGCGGCTTTAACATGCTCACTTGCCCTTGGCTGAGCTTGAAGTTTTGCGAAACGAGGGCCAGCAACCCGAGTCCGGAACTGTCGACAAACCGGACATCGGCCATGTTCAAAATCAAATATCGAACGCCTCGCTGCCGTATTCTCTCCACGGCCGTCTTAAACTGTTCGCGATTGGCATAGGTCAGATCCCCCGTGATATCCAGAACTACGCCGTTTGAAACCGGACGTTCTTTCGTGATCATCGACATGACTCCTCCTTTATCGTTATCGGTTCACATGCGCATAGATGGCACTTGCGATATCGGCAAGCGGAAGCACCCTCTCCGCGCCTCCGAGCTTGATCGCTTCCTTCGGCATACCGAACACCACACAACTCGCTTCATCCTGTGCGATCGTAAAAGCGCCGGCCTGCTTCATCGCGAGCAGCCCCTTGGCCCCGTCGCCGCCCATCCCGGTGAGAATGACGCCGACCGCATTGCCGCCGGCATACTGAGCGACAGATTCGAACATGACATCCACCGACGGCCGATGCCGATTAACCGGGGGGTCCTGATTGATCCGCACCGTATACCGGGCACCGCTCCGGGCCAGCGTCATGTGATAACTGCCCGGCGCGATTATGGCGTGCCCCGGCAGGACACTGTCGCCGTCTTCCGCTTCTTTCACGGAAATCCGGCAGAAACTGTTCAGACGATCAGCCCAGGTCTTGGTAAACCGCTCCGGCATATGCTGCGTGATCAAAATCGGAGGCGTGTTGGGCGGAAGTACCTCCAGCACCTCCTTGACCGCCTCAGTCCCTCCGGTTGAAGAACCGATGGCGATAATCGTATCGGTCGTCTTAATCATGGCCCCTCTGGACGTAAGAGCTGAGGTGTGAGGAGCAAGGTGGGTCATCTCTAGCCTGACGCCTGGCGCCTGACGCTTCACAGTCGCGACGGCAGCGGCCTTCACCTTCGCGATGATGTCCTGCGCCAATTCTTCCATGCCTTCCCGCAAATCGATCTTAGGTTTGGTGATGAAGTCCACTGCGCCGAGCTCCAGCGCCCGCAACGTGGTCTGACAGCCGGCTTCCGTCAATGAACTCACCATGACAACCGGCATCGGATGCCCCCGCATCAGCTTCTCAAGAAACGTGAGTCCGTCCATCTTCGGCATTTCGACATCCAGCGTCAGCACATCCGGATTCAGTGCCTTGATTTTTTCGCGGGCGGCATAGGGATCGGGAGCAACCCCGATGACTTCGATATCCGTGTCCTTCGACAACAACGCCGTCAGCACCTGCCGCATGAGCGCGGAATCGTCGACGATCAGAACCCGGATCTTGCCCATAGGTCTCCTGTCATAAAGTCCTCAAGTCTGAAAGTCGTAACGTCTCCAGACTTGAAAGACATTCTGACTTTTCGACTGTCTGTCAGAACAGCGTCACATCCTCCGCCGGCTCCTCTTTGCGCTGTGCAAGGCGCACACTGTATTCCGCCTCCCGCTCAAGGATCGTCTGATTTTTGAGCCGTTCGATCTTTTTCATCAGCACACGCCCCGAATCGGTAAAGTAATAGACTTTCCTCGGAAACACATCGCCGAGATCTGCCTTGACGACAGGCAACCCCTCGCTCTTCAGATATTGCGTCACCCACGCGACGTTGTTGGCCCCCACATCGATATTCCCCTCATAGATTTTCCCGGCTCCGAACAGCTTGACCTCCAACCGGCTTTTCAGCCCTCCACGCTTCAAGATGCCGTTGATCAGCGACTCCATGGCGAAGGACCCATACCGGGTCGGCTCGCCCCAGGCCGGACCGTCTCTTCCCTTCGGCTCCGGCAACATAAAGTGGTTCATCCCGCCCACGCCGGCGATCGGGTCGCGGATACAGGCGGAAATACAGGACCCCAGCACGGTATAGACCACCATCGGTTCCGCGCTGACAAAAAACTCTCCCGGAAGAATAGACGCGATTTCATGGGGAAATCGGCCGTCCCGCATACGCCGCACATGGCTGAAATGTTCGTTGTCGATCACCGGATAGATCCTACGGCGCTTTGCAATACACGGTTGGGACGACCGTCTGAAAAGGATGCTTAACCCACTGCAAACTTTCCGAGTGCCCGATGAAAAGATAGCCGCCCGGTTTCAAATACCCATAGAACTTGTTGACGAGTGTCTCCTGGGTCGGACGATCGAAGTAAATCATGACGTTTCGGCAGAAGATCAGGTCGAGCGGGGTCGTGATAGGGAACCGCTCCGCCATCAGATTCAGACGGCGAAACTGGATCATGGCCGCCAAATGCGGTTTTACCTTGTACAATCCCGCGCTGCCGCCTCGTCCTCGTAAAAAATGCCGACGCAGGATGTCGGGCGGCACATCGCGAAAGCGATCTTGGTCGTAGACCCCCGATGCCGCCTTGGCCAAGACCCTGGTCGAAAGATCCGACGCCAAGATCTTGCAATCCCACTGCGCGGCATCCTGGACGCTTTCACACAATGTCATGGCGATCGTATAGGGCTCTTCGCCGGTCGAACAGGCGGAGGACCAGATACGAATCTGCCTGGTCGCCGCCAACCCGGGAAGAATGGTGGTGCGAAGAAACTCGAAATGTTGGGGCTCTCGAAAGAAATCCGTCTTGTTGGTGGAGATCAGATCCAGCACCTGCGTGAACTCTCCTCGAGTCGCGTCCTCTGTAATCACTCTGTAATACTCTGAGAATGTCTGAATCCCGAGATCCCGCAGCCTTTTTGACAGGCGGGACTCCACCAACGTGCGCTTTTGCTCATTGAGCGAAATGCCGCTCTCGTCGTAGATCAAGGCGCGAAAACGTTCAAATTCTTCTGCCGTAATCGTGTGGCCCATAGGGAGACTCCGCTTCGCTGGCACACAGAAGGGATGCGCGGCTTGCCCGGCTGTCTGGGCGGCTAGAATCTTGTCGGTCGATGAAGTGCAATTCTTGACTGCGCCGAGCGGCAATCCCATGGAAAGAATGGCTGAAGCACCCGGGCAGGGCGTTGACACCATTCCTTCTCATCCGATTGTGAGACGAGGCCCTTCACTCGGACAGCGGCGCCGGATACGCCCGGTCTGATCGAGACGCTGCCGAGGCGATGCCCCTCCGTCTGAAGCAGAAGGGGTCAGCGCGACATACCTGCCCTTAAAATTCCTCGAACTCTTCCTCTTTTGTTCCGCTGCTCTTGACGGCGGAGAGCGTATTCGAGCTGCGCACCAGCCTCACCGCAGCAGGCTGTTTCCGGACCCCCGCGCGGGGCGGTTGCGGTTTTCGCGCGGCCGCATCATCATCGCCTCCTCCCACATACGCATCGTGAATCACATGGGCAGTGTCCGCACGATGCATCCCGATGGCCTTCATCCCCGCCTTCTGCTCCTCTGTCACCTGAGTCCTGAACAGGGAGACGTGGGCGAGCAGACTGCTCGCTTGTTGACGCATGGTCTGGCTGGCGCTGGTCGTTTGTTCGACCAAGGCGGCATTCTGCTGCGTGGTTTCGTCCATCTGCATGATTGCCTTGTTTACTTGGTCGATCCCGCTCGCCTGTTCCTGCGAGGCTGCGCTGATTTCAGCAATAATGTCCGTGACCCGCTTAACGGAATTTACAATCTCTTCCAGGGTCTTGCCGGATTGATTCACCAACTCGCTCCCATCCATCACGCGCTGGATCGACTCATTGATCAACCCCTTGATCTCCTTGGCCGCCGTCGCGGACCGTTGGGCCAAGTTGCGGACTTCCGACGCCACGACCGCGAAGCCCCGGCCATGTTCACCGGCCCGCGCAGCCTCGACCGCCGCGTTCAAAGCCAGCAGATTAGTCTGAAACGCGATCTCGTCGATCACCGTGATAATGTCCGCGATCTTCTTGCTGCTCTTGTTGATCTCGCCCATCGCCTCCACCGCGCGAACCGTGACCGCTCCTCCCTTCTCCGCAACTTCGCGCGCAGCAATCGCCAGTTGATTCGCCTGCTTCGCATTGTCCGCGCTCTGTTTCACCGTACTGGTCATTTGCTCCATGGAGGCGCTGGTTTCTTCGAGTGAACTGGCCTGTTCGCTGGTCCTCTGCGACAGATCTTCACTTCCTTTGCTGATCTCTTCCGACCCGGTGGTCACCGCTTCCACCGCCTCTCGCACGACTGTGATCGTTTCCGTCAGCTTATGCACTGCGCCATTGAGACTGGACTTCATCTGCTCGAACTCACCGTGATACATGCCCGTCATCGAACGAGTCAGATTGCAGTCCGCCAACGCCGTCAAGACCGTCTGTGCTTCCCGGAGCGGAGTCACGACCGCATCGAGCAACTGATTGATGCTGGCCGTCAGCGTCTTGGCTGCACCCTCGAATTGCGTGATGTCGATTCGGTTGGATAAATCGCCGGCCGCCGCGGTCTTGATAAGTTTTTCCACTTCATTCTGCGCCAACTTCTGACCCGTCACGTCCGTGGCAAATTTGACGACTTTGTACACCTTGCCGGCGGCATCCAGAATCGGATTGTACGAGGCCTGAATCCAGACCTCTTTGCCTCCCTTGCCCACTCGCCGATACACCCCCGCGTCATACTCGCCCCGGTTCAGGCGCTGCCAAAACGTCATATATTCACCACTGTTCGTGTACGCCGCCTCGCAGAACATCCGATGGTGCTGTCCCTTGATCTCAGCCAATGAGTAGCCGAAGGTGTTGAGGAAATTCTCGTTGGCCGTGAGCACCGTCCCATCCAGGCCGAATTCAACCACCGCCTGGGCACGGTTCAGCGCACCGGTAATGCCCTTCATCTCTGATGCGCTCTTTTGTTCCTGTTCCACCTTGTTCTGCATCGTCTCGGCCATCTGATTGAAGGCCGTGGACAGTTTCCCGATTTCATCCTGAGTCGTGACCTTCGCGCGGTGGGTCAAATTGCCGTTTTGGAGTTGCTCCGCCGCCTCCAGCACATTGGCTAGATTGTCGACAATCAACCTTGAAACAAACCACACAGCGATCCCACCGATGAGGAACGCACTGATGCTCAAGAGTCCCATGCCCCAATTCAAGCTCGTACTAAGAGCGTGGCCGGATTGGTAACTTTCCTCCGCCTGTCTATTATTTTCTTTCACCAACCAGTCGACCATGTCATAGAGCGCGCCGATTTTTTCGGCCAGTTCGGTCTTCTGAACTTCTGCCGCAGCGTCCTTGCTGAAATTCTTGCTGAGTTGCAACACTTTCTTCCGGATTTCCATATACTCGGGGATCCCGGCTTGTAACTTTGCAAAGACTTTCTTTTCTTCTTCCGCGACGATGAGCGGGACGTACTTCGCCACCAGGTCCTCTATTTCTTTGTCGAGCTCGGCTATGCTTTTTTCCTGAGCAGCCATTGCGGGCGAATCACTCGCCAGAATGTGCCATATGACGAAGTTGCTCCTGCGCAGCATCTGAGCACGAAGATCACTCATGATCGTGATCCCGTGCAGGTTCGTCTTATAGATAAACTCCGTATGGCCACTGAGCCGATTCATACCCTCATAGGACATTAGTCCGATAATGAGGAGCAGCAGCCCGGAAACCCCAAAGCCCCACGCTAGTTTCGACTTGATACGGAGATTCTTGAACCTGTTCAACATATGTCCTCCCTAAAACACACCCCGGTGAGCCTTCTGATCGTGCAAGCGCTCATCCATGAGTCTGACCGTTTGTATCATTCACCCACGCCTCTATCGAACGACATGACCTCGGTATCCCGTGCAATCACTCACGACAAGCTGAGAACACTGCACTTTTGTATAGCGTGCACACACAGAGGTCAGAACTCTTCGCATTTATCCCCTGCACAGCGCCGATTCTTACCGGTGGCGGCGACGAATTGTTATTATTCCGCCAAGACCATCTGGCTCAACTCAAGCTCGATCACTACAGGTCTCGCTTAGGCTGCGGCTACTCCTTGCAAATCCTCACCAGACAGCATGCGATCGATATCCAGCAGCGTCACCAGCTTGTCCCCGGATTTCCCGATGCCGTTCATAAAGCTCACGTTGATTCTGGCACCGAAATTTGGCGGTGCTTGAACGTCTTTCTTATCGATATCCAGCACGTCGGACACCGCATCGACAACCAAGCCCATGACTTTGTCCTTGACGACGACCACAACAATGACCGTAAACATGGTGTACTCGATCGTCGGCATCCCGAACTTGGTGCGCAATTCGACAATCGGGACAATGGTGCCGCGCAGATTCAGCACCCCCTTGATGTACGAAGGGGTATTGGGAATCTTGGTCACCGCCGTATAGCCCTTGATCTCCTGCACACGCAGGATGTCCACGCCGTATAATTCTTCGCCCAGATTGAACGTCAAGAACTGGCTGCCGTTCGTCGCTGATTCACTCGGCTGATGGAGATGTTTCATCACGGTTTCAGGATGTGCTGCAGCCATAGGATCCTCCCTTATCCCGCATCTGGCATCGCTTGTCGTTTACCATTCGCGTTTCTGCTCTCACCAAACACTCTGTCTTCCCTGCGGGGTGGCCTGTGCCGCGACTGTCTCACGCCACCAGCGATGCCTCCCGGCAAGCAATTTCAAATAGGCCCCGCACGTCTAGAATGAACCCGACCGTCCCGTCCCCCAAGATCGTCGCGCCGGCAATGCCTTCCACCTTACGAAAATTCTGCTCCATACTCTTGATGACAACCTGCTGCTGGCCGAGGATTTCATCCACCATGACCGCCACACACTCCCCCTCCGTCTCCAGAATCAGAAGAATGCCTTTTGTCGGATCGGTGTGCTCGGGCTCAAGAGAAAACACCTCGTACAAACGCACGATCGGCAAATAGGTGTTGCGCACGTTGATCAGTTCGCCTTTCCCGATGACGGTTTTGACCGACTCAGGCCTCGGCTGCAGGGATTCCAGAATCGACAGCAACGGCACGATATAGGTCTCTCGTCCGACGCGAACCGTCATGCCTTCGATAATGGCGAGCGTGAGCGGCAGTTTGAGAGTGAAGCGAGTCCCTTTCCCCTTCTCCGTCTTGATGCTGATCGTCCCGCCCAGGTTCTCGATGTTCCGCTTCACGACGTCCATGCCCACGCCACGACCGGAAATGTCGGTAATCTTGTCCGCTGTCGAAAATCCAGGCTTGAAGATCATCGACCAGATCTGGTCGTCCGTCAGTTTTTCATTTTCAGCTATCAAGCCTTGCGTGACGGCTTTCGCCAGGATTTTCTCCCGGTCCAATCCGCGCCCATCGTCCTCAACCGTAATACAAATGTTACCGCCCTCATGAAAGGCGTTGAGCCGGATGGTCCCGACTTCAGGTTTGTTGTCGTCCAGACGCACCTCCGGCGTCTCCAACCCGTGATCGGCGGAATTCCTGACGAGATGCGTTAAGGGATCGCCGATGGATTCAATGACGGTCTTATCGAGTTCGGTCTCTTCGCCGGATAAGACGAGCTGGATTTTCTTGCCCGCTCTGGCGGACAGATCGCGGACCAGTCTGGGAAACCGGCTGAACGCAGTCCCGATCGGCAACATGCGGATGCTCATCACCCGTTCCTGAATCTCGCGCGTATTGCGCTCCAGCTGCGCCATTCTCTCCAGCAACACATGGATCTGATTCATTTCGAATCGGGTGCCCAGGTCGCTGAGCATCGACTGGGTAATGACCAGTTCGCCGACCAGATTGATCAGCTTGTCGATCTTGGCCGTATCGACACGGATCGACGCCGTGTCGGTTTTCTTCGATTGAGAAGCCGCCTCCTGTTGCCGCTGCTTGTGCAGCGCCTGCTCGACCTGCTGAGGGCTGGCAGCATGTTGCTCGATCAGGATTTCGCCGACCCGCTTTTGTTGCGCCAAGGCCCCGTCCAGCACTTCACGCGAAACGACGCCGCTTTCGACCAGAATTTCTCCGAGCGGCTTGGGTTCGCTGTCGCTCCCGTCAGAGGTGAGGGGTGAAGGGTGAGGGGCGGCAACCGGCTCACGTGAGGCGCCGCTTGCCATTGCTTTCTCGTCTTGCGTTTCACGTTTCACGCCTAACGTTTCACGTTCTTCAATCGTGAGCACGCTGTCCTCACGGACGAATTCGAATACGGCTTCGACGACTTGCTGGTCCTTTCCGGTCTCCAGCCGCATGCTCCAGGACAAGTAGCATCGTTCCGGATCCATCTCGGTAATATCCGGGAGCCGGGACGCATCGACGGCAACCTGGGACAAGGTGCCCAGATCTCCGAGTTCCTTGATGACTTGCAGCGGGTCGAGGCCGCGCTGGAACAACCATTCAGGCGGAGCCCAGTCGATGTGAAAACAGCGTAAGGGGTGAGGGGTGAGGGGTGAGGGGACAGAAAGAGAGGTTGACGCTCCCTTCTCAACCTTGGACTCAGCCTTGACATTCATATCGCTGGCCGCCGCCAGTTCCACCGTGAGCCGCTTAACCGTCTCATTGTCCACGGGAGTCCCGCTCTTCGCGGCATCGATCAATGTCTTGAGGCAGTCGGTGGACTTGAGCAATAGATCGGCGTTTTTCGACGTGACGGCCGTTTGCCCGTTGCGCAACAGATCCAACAACGTCTCCATTTTATGCGTGAACTGCGCGACGGCATTGAAACCGAACATGCCGCTCGCGCCTTTGATCGAATGGGCCGAGCGAAAAATCTTATTGAGAAGATCCAGATCTTCCGGATGCTGTTCCAGCTGCAACAGCCCTTCCTCAACCACCGCGAGATGCTCGGCGGCTTCCTCGAAAAACGCATCTTGAAATTGTGCAAAGTCGTTGCTCATGACACCTCGTGAGACGTGAATCGTGAGACGTGAATCGTCAAATAACTTCTCATGCCTTTGACCTCACCCATCTCACATTTCACCTTTTACGTTTCACCTTTCACATTTCACAGTCTTCACGCCGGCATCACCTTAGCAATCGTCTTCAACAACACCTCTGGATTGAACGGCTTGACGATCCACCCGGTCGCGCCGGCCGCTTTCCCCGCCTGTTTCTTTTCCATGGCCGATTCTGTGGTGAGCATCAGGATCGGCGTAAATTTGAAGGCAGCCAGTTTACGCAGCTCCTTGATGAGTGTGATCCCGTCCATCTCAGGCATATTCAGATCCGTCACGACGATATCCATTTTCCCCCCATCGGAGACTTTCCGCACAGCATCTTTCCCATGCTCAGCTTCGACAACCGTGAAACCGGCGTTGGTCAGGGTAAACGCCACCATTTGCCTCATGGTAGGCGAATCGTCGACGACAAGCGCGGTTTTACTCATACTGTTCCTCCGAGGTCAGTGGCCTGGCTTCCCATACGAATGTCTTCTCCGCGAACGACTGACTCACTCAAAATAACGTCACCGAATCCGGCTCGGCCTCACCGTCCACCACATCGGTCGGGATCGAGTCCTGGTATTCGAACGTAACGGCCGATGCGTGGAGACGGCGCTCCTCTTCCATGGTGTAGCTTTGCTCGATCCGCTGCAGCGCGGCGATCTTCCGTTTGGCGTCTTCATCGTTCGGCCCTCGCATCAGCGCCTGCAAATGCAGGTTCCATTGATCCAGCGCTTGACCGACGTGCTCCAACTTCTGCCGCGTGATGTCCTGAAACTGCATGGCCATCACCACCTTGGCCAGGCTTCCCGACTTGTCTTCAGCTGTGACCGCGGCGTCCTCAGAAGCCAGCACCCTCAGGTGCGCCAATAAATCAATCGCCGCCCGTTCTGTCTCTTGCGTGACCGACGTCATTTGCGCCTTCAGAACAGGGATGAGCCGCACCGCACAGACGGCAAACGCCTCCCAAGCCTGCTGCTGCCCGCTCGACAGGCTGCCTTCATCCGTTTCACTGCCGGCCCTGGTCGAGCGTCCAGCATCAGCAGTCATCGTCTTCCATTCGATAGACAACCCGGCTCGCGTGATTACTCACTGAGCGGCTCAGAGAATCCGAGTTGAGCCAACTTGCCTTGCAGATCCTGCGTCACGCCGCTGACAAACATCCGTCCCTGCTTCCGCGCGGCCCACAGGAGCTGAATGATGGACGTATCCACGCGCGTGACCTTGCTCAAATCCAGCGACACCAGCCCTTCATTCTCAAATAGCTTGAGCAACCCGCTCTTAAACTCCGCCGCTTCAAAAATTGTGAGATCGCCGGCCGGGGCCATGTGTCTCGCATTCGATTCCATATCCCCCTACCCCTTTGGTGGCCCTGAGTCGCCCCAAAATAATCCGGCACTCTACGCACTCAGGGCTGATATGCAGGTAGTGTCGGCTGATCCTGTCCGTTACTTGAGCCGGGCATGGTGAGACTATCGCTCTCGTCTTCTGCGCCTTCCTCCGGATGGCCGCCTACCGATGAGGGAGCATTCTCCAGAATGATGACTTCGACACGCCGGTTTTTCGCTCGCTGCTCAGGATCCAGATTGGCGGTCAGCGGTCTGGTCTCCCCATATCCAATGGCCGCGAGGTGAGCCGCCGGCACTCCGTACAGTTCAGACAACACACGGACGATCATGACGGACCTGGCCGCAGAGAGTTCCCAGTTCGACGGGAACTGCGCAGTCCGGATCGGCACGTTATCCGTGTGACCTTCGATTTTCACATGGCGATCTAACTCCACCAGCACATCCGCCAACCCCCGCAGAAACGGCAGGGACTCCGGCTGCAGCGTCGCTTCGCCGGGTTTGAACAACACATGATCGGAAATCGTCAGGACAATCTCCCCGACCCGCTGGTCGATGACGGGATCGACGGATATCTGGACGGCTTGGCCCACAGACTGCATCGCGACCTGCAGGCGCCGGATGACTTGATCGCGGCTCACCTGTAACGCCGGAAGAATGGTCGTCGGCTTGCTCTCGCCGATTGGAAACGGTTTGTCACTCACCGGCGGGGCATACATGGGGTTGAGAGCCGCCTTGATCGATTCACTGACCGTCCTGAATTTCCCTTCGTTGACGGCCGAGACGGAGTACATGACGACAAAGAATGCAAAGAGCAGTGTGATGAAGTCCGCATAGGACACGAGCCAGCGCTCGTGATTTTCATGCTCTTCATGTTTCTTCTTGGCCATAACTTAGAATGAAGAAGGGGTCAGGAACAATTTGCGCGTAGCGCCCCGCGGGTCGTTCCGACAAATAGTTCCTGACCCCCTCACGCTTCGCTTCACTTCTTCTTCTCGTGCGTTCGCTCGCTGTGCGGGAGGAATCCTTCGAGCTTTTCCTGCAAGAGCCTGGGGTTTTCCCCTTGCGCAAGCCCGACCAACCCCATGATCGTCATGGTTCGCGCGCTGGCCTCTTCTTTAAGCTTCAGCTTGATCTTGTTCGCAAGCGGCAAAAAGAACAGGTTGGCCATGCCGACCCCGTAGATTGTGGCGACAAACGCCACGGCGATACCGCCGCCGAGCTTCGACGGGTCAGCCAGGTTTTCCATCACATGGATCAGTCCAAGCACCGCGCCCAAGATGCCGATGGTGGGCGCGTACCCTCCGGCAGCCTCCCAGACTTTGGCTGCCAGAATCCCTGCTTCTTCATGATGTTCGACTTCGATTTCCAGAATCTCGTGCACTGCTTTGGGATCGGTGCCATCGATGATCAACTGGACACCCTTTTGTATGAACGGATCTTTAATGCCCTTCAGTTTTCCTTCAAGCGCCAGCAGCCCTTGTTTCCGTGAGACGTTGGCAAGATCAAGAATGAGCGCGATCGTCCCCTTATTGTCGATGCGAGAGCCGGCGAATGCCATCGACAGCGAGCTGAACGCCTTGAGGACCACCGACAGCGGATTCTGTACGCAACAAGCGCCGAATGTTCCACCCATGACGATGATGAAAGCCGTGAGCTGAAGGATCGATCCAACATGACCCCCTTCAAGCGCTTGCCCCCCAAGAATCGCTCCAATCGCCAGGACGATTCCGAGAATTGTTGCAATGTCCATTCGCCATCAACCTCATACCTGCGGCAAGATCGTGCCCTGCGGGTTTCTGGTTGGACGTTTCAACTCCAAACGGCCGGATTTGAAACCCGAAACCAGCTGCTCCCCTCCCCGCCTCGAACCTGAAACCTGGAACTTGAAACCCGAAACCATGCAGCCCTATTTGAAACCGTACTGGGCCAGAATATCGTCAGCCACATTCTGTTTCATGGATGTCGTTTTTGATTCTTCGAGCTGCTTGAGCATTTCCCCCGTTTTCCCCGTTGCGGCAATGCCGTCAGCATCGTGCGGGATACCGAACACAACAACCAGTTCGACCAGCTTGTCCCGTACGTCATCGAGAATCGCCACGAGCTTTTTGACCCGCTGCGCGACCAAGTCTTGAAAGGATAAGGCGGTCATAATTTCCGTCAAACACTTGTCATCCTGCGCCAGCTCGGTGGCGATACTCTGAACACGCATCGAGAGCGTCGTACAATCCACAGCCTTCAACGTCTCTGCGACGGCAGCCAACTCCTTGACGACACGACCTCGATTGTCTTGAATGGTTTCCGTCAGCCGCATCACCTCAAGCGTGCCCTCTTCCGTCATCTTGTTGAGATCAACCAAATGCGATGAGGCCATCGGCAAACCTGCGCTGCCGGACACGATCGGAGCGCTGATCTCGCTGATGGTCCGCATGGCCTTTTCGACGAAGCGCGCCAATACCCCGAGCTCTTCGTATAGTTGATGACCGTTCTGTTGCACGGGTTCTCCCTTTGCACTCCAACTCGACGCCCGCTCTCTCACGGGTCCGGCGTGCCTATTTGAAAATCTTCCCCAATTTTTCCTGCATCGTCTCCGCTGTAAACGGCTTGACGATATAATTGCTGACCCCGGCCTGAATCGCCTCGACCAGATTTGCCTGTTGCGCTTCAGCCGTGACCATGAGGACTGGAATCGTTTTGAGTCTGTCGTCGGCTCGAATCGCGCGAAGCATGTCGATGCCCGTCATCACCGGCATATTCCAGTCGGAGACGACAAACCCAAACGTGTCCGCACGCAGTTTCTGCAGCCCTTCCTGCCCGTTTTCGGCTTCCTCCACATTGGCAAACCCCAACTGTTTCAGAATGTTTTTCACGATTCTCCGCATCGTGGCCATATCGTCCACGACAAGGATTTTCATGTTTGGATCAGCCGGCATAACATCTCCCTCCATCTGCGGCACAATACGTCACAATCAGCGCAGGCTTCCCTCAATTCCATCAGAACTGAGCCCCCTATTCGAGTGCCCATCGCCCATCACTATCGGCACATTCTTGGGAAAACCTAAGGCATCCGGCGCAGCTGTCAGGCGGCCGGGCATGGCTCACAGATAGGACATGAACGATGCGGTGGAGGCTGAATACGTCGGGAACGGCAGGCGCTCGCGCGTTGCATCTGATAACTCAACGCAACACACTCCTCGCTGAAGACTCGGCACGGACTGCGCGATCAGCGATCCGGTTTTACTAGCGAAGACCGACTGCGCATCCATTCGTGAATATCCCGGCGGAGAAAGCGCCAATGTTTTCCGATTTTCGAGGCCGGCAATTCGCCGATTCGTGCGAGCTTGTATACCGTGGATTTCGGTACCCGCAGAAACCGGGCCACATCCATGATCGTCAAGATGTCGCCGTCTCCCGTGAAGGCAGAATCCCGATCGAGCGCTGTTGTTTTGGAAGCGGCATCATTCATGGCAACTGCATTATCGGCATCACCGCGGACATTCTTAAGTGCCGCGAAGCGATTCTCGTACTTATCACATGAAGATTAGGAGCCGCGGGCTCGGAATCAGCCGGACGGTCGCCCCTGCTCTTCAATCCCGTCATACAACGGACGCTCGCCGCATCATTGCGGCTCGAGTCGTTATCGCAACTTTTGAACAATCACCGCATACCATCCAAGGCCATCATATTCCTGATAACCGATCGTCTTTGCGTAGGCGATGACCTCGTGATTGCCGTTGAGGTAATGACCTCGTTGCCGGCCTTGATGATCGAGCGCAAAGGGCAGGAGTACTCCCTGATTGTCGGAAGCGGCGATCACGCGCAGCCGGCTGTCCAGCAGCATGACTCTGGTACGCTTCCATGTGTCTTCGGAAATGGGCACCTCCCTGTGAACAATGGTATTCGATTGCTTCTCCCAATCGAACACCACTCCCAACACCCCGATGATGTTTCCATTTATTCGTCCATCCTTTCGAACGGCGGAGGCGTACACGGTGACGAGTTTATTATCATGAAGCGGATCGCGAAATACTTCGTCAACGACGTATTGATCACCGCTTATGGTTGCCATAGCCTTTTGAAACCATGGCACTTTGGTCACATCGGCGCCGGCTAGCTTGGGGAATTGCTCCGGTTGCGAGCATGCCAGAATTTTCCCATCGCTTCCTGCCAGTACAAGATTCACATACACAGAATAATATCGATTGATCAGACTGAGCCGTTCGGCAGCACGGTGGATTGCGGCCCCTTCGAAGGACTCCAGGCCCTTGACGAAGGCTTCATCCGTCGCCCACCAGCGAACATCGGCGGTACGTTCGTACAAATTGCGCACGATCAGTTGCACGAGGGTGTGCCCCAGGTCTGAAAGGCGATCGCATTCTTTTTCAGTAACCCGCATCTCCAATTCGCTCGTCGCCTCCCGGATGGTGCCCAGGTGCTTTAAGGCTTCGGCGGATTGCCCGGCCAGTTTTTTTACTTCGGCGGCAACCACGGCAAACCCTCTGCCGCTGTCACCGGCTCTCGCCGCTTCGATGGTCGCATTTAAGGAAAGGATGGTGATTTCACTGTTTATTCTTGCATTGGCATGCCGATGGTCATCAATCTGCTTTTCAATGCCGTAGATGATCTGTTTGATATTATGGTTGGCCATTCATTCGTTCCTAGCTACTTCCACGGGCATGAATCACGCCGGCGTGAGCCCCTGGCCCCGTCTGGCACGCAGCCGTTCGGCTTGCGTACGAAGGATGTGCCGGATAAGGTGTTCTTGATCGTCTGCGTTGAGATCCACAAATTCCGTAGCCAGCGCAAATCCATGGCCTTGAGGATCGGGAGACGATCGGATGATCTTGATAACCGTCTGAACCGGCGTAAAGGGCGGCAGAATTAGTTTTAGCGCCAATCGGTCGCCGGCATGGAACTGCCGGGGCGACGTAAAGCTCACCCCGCCGCCGCTGATATTGACAGCCGTCACACGCGCAATATCCATACAGCCCGGATGCGCCTTGGCTAACGTCTTCAACAGGACCTCGAGCAACCAGTCCACCTTCATCATCCATGGCACCAGCGAAGAATCGACCAGCGCCTCCCCGGAATGCGCCAAAAGTTCCGCGGTAGGCTTTCCCACCGCAGCGGCAATGACCTCGTCGGTTACCGGCGCACTGACGGACGCTGGCATCTCGGCCGATTCATCCAGCAACCGATATTCGAGTAACAGATTGTCATCGATGCGAAGCCATTCCCGGCGATCCTCCGAAGCCGTATCACCCGCTGTAGGCTGATTGGTCATGGCTGAAAGAGACATACGAAATCCTTTCAGAAGCTATGCCACGGCGCGCACGACGGCAGCATGCGGACGCCCGAGACGATGATCGGCATAAACGGCCACCCGATTACGCCCTTGAGACTTGGCTTCATACAATGCGGAATCAGCTGCCGCAATCCACCGGCCGATGCTGTCGATCGATGAATCGTGAAGCGATGCCACGCCGAAACTGGCGGTAATCCGCACCGACCCGTCATCGAGATCGAATGCGCGGCGCTCGATCTCGGCGCGAATCCGTTCAGCGAGCGCTTGCGCTTGGCCAAGATCAGTATGAGGCAGGACGACGGCGAACTCCTCCCCTCCATACCGGCCAACGCTATCGACCTCGCGAACTCGCTCCTGGACCAGCGCTGCTACGCGTTCGAGTACTCCGTCTCCGGCTACATGCCCAAGGCGGTCGTTGATGCTCTTAAAATAGTCGAGATCCAACAGCAGCAAACAGGCGGAGGACCCATAGCGAAGTCCGGCGTTGAGTTCCCGCTGAAGCGGTCCATTGAGTGCGCGCCGGTTGAGCACCCCGGTCAGGGGATCCCGCAAGGCCAACTCCTGTATCTGGCCATGCACGTCGGCATTGCCCAAGGCCACTGCAAGCGCAGCGGCAATCGTCGCCAGCAACTGCTGTTCTTGTCCGGTGTACGGGCGCTCACGTGTCCGCTGGACATGCAAAATCCCGACTCCGTGCGAACCGATAGCCAGCGTGACCTCATGGACACTGACCGCGTGGCCATCCTGGCTTTGGTCAGAACCCCCAGCTGCCGGCACAAGCGCCAGACTCGAGCTACGCAGAGGACGAATCGTCCCGTGCCACGATGTTGCCTTGCCGGTCATCCGACCGAGCCGGTTCAACAGTCGTGAACGTAACGCGTCCGCCCCTTCAACGTCTTGCGCCTGCGACCATGTCCAGGCCTGATCGGGATTGGCTCGAACCAGTCCAACCAGATCGGCGGCAATCAAGGACGGCAGTCCCGCAAACAAGGCCTTCACGATAGTCTCGGCCTCCAGCGTCCCCGAAAAGGCTTGCGTCAGCTGATGGAGATACGACAAGTGGCGGTTGCATTGCGCAAGTTCATCACGGTCTTGTGCCAGCGCCTGATTGGTCCGTGCCAGCTCATCGGACAGATCCCGCATAAAGAGGAACGTCCGTCGATTAGCGAGGCCGCTGTGGACCGCTTCCAGGAGTCTTGATGCCGGACAGGGCCATGCAAGGTAATCGTGGGCCCCCTTCCGCAGAAGTCGCGCCGTGTGGTCTGCGCCGATATCCGGCCCGATCAGGATGACGCAGAGATCTCGCCGATGTTTGAAGACACGGTCGAGCACCTTCACGGTGTCCGCAAAGCGCGCTCCGACCTGAAACAGCAACACAGGGACATCCGCAGGCAACCGTGTCTCGACTGAATAGGCTCGCCGGTTGAAGACATCCACCTTCATACCGGGAAGCTTTGTCCAGACCTTCGCCCGACAGACTCTAGAATCAGCCACCAGCACAATGTGCATGCCGTCAGTCACCGCTATACCCATCAGAATTGTCGCCGCCTTGGCTGGTTGAGGTTCAGTTCTGCGAAGCGTGTCATTCGCCGCTTGCCCGGCATCTCTAGTGAAGCGGACTTCACGATCTACGCCTTTCTATCGATCGTCCCCATAGCTCCTGCTCCATGCCGCAACCTGCTGAGCCGCAGGCGAACGGCCTGTGATTTACGCAACAATTCCGCCACTGCCGCTTTCGCCACCAACGCCCGCTCCTGAACCTGTCGATCGCTCGCCAACATCCGCTCGGCGTCCTGCCGGAGAATCGATGCGCCTTGCATCGCAATGTCCCTCAGACGGTAGCATTCATCGACGAGGTCCCACCGGCCTTGCTCCGCCGCATCCCTCGCGGACACAGTCAACCGTTCCAGTTCGTCCCTTCGGATCTCCCCGCCGGCTATCACGCCAATCACCGGGCAACCCCCACCGCTGGTTGCTGCCGAATAACCACCTCCTGCCAGCCTTCCCGAAGAGTCTTGAGACAGCGGAGCGGACCGTCAAGATGGCCTGCGCTATTCCGTGCGTTCGCCGCAATCAGCTCGCTCAGGATATACTCGTACAGCCGTCGGAGCGAAACCGCGATCTCTCCGCCGCGCTCGAAGTCGAGCACGCTATTCAGCTCTCCCACGATGGAAATAGCCCGGCCCAGAAACCGGCCTTTGTCGTTGATATTGTTCGACTCGATCCCCACACGAGCCAGTTCGATCGATTGAATGGCTGCATCGTACAGCAACACGACGATCTGGACGCTGGAAGCAGTCATGATTTGGGTCTGTTGATATTGCCGTGCGTACTGGGTGACCATAGATTCCTTCCGTAGGCGCTGCTTATTGTTTCAAGCTGGAATTGGCCTGGAGAAAGCCGCTTTGACTTTGGAGTCGGCCGAGCAGTCCATCCAGAGCGGCATACTGACGGCGCAATCGCTCTTCATATTGCGAAACAATATCCTCTTTTCTCGCGATCTCGTCGGTGATGTCGAAAATCTGATCGGTGAGACTCTCCTTGCGGAGCGTCACTGCCCCCGCCTCAATATCATCCAGCACATCCACGGCATTCGTCACCAGCTGGGCGACGCCGGTGCTGCCGGTTTGGTTGATGAACAGGCTCTTGACCGCCGAGTAGTTCGAACTAAGCGCGGCATCGAGCTTCGCATCGTCGATTGCCACGGTACCGTCCCGCTCCGTTTTGAACCCTACTTCGCCCACCGATGTATACGTCGTCAAACCCGACACTGAAGAAGAGAGGGCATTTCTCAGCTGACTCAAGACCGTCCGTACCGTTGGCTCGTTGAAAAAGATCCCGCCCTCTTTAGTTGTGATGTCGTAGGTATTCCGTTCGTTGATAAATTTGACGACTTCACTATAGGCCGTCGCAAGCGCCTTGATGCTGGTCTTGACGGCGGCCGTGTCACGGGACACGTTGACCGCAATCGTGCCGGCACCCGTCGTTTTGGTGAGTGCCATCGTCACTCCGGCTATCGCATCGGTAATCGTGTTGCTGCTGCGCTGGAAGGTGAGCGGATTCAACAGAGGATCGCCGACGACAATAATCGCATCTTGCGCCGCCTGCAACGTATCCGTTCCTCCGGTTCCGCTTGCGTTTAACAAATCCAAATCGGTGTTGTCGGCCACAACCGTGATCCCGCTACTGGCGCCGGTACTGCTGGCGGTCAGCACCAACCGATAGGCGGGGGAAGCCTCGGTTCCCGTATTCACCAGCGACGCGACGGCGCCTGCGCCAAGGTCATTGATGGCGGTCTGAAGATCTTCGATTGTCGCAGATGCCCCCAACGTAATGGTTTGATTCGAGCCCGACCCGACCTGAAATGTGAACGTACCGGATGAACCGCTGACGATGTCCGTGGTCGTGGCGGCGACGGCTTTTGCAGCCGTATTCGTCAGCTGATGACTTTGCGCCAGCTGTGTCACCCTGACGGTATAGCTCCCCGGCGTCGCCGACGATGACCCTGATGCGCTCAATACCGTCGAGTCGCTGACGGATACGCCGGAGCGGTCGAAGTTCGACGGTAAACGGATCGCGTCAGATGCGCTCTGGAGCGCCGCCAGTTTCGTGCTCAAGGTGGCATAATCGGTCGATTTCGAGTTAAGCGTGCTTTTTTTCTCGTTCAACCGATCGACCGGCAGGCGGGAGATTTTCACCAACTGGTCGACGACCTGGCCGAAATCGAGTCCGTTCCCGAGCCCGCCGAAGCTTATTGTTGCCATGCGTTCTCCCCGCCTCCGCTATACCTGCTCGTGAAGCAGCAGGCCCTTCGCACTCGACAAATACTTTTCAAGTTTGAGTAATTCTTCCGGAGGGATTTGCCGGATGACTTTGCCGGAATCCTGCTCGACGACTTTGATGACGACGCGCTCAGATTCATCATCGACTTCCATTTTGAGGCGTGGGTCTGTGGAGTCGAGTACCTTGCTCACCTTAGCCGCCGCCCGTTCGATTACGTCCCGATCAATCTCTGAGGGATTTGATTGGTCCGGCCGTCCCGTGCCGGAATCGGCACGTGTGCTTGCCTCGCGCAGTTGTCGAGCCACCACCTCGGCTGGTTCATGCTCTCGTTGAGATAATGCGGACAGATCTACCTTTGGCGCCACATGATGAATCATGGCAGCCTCCTTATGAGCCTACGGGTCCCGTCTTCTCGAACGAGAAGACGAGACCCGCTCGGCGACGGTTACTGGAGCAGCGCCAATGCCTGCTGCGGCAGGGTATTCGCCTGCGCAAGCACGGCAATGCCGGTCTGCACCAAGACCTGGTTTTTCGTGAACTGGGACGTCTCGTACGCGATATCCGCATCGCGAATACGGGACTCCGCAGCCGTCAGGTTCTCAGACGAGATCGTCAGATTCGCGATCGTCGCTTCGAACCGATTCTGGAGTGACCCATACTCGGCGCGAGAGGTCGCCACGGAGCTGATGGCGCTGTCGATGTTGCTCAACGCGCTCTGCGCATTGGCCGACGTGGACACGTTCACGCTGCTGATACCCAGCGTGGAAATCGTCAGCTGATTCAGATCCATCGACAACGTGTTGCCTGTTCCGCTCTTGAACCCGACCTGGATGCTGAAACTGATCGAGCTCCCGCTGGTCAGAGCCTGTCCGTTGAATTCGGTCACCTGTGCGATGCGGTCGATTTCCGAACGCAGCGCCAGGAATTCCTGATCGATGTACGACCGTTCGGTAGCGCCCACCGTTCCGCTCGCGGACTGGGACGCCAGTTCCCGGAGCCGGCCGAGCAAGTTGCCGATCGTGGCAGCCGCGCCGTCCGCGATTTGCGTCAAGCTGATGCCGTCCGACGAGTTCCGCACCGCTTGATTGATGCTGCGAATGTGGGCGCGCAAGGTTTCGGACAGACCGAGGCCGGCGGCATCATCCGCCGCGCGGGTAATCCGGAGACCGGACGACAACCGCTCGACCGAACGACCCAACTGGTCGGTGCTGGCCGCCAAGTTGCGCTGAGCCGAAATGGATGCAGGATTGTTGTTAACGATAAGTGCCATGGACCCTTCCTCCTTGATACAAGAACCGGATCGTACGTGCTTGCCTCCGCATCCGTGCAGAAGCCTGTTCTCCGCTCAGGCCTGTGAGCTGATTGCCTGCTGTATCGGACGATCCGGAAGGGACTTGAGCCTCTTGAGCTGTCAATGCACCGTCACCGACTTCACACAACGAACACCAACGGCCATATCCTGATGTGAACGGCAAGTGGTGAATCGTAAGTAGCGCGCGGCGAAGAGCTGACAACCTCAGCACTTCCCCCGACTCAGCACTCATTCGTCGCCAGCCGGGGAAGAATCTCATACTCCAGGAGATCCGCCATCATCACGATATCCTGACCGGCTCTCGCATCGAGAAGGTCGCGCACCCATGCGCTGAACGGCTTCGCCTCCCGGCCGCCGTTGAACGTCGTCCCAATGCCTTCTGTCAGCTCGAGATAGTCAGCGAGCTTTCCCAGCCAGAGATCCAACCTCGTGACCTGACACTGTCCCGAGCGGAACGATCCGGCAAGTGATCTCCCTTCCTCATGCAGTACCTGCGCATAGCGCTCGGCAGAATGCCGGGCCGAGCGCACGATCTCCTGTTTCGATATCGACACGGCTGTCAACGCCGAGTATTTCTCGGCTGGCTCCCGCAAGAACCCGACATCGAGATCTCGATCGCTGATGGCCCGATCATCGAGTTGCAACGACGTTACAATGCGAGACTTGGCCTGCGCCCGATCACTGACGTCAGCCAGTACCTCCCCGATCGTTGCCGCTGCTTCAATGTCCCATTGATCCTGATCGAGTGTCACACGCATGGTCTCTCTCCTTCTTTCCCCGCATGATTCATGGTCGCTCTTCCTGTATCCGACCATTCCGCTTCGAACGTGAAGCGTATCTCGTCGGGAAAAAGAGCTGATAGCTGATGGCATATAGCACGTGATCGGACGAAGCTTCGATTCGCTCTCCGGTCCTATGCCATAAGCCATACGCCATAGGCTCTTTCGACTGATTGTGCTTCACGAGATACGCGCATTCTCTCCGCCCTTCACATGGGCTGGACGCGATCCGGCAATGAACGGCAAACTCCTGGGAGATGAGCGACGTCCGGTTTCTGAAAGGCGCCGACGAACCTCGATGAGTTGATCCCGCCACCGGCGATAGGCTCGCTCATGATGCCGCGCCAGCAGCTCCATGCCCTGCACATTGTCGCTGTGGATGGTTCTCATACATTCCGTCGTCAGGGGGGCCACAGCGAAGTTTGTCATTCCCACACACACAGCAGATTCGCGTTCCCGCGATTGTTCCTGCTGAAGAGCCCTGAGCCGCTGCACAGCGATTGGTGTCCCGCGAGCCGCTTGTACAATGTCCTCCGCTCTCTTGCAGAGGGAATCCAGTTTGAGCACGAGATTCGCTATCACATCCAGTGCAATCTCCGCGTCCGGAGCAGGCCCTTCCGGCTCCGGCACATGGCTGGGTGCGCCCGTGAAGGATTGGTACCAATAGCGCCGCCAGAACGTCCCATACCAGGCCTCGGCGGGAAGCTCGCTGCCGGCTCTAAGGCGAAAAGTTCCAAGCCGGTCTTCGTCGATCCCTGATTCATAAATGCGGCATTGGGATAGGCCTATCGGAAATGGACCGCTTCCGAGGGCGTGCAGCATGAGAGCCGCCACCTGATTAGGAATAAGACGGTCCTTGCACGAGTGATGCGCGCACACCTGTTCGAATCCGCAGGGCGCGCAGTCCAGATCCGGTTGCACCACCCAATGCCCCGACCCATAGGGACCGGTCTCCCGAAAGTCCACATGCCCCACCGAAAGATCGACGACAGGAGTCTTCACCGCGACAGCTATATGCATAGGACCGGTGTCATTAGTCAGCAGCAGCCGGGACTCGGCCAGCAAGGCCGCGAGCTGTTCGACCGACGTCCGGCCTGCCGCATTGATGAAAGGGTTGCGGCCGCCGGCCCCTCGATAGGCCTGAATCACTTGAGCAATGGTCTCCCGTTCAGACGGCGCGCCGATGAACAGGACCCCACCCTTCCAACGCTCGCTCAGCGCAGCCAGGGCGGCGCCAAAATGCGCCGGACGCCATGCTTTCATAATGTCGCTAGCGCCGGCTTGCACGGCGATCCATCGTGCCGCCTCCGGCTTTTCTGACGCGAGAAACCGGCACGCCCAGTCTCTGGCTTCCGTCCGCAGCGTCATGTGAAGCGGAGCACATTCGCCGGGCCCGCTGCCGCCCAAGGCATATACATCGACGAGATTGAATCGATTGATCCGTCGAAACCGATGAATGTCGGTGAAGTAGGCCATCCAGGCATTGTCGATGACGACTCCGCCGTCCCACGCGCTTCTCCCGCCGCGGATATCCGGCGCGCCGATGTACCCGGCCAGAAAAGCGCTGGGCCGGTTGAACGTCAAGTTGACAATGCGGTCATAGCCCCGGTCCCGCATAGGACGCGCCCAGTCTGCAACCTCTCGGTACAGCGACACCACATCCTTGACGGAAGCCCGGCTGGAATCGATCAATTCATGAAAATCGAACGTAATCACCTCTCGAAGCCCGTCCAACATGGACGCGACCAGGGCAAACTGACGGTCGACGACCAGGTCGATGGCCACTCCGGGCTGTTCTTCCCGAAGACGAGCCAGCAGCGGACCCATTTGGACCAAGTCGCCCATGCGGGTGATATTCAGGATCAGAACTTGTTTCATCGCTGCATCACAAAAACCAATATGGAGATACAGTGCAGGGTGCTGAGGCATCAACCCCTTGCCACTCATTACTCGCCACTCACCCCTCACCTCTCACAATCACACAAGGTCTCTGGTTTCCGCCCGATAGCTGTCGAGTAAGAGAATGAGCAGTTCCTCTCGTTCCAATGCCCGCCCAACCCCATTTGCGCGGATATCCGCAGCCACGTCCTTTAACTCAACCCGCTGGCCCAAAGGAAACCGCCGCAGCATCGCCGAGAATTCCGGCGCAGACTCGGCGCGCACGGCCAGGGCACCGGCATTCCGGTCACCCCGAAGGATCGCCCCGATTCGATCGGGCTGCCGCAGGCCGATGGCAGCCAACAACTCTTTCATCCGATGCCCGTAGGTGTGCTGCCTGAGCACTCGCTGCCGCGCCGCCTCCGCCACAGTCCGACGGCCGCTCGGATCATCGAGCCACATGCGAATCAACGCGGGCACGTCCTCTGTACGCCGAAACCGAACAATTTCCTCCTCCGTAAAGAGGTCAGGAAGAAGCGCCCGTTCATCGGTCAGTTGAAACGCGCCGCACGCCGCCAGCTCAAACGTGCGTGGATTCACAAAGTCTGCCTGCGGGTCCAATGCCTCTCCTCCGCAGGAATGGAGGTTGAGATTGATCGCGCTGGCATTGAACACCTTCATACAGGCCTCGGTGTCGATACGGGCTCCGCTCCGCTGCAGCACCGGCGCGAGATCCGCCGCCCCTTCCCATTCATTTCCCCACAACTTGAACGACCAGTCCTTCGACAACCAGCGCGGCAGCAGCACGCGCCGATTGGGATATCCCGCTCCGACAAACGACAGATCCGCGCCGTACTCCGTCCGCTCGGCATCGGTCAATGTGAGAGGCCGGTGCACGGCGGGATCGGCAGCCATGGGCAAGTAGCCGACAGAGCGGGCGCCGGCTCGTTTGAACGCCTCATGGCACTCCGCCTGCTGGATGACGAACCAATAATCGTACCCTGCAGCCAACTGCTGCCAGTAGGTCAGATGGCGGTAATTCTCCACGAACCACATGGCGGTGAGAAACTTCTTCTTGCGAAGATGCTCAAGCACAGCCAACGTGAGCGGCGCTTGCGCGATGGCCAGTACGAGATCCGGGGGATCCTCCGACAAATGGGTGATCGTGCTCAGACTCAGCACCTCCGCAAAGCGACTCTGCATCGCCTGCCGATGCCGCATATCGCGGTAGGCTCCGAATGCATCGTAGCTGGCTCGATGCAGGCTGTGGTCGATCCAGCTGACGCGATGGCCCAATGCTTCCAGCGCGGTGACCACGTACTTCGCGATGGGCAACGATCCGCCATAGATCGGACCGACGACGGCAACATGCAGCTGCCCCCCTTGCCGCTTTGCCACAGACCGACGCAACCATTCCTCCAGTTCCCGATGAACCTCTGCATGCAGACGGGCAGCCGGAGCATAGGTGAACACACGCAACGCGGCCGAGTGGGAGATCAGCTGCTCGGCCATTTCCGGCGCGGTACCCCAAATCCATTCGACGGCATTCAACCAGGCTCCCATAGGACGTGCGCGCAACGCATCCTTCAAAAACGAAACATCCGGGATCACAACCGCCAGACGGCTACCGGCCGGCTTCACCGCAACCAGGGCTTCAACGTGATACAGCAGGCCGACCCCAAGAACGACCGCCAGCTCTCCCGCTTGCCATTCGCGCAGCTGTGCCTCGGCCCAGACCTTCGCTTCTTTGCAGGGGTCGTACGCGCTATGAACCCATTGTCCCCCGCACATTGCCGATACGCTGCCCTCGCGTGACTCCTTGAGCATGAGCACTCCGCCGGAGGTATCCTTCACGGCGGCGGCCAACGCAGGACAGGTGCGCTGTAAACCTTCGAGATTGTGGTTGAAATAGTCCATGGCCTGCTCATCATCCTTGCAGAGGTTGCAATTCACGCCATAAATCTTCTCGTTCGCGTGGAGGAGCCGGATGCCGGCCTGGTTCGCCGTAGTAGGCGCCCCATCGGTCGCACTGGCCTACCCACACGGACCATCCCTCCAAACCTTGCATTCGGCCTGTCAGTACGGCATCGATGGTTTCCCGGACCGGCCAACTTGTAGGTTGAACACCGAACTGTCCCGATACGGCGCCTTCCTCGGATTTGTAGGCTTGCCACACGAGATGATCTGTCCCATAGGGTCCGGTCTCATGGACGCGGGCCCGTGCGAAGTACCATCCGATGACTCGTGTACCCACCGCGGCGGCAAGATGGAGGGGCCCGGTATCCGCGCCAATGACGGTGTGGCAGCGGCCCAGAATCTCCGCAAGCTCAGGAAGCGAGGTGCGACCGGTGGCATCCCACAGCCGCCCAAGGATCGACGAAGGCAACTGGTCCTGGATGTACCGGGCTCGCTCGCGTTCCTGGCCGACCAACACCACCCGCCCAGCCGGAGCCGCGGCCATGAACTCAAGAATCCATCGTCGCCATACCTCGATCGGCACCAGGCGGTCGTCCGCCCCCGCCCCTACGATGAGACCGATCCACGGCCCTCCCTGCTTGCCAATCGGCTCCAAATCCGGAGGCAGAGGAAGCGGAGAGCGGCTGAGCGTCACCGGTCTGCCCGGCGGGTACATCCCGCACAGGCCGCAGAAAGCATCGGCCAAATGAACACGGCACCCGCATCCAATCGCGGCTACATCCCTGACATAGGACGCCCATGGCGCCAGCTGCTCGCCGAGCGGACCGTGCAATCGAGGCCCCTTTACCTCCCCCGCCAGCAACGCACCGGCCAGCAACGCGCGCGGATGCTGATTGAGCACATACGCGCAATCATAGCGTTGTGATGAGAGTTCAGAGATCCGGCGCTCAGCATCTCTGAGATGTTCCGGGTGCAGTCCTGCACCGGCATCCTGGCCATGCTGCCGCCATGCCAGACCATCCCATTCCAACACGCGGGTAATTCCAGGCAACATCCGGCCGATCGGCGAGAGCGGCGTGGGACAGAGAAGATCCAGAATCAGCGAAGGATCAGCTGACTTGACGGCCGTGATAGCCGGAAGCGTTTGCAGAAGGTCACCCAGCCGGGCCAGTTGCACGATGAGCGCATGCCTCATGTCGTTATCCCTCAATCCGGTTGCCTGCCCAAACCCAAGCAAGGCCACATATCTCGTGAAGCATAATCAGTCGAAAGAGCCTATAGCGTATGGCTTATGGCATAGGACCGGAGAGCGAATCGAAGCTTCGTCCGATCACGTGCTATATGCCATCAGCTATCAGCTCTTTTCCCCGACGAGATACGCTTCACGAACAACGAGCTAGGTCTGCGCGGCTTCCATGGCCAGCACCGTTTCCTTACCGGCAATCACCCGCCCCAGATCGGCTAATCCGTCAAACTCCGGCGCAATCGCCTGTAGCGCATCATGCTCACGGCGAGCCTCGTCGATCCGCTCCGCGCGAACCAGCACGCCGGCAAGTGCAAACCGCACCGCAAGATCGCCGGGGTTGCGCGAGACATACTGCCGCAAATGATCGCTCAACTCGGCCCAGCGATTCTGGGCCGTGCCGGCCCGCAGCAGCCAATGGACAGCCTCGGCATCGTCCGGATGTTCAGCCAGCACGAGAAGGAATTGTTCCCAGGCTCCCTGCGCATAGGCGCGCCCCAGTGATGCCATCCCCATCCCCATCAAACATTTTTTACGGTCGGCCCCATGCTGTATGGCCAGCGAGAATGACGCTTCGGCCTCCCGATATTGCTCGCGTTGCATACAAAGCACTCCTCGCAACAACAGTCCCTCGGCATGGGTAGGGGAACCGGCAAGAAGCGCACGCAGATGCCGCTCTGCTTCGGTGAGACTCTTTTGCGTCAGCAGCGCACGCGCGAGCGAAAGACGCACCGCCGGTGATTCGTTCAGATCAAGGTAGCGGACGAGAAAGGATTGCTGGAGGATCGGCTCTCCAAGTTTCTCGCATACCATGGCTGCCCAGGACAGTACGGACGCATCGCGCGGCCAATCTTGCACGAGACCCAGCTCGCGCCTGACACCACTCCAGTCTTGCTTTTGCGCTGCAGCTTGCGCCGCCGCCACATGCGCCCATGCCGCACGTTCCTTGATGCCCTCCAGTAGCTGTAGATCGCGCACAGACTCTCCGGTCGCTGCGTTGCCGATCAGTTTGTACCCGTCGGCGTGGTAATGCAGATCCTCGTCGGCAAGCCACCAGTGGGCACCCCACCGCTCACGGAAACGTGTCGCATCACTGCCCTCGTGCCGTGTGCGGCCGGATGGCCGGTTCTCCGGGGAGCAGAGCACGCTCCTCGGCTGATAGACAACCCGATAGCCCTTCTCACGGACTTTGAGACACAGATCGACATCCTCGAATCCACCCTGGAAGCCCTCATCAAATCGTCCCAACTCCTCGAACAATGTGCGCCGAATCAGCAGGCAGGCTCCGGCCACGGCCTGAAATTCCCGACGGACGTTCACGCCCGGCGAATCCGACGCTGCGTGGTGGTACATGCGGTACGGGGAGAGCTCAGAACGGGAAAACACCACCCCCGCGTGCTGTACGGTACCGTCGCTATACAGCAACTTGCTGCCGACGGCGCCAACCTCAGGATGCGTTTCAACTTCTCCAACGAGCGCTCGCAGCCAGCCATCCTGCGGAATGATCTCGTTGCCCAGAAACACAAGATACGTCCCCCGGGCCGCTTGCGCCCCTTGGTTACAGGCCTTGGCAAATCCGAGGTTCTCACGATTGCGAATGATCTGCACGTCACCTCCCAGGGAGGCGAGGAACTCCGGGGTGCCGTCCGTCGAGTGGTCGTCGACCACGATCACCTCGTATTCGATATCCTGGGGGATTTTCGAGAGCGCCGTGAGGCATTGCCTGGTCAACTCGACGTTGTCACGGACCGGCATAACGATTGAGCAGTCAAATGTTGGGGCCACAGAGTTCTCCTCGCGCGACGCCGCGTGCGTGTTTCCAAATGCATCCGATTCGCTCTGACTGTGTGGTTTAGAATTCTGCCTATGCCGGCGCAATACCTCCTCATACACCGACACCAATCGCGCCGCCGTCTCATGCCACTGGAAGTGACGCACCAGTTCCTGAGGCGCTTCCGACCTGTTTTTGTCGTAGGACCGTAACAGAGCCGACCGAATGTCCTCTGGATCGTCGGGTTCGCAATACTCCACCCCGTGAGGAACATAGTCCGGCAACGTTCCCCATCGCGACGCGACAACCGGACACCCGAGTTGGAGCGCTTCCAGCGCCACGAGACCCGGCAATTCATACCAACTGGGCATGCACAACACCCGGGCCGCCCGATAGGCTGACACCAACATCTCATCGGACACGCGATCGAGAAACAGCGTCTTGGCCGAGCGCCCGAACATCTGACAGAGCTTGACGTAGTTGGGCTGATAACTGAATCCGCCCGTGAGAAACACAATTGGAACGGGGTCGTGTTCCAGGGCTTTCAGCAGCATCAGTTGATTCTTTCTCGTTTCCAATCTGCCGACGCACAAGACAAAATCCTTCACCCCATACGTATTCTGAAAAAGGTCCGGCCCGATGTCCTTCGGATAGAGGTGATCTGCGCCAAGCGCGACCACCTCCACCCGGCAACCGGGATAGTCTCTGAGCAATCGTGTCTTTTCCGAATCGCTCCAGGCCAGCAGGCATGCGGAATGTCTCGCCGCATACTCGTTCTCGGCGCGATTGGCAGCGGGCAACCGCTTCACGCGGCGGACGCCCTCTCGAAAGATCGGCTCGTTTCTTCCCCCTTGAAGGTAGTCACGCAACGCTTCGGTCATCGCAAGACTCTTATTGAGGAACAGCGGCCAGTCCTCATAAATTGCGGCCACAACCAGAGGCACATTCGCCGCCACAGCCCTGCGCGCATAGTTTTCGGTGACTTCCGGAGTGGCAAAGTTAAATGCCTGAATGAGGTCATACCCCGTCGGATCATGAGGCCCCAGGGCAACGTCGACACGATGGCCCAGACGCTCCAGTTCGCGACGGAGAAGATCCATCACAACTGTGTCCCCGCCGGGATGGGATTTGGCAGTAGGCCGGTTCTGAAATAGGATTCGAAGCGGCCGCAGGCTTCCCGCGCCCGATGCGTCAAGACTCGCAGACTTCTGCCGCTCCGCTACAGGCGTCGGGGCATCGACCAACTGTCCCCTATCACCACAGGCCAGGAGATGCTTCTTATGCCGCCAGAGCACCTCTATTTCATCGACGAAATCGCCTCGCCTCGCACGTTCCTGAAACGCCGCCATATGCACCCGCGCCTTCTCACCGATTTCTGATCGCAGGGTCCCATCGTCGGCAAGCCGGCGCATCCAGTCGGCGGCGTCCACGACGTCGGGATCGGCCCAGACCGCCCCGGATCCCAGATTTTCATGGCGGTACATGTCCAGGGTCCCGTTCGGCGGGATCAAACGATACCCAACCAGACACGCGCACCGGTGATCCATGAAGGAAAGATTGCCGGACCAGCCGGTGGCAATGACCGGCTTCCCGAGAGCCATCGCTTCCATCATGCCCAGCCCGAGCCCCTCCGCGCGATGCAGCGAGACAAACACATCTGCCGTCGCGTACAACCCGAGAATTTCTTCATAGGTGAAAGCGTCCGTCATGAAGCGGATTCGCGGGTGTTCGCGCGCGTATGTCTGGAGCGCCGTGACCGACTCATGCCATTGCCCCTCGTCCATGGGGTTGTTGACCTTGATCACAAGGTACGCACGAGGGTCTTCCCCCAGGCTGAGGCGAAACGCGTCGATCACCGCACGCGTATTCTTCCGCTCGACATCGCTGAGCGGTTCAAATCCGGTGACGAAGACCAGGCTATCCTGAGGCAATCCATACCGGATCCGATCGCCGACGATTCCGTTGGGCAGGTAGATGGGATGCGGCGCATAGGAGGTATGGACACCGGACAGATTGACCTGAAACGCATGGCGAATATATTCCGATTCCGCCACGATACAATCGAGCGATTCGAGCGCCGGCCGATAGGCCGCAGGAAGCACGGGCAACTCCCACATGCTGAACGCAACGTTGAGACGCCGGTCCGAGAACAACGTGCGCGACCCCTCATACAACATCGCAATCGCGGTCGGCGGCAGCACAAAGAGCGTGATCTCGTGCGGCAACTGGGTCCATGACCCCACCATGTGATCGCGATAGGTCTTGTCCTGGCCTCCTCGTTGCAATCCCGGATCGAGATCAAGGATCGAGACGTTGCATCCTCGATCAAGCAGCGTGCGTACCACACTGCGCGCAGTGACCCCTACGCCAAGATTGCCGCTCACATGTCCGATGACATTGATACCAAGGGCGCCCTCCTGACTCTTCCCCGGTGAAGATGGCGCTGATCTGGTCACCGACACGGGCAACGAAGGCGCACTGTCGACAGGGCATTCCGATCCGGCGCTCAAAAGCAGATTCGCGGCGTCCAGAAATCGCTTGGCAATCCCCTTCCATTCGAAACAGCGTTCTGCGTGGACACGGGCCTGCTCCACCAATTCACTGATGTCTTTTGCGTCTGCCTGTGACACCACCTGACCGATCGCCGAAGGAAACTCGTCGATGTCACACAGCCGGCACGGCGGGACCTCCCCGCATTCCAGTCCCTCCACACCGGATCCGGTACTTATGACCGGAATACCCGCGGCGAAACATTCGACGATGCTGAGACTCCTATCCGCTTCGTGCTCTATGGGATTGAGGGCAACCGTCGAGATGGCAAGCAACCGTTTCCGATCTTCTTCACCTACCGGACCGGCGAAGCGCACATTCTTCGGGCCTCCCCCGTCGGGGAATCCCCGGCACACGGTTCCAGCCACGACAAACTGTATGTCCGACAACTCCTCGGCATAGGCCAGGATATGCTCCACGGCTTTCTTATCGGAAGGACAATGTTCGCCGATAAACAAGGCAATGGGAGGCAGATGCTCGGCTGCAATGCGGGCTCTGCGGTCTCTCATACTCAGGAATGCCACACGGTCCGATGCATAACCGTTGGGCACGACATGCACGCGATTGAGCGGCACACCGTAGAGTTCACTCAGACGCAGCTGCTCCTTCCCGGAGCGGCACAGAATCGCCTCACTGTGGTTCGCGCAAGCACGTTCGACTTGCTCGACTGCCTTGAGCAGAGTGTCTCTGACCGGCGAGTCAGGAATCCGCTGCCGTTGTACATCCCACTCAACATGGTGCGCGTCATACAAGACAGGACCACGCCACACTTGGGTGACGGCAGGGAACATGTAGGGATGGCTGACACAGACCATGTCGGCCTCCGTCAATCTCTTGCGCAACTCAGCCGCATAGGCCGGCGTTTCCCCGGCATGGATGATCATGCCGATGTCCTCCACCGGCATACCGGCCAACCGATTCAGTTCCTCTTCCTTCCGGAGATGCATCCGACTCTTGGCGATGCGAATCTCCCGATACCCCGGACCGAGCTGGAACTCGCCGGCGGGCCTATCCGGACCGGCCAATGTGATAAGGTCCACATCACAGTCGCTGAGCAAAGCCTGATAGAGATGAAAGGTTCGTTGCTCACTGCCCGTCAGGGATGGAGAGACGGGAAACGGAGCGACCACGGCGAGCCGCGGTTTGGCGGACACCTCTTTCAACCGTCGCCTTCCAGCCCTGTTCTTCCCGTCCGTACCCGGACCGACCGGCATCGCCGGCGGCAGTCCGGCCGTCAATTCTCCGATCCCTCCGCCGCTATTTTCCCTCGACAGCACGATGACCCATTCCTGCTGATCTGCCATCGTCTTCAGCATCTCGATGCAGACATCGGACTTCATGTCAGACGGCAACACTGAATCCTGAACGACCTGCAGCAGGTCCCGGGCCAGCCCCGTGTACGGACGAGCCGGGGCCTTCGAGCCAGGCAGGATTTCTTCCACGTGAGTGGCAAACTCCTTCGCCCGGTAGGGCTCCCGATAGAAAAACGTCGTCCGCGGAGCCGCAACGATTTCTCCCCGCAGCAACGCCGTGGCCATTAAAATGACATCGCCTCCATAGGCATATCGGTAGCGGCTCATATCTTTCAAAATGGACCGGAGTTCTTCGGTACGTGTCACGCCGTAATAGGCATACCACCCCAGCCTGTTCACAAGATCACGCATCCGCCCGATCATGTCCATTCCGGTTGCATCAAAATTGGGCTGGAGCCTCGTCGGATTCCCGCGAGGATCGAGGAACACCACCTGAGCAGGACAACAGAGGACAGCGTTCGCTGAGCTCTGTAGCGTGGCAAGGCATGATTCAAGGTAATTGAGCGAGAAATAGTCGTCGTGGGAGGCCGTCGCAAAGAATTCAGTTCTGGCCATATCCAGAATCAAATCACTATTTTTAGCCCCTCCCAGATTCACTGAATTACGGCAGTATCGGATGCGCCGGTCTCGTTTCGCATAATGCTGACAGATGTCTTGCGTCCCGTCGGTCGACGCGTTATCGGAAATAATAAAATCGAAGTCACGGAAGGACTGTGACAGGATGCATTCGATCGCACCGGCAAGATAGAGTTCGCCGTTGAACACCGGAAGGCCGACTGTCAGGAGCGGAGTATGAGTGCTCATTGAATTCCTCTCATAGGAAACACGTGAGGCACAGTGATGCCCTATGCCATTCAGCAATCCCTGTGCCAGCCGGATAGTCGGAGCCAACTGTAGCTGCTTCTTATTCCAACTACCCCGGCGCGATGTCGCCCGCGCCAAAGACAAGCCATCAACCAGGGTTCGAGGCTGGAAACCAGCCCGGACTCTCAATAGAAGGGAAGTGTGAGGACTCCGCCCAGATAGGCATTTTCTGCAGGTAGGACGTTATTGCTCGGCATCCAGCGCATGCGCCCAAGTGGCGAGACGCCTATCCGTTGGATAGACCGTTCGGTAATGGAATACCGAACTTTTGGTCCGCTCGTAGAGAAACTCAGGACCACGGCCGGCGACCGGTCTTGAATCGCGGTCGTCGCTGAATCGCCAGACTTCATCCCCCTGACAGGAACGGAACCAGTCGGCCGGTTCCCGTCCAAAGATCAGACGCAAATCAAACGAGCGCTTGTCTTCATCCAGAACAGCCTCGTAATGACCCTGAAGGCTCTCAGCTGTACGCTCGATGGCAAATCCCGCACGCACGGCCGCCGCAGCATTTGCGGACAGCCTGGCACGCTCCACGTGATGTGTCGCCAGCCAGTCCAGCGCATCGGCAAACTCCCCGGGACCCTGCACGACGACACCGGTTTCCATGTGCTGAACCAAATACCGCTCGGCCGGATTGTCGAGCACAATGGGGACGACTCCCATCGCCATGGCTTCAAGCAACGCGTTCTCGGCTGTCCCATAATGGAGCGGATTGAGGATATAGGCCAAGACATCGAAGCTCGCGAGCTCGTGTGCAATGTCGGTTGTATAGCCGCGCACGTCGAGCCGCCGCTCACATCCATTGGCAGCGGCTGCCGCCAGGAGTCTCGCCCCTGTCGTCGGATCGCCCACCAACGCCAAACGAAAATCAGGCAACCGGGCCGCCGCGACAAAATCAAGGATCCGGGGATGCAGTTTTGCAAAGTTCAGGGTGCCCAGATACCCAACTCGCAGGGGGCCACCATGCGACCGAGCAGCCGGAGCAGGCATGTCGGAAAATCCGCCTGAGCTGACGACGACACCCAGTCGCTCTCCGATCGTGCCCATAAGCCCGGCCAAGGCACGGTGCTCGAGCGAACAGGGCGAACTGAACAGAAAGCGATGCGGCGTCGCCGCAAACGCAGGGGGAATTTCAGGCGCATGCAATCCTGACACATGACTCCACACAATCAGGCGCATCGGGGGCAATTCCCCGCTGCACATCCATCCTGCCACCACGGGATGATGCCACCATTCGAGCTGGACAATATCGGCCAGACGAATCTGCCGGTCTAATTCTTGTGGGGACGGGCAGAGCAGAAGCTGCCCCCCCTGCGCCTGAAACTGTTCGACGAACTGAGTCTTTTCTATCGTCTCCAGACAAGCCACCGTATGCCTGATTCCATCTTGTCGGCGTCGAGACTCTGCCGCAAGGCGAGCCAGCACCTTCCCCACGCCTCCTCCCAAATGTGCTGTGATGTGCAACAGATTGATCACGTCAAAACTCCGATCGGCCAGGGCCTTCATGCATAGGCGACCTGTCTGCCGTTTGCGCGCAGCCGGGCTTCTCTATTTGACGCGCTTCAGAAAACCATCCGGGGAACCGGTAAGCACGATTTTGTCCTCGACGCTACGGTCGATCTCGAACCGGAGGGCGTTGCCGGCTCTGTCCATACGGCCTTCGTCGTTCAGTCGCCGGATGTATTCCCAGACTGCCGTCTTCGGGCTATTGCCTTTGCCCCACGGGCGTTTGGCAGTCATCGACGCCGGGGCGTCCTCGATGATCGTGTCGCCGACGAGGCAGTAACTCCCCGGACTGACTAAGGGGGCATAGGCCTCCAACTCCGCTAACACATGGTCATGCGTATGGTTGCTATCCAGACACACCAATACCCGCTTGTGCTGCGCCGCAATCGCCTGCACCTGTTTCGTCATTGTGTCGCCGATGCTCGACCCCTCCAGCAGGGTAATTTTCTTCGACAACGGATGGGCTTTGATCGCTTCCTTATTGTGAGGGCGTATCTCGATGTCGATGCCCAGAACACGCCCCTGCTCGATTTCACCACAGGCCTCCAAGATGGCAAGCAAGGATGCCGTGAACATCAGGGACCCTCCCCATGCCACCCCCGTCTCGATGATCAAGTCAGGCTTCACGTGCCAGACAATCTCCTGCATAGCCTGGAGGTCTTGAGGAATTTGCAGGATCGGAACTCCCAACCAGGTAAAGTTGTACACGTAGTCGGCCTTGCCGATACCGATCTGGTCAAAGAAAGACCGGGCTGCAGTTTGCAAACCGGCATTGGAACGATAGGTCGCAACCCGGTCGGCTATATCCTGTCGGTATTGTTCGATGGGCGTCATGTGCTACCTCTTGTCCATTCAGTGTTGATTCATTGCATCATCGATGTGGTCACGCACCGCTGATTAGACCCAACAGTACAGCACAAAGTCGCCGAACAGCGGCGCATGCTGCCGGAGCGCGAAACGGTACTCCGGAGCCAAGCTCCGAACATATTCAGCCACCTCATAGAGATGACTGGGATAATGGTAGATGCACAACGCCATTTTGGGTTTGCAATTCCGGATCGTCTGCGCGGCTCCCCGTAAGAGCTCCATCTCCATGCCCTCGACGTCCGCCTTGAGAAAACTCACCGGCCTGCCGGCCAGATAGGCATCCAGCGTAAGCACTTGCGCCGTTGTCTCATTGCCGTCCCCCGGGTTGGATGGAGCCATGACGCCGGACAACCCATGCCGCAATGGCGCATCATTGACGAACGTGCACGCCATCCGACCGGCTGCATCCGACAGACCCGCTCTGACCAGAGACACAGAGGTGGGGTCAAAGGCCCACTCCGACGCCAATCGCTGCACACGTTGTTGCATGGCATGAAATTGTTTCAGGCCCGGCTCGAAGGCATAAATATGCCGAAACGTCCCGAGATTCTCCCAGACAAACCGTTCCACAGTGTCGCCGACAAATGCCCCGGCGTCGACAAAGGTCTCGTCAAAATTACCGCTGAACTCGGGCAGGCAGAAATACATGTCCTTATCCATCACGGCGCGGCAGGGCTCTGTGCTGCCGGTCAGCATGGCCATCAACAATGCGTTGAAGACCTGGACCGAACGGGCGTCCCCCAGATACTGGTCGCGAATCGCGCAGAGCCGGTCATAGTTGCGCAGAACGAAATATCCGTCGAAGGAGAGGGTCGGACAGCCGTAGGGCGCCATCATCTGATCCACTTCGGGAACAGCATGGCGGGCTGCGATAAATAATGCATGGGCAGAGGCCAGCTCATCGCGGCTGGGCTCAACGACCGGAATGCCATTCACCTCTTTTCCAATCTTGCGGCTGTCGCTGTCGATGAATTTTGTGATGCGAGCTCCCCGAGATTGCAGATACTGCGACGCCCACGTCCCGACAAACCCTGCCCCGTAGATGGCGATGCCGTCAGCGTATCGGGATTCGATGGCGGCGGCGGCGGGCACCTGCCGCTCCCAGGCAACCTGTACCTGCTCAGAGGTGTACTTGCTTGTCATACCTTTCTCCCACGTACATTCAATGCAATAGATAGATGGCGTGCGTCGGCCACCCGAGCCGGCTGGCCGCCGACTGAATCGCCGCCCCATGAAGATAGGGCGCAACGATCAACGTGCCCTCCACCGGCACGGAAGCGGGATCCTCCACCGCTCTCCCTTGATATTGCGCCTGTTGCTTGCGCTTGGAGGAATCGCATATCCGGTAGTCCCGCAGATCGAGCAGGGGCAACACACTGAATAATTCTGCCGAGCACCCCCAGATAGTGACCGGTTGTTTCTCGGCCACGGCCTGAATATCCCGGACCTGTCGAAGCAGCGCCTCCTTCGATTCCAACAGATGAGCGGCCACATCTCCTGCTGAAGGCGTGCACACCGCCGGAGAAAGCCTGCCTGTCTTTTGACCCAGAACCATCAATGAGGGATAGGCAAACTCCGGCGTCGGCAGCGTCTTCCGCACGACCTCGCGGACTTCAAATCCGTGGGCTCGCAGGGCCGCTGTGAGCGCCCTGGCGGTGTAATGAAAGATATGCTCACGGATGGAAATCCAAAAAGCCGATCCGATCGGAAACTCTCCGTAGCGTTCCGCATCCGGAACCTCAATCAATAGTTGCCCGCCCGGTTCAAGCACGCGGTCCGCCTCGCGTAGCAGACCGTGCACATCGCGAATATGTTCCAACACATGGAAGTAGGTCAGTAGACCGAGACAACCATCCTCAAAGGGGAGATGTAAGGCATCACCAGTCCGAAATGTGACATTCGGTGACGCCGCACAGCCCTGTTGCAGACTTCTCACATCCACATCCACGCCCCAGCATGCGGCATCCCAGCCGTATTGCCCAAGCCACGTGACAAATCCTCCACGTCCACAGCCCACATCGGCCATGGGAACAGAGTCGATCGCATGGTGCCTCAGTACACCGGCATACGCTGAATATTTCTCCCTGTTCTCCGGAGAGGTGACGGAGAAATGGGCGTTTTCGAAATAACTGCACTCCTCCGCATAATACTCAGCGAGCCGTGCATCGCTCATATTGTTCACAAACACGATGCCGCAGTCGCGACAGGAGTAAAACTGTGCTGTGTAATTGAAGATCGACTTCCCCAAACCGCTGTACTTCCAGTCCACGAGGTAACAGACCGATGCGCCGCAGGCTGGACAACGATCTGCATTTGCTGCTTCCACTGGCATCACTCCCTCTCAGCCATACGCGCATACTGACCGGAGATTTTCTCAAGCAGGAACGGCTTGTACGCATCGATGTTGTCTGCCTGCGCGTACTTGATATGCCCGCACGCCTTACACAACGGATTGTCTCGCCGCGTCCCGCGTAAATGTTGCAGCCTCAAATCATGAAGGGCGGGCGAATTCCAGATCTCCCGCAGACTCTCCCGATTGAGGTCGCCAACGATCAATTTCTGGTCCCAATCCGGACAGCACGCGCTCACCGTGCCATCGGCGTTGACGGCCATGGCATAAAAGATGTATGTGCAGACGTCCTTCTCCTCGAGGGATTGCCGGTATTGCCCGGTCCGTTCTTGCATGTCCACACCCGCTCGCTTCTCCACATCGAACTCCGGCCAGATCGGCGCCAGTTCCTCCACGAAAATCCGGTCGCAATAATTTCCGAACAGATCGAAGAAGCGTGTTTTATCGTCAGCCGTGAGATAGTTGCCGGGTATCTTGATGGTCACCTCACAGTCGCCGCGATGGGCATAGAGCCACCGGATATTTTCCACCAACTGCTCGAAATCGACCTCAACCTTGGCATGCTTGGCATACTGTTCCTGGCTGATGCCTTCCAGAGACACATTCATCCGGTCCAGTCCCGCCGCGACGAGACGCGTCAGCAGGTCCGGGGAAAACAAGGCGGCATTCGTGGCAAGATCGATATAGCGAACCCTCCCGCTGGCCTTAGCCAGGGAGATCATCGCCGGCAACTTCTTGTTCAACAACGGCTCCCCGATTTTATTCATCCGCATCACTTTCAGCGGCTCGCCAAACATTTCCAGATCCCGGATCAGCTTTTCAAAGAGTTCGAACTTCATCACGCTGCGAGTGTACTCAGAAGCCTTCAACAAATCCCGATGGCCGGTCGGGCAAAACTGGCAGGAAAAATTACAGGCACTGGAGGGATCCACGTAGAGAAGAAACGGAGTGCTGAGCGGAATCACGTCCTGCAGCGCCACGCGCCCTTCCAGATTCAACTTCGATTTGACTTTGGCCTTCATACCTATTCCCCCACAATGATGTTCAATTCTATTCAGGCCGAGGCATAACCGCGCTCATTCGGCAGGCAATACATGACCGCTCCAGTGCCGCACCAACCGTGCAATCTCAGGTAAAACCGGTAGTCCTTCAGCGTATCCATGAGCCAGGACGGCAATTTCCACAGCCCCGCCTCGCTGTGATAGGTCGTGACCGCGATGATGGGTCTATGGCGACGGAGGGTCTTTTCTGCACCTTGCAAGGCGTCGAGTTCATGTCCTTCAAGATGCAGCTTCAGATAGCTCGGCGCCACATCTGTGTCATCCAGAGCCGTCACCTCGACCACCTCTCGACCGAACTCGCACAGCTGCGACCCATAGCCTAGTTGGGAGAAGAACCGCTGCTTCCCTGCCCGCCGGCATAGGGCCTGGGCCAAAAGGCGATGGCGCCGCCTTACACATTCGGGCAATGAGGCGAGTCCCTCTTTGATCACATCCGCATTGCGAGTATCAGGTTCGAACATCACAATCTCTTCGAACCGGTTCTCGACCGTTTCTCGAAATACCTTCGTCGTTTCACCCCTATGGGCGCCGACATCCACGAACACTTCCTGATCCCCAAGCAGCGATACCACCTCGGGAATAAAGTAGCGATGTTCCAAGTCTATCGGCGCGTTTTCAAACACCCAGTCCTGGCGGAGACGATGCCACGCGATGAACTGCAGATGATGAGCGCGGGACATATCATCACTCCAACCGCCCAATACCTGCTCTACCATCTGTTGCTCGGCCCCGTTCAGGTCGCCCATGAACCACCCGTTGCCGATCGGATAACAGCGGCGGTACGCCTCCATCACATCGTAAAGGGGCACGACATCGCGCCACCCCTGGCTCTGCAACGATTCCGCCAACTCTGTGAAACAGACCGTGGCCACGCTGACCACCAACGGCAACGCGCGCTTCATGTGCGCCGGCACCTCACTCGGCAGGAGCACGTTGCACGACTGCCAACTTGGGACATCACGGACATGCTCGGCGTTGGCATCCACGACAATGCTCGGGGCCAGCCGGGCGTGCCGAAAGAAGTCCATGGCCATGCACCCCAATTTGCCGGCCCCGTACAGCGCAAACGGGCCATCGATTGTGCGTGGCCCGGATCCGGGTGGCGCCGATAGGATTTCAGCCAACTGGACGATGGCAGCCGGCGTGTCCGGCACATGCGCCGTTCGTACTGAACCGTAGCTGACCTGCTCTCCCATAACAGCCGCCGTTCTCCAGAAGGGCACACTGAACTCGTTGCCTACTCCGATCGTGCAGCCATGTGGTCTTTGACTTTCGGGATGAGCTGCTGGCGATACGCGTCGATATTATCGGGGCGGCAATGTGACAACTGCCCGCATTGGGAGCACACGGGATTCTGCTTTCGCTTGCCCTCCAAATGCGCCAGACGCAATTCATTGAACTCCGGTGAGTTCCATATTGCGCGCAACGACTGTTTGCGGCCGTCTCCCACAATCAACCTCCGCCCCCAGTCCACAAAGCATGCGCTGGCCAATCCGTCCGCATTGATCGACATCGCATAGAAGATATAGGGACAGGTATCGGTGGGAGTAATCGGCTGCTGATAGATCCCCTGGGTGATTTTCACCCCCAATCGATCCTCCACATCAAACTGCGGCCAACAAGGGGCAAAGTTCTCCACGAAAATGCGGTCACAATAATCCCCGAACGTGTCAAAAAACTTTTGCCTTTCAGCTTCCGTAATCAGTTCTCCCGGTATCTTGATGACGATTTCACAACTTCCCTTGTGCTCGTACAACCAGCGCACATTCGTAACGAACCGGTTGAAATCAAACTCTGTTTTCGTGAACGCGGTGTACTGGTCCGGCCTCATGCCGTACACAGAGATGTTCACTTTATCCAAGCCGGCTTCAATCAGCGGCCCCATGCGCAAGGGATCGATCAGGGCTCCGTTGGTTGTCGTATCGATGTAGGGCACATGCCCGCTAGCCTTGGCGTAGGCAATCATGTCCGCAAGCCGTTTGTTCAAGAGAGGTTCGCCGTCCTTGTACAATCGCAGCACCTTGATGGATTGGGGAAAAGACGCCAGATCATCGATCAGTTTTCGATACAGGTCGAAATTCATCACCCCCTGAAACCGGCCGGTCCCCTTGATCAGATCGCGGTCGCCGGTCGGGCAGAAGGTGCACTGGAAATTGCAACTGCTTGAAGGATCGATAAACACAATGAAGGGCGTCTCCAACGGGATGACATCCTGCAACGGAGTGCGATTCTCCAGATTGATTCGTGGTTTAATCTGAGCTTTCATGATGTTCAGTTCTCCCCGATTGGTGATGGCCCAACTCGATCCCTGTCGTCGCACTGCGGCACCGGTGTCACACTACCTGACTCCCACCACACAGGGCGGATCGATGACGCTCTCCGGACGGGCCGTAAATCGCAGCAGGTCATGCCTGCCGAGCTCCTCCGCAATGGTAGAGGCGAAATCGCGCACAGTGATCGGCACCCCGGAACAAATATTCACGGCCCCTTGTCGGGCCCCAAGTGCCACACTGACAATCATGCGCCCTGCTTCCCGCACATCGAGAAAATCGCGAATCTGATTACCGCTGGTCAGCTCTGCCGGTTCTCCGATCGCCAGTTTCGCGCGCAGGTAGGGAACCAGCCGCCTCTCATCCTCACCTTCTCCGTAGAGGTAGAACAACCGGCACCACGCAAATTCGACGCCCTGTGTCGGGAGCCAGCTTGCCAGTGCCGTGTACGCCGCCGCTTTGGCCCCAGCGTAGGGCGTACCCGGATTCAGCGGTGTCTCCACAGTCAACATTCCTTGGCGGACGTCATACTCCAGGCAAGTCCCCAGACCGACCACGCGTCGCACACCGGCCATGACGGCACCCCGTGCCATGTGCAGCGTACCGAGCAAACAGTCCATGTTTTTGGGCGAGTGGAGATACTGCCCGGGTTCCGCATACCAGGCCGCATGAACAATCGTATCGATCCCGTCACAGACCTTGGCCCACCACTGCGCATTCTCGGTGAAGAGATCCGCCGTCGTCATGACCCTGTCCAGCCCCTGCACGGCTTCGAGTCTGGTGTCTGTGCCGTCACGAATAACGACGCGCGTCGACAGTCCTTGATTCGCCAAGGCACGCAACACTTGACGCCCCACAAAGCCTGTGGCACCGGTCACCAGCACCTTGCCGCTCATGTCACCTCCAGCCGGGGGATCGCAGTAACGAATCGTGTCTGTTGCGCCGCCAGATCGGCATTCTGTTCTATGACCTCCCCCGCGATGTTCCAGGGCAGAATAACCAGATAGTCCGGCGGCCGCGCGCGCAATGCAGCGACCGGCACCACCGGGATTCGACTGCCCGGCAGGAAATGGCCCTGCTTGGCCGGGTTCTTGTCCGCCACATACGACAACAGGTCAGGCCGTACACCGGCAAAGTTGAGGAGGGTGTTGCCCTTGGCAGCTGCGCCATAGGCGGCGACGATCTTGCGATCACGTTTTGCCTTCAGCAGAAAGCTCAGCAAATCGTCCTTGACCTGTTCCGCCTGTGCCTGAAATCCGTTGTAAAAGTCTCTGCTGAACATGCCGGACTCGGCTTCCCGCCGCAACACGGCTTCCACACGAGGCTCCCGAGAAGCGCGTCCGGCGTCACCCCGTTGCGCATAGACACGCAAACTCCCGCCCTGAGTCGGAATATCCTCCACATCGAATACGTGGAGGCCGTGGAGGGTAAATATGCGCTCCACGGTCGTCAACGACAGATAGGAAAAATGTTCGTGGTATGCGAGATCGAACTGATTGTGCCGGACCATATTCAGAAGGCTCGGAAACTCGAAGGTTGCGACTCCCGCAGGCTTCAAGAGCCTTGAGAACCCCGCAACAAAATCGTTGATGTTGGGAACATGGGCGAGAACGTTATTGGCGACGATGAGATCGGCGGAACGATTCGCAGTGGCCAGTGTATGCGCCAATGCCTGACCGAAGAACTCCTCAACAATATCGAGCCCCTTCTGACGGGCCGCGCGGGCCGTACTGGCGGTCGGCTCGATTCCGTAGCACGGGATGCCCGCGGCCTGCACGTGTTGCAGTAAGTACCCGTCATTCGCCGCAACTTCTGCCACACAGGAGGTCGCATTGAGACCGAACCGGGCGATCATGGCGTCGACATAAGACCGGGCATGCTGAAGCCACGAAGTCGAGTAGGAGCTAAAATAGGCATACTCATCTGAGAACAGAGCCTCACGCCCGACATAATCTTCAGTTTGTACAAGCCAACAGTCCTCGCACACGACCAACCGAAGTGGAAACCACGCCTCAGGCGCCCGCAATTGCTCCGCCGAGAGGTAGGCGTTGGAGGCCGGCGCACTGCCAAGGTCAAGAAACTGCACACGCAGTTCCGTTCCACAATGTCGGCATTTCACAAGAGGACTCCTTCAAACTCCCGGCTGATTCTCGGAAAGCTGGCATCCCGATCAGACATATCCGTCGCGGCTAAGGGCCAGGGGACAGACACGCTTGCGTCGAGCGGCCACAATCCTGTTTCAGTCTGAGGCGCATAGGCGACTGAATGGCAATAGACCAATTCGACATGGTCGGTCAGCGCCTGGAAGCCATGAGCAAACCCCTCCGGGATCAACAAGGACCGGCCATTGTCCGCAGACAGCTGCTCGGCATGCCACTGCAGCCACGTCGGGGAACCGGCCCTGACGTCCACGGCCACATCCCACACCGCCCCGCGAATGCAGGACACCAATTTCATTTCTGCATTGGGTGAACGCTGAAAGTGCAACCCGCGGATGGTGCCGCGACGGGCCGTATAGGAATGATTGATCTGCGCGATCGGCTTCCGCCATCCTGCACCGGCCAGCTCTTCCTGACAAAATACCCGGCTGAAAGATCCACGGCTGTCCGTAATCGGCATACGGCAAATCACCTTCAAGCCGGCCAGCGGAGTATCGACAACGACAAATCGTCCCACATTCCCTCCCGGCTATATCGCCGTGGTCTCGGTTTCGCAGGGCACACGCGCATCTTTAGCGTTCGCATGCCCGCGGTACCACGGCGTGATCCGTTTCACCACGCCGCAATATCGGCATCGCAGAGCACACGCGGATCTTTGGCATTCGCATGCCCGCGGTACCATCGCATAGTCCGTCCCACAGCAGCGGCCAGCGGCCACCTGGGAGCCACGCCGAGCACGGTACGAGCCTTGTCCACTTCGAGCCTGAGCGAGTCTTCCTCACGCGGCCCGTCGTTGCCGGAACCGTAGACCACCTCTCCGCGGCCATAGGCCGATCGGGCCAATTCCACCACCTCGCGAACCGTCGCAGCCTCATGGGCCAGCGGACCAAAGTTATACGCACCGGCACGCGATGGGTTCTCCCATAGTTTCTCAGCCAGGCTCATATATCCTGCCAGAGGTTCCAGCACATGTTGCCAGGGCCTCACTGCGTTCGGACGGCGCACATGAAGCGCAAGGCCGGAACTCCACGCGCGAATCGCATCCGGTATCAGACGATCGGCAGACCAGTCTCCCCCTCCTAGAACGTTCCCAGCCCTGGCAGTGGCCACGGCGACACCGCGAGACTCAAAAAATGACCCACGGTAACACTCCGTCACCATCTCGCAGGCCGCTTTGCTGGCGCTATACGGATCATGGCCGCCGAGCGGATCGTTCTCACCGTAGGCGGCGGACCCCCCGGCGGGTTTATAGACCTTGTCTGTGGTCACGATGAGGATGACGCGCACGCGTTCAATCCCGCGCAACGCTTCGAGCAGGTGCGCCGTGCCCATGATATTGGTGCCAAACGTGTCAATCGGCGCACAGTAACTTGCGCGTACGAGGGGCTGAGCGGCCAAGTGAAATACGATATCAGGCAGAACCGTGCGGACGATCGGGACCAGCGCTTTTTCAGCGCGGATGTCGCAATAGTAACTGTCGAGCGTTTTATCAACATGTGCGAGCTGATAGAGATTGGGCTCCGTCGCCGGCGGCAAGGCCACTCCCGTGATATGCGCGCCAAGACGAGACAGCCACAGAGACAACCAGCTCCCTTTGAATCCGGTGTGCCCGGTCAGCAGGACGCGCTTGCCCTTCCAGAATGAGTCCATCATCGGCATTACCACACCTTCCAGGGCGCAGAGCCGGACCGCCAGCACTCTTCCAATTGAGTCTTATCGCGTATCGTATCCATCGGACGCCAAAACCCGCGGTGTTCAAACGCCATCAGCTCACCCATGGACGCAAGCCGATCCAGCGGCGCTCCTTCCCACGGCGTGTGGTCGCCATCGATCAGATCAATGGCTTTGGGGGAAAGCACAAAGAATCCGCCGTTGATGAATCCCCCATCGCCGGGCGGCTTCTCTTTGAATCCGGTCACCTGCGCCTCGTCCAGCACGAGCGCTCCATACCGGCCCGGCGGCACGACCGCGCACACGGTCGCCAGCTTGCCGTGGGATCGGTGGAAGGCAATTTCGGCGCTGACATCAAGATCCGCGACTCCATCCCCATACGTGCAGCAGAACGCCTCCTCCCCACGCAGATACCCTGCGACGCGCTTAAGGCGGCCGCCGGTCAAGGTCTGTTCTCCGGTATCCACCAACGTCACCCGCCACGGCTCGGCATGATTCTGATGGACCTCAACTTTGTTATGCGCGATGTCGATCGTGACATCCGACCGGTACATGAAATAATTGACGAAGTAATCCTTGATCACGGTTCCCTTGTATCCGAGACACACCACGAAATCGTTGACGCCATGGGCGGAATAGATTTTCATAATGTGCCAGAGGATTGGTTTTCCCCCGATCTCGACCATCGGCTTCGGTCGAGTTTCTGTCTCTTCACTGAGACGGGATCCAAGACCACCGGCTAGAATGACTGCTTTCATGATGCGTCCTCACTCCGAATGAAAACCGGGCCCATATCCTGTTTTCATAGCTACCCTGCAGTCCGATCTCGCCTCGGCCCGTGACACATTGCCTCTTGCTCACAGACAGACTTCCGGCAATCGTGACAGCACGGTCTCTGTTTCAGAAGGGATCAGAGCAAAATATGCGCCAGACTGTCTGGCTTGAATTTCCTGAAGAGATGAGACCCGATCCAGGGCACACCGGAATCACTCGGCAAAATATGCCCGGCGGACAGGAAAGAACGATGCGGTCAGCGAATAGGAAACACGTCGGCAGACTTTTGAGCGGTCCACTGCGTAATGGCGTCGCGGACAGAACCACCCCACCCTCGATATTCGATGAATTCCAATCGGTCGAATTGGAATTCGATCCCGATAACATTGGCGTCGTCTCCGCCTTCTGTATTTTTGACGACCCCTGCCAAGTTTGTGACATGGCCTAAGCTGGGCAGTTCAAATTCCAGATGAATCGTGGCGCCAGGCCTGAGCCAGACCGGAACCTTTGCCAACGCGATGCTGCACCCGCCCAGACTGAGATCTTTGACAAGCCCTCCTGCATAGTCCGCCGGTGACAAGACCGATACGGCGTGGGACCCGAAATCCGCCCTCGTCAGCAGGGCCGGCTCGCTGGATGAGACACGCGCATGCTTGCGCAAGTGCATCTCTTCCACGGTCTTGGGAAACGCAAGAAACAAGATCGGCACCGGCGCCAAGAGCAGATCCCGAATCGCAGTCTTGTAACCGACCAGCTTTCCCTCGAACAGATAACTGACCGTACAGGATGTGCCTGCCAGAATATCGGTCGTATGATTGAGCTGCGACGGCAATTCACACACCAGCCACGCATGTTCTTTCCAGCCCAGCAACGTACTGCCGTACATGACCTTCTGCTGATCAAGCGAGAGTGAGATCTTGAGCGGCAACCCGACGCTCAAAAACGACGTTGATACGGGTGTGGATGTCATGACCTCATTCATGCCGCCTCCTTATTCAGATAGAGAGTTGGATCGATCCCGCTGCTGCACGGATCTTTGACGGCAGTGATGCTCCGCCGGGGTGACACCGCCTGCTGCGAGAGATCCACCTCTTCGGGACTCGACCGGACCGTATTCCCCGCGCTCTTCACGATCAGTACGAACGGTTCCAATGGCGCACCACGGTTTGTCTTCTGAACAATGGCCGTCTCGCCGCTGTCTAGTTCGACGACCGAACCGACGGGATACACGCCCACGACATGAATGAATCGTTCCACCACCGAGGAATCCAGATGCCCTTCCAGCGCCAGTCGATAGAGAAACTGCAGCGCCTGATGAGGCGTCCGCCCCTTGTGATAGCAGCGGTCGCTCGTGATCGCGTCATAAATATCGACGACGGCGGCGATCAGCCCGAATTGACTGAGCTCATCCCTGACCCGCCGCTGAGGATAGCCTGTTCCATCGATCCGCTCATGATGTTCCAGCGCCGGCCGCAAGTAGGTCTCCCCCAGCCCGGTCGTGCAGGACAGCACTTCAACGCCCCGCAACACATGCTGCTTCATGATTTCCATTTCGTCAGGCTCAAACCGGCCCGGCTTGTTCAAAATCTTGATCGGAATTTTCATCTTGCCGATATCGTGCAGCAATGTCCCGACTCCGATCTGATGCAACTCCGGTCGATCGAAGCCAAGATCGCGACCCAATGACATCGCCAGCAGCGAGGTGTTCACGGAGTGGTAAAAGGTATACTCATCAAACTGCTTCAGCCGGGACAGGCTGGTCAAGGCATCGGCGTTGCGGAATACGCTTTCCGTCATGTCGGACACAACACGATTGACGGAATCCATATTGAGCGCACGCCCCAATCTGACATCGTGCATCGCATCGTGAACAATGGTTTTGGCCGCGGCATAGACTTGCCTGGCGATCGGCAGTTCCTCTTCAAACGACACCGCTGTCGTCCCCGATGAAACCGCGTCGCCGATTTTGATCGACTCGACACTGGAAGACTCGATGGGCGCACATCGATCGCCCAGCGGCTCCTCAGAGACCGCTGACGCATCGCCGTCGATGGCCACTTCGACCGTTTGAATCCCAAAGGCTTTCAACTGTTCGATTTGTTCAGATGACGTAATCGCCATACGGTGCCGGAAGAAGGGACTGGTCAGCCAGGATCGATCAATCCTCTCCACACGCATGCCCGGTTGCAATTGATCGACCCCTATCCACTTCTTCATGGTCTGGGCCTTGTGATTCGCAGCCTTTCGTCGCAATGCCGCATACATAGATGAGACAAACCTTCCCCAGGACGCTATCGGGAAATACTCGAAAAACTTGAGCGCACCGGGTCTTCTGCCCGGCGGCCGTATGCAATCAAGTTCCTCTCACAGCAGCCGATACACATGGAGAACGCCCTACACGCTATTGATTCGTCCTGGTGAGCACTCTCGGCACATGACAGTGAACGGCCCGCTCAAACACATTTCCATCGGTCAACTGACTCCAGGCATGTTCATTGTCGAAGTCGATGTGCCTTGGTATCGCTCTCCATTGCTCTCTCATAAACGGCTGATCCAGGATGCCGAAACCATCCAAGCGATGAAACAGTGCGGGATTCGAACCGTGACCATCGATATCAGCAAAGGAGCCGATGTCCGCGCTGATGCAAAGGAAGAACGGCCGGCTAAGATAGAAACAGACTCACGTAGAACCATTGCCGCAGAGACGCCCACGCATCCCACGCAAGCGGACACCGGCTCAGTACAAACGCTGTACAGAGATGCGCACGAGACAGTAGAGCGGATATTTGCTCAGCTTGAACAGGGCGTGACTCCCTCTCACGCCGCAACCAAAGCCGTGGTGTCCAATGTACTGATGCGGATCATTGATGATCGCGCCGCAGTCATGACCCATCTCGCGCTTCAAAAGCTCAAGCAGTTCGACGATTCATTGGCGACGCACGCGCTCGATACCTGCATCCTGTCACTGGTCGTCGCCGTCGAAATCGGACTCGATGAAACGGCACAGGCCCAGCTTGGCACGGGCGCCCTGCTCCATGACGCAGGTTATGCGCGGCTCCCCCGCAACCTGGTCCGGAAACGCCAGACATGCACCGACAACGAGCGCCTATTACTGCAACAGCACCCTGCCCTGGGAACGCCCCTGCTCACGGAAACAGCCGGATTCGATGCGGCGGTGATCAGGATCGTCGCTGAACATCATGAGCGCGAAGATGGCAGCGGATTTCCCTCCGGACTGAAGCACGACGGCATTTCCACACTGGCCATGATCGTGGGAATCGTCGACTGGTACGACGGGATGGTGAGCCGTCGAGGTGGGCGGGCAGCTATGCTGCCGTCTACCGCGGTCCAGCGGCTGTTCGTAGCGGGACAACGAGGGCAGTTCAAGAACACGCTCGCCGAATCCGTTATTCGAAGCATCGGCATCTATCCGATCGGGAGTCTGGTCCTCCTGAATACCGGCGAACAAGCGGTGGTCGTCGGAATCAATCCTGAGCATCGGCTGAAACCGCTCGTCAAGATTATCGCCGGACCGCGGGGAGAGTCGCATGTGACTCCCATGCCGACCGACCTCGCCGCGCAGACGCAGGACCGAAAGGCGCGTGCCGTGCTGCGTGGGCTCGATCCAGTCCAGGAGCATGTCAACATTGCCCTGTATCTCGATGAGATCTCATCGGAGGCAGCCTGATGACACAACAGCATCCAGAACAACGCGCGGCCCTGCCTCACCCGGTTGCTCCGGCTGCCGCGCCGGCCATGACCGGCGTCCTGGACGGTCTTCCGTTCGGAGTGGTGCTGCTGAACAACGGATTCCTGATTCAGGGGATTAATGCAGAAGGCGCGCGGTTGCTCGGACGGCAGCAGTCCTCTCTGTTCGGCGCATCGTTTCCTGAAATCTGGTCTGCCCTGACAGAATCGGATGCCGCTGCCGTGACGGGCCGATTGCGCACCGTCGCTGAGACACATGAGCCGGTGCCTCATACTCACACCCGCTGCCGCCTCGGAACAGCCGCCTCCATCCCTGTCGAATGGACATGCCAGGCGATCGCTCAGGAAGGACGGCCCGGCCTGATGATCGGCCTTCGCGATTGTTCCCAGGAGGAACAGCTCCAGGAAGAACGCAATCGCCTGGCGGCCATTGCAGAGGAAACCCCGTCCCCCATCATCGAGATGGATCGGCATGGGCAGGTGCTCTACGCAAATCCGGCCATGATCACCTGGCTCACGACATTGGGCTACAACGCCGACGGGATTCCGTGCATCGCGCCGCAGGACCTCCTACAGGTGGTGGCCCGATGTCTCCAATCCGGCGAATCCGTACGAGGATTGGAAGTCTGCCTTCCTGAAGGCAGTTTCTCATGGACCTTTTGTCCTGTCACAACCCACGGGCTCGTTCGCGGCTATGCGCTTGATATCACCGGAATCTATGCGGCGCAACAGGAGCTGCGCCGCACTGCCGATCAGCTGCAGGAAAAAAACCGACAGCTCGACAACGCATTAGCCGACGCCCAGGAATCCGTGCAGACGAAGGCGGCATTTCTCGCGACGATGAGCCACGAGCTTCGCACTCCGATGAACGGCGTCATCGGGATGACCAGCCTGCTGATAGAAACTCCACTGTCGCCCGAACAACGGTCCTATGCAGACACCATTCGCCAATGCGGCGAGGCGCTGCTTTCCCTCATCAACAACGTGCTCGAATGCTGCAAGATCGAAGCCGGCAAGGTTGAACTGGAACACATCGACTTCAATCTCCGCACTGCCGTCGAAGATGTGCTGGGTCAATTTGCGGAACGAGCCGAAGCGAAGGGGCTTGAATTGACGGGGTTAGTCCACGCAGCGGTTCCCACAGCCCTGCGCGGCGATCCCGGCCGCCTGCGCCAAATCCTGACTAATCTGGTCGGCAATGCCCTGAAGTTCACTGACAAAGGTGAAGTCACATTGCAGGCCTACCTGGAGAAAGACTCACCGGGTCATTCGCTCATTCGATTTGAAGTCGTCGACAGCGGCATCGGGATTGCACCGGAGGTGCAGGCCAAATTGTTCAGCCCCTTCGTTCAAGCGGACAGTTCAACCACCAGAAAATATGGCGGCACCGGTCTGGGGCTGTCGATTTCGAAACAGCTGGTCGAACTCATGGGAGGTCAGATCGGCATCAACAGTACTGCGGGGCAAGGCAGTACTTTTTGGTGCACGATCGGTTTCGCCAAGCAAGCCGACGCGCCGAGCGCCATCCTCCCTTTGGGTGACCTGCATGGGCGCCGGATTCTGATTGTGGACGACAATGAATCGAACCGCCTGATCCTCCGCCATCTCGTGACCGGGTGGGGGATGCTCGCGGACATGGCGGAGAATGCGGCCGACGCCTTGCGTCAGGTCATGGAGGCGCATGCCCGTGGGATTTCTTATGACCTGGCGATCCTGGACGTTATGATGCCCGGGAAAGACGGCCTGGAACTCGCCCGCGAGTTCCGCCAACATCCGGCTGCCGCAGGCATACGAATCGTGGTACTGACGTCGCTGCTCCAGCGGGGCCACGCCGAGCAGGCCCGACAGGTCGGCGCAATGGGCTATCTGCCAAAACCGGCCCGCCATGATCAATTACGCGAGTGCCTCCGTACGGTCCTCGGCATCGCACGCGTCGAGAGAGAGGAGACCCGGCCCGCCGATCACGTATCGCCCCAGCTGGTCACCAGGCACAGCTTGGCCGACAACCTGCCGCGGCAGCGCATTCTGATCGTCGAAGACAACCTCATCAACCAGAAACTTGCCGTCCGTATGGCGGAAAAATTAGGCTATCATCCGGATGTCGTCGGCAACGGGAAGGAAGCGCTGGCCGCCTTAGCAAAAGAGGACTATGCGCTGGTCCTCATGGATTGTCAGATGCCGGTCATGGATGGATTCGAAGCGACCCGCCTGATCCGGGAACGTGAAACAGCCACCCGCTCCGGACGACAGACCTCGCACATGCCGATCATTGCCGTGACGGCCAACGCCATGCAGGGGGATCGCGAGCACTGTCTGGCAGCCGGCATGGACGACTATCTGGCCAAACCGATTCAACTGGACACACTGCGCGCAGTGCTCCACCGATGGGCTGCGCCGCCTGCAACCGTCGACGCGCCTCCCTCCCCGGCACAATGCGATGATCGAGGGATCTTCGATGCCGCCCAAATGTTTCACAACATCGGCGAGGATCACGAGCTCTTTGCGCAGCTGGTCGTGCTGTTTCTCGACCGGCACCAGACCATGCTGGCGGCGATCAAGGAAGGATTGATCAGCGCCGATGCGCTCGCGGTCAAACATGCGGCCCATGCGTTGAAAGGCACAGCCAGTAATTTGTGTGCGTCGGAGGTCGCCCTGGCGGCAAGCCGTCTCGAAGCCGTCGGCCATCTGGGCGCCTTGCGCGACGCGCCACCGGTCTATGCGCAATTGGAAATGGAACTACTCCGGCTCGTCCGCGTGCTCGACCGCTACCGGCAGGGGTACAATACCGTCACACAATCGGCAGCATGACGATGCGCCTCGCGCATCTACAAGACTCGTGAGATGGCCAAGGCCGAGATCTAGGAGTACATCAAAATGTTTTATAATCCCACCCATCGGCACAGCCATCAGAGTGGTGTCAGTCCGGAGGCATTTGAAGCCATGTCACAACAGGCTTAAAGATGAGTCCAGAAAAGTCTGGGAGATCCATACGTGAAGCCGCCAACCATCGTTACGCCTTACCTAATTGTAGGTTATGAGGTAGTCAATCAATTGAGGATTTCATGAAGGCGCTTTAACTCATCCTGAAAGCCCTTATCTGTAGATGAGACAAGATGATCCTTGAGTCTCTTGATCCAAGCTTGCCCTTCTGATGGGTCCTGCAAATCCTCGATGTACAACTCTGCCAAGGATTGTGCGATCTCTTTCAAATTGGAAATGTCCCGTGAGGCTTCAGCGAGTGCGTAAGCTTGTCTGAGAAGCGCTAATTGTTCCTTCGTATCAAAAACATAGTCCGCGCGAGTCGCTAGAATACTAGGCAGCACACCATACTTCGCCTCAAGCTCATCAAGACACTGAAGAAGTTGGTTTGTGTAGATGTTCTCTTCCGATTCTGCCTCGGCGTTGACGATCTTCAAACTTAGCTCATGAACCATGTCCCAATCTTCACTGCTGATGCCGTCAGAGGTAGACATTGGAATAGTCAGTATAGGTGGCAAGTGGCACAAACCAAACGATGGTACTTCTTACAGGCAATTTGCACAGGAAATCAGTGTCAGGTCTTGCAATCACACATGGCTCGGCTTCCAGCGGAAGTCTCACCTAACCGTCAGCCAGAATTCTACCGGGAACGCGGAGCCTGTCAATCGCTCCGCACATCATGACATAGCCTGCGAATCAGCGGATCGTCCGCATCGCGACGGTCATCGCACCGGACACGTGGACGGGATAGCCCGATCAAGAGACTGCGGCTGAGGTTACGACTGAGCCTGCGCGAGGCATTGCGTCGAGTCTGGTGCGGTGACCGGAAAGAGCGGATGGCGTGTCGGGAACTCGTCCGAGAGCACCAACTGTTTGCACAGCTTGGTGCGTTGATTCATCAGCAGCGGCCCGCGCAGGTTGGCGGTCATCCGGCCGGGATCATCCGACGGGATGGTCAAAATCACCGCCGTCGCTAAATCGCTCTCCTCACTCCCCTGCACCTCGGCCAGCGCGTCGTCGGGCACTTGAATGTGATAGTCAGCCAGCAACAGATCCGGGTCGATAATCACGAACGCCAGGGCCGGCTCGTCGAGCGATTGAAGCCACTTGAAGGGCGCCTCCGTATCGTGGTCGAGGATCACATACCGGCGGCTTTCAGGAAAACCGAGCAGCCCCGATGGAAAGGTGAGGATACTGTCGTCGTCGATCTCGAGCGTGCCGAAACGGCTGGATCTGCACTGTGTGATCATTCAATCCTACTCCTATCGCCCTCGACGGCGCGTCCGCTGAACTAGGTGCCGGAACGCCTCGATCGGGATGGCACTGGTTTTTGCCGCCAGCTGATTTTCGTTGAGAATTCTGGCCTGAACCTCATCGCGATGCACATCGACGGTCCTGGGCGCTTCAATGCCGAGGCGAACCTGTCCTCCCTTAGTTCCCAACACGACGACCCGGATATCGGGGCCGATCGTCACGGCTTCTCCACAGCGGCGTGTCAGAACCAGCATAGCGGAATTTCCAGGCGAAGCATGCGTCCTCCGAACTCCTATCGGTTATCCATCCGGGGACTTGATCCGCGCCCGCCGCTTACCGGAGATAGTTCAAGAGCGAACTCTCGAACACTCTGGTCAACGTCCGGCCTGCCGCCTCAATGGCAAATTGCTGAAGGGTCAGATCGGATATCGCTTTAGCCAGGTCGACATCCTCCGTTTGCGAGAGTGTTTGAAGCACAAATCCCTTCGCTTCTTCCAATTTCCCCGCAGTGGTAGTCATACGATTCGAGACCGCGCCGACTTCACCCTGGATGGTCACAATTTGCGACAACCCTCGATTCAACCCGCCCAGCGCCTGAGAAATTCCCTCACGGTCATTCCCCCGCAGCGAACCGACGAGCTGTTTTGCCGTGGCAAAGAGGTCGACCGCACCGGATACAAACGCGCGATCACCCCGGGCATTCGTCGGCACCGTCTGACCCGTACCGATTTCTATCGAGTGCACGCCGGCATCACCCTGATATTGCATGCCCGACACAACGGCAAACAAATCCCCGGCCGCGGGAGCGCCGGCATTGTTTGACAGGGTGAGCGTCACGCCCTCAAAACTGATCGGGTTCCCCGTCGTGTACGACTGATTGGCCAGCACCGTGCGCGGGCTGAGGCTGACCGCAAACGTATCGCCGGCCTGTGGTCCGCCCCCCTGCCCGTTCGCGAGGGTGACGCGAAGTCCGTCAAAGGTGATCGGCGCGCCGGACACATAGGTATTTCCCGACGACAATGTCGTGCTGGTCGTGCTGTCCACGATCGAATACTGCGTCGATGACGTGAAGAGGATTTGATAGTTATGCAACGTCAGCTGCGCCGGCGCCACGATCCCGGCATCCCGAATCGCCGCCCCGCCGGCGTTGGCCGACCCGGCTGCCGTCGCGACAGGAACCGTGAGGTCCAGGACGTCAAATGCCGTCGCAGAGGTAAACCGAATCATGTAGTCGTCGAGCGTGGCCAGGTTGTCATCGACAATTCGGCCTTGGCTTGCGCTCACGCCGCCGGTGTTGATCGAAGCCGGACTCACGGTCGCGGTGAGCGCGAACGGCACCGCTCCGGTAGTTGCGCTTCCGCCTGCCAGTCCCAGCGCGCTGCGGCCCGATCCCCCTGTGACCGTCACGGTTGACTCGGCGCCATGCAGATCCGAGGCAATCACCAAATGGTCGGTGTCAAACGTCACGGACACCGTCTTGCCGGCGGCTGCCAGCGTCACATCGGCATTGATGCGGCTTTGCAGTCTCGATGCGAGTTCGCTCCCCGTGAGGATTTCTGCCCCTGAGGTCAAATCGATCGTCCCGGAACTGATTCCATCGACGTTCACGATCAAACTATCGTTGCTGCCGTTCGTCAATGTCACCGGCGGGGCGATGGCCAACCCTGACGTCCGCCCGTGGGTGCTCGTTCCGGTAAAAATCGGCAGCCCGTTCAACTCCGTGTTGGCCGCTTCCTGAATTTGCGCAAACACCTGCCGCGCCTCACCGGCACCGATGACTCGCTCCGCAGGCCCGTTGCTGTCGCTGCGGAACTGGACGGCCAGTTCCTGGAGACGGGACATCGACCGGTTTGCGTTACCGAGGACTCTATCGGACAGATCCAGCCGCGCCTGCCCGAAGCTGATATTGCGCAGACGCTGTTCGATCAGCGCCAGCGACACCTTATCCAGCGCAATGCGGTTGAACGCGCCGGGATCATCGGACGGCTGACGCACCACCTTGCCGGTCGATACCTGCTGCTGGAATTCGAGCGCGCGCGCCCGTGCCCGTTGAAGATTGTTGGCCAGCACACCGAACGTCTGCAATTCCGTGACTCGCATGGCGCACCCCGCTGACTACGGCTTGAGAGACAGAATGGTTTGGAGCATCTCGTCAGTTACCCTGATTAAGCGCGATGCGGCCTCGAATCCGCGTTGAAACTTGATCATGTTCACGAGTTCTTCATCCACAGATACACCCGACACTTGAGCCCGGATCGTCTCAATTTGATCCCGCAGAATTTCCTGGGCCTCATTGTCCCGGCCGGCGGCCTGCGCCGCAACCCCCAGCGTGGCAGCAGTATCACGATAGGCGTCGTGCAGCGTCCCCGGTCCAAGATTCGAGAAACTACGGGACTGCAATGCCACCAACGCGAGCATATTGGTGTTGTTGCCTGGAATGCCCGCCCGCAACGACGAGGCCGCGACCGCTGACGGATCGGATATCACGGCGGCAAAATCCTTCGCGGCATCGTCATAGGTGTTGATCAGAAACACGTCGTCCGCCGACGGCGTTCCGCTCACCGTCACGCTGATGCCGTCAAAATTGAGCGTCTGCGGACTACCATACGTGCCGGAGGCGGCGGTACTGACACCGGCCACCAGGCCGAGTGACGCGCCGGCCGAGCCACCGGTCACATTGACCGCGGAGGTCGGATCGGTCGCGTTCGATGTAATCACGAACCGGCTCGTCGTGGTGTCGTAGGTGACCGCAACGGTTTTCCCCGCCGCTTGCAACGTCGCGTCGCCGTTGATTCTCGTTTGGATCTCGGCAGCGAGCGCCGTGCCGGAATCATACGCGCGCCCCGGCGCCGCGGCTCCGGTCAACGTGATGGCGCCGGACGCAACTCCGTCGACCGTCACGGCCAGCTGGTCGTTCACGCCGGTGACGATGGAGATCGGCTGATCGGTCGATGGAGCCGTGATGGCCGTGCCCGAATAGTTTCCGCGAATCGTCGATCCGGTCGTACTGTCTACGATCGAATACGCAGTGGGGGATGAAAACCGGATCTCGTAATCATGGAACGTCAGCAAGCTGTTCGCGGTCACAGCTCCGGCCCCGATCGCCCCCGTGCCTTGGTTGAGGATATCGGCTTGGCTTGAGACCGTCAGCGGCCTGAAGAAGTCCTGGCCGGTTGAACCGTCGAGTCCATATCCCTGGCGGTGAATGTGGTTGACGGCGTTCGTCAGGGTCGCAGCCAGCTGATCGAACGATCGCTGCAACCCCCCGATGGTGGTATCGCGAATATCCAGGAGGCTGCGCAACCGCCCGTTCGATACCAGGTTGTCGATACTGAGAATTCTGCTTCCTCCGGTCGAATACCCGACCGACAGCAGGCCTTCGTTTTCGGAATCTTCTACCGCGGCAAGTTCGACGACGGTAATGCCGTCTACCAACACCTGCCCGCGGGCGGCAAAGACTGACACCGCTCCGGTTCCGGATTCGATGGTGCTGAGATCGATCCGCGTTGCCAAATCATTGATGGCCGACTCCCGCTGATCCCGCAGATCGTTGGCATTCTGGCCGGCGAGTTCTGCATTCACGATCTTCTCATTCAGGCCGGCGATCTGATGAGACAGGCTGTTGATCTCGGTCACGGTCTGCCTGACTTGAAAATTCAGCGATCCACGGGCGGTGGCCAGATCCGAAGCGGCTTGATTGATGCTGGACGCGAGTTGCGCGGCATTCGCCAGGAGAACGGATCGTGCGGCGCGCTCTCCCGGATTGGCCGACACATCCTGAAGTCCTCGAAAGAGATCGTTCAATCTGGCCGCGATGCCCTGATTGTTACTACCACCATAGATATTCTGGAGTCTGAACAGTTCGTCCTTGGCGACCGCCAGACGCCCCAGATTCTGTCGGGAGATGGTCAGCTGCCGGTTTACGAATTGGTCCACATACCGGCGGATGGAAGTCGCTTGCACACCCGTTCCCACCATGCCGGGCTGGCCGTAGCCCGGAGGACGCTCGGCCACGACCGCCTCCTGCCGTGAGTATCCGGGAGTATTGACGTTGGCCACGTTGTGTCCCGTGACCGTCAGCGCCAACTGGGACGTGTGCAGCGCGCTCTTTGCGATATCAAAGAGAGAATTGATGCCGCCGCTCATAGTTACCCTTGCTGATGAATGAGAAGGTTTGCGGTCGCAGCCCGCGAGTGCTGCCCCTCTCCGTTATAGGCATCGAATCCCGGCCCGATTGCGGCGCCGGCCGACAGCGCCTGGTCGAGGACTCCCCGGATTCCTTCAATGAGCACCACGTTATGTTTGATCTCGGCGCGAACCATCTTCACAATTGAAACGAACGAGTTGTAGCGCTCCCGCAGGCCGATCGATTCAGGCCCCGCAAGCAGATCGATCAAACCCTGGATCGTGGTGGCCGGGTCGAAAGCATGCCGCAGAACAATCTGCCGCACCAGCGCCTCCCGTTCCTGTGCGAGCGTCTGTAGGGATTCCAGGACCACCAACCGTTTGCAGTTGATGGGGTGGAACTTGGTCACGGCAAGGTTGCGAATGGCGGCGCGCTCTTCTAAGACCGTCTCCAACAGCGTGTGACAAGCCGCCCCTTCACGATCAAGAAGCTGGCAGAGTGCGGGAATCGTAGGCGCGAGTGTTCTTACGGACATACGGGCTCCTTGCAACATTGCATGGGACTCTGCCTGCGGCCCTGCCAGGCATCGCGCATGGATGCGCGAAGGGGGGGCCTACCTTACAGAACGGCGTCCGTCAGCACCTGCGTGATGAGCGCGTCCCCTACCTTCCGTCCGCTGACGTCGTAGGTTCCGTTCTCGATCGCCTGCCGGATCCGGTCGAGGCGTTCGCTTCTGGCCTGATCGGGCTCGTGGGCCATCGCTTGGATCCGTTGTAACTCCTTCGCCTGTCCGGAAATGTGGACTTGGTCCTTGCCGGCCTCCTTTCGGGAGGGTGAAGGCTTGGCGCCGACGGCATCGGCGTCCTGGACCCCCAGCAACAACTTGGCCAAATGATCCGCTTTCCCGTGACCTGAAACCTGCATATCCCTACTCCTTCCGCTCGTCTCTCATCTCCCGCAACATCCTCGACACCGGCATCTCGCGGTTGTACCTCGTCGAGGTCTGTATCGGTTCTCAGCGGTCTGAACTTGAGGGCTCAACCGGCGATATCACAAAATATTTCTCCGCATGCTCCTGGACCATCCTGGTAATGCCGATCCCTCCGGACTCCGCCGCGCGCTGCCCGATTTCCTGGTCGTAAAACGAATGAAAGTAGGCGCCTTGGGTATTGAGGATCGCGCCTTGCGGCACGGTTTCTCTCATGACTTTCAATAGATAGGAAATGAAATAGGCTTCGAACTGCCGGCCTGCTTCAATCAGCTGTTTCCGGGCAACGGCCGGATCCTGCGGAGTCGCTGATCGGGCCATCGTCCCTTTGCCAGGATCCGACGCCAACGGAACTCCAAGCTCATAGCCGACCGGGCTGTCTCCGGCCCTATATAATGGTAACGAATTGATCGAATTGTGCCGGTCCTGGACTGGATACACCATGGGCAGCAGTTCCTTTCTACATAACTTCAAGCTTCGCCTGCAGCGCTCCGGACGACTGAAGCGCTGAAAGAATCGCGACCAGATCGCGCGGTGTCACTCCCACGGCATTGAGCGCGCGCACGACGTCACCCAGTGTGACAGTCTGATCGACCACGATCAGGCGCGACTCCTGTTCCTTCACTTCCGTTTGGACATCCGGTGTCACGACCGTTTGTCCAGCCGTAGACCCGACCACCGGCGCCGGCGGCTGGGACACATTCAGCGTATTCTTCACGGAGATCGTCAGATTGCCGTGCGAAATCGCGCAGGTCGAAATACGGACATGCTCTCCCAGCACTACCGTCCCGGTCCGCTCATTGACCACGATTTTCGCCGCGGCGTCGACGGCCACATCCAGGCCTTCAATCGACGCAATATATTCGACGACACGGCCCAGATAGTCCGATGGGATCGTCGCCTTGACGGAGCCGGAATTGACGGCCATGGCGCTCCCCTTCCCATACGCGCCCTCGATCGCTTCGGCTGTACGAATAGCGGTAGTGAAATCCGGCTGCCGGAGCAGCACGGACACGGTCTCCCATGCATCGATATTGACGAGGAGTTCCCGCTCAATGATGGCCCCGCCGGGAACGAATCCTGCGACCTGATGATTCTTGGTCACCGTCGCCCCTCCCGGCCCGCCTGACCCGCCAAGAAAGCCTCCGATCGAGACCGGCCCTTGCGCCACGGCGAAGACTTGCTGGTTCGCGGCTTTCAGGGGAGTGAGCAACAGCGTCCCGCCTTGAAGACTCTTGGCGTTCGCCATCGAGGATACGACCGCGTCGAGCGTCATGCCCGGCTTGGAGAAGGGAGGCAGCTTCGCTGTCACCATCACGGACGCGATATTTCTGGTCAGCAGCTGAATCGGATCGATCACCAGATTGACGCCCATTTTGTTCAACATGGACATCATCGCCTGGATCGTAAACTGTCCGCCGATGACTTGATCGCCGGTGCGGTCCAACCCGACCACCAGACCGTACCCGATCAGCTGGTTTTCACGCACGCCTTCGATTGCGCCGATATCCTTGATCCTCACCGCATCCGCCGTGAACGGGCAGAGTACGCACCCGGCCAGCGCGATCGGCAACACACGGCTCAATGCCTGTGTCGGCCGACTTGTCTGCGATGCTCGCGGTTTCCGGATCAGCAAGAAGAAACGAGACAGCCATCCCTGCTCCGAAGCCGGTTGCTGATTAGGTACCGGGCAGGGTGAATGCTCCAGCGGAACCCATTGCGCACGATCGGCACACGAAGGAGGATTATGCTCGGCCCGCCGAACCACGCCACTGAGGACCATCATCTGTAAGGAGAACGTATCCATGCGCGTTCGCCAGAACGTCTTTTTTGGAAGTGTTGTGCGTCTCTGTGATGTCGCCACAAATTCCCCTCTCAGAATGGATAGATCCAATTCAGAATACGGATGAACCAACCCGGCCGCTGGACATCATCCAGCACGCCGAGACCGGCATACTCGATCTTTGCATCCGCAATCGCGGACGACAGCACGGTGTTCTTCGTATCGACATCGACTCGGCGCACGATACCGCCGATCGTCATCAGCTGCTTTTCGCTGTTGACGGTCACTTCACGCCGGCCTTCGATACGAAGATCCCCGTTTGGCAATACTTCGGTGACAATGACAGAGATCGTGCCGGTCAACGTGCCTTCGCGGCTGGTCGCGCCCTTCCCGCCGAATTTATTATTCGCGCTGGCATCGATGCCGAATCCGCGGCGAGTCTCATCACTCACCCTGATTCCGGGCAAACCCAGATAACCCATGCCGCTTCCGATCAGACTGTTATGGATCGTGGAGTCACGTTGAGCCGACGTATCAGCCGACTTCGACCCTTTGTGATTTTCGACGATCTTCACGGTGAGAATATCCCCGGCTCGCATCGCGCGGAGATCCTCATACAGATAGGCACGTCCGTTTTCTTCCTGCCAAAGCGACCCGACCGTTTTAGGAGGAGGCAGCGGAGGAACCACGATGCGGCTCGAGACACTGGGAGGACTGGAACAACCCCCGAGCAGAAGCATCATAGCTACCAGCCACACATATATCCCGCGAAGGGTCGTCCGCTCGAAAGAGCCGATGGCTGATAGCGGATGACCAATAACAGATAATCGAATCGCAGCATCGGCTGGCTTCGATTGCCACTCCGCTCTCATACCCTCAACTCCTATCTGCACTTCCCGCCCCCACCCCTGACGTTTCACGCCTCACTTCTCACGATCTTCAGAACTCCACCTGTACGAGTCCGGGCCCGACAATCTTTGCCTGGAGCTCCCGCCCTGAATCCAGATTGCTCACCATGACGGTTTGACCCATGCGCCCGCTTGACTTCGTCACTCCGTAGGCTTGAATCGAAAGCCCGCCCCGCTTCGCTTCGATCATGACCCGATCGCCTTTTTTGATCAGAACCGGCGCTTTCAAGAATCCCGCGCGGAACGGAACATCGGCCGGGAGCGGGCGTGCCGCGCTTTTTCCGATCACCTCTTCCCGATCGGTGATGAAGGGATGGGACAACTGGTGCGTGCGCATGCGCACCGTCTTCAAATCCTGGCCATCGATGATTTCATCGGATTTCAAGGACCGATTCGGAGCGAGCGCATCGATCATCGCCGCCACATCAGCCAAAACCTCGACGGTGTTCCAGGATTTCCCATTCACATTCACCGCCATCTGAAACGTGCGGCGCCCTAACCTCTCGTCATTCGATACAGGAACGACATGCAGCTCCATGTCTCCCGATGGAACTTTGATCGGCTCAGCAGGATCCAATACCGTCACCTGGACGTCCTTCACCCTGCGGCCCCACTCTGTTTCCAAATATCCGCGAATCGTCTTTGTCAGCAGCTCAACGGAAATCTCGCGCTCGGCAGGACGACTGACGCCGTCCTCATGGGAACGATGGCCCGGAGCTGCCGGCGAGACCGACATCGCCTCCGAACGAGCCGCCTCCGCCGGCGTCACAATCCGCAACATTTCACTCAACACAAACATCACCAGCACAAGATGGAATCGGCTCATGGGTTCCTCTACTCGTTACCGTCTAAGATTGTTGGCAATGGCCATCATTTCGTCGGACGCCTGAATCGTCTTGGAATTGATCTCATAACTTCGTTGCGCGATGATCATATTGACCATTTCTTCCGCCAGATTGACGTTCGAGCTTTCCAGGAATCCCTGCTGGATCGTGCCGAATCCCGTGGAGAATCCACCGGTGCCCTGCGTAGGCGGACCGGACGCAAAACTATCGATGAACAGGTTATTCCCCATCGCCACCAGACCGGACGGGTTGTCGAAGCGCGTCAATTGAATCTGCCCGACCTGTGACGCCTGCGTGACCCCGGGCAGCAGCACAGAGACGGTGCCGTCCTGCCCGATATCGACCTTCAGCGCGCCGGATGGAATCGTAATGACCGGATTCAGCAGGTCACCGTCGCCGGTGACGACGTTGCCCACGTTGTCCCGCTTAAACGATCCGTTTCTGGTGTACATGATGGTGCCGTCCGAACGGGACACTTGAAAAAATCCGGGACCATCGATGGCCAAATCGAGTTCGTTGTTCGTCTGACGCATGTTTCCCTGGAGCCACTCTTTCGCGACCGTCGTAGGCCGGACACCCGCGCCGACCTGGATGCCGACGGGAAACACTCCGACGTTCGACGCATTCGTGCCGGGAAGCCGCTGAATCTGGTACAGCAGGTCGGCAAACTCCGCCCGGCTGCGCTTGAACGAATTCGTGTTGACGTTCGCCAGATTATGCGCAACCGTATCGACGTTGATCTGCTGGGCCGTCATTCCGGTTGCCGCCGTCCACATCGCTCGAATCATAGAATCCTCCCCGTGAAGAGCCGAAGGCGGATGGCCGATGGCACGAACCCGCTGTACGCCGGAACATTTCCGCTCCTGCCATCAGCGATACGCCATCCGCTATCCGCTCTTGATCTCATACCACTCGTCCGACGTTCTGAATCGCCGTGTCGGTCATCCGATCGAATGCCTGCATCACTTTCTGGGCCGACTCATAGCTCCGCATGCCCTCCATCATCTTCACCATCTCACTAATGGCACTGACATTGGACTCTTCGATATGCCCCGCCTGGACCTGAGGATTCTTGGCCACCGCTCCCTTATCAGAAATGTACAGCCCGTCGGCGAATTTCTGCGGCATCTGATCCTCCGGAAATTCCATGACCTTGATCCGGTCCACCGGTTTGTCGTCCACCTTGATTTCGCCTTGGGTCGTAATCTCCATCTTCCCGACAGGGAGCTTGATCTCGCCCTTTGCTCCCATCACAAGATGCCCCAGATTGGTGACGACCCGGCGTTGATGATCGAGTGAAAACATGCCATTGCGGCTATAGCGAACGCCCTGCGGTGTCTGCACTTCAAAGAATCCGCTTCCTTGAATGGCAAGATCCAGGGGATTGCCGGTCAATCGGATCCGGCCTGGTTCAAAGGTGGTCTTCATACGATGCGGCGCCGCAAACACCCGTTCAGCCGGGCCCAACGGCTTGGCCATGATCTGCTGCGCAAGTCCGGCGCCGTACCCGATGCCGGGGATCGCCGCATGCGCACGAGGAAACATCGCCTTGAAGGCCTGTTCATCTTGCTTGAATCCGGCCGTATTCACGTTCGCCATGTTATTGGCAAACACCTGCATGCGCCGCTCATGCGCCAGTGCCCCGGATAAGATGGGGTAGATACCTCGATCCATGATCACGCCTCCTTGTCACACTTCAGACACAGTACCTTCGCAACCCTCGTGCCACGTCACCGGCCGTACAGCGGTTACTTCTGCGCGCAGCCAGCGCGGATGCTTCCAATGGCCCGTACACACGACTCTCGGCATACACGCTCCAACCAGGCTGTTTCTGCCCTGCTCCGGTAAAATCTTCCGAGCAATCGTTTCCTCTGTGTGGTTCATTGAGGACAAGCGCTGATAGCTGATGGCCGATAGCACGGAATCGGAACACATTACCGGCTCGTGGCGATTCCCACTCTGGTCCGTACCATCAACCATCGGCCATACGCCACCGGCTCTTTGAAGCGAACAGTGCCTCATCGCGCCGCCTGCAGAGAGGCCTTCAGCCTCACAATGGCTTTGGTGTGGATTTGACAGACACGCGACTCGGTGACCTTGAGCATCTCCCCGATTTCCTTCATGGTGAGCTCTTCGAAATAATACAACGTCAACACGAGGCGCTCCTTCTCCGGAAGATTCTGGATGGCGTCGCCGACGGAATCCCGTTCCCGCTCGTTGACCAATGTCGCCAACGGATCGGGGTTGTGGGTATCGGCCAGCATCGTGACGACCTTGGGCTTATCAGGATCGGAAAGATTGAGATCGTCGATACTGACGACCACCGCGCCTCTTGCGCGGAGCGTAAAATCATCGAGTTCATCCGGCGACATCTTCAATTCAGCGGCCACCTCTTCATCCTTCGGCGGCCGCCCCAAGCGATGCATCAGCTGCACCTGCGTCCGTTGCAGCAGCCCGATACGCTCGTGCACTGAGCGCGGAATCCAATCCATCGAACGAATCTCATCGAGCATCGCGCCACGAATCCGGAATTCGGCGTAGGTCTTGAACTTGGCCTCACGAGACGGATCATACTTATCCATGGCGTCCATGAGGCCGATCGTGCCGACCGAAATCAAGTCTTCCGCGTCCAGATAGGGCGGAAGACGAAAGGCAAACCGATGGGCCATCACACGGATCACATGGGCGAATTCTTTGATGATTCGCTCACGTCCGACTTCATCGGTTGAACCGGGTTTCCGCTCTTGCAATGGGGCTGTGTTGCTTATCATACAAATCCCTGCGCGTCCTTTCGTCGAATGAACACGGAGAGGCGCCTGCTCGACTTATTCACGACCAATGCAATTTCCAATCCTCGACACCAACAAGAGGAGTTGCGAGCTTCCGGTTGCGTAGTTCCAAAACACACGTTCAGAACACCCGCGACTCGCAACCTGAATTACTATCTAGATTCCCTTGATCCCCCGTTGCCAAAGCAACTGGACAGAGCCTTTAGGAATATCCGACTTGGGCCACTCCATCACCTGGTCCGCCAGTTTTCTGAAGGCCTGGGATGCCGGCGAATCTGGAAACGCCTCTACCACCGCTTTTTGCCTTATCACCGCCAAGGGAACATAGTCATCGTGCGGGATATACCCCACATATTCGACAGCCACATGAAGAAACTGGTCGATGGCCCGGTCCAACTTCCTAAATACCTCCGCCGCTTCCCGGCGGCTTTTCGCCTGATTGACCAGCACTTTGAAATGGCGCTCCCGATACTGACGCGCCAGCACTTTAATCAGCGCATAGGCATCGGTCAGCGATGTCGGTTCCGGCGTGGCGACAACCACCGTGTCATGAGCCGAGGCGGCAAAGAACGTGACATTGGATGAAATACCCGCGCCGGTATCGATCAGCAGCACATCCATCCCGGCGGCGAACTGCTCCAATTGCTCCTGGATGATGATCTGCTGCGAGTCGGTCAACGCCGTAAGATGCGGCACGCCGGAACTGGCGGGCAGCACCTGGATGCCTGCCGGACCTTCCACCGCGATCTCGTCCAGCGTGTGTACGCCCGACAATACGTCTTCGATCGTGTAGCGGGGCACGAGCCCCAGCAACACATCCAAATTCCCCAATCCGATGTCCGCATCCAACACCAGCACGCGCTTTCCCGCTTGCGCGAGCGCAATCGCCACGTTCGCCGCCACATTGGTTTTCCCAACCCCGCCTTTTCCGCTCGACACGGCGATGACGCGTGTGCGGGGTGCACACGGCTCACGGCCGATGACGGCTGTATCAAAACGGCCTATCGTGCTCTGCATGAGATTCCTCCTACCATTCATTCGATACGCACATCGCCCCGACTGCTTCCGGCACAGGCGCCTCTCGAAGAGACCCCGGTGGCCGGCTCATGGGCGCGCGGGAGACGACATACCGCTGCGCCATCAGACACTCCGCCAAACGTTCCGGCGAGGCGAGTTCGATATCTTCCGGAACCCGCTGCCCAACCCCCCAATAGGAAAGCGGCAGACCGGTATGGCGCGCCACGTCGAAAATGGTCCCAAAGGATTCTGTGTCATCCAGCTTTGTAAAGAGCAGCCGCAACAACGGCAGATCCTTGACCCGATCAATGACTCTGCGCAAATCCCTTTCCTGAGAGGATGCCGGAAGGACCACATGCGTCGTGACGACAGATTCCTCGCCGATGAGCCGATGCAGCTCCGCCGCAGACGACACGTCCTCCGGTCCGACGCCAGGCATATCGATGAGGACCACCTCCGCCCGCCCATGACGCCGCAGCCCCTGGTGTAGCTGCTGCGGCGACTGCGCAGCAGCAAAGGGCACACCAAGCGTACGGGCATACTGCCGCAATTGATCGACCGACGCTTTGCGATAGGTATCAAAGGTCACCACGGCTACAGACTGCCCCAGTTCAATTCGGTGATGCGCGGCCAACTTGGTGACAATCGAGGTCTTGCCGGCTCCGCTTGGACCGAGGATCACGCCGATGGCACGGCCGCCTTCCCTGCCAAGAATCGGCCCACTGATTCCGATCCGGCAGGCGATGGCCTCTTGAAGGGCCGTCGTGACTGCTCCCTCATGACGGCACGCATCAGGCCCCAACCTCTCCAGCAAATCATCACCCAATACCTCCGCCGTCGATGGACGCATGCCCTGCCTTACGAATGATCGGCACAGCCGAGCGATCATCGGCGATCTCCCCGCTTCTATCGACTGGGTTTCCGGCGGCAACGATTCCGCCAACAAGCGGCTCACGTCTCGCAGCTCGGCGCGAAGCTGCTGCAGACGATTCCGCCTCCACTTCATGCCGGCGGCCGGCCTCGGCAGCGCGGCCGGCTCTGGAACAGCCGTCTCGATCGGCGCGTGATTCGACTCCAGCACAGATTGGAGTGCCGCCTGGAAACTCTTCGCCACCGGGGCCGGTGCCGGAGATTCGACGGACGGCAGCTCCGCCACGGATCTCGGCGCCTCATCACGACGCAAGGGATCCTGTTCGCAGGCTGCCATGACTTCCAGCACGGGACGGTTGAATACGCGAAGCATGCGGCCGCCTTGATGCACTTCTTTCGAAGAGAGGATGATCGCCTCAGGCCCCAGCTCTTCTTTGATCGCACGCATGGCATCCTGCATGGTGAGGGCATGAAATGTTTTGACTTTCATCAGTTACCTCATGACAGCTGAGCCAGGTCGCCATCGATTCGAACGGTATCCAGCGATTGCAAACGAACCAAGGCATCGACTTCGTTGAGACCCATGACCGGCACCGAATGGAGCAGGCGGTCGCTTAACCGCCGCAAGTGGCGCCGAACCGCCGGCGAGCACAGCACGATGGGCTGCTGCCCGCGAGCGGCCACCCGTTCAGCAGCCTGTTTGAGACCGCTCAAGAGCTTGTGTGACATCGCAGGGTCGAGATTGAGGGACGCGCCCTGCGGGAGCACCGCCGCTTGTTCCGCCAGGGACCGGTCCAGCTGCGGATCCAGCGTGATGACTTGGAGCGTACCGTCGGGCAATTGATATTGTTTCGTAATTGTCCTCGCCAGCGCCTGGCGCGCAAACTCCGTGAGCACATCGGGATCTTTGATCGTGGCGGCATGATCGGAGACGGCTTCCAGAATGGAGCGAAGATCCCGGATCGGGATACCTTCCTTGAGCAGATTGCCGAGAATGCGCACAACAGTGCCGAGCGGCAGCAACGTCGGAATCAACTCCTCGACCAGTTTTGGATGGGCTTTCCCGACGTCATCCAGGAGCGCTTGCACTTCCTGCCGCCCGACCAATTCATGGCCATGGCGCTTGATCAGTTCGGAGACATGCGTCGTCATCGCCGAACTTGCATCGACCACCGTGTAACCTGCCATCTGAGCCTGTTCGCGGGCCTCTTCCGACACCCACAGGGCCGGGAGTCCGAACGCCGGCTCCTTCGTCGCGATACCCTGCACCAGGCCTCGCTGGCCGGTGCCTGGATCGATAGCCAGCAAGTGGCCGGGCAGGACATCGGCCTTGGCGATTTGCACCCCCTTGAGGATGACGGCATACTCATTGGGCCGTAGCTGGAGATTGTCGCGAATATGGATCGGCGGAACGACAAAGCCCATGGACTCCGCAAACTGACGCCGCAATCCTTTGATCCGGTCCAGCAGCGCAGTCCCCTGCGTGCCTTCGACAAGGCCGATCAGCCCGTAGCCGACCTGTACTTCCATCAGGTCGAGCGGGGTGACCTTCGTCGAGCCCTCGTCGGCCTTCGGTGCGGCAGGCGCCTGATCGACTGCTTCCGGAGTCTGCTCTTGTTGATGCAGACGATACGCCATCCAGGCGACGCCTCCCCCCAACGCTAAAAAGGCCAGGTGCGGCAGCCCGGGAATCAGTCCAAGCACGAGCAGGATACCGGCGGCCGTGCCGACCGCTTTCGATGAAATCAACAACTGCCGGGCCATTTCGCCGCCAAGATCGGTGTCTGAAGCCGCGCGTGTCACCACGATGCCGGCCGCCGTCGACACGATCAAAGCGGGGATCTGCGCGACCAGCCCCTCTCCCACTGTCAGCAGCGTGTACGTTTGCGCCGCCAACGCCGGACTCATCCCTTGCTGCAGAATGCCGATCGCCAGTCCTCCCACAATGTTGACTAGAATGATGATGATAGCCGCGATCGCGTCTCCACGCACAAATTTGCTGGCGCCATCCATGGCGCCGTAAAAATCGGCCTCTTCGGTAATCTCGCGGCGGCGGCGGCGCGCATCGGCTTCATTGATCAATCCGGCGTTGAGATCGGCGTCGATGCTCATCTGCTTACCGGGCATCGCATCCAAGGTAAATCGTGCGGCGACTTCCGCCACACGGCCGGCGCCTTTGGTGACCACCACAAAGTTGATGATGACGAGAATGGCAAACACCACCAGTCCGACGGTATAGTTCCCGCCCACGACGAAATTGCCGAATGCACGGATCACCTCCCCCGCCGCGCCGGGCCCTTCATTGCCGTGAAGCAGGATCAGCCGGGTCGACGCGATGTTGAGCGACAACCGTAAGAGCGTGATCATCAAGAGAATGGAAGGGAACACGGAGAATTCAATCGGCCGCCGCACTTGCAGCCCGACCAGCAGAATGATCACGGACAACGTGATGTCGAAACTCAGCAGCAGATCGAGGAGAAATCGAGGCAACGGCAGGAGCATGACCATTAAAATAGCCACGACTCCCACGGACATGACGATGTCGGGGTGCTTAATGAAGGACGCGTGCCGAATCGGTTCAATTTTAGTCGACATACTGACGCCTGTTTTTCCGTGAGTGACTCATATCGTCATCCGCGCATTTCAGTTCGTATCGGGCGAACGCCGGCACAGGTGCAAGTCTTCACCTTGCACGTCACACTTCATCGTTCGCACCCAACCCGTTCGGCGCCGCCCCTCGAGCCCGGTACACAAATGCAAGGATTTCAGCCACGGCGCGATAGAGATCCGCGGGAATCTCTTTCCCGATCTCGACCAGCTTGAAGAGTGTCCGAGCCACAAACTTGTTTTCCACAACCGGCACGCCATGGTGCCGGGCCAGTTCCCTGATGCGCTCGGCCACCAACCCCGCGCCCTTGGCCACCACGAACGGAGCCGCCATCTTTGTCGAGTCGTACTTAAGCGCCACCGCGAGGTGCGTGGGGTTCGTGACCACGACATCCGCCGTCTTCACATCCGCCATCATGCGTTTCCTGGACATGTCGCGCTGCGCGGCACGAACTCGACCCTTCACCAACGGGTCGCCTTCCGCGGACTTGTGTTCCTCTTTGACTTCCTGTACGGACATACGAAGACTGCGTTCCCACTCATACCGCTGATAGAAATAATCCAGCCCGGCGAGGACTCCGATGGCGCCGGCCACCGCCAAGGCTGTTTTGAGCGAGAGTTGCCCGGCCAGATGCAGCACTGTCCCCATATCGTATTCCATCAGCGCAGGTAGCTGGAGCACGTCATGCCGCATCACGAACAGCCCTACACCCGTGACGATCGCAATTTTGAGCAACCCCTTGATCAATTCGACCACCGATCGCAGGGAGGCCAGACGAGCGAACCCTTTCAGCGGATTGATGCGGGCAAAATCCAATTGCAGCCCATCCGCCCGCCAGAGCAATCCGGTCTGCGCCAGAGACGCACCGCACCCGATCAAAAGAATGGCCCCCAGAATCGGTAGACTGATCGTAAGAATCGTGACACCGGTGCTCACGACGACGGTATAGATTTCTTCGATCGTGAAGCCGTTCCGGAAGGCCTCTGGAAATGAAATGGTGAGTCCCCCCCGCGTCATCTCGATCATCTGTTGCATACCTGCCGGAATCATCGCCGCCAAGAATCCGATCCCGCCGAGCAGGATAACCGCAGTAGACAGGTCGTGGCTTCTGGCAACCTGGCCTTTCTGCCGCGCGTCTTCCTTTCGCTTCGGCGTCGCTTTCTCTGTCTTATTATCGTTCTCGTCAGCCATGGCCCAAAATTTTCAGAATCCCCTCAATGACAAACTGGAGCCGTTCGATCTCACGGGTGAATAGCCCTATCGTAAACGGCATGGATAAGCTCAATACCGCCAGACCTGCAGCGATGGTCACGGGAAAGCTGAGCACAAAGACATTGATCTGGCTGACCGCCCGTCCAAGGATGGCAAGCAGAATATTAATGACGAGGATCGTGACCAGCACCGGCGCGGACAGTTTCAACCCGATCGTGAACATCTCCTGGGAAAGCCGCAGTACCTCCTCACCCAATGCCGACGGAAGAGCAGCGCCGAACGCCGGGATCGCTTCATAGCTGGAGACAATAGCGGCGACGATCAGCATATGGGCGTTGAGCGAAAGAAATACCAACGACGCCAGCAACGTGAAAAATTGACCGACAATCGGCGTATGATGCGCCGTAGACGGATCGACGATCTGCAGCACACCGAATCCCATCTGCACACCGATCAGATCACCGGCCAATTCCAATGCGCCGAAAAACATCCGCACGGCCAGGCCGATCGTGAGGCCGATCGCCATTTCGCCCATCAACCCGCCGGCCAGCGCAATAGGATCGTACGGAACGGCAGGAAGACGGATAACCGGAGCCAGCACAGCTCCCAACACCAGCACCAGCGCCACCTTTACTTTCATCGGAACAGTCCGTCCGCTCAGAATCGGCAAAGCGGCAAGCAATCCACCGATCCGTGTCACCAGCGCCAGGAATGACTGGAACTCCGGGAGGAGAAGCTGAATTGTCTGCGTCAACGCCATTGCAATTCCCTTAGGCTCCGCGCGTATCTCGTGATGCGTGATGCGTGATGCGCAGGACAGGACATGAGCCCGTCTCATCTTTGCTTGCGAAATACGAGATACGCTTCACGAGATACATCTCATAGACCGCTACTGCACGTAGTTCGGGATACTGATCAGCAGATTAGCCGTATAGGTAGCCAACAGGTTCAGCATCCACGGTAAAAACACCAGGAGCGCCCCGAACAGGGTCAACACCTTTGGCACAAAGGACAGCGTCGGCTCATTCAACTGTGTCATCGCCTGGAACGCACTCACGGCCAGCCCCACTAGGAGACTGAGCCCGAGAATCGGCGTAGAGACCATCAACGTGGTTTCCAGCGCGTGCCGGCCTATTTCGGTGACCATTTCAGGCGTCATCTCATTCTCCTTCGCTTTTTGTATCTCGTATCTCGTCGTTCGTCCTTCGATTACGCCCAGGGCGGTACGCCGGTCGAATCGTATCTCACACACAAGGATGCGTCCCGGGCTTCACGCTTCACGAGCCGGCCCTTCATTGGAAACTTCTCACCATCGAGCCCACAACCAGGTACCAGCCATCGGCCAGAACAAACAGCACCAGTTTGAACGGGAGAGAAATCACCGCCGGTGGAAGCAGCATCATGCCCATCGACATAAGCACGCTGGCCACCACCATATCGACGATCAAAAATGGAATGTAGATCAAGAAGCCGATTTGAAAGGCCACCCGCAGCTCGCTCAGAATAAATGCCGGAATGATGACATGCGTCGGGATCTCTTCGGCCTTGTCCGGTTTCGGCAGCCGGCCAAGATCGATGAACAACTCCAAGTCCTTCTCTCTCACTTGACGCAGCATGAAACCGCGGACCGGTTCACTGCCTTTCTTCCAGGCCTCTTCGTAGGAGATCTGATCGTCCATGAGCGGCTTGAGCGCACCGGCATACACCGCCTGCCCGACCGGCGCCATGATGAACATGGTCAGAAACATCGCAAGCGATAACAGCACCTGGTTGGGGGGAACCGCCTGAGTGCCCAGCGCCTGCCGGAGAAAGGACAGCACGATCACGATCCTCGTAAACGAGGTGACCATGATGAACAACGCCGGCGCCAGCGACAGCACCGTCAGCAGAATCAGGATCTGGACGACGACGGCTGTCTGTTTGGGCGCATCCGATCCGAGGTCGATGCTGACCGAAGGGCCGGCAGCCGCCGCATTGGAAACCGACAGCCCGAGGGCGGTTGCCAGAAGGATGATGGAGCATCCAACGCTGATCCAGCCGCGCGAGTTACAGCCCGCCATGATGCTCCTTATCACGCGGTGAAACGTTGGCCGACAGGCTATGAAGCCAGGATGTGAATGCCGATTGCGGGAGTGAGGCCGTGGAAGAGAACGCACCAGGGGCGGCAGAAGCCAGCAGTTCCTCCACGCGCGCAGAGTCGCTGACACGACCCAGGGGAACGAGATCTGTCGCGGTGGCGCCGACGATAAGGTACTCTCCCGCAACAGACACCAGTGCGATCGACTTGCGCGGCGCGATGTGCCCGCTGGCCACCACCCGAATCAGCTGATGCCTCCCCCCCTGTCCCAGGCGATGGCTCATCAGCCGTCTGGCTGCCATGGCCACCACTCCCATCAGAACCAGCACGATGGCCAGGGCGGAAAGGGTACGAAAAAGGCTCTCCCAGAAGTCGATCACCTGCGCTCCTCGTTTCGATTCAACCGAGTTGCTGAACACGCTCGGCAGCACTGACCACATCGGTCAGCCGAATGCCGAACTTTTCATTGACGACGACCACCTCGCCCCGCGCCACCAGTTTGTTATTCACCACCACTTCCATCGGTTCGCCTGCGAGCTTATCCAGCTCGATGACCGAACCTTGTGCCAGTTGCAGCAAATCTCGAATGGCCATCTTGGCGGACCCGACATACACCGCGACGTTCATGGGGATATCGAGGAGAAAGTCGATATTCTTCGGCGCCTCACCTGTCTGCGCATTTTGGACGGAAGGAAATGACGCCGGCTGAGGCGACGATGCACCGGCTTGTGTCGAGGAACCTGTCTCGGCCATGGAAACGCCTCCCTATCGGTCCGCGGTCAGTTGACGATCTTTGTCACGCGGCATGCATGGTTGCCCTTGTAGACGCCGGGGCTTCCTTGAAATTTGAGATACCCTTCGACATAACAGTCCAGCGGGTCTCCCGGACGCTGATCCAGCACAATTACGTCTCCGGGAGCGAAGTTGAGGACATCCCGCACCGTCACACTTGTGGTACCCAGGCGAACGGTGATAGGAAGGCTGCACTCTTGCAACTTGCCTCGAAACTTCACCGCCCAACTGCTGTCCTGCTCGACTTGGTCTGAGACGAGGCCCGAGTACAGTTTGTCTTTGATTGGCTCGAGCATCCCGTAGGGATACACGAGGAACAGATCTCTGGTGGTATCGCCCATGATCACCTGAAGCGTCACCACCACTACGATCTCCGAAGCAGTGACGACCATGGCGAACTGCGGGTTGCTTTCAGATCGCACATATTCCACCTTGACCGGCACCACTGCCTGCCACGCCTTTTCAAGATCGGCCAGCAATTGAGCCAGCAGTTTTTTGATGATTCGGAGTTGAACAGGTGTGAAGTCGCGCCCTTCCGGCTTCACATGCGTCTGGCCCTTTCCACCGAACAGGTAATCCACGATCAGATAGACAAGAAACGCATCCATGACGACCAGCGCGTTTCCTCGGAGCGGGTGCATATGGAAGACGTTGAGCGATGACGGCATCGGAACCTTTTTCAGAAATTCTCCGAATTTAATCACCTGTGTACTGACGACGAGGAAATCGACCGCTTCGTGCAACATGCCGGTCCATGAGACAGATTGCCGCCTGATGAAGCGATCGTTGATCATCTCCAGAGTCGGCATCCGGCCACGAATGATCCGCTCCTGATTGAGCAAATCATATTGCGTGACACCTTCCTCAGGAGGCGCCGCAGCTTTCGGGGACGTATCTACGTCGCCCGATGCCACGCCTTTCAGGAGCGCGTCGATTTCTTCTTGCGAAAGAACTTTTTCCATACCAGCAATCGTTATTGAACGACAAACTCAGTGAAGTATGCGGAACGGATGCCCGGCCTCGGCAACAAACCGTTGACCCGCTGCGTAATCTCATCGCGCAGTTGAAATTTCCCCTGCGACGTTCTCACAGTCGTCACATCCTTGCTGCTGAGCAGCACCAACACGGTGTCGCGCACCTGCGCGACGCGGGCAGTCAGATCGGCTTTGACGGCCTCGCTCTCGACTTCCAATTTGACGGTGAGCTTGAGATATCGGATCTCGGGCTGGTCAGCCAGATTCACGATGAAGGGATCCAGATCGAACATGACGCCCGGCGTCGTAGACGGTCCGTGCTTTGCGACCTCATGACGAGGTTCAGCCTTCGCCGTGGCTTCCGGCTTCTGCTCCTCTGCGATCTCCGCCGCCTTTCCTGAACCACCGAGTAACTTCACAGCAAGCACCGCACCACCGACGCCGACGACAAGCGCCAAAGACACCACGATAATGATCAGTTTGACCGGCAACACCGGAACTGCTGCGCGCGCCGGCTCTTTTTCTTCTGCTGTCGCTGCATCCGCCATATGATCCTCCTGGCCTCCTGACATGACACACGAACCTCGCTGCACAAATTGCAATGCCTATGCCATTGGCCGGAACACCGTGTGATTCAGGCATCCATCGCAAATCACGATGCCAGACGCGGCTCCGCATATATTCAGTGTGGTGAATGAGCTCTCAGTATCGGGACAGCGTCAAGCGATCGCTTGACGCTGTCAGAAAACTGACGAACGGCGCTCTCGACCTGAGGTCATGTGTGACGGAACAAGAGGGCGAGTGGAGTTCAATACGGCGAGACCGGACTGAGAGCGTTCTCTGCTCTCAGTCCGGTCCTACGGAAGCTTACCGTTTGAGGTTCACCAGCTCCTGGAGGATTTCATCTGATGTTGTAATCACCCGGGAATTCGCCTGGAATCCTCGCTGGGCGGCGATCATGTCGATGAAACTTTCGCCAAGGTCCACATTCGAGAGTTCGAGTGAATTGGACAGCACACGGCCAAGCCCGGCGCTGTCGGGTGTCCCGGTCACGGGCTGGCCGGAATTTCCCGATTGCGCAAACGTGTTCTTGCCCGTTCTTGTCAGACCGATAGGGTCGGGAAAGCGCGCGAGCACCACCTGGGCCAAGGCACGAAGTTGTCCATTGGAAAATCGCCCGCTGATAGTCCCGTTGGAATCGACAGAAAAGGCTTGCAACGATCCCGCAGCGAATCCATCCTGCGTTTGCTGCACCAAGGCCGAGGTTGAGCCGAACTGCGTCGTCCCGTCCAACCCTGATCCGCCGTCGGTCGTCACGCTGGTTCCATAGTTCATGACGATCAACTGGTCTTGCGTGGCGCCGTTAAAGTCGATTTGGAGCTCCCCCGGCGTGGTCCCGGTAGTGCCCGCTGCGGTACCGGTATCGTAACGGGTAACCGGACTTTCCCGATCCAGTGTTCCGTTGGTGCCGAAGGTCAAGGTACCGGATCCCACTTTGACGATGCCCAAGCTCGCATCGATGTTGCTCGAATCATAGTTCGCCGTTACGACATCGGCTGCGTTCGCCACCACATTGTAGTTCCAGGTGTTTTGACCGGTTCTGGTAAAGTACGTGGTCAGCAGATGGCTGTTGCCGAGTGAGTCGAAGACCGTCATCGAAGTGGAAAAGTTTGAACTGGCCGACGGGTCGGACAACAGAAAATCCGTCCCCGTCGTCGATGTGCCTGTGGTCATATTCAAATCGGCGGCCAGCGTGTCGCCGCCGTTTGCGGCCACAACGACAGTCCCAGTCCCGGTCGTCGAGTTGTACGTCGTGCCGGTGATGCCCGACGTGAAGGTAAAAATATTCGAGGGATTGACTGAGGCCGTAAAACCGGAATAGGCCGCCGCTTTGAACGGATCATTCGGCACCAGGGCACGGACGGCGTTCTGAATGGCCGTGGCCAACGCCGCTCCGGTCAGGCCGTTGGCCACGGTGACCGTCTGCACCCCGTCCCCGTTCAGATTGATGGTGAACGAATTGGCGCCGGCCGCGGTGGTCGTCACCGAAGCTGCAGAGGCCACCACATTCCCTCGCACTCCGGTCTGAGTCGTTGCGGAATTCAAGTTGGCCGCCACCAGCGCAATGGTCGTTGCCCGTGGAGAGGCGGTCGTCGACGGCAGGGCGATATCTCCGATCGTCCCGGTAATGGTGCCGGTGGTATCAGCCAAGAACCCTTGTAATTTAAAACCAGACGGATCGACGACATTGTTGTTCCGGTCCAATCGGAACAACCCTGCGCGCGAATAGAACGTCCCGCCTTGCGCGTCTTCCACCACGAAGAAACCGTTCCCGTCGATGGCCAAATCCAACACGTTGGATGACGTCGCCAGAGACCCCTGGGAAAAATTCCCTTGCACGGAAGTCAGGGCAACGCCGATGCCCGTTTGAACAGCGCCCGATCCGCCCGAGATCGACGAGCTGATCAGATCCGCAAACGTCGCTTTACTCCCCTTGAAACCGACCGTACTCATATTGGCGATGTTGTTTCCGATCACCGAGAGCGCTGTCCCGTTCGCATTGAGTCCGCTCACTCCGGCGAATAACGACGATAGAATTCCCATGGGCCCAATCCTCCTTCTTGCGTATCGTTTCCTGTCCTTACCGTAGTTCCACTACCGCTGATGGATCGATACTGAGATCGCCTGCAACCAGCTTGGCCTTGCCCTCTTCCATGCGAATGCCGGACACGGTCAATTGTCCCGCAGTCCGCGCGCTCACCGACGTGCCCAACGCATCCGTTGCCGTAAGGACATACTGATAGATTCCTGCCGGCATGAGCGCCCCATTCTGATTCCGTCCATCCCACTCGGTGAGATTTTGTCCTGCCGGGCGATCCCGATAGTCGAGGGTACGGATGACCTGACCCTGTGGATCTAAAATGTTGACGCGCACGGCCGCAGCATTCTTGTCCAGGGCGTAGCTGATGGGGGCCGGCCCATTGCCCAGCTGAATGAGCGCATGATCGACCGTCACGGTCCGTCCGACCATCGGAAGCAGCGTAAACTGGAGCGACGCAGCCTGGGCATCGAGGCTCCGCTGGAGAAGCTGTGCCTGCTTTGCGCTCTGCTCCAACTGACTGAATTGGGCCAGTTGGGCAACGAACTCGGTATTGTTTGTTGGATTCAGCGGGTCCTGGTTTTTCAGCTGCGTGACCAGCAAGGTGAGAAAGTCTCCCTGTCCCAATTCACGGGGGCCCGTAGCCTTCGGCGCCCGTGCAGTCGGAGTGGATGAGAGTGCGGATAGATCAATCATGTGATGTACTCCTCATCTGTTCAGGCCACAAGATTCAGCCTACCCTGGGACCATGACCGCCGGCTGTCACGCGCCTCGAAGACTTGAACCTCATCACCCTGGGGCGAGCCCTGATGCCAGCCGCGGCCCTGATCCTGAGACGGTCCCTGCTGGAACGACCGCCCTGCATTTTGACGATCGATATCGACACGGAACTGTCCCATTTCCAATCCATTCGCCTGCAACGCAGTCTGCAACCGCTCCTGCCCGTTGATGAGGAATTGGCCCACCTCCGCCCTGTCCGACGACAAGTAGGTATGGACCACCTCGTTCGCCAGCGCCACACGAACATTGATGCGGCCAAGCTCCGTCTCCGCCACTTCAAACACGACCGACCGTGCGGTCGCAGACAGAGGTGAGTCCCCAGCATCGCGAGAAGCCGGAACCGGCGGTGCCGGTGCGGGACTCGACACAGGGGAGGACTCGACGGGTCGAGACATGGAGAGTGCGGCTGTTCCGGCAATCCCACCTTCGCCGGCCATCACACTTGCAAATCCGGTAGAAGTAGGTGCTGCAGCCATGTGGTACGCTGATGGCGATTCCTTACCAGTGTGCTCTCGGCCGCCCTGCTCAGACCAATCCAAACCCGATTGAAATGCGCCATCGGCAATCGTCTGATGATCGGACGGCATGCCAGATAGCGGCTTCGTCTCGTACCCATCTGTCTGCAACAACGCCGGCGCATTGGCCTGAACGACCGCCGAGGCTGGCCGCTCCGGCTGTATTGCCTGAACCGAGTGGACGGAATCGGAGGTGCGAGACGATGGCACACTTTCCAGCCCGGGCCATGCGGAGGAGCCCAGGCGCGTACGATCAAGATCAGCTTGCTGTGACAATAGCGGCGGCCCGTTCGGCGAAGCAGCCGATCGAGATCCTCCGTGGGAATCAGGTGCCTTCTGTTCCACATCGCCAAGGGCCGATTGGACTCCAGAACCGGGATTCTCATGTGCTTGAAGAACCGTTGCGGCGACAATACTCCGCATATCCTCGGACGATCCCTGGTGCTTTATCTCGGTGTTGAGTCGGCTATCCTGCGCGAGAAGATCGCGACTCGCCGCATGACCCGGTAACGAACCAGTTGCGGCAACCAAGGCCAGACCGAACGGTGTCGGATTCGGTGCAGACCCTTCATGATGTTCCGTACCTAACAGACCGCTGTCCTCTCCACTGCCTGCCCCTACTGCATCCGATTGCATGATCAATGACACCGGGGCGCGAGGCTCGATGAGTGAGGACGACTCGATATGAGAAGCAGGATGGGCATAGTCCCCGAGCAACCATGATTCAGGGTTTCCATTGAGGGCATCGGCTGCTTCCGGCACATCCAACTCTGGGTGGCTACCTTCTTCTGCCATATTCTTCCAGGTTTCAGACTCTTGATGATCCTGGGAGGACTGGCTCTCCGCATTCCTGGTAGGGCCCTTCTGAGATTCGTGGTCAGCCCTTGGAGCGTCGGATCCTTTCAAGGCATCCACGCCTGGATGTCTGCGTTCCGCCATCTTGTCCGTCTGGGAGTCAGACTGTTGGTATTGAGAAGTGTGATCCATCGGGACCCGCGCCCTCTCGGCCCGGTCCCCTCGGTCCGACGCATCCACCGGCCGCCGGTCTCCGGACTTGCGCGATAGCTCCGTGTCCCGCTCTCGACTGATCGTCTTGAGAACCGTTGAAAATCTCTTCCGGGACCCGATCTCAGTTGAACGGTGTGCCCGATCAGGCGGACTCCCGGCGGGCTCCGGGGAAGAGCCCGCGTTCGAAGCGGCAATCTGCGGGATAACGGCATTCATACCCATAAACGAACGACGCCCTCTCTGGCTTGACCAACCGGCACGCCAAGGGACAATACAAAGCTCGTGCCACAGGCATTGGGCGACAAAACCTCAGGAACTGCGGCTTTTCTCTGGAGATAGAGACTGAACGGCCGGGCACAAGGAAGTTTTTACTGGGTAGCAGGAACTTTCTTGCCGGTACGCACTGTGGCAACAGTGGCGTCAAAAAGAATTGGGTTGCACGTGAAGCATGATGAGGCAGAGGCATGCACCTAGAGCTGAAGATGAGGACGTAAGAGGTTAGCACCACATTCCAACAGGAAGTGCGAATGAGAGGAGACCGGTTGGCATGCACTCATCGTTTCGCCAGCACCATTTCCGTGGCGCCCGGGCCTGGTCCTCTTCTCCGAAACAGGCTTCGCAACAGACGAATATCGATCCCCGGATTACGGTTTTTGCGCCAGCAACTGCACGCTAAGTTTGGCCGCGTGCTCCGGCTTGACCTGGGCAAGGATCGCCGCAGCAGATTTTGTTTTGACAAGGCGAAGGATTTCGATCGCTTTCTGATCAGGCATCCGCTCCAGCCGGACTGCCGCGTCTTCTGACGGCATCGCCTCATACATCTTGGCAAGCTGGTTCTTCTGCGCCTGCGCTAGGCGTTCCTTAGGCGATGGTTGATCCGCCTTCGCACGCACAGTTTCAATCCGTTTTTCCAACGCTTCATTCTTCGCCAAAACCTTTTCGAGCTCGGCCCGCACTATCATGAGCCGCTCTTCGTTCTGGCGGACAGCCTCTTCTCGCCGATCAAGATCGCGCTTTCGCAGATCCAACATCCCGAGAACTTCTCTCGGCACATCCAGTGCCGGCCCCTGCGTCGGGGGAGCAAGCAGCCGGCTGCTCTCATCGAATTCTGCTTCTTGCGCATCGGCAGGCAGAACCGGTGGAACAGCTTGTATAGCGGCCGTTTGTGCTGGAACAGCAGCCGGCCGCAGTTTGTCTTTCGGATTATTGGACGCTTGCCCCAGTTGCACCATAATCCATAAGAGAATCGTGGAACCGACGACGCCTCCAGCGATCGTCAAAAGCGAGGACCGCCGTTGCGAAGGCGACAGGGCCACCTTGGACCGGCCGGCACGGCTGAGAAAAATACCATCTCCTGTGGATCGCGCTGATTGTGCATTCATGACACACCCCTTCTGGCAGGATGCTGACACATACGGCCGGCAGCTTCATCCATGGCCTGCTGCTCCCGTCGGTGCAATTCGGCATCATGCGCCTCCCGTTGCCGTTCGAGAAGGCGATCGAGTATTTTGCGTTCCTGGGTCGCTTCAACAAGTCGGGCACGGGCACTGGTCCACACCTCGGTCAGATGGCCGACTGCGCTGCGCGCCTGTATCAACGCGGCCCGTTGCACATCCAGACGTCCCTGCCATTCCCACAGAACTTCAATAACCAATCCCTGCTCGGTTTGAATCCGATAGGCCGACGTATCCGACTGAATCTTCGCCTCAAGCGCATTGCACCGCTGCTCCATGCCGACTAATTCCTGAGTCGCCTGTGCCAGCTCCATCGTGAGCGCTTCCTGTACCTGTACCCGCAGCTTCCGCAACGAATCGAGTTTCATGCTGCCTGCTGAGCCAAGGCGCGCAGCCCTTGAACCGACGCGCCCAATCCTGCCGACTCATCGATCCCCTGCCGAAGATAGGCATTGACGGCCTCTTGGGCCTGGACAGCCCGGTCGAGAGTCTTATTCATGCCCTGCTTGTACGCGCCGAGCAGGATGAGATCTTCGGATTGCCGATAGCGGGCGATTAATTCTCGAACCGTTCCGGCCGCAACACCGTGCTCCCGAGCGACGATATCGCGCATCACACGGCTGGTGCTTTGCAAGAGATCGATCGCGGGAAAATGATTCTGCGCCGCCAACGCGCGTGACAACACGATATGCCCGTCGAGAATCGACCGCGCGGCATCGGCCACTGGATCAGTCAGATCATCTCCATCAACCAGCACGGTATACAAACCGGTAATGGCGCCTGCGCCGGATCCGGTGCCGACACGCTCCAGAAGTTTGGGCAGCATGGTGAATACGGACGGCGTGTAGCCTTTGGTCGCCGGCGGCTCCCCGATCGCAAGACCGACTTCCCGCTGGCTGTACGCCAACCGGGTGAGAGAATCCATCAATAAGAGCACTTGTTTGCCCGTGTCGCGAAAGTATTCGGCCACGGTGGTCGCCACCAGCGCTGCGCGCAGCCGTACCAGCGGCGCTTGATCCGACGTCGCCACGATGACGATCGACCGTTGAAGCGCGTCAGGCCCCAGATCACGCTCCAGGAATTCTTTTACCTCGCGCCCGCGTTCACCGATGAGCGCGATGACGTTGACATCGGCCTTCGTGTACCGGCTGATCATGCCCAGCAAGACGCTCTTTCCGACGCCGGAACCCGAGAAAATTCCCATTTTCTGCCCCTGCCCGCATGTCAGAAATCCGTTGATGGCACGGATCCCAAGATCCAGCGGTGTACGGATACGCGCGCGATGCAGCGGGTTGGGTGGAGCAGCATGGAGCGGATACCGTTCGAGATACGGAACGGCGCCCTTCTCATCGAGCGGGCGTCCGAGTCCATCCAGAATGCGTCCCAAGAGGCCCGGCCCGACGGGCAAATGCGCTACCTGGCCGGTCATAGTGATGAGGCTGCCCGGTCCGATCCCCTGCATCTCTCCCAGCGGCATCAGCAACACACGATCGCCTCGAAAACCCACTACTTCTGCGGCAATTGGCTCGCCGCCATCTTCCCTACTGATCTGGCAGAGTTCGCCCACCGTGGTCATCGGGGCATACCCCTCGATCACGAGGCCGACAGCCTGGGCAACCCGTCCTGAGACCGCGACAGGATCGACCCGATCGAGCAGGCGGCTAAGATTCATGATTGGCCCTGTTCTTCAGTGCGCTGCCCAACCGAAGCAGCTGAGTGTCCAGGGACGCATCGATCACACGATTGGCGGTATGAATAAGACAACTCCCTCGCGTGATCGAGGCCATCGGCTCGACTTTTACCGTGAGTGCGAGATCACGCAGTGCCGCAAGCTCGGCTTGAGCAGATTCCAGCGCCGGCGCATCGGACGGATGCACTTGAATAACGACGGCACCGGACTCCCGCACCGCCGTCACCGCAGACTTGGCTTGCGCCACAATCTGGTCTTTACAGGCGGCCGCCGACTCGTGAAGGACTTTCGACGCAATGTGAATGGCCAACGCGGCAATCTCGTCTTCCATCGTCCGCTGAAGTGAAGACTGCACCTCGGCCAGCTTCCGCATCACACCGGCAAACAGAGTCCGTTCATGCCGGCGCTCCTCTTCCGCACACTGTTGCCCCTCCTTCAGCCCCCGCTCGAATTCTGTCAAGCCGTCCTCTCCCCGCAATGACCCGTCATCTCCAAAGGTTTGAAACGGCAGGCTCGACAAATGAACCGCCCCGGACCGAACAGCTGCATGTTTCAGAACGGTCTGTTCGGCGCGCAGCCGGTGGAGTTCCAGCAACCGGCGCGCCGTCGCCAAGACCACACTATTGTCGATGGGCTTCATCAAAAAATCGCTGGCACCTGCCTTCATCGCACGTACGGCGAGTTCGATGGTTGCCGATCCCGTGATGACAACCCCGATGATTCGATGGTCGATGGTCAGTGCCTCTTCCAGAACGGCGATGCCATCCTGATCCGGCAACGACACATCGATGAGCATCAGCGCGGGAGCGGACTGTTTCACCATGGCAATGGCATCCCGCCCGGATCCAGCCGCCCGAATGGACACCCCTTCAGCCCGGAAGAGTTCTAGAAATAAACTCCGGATCGGTTCATCGTCATCGACGGCCAAAATCGTCCCGTGAAGCCGTGGGCCTCCCGTCTGTCCACGAAGAGCCTGCGCTGTCATGGTTGCTCCGGTCGACATTTAGACCAATTGTTCTCCTGCGCCGGCAATCATAATCCGCCCTTCCTCTTCCAGCTTGCGACAGACCTTCAGCAGATTCTGCTGCGCCTTCTCGACATCGGACACCTTGACGGGCCCCTTTGCCTCCATGTCTTCCTTGAGCATTTCAGCGGCGCGGCTCGACATGTTTTTAAAGAATTTCTCCTTGACGTCGGGATTCGCGCCGCGTAGCGCAAGCGGGAGATCATCCTTGCTGATCTCCTTCATCAGCTCCTGTATGCCGCGGTCGTCCACTTTGATCAAATCGTCAAACACAAACATGAGTGCACGGATGGAATCGGCCAGCGTCTGGCTCTTCTCTGCAATCTTGGCCATGATGCCGCCCTCATTGGTTTTGTCCATCCGCGTCAGAATTTCGGCCATCACCTCGGCTCCGCCGATGCTCTGACCGCCCAATCCCTTGCTTGCCAACAATGTTTCTTGCAAACTCTGGCTCAATTCCTCCAAGACATCCGGCTGTACGTCTTCCATGGTCGCAAGCCGTAATGCCACATCGCCGCGCATGGCATCCGGCAGCCCCGCGAGCACCTGCCCGGCCTGGTCGCTTTCAAGATGCGCTAGAATGACCGCCACCGTTTGCGGATGTTCGATCTTCATCATTTGCGCGATGCTCTTCGCATCCACCCAGCGGAGCGTCTCCAATCCGGGATAGATTTTCCGGGTCATCGATTCGATAATGCGCGCCGCTTTCTCGGGGCCCAGCGCCTTGATCAGGACGGTCTTGATGTATTCTTTTCCCTGAAATTGCACATCCCCCGTCGCGCTCGCCTCCTTAAAATCCAAAATGACCGCATCTTCCTCATCCCGTGAAATCTGCGCCGTACCGCTCATGGAGGCGCCCAGCTTTTTGATCTCTTTGGGATCAAGCTGCTTCAAGACTTGTGCGGCGGCTTCTTCGCCGATCGCACGAAGGAGAATCGCCGTCTTCTGCTCACCAGTCAGATTCTTAGCCATGCTCAGCCGTTCGCAGAAGAGCTCTTTAACCACTGTTTCACGACGACAGCCGTGGTGTCAGGATTCCTTCTGGCCATGTCGATGATTTGGGCGCGATCGGGCGCTCCAGGAATCGAACCGGCCGCCGCAGCCCCCGAAAGAGGCAGCGACGCGGATCCGCCGGCATCGGGCTCCTGCCTGTCGGCGGCACCCAGCATGGCGATCAAGGGACGAACCACGAACAAGAGGATCATCAGAAAGAGCAGGGCCCCGACACCGTAACGCAGATAGGGCAACCATGGGTTCGGCCCTTCCGATGCGGCTTCGGCTGCCGACGTCGGCAGTTCGTCCGGCCCCAGGCCGAATTGAACATTGACCACTTGGACCTGATCCTGCCGTTCCGCTGAAAAGCCCATCGCTTTCTTGACAATCTCCTCGATACGCTTCAAGTCTTCCTCCGACCGTGGCGTATATTTCCTGGCAGATTCAGCAGCGGCACTGTCCGCCGAGACTCCGTCTCCGGCCTGAGCTGCTGCATATGTTCCATCGACCAACACAGCCACCGATAACTTCTTGATCGCGCCGACCGGCTCCACGATTTTTGACACCGTGCGGCTGATCTCATAGTTGACGGTCTCATTCTTCGTCACACTGTTATTCGAACTGCTCTGCGCCGGCTCCTGCTCCGTCCCCGGCGGCACGTTCGATTGCACGCCAGGAACACCACCGGACACCCCGTTGACACCGCTGGACTTTTCTTGTCCGCGTTGCTCACTTCTGGCCACCTGGCTGTTTGGATCGTACCGTTCTTCCGTGGTCTCTATTTTTCTGAAATCGACCAGGCTGGACACACGCACGACCGCTTTATTGATTCCGACGATCCGCTCCAGCATCGTTTGGATACGGGTTTCGATATCCTTCTCGATATTGCGCTGATACTCGAGCTGCGAGTTCGTCAACCCGGCCGTCTCGTCCTCTGCGACCGTGCTGGATAGCAATCGTCCATGGCCGTCGACGATCGTCACGTCACGCGCCTGCAACCCTTCGACGCTGCTGGACACCAAGTGAATGACACCCTGCACTTGCGATTTCGTCAGCGCCTGTCCGTTGCGCAGCGCCAGAATGACGGAAGCCCGTGCCTTATCCTGCTCATTGGCAAACAACCGCCGCTCCGGCATGGCCAGATGGACACGCGCCCGCTCGACCTCCGGCATTTGCGCGATCGTCCTGGCCAACTCGCCTTGCAGCGCACGGCGGTAATTGAGCTTCTGGACGAACTCGGACATGCCGATCGACGTGCGATCAAAAATCTCGTAGCCGACGCCCCCTCCATGCGGCAGGCCCTGCGTCGCCAGTTGCAATCGAAGGTCGTGGACCTGCGCACTGGGCACCAGCACCGTCGCACCGCCTCCTGTCGTCTCATACGGAACCTTGGTTTCTTTGAGCTTGTCGATGATCGCCGCCGCGTCTTCACCGTTGAGATTCGTAAACAGCACCTGCATATCAGGCTGCTGCGTCCATAAGGCCAATGCGATCAGGCCCGCCACCGACCCGGCCAGGGCCACCAAAATGATCATCCGTTGATTGATTGAAAATTGTGAAAACATGTCGGCTGCCTGCCTTTATTCGGTTCGATTCGTCAAATCTGCATCCGCTGAATTTCTTCGTAGGCCGTCACCAGTTTGTTTCTGATCTGCATCATCAACTGGAAGGACACATCAGCCTGCTGCAAGGCGACCATCGTCCGATGAATGTCCTGCGTCTGGCCGGTCATGAGGGCATCGACGGCCTGCCCGGCTTGGAGTTGCACGTCGTTGACCTTGCCGACGGCACTCTTCAGCGAGTCCAGAAACCCTCCGGCTCCTGCCGGCGACGCGGCAGTGCCGGGCGACGGCGCGGCAGGAACGGCGGAGGCTACCTGTGCAATGCCTTGAATAGGACTCATCGCTACCTCCCGATCTCCAACGCTTTATTCCACATCGCGCGCGAGGCATTGATGGCCTGTACGTTGGCCTCGTAGGCTCGTGAGGCGCCCATCATGTTGACCATTTCCTCCATCACGTTCACATTGGGAAGACGCACAAACCCTTTTGCATCGGCGTCGGGATGATGCGGGTCATAAATCTGCTGCCCGGGCTTCCTGTCTTCAACCACCCTGGCCACCGAGACGCCTTCGAGCGCATGGGCCGACGGACCGACGGCCACCTGACGGAACGCCCGCTGAAATGTACTGGGCACAGGCGTCGACCGGAAGACAACATCCCGTCGTTTGTACGGACCGCCCCCTGGCGTTTTTGTCGATTGTGCGTTGGCAAGATTGCTGGCAATGGCATTGAGCCGGTGCCGCTGGGCATCCAAGCCGGATACCGATACCGCCATACTGTCGGACATTTCCATGGTGAACCTCCTCTATCAACGGTCAACCGCTTGCCGATTGCGACCATCCGAGCGGACTCGGCGTTATCTCCCTTCTCGTATCACATTCAACAATCCGTGAAACTTCTTGGCCAGTATCGTGGCCGCAGTGTTGTACTGCATGGCATTGTCGGACAATTTTGCCATCTCCAATTCAAGATTGACCGAGTTCGCATCGAGCGGAAGATCGCCTGCCGGCACCTCGTTCAGCTTTCCTGTGATCGCCTGCACTCCCTGAGCCCCATGAAGACCGAAGTGGCGAGGCTGTGTCGCCGCCAATACAACCGGCAACCGGCCTTGATGCGCGGAGCGCAGCTGGTCCATAAAGTTCAGTTCGGAAGCTCGATAGCCGGGCGTTTCTTCATTAGCCAAATTCGAGGCAATCACCCGCTGCCGCGCGCTACGGAGGTCCAAAGTTCGCTCCAACAGTTGTATGGTCTGATCGAAGATCCTCATGGCCTCATATCCTTTCTATCCGCATCACAATGCCCGACCTCGGAGTGCAACCTGAATGCCGGATTTAGAATCCGTGGCAAGATTGCGGCTACGTGCATAAAAGAACCTCCACCCTTCTCTAGGCATTACCCTCCCCCGTCGAAAACTTCCCATCGGCACAATTTGCCTGGTCACAATGCCGTCATCGACAGTGGCTTCCCATCGGTTCGATACTCACGGAGCTTGTTCCGTAGCGTGCGGATACTGATACCCAGCTCCTTCGCCGCATGAGTGCGATTGTCTTTCACCCGCATCAGCGTCCTGAAGATCAGATCACGCTCCATTTCCCACAGCGAGCCATTGCCCGGCTGCGGAACGACCAGCGGCGAGGTGGCATCGCGAATCTCCACGGGGCAATGCTCCGGCAAGATCACGCCATGGCCGGCCAGCAGGACTGCCCGCTCCATCACATTCTCCAACTCGCGGATGTTGCCCTTCCACGGCAATCGCTGCAAATGAGCCAGTGCGGCCTCCGACAACGCCGGTAGCGGCAGTCCATTTCGCGAAGCCGCCGCCGCTGCGAAATGCCGCGCCAGCATGGGAATATCGGCAAGGCGCTCGCGCAGCGGAGGCAGCGTGACCGGAAACACATTCAACCGGTAATACAAATCTTCGCGGAACCGATTTTGCTCCACTTCCCGATAGAGCGTCCGATTCGTTGTGGCGATCACCCGGATGTTGACCGGCACCGGGTCGCGCCCGCCCACGCGATCGACCTCGCGCTCTTGCAGCACCCGCAACAGCTTCGCTTGAAGCCCCATGGTCATTTCCCCGATTTCATCCAGCAGCAAGGTGCCGGTATGGGCCATTTCAAATTTGCCGATTTTCCTGATCAGCGCGCCGGTAAACGCTCCCCGTTCATGCCCGAACAGCTCGCTCTCCAGCAGCCCATCCGGCAACGCTGCGCAGTTGACTGCAATGAAGGGGCGGTGCGCGCGCGGACTGCGGCTATGGATGAACCGGGCCAGCAGCTCCTTACCGGTGCCGCTCTCTCCGTTGATCAGCACCGTCGCCTGGCTTGCGGCCACTCCTTCAAGCGTGCTCAGCAACCTGGCCATCCCGGGGTCCTGCGTCAGAATTGCACGGTTGTCCGCTGTGCCTAGCGACGGAACGACTCCTCCCTCCGTCTCCCGGCCTTCCTTGAGGTTTGTGATCACCCGTTCCAACAAATCCATCGAGAATGGCTTCAGAAGATATTCGCTCGCGCCATGTTTCATCGCTTCGACAGCCGTTTCCACGGTCCCATAGGCCGTCATGAGCACGATGGCTGCCTGCGGTGCGCGTGCTTTCAGCTCTTTAATCAACTCCAGACCGGTCATGCGCGGCATCTTGAGATCTGTCAGCACGAGCCAGGGACGAAACCGCCCGACCCGTTCCAGAGCATCGGCGCCGTCCACCGCCCCCTGTACGTCATACCCGAGGCGCCGCACCGATTCCATCAACGCGGTCCTCATGGACGGATCGTCGTCCACAACCAGAATCCGCTCCTCTGTATCCGGACTGTCTGACGCCCTGGCGTCCGTGTCCCGCTCACTCATGGACTGCCTCCTCCACCAACACCGGTTCGCCGGACTCAGTGCCGATCTGTTCATGCTCTATGTACGTCAAGGCCCGATTGCCGCTTACACAAAGGGAGGTCACCGGATGCGGCAGCACAATCGAAAACGAGGCACCGTGGCCGGCCACACTGTCGACGTCGATGCGTCCGTGATGGGCTTCCACGATCGCATGCACAATGGCAAGGCCCAGTCCGGTCCCCTCGTCTTTGGTCGTGAAAAACGGGTCGAATAAACGGGACCGGTACGCCGCATTGATGCCGGGACCTGAATCGCGGACGGTGAGGCGAACGGTTGAATCGCTGAAGGATTGTGTCCGATCTCTTTCGAGACTGACCATGAGTACGCCTCCGGCCGGCATGGCTTGCGCCGCATTGATGATCAAATTCAGCATCACCTGTTTCATCTGCCCCTCATGACACCAGATCGCCGGAATCCCCGGATCAAGATCGATCCGTACATCCACCGGAGTTTTTGCGATCGCATGCGCGGCCAGACTCAGCGCGTCAAGGATCAACGGCTCCGCCGCACACCAGGCATGCGATGATCGCGCCGGCTTGGTGTACACCAGGAGATTCTCCAGCAAGCGATCCATGGCATGGACCGCCTGGGAAATCTGCTCCGCATAAATTTTTGAGGCCGGCTGCTCATGGAGATCCCGACGAAGCATGGAAGCAAAGAGTTCCACGCTGCCCAGCGGATTTCTGATTTCGTGCGCGATCCGCCCGATCATTTCTCCCATGGCCGCCAACCGGTCTTTGCGCTGCACCCGCTCTTCAAGCTGGCAGAGTCGGGTCACGTCCTGAATGAGCACAAGACTGCCCGACCGGCATCCCGAATTTGTTTTCAGCGGCGTCTGGGTAATCGTCACCACAGACTGTCCAATGCGCTGCGGGCGATCGCATAGGCTCAGGCCGACCGCATCTAAAATGGCGGTGGCATGGCGGCCGCATAACTCTGCGGCGGTCATGCCGAGCGCGTCAGCCGCTGGTGCGTTGCTGCGAGTCACGATCCCGGCATCGTCCAAAACCAGGATGCCGGTCGACAAGGACTCCAAGATCCCGTCGAGATGCGTACGCATAGCCTCGTTATCACGGAGCTGCCGGCGAAGCGCATCATTGCTCTGCGCCAATTCCAGATCCATTTGTTCCACACGAGCCGTCAGCGCGCCGTACGACTGCTGCAATGTCCTGGCTGCTTGATCAAAACTTTGAAACGCAGTCTGAAGCACATCCCGTTCTTCCGAATGCTGTACGGCGGTGATCGTCATAGTTCCTCCTCAGTCAGCGGGCGGCGCATGCTCTGCAGGCTGCCCTTGAACGATGCTGCAAACCGGTTAATGAGCGGATCCTCTGCTTCTCCCACTTCGGCCAGCGCCACAGTCGCCCGCTCATATTGCTTCAACGCTGTCCAATGCCTGGCGGTTTGAAGATACATCCACTCTGCGTGGCGCGCCGCCGGTTTCATATCCAACGCCTCGCGATAGACGGTAATGGCCTGCTCATGCCGATTCAGCCTGGAGAGTGTGTCGGCATAGGCCATCATCGTATCAAGGGAACGAACAGCTCCGGCCTTGAAGGCTTCCTCATAGGCCAGCGCCGAATCTGAAAATTTCTCCAGTTGTCCCAACGTCTCCGCCAATTGAAGATACATCGCAGGACGTCCCCTATCTTGTGGATGATGAAGCAGCCACTGGCGGCACAGACGGAGAAGCCCTTCAAGATCGCCCTCGCTCCGCATCGCAGTCACGAGAAGGTGCAACACTTCTGGCCCGTACCGGCCCGCTTGGAATTGAAACCGGTATCGTTCGAGCACTTTTCTGGCCGCCGGCGCATCCTGTTGATCCAGATAAATGTTGCCGAGACCGACTAACGTCGATTCGAGCAAGGCCGGATCTTTGGCTTTAATTAGTTGCTGATAGAGGCGTCCGGCCTCCGGCAAGAACCCCAGCCGCCGGTGGGCGTCGGCAATCTCGACCAGGAGCGGCGAGTGCGCGTACTGTTGTTCGGCGTTCGGCCCATGTCGATGGAAGAGACTGACCACCGTGAGGTCGTCGCGGGAATTCGCAGCCGCTTCGATCCAAGGCTTCAAGATCGCCGCGAGCCGCTCCGAGGCGCTCAGCGGCCATCGATCGTTCTCTATTCCAATTCGAAGCGCGGCCTCCTTGTATGTGCGCATCGCACGGCCCATGTCGTTCGTCTGTTCATAGTGCTTCCCAAGATAGAAGAGCGCCTCGCTGCCCAGCGGAGTGTCTACATGCCGGCTCGCGACCGTTTCCAGCATCGCCCGATAGATCTTGTCGGTCTGATCAGGCACCGGCGTCTCATGCATGATGGCGTCGACCGTCAGTCCCACCCAATTGTCTCCGGCCGGCTTCATCCGCTCCGCGCGAAG
>JALHPO010000003.1 GCA_022842445.1 Nitrospira sp.
AGCATGACGAACACCGGCCGCCCCAGGATCTTTCCGATCGACCAGGTGTAACCCCGTTGAGTCCGTCCGAACATCCGGTCGAACAACGACCAGAATCCGCCCCGTTCTCCATGCTGAGGAGTGAGCACCAACGCGCAGAGCGCAGGGCTCAGGGTCAAGGCTACAAATCCCGAGACGGTGACCGAGATGGCAATCGTCGCAGCAAATTCTTTGTAGAGCGCGCCCGTCACACCGCCGATGAAGCCGACGGGAACAAACACCGACACCAGCACCAGCACGATCGCAATGATCGGCGAAGTCACCTCGCTCATGGCGCGTTTGGCCGCTTCTTTCGGAGATAGGCGGGACTCCCGCATATGTCGTTCGACATTTTCCACCACTACGATCGCATCGTCTACGACAATACCGATGGCCAGAACCATTCCAAACAAGGTAATGGTATTGATAGAAAAACCCAGCGCCGCCAATCCGATAAAGGTACCGATGAGGGAAACGGGCACGGCGACGGTCGGGATGATGGTGGCGCGCCAGCTCTGGAGAAACACGTAGACGACCAGCACGACCAAGGCCATGGCCTCCGCCAGCGTTTTGACCACTTCCTTGATCGAGATCTCGATAAAACGCGTAGTGTCATAGGGCGTGTCGTAGGACACACCGGGCGGAAAACTCTTGGCCAGCTCATCCATCTGCGCGCGTGTGCGGCGTACGGTATCGAGCGCATTCGCTCCCGGAGCTAAGAATGTGAGAACAAACGTCGTCGGTTTGCTGTTCCAGCGCCCTTCAAGCCCGTAGGATTGCGCCCCCAGTTCGATGCGAGCCACATCCTTGAGCCGGACCGTCGAACCATCCGGCATCGCGCGCACAATCAGTTCCTCGAAATCTTTGACGTCAGTCAGGCGGCCTTTGGTGATGATCGGGATCGTCAACTCCGTTCCCTTCGGCGCCGGCTCCCTCCCGATGGTTCCGGCCGGATAGTCGCGATTCTGTTCGCGAATGATCCCGGTGATATCGCTCGGCGTCAGCTCCAACTTCGCCATCAGCAACGGATTCAGGATGATCCGCATGCTGTAATTCTGTTGCCCGAACACGAGCGCGTCGCCGACGCCCCTGACCCGTTTCAGATCGTCGACCACCCGGAGCGTAGCGTAGTTCGATAAGAACACCGCGTCATGCCGCGGATCAGTCGACTTCAGCGCGATGACCACCACGAGATCCGGAGACAGCTTTTTGACGGAAATGCCCTGACGGACGACGTCAGGGGGAAGCTGCGGCTCCGCGAGTTTTTCGCGGTTCTGCGTCTGCACCTGAGCGATGTCCGGATCGGTGCCGATTTCGAAGGTGAGCTTGATCGAGACATGGCCGTCATTGCTGCTGGTCGATTCGTAGTAGAGCAAATTGTCGACACCGGGAAGCGTCACCTCGATCGGACGCGCCACGGCTTCTGCCGCGACTTCCGCACTTGCGCCGGGATAGTCGGCATCGATCTGGACGACCGGCGGCGTGATCTCCGGGAACTGCGCGATAGGCAGAAACTGCATAGCTAGCAGGCCCATCACCACGATGACGATGGAGACCACCGAGGCCATGATCGGCCGATCGATAAAGGTATGCGAGATCATGTGTCAGCCTTGTTTGGGTACGGGGGTAGAGGCAGGCGGATCGATTGACGGCGCCACCGGCACGGCCTTGACCGGTGCGCCGGGGCCGATTTTCATCAGCCCGTTGACCACGACACGATCGCCGGCCTTCAACCCGGCATCGATGAGCCACTGGGAGCCCTTCCAATCCGAAGCGACCACATCCCGAATTTCGACCTTTTCTTCGTCGTTGACCACGAAGACAAACGGTCCGGTGGGGCCTTGCAGCACCGCCCGCTGAGGCACCAACACCGCCTCGGGCTTCACGTCCCCTTTGAAGCGGACTTTGACAAACTGCCCCGGCAGCAGGATTCGTTTGGGATTCGGAAATGTGATCCGGAACTGTCGCGCGCCTGTTTCGGTCCGGAGGCCCGGCTCCAACAGATCCAAGACGCCTTCGTTCGGATAGACCGTGCCGTCCATCAGCGTGAGCGCGCCGCGGAGTTTGTACACGCCGGGGTGCTGGATGCGATGCGCTTCCACGTCCCGGCGTCGCCGCAAGATGAAGGTCTCAGGCACACTGACCACCACGTACATCGGATCCACGCGGTGGATGATGGTCAAGAGATCCGTTTGAGCCGACACAAGCCGGCCTTCGTAATAACGGCTCCGTTCGATCAGCCCGTCGATCGGAGCGGTAATCAGCGTGTTATCCAGATCGAACTGTGCCTTGATGAGATCGGCTTTGGCGCCTTGAAGCGCGGCCTCCGCGGCAAGATCGCCGGCCACCGCATCATCGACATCCTTCTGGCTGACGGCCTGTTCAGCCAGCAGCGGTTTCACACGCGCAAGGTCCTGCTTGGCCTGCACCAGTCTCGCTTCGGCTTGCGCGATCTTGGCTTTTGCACTGGCTGCGGCACCTTGGAACGGAATGGGATCGATTTGGTAGAGCCGATCACCCTGCTTGACGTCCCGTCCTTCCCGATATAACACCGCTTTCAGAATCCCGGTCACCTGCGGGCGGATTTCGACCGGCCTCGACGCTTCCGCCTGGCCGATGAATTCCGGCTCATCCGGCACCCGTTGCGTTGCAATGGTAATGACTTCGACCTGCGGCACCTGCTGCGCCGGCATCGATTCGGCTTCCTGCTTACAGCCGACGGCAAGAGCCAGGGAAATACCTGCGAGTGGAGCCACGATATACAATGATTGTTTCAGCATATGTGTTCGCCGTTCACCTCAAGAAAGTGAATACGCAGTGTACCTCGTTGTACTTCGCATTCGCCACTAGGAAACCCTGTTGCACGATCATCCCCCGACCATTCGAACAGAGACCCTGCAATTCCGGAAATCCCTGACGCGCATGCTGCAGCTGCATGGTCGATCTGCGATCCTCATCCCTTGAACCGATACCCGGCTCTTTCCACCGCCCGCTGCACGGCACTCATCACTGCGGGGCTGTCTGAATAGGGCATTACGTTAACCTCGGGAGCGGCTTGCAGATCGGCCAGCAGCCGGTCTACTTCCGTGGCAGGCAACATGTCGCAGGTTTCATACAAACCGCCCGGGCTTTCTTCGATCACGTTATGGGCTGGGAGAATGCCGTAAATCATTCCGATGATATGGGTCGCAGGTGTCGGCATGAGGAGCGCGGCTATGGCGCCATGGTCAAGCCGAAGCTTGGCAGCCACAGGAAACGGCGCCCCGCCACGCAATCGCTGGATGGCAGGCATCAGGATCTTTTCTTCCATACCGATATGCCGCAGGAGCCCCGCGCGGAATTGATGGTACGCCGACTCGTCCATCGGGCCGGAATCAGCCGCCGCCGATTGAAGCAGCACATCGAGACGCCGATGGTCCTCCATAAGAAACCTGGTAATCGGCCCCTGCCTTTCCTGCCCTCGCTTTCCCATCCAACTCCTGTTATTCGGTTCGCCTGCCGCTCCACCGCATCACGAATGTCATGGACACCGCCGCTCGCCGGGATCAATCTCCTCAGAGCCCCCACGCACCCCTGTAATCTCCTCCACGATGCATCGGGTCAAACAGCCGGTCGCACGAAGCCTTGCACCTTGCCGCCACAGCCTGTCCAGCAGCGCCTTCCCGGTGGCATCGATGAATGTCACGCCGGACAAATCGATGGCGGCATGCTCCCGTTGACCGCCTGTCAGCCCGGACCAATAGCCGTTGAGTTCTTCCACCCATGGACCCGCCAGACGCCCCTCAAGGATGAGCGAGAGTGAATCTTTTTCCGTACCGCGCTGTCCGGTAATCTTCAACAATCTCCTGCTCCCTTCCCCTCTCGCATGCCCGTTAAGCGACGAGGTCAGTCCCCAAGTGCGTGCTCGTAGGTCTCCGCCATGGCGCATCAAAATCACTGCTCAGATCAAACCCGCGCCACATTCTTCTCCAACTGTAACCGGCGGTTCTGCAGAATGACCGGGTCGATCACCTCACCACACTGCACACAACGACGTGCCAGAGAACCAAGTTGACCGGTATCACTCGCAAAGTCGAAGCACGATTCGACAACCATCAGACCTCTGCACCGCCAGCACCGCACCTGACCGGCAGGAACTCCTGCCGATGCAGAGCGCTCTCTCTTCAAATCTCTCCCGGGAAACATTGCTGCCCTAGCCATGGTCGGCCTCCCTTCCATCACTGTTTGTAGATCCCACAGAGCAACTCGCGTTCCAGCAGAGCTCAGGCGCAAGAGCGATCTCCGAAGTTCCCGAAACTCAATGAGGTTTGACTGTTCTCACTGAGAAGTCTTCGTGTGAAGAATGGCAAATGTCGACGATGATCTGCCGATGTGACGGCACGCTGCCGAATGGTCGGCACAGGCGGCCTATAGCCCGCATTCCTCATGACAGTTCGTCGTAAAAGAGTGACCTCTGCGCGACAGGCGGGAAGAGCGTGACTTGCCGGACACGCAAGTCCGGTCCTTGCAGGCTCGCCAGTCCTGCCACCCTCGCTCCTCTCGCGGGAATCGTAAATTGGCGGTTACAGTAGAAGCGTTCCTGAATACTATGGGCTAGGAAAGGCGGGAGATACCGAGCTTCTGCATTTTGGACTGAAGAGTCGTACGTTTCATACCCAGCCGAGCGGCAGCACCGGCAGGACCCCCAATCACCCATTTGGCTGCGTCAAGAGCACGCCTGATGTGGTCCCGCTCGGCATCTTCCAAGCTGGTGACAGACCGGGCGTCCGTGGGGCCCGCTACCGTCAGCTCCGCGAGCGGCACATGAAGATCGGTGCCCCGAGAGAGAATCACCGCTCGTTCGATCAGGTTTTCCAACTCCCGAATGTTGCCGGGCCAATGGTAGGCCGAAAGCGCGGCCATCACCCCGGCAGGGATCGTCTCGACACGTTTGTCCATCCGGCGGGCCAATTTCTGTGCAAAATAGCGGACCAGCAATGGAATGTCCTCCCGACGGTCACGCAGGGGAGGCAGGGTCACCGGAAAAACGTTAAGGCGGTAAAAGAGATCGCTGCGAAACTGTTTCTCAGCCACCATGCTCAGGAGGTCTCGATTCGTCGCCGCCACCAGCCGGACGTTGACTTTGGTCGTCCTGGTGCTGCCGAGACGCTCGAACTCCTGTTCTTGCAGGACCCGCAGCAGTTTGGATTGCAGCTCGAGCGGGACATCCCCGACCTCATCAAGAAACAGGGTGCCGCCATCGGCAAGTTCGAAACGGCCGATCTTTTGTGCAATGGCTCCGGTGAAGGCGCCCCGCTCATGGCCGAATAACTCGCTCTCCAGGAGGCCGGACGGAATTGCCGCACAGTTCAACTTCACGAAGGTCCGTTCCTGCCGCCCGCTCAGGTTGTGAATGGCGCGGGCAATCAGCTCTTTGCCTGTACCGGTCTCTCCCAGAATGAGGACGGTTGAGTCGGTCGGTGCGACGATCTCAACCTCCTTCAATACCCGTTTCAGCACGGGGCTCTCCCCGATGATTTCTTCAAAGTTGTAGTCGAGACGAATCTCGTCTTCGAGGTAGAGCTTCTCCTTGGCCAGCTTGTCCTTGAGCTCGGCAATCTGCTGGAAGGCCAACGCATTCTCCACAGCGACAGCTACTTGTTTGGCAACCAGTTGCAGAAACTCTAGATCCGTCTCGCTATAGGCCTCCTTCTCCAAGCTCAAGAATCCCATGGCGCCCAATCGCCGTCCCGCGGTGGTCAGGGGAACGAAGCAAAACGAGTTGGCTCCATCCTCCATCATGCAGCCGATCACCTTGGGCCATCGACGTTCCTGTGCCACATTGGGCACGAGAAGCGCTTGCTGCGTTTGCCACACGACCCCGGCAGGGCTTTCATCGACCGGCCCCTCGTGACCGCCAACCAAGTCGGCCGGCACGTTTGCCTGAATAGTGTGCAACCGCATGGTATTCCTGACGGGATCGTGCAAGGAGAGAGCGACAAAATTGACTTGCACCACGCGGGGAAGATGCTGCGCAAGATCACGACAAAGGGTATCGAGGTCCCGCTGCGCAGCAATCGCCTGAGCCACTTCCAGGAGGCCTTGATACCGCTCCGCCAGACTTTCACAGGGAGAAGTGGATGGCCGATTCATAGTCGTGCAGTATGGCGCATCAAACACCGACGGCTCAAGAGGCCGTTGATCAAATCAGATGCGGTGCAAATCACTCTGCCCGTCAGAGCGTCTGGTGCGTGCCGTCGCAAAACGGCGGCGTCTTGGTCTGTTTGCACTGACACAACGCAATGTCTTTCTTCTCCTTCACGATAAACTCAACCGGCTCGAATCCGGTTCCCTGATGCGATCCATCACAGAACGGTTGGTCTCGCGAGCGTCCGCAGGAACACCAGTAGTAAGTTCCCGGATCTAATGACATGACTGAGGGCTCTTTGGCGGCGATGCGTGGCTTTTCCATGGAGGTCCTCCTCTGCGGTGGTTAGGATCACGCTGAGCGACAGCAGTATACCGTTTCCCCACGAACTTCGCACATCCGCTTGCTAGATCTCGCCTCCTTTTCCCCGACCTAGCCGGCATCCGCAGAATCTCTCTCTTCACTCTGCAATCAACAGACAACTTCATCGTGGCCTATCGACTATCGCGTCGCCTTTTCTTCTGGTATGGGAGGAGATCTTGAACGGACAGCGAAGAACTGCCAAGCCGGACGTCGATTCATTTGATGAGACGGAGGCATTGGTTGCTCTGTTTATGGTATTTACATAGCTCGATCTGGCACATAAGCCCTGGCCGAGCCGGGCGTCTCGCACCGGGGCTGAAAGTGCAAACTCTCATAGGTAAGAAGACATGGCGCTGACGATCGAAGATATTCTTATCGCCGCTTCCGGGCTCTTACTGCTCAGCGTGATCGCGAGTAAGGCGTTCGGTCGCATGGGGATTCCGGCCCTCTTATTGTTCCTCGGTATCGGGATGCTGGCAGGGTCGGATGGTCTAGGCGGCATACATTTCGACAATCCCTGGTTGGCCCAGTCCCTCGGCGTCGTGGCGTTGACCTTCATCCTGTTTGCCGGCGGGATGGACACTGATTGGGAGAGCGTACGGAAGGCTTTGAAAATTGGGGTGGGCCTGTCGACCGTGGGAGTGGCCGTGACGGCCGGGTTAGTCGGCTGGTTCGCCGTGGCCGCATTGCAGATGTCATGGCACGAGGGGCTCCTCATCGGCGCGATCGTGTCCTCGACCGATGCCGCGGCGGTGTTTGCCGTGATGCGATCCCGCTACGTCAGCCTGCGCGGCATCTTGAAACCATTGCTGGAACTGGAGTCCGGCAGCAACGATCCGATGGCAGTCTTTCTCACCATCGGTATCATTTCCCTGATCACGGGAGCTTCCGGTTCACCGCTCGACCTGGTACCGATGTTCATACGGCAAATGGTGCTCGGCGGAGCGATCGGGTACGGGATCGGCAAGTTGATGGTGTTGCTGGTGAACCGGCTGCATCTGGAATATGAAGGGCTCTATCCCGTGTTGACCCTGTCCTTCGTGCTCCTCACATACAGCGGCAGCACATGGCTCGGCGGAAATGGATTTTTGGCCGTGTATTTGGCCGGGCTCATGATGGGAAACAGCGAATTTGTCCATAAACGAAGCCTGACCCGTTTTCACGACGGGCTCGCATGGCTGATGCAGATCACCATGTTCCTGGCTCTCGGATTGCAAGTCTTTCCCACACAGCTCGTGCCGATCGCCGGTACCGGTCTACTGTTGGCGTTGTTCCTGATGTTCATCGCCAGGCCCGTGGCTGTGTTTGCGACCTTGGCATTTACGCACCTCAACATGAGGGAGAAAACCATGGTCGCCTGGGTTGGATTGCGCGGAGCCGTGCCGATTATTCTGGCCACCTTTCCGCTCCTCGCCGGGGTTCCTCAGGCCACCACGACGTTTCATCTTGTGTTTTTTATCGTCCTGACATCGGTGTTGTTACAGGGCACGTCCATCCCGGTCGTAGCCCGATGGCTGAAGGTCGATGAGCCGTTGACGCCGCGCAAGGAGGCTTCACCGGTATGGGACGCGCCGACGAGCCTCAAGAGCGGGCTCCTGGAAGTGCGAATTCCGGATCAATCCATGGCGATTGGTCAGCGACTGCTGGATCTCGGCCTGCCGAAAGGGGCATTCATCCTGCTGATGGCTCGAAACGGCCAGTGTTTTGTTCCGGACGGAACGACCGTGCTGCAAGCCCATGACTCTCTGCTGGCCTTCACGGATCAACCTTCCCTCCTACGATTGCGTTCGATCCTCGAAAGCCGGCGTCCTGCTTCGCCGGGCGAGGAATCTCCGGATGACCGGGACATCGAAGTCGTGTAATGACACTCCGCGACGAAAACTCTCTAGTGACAAGGCTGGAACTCATGTCAGCATCGGTTTCCCGACGACAACGCGCTTCAATTCATCAACGTCAGCCCTTTAAGAGCGTGCGAATCTCCGGAAATATCGTGTTTCGTTCTTTTGGTCGGGCTGCGTATGGGCCGAGAGTTTGTCGCTCTTCAATTTTGAGATAAGTTCCAGCCCACAGCTTCCCTTCGAGAGTACGGCGACAGACATCCCTCCTGGCAATTGACCTGAGCGAAACCGGTGAACTATAAAAAGCCTTCCGAGGTGGCTGTCCCGCAGAATGACGGCTCCATCCGCAGTAGTGCCGTCATCATGCGGATGTACGAATTATTTGTGGAGTGAGCGAAGAGCATGAGAACCGCAGCGCATCCAAAGCAAGCGATTCTAGTGGCGACAGACTTTTCGAAGCCGGGTAAACTGGTGGCTCCGTATGCCTTTAAACTTGCACTGGCATTGAATCTCCGCCTCACGATTCTACATGTCGTGAAAGCCCCTCCCGGCATTGAGCACTGGTCTCCCGGCGCGCGCCGTTCCCTTCAATCCTTGAAGACCAAGGCTCTTCTTGAGCTGGGCCGGATCGTGCATTTTGCGAACGAGAACGGCCTCATGGCCGATCACAAAATTCTGGTGGGCATTCCCCAGGATACCATCTTGGAGGTTGCACACAGTCCTGACGTTGCCCTTATCGCCATGGGAAATCACGGCAAGACCGGCTGGGATCGACTCCGGTTAGGCAGCGTTGCGGAGAGCACCGTGCGCCAGGCGCCTTGCCCTGTCCTTACGATCGGCGCGTCCGTTACCTCTCATACCTCCATCAATCCGCGCCGGCTGAACATATCTCGTCTTCTGGTGGCAACGGACTTTTCTGCTGCTTCGAAGGCTGCGCTTCGTGCCGCCGTCGTGCTGGCAAAACGACTGAACGCGCGGGTGGTGCTGGTCCATGCCGCCGAGCCCTCGGGCTCCCTGCAAACTGACCCGCTTCGAGTCGATGAACTCTCGCGGAGGCGCTATGCTGGACGGTTGCAGAAGATTATATCGGCGTCTCGAGCCGATGAGGTCATCACCGACAAGATCGTGATCACAGGAAATCCCGTTGAGGTCATTCTTGATCAAGCAAAGCACGAAAAGGCCGACCTCATCGTCGTTGGAACCCATGGTCGTCGCGGCATGAAGCGACTCATGCTGGGTAGTGTTGCCGAAGCCATGGTTCGAAGAGCCACCTGCCCGGTCTTTACTGTCACGACTGGAGCGAGAAAGCCGTTTGAAATAACCAACAGCACGAAGCGCTCCCCTCCCCGCAGCAGTGCCGGTTAATACGGCTCTGTTTAGGGAAGTGTTGAATATAGCCGGCGCTACCACGTCAATCCGCCACGTAGCTCCCGCCGACATTGTCCTGGCATAGCGAGAAATTCTGAGTGGAATGCAATACTGCGGCAAAACCACATTGATTAATGAAGTAGCGGCAACATCCAGCTCATCTATGGTATTTTCGCTCTCCGGCCTCGTGATGTTGCTACTACTCGGCCATCGTGGACCAATTGCGAACAAAGTTCGCTTAAGAAGGTATTAGGTGCAGCCCGACCCTCAATTTTTTACAGACCTTGCCACGGTATTCCTTGCCGCCGTTGCCGGCGGCGTACTTGCCAGAATTGCCGGACAGCCGTTGATTCTCGGCTACGTCTTAGGCGGGATTGCCATCGGGCCGTTTACCCCGGGACCTACTATCTCGGAATCTCACACGTTCGATCTCTTTGCAGAGATCGGCGTCATTCTCCTGATGTTTTCGATCGGACTTGAGTTTTCCGTTAAGGATCTGATGCGCGTCAAATGGGTCGCCCTGGCGGGCGGTCCGCTCGGCATTCTCTTGTCCGTCGGATTGGCCACCGTGGTGGGGAGCTTGATCGGGTGGTCTACGATCCAAAGCATCGTGATCGGAGCGGTCATTTCTATGGCAAGTACCATGGTCCTCGCCCGCCTCCTCGTCGATCGGGGCGAACTTCGCTCGAAGCATGGGCGAGTGATGATCGGCATTACTCTGGTCGAAGATGTGGCCGTCGTAGGGATGACGGTGCTCATGCCGGCCCTCGGAGCGTTCGACTCGGGACGATTACTGCTGATTGGTGAAGCCCTGGTGAAGGCTCTGGTCATTCTTCTGCCGTTGGGATATTTGGGCGTGAAGGTCATCCCGCCGATCATGACCCACGTCGCAAGGACCCAGAACCAGGAGCTCTTCCTGCTCGTCACACTGGCAATCAGCCTTGGAACAGCTGCGGTGACACAGATGGTCGGACTTTCTCTAGCCTTAGGGGCCTTCCTGGCCGGCCTCATTATCAGTGCATCCGATTATGGGCACGAAACCTTGGCCCGGCTGCTCTCGTTGCGTGATGCCTTCGTCGCGCTCTTTTTTGTGACCATCGGCATCCTGATCGACCCGCGGGTCATCGTCGATAATCTGTCTCTGCTTGCCACAATGATCGGCTTGATCGTGGCCGGGAAGCTCCTGATTTGGACGACCGTCGTGCGGATATTCGGCTACCCCTGGATGACCGCATTCCTGGTTGGGATCGGCCTGACTCAAATCGGCGAATTCTCGTTTGTATTGGTGCAGGTGGCAAAAACGGCGGGCCATGTCGGCAGTGAAGTGTACAATGCAACGCTTGCCGCTTCTCTCATCACCATTCTCATGAACGCGGCTCTCGTCAGATATGTGCCCGGATGGCTTATCCAGAAGCGTCTCACCCATGATCAAAGCGACATCGTGTCCTGGCCGCCGGAGGGCGAACCGCTCCAACAGCATGTCGTACTGTGTGGATTTGGACGAGTGGGCAGCTCGATCGGGAGAGCGTTGGACACGTTCGGTCTTTCCTATGTGGTCATCGATCGAAATCCGGACATCATTCGCCGGTTACACGCCCGACACACGGCCTGCCTCTATGGCGACGCCTCCCACCGCGAATTGCTCGTGAAGGCCGGAGCGGCGGACGCGTCTCTGATCATCGTGGCATTGCCTGAAATTGAGCCCGCTGCCCTGACGGTGGGCCGCATCCGCGACCTCAATCCAAAAGTCCCGATTTTAGCCCGGGCGCATGGAGTCGCGGAAGCGGAACGACTCGGTGCCGTCGGAGCGACCGAGGTCATTCAGCCTGAAGTCGAGGCGTCGGCGACGCTTATCCGCCATGCCTTGAACTGGTTCGGTGTACCGAAGGATCGCGTTCTGGATTATGTGGAACAGTACCGGCAGTCCATGGAAACGAAGCGGACAAGTTGAATGCGCACCGGGCTCAAGCTGCAAGCAAGAGCTGATAGCCGCTTCTGACCTTTAATTTGAACGCGCGCCTACCTCATCGAGGTGGCGCAAGAGGTCGGCTGGATCTTGGTAGACACGGTAGGCGCCGGCCTGCTGAAGCTCCTCACGCCCGTACCCCCCAGACAACACGCCGACCGCCAAAGCCCAGGCCCGACGGGCAGCCAGCATGTCCCAAACGCTATCTCCTACGATCACGCATTGGTTCATCGATATCGTAAGCCGTTGGGCCGCGGCCACGAAAAGGTCCGGGTCCGGCTTCGCATACCGTACGTCATCGCGAGTGACCACGGGTACGTCCGGGGACAAGTTCAAGAGTTTGAGCGTGGGCTGGGCACTATGCAAACGCCCGCTGGTGGCAATGGCATACGGCACGCCGCGCGCCGAGAGTTCCGCCAACAGTTCCAGCGCGCCCGGCAGCACACGCAAAGAGCCGGCCTGCCGGCGATAGGCCTCGGCGTGAGCACGCTGAATACGCTCGACCTCCTCCGCAATTAGAACGCGTCCGATCTCCCGAAGAAACGCCGACAACATGAGGCCGCCGCTCATGCCGATCTGTCGGTGGATTCGCCACACCGACAGTTCGATTCCGGCGCCTTGCATGGCTTCTCGCCAAGCCAGGACATGCTGGTAGACGCTATCCACCAAGGTACCATCCAGATCGAAGAGAAATGCTAAGGAGTCACGGCTCTGTGATGTCGTCATAGCTCAGGTTCCATAGGGTTACAATTTCGCCTCCTTCCTGCGTAAATAGTGTGCGCTCATGTTCTTTCCTCTGGTGGAGGTTCCACTGAGTGATGACGCGCGTTTCGTGTTCAAAACCCAGTATGCTTATTGAGGCAGTACGAAGCACGAACAGTCTCCCCGTCTCGGCGTCAACCCAAGCCAACATGCATTGCGCTCACCGGTGCGCAGAAAAACCCGTCATGACTTCCAGAGATCGATCACCGTCCCGCTTTCGTTCAGCTCCACTGTGATCATCGTTCCTTCCTTGATAGGTCGGGATTTCACTTCGAGACGCTCAAGCGGAAACACCTTTTCACCTTCTGGAGTCCACAGCTTGATTTGTTTCTTAGCCCTGCCGACATAGATCAGCTTACCTGAAACCAACCGATGAGATTGCGTGTGGCCTTTCATGTGGTGATCGATGACCATGTTTTCTTTGTCCAGCCAGAGATCCATTTCGTCTCCCACCACGATACCGGAAGGGGCGGTTTTGACGCTTAAACGATAGGTGGCGAACGGTCCTTTGATAAAAATCATGCCGGATTCAATTTTCTCCACTGTACCGTGCGTCTTGATTCTATGGCCGGCTTTAGCCTTCGGTTGCTCATCGAAGCTCATTTCGACGGTAAGTCGATGAACATCGATGACCTTTCCTGTTTCGTTCAGCTCGATCGTCACAGGCGCCCCTTCTTCCATGGACGCCAACTTGGATCGGCCTGCCTGCACGTCAAAAGCTTTCTCGCCTTCAGGTGTCCAGAGTTTGATTTCTCGTCGATCGTCAGCCGTATAGACCAGCGCGCCTGAAATATATCGATGGAGATGAGCCGGTTCTCCTTTTCGATGAACGTCGATCACGGCATTGTTTTCATTCACCTGCATCTCCACTTCTTCACCGACTTTCAGTTTCTCGGAACCCGGCAATGAGAATGTCATCGATCCCCACGGTGTTTTCACTTTGACGAGGCCGGATTGCACCTTCGAGACGACGCCGCTGACCTTCATGTGCGTTCCTGTTCTTTGCGTGATCCCTTCATCGGCAAACCCGTAGGGAGCCACCATGAACAGGCTCAAAACCATCATTCCCAAACTCATCGACTTAATCATCATCATTTCCCTCCGCCCTCTGTTCGTTTGGTTTGATGCTTTGCTCGTCGCGAGATTGCATGGTCACACCACCCGTTCCGCATCTGAGACGAGCTCTGAGTCAGCCGAGCGATACAACTCGCCGGCCAACATCTTCGCCCTTTCAGTTTGTGTCCTCAGCGAGTCCCCGCTTGTCGAATCGTGCAAGCTCACAGCCGTCAGGTGTCTTTATTCAATGTGCCGGTCGGATGACCACAGCAGATGCGGCACTACAAGAACATTGTGAGCGCATGGAGCTCCAGATATTCGTAAGCTCTCGACTATAAGTGAAAATTAAAGGAACGCAACCTGGAGAAATCCCTTGGTCAGGAGGTAACGCCTCCACTTTGATGTGGGCGTTCGAACGAGTTGAAAAGAGTGTTGAGAAGGGTCAGGGTGGGCAAACGCCTGCTTCCAGTACAGACCGACACTGTATCACCGTCACATGTTTTTCTTGCTCTCTCGTGTCTCCACAGCGAGATTACAGACCCAGCGGCTTGATCGGCGATAGAACCGCCATCGGGTTATTCTTCCACACCGACTCGTCCGCATCGACATAGAGTTCCACTTCGTTCCCGTCGGGATCGCGGAGATACAGACTCTGGCTGACGGTATGATCGCTCATGCCGTCTATCGAAATCCCCGCCTGCTCAAGTTCACTCTTGGCGGCCCGCAGCTCATCAAGCGAATCACCGACCTTGATTCCGATGTGATAGAGCCCCCGTCGCCTCCCGGACGATGGTCCCGGCGCGTCGCCCACCTGGATCAACAGCAGTTCATGATGCGTGCGACCCGAGGTGAGCGCCGCTGCCATTCCATTGAAAATTCGTCCGACTTCCTTGAACCCCAACAAGTCGCGATAGAACCCGAGCGACCGTTCCAACTCCTTCACGTAGAAGACGACATGACCGAGATAGTGGGCTTTCATTGGAATCACCCCTTGTTGGGAACAGACTGCATGAGCAATGCTCTGGCCGCCGCGTGCGCCAACACGACATCGGGGCTTCGTTGAAGCGCGTCATGATACTGCCTGCTGAATCCCTCCCCCGCTTCCGTCGGCATCAAGAGCGTCCGCACAGCGACGAGCAGAGCCTGGATTTCCTCAAGGGCTGAGGGCTCATGCTCCTCGCTGAGTTCATCGAATCTGGCTATGACTTGGGAGAGCGGACGTAACCACACGAACCAGGCATCGTTCAGCACCAGCTGCAAAAATGCTCCGTTGGATGGGATTCGACCATGCACCCGCTCATAGGAGATCCGTTCATCGTCCAGCAAAGCTTTATGCAGACGAAGCAGCGCGTGAAAGACATTGTCCAGAGAGACGTCTCGAGCCCTTTGTTCCGGCATGATAATTCCTCGCAAGGACCATTTCCGTTATCCGGTTGGTTCACTGTCAAGTTGATGGGCCTTACGCCCACCCCGGGTGAGCGGATGCTCGGCAAGCTGACCACAGACCATCAGCTTTGCCATATCCGCAGCACGTGCAACAAGCGCCCGGGCTCCCTCGCGCAGCTCCCGGCTGTTTTTCACCTCAAGAACATTACGCTCCATATCCTCAGCGCTCCATCCCCTCGAATGGGCGATAAAGGGGAACTGCGGAAACTGACAACCGACTTCGGCAAAAACGTCATGAGCTGGCCTGCCACGCCCTGTACATTGTCCTGACCACCCATAATGATAAACGCCGCCACCTTGTTCTTCATCAAATGTTTATTGGCAATGGTCTCCTGATTCTGAATGCAGTTCATCCGTTCGACCATTTTGTAATACAGACTACTGGCGTTGCCCCAACGAATCGGTGTGGCAATCAGGATCACATCGGCCCAATGGACGATCGCTTCATACACGCGATCAAGCTGATCCGTAGGGTCCACCTGGGTAATCGAACAGGGCCAGGTGCAGGCTTGCGCCGACTTGGAGTAATACCCTTCGCAAGCACGAAAACTCAGGTCACGCAATTTGATGTACTGGGTCTCAAGATGCAGTTCGCTCTTTGCATGCTCCAATGCCGTTTCAAGGAGCGCATCCGATCCGCTGTAGCGGGGATGGCCGGCGGTCATTACGGTTGTAGAAATGCCCACAACCCGGATCGGTCCTGCCTGGCGGATGATCGGACGAGCTAAGGGATGCGGCTCGTGAGCCTGCTTCTTGCGTTTCGTCGCAGAGGAGAGATCGACATACAACCGGCCATTCTCAATCTTGGTCTCGTAGGCCGGAACCTGGTCTTGCTCATAGCCGGGTTCCCCATGGCCGGTTCGATGATGGAACTTCCAGTAGTGCCAAGGACAGACGATATAGTCGCCGTCAAGCGTGCCATGGCCCAATGGCCCTCCCACGTGATTACAGACCCCGGAAATCGCAGCAAACTCACCATCTTTATACGTGAGTGCGACTCGCGTCTTCCCGATCGAAACCTCTTGCAACGGCCTCTTTTTCAGATCTTCTGCGCTACCAATTTCTATCCATTGCTGATCCGGCATCAACGGCTCCTCTTGCGATCTCACAGAATGCTTGGATGCAGGGCCCCCTCGAACATTGAGCTATGGGATCCAGACATCATTGACGAAAATTCACGGCCCTGATTCAGCCGTCCCCTCTCGCGCAGGTTTGACAAATGTGATTCCTGCCTTCTGGACTTCCTGATACGGCAACAGCCAGACCAGCGATTCATCGCTGAGATCGCCGACCTGGAAACGATTCCCCCATGGATCGCGGAAATCGCATCGCAAGTCGGACGCCGGTTTCAGCTTGTACTTGTTGAGCAGTTTCTTCCGCACTTCCTTGACCTGTTTCGCGTCCCGGACCATCAAGCCAAAATGTTTCACACGATCCGGCTGTAGCTTGCGCACCTCAAAAATGGCCATGAATTGATGCTCGCCCAGCTTGCACCAGGCTGCACCTTCACCACCTCGCAACATCTTCAGGCCGAAGACATCGGAATAAAACTTTACGGCCTTCTTAGCGTCGGTGACTTCGATAACCACATGGTTACACCCATAGACCTGAACGGCCATTACACACCCCCTTCCCCAACCACGGAGCTGGCTTTGATCTGCCTGAAGGCCGCTACGAACTGCTCAGGGGGTTGCGCTCCGGACAATGCAGGGGTTCCGTTGAGCAGGAAATAGGGAACCGCGCGAATACCCAAACGATGGCCAGTTGCTTCTTCTGCCTTCACCTCTTCGACCCCCTCATTGCTGACCAGGAATGTCTTGATCGCTGTTTGATCAAACCCCGCAGAGACGGCAGCTTGGGACAAGATCTCAACATTCCCAATGTCTCCGCCCTCCAGGAAATACCGACGAAAGAGCGTTTCGACCATCGCATCCTGTTTGCCATGATGCCCCGCCAACCAGATGAGGCGATGCGCGGCGAATGTGTTCGGCGTCCGCGCAATGCGCGCAAAAGCGAACTGGATGCCCTCTTCGGCGCCGGCTCTCGCAACTTGTCCATAGATGGCTTGAGCAGCCTCAGCGTCACCGAACTTGGCTTCAAGGTACGTCTTACGATCTATCCCCTCTTTCGGCATCGTGGGATTCAGCTGAAACGGCCGCCAACGCACTCGCGTCTGAACCGCTCCATGCAGCTGCGCCAGCGCCCGCTCAAGCCGCCGTTTCCCGACGTAGCACCAGGGACAGATCACGTCCGAGTAAATGTCGATGTGGACCGCCTCGCTCTGTTCGCTCATCCTGTCCCAGCCTTACTAACTTCTCTTTCCCTACGAGATACGCTTCACAAGCGACGCAGGTTAGGACAAATGCCCCATCTTGCCTGCTCGATAATCTTCCACGGCTTGTGCAAGTTCCGCTTGCGTATTCATGACGAACGGCCCATAGCGAGCAATCGGTTCATTGATCGGCTCTCCGCCGAGAACGAGCATTGTCGTGTCCTCTTCAGCATGAAGCGCCACTCGCTCACCCTTGCGCCCCAGGAGAGCGATCTCGGCCTCTCCCACCGCCTGTGCCCCGTTGATGACGGCCCGCCCCTGCAATACAAATATGGACATGGTGAATCCATCGGGCATGGACAATTCCGTCTGATGTCCCGCGTTCAATCGCAGATCGTATAGATGGACCGGACTGAAGGTCCTGGCCGGACCTTTCCGCCCGTGACATTCCCCGGCAATGACCCGTACCCGGCCGGCTCCCCCGGCAAGCTCAACGACCGGGATCTCATCGCGGACGAGCGTCTGGTACCGGGGAGGCGACATCTTGACCGACCTTGGCAAATTCACCCATAGCTGGATCCCTTCCAGCGTGCCTCCGTGCTTTGCAAATTCGCTCTCGTGCAACTCTTCATGCACGATTCCGGATGCGGCCGTCATCCACTGCACATCACCCGGACCAATGACGCCTCCGCTTCCCGTAGAGTCACGATGCGCCACACTGCCTTGATACATGATTGTGACAGTTTCAAACCCCCGATGCGGATGCTCACCCACACCGAGACGCCGATCCGTCGGCGGGAAAAACTCCGGCCCCATATAATCCAGGAGCAAGAATGGTGACAATTGCTCGCCGATGCCAGAGCCCGGAATCATGTTACGCACAGGAAACCCGTCCCCGACCATATGCTGAGACCCTGCCTGGTAAAGTCCGATCAGTTCCTTTGTCGCTGCTGCTTCGGTCATATTGTGCTTGCTCATCGGCGTCTCCTTCCCTTCGTTCAGCGATGGACCCGAGCGTTCCGCTCAGAACCGCTTTTCTTCGAGGTCGTACACATCGAACCACACATAGACCGGACGATGCATCGGCACGAACTGGGGAATATACTCTTCCAGGTACTGCTGAGCCTGAAGACTCATATCGCTCAACCGCGTATCACGCATTACATTATTCCATTTCATCACTTCACCCGCGTCTTTGATCTTGGACGCGCCCGCAATCCATGTCGCGAGCTCTTCGTCGGTCGCCCCCGTCGAAACGACGTCCTTGAACTGTTCGGGCGTGATGCCGGCGAAGGAAAACCACTGGTTCGCAAGCGAACAAGGCCAGTAGCTGTATTCGCCGTTCATGCCCAGCAAAAATGCCCGACACTTATCCGCGCAACGGGCCGCAATGACATAGCCACCCAGCTTCGCGCGAGGACTCCGCGGGTAGTCTTTTCGTAAATCTTTGGCCAGCGTTCTGACCTTGTCGAGGTCTTCCTTCATGATGATCTCCTTTCGTCTCGCGCACGCTCGCGCGACGTTGATTCGGCCGTCAGAAATCCTTTCAAAGCCTCGGCCAGCGTCACCCGGCCTCGAACGACCGATGCAGGCTGCTCGTATTGAATCGTGCCGGCCGAGAAGGCAGCATACATCTCTTCGAACAGCCGAGCGGCTTCATCCGAAAAGCCGAAGGCTTTGAATGTCGGAACCACGGCACTCAGAGGCGCATGTTGGGCCGTGACCCTTTTCCCCAAAATGTGACCGAGCGCTGACGCGACCTCCTCAGGACTGTACTCTACCGGACCTGCCATTTCCACGACCTGCTTGCCCCGTCCACCGACAATCAGGTGCTCCGCCCCGATCCTCCCGATATCCTTGGTCGAAATCATGGGAATCTGAGCGTGAGGCGCGATGAATGTCGGAACAACTCCCTGCGCCTGTGCCGCACCGATGACAGACGCCCAGTTGTCCATGAAATAGCAAGGCCGAAGGATAGTCAGGCGTTTGGCAAGGCAACCAAGTGCCTGTTCTCCATAACTCGCCGCCCGAATGGGACCGGTCCCACCATGCAGATGCCCTCCAACCGAGGACAGAAACACAACATGTTCAACGCCACTCTTCTGGACGGCTTCTGCCGCGCGATCCATCCTCTGCCGTTGATCCGCCAACCAAGCCTGAGCCCCGTAATTCGGCGGGACTAAAAGATAGACGCCTGCCGATCCTTCGAACGCTTTCGCTAAGGCGGTGACATCGTCCAGTGACGCCACGGCAATGTCAGCCCCTTTGGCCTTCCATGGCGCTCCCTTGTCAGCCGACCGCACCACGACTCGCACAGCCTGTTCTTTATTCAAGAGGGTTTCCGCAACCGATGATCCCGTATTGCCCGTGGCTCCAACAACAACAAACATTGCCGCTCTCCTTCCGATGGAGGTTTCTTCCCTTGCGCCCGCACTGGTGCATCGCACGCCAAACTGTTGTCACCCTCATCCTGACCGAGTGTAGGTGAGCAATCGAGCTGTATGATAATACTAGATAGAACTAAGTCAAGTGAGGAAATCGCACCGGCCCATGGAATCCGGATGTCGCTCCGGATCTGCGGTCCGATATCGCGTCGATAGTGTGATGGTAGGGTTATCTGCCTTGGACCAAACCAGCTGGCGGCATCTCAACTCTCCGCCGACTCATTCCCACCCGCTAACTTCGTAGCCTCTCTCCTTCAAACATTTTGCGACAGCGTCAGCATATGGCGGGTCCGGGACCAGCGGCTTGAATGTTCCTCCGAGCAGACCAATGATCAGGCCAATGCTGGCGCCGGCGGCTGCTCCAATCGTCACGCCGGGCAGACCTCCGACCATACCGGCCGAGGCCCCCACAGCCCCGCCGAGCGTGACACCGAGCACAGCACCCGTTGCGGCATTTCCACTTTGACGCACTCCGGAGCGCAACCCGGCGCCCTCCACCTTCATGCGGCAAATATCGATCTCCAGTTGAGCCTTCTCTTTCCCATAAAATTGCAGTTGCTTGTTTGAACGCAACTGGGGTTCCGGCCCTACACAAGCCGTGCACCATGACAGCAGAATAAGAACGGCCACCGTTCTGCGACTGGGCGTCACCGGTTCCCTCTCTGATTATTCGCCAAGATAACTCTCTTAAGACTGACGTTGTCTCACGCACCATTTTGTACCCTATTTGCCCGCACTCCGCCCGCTTTTTCACTTTCTCGCACCACGGGCGCAGACCACACTCCCCAGCACATTGTCCGGGCACATACCTTCCCCCGACTCCTCACTACTCCACGTAGAGTACGAGGTTGCTTCCGCTGCGCACATCCAACGATGCGGCACCCATCTACACTCTTGACCGTACCCCAGTTCCCTCAGACTATTTTCCCTTCACACTCGCAGGTTGCGTCGGTGGAGGCTTCACTGCGCGCATTGACCGACCACAGCCCATTTTCCCACTCCTCACTACTCCGGTTGGGTATCGAGGTTGTTTCCCCTGCGCGCATCCAACGAGGGCCTTCCGAGGCCGCGCGTTGGGCGAGCACCGAAACATCCTTGGTACCCAACCAGCTCCTCTCACTGCCACCCCGTCACTTCATACCCCTTCTCTTGCAGGCATCGGTTGACGAAATTCGTGTAGGCCTGAGTGGGGTGTGCGGGACCCGTGACTGTAGAAAATATCCCCGACAGCAACCCCCACACTGCACCGCTTGCGGCCCCGATCATTGATCCTCGGCCGACTGCTCCGGAAATAGCGCCGCCGACCGCACCGCCCGCTGCGCCGATGCCGGCCCCGACAGCCGTCTTGGTCGCCACGCGCCCAGGCCCTCCGCCGCCTTCCTCTGCACCGGATGACTCAGCCAGCTGTTTGCAGGCATCGATATCCTGCTGGGCAACCTCTTTCCCTACTGACTGGAAATGCCCATTGGGATAGAGGACGGGATGCGCGCTGGAACAGGCAGTGAGAAGCAACAGCCCTATGACGGGAACTGACCACGCCTGCTTCACGTCTTGACCCCTCCTTCACGAACTGTTGGGCATCAACCGGGCCCGGACCGTCTCAGCCGCGAGACCCTTCACACACAGCCGCTTGCGCCGTCCTTCCGCTCCCGCTTGAATGACCACGTTCGCCTGAGGAACGCCACACCGGACAGCGATGAATCGGATCAAAGCATCATTGGCCGCGCCGTCGAGAGGGCGAGCCGCCACGCGAATCTTCAAGGCATCGCCATGAATTCCGACACATTCGGTTCGAGTTGCATTGGGTTGGACATGCACCTTGAGGACCGCGCCGGTCCTACTCTCCTGGACGATCGCGCAGCGGGAATTCACGATGGCACGTCTCAGAATACGGCTTTAACCAGTTCGAGAATGCTGCGCTGCATGTCCGGATCGTCGGTGATCGGGCGGGCAATCGTTACATCGCAGGCTCGCTCTGCCGGCACTCCCTGCTTGATCAATGTGCCGGCATAGATCAAGAGTCTCGTGCTGACCCCTTCTTCGAGCCCATGATTTTTGAGGTTCCGAACTTTGCCGCCGAGTTTGACGAGACTTCCGGCAACAGCCCGACTCACCCCCGCTTCCCGTTCGACGACCGCAATTTCGACGTCGGCCGGAGGGTAATCGAACTCAATCGCCATAAACCGCTGCTTCGTGCTTTGCTTCAAATCCTTGAGGACACTCTGATAGCCCGGATTGTAGGAAATCACGAGCATGAAGTCGTCTGCGGCTTCTACGATCTGACCTTTTTTTTCGATCGGCAGCACACGGCGATCGTCGCTGAGCGGATGGATAATGACGGTCGTGTCCTTTCGGGCTTCCACCACTTCGTCGAGATAGACGATCGCGCCCTGTTTCACGCCGACCGTCAGAGGCCCGTCCATCCAGACCGTCTCTTGCCCCTTGAGCAAATACCGGCCCACGAGATCGGACGCCGTCAGATCTTCATGGCAAGCAACGGTGATCAGCGGCCGGCCCAACTTGTAGGCCATATGCTGGACGAACCGTGTCTTACCACAGCCGGTGGGCCCCTTGAGCATCACCGCCATCTTACTGCGCGCGGCGATCGTGAAGAGCCCGACTTCTCCGCCGGCTTCGGCGTAAAACGGCTCACGTTCGATCCGAGATCGCCCGATATCAATTTCGCGCCCTGCCTGCATTGGGTGGTCTCTTCGGTCTATCTAGTCTGTCTGGTCCATTCAGCGGGACCGATTGTCGCCTCGTCTAGTCGAGGCGCGTGCGTGTCTATTTCTGTTCCCCTCGCTTCCGGCACGGTCAACATAAACGGAACCCGGCAGGAAGATCAAGCACAGGGCTGTGATACGCAGCGGTTCTCTGCCTTATACCGCACTCGCGCCATCCAACACTTCGCGCACTTTTTTCGTAAGCGTCACCATCGTGAATGGTTTCTGAAGAAACGCCGCTCCTCCTGTCCCTGCACCTTTCGAAAACACCGGGTGATCAGGATAGCCCGACATATAGAGCACTTTGATGCCGGGCCGCAGGACGGCGATTTTTTCGGCCACTTCCGGACCGCTCATCTGCGGCATCACGACATCAGCGAGCAACAGATGAATCGGCCCCAGGTGCCTGGCGCCCGCCAGCAATGCTTCGATTCCATGACGCGCAACCAACACCTCGTACCCACTCGCGCGAAGCGTCTCATGAACGAGACCGCGAACGGCCGGCTCGTCCTCGACGACTAAAATAGTTTCCCGCCCATGCGTCTGGACCGTCGGCCCGCCGGCATCCGGGACTTGCTGCTCCGCTTCATCCACTCTTGGAAAGAAAATCGTACACGTTGTTCCACACCCTGGCTTGCTCTCGATCCCGATCGTCCCGCCACTTTGTTTGACAATGCCATATACAGTCGACAGACCGAGACCTGTCCCCTTACCGCTCTCTTTCGTCGTAAAGAAGGGCTCGAACACATGGGCCTGAACCTCTTCGCTCATACCATGGCCAGAGTCTTTCACGGCCAACATGACGTAGGAACCTTCGTCCACCATCACCGATTGTGACCGAGTCCCTCTTCCAATTGTGACATTTCGAGTCTCGATCAGCAGCCGCCCGCCCGTCGGCATGGCGTCTCGCGCATTCACCGCCAGATTCATGATGACCTGTTCAAGTTGCCCGGGGTCGGCCTTGATCGGCCACAATTGTGGTTCAAGATCCGCCCATAGCTCGATAATATCTTCGCCGATCAACCGCCGAAGCATGCCATCCATGTTGGTGACAATGGCATTCAAATCCACTACCTTCACGGCCGCGAATTGGCGCCGGCTGAACGAAAGAAGCTGCCCCGTCAGACCGGCTGCTCGATCGGCCGCCTTCTTGACTTCTTCCATGTCGCGTCGGGAAGGGTCATCCAGGGCCAGACGGCTCAGGACCAGCTCGCTGTACCCGCGAATGACGGTCAACAGATTGTTGAAGTCATGTGCGACACCACCCGCAAGCCGGCCTACCGCTTCCATTTTCTGCGATTGCCGCAACTGGCCTTCGGCCTGATGCAGCGCCTCCTTGGCTCGTGCGCGTTCGCCGAATTGCCCCAGCTTGAGCCCGACATCCGCCAGCATATTCAGCAGCCTCTCATCCGGCTCCCGGACCTGCCGGCTGAAAAACTCGATCACCCCTTCGAGCTCGCCGCCGACACGAATCGGAAATCCAAACGCGCCGTGGAGCCCGCCTTTCGCCGCCATCTCCGACCGGGGGAGATCAAACTCCGTGGCAATGTCTCTGATCCACACCGGCTGCCCGCTTTCCCAAATCCGGCCCGGCAGTCCGACACCCGGCTTGAAGGATTGCGCCCGGGTCGCCGCGATGAACTCATCGGCATCGAGCGCCGCCGCACTCCAGTGGTTGAAACAGCGCAAGAGACCCGAGGGCTTGTCTAATCTCCAGAACACGCCTAATTCCCACTCCAAACTTTCACCGACCGCTTGCATGACCTTGAACACGGCTTCTTCCAGCGTCGCGACGTCGTCCAGAACCCGTGTCACCGCATATTGCGAGGCCAGACTCCGTTCGGCTTTACGACGATCCGTGATGTCCCGGACAAAGGCACTGAACATATAGGACTCGCCGACGCGCGCCGGTGACACAGCCAGTTCGACTGGAAACTCATGGCCGTCTTTATGCAACGCCGACACCTCGATGCGGCGATTCAGGATTGAGCCGACTCCGGTCTGAAGATACTCCCGCAAACCCAGAACATGCGCCTCCCGGTCGCGCACGGGAATAACGGTCTCCGAAAGTAACCGCCCCACGGCTTCTTCTCTGGTCCACCCAAAGATCGCCACAGCCTGAGTATTCCAGTCCGTGATAATTCCGGACATGTCGATGGTGATCACCCCATCAAGAGCGGTCTCGATGATTGCCCGATTACGTTCCTGGCTTTGCAGCAAAGCCGCCTCGGCCGCCCGCGCCCATGCGCTCTCCTGCAACACTCGACGGTATTCCGCGCGCCACCGCAGCATCGCCCAGAACAAAAGCGCGACCAGCGGCACCCAAATAACAGTCCCGGCGATGACAAGGAGACGACTCTCGGCATAGGCACGCTGAACGATAGCACTGCTGAGCGCGAGCGTTACCGCCGCAACAATAAGAACCGTCAGCCATCCATATCGGTGAAATCCCGACGCCGGTTGTGATTCTGCAGGAATACTCATCGCTCACAATCCATGATGATCCAACTGTCGAGCACTGTCTGAGGACGATAGGCCCGTTTGGCTTCGCGCAAATGTGGGAGGCCGGCATCATCCATGGCATTGATCGACATCGCACCGCCGCCGACTGCACTGCGGGAGGTTTCGCGGAACAACCATTGTGCTAAGCCGGGCATTGACCGGTCCGCAACTTCCAGCAGCACACACCATGTCTGTGGAGTCAACCAATACCCGAACGTATAGGCCATGACCCTCTCCTGGGCGATGACCACCGTTCCGGCAAGCCCGATCTGCTCATGCTCCGCCAGCACACGAGTATGCGCCACCTTCGCATCTTCAAGAAGAAACGCGCCCATCGCATCGAGAGCCCCGGCTTGCTTCTGGACAGCCCACCGTTCATACAACGCCAGGCAGCCGGCTTGATGCCGCGCGCAATACGGCTCCGTGACGAGAACCTGCTCACGTTCGGCACGATTACACAGCGCCCGCTGAGCCTTGTAACGATCGCCGGTCAACGCTGCCAATGCCCCGGCCCTATAGAGATAATCCCCGTCCTTCCGCCTGCATGAGAAGCCACGCCGTTCCAAGAGCCGCCGCTGCGGCTCCATGACGTTTTCGATCCGACTCACCGGCGACGGTCCGTTCCAGCGCCGCATCCATGCAAAAGCTTCACGCACAGTCTCATCGATCGGCCTCGGCCCTAAGGGAGGCAGCGGCATGAACCATCCGTCCGGAGACCGGGCAAACAAAAAGAAGGTCTCACCGGATTCCATCCACCAATGGGGAAGCAATTGCGTCCAGATGGCATGATAGGGAAACGCATAGGCCGCCAACGCATCGGGGCCGAGGACCTCCGCCCGTTCCAATGCCCGGGTGAAGCGCGGCGCGTCCTCCGCAATCAGCGCATGGAGGCGCGTATCAATACGCACGCGTGACAAGCGGGCCGTCAGATGCGGAAGAGGCTTCACGATGACGACATCATCCTGAAAGCGTCCGATCAGACGAGGATTGGCAACGATCATCTCAGTCATCGTCCCCGTCATCAGCTGATCGGCGACCCGGTCCGCATGCGAGATAATCTCTGCAGGAACGGCTTCATGCATAAAGGGACACTTGGTATCCCAACCGAGCACCACTTCCTCATGAGCCGCATTCCACATGAGGGCCAGCGGATAGAGCCGGCAATCCAGTGGGCGAGCCTCATAGATGCCACATCGACCGGATACGGCATCGAACGCCGGGCAGAGATACCCCTCTCCCAGAGGGTTCTCGACCAAATCGATCTGTGAGCCGGACCGATCAGGGAAAGACCCGACAGGCAAGCCATGCGCCACCGCCGCCTGAATTTCCTGCTCCGTAAAATAGGGGCGTAGAAAGCTGTCGGCTTCCGGGAACCGGCAACAGACGTCACACTGAAAACAGACGGAGCTGGGCACTACTTGAGGCAGTGGCTTCGGAACGATCTCAGACTGTTCGGACTCCATCGAAAGAAAACCCATTGAGATTGCCATCATACGATGCATGTCCAAGCATGGCAAGCAGAGCAACGATCGCCTCACCGGTGTCTTTACCCTACCCTTGACTTAATCCCGGGCCAGCCCCCGCCCCTTGTCGAACCCACCACCCCGTGTTAGCATTCACCCGCTCGAGCCACTCCGGGAGCCGCTGTCCTGCTGGCTACAGAATCGTGCAAAGGACTCTCTCATTGGCACACCCTGAACCTTGTTGTCCCTCACTTCAGGCTGAGACCGCACTCAGCCGCTGCGCAGCCATCCGCACACAATTGCAAGCCGCACATTTATTTGCAGACCCATCGGTCCCCTCTCCCGCCAAACCCTCGCTGGATGGCGGCGGTTCCGCCGTCCAGACCGGTACATCCTGGCGCATCAGCCCAGACCCGCTGCTGCTGTCCCGCGACCAGCTGACATTCTTCACCGCGCTTGGGCCTCGACTGCTGTCGTTCTACCGTGCGCTGAACCGCCTCTACTATGAGAGCGTGAAGGGTGTTCAGCCTTCATGGGTCGCGCAGTACCTGGATCGCGGCAAGCCGGACGCACTGGTGACCTACAGCCGCATGAAACGGTTCAGAGACTCGCTGCCGGCCGTCATCCGGCCTGATGTGATTCCCACACAGGACGGCATGGTCATCACCGAACTTGATTCGGTGCCCGGCGGCATCGGGCTGACAGCATGCATGTCCGAAATCTACGCGGGCACACCTGTTGACTCCGCACCCCTTCCCCTTCAACGACATGAGCTCGTTGGAGGCCGGGACGGCATGGTGCGCGGCTTCGCTTCGATGTTGCAGTCCGCCCAAGCTCAACACGCAGGATGCGTGGCCATCCTGGTGTCCGAAGAAGCCAAAGACTACCGGCCGGAAATGACCTGGCTGGCGGCGCGGCTCCGTGAACAAGGGATACCCGCCTGGTGCGTCGAGCCGCGCGACATCCGATTTACGGAAGAGGGCCTTTCCCTCAAAACAGACAGCGGCGAGCAAGCCGTCGCTTTGATCTACCGTTTTTTCGAGCTTTTCGACCTGCCGAATATTCCCAAATCTGAACTCGTCCAGTATGCCGCAAAAAAGACTTTGGTGGCCGTGACGCCCCCCTACAAACCGGCGCTGGAGGAAAAGTCTGCCTTTGCTCTGCTGCACCATCCCATTCTACGACCCTATTGGAAGAAGGAACTTGGCGAGGACTGCTTTCTTCACCTCACCACAATCATGCCGAGAACGTGGATACTCGACCCGGCAACGCTTCCCCCCACGGCCACGATACCAGGCCTGAGCCTGGGAGAACGCGCCGTCGCGAACTGGGCCGATCTGGAAACAGCCACCCAAAAAGAACGGCACTTCGTCATCAAACCGTCGGGATTCTCTGAATTGGCGTGGGGCAGTCGAGGCGTCTCAATCGGACATGACCTGCCGCAGTCGGAGTGGACCGGTGCGCTCCACAAAGCGCTTGCATCTTTCCGGACCACACCGTACATCTTGCAGGAGTTTCACAAAGGCCGGCTGTTTGACATGGAGTACATGGACGAACACCAGCAATCGATGGTCCACATGGCTGGACGGGCGCGCCTCTCACCCTACTATTTTGTCACTGGCGAAAAGGTGGAACTGGCTGGTATCCTGGCCACAGTCTGCCCGGCCGACAAGAAAGTCATCCATGGCATGCAAGACGCCATCATGGCCCCTTGTGCCGTTATCACAGACAATACTCGATGATGACTGGTAAATGGTCCATACACGTGCGCGCGTTGAGTTATGAAGCCCTTTCACCCTTGAGCACTGAACCTTAAACATTGCCATGTCTATCACACTCTACCATGTCGACTGGTGCCCCGACTGCGAAGTCGTCCGTCAAAAACTGGCAGACCTAGAACTGCCCTATGAGGACATCGTCGTTCCCGATAGCAGGTCGATGCGCAAGCAAGTCCACCAGGTATCCGGCCAGTACTATGTGCCCGTCCTCAAGGACGGCGATCTTGTTCTGACGGAGACCGCCGACATTTTGGCCTATCTGGACGAGCGGCATAGAACCGGCGGCGCAGGAGCCGCAGAGTCGTTTCCATCGCAAGACCGCGCGATACCAGATCCGCCGGGTGACGATGACGATCATCCTTCCTGCCGGATCAACTGAGGGCGCTCAATGGAAGACTGGAAACAAGTTCTCGCGAAAAGCATTGTAAAACCGAAAGATCTGGCCGAACGATTCGGGCTCGACGCCGAAGAACTCGAAGCCATCGTCGGCCCCTATCCCATGCGGATCACCCCGACCGTCCTGGGCACGATCAAAGCCAAGGGCGATGCGATCTGGAAACAGGTCATCCCTGAAATGGCCGAATTGGACGACCTCGACGCGGAAGACGATCCCCTCGAAGAAGATCTCATGAGTCCGGTGCCGCATCTGGTTCACCGCTACCCGGATCGCGTGCTGCTCATGGTCACCAACCAATGTCCGATCTATTGCCGCTTCTGCACAAGAAAACGGCTGGTCGGGAAACCGGGCTTCCTCAAGAAAGGCGAGCTGGATCGGGCCATCGCCTACCTCAGAGAGCACACAGAAGTACGGGATGTCATCTTGTCGGGCGGCGACCCCCTGCTTCTCCCCGACTACCTGATCGAACGGATCTTCAAAGCGCTTCGGACGATTCCACACTTGGAGTTGATCCGCATTGGATCGAGGGTCCCCGGCACCCTACCCCAGCGAATCACCCCGAAGCTCTGCGAGATTGTGAAACGCTATCATCCGATCTACATGAACCTGCATTTCAACCATCCCGACGAGCTCACACCGGAAGTGAAAGCCGCCTGCGGCATGCTGGCCGACGCCGGCGTGCCGTTGGGAGCGCAAACCGTTCTGCTCAAAGGCGTGAACGACGATCCCGACATCATGAAGCGGCTCATGCATCAGCTGTTGCTCGCGCGGGTGAAACCCTATTACATCTATCAAGCAGACTTGACCAAGGGCACGAATCATTTCCGCACGTCGATTGAAACGGGATTGAATATCATCAAATCGCTTCAAGGCCACACCAGCGGCATGGCGGTCCCGCACTTCGTGATCGATGCACCGGGCGGCGGCGGCAAAATCCCCCTGCTGCCGGACGACTATCTCGTGCATATGGACGAAGACGGAGCCGTCTTGCGGAATTACGAGAATAAGACCTTTCATTACCCACAGCCACAGACCGGCAACAGCCGAGAACTTCCAATGGTCAGCGCGCGCTCATCGCACAAAAGCCCCGCTGAAACCTTTGCGTCTTGCGGCGACAGCTATCCGGACCGGGACGGCTACGCAACCTGGGGCAACAGCTGCGGCGGAGATGCGGACGATCTGTGAGCACTCGATCACCCCATGCCGGCATTCTCCCCTATCAAGACATCACACGGCTGATCAGCAGCCAGGTCATCGATGCATCCCCCGCGATTGAGGACCGGCAGATCCAGCCGGCCAGTCTCGATCTCCGCCTGGGACGCAAGGCCTACCGTCTGATCAGCAGTTTTTTGCCCGAACTGTCCGCCATCTCCTCCCGTCTCGACATACTCGACTTTTACCAGTCTGACCTGGTGATGTACGAGATGGACCTGACCGGCGGCGCGATTCTTGAAAAAGGCCACGTCTATCTGGTGCCGTTGCTGGAAAGCTTGAAACTGCCGAAAACCATCCGCGCCCGCGCCAATCCCAAGAGCACAACCGGCCGGCTGGACGTGTTCACCCGCGTTGTGACGGATCTGAATGCAGGGTTCGATGAAATCCGTGCCGGCTATCACGGCCCGCTCTTCCTGGAAGTCGTCCCGCGGTCGTTCGCCATCAAGGTCTGCACCGGGCAATCGCTCAACCAAATCCGATTCGTACGCGGCAATGCCGCCGTCCCCGACCGCGACCTGCTCGCGCTGCACCGGACGACACCGCTGCTATACCATAACGATCCGTCCAGAAAGGCCGTGGGGAACCAGGACTTTCGGGCTGAACACGGCCTCTTTCTCCGCATCGATGTCAAAGGAGACGAGCGAAGCAGCTCCCGCATCATCGGCTATCGTGCAAAGAAAAACAGCCATGTGATCGATCTCAGCAAGGTCGGCCATTACGCAGCGGCGGACTTCTGGGAACCGCTGTATCGTCATCGGCACGACAGTCTGCTGCTGGAGCCGGAAGAGTTCTACATCCTTGCATCGAAAGAGCGTATCCGCGTGCCCGCCGGCTACGCAGCTGAAATGGTCGCCTATGAAGCGGCCTGCGGAGAGTTGCGCACCCACTACGCAGGATTCTTCGATCCAGGATTCGGTTATGGATCGAAGGGAGAAATAAAAGGGACACAAGTAGTCCTGGAAGTCCGCCCCCATGATGTACCGTTTCTGATTCACGATGGACAGACATTTTTCAAAGTCGTGTACGACAAGATGCTCGACAAGCCGAGCCAGCTCTATGGAGTGGGCCTTGGCTCATCCTATCAGCAGCAGGCCCTCACCCTTAGCAAGCATTTCAAGGCATAGCATATGGCCCCTTCAGACCTTCCCCCCACGCAGGATCAGACGCCGAAGCTTCCGGATCCGCCAGCCGGCTCGGCGCGTGAGGAAAACGACAGCGAGCACCCGACGCAGGTCATCGGACTCATGGTCGGGACGGCGCTGATGTTCATCGGCTTTCTCAATGTATTTCTCTCCATCAGCGGAGGGTTCGAAATCAATGTCGTGCCGTTTCTGATCTATTTCGGCGGCCTGACCGTATGGGCCAATGCCGCGGTCGAGACCCCGGCCATCCGCTACGGGGTGATGACCGTCGCTATCTCTCTGGCATTGGCACTCTTTCAGTACGGTGAAGTATTGTTTTGGCACAAGCAGGTGGTCTTTTGGGCCACCATCATCGTCGTCATGTACTTCATGTTCAACGAACCGAAGAAACCTACCGCGTGATGTCGCGATGACGATTTCCGTCATCATCCCCACACTAAACGAAGAAACAGTCCTGGCGCAGACACTGGCGCACACGGAGGCATTGGGATTTGACGACATCATCGTAATAGATGGAGGAAGCACGGATCGGACGATCCAGCTTGCCGAAGCATACTGCATGCATACCCCCACGGTTCGCATCATCACGGCTCCCAAAGGGCGCGCGCGCCAAATGAATCAGGGAGCGAAGGCAGGCAAGGGCGACACGCTGCTCTTCTTACATGCCGACACACAGCTTCCGGGCGATGCCGGGAAAATCATTGAATCAGCCTTAGCCGACCCCAAAGTGAAGGGGGGCCGATTCGACGTCTGTTTCGACCATCCCTCCATGTGGGGGATCACGATCGGCCTATTCATGAACTGGCGCTCACGTCTGACCAGAATCGCCACCGGCGACCAGGCCATCTTCGTCCGCCGTCAGGTGTTTGAACAGCTCGGCGGCTTCTCTGATATCCCATTGATGGAGGACATCGACTTCAGCAAGCGGCTGAAACGGGCCGGTCGAATCGCAGCGTTGCGCGAGACCGTAACCACATCATTTCGACGATGGGAGCGGCAAGGGCCGCTACGGACGATCCTCTTGATGTGGACCCTCCGATTCCTGTACTGGATCGGCGTCAGCCCTCATCGGCTACACAACTTCTACGAGACCATCCGATGAAACCCCTCACCCCTCACCCCTCACCCCTCACGTCTCACCACGCTGCGCTGGTGGTATTCGCCAAGGCGCCAACCCCGGGTCAGGTGAAAACGCGCCTCTGCCCTCCGCTGACTCACGATGAAGCAGCCACGCTCCATGGGAGCTTTGTCCTCGATACATTGGAGCGGACGAAGACGGCAACAACACTGTTCAAATTGCCCTTCGACCGCTACCTCGCCTGTGCGCCCTCCTCGACGCATGTGTTCTTCAAAATCATGGAAGAGCGACAAAGTGTGACATTACTCGATCAAACCGGCGACGACTTGGGAACGCGCATGGCACAAGTCTTCGAGAATCTGTTCTCGCGAGGCTACAAACATGTGTTGATCGTCGGGACCGATGTGCCGGCGCTGCCGCTCGAACAATACACACAGGCGTTGACCTTGTTGAACTCGCACGACCTCGTCTTGGGTCCCGCCCTCGACGGCGGCTATTATCTGATCGCGCTCAACCGATCGGTCCCAGACCTCTTTACCGGCATCCCCTGGTCCACCGATCAGGTGCTGAAACTGACGCAGGAAAAGGCGTCTACGCTTGGACTCAAGAGTGCCTTGCTCGCGCCGTGGCGCGACGTCGACACCATCGACGATCTCCAGGCTCTCGTCGAAGCCAGCACACTCGATGCCAAGAGGCCGAAGCGCGACCAGTCGTTTTCGAGCCGCACGGCAGGGGCGCTCCAGCTTCTCGCCAAACGTCTGCGTTCAAGAGCATAATAGATCATCACTTCCGGACCAGAGGACCGACGATGACAGATCACGTTGCGCTCATCACCGGCGGAGCCAAAGGCATTGGACGGGGCATTGCCCTCGACCTTGCTGCTCACCAGTGGAAAATTGCGATCTGCTATAGGACCAGCGAGGCTGAGGCGCAACAGACCGCCCGTGCCATCACTGAGCGAGGAGGCCGGGCTCTCGCGGTTCGCTGCGACGTGTCGGACCCGATAGCAGCCAAGGCCCTGGTGACTCAGGTTGAACAACAATGGGGACAGATCGATGCACTCATCAACGGCGCCGGCCCCTACCACCGCGTCAATCTGTTTGAAGAGTCCGTTGCCGGATGGAACGAGATGTTCGACGGCAATCTCCACCCCATTTTTTATCTCGCTCAAGCAGTGTCTCCCGGGATGAAGGCCCGCAAGTCCGGCCGTATCATCAGCTTCAGCATGGCCAACGCGGACCACATGATCTCCCAGCCCGATGTCACCGCCCACTACATCGCTAAAGCCGGCGTCTTGATTCTGACCCGCACGCTGGCGAAACTGCTGGCGCCCTACGGCATCACCGTCAATGCAATTTCTCCGGGCTTCATCGATTCCGGGAGCGCGCCGCCGGGAGAACTGGCCGGCATGACCAAACGCATACCCGCCGGATACATCGGCACCGTCGATGATACAGTCGCAGCCGTCCGCTATCTGCTCAGCGAAGAGGCCCGTTACGTGAACGGCGCAAATATCCAGATTTCGGGCGGGTGGGGGATATAGGAGATCTGAGAGGACTGAGTTGGTTTCAGTGCTCGCTGCCCGCGCGCCAAGACTTTGATGGTCATTTTGAGTAATGACGGCGCTCGGTCAATGCGCGCAGTATGAACCCAACTCAGTCCTCTCAGGAAGGAAGAGGCGAAGGGCTGTGCTCGCTCAATGTGCGCAGTGTAACCGACAGAGATGTCGCTCCTGAGGAAGGAGCGAGAGCGCGCTCGGTCAGTGTGCCCAGGAGAATCAACCTGGATGCTGGTCATTGATCACCGTGGATCGAGGAAGGAGGGGTTTCGATGAAAACCGAAGAAGAACGGGAAGCCCACAGACGTTTCGTTCAAGCGCTTCAGCACGAACATCTGATTTGCGCGAAACCCGGTTGCGGCGGATCCTTGGCTGTCGCCGACCAGACCCCGCATGCCGCGCGTATCAAAACCTACGAGGCAACCTGTGAACGCTGTCATGCGGTTGAGAAGATTGCAGGGCGCGAGCAAGCCTCACCGCCTTGGGACCTCGCCTCCATCACCATGATGGCGGAAGTCCATCTCCTCCATGAGCAACCCGCCTGCCCCTATGACGAGACGCCCATCACCTTTATCTCGCTGCCGAATCCACGCCGCAAGGCCCGCTACCGCCTCTTGTGTTACTACTGCGGCCGCCACGCCGAGATGAACTGGCCGCCGCCGGAAGCGAAACGGTAAGCTGATCCTCTGCTACACCGCGAGCGCTTTTTTGATGAACTCGCCGAGACGGCGGAAGTAGACCCCGCCTCCTACCTGGTACGTGTCGTTGTGATCGGCACCCGGGATCGCATACCAATCCTTCGGTTGGATTGCTGCGTCGAAGACCTGGCGCCCCAATTCGATGGGAATGATGTCGTCTTTGTCTCCGTGAATGACCAGCTTCGGCAACGACAACTGCGGGAGGCGGTCGATCAGTCGGAACTCAGCTCCCAACAACCAATGGGCCGGTAGCCCGGCATAGTGATACTTGGCGACAGCTTCGATGGAGGGAAATGAGGATTCAAGAATCAACGCTGGAGCCGGACGTTGCGTGGCAAGTTCTCCAGCCACCGCAGCGCCGAGCGACCGGCCGAACAGCACGATCCGCTCCGGACGAATCTTCCTGATACGCGTAAGATACTCATAGGCCCCGATCGCATCGTGATAGAGCCCCTCTTCACTGGGACGAACGGCCTGGCTTTTCCCATACCCGCGATAGTCGAACAGAAACACCGACAACCCGAGCTGATAGAGCAACTTCATATTATCGAGACGATGGATGATATTGCCCGCATTGCCATGACACCAGAGCATCACCGGGCGATCTGCCCTGGTCTCGACATACCAGCCGAACAACCGCGCACCATCCGCGGCCTGAAACGACACATCCTCAAGCGGCAACCCGCTGAGCTTGGCCCAATCGCGATCCTGCCAGGGTTCCGGGTGATAGACGAAGAATTGATCGAGAAGGCTCATGATGGGACCGACAATACAACTCTGTACTTTCGAGAAAGGACCGAAGTGAGTATGACAGGAACGGCAGGTGCTTGCGAGCGCAGCTAATGATTGAGTTTCTGATCGATCTTGTCCCCGGCCTTTTTAAAACCTTCTGCAGTCTTGTCGGCAGCCTTTTTTAACTTTTGCTCGACTTTCTCTCCAATGTGTTTTTCCTCGACTTTCTTGACCACCTTTCCAACACCCTGTTCGATCTTGTGGCCCACCTTCTTGGCGGTGCTTCCGATTCGCTCAAACACGCCGGAGCCCTTTGCCGATTCATCCTCGGCAAACACAAGCGCACCTGAAACCACCCACAAGGGCAGAAGCAGTCCCGCTACCAATCCTATACGCCGCGCCAATTGGATCATCGACCCTTCAACCTCAGAGAAAGGATAGCATGCACCGGCCTATCTGCCCAATAGCCCCCCCCTAAGAAGCGGCATTCCATTGTGGATCAAAGACTTCGCCATTTCATGTGTTGATCTGTGGGCTCATCGGAATCATCGCCTTCTCCACAAATAAACAGGCCCCAGCATGTCAACGTAAAGCACACGCCAGGGCCCGATCGAATTCGCCGACACTGTACGGTGTTCAGATGGCAGTCTGACGCCTTCTACTTCTTTCCCACCGCCGTACCCTCAACCTTAAAGATAAACCCATCCAGCACCCAAGCCCAGAACCACTGTTCTGAAATCGTCACGTCGGTGAGGCGAGTGCCTCCAGCTTTCTGCACAGCTTCAGCCATAGCATTTTCAAAACGCGTATTCTGATTGATTGGGATGAACTGGAAAAGCATGATGCCCGTACTGGTTCCAGATGTCGGCCCAAGAGACTTTTCGTCAGGTCCGATCGGCGCAGATGGAAACGTTAATCTCGTCGAGTGGCAAGCCACAGTCGTTAGCAAAAGCACTGTTCCAAGAAACAGGCTGAGAGATCTCATCTATGCCTCCTAGAGTGAAAGAAAGATTACTTTTCTGCGACAGCAGTTCCCTGTACCTTAAAGACATAGCCATTGATCACATATCCCCACCACCATCGCTCTGAAATAGTGATATCCGTCAGCCTAGTTGCTCCAGCCTTTTGCACCGCTTGCTTATACGCATTTTCGAATCGCTCATTCTGATTGATTGGAATGAAGAAGAACAGCAACTTACCTGAACTGACCCCCTCGGTCTGACCTAATGATTTTTCATTGGGCCCGATCGGCGCAGTCGGAATTTTCACCTGTGTCGAATGGCACGCCGCTGTCGAAAACAGCAGGGCAGTGCCCAACAGTACACCCATAATTTTCATCATGACCTCCTTGGCTGGGGAGAAAAGAATAGCAGACAATTGACGTCTCCTTGAATAGGTGCGGAGACTAACATTCACCTAGCCATCGGTCAATGGCACGCTACGTTTTCCTCAGGAGTAGAGCGTCCGCGCGCGGCTCATCGCTGAGCCGCGGTGACGGTCTGTTTGGCGATGTGACTCACGGGAATATGGTCACGATAGACTTGCAGCAGGGCGAGATCCTCATCATGTTGATCCTCTACCGGAACCATGGCCAGATCCACCTCGCCCGACTGCTGCGGGTGCCTTTGCACCCGCCGAAGAATCTTGAAAAATCTCCGCACCAGATTCAGCCACCGGACGCTGAGCGACGCAATCTCCCATGCTCGGCGCGGGTAAAACATCAGCGGGTTTTCAAGCGGCATGCCAGGCCTGCGCATCGTCCGCACCTTGAGCCGGAACATGCCGGCTTCCAGGGGGTGAATCCCTTCCAGCGCGATGCTGCCCCCCAAGCACAACAACAGGAACATCACTTTGTAAATATCCTGGTCTTTCGCCGCGGCCCGATACAACACCCGTTCGATATGCTCCTCCGTATAGTATTGTTTCCAGGCATTACGGTAGGTCCGTTGCCATTCTTCTTTGGACATGAGGGGATGGCCCATGGTGACATGCTCTAAATCGTATTTATTCATGTCCGGCTCGATCCACGCGCCCCGTTCACAATGTTTCCGATGGTCTTCCGAGCCTGGCAACGGCGTGAGGCAGAAGAATTCGAGGCCATCTAAAGGAAGCTCGTTCTTGATGATCTCGATATCGCGCGCAATGGATTCCGGCGTGTCGGTGGGAAAGCCCAAAATATACCCGGCCACCGTCGTGCAGCCGTGATCTTTCCACGCTTGCAGCATTTTCCGGTATTGCCAGATCTTGTTTTGCAGCTTCTTCGCCCCGGCGAGCGAATCGGGGTTGAGGTTCTCAAGCCCGATAAAAATGTTATTGCAGCCGGCTCTGGCGCACTTTTCGATGAACCGCGGAATTTTATAGGCGCCGACATCGACCTGGGCGGTAAACGAGATCGCCAGACCCTCCTCCTCCCGCATCTGAATGCACCGGTCGAGAATCGCCTCCCAGTTGCTGTTCCTCGCGAAATCGTCGTCCGTGATAAAAAAACGTCCCACACCCTGTTGCAGATTGGCCCGGATGATGTGCTCGATATCATCCGCCGAGCGGTAGCGAGACTTGCGCCCCTGCACATTGATGATCGTGCAGAAGCTGCATTGGAACGGGCATCCTCGTCCCGCGTCGAAGCTGGAGAGACGGCGAAATGTGTTTTTCACGATCTGGACGGGCAGAAAAGGCGACGGTGAGGACTCGAGACTCCGGCCCTCGTTCAGGAAATTGTACAGAGGCTTGAGCTTCCCTCCGTAGGCATCGCGCAAGACCTCATCCAAATGGCCTTCCGCTTCTCCGGCAAACAGGCTGATGCCCTTCTCTCCGGCGGCTTGAAGATCTCGTGGCAGCGTAGGGAGCATGGCGACAGAGCCGCTCACATGGAACCCGCCGATCGCGACCGGAATATTCGCCTTGAGAAAGTGGTCAGCCAGATCGACTGCGCGCGGGAACTGATTAGTTTGCACCCCGACGAAGCCCACCAGGCCGGACGCATAGCCCTTCATTTTTCGAATGATGGATCGGATGGGGATGACGGTGTTCGTTTCGTCGTAGAGGTCAATATCAATGGCGACGTCCTCGCCCAACACCTTACGCGCCTCACAATCAAGCGCGAGACCGTTCAAAACGGCGAGTGTGTTCGAGGGAATGGCCGAACGGATCCACTGAATCACGTAGCCATCGTCGTCGTAATGGGACGGCTTGATAAGAACGAGGAGAAAGTTCTTGGGTGATCCCATTGCCTGCTGTCCTTGCGCCGTCTAACTGGTTTTGCTGCAATCGATACGCACGATGAAAGCTAGGACGATTGCGTAGCGATGTCAAGAGAATCAGGCTGCACTGGCCATGCCCACTCATCTAGCCCTCATAATTCACGGGCGTTTCTGCTGCCATTCCCAATCCGCTGCTCCAGCCTTCGTCGCTCGTATCTCGCCCAAAGAACAGAGCCTATGGCGTATGGTATCCGGACGTGAGGCGTGAGGGGTAAGGGGTGAGGTGTGGAAAATCCAGAGCAGGGAGCAGATAGCAGTGTTGAATTGAGAGTTCTCAGATACACCTCACCATTCTCAATTCTTAACTCACAACTGTCCGGCTCAGTCACGTGCTACACGCCATCAGCTATGCGCTCCTTCCCCAACGAGATACGCTTCACGAGCCACGCGAGCTGGAGACCGCGGCCCGCGCGCTGGCCATCACACCATCTCTCAGGTATACTCCGATGCACCTTACCGCTGTTCAAACACCATTATTGTCATGCAGACTTCAGACCCAGGCATAGCGAACCCTCTGACAACATGCGACGTCCTCGTGGTCGGAGGCGGCCCGGCCGGCTCGGCCATTTCGGCGCTGCTGGCGGAAAAGGGATGGGACGTGCATGTGCTGGAGAAAGACCGCCACCCGCGCTTCCACATCGGCGAATCGCTGCTCCCTCATTCACTGCCGGTATTGCAACGATTGGGTGTGCTCCCGGAAGTCGAAAAGATCGGCATCGCCAAGTATGGCGCGGAAATCGTCTCGCCCTATCACGGGCGATCCCGCACCCTGTATTTTTCGAAGGCGCTGGATGGCTCGCAACCGTTTTCCTATGAAGTCAAACGGGCCGAGTTCGACAAGATCCTGATCGACAACGCGGTCAGCAAGGGAGTCCACGTACATGAGGGCGTCCGGGCGAAACGCGTTGAGTTCCGGCACGACTCCACCCATCTGATTCAGGCTGAAGACCGGACGGGAAACGCGGTCGGCTACGAAGCCAAGTTCGTAGTCGATGCCAGCGGGCGCGACACATTTCTTTCCGGACAATTCGGCGGCAAGTATCGCAATCCCAGCCACAACAGCGCGGCTGTGTTTGGACATTTCCAAGGCGTGCGACGGCTGCCTGGAAAAGATGAGGGCAATATCAGCATCGTCTGGTTCGATCACGGCTGGTGGTGGATCATTCCGTTCAAGGACGGCACGACCAGTGTGGGAGCGGTCTGCTGGCCCTCGTATATCAGCACCCGAAAGGTTCCGCTGGAGCAATTTCTCTGGGATACGATCGCTCTCTGCGCTCCCGTGGCGGAACGTATGGCCAAGGCCACACTCATCGGCCAAGCCTACGCCGCCGCCAACTATTCCTATCGCCGATCGACCATGCGCGGCGACGGATACCTGATGGTGGGCGACGCCTTCGCCTTTATCGACCCGGTGTTCTCCAGCGGCGTGCATCTGGCGCTCAATAGCGCCACACTGGGCGCCGACGTCGTCGATGCCTATTTGCGGAAGTCACCGGAATACCAACGACACCTCCAGGAGTTTGAACGGAGCGTCCGCTTGGGCGTGAAAACCTATTCTTGGTTTATCTATCACTTCACCCAGCCGGCCTTCCGCAACCTGTTCATGTCCGAAAGATCCAAATTCAAAATGGAGGAGGCTGTCCTCTCCATTCTGGCCGGCGACGCCTTCGGAAAATCTCCGACGAGACTCCCGATTTTCCTGTTCAAAATCGCCTATTATCTCGTCTATCTGTTCAACTTCAGAGAGAATTGGACGGCATTCCAGCGCCGCATCCGCGGCGTGCCGGAAACCGTGACGACGCTCAAAGATTATGCCATCCACGATCGCCGGTAACGACAACGAGGCAGTGCGACTGTGAAATCGACAACTATTCCGCCATTCACCATGACGGCCCGGCGAGTGTCAGAAACAACCGCCCGACCGGGCGTGTCGTATGTCGAGTGCGCGCAGCTCCCATTCACGCTGACCGAATCCAGCACGCACCCCATGGCCGTCGTCACATTCGGATCGGCACTGCCCGGCGAGTTTCCCTGTCCGGTCATCGCGCTCAATCTCCCTCAGATCGACGGACCCCCTACGGCCGAAGTCTGGACAGGCGACAAGCCCGTACAACTCCACACAGACCCTGACTGTTCAATCGCCATGAACGGCACCTTTCTTATCGGTTCAATGACTCTCAATGAGGACGCGGACCGGTCCATGGACGCCGCAGCCTACGAGGCCTACAAAGCCATGCTCCATCGGCTCCATACCTTGGGATACCCCTATTTGTGGCGGATCTGGAATTACTTTCCCCACATCAACGACGATCAGGACGGGCTCGAACGGTATCAACGGTTCTGCCTGGGGCGCCATCATGCGTTGACCGAAGTGCTGGCCGATTTTCCCTCTTCCCTGCCGGCGGCGACGGCCGTCGGAACGAAATCCGGCCCGCTGCAAATCATGTTTCTCGCCGGGACGCAGCCGGCCACACATCTCAGCAATCCGCGCCAACTGAACGCCTACGACTACCCTCAGGACTATGGGCCTCGCAGCCCATCATTCGCCCGAGCCACGCTCACTCGGTCAGAGAAGGAATGCCGGCTGTATCTCTCCGGCACTGCAAGCGTCGTCGGACACGCAAGCCGCCATGCCGGGCTGCCGCGCGCGCAAACGGAAGAAACGATTCGGAACCTCCAGGCCGTCTGCGAGCAGGCACAGCATACCGCAGGCTTCGACCTCACCGGCACGCAGCGCCAGGCGCTCTACAAAGTCTATGTGCGCGACTCCGCCTCACTCTCTGAAATTCAGGAAGCGATCATGCATTCGCCCCTTGCTCAAGAACATGTCCTGTTCCTCCAGAGCGATCTCTGCAGAAAAGAATTATTGGTCGAAATCGAGGGGCTGATCATCACTGGTTGATCATGCTCATACAACCCCTCTGTGTGTAGGCACAACGCGAAGGAGCCGCTGGTAATGATCCCCGCTAGAGTACAGGGCCAGAAACCCCACCCGCTCACCGGAACGGGACAGAACCAAGCCTCTACGGCACGGTTTTATTTCACGGTCGACTGCGACTGGGTCCCCGGCTCGCAGGCAGGACTCGAACGCCTCTTGGACCTGTGCGACCAGTACCGGATCAAGGGAACAATCTTCTTCGCCGGACGATTCGCGGAAAGCTATCCTGATTTGGTCCGTGACTGTCACCACCGCGGACACCAGTTAGGAACGCACGGGTGGGCCCATGGAGGACTTGAGCACGACGAAGACTTTCGCCTGGCCGGCTACGAGCAACAACGGGAATGGATCAGCCGGGCGACCGATGCCGTCGAACAGGCCTCGGGGATACGGCCCGTGATTTTCAGGGCCCCGAATCTCCGTATCGGAGAAGCGACTTTGCGGGCCCTCGAAGATGAAGGCTATCGCTACGACTCATCGGTTCCAGCCAGACGTTTCGACATGGGATTCGGGCGCGTGCACTATACGGAATATTTCTGGGCTCCACTGGAACCCTACAACCCATCCTGGCAAGGGCTGCATCGGCCGGGCAGGAGCAGCATTCTTGAGATCCCCCCCTCAGCCTGCCTCTTTCCCATCAATCTCGCCACGCTGCGGGTACTGGGTTTACCGGCCTTACAGCGCATGATCGATTGGATCGGTCGTCGTTCACAGCATCTCGTGTTCTACTGCCACCCATCTGAATTTATTTTAGCCAAAGATCAGACCTTCCCTCGAACGATGTCCAGGTGGAATCGATGGGGCATGAGTCCGGCGAACCTCTCCCTCGTGGAGGCTCTAATCGACTCAGTTTTTGATTTAGGTTATGCTCCGGTTCCGATGTGGGAGAGTTCTCCCCGATACATTCCTATACGACAACCGGTCATACCGGAGATGGCCGACTATCACTCCGATCGGGCTTAAGAACAAGGAGGTTTGTTTATGAATAGCTTACGCCCCATTGCGTTGATCCTCTGCATCCTCTTCGTCGCCGTGATGGGCTGCCGGGGCGGCGCACAGATCTATCAGGTCAAGGACGCGCCTGTTCAAACTGCGACCGGCAAACAGCCAAGCTTAGAAGACGTCCAGAAAGCCATCATCGCAGCAGGCGTAGGGCTAAACTGGCAAATGGCAGTGGCCAAACCCGGTGAAATCATCGGGACCTTGAACGTCCGGAGCCACCAGGCTGTCGTCTCGATTCCGCACACAACAAAGAACTACAGCATCATTTACAAAGATAGCACCAATCTGAAATACAATGCCGAGAAACAGACCATTCATGAAAACTACATCGGCTGGATCCAACGGCTGGATGGGGCCATTCGTGCACGGTTAACCGCAGCAGGGATGTAGTTTTAGCTCTCTTCCCTGCCGCGCGACTCGGCAGGGAAGAGAGTGTAGGCCGTCCCCCTGCTCATCCAGCCATCCATCGATTATTTGTGTATATGCTCCGGCACTTCTTGCCGGTGATAGTGGTGGGCTGGGCTCCCAGATTCCGTCCGCTTGAAACAGATCCGATATAACCCTCTGAGATAAAGTCCTCGACTGATAAGCTTCCACGCCACCATCCTCACGATCCCGGCGATATCCGCCAGCGGACGGAAATGACTCGGACTTGGCCCTGACCGCGGTGTGACCGTGACCATGACGTGTTTGAGTTCGAACCCCTGCCTGGCTGCTTCGATCAGGATCTCGCTCTCATAGACGAAACTCGCATGCCGGCCATGGGGAATCGTCACCGTTCGTAACAGCCGCGCCGGATAGAGCCTGAATCCGGACTGGCTATCCTCGATCGGCATTCCGGCCGCCCATCCGATCCAGAAGTCGGCGATCCGGTTGGCGGTATACCGCCAGAACGACGTCTGTCGCTGGTCTCGGCGCCGGACACCGATAATGAATGCTGCGGGATACTGGATTGCTTGCTCCAGAAACAAAGGAATCTCTTCCGGCGCATGCTGACCATCCGCATCCAGTGTCAGGACGCCGGCTGCGCCATGAGCCAAGGCATGATCGAATCCGCGCATGAGACTGCCGGCCTTGCCGCGGTTCTCGTCGTTGCGTAAGACCGTCACATCCAGGCCGGACAACGCCTGCACCGTCCCGTCAATGGACCCGTCGTCCACGACGATCACGTTGGGACAGTGGCGGCGCGCGCGCGCAGCCACCTCGCGGACAGTCGTAGCCTCGTTATAGGACGGGATGACGACCCAATACGCCTCACGTTTCACATGTCACCTTTCACGTCCCCTCACCCCTTACGATCGGCTCGTCATTCGGTTTGGACACGTCAATCGGTTCGGATGCGTCATTCACTCTGAGCTACTCGCCACTCACTACTCGCCATTCCCGTCCCCTATGCCATGCCTCCATTCACCCCGATTACCTGTCCCGTAATGTATCCGGCCTGCTCTGACAGCAAAAACGAGACCAGCGCCGCCACTTCTTCCGGAGTGCCGGCACGTTTCATCGGCACCATCGCTTCAACCTGCTCCGGCTTGAACGCATTCCTGGTGGAGGGTGATTCGATCAGGCCGGGCGCCACCACATTGACCGTGATGCCGCGTGACGCCAATTCGATCGCCAGCGACTTGCTCGCCCCATGCAGCCCGGCCTTGGCCGCGGCATAGTTCGTCTGGCCGCGGTTGCCAACCACGCCGGCTAAGGATGAGAGTGAAACGATCCGCCCCCAGCGCGTGCCGATCATCGGCAGTAACAGCGGTTGCGTGACATTGAAAAACCCGTTGAGCGAAAGATCGATGACCCTGCTCCACTGCTCGCCGGTCATTCCGGCCATCGGCGCATCCTCATGCAAACCGGCATTGTTGACCACAATTTGAATCGGCCCATCCTTCAACAGTGTGTCGAGCGTCCGGCGTGTCGCACCCGCGTCCGTGATGTCGAAGGACACGCTCGCCGCAGTCCCGCCATGAGCCATGATCTTCTCGGCCGTCCGTTGAGCCGACTCGACATGCCGGTACGCATGCAGGATCACGGCATGTCCGTCGGCGGCCAGCCGTTCGGCAATCGCGGAGCCGATGACGCCGCTTCCTCCTGTGACCAGTGCGCGTCTCTGCGTCATACCGGCGCCCGTTTCAAAAAAATCGAGGCCTGCCCGCTTATCACTTCACGGCCTCCGGATGAAATAGCGAATCGATACAGAAAACAGTCGTCTCCCATGAACAGGCGCGTCGCATCGATCGTCAGTTCATCGGGACAGTCATCGAGCCGGTCGATGCCGAACACCACATCACGCACACTTCCGACATAGCCGATCGACCCGTCCGACGACATCCCTCCATTGAGCAACCCCACATGGACTCCCATCGCTTGAGCGGCATATTCGATTCCCGCGACGGCATCCAGGCATGCGCCCCGGCGAAGCGGATTTCCCGGATCATGATGGGTCTGCGTATGGCAGCGAATCGACGACTCGTCCCACGATGCCGCCCGGTCGAGCAGCCGCATGGACCCCGCATGGGGAAGAAAGGCGGTCAGGTCGTCTTTGGTCAAATACGGCATGGCTCAAGATTCACAATCAGCTGCTGGCTGTCCGACAAGCGGAACCCGACGGTTCGCCCGCCACCGGCAGCGACGGCACTCAGGAGAAGCAGCGAGCGGGCGGCAGGATTGTCTTGCCGAACCTGTTCTAATTCGGGATCTTCAAGACCGGCAGTTTCGCCTGTATGCGCTGCTTCGAGATGCACCCGCATGACGGGAGAGGAGCCGTCCGAGTGAGGTGTCAGCACAAGCGCCACGGCAAATCCCTCGGTAATAGGACGAGCCTGGCTGAGCGGCTCCGGCACGACCAGATCGTAAGCCACCAGCAACACCGGCTGCTGCTCCACACACATGACTGTCGCCGCTTCCAGCAGACCGGCTGCAAAGGAATCGTCGTAGCAGGACAGCGCCGTCGAGGACTGTTGCCCGGCCGTCGCAATGCCCCAATAGCCGGCGGCTGTATTATGCACCGATTGATGAAACAGCGTCGGGGAAATCATCCGATCCGGCAAACAGAGGGCACGACAGAGTTTGTCGAACACGCCCATTTCACCACCCGAGGAGGCAAACACCGTCGGCACCTCACGAGGGTCCAGGCCCGATCGGCCGATGGCTTCTTGCGCAACCTGCATGGCCCACCGGACACAGTCGCTGCTCCGTCGCCGTTCATTCGGAGGCAGCAGTTCCGCTTCCGGATCGGGCACGGCTCCCGGTCGATAGGGGCGAATCCCGGCGAGCACGTCTCGGGCGGCATCCCAACCAACGAGGCCCGAAGCCAAAAGACCGATGCCGCCGATCGAGACCTTCATGGCAATTTTCCTAGGACCAAGCTGCAGTTATTTCCCCCGAACCCGAAGATGTTACTCACCGCGAAAGAAATCGAGCCGGTCTGGTTCTCGCGAAGAATCCTACTCTTCAACGAAGGGTCCACTCGCCGGCAATTGAGCGTCCCGGGCATCAGCCCCTGGGCAAGACAGAGGGCGGAAATGACCGCTTCCGTGATACCGGCAGCGCCCAACGTATGCCCGGTCCAGCCTTTGGTTGAACTGCATGCAGGCCGAGCCCCGAAAATACTATAGACAGCCTTGTCCTCGACCGAGTCGTTCGCCCTCGTTGCCGTCCCGTGCAAGTTGATATACTCAATATCCTCAGCACGAAGCGACGCCCGAGCCAAGGAGTCTCGAATCGCGCGAACCGCCCCCGCCCCTTCGGGGTGCGGATGCGACATATGATAGCCGTCCGCGCTCTCACCATAGCCGAGAAGGGCGACGGTTCCTCGTCCACCAACTCGTTCGCCGAACTCCAGTAATGCATAGCCGGCCGCCTCACCCAACGACAATCCGTCCCGATCCTCGTCGCAAGGTCTGCACGGATCCGCCGACAACAGTTGCAGCGCGGAAAATCCATACAACGTCGTGAGACAAAGGCTATCCACTCCGCCGACCACGGCGGCATCGCACAGACCGGCCTGCATCAACCGGGCAGCGGTGGCAAAGACTTTCGCGCTCGAAGAACAGGCGGTCGAAATCACCATGGCCGGCCCCTGCAATCCAAGACAGGTCCTCACGAAATGCCCCAGAGAAAACATGTTATGCGTATATCGATACCGCGGCGTGTACCAGTCCGGAAGCCGATCGGTGGAAGGATCGCGCTCGCGGTAGGCATGTTCGGTTTCTAGAATCCCGGACGTGCTGGTGCCCATCACCACGGCGATCCGATGGGCGCCGTATCGCTGTTTCGCCTCCGCCGCCGCCACCATGAAACCGTCCTGCTGAAGACCGAGCCAGGCCAGCCGGTTGTTGCGGCAGTCGAAGGCCCGCAGTTCGTCATCGAGTGAAAAATCCTCGAGGCCGGCTACTCGCCCGATCGATGTTTTCAACGTCACATCTTCGAAGTCGCACGGCTTTAACCCGGATCGCCGCTCCTGGAGAGCCTGAAGAGCGGGGCCAACCCCTCGGCCGTTCGCCGTCACGAGGGTATAGGCGGACAAGGCCAGCGGGGTCATCGGTTTTGGATCAGGCATCAGTCGCCTCCCGCTGGGCCATCAACCCTGAAAAGAGCAGACAGCAAAACGATCCGCAGGCTGCGGTCAATCCAATCGCATGGAGCACGGGGATCTTCGAGAAGGCCAACAGGCCGAACACGAGAATTGTCGTCGTGCTACAGACCAGTAGACCGAAAACGGTCTTGGTTCGCTCGATTTCAGTCCCCTCCTGTCGATTGAAGAACAGAGAATAATCGAGCCCCAACCCGATCACAAGCAGAAAGGTTGCCACATGGAATAACGAGAGTGACTCACCCGATCCTTTCACAATCGCAGCCACAACGATCACCGCGCAGCCGATCGGAGCAAGTACCGGCCCGAGCCGCGTGATCGATCCCAGTCCGACCACCAGCGAAACCGCAATGGCCACTGTCCCCCACCCCACTAATTGCGTCATCCGATTGCGATAGGCCCGCATCAGCCGGTTCGATTCTTCCTTCAGGTCCACATAACTCACCGAGGTGTCTCCCCAGCTTGCCGCTGCCGTCGCAAGCTGGGTCCGATCAAGGACTCCACGGAGCGGAACAATCGCCAGCCATTCATCCTGATGGGAGAAGAGTAACGAATCCAACTTCATCCCCAATGCCGTTCCCTTGAAGGTTTCTCGATCCACCGGCAGCTGCCTCCGTGCGTCATCGACCGCCGTCACGAATGGAGCGAACAGCCCGGGCATAAACGGCAGCCCCTTCTGCGCTGCATCGAGGTTCCTTTCAAGCACGTCCCGATCAGGCAAAGCCTTCAGCCGTTCCTGCTGCACATGCTGGCTGGGCAGATAGCGTGAGACAATGTCGTAGCCAGACAACACGCGACCTTCTCGCAGTTGCTCCAGCCTCGGCATCATGGCTTCTGCCTTCATCAAGAGAGCCTCGACGCTCGTCCCCTCGACGACGAATAGATCCCGCACATCCGGCGCACCCAGTTCCTGTCGTAACTGTTGATCCAGCTCTTTCTTGCCCGCCGAAAGGGGGCTCAGACTCTCCAGATCTTCCTGCCAGAGCGGCGTATCAGACCATATCAGCACTATTGTCGCAAGAATGACGGCGACCGGCACCACAAACTTCGCTTTCGGCAAGCTCCCCACCAAACGCCCCAGGTCGGACCTGATTTCCCGAGGGACAAATCCGGCGGGGATACAGACAGGCAGCACCCAACGAGTCACCACCGCCGCCGTTCCCAGCCCGGCCACCGCAAAGAGCCCCAGTTGCGCCAAGGCAGGAAAGCCGGCAAGCAGCAACGATGAAAATCCGATGGCCGTCGTCACAATCCCCAGCCGCATCGTCGGCCAGATCGCACGCATCGTCGTCTGGGCAGACTCCTTCCTGGTCAGATGGCTGAACAAATGGATAGGGTAATCGTCCACGACGCCCAACAACGTGATGCCGAACCCCAACGTGATGCCATGAACGAATCCAAACCAACTATTCACGGCAACCAGGCCGGCCAGGATTCCGCTGGTCAGCGGAATCAGACTCAAGACCATCAGGGTCACCGATCGATAGGTGACGCAGAGAAAGACAACGACCAGCAGGGACGCCGTGACCGAAAGCCACCAAATCTCCTGTTCGATCGTTTGCTGGATGTCCACCGCAAATACCCCCGGGCCGCTCAGAAGCAACCGGGCCGACGACGAGTCCTTGCGTAACTGTTGAAAGACCGCCCGAATATGCCGCTGAATGGCTGCCTGCGGCTCGGCATCGAACCCGGCGGCTTTGGTTTGCACCACGAGCAGGGCCCGCTGGAGATCCGCCGACATCCAGACTTCTCGATGCTTCGTCGGCGTCTCCCGATCGGACCAGGACTGGAGAATCTCCAGGAACTCTCCCGTGGGATCGGATGGAATATATTCTTTGATGAGGAGACCGAGTGGAGACCGTAGATCGTCCAGCCGTTTTTCAAGGGCCCCGCGCAGGGAGTCCACCGAAAATGTATCCGCCTGTAACGTGGAACTCAGAAAATACCGCAAGCGAAACAAGAGCTGCTGCTCATCGGAAGAGAGCCCCTGCGCCCCATTCCCCACAAAATCGATCTGCGCATTTCCTTGCAGCCTCTTGCTCAGGTCCCCGCTGAGCCTGGCTAATTCATCCGGTTCTGCACCCTCAATCGCCACAAGAATCAACCGGCCGGCCAGGCCAGACCGCACTTGAGTCAGCAACAACCGTTGGGTATTGGTAGTCCCTTCAGGAAGAAGATCGCTCAGATCGCTATGGATCGATAATTCCGTTGCCGCGAGCCACAGCGCGCCGACGAAGCAGATGCTCCAGATAACAACCGGCCACCGGGAGGGTCTCACTTGGCCGCCCCTCGGCGAAGCGTCATCACCGACCGGTCGCCGTCCGCGGCATGGATGACGATGGAGCTGATCCTCCCCCCGGAGCCTGAGAATACGATGTCTTCAACCATCGATCGCCCTGCCGGATCACGAGGGTGCAACCGCAACGTCCACTGCTCCCGATTGCCATCGAGCGCCGTCTCGTACATCTGTTTCAACTGCGCCGCATCGCCGGTAAAACCGGCCCGAAACGCCTCGACGAACCCGCGCAAGCCCGGATAGTCTCCCAGAGAAATACTTTTTTTTACACGCTTTCGTTCGCTCTCGACAGTCACGAGGTCTCCCTCGACGACATAGCGTTCGTGGTAGGGTTCCAGCACTTCTTTTTCCAGTCGAGACGGAGGGGTGAAGCGCAATATGCCGCGCACAATGAGCGGCGCACTCAGCAACGACGAATGCGTCGCCTCTTCGAAGGGCACCGCAGGTTCCCGCTCTTCCTTCAGCGACGCCACAACCTGCTCGACCGTCCAGGCGCCGGTCACGTCATCGCCGCGAGAGGAGGCGTGCGCTGGAGCGGCTAGAGTTCCCAGCAGCAGCAGACTGCCAAACAAAAAGAACGGGCTAATTCGAACGATCCCACACATCATAGAAGTTGAACCAATTGTCCGGCGCAAGGCGGCAGACATCCTCGAGACGGCCGGCAAATCGTTGCACTTCCTGCGTCAAATCGATATCCCGGCGGTCATGCGGCACACAAGTTTCGCCGCCAAATGACTCAAGACGCACGTCATAGCGATTCCCTCCCCGATAAAGCCCGAAAAACAGCACCACCGGCGCCTGAACCACATGCGCCATACGGATCGGCCCGGTCGGGAATCTGGCCTCACTGCCGAAAAACGAACAGGCGATGGCCTGATCCTGCGGCGTCACACGATCACCCATCGCACCGACGATCCCGCCCCGCTCGAGACATTCCTTCACTTGCAGGAGTGCGTGAATCCCGCCCGTCTGAATCACCGTGCCGGCCATCATGGGGTTCAATGTCTGGGTCAGCCCGCGAATCAACGGAGCATTCTGCTCATCCATGAGGATTCGGATGTCGAGCTGCCGCCCGAGGAGACCCATCGCCCGGACCGCCTCGAAACTTCCGAGATGCGCGCCTAATAGCACACAGCCCCGTCCCTTGGCCAGCTCCCGATCCAGCACATCCAGGCCATGGAACCGGATGTCGAAAAGGTCGAACTGTCCGCGGAGAAAATAGACTCGGTCGAGAATCGTGGAGGCGAATGCGTGATAATGGCGGAACAGTTCGCCCCATCCGGCAGGCCGGCCAAGGGCCCGCTCACGGAATCGCGCAATGGCCCGGCGGGCAGACCCCGATCCCAGCAAGTAATACACACAAATCGGATAAAGCAGCGCGCGGGCGGCCGGACGGCCGAGGAATTGCGCTACCCAGGCCATGATCCGAATACCGGCGCGGCTGCCGCGCTCCGATTGTTGTCGCCACGCGAGGCTCACGCCCCTTCCATCTGCGCCGCCGTCCCGGATGCCAGCTCAATCATGCCGGACGCGATGAGCCTGGTCCCGACCCGGCAAGAAAACGAGGCCAGCGCAGCCTCATCCTGATCCACACGAATGGTGACGGCCTCACCGGGCCTCAACGGAGAGGAGAACTTCACCATGGGCAATCCCCTCACCGGCGGCGGCGCCGCACTGTGACGCAACGTCTCGATCACTTCGCCAAGCAACACCACGCCCGGCACAACCGGGTGTCCGGGAAAATGTCCCGCGAGCGACGGATGATCGTGGCCGATCGACACCGTTCGTTCATGCGCCATCGCCTTCCCTCTCCAGCCATTGCCGGGCCAACTCGCTCACGGATTCTCGTGGAAGCTTGCCGGTTGCATTCCGTGGCAGACTCGGCACACACACCAACGGACGGGGGATGAATACCGGATCAACATACGCGCGCAGCTTCCGTTGAATCTCTTCGCTGGTTTTGCCGGGAGCCACGACAAATGCCATGAGCCTCGTGACGAGGCCGGCCCCCTCATCCGGCAAGAAAAAGACTCCATCTTGCACGCCATCGATTTTCAGCAAGAGCTGGTTCAAGTCGCCGAGGGATATCCGATGGCCGGCGACATTCACCTGATCCGCTTCGCGGCCATGCACGACGAATGTTCCATCCGTATCGACGGTGATGCGATCCGGCACAGGCACGGGCGTCGGAAGATACCATGCCTGCACCAGACATGAGGATGCGTTCTGCGCCACCTGCACCCCTTTCAACGGCTGCCACCGGTCGCCGTCGACTGTACGCCGTTCGGCGATGCTGCCGGCTTCGGCAAACCCGAAGATTTCATGGACTTCGGCTTGAAAATGCTCCTCAGCCTGCTGCGCCAGGTTGCGGGGCAACGGGGCTGTCGCAGAAAGGATGAGGCCGCCCGGGGGTATGCTTATACTTTCCGACACGCAGGCGCGAAGATGCAGAGGCGTCGTCACGAGCATCCATCGGCCCGCCGCATCGGCCAGCACCGCCCTGATATCGGCAGGAAACAGCGGCCGCCCGGCATGCATCGCCAAACCATGCATGATCGGCAGCATCACAGACGCCTCCAGCCCGAACATATGCTGATGCGGAACGGTCGCCACCACCGAGAGACGATCCCCTGCCTTGATCCCGAGCCTCGCTCCGGTCGCCTGAGCCACAGCCGTCAAGGCTCCCCACGTCTTCTTATTCGGCACGGGCCGTCCGGTACTCCCGGAAGTGAATGCAACAGCCACAACTCGATCGGGCGGAATCCGTGGAATATCCATCGGCCACAGCGCCTGGTCCCCCCTCGGCTGAATCGAGACGGAATCGATTCCCTCGATGGCATCGCCTCGATCCGTCAGAGCATAGCTTCCGGGAAATTCTCCGGCGATCCGAAGCAGCGTCTCAGACGCCCGGCTTTGTGGAAGCAACGTCACCTGCCGCCGCATAATGGCGGCAGCGAATCCCACGAGAAACTCATAGCGGTTGGTCGCAAGATTCAGCGCCGTAGACCGATCGGGCAACGACTCCGCCAGGGAAGCCGCGTCGGCCAAAAACCGGCGGACGGTGCGCGGCCCTTCCTGATCCCAGGCCAGCACATCGTCGACATCGTAGGGGCCGATCAAGGGGGTCTCACGCATGGCCCTACCGACCGTCACTTCGTGCGGTTCTTCTCAATGGCTGCCGCCAGCGCCCGCAGGGATGAAAAGATCGTTTTGATCTGCGGATCACTCGACTTGAGTTGATACCCGTAAGTTTGTGAAATGGCCAGCGAGAGTTCCAACGCATCGATCGAGTCGAGCCCCAACCCTTCGCCGAACAACGCGGCCTCCGGTTCAATGACAGCCGGATCGGTCTTCAGCTTGAGCGTCTGCACAATGAGCCTGGCAAGATCCCGTTCAAACAACGATGCGCCGGACTGCTCCATATCTATACCGAGTCCTTCACCGCCCGATAGTCTCGCAAGAGCCCGCTGAACCATTCCTTCACCGTACAGGCTCCAAAACCAGATCCCTTCAATGCATCAATGATCGTTTCTGGGGGCACGCACTGTTCCGTCGTTTCCCACCAATAGGCCATCAGTTTCTTCATGTCCTGGTTGCCGGTCCCGGTGGCGAACGCGGCCCCCAACAGAGTCTTGATATAAAACCGCGACAGGAGGAGTACGAACGCCGATCGGGGCCGTGAGATCTCCAGTAACATGACGATCCCTCCCGGCTTGAGCACACGCCGATACTCGGCAAACGCGCCTCGAAGATCCGGCACATGCCGAAGCGCATAACCCATGCTGAGAAAATCGAAATGTCCGTCCGGGAACGGCAGCCGCTCGCCGACACCGCGCACCAAATTCCGGCACGGTCCTTTCTGCGCTTCGCGCAGCATGCCGATACTGGGATCGAGTCCGACGACCGAGCCGGACGGACCGACCAGACTCAGCGCGCATTGCGTCACCAGCCCCGGTCCACATGCAACGTCCAGCACCCGCATGCCAGGCTTCAATCCCGCCGACTCAAGCGCTTTTTTTCGATACCATAAGCCTGACCCGAACCCGGTGGCCTTGTCGATATTGCGATACTGATACGCTGTTCGGTTGAACAGCTCGTTGAGGAATCCCTGCCTGGCATCCAGCTCGTCATAGTACTGGCGTAACGGCGGATGGGGAGCAATCGGCTCAACGGCCGGATTTGGGCGCTGCTGGCTGGGCTGTTCAGTGAATCGGTTCATGGGAGAATCCTGAGCCTCCAACATCCTACACTTGTAGCAGGACGCTCTATACACGGGCAAGAGATAGTCCGCCAGGCTGATCAGAAAAACGCTTGGAGAGACACCACCACATCATTGTCACGGTCGCGATGGTTGTAATCCATCCGCACCGCCCAGTTCTGGGCAAGGGTCACACGTGAACCGACATACCAGCGGATGTCGTCCGATTTATCGCCGAAGGGATACCGGCGATACGACCCCGACAGCATGAGCTTCCAGCGATCGGTCACATCCGCCAACATCCCCACCGTGGCGCCGCCGCCGACACGATGCCGCTCCTCATAGGCCTTGCTGTAGTTCGCCTCGGCCTCGGCGAACGCAAAATAGACTTCCCGATTGAGCACATGGGATTCCATCGCCGCCCCCACTCCTCCATCGGCCACCACGTTATCGCAGAGTTGACAGCCCCGCCGGCGGAGGGTGTCCATCCCCACGTTCACCCTCCATGACGGCGCGCGAAACAGATCATCGATCGGCGAGAGAGACAGGATGTTGATCAATGTTGCCCGTTCGACCCTGACGCGGTCCGCCTGATTGTAACGCCGCACCGTTACGGCGAATGCTTCAAGTTGCGCGTCCGGCGTGTAGCCTGGCTCAGGGTCGAGGAGATGGTGATAGACGGCGCGGAACGACGCCTCTTCGAAGGTGTCATTATTGCGCCAGCCGCCTCCCACCGTCACACGGGTTGTCCGGTGCCCCACATCCGGCTGTTTCGTAAAGGGACGAATGTCGATCTCCGCGGATGGGATCGACAGTTTGCTCCGCTCCGTCAACACACGCCGGTTGCGCTCCTTGTAGATCGTCACATCCGGATCATCGTTCTCCCCTTTGTAGCGGAGATAGTCCGACGCGACATCCAGCACCAAGGCCCGCCGCAATAGAGGCAACGATGCAAACGGATCCTCCCTTGCGATGTCCGGGTCACGCATGAGCCCTATGGACAGACTTCGTTCTTCATTGGTCAGCAGCGCCCGCTTTCGCTTGATGATCGTACTGCGGGAAGGCCGGTACGTCGCAGCGCCCACCAATCCCGGAGAGTCAATAATGGCTCGAACCGTATCTGCAGGAATGGTCCACAGCGAAAACCGGTCTCTCAAGTGAAGAGACGGATTCGCGTACTCCAATAGAGAAAGGATGTGATATGAGCAATTTTCCTTGAAAAAGAAATAGTCGAAATATGCGTTTCCCATCTCCCAGGCATGCATGAGCAGCCGATCGATCTGATCAGGCGTCAAGTTCAGTTGATACTCCCACATGTCGCGATTCTCGATATCGCGGTAGGCTTGGACCTTGAGGTAATAGGGAGGAGTAGAAAAGAAGCCTTTATATGCTCCAAAAATTCCTTTGTATGCATACTCGATCCCGGCGCCATCCGGCACATCTGCAGCATAATCGATTGTGTAGGCCAGCAGTCTGGTCTGTTCGGTTTGGCCTCGCTGATCGATCCGCAAGAATGTATGGCCGAACATCGAGGCGGGATTATTCAGGAAGGCGGCAGGAAAGATTAAACTCACACCTTGCGGATTCATCTCCGCCCGCCATCGGTCGAACCGGCCGCACTCCAGCGGCGCAAGCCGTTGTGGATCGAACTGCAACCGTTTCTTCAACCAGTGATACCGGGCGATGAAGGCGCATTGGGCCGGCTGCTTCGAGCGCCCGACCGGGTCAGCAACAAAGAACTGTGCAATCGTGGCATCAAGCTCAGCCTGCGGATCGAACTTTCCACGAGGCGAAAGAAAGAACCCCTCATCGTCCTCTTCGCTAATCACTCTGCCGAATAGATCGACCCCATAGTGGAGCAGCAACTGCCATTCCCGCTCATCCGCCAAACGGGTCTGTCTGGCCTGTTCGATCAGCTCTGTTTGATAGTCTTGAACAACCGGCTCGGCCTGGCTCCGGCCTGAGCTGACGAGAAAAATGATAATGGCAAGAAAGATGTGGATCACTGCATCATGAGGAAACACAAAGGGGCTTCCACCGTAGGGTGGAAGCCCCCTGGAACCAATGCGCTTAGTTCAGCGCAACCTTGACCAACGAAGAATCGGCGGAAATCCCTTCATTCAATGCCTGAACCATCGCCGCCGGGGTGAGTTCCCCCGCACCGGAGAGGGCTGCATAGCGCTCTTGAGCCATCGCAAAGAAGGCCGCATGCTGCGGCTGTGCGACTCCCAGAAGCGTCGCCATCGAAGCCAGATGCTCACCGCGCCCCTGCGCCATTTCCTGAGCCAGCGCATCGGCGTTCAACTCGGCAAACATAGTCGCCTTCTGTTCGGCCCATATCCGGCCATCATCCGTGCAACCCAGAGTCCCTGTGGACATACCGAAAGTCTGAGACCCGAATGAGCCATTGGTTGTCGCCATCAAAATCTGCGAACCCTTTGTTTTGGCATTTGGATAATTCTGCCACATCACCTTGCCCAATCCGCAGCCCGGCCCCGTATCCGGCGTGCCGGCCGCCAAGGCAAACCCGCCTGGCATTGCGACGAACATCCCGACGATCGCCAACATGCTGAGCTTCTTCATGCATTCCTCCTTGATAGGTGAGTGAAAGCCCACAGCCCCTGAGACTGAACGTCTCAGAGAGTTATTATAGACAAATCGCGGCCGAGTGCCAGTATTTTTTTATCCCCGTTCCAGTACCGCCGATTCGCTCAAGATTGCATCCCGATTCTGAGTGATCGACCTCAGTTGGTCGCCTGTCCACCGCTGCACAACCCGACCATCGCGATCGAGAACCGTGAGGGCGCCGTCGGCCCCGTACTCCGCCTCCGCCAACACAATACCGCTCTCATCGATGAGGCGGTACCCTGAACTATTGCCGAGAATCATCGCCCGGCGCTCGACGACTCCATGGCGCTCATAGGTGACCTGCGCGCCCTCATCTGTCTGCATCCATCGGATCGTCGTCTCGCCAAGAACTACTGTCTTGATTGTTCTATCACGATTCAAATCCGCCGCCTTAACCGGGTTATCTCCGCTCCAAAACTGAATCGAGTTGAAGATGAATCCGTCCAGCAGCGCCGAAAACATGTACACCGGCACCACAATCATGCCGAAGAACACAAATTCTTTCATCCATTTGTCGCTGACCTCACCACTGCCTTTGATGCCGCTGTTCCAGTGATAGACGTTCTTCGTAAGATTGAATGGACCGTAGCAGGCCGTGGTCGCCATCATGAAACAGACCAACACCCCTGCAGCGACAAGTTTCCTATGGAATCGACGCAACTTCATCTGGCCTCCTTTCAAGAAATTGAACAGCCTGCGGACCTCCGTTTTCATTGACAGTTCACCGTAAAAGCGCGCGCTATGGTTTCGCCGCCGGCTCTCCCCCAAGCGCTCCACGGACCTTGATCCAGTCGAAACTGAAGGGGGCAGGAATCACCTTCGGCATGGCTGCCAGCTCGGCCTTCAGCCGTTCAGCCCTTGCGCCGCTCATCGGATGGGTCGAGAGCCACTCCGTGCGCCCTTCGTCTTTTTCCGACAACTGTTCAAAAAAACGAATCATGCCGGATGGATCGATTTTCGCCCGATGAAGCAGTTGCAGCCCGGTTAGATCCGCTTCCGTTTCCTGCTCCCGGCCGAATTTCAAAGTCAGCAATTCGACCCCCAGCTGCTTCATCATCCCCGCCAAGCCCTGGTGATTCCCGAGCACGATGGACAGGACGGCCACAAGACCGAGCTGCTTCACGATCCGTTCCAATCCATGCCGCTGCAACACATGGTTCAGCTCATGGCCCATCACACCCGCCACTTCTTCTCCGTTGTCCGCTTTTTTCATCAGGCCGGTGAATACGACAATATAGCCGCCGGGCAGGGCAAAGGCGTTGACGACATCGCTCTTCACCACCGTCACTTGGAACTTATAGGGGTTGTTCGGAATCTGTTCCACAAGGCGGTGCGTGATTTCCTCGACGGCTGACACCGCGAGTCCTTCTTTCATGACGTCCTGATGCGCGAGAAAATCCCTATACGCCGACTCGCCCAGTTTCTGTTCCCACTCCACCGGGATCCGATCGACGGCCATTTCAACCAGCAGATCGGACCCGAACCACAGTCCCAACGACAAGGCCAGGAGGGTCCCTCCGATGGCGCTCCAGACTGTCCGGCGCCGGTGACGCGCCTGACGGACATGTTCCGCAGCACGATCGAGCGGAGCACGCAACTGATCAGGAGCCGCCTGACGGAACGCCCGGATCACATCGGGATGCTTGAGATAGAGTGTCCGCTCCCCGGCTGCACCAACCCATCTCACAACAAGCTGGTCATGATCGAATCCACCCGCAGCAACCGTTAACGCTGAAAATGAAGCTGATTCCGATCGGTCTTCAGCGGCGCCGGACAGGAACATGACCGTGATCCCGTGATCTTCGACCTGAACCAGGCAAGGCTCGCCGCTCGCGGGAAACTCCTGGCCGAAACAGAGGGCATTGGGATGGAATTCAGTCATAGCATAGTTCCCGATTGATTCATTGACGTCGGAGTGCGCTCGCGGGGATGCTCAAAACGGCGGCCAACGAGGCCGCAGGCGAGAAGGAACCGCAAGCGTACCCTCTGGGGTACGTTGAGGATTGTTTCGAGCCGAGAACAAAGTTGGCAGGCGTTTTCAGCATCCGCTACTCGGAGACCGGGATGAACTGCCGTACCCAGGCTCCGAAGCTGCCGGGGTTGCGGCTTTGGATATAGACCACACCCGGTCCTCGAAACCGGCAGACAAACCCTTCACCGGACGTGAAACTCGCCACCCACCCTGAAGCGGCCTTTTCGATATTGTAGGAGGTCGTCGAGGACCACGCCACAAGGTGACTATTGTCGACGATGTATTCCTGATCCGGTTTCAATTCGACTTTATGAATGGCTCCGAAGCTGTTCAAAATCAACGTCCCTTTGCCGCCGATTTTTAGAAGAAAGAAACCTTCCCCTCCCATAAGTCCACGGGTCAGGCTCTGCATCTTGCTCTCGATAGCCACGGAATCGGCGCCGGCCAGAAAGCCGTCTTTCTGAACCATGTACTCATTCACGCCGTCGAGCTCCAGAACGATGATTTCTCCTGGCACCGTCGGCGCCAACAAGACTTCTCCCGGACCGCGGCTCGCCCGCAACGTTTGAAAGAAAAACTTCTCCCCTGTGAGCAGCTTGCGTGAGAGGGCCCCGAGAAACCCGCCTTCCATCTTGCTTTCGATGTCGATCGTCGGAGAAGACGCCACCATGGCCCCGGATTCTGCCTTGATATGCTCTCCCGCCGCGAGTTCGACCCGCACCATCGGAAATGCACCGGGATACAAAATTTCGCTTCTCATATCGTTTTTTCCCTTTCTGTTTCTCTCACTTTTTCCTTGATGCGGGTGACAATGAGCAGGGGCTTCCATCTCACCCACCCTAGCCCTGGCCGCGCCGAGACGCGGCCTTTACCCTCATGCCCGCAGCGGGGTCCCTATACACCATTACCCCTTTACGCCTCACCCTTTATATCATCCACGGGGCGGTGCAGGTCGATGTCTGGTTGCGCGCATGCGCCGAGCACCGCCCATTGTCTGGCTTTCAAATCACACTTGCGTGCGCGGTGCGCGAGCAGCAGACACGACCTGTCTGTCCCGTTCACCCCGCCACCCATCCGTACGCCCGAAAGCTCGGCTCCGGTCCTTCCTCCAGATAGCTCATTCTCAGCCGTCCGAGCACATCCATCGGCAACTCGTTCCGCTTCGCTGCCGCGTCGATGCCGAAAACCCGCGCCGCGTTCAGCCCGAAAATCTGCTCTTTCACCCGGCGAGTAAGAGGCTGATAGCGATATGTCTCGATGAGCTGATCCGGGATTTGGAATCGCCGGAATGCTTCAATCTGCCATTGAGGTGTCCCGTACCAGATGGAATCCGTCCCCCACAGCACATGATCGGCGCCGAACCCCTCAATGATCTGCCCCAGCAAATGGGCGCACACCATCGGATAGGTCGTCACCAGTTGCGCGAACGTCGAACCGAGTTCCATATAGATATTGGAGATACCCGGCTCCTTCTGTTTCATGCGGCAGAATTCCGTGGTCCAGGGGATCTCACCGGTCTTCGCAAACACCTCATCCACCGATGCCGCACCTCTAAACCCCGAGTGATACACCAGAAAGTCGATATCAGGGAAATCTTTGGCAGCTTTGATCAAGTCTCTCGGATGGTTGTAGTCCGGCACCGGGCCGAGCGGCAATCCTTTGTGCACACACACGCGTTTCACGTGTAATTTCCTGGCCTGCGCCAGCATCGGATAGGCGATCACCTCATCATCCATCCGCCAGCCTCGGTCGAATCCTTTGGGACAGGAGCCGGTGTAGCACTTCCACGCGTCGACGTTCAGGGTTTCAGCCTGCATCGCCATGAAGTCCAGATCCGCTGCGCCCAACTGCGGCGTCGCCAGCCCATGCGCGAGCATCCGTCGAGAGCCCGCCACGCGGTTGATCTCGTCCCGGATATGCGCCATTTCCTTCGGCGGCACCACCGCTTCCTGCGGATACGGCCCGGGGGGTGTACTGATCAGGCCGATGGCGGTCTCGCTATCAAGAAACACCTCTTTCACGAAATTCTTCCATGACAGATCATCGATCGTGCCCCGGTCGTCTTTCAGTTTCGGATTGAGACCGGCTTCACGAATAAACCGCCGCAGCGACAGCAGTGCCTGCTTGGACACTGCGCCTTTCCGTTTAGATTCGGCGTCGGCCGGATCATATTGAGAGCCGACATAGTGGGTCTGCACGTCGAAGATGAAATAGGGAGCAGCCTGCTGTTCAGCAAACGCCGCATGTTCAAACAGTTCGACCTCGCCGACGTTGAAGAAACGACCGAATACGGCATTCATCGCCAGCAATGCCCCGGCCATGCCTCCGGTGGTCTTGAGAAAGTCACGGCGCGTCAGCCCCCGGCGGGCTGCGGTCCGCTCCACGAGTGCGGCGGCCGCCTGTTCGACTCGGACCTGATCCGAAGTCTGCCCGATGGGCGTAAATTCTTCGTTGGAAATGACCTGCGTTGGGATGGGAGTAGAGAACACCTTGCCCTGTCTCATTGCAGAATTATTGTGAAATGGAGTCGGTCGCGCCATGGCTCATTCCTGTCCAGCGTCAGAAGAAAAGCGATTGTGTGAAATACCACTACGGGTGTCAAGCCCGAATGGCTACGGACTATGCGAAGAGATCGACGCGAAGTTGGCGGGTTCGGAAGAAGACTGTGGTGTGATGTCTCGCTAATTGACCGGGATCGCGACTACCACATCGGACTGCAAATCGCCATCCTGATCTTTGCCGTCGTGTCCGACGCTATACAGCACACGTTTCTTGAGATTCACCAGCATCGGGAACCCGGTATATGGATCATAGAATTTCTGCCCGGCCTTGGCGATGCGAGGCAGCAGCTCGGCATCCAGAGGACCCCGACGTATCCACGCCTGCAAACTGGCAAGACGCAAATGCGCCTCCACATCGACGACCAACCCATTATAGAGATCCCAGGGCGCCAACGGTTCCAGCCCGATGACATTTTCGACCGGATTCACAAAATAGTCTTTCAGTGAATCTGCCGGAAAGGAAATATAATTGCTCCATCTCGGCAGGGAGCCATATTGCCCCTCGGCCGACGCCTTGGAGGACGCTTCATAATAGTCTGCATAGTCGTTGAGCCGCCGCTGTTTCGGCAGTGGAAGAAATGACGCGACGGCCGCCGGCACCGTTTGTTTTTTCTCCTTTGCCACCTTCAATTGAGCATCGAAGCTCTTTGCCGCATGGACCAACTCACTCTGCATCGGCCAACGAACCGACAGTTCCTCCTGATCGAGCGGGCGCAGCATTTTCGCGAGACGCCCCAGATATTTCCCGTCAAAATCCGACGATATCAGAAGCCCGGAGGCAACCGTGATGTCGTCATTCATAGCTTGGAGCGCCAGGGTTTTCACCGGAAGCGTCCTGGCCTGGCCCAACGCAATGCGCCAGGCTTCCAGATCCATTTCAAGTCGATCGATTCCGATATCGGTCCCCTGAGCAAACCCTTCCGCCACATACAGGCGATGCGCAAAGTTGATCTCGGCGCAAGGCGGACTGATGCCCTGGCCATAGCCCCAATCTTCAAATGACAGCTTATGCCATTGTCCATACCGGCTCAGCATCGGCCCCGTCTGCCCCGCCAACTTACCGATAGAATCACGGTGCAACTTGAATCGGCCTGCAGGGTCCGATCCTTTGAACCATCCGCTCAGGGCCTTCGCAGACACATCTGATTGCCCTGTAGGCGGGCCGTCACTGGCGCCTCCAAGGCAGGATAACGCTTTATCTGCATCATGCAAATCAGGCTTTCGTTCATATCCGGCTTGAATGGGGTCTTGCCCGCGAGGCGCGTCGAATCCCAGCAGGAGCAGGTACCCGTTCTTATTGATGTCCGACACCCTTCGCTGCGGGCTGGTGGTCAAGTTGCCGAACGCGGAAGACGGGGGTTCTTCCATAATGGCCCATACCAATCCTAAGGCTCCGATTCCCAGCACCACCAGCGTACATGAAAGTACCACCAGCGCAATGACGGACATGACGATCGCGCGTGTCGTGGAGAAGCAGGATCGAATAAAACTGGTTAGAGCGATACCAAGACGAGTCAGCCTTGATGGCAGTTTGGGACGCGGCTTTGGTTGTGTCGTGCGTTCTCGTGTATCCGCCTGCCTGTGCAGATCCGGTGATTCGGACAAAACACCGGCGGCACCCTGTGCAGAATAAATCGTAGTCGGCTCTCCCCACACAGCTGCATTCGGCTCTGCTTCCAACATCGGAGAAGTCGGAGACTCTCCGGCGAACCGAATAGACTCGCTGGTTTTGATCCATTCCTTCGGCGCTGGCACAGGCTCAAAAGGAGCCTTTTCTTCCACCAATACCGGGTTTGGCTCTTCATGTTCGGCCTGACGATCAGGCATTTCATCGAGAATCGCCCACGAACCAGCCGTCTTTGGTACCGGCTCCACATGAGATCCCGACATGCCTCCCTGAGAAGCAAGCCCGGGTTCGACAGAATCTTCAGTTGGTGAGATGGCAACATTTTCAGACTGGAGATTGAGCGGAGCGACGTCCGCAGCCGGTAGCGGGTTCTCTTCGGAAATCCACGGCGGAGCGGGCGCCACCTGTTCCAAGGACTGTCGAGGCTCTCCGGCAAAGGCAAAGGTGGAAGGCTGCTCATCCACTGCTCCGTCGGCGGCTTGATAGGCCGCGGGCGCAACGGCTGAAGAGAAGTCCGCCGGAACAGGGGCCGCTTCGGACAGAAACGGAGCAGGCGACGATCCCATGATGGAAAAGGTGTCCGCTTCCGACGCGCCATCGACGGTTGAAAGAACGGAGAGCGGAGGATCCTGCGTATACACCGGTTCCGGGTGAACTGCAGGCGCCTGCTCGACCGGAGATTCAACGACCGTTTCCTCCATCTGCTGGTGAGGAATGACAATGGCGGATTCCTGAACCTGATCCCAGGGCATTGGGGCAGCTTCAGACGAGGCCGCCGCCACACTCAGGGGCGGTGTCGTGCGCGCAGCTTCCTCAATTTCAATCGTGCCGGGATCGACTTCCTGTCCGTACAAAGTCGGCTGTGAAACAGGGGCCGCGATTCCGACCTTTAATGTGTTCTGGAAGACCGAGTCCCAGGACAACTCTTCTCCGCTCGCCCCTGCAACCAGGCTCGCTGGACTCTGATCCGGCCCAAGCGGAGATGACAGGGCATCCGGCGATTCCGCACTCAGCTGATCCGGAATCCTGACTGTCGTCTCCTGAACCTCGTCCCATGGCATCGGTGTTGGGACCGGTTGCGGCGCAGCCTCCTGCTGAATGTCCAGCGGCTGACTGTCCCACGCTTGAACCGGCTCCGTTGTGAACGCAGGAGGATCTTCCGACTGCCACGGAACTGAGTCCGGCGCGAGACCGGATGACAACGTATCCGCTGATTCTGCACTCAGCTGATCCGGAATCCTGACTGTCGTCTCCTGAACCTCGTCCCACGGCATCGGTGTTGGGACCGGTTGCGGCGCAGTCTCCTGCTGAATGTCCAGCGGCTGGCTGTCCCACGCTTGAACCGGCTCCGTTGTGAACACAGGAGGATCTTCCGACTGCGACGGAACTGAGTCGGATGCAAGACCGGCTGACAGCGTATCCGCGGATTCCGCACTCAGCTGATCCGGAATCCTGACCGTCGTTTCCTGAACCTCGTCCCACGGCATCGGTGTTGGGACCGGTTGCGGCGCAGTCTCCTGCTGAATGTCCAGCGGCTGGCTGTCCCACGCTTGAACCGGCTCCGTTGCAAGCAGAGCAGGGTCTTCCGACTGTGATGAGACCGATCTGGGATCGAAATCGATCGAGCCATGCCCATTCATCGACGGATCATGCGGCGACGGCGCATCGACGAACCCTTGCTCTTCCCCTGGCAAGCCCGCGCTCACATCCTCCGGCGCACGTTCAAGATGCACAGAATCAGCAGACGCCTGCTCTGCTGACGAATTGTCTGTCCCCCCCCAGGGCGTCGATTCAGCGATGGATTCGGAGACACTCGGCGCGGCGCCATCCTCGTCCATTGAAGGGACATACGGCGCGGCTTCAGCCGGTGGACGAACGGTAAATTTCCCTGTTTGCGGATCGACACAGCCGGCCAACCGAACATCGACAGGGCTCCCCGGAGCAAGCTCTTTGATCTTCTCGTAGAGTTGTGAGGCTCGGTCAGGATGCTCAGGGTCGGGATCCTCAATCAGAATGTCGACGGCCTTGCCGTATTCGAGGACGGCCTCAAGCATCTCCCCTTTATCCTGCAGAATAGACCCCAGTTTCTCCAGGTAGGGCACGCAGCGAGGACCGGCCGCCAAATATTCCCTCAGCAAGGATTCTGCGAGCCAATAATCCTGCCGGACGAATGCTTCGTCGATGAGCGAATCGAAGGCCTGCCTTGCCAGAATCAAACTTCCCACACGGAGGTGCAACGTCGCAAAGAGGCGCCGCGCCTCCATATTATGTGGATCCAGCGCCAATAACTCCTTCAGCGCCGCTGAAGACCGGCCATACCGGCCCATATTCATTTGGGTGATGGCTTCTTCAAGCAGAACGGTCTTCTTGCCGTAGCCGACAGCGCTCTGCTTGAAACCGCTCCGTCCCGACTTCTTATCTGTTTTTTGAGTAGTTTTTTTATCGGTACGCACGGTACAACCTTAGCAGATCTCTGAATTGTTGGAATGCGCCCGAGCCGCCGACATCCAACTCGTCGAGCCTGCCGCCGAACATTGATTCATCGCCAGAGGGGAAACCTGGTAAGAGGCTGCAAGCCCGATGCCTATCGGCATTGAAACCATCAGGCTCAAACACCCTGAAAATTGAGGGGTTACCATAATCTCCCGGCCGGCCAGGTAGCTCATCTCTCCATTTTTGAACGGCTGATGACAAACAGAGGCAGTGAAAGATGTTCTTGCGGATCGGTGGGCGACCTGTCGCAGGATTCAGTGCCAAACCACGATAGGGCTACCTACAGACATCGAACTCGTCGAATTTCTCCGATGTCAACCGTGGGCCGATCTGATACACATGCCCTGTTGCGAACGGGGCTCCTTGTCAATGGTCCTTGCGCGCCAGAACCGTCGCACAACGAAGGCAGTGTTGTACGCCCTCCCACGACACCTCCCCGGCTAGATGCTGAACAGGACGTCCCATTTCAATAGGATCCGACGGCATCAACGCTTGACGCACTTGGGCCATCAGCCGATGCGCATGCTCCGCCGACTCAATCTCCGCCCCATCGAGAACCAGAACAAGTAGCCCCAGCGCCCGCACCGGATCCCCCTGTGCCTCCCGGAGCAGCCGCTGCGCAAATGCCTGCACTTTATCCTGTAGAATGTTGTGCTCCATTGTGCATCGACAGCCTCAGGTATGGCCTGCTCTTTATCGGCTTTTCTACGATCACTACTGAGTGGACACTAGACCCCTATCGACCGCCGGCCTTGTGAATTCATTGTAAGTAAATGGTACGACTCCAATCAAAACATAGCTTTGATTGTGTCCCTTAATGCGCCTATGATACGGTCAAAGTGTCAACTATAGGCCAACACCTCTGTTGGATGAGGAGTGATGGGTTTGTGATACGGCTCGATGCTTGCTTCGAACACGCGAGAATGATGATCAGGCGATTGGGACCCAGTTTCAGCGCCCTGCTGCTGGTTGCCTCGCTGGTCTGTCCGCAAACCCTTCGGGCCGAGGGCGCGAACGCTCCGTCGGCCAAAATTGCGCTGGATTTCAACGATGTGGATATTCCCGTCCTTGTTCGCTTTATCAGCGAGATCACGGGGAAAAACTTTGTCCTGGATGAAACGATCAAGAAGCAAGGGGGAAAGATTTCCGTCTATTCTCCAACGAAAGTCACACCGGATCAGGCCTACAGTATGTTTGTGGCAGCACTGGAAGTCGCGCGCCTGGCCGTCGTCCCCAAAGGAAACACCCATCAGATTGTACAAATGGGCGACCTTCCCCCGGAACGCGGGGTGTTTGTCTATAAACTGAAGAACGCCAATGCCACGGATCTCGCCGCCGTCTTAACCAACCTGGTTGCGCGCTCACAAACCGTTGCCCAGACGGCTCCCGGCGCCAGGCCTCCGATCAGGCCGCTGACGGAATTTGAGGCGCCGGTCCAGGTCTTCGCCGATAAGCCGACGAATTCCATTATCATCAGTGCCGCGAAATCAGCCTACAGCCGGCTGCAATCAGTTATTCGGGATTTGGACGCCAAACGCAAACAGGTATTCGTGGAAGCGGTCATTCTCGAAGTGCAAGTCGACCGGCTGAGACAAATCGGAACCGATCCCACACAAGTGCTCAGCGCGGGAAAAGAGGGGTTCCTTCAAGGCCTCATTGGATTCAACCGGGCGCCTGAAGATCTCGCGTCCGTGGCGCAGGCGATCAGCGGCATCGCCGCGGGCGGCGCCACGGGCGGCGCCACGACCGTGTTGAATACGGTCAATGTCCGCGCCTTCATGCAGTTCCTGATGAACATGACCGACACCAACATCCTCTCCACTCCGCAGGTGCTGGCCGCGGACAATCAGAAAGCAAAGATCGTCGTCGGGGAAAATCGGCCGTTTCCAACAGGACAAGCCCAGGGCATCACCGGAGGCACACTCGTCACCATCGAACGGAAAGACGTGGGCGTGACGTTGGAACTGACGCCTCAGGTACTCGAGGATGACCTTATCCGCCTTGAAATCAAGCAGGAGATCACCGCCATCGCCGACAATGTGGCCCAAACCATCGGCTCCGGCACCGCCACCATCCCGGTCGGCCCCACCACGACAAAACGCTCCATGGAAACAACCACCATCGCGCACGATCAACAGACGCTGGTTGTGGGCGGATTAGTCCGTGACAACATCACGCTCAGTGAGCGAAAAGTGCCATTTTTTGGAGACATCCCCTGGCTGGGGTGGTTTTTCCGATCCCAGACCCGCACGGTGGAGAAACTCAATCTCCTCGTCTTTCTTACCCCGCATCTCGTCCGTGATGACGCAGACATCATCGAACTTAATGCCAGAAAAGCAAGAGAAATCAATACGCTGCAACGTGATAATCGGATTGAAGAACCCACGAAGCTCAAACAAGATATCCTAGAACGCCTTGAGCGCCCGATCACGCCGCCCAACAGTCCTCGTTGAATGTCCTAGTAGACGCGCTTGTTATCGTTGACGCATCACACCTGTCTCGGTCTCTCTCGCCAAGATTTCCACACTTCTGTTGAAGCCCCCTCCTCCGAGGGATAGGACTGATCGGCGCGCCACTGTACACTGCCCCAACGGAGGAACCCAGCATGGCGCAGACCACACCGGACTCCCGTGCCTATCATCGATATCCCGTCATCTACCCGGTTATTTTTGGAGGAGCCCCTTTCGTGGGCGAAGGGACGGTTTCAGACCTCTCGCTTACCGGCTGTTCGATCGTCTGTGACCAGGCTGTCCTGGCTGATAGCTATGTCAAATTGAGCGTCATCCTGCCGGATCCGACCATGTCGCTGTTCATTGAACTGGGAAAAATCCGGTGGGTCCGTGAGCAGACATTCGGGGTCGAATTCATTCGATTGCCAACGATCACCCGCGACCGATTGGACCGCGTCGTGTGGGAACAACTGACCGCTTTGCTGGAGACTCGAACCAATCCCACTCCGTCTAACGGACAACCCCTCACCCATCGCTTCTAGACTCCTTCCCCACCCGCTCAACAAGGCGAACCGCTCTCGTGAAACGCATTTCGCAACGCGTGGGAAAAAGAGCTTGTAGCTGATGGCGTCCAGCACAGAACTGAGCCGGACACTTGTGAATTGAGAATTGAGGTGTATCTGAGAACTCTCAGTTGAACAGTGCTATCGGTTCCCTGCTCTGGATTTTCCACACCTCACCCCTTACTCCTTACGCCTCACGTCCGGATGCCACAAGCTCTTTCGATCGCCTGCGCAACCCGCTTCACCGTTCGACAGGCTCATGGCCCTGAGCAGAATCGAATGACGAGATGGAGTGACAAAGAGCGGCACGTAGAAGCACGCATGAATCTGAGAGACACGAGACTGCAGCGATGGAGTGGGGTAAAAAAACGGCGCGGCCAGAGCCTAGCCGCGCCGAAAACAACCGGAAAAGTTACTATTCTCTTACGACCCTACGGCCTGATGTCAAAGTGAATCGACAGGCCCACATGCACATGGATCGTTCGGATATTGGCTGTGTAATCATTGATAACTTGATCTTGTCCGCCAACGGTGGACGCCCCGTAGCGATCCGTCCCCAGCGCGTCATGATCAGCGATCACATACTTTGCCTCAGCAAACGCAGCTACGTACTTGAAGAGATGCGCCTTGACGCCTCCCACTGCCAGAAACCCGATCGTCGTATTCCGCTGGTCGGTGATGGCGTTTGAAAAACCAGCCCCCCGGAATCCACCCGGCCTAAACGACATCTGGTGCGCTCCCGCGCCGCCCCCGATGTACGGAAACCATCGCCCGTTGGGATAGGCCTCTGAAATCCCCATCGGGTAGCGAATCATAAGATTGGGACCGATGTAGATGCCCTGCTTTTCGGTCGTGGTGCCCTCAAAATATGGGCCTGCTCCATTAGTTGCAGATACTCCATTCACATTTTCCTGACAGCAGGCTATGTCCGGATACCAGACAAAGCCGGTGACTTCCAGGCCGACATCAAATCCAGCCAACGCGTTTCTGGTGGGAAACCAGACGCCCGCGTTGCCACCGATCGACTGTTTCATCTGATAGTCGACATTCTCCACGGTATTGGGCAACGACCCGTCATTGAATGTGATATTCGGGCTGTTCGGTATTGCCACACCCGCCATAAAAGACATATAGGGTTCGATCGTCCCGGATGAGATCGTGGGCAGCTCATCATCCGCGCGAACAGACTGAGAAAAACCGACTACGCACAGAAGGAAAATCATCGCCGAAATTCTCGTTTTCATTCATCACCCTCCCACGGTAAAGAAAACATGTTATTCGACGAGTTTTGATCGCAACGACTGGTGCGAGTCGGTATTTCCTGGAGAATCAAGGGAGCCGGGCAAGACCATCCTGCCTTCCTCGCGCTCGAACTGCTCTCCGTTCCTGCTGTTGTGACCATTGGCATGAGAGCCGGAATAGTTGACACCAACATGACCACGAAGGAATACGCTTTTCCCATCGTGGAGGCGGACGGCGCCAACAGTAGCAATCCCCCCTTCATTTTTGAAAATAGATAAAACAAATTAGAGCTATCGTTAAATCCAATGTCTCAGCGAGAGCATTCGAGAAGAGGGATATGACGTTGTTCGTCAAAATCAGGCCGCAATCCCCGCCGGCTCATGTTTGTCACCCTGACCGGCGTGAATCTGCTCACATTGCTGCCGAATCGGCTAACGGGGGTGGAGTCCTGTACGCTTTTGGCATTGAACGACCTGGTGATCGTCAATTTTTCAGCTGGGCCTGGAGCAGATAGCGCATCCGCAAGGAACAGCTCTCAGGAAATAGGAACGGACGAGGGTGCTGCCAGAAGAACCCGCCGAGGAAGATTTATCGTCCCAGCGCCTTCTTTACCGCATTTCCGATTTCAGCCGGGTTCTTGACGACGGTCACGCCGGCTGTTTCGAGGGCCTTCATCTTCTCAGTTGCCGTGCCTTTGCCGCCTGAGATGATCGCGCCCGCATGGCCCATCCGCCGACCGGGAGGCGCGGTGATCCCGGCGATAAAGCTGATAACCGGCTTCTTGACATGTTTCTTGATGAACTCAGCTGCTTTCTCCTCAGCGTCGCCGCCGATTTCACCGATCATGACGATGGCCTGCGTCTCCGGATCTTTCTCGAAAAGTGGGAGCACATCAACAAAGCCGGTCCCGTTGACCGGATCGCCGCCGATGCCCACGCAGGTCGTTTCGCCCAATCCAAGGGTCGAGAGTTGATGCACGGCCTCGTAGGTCAGGGTCCCGCTGCGCGAAACCACTCCCACCACACCCTTCTTATGGATAAATCCCGGCATGATGCCGATCTTGGCCTCGTCCACAGTGATCACGCCAGGGCAATTCGGGCCGATCAATCGCACATCACGCCCGCTGAGCGCGCGCTTCACCCTCACCATGTCGTTCACCGGAATGCCTTCTGTGATGCAGATGATCAGCTTTACACCGGCATCGGCCGCTTCCAGAATCGCATCGGCACAGAACGGCGGCGGCACGAAGATCAGCGACGTGTCGCACTGCTCTTTCTTGACCGCATCGCGGACGGTATTGAAGACGGGAATCCCCTCGACCTCCTGCCCCGCCTTCCCGGGCGTGACACCGGCCACGACCTTCGTTCCATAGGCTTTGCATTGAGTGGCATGGAACGAGCCTTCCTTGCCCGTAATCCCCTGCACCACCACCCGCGTATTCTTATTGACGAGAATGCTCACGATTAACCTCTTTTTATGCAATCAAGTAGCCGACGACTCTCTCACTAAGCCGAGTCTGTCGATGAGTTCCTCAAGACTAATTTCTGCACCTGCCGATCTCCCAAACTTGTCAGTCTCGAATGCTCTCTTGTGTTTCGTTGCTTTCTCGGTGATCGAATAGACTGCTCTATCAGGATTAGTCACAAATCCATATTTCTTTAGTTTGGCAAGAACAGATCGGGTTGTGTGCTTATAGTTCTCCTGTGGGTATTTCGGGTGCGGTTCTTTATCATGGTCCGATAGGGAACGAAATCGATTTATCCCGGAATATATGTCCTGCAAATCAACGGATCTTCCACCCCTATAATCCAAAGCAAGGATTACAGCTGAGTACCAAGTTCTCATGTTAGGAGGCTCCGCTTTCTGCTCTCCCCTTCACCCTCTCAGCGGCGTCAGGGCTACCGAGAGCAACTTGCCGAAGGAGCGGGGACCCAACGAGGCTTGGCCGAGAAGGAAAGCGGGAACTGACCGAGTCCCCGAGGGAATTCCCGAAGGCTTCCGCCCGGGCAAGCCCGATGGGTCGCTCCGAGAGGCGGGAAGCGATCGGTAGCCCTGACGCCGCCTCCCCCTCACGCCGCTTTGCCCGTCAATCTCACAATCTTCTGCGCCGCTTCCCACAAATCGTTGGCCACTTCCAGCTTCAGGCCGGAGTCGGCCAGCAGTTTGCGGCCTTCTTCCGCATTCGTCCCTTGCAAACGAACGACCAAGGGCACATTGATCTTCACTTCTTTGGCCGCTTCGATCACCCCGTGTGCAATCCGTTCGCAACGCACAATGCCGCCGAAGATGTTAATGAAGATACCTTTGACGTTGGGGTCTTTCAGCAATATGCGAAACCCGGCCGCCACCGTCTCCTTCGTCGCCCCGCCGCCGACATCCAGGAAATTGGCCGGCTCGCTGCCGGCCAGCTTGATGACATCCATCGTCGCCATGGCGAGGCCCGCGCCGTTCACCATGCACCCGATATTGCCGTCGAGCTTGACATAGTTCAGATTGTTGGCGGTCGCTTCGATTTCCAGCGGTTCTTCCTCGTTCAGATCCCGCATCTTCTGTACGTCTTCATGCTTAAACAGCCCGTTGTCGTCGAACGACACCTTGCCGTCCAATGCCACAACGGTCTTTTCTTTCGTGATGATGAGCGGATTGATCTCGACGAGCGCGCAGTTCTTTTCCATGAAAAGGCGATACAGGTTGCCCAGCATCTTGGTGAAGGGACCCATCACCGCCGGTTCGAGATTCTGCAGACCGAGCGCGAAGGCGATGTTTCGTCCGTTGTAGCCCTGGAACCCCACGGCGGGATCGATCGGTTCCTTGATGATCTTTTCCGGTGTGTGGGCCGCGACTTCCTCGATCTCCATCCCGCCCTCAGTGCTGGCGATAAAAATCGGCCAGCCCGTGTCGCGATCGACGAGGATCGAGAGATACAGTTCCTTGGCGATGTTCGCGCCTTCCTCCATCAACAGACGATGGACCGTGCGGCCTTTGGGGCCGGTCTGGTGCGTGACCAGCGTTTTGCCGATGAGTTCCCTGGCAAAACCGGCGACGGCGCTCTTGTCTTTGGTGATCTTGACGCCGCCCGCCTTGCCGCGTCCGCCCGCATGGATCTGCGCCTTCACGACGAAGACCGGCGTGTTCAGCTCGTTGGCCCAGGCTGTCGCGGCCTCGGGAGAGGTGATCTCCTTTCCACGCGGAACCGGCACACCGAACTGGGCGAAGAGTTGCTTTGCTTGAAACTCGTGAACGTTCATGTTGACCTCGAAGAGCTAATGGCTGATGGCTAATAGCTTATGGCACGGACTGACAGCAGTGAGGCTTTCTTGCCATACGCTATCAGCTATACGCCATACGCTCTTTATGCTTTCCTGGTGTACGCCGGCAAGATCATCGGCGAGATGACACCGCTGACATTCCCATGCTGCTTGGCCTCCGCCCGATACCGTTGCAAATGCTTGAGCGTCAGTGCCCCTTGCTTCATCGATGCGGCGCGTGAGGCGGCAGTCAACCCGGACCGCTTTCCGAAGACCATCAAATCGAGCAACGAATTTCCCATCAACCGGTTGCGCCCGTGCAAGCCCCCTGACGCCTCGCCCGCCACGAAAAGATTCTTCACGTTCGTTTCCGAATTCGTATCGATCTTCACTCCGCCGTTCTGGTAGTGCAACGTGGGATAGATGAGCACCGGGTCTTTGCTGATGTCGATGCCGAACCGCTCGAACTGGAGCATCATCGCGGGGAAATGTTTCTCGACCGTCCCCGGCCCATGCTCAGCATCCAGCAGCGGCGTGTCCAGCCACACTCCCACCCGTCCCGACATGGTCCGGATGCCACGGCCTTCTTCGCATTCGCGGATGATCGAGGACGACACTACATCGCGCGTATCGAGTTCGTTCACAAACCGGTCGCCCTTGGCATTGACGAGATGGCCGCCCTCGGACCTGATGCCTTCCGTGACCAATGCGCCGATCAATTGCTCGGGGTAGACCGCGCCTGACGGATGGTATTGGAACGTGTCGATATGGGCCAACTTGGCTCCCATCCGGTAGCTCAGACACAGGCCGTCGCCCGTCGCGCCATAGTGGTTGCTCGTCGGAAACCCTTGAATGTGGAGCCGGCCGATACCGCCGGTCGCCAGAATGACCGACTTGGCCGCGACAACAACATGCTGCTGATTGTCCAGATCCTTGAAGATCGCGCCGGTGCAACGCCCTTCGTTGTCGCTGAGCAGCTCGATCGCCGCGGAGAACTCCAACAACTGGATCTTCTGATTGAGGACTTCATCCTTGAGCACCCGCATGATTTCCAGACCGGTGTAGTCTGAGCAGGTCAGCAGGCGGGGCTTGGAGCTCCCGCCGCCCTTCTTCACGTGCAAATTGCCGTCGGCCTGCCGATCGAACAGTACACCGAGACTGATCAGCCACTTGGCAATCGAAGGCCCCTCTTCGACCATCACTTTGAGCAGCTCATGGTCGTTCTGCATATGGCCGCCCTTGAGGGTGTCGAGGAAATGGGTAACCGGTGAATCTTCAGGCGCGACGGAGATCTGCATCCCCCCTTGCGCCATCACGCTGTTGGAGTCGGCCAGCCGCAACTTGGTCGCCAGAATGACTTTGGCGCCTGCTCCATGCGCGTGCAATGCCGCCGCACAACCGGCCCCGCCTCCGCCGATGACCAGCACATCGGTGTGATGGTGCGGCGTGAGCTCGGCCCCATCCTGGATGGGACTGTCGCCCTCCAGCAAGGCCGCCAGCTCGACGACGGTCTTATCCCCTTCATTAGGGCCGAATCGAATAGGCCGATAGGCGCTGGCGCGAAAGTCGGGATGATACTTGTGAATCAGCTGATCGCGGTCGGCGGGAGAAAACTTCGGAAATGTCTGCTTCCGCCTGGCATCTCGAGTCTTGTGTACGATTTGTTGGAGCGCGTGAATATCCATAGCTTACGACGTACGGGGTGAGGGGTAAGGGGTAAGGGGTGATCCGTGCCTTTGGTGCATCATTTTACTGTTGCGCAGTGCTCGGCCAGCTCTTTCTCGTTCATCGCGAGAACCCTGCTCCACTCGTCGTTGAAGCGGCCGTCTTGGATTTCCTTGATGCGCTGATCCAATCCAGCCGGTTTCTCGGTGAAATGCGCCCCTTGCGCGCGGCTGACGTACAGGGCCACGAGATTCGGCGCGATGTCCGCGATGCAGACAGGCGTACACATGCCGCACATCACACAGTCCATGAACATTTCCGATACGTTCTGAAAATCGCCGAAGACCGCCTTCCAGACCCCTTCCCGCACGTCGATCTTCTGCGGGCAGGCTTCCGTGCAGGCATTGCAATTCCGGCAGAGCGGGGCTTCCGGATACAGATTGAAAAGATCCTGCTTCGGATCTTTGAGGGTTTGAATATCGTAGAGCGCTTTGCGCGCGGGAAACGGCGGCATCATCGTAAACGACATGCCGTCCTGCACAGCGGTCTGGCAGGCCAGGCAGGTCCGCACCTTGGGATCGTCCTTGGTTCGGTAATACGTGGCGCAGGCTCCGCAGAACCCGCCCAGGCATCCGATGCCACGGACGACTTCCTGACCGGCATACCACATGGCCTTCACGACCGTAATCCCCTCCGGCACTTCGTACTGCTTGCCGGAAATTTCGATCGTCACCATTCGATGCGTGAGCACCTCAGGCTGGTCGATGATATTGGTGTCTTCTTGAGCCATCTTTATACCTGTCAGGGGTGAAGGGCCAGGGGTAAGGTAAGACACCTCACCCCTGACTCCCTACTCCTAACTCCTCACCGCGTTTAGGCGAACGAGTCGATGATTGCATTCAGCGTTGCGCTCGGGCGCATCGCCTTGGCAGCCTTAGCATCGTCCGGGTGATAATACCCGCCCACGTCCTGTGGCTTGCCCTGCGCCGCGAGCAATTCTCCGTCGATCTTCTTTTCATTCTCGCTCAGATCCTTGGCGATCTTCGTAAACTTCTCCGCGATCTTCTTATCCTGCGTCTGCGCCGCCAATGCCTGGGCCCAGTAGAGCGCCAGGTAGAAGTGGCTGCCGCGGTTGTCGATCTCCCCGACCTTCCGGGCCGGAGACTTATTGCTCTCCAGGAACTTCGCGTTGGCCTGGTCGAGCGCATCGGCCAATACTTTGGCGGCATGATTGTTCCCGACCTTTGCCAGATGCTCCAGCGAAGCGGCTAGGGCCAGGAACTCGCCGAGCGAATCCCACCGTAGATAGCCTTCTTCCTGAAACTGCTGCACGTGCTTCGGGGCCGAGCCCCCCGCGCCGGTTTCGAACAGACCGCCGCCGTTCAACAACGGAACGATGGAGAGCATCTTGGCGCTGGTCCCGATTTCGAGGATCGGGAACAGGTCGGTCAGATAGTCGCGCAAGACATTTCCTGTGACCGAAATCGTGTCTTTTCCCTCTCTGATCCGTTCCAGCGAAAGACGAATCGCCTCAGCCGGCGGCATGATCCGGATGTCGAGCCCCTTGGTATCATGATTCTTCAAATACCGTTCGACCTTCGTGATTAATTGCGCATCGTGCGCCCGATCCTTGTTCAGCCAGAAAATCGCCATGGCGCCGGTGGCTTTTGCGCGATTCACCGCCAGTTTGACCCAGTCTTGAATCGGCGCATCCTTCACCTGGCACATCCGCCAGATATCGCCTTCTTCCACTTTGTGCTCCAACAAGGTCTTGCCCGTTGCATCGACAACCCGTATCGTGCCGTTGCCCGGTGCTTTGAAGGTCTTGTCGTGTGATCCATACTCTTCCGCCGCCTGAGCCATCAAGCCGACGTTGGGCACGCTTCCCATCGTCTTCGGATCAAGCGCTCCATGCTTCTTACAGGAATCGATGACTTCTTGATAGATCGGCGCATAGCTGGCATCGGGAATCACACACTTCGCGTCATACGCCTTGCCGTCAGGGCCCCACATCTTGCCTGAGTCCCGAATGACCGGGGGCATCGAGGCATCGATGATGATATCGCTGGGCACGTGCAGATTGGTAATGCCCTTGTCAGAATTCACCATCGCCATGGGCGGACGCTTCTTGTAGACCGCCTGGATATCGGCCTCAATGGCTTTGCGCTGATCTTCCGGCAGCGACTTAATCTTGCTATAGACATCGCCAAGGCCGTTATCGGGATCGACTCCCAGCTTCTGGAATGTGGCTGCATGCTTCTCGAACACGTCCTTGTAATAGACCGTCACAGCATGACCGAAGATCTTCGGGTCCGAGACCTTCATCATGGTGGCTTTCATATGAAGCGAAAACAAGACTCCCTGCTTTTGGGCGTCTTCGATCTGCTCCTCAAGGAATTGCCGTAGCGCCCGCTTGCTCATGAACGTGGCATCGATGACTTCCCCGGCTTGCAAGGCCACTTTGGGTTTGAGCACGGTCGTCTTGCCGTCCTGGCCGACGAACTCGATCCGCGCATCGGTCGCCGCGTCCATCGTCATGGACTTTTCGTTCGACCGGAAGTCCCCGCTCTTCATATGGGCGACGTGCGTTTTTGAATCCGGACTCCACGCTCCCATCTTATGCGGGTGCTTCCTGGTATGGGCCTTCACGGAGAGCGGCGCGCGGCGATCAGAATTGCCCTCGCGCAGAACCGGATTCACGGCGCTGCCCTTGACCTTGTCGTAACGGGACTTGATGTCCTTCTCTTTATCGTCTTTCGGATTTTCCGGATACTCGGGCAGCTTGTAGCCCTGGTTCTGCAATTCCTTGATCGTCTCTTGGAGTTGGGGCAGTGACGCGCTGATATTCGGTAGCTTGATGATGTTCGCTTCCGGCGTCTTGGCCAGCTCGCCCAACTCAGCCAGGGCATCGTGCTGCTTCTGCGACGGAGTCAGGTATTCCGGAAACACAGCGAGTACACGGCCCGCCAACGAGATGTCCCGCAATTCGACCGTCACGCCCGCCGCCTTCGAAAAGGCGTTGATGATCGGCAAGAACGAGTAGGTCGCCAGCATCGGCGCCTCATCCGTCTTGGTATAGATAATCTTGTCTGCTTTCGTCGTCATGGTTGCTCCCCTTTCCGCATCGTGATTAGTTCAGCGCATTCAGCGCCGAACCGGCCTTGAACCACGCAATCTGTTGCTCCGTCATGCTGTGATTCGCCTGGATGGTGAGCGCCTGGCCATCCGCCTTGTGAATGGTCACCTGCACCGATTTGCCGGGCGCCAGACTCCCTAGCCCCGTCACGCTGATGCGGTCCTGCTGCTCGATCTTCTCGTAATCCTTCGGTTCCGCGAAGGTCAACGCCAAGATCCCTTGTTTCTTGAGATTGGTTTCATGAATACGCGCGAAGCTCTTGGTGATCACGACGCGCACATTCAAGAAGCGGGGCGACATCGCCGCATGTTCGCGGCTGCTGCCCTCACCGTAGTTTTCGTCACCGACCACGATCGAACCGATCCCCTTCGCCTTGTAAGCACGGGCGATCTGCGCGATGGTCAGATTCGACTCGCCGGTCAGCACATTGGTCCCCTTGCCCGGTTCGGAGGCAAAGGCGCTGTTGGCGCCGAGAAACATGTTGTCGCTGATCTTATCCAAGTGGCCGCGGAACTTGAGCCAGGGACCGGCGGGGGAAATATGATCGGTCGTGGTTTTGCCCTTGGTCTTGATCAGAAGCGGAAGCTTCTCGAAGTCCTTCCCGTCCCAACGGGGGAACGGCTGCAAGAGTTGCAACCGCTCGCTGGTCGGAGGAATATCGACGGTCAAGCCGTCGCCGTTTTCAGCCGGCGCCACAAATCCTTCTTCACCCGTGGCAAATCCCTTGGACGGCAATTCTTCACCCACCGGGGCTTGGAGCTTGAATTCCTTTCCATCAGCGCCTTTGAGCGTCTGATTCACCGGATCAAAGCCAAGGTCGCCCGTGATCGCATAGGCCGTCACGACTTCCGGGCTCGCCAGGAACGAGAGTGTTTCGTTGATGCCGTCGTTCCGGCCTGGAAAGTTACGATTGAACGAGCTGACGATCGAATCTGCCTTGCCCTTCACGCCGTCGGCTCGTTTCCACTGCCCGATACAGGGGCCGCAGGAATTCGAGAGCACCGTGCCGCCCAGCTGCTCGAAGGTGTCCAGGAAGCCGTCGCGTTTCATGGTGTGGTAGATGCGCTCGGAGCCCGGTGAGACCAGGAATGAGGCCTTCGCCTTCAAGCCGGCCTTCAACGCCTGTTGGGCGATATGGGCCGACCGGCTGATGTCTTCGTAAGATGAATTCGTACAGCTGCCGATCAAAGCCGCCTTTAATTCAACCGGATAGCCCTTCTCCTTGGCTTCCGCCTTCAACTTCGAAATTGGCCGGGCCAAATCCGGGGTGTGCGGTCCGACCACATGCGGCTCCAGTTTCGACAAATCGACTTCGACGATCTGATCGTAATACTTCTCCGGCGATTGAGTGACTTCCGGATCGGCGACGAGCACCGCCTTGTTTGCCGACGCAAGATTCGCCAGATCCGACCGGTCCGTAATGTTCATGTAGGCGACCATCTTCTGATCGAAGGGGAAGACGGAGGTCGTCGCGCCCAACTCCGCGCCCATATTACAGATGGTGCCCTTGCCGGTTGCGCTGATCGTCTCGGCGCCGGGACCGAAGTATTCGACGATCTTGTTCGTCCCGCCCTTGACCGTCAAGAGGCCACAGAGGTAGAGGATCACGTCCTTCGCCGACGCCCAACCACTCAACTTGCCGGTGAGGCGCACCCCGATCAATTTCGGATGGAGGACTTCCCAGGGCAACCCCGCCATCACTTCACCCGCATCGGCCCCGCCGACGCCGATCGCCAAGCCCCCCAACCCGCCCCCGTTCGGCGTGTGCGAATCGGTGCCGATGATCAACGAGCCGGGAAACGCGTAATTTTCAAGCACGACTTGATGAATGATCCCGGCACCAGGCTTCCAGAAGCCGATGCCGTACTTTTTCGCCGCGGACGCCAGGAAGTTGTAAACCTCCTTATTCTCGTCCATCGCGCGAAGTAAGTCTTTCTCGGAGCCCATCTCGGCACGAATCAGATGGTCGCAGTGGATCGTGCTGGGCACGGCGGCCTGCTTCTTATTGGCCTGCATGAACTGCAACATGGCCATCTGCGCCGTGGCATCCTGCATCGCCACACGATCCGGCCGTAGAGCCAGCATCGCCTTGCCACGCTCCCAGGTCTGCGTGCCAAAATTGTCGGCGTGCGAAACGAGAATCTTTTCCGCCAGCGTCAGTGGACGGCCGAATTTCGCTCTGGCCTTGGCACAGGCATCCGGCATCTTCGCATACAGTTTCTTGGCTAGATCCATGGACATGATTGTTCTCCGCCTTCTTTCGTTGATCGTCGTTCATATCTCGTGAAGCGTATCTCGCAGACTTTCCTGCGCTTCACGCTTCACATCATTTCGGCGGCGGCACTTCCCGCCGCTATTTTAACGGCGGAACCTCCCGCCTTTTGGGTGCCGCGTAATTGACCAAGTAATCGAACAACCGGATCAGGCGGCTCTCCTGGCGCTTCTGATCAACCCAGTGGCCGATCAATCCGATCGTGCGCGACAGGATGAAGAACCCGTTCAAACTATCCACCGGGAAACCGAGATCCACCAGCACGGCGGCCATCGTGCCGTCCACGTTCAGGATCAGATTATCTTTTTTCGCCGCCGTCACCTGCTCGACTTGCAGTGCGAAATCGAGGCAGGGTGTTTTCATATTCAAGCTTTTCACGTAGCCCACAAGTTCTTTCACCCGCTTATCCGGGTTGCGCAAACTCTTGACCCGATGGCCGATACCGGGCACCGGCCCGTGATTCTTCTTCATATAGGCCAAGAAGTCGTCCACCGACAGCTTATTGTCTACGGCATACTTGAAAAACCGTCCGGCATCAGTAACAGCGCCGCCGAAACGAGGACCGATCATAATCAGTCCCGCTGCAACCGATTGAGACATGCCAATTCCGGCGCAGGCTGCGATGATCGTCCCCAACGCTCCGCTGACGCAAGGACCATGGTCGGCGGAGAGCATCATAATGCGCTTGATGATTTCCGCTTCCTGTTTGGAGATCAGCCGCTTGTCCCACAGCAGTCCCACCACATGGGGAATCTCATAGCCTTTATTGATAAGCTCGGAAGCCGGGTACCCGTCGTAACAGGGCTCATCGCCACGGTCGTCGCTGATGGTGGTGCGAATCAGCGGCGCGACCATGACCTCATCGGCCTTCATCGCTTCTTCAACCGTCTTCGGCAACTTCGGCAGCGACACCGGCTCAACAGGCTCTTTTACCAGGCCGGACTTCAACATCTCTTGATAGGCTTCCTTGATCGCGGGGCCCAACGCGCCGAACGTCGCCGGCACAATCGCGCCGGACTTCTTGAGGGCATCCGACTTTGCGCGGGCCGAGCCTTCGCCCTTCATACCTTCCTTCGCGCCTGCATGGCCGAACTTCATCCCCTTCGGCAAACTCTCCTGACAGAAACCGGAAACGACAGCCATCAACTTGACCCGCCGTTTCTTGGCGCCGTACCACTCCGCGGCACGCTCTTCGAGATCGCCGCCCATTTCGCCGACGATAACCACCGCCTTCGTCTGCGGATCGTTCTCGAACATTTCGAGGTAGCTGACATAATCGGTGCCGGGAAAGGCATCGCCGCCGATGCCGATCGCCGTCGTAATCCCGTCGGCGAACTGCGAGCAGATCCAGATGATCTCGTTGGAGAGACCGCCGGATTTCGTAATGACACCAAAGGAACCTTCCCGATAGAGCTTGGAGAGAACCAGGTTGTCGAATGCGCCGCCGATCACACCCAGCCGGCACGCGCCGGCGGACACGATGCCGATAGACGACGGGCCGTTGAAGACTTTGCCGAGTTTGCGCGCATGGGCGCCGAGGATCTTGGCGTCTTTTTCCGGCACACCCTCGGTGATCATTGACACTACCTTAATGTGGGAATCGTCGAGGGCCTCCATCCCGCCCTTCATCGCTCGGTCTGCGCCGATATAGACAAGACTGGTATTGATGGCCGGATGATTCTTTGTGGCCTCGGCAATGGTCTTATAAATAGGTATGGCGATCAGCCCGCTGCCGTAGGGGACCTCGTTGGTCTTGCCTGCGTCGGGCGGATAGACGAACGCTTCGACGTTAAGTGGACGCTTGATCAGGTAGCAGAATTCCGCCATGCGGCGCGCGGCATTGACACCGGCCTGCCCGCCCTGAATCACAACGCGGGTGTCTTTAGTGGCCAAAATACTCATCGGAATCTCCTCTTTCCCTTCAGGACTGAGCGCTGAGAACTACGGGCCGAGAGAAGCCCCTCTCACTCAGTCCCTAGTCCCGAGTGCTCGTTACTGTTTTTGAAGCGCTTTATCGACAATATCCGTCAGCGGCGTGTTGCGGTCGAAGACGTTGATATCGAAGCCCTCGTCCTTCAAGGCGCGCATCGCGTCGAGCCCTTCCTTCTCACGAGGACCGCCGCGGCGCACCCAGATTTTCACATCCTTCATCTTGCCGTCGGCCTTGGCCTTGCGGAACCCGTTGATGATGCCGCCGAAGGTCTTCTTCACATCTGTAAAATTGGCGATGGCGCCGCCGACGATGATGTTCTTGATGCCGGGCAACGAGCAGACTTTTTCGGTGAGGACCTCGACGGCCCAATCAGGCGGATCGCCGGAATACTCGGCGTAATTTGCCAACTTGCCGCCGCGCGCGACCACGGCGTCGGAATAATACACGCTTGCCCCGCCGCCGGCCGGAAGCATGGCCGTATCGCCGCCCGGGATTTCAATGAACTTGACCGACCCCTTGATCTTGGAATCGACTGCCATGACTTCCATTTCGTTTTTCGAGTAGGCCCGGCCGAACTCCGCAGCGAACTGAAAATTCCAATCCGGGTGGCGGAACTTGGCGTCGCCGTCAAGCAACGTCACGGCGTCGAGGGCAACCAATTCACCGTCGCTCTCACGGGTGACGACCGGGTTCACCTCGAGATACTGCGCATCCTCGCTGTCAAAACAGGTGAACATCTTGCCGGCAAAGTCCGTCATCTTCTTGGCGAGCGGCCCGGTAAAGCCCGCCTCCTTCACTACCTTTTCTAATGTTTCAGGCGACGGCTGCTGCCCGATCTCCAACGTCAATCGCTTGACCCGATCCCAATTCGATTCCACTTCGATCCCGCCGCAATTGGCGACCAGGATTTCACTGCCCTCGCGGGTGGATTTCACCGCACAATAATATTCTTCTTTGTGGGCGATCATTTCGGAGATAATGACTTGCGTCACCGTGATACTGCCGACCTGGCGGCCGATCATCTCCTTCGTCGCGGCAATCGCACCGTTCAGATCCAACCCGACCTTGACCAGTCCGAGCTTGAATCGCGAACCCAACGCTTCGTGCGCTTTCGCCACAAGCTTGGACTGCTTCAACCACTCGTTGACCTGCCCAAGTTTGGTGAGTTCATCTGCGGAGGTGACAACAACATAATTGGGAACGTGGATGCCCCACTTTTTCATCAGCCCCATTCCGGGACCTTCCAACACCTTAGCCATGACTCGCTCCTTCAAAAGTGTGAACGCTGCTGCAAGGGGAGCAGGATTGTAGCGAAATCATTCCCATGACTCAAGACGCCAGAGGAACTAAGACAAAACAGATCAAAAGGCCTACCGAATTCTCCGCCTTTGAATCAATGCGCATAAGTGATTGTAATCATGCATCTTTGGTCTGTTCGATCCCGCGCTGAGCCGGAAGTTATTTCCACTTCCTCGGATTCTGACAATGTGGACAGAAAAAGGAGCTGCGTTCGTCGCTCACACGACGAATACGCCGGCCGCATGAGTTTGGACAAAGTTGCTCCTCCTTTCCATACACGACATGGCACTGTTTGTATCGCCCTTCCGTTCCATCCGGGGCAAAAAAATCCCGCACGCTCGAACCGCCGCAGGCAATCGCGCTGTGAAGCACCTCTCGAGTTACAAGGAAAAGCCGTTCAACTCTGGCGGCCGAAAGACGATCAGCTGGGACATTGGGGTGCAATCCTGCGCGAAAGAGAATCTCATTCGCATAGATGTTCCCAATCCCGGCAAAAGCCTGCTGGTGCATGAGCAGTGGTTTCAACCGGCCCCGCCGACTCTTGATGAGCCGACAAAAATCTTCCAACGAGACCGTCAAGGGATCACAGCCGAACCGGCGGGCGACATATCGATCGAGCCCCTCCTGGTCCAGCAGCGACAGTCTTCCAAATCGTCGTGGATTCCAGTACCGCACCTCCGGTTCCCGGCCACCGGAAAATGTCATGCGCACGTGCACGTGCTGTGGATGTCTGATCTGCACCGACGGAAACAACAACAGGCCCGTCATGCCCAATTCGGCGACAACATAGCGCACAGCCTGGTCCTTGACGAACCGAATGGCCACGCTCTTTCCGTGCCGCTGAACCTGCTGCACAACGGCCCCTCTGTACCACGAAAGTGATGTGATCCCCTCCCGGACCATATCCTTCCGGCCCACCCAACAATCAGTCAATCGGGCGCCAATAAGCGCGGTACGGATCTGACCGGCAACGACTTCGGCCTCAGGCAATTCCGGCATATCGGTCGCTCCTCATGGTGACCGATTAAGCCACGGAGATCATTGGAAAGGCAACGCCTGAAAGAACGGATCGTGACGGGCTTGGAAACGGAATTGACGTGTTGCGGCAGATACCAATGAAATCAGGCATGCTGACGCAGCAGCCGAACCTGTTCGATGCCAGATTCGAGCTTGGGAAGCGGCAGAGCGCCAGGGCGTTGGGCCAGCACCAGTTTCAGCACATCGGCATAGGCCATCCCTTCAACGCAACACAGATAGGCCATGGCCACGGACACAGACCGGCCCATCCCGGCTCGGCAACAGACCATGACCCGATGGTCTGCGATGTGCCGTTCAACCCAACCGACGGCATCAGCCAGCACGTTCGGATCGGCTTCGCCAAAATCTTTGAAGGGTATCCTGCCGGCAATCAGCCAACTCGGCGCTTCAAGCTGATACTCTTCGGCCACCAGCAACAACGCGCTAATCTGCGCCGGAGGCTGCGCGGAGTCGTAGATATTGCCGACAAACAATCGATCGGTGATCTGGTGCATCGGGCGTCAGTATACCGACATACCAACATGCGTCAAGGCATTCCCCAGCGCTGTTGCGATTCCATTTCTCCACCCGCTATACTTGTATCACTATGGTCACTATCACTCAGCAAGAAGTGGAGCGGCGACTCGGCACAGTACCCTGCGCCATTTGTAAAGCATCCAGCTTCGGGATCGATGAACGAGTCAAGGGGACGGACGGTGAATGGCGCGGCATCTGCAAAAAATGCTACTACACTTTCCCTGTCCATGCCGACATGGAGTTCTATCTGCGCACACAGCCTGACGTGCCCTATCGATTGAAAGAGATTTCCTGCACCGCCTGTGACCATCGGGGGGTAAGCCTGGATTTCCGGGCCACGATGTCCGTACGGGACGCCTATTATTTCGTAACGTGTCAAACCTGTAAGCGGCAGTTCCCGGAGAAATCATCGCTGGAAGCCTTTGAATAACTCGGCAAACTCCAACGTTACCAGTGTATACTGACATCATGACTGACACACCAAAACAGCCCGATCAAACGACGCCGGAAGCGAAACCCAAGGTGAGAAAAGAGCTCACCATCATCTCTGTCCCCGACGATCGCGACATGATCGCCGAGGAAATGGCCGAGATGTTCGAGGAAGACAAAGTCTCCCACAAACACGGCAGCTCGGAGCCGGAAGCCGACTAGCCTTCTCAAATATTTTCAGAAATCATCAACAAGCGGAGCCTCCCGCCTCCACACCTTTCGGCGCGACCCTTCTGGGTTTCAGCGAGCGGAAGCCTTCTGGAATTCGCATAGCCACGGTCTGCGACCGTGGTGCCATGGTCAGTTCCAGCTTTCCTTCTCGCCGAAACCTCAGTGGGTCCCCACGCCTCCGGTGAAGTCGGCAGGCAGCTCCCGCTTGCTGCTGCCAAAAAAATGAACCGGCGACGAATCGCTTATGGACTCGTCGCCTAAACATTCGGCAGTAGTGCAATGAAAGCGGAGACATGTCGAGTCGCCACATCGCGAGAAAGCTCCACAATACATCGAACTTCCCGCTGCGTTGATTGCAACTCAAGTTTGAGTCTTTGAGGCGGCCCTCCAGGTGTAACACTGAAATGCCGATTTAGGCGAGAGTGGATCAACCAATCACGTGCTGCTTTGATATTCTTGTAATCGACATCCGCTAAGACATTGTCCACCCACTGCAGTGCTAACTGGGGGAGCCTCGCTCGCCGGTTAACTGTCCTATCGGGTGGCTGGCTCAGATCAAAATCCCCTAGATCAAACTTCTTTGACCCGCCGTGCGCGCAAAAGGAACGCGCGAGACCCGCTGCACACAGATCAAGTGCAGTGATACATGTACTCGTAGACCACCGAGCATGAGCAACATCGACAACGTCTGACCGATGGCCACCAACAACTGTGTTGGGTGGCCTTGTTGATCTCCTACTGCGCGCATGCACCGAGCACAGCCCGTCACTTTGACATTCGATTCGATCCGAGTGCGCGGTGCGCGAGCAGGGGATATCAACCGGTCGCTCCTCTCCGCTGTCCTCATGATGCCCCAAGCAAATGCACGCACCGTTCGTCACCTGGTACTCAGCTTTGACTCAGCTCGACCTCACAATTTGCACTGCCGCATCTTGCTCAATTCGCCCCAGCGCCGATACTTTACCGACTTTTTCTTTTCTGACGATCCGCTCAATCCGCACGATGGCCCCGCGATGCCAGGCATCGAAGGCCTCATTCTGAGGAGAGGTGAGCCGATCCTGACGTCCCACTTCCTGCCGGCCCTGTTCGTTGCACAACCAGGCCCGCTTCTCCCCCTTCATCTCACGCAGTTCACTCACGACCCGATACACATCCGGTGTCCGCTCGGTAATGGTCTTGCCGTCTTTGCGCAACAGCAGATAGGAAAACTTCAACGCGTCTTTAATAAAACCGACCTCATCGTCAATCTGCCGAATCACTGCAGGCGGGTCCCAAGCCCGCTCTTCGTGGCACCAATCGTAGGGGTTCACCAGGGCCGGGCACCTGTTTTCATGCAGGCACGGGCTAAAGACGGTACCTCGTTTCTCCTTGAGTAACCGATCACGCACGTAATGCAACGCTCGCGAGGTCTCCCGCAAGGCCGGTTCAAGGATCATCATCGTGCCGGATGGAGCAAGCAGTGACAGTGCTTCGGTCACGAATTTGCTCCGATCGCCGATTGGATCTTTTGCGTCCACATAGATTTCGTTCAGGCTATTGGCCAGGATAATGAGATCGAACGGACCACGGGGGTGGACCTGCGTCAACCAGACTTCCTGTTCAAGATTTCCTTCGTGGCGCTGGAAACCTGCCGTCGTGATACCAGCTGTATGGCAGAACAGGTTCCAGAACTGGCTCGCGTACGACAGCGCACTTGGCGAGCTATCAACGGCGACGACGTTCAACGTGCCCGTATGCTTTTGGTGATGCCACCAGTCGAGCACGGCCAACGATCCGGTGCCGGGCCCGGAGCCCAGGTCCAACACCGAGAATCGCTCTTGGATCTGGTCTGTCGGCATCTCCTTGAGCAAGGCCTGAATCTTCGCTAGATTGACCGGCACGAAATAGCTGAGATATGCCGTGGCCGCTGTCGGGTCTTCAAGATAAGACCGGCTCAGGTCTCGGCGCTCCTTCGTGAACAGGCGTGACAGATCACTCACGACCTGCGCAAGCCGTGATTGTGGAAGCCCCTTTTTCTCAAGGAGCTGACGAATGGCGTCGAGAACTAACGGGGAAACCGTGACGTTGTGACGTTGCATGGCCCTAGTGTATGCTCACGTCATCATGGAGGACAACTATGACGGATGATATCTTGAAGGCCTATAAAGAAGTCGAATCGGCCGTGGAACGCTATATCAACCTGTTGAACGAGCACGTCACGATGTTGCAAAACGTGGAACCGCCCGGTTCCGACAAGGTCGTGCGGATGTCTGCCGGATCAAAAGCCATGACGGACAGCGCATCGATCTATCTATCCTATGCGAAATATGTGGCCTACGGCATGCCGGAGAGCGAGGAAATGGTCGAGGACGAGATCCAAGGGTAAAGAACTGTCCGTCTGGTCTGCTGGTCTCTCTTGTCTATTGGGTCTTCCCGTTCGCCCACCAGATAGACGAGACAGACCGAACAGACCATTGAAAACAGGAGGGGCCCGTCAGGCAGTGACGCCTGACGGGCCCCTTTCTGTTTTGACCCTATCTGTCAGATGCTGCGCATGAAGTGTGCGACTTCGTCAGGATTGACGGCGCCGCCCATGATCTGCGACATCGCCACGTTGGTAGATTTCTTGCCGCTCACTCCGGACTCAACTTCGTCCACAATCAACTCCACCGGCATGGACTGACCGCCGTACACCCGCGGACCGCCGATGATCTTTGCCTTGGAGAACCCGTAGATCGCGGTCGCCACTTCCTTCGCCAGCCAGCCGACATAGTTGAACTCCGGGACGACAATGAGCTTGGCCTTCGCGCAGAGTTCACGCAGTTCTTTCGTCGGGAACGGACGGAGGGAGCGCACCTTGATCAGTCCGACCTTCATACCCTTTTCTTTGCAGAGACGCACCGCTTCACGCGATTGCGCGGCAGCGCTCCCGGAGGCGATGATGATAACTTCGGCATCATCAACGTTCTCCGCGGTGAGCAATCCGCCCATGTACCGATCGATGTACTTGCGCGAACGTTCGACCGCAGCCCAGACTTCCTGCTGCCAAACTGCATGGATGTTGTACGCCATGAAATTCGACTTCTGAACCGGGGCGTCGCGCGACAGGCGCGCGGGAGGATTCTCCGCATCCAATACAGGCACGGCTCCGCGCCAGGCTTCACGCGGTGGAAGCTTAATGCCGCGATCTTGCATGCGCACATAGCCTCGCGCATGGGTCACGAAGAAACCGTCGCAGCACACGCCGACCGGCAAGGTCACGTCGTTCATTTCACTGATTGTAAAGCCGGCCATCGTGAAGTCGAACATGTCTTGCTGGTTTTCCGCGTGGAACACGATCATGCCACAGTTGAGCAAGTAGGAGACTTCGATGTTGTCCGGCTGAATGGCGAGCGGCGCGTTGACCACGCGGCAGGTGAACATTGCGACAACCGGTAGCCGATGTCCCGGCCAGGATGCGATACCTTCGAGACCGCGCAACGTGCCGGGGCCTGCCGTCGCCGTGTAACAACGGACACCGGAACGGGAGCCGCCCGCGATGGCCGCCATGACGCCCACTTCTTCTTCACCGCGATAATATTCTTTCACATAGCCTTCACCATAGAGCACCCCGACAAGCTGCATCGTTTCGCTCTGCGGAGTTATCGGATAGGCGATGGCCAGATCGACGTTCGAGCGGCGGATGGCCTCTTTTGCCGCTTCGCTACCGGTGATGAATTCCTTCGTCCGCGGCGCTTCGTGGAACATGTATTCCGGCGTCACGATTTTTTGCCGCTTCGCCTCGGCATGCGGATCTTTCTTGGCTACGCTCGATGGAGCCGCCACGCTGGTAATCGGATCGCCTTGTGGATTGGTTTTGACTTCAGTTTCGCTCATGATTGCACCCCTTGGCTCGCTTGGGCCTGTCCACGGCCAGTCTTATCCTTCGCGTTTCATCTGTTCGGCGCTGTGCCCGAACATCGCCGCGCTGCCGGTTCCCCCCGGTGTCGGCGCAAATTCCATTGGATTCGCATGCGTCTTACCGCCATGAACTTTCGATTGCGTTCCGGTAAACCGGACGTTCTCACCGTTTTCCGGCAGCTTGATCCCCATCTCCTCACGGACCTTCTTGAAGATCTGCGCAACACGCTTGATCTTGAGGGTATCGGAATCTCGGATGGTAAGCATGGCATCTTCGTGGCCTTGTTCGGCGCAAATAGCCATCGTGCAGCAATTTGTTCCTGCCCGGATCATCTTTAGCGTCAGGTTCGCATAGTGGCAATGCACCCCGATGAAAATGCAGGCCTCGATCTTGTTGCCCCAGATAGTCAGATTCGGATGGTTGGGGTTGATGACTTCTTCCGGGTCGATTTTCGGATACTTCGGCCGGTAGTCCGGCATTGGGATGATCATGACCTCGGGAATCTGCGCCGCGATCTCCAATGTGGCCTTGGCCTTTTCGACCGCGTGATCATTCCAGGCCCAGAGCAACAGCGGTCCCGGGAAGATGGTGGCATTCGGGCTGGTCAGCATCTTACGCGCCATCTCTTCGATGACTTTTTCTTCATTCGGCTCGAGCAATCCGTAAAACAACCCCTGGCCCGGGTCCGGGAGCGATACGCCCAGCTGCGCCGCGGACGGAGGATGAAACCCGGCCGGCCCCGGAACAATGATCCGCTCTCTGGTGTCCTGTGTTGTTGCCACGCCCATTCCCCTTTCCTGCACTTATCCGACGACTGGACTTGCCAAAACGGCCGTCGTGCTCTTTTCACCGTAAGTGATATTGTCAGTCAAAGCCGCCATCGGCAATTGATCGATCATGATCATCTTGATGGCATTGTTCTTAGCCATGTTGTCGCATACCCACACACATTGCGCGCACCCCTTGCAGCGGTCCACCGCCACATAGGCCGAGCCGTACTTGAACCCTCGATCCTTACCCATTTCGTCGCTGTACTGAATCGTATTGGCTTCGGGGCAGTACTGCGTGCAGAGCTTACAACTCTTCGCCGCACAAATCTCAACACTGATATCGGCTACAAGGTACATGGAAACTCCTTCTCTCCCGGCTACGCAGTGGCTGCGGCGGCCGGCTCTTCTACACGCTTCACATCGGGGGAGGCCCAGCCGTGGTCAACGGCGTAGTTCCATCCGGCCCGCATGACCGCGACATTTTTATCGATCAGCTCCTGCTTTTTCTTGAATTTCCGTTCGACCACACTGTCCAGAGCCGCCGTTCCACCGGACACGACGAACCCTTTGCCGAGGAACCGGTCTTTCACGGCCTGCTCCAGGCCAAGCATATTTGTCAGCCCCGTGATTGCGCCGATGCAACCCATCAATGCCATATTCGTGGCCAAATCCATCCCCGCCACTTCCAACGAGATCTTCGTCGCAGGGAAATAATACAGTTTCGCGCGGCGCTCCGCCAATTCAGCCGTCTGATCCCGATGCAGTTTCATCGGTCCATCGTTATTGATCAGCGCAATCCCGTCTTCCTTCAGGCCGAAGTAAAACGGCATTGTGTACGACTTGCCGTGGGTAATCACTTGGGGATGAAAAATGATGATGATGTGCGGAAATGTAATTTCACCGATTTCATAGATGGCTTCATCCGAGACCCGCACGTAACTCTCAACCGGCGCCATTCGCTTTTCCGATCCGTAGAACGGAACGATTGTGCTCTCGCCGCCGGCATTGATGACGGCGGTGCTGAGGATGTGCGAGCCGGTAACGACGCCCTGCCCACCGACGCCTGCCATCCGGATGTTGAATCGCTTCGCCATGATTGACCTCCTCGTGAGTGCTTAGGCTTTGCCTGGAATCGCAGCCGCCGGCTTCGCAAGAAATTCCTTATAGCCATAGCGCTCGGTGAGGTACTGCTTGGCTTCCTCGCTGACATACTCCGTAAACTGATACCGATCGTTCTCGACCGTCTTTGCATCTTCCATGACCTTGTCGGTCGGAATCGCATACTCGATGTTGCAGGAGGTGTAGGCCTGGATGTACGTCGACCCGACCTCACGCGCGATCAGCACCGCTTTCTTGATGACGCTTTCCACGCGGCGCGGATTATTCGGAACCACCGTGGCCACATAAGCGCACCCGGCGACCTTCGCCATTTGCAACATGTCCATTTTCTCAAACTTCTTACCGAGCGGCGCCATCTTCAACACCGCGCCTCGATTGGTCATACCGCTCTCCTGACCGCCGGTATTCCCATAGACTTCGTTGTCCAGCATGATCGTCGTAAACCGTTCCTTGCGGAACCAGGAATGGAGCACCTGCTGGAATCCAATGTCCGCCGTGCCTCCATCCCCCGCCATCACGACCACATCCTTCGGCTTGTCGCCGAACCGGAGACGAAGGCCGCGGGACAACCCGCTCGCCACGCCGTTTTGGTCGCCGTAGTTGCCGTAGACGAAGGGAATCGCCGCTTGAGAAATTGCAAGACGTCCGCAACCGGCCGTCCCGACTGTGATCGTATCTTCTGGATTGGGAAACGCAATAATAGCGAGGCGAATGAAAAGCGTCATGGCACAACCGGCGCACATGGGGTGCTCTTCCAACACTTCCTTAAAGCTTCCCATCTGCGAGACGGAGACCTTTTTGCCAAATGGGCCATGTTCAACCATGTCCCGATATTCCTTCGGCATGAACTTCTCGAAACCATTTGAAAACTTCACATAATCGAGACTCATCAGGCACCTCCTATGTCACTTCAGGGGCAGTCATTATCCAATTTCAACGCAACCGCATGAAACGAAGAAAACCAGGAAACGATGAGGATGGATGATGTGGACCGAATCAATCCGCCACTTGCATCTTGGCCATCCTAGCAAAGCTGAAAAAAGACTGTCAATCTTATATATCTTCCCCCAGATTTGACCACTACAGACCCAAGAGACATGTTGATAGTATAACGTCCTGAAATTCAACACAACTTTTCAGAAGGCCCAGGATATCCGAAAGAAGGCCTAGGGCGGGTCAGACGAATAGGCCATTCGCCCCAAGCCGATTCCTAAAGAGGGGGTTCGATCGAGAAGCCGCCTGAAACTCCGTGCGATAAATTTCGGGAGAGTAATTGCCGATCCATCTCAATCCGTTTACACTGTCCCCCTATGCCTCTTCGTGTACTCATACCGGGTGAAGATGACACAGGCACTCATGTTGGCGGCGTGCATAAGCGGCCACCGATCCCTGACGACTCGCTCAAGGCCGAATGCCCGAAGTTTATGGCGCACGGTCCTTGCGGCGGCGTTCGGAAAGGCGGGTTCTGCGAAGTCTACCCGGAGATGAAATGCCCCTGGATCACTCTGTACATCGAACTAGAAAAAATCGGCCAGACCGAGTGGATGAAACAAGTGTGATTGGGCCGGTGGGGACACCTCCCGTGCTCGCGCACCACGGCACACAAGATTGATTGGACTTTTAGATCAGGGGCGGTGCTCGGTGCATGCGCGCAGTCAGGAGGCGTCCCCGCCGACCCAGAGTGGAGAAGTGAAATGAAGAATAAGCGAAAGACGACAACCCTGGGCTACAACGAGCGACATGCGAAGAGTGGCATAACTTCGCCGCTGCCCGGCATTGAAACATTTCCCAATCAGTTCAAAGGCTACGAGATCACCATCGAGATTCCCGAATACACGGCGATCTGCCCGAAAACCAACCTGCCGGACTTCGGCACAATTACACTGCACTATATGCCTGACAAGGAATGCCTCGAATTGAAGGCTCTCAAGATGTACATCCACGCCTACCGCAATCTTGGCATCTTTTACGAAAATGCCGTCAACCGCATTTTGCAGGACGTGGTCACAGCTTGCCGGCCGGTCTGGGCCAAAGTCACCGGCACCTTTGCCGCCCGCGGCGGCTTACGCAGCGTCATCGAAGCTCGATACCCTTGAAGAATCAGTAGTCGCCATGCGTTGGTCTCTTGATAGACATAACCGGTTGATAGATAGCGATCGACCAATAACATTCCTCCCCTATGGCCACCTACGCAATCGGTGATGTCCAAGGGTGCTTAACCCCTCTGCGCCATCTGCTTGATCGTATCTCCTTTCAGTCTGACACCGACCGGATCTGGCTCGTCGGCGACTTAGTCAACCGGGGCCCGGACTCATTGGCCACCTTGCGGTTTCTCAAGCATCTCGGCGCCGCAGCCCAGCCCATCCTCGGCAATCACGACCTCTTCCTGCTGGCCGCCGCAGAAGGCATCGTGTCGCTCCGCCCCAAAGATACGATTCAGGATATCCTCACCGCAGATGATCGCGCTGACCTGATCGAATGGCTGAGACGCATCCCGCTCCATCATCGTGAGGGTACGTTCTTTATGGTTCATGCCGGCCTCCTCCCTCAATGGACGGTTGATGACGCCACACAGTACGCACGGGACGTCGAAACCATATTGTCCGGGCCGGACTATCGAACCTTTCTCCAGCAACTGTTTCACGGACCGACAACGCCGTGGAACTCCTCATTGAAGGGGATGCCACGCTTGACAAGCATCGCGCGCGTGTTGACCAGGATCAGGACCTGCACCCCGTCCGGTGAACTATCGAGCTTCTCCGGACCGCCCGAACAGGCCCCGGCAGGATGCATACCCTGGTTTCATGTCCCAGACCGCCGCAGCGCCGATGCCATAATCATTACCGGTCATTGGGCAGCACTCGGCCTTCGGCTGGAACCGAACCATCTCGCCATCGATAGCGGCTGCGTGTGGGGGAGACAGCTGACTGCGGTGCGGTTGGAGGATCGAGCGGTGTTTCAGGTCGACTACGCCGATCGCCGAAGCTGACCGGAACTTTCCGGAGCTCGTTCAGTGATAGCTCTCGGCATCAGACGGGAATTTCCCCTGCTCGACTTCTTCTTTGTAACGCCGGAGCGCCTGGAGCGCATCGGCTTTCAGATGCGCGTACGGCTTGACGAACTTGGGCACGAATTCGTCGAACATCCCGAGCAGATCGTAGAGCACCAATACTTGCCCGTCACAATGCAGACCTGCACCGATGCCGATGGTAGGAATTGACAACTGTGCCGTGATCGCCTGGGCCAGCTTCGCAGGAATTGCTTCGAGTACCACCGCGACGGCGCCGGCCTCTTCGATCGCTTTGGAGTCGTCCAAAAGAACCTGGGCGCGATCACTTCCTTTGCCCTGCACTTTATACCCGCCATATTGATTGACTGATTGCGGAGTCATCCCAAGATGGCCGACCACAGGAATGCCGACCTGTGTCATGGCCTGGATACGATCGACCATGACCGCGCCGCCTTCAAGTTTGACCGCATGGGCGCCGGCCTGGAGAAACCGGCCCGCGTTGCGCAACGCTTCTTCTTTGCCGGCCTGATAGGACATAAACGGCATGTCGCCGATGATCAGCGATTTCTGCGCCGCTCCGGCCACTAGTCTGGTGTGATACAGCATGTCGTCCATCGTGACCGACAAGGTGTTCGCCTTACCCTGAACCACAATACCCAATGAATCACCGACCAGAATCACATCGAGACCGGCCTGCTCCACGATGCGCGCGAACAGCGCATCATAGGCGGTCACAACGATCACCTTCTTCCCCTCGCGCTTATACCGGTAGAGATCCGGAACGGTCATCATCCGAGTTCCGCCTTCGTGATAATTTCCCGAAGCCGATGAATCCCTTTAATGGCCATGATATGAACCCCGTCGCAATGCGAACGCACGGCCTTGATCGCGCGCACGGCGATTTCCACCCCGGCATCTTCCGACTTGTCACCGGCGGCGCGCAGCTCATCGATCATCTCCTGCGGCACCGACATACCGGGGATATTGGCATTCATGAACTCCGCCATTTTGGCGTTGCGCAACAACAGAATTCCGGCCAACACCTTCACCTTGAACGGACGCACGGCCTTCATGAAGCTTGCGAACACATCAGGCTGATAGACCGCCTGCGTCTGAAAAAACTGCGCGCCCGCTTTCACCTTCACTTCGAATTTTGCCAGCACCGGCCCCACCAGGTCGGCCTCCGGCGTTGCCGCCGCGGCGATCGTAAAAGCCGTTGGGCCATCCAGCTTATGGCCTGCCATGTCCCGGCCTTCGTTCAACCCCTGCACCAGCTTCATGACTTGCACGGAATCGAGATCATAGACCGGCTTGGCTTCTTTATGGTCGCCGACCGTCGGATAATCGCCTGTCAAACAGAGCACATTGCGAATTCCCAGCATATGGGCGCCCATCAAATCGGACTGCATGGCGATACGGTTCCGGTCGCGGCAGGTCAGCTGCATGACCGGATCATGCCCCAACTCGTAGAGCAGCCGGCAGACGGGCAAGGAACCGGCGCGCACCACCGCCGCCGTGTTGTCGGTCACATTCACACCATGGACGAGCCCGATCAACTCCTTGGCATTGTCCAAAATGCCGGCGATGTTCGTGCCTTTCGGCGGATTGTACTCAATCGTCACCGCAAACTGCCCCTGATCCAGTACGTCCTTCAGTCTCCTCGGCTCCCGACTCATGCTGTTTTCCTTTAGCCTCGTTTCATTCCGGCATTCCTCATCGCGGACTCCACAGTGTTGTCCAGCAACATGGCGATGGTCATGGGGCCCACTCCCCCCGGCACAGGACTGATCCATCCGGCCTTCTGGCTGACCGGCTCAAAATCGACATCGCCGCATAGTTTGCCGTCCGGCAACTTGTTCGTTCCCACGTCGATCACGACCGCGCCCTCCCGCACCATGTCGGCCGTCACAAATTTGGCCTTCCCGATCGCCACCAGCAGCAACTCGGCTTCGCGGCAGACTGCCGGAAGATCTTTCGTCTTCGAATGGCAAATCGTGACGGTTGCATTGCGCTGCAAAAGCATGAGGGCCAACGGCTTACCCACAATATTACTGCGCCCCAACACGACGGCGCGCTTGCCTTCGATCGCCACGCCCGTCGATTCGATCATCTTCATGACACCCTTTGGGGTACAGGCCTCGAATACAGGATGCCCTTCGACCAACCGGCCGAAGTTATAGGGATGAAACCCGTCGGCATCCTTGTTCGGAGACACGGCCTCGAGCACCACTCGACTGTCAATCTGCTTCGGCAATGGAAGCTGGACAAGAATGCCGTGAATCTTCGAATCGGCATTCTTCTTTTCAATCAATGCCAATAGCTCCGCCTGCGTGGTCGAAGCCGGCAGCTTGTGATCATCCACATAAATACCGGCCAACTCACAGGCCTTTTGTTTGTTCTTCACATACACATGCGACGCAGGATCATCCCCGACGAGGATCGTCGCCAAACCGGGCTTGACCCCTGTCTTGGCTAAAACTGACGCTGAGTCAATGGCCAAACGATCCCTGACTTGCTGCGCCAATGCTTTTCCATCGATCAATTTCGCCGCCACAATTTCCTCCCGATCTTTAGTTTAGATTGAGGTCAGGGTTGAGGCTGAAAACACCACCGGCCGAGACATACACTCAGCCTGAGCCTAAACCTAATCCTGGCTGAAAATTACGGCACCTTAGCAGGGCAATTTTACCCAAGTCAACGCTGTGAATCGGTAAGGGGTGGGTGGTAAAGGGTAAGGGGACACAAGCGTTTCTGCTCACCCCTACCCCCTCACTCCGTACACCTTGCCGCACTTCACAGTACCCGTTCCTTGACAGCATCTCGATCCGTTGGCTACGATGACTATCCATCATGCAAAGCCGCCTATATTGATGTCCTTACCACTGTCGTCGATGCCGTTCGTTTCGTTGTGCGGTCGCCTCTTGCTCTTCTCCATACTGCTGTTTGGTTTCGCCTCACCCGGCGGCACCGCCCAGATCACCGGCTTGGAATCACCTAATAGCTTTGTCGGCGACCAACTTGGGAGCGATTATTTCATTTCGAATATCAATGGAGAACCGGAGGACCGAGACAACAACGGATTCATCACAAAATTGGACTCCACAGGGAAAGTCACGAGCCTCAAGTTCATCCAAGGCGGTGTTGGAAATATCCTGCTGCATGCGCCAAAGGGATTGGCCCTCATGGGACAAACCCTCTATGTCGCAGATCTCGACCAACTTAAAGGATTCGATAAGACGACCGGCAAACTGCTCGTGGCCGTCTCGTTTCCCGCGGCATCTTTTCAAAAGAGTGTGTCCTTACGGGATGTGACAGCCGGACCGACCGGCCTACTATACGCATCTGACCAAGTCGCGAATTCCATTTACCGTATCGATCCCGCAGCTGATCATCGCGTGGATCTTCTGATCCACGATGACCGGCTGGCTGGGCCGTCCGGAATCGCCGTCCACCCTAAAACAGGCCATCTCATCGCCGTAAGTTGGGACAAAGGCAAGATTCTGGATATTTCACCGGAAGGGGAATTCACCGAATTGGAGTCGAATGGGTTCTTCACAGGACGATTCCAAAACTTAAGCGGAGTCGATTTCGATCGCTGGGGCAATATGTACCTATCGGACTTCACAAAAGGAAAAATCTGGCGGATGACCAGAGATCATCGCTTCCACGTGATCGCCGAGTATCTGCTCGCCCCGGCCGATATCAGCATTGACCGCGCAAACAATCTGATCCTCGTGCCCTATCACTATGCCCATGCGGCCGAGATGAATGGATTGGAAACTCCCTCCGACGGCAAACCTAAGGTGGAAAAACGAACGTTGGCGGATTACGGATTTATTCCACCTCCGCCGAAAGCGGCGACGGAAGGACCGGCAAAGAAATGAGCGCCTGCCCCTATTGCACACAGCGAAAAGGAAAACGCCCTTGCCCGGCACTGGGTGGATTGATTTGCAGCCTCTGCTGCGGAGAACATCGGCTGGTCCGAATCTCCTGCCCCAGCGACTGCACGTATTTAGACAGCGGCAGCGACTATCAGCAAAAGCGGCTCGGCGAGCAATTTATGCCGATCCGGAGGGATTTCTACCGAGAGCTGAGCGAACTCGGTAGTGAAAAGGCCGTCGCTCTATTCAACCTGATCGAGATCGTGACGTTCGGCTATTTCGAGGGACGACGAGACGGACAGGATGCCGAAGTCGTCGCCTCCATTCAAGCTCTTCGCCGCACCCTCAGCCCGTTGCATGTGCCATCGGCGCCCATGCCGGTCTTTGCGGAGCATCTCAAAAAGGAATATGAGACCTTCAAGAAACAAAACCCGGAGCAAATCACCGACACGTCGAGCGCCCCCGAGGTACTCGACCGCGTAATCACATTCGTCTCGGAGTTTTCAGGGAAGGACTTTCAGTCCCGTCGGTTTCTCGGCGGGCTCGTCGGCTATGTGAAGACCTACCATCCGCACATAGCCGAACATCTCGCAAAAAGACAGGAACCGGGGCACATCATCCTACCCGGCCAATCCTTCATGCCGCCGCCGGAGCCGGAACCACACACCCACGGTCCCGGTTGCGAACATCATCATTAGCGCATCCGTTCAACAGGCAATATCCAATGCAGCCTGTTGCAGCCGATGTTCCACATGCCGGGCTAGACGGAGGTCCGCTTCGTTCGCGATTGAGACAATCTGAACGCCGAATTCCCGTTCGGTCCTCCATCGCACCACGGCCTTATCGATATCGACCGTGCCCTCTCCATTCGGGAGCCAGAGCTGAATCTTCACGATGGTGTCGCATGGAAGGGTAGATTGCCCTTCGACTCGAAATCCGTTCAAAGAAATATCACGCACCACGGCTTGACGGACGGAGTGAGAAGCCAGATAACAGCCTGGATACTCCGCTGATATTCTCCGGTACATGCGTCGTGTGGAAGGAAGACTCAAGTAACGGCCTCCTTGGCTCAGAATGATGGCCAAGGATACCCGTTACGGGAGAGCGAGGAAATCCTACGAAAGGCCCCCCTCAAAAGTAGGGAGCTCTTTCAAGAACAGAGCCTATTCAAGAGACTATGGATCGGCCATCCATCGATACACTCACAACAATACAATGACTTGTGTGTTCTACCCATAGAAGCCCCGTCGATACTATTCAGAAATAGTCACGGTCATCTCAACACGCTCTTTGGGATTGTCCCGTTCATCACGAGGCAAGTTGACGATCTTATCTGTCACGCCAATGCCCCTGACGACTTCACCGAATACGGAATACTTGTTATCGAGAAACCGGGAATCCTCAACCACAATAAAAAACTGCGAGCCGGCCGTGTCCGGATCGTTGGCCCGTGCCATCGAGACAGTCCCACGTTTATGCGGCATATCGCTGAACTCGGCTTTGATGGAGTATCCCGGCCCACCCTGTCCATAGGTATCTTTCTTGAGTGAGTCCTTGGTATTCGGGTCACCACCCTGGATCATGAAACCGGGAATCACACGATGAAAAATTGTTCCGTTATAGAAACCATCCTTCGCCAGCTTGATAAAATTCGCTACATGTTTCGGCGCCACATCGGGAAGAAACTTCACTTCGATATCGCCGAATTTCGTCTTGATGATCGCCCGAGGTCCTTTGGATGTTTCCGCTTTCGGCGCCGTTGATTTATCCGCCGCCATAACCAACCCGGCGCTCAAAAAGAGAATCGCACTACCGATCAATACTGCCACCGGCATCATCGGCCCAATTCGCTTCCACATTGTCAGCCTCCCCTCTCTCAGAAACCTGAAATCCGTTGCAGACCGTCGCACACGCGAGTCGCCTTAGCGGTCCGACTGCTCCAGGGCCAGTTTCGCCGCTGCCTGCTCTGCTTCTTTCTTACTGTGTCCCTGCCCATACCCCACAACCTGCTCTCCCACCGACACTTCGACGCAAAACAGCTTCTGATGATCCGGCCCTGTTTCGCGCACAGTGACATACCTCGGCAACAACTCATATTGTCTCTGACACCACTCCTGAAACCGCGTCTTATAGTCATCATCTCCCGGCTTCGTCTGTAAGGATTCGATGTGCCCCAACTCCTCCGACAACGCATCAAGCGTAAAGATCCGGCCGGCTTCAAGCCCTCCGTCGAGATAGACTGCGGCAATCACCGCCTCCAGCCCATCGGCCAGCAATGATGTTTTCTCTCTCCCCTTAGACAGCTCTTCACCCCGACCGAGCCGCAGCCGGACACCGAGATCAAGCCGCCTGGCGGCTGCAGCGAGTGAAGGTTCACTGACAAGCTTGGCTTTGAGTTTCGACAGAGCGCCTTCACTGAGTTGGGGATACCGCGTCGCCAGATAGTCGCTCACGATGAGCGACAGGACCGCATCCCCCAGAAACTCGAGCCGCTCATTATGGTTTTGGCTCGACCCCTTACGCTCGTTCACGTAGGACTTGTGCGTCAGCGCTTCGTCCAGAAGAGTCGAGTCGTTGAATCGATACTTAAACGGAGCGGAAGAAGAGTCGGCTGAAGACGCCGGCATCATGGTCGGAATAGACTAACCATCCACGCGTTTAAAGATCAAACAGGCATTCACGCCGCCGAATCCAAAGGAATTGGACAAGGCTGCCTTGATCGCCACCGGCCTGGCCTTGTTGGGCACATAATCCAAATCACACGCCGGGTCAGGATTCTCAAGGTTGATCGTGGGCGGGAGAATCCCGTGAAACAACGCCAGAATACTGAACACCGCCTCAATTCCACCCGCCGCACCCAGCAAATGTCCGGTCATGGACTTCGTCGAGCTGACAGGAATCCCATACGCACGCTCGCCGAACACTGTCTTGATGGCATGCGTCTCGATCGCGTCCGCCATCGTGGATGTCCCGTGCGCGTTGATATAGCCGATCTGCTCTTTGCCGATGCCGGCATCCTTGAGGGCCAACTCCATACAACGGACTGCGCCCTCTCCTCCTTCAGGCGGCGCGGTAATGTGATAGGCATCACTGTTCATACCGTATCCGGCCACTTCCCCGTAAATCCGCGCGCCGCGCCTGCGCGCATGTTCCAACTCCTCGATCACGACCACGCCGGCCCCTTCCCCCAGCACAAACCCATCCCGATCCTTATCGAACGGACGGCTGGCCCTCGTCGGCTCGTCGTTTCTAAACGATAGCGCCTTGGCTGACGCAAATCCTGCGACTCCCAGCGGTGTCACGGCGGCTTCGGCGCCACCCGCAACCATGACATCCGCATCGCCTCGCTGAATAAGCCGGTACGCATCTCCGATACAATGGTTGCCTGTCGCGCAGGCCGTCACCGCACACGCGTTCGGCCCTTTGGCTCCGATTCGAATCGCCACCTGGCCGGAAGCCAGATTGATGATCGTCATCGGAATAAAGAATGGGGACACCCGTCCCGGCCCCTTTTCCTTAAGGACATCGTGATAGTGTTCGATTGATCCGAGACCGCCGATCCCCGAACCGATATAGACACCTACCTTGGTCGCTTCTTCCGGAGCAACTTTCAGTCCTGCATCCTCCACAGCCAACTGGGCGGCGCCGACGGCGTAGTGAATGAAGGTGTCCATCTTCTTGATTTCTTTTTTCTCAATGAACCGGGCCGGATCAAAATCGGTGACTTCCCCGGCAATCTGTGCATCATACCCGGCCGGATCAAAGCGAGTGATCCTCCGGATCCCCGACTCTCCAGCACAGAGAGCGTTCCATGTTTTTTCGACACCCGTACCGAGGGGAGTCACTAATCCCAGGCCGGTCACAACAACTCGGCGTGTAGGTTGATCAGGCATCACAGAGACGGGCCTTATGATTTTTCCTTGATGTAATCCAGGGCCTTTCCAACCGTGAGAATCTTCTCCGCATCCTCATCCGGAATCTCGATCGAGAACTCCTCTTCAAGCGCCATCACCAGCTCGACCGTGTCGAGCGAATCGGCGCCGAGGTCTTCGACGAAGGACGCCTCAGGGGTCACCTCATCCTCCTCCACACCAAGCTGCTCGGCAATAATCTTTTTTACACGTTCCTCAACGGTTGCCATTGCTCTCCCTACCTCCTTCCCCGATAGGACTCACTCGTCGCCGTCACATGGGGATCTGTCACGGCCATACATTGAAATCGGCTCCGATGCCTCACGCCATCAACATTCCACCGTTTACATGTAACACGTGGCCGGTAATATAGGCCGCGTCTTCGGACACGAGAAACCGCACAGCCGCCGCGATGTCCGCCGGTGTACCAAGCCGGCCCAACGGAATCTGCTTCTGCAGCGTCTCTTTCACATCCGCCGGCAACCCATGGGTCATCGCAGTATCGATAAAGCCCGGAGCCACGGCATTGACCGTAACATTGCGGCTGGCATATTCCCGTCCAACCGTTTTGGTAAAGCCGATGACGGCCGCCTTCGACGCCGCGTAATTGGCCTGCCCTGCGTTGCCCATTACCCCCACGATCGATGCAATATTAACGATACGACCATACCGCTGCTTAGTCATCGCCTGCAAGACCGCCTTCGTACAATTGAAGGTTCCGTTGAGATTGACCTGAAGCACCAGGTTCCAATCCTCTTCTTTCATGCGCAGCAAGAGGCCATCACGGGTAATACCGGCATTGTTGACCAGGATATCGACTTTCCCCCACGCCTTGAGTACCTGCTCAACCATCGCTTTGGTGTCATCGGCCTCCGCGACGTTGACTTTGACATTCAACGCCCTCCGCCCCAGCTTCTCAACTGCGTTCACGGTTTCGAGGGAACGGCCCGGATCAATATCACCGACCACGATATCTGCTCCTGCTTGCGCAAGGGTTTCAGCAATGGCCCGACCGATTCCCTGCGCGGCACCAGTAACAATTGCAACCCTTCCCTGCAAAGACATAACCGACTCCTGCTCGAAGCTTGAAAATTAGACGCACACGTATCGATGCACGCTACTCACTTGCCGACTTTCACCTGTTCACGTTGTTCAAGGTGGTTTCCAGCGACTTAGGATCGTTCACATTCATCAGACGCACCTCGGGAAGAATACGCTTGATTAAGCCGGTCAGCACCGCCCCCGGCCCTACCTCCACGAACGTTGTCACCCCCATCGCACCCATGGTCCTGACCGTGTCTTCCCATAGCACGGAAGACGGCAATTGCTTGACCAACGACGCGTGGATTTCGTTCGCTCGGCTGATCGCCCGTGCCTCAGCATTATTGATGAGGGGCGACCGAAGGTCCGACCAGCGGATTGCCGCCAGGTCTGTGGCCAATCGATCGGCCGCGCGTTGCATCAATGGCGTATGTACCGGCACACTCACCGGCAAAGGAATCGCCTTCTTGCAGCCTTTTTCTTTGGCCAACTCGATAGCCCGTTCCACCGCCGCCTTTTCACCGGCAATCACGACCTGGCCCGGCGAATTAAAATTGGCGGCAGCCACGACTCCAACCACTGATGCCTCTCGACAAACATCTTTGACGACATCCGGCGTCAACCCCAACAACGCGGCGACAAGACCTGTACCCGGAGCCACGGCTTCTGACATATAGCGGCCGCGCTTTTGGACTAATCCGACTGCATCTCGAAACGACACACCACCTGCCGCCACGAGCGCCGAATACTCACCCAAACTGTGACCTGCCACTGCAATTGGTTGTATCCCGGCTGATTCCATTGTTTTCAACGCAGCGATACTGCTCACCAACAGAGCCGGCTGCGTATACTCCGTCAAATTGAGCCGTTCTGCCGGGCCCTCAAAACAGAGCGTAGCACTGTCATACCCCAGCACCGCCGAGGCTTCCTCGTAGACTTGCTTGATTGCCGGATGAGCCTCGCACAGCGATTTGCCCATCCCCACAGATTGCGAACCTTGGCCTGGGAATACCAGACCGATGCCGGATGCCATAGGCTGTTAGATATCTTAGAATTGCCCTGGAATGTCAACGGGAAAAAGTTTTGAGCATGCCGACGGCAGCACCATTACCACCGGATCATGGCAGAGGCCCACGTCAGCCCGGCCCCAAACGCGCCAAGCATGACCAGCGATCCGTCCCTGATACGCCCCGCGCGCACCGCTTCATCCAACGCGATGGGAATCGACGCGGCCGACGTATTGCCATACCGGTCGAGATTGAGCATCACTTTTTCTGCTGGAAGACCGAGGCGCTCCATGACCGCGGTGAGAATCCTGAGATTGGCCTGGTGGGGCACATATAAATCAAGGTCTTCCACACGAAGATGATTCGCAGCCAAGGTTTCCCTGGCGATCTCTTCGAGATTCCGCACCGCGACCTTGAAGGTTTCATGCCCCTTCATCTTGATACACTGCATTCGTTCCGCAATGGTTTTCTCAGACGGCGGCATCCGAGACCCGCCCCCTGGTACGGCGATCAGTTCATTCAAATTTCCATCGGAGCGAAGGTGTGTAGACAGAATGCCCCGCTCTCCATCACCCGCACTGACAACCGCCGCTCCAGCCCCGTCCCCAAATAAAACACAGGTATTTCGGTCCGTCCAATCTGTAATAGCGGACATGACTTCCGACCCGATCACCAGGACATGACGCATCCCGGCCTTCACATACGCATCAGCCACCGACAGCGCATAGACAAAGCCGCAACATGCAGCCGCAATGTCACAGGCCGCTGCCTTGGTCGCACCGAGTTGATGCTGCACCAGACAAGCCGTCGATGGAAGCGGATAGTCTCCCGTACAGGTGGCAACCAAGACCATATCGAGCTCAGTAGGGGGAAGACCTGCCGCCGCCAATGCACGCTTTCCAGCTTGGACGGCCAAATCCGAGCATGCCTCTCCGGCACCTGCGATATGCCGTTCTCGGATGCCGGTCCGTTCACGAATCCACTCATCCGAAGTCGCCACCATGCGTTCGAGATCCGCATTCGTCAGCACTTTGACAGGTGCGTACGAGCCTGTGCCAGTAATGCGCGACTTCATATTTCCTGCTCCACCGGAGGACCAGCAAGACTGCCTTCGATATTTCGCTGAATAAGTTCTTGTACCCGTCCTTCAGCCATGCCTTTGGCCCGGCGAATGGCGTTCTTGATGGCTTTTGCCGACGACCGGCCATGGCAAATGATTGTAATACCGTTGACTCCAAGCAACGGTGCACCGCCGAACTCGGCATAATCGATCCGCCGCTTGAGTTTCTTCAGGGGAGCTGCGATCAGGGGATAGGCCAGCCGTCCAAGCAGGGAGCCTGAAATCTCCTTGAGCAACAATTTGCTGATCGTCTCGGCAACGCCTTCGGATATCTTCAACGCAACGTTTCCAATGAACCCATCGCACACCACCACATCCGCATTTCCGCTGTATACCTCGCGCCCCTCGACATTGCCGACGAAATTCAACGAACTCGCCTTTAATAACTTAAAGGCTTCCTTCGTGACCTCATTGCCTTTGCTGTCCTCTTCGCCAATACTCAGCAGGCCGACACGGGGATTGGGCTTGCCGAATAAATACTTCCCGTACTCATTCCCCATCACGGCAAACTGATGAAGATCCTTCGCGCCACAATCAACATTCGCCCCCACATCAAGAATGATCGCTTCACCGGTCACCGTCGGCAAACTGGTGGCAATCGCCGGTCGTTCCACGCCTTTCGTCAGCCCCAATACAAAAAATGAGGCGACCATGCTGGCTCCCGTGTTGCCTGGACTCACGACGGCATCGGCTTCACCGCTCTTCACCATTCCGGTGGCAACCCAAATCGACGAGTCCCGCTTCTTTCGGACCATGGCCGCAGGAGATTCCTCCATGGTAACAACTTGGGACGCATGACGAATGGACACGCGGGCATCGTTATAGCCGAGACGGCCGCATTCTTGTTTCAGCATCGTCTCGTCGCCGACGAGAATGACCTCGACATCCGACTCACTGATGGCCTGGAAAGCGCCTTCGATGCAGGGAGCCGGACCATGGTCGCCTCCCACCGCGTCAAGTGCGATCTTCATGCGGGATGAGGTGGTCACGGCTGGTGTCGGATCAACCGGCTGTCCATATGCAGTTTTTCTGATTCGACGGACACGGCAGAGCGTTGAGCCTCATGCGAGGATTTGCGCAACGAAGAGGAAGCAGAACCTGGCGCACGGCTCTCCCATCCACGTCCTGTGACAAATTGGGGACCGGCGGATGTGCGCCAATGTGCTGCCGAATAGAAGCGGCCTACGACAGTCGCGCCACCCGCCGGAGTCAGGCCGATGTCACAGAGCACAGTGCACCTTCCGTTACGCTTCTTCGACTTGAATGACAGCCTTGCCCTTGTATGTCCCGCAGTTCAAACACGTATAGTGCGGCAGTTTCAACTCGTGGCACTGGGGACAGACCGACATCCCCGGAGGCGTCATACGCAGCTTTTGCGTCCGGCGCTTATCTCGTCTCGCTCGTGAGTGTTTATGTTTCGGATTGGGCATGGCAACTCCTTCTTCGAGCCACTGCCGGGCCTTTCACTGACCGGCAGGCTCTTGCAACTTTTCTTTCATGCCGCGCAGAACTTGAAACGGACTTCCCGTCGGTTCCGCGGCGCAGCGACACGGCCCCTCATTTAAATTTTTCCCGCATTGGGCGCAGAGCCCAAGACATTCCTCGGCACACAGCGGATGCATTGGAGAAGCGAGAATCAACTGCTCACGAAGCATCGGCGCCAGATCGAGCTGATCACCCGTGTAATAGTACAAATCATCGTCCGGCTCTTCCAGCTTGGGTTCAACTGCCGGCGCTGTTTTCTTCTTCCATCCAGCATCTTGTTTTGCTGCGGGTGCCGCAGCCTTGATTTCCCGTTCATAGGCAGCGCGCACAGAGAAGGCGATGGGACTCTCAAAATCCTTCAGACAGCGCACACATTGATGAACTGCCGTTCCTTCCACAACTCCCGTCAGGCAGATCGTGCGTTCGACCGATCGAAGATCCAGCCCCACCGACAATGTTCCACCAATAGACACGTCCGCATCGGTGAGTCCCAGCTCTTCAGCCGTCAGATTTCCTGAGAGTGAAACGCCGTCCGCCGTGATATCTGCAATCTTGGGTGTGAGTAGATCCATCCCGATCCCCAGCGACTCACCGCCGCCCCGCTCCAATACGCTGCAATCACCGGTCACGCTTGTTATCGCTCCTCTGCGAAACTGATGATGGCAATATGGCGAGCCCGCTTGACGGCGACGGTCAACTCACGTTGATGGCGCATGCAGTTTCCAGAAATACGTCGCGGGACGATCCGCCCCCGCTCAGTCAGGAAATTTCTCAGCAACCCGGCGTCCTTGAAATCGATCGGAGCCTTCTCCAGGCAAAAGCGGCACGGCCGCCTCCGCTGAAACAATCTGCCTCCGCCCCCGCCACGCTCACTGTCGTTACTCCGTTCCATCACTGCCTCCTCATTCCTACGCGCTCAACCTTGTTCATCCATGTCATAGCCGGGCTCATCGTGAGCCGGAGGCTCTGCACCGGCAGTCCCACCCTCTTGACGTTTGGGCATAAACGTCACAGCCTGCGCGACGACTTCGTGCTTGCTGCGCTTTTGACCGTCTTCGGTTTCCCATCGTCGCTGCTGTAGCCGTCCCTCGACGATTGCACCGTTGCCCTTACTGAGATACTGCCCGCAATGTTCCGCTTGCTTGCCGAACACCACGATATCGACGAAACAAACTTCTTCCTTCAGATCCTCGCCCTGTTTGAACCGTCGGCTCACGGCAAGGCCGAAACTCGCTACCGGCGTCCCGCTCGGTGTGTACCGCAGCTCGGGGTTCCGCGTGAGGTTCCCCATGAGAATGACTTTATTAAATCCGGCCACCGTCGGACTCCTGTGCCGAGACTTCTAATGGACGGCGCTCCACCAATGGCTTCTCATGATGAATCGTCAGAAACTTGATAATGTTGTCTTCCAATCGATAGGCCCGCTCGAGTTCACCGACCGTGTTATTCGGCGCCTTGAAGTAGAAATAGGCATACGTGCCCTTCCGTTCCCGACGCACTTCATAGGCAAGTTTCTTTTTGCCTAAATTTTCAGCCTTAATGAACTGCGCACCGGTTTTATCGGCTACGCCTTTCATCTTCTCGATAAGGGTTTTGGTCTCCTCGTCGGAGACGGACGGACGGATAATGAACAGAGACTCGTAGAGCTCCATGAAAGAATCCTCCTGGACAAAGGCCCCCGAACCGGTCGGGAGCGAGGTGTAAGGCGCCTCTCCGGCGCAACGACCGTGGAAAGGTAACACAGGGATAGCAAAACAGTCAATTTCCAGCGACGCATCTCGGTACAGGCCGGGGAAAGATCAATCTCGTGGATACATGTCGTTCGCGTGGTGCGAAACTACCGGGAGGTCAAGTGGTATCTATCCGGATGGCGGAAACTGATAGTTCCCTCCACCGGCTTCCTGAACGGCATTCAATGCGCCCTGAGTTCGCTGAATCAATTCATCAGCCTGACGGCCATCGATCGGATAGACAGCCACCCCGATACTCACCGTGACCATAACTGGTTCTTCCTTCACCTGAAACGGCTGAGTCATAGAATCCAGCACTCGCTTTGCAACGATGTCCATATCTGACCGGGAATTGATCCCCTCCAACAGGCAGGTAAACTCATCGCCTTCGAGTCGCGCTACGGTATCGACATCTCTCATACATCTCTTGAGGCGCTCCGCCGCCGCTTGGAGCAGCAGGTCGCACCCATCGGGGCCGAGCGTTTCAGCCAGAGATGGAAACTGGTCAAGCGCCAGCAAAACCAGGCCGACTTCTTGTTTCTTCCGCTTGGCCAGCGCCAGCGCATGGATCAGCCGATCGTGAAACAAGGCTCGATTGGCCAGCGCGGTCAACGGATCGTACTGCGCCAGATACGACAGGTGCTGTTCGGCTTGTTTGCGATCGACCGAGTGTCGGACCGCCCGCACCAGTTGTTCCGCCGTCCACTGCTGCTTGACGATGACGTCCTGAATACCTCGCTGAATTGCCTGCCGCTCTTTCCTGGCATCTTTGTGATCCGTCAACATCACAATCGGCATCCGAGCCAGGGCGGCCTGTAGCAAGTCCAAAACATTCAAGCCATGCGTATCGATCAACTCTCCGTAGAGTAAAATGACATCGAACGACTCACGGCTCAGCAGGCGCAAGGCTGCGCTCAGATTCCCGACATGAGTAACCTGGATGTCCCCTTCACCCGCCTCAGCGAGCATGTCACGCGCCCGACGGGCGTCGATTTCACTGGCTTCGACTAGGAGGACCTTAATCACTGGACCCGATCTCACTTCTTCAACGATCAGACATTGAACCGAAAATACACGATGTCCGCTTCTTTAATCACGTAGTCTTTCCCCTCGAGACGAAAGAGCCCCTTCTCCTTCACCTTGGCCTCCGAGCCACAGGCCAGCAAGTCGTCATAGTGGTAGACCTCGGCCCGGATGAAACCGCGCTCCATGTCCGAGTGGATCTTGCCAGCCGCCTGCGGTGCTTTGGTCCCTCGCACGATAGGCCACGCCCGCGATTCGATTTCCCCGGCAGTAAAGAAGGTGACGAGATTCAACAGCATGTAGGCTTCGCGCGTGAGCCGCACAAGGCCGGATTCAGTCAGCTCCAGTTCTTTGAGGAAATCGACTCGTTCGGCTTCTGGCAGCAACGACAGCTCTGCTTCCAGCTGGCCGCAGATGGTCACCACACCCGCGCCTCGCTTGCCGGCAAAATCGCTCACGGCTTGAACCATCGCCTCGTCAGCATTCTTCCCTTCCGAAACATTCGCCACAAACAACACCGGCTTGGCGGCCAGCAGTTGACACTCATCAAGAATCGCCCGCTCCTCCGGCGTGTAGCTGAGATTGCCCAACCACTCGCCCTTGTCGAGCAGACCGATCAACCGCGCGATCAACTCCAACTCAAACGCTGCTTTTTTGTCCCCCGCACGAACCTTTTTCTCGGTTTTTTGCTTGCGCCGGTCGAGCGTTTCAAGATCGGACAGCATTAATTCCGTTTCGATAACACCGATGTCGCGAAGCGGGTTCACGCCGCCGCTGACATGCACCACATCGGTTCCCTGGAAACAACGCACGACGTGGAGCAACGCGTCGACTTCCCGGATATGGCCCAAAAACTGGTTGCCGAGTCCCTCTCCCTTGCTGGCGCCCTCGACCAAGCCGGCGATGTCCCGGACTTCAAGTGTGCTATAGGTCGTTTTCTTTGACTTAAACAGATCAGTAAGTGTGACGAGGCGCGGGTCGGGCACCAGTGCAATGCCTGTATTCGGGTCAACTGTGGCGAAGGGATAGTTGGCTGCCAGCGCTCCGCTACCAGTTAAGGCATTGAACACCGTTGTCTTACCGACATTCGGAAGCCCGATCATCCCGCAACAAAGCCCCATGTTTTAAGAAGCGCTGAGCCTTAAGTTCTGAGTGCTGAGTTAGTTCCTCTACTCAACACTCACCACTTACAACTCACCACTTTCCTTTCCTTCCCGCACATTGAACTGATTCATCGCCGTCTCCACACCACGGTGTATCAGGCACTCCAGGGCATCAACAGCCCGTTCGACACAGGGGTCGAACACTTCCATCTCGTCGCTCGTTACCATTTCCAGCACATAGTCGGCTGAATCCTGCCTCTGCGCAGGCCGTCCAACCCCGATCTTGAGTCGAACGAAGCGGGAAGTGCCTAATGCTTCAATGACGGACTTGATGCCATTATGACCTCCATGCCCGCCTGCTTGCTTGATCCTGATACGCCCCGGTTCGAGGTCGAGATCATCATGAATGAGAATGAGATTGTCTGGGGTAAGCGTCAGGTCGCGAAGCAGCCCCTTGAGCGGAGGGCCTGTCACGTTCATGAAGTCGAGCGTCCCGGCCAACTCGACCAACTCCGACCCCAACCGCCCGGAGCCTCGTTGCGCCATGCCGCGCAGGGAAAGATGGATTGCCCATCGAGTAGCAGCCCGCTCGATGATCCACACACCGACATTGTGGCGAGTCTTGGCGTAGGCCTTGCCGGGATTGCCCAATCCGACGAGGAGATGCACCGTTACTTCTTCTTTTCAGCTTCCTTCTTGTCACCTTTGGAGGCTGCTGCTTCCTTGCCGCCGTCCTTTTTCTCGCCGGCTTTCGCTTCACCAGCGGGCGCTGCAGCACCAGCTTTCGCCGGTTCCGCGCCAGCCGCACCTTCGCTACCAGCCACGGCTTCCTTACCCTTGACCAGGACCTCCGGTTCTCCCGCCGCACCTGCCGCACTCGTCAAGAGCGCTTCGAGCTTGGCATCAGACATAGGCGCCGCCACGCTGACAACCATTTGCTCGGAATCATCCAAAAAGCGGACCCCTTCCCGCACCGCAATATCTTTGACATGGATGCCGCCGCCGATATTCAAGGCCGACGCATCAATCTCGATATGGTCAGGCAAGATCGACGGCAGACATTCGACATGCATATCGCGCATGTTATGGTGCAACACTCCGCCTTCCTTCACACCAGCGGGCATTCCTCCAATAACCTGGATCGGAACTTTGACCCGAATAGGCTTGCTCATGGACACTTCAAAGAGGTCTGCGTGCAGCACCGCACCGCTCACGGGATCAACCTGATAATCGCGCAGAAGCGCAGTGCGGTTCGGATTGGATTTTGCCCCGGCAATGGTCAACGAAATCAAGGCAGAACTGCCTGCTTGAGACTTCAAAATCTTGATCAACTCGTCCGGGTTAACAGTGAGCATGAGACACTCGCCCTGTCCATAGAGCACGGCAGGAACTTTGCCCGCGCGCCGCATGGACCGCGCGGCACCCTTGCCGGCCTGCTCTCTTACCGTCGCTGCTAAATCGAACTTCATGATACTCCTCCATCTCCCCTGCGTGCGGCCAAAGGCCCGATGCGTGGGGGCCTAGGCAAATAGTGAACTGACCGACTCATCTTCGTGAATGCGTCTGATGGCCTCTCCCAGAAGAGGGGCCACCGACAGTTGATACAACTTAGGGCACACCTGCTCTTTCCCTCGCAGAGGAATCGTATTGGTTGCAACAACCTGTGTAAGACAGGATTTTTGCAGCCGTTCCAATGCAGGGCCAGAGAGCACCGCGTGCGTGCAAGCAGTCCAGACTTCGCGCGCGCCTTGATCGGCGCAGGCCTGCGCGCCCTGGACGATCGTACCGGCTGTATCGATCATATCGTCCAGCAACAGCACACTCTTACCTTTGATATCACCAATGATGTTCATCACCTGGGCTTGATTCGGCCCTTCACGCCGCTTGTCGATGATCGCCAGATTGGCCTGAATCCGCTTGGCCAAGGCACGGGCACGCTCCACACCGCCGGCGTCAGGCGACACGACAACGAGATCGTTGATCTTCTTTTTCGTGATGTAATCCAACAGCACCGGCATCGCATAGAGATGGTCTACCGGCACATTGAAAAAGCCCTGGATCTGCCCCGCATGGAGGTCCATCGTCAGCACCCGGTCTGTTCCGGCCGTTGTAATCAAATCGGCGACCAGCTTCGCGGTAATAGGCACACGCGGTTGGTCTTTTCGGTCTTGGCGGGCATACCCAAAATACGGGATGACTGCGGTAATGCGATTCGCCGACGACCGCTTGAGCGCATCAATCACGATCAGCAACTCCATCAATGAATCGTTCACCGGCTGGCAACAAGACTGGACCACAAATACGTCTGCGCCACGCACGTTTTCGTCGATCCGTACCCGAATCTCACCGTCACTGAACGATGAGACTGTGGCCTCCCCCAGCTTCTGCCCTAAGTACGCAGCGATTTCTTGGGCGAGCGCAAGGTTGGCGTTGCCAGAGAAAAGCTTCAGTTCCCGGTTCATCGGATTTTCTCTATGGGTCCTAGTCGGCGTCGTAAGGCTCTGAATTCTCTAGTGGTTCTTCTTCGGTGGGCGCAGGCGGACTCTTAGGGGCCATGCCCCCTCGTCCGCTGCACGCGCAGAGAAAGGGAACCAAGGGGCGGAACTGTATCGGAAATATACGGCTTCTGTCAACCGAACCTGCTACGCCACGCCCAGCTATGATTTGACGATCAGTGGACCGGACGATGCAACGACTACAAAAACCTTGAGACGAGGTTGAATTTGAAAATGAACCTGCGCTTTCCGGGCTTCTCTTTCGTTGCGAAAAATCCCGAAGACGGTCGCCCCACTACCCGACAACAGCGCGGCCTCTGCGCCCTGCGCCATAAGTGCCTGCTTGATTTCCTGCAGGCTAGGATGGGCCCTGAAAACCGGCGCCTCAAAGTCGTTTTCCGCCACTTCAAGAGCCTGTTCCCACGAAATTCCTGATTCCCGCCCTAGTGCTGCATGAATATCCGAAAGCGGCCGTACCTGGCTCCGGCTGGAAGAAAGCTCTTGATAAGCCCACTTAGTTTCAACTGAAAACCCAGGATTGACAAGCACAACCCATCGGTTCCCAGTGATTCGAACAGGGTGCACCTGTTCGCCTCGCCCCGTTACCACGGCGGATGGAGTAAAAAAGAAGAACGGCACATCGCTGCCCAGCGCCTGACCGACTTGCGCCATGTCCGCCGACGACCATCCCAGACTCAATGCTCGGTGGAGTCCAACGATCGTAGCTGCTGCATCGCTGCTTCCCCCGCCTAAGCCTGCGCCCATCGGAATTCGCTTGGTCAAAACAATCTCCACCCCGACCCTTCGCTCACAATGGCGCAGCACCGCCTCCGCAGCACGATAGACAAGGTTTGTATGGTCCACGCTTAATGAGGGCACATCACATCGCAGCCTGATGTCGGTATGCTCTTGATTGATCCGAATAACGACTTCGTCCTCCAATCTGACAGTCTGCATCAGAGACCAGAGATTGTGAAACCCGTCGGTGCGGCGATCGAGGATACGAAGGACAAGATTAATTTTGGCGGGAGCAAAAACGGTAACGGGGGACGCCGAGACGGCAAATAATTCTGAAGAGTCTTTAGTCACGACCCCCTTTTATAGCATACTTCTCCAGCCGATACCGAAACGATCGCGTGTTCAGCCGAAGCAACCGAGCGGCTTTCTTCTTGACCCATTTTGATCGCTCAAGCGCCTTGAGCAATAGATCTTTCTCAATACCGTTGACAAGCCCCTCAAGGTCCACTCCGTCGTCCGTCAATTCCAGGGGAACGCCCTGTTGCGGCTGTGCTGAAACCGACCGATGCAGCCACCCCTGAACATCCGTATCGGTCACCGTCCCTCCGACTGAAAATGCGACAACGCGTTCGATCAAATTCTCCAATTCCCGAACATTGCCCCGCCATTCATGTCCCAACAATACACACATGGCTTCGGGGCTCAACACTGGAAGCGGCTTCCCGCTCTCTCTTGAGAAGCGCTCCAAGAAATGGTTGACCAATAACGGAATGTCACCGCTCCGCATCCGCAGCGGAGGCAGTCGAATCGGAATGACATCCAGCCGATAGTAGAGGTCTTCGCGGAACGACCCGTCGGCAACCGCCTTTTCAAGATCCTTATTTGTCGCAGCCACGATGCGCACATCGACTTTGACGTCCTGATTGCCGCCCACGCGGCGGAACTCACGCTCCTGAATCACACGCAAGAGCTTTACTTGAATTGTCGGCGTGGTATCGCCAATCTCGTCGAGAAACACCGTCCCGCCATTCGCCACCTCGAACAACCCGGCCTTGTTCGAAATCGCGCCGGTGAATGATCCTTTCATGTGGCCAAACAGCTCACTTTCCAAAAGTGTCTCAGGCACCGCGCTACAGTTCACGGCTACAAACGGCATGGCATTCCTGCTGCTGTTGTAATGGATCGCACGTGCCACCAGTTCTTTTCCTGTTCCGCTTTCGCCGCAGATCAAGACATTGCTCTTCGAGTCAGCCACCTTCCGCACGACATCAAACACCTTTTGCATCGCGTCGCTCTGGCCTACCAGCTGTGAAAAGGACGACTGGCTCGCCATCTCGCGTTTGAGCAAAATATTTTCCGTCGTCAAGCGCCGCTTTTCCAGCGCATTGCGGATGATCAACTGAACTTCGTCCACCTGAAACGGCTTCGTCAAATAATCGTAGGCCCCCTGTTTCATCGCTTCGACCGCCGAATCAGCGGAGGCGAACGCCGTAATAATCAACACGACCGTTTCGGGGGAAGCCGACTTCGCAGCTTTGAGCACTTCCATGCCGTCGATCTTCGGCATCCGTAAGTCAGTGATGACCAGATCGAAAATATCCTTATTCAGAAGCTCGATAGCTTCTTCGCCATCGGCCACACTGGTCACGGCATACCCGGTCCGCTTGAGCATAATGCTCAAGACTTCCCGCAAGCTTTGTTCATCATCAACAACTAGGATCTTTTCCACGGTTCCCTACCTTCATGCCATAACCGCACCCCGGCATCCGCCGATTGCGGCAGGCACACAACAAATCGCGTGCCCTGGTTTTCCTCACTCTCAACCTTAATCCACCCCCCATGCAAATCGACGATCCGATGCACAGCCGCGAGCCCCAATCCAGATCCATGCGCTTTAGTGGTGAAGAACGGCAGAAAAATCTTATCGAGGTTCTGCTTGGGAATGCCTTCCCCCGTATCATGAAACGAGATTTCAACCACATCCGCCTTGCGCCCAGCGACATCGACACGCCGGCAACCCGTTGCAATTGTGAGCCGCCCGCCACGCGGCATGGCATCAAACGCGTTAGCCGCTAAGTTCCAGAACACTTGCTTCATTTGGTCCTGATCGATCTGCCCCGGCAAAGCCCCTTCGGCCAACGCTGTTTCGATGGCGATCTTTGTTCTTGTTCGTGCTTCATGTTGTACCAGATCAAGCGTCTCGGCAAGGACTTTGTTCAAATCAGACTCTTTCACATTCAGCGCGGGAGGGCGGGCATATTGAAGAAACTCCGTAATGATGTCGTCCAGTCTTGTCGCTTCGCGAATCGCGATGTCCATCAGCCGCTGGCTGGTTTCATCTGCCTGAAGATCCTTTCGAAGCATCTGCATCGCTCCGGCGAGTGCTCCGAGAGGATTTCGTATTTCATGCGCCATTCCCGCCGACATCTCTCCGAGATTGGCCAGCCACTCCTTCCGCCTCATCTCCTCTTCCAGGTCCCGAATTTGCGTGAGATCCTTGAACACTCCGACGAATCCTGTTTCAGCTCCCTGTTCATGCAGCGGCGCGAGCGTCATCCCAAGAATCAGCCGATTGCCGTCGGCCCGTTTGCATTCCACCTCGAATCTGCTATGGGCAGACCTATTGAGCAGACCCTCCTCCTCCGGCTGAGCAGGATGCCAGTTAAACACTTCCCGCCAGCGGCGTCCCTGTACTTGCTCGACACTGTACCCCGTCGTCTCTTGCGCCGCAGGGTTGAACGAGGTAATACACCCGTGCGCATCGGTCGTGAAGACCCCGCTGCTGATGCTATGGACGATATTTTCATGGAAGGCCCGAAGGCGACTGAGCCCTTGCTCTTTTTCACGAAGTGACTGATCGGCGTGTTGCAGCTGATCTGCAAGCGCCCCACTAAGAAGTCCAACGACCAGAAAAGCAAGGCTATAGACACCGACTGCCTGAAGAGACTCGGCGGCGCTAAGCCGAGCCTGCGGCAACCATCCCCACACTTCAGCCAGCCCATACAGTTGAATATTGGTGAGAACTCCGAAAAGAATGATGCAGCAACTGGCGGTCAGAAGTCCCGCACGGCGCCGAGGAACGAGACTCGCCACCGTCACACTGATGACGTAGAGCACCGCAAACGGGCTTTCAATGCCTCCCGTCCTTGCGATTAATACCGTTTCAAGTAACAAGTCGACGGCGACTTGAACCCAAGCGAATTGAACAAGCGCCTCAGAGCTTGACAGCCTTCGAAGTATGACAGCGTAGAGAATCGTCACCGCATAGGTGAATATGATCAGCGCATAAAAGGTTTCGACTCGTTCTCCCTTAGTCAGCTGGAAAGTGAGGGAGAGCCCCAGCAGCAGCGTGACAACGACGATGCGCAGCCCCATTAACCAGTAAATTCTGGTCTTGATATCGTCCATAATTCCAATCCCCGACAAGGCAGGGGAACCCCGTAGCGATCCTACCGCCTACCCTTCAAGAGCAGCCGGTAGGGAAATCCACGAACGATCAAAGATCACATGGAATTGGAGGGCGCCGCTGTACGTGTCCGGGACTTGAGCGAGCCGCCTCACTCGCTGGACCTGGTTTAAGCCATGTCGAGTGAGAAAGAATGCTGCCCAACTTCTGTCGCTTACCCGATAGCTTGCGCCATTGTAAAGATCGGCAAGTACATTGCCACCACAATAAACCCTACCGTGGTGCCAAGAAACACCATCATCATAGGTTCCAAGAGTGCAGTGAGGTTTGTCACCGCTTCGTCCACCTCATCCTCGTAGAAGTCCGCAATTTTCCCCAGCATGCTATCCAACGCGCCCGTCGACTCTCCGACCGAAATCATGTGAGTCACCATCTTAGGAAACGTCCCGCTCTTGGCCAATGGCTCAGAGATCGTTTTCCCGCCACTGATACTGACCTTTGCCTCCAACAGCGAATTTTCAACGACTTTATTTCCCGAGGTCTTTGCGCAAATCGTCAATGCTTCCAGCAACGGCACGCCGCTGGCCAGCAAAGTGCCAAGAGTACGGGTAAACTTTGCCACGGAAGCCTTTCTGATCAAGTCTCCGAACACCGGCAGCTTCAATACAAACTTATCGATCGCCAGCCTCCCTTGGGCAGTGCCATAGTACTTCTTCACTGCAACCACGCTTCCTATAATCACTGCCAATATGATGTACCAATATGCCTGCGCGAAATTGCTCATATCGATCACGAGTTGGGTCGGCCCCGGAAGAGCCATTTTCCCCCCGGACAATTCCTTGAACATCTTCTCGAAGACAGGAATGACCCAGATCATAAGTACGGAGATCACGATGGCGGCGATCCCGACGATGGCGGCCGGATACACCATCGCGCTCTTGATCTGCCCCTTTAGCTTCATGGCTTTTTCAATATGCTTGGACAAACGGCTGAGAATCGTATCCAGCAACCCGCCGACTTCCCCTGCATGAACCATATTGATGTACAGATCGTCGAAAATTTTTGGATGCTTGCGAAGCGCATCGGAAAAGGTTGACCCTCCCTCGACCTGCGCCCTGACGTCACCGATCGCCTTCCGCAATACCGCATTCTCAGACTGGGTCGAGAGAATTTCGAGACACTGGATCAAAGGCAATCCGGCATTAATCATGGTGCCGAATTGACGAGTGAACACAACGAGATCCTTCTCGCCCACCCCGCTGCCAAAACTCAATGAAAAACCTTGCCCGGCGGCTTTCTCTTCCAGGCTTGTCACAACAACACTTTGTTTCCGCAGTTGCTCAACCGCTTCATCGCGCGATTTGGCAACAAGCTCGCCCTTTTTGACTGCCCCTGACTTGCTCCGCCCGACGTATGCAAACGTAGCCATAGGTCTACTCGTCCTGTTACGGCTCTATCAGCCGGTTAGTGAGACAATCGTGACTATGAGGCGAGTCTACTGGGAGGTCGAAAACCTGTCAAAACAATTGCATTATTTGCCTGTTGCCGGTGGGCGATCCATGCGTAGGCATCGTCATGAGGCAGGAGGAGCTGCGCTGGAGCACTTATAACCTCGATAGACATAGTGCAATCCTGAGGTAAGCGTGAACCCGACGGTCGCCGCCAACAGCGGCGTGAGCAGCGAGAGCCCGAGATCCAGCCACGTTAGCAAGATAACCAGGAGCACATAGCCCAATTGCAGCGCGGTCGTTCCTTTACCCCAAAACGTCGGCGTCACGTCGATGGGAGTCCCGGTGACATGCGCGACAGCCGTGCCTAACAAGAGAATCACATCACGGCTCACGACTAATATGACCAGCCACGACGGAATAAGATGCAGTATCGACAACGTGATGAACCCCGATGTCAGAAGCAGCTTGTCTGCAAGAGGATCCAAGACCGCACCCAACCGCGTTTGCTGATTCCACCTGCGAGCGAGGAGACCATCGATTGCATCGGTGAGCCCGGCCACAAGCAACACAAGGAGCGCAACTCCGTATTCCCCATACGTCATGAACCCGATGAATACGGGAACCAGCAGAATACGGAGCAGTGTCAGGCTGTTGGGGATGTTCATGGGGCTGGAGTTCGAACAGAACCTCCAAACATGGAAGAAGGGGAGGCATCATAGTAATCGAAGTCCATCTTGTCAACGCGGTTGCAGTCGCCGAAGAAGCACCCTATAATTTGCACTTCGTTCGTGTCTCTCATGGAATTTGCGGAGGAGTGAATGAGCACATTGCCCCTGATGTTCAGAAAAGAAGGGCTGGTTGAGAAACACCAGGTCGAAGGTATTGATCCGAGCGACCGCTATTTCAATCGCGCCATCCTCGTAAACCGAACCGCATCAGGATACGCGGCAAAGGTCATGTACGAAGCCCTCACCGTCGAAAGCGGGTCCCATTCCACCATCACAGCGACAGTCAAAGAGCTGGTGGACAAACTTCAGGAGTTTGGATTCACTCGAATGAGAACCAGAGCGAACTTCAAAGGAACGCGCTACCTGGCGGAAAAAGAAAGCTGGGTCGAATACGCCGACCTGCCCTAAAAAGCCTGCGCGCATTCCTGATAGACAAGATCGTGAATCATCGGGCGATAGGCTCTGATCCCTTCGTTTTTCCTGGTCGGGTGCACCCGATTTGAAAGCAGTACCACTTCCAGTTCACAAGCTGGATCGATCCAGACCGATGTCCCCGTATAACCCAAATGGCCGAATGACTCGGGTGAAAAGTATCGCCCTGATGAAGAGGGCGGAGACGGCGTATCCCATCCTATTGCCCAGCTGGATCCAGGTATATTCGACTGTCTTTTCGAAAAATCCGACACAACCTCGGGATTGAGAATCGAAGGTTTGCGGTGATACGCAGCCAGCCAGGCCCCCGTCAACGCAAGTACGGCCTCAGCAGTCCCAAAGAGTCCCGCATGCCCGGCGACGCCACCAAGCGCCGCTGCATTTTCATCATGGACCTCGCCACAGAGAAGATGCCCTCTCCAGAAATCCCGTTCAGTGGGAGCAATCGAGCCGATCATCGAATTCTTCCGAGATTCCCCCTCACTGTCAGTCGGCAAAAAACAGAGCGGCTGCGCGTTCAAGGGCTGGACGATCTGCTCGCGCACAAATCGGTCTAACGGGGTGCCGCTCAGCCGTTCAACTATCAGACCCAGCAGTATGAATCCGAGATCACTATAGAGACTCCGCTCACCCCTTCCATAGACGAGCCCCTCTTTTGCAATCATGTGTAGAACCTGTCGGCTAACTTCTACCCTGGCCTCCGGGGAAGTGGGTAGAGACGCATTCAGGCTCAATCGTTCATAGAACCCGCGCCAACCCGGCAGGCCGGAACTATGGGTCAACAACTGCCGAAGCGTCGCAGGTCCGGCAGCAGCCCCCTGCAATTCGTGCAGCACTGAATCGGCACGATCATCAAGCCGGCATTGACCATGTTGGACCAATAAGGCCATAGCCGTCACCGTGGCCAACGGCTTCGTCAGAGATGCTAAGTCGTAGATCGTCGAGGACGTGACTGCACTGCCTGGAGGCTCAGTTGAGAGACGCCCGGCTGGTATGACACAGACTCGCTCTCCGCCCTGCCGAATGGCAAGCACGGCCCCGGGGAAAATTCCACCGACAACAGCATGATCCAGTGCCGAGCGGAGTGAGGGAGGAACCAGCATAATCGCGATACGCTCGACCGGGTAAGGCCCCTCATATAAGAAACGAACGCCGCTATTGTTCAGCGGGCGGGACTTGACTCCCCCTGCATCTTATCTTCAGACACCATTCCGCTATCCTGGTAGGCTTCGCTTGTTTCGACATCCAACATCCGCTCGAAGGTATGAAGCGTCGCCCGCATCCGTTCGACCATCAGCAGCCGTTGTTTGTGCAGCATTGAGAGGTCCCGCTGCGTATCGCCCAACTCAACCCGTGCCTGCCGAAACAACTCACCGGCCTTCAATTCCGCTTCCTTGACGATCAACTCGGCGTCGCGCTGGGCGCTTCGCTTCACGTCTTCCGCCAGCGACTGCGCTGAAACCAACGTGTTGGACAACGTCAATTCCGTCCGCTTCAGGTCCGTCACCTGATGCTCCAACGAAGCGATGCGCTCACGCAACCCCGCGTTGTCGCGATTCAACGACTCCACGGTTTGCGCCACTTCCTCCAAAAATCGATTGACCTCTTCCTGATCATACCCTCGAAGCTTGACGCGAAAAACCATCTGCTGAATGTCGAGTGGCGTGATTTTCATGGCATCTCCCCCCTATCCGTTGAATCAATTCATTCGCAGCGCAAAATCCTTCAACGACTGCACCACTGCGATCTGCACAAACGTGATCGCAACAATCGCGATGAGCGGCGACAAATCCAGGCCCATCCGCCAACCCAGCCGGCGCCGGATCGGTGACAATACCGGCTCCGTCGCCCGATCGAGGAACTGCACAATTGGATTCCACGGATCAGGATTCACCCACGAGATCAGCGCTCGCGCAATGATAACCCACATATAAAACCATAAGGCGTAATCGAGTACCGTGGCAATCCCCAGAAGCACGTTTCCCACCACAAACATCAGCGCCCAAGCTCCTGTGATCGTTTCGTGGCCGCTTCGACTGCATCGATCAACGTCGCCCGCAACCCACCCTGTTCCAGCCGATGCAATCCTGCAATTGTCGTCCCTCCTGGAGAAGCTACCTGATCCTTGAGTCGTGCGGGATGCTGGCCGGTCTTCAGCACCATCTGCGCGGCACCCAGCACGGTCTGTGCGGCAAGTACTGCGGCGATGTCTCTCGGCACGCCCATTTTCACTCCGCCATCAGCCAAGGCTTCGATGGCAAGAAACACATAGGCAGGTCCGCTTCCACTAAGCCCGGTCACGGCATCCATCAACCGTTCTTCAACCGGCACGACCTTGCCGACTGATTCAAAGATGCACCGTGCCGTAGCCACATCCTGTTCGTGCGCGCCGGAACCGATAGCCAATGCCGTCATTCCTTCATGCACCATCGCCGGCATATTAGGCATGGCCCGAATGACGCGCGTCTGTCCTCCACAGATCCCTGCAATTCGGCTGATCGGAACCCCGGCAGCGATCGAAACGATCAGGGCGTTGGCCAGCTCACCACCGATTTCCTTGAGCACCCCATCGAATACCTGCGGCTTCACCGCCAGCATCACCACATCACCCCAAGCCGCAGCTTCGCGATTTGACCCGCCGACCTGGATCCCGAACGTCTTCTTCAGATGATCGAGTCGGACTGCAGCCGGATCGGTAGCCCAAATTCGATCGGGCAGACAGAGCTTGGCGGCCAGTATCCCCCTGATCAATGCTTCGGCCATCTGACCGCCGCCCACGAAAGCAATCTTGTGCGAGAGTGAGGCGCTAGGCATGACGTGCTCCAAAAATAGCGGAGCCGACACGGACCAATGTTGCCCCTTCTTGAACGGCAATTTCGTACTCGTTCGACATCCCCATTGAGAGTTCCTCCATAACCACACCAGGAATCCTCTGTGCGGCGATGGCTTCCGCCAATTCTCGAAGGCGGATAAAATGCGTTCTGGCCGACTCGGGCTCAGCTGTCGGAGGCGGAATCGCCATCAACCCCTTGATACGAATATGCGAAAGTGCCGCCATCGTCGATACCAATTGGACAAGCCCGTCCGGATGAAAACCGCCCTTCGTCGTCTCCCCTCCGATATTCACCTCAAGCAAAATATCTTGAGACTGCCCGGCGTCTCCCGCGCGCCGATCAATTTCTTGCGCAAGCTCCAGGCTGTCGACAGAATGAATCAGCTCGAACATGCCGACAACCGATCGAACTTTCCGCCGCTGCAGATGTCCGATAAAGTGCCACCGAACCGGCGCCTGTGCGAGCGCCTCAACCTTCGGAAGCGCTTCCTGCACTCGATTTTCTCCGAGGATCGACAACCCTGCGGCGATCCCCTCCCGAATACCATCAACCGTGACGGTTTTCGTAGCAGCGACGAGCCGGATGCTCTCCGGGCGCCTCCCGGCCTTCTCTGCGGCCGACCGAATTGCTGATAGCACCGATTGAACCCGCTGGGCAATCGTCTCTCTCGCGAATGGCTCCATCGTGTAAATCTGACCTCAAGAAGCGCGATATGGCTATCCAGCCGTATCGCTCCTATTGTAACGGAAGGATCGGACAATTGGCAGAGATTCTGCCTTCCCTTATAACGGGCCCAGACCGATAGCGCTGACCATCGTGCCGATCACTTTTCCCTCCCGCCGATAGGAGAAAAACAGATCCTCATGACAGATCGTGCATACATTGACGGACGTGATAAATTCTGGGCACACTCCAGCGGCCATCGCTTGCTGCCTGATAAGCAGCTTTAGGTCAAGATGAGCCTTACTGCCTCGACGGCTTCGCACCACCTGTTCAGAATCAGGAGAGGCTTGGCGCAGCTTCTTCAATACCGGTTCATCCACCTCATAACAACAGACTCCGGCGGATGGCCCGATACTGAGCCGCAGATGCTCCGGAGCCGAGCCGAACCGGGACTTCATCACTGCCATGGTCTTCCGCACAATACCAGCAACCGCACCGCGCCATCCAGCATGCACTGCGGCGACCACTCTCCGCTGGGGATCGTGGATCAACACAGGCACACAGTCCGCCGTTCGTACCGCCACCATGATTCCTGGTTGATTCGTTACCACCGCATCCCAGCCGTCTGGAAACCGGTCGGATTTCGTCAGGGCGCGATCCAGCACAAGCGCATCGGTGCCGTGCACCTGTTTCACGACGAGCATCCATGAGGAGCGCGTGGCACCTTCGGCACCCTTGACAGGGAGGGGAGCGCCCACTTCAATGTTGAGACTTGCCGAATGCCGGCGGGTCCCAAAAAAGTGGCACACCCCGCTCAGCGGAGGCGCAAAAGCCGGAACGGTAATGACCGCTGCGTTTACCATGCACCCACCCATCGAGAATCAAGCGTCATGACATTCCGCTGGTCAATCTGCTTGCTTGCGGAGAAATGTCGGTACATCCCATTCATCTTCCGCCGCAAGAGCAGCCCGATCTATAGACTCCCGGACATCGTTCATCCGCCGAAGGAACGTCGGACGGTCAAGATCCTTGATCGCCCGATCGGCCGCAGGGACCGCCCCCACCCCAGCCATGACCGGCTGTGAGGGTTTCATCGTGCGAGCCATCGTGCGTTCTCCCCCAATGGCCACCGCGGCCTCGGCCTCCCGCTCAAACCCAGTGGCAATGACCGTGATAATCAGATCCTCACCCATGTCAGGATTGATCACCTGGCCCACAATGATATTAGCTTCGGCATCGGCCGTTTGCTGAATGATGGAAGCGGCTTCCTCAACTTCATGCAGCGACATGGTGGGGCCGCCCGTAATGTTCAACAGGACCCCGCGTGCGCCTTCCACGCTGCCTTCCTCAAGCAGCGGACTGCAGATGGCCTTTTGGGCCGCCTCAATCGCGCGATTCGGCCCACGTGACACGCCCATGCCCATTACGGCTCGTCCCGTATGAGACATCACGGTCTTGACGTCGGCAAAATCAACGTTCACATGGCCCGTCGTGGTGATGACATCGGCGATGCCTTGAATGGCCTGCCGCAGCACGTCATCTGCTACCTTGAAGGCTTCGAGAAGGGGCGTCGACTTATCGACAATCCCCAGCAGCCGCTGGTTCGGAATCACGAGCAGGGTATCGACATGTCTACGCAGATCGCGAATGCCCTCTTCCGCATGTTTGTGCCGCCGCTGCCCTTCATATTGGAAGGGCTTCGTCACCACACCCACCGTGAGAATCCCCATCTCACGGGCGATACTGGCAACGATCGGCGCAGCACCGGTGCCGGTCCCGCCCCCCATACCCGCCGTCACAAAGACCATATCCGAGCCTTCGAGGCATTCGCGGATGTGCTCTTTGCTTTCCAACGCCGCTTCCTTGCCGATTTCCGGCTTCGCGCCTGCACCCAGCCCGCGAGTCCGCTCCGGTCCCAGTTGAATCTTGTAGGCAGCCAGCGAGCGATCCAGCGCTTGAAGATCCGTATTGCTCGCGATGAAATCGACCCGTGCCAGACCGGATGAGATCATGGTATTGACGGCATTGCATCCGGCGCCGCCGATTCCGATCACCTTAATACGAACCGGCAGAAGCACATCTTCTTGGAATGAAAACATCAGGGCACCTCCTCATTCTCCTCGGATGACATCGGCCTGTCGACACGAGGAACCTTCGTTAAAAAACTTCTAGTACTCGCTTCGTCCACCCCACCATTTTTGACCAAGGCCCCCCGTTGCGAAGCCCGGCTGTTTCTAATTCATCGGCATGTCGTCGGGCATGCAGCAACAATCCCACTCCTGTCGCATAACTGGGATGTCCGACGATGTCTCGAAGCCCTCCGACTCCGGAAGGCATCCCCCGGCGCGCCGGAAGGTTCAGCACCTTTTCAGCCGCATCCGGCATCCCCTCCAGCAGCGACGTTCCACCGGTAATCACCACCCCGGCGCCCAACATGCCTTCATAACCGGCGCGCGCGATCTCCCTACGCACAAGCTCAAACATTTCTTCTACGCGCGGCTCGAGAATCTCGGCAATGTCCCGGCGCGAGAAGGTTCGGGCTGGCCGATCTCCGACAGACGGCACATCGACGATCTGATGACCGGTGACCAATTCAGTGCGCGCGGTGCCATGATGAGTCTTGATTTTTTCCGCTTCGGTTTGTGAGGTGAGAAGACCGATCGCTAAATCCTTCGTCAGATTCAGCCCCCCAATAGGCAACACAGCGGAATGCCGGATGCTGCCGTCGAGAAAGATAGCCAGATCGGTGGTGCCGCCGCCCAGGTCCACCATCACCACACCCAGATCCCGTTCTTCCTGACTCAATACTGCTTCGCTGGACGCCAGCGGCTGAAGAATGATGTCCACCACATCAAGCCCCGCCCGATTGACGCTCTTGATGATGTTTTGTGCAGAAGTCACGGCCCCCGTGATCACATGCACGTTTACTTCCAGACGGTTCCCCGACAAACCCAGCGGCTCACGCACACCTTCCTGCCCGTCCACCATGAACTCCCGCGGCAACACATGCAAAATGCGGCGTTCGTGCGGGATGACAGCCACTGTTCGTGCACTCTCAATCGCCCGATGGATATCCTCACGCGTGACTTCCGCGCGCTTCAGCGCCACGACCCCCTTGCAGTTCTCCGCAGAAATATGGCTCCCGGCGATGCCGGTGTAGACTGAGTTAATCTGCACCGCCGCCATTAATTCGGCCTCTTCAACGGCCTTCTTGATTGATTCAACCGTACTCTCGATATCAACAACGACTCCTTTGCGCAATCCGCGTGAAGGACTCGATCCGACACCAATGACACTCAATGCTCCTGCATCGGTAATCTCTGCGACGATCGCACAAATCTTGGTTGTTCCAATATCCAGCCCGACAAGGATTTGATCTCGCTTCGGCATGGCGATCACCCCCTTTCCCGTACAACGATCCGATTCTCGTACCGGAGATCTACATCGTTGACTCCGTCGCCATACCCATCGAAACTCAGCGTCTTCACCACCGGCTTGACTTGCTGAAACCGCTCCCACTGATCGCCGATGACGCCCTCGCCGAAATGGAACTGAACGCCCCGGACGGACGCCACCAGGTCGGCGGGATTCGCCGCATTCACTTGCAAACGCCCCCCGTAGACCTGTCCCATGAGTTTCGTCAGCTCGATGCCTGACACAACTGCCTGCCGCACTTCTTCATCGCCTCGCAGGAACTTCTTGAGATCGATACCCGTCACCATCGGCAATGACACATCATCCCTCTGAGCAAGGCGGGCAAGCACATGACCTTCGGTATCGCTGAGCACGTTTTCTGAGCCGGTCCGAATGACCGCAGCGGGCGTTCGCTCCCTTACGGATATGCGCAATTCATGAAACGGCACACGCTCCACCGTCGCTTCCTTAATCCATGGATGAGACTCCACCCGCTCCTTAATCGCCGATGTCACAATGTGGTGAAGTGGCGTACCGGACTTCAGATTGACAAGCTCGATCACTTCCTGCCTGTCAAGATGGCGGACACCGTCCACAGTCACCTGCTTGATTTCGAGCAACTGTCGAAAGAACGGCCCGGACTGTTGCATGCCTATGACGATGGCCCACCCGATCAAGACCACACCGACAATCACTCCGCTCCACCGCATGAGAGCGATCCGTTTGGCGAGAGTCCTGGCCCGTTTGGCTTCTGCCTGCCGGCCCATTCCTTCCCCCGTGCGCGAGCCCTTCCACTGATTCTGTCTTGGCCCGGCTGGAGAAGCTGGCTTCCGCTTCCGGAACAAACTCTTCATACCGACTCGCTTTCTGCCGCCCGCGCAGATCGTCCAGCACGATCGAGCGCCGACTGCAAAATCCATTCGACCAACTGGTCATAGTCGATCCCCGCTTGCGCCGCCGCCATCGGCAATAAACTCGTTTCCGTCATACCGGGAACCGTGTTGATTTCCAGGACGTATGGGCGGCCCTTCGGCGTAATTCGAAAATCCACGCGTGCGGCGCCTTCGCATCCCAGGGCTTGGAACGTTCGGCGCCCTAGGTCTCCGATCTGCTTAAGAATCTTGGCCGGCAATGGGGCCGGACACAGATACTGGGTTTTGCCTTTTTGGTATTTCGCAGTGAAATCATAAAAACCGTCAGGCGCAACAATCTCGACGGCCGGCAGTACTTTCGGCTCCCCAGATGCAATTCCCAGGACGGCAACTGTGACCTCATGCCCTGGGATAAAGGCCTCGACCATGGCCTCTGGATCGTAGCGATGCGCGAGAGCCAAGGCGTCTTTCCACTGTGACGCCCGGCGCACGATCGTAACCCCGATCGTAGAACCTTGTGAGGCCGGCTTCACGACCACCGGCAACGTCAGCTTCGCTCCCTTCAGAATCCGGGCCAACGACGGCGTGTCGCCTCGCTGAACGACCGTCCCGGCCGGAACCGGAATACCCTGTGCCGCCAGCAATATCTTGGTCACAACCTTATGCATGCCGACTGCGCTCGCTTGCACACCTGATCCGGTGTACGGCATACCGATCGTCTCCAGAAATCCCTGGATGGTCCCATCTTCGCCGCCCGGTCCATGCAGCGCGAGAAAGGCGACGGCAACCTTCTGGTTCTGTAGATCGTACGGCAGCTGTGCGCTCACATCGATCGACACAGCGTCATATCCTCGACGGATCAACGACTGATGCACGGCCTGTCCGGTACGGAGCGACACATCCCGTTCGGAGGATCGGCCCCCCATCAACACGCCGATTCGCTTGTCCGTCAGTTTTTCTTCTTCTTGTCCCATGGACTCCTCACCTATCACCCTCCACCCCTTACACTCAGCTAAGCTTGCCCCACCAATTTCAGTTCCAATTCCAATTTTACGCCGGTCTTGCGAGCGACCTGCGCTCGCACCTTCTTGATAAGCGCCAGTACCTCCCTGGCGCTCGCATGGCCCTGGTTCACAATGAAATTGGCATGCTTGTCTGAAATTTCCGCATCGCCGACATGCGCACCTTTTAGTCCTGCGGCCTCTACCACCCGACCCGCCGAATCATTCGGCGGATTCTTGAACACACAGCCGGCGCTCGGCAGCGCCAGGGGCTGCGTATCGCGGCGATACCGCAAGTAATCTTTCACGACCTTCTCGATATCAGATCTCACACCCGGTTTGAGTTGAAGCCAAACCCCAGCCACGATCCCGGCTGGAAGTTGTGCCCGTCGATAACTGAATGCAATATCCTGCGCAGGACAATCGATCACGGCACCGCTGGGCGTCACGATACGAACCGCTTTGACCGTATCCTTCATCTCTCCAAGCCTGGTGCCGGCATTCATCACCACGCACCCCGCCACCGTACCGGGAATCCCCGCCGCCCATTCCAATCCTGCCAGCGATCGGCGGATGGCGTAACCGATGAGTGTCGGCATCCCCACACCCCCTTCGGCATAGAGCACCGATCCCGGTTCTTCTTTGATCGCCCGTAACTTCGCCAAATTGACCACCACGCCCCGGATGCCCTTGTCTCGTACCAAGACATTTGTACCGCCCAGTACAAAGATCGGAAGTTTCTGCGCATGCGCCTGCATGACCAGTTGAACGATGTCCTCCGTATTGACCGGCTCCACAAGTACATCGGCGGGACCGCCGATATGAAACGACGTGTACTCCTTGAGCGGTGCGTTGAAACGGACCACTCCTTTGAGCCCGGCCACTGCCGACCGCAATCGATCCTGCCGGTCTGTCCCACGACGTACTGTGACATTCGTCTTCTTTCTACGGACCATGGCCTAGACTGTCGGCTCAAGCCGCGCCAAGATGCCTGTGCCTGCTTTCCAGATATCCCCAGCACCGAGCGTCAATACCAGATCTCCCGGCTTCAGATGCGGTAAAACTTGATCCGGCATCGATTCTTTTTGTTCGATAAACGTAACCGAAGGATGGCCTGCAGCCCTGATTATCTCGACAAGCTTCTCCCCTGACACACCCGGGATCGGCTGCTCTCCAGCCGCGTAAATTTCCGTGATAAACAGCTGGTCAGCACCTTCGAATGCATGTGCAAAATCTTCAACGCAATCCCGCGTGCGAGTGTAGCGGTGCGGCTGGAACAACACGACGAGCCGCCGATCCCAGCCCTGTTTCGCAGCGGCCAGAGTGGCCCGTACCTCCGTGGGATGGTGGCCATAGTCGTCAACGACCATAATCCCGCCGGTTTCGCCGCGCAGATGAAACCGCCGCTCGACGCCGGTGAAAGCGGCAAGGCCCTTGCGGATGAGATCGACGGGAATTTCCAATTCAACGCCGATCGCAATTGCCGCCAACGCATTCGAGACATTGTGAATGCCCGGTACGGCCAGACGGAATGGACCGAGATTCTTTCCTCGGAAGTGCGCGCGGAACTCCCCTCCCCATTGTTTGAGGCTGATATCCGTTGCCTTGAAGTCCGTCGAAACGCCTTCCCGTTCATGAAGCCCATACGTATGGTAGCGCTTGACGATATGGGGAAAGAGCGCACGGAGACGCTCATCATCAGCACACAACACCGCCAACCCGTAGAATGGAATCTTATTGATGAACTCAAGAAAACTTTCATTGATCCGTTCCATCGACCCATAGTGATCGAGATGCTCGCGATCGAGGTTGGTGACGGCCACAATGGTCGGCGAAAGACGAAGAAATGACCCGTCGCTCTCGTCCGCTTCCGCTACCAGCAATTCGCCTCGCCCCAATCGCGCATGGCTACCCAGCGCGTTGACTTTTCCGCCGATCACCATCGTGGGATCGAGCCCGCCCTGTGCCAACACGTTCGCCACCATCGACGTGGTCGTGGTTTTCCCATGTGCCCCCGCAATGGCGACGCCGAATTTCAAACGCATGAGCTCCGCAAGCATTTCGGCACGAGGGATTACCGGGATCTGCCGGGCCTTTGCCGCCACAACCTCGGGATTTACTGCCGCCACAGCAGAAGAAATCACCACAACCTGCGCTTCACCTACATTCGACTCCTGATGGCCGATAAAGATTCTCCCGCCAAGCTCCTCCAACCGCCTCGTAGTATCAGATGTCTGCAAATCCGAGCCGGTCACTTTGTATCCCATCGTCAGCAGCACCTCGGCAATACCGCTCATACCTGCACCGCCGATCCCCACGAGATGAATCTGCTGGGTCTTACGAAACAGCGCCATACGCCTTACCCCTTGTAATCCGGCTGATCCACGCAACCTATAATCCCGTACATCTGTCGCATTAGGCTCCTGCCGCTCCAACAGACTTGTCGATGTCATGTGTCACCCCCATGAGCGCATAACATTCACGGACGATCACCTCGCCGGCATCAATGCGCCTCATCGCACGACTCTTGGCACTCATTGCTTGAAGCCGCTGTGGATTCAGCAAAATGGCGCTGACCGACTCACTCAGTGTCGCGCCGGTCAGATCCGCTTGTGGCAAAACCATGGCTCCGCCAGCCGCTTCCATCGCCCGCGCATTTTTCATCTGATGGTCATAAATCGCCGTCGGCAGCGGAATCAGAATGGCCGGCTTTCCACAAGCCGCCAGCTCTGCAATCGTCATTGCCCCTGCTCGCGCCACAACGAGGTCCGCCGTCCGCAGAACGTTCGGCATGTCGTAGAGAAAGGGGACAACCTCCGCCTGCACGCCTACCCTTCCATATGCCTCACGCACTCGCTGATAATCCGCTTCGCCTGTCTGATGCGTGATCGCCAAGCCGTGCAGGCGCTCCTTGAGCGAGGCCAGTGCGTCTAACATCGCGCTATTGATCGCCTTGGCCCCTTGGCTTCCGCCGAACACGAGCAGATGCCGGCGGACTGCAACCGGCGGTGACTCGACCTCCCCAACCTGCGCCAAGAACTCCCGCCGGACCGGAGTCCCGACCACCCGTACCTTTTGCCGATCGAACGCCTCCGCCGCCGATTCGAATGCCAGAAAAATCCGTTGCGCAAACGGAGCCACTGCCTTATTGGCCATGCCGGGATAGGCATTGGGCTCCACAATCACTCGTGCCGTTCCCCGCATCGCCGCCGCTGCAAGCATCGCCGGACTCGTATAGCCTCCCACACCGATCACAACATCCGCCCGGCGTTGCCGGAGTATCCTCAACGACTGCCAGAGTCCCGCTGGGAGCGAAAGCAGGCCCTGCATCACAGCGAGTAACCCTTTCCCCATGACAGGCTTGGCGGTGATGAACTCCAGCTCAAACCCTTCATGCGCAAGCACCTTCGATTCGATCCCTCGCCTGGTCCCGACAAAAAGAATCTTGGCAGACGGATCGCGGCTCAGAAATTCTCGGGCCAGCGCCACGGCTGGATAGAGATGTCCACCGGTTCCTCCTGCGGCAATCACGATCGTCATCGTCGACTCGACCCTTCGCCTCGTCGCCCCCCGTCTTCTCGTCCTGTCTGCCGATCTCGAGAGATATTCAACAAGATTCCCACCCCGAACATGCAGGTCACTAACGAGGAGCCGCCATAGCTCACAAATGGCAAGGTCAAACCTTTGGTCGGTACCAACCCCGTTACGACACAGGCATTGATCAGCGCTTGAACGCCGATAAGTAGCGTGATCCCCATACCGAGATACCGACCGAACGGCATCCTCGCCCTCGCGGCGACCTGAAAACCTCTGATGGCGAATAGTGCGAAGAGCAGGATGATGACCCCCGTCCCCACCAATCCAAGCTCTTCGCCCACCAGCGCTAACACAAAGTCGGTATGCGCCTCCGGCAGGAAAAACAATTTTTGTTTGCCTTCGCCCAACCCAACTCCGAACAGGCCACCGCTGCCGAAAGCCAGAAATGATTGCGTAATCTGAAAGCCCGCATCCGAGGCATCTTTCCACGGGGCCAAAAACGTCATCAGCCGCTGACGCCGATAGCTTGAGCTGAGGACAAGCACCAACACAACCGGCACCGCACACAATCCCAGCGAGAGTAAATGGGAAAGCCGCGCGCCGCCCAAAAACAAGAGACCGATCGCGACCGATCCCATCACTACGACTGTGCCCAAATCTGGCTCCAGGAGCACCAACCCACCCAGCACCCCGATGATAAGCAGCGCCGGCGCCAGGCCGCTCAAGAAACCTGTCAGGCGGTCTTCCTTCTTTGCCAGATACGCCGCGAGATACATGACGGCGACCAGCTTTGCGATCTCCGCCGGTTGAACTGATATCGAGCCTAGTCGCAGCCACCGCCTGGCACCCTTTGCCGACACTCCCAACGACGGTATCAACACCATAACCAACAGGAGCACTGTCAGGCCGAGAAGAGGGATCGACAACCGTTTCCACCAGACATAGTCGATGTGGGAAGCCAGATGCAGAAGGAGGAAACCGAACGCCAGCCAGGCCAGCTGCCGCTTGAGGAAATATCCTGGATCGTGAAATCGATTGCCCGCCACAACCGCGCTCGCACTGAAGACCATCACTAGCCCGACGAGCGCCAGAACGATCGTGATGATCAGCAATGAATGGTCCATCGCGACCCGTTTTGTCGCGCGCGGACTGGCTGTGGTCCAGGGCAGCGTCAGCGTCCCTGCGGATCTCTGAGACATCGTTCAGTGTCAAATCTCCTCTGGCTAGTCGGCCTTACGCCGGCAAGGATTGCACCAAGGCTTTAAACTGGCGGCCCCGGTCTTGGTAATCGGCAAACATGTCAAAACTCGCGCAGGCCGGCGACATCAGAACTACTTCGCCGGCCGTTGCCCCCGCCGCAGCACGTTCGATCGCCTCACGTAGCGTCCCGGCTCGATCAATCGCATCATATCCTTGCACCGCATGTGCAATCAGCGGCGCAGCCTCGCCGATCAACAGCAACCGTTTCACACGCTGGCGAATGAGGGGGGCCAGCCGGGAAAAATCTCCACCCTTGTCCCGCCCGCCGGCGATGAGCCAAATCGGCTGGTCGATACTTTCCAGCGCCTTGAGGGTCGCATCCACATTGGTCCCCTTCGAGTCATTGACGAATCGCACGCCGCGCCGCTCCCGCACGATTTCCAATGCATGCTCAAGCCCGGGAAACTCTGCGAGGACTCGACGAACGACGTCGAGCGAACAGCCGCATAACAACGCATAGGTCGCCGCTGCCATCGCATTCTCAACGTTGTGATCCCCGATGATTTTGATCTCGCTACGCCGACAGACTTCCTGGAGCTGGCCGGTGACGGTGGTCATGATGCGTCCACCCTCGAGATACGTTCCTCCCGCCACATCCGGCGGCAATGTCTGAGTCCTTGTAAAACCCAGAACACGGGCCTTCACGTTCCCCCTGAGTGCCGCCACCCGCGCATCATCCAGGTTGAAGAGGGCGTAATCAGACGGGAGCTGATTTTCGAAAATCCGGCATTTGGCCGCGACATATTCCTCAATTGAGTCATACCGATCCTGATGGTCGACCGTGACGTTGAGTATCCCGGCAATCCACGGATGAAACCGCTCTACCGTCTCAAGTTGAAAACTGGAGACTTCTACCACCAAGGCGTCGAACGGACCGGGCCGGCCCAACTTGGACGCCTGTAGCGCCTGACCCGCCCCCTCACTGAGTGCCGTGCCCAGATTCCCTCCCACAAACACCCGTTTGCCGCTCTGCTGCAACATTTTCCCAGTCAATGTCACCGTCGTGCTCTTCCCGTTGGTGCCGGTGATGGCCAGAATCGGAACGGAGAGAAATCGGGAAGCCAACTCAAGCTCGCTGATGACCTTCACTCCCCGATGACGTGCGCGGTTCAGCGCCTCCAAGCGATAGGGAACACCCGGACTGATGACCACGAGATCGGCGGTCTCGATTGCCGATTCATACCTGGTTCCCAGCGTCATGGTGACAACAGACTGATCCAGCTGCTCTAAGACATGGCCCAATGCTGCTCTGTCTTTTTGATCAGCCACGGTGACCGCGGCTCCGGCTTCTTGCAATAAGCGAGCGGCGGCAACTCCGCTTCTGGCAAGTCCCACCACCGTGACCTTTTTGCCCGCCACATCCATAATGTCTTCGCTCACCATCCCATCACCGCAACTTGAGCGTACTCAGGCTCAACAACGCCAGCAAAATGGCAATGATCCACAGACGTACCACCACCTTGGGTTCTTCCCATCCCTTCATCTCGAAGTGGTGATGAATCGGCGCCATCAAGAAAATCCGTTTTCCTCTCGACTTGAACGACGCCACCTGAAAAATGACGGACACGGCTTCGATGACGAAGACTCCTCCGACTAGCAACAACAGCAACTCGTGCTTACTGATAACCGCCACCGTCCCGAGCGCCGCGCCGAGCGGAAGCGAACCCACATCCCCCATAAACACGGAAGCCGGATAGGTATTGAACCAGAGAAATCCCAAGCTTGATCCCAGGATCGACGCCGTGAAGACCGCTAACTCTCCCGCCCCATCGATATGGGGAATCAGCAGGTACTCCGACATCAGTCGATGACCTGTCACATAGGCCACCACCGTATAGGCCAGTGCGGCAATCATGACCGGCCCGACCGCCAGCCCATCGAGACCGTCGGTGAGGTTGACAGCATTGGAACTGCCGACGATGACAAGCACCGCAAACACAACATAGAACCATCCGAGGTCTGGCATGAAATTCTTGAAGAACGGCACGCTGAGTTTCGTGCTGTAACCGGGCAAGAAATACAGTGTGAGCGCAATGGCCAGAGCGACGGCGACCTGCGCCGTAAATTTCTGCCCCGCCGACAGCCCTTTTGATTGGGCTTTGACGAACTTGAGATAGTCGTCCGCAAACCCGATGGCGAAAAAGCCCAGCGTGGCCGCCAGGACCAGCCAAATGATGGGCCGTGAGATATCGGCCCATAACAGCGTCGACAACGTGACGGCAAAAATGATCAAGATCCCGCCCATCGTCGGCGTGCCGCTCTTGGCCAGATGCCGTTTGGGCCCGTCGTCGCGCACTTGCTGGCCTAGCTTGATTGCCTGGAGCTTCCGAATCACATACGGCGCCAGAACGAACGCAATTAGAAACGCGGTGACGGCGGCATAAATGATGCGGAAGCTTTGATAGCGGAATACGTTCAGGAACGAGAAGTCCGTATGCAGCGGATACAACCAGTTATACAGCATAGTCTGTTGTCTGCCTCTGTGCATCGGCGCGTTCTGTGCCGATACTGCCAACCATCCGATTACGAGGCCTTTCTCGCCGTTCGCTTTGTCCCTTGAAGCGCCTGAGCTACTTGTTCCAACTTCATACCGCGCGACGCTTTCACCAGCACGACATCGCCGGGCTTCACGATGGCTTTGACCGCGGTGGCTGCCACAGCCGCATCCGGGGCCAAGATAATATTCCTTCGGTCGAGCCCGGCCCGCCCTGCCCCTTCAGCCAAACTCCGACCCAGAGTCCCACACGCGACAAGCTGATCGATGCCTCGTTGTGCCACAAACGTACCGACTTCCTCATGCAGTGGAACGGCATTCGAACCCAACTCCAACATATCTCCCAGCACGGCGATCTTCTTCCGACCTGCCCCTCGTTGGGCTAACAGTTGTACGGCCGCTTTCATCGACGCCGGGTTCGCGTTGTAACAGTCGTTGATGACGGTCACTCCGTGACTCACGAAAACTTGCGACCGCATTGCGGCGGGCCGGAAACGGGAGAGTCCTTGGGCTATGACCGCTCCGGGCAGGCCGAGTACAGCTCCGACCGCTGCCGCAGCTAACGCATTGGTCACATTGTGGTCTCCTTGCACATGCATGCGGACGATGGTGTGGCGGACTTTTCCCGGTAGTAGCAGACGGAAGATCGTCCCGTTTCGTCCATCAGATTTCACATCTGTCGCACGCACATCGGCTTTGGAGGAAAACCCGAACGACAGCACCCGGCAGATGGCTCTTGCCGCCAGGTAGTCGTAGTAAGGATCATCAGCATTGAGCACCGCCGTGCCGTCGGGAGGCAGCAAATCCAACAACTCGGCTTTTGATTGGGCGGACCCCTCCATACTCCCAAAGAACTCCAAATGGTCCGGTCCGATATTGGTAATCACTCCGATCGTCGGCCTGACTATTTCACAGAGCCTGGTGGTCTGACCGACGTGATCGACGCCCATCTCGATCACGGCTCCTTCATGCCGCCCGTTGAGCCGGAAGAGAGTCTGAGGAACTCCGATACGGTTATTGAGATTGCCCTCGGTCTTTAACACTCTCCACCGATGCGCCATCACGCTGGCGACCATCTCCTTGGTGGTAGTCTTGCCATTGCTCCCCGTCACCGCCACAACCGGAATGTCAAACCGGCTTCGATGGTGGGTCGCAAGCTGCTGATACGCAAATAGCGGATCGCGGACGCCCAGGATGAACGGGGCTAGTCGCTTCGGATTGGGTTTTATTGCAAGTGGTCCTACATTATAGGAGTCACGAACGATCGCCCCCGCAGCCCCTCGCGACAACGCAGCCCCGACGAAATCGTGCCCGTCAAAGCGCTCTCCCTTCATGGCCAGGAAGAGATCTCCGGAGCGAATCGACCGGCTATCGAGACTGATCTGCCGAACCGGCTGTTTCATCCAGCCGGCTCCAGCACCGGCCAAGATCTTGGTGCTGATCACTTCCCGCAGCTCTTCGACGGTTAACAGCGGCATAGGCCTTCTTCTCCGCATCAAACAGTCCTACCCTCGGTCATGCACAGGTCTTACGCCGTTCAATAGCTTCACGCGCCACTTCACGGTCGTCGAAATGATATTTCTTTGTGCCGATAATCTGGTAATCCTCATGCCCTTTCCCGGCGATCAATACCATGTCGCCGGAACGGGCCTCTCGCACCGCCTCACCGATAGCCTCCCGCCGATCAGCGACCTTCCGATAAAGTACCTGTGATCGCTGCTTCAAGGCTTCAAACACACCGGCCTCGACGTCCTGAAGAATCGAGAGTGGGTCTTCGGTCCGCGGGTTGTCGGAGGTCAGTATCACAACGTCGCTGTACCGCACGGCTGCCATTCCCATTTTGGGTCTCTTTCCGCGATCACGATCGCCTCCGCAGCCGAATACGGTGATGATGCGTCCCGCTTTGAGCGTCTGCGCGGCGGTCAACAGCCGGACAAGCGCATCCTCCGTGTGGGCATAATCGACAACGACGGTAAATTCCTGTCCTGCCATGACGCGCTCGAACCGTCCCGGCACATTCGTGACATGCGCAACCGCCTGGCGAACCTGATCCGGCGTGGCCCCCTCATGAAGCGCTACTCCGATCGCGGCCAACAAATTATAGACGTTGTGCTCACCGACCAAATGGCTCTCGACTGAAAAGGACCCGGCCGGTGTCGCCGCCGTAAAAGTCGTACCTCCGAGCGATAGCCGGACATGCTCGGCTCGCAGATCCGCTTTCGCTTTCAATCCGTAGCTCCACACCGGAGCCGGACAAAGCTGTTTGATCCGGTCTCCCGCAGGATCGTCCACGTTTACGATGGCGCGCTTGTTCGGTTTGCTGGTTCCGGTGAGTCCGGTGAACAGGCGTAACTTCGCCAGAAAATACTCTTCCATGGTGCGATGAAAATCGAGATGGTCCTGCGTCAAATTTGAAAAAACGGCAACGTCATACTCGCATCCGCTAGTACGGTCCTGGGCAAGGGCGTGAGACGACACCTCCATCACAGCCGTCGTGCAGCCACCGGCCACCATCTTGGCAAGCAACTCTTGCAACTCCAATGCACCCGGTGTCGTATGCGAGGCCGGGATCGTGTCATCGCCGATCTGATAGGCCACGGTTCCGATCAAACCAACCCGTCGACCCAACGCTTCCAACAACGTCTTGCACACATAGGTCGTGGTGGTCTTTCCATTTGTCCCGGTGACGCCGATCATCCGGATCTTCGATGATGGCTCTCCATAGAAATGATTTGCGAGCAGACCAAGCGCTTTTCGCGAATCCGCCACCCGGGCGAATGGAATCGGCAATTCCATTGCGGGCTCTTGCAAAACGACAGCTGCCACGCCGCCTTTCACAGCAATTGGGATGAATGCGTGTCCATCCGTCTGCTCGCCTTTGACAGCCACAAAAACGCTCCCCGCCTGAACAGTTCGAGAATCGTCGGTAATCGCACTGACGGAGACATCGAGATTGCCGCGACGATCGAGCGTCTCGACCTGTCCCTTAAGCGCCTGGAGCATTGCAGCAAACGTCATCATCGTCTCGCTAGAAATCGATCACTGTTTTCCGGATGCCATCGCCAGCTTGACCGGCACATCCGATGACACGCCCAGGTAATTCAACACCTGTTCACCGACACGATTGAATACGGGCGCCGCCACGGTCCCGCCCCAAGACTCGCCTTGCGGCTCATCGATCACGACGATCATAGCCAACCGAGGATTGTTTGCCGGAACATAGCCCACGAATGAGCTGACAAACTGGGATGCCGAATACCTTCCCGTACGTGAATCGATCTTTTGCGCAGTCCCGGTCTTCCCTGCCACCCGGAACCCGGCAATTGCCGCCTTTCCTCCCGTACCGTCAGTGACAACACCTTCAAGAATCGTGGTGACTGTACGCGCAGTCTCCGGCGAGATAACCCGCCGCTTCACATGAGGCTGAACCTCTTTCAAAGTCTGCCCCTGGGCATCGCGGATTTCCGAAACGACATAGGGCCTCATCAGCACTCCGCCGTTTGCAATGGCGGCGACAGCGGATACCATTTGCATCGGAGTGACGCCGATTTCTTGCCCCATCGAAATCGACGCAAGGGTTCGCCCTCCCCATTCCCGCGGATGCTTGAGCAGTCCTGCCGCTTCTCCGGGAAGATCAATCTCAGTACGCTCCCCGAATCCGAAGGATTGGAGATAGCGATAGAATCGCTGCTCACCCAGAGCTATCCCGGCCTTCGCCGCGCCGACATTACTGGACTTTTGAATCACCTGGGCAAACGATAGCCATCCAAGCTTTTCGTGATCGTGGATCATGGTGTTCCCAATAGCCATGCGCCCCTGCTCTCCAAATACCAGCGTATCCGGTTTCATCACTCGCTCCTCAATAGCCGCAGCAGCGAGAACTGCCTTCATGGTGGAACCTGGCTCATAGGCGTCCGTCAAGGCGCGGTTCCGCCAGCGATCAGGCCTCAGAGCTGAGACCGCGTTGGGATCGAAGCGGGGGCTGACGGCCGATGCCAGGAGCGCGCCTGTGCTCGGATCCAGCACGATCATCGTGCCCGACTTCGCTTCCGCGCGAGCAACCGCTTCTTCCAATTCCTTTTCCACGATGTATTGAATGACTTCGTCGATCGTGAGTACCAGTTGATGACCAGGCGCGGGGCTTTGCTCGTTTGACATTTTTTTAGGAAACACCGTACGACCCAACGCATCACGCTGCAGCACCGTCACGCGCTTCTCACCATGTAAATGCGATTCATACCGACGCTCGATGCCTTCCAATCCCTCGCCGTCCATTCCCGCAAAGCCCAAGACATGAGACAGAAGCGGTCCCTTGGGATAAAATCGACGGCCTTCCAGCACGATGCCGATACCCTCCATAGGCATACGTTCCAGCCGGCGCCCCTGCTCAGGGTCTAACTTTCTCGCCAACCAGACGAACCCTCGATCTTGCCGAAGCTTCCGCTCCAGCTCATCGGCCCGCACATGAAGGACGGGAGAAAGAGAGCGCGCTGTTTTTGCCGGACTGTCGAGCGCAGTCGGAACCCCAAAGACAGACGGCACTTCTAAATTCATCGCCAGCATCTTTCCATGACGATCGACGATCGTACCGCGCACCCCTTCAAGCGAGACAGTTTTTTGATGTTGCCGATCTGCTTTGACCGTCAGCTCCGCAGCCTGCAAAACCTGAAGCGTGGCCAACCGGAACAACACCACTCCAAACCCGCACAAGAGCAGCAGCAATGTAATGTATCGCCGTCCTCGCCCAAGAGGGGCCGCCACTATCTCCTCCAGTCGGACAAATCATTGCGTGCGATGCGTACTTCGGCCGGAGCCGGACGAAAGGGTGGATCCCCAGCAGGCTTGGCTTGCACCATAATCACCTGCCCCTTCTGTGGCGGAACCATACCAAGTTGCTCCGTTGCCATTTTGGCGATTCGGTCTGGGGCACTGAGCGCAGAGAATTTGACCTGAAGTTGATCGCGCTCTCGCTCGAGTCTCGACTTCTCGACTTTAAGCCGTTCGACTTGATATCCGACCCGCACAATGTCCACTCGTTCCCACACGAAGAGGAAAACCAGGCACAATCCGATAAGCACAGCTAAAATTTTCATAGGGTCATCTCCTCAGACGCACGCTCCGCAACACGCAGCTTGGCGCTTCGCGCCCTGGGATTCACCTCGCACTCCTGTTCAGAGGAAAGAATAGGTTTCTTTGTCAGAAGCGACAGGCGCGCCTCGGCTCCCTGCGCAAGAGATCTGAACGTATGCTTCACGATACGATCCTCAAGAGAGTGAAACGAAATCGCACAGATTCTCCCCCCCGGAGCCAGTATGTCGGCAGCGTCCCGAAGCGCCGGTTCCAGGCATTCAAGCTCACTATTTACGGCTATGCGAAGCGCCTGAAACGTTCTCGTTGCACAGTGAATCCGCCCATGCCGATAAACAGACGGAACCGCCCCGGCGATCACAGACGCAAGAGCACCCGTCGTCTCAATCGGCCGGCGCTGCCTCTCTCGCACGATTGCGCGAGCGATTCTCCGTGAGTATCGCTCCTCTCCATATTGGAAAATGATGTCCGCAAGTTCATCTTCCCGGACACTATTGACCAGTACGGTTGCCGTCGGGCCGGTCGTTTGGTCCATGCGCATATCAAGCGGGCCGTCTTGCTGAAAACTGAAACCACGCGCCGGATCGTCGAGCTGAGGGGACGACACGCCGAAATCAAACAACACTCCCTCCACTTTGACAATTCCCATGTCTGCAAGATGCCGCTTGAGATCTCGATAATTCCCCTTTCTCAACACGACACGTTCCGCAAATCTCGCCAGCCGCTCTTTAGAAAATGCGATCGCCTGGGAATCCCGATCCAATCCAACCAGCCGGGTGGCTCGATCGGAACGATCCAGCAGCATTTCTGCATGTCCACCATATCCCACTGTACAATCCAAAATTGTCACTGGCCGCTCAAAACCGAGCCAAAAAGCGACTTCATTTCCAAGGACTTGAACATGCCTTGAGTTTCCTGAAGCAGTATTGCCCACTATCCTCCACTTCTACCCACAGAACGGGAGTATACTCCGGCAAATTCGCTTGTCAATGGGGAATTTGTTGCTGACTCCAGATCATACCGTCAAAGGATCATGCGCGCTAAAGAGGGGCTATGCTCTGGTCTGATTCTCCATCGACTAACGTACAGTTGGACGCTCACAGAAGCGGCATACATGCATTCAACTTTTCCAACTCTTCCGGTTTCGTTGACATATCAGGGAATGAGACGGAGAATGTGACCATGCCTACTCTGGACTTGCGATCACAGCACACGACTCTCCCGTTCTCCCTCGCACTCCTCCTCCTGGCTTCTCTTACTCCTGGCGAGCTGATGGCAAAAGACTTCAATCCCGACAATCCACTGAATCCCCCCGCCCCCATTTTTTGGTGTCCTGGGAAAACGCAGGATCAGCAGATCGCGACCAAGCAACGTTCCGGTTGTCAACCGCTGCACGACCCACAAGCAGAGGAATCGTTTCGAGAGAACGCACGAAAACAGGGCCACGACCTTCCGAATCGCGACCCCATAAAAATCGTAGAATTGCAGAACGAGGCCTCGAAGTTTTCCGATCGATACCGGAACTTTCTGTCCTGCTGTGTGCTCTCCGATGGCGCTCCAATTGAAATCATTGACTTGATAGACGAAGCAAACCACATCCTGAAGGCCGTTCAGCAAAAAGGCATTTATAATTCGGCGGGATTCGGAATCGGAAGCCGCGCAGACGGTACTCCAGGCACGAGCCCCGGTAACGGAACGGGAAATGGCGGCTTGGGAGGCGGCCCCGGCGCAGCCCCAAAGCTGGGAACGTTCGCCCGTCAATTCACCCTCAGCGAGATCGTCGGCACAGTGGCGCGCGCGAGGAATGACTTACTTTCTCTCAAAGAACGGCTCGATAACTTGCGCGAGGCTCAACAAGGTATCGACAAAGCAGAATATGAGCAAAGCGGCCGGATGCAGCAGCAGATAGAAGACGAACGGGAAGCGATCAAGAAAGAGTTTAACGCAAAGAAGCCGCCATCATCGGCACCCACAGGGATGGACATTCAGGACACCACCTTGCGCCCCAAGATCGGCGGAGATATTGAAGACACCAAGCTAAATGCAAACTTCGGCGCGGATATCGGAGCATCAGTCTCTCCGTACAGTAACGTCGGAGAATCGCTACGTCCAAGGAGAGGCGACGACATTCATGACAGCCAGTTACCCCATCGGCCAGGAGCAGACCTTCAAGACACCACGATTCCCAACAGCACCGGATTCGAAGTCGACAACGCGCAAAATCGCGACGGATCGTCGACCATTCCACGCCGAGGAGTCGGCCCTTCCATCGGAGATTCCAATCTCAACAGCAACCGCCGATAACTTCAGCACCGATTATTTCTCCACCACCATCGGCATCGGCTCCCACGTTTCACCTGCATCGCGGCTGCGGTACAACCCGCTGCCGTTCGTGCCCGCGTAGAAGAGCCTGGAGTCGGTCTCACTCTGGACGATTGATCGAATGTTTGTGGTTGAAAACCCGTTATTGAGCGTGTGCCATGTAACCCCGCCGTCCTCGCTCCGATGCACACCATCTCTTCCGGCAAGATAGATCACGCCTCTTTTGGTACGATCCAGAACCATCCCCATCAACATTTGATCTGCGAGTGATTCCGCTGCCCGCGCCCAGGATTTCGCTCCGTCGGTCGTCTTATAAAACCCCGCCAACGTCGCAGCATAGACGGTGTCCGGTTGGTAGGGATCGACATGGATCGACGTCACATTGAGCGCGCGAGACGTCTTGACCATGCCTGGCGGCACCAGCCCGTTATTGACCTTCTCCCAATGGCCTGCCCCATCAACAGATTTGTACACGCCACCGCTGGTTCCCGCATAGAGAACGGCAGGCCGGGTCGGGTCCATTCCTATTGTCACCACCATCAAGACTTCCTTCATCCCTTCCATTCGCTTCATCCATTGCTCGCCACCGTTTTTTGTTTCAAACACTCCCATCGTCGTGGCAATAAAAATATGCTGACTATCGGCAGGGTCGAACAAAAACTGATTGACGACTGACGTAATCGTGGCATCGTCCAGCCCCGCGCGCATCGACACCCAACGCTGTCCACCATCATGGCTCTTGTAGACTGCATCGCCCTTCGTACCTGCGTAGACCGTGGCCGGATAGGCCGGATCGATCGCCATGGCAATCACACGGGAATAGCTCATACCCCTGGAAAGATTGCCCCACGTCTGGCCGCCGTCACGGGTCTTGTAAATATAGTCGTTCGTCGCGACGTATATGATATCCGGATTCTTGGGATGAAGCTGAATGACGACGATCGGATCGCTGCGATTGCAGCCCGCCAGTGGCAATCCAATCAGAAGCAACAGAAGGCCGACGAGCCTTTTCATAAAGTCCGGCGGAGCGACAAATAGAAAGTCCGATGAATGAGCGCGTTCCCGGCCGTCGAATCTTATCGATAGTTGGTAAATTGCAAATCGATGCCGAAATCTTTGCCTTTGAGAAAGGTGATCGCCCGCTGCAAATCGTCTTTACTCTTACTCAATACCCGCACCTGTTCACCCTGAATTTGCGCCTGCACTTTCAATTTTGATTCCTTGATCGCCTTCGTAATCTCTTTGGCCTTTTCTACCGCGAGTCCGCTCTGAATCTTCGCCGTCTGCCGCACGGTTCCACTTAACGCTGGCTCCACAGCACCGTAGTCGAACGCCTTCAGCGACACCCCACGCTTGATGCATTTGTTCTTGATGATATCCAGCACCGCGTTCAGCTTATAGTCGTCATCCGACACCACCACCAGCTCCTTCTCTTTTTCCTTGAGCGTGATCTCGGTCTTCGAGTCCTTGAAGTCGAAGCGCTGCTTGATCTCCTTCGTCGCTTGATCCAACGCATTCTTCAGCTCCTGCATGTTCACTTCCGAGACAACATCGAACGAAAACTGATCAGCCACGACTTCCTCCTTCTTTTCCCATGCCTAAGCAGGACAGCATGATTGATCTCCCTTGCGCGATTTTCCCCTCACTGGAATGACACCCGTGATTGGTTCCACTGCGCACGTCGAGGGACACCGCCAGAAATATAGAAGTACGGTCATTCCTGCGTGCGCACTCGGTGAGCAAGGAACCAACACGGGTGTCGTTCCACTCCCAATCCCCCTTAGCAACACCCTGTCCCGTGCGGCAATTTAAATCCCTTCTCCTCATCGAGCCGAATTGCCGTTTGCACCCGCCCCGCCGATCCACCTCCAGCCGTCACCACCACTTCACTGCTCGCAAACGGCTTCTTCAGCACCAGATAGCCATACCACTGTCTCATACTGTCGCTCAAGACGAGTATTCCCAAAATCGCCACGGCTGCCACTAATACCGCATCCAGATAGAGCGGGAATGACTGCCCTGCCGCCAATGTCCCGGCCTTCTTCAGGAACATCCAGAACATCTCGTAGGACCCGGTCAGTGTGATCGTTCCCACAAAAAACATCGGCACCACTGTCACCCACAAATAGGACGACTTCCACATCTTGATCAATACGGTCGTCCCGATGCAGAGCGCCAATGTCCCGAGCAGCTGGTTCGCCGCGCCGAACATCGGCCAGATCGTCGAAATATTCCCCGTTCCGATCAAATAGGCCCAAGCCCCGACCACCAGGCCGCTGCTCAGGAGCACTCCCGGCCACCAGTTCATCTGGCGAAATGGCGCATAGACCCGCCCCGCCATTTCTTGAATAAGATAGCGCGCCACGCGAGTGCCAGTATCGATTGTCGTGAGGATGAAGAGGGCCTCGAATACCAGGGCGAATTGGTACCAATAGGCCATCAGTCCGGCCATGCCAGGCAGCGCCGCGAAGATCGACGCCATGCCGACGGCCAAGGACACAGCGCCGCCAGGTCTCCCGGCCACATCCACCTCAACCATTTGTGATAATTCGGCAATTCGCGCCGGCGCAAAGCCCATCGCGGTTAATGCATCGGCGCCTAACGTAGTATTAATCGCCAAATAGTCGCCGGGAATCAGCACCGAAGCTGCAATCAACGCCATCACGCCGACGAAACTTTCCAACAGCATCGCCGCATAGCCCACCACCGCCTGAGACTCCTGCTCGATCATCTTCGGCGTCGTGCCGGAGGACACCAGCGAGTGAAAGCCCGAGACCGCCCCGCAGGCGATCGTGATGAAGAGAAACGGGAAGAGCGTGCCCGGAATGATCGGCCCGCCTCCGTCGGCAAAGGCCGTAACCCGTGGCATTTCAATCGTCGGCGCCAGGAGGATCACACCGAATCCGAGCAGAAACACCACGCCAAGTTTCATAAAGGTGCTGAGATACCCGCGCGGCACCAGCAACATCCAGCCCGGCAGCACCGAGGCGAGAAACCCGTACCCGGCCAGCAACCACACCAAGGCCGGCTTGTCGAACTCGAAATGCCCGCCATAGGATGACTGCGCGACGACACGACCACACAGCACCGCGGCAATCAACAGGACCACGCCGAGAATCGAGACTTCCATCACTGCGCCGGGGCGAAACTTCTGGAGATAGAATCCCATCATGAAGCCGATGGGGATCGTCATTGCGATCGTGAACGTACCCCAGGCATTGTGAAAGAGCGCATTCACCACCGCGAAGCCCAGCCCCGCCAGTGCCACCACCACGATAAAGAGCACCGCCACCGCCGTCGCCGTGCCGGTGACGGAGCCAAGTTCATCGTGCGCAATTTCAGGCAGCGATCGCCCGTTACGCCGCATCGAAGCCACAAGGATAATGAAGTCTTGCACCGCTCCCGCCAATACCGCACCAATCACGAGCCAAAGAAATCCGGGAAGAAACCCAAACTGTGCCGCCAACACCGGTCCCAATAACGGGCCCGCCCCGGCAATCGCGGCAAAATGATGGCCGAACAGAACCACTTTGTTGGTAGGGTGAAAATTCACGCCGTCATTCAGCCGCACCGCGGGAGTGACATGCTGGTTATTGAGTTCGACAACCTGCCTGGCGAGCCACCGGCCATAGAACCGATAGGCCAGGACATAGATACACCCCGCCGCCACGACGAGCCAGAGACCGTTTACCTTTTCAGTTGGATTGATAGCACCAGTCACGTGGGCAAGCGCGAGCGCACCGAGGAGGGAAAGCAAGATCCAGAGTACATTCACGGCCGCTTTCATGCGGCGCATCCTAACATAGTCAACCGACCAGACACCCTGCTCATCTTGCTCCTTGTTTCTTATCCACTTCCTCTCTCCAGTGTCCCCAGAGTCATCATTCGGCATGCCATTTGACGACAGAGCTGACACCTGACATCAGACTGAGCAAGCGGAAATCCATGGTAGTTCACCGTAAACCGTGCGGTCTGAATGCCCCGCCGCCATGACAAGACTGAGACCATTTATCTATTCGTGGGGATTGATGACACTGACCGGTTATGAGATGGGGAACGCCGCTTGACAAGCTGTAGCGTATACGCTACACTTTATCCAGTAGTCGCTGGAGCAGCTTATGGAACCAGTCCCAAGGAATCTTGAAGAGTATGAGACGCCAGACGGACATTTCCCATTCACCGAATGGCTTGATGCACTAGCGGATAAGAAGACTCGTGCGAGGATCAGGAAGCGAGTCACACGAGTTAGCCTTGGCAATTTCGGCGACTGCGAACCTGTTGGAGAAGGTGTCTTAGAACTGAAGGAACACTTTGGCCCTGGCTATAGGATTTACTGCGCTGAGGTTGGAACCGCGATTGTCCTTTTACTATGTGGTGGAGACAAGAACTCTCAGGACAAAGATACCAAACGCGCCAAGGAATATCTCTCGGATTATAGGAGGCACACCGATGCCTAAGAGCAGAAGCTATCAAGCACAACTAGTCCATTCTCTAAAAGACCCAGAAGAAGCAGCTGCATACTTAAGCGCTGCATTTGAAGAAATTGACAAAGAACTTTTCCTTCTCGCACTGAAAAACGTTGCTGATGCACAAGGTGGACTCTCACGACTTGCTGAAATCTCTGGATTGAATAGAGAAAATCTCTACAGGATGCTTTCCGACAAAGGCAACCCAGAATTTTACAGCCTTGTCACGCTTCTCGATGCTCTGGGATTTCAGTTAGTCGTTGAACCCAAACAAGTAGCATCAAAGCCTGTTACGGCAAATCAAGCCGCGGGGAAAGTTCTCTCGTTTAAGCCCCGCATAGCTCGAATTGGTTCAACAGCACACAGATATGCTTTAGCAGCCGATACCGGAAGCAAACACACAGAGCCAATTGTACTAACCTCAGAGGAGGGCGAAACTTTCGGCTCGCTGGAGTATGACTACCAAGACGCTGAACTCTATGTTGACCTTGCAGCGCCCCTTCCAGACTGGCCATCTTATGACGTGGAGATTCGGACAAAAGATGGAAAACAAGAAAAGATTACGGTGAGTCGCACAAAAGTCGGCAAGTTTACTCTCCTCCATCCAACACGAATAACAAAAGACCAAGTAAGTGAAGTAATACTTCGGGAAAGCACAAATCTCCCCAGGAGTTGATTCGTGAGCACTGATATCATAGCAAAGCTTGAGTCATTGTTACGAAAAGCACAATTCCTTTTTCCGAAGTCGGCGGGTGATGCTGACTCAAGTGAATTTAAAGAGGTGTATTACGAAACCTGCCGCCTTGTACTGAATCAACGAGCCGTAGATTCTCTCTGGCATGAGCCGTTGCTTCTTCAACTGAACTGGCTTTTCGCAAAGAAACCACCAAACTCAGAGATGCATGGTGCTCTCACTGGCAAGCTGAAGGATAAAGCGGCTGGAGCTAAGATTATTAACGATTTATTTTTTCGCATCCTTGATACTTCATTCTCTGCAGAAGATGTATACAAAACCCTCTCCCTCATTCGTGCCCTAGATCAATCATTGCAGCCTCGTTTTATTGCAAGTGGATATCTCGAACAAGTGCGTAGCTCAGACGCCTCACCATCGACAAAGGTCTTATCCTTCTTAGAATCATTAGAGGATGAACTTAGGCTTAACCTCTTGCAAGAGGAAGCAGTAGCGGGATGCCTTGCCTCTCTAAGACAAAGAGAGGCTGTAGGAAGAGCTTACGCCTTGCTTGTTAGAACCGGCCACGAATCTGCACTAGTCGTACCAATACAGGTGCAATTTCTTCAGGGTACAGGTCAAGTTCGTTGCGTAGTTCAAGCCACTGAGTCCTTCAGAAGTGCTGTCGAGAGGGCTCAACTCGCCTTGCGAACAGGTGGGTTCTTGGCGGCGTCTCTTGATGTCACCTATAGCTTAGACCTTACAGATCCAGAGTACTCCGGCTCTTCGATAGGGCTAGCAGCCGCTGCCGCAATGTTTACCGCACAGCGACAAGTGGCAATAGATCAATACACAGCATTTACCGGAGACGTGAATCTCGAACAGGACGGATGGAAGGTCAAGGGCATTCTCGGGCTACCGCATAAACTGTCCGCGGCAAAACTCAATGGCTGCAGACGGGTGTTCATTCCAAAAGAGAACGTCCAAGATCTAGAGCCTGACGCAAACTCCTCTCTCCAGATTATTGGCGTGGAGAATGTAGGCGAGATCCTGATCAAGTTAGAGTCAAACCCACAACCCCTTTCTGAAGAATCAGTCCAAGCAAAGAAACGCAACTTCGTTTTATCTCATTGTCAGGCAGCAGGTTGGGCAATTTCAGATCCTCGAATTATTCAAAATGGAGTCCAATACCTCATAGCTCCTCTTGCAGTACCTAGCTTAACGTTGACCATCTATGATTCCGGCAAGCATGTCCCCAAAGAACACTCTCACGAAGACTACAAACAAGTCCTCGCCGATCTAGCAGCGCTGGATCAAAATGTAATTCCTATCATCCCAAGACAGAAGACCTACACTCTCCTTCAGCCCACACTACGCAACGAGATCAAAGCTGACCTCCAAGCCCTCAAACCTGACATCACCCGAGACGAGCAATACTGCGAATATTCCGTGGAGCTCAGGAGAGGTCAGGAACGACTTATTGTAAAACAGTATAAGAGTGGGAAGCTTCAGATTCAGGGAACCGCCGGCGAACTTTACAAAGCAGTTATTGAATGTGTCGTCCATCGATACAAGCTCAGCAATCCAACATCGAATCTCTCCGTTGAAGAAGAACTAGCTGAAAATAAGGCCGATCTGGCTCATAAAGAAAAATCCAGTTCGCAGCAGAAAGGTTTTCAACCTATCCCACTCCCGCATATCGGGACGGATGAGTCGGGAAAGGGGGACTACTTTGGCCCAATGGTAGTTGCTGGAGTCATGGTTGACCAAGTAACTAAAGACAAACTTGAAAGCTTAGGCGTGAAGGACTCAAAACTGCTGTCCGACAAACAATGCCGTACTCTGGCTGTACAAATTCGGGCTATCTGTGGATCACGGTGCGAAGAGATAGATATTTCACCGGAAGCTTATAACCGTCTCTATGATGAATTCCGTACGGAGGGAAAGAATCTCAATCATCTTCTAGCTTGGGGGCACGCCCGAGCTATTGAGTCAATACTAGAACGCCATCCCTGTTCAGAGGCCATCGCTGATCAATTTGGAAATGAGCACTATATCCTCTCCAAGCTGATGCCGAAAGGAAGAACCCTCAAACTTACCCAGTTACCAAAAGGTGAGCGATACATCGCAGTCGCGGCTGCATCAATCCTTGCACGCGACAGGTTTCTTTCTCATCTAGATAAATTGAGCCAAGAACAAGGAGTCGTGATACCAAAAGGCGCATCAGACGCTGTAGTTAACGTTGGGAAGGAAGTTGTGAAGCAAAAGGGAGCAAGCGAGCTCAGAAAACTGGCGAAGGTCCACCATAAGACAACGGAGAAGGTATTGAAACAGTAACAGCGGAGAAGATTATGGGTGAAGCGCAACTTGAGAACTATGAAAACGAGGATCACCTCTTGAAAGAGGCAGATGATCTAGCTGGGAAGAGCGAATGGCGAAAAGCCGCCCTACTCTTAGGCAGTGCTGGATCTACTAATCTCCTTTCAACAAAAGCACGAGGTGCCCAGGCATTTTACTTTTCGCGTGCGGGAGATTACGAAAAAGCGATCATCCTTCTAAAAGATCTTTGCCAGATCGAGCCTACCGTGGCACAGTGGCCCTTTAATCTGGGATTCCAGTTCCAGCAAAATGGCCAATGGGACGCTTCAATTGCCGCGTATGAAAATGCGCTCAAGTTAGCTCCCAAATGGATCAAAATTCACTTGTCCCTTGGACGAGCCCATGAAGAAACTAGACAAGCCGATAAGGCTCTCAGTACATACCGTGCGGCTCGACAAGTGTATAAGGAACTTCCTCATGAATCCCGCCTAAAAGCAGCGAAGTCCTATGGATTGATCTGTAAACAAATAGCCAACCTGCTTCTATCCAAGAACCCTAGACAAAACCAAGAGGTCGCCGAAGCGCTCGATTGCTTGTATGAGGGCGCAGAAGCAGTCCCCAATGATCTGAACTCATGGTACCGGCTAGGGGGGCTTCTCCTCGACCTCGGACGGCTTGATGAGGCATTGCAGCATCTTACAAAAGCTGAAAAGCTAGGACCTCGCAATGAATACGTGTGCCATAAGATCGCACAGGTTTATCTAAAGAAAGGCGACGCCGATGAGGCACTTAGGAGATACGGCAGCATCCAGCCTCACAAGCAAGTGCCCTACATACTTCGAGGAATTGCCCAGTGCCTACTGGCTAAAGGACAGGCTCTAGAAGCCGCCAAGAAACTTCATCAAGCCATTCGAAGGGAACCGGACAAGTTTTTTCACTACAAAGATTTCGCGCTCGCCTTAATCGAACTACAGGCAAGTGATCAAGCGGTGGAGGCCCTAGAAAAGACGAATTCGCTCTACGAAAAAGAACATGGCAAGCCATACAAGTGGGCTATCGATAAGATAAATGCAATCCGGTCTACCCCGTTATCATCCTCAGAGAGAATAAACTTCGACCAAGACCCGTCGTCTGTGTCGACAATTTCTTTTGGTGCAGTGACGAAATTCAACGACGATAGAGGATTTGGCTTTATTCAAGACCGTAGTGATAACGTCACGGTTTTTTTTCATATCAGCCGTGTGAAAGATCGAGTTACGCCACAGACAGGTGCGAAGGTTAGATATGTCCGAGAGGCTGGACAGAAAGGACCGCAGGCCTCTCGGGTTTGGCTGCTGAAGGACTGAATACTATGTGACTCGAATGTCATGGACAAAGAATATCGCGATCGCGAACTATTTGATTGCACCGCCCGAACCTCGCCGTGAGCGTGGTGAGGCGATCCATCGGCTGGTGAAGAAACTGTTTCCGCAAGCCTCGTACGATTTCAGCTACCGGATGCCGACATACCATGTCGGGCATAACTTGTCACGAACTCCCAGCGTCCCACCGTGTCGTTCAATTTCATCACGGTGAATCTCCAGCACTTCCTCCAATGTGAGAAACAGCGGTTCCATTGCCTATTCTGCGAGTTTCTTCAACGCCGGACCGTATTGCCGGTTCACTTTGGCTAAGGCCGCGCGGAACTTCTTCTGCGAGCCGCATCACGCTCAGGCGTGACGATGAGGCACTTGCCATCCGTCTTGATGTTGAGCGGCGTCTCGGCGTCAATCTCCAACAGATCGAGCACCCCGCGATCGATGACGAGGGCTAGCCTATTCCCGTGCTTGGTCAATTTCATGATCATGGACTCCTCCTCGATAGTACTACAATGTGACCACGTCATAGCACCATGTTCCAGTGCGGTAAACCGGCTGTGGCAATCGAGCGAGCTATGCATCCTCTCATGCGATGGCCAATTCAGATCGCCAGCAGGTTTCAAGACAAAGCGCGTATCGCCTATGGCTGATGGCGCGGACGCCTCACCCATTTTTTGCTATACTCCCGCGCACCATGTCACCTGATTCGCCGGATGCACAGCCGGCCGCTCCCAATCGCCGCGAGTACTATCGCATCACCGTCACCCTGCCCATCAGCCTTCAGTCCGAGACAGACACCACGGAAGTCGAACTGATCGAGAAATCCGTCAACATCAGCGGCGGAGGCATCGGCTTGACGGTCAACCGGCACTACCAGCCCAACGAGATCCTCTCCCTGACCCTACGCCTTCCCGACCAAGATCTCTTCAAAGCTTTCATCGAAATCTTGCGGCTTGACCCCATTCCATATCCGGCCGGTACCTACCGCCTCCATGCCCGCTTCATCAGAATGACCTCACAAAACCGGGAACTGTTGATCAGACATATCCTGGGCTTTCAGCGCGACCACCTCAACAAACACTATCTGGCATAACGAGAAACACGAAGCTCGTACGGTCGAGGCACACCCTCTCATCGGTAGGTCGACGCCGGTCTCGCAGCTTTCCTTCACGTCCCGGTCATTGCTCTCGCCCCTCTAACGAGGTATTCAGTCCGATCAGGCGGCTTCGGTACACTGGCCCCGTCATGGAACAGACACGTCCCTATCAGCGTGAACACTATCGCCTTCCCCTCCCTGTTTCCTATCCGGTGATGTTTTCCGATGCAGCAACGATCGGGGAAGGCCTGGTGACGAACCTCTCGGTATTCGGCTGCACGATTGAATGTGCCGGCACCGTGCCGGAACAGACGATACTCCTGCTTCGCTTGATTCTCCCGGACCAGAAGGAATCGCTCCCGATCGAACAGGCGGAGGTCCGATGGGTGAGAGGCCAGCAGGTGGGACTTCGGTTCGGCCACTTGGAGCGGGCCCCGAACCTCCGACTGCACCTTTTCGTATGGGATCGCATGATCGAACGGCTGCAATCTCTTAAACAGGCAGGCGTTCCACTCTCCTACTCTTGACGTTCTGCCGCTTGACGCACCGCACCTTTTCCCACCAGCGCCAGGCAGAGTAGGCCGATGCCGATCCAGACCAATTCGCGAAATCGCCGCAGTAACGCGAAGGTGATGCCGGTGACATCGCTGTAGCCGAACGCCTTCAGCAGCAGGAGATTCCCGCCGTCTTGGGCGCCCAGACTGCCCGGGATAAAGAAGGTCCCGCCCTTGATGAAGACCGCGAGCGCGCCGATGGAGATGGTTGATAGCACATCGGTAGGGCCACCCAGATAGTACAGGATCACGAACACCTCCATTGCTTCAGCCATCCAGCCGAGAAAGTACACCCCGATGGAAGCATAGAAGGCCCGTTGGTGGTGGCTGTAGTAATTCTGAATCGTCTGATCGATTGAGAGCAGATGCACTTCCTGGGACTCCAGGGACTTGATCCGCAAGCCCAGCTTCCTGATCATGCCGAGAATTGACGCAAAGAGCCCGCGCCGCTGGATAAACACAAACCCGGCAATCGAACAGACCAACAACCCCACACTCACCAGCGCAGCCGCAACCGACTGTCCCGCCGAGCTCCCTGCGCCGAGAATCCAGAATCCAAGCGCGATTCCCACCAAGATATAGAATACTTCGGCAATGGTCATCGTAGTCTTCGCGATGACGACTGAAGCCGCCCCCTCGGCAATCGGCACATTGTAACTCTTGAGCAGGTACGCCTTCAGCGGTTCACCGCCCAAGTAGGCCGTTGGGGTCGTCATGTTCACTACTTCACCGGCAGTTCGAATGGCGAGCAGCCGCCAAAACGGCACTGACTGGGCCGAAGGCCCCAATACCATTCTCCACCCATAGGCTTCGATCACATACATGATGAGGGATGGGATCAGGATGACCACCAGGGCTCCTGGACCAAGACGCGAGGCGGCATCATAAATATTGCCGGGCCCGATGTGCCAGACGAGAAGACCGAGGACGGCGAGGCCGAGAGTCAGTAGGAGGTATCTAAGCACGCGCGATCAGGTACTCATATCTTGGTAGCGATGACAGCGGACGGACGAATGACCCACAGCATGACCCCGGCAAAGATGAAGGAACCGGCAGCTGTGAACCAGAGGAACCACTCGAGCTTGGCAAACAGTGCGAACAACACCAGCGACACCGAAAAATCACGGCTCGCGACATTCTTCAGCATGAACTCCGACCAGGCCGCATGGGCGGAAGTTCGCCACCCGCCTGCCGCCTTGATTTTCTGCGCCCGTTCGACCAGCAGGAACGACAGACCGTTCCCCAACACGGCCACCGCACCGCAGGCCAGCGTTCTCCAGGCCGCAGGCTGGCCGATCTGTGTCGAATAAATCCCGGCGGCAATGCCTGCAAAGATCGCCATATGCACGACATTATCCATCGCGAGATCGAGCCAGGCCCCGAACGGCGACTCCGTGAAGGTCAGACGCGCGACTTCGCCGTCACAACAGTCGATCACCGCTGCCAACTGAAACAGCAGCGCTGCGACAACCCCTGCCGCATAGGTCCCCATTCCAAACCCCGCAGCCGACACAAACCCGATGAACGCCGCCACGATCGTAATCGCGTTGGGCGAGAACCCCGCAGCGAGAAACAGGCGTGTGCACCAGCGCGAGAGTTTGCGATTGAAATGCCGATCAACAAAACTTTCCGTTTCTCCCTTCAACGAGTTGAAGAGCTTTTTTTCGGCTAGTGGCACATCGGACAGCGTCCTCACGTCCTGATACCATGTTCCACGCTTGTCCTCTGCCGCCACGACACGCACACGGCCATCCACCGCCGCTCGTTCGAGCCATCGGCGGATCGGAAGCCGGCTGTTATCGTTTGGTGTATGCCAGGAGCTGCTCATGAAGCCGGCCGGCAATACGACCAACTCTGCCGCGCAGGGAGCAGAATCGTCAAAATGCGCCGGCGCAAACGACGTCAACCGATCGGACTGGACCTTCAACCGGAGTCCTCCCGAGGTCACGAGCTCAGACCGTCTCGATGCCGTCTGGGCCACGACAGCCGCCTCACCTTCACGAAGATCATGGCGAAGACGTTCGACCAGCCCCCGTGAAAACACTGCGTTGACGCTCGCAATCAGCGCAAAGCCACGGACCTCGGCCGCAAGAAACTCCCATGTCCTCGAATCATCGAGTGGGAACTCTCGAATGGGCATCCAGCGAACGGGGATTGTGACCCGGGGCCCATTCCCCAATGCCTGCTTGAGTTGGTCTTCTTCGGCCCCGGCCAGCACGATCAATTGCCGGATGCCGGCCCGCTGCAAGGTGAGCACCGCACGCGCAAACAACCCGATTCCCACGACATTCGTCAACGGCCCCACTGTGTCCGGCCGGTGCTCAGCCTGTGCGCCGAACACACTGACCGAGGGCAACAGGATAGCCGTCGCCAGTCCCTGGACTTCCACTCGCCGCTGAAGAATACTTTCGCTCATCAGGACTATCCACGACTGATCGTCGGTGTCGGCTCCCGGAAAAACCTTCTCACAATCTTGGCAAAACGTCCAACTCTGCCTTCTTCACGTCCTCGACAAAATCGATCTCCGTCCAAGGCAACCCGCCGATTTTCTCATGGCCGACTTTCACCGTCTGAAAGAACTGCTGCAAGGCATCCTCATACTCCATGTTCCATGATCCCTTGTCGATATGGGACCGGAGCGACTCCACCATATGCGGGGTGTCGGCATGCCGCACCCGCAAAAACCCTACTCCCTCGCCGGCATAGTCATACCGGTCCGGCATTTTTTTCGTCAATGCGATGACACGGCCGCCCGCCACCACCACCATGCACTCTTCGCCGGTCTGCCTGACGGTCTCGTCCATCAGCAGCGCGTTCTCATGGGATGACTCGACAAGCCGCCGTAAGATGTCGCGGTGAAACAGCACGTCGGCATCCATCACGATCACGTCGTCGTCGAGGGCTGCGCGGGCGATCCAAAGCGAAGAGATGCTGCCGCGATGGAATTGATCATTGACCAGGAAATCGACCGTCACGCCGCAGGCATCGCGCTCGACCGCCGCACGAATCATCTCCTGCCGATAGCCCACGACGATCGTCGTCCGCCTGATCCCCAAGCCGGCCAGGATCTCCAAATATCGGTGCAGTAGTGACCGTCCGCCGATTTCGATCAGACACTTAGGCCGATGTTGAGTAACTTCCCAAAGGCGCTTGCCGACGCCGGCTGCAAGAATCACCGCTTTCATACCGGCTTACAGGCCTGTTCGAAAGCGTCGAGAAATCCGGCGAACTGCGCTGCGGTCAATGCGCCCATATTGGCAACCCTGAAGATTTTGTTTTCCAGGTTGCCCTGGCCTGCATAGATGACGTAGCCCTGCGTCTTCAGCCGATCATGTAACGACTGGTAAGAAACACCCTCCGGCAAATAGTAGGCCGTGATGGTATTCGACTGGCGATCCGGCGGCAACACCGCTTTCACGCCCAGCTTGGCCATGCGGTCGCGAATGACCGCCGCCATCTGCTTGTACCGCTGAATGCGATTGGCGACGCCTTCTTCCAGCAACTCGCTCAACGCCTCATCGAACGCATAGTAGACTTGAACGGCGGGAGTAAAGGGAATCGTGCCACGGCCCTCGTTGTCGATGTAATGCGGAAGATGGAGATACCAGGACCGTTTGGGATAGGCGCGCATCTTCTCGACGAACCCCTTTCGCACGAGCACGAACGACACACCGGGAAATCCCTGGATGCACTTCCCCGCGGTACCAACCACCATATAAATGTGCGACCGCGCAATATCGATCGTTTCGCCAGCCAGAGCACTCACCGCATCTAGCACGAAAACGCGATTCTGGTTGTCCACAATCTCCGCGACCTCCTGCACAGGATTGAGCAGCCCGGTCGTTGTTTCATGGTGCACCATGGCAACGGCATGCACTTCTTGATGTTGCCGCAGCGCGAGCAGCAATTTGTCAGGGTCAGGCCGAGCGGTCCACTCATATTTGAGCTCACTGACACCCAGACGGTGGAGGCCGATGATTTGGGACATCCGCTCGCCATACACACCGTTATTCAAAATGAGCATGCGCCGGCCATGGGGCAGCGACGACATCAGCGCGGCTTCGACCGTGGCCGTTCCGGACCCGGTCATCACCACAGCCACATACTCCGACTCCGCTCCCGGCACAAAGGCTTTGAGCAACTTGCTCTGTATCCGATGGAGCAGTGCTGTAAACTCGCTCTCTCTGTGACAAATATCGGGATGCAGCAGCGCCTGGCGCACACGCTCACTGACGTTCACCGGCCCTGGATTCAGGAGCACCATATTTCTCCCCTTCGTCTATTACAGAGACGTGACCGGCTTCCCTTTACTGCACGCATCGACCGGGCACAAGGCAAGCTTGTCGCGCTCCTATCCCTCAATCGCTTTCATAAACCGCTTCGTGATGTCCGGCGGGTCGAGGAGAATCCGTTCCGCGTCTTCCTGAAATTCGTTGACCTTGACCAACAACATGCTAGGTCCGTCTTTTTTGAGCAGATCTTTAAATTCGTAAATAAGATCGTCGCGGTCGAGCACCCGAACAGTGTTCACATACCCCGCCGCCTTCGCCACTTTCTCCAGCGGCACGACATTCGAGATCGTCGGCTGATTCCCGGTGGTTCCGTAGACTTCGTTATCAAACACCACATGAATGAAATTTTTCGGCTTCAATGCTCCTACGGTCGCCAGGGTTCCCATCCCCATCAACACGTTGCCGTCGCCGTCGAAGGTCACAACCTGCTTGTTCGGCTTGGCCAGCGCCACACCCAGCGCAATGGCCGACGCGTTGCCCATCGAGCCGATCATGTAAAAATGCGTCGGCCGGTCGGCAATCTTCTGGGCCTCACGCGAAGGGAATCCGTTGCACACGACGACCGGCTGATCCGTCAACAGTTCAAGCAGTGCCGCCATAGCCTGCGCCCGGCTGATCAGTGTTCCTTCTTCCGGTCTCATTTATGTACTCCTGGATCACGCGGGACAAGCGCGACCGGCGAGACTTGCCCCACAGAAGATCCTGCACGTCTCGCGTCGCTCGCTTCTCTCGCTTTTCTCGCCGACGGGGTCACGGATGCAACCCTTTCACGACGCCCTTGGTAATGAACAGCGCCACTGGAATCTGTTGCTTCTTGAAGGTCTCCGCGACCCATTTGAAATCGTCACCCGCTGTTTTCTCGGTCAGTGTGCGATGAGGAATTTTCATCGTATCGAGAAACTGCGGCATGACTTCACCCATCACAAGATGCTCCGGCGCATCCTTCCCTCCTTGCCCTCTCCATGACACAATGAGGATGCAGGGCTGCCGATAAATCACATTCAATGAGATCAGCGCATTGAGCGAGGTTCCCAGTCCTGAGTTCTGCATCAGCACTGCCGGCACCTTGCCGGCCATATAGGCGCCCGCTGCCATACCCACCGCTTCATCTTCACGAACCGCAGGCGTGTACAACCGGCGGTCCATCAACTCGGCGATAATCCCGCCAAGGATCGAATCGGGCACGCCGGTAAAAAAATTCACCCCGATATCTTGTAGAGCTTGTACAAAGACGTCGCTTTCAATCATACCCTACATGCCCCCTCGACTTCTCGTGGATGCTCTCTATACATCACGGCGGAAAAACCGGCGCATTATAAGACTAGGAGCCTGTGATTCTCAAGGAACCTCGGCAGGTTGCGTTCACCACTCCCTCGTGGTAGCGTTCGTATCGAACCTCGATTCTTCTCTCGGCGAATATCATGAAACACTTCAACTCGCCGCCGGCTTATCTCGGCCTTTCTCTGCTTATCATGATGGGGCCATTGATCAACGTGACGCCTTTGTGGGCCGTTCCGATGGCCAACGACCCGAAGGGATTCCACGGCACCGCCTGGGGAACCTCCTTGACGGCGCGCCAAGATCTGGAAACCATCCATTCAGGAACTCATGTCACGGAGTACCGGCCCAAGACTAATCGATCGACATTTGCCGGCGCCGAAATGACCAGCATCCTCTACGTATCGGTCGACGACCAGTTCGCCCGGGTAACGATTCGGTACGAAGGCGAACAGGTCCATAAGCAGGTGCTGAATTTCCTCGAAGCTCAGTTTGGGTCTCTCCAACGCGTGCCAGGACAGATGGCGCGGGGCCTTAACCAACAATATACCTGGCGCGGCCCGGACACCGAGATCAATGTCACCTATCAAGCCGGAACAGAACGTGGCTATCTCTTTATCGACAGTCGAACGCTTGCGCCGCGCTTCAATGACTACATGACCGATTCGGCGGAATAGCATGACTCTCGCTAGACGACTCGCTCAAGCCGGTCCGTGGGGAGGGATTGTCCTCTGCTTGGCGCTGCAAACTACGCCCGCGGCGGCGGTTCCCATCGCCGATGACCCCAATGGATTTGAAGGCATTCCCTGGGGCACCACACTGTCGGACCGGGACCGCTTCGTCCTCATCGAAGAGGCCGATCACATACAAACGTACGAACCCAAGGAACAGCCACCAAGATTAGGGGCCACTCCTGTCGAATCCATACGCTTTACGACTTTTCAGAACCGATTTGGCCGTGTGACCGTTCGCTATAGCAGCACAGTGACGCATGACTCGATTCTCGCCTATCTTCAATCCACATATGGCCCGCTGGACCGAACACCGGGGCAAATCGCCGTCGGCCCGGTGAGGGTCTACGCCTGGCACGGTTTCCATACTGACGTGACCCTACGTTTCGAGTCGAGCCTTGACCGCGGCATTATCTTTTTTGAGGGCCGCACGCTGCGCGAGCGATGGCCGGAAGAAAGCCCCTCCACAGTGTTTTGACTCGGCCCAATCCGCCCTCAGACGATAGATGCTCTCTTCGTACTACTCCTTCCTTCAGTTCCCGGACCTTCCAAGAAACCAGTGGGTTACGGGCAGCCCGGAGCAGATCCACCACTGTTCATGACTCTCCACCTCATACCCCCATATGCCCTATCACCTCACATCCGCACAATCTTAGGCGTAACACATTGAATTATTGGGTATGCCATGGTCAGCAAAATGCTGATTCAAGTGGCATTTCTAGCCCCCCCCCTTGAGATGGGTACATGAGCCCCTCGATAGAGGAATGCGCAGCCGTCGAAAGGGCGGTAGCTTCAAACCGTAACGCGATTCTTTGTTACCTGTACCGGAAAGGAGCACACCGATTATGAAACAGATGACGTACGACCCGATGGAACAGCTGATTGCGGTGGAACCTGACGGCGACAAACGGCGGAAACCTCGGCTCGACGGCCAGCTCGGCCTGACCATTTCGGGCATGGATGCAACCGATATGTTTTTCGAGACCGGAACCGTGACCGACCTCTGTCGCGATGGAATCGGAGCCTGTACGGAACGATCGCTCAAACCCGGAATGGAACTCACCCTCTTTATCGAGCACTCCGATTCCGAGGATCATTTTTGCATTCCAGAAGCTCGCGTGATGTGGGTACGCGGGAACAGCTTCGGCCTCTCTATTCAAAGCATGAAGACAGAGGACCAAGAGAAACTTCACCGTCTATTCCTATCGGCAGGCCAGCGGCCGCAGGAACATGATAACTAAGACCATGTCCTTTCCCCGCGTCACACGCACACAAGGAGCACAATGGCCATGCACTGGTAGAAATGATGGACACGGTGAGCGATAGAAAATCCTATGTGCTGAAATTCCTGCCAGGGGGTAGCGCAACGATTCAATGGGGTGCTGTTGAGGATATGCCTATTCGACAAGGAGGTCTCACGATGAAACACCTGAAAGTCGAGAATCAGTCCCCAATCCGTTATCCACATCGATCACAGATGTCGGCGGAACAGCGCCGCATTCCTCGAACCCCCGTCTCCTTTGGGCTCATGTATTCCGGCATTAGCAGGAATGATGTGCTGATAGGAGACGGCACCGTTATCAATCTGTCTGAAGGCGGGCTGTGTATTCGTGGAAATCAGTCCGTGAAGATCGGCATGGAACTGACCATGTTCCTCTACCTCCCGGATGGCAATGACCCCCTGTTCGTCCTGGAAACGGGCGTCACCTGGATTACTGGCAATCTATTCGGGGTAGAATTCAAAAAGTTGAGCCTCCGCGAAGGAAACCGGCTTCGGTCATTTCTTCGCGCCCAGTCCGTTCCACAGATGTAGTTGGGCGGTCACTAACGAGCCGCAAGGAGGCACTCGAGAAAAGACTGAGCGCCGTTTTCAACTGGGAACAACCTGCACCTCACTGACAAGCTTTCTCCCCTGCCGGCACCCCAGGTGTTCCGGCGATACTCATCCCACACTGTTTAACCATCTTCCCTTGTCGTCGACTTAGTCCTTGCCCTCAAAGAAGAGGCCATGCTAACCTCCTTGGTGAGTGATCACTTACTCACTATGAAGCAAGCCAAAAACTCACTACGCAAGCCGTCACGAACTTCGGGGCCAGAACGCCAAGCCGGCTTGATCAGCGCCGCCGCTTCGCTGTTTGCCGCCACTGGCTTTCAAGGCACCACGACGAAGGAAATCGCGAAAGCAGCCGGCGTGAGCGAAGCGCTGCTCTTCAAGTATTTTCCGACCAAACGGGCGCTGTATGCCGCCATCCTGGCGGAAAAGGCGCAGTACTCCGAGTTGCGGGACGCAGTGGAAGAGGCAGCCAAGAAGCAAGACGATACCCGCCTGTTCACATTGCTGGCCAGTTATCGGATCAAAAAAGGCGCAGACCCGACGATGCTCCGATTGCTCCTCTTCAGCGCCCTGGAAGGGCATGAGCTATCCGATATGTTTTTTCAACGGCAATACAGGGCCTTTCACGACCTGTTGGCACACTATATCGGCAAGCGGATCGAGAGCGGCGCCTTTCGCCCGGTCGATCCACTGCTCGCCGCCAGAGCGTTCTTCGGCATCATTGTCCATCACCGCCTCTTGCACGACATTCTCGGATTGCCCATGCACCGAAGCTACGAGGACACCATAGGCGAATATGTGTCCCTATTCCTCGGCGGACTCATCCAACCTCTTCCTGCTCCCAAACCACAAGTACACGCATGAACCGCATCACTGGACATCCATTCGTCGTCCTCGGCGTGATCGCCTTCTTCGCCGTGACGGCTCTGGTCGTCTTCCGGCTGAGTACCGGAGCCAAAACCGATCCGCAGAAAACACGCCTCATCACGGTGGGGACCGTCTCCCCCCTGAAAGAAGACCTCGACATTCGCCTCAGGTACACCGCCGACATTTCACCCAATCAGGTCGTCAACCTCTTCTCACGCGTAGACGGCTATGTCGCCAAGCTGCATGTGGATAAAGGCGACTTCGTCAGAGCCGGGCAGTTGCTGATGGAGATCGACCATACGGACTATCTGCATGCCGTCAATCAGGCCAAAGCCAACCTTGCCGCCGGCAACGCCAAGGTCGCACAGCAGAAGGCGGCCCTGCGCAACGCACGACTCACGCTCGACCGCATGCAGGCCTTGATCAAAGATCAATTCGTCTCCCAGCAGGATCTGGACAATGCGCAGGTGAACTTCGATGCCGCCGTGGCGGCGCTGGAGTCGCTCGATGCCCAGGTCAAACAGATGGAAGTAGCTCTGGCACAAGCGGACACCAATCTGACCTACTCCTATATTCGAGCCCCGTTTGCCGGGTACATCGCCGAGCGCAATCTCGATACCGGCGCCTATGTCACCGGCGCAGCCAGCAGTACGTCCACCATGTCGCGCAGCATGTTGAGCCTGCATGACATCGACAGGGTTCGTGTCCTCATCGAGGTCGTCGAGAAAGATATCCCGATGATACAGATCGGGCAGAAAGCCGGGCTGCGAGCCGAAGCCTACCCTGATCGCGTGTTCGAAGGGCAGGTCACTCGGATTGTCCAAGCCCTGAATCGCGAGACACGCACGATGACCGTGGAAATCGACTTACCCAACAAGGACCGCCGGTTGAAAGGCGGAATGTTCGCCCGGGTTGAAGTGATAGTGGGAACCCATCGGCAGGCTGTGCAGATTCCGATCGATGCAGTCAGCCGGCTGGAAGATACGCAATATGTGTTCGTCGTGCGGGATGGGAAAGCTCAGCGGGTGAATGTCGAGATCGGAGTGCGCAACGACAACCGCGTCGAGATCACCAAAGGTCTCACTGGAGACGAAACAGTCATCGTCTCCGGAAAAGACCTCGTGCATGACGGCACCCCTGTACAGGCACAACCGCTTGAACCGGTACGGGGTAAGGAGTGAGGGAGCAGGGTTTGAATACGCCATATTTCAGAGGGGCTCTTAATCGAGCGGTTATCTCCCACCCCTTACAGTTCACCCCTTACCCCTCACCCATTTCGCTATGTGGCTGACACTCTTCGCACTCCGCAATCGAATCGGCATCTTGATGCTGTCGCTCGCGATGGTGGTGCTCGGCGTCACATCGCTCCAGCGGTTACCCATCGATCTCTTTCCTCACATCCAAATTCCGGTGGCATTCGTCGGAGTCATCTATAAGGGCGCCCCCCCGCTCGATATCGAGCAAAGCGTCGTTTATCCAATCGAAAAAGCCGTCAGCTCCGCCTCCAACGTGGAGCATGTCGAATCCTTCTCCAAGCAGGGACTCGGCGCAGTACAGATTTGGTTCAACTGGGGCGCCGATATCAATACCGGCCAGATGGAGGTGATGCAGCGCATCACACAGATTCTGAATAGTCTCCCGCCCGGCATTCTGCAGCCGTTCATCGTGAAGTTCGACGTGTCCCAGATCCCCGTCTCGTTCGTCACGGTGTCGAGCGAGAACATGGACGAACGTGCGCTCTACGATCTGGCGTACAACACCATTGCCCCGCAGATCGAACAGATCGCCAACGTCGCCGCAGCCACCGTGGAGGGCGGGAAAATCCGTCAAATCAATATCAACCTCGACCCGGCGCTCCTGAGCGCCCGCGGGCTCTCCATTCTCGACGTAGTGAATTCCGTCAAGGCGGCAAACGTGATTCTGCCGTCCGGCAACATTCGAGCCGGCAATCTCGACTACAACGTATTCACGAACAATCAATTCAAAACCGTCGAACCGATCCAAGACGTGATCGTGAAGGTCAACCCGCAAGGCAGCCCGGTCCGAGTCCGCGATGTGGGCACGGTCACCGACTCATCCGACATCCAGACGAACATCGTGCGCACCGACGGGGCCAGAGCGGTCTTCCTCCGTGTGAACAAGCAGCCGATCGCCAACACCGTCGAGGTAGTTGATACCCTGAAGGCAATGATCCCGAAGATGATCGGTATTCCACCGGGCGTGACCCTCGGCATTTCGTTCGACCAATCCGTCTACATCCGTCAGTCCATCCGTAACCTGGTCGAACAAGCACTGCACGGTTCGCTCTTAGCTGCCGCCGTGATTTTGATTTTTCTCCGCAACCTGACCAGCACCATGATCATTTCCGTCTCTATTCCCCTTTCTATTCTGGTGACCTTCATTGCGCTCCACCTGTCCGGGCAAACGCTCAACGTCTTTACGCTGGGCGGGCTCGCGCTCGGCATCGGCCGCCTCGTCGATGACTCCATCGTGGAGCTGGAAAACATCCAGCGTCACCTGAACACCGGCGCTCGGCGCTGGGACGCCATTGTGGAGGCCGCCCGCGAAGTGGCCATGCCGATTTTTGCGTCGACCGTCACAACCGTCGTGGTCTTTCTCCCGATGTTTTTCATCGTCGGCATCACGCGCCTTCTGCTGATTCCCTTGACCGTCACCATCGCCATCGCCCTTTTTACATCGTTCTTCATCTCCCGTACCGTTACCCCGGCGCTCTGTTACAAGTTTCTTAAACCCGAGCACGAAGCCCAACAGACGATGCCGGAATGGTGGATCCAGGTGATGGCGTGGAGCCGTGATCGCTACGAGTCTCTCGACAGAAGCTACGAGGGCGCGCTGCGTTGGATATTGCAGCATCGACGAATATTCATCGCAGCCGTGCTGCTGATCTTTGCCGGCTCGCTCGCGCTGGTCCCCCGGATCGGCACCGAATTCTTGCCGGTCTCGGACGAAAGCCAGTTCCGCATCGCCCTACGCGCTCCCGTCGGCCAGCGCGTCGAAAAAACGGAACAACAGGTCGCCGAAGTGGAACGAGTGCTTCGCGAGGCGATTCCTGCTCATGAGTTGGAAACGATCGTCTCCAGTACCGGCGTGCTGTCCCAAGGCCGCTCGTCGCTCTTCAACCCCAACACCGGCCCCCACACATCATCGATCCAGGTGTATCTGGCCCCGGTGGATACGCGCCGCAGAAGCCAAGTGCAGATCATGAATGACGTGCGCCCGAAGATTCTCACCCTGTTCCCCGGCGTGGCCATGTCGTTCGATCCGGGCGGCCTGGTCAAACGCGTCACCAGCTTCGGCTCGCAAAAAGCCGTCGATGTGGAAATCTACGGCTACGACTTTGACAAAGCCCGAGAGGTGATCAAACGTGTCAAAGAGATTATGGAGCGCACTCCGGGTCTGGCCGATGTCGAGTCGAGCCGAGAGGAAAATTACCCGGAGATCAACGTCACGGTGGACCGTGAAAAGGCGGCATTGCTCGGTATCAGCGAAGCCGACGTGGCAAATACAGTGCTGTACTCCCTCAATGGCAACGGGCAAACCGATCCTATCATCTATACCGACCCACACAATGGAAACGAGTACTTCATCAGCGCCTGGCTGGCCGAAGAACACCGGACCAATCTCACCGACCTGGAGAATATTTTATTGACCTCCAAAACCGGACAGCCGGTGTTGCTCAAGAACGTCGCCTCGCTCAAATTGAATGCCGGGCCGGTCAAGATCGACCGCAAGTACTTCCAGCGCGTGGTGCATGTGACGGCCAATCCGACGACTCGCCCGCTGGGGGACATTGCTGCCGACCTTGAGTCGGCGTTCGCCTCGCTTCAACTCCCGACTGGTTTCAGCCTCAAACTGGCCGGCCAGATTCAGCAACAGCGCGAAACTTTTCAAGGCCTGCTGTTCGCCACCGTCCTTGCGCTCATGCTCGTGTACATGGTGATGGCCGCACAGTTCAAATCGCTCATCGACCCGTTTATCATCATGTTCTCGGTGCCGATGGGATTTCCCGGAGTGATCCTGATTCTGTTCCTGACCGACACGACATTGTCCACGACATCGATGATGGGCATCATCATGATGTTCGGCATCGTCGTCTCAAACGGCGTCCTGCTGGTCGATTATACGAACGTGCTGCGCCGAAAGGGCCGGCCGCTACTCGACGCCGTGATCGTCGCATCGAGAACCCGCCTCCGACCGATTCTCATGACCTCACTCGCGACAGTCTTCGGTCTGCTCCCGATGGCCATCGGCCTCGGAACCGGAGGGGAAACCAACGCGCCGCTCGCACGGGCGGTCGTCGGAGGCTTGAGCGTCTCCACGCTTTTAACGTTGTTCCTGATCCCGACGGTATATGTAATGTTGGAGGAACGGATTCGAAGAAAACCGGAAGACGAGCGGGAGGCGATTCTCTCCTGATACGGAGCCGGCTGATAGTCTTGACGCCTTACCGGCCGATGGTCGGGAACAGAGACTTGAGCTGCATGGCGAGGCTGATATCTCCCGCGATCTGCAAACGGCCCGACATGGCAATCGAAAATCCACTGAGCTGGCCGTTGAGCAGCCTGATACAATCGTCTCCACCCAGCGAGAGGGTCACCTGCGGATCGGCATAGACGCCTTCTTTTACGTCACAGACGCCGTTCTTCACGATCACATGATACTGGCCGCTCTGCGCGCCTGTTAAGTTGAACTGATACACCGCGTCCAGGCCCTCGGCTGCGTCCTTGTCGAACTTCGAGGGAAGCGTATCGAACAATTCTTTGGCTGTCGTGGGATTCATCTTGGTGCAAACTCGTCAGCAGCAGGTCGTTCCGGGCGGGGACCGCGTAACCGCAGCCCCCGCGCACGATGTGTCAGATGCAGGGGCACCCCTTAGTATCGAAGTGTCATCGTAGCCAAACTTCGTTGGGCGCCGAAAAATTCCTTTGAGAATGATTCGACAACCTCAGGGTCATATCCCTTGCAGCTGAAAATGTCGAGGTACGCGTTATTGGTATCATTGGCGAAATGGCCGCTGATCAACGATGTCGAGATCAGCTGCACCATAGAGTAACCGGCCACGCGGCCTTCGCCGAAATCGACGACCTGGCATTCGCCGAAGCGCTTCATGCCGATGAGTTCGCAGAGTTCGACGACGTAGCGTTTGATATGGGCGGCATCACGGATGAGATCGGGATTGCAATCTTGCAGGTCAACTGCGGTGCAGAGTCCCCAGGCTTTGCCTTCTCCCACCATGTCTTGGGCAGGACGGGAAACGGCCACAGGGGCGTTGGTTGGAAAGATTGCGGACTCGGAACTAGCCGAGATGCTCATAGGTGGTTGTACCTTTCTGTAAGAGGGTGACAAATATACGCACTCGATGAGTGCCTCGCGGAATATACCACGAATTTCAGGAAACGCACGGCCGTGGGCCAGAATAATTTCATGGCGGCGTTGTCACCCCGCTCGGTTGACAACATTTACAACCCTCGGAGACAATACTGGCCATGGCCACACCACTGGATGCCTCTGTGACAGACCTTCCCGATCGCCTGTGCACCTGGTGCCGGGTCCCGATGAAGAAACGCCTGGTCGGCGGGAGACAGTTCGTCCACTACACCTGCCCGAAGTGCGTCTTTCAACACACCACGAGATTGGGCCCCAAACCGGCGCCCGCCAAACACTGAAGATATATCCTTGTGAGATCGACCTGTGGACCGGGTATACACCGTGGCCCTGTACGCTACCGGCGGGAGAAATTGCTCAACACTCGATCGTCCAGAAATTGAGTCAACCGTTCTTTGTCTTTTTGGCTGATCGAGACGATCCTTGCTCCAAGCCTTGGAGACCGCACATAGACGACTTGCAACTGGCAGGTCACCACTTTCTCCGGCGCCACCTCAATGACGAGCTGGACGGTCTCACCGGCCTTCACAAGCATACGGCTGTCAAGCCGAACACCAGCCTCACTGACATCCACAACTTTACAGGGAACCGACAGTGTGCCGCGTTCCAACCGACCGGCGCAGTTGACCTCGGCGCGCCAGCCCTTTCGTTTGAATCCCATCAGTCCAGCCTCCAATTTTTGGAAGCATACCAAGGAGCCTCGCGATCTCAAAATAAAATACTGAAAGGCCCACCTACGGCCGCAGGCGGACCGAAACGACAAATCGGCAATGGCAGCAGAGCCGTTCAGGGATGATGCGGGCTACAGCTTGCGCTCAACCAGCGCACGCAGCTCTTCCATACGCTTGCGGTTGACGCCCAAGTCTCCGTAGCCGGTGCGGGAGGCAGAACGAAACTGGATGATGTGCGCGTCGTCGTCGAAGAGAAACTCGACATCGTCCACAAATCGAAGCAAGAGGCTGGTGAATTCGTAATGCAGGTAGGACTCGTCTTCTTCGACGAGCTTGACCCGGGGCAATGTTGCAATCATTGCCTTCAACGCCTCCTTCGCTTCTGCGCGAGGCTTCTTATAGCGCAACGGCGCGATTGCATGTCCCTCATCCGTGGCCTGGGTGGACACGCAATTGGGGCTGGAGGGGCAGGGGGGAAGAGTCCGTAGGCTCATTAAGCCGGAACTTTACGCTTTTTCTATTGTCGCCCGCAACCAGATCTCCACCACCAGCACCGCACCGGATGGAATCAGACCCGGGATGCCTGTCTCCCGATAGGCCAGATGCGGGCTGATACGCACTTTTCGATAGCCTCCGGCTTTCATCCCCATCAAGGCATGCTCTACGCCGGCGATCGTTTGCCGGCTGCCAAGAACTGTCTTGCGATCCACGAAGCGCTCTCCTTCTACAACTCGAATCATGTCCTGGGGAAGCTGATCGGCCTGTTTCGCGTTCAGCATCACCTCGTCACCCTTGTTCAAGAAGATTCGACAGTTGTAGATGACCCGGTCACCTTTTTGGGCCGGTTGCCCTTCTCCTTCTCGCTCATCAAGAATCTTGAGTCCGCTCAGGCGCTTCATCATGCCGGTCAATACGTCACCGTCGTCAGTACCGGTCGCGCTCCGTCCAGCTTTTCAACCTCCACTGAAACGCGCCCGATGATACGGCCATCGTCGGTTTCAACATCCACCCGCCAGTCGCCCGGACTGAGTCGCTGCTTGAAGGTATAGGCGCGATAGCCGCCTTCACGCCCCCCTGAAATTTTGATCGGAATCTTGTCCGCATGGGCAAACGGCCGGCTGCTGTTGGCTCGAAAATACCAGTGATGGTAGACGGTCGTATCCAGATCGACAGGCGCAAAGACGGCGGTGAAACAATAGATCGGTTCGTCGGCGGGAAAGGTGCTGTTCGACCGTTTCCAGACCTGGTACCACTTCTTATCGAACGAGAGTTCGAACCGGTCGCCCGTCCTTTTCACCTCGTGGTAAATCCCGCCGTACTTGAGCGACAGCGGCACGGGCGGAATCCAGTTGAGGAAATAAAACCCGATCAGCAGGCCGATGACCGCAAAGGCGGGAGCGGTGACCCCGATCGCTTCACGCTGAGACCGCCCCGGATTGTCCCGATAGATCAGGTGAACCACGCGAAGAGTCACGCCTGCGCTCAGTCCCGCCCCTGCTAAGAATACGAAGGCATTCATGTACCCCGTTATGACCGGCAGAAAAAACGTGAAGAACGCGAAACAGACCACGGCATACAGGCTGACAAGGAGACGGAGGCTGGAGAGCCGGCTACGCAGAAACTCATTGACCATCAGCAGTACGATCAACAATCCAAAAAAGATGGCCGTGCCGGTGAACGTAGCGCTGCGCGAATAGAAAATGGCATAGGCGCTGAACAGACTCCCCAGTAAAAACTGTATCGCCATTGGATAGTAGGGCTTCACACGCAAAGCCCCGCGCGTTAGAGGGGCCGCCGTGGCAGCCCGCTCCCGATCGGGGGACAGCTCGACATCCAGCCGCCCGGTCAACACAATCAGCACGCCCAAGAGAAGCAGATAGACCAGGAGAATGAGATTGTCTTGCAGTCGATCGATCCGGGTCAGGGTGAGAATGTCGTACGTCACGCCGGAGAGAAAACAGAAGAGGGGCACAACGGGCTTCGCAAGCAGGGCTTTGGCTGTCCCCATCGGACTCATAGCCCCACTGTGCGCAATGCCCTTCGATTGTTCAATAGAAATACTGAATCGTGCCGTAGGCCACGCTATGTTGGGGATGGATTCTCAGGATGCTCAAAAAAGCCGCCCAACGCGGCCGCAGACGAGAAAAATACCGGAGGCGTACCCTCTGTACGTTGAGGGTTTTTTCGAGGCGAGAACAAAGTTGGAGGCCTTTTTCAGCATCCTGTCACACAAACGCGGGCAGCGGCGCATAGGCGACCGGATGGCCGATCAACTGTTCCAACCAGCCCGCCATCACCTCCTCATTGAGCGGAGCCCGATTCAAGCGCACTTCAATCTGGAACCCTCCGCCGCCTCCGACGATGCCGATGATGGCCGAGGCCTCCTCGCCTTCCGGCAGCAGATCCCGGGTTTGAAATTCACAGAGCGTGGCATAGAGCCGGCCATCCGGCCGAATCGCGTCCAGGATATCGGGCAACTCGTCGAGCGGGCAATGGACCGAACAGCGATAGACGACACGGGCGGCGGGCTCGATGGCCTGAAACTCCGCCAACGCGGCCTCCGAAAACCCGGTCAGATACGCACGAACCCCGGCCGGTTCCGGAGCATACGTCGCAGCAAGCTTACTGGCCGGCACCAGAAACTCATATGCGTCCGTCGTGTTGTATTCAAACTGGCAGGGACCGAACGCGTCCGGCCATGAGCAGAAAAAAGGAATGCCGGAGTCATGCGGCCTGATCACCACGGCGTCCTTTTCGATCGCGGTCTCGACCGGCAATTCCAGCACTGCAATCGCATCGAGGAACGCCGCGCGCCGTTCATCCAGCCATTGCGCCCGCTGCCCATCCCCCCGCGTTTCCCCCGGCGTGATGACCGTAGCGGTCTGAAGCCGGATACGAATGAAAGAATGCGCATGCCTGAATCCGATCCAGAACATGCCCTTCGGTTCATGCAGCGTGAGGCGTTCCCGAATGCGCCAGGGATGGCTGATTGAACAGTAGGTGCCGACGTCCTGATGCCGGAGATAACTCGTGTGATAAGCTCCGGAGAGCAGAAAGAAATCGCCGCGCCACTGTTCCCGCACATGGATGAGCGTCACGTCTTCTGTCGCCCACGGATCGAGCTGATCGAAGTCATCGACGGACTTGACCGTCCACTCTTCGACATAACAAATGACGTCATTGGCCGGTGCGGCCGGCTTCAAACCAAGCCCCCGCATCCGATCGCCCACAGCCAGAGCCTGGCTGAACGTCAGCGAACCCGTCGTTTCCCACCGCCGTTCGAGCACTGTGGCACATCCCTTCAAAGCGAGCCACAGCGAGGGAACTGCAGAGACGGAGGAAGAAGACCCCGCCCGGCTGCCCCCTGGAGCGTCTCAGCCGCAGCCTGCTCAACCGTCCGCTTCGTTACCGTACCGGCCGCACAGCCTTCTGCACGACCATCGTATCAGCGATCAACCGTTCGATCCCGTCATCCAATGTCGCCGCCAGCAACTCCTGCACATCCTGTTCGCCGAACCAGAATACCGTCCGGCTCCGGGCGCCCTCGATGCTGCGCGTGGTCGTACTCTTGTCTTCCGCATTCTTCGCCTGAACCGTGAGCCGGCTCTTGGCGTCAATCACGGTCGAAAACGCGCGGCTCTTCGCACCGGCCGAAAATTCCTGCACCTGGCCGCTGATCACGATATCGGCGTCGGTCGCCGATCCAGCCTGCCCCACACGGACATTCCACGCACGGTTTCCCCAGCCACGCGTTTTCAGCCGATTGACCAGTGCCTGGCTGATCATCTCGGCGGGCCGCCCCCCGACGACATCGAAATGCGTCACGCCGCCCCATAAGTGGGTGCGTGTCCCGATACGAGCTTTATCCGCGCGCCGGTCTTCAAACGGCTCAATCACGATCGTCACCGGCTCCATATCGGCAGCCTGTGCCGCCGGCTGCTTCGTTTGAAAATCGAGATACCGGAGTTCGCTCTTCCCCGCGCAACCGCTCGAGGCCGAGACCACGAGCGCCGCTCCACACACCAGTGCCGTGCGCATGATCATTCGTTTCACAGGTTCCTCCTTGCGTAAAACCGTTGCAGAGTGATGGTGGCTCAGTCTACCCAAGTTACGGGTCGGAGACAATCAGGCCGTGAAGAAAGTTTAGGCTGTGATGATGGGAAGCATGGCCCGAAACGTTTCACAGCTCAATTGCGGCAGCTGTCCGGCTTGAATACGAGGATCGCTCAACGGCACACACCGGATGATCTTCATGAACGATCGCTCCGCCAGCACAGCGGCAAGCCTGGCTTTGCGATCGTGTGTGATGGGCAACGTATAGCCCTCGCCGTGTTTCCACTCCCACAGTGTCGGCGCCAGGGAGAACTCCAGATCGTGCCCCGCCAGCTGGTGGAAACGGTCGACGAAGCGTTTCTTGTATTGCTTGAGGTCCGCCCCTTCGAGCAAGAGCGCGAACGCGGCATGATGGCCCCACCAAAACAAGATGCGAAAGGTAAATGTGTTCCGGCCCTCGAAGTGCTTGGGACAATCCAGGTATTGATAGGGAAAGTCCTCGAGATGCTCGCCCTTCACCAACTGATGGGCCTTCGGATTGAAACCCGGCGGCGTAATCAGCGACACCCCGGCAAGTTCCGCAGTCAACGCGCGATGCGCCGCCTCCAGTTGCGCCCGTACCTTGGCCGTAATCACCGCCTTCTTGTGAAAGAAGCGGGCATCGGCAACCAGACCGATTTCATCCGAGGTAAATAGCATAGACTGGAGCACAGTGACATGAGCTGACAAGCATCACGCTGACAGCATCATTTGAGACGCGGCATCCTTCGACTTGTCAGCTTGCCCTCCTACTTACCTGTTAGCTTCTTGCATTCACCGCTGATGCGTCTCGAACGCCGACACCTGCACCGTATAGTGCCGACGGCAGTCGGCGCAACGCAGCAGCACCAAGTCCTGAAACACGTCCATCTCACGCAACGTAATAGCCGAGCGATGGGTCATAATGCAGGCGCTCAGCAACTCTTCGCCTGTGACTTCTTGGCCGATCTGCCCGGCTGCAACGAGCTCTGACGCCGTAGAGTCCTTCGGAGTCACGAGACCCACCGTCAGATAATGGCCGGACTTGCAGGAACTGCACGACAACACAAGCCGACGATCATCCCCCATCCGTTTGACCGCCACACAGAGGGGATGGACCGACCAGCACTGCTGAAGAAAGGCTCCGCTACGGACAATCTGTGTCATCACCGCTCCCTATGGCTGACGACCGCACCACGTCACATGGCCTTATCCTGATCGCAGGCTAACAGGCCCTCAGGATGCTCAAAATGGCCGTCCAGCGAGGCCGCAGCGAGCGAAGAGGCGAGTCGTACTCTGTGCCGTACGTTGAGCCTCTGAGCGACGCGAGAACAAAGCTGGCGGACTTTTTCAGCATCCTGCTAGAACTTCCACAGCGCGAGCATGAGGACCCAGCCGGTCACATACGGGATGAGACAGGAGCGGAGGATCGCAATCTTCGCCCGGTGCGATGACCCATGCTGCGCGAGTTGTTCTTTGTAGACGAATTCATAGGAGAGCACGAGCACCGTCAGCGTCAGCACAAACACCCGGCTCGTCAACGGCCATGAATACTGGCCGCTGATGACGAAGTTCGCCGTGAAAAATCCGCTGCACAACAAGACCAGCGGAGCCAGCACCAATCGGACGGTTTCTGCGAACACCACCGGCCGGCCTGAACGCACCGACAATGGACCCGATTGTGAGCCAGGATTCATGACCCGACAGCCGTCGGCATCTCAGTCTTACCGGTCGGAGAAGGAGGAGCGGTCCCGTCCTGCGCCGCCCGGCAGGCTTTGCACACACGCGGACGCGCTTTAAGAAACGAAACTTTTCCGCTGGCCAGGCACCCGTAATGGACAAACTCATCGCACACCGTGCAGCGAGACCACCCGCCACGGAGCATTGTCGTGTCCCGGTAGAGACCGTCTTTACAGACTGCGCACTGCCGCCCCTCGACCGGGAGCAACATCGGCATCCACTCGCCGCCGCCTTTTCGAATACTCATAGAGTTGGAGTATAGCGGGACGCTCAGCAGTAACACAAGCGAGTATATACGCGAGGAGAGGAGACCATCAGCCCCCTTTCCCTCTGCCAATCGCCAACCATCGCTCTCTACCACTTCCTCCATATTTAAATAGGACGGCGCCCGCGCTTGCCTCCCACCGCGCCCATTGAGCGAGCACCGACCGCGATTGCTCTCTGCCTCCTCTTCTTTCTTTCTGGAGAGGGGGATCATGGTCTCTTATTGCGCGCATGCACCGAGCACCGCCCCTGATATGAACTTCGATCAGTCCCGTATGCGGGGTGCGCGAGACCTCTTTCCCTCTGCCACCTCCAAGCGATTGGCAGAGGGCCAAGCGACTTCATCGGAAGAACGGGGACCCGCCGAGATTCGGCCGGGAAGGAAAGCGGAAACTGACTGGAGTCCGCGGAGGGAATTTCCGAAGGCTTCCGCCCGGCTGAATCCGGGAGGGCCGCTCTGAGAGATGAGGAGCACTGGCCTCTTCTCTTTATCTGTTTCTCCCTTCGCCGTTACTCTCCCTCTTTTCAGGAGTGGGGGCCTGGTGGTCTCCTCATTGCGCGCATGCACCGAGCACCACCCCTGATTTCGACATACGTTAGATCCCGCGTGCGCGGGGCGCGAGCACAGGAGACCACCGGGCCCCCGCTCCTGTCCCCTCCCCCGTTTGACTCATCCCCAAATCGTTTGTTACTCTCCGCGCTGGTTTGGCAATTTTCTCAATACGAACCGATTCATATCTTATGGACATCAAAGACTATCTCGAACAGAAACGTCTGGCTGTCGATCGATTTCTTGACGAAGTGACACCGCCGGCCGCCACGCCGCCGACGACACTGCATGAGAGTATGCGCTACAGCCTCATGGCAGGCGGCAAGCGCGTACGACCGATTTTGACGATCGCGGCGGCGGAAGCGCTGGGCCAGACGCCGCCCGGCCTCATGGCTGTTGCCTGCTCGTTGGAGCTGATCCATACCTATTCGCTGATCCACGACGACCTGCCCTCAATGGATAACGACGACTTCCGCCGTGGAAAGCCGACCAACCACAAAGTGTATGGCGAAGCGATGGCCATCCTTGCCGGGGACGCGCTCCTGACGATGGCCTTCGACCTCATCAGCAGACCAGATCTCATGAAGGGCTGCGATCCGATTCGGCAGGTCCGGATCATTCAAGAGTTGGCCTTTGGCTCCGGCAACGTGGGCATGGTCGGCGGGCAGGTGTTCGACATCCAAGCCGAAAACAAAGACATCGACCTCCCCACCCTTCAGAACATCCATAAGCACAAGACCGGCATGCTGATTCGCGCCGCCGTCCGCATGGGCGCCATTGCCTCCGGAGCGAACGACCGCCAACTCGACGACATGACCGGCTATGCCGAAGACATCGGCCTGGCGTTTCAAATTGCCGACGATGTGCTGAACGTAACGGGCACGCGCGAGGAACTGGGCAAGAACCCGAACACCGACGCGGAGCGCGGCAAGAAAACCTACCCGACGTTCTATGGAACCGAAGGAGCCAGCAAGCTGGCGGACGACTGTGTGACGCGCGCCATCGGCCGGTTGGATTCGTTCGGCCCCTCCGCCGATGCGTTGCGCGGAATCGCGCGATATATCACAAGCCGTAAGAACTAAGAGCTGATAGCATATGGCTTATAGCACGAGTTTCGGATTCGGATTTTCTGCCACCAGCCATACGCCATACGCCATACGCTCCTCGCAATGAAGGCCCTCGTCACAGGCGCCACCGGATTCGTCGGAGCGGCGGTTGTCCGTGCGCTGATCAAAGCCGGCGTGGACGTGCGTGTGCTCTCTCGTCGCGACAGCGATGTCTCGAATCTTCAGTCACTCACAGTCGACTACGCCTACGGCGATCTTCGGGACAACGTCTCTCTGCGCAACGCACTGACCGGCTGCCAACAGCTCTACCATGTGGCCGCGCATTACGCCCTCTGGGCCAAAGACCCTTCTATTTTTTATGATGTGAACGTCGCCGGCACAAAGAACCTCCTGGAAGCCGCGCGCGAGGTGGGGACCGAACGCATCGTCTACTGCAGCACGATCGGCGCGATCGGACTGCCTCCCGATGGAGGCCCGGGCACCGAAGACACGCCCGTCTCGCTGTCGCAGATGGCGGGGCATTACAAACGATCAAAGTATCTCGCCGAGCAGGAAGTCTTGCGGATGGCAAAAGAAGGGCTGCCGGTCGTGATCGTCAATCCCAGCGCGCCGGTCGGCGAGGGCGACGTGAAACCCACGCCGACGGGCCAGATGATCGTCGACTTCATGAAGGGCCGGATGCCTGCCTACATTGAAACCGGCATGAATATTGTGGATGTCGATGACGTTGCAGCAGGCCATTTGCTGGCGATGCAGAAAGGCCGTATCGGCGAACGATACATCCTCGGTTGCAAGAATTTGTTGCTGCGCGAGGTGTTCGAGATCCTGAGCAAGCTGACCGGCATCAAGGCGCCTTCTATCAAGCTGCCCCGATCCGCGGTGCTGCCCCTCGCGTATGCCAACCACTGGCTCGCGAACCTGACCGGGCGTCCACCGCGCATCCCGCTCGAAGGTGTCAAGATGGCCAAATACAAAATGCACTATGACTGCAGCAAGGCGATCCGCGAACTCGGCATTCCCCAAGCCCCGCCGGAGGTCGCGCTGGGAAAGGCCGTGCGTTGGTTCAAATCCCACGGCTACGCCTAGCCCTCACATCCCATCGCAATCTTGAAAGCACGCGGACGGGAGTGTTACCGTTTCCACCACGCTTCTAGCAACGCCGCTATCGATGGATATTCTCGTTCTGTTCTTGAAAACAATTGCGCTTCGCCCGTACGTCTTCCTCTTCCTTGCCGCATTTCTCTTCTCCGCCATCAAGCTGATCGGCTGGCCGCGAACCTGGCGGTTCTGGCTGATCAGTTGGATCACGGCATTCGTCTGTGAGTTTTCATCCACCCGCAACGGCATCCCGTTCGGCTGGTACTTCTACAATGGTTCGACGGTCGGACAGGAACTGTACTTTTCGAATGTCCCCTTCATGGACTCCATTTCGTTCAGCTTCCTCCTCTTCGCCGCCTACTGTGTCGCACTCAGCCTGCGGCTGCCGTTCGATTCCTCCCAAGCAATCGAGCCTTCCCTTGTGAGGCCATTGCGCTTCGATATCGATGCCCGCACCAGCTGGTCCGTCTACGCAGTCACTGTGTTTCTCTTTGCCTTTATCGATATGGTGATCGATCCGGTGGCCCTGCGCGGCGACCGTTGGTTCTTGGGCAAGATCTACTACTATCCCGACCCCGGCTGGCACTTCGGCGTTCCCATGGCCAACTATGTCGGCTGGGCTGTGGTGGGACTCATTTCTCTCGCCGTCTATTTCCCGTTGGACCGGCGGCTCCCTTCCCTCCCGCCGCATCGGGCAACCACATACCGGCTCTTGCTCGGCATCGGCCTCTATTATGGAGTGCTGGCCTTCAATCTCGGCATGACCTTCTGGATCGGTGAATGGTTCATGGGCCTGAGCGGACTGCTGATGCACCTGCCGGTGCTGGCGCTCGTCATCTACCGTCTGATCAATCTGCCCTCCACCTCCTCCACCGCCTCCTCAAGTGGCATTCGCTCAGAAGAATTTGTATAGTGATCGGATGATCGCGGAAGGCTGAGATCGAGGTTAAGGTTAAGCTGAGAGTTCGGCTAGTCGCATCTTAGCCTCAACCTTAGGCTTGATCTTCACACAGGTGATGGCCTTGCGATGGAATGAGTGTATACCCCGGAGTACGAAGACTCATGATTATCGGTATTGTGCTGCTCGGATTTCTGTTGACGGCGACAACGGTGTCTGCGGAGAAAGCCATCATCTTGCATGTCGTCGGCACGGTGACGGCGATCGACAGGAAACACATTGCCGTCAAAACAACCGGTAAGACTGCGCCGGTTTCGGTAAAACTGACGAACCAAGTGCGGTTCAAAGACAAGAATCGTCCCGGGTCGAATGAACCGCCGGTAGTGGGCGACCATGTCATCATCGAAGCCAAGAAAGAGAATAAGGCCCTCTTCGCGACGGTCGTTCATTACTCAGCCATGAGGAAGGCTCCGGCAACCACCCAGTAGCGCCGCGCCATAGCTACCATGCGATTCACACGCGTGATCCACGAGTCTCCCTTCCACGGCGGGCTGCACAACGCCATGACGAGAGTGCTGATCACCGGAGTTGCCGTATTTCTGGCCGTCACGACCGTCCCGGGCCTGGAAGCAGATAGCCTCACGGCAGGAGTCGCCGCCGTGCTGGTGCTGACCATCCTCAACCTGATCCTGCGCCCCATCCTCTTCGTGTTGACCCTGCCCCTGATCGTGTTTTCTCTGGGACTCTTTCTGGTCGTGCTGAACGCGCTGCTGCTCGAATTGACGGCCTACCTTGTGAAGGGATTTACCGTCTCAGGATTCTGGCCTGCCGTCGGCGGCGCGCTGGTCATCAGCCTCGTCACCACCGTCCTCAACAGCTGGACGGTCGACCGCCGCCGTATCGAGCCGGCCGAATCACCCCTGGAAACCCGCCGTCCGCCCAAGATCATCAATCCCGATTGAGTACCCTAGAAATATCCATCGGCGATGGGATGATTCAGTAGCTATTCCTAAACGATCCGGCTACAATGCGCCGCGACAATGTCGATGAACCTATGACTACGACGACTACTCCTGCTGCGCGAACGAAACCTGCGCCAGAAACACACCTTCAACGGACGCTGAATGGCGCGCTCAATGAGCTGGCTATGGAGTCGGCACTGGCCGCAGTGTTCCATCAGGAAAACGGGCCGCTGATTGACCACGCGGTACGCGGATTCGCGCCGAGAGATGTCCAGGCGATTCTCCGCACGTTATCGGCCCATGCCGCTGTATCGGGGCCGCCCGGCCAGGATCCTGACAGCGGCCGCACGATCAAACTGCGCCTGATTACGCCCGGCGCCAAGTCGCTGCTGGGGGTTCCGCTTCGCCATGGCAATCGAACCTATGGCTACCTGGTCATCGGGCGAAAAGAAGGCGCTGTCTTCGCGAAAAAAGATAAAGCGCTGTTAGACCAAGCCAGCGACGGTATTACCAAAGCGCTCGACCGCGAGGGGTTGTTCAATACCGACGTCGTCATGAGCCGAGCCTACGTGGCGCATGAGCCGGCGCCTCCCCAACCAGCCAGGCCGGAGATGTTTCCTGCGGTTACGGCGCAATTTACTCCGGAACTGCAAGGGAAGATCGAAACGGTCTTGGCTGAAGTCGGCCAAGTCGTCGCGTATGACCGGGCCTGGGTCTGCCATTACGATCCGCTCGCGGGCAATGTCGAGGTGTTGGGACTTGGCGGGGATGCAAAGGGTGATCAAAAAGACGCCAAGAAGGATCTGAAACCCGGCCAACGCCTGACGCTCGACAGTTCAGCCGCCGGGTGGGCGGTTCGCCACCGCAAACCGCGCGTCGATCATGATCTGGCGTCCACACAAGGCCGCTTCCTGGATCACAAACATCTCTTCAAAGATCGGTTTCTGTCGTCACTGGTCCTCCCCTTCTTCGTTCGCGGCCAAGTCGGCGGGACCCTGACGTTGGGATCGAAAGAACCTCAGCGCTATCAGACGACCGACGCCCGTACGCTGGAACCCGTCATTCTCAAACTGGCGGATCTGATGCAGGCGCCGGCAGCGGCAGCCCCGAACTCGACCCCGGATCTCGACACAGGGGAACCGAGCCTTCAGCCGCTAATCCCGGTCTCGTCTGAACCGATCATTCGTAAACAGGAACGCCAAGCCGCCATTGGAGAATTCAGCGGATTTTTAGCCACAGAAATCCGGGAGCCCCTGGCCTCGATTCGCGCACAGCTTGAAGAAGTGACCAGCGAAGGCATCTTGGACTTCGATCCACAGACACGCGTGGAAAACGCCATGCGCGACCTTATTCGAATCGAAGCGATCCTGAACGAGATCCTGGACTTCGCCAAACCACTGGAGTTGAACCGGCACCTCTGCCGCATTCCCGAAGCCCTGGAGAGCGCTCTGGTCGTCCTCGCAACGGATCTTGAAGCGACGCGTATCCAGGTGTCCAAAGATTACGCGACGGTCCTCGTGCCGGTGCGTGCCGATGAAGCGAAGCTGCAACAGGCCTTCCTGAGCATTTTCAAAAATGCCTGCGAAGCCATGACTCCGGGCGGCCATCTCCATATCCAAGTCAGCCAGCATCGGGCCGGGAAAGGCTTGGAAGTCCAGATCCTCATCAAAAACGACGGCGTCCCGATCCCGGCCGATCTTGTCGACAAAGTCTTTGAGCCTTTTTTCACAACCAAACGGTCTGGAATCGGCTTGGGACTGCCCACAGTCAAGAAGATCGTGGAAGAACACGGCGGATCGATTGCCATTAGCAGCGCACCCGGCGAAGGGACCTCCGTGACGATTCGCCTGCCGGGCGTGAGCCGCGGCCCCTCCTTCCGGCATCGCGGCCGTGGCCGCCGGCCACCGCATCGACGACCAAGCTAGCATCGTTCCTCGGTCTCAAGAGCGGATGGCTTATGGCACGAGACCAGAATAGAAATCGAAGCGAGCCATGCCCTGGTCCGATCACGTGCTATATGCCATACGCTACTCGCTCCTTTCTTCTGCGAGATACGCTTCACGAGATACGAACGACGCACACCGGGGCCAATTGACAGAGAATACCGGCCATCGCTATGATTCCCGCCAGCTTGACGGCATTCATCGAATACGAATTCCATCACGACACTGACTGGTTCCTGCCACCTATAGACAGAGGAGAAGCGGTATGAAGCTTGTCATCGGCGTCCTTGCGACAACCTCCGGCATTCTGTTCGCGCTGTCCATGGCCTCGGCCAATCCGGCGCTCCTGCCCAAGCATGAAGGCTATCCCATGATGGACAGTGGAAGCCCCGTGACCGGCCAACCGACGGCCAACGATCCCGGCCAATCGGATGCCCGTGGGGAAGCCTCGCTCCTGAAGTCTGCGGAATCGGTCAAGAGTGCCGAACAGAATCTGCAGAAACTCGACAATGCCCGGATCACCGAAGGACAGGGAGCCGGTCGGCTGCCGAAAGTGCAAGGCCCCCAGATCAAGATTGCACCTCCGGTCGCTTCCGCGACGAAGATCGCCCCTGATCGAAAGATCAAGTAACGCGCTATTTCGGCCTGCACACAACGGGGCCGTCCTGCAAAACGGGACGGCCCCGTTTCTTTTCCCGCCACGGAATCTTCATCCGAACAAGCCCTGACTCTTATTTGAGGTCAATCAACCTGAACCGCCAGGGTTTCTTCGCCCAGGAACCGGCGTACTCGACACCGATTCTCGGAAATGTTCCGATCTTTTTCCGGGTGCCTCCGGCTCCGCGATCCTCGAACCACACGTGCCGCCCCTCGGTCATATCGAGTCGATTCAACGACCGATCGATGTTCAACTCCCGGCAGATCTTCCCCGGTCCATCGATCAATGTTCCCTCAACTTCAATCGCTCGAATGAGCACCGCGGCAGGAAAGTCGGTCCCTTCTGTCACCACATTCAATAAGTGATACATGCCGTAAATGAGATAGACATAGGAGACTCCCGGAGGGCCAAACAGGACCTCTGTCCTGGCCGTCCGCCCTTTCGATGCATGACAGGCCTTATCCTCAACCCCCACATAGGCCTCGACTTCGATGATTTTTCCGGCAACCCTTTCATTCCCATTTTCCCGCACCAGATAGTTCCCAATGAGCGCACGGGCAACCGTCAGCGTCGGACGATTAAAAAATGCACGGGTGAGAATCGGGGCCATCGCGAGGCGTCCTAAAAGTACCAGGCAAGGCCACCCATCACTGTGCGCGGATTTCCCGGCACGAAATGGATGTCCGTCACCCCCGCAGGCTCGTTCCGCAGACGCGAGTCGAACGCAAAGATAGCCTGCTCCCATTGGGTATTGAAGAGATTTTGCACGAAGAGAAATGCTTCCAGCCGCCCATGCGGCAACTTGACCGGTATGCGATACCGCTCCGACACATCGAACGTAATCCACGAGGGCGACTTGATGCTTCGATCTTCGACGAGCGGCCGAACGCCAAGATACGTGGCTTGGAATTGGGATGTCAGTCCTTCCGGCCATTGTAGGATAGCCGCGCCATAGGCCGTATATTCCGGCGCCAACGGGATTGCGTCGCCGTTGCGAAATTCCGCGTGCGTCCAGGTAAAGCTGCCGTTGACATAGAGCGGCCCCCAGACCTGTCCCCGGGCAGCCACTTCCACACCTTGGCGTCTGGTCGCTCCACGAATATCCGTCGTCCCCTCGTCGCCGACGAGGACAAGTTCAGATTTTAAATCCAATCGCCACACCGTAGCGATCAACTCGATGCCTTGCGGTCCCCATGGCCTGGAACGGACACCGACCTCATAGTTTCTTGCTCTCGCGAGCGGAGAAGCCCCGATTGCTACAGCAGATCGGGCGTCATTGCTGTGAAAGCCTTCTCCGTAATTGACGAAGAATTCGGTCTTCGCCCAGGGTCCGAGAATCATGCTCATCTTCGGAAGTACAAGGCCGGAACCTTTCTGACCGGCCGGTCGTTCCGCACAGGCGGCACAGCGGTTACTGACGTCAAACGTAAAATATTCTCCACGCACTCCCCCCGAAAACCTGACCCACGGTAACGGCTCGACCTCCGCTTTGACGAACGGAGAATAGGACAGAGTGAGGGCATCACTATCAATCCTGGTACCAGTCGGAATCCTCAACGTCTGATTTCCCAATTTCGTATGAACATCGTCGACTCTGGTCTGAAACCCCACGGTCCCGATCATCGGCATCGCCAGAAATTCTGCACGTTGTTTGAATCCGATATCGCCGCCATAGATGGCACGACGATCGAATTGTGAAAAACCGTCGCCACCCACGGGATCATTGAGGAAAAACGTAAAATCCGTGAAGAGATCCAGCCGGTAATATTGGCCATAGGCGTTCGCAAAGAACTGGCCGCCTGACGTCGTATCGTAGTGATAGTTCAAGTGGCCTGTCGTCCGGAGCGTGTTACCCCCTTCATACGGATTGATTGCGCCAAAGCGATCCAGCACGCCTCTAGTCACGGTCCGCAGAGGAATCTCACCGGAGCCGTCCCATTTGGAATGGAGAAAAGTCGCCTTGAGACTGATCTCATCCCTGCCGGTCAGATTTGTCGTCACCTTTCCCAGCAGATTGGTCCGATTATATTGATTGTCGTTTTGGTAGGGTCCGTTCGTGTAGAACCCTTCAGCAGCAAACAACGTGCGCACTCGCTCCTTGGTCGGAGATAGCATGAGCAGATACCGCTGCGTGTGATATTCCCCGCCAGCTCCTTGAAGAACTCCTTCTTTGACTACATCACGCGTCCGAAAGTTCACCGCCCCCGCTGTTGAAAAGTCTCCATATTCGGGCAAATACGAGCCCTTGTGAACATCGACGCCTTCGATTGTCTCCGGGATGATGAAGTTGAGATCTGTGTAGCCTTGTCCATGCGCATGGGTACGTAAATTGATCGGCATCCCGTCAAGGAAGAAACCGACATCCGTCCCATGGTCTGCGTCAAAGCCTCGGAGAAAGTATTGATCGGCCTTCCCGGCGCCGCCCGAATGTTCGACGGCCAGGAAACCAGGAATCAGACGAAGAATTTGAGCAGGCCTGCCTTGAGGCTGCAGAAGAATTTCTTTGTCCGGAATGAATTGCTGGGAGGAAGCGGCGATCGGACGTTCGCCCACCACGGCAATCTCCGGAACCTCCAGCGCCGGCTCATCCGGATCGTGAGCCCCGGCCAGAGAGGGGATGCAGATCAGTGCGAAGAGGAAGAGACCCTGCGTGCGATAGTTCACTCGACGATCAACTCAATCCCTTACCCGTGGTGGCCGTCGTCAGCTTGCCATGCTTCACACCCTTCACGCTCACCAAGGCATCGGCCACTTTCCGGATCTCCAATCCCTTCCCTTTGACCACAAGAACTTCCAGGCAATGGTTATGATCGAGGTGCACATGCATACCCGCCATGATGCGGCCCTGGAATTCGTGCTGAATATGGGTGAGCTTACGCGTCAGATCGCGCACGTGGTGGTCGTACACGAAGGTGATCGTACCGACGGTCTCTTTATTCTCATCCCACTCCTGCCCGACAAGATTGTCGCGGATCAGGTCGCGAAGCGCTTCCGATCGATTCGTGTATTTACGCCGTTCGATGTGGCGATCGAACGCATCCAGCAAATGGTGGTCAAGCGACACGCCGAATCGAACAAGCTTTTTCATGCTTCTCCTGTGCTACGATTTTAAAAGACGTAGCACTACCACAGCAGTCAGGTCAAGTGAGGAAGATCGCGAACGATCAGATGCGGTGGCTATTCGCCCTGAATCGGGATGTAGAGCACATTCCCCTGCCGGTTGACGAGCAGAAGCGCAAGGTCGGTGGGTTTCAAAGGATCGGCCAGACGCTGAAAGACCGTGAAGCTGCTGATATGCTGCCGGTTGAGTTCCAACACCACATCACCGGGCTGCAAGCCGGATGCTTCGGCAAGGCTGCCTTCTTCGATGTCAGTCACGACAACGCCGTTATTCACCGAAAGATCCATCTGCCGGGCCAACTGGAGGGTGATGTCGTCGAACACCACTCCCGAGAGAGGATGTACGGTCGAGGCGGTGGAAGCCGCCTGGCTCTTTTTTGCGCGTTCGCGCGGCGACTCCTGAATGGTCAGTTCGGTTTGATAGACTTTCCCGTCCCGGATGAGCTCGAGGCGATGTTTGCTGGCGATCGGAGCTTGCGCAACGAGATTGCGGAGTTGGCCGCTGTCCATCACGTCCCGCCCGTCGAAGCGCACGACGACATCGCCGCGCTTGAGCCCGGCCCGTTCCGCCGACCCCTTAACCTGCACATCGGTCACAATCGCGCCCTTCACATCGGGCAATCGGAAAATTTTCCCCAGCGAAGGGCTCACATCCTGCGTCGAGGCTCCTAAAAATCCGCGCACGACCCGGCCGGTCTTGAGCAGACTCTGCATGGCGGCGCGGGCCATATTGCTCGGAATAGCAAAGCCCACGCCGACGCTTCCGCCGGTCGGGCTGGCAATCGCAGTATTGATGCCCACAACTTCCCCGTTGATATTCACCAGTGCGCCACCAGAATTCCCCGGATTGATCGGCGCATCGGTTTGAATGAAGTCTTCGAAGTCGGCCACACCCACGTCTGCGCGACCGACCGCGCTCACGATGCCGAACGTCACGGTGCGGCTCAAGCCCAGCGGGTTCCCGATAGCCAACACAAAGTCGCCGACGGCCAGTTGGCTTGAATCGCCCCATACGGCAGCCGGCAGATTTACCGCCTGGATCTTTACCACCGCCACATCCGTCTTGGGATCGGTCGCGACGACCTTTCCTTTGAATTGGCGGCGATCGGCCAGTATGACTTCCACATCGACGGCGTCGGCAACGACGTGATGGTTGGTAATGATGTATCCGTCCGGGGACGCGATGACACCGGAGCCCTGCCCATACTGCCGATGAGCTAGGGGTTCCTTGAACAAGCCGAACGGCAGGGCATCGTCGCTGAAGGCTTGATCACGCACCATCACGGTAGACGCGATACTGACCACGACCGGAATGACCTTACTGGCCGTCGTCTTGACCTGGCTCTGCAAATCGTTGCCGGTCGTCACAGGGATCAGCTGTGTCCCGGCCAAGACCGATACCGGAACCGACAGGCTTACCGCAAGCCAACCCAACACAATAATCGTTATGTGTATGCTTCGTTTCACGCGATGAGAGTCCTTACCACGTCTCAATTCCAGGGCACCGAAGAAATGCCTGGGTAGCGTACCATGGGGATCAAGGTCGCACACTCATAATTTGATATGCCGCAGCCTGAGCGCGTTCGAGATGACGGAAACGGAACTGAAGGTCATCGCCGCGCTGGCGATCATCGGGCTCAAGAGGACTCCGACGAACGGATAGAGAATACCGGCGGCAATGGGAACCCCAAGTGTGTTGTAGGCGAAGGCGAAGAACAGATTCTGCCGGATGTTCCGCATGGTCGCGTGGCTCAGACGACGCGCCCGCACAATGGCCCGGAGATCTCCCTTGACCAGCGTGACGCCCGCACTTTCCATCGCCACATCCGCTCCTGTCCCCATCGCGATCCCCACCTGCGCCTGCGCCAGGGCCGGCGCATCGTTGATCCCATCTCCCGCCATGGCTACGATATACCCTTCTGATTGGAACCGCTTGATAACCGCCATCTTTTGCTCAGGCAAGACGTCGGCCTGAACTTCGTCGATTTGGAGTCGGCGTGCCACCGCCTCAGCAGTTGTCCGGTTGTCGCCCGTGAGCATCACCAGCCGCAGACCTTCACGGTGTAACAGATCGATGGCCTCCGGGGTGGATGACTTGACGGGATCGGCCACCCCCAGCAACCCTGCCGGCTTGCCGTCGATCGCCGCAAACATCACGGTCTGCCCCTCATGCCTCAAGGGGTCGGCCTGAGCCAACAACGCTGAAGTCTCGACGCGCAGTTCGTCGAGAAACAACCGAGTACCCACGGCCACCACCCGACCTTCAACCGTGCCTGTGACTCCCTTCCCTGTGACCGACCGAAAAGCCTGGGCCTTGGAGAGGACGAGGTTCTTCTCTCGGGCACCAGACACAATGGCCGCCGCCAGGGGATGCTCGCTGTTCTGTTCGAGACTCCCGGCAAGCCGAAGCAGTTGGGCTTCACTGAAGTCCGGCAAGGAAACTACCGTCATCAAGCGGGGTTTGCCTTCCGTAAGTGTGCCGGTCTTGTCCACAACGAGAATGTCCACCTTAGCCAAGGTCTCGAGCGCCTCGGCATTGCGGATGAGTACCCCCGCCGTCGCACCGCGGCCGGTCCCAACCATGATCGACATGGGAGTCGCAAGCCCCAGCGCACAGGGGCACGCAATGATCAATACCGCAACCGCGTTGAGCAAGGCATAGGCCATCCGAGGTTCCGGGCCGTACAGCGCCCAGATCACAAAAGTGAGCGCGGCGACAAGAATAACGATCGGAACAAAATACGAGGCGACGATGTCGGCCAGTTGTTGAATCGGCGCCCGGGTGCGTTGCGCCTCACTGACCATGCGCACGATTTGTGCCAACAATGTTTCCCGGCCGACTCGCTCGGCACGCATCACGAAACTGCCTGTTCCGTTGACGGTCGCTCCCACTACCTTCTGGCCCGGCTGCTTCTCCACCGGGATCGACTCGCCTGTCACCATCGATTCATCGACGGCGCTCGCCCCTTCCAATACAAGACCATCAACAGGAATTTTCTCTCCCGGTCGCACACGCAACCGATCGCCAACCTGAACCTGCTCCAGCGGAATATCTTCTTCACGGACGTCGCTTCGGACAATGCGGGCCGTTTTCGGAGCAAGCCCTAACAACGCCTTGAGCGCACTGCTGGTCCGGCTGCGCGCCCGCAGCTCCAACACCTGCCCCAACAGGACCAGGGCGATGATGACGACCGCCGGCTCAAAGTAGACCGCAAGTTCTCCCCCGTGGGTACGAAACGAGTCAGGAAACAGGTCAGGCATGAAAGTGGCTGCGACACTGTAGAGATAGGCCGCACCGGTGCCGAGGCCGATCAGAGTAAACATATTCAGATGGCGATTGACGACCGATGTCCACGCACGTTCGAACAGCGGCCGTCCGATCCAGAGCACCACCGGCGTCGCGAGCAGGAACTGAAACCAGATCAGGATTTTTCCGGAAACAAGTTGCTGCAATGGATGGCCCGGCAGCATATCGGAAATCATCAGCGCGAGAATGGGTGAACCGAGGACCACGCTCTGCCAGAACCGGCGCGTCATATCCACCAGCTCCGGATTGACTTCCTCCACCGTCACCGTGCGTGCTTCCAATGCCATTCCACAAATCGGGCACAGGCCCGGCGCTGATTGCACGATCTCCGGATGCATGGGACAGGTATAGTCGGTACGGGTTGGCTGAACGGTCACGTCCGCCGGTTCCAGCGCCATTCCACAGATGGGACATGCGCCGGGTCTTGATTCCGAAACCTCAGGGTCCATCGGGCAGACATACTGGACATTGCCGCTGGTTGGAGCGGGCAACGGTTTCGGAGTTCGCTGCTCCGGCGGGATCACGTAGTAATCCGGATCGGCACGGAACTTTTCGAGACACCGGGTAGCACAAAAATAATAATTCTTCTCCCGATATTTGTATGAACCAGCCGCCGTGGCAGGCTGCACCGTCATGCCGCACACGGGATCGATCTCACCCTGCCCGACTGGCTGCATCATCGGCAGCGGCTTCCGTGGATTGGGCATCGTGACAAGCGTAAGCGGCTTCTTGCCCAGCACACGCTCAGGGTCAGCGCGAAATCGTTCGAGGCAGGACGTCCCGCAAAAATAGTAGGTTGTGCCATTATGATCATGGCGACCCGCCGCCTCGGCGGGATCGACGGTCATGCCACATACAGGGTCGATCTCAGACTTAGCGTGAGCGTGCGTAGGAGCATGGGTGCCTGGGATGTTCTCGCTCATGCGGTCACCTCCTGCATGCGGCCTCCCGCAACAGCCGTTCGATGATCCAGTAGTCATGGTCCAACTCCTTTCATTTTATCCGGTATAGTCACTCGATGTCGCGTTCAGAATTTAAGACGGAACAGTCCGCCAAATATTACAGAGAGGATGATGGACGGGACGAACGCCTTGTAAATGCTCAACAAACCGGGTGGAAGTGATGGAAGCTGCGTAAGCGGATAGGATGGCTATCCACAGGTGCAGTTGAGGCAGCCATGTTTGCTACAGATCCCACAAGCACCTTCAAGAGAGGCTCGTAAGGATTGGCGAGCCCTGTGCAAGCGAACGGTGAGGTTATTCTGAGAAATCTTTAGCTCTTTCGCGACCTGTGCCGGCGATTCGCCGTCGAGATCGATGCGCTTGATGAGTTCCGCATAATTCCCACGAAGGGTCGGAAGGAGACCGTGAAGGCAGGCACACACGGTCTCCTTCGCCTCATCGAGTGGAGCCTCCAGAAGGCTGCCTGAAACGGTCAATTCTTGGAGAAACGCCTCGTTACGACGAACTTCCGCCCCCCGAGATCGATAGTAGTCAACCAGCGCATGGCGAAGGATGCGGTAGAACCACGCTACGGCACTTTCATCATTCCGTAGTGAATGGTGCCGCTCAACAGCTCGAATCAGGCTTTGCTGAAGAATATCCTCGGCGACGACCCCGTCGCCGACTCGACGGCGGACAAACTGTCTGAAGGCGGACTCGTTCTCAAGAAGCCGCTGAAGGATCCCGCTCGTTCTTCCCTCATCCATCACGGTTTGTCACCAATCATTTCTTTGCATCCGCTTCAAGGATGCTCCGAATGACTGTGATGGCATTCTCAGGCGTCATGTTCGCGCCGTCGATTTTGATATTCCCATCGAGTAAGAGTGAGGGGGTGGAGGATACCTTGATCCGTTCGCCCCATCGCCGCCCATCCTCAAATGCCCTCGCCGGTTTGCCGCTTTCCAGTCCAGCCTCGAATGCCGCCACGTCCAAACCGACCTCACGAATCAACAGCGAGCGGATCGAGCGATCCAACACGCCGTCGAATTTATCCTTATGGATCGTGCGAAACAGCACGGTTTTCATTTCATTGCCTTTACCCATCGTTTTGGCCTGCTCATACATATCAAACGCCGTCGGGAGTTTTCCTCGAATCACGGGATATCCGACCATCGTCACCTCGATCTTGCTGCCGAACTCTTTGACAAGTAGCGGGAGTCCCGTTTCATCGAAATGGTGGCAGTGCGGACAGTAAAAGTCCGCGAACTCGATGATCTTCACCTTGCCTCGCTGATGGGTCGACGGCTCGTCCTTCAGCAGCTCGAACGTGCCCTTCAACTCAGGACTTGCCGCCAGTGCGCTGAACGGCTCGTTCAGCAGCACCGCCGCCCCCATGACGAAAATCGCCACATTCCACACCGAACTCCATCGACGATTCATCGCACACTCCTTTCAGAAATTGTGGCCCGCCCCCTATTATATCGAATAGAGAGTGTTCCGGCCCTCTGTTATACTCGTGCCATGAGACGGCAACACTGGCTTTTCATATTATCCACGCTGCTGCTCGTATCCGGGTGCGCATCACTCGACGACTCTCTGGAGTCCAATCCATCAGGTACGCCCCGGATCACCTATGCACAATTGAAAGCATCGACCGAGATATATAAGGGGCAAGCTGTCACATTTGGAGGCAAAGTCTTAAGCGCGAAGCGACTGAAGGACGGCACCAGAATCGAAATTCTTCAGCTCCCTCTGTTGTCCTCCCTCAAGCCAACGCTCGATTTGAGCAAGTCTCAAGGTCGTTTCGTCGCTATCAAGCGAGAGTTCCTCGACCCCGCCACCCTCCCCTTCGGCACATTTGTGACCATCACCGGAGAAGTCGCCGGATCGATGATCCTGCCGCTGGACGAAACGGAATACACCTACCCGGTCGTGGATATCAAGAACGTGCGCGTGTGGCCGAAGGAAGATGAAGACGGGCCGCCCCGCTTTCGACCGTACATGAGTCCCAGCCCCTATTGGGGCCCCTACTGGTCTCCATATTGGAGACCCTGGCCGTACTGGTGAGCGCGAACGGCGAGGCAAGCGCGAGTCGCTCACCTTCCAGATTTCCACCCATTCTGCATTTCCCGCCGATCACGCCCTTCTCGCCTGTCTCGCTCACTACGGAAGCCCCGCCCCGAGGATCCGCTCAACCCGATCGTCACGCCCGCCCAACTCCTGATATTTCCGGTACTGTGCGAGCGCACGCGGCATGTCCTTTCGATGGAGTTCGTAGAACACACCCAGGCTGTAGCGAGCCTCGGCATGGTCAGGCTTCAGCACTACCGTTTTCTCATAGGCTCGTTCCGCCTCCTCCAACCTATTCATGCCGGTATAGATGCTGCCCAGGTTCAGGTGCGCTTCGGCATACTCCGGGCGATAGCGCAACACCTCAAGAAATTCCCGCTCCGCCTCATCCGGCCGGTTCCGGCTTCGATAGATAAACCCCAAATTAAAATGGGCATCCACGAGGTCAGGCTTAGCGGCAATCGCGCGTTGATAGGCAGACGCGGCTTCGTCCAAATCGCCGTTCTTCTCGGCAATCTGCCCGTTCAGATACCACGCATCGGCATGTGCGGGATGCGCCTTGGTGAGACGACGCACGGCCTCACGCGCCTCTTGATATTCTCCTTGATTGTCACAGAGCGTGGCGAGACCGAACAATGCATCGGCGTGAGTCGGCTCGACGGCCAAAACCCTTGCATAGGTTTTCTTTGCAGCGGCGACGTCTCGCCGACGTTCATACAGCTTCGCCAAGCTGAGATAGGACTCGATGTGTGCAGGATGAGCGGCGACCGCACGGATCAGTGCCTGTTCAGCTTCAGCCGGTTTGCCTTGCAGCACATACAGGCCGGCTAAATCGTTCAACACGTCCGGGGAAGCTGACCGAATATTGAGTGATCGTAAAAATGCTTCCGCAGCCTTCTCCAGTTTGCGGTCTTTGAGATGAAGCCTTCCGAGAAGATAATGCCCCTCTGCCGACGAGGGATTCGACTCCACCGCCCTTCTTGCGGCATCAGCAGCCCCCTTCAGGTCGCCCTGACGCAATAAGGTTTCTCCCCGTTCGATATGAGACAGGGCTTCATCTTTGCGGTTCGCCGGGGAGACAACGGAAGCGGACCAAGACTGCAGCGGCAAGCCGGAATAGGCCGCACCAGAAGCAAGAACAAACACCATGACTGGGACAAACCGGTTTCCCATGGGACCCCGCATCTATGCTCTCGACTCAACAGGATGCTCGGCGTCGCCTCATGCCTGGATATCTATGGAGTCTGAGAAGTCGACCGATGGTTTTCACAGCTTGCTTGACTTCACCATTGGAACTATAAAGACCGGGCTCCGGCAAATCAACGTACGAAGTACGCACGGCCATCACACACATGCGGATCAACCGAGGCACAGTCTGCAGCCTTACCGTTGGCCCACCGCATTAGACACGCGTACTCCATGCTGTATACAATGTGGCCTCACTCACGAGCACTGCGGGAGCGGCTACGATATGACGAGGAAGAATGAACGGATCGTGTCACCTGAATTCTCAAGTCTGAGCGCATCCATCGTGACGACGCTCAAAGACCAGATTCTCCATTGGCAATATCCCCCGGAACACCGCCTGACCGAAGCAGAGCTGTGCAAGCAGTTCAACGTCAGCCGTAGCCCCGTGCGTGAGGCCTTGCGGATACTGGCAACGGATGGGTTCGTGCAGAGAATGCCCAACCGAAGTTACAGAGTGAAACAACACAACCTGCAAGAGATCGAGGAGCTCTACGATGTCCGCCTGGCCCTAGAGCTGTTTGTCGTCGAACGTTTGGCGACACGGAACGATGCCGTCCAGAGCGATATCGCCGCGCTGAAACGTACATGGACAGGCCTGTTAAACGGCTCGCCCAGAAAAGATGAGGAACTCGCCAGGCTGGACACACAGTTTCACGAAACACTGGCCCATGCCTCAGGCAACAAATCATTGCTGCGCCAGTTGCGCGCGATCAATGAGCGATTGATGCTGTTCCGCATCATCGACTTCGCCAAGACACACCGGGCGGCGAGCACCTGTCGCCAGCACCTGGATATCCTCAAATACATTCTCGCCAAGAATGTCGCCGGCGCACGCAAGGCCATGCAGAAAAACATCGAAGAGGGCCGTAACAATGTTCATTCGGCAATCAAAGACGCACTGGCACGGTCCTATTCAATGTAGTGTGCCGATCCGCCACTGACGTTGGTTCGCTTCGCAGCATACTGAGGATAATCCAACCGGACCGTCGAAGGAGACCCGATGCGTGTCTTCGCTCTTTCAGCCGGGATTGAAGCACCGACCGGGCGCTTCAGCGGAATGGTGCACAGCGTTTTCGATCGAGCCTGCAATATCGAGATTGAGACCGGCGCCCTGCTGACCCTGCTGTCTTCAGAAAAACCCAACGTACCCAATGGTCTCCGCATCAAGACACCGGCCCGGTTCACCTTTCCTGACTTCGTCCGCGTGGGAGAACCGGCTGCTTGCCGGGGAGGCACCGTCCGCTTCACACAATCGGTTCTGTCCATCGATCTGCGGATCGCCGCGTGCTGGCATATCGATCTCGGCGGATTGCGGATCGATCTCCATCGGCGGGACCAGGCTGCAGCATGGTTGGTTGCGTGGCAAACATTGCGACAACATCAGCGCGGGGATACGATTCCCGCGATTATCGAGGCCATGGCTCGGGCCGAGGGAGCCTTTGGAACTATTCCCGACCTCCTTGATGCAACCGGAGCTTTGCAAGCAGAAGAGGCCTGCACCGCAATCGAGCCATTAATCGGACTGGGGCCAGGTCTGACGCCGGCAGGAGATGATTTTCTGGTGGGATACCTGGCCGGACTCTGGAGCACAGCTAGCGTTGATACTGCACGGCTGCGGTTCCTGGCATCGGTTGGAGTTTGGCTGTCCAGGGCTGCTTCTGAGACCAATGTGATCAGTCGTGCCCACATCCAATCCGCTGTCCGGGGACATGCTTCGGAGCCGATCGCGCGGCTGGCGCAAACGTTGGATCGAGCAGATACGATCGACGACGTCCGCGCGGAAACACAGGCCGCCCTACAGGTCGGTCACAGCTCAGGGACCGACGGCATGGCAGGATTCTTGTTCGGCTGTGCTGCCTGGACAAAGCCCTCATTGCCGGCCTCTCATTGCTTGGAGGTTCCTGGCGCTTGACTTGGTATACAATTATGTGTTCAATTTGGCCACCGAACACACCCGACACGAAGTCACAAGGTCGGAAATGTCTTGATGATGCGCGCCGCCATCTCGAACAAGGCTTTATGTTGCGAGAGGTGACGTTCGCCGCATAGTCCACCGGCGGGATACCCCGCCCGCCCGATGTTGAGCGCCAGAATCCATCCACGGCGCGGAACGTCGATGGGAGGCCGCACACATGGCCAGGGCGACCAAAGTCATCCGCAACTTCTATCGTGATTCGGTCTCGCTCATGCAGCTCTCCTCCACCTTCGCCAAGTTGCCCGGCGTGGAGCAGGCCTCGGCCATCATGGCCTCCGCAAACAACATCAGCCTGCTCAAGGAAGCGGGCCTGTTGGCCGGAACCGTCGAGGCCGGCGCCAATGATTTGCTGATCGCGCTGCAGGGAAACGCCGAGGCGCTCGATGCTGCACTGGCCGCAGCCGAGTCTGCGCTGAAGCAACCTGCTCCCACAGCCGGACATGGAACGTCCCGTGCCATCGCTCCTCGCAGTCTTGAAATGGGTCTTGGGGATATGATCGAGGCGAACCTTGCTTTGATTTCCACGCCCGGCGAATACGCCGCAGCCGAGGCATTCAAGGCTGTGCGCCTCGGCCTCAACGTGATGCTCTTCAGCGACAACGTCGCATTACAAGATGAAATCGCGTTGAAACGGTTCGCGCGGGACCGCGATCTGATCGTCATGGGCCCCGACTGTGGAACTGCAATCATCAATGGAATACCACTCGCGTTCGCCAACGTCGTCACGCGCGGAACAATCGGTGTTGTGGCTGCGTCGGGCACCGGCCTCCAACAGGTCACCTGCTTGATCGATCGATGGGGCCACGGCATCTCACAAGCGATCGGCACAGGAAGCCATGATCTTCATAAAGACGTAGGCGGGATTACCATGCTGCAGAGCCTCAACGCCCTGGCTGCCGATCGATCCACCTCAGTCATCGTACTGATCTCCAAACCCCCGGCGCCCGAAGTGGCGGAGCATGTCCTGGAGGCGGCGGACAAGACCGGAAAGCCGGTGGTAGTGAACTTTCTGGGCGCGGACCCCGCGCGCATCAGACGAGCGAATGTGTTCCCGGCCGACACCCTGGAAGATGCGGCGGCGGCGGCAGTCGCGCTCGCCGAGGGCAGGACGCCTGATACAGGAAGTCCCCCGGGATCCTCGCGCCCGATACCGTCCACGTTTGCCGCCGGACAGCGCTATATCCGCGGCCTCTACAGCGGAGGGACATTTTGTTATGAAGCTTCGCTGCTTTTGAAGAAAGACCTGGGACGGATCTATTCCAACACTCCAGTGGAACCGGCAGACCGACTGCACGACGTATGGACCAGCCGGGAACATACGGTCATCGATCTGGGCGACGATCTCTTTACCAGAGGGCGCCCGCATCCCATGATCGATCACCGGCTGCGCAATGAACGCATCTTGAAAGAAGCGGCGGATCCCCAAGTGGCGATGATCCTCTTGGACATTGTGCTCGGCTATGGCTCGCATCCCGATCCGGCGGGCGAACTGGCGCCGGTACTTCATCAGGCCACGGGCTCGGCCAAGAAGGCCGGCAGGCAGCTGGCCGTGATCGGGTTCGTGTGCGGGACCGCATCGGACCCGCAAGATCTGTCCAAACAGGAAGACACGTTGCGGAGTGCAGGCATGATCCTAACCGAGAGCAATGCTCAAGCAGTACGTATGGCAGCCGCCGCCGTAACGGCCGGCCAGGCTGGAGCGTCTTCATGATGCAGACGTTGTTTCAGGAAAAACTGCACGTGTTAAACGTCGGCCTGGCGTCTTTCGCTGAATCAATCGCCAGGGCAGGCGGTGCCGCGCTACAGATAGAATGGGCTCCGCCTGCTCAGGGACAGCAGAACGTCGCTCGCGCGTTGGCTCAGCTGGTGAACCTTCCTTCCGTCGAAGCAGCCAACCGAACGGCCTTCGACTTGTATCAATCGGCTCAGCCGATTCTTCGGGACATCGGCATCGCACGCGAAGTTCTCCCCGACATGGGCACACGCATGATTCTGCACGGCGGCCCCCCCATCGCCTGGCAAAACATGTGCGGCCCCATGAAGGGCGCCATCATCGGCGCCATTCTGTATGAAGGATGGGCGAAGGATACGGCCGGCGCAGCTGCCTTGGCTTCCAGCGGCGACATTGCCTTTGAACCTTGCCACCACCACGCCGCCGTGGGTCCGATGGCAGGCGCCATCAGCCCATCCATGCCGGTGTGGATGGTCGTCGATACGACACAGAACCGTCCCTCGTTCAGCAACTTCAACGAGGGACTCGGAAAGGCGCTCAGATTCGGCGCCAATGGTCCGGATGTGATCAACCGTCTCAGATGGATGGGACAGACGCTCGCGCCGACATTGCGGGCCGGGCTTGAAATCCTCGGCGGCATCGATCTCAAACCCTTGATGGCGCAAGCCCTGCACATGGGCGACGAGGTGCACAATCGCAATGTCGCGGCATCCTCTCTGTTCCTCAAGCGCCTGATCGTAGCGCTCCTGAAGACACGCGCGCCGTCGACCGACATCGCTGCAGCCGTGGACTTCGTCGCCGGCAACGATCACTTCTTTTTGAATCTCTCCATGGCCGCCTGTAAAGCCATGCTCGATGCCGCCCACGGCGTTCCCGACAGCAGCATGGTCACGGCGATGGCGCGCAACGGCGTCGAGTTCGGCATCCGCGTCAGCGGCACGGGAGAGCGCTGGTTCACCGCGCCGGCGCCGATCGTGGACGGACTCTTTTTCCCCGGCTACACCACGGCGGACGCGGCGCCGGATCTGGGAGACAGCGCGATCACTGAGACGGCGGGTGTCGGCGGCTTTGCAATGGCGGCGGCCCCGGCCATCGTCAAGTTCGTCGGCGGCGCGCCGCAGGATGCGATCGACAACACCATGGCGATGACTCACATCACGATCGGCCGCAATGAGGCGTTTACGCTGCCGCCGATGAATTTTGCCGGCTCGCCGGCCGGCATCGACATCCGCAAAGTCGTCGATACCGGCATTCTGCCGATCATCAATACGGGAATCGCCCATCGTGAGGCGGGAGTCGGGCAGATCGGAGCCGGTATCACGCGAGCTCCCCTGGCCTGTTTCACACAGGCAGTGTCCGCACTGGCGGAGGGTGTCTGCGGCAAACGGTAAACGCGAAGGAGGTGACCATGGAACACGCCGGCAAACTTGCCGTGGTCGCGGTCGGGGGCAATGCGTTGATCCGGGACAAACACCACGAATCGATTCCCGACCAAAGCCGTGAAGCGGCCCTCACTGTCCATCACATCGCGGACATGATTGCGGCCGGATGGAACGTGGTGATCACCCATGGAACCGGTCCTCAAGTCGGCTTCATTCTGCGCCGTTCCGAATTGGCCTTGGAGGAGATCCCTCCCGTGCCGATGGATTACGCCGATGCGGACCTGCAGGGGGGCATCGGATACATGTTTCTGAAAGCCCTCTATAACGAATTTCGCACACAGAAACTCGATCGGAAAGCCGTGGCTGTCATCACGCAAACCCTGGTCGACCCCCATGACCCGGCATTTGCCGACCCGTCCAAGCCGATCGGATCTCATATGGACGAACAGACCGCGCACCGGCTCGCCTCCCGTCAAGGGTGGGTGGTCAAGGAGGACGCAGGACGCGGCTGGCGCCGGGTGGTGCCGTCGCCGTTGCCGAAGACCATCGTCGAACTGGCGGCGATCAAGACACTGGCTCGCGCCGGATTCGTTGTCATTGCCTGCGGCGGCGGTGGAATCCCTGTGATCGAGAGCGAAGAAGGCGGATTGACCGGGGTCGAAGCGGTTATCGACAAAGACCTGGCATCAAGTCTCCTCGCCCGTGGCATCGGAGCCGATTTGTTGATGGTGTCCACGGGAGTCGAGAAGGTGGCCATCAATTTCAACAGGCCGAACCAGCAATGGTTGGATCGCATGACCCTTGCCGACGCGAAGCGCCATCTCGCAGACAACCAATTCGACAAGGGCAGTATGGGGCCGAAGATTCAGGCGGTGATCGAGTTCTTGGAAGGCGGCGGGCGGATGGGACTGATCACCGATCCGCCCAATATCGGCCGTGCCCTGGCCGGCAAGACCGGAACGTTCATTGTCAGAGACGGCACTTCACCATCCACCGTACAGCATTGAGGAGGATCTATGGCTGCACCGCGAAAACTCACGAGACGGCAAGTGCTCCAAGGTACCGCGGCTGCCGGAGCGCTGGGAATGTTGGGCCGGTTCGACTGGATCGGACAGGCCTGGGGAGCGACGGACAAGGTCAAGATGGGATTTATCTTTGTCGGACCCCGGGATGACTATGGCTATAACCAGGCGCACTTCGAGGGCAAGTCCGCGGTGGCCAAACTCGACTGGGCGAAGGCCTTCGATGAAGAAAAGGTGCCGGAAACCATCGAGGTCCAAAAAACCATGGAGAGCATGATCAAGTTGGACGGAGCGCAGGTGATCTTCCCCACCTCCTTCGGTTACTTCGATCCCCACATTCTCAAGGTCGCACCCCAATATCCCAACATCCAGTTTCTGCATTGCGGCGGACTCTACCAGGAAGGGAAACATCCCAAGAACGTCGGGAGTTACTTCGGCTACATCGATGAGTCGCAATATGTAGCCGGCATCGTCGCGGGCGGCATGAGTAAAAGCGGGAAGCTGGGCTTTGTGGCGGCCAAACCGATTCCACAAGTGCTGCGTAACATCAACAACTATATGCTGGGAGCGCGCAGCATCAGACCGAACTGTACGACCAATGTGATTTTCACCGGCGACTGGTCGTTGCCGGTTCGCGAGGCGGAAGCCACCAACAGCCTGGTCGACCAAGGGATCGACGTCATCACCTGTCATGTCGATAGCCCCAAAGTCGTCATCACCACCGCCGAAAAGCGAGGCATCTATTGCACGGGTTACCATTGCAATCAGGCAAAGCTGGCGCCGCGTGGGTACCTCACCGGAGCAGAGTGGAACTGGGCCAAGGTCTATATGGACTATGCCGAGCTGATCCGCAAAGGACAGCCGATTCCTCACCTTGTACGAGGCGGCTTGAAGGAAGGACTCGTGAAGGTCTCGGATTATCACCAAACCGTGACCGAAGCCGTTCGTACTCAAGCCGAGGCGGCGAAAGCAAAATTCATGAGCGGCTCGATGGTCGTGTACAAGGGTCCGATCAAGGACAATACGGGCCGCGTCGTCATCGCAGCCGGGAAGGAACATGTCCAGACGGATATCTGGCTGGAAAGTATGGATTGGCTGGTTGAAGGAGTCATCGGCTCAACCAAGTCATGAGCACCGGCATGCCGCACACCCTGAATAAGGCGCTGGAGCCGTTCCTCATCATCGTCGGGTCTCTGTCGGTCTCGATGGTGTTGTTCGGCGCCTTTGTGGCCGCGGCTGGAGCGAATCCGTTCGAGGTCTATCAGACGATGTACCGGGCCGCGTTCGGGACGTCGTTCTCCTGGCAAAACACGCTGATACGAGCGGCGCCGTTGATGCTGACTGCCCTCTGTACGGCGCTTCCCGGTTATCTTGGGTTGATTATCATCGGCGGAGAAGGGGCCGTGGTCATGGGCGGCCTCTTCGCGGCCATCGCAGCCCTGACCATACCCGACGCTTCTCCCATGGTCGTCCTGACGACCATGGCGCTCGCCGGCATGGCAGCCGGCGCGATCTGGCTCGCCATCGGCGGAGCGCTGCGGCACTATCGCGCTGTGAATGAGACGATCAGCAGCCTGTTGCTGAATTATATTGCGATCGCACTGTTGAACCACCTCGTTACCAGCACATTTCGAGATCCGGAGAGCCTCAATCACCCCTCGACGCATCATATCGGAGAGGCCAATATGATCGGCCTCATTCCCGGCACGGATCTCCATTGGGGACTGGTATTCGGCATCGTGGCCTGCATCCTCTCATGGTTTCTCATGCACCACACGGTCTTCGGCTTTTCATCCCAAATCGCGGGAGGCAATGTGCGCGCCGCCCAAATCGCAGGGTTGCCGGTCGGGCGGTTGATTCTCATCGTGTGCTGCGTGGCGGGAGCGGCCGGCGGATTGGCGGGCATGGTGGAAGTCGCCGCCATCCACGGCAGGGCCAACGATACGCTCAACGCCAACTACGGCTATGCGGGCATTCTCGTCGCCTTTGTGGCGCGCAACAATCCGCTGGCCATCATACCGGTCGCCGTGCTCTTGGGGGGGATCCGGGCGAGCAGCGGATTGTTGCAGCGGGTTCATGAGCTGCCGGATGCGACCGTGCTCGTCATGCAGGGCATCATCTTCCTCGTCATCCTATTCAGCGAAACGCTGTATGGCCGCTTTTCACGAATGCCGAAGCAAGGAGCCGTCTAATGGAAGTCGGTTGGTGGGGCGTACTCATCGCGGTTCTCGGAGGAGCGATTCGAATCGGCACGCCGTTTCTCTTCGTCTCGCTGGGTGAATGTCTGACGGAGAAAAGCGGCCGCATCAATCTGGGCCTTGAAGGCACGCTGGTCATGGGTGCGATGACGGGCTATGCCGTCGCGCTGCACAGCGGATCTCCATGGCTGGGAGTTCTGTGCGCCGGGCTGGCCGGCATGACGCTCGGTGCGCTGCACAGCTGGCTGTGCAGTTTCCGGCGCGTCAACGACATTGCCGTGGGAATTGCGATGATGCTGTTCGGCACCGGGCTGGCCTTTTTTCTGGGAAAGCCCTATATCCAGCCGTCCGCTCCTCGACTCCCCTCCATCGATCTCGGAGGCTGGAGCGATGTGCCGCAACTGAGCGCAGCTCTGCAGATCAACGCGTTGTTCCTGTTAGGAGTCATTGTAGCGATCGCGCTGGGGTGGATGTTGAAGCACACGGCGTGGGGACTCAAAGTACGGGTCGTCGGCGAGAGTGCGGATGCGGCGCGCGCCCTCGGATTACCCGTCGATCGCATCAGGATCATGAGCACCGCCCTGGGAGGATTCCTCGCTGGAATCGGCGGATCGTATCTCTCGCTCTACTACCCGTTCAATTGGAGCGAAGGCCTTTCGAGCGGCCAGGGATTGATGGCAGTGGCGCTGGTCATCTTTGCCCGCTGGAAGCCGGTCGGCTGTCTCTGGGTCTCGCTCTTGTGGGGAGGAGCGGCGGCGTTGGGCCCTTCCCTGCAGTCCGTGGGCATTACAGGCGGATATTATATCTTCAACGCAATCCCGTACATCATGACGTTGGCGGTGATGATCATCACCTGTTCTCCACGGCGCAATCTCGCGGGGGTGCCGCATGAACTCACAGTGACCCGGTAGCGCATGGGACATGACCGATGACAACCATAGATTCACAGACTCTTGTGAGGTGACTTATGAGCACATATGTCAAAGCCGATCCCTATCCCTACCCGTTCAACGGCGATCTCAGACCGGAGAATACCGCATTTCTCATCATCGACATGCAGACCGATTTCTGCGGGAAGGGAGGGTATGTCGACAAGATGGGATACGACATTTCCCTCACCCGCGCCCCGATCGCGCACATTCTGAAAGTCTTGTCGAAAGCCAGAACCATCGGCATGCACGTCATCCATACCAGAGAAGGACATCGGCCCGACTTGTCGGACCTGCCGGAAAACAAGCGGTGGCGCAGCCGCCGCATCGGCGCCGGCATCGGCGATCCAGGCCCCTGCGGAAAAATCCTCGTGCGGGGCGAACCGGGGTGGGAGATCATCCCCGAACTCGCTCCGAAAGCCGGCGAACCCGTCATCGACAAGCCCGGAAAAGGCTCCTTCTGGGCAACCGACTTGGAAATGCTGTTGCGGCTGCGCGGCATCGCCAATATCCTCTTGGCGGGCATTACGACCGATGTGTGCGTCCACACGACCATGCGCGAGGCCAATGACCGGGGTTTTGAATGTCTGCTGCTGGAAGACTGTTGCGGCGCGACCGATTACGGAAACCACCAGGCAGCCCTGAAGATGATCAAGATGCAGGGCGGGGTGTTTGGTGCCGTGGCGAAATCGGACGCCCTCATCGAGGCGCTGTCATGACGACTCCTGTTCCTCCGGATCTGGAGGCGCGTGGCGTCACCAAACGGTTCGGACCGCTCACCGCCCTGAAGGATGTCCATCTTCATCTCCGGTCCGGCCGGTTTCATGCCCTGCTCGGCGAGAACGGCGCCGGCAAGAGTACCCTGGTGAAATGCATCATGGGCTATTACCGCCCGGATGGCGGAGAGATCCTCCTGGACCGGCAACCGGTCACGATTCGCAGCCCGCGCGACGCGCAGACGTTCGGGATCGGAATGGTCTATCAGCAGTTCACGCTTATTCCCAACATGACAGTGCTCGAAAATCTGGTGATCTCGAAAGCCCGCCTCAATCCCGTTATCAACTGGAAAGAGGAACAAGATCAGCTGACGCAGTTCATGGCGCAGATGCCGTTCCAGGTGCCGCTCACCGCCCTCGTCAGTTCCCTTGCCGCGGGGGAAAAGCAAAAGGTCGAAATCCTCAAGCAGCTGGCGCTGCGCAACCGCATCCTCATTTTGGACGAACCGACGTCCGTCTTGACGCCGCATGAGGCGGACGAAGTCCTGGGGCATCTCCGCGCCATGACCCTGGCACAGCAATTGAGCGTATTGATCATCACCCACAAACTTCGCGAGGTGGCGGCATTCGCGGATGAAGTGACTGTGCTGCGGAAGGGACAATTCGCCGGCTCCGGCAAGGTCTCGGAGATGAAGATTTCCCAGATGGCAGAAATGATGGTGGGGTCCGAGATCACGGCCAAGCCAAAGCAGCGGATCGAGAATTCGACCAAGACGCCAAAGCTGCTCTTGCGGAACATTCGTGTCAATGACGACATCGGCGTCGAAGTCGTCCGGGGCGTCCATTTGACGATTCATGAGGGTGAGATCGTCGGGGTCGCCGGCGTCTCAGGGAACGGGCAGCGCGAGTTAGTGGAAGTGCTGGCCGGCCAACGGCCAGCCACGGGCGGCACCATCCACGTGCATGATGAACTCTACCAGCCGACTCGTGACAACATTCTGCGGCATAAGATGTTCTGCCTCCCGGAGGAGCCCCTGCAAAATACCTGTGTGGGGCGCATGAGCGTGGCGGAGAATCTGGCATTTCGCAACTTCGATATGGAACCCCACGCCGTGGGCGGCTGGCTCATGAACCGCCCCGCGCTACGCCGGAGCGCGCACGGGCTAATCGAACGCTACAATATCAAACCGCCTTATCCCGACACACCGATCCAGTCTCTCTCGGGAGGCAATGTCCAGCGCGCCGTCCTGGCCCGTGAACTGTCGGCGGAAGTGAACATCCTGGTCGTGGCCAATCCCTGTTTTGGATTGGACTTTCTGGCGACGGAAGAAATCCGGCTGCAGATCGTCGCCGCGCGCAACCGGGGCACGGCGGTCCTCTTAGTCAGCGAAGATCTCGACGAGATCCTGGAACTGGCCGACCGTGTCGTCGTCATGTTTAACGGTCAGCTGGTCTATGAAACCACGTCGTCCGGCGCCGATCTCGCGCTGATCGGGCGGCACATGACAGGACACAGCACATGAACACAGTTCCAGCTTCTCCTTCTCCCTATTCCCTGCCGCCGCGCGGCTCAGGCGCGCGAGTGGCGCTGGTGATTATTGACATGCAACGCGACTTCATTGAGCCGGGCGGGTTCGGCGCAGCGCTGGGGAACCAGGTCGAACATCTGCAACAGATTGTGCCGACCGTGGCCACCGTCCTCAAGACCTTCCGCGAATTGAGTCTGCCGGTGATTCACACCAGGGAGGGGCATCGCCCCGACTTGTCGGATTGCCCGCCGGCCAAGAAGCGGCGCGGAAACTCGACATTGCGCATCGGCGATCCCGGCCCGATGGGACGGATCCTGGTATTGGGAGAACCGGGAAACGACATCATTCCACAATTGCGCCCCGAAGCCGGCGAACTGGTCATTGACAAGCCGGGGAAAGGGGCCTTTTACGCCACCGATCTTCAAGAGCGCCTGAAGACCCTCGGGATCACCCATCTCGTCTTCACCGGCGTCACCACCGAAGTTTGCGTGCAGACCAGCATGAGAGAAGCCAACGACCGCGGGTACGAATGTCTCTTAGTTGAAGACGGAACCGAAAGCTATTTCCCCGATTTCAAACAGGCGACGGTCCGCATGATCCAATCGCAGGGGGGAATTGTCGGCTGGGTGACCACTGCAGATCGTCTCATCGCGTCTCTCCGCCAAACCTACGCGGAAGGTGTCAGATGAGCCAAAGCGATGTACTGCTGGCTGTCAATGGCACGCTGATGCGGGGGCTCAAGCTCAACCCCAACATGGTGGCAGCCAAGGCCACATTTGTCCGGGAAACGAAGACCGAAGCGGCGTATCGGCTCTGGACGATTAACGACGAACACCCTGCGATGCTGCGCGTGACGGATGGGACCGGGGTCAAGGTCGCAGTCGAAGTCTGGTCTGTCCCCCCTGCCGGACTGGCGGGAATCTTACTGAACGAACCGCCGGGTCTGTGCATCGGCAAGGTGCGGCTGGAAGACGGAAGTATTGTCCTGGGTGTGTTGGGTGAACCGGCGCTCGTCGAAGGGCACCGGGAGATCACCGAGTACGGCGGCTGGCGTGCCTATCGGGCACAGCATCCGCAATGAGCGAGCGGTCTCTCTCCCTGTTATCCTACTGCCGGCCGATCATTTTCCTGATTCGGTAGCTCAACCCGAACGGAGCGTCTTGCGAACAGGAAAACACAATCACATGATTCTCATGCTTCACGCCGAACTCCGGGAAATACCACCCCTGTTCCAACCTCGTATCGGCGGGCCCCAATAAATCAACCATCGCAACGGTATGGCCGCTCGGAGCCTTGATCGCGATACAGGTCCCCATCCGGATGATATGGAAGTCGGGATGGACATGCAGGTAACTGTCCATACGATGCATCCCGCTGCCCTCCAACGTATCTTTGATGACCCAACTCCCTTGACCATCATAGACGATGTGTCTCTTATGGATCGGCTTGCCTCTCAATTTCGCATACCCATTGTGGGCACCCTCGAATAGCACCGTACCATCCGACTGCTTCTTCAAGATCGCCGAGAGCGGCTTCGCCCGGCGCGCCACGCGGAACACCTTCCACATTTCCGACTGTTCTTTCCCATCGACAACAACCGTGTTATGCGCGCGCGTGCTTCGAGCATAGGCTCGCTCCTCGCTCAGTTGATAGTCAAAAACACCGCTGTCGACGATGACGCGCCGCCCGCCGATGACCAATTCAAAGCTGAGGGTATCGCAATGAGCATGACCGGGCTGATAGTCGGGTCCGATGGCTCCGCAGTCGATGACGATCATGTCCTCCCCGTTGCGGCAGACGTAATACCCGCTCCCCGACCGCTCAGCGAGGGTCAGTCCCGTCGGCTCGGCAGGAGTCCGATAGCCCATCACCCGGTGTGCATAATTAAAGAGTTGCAACGGAGACGGAGCCATCCCGAAAGCGGCATCATTAAACAGTGGGATATCCTGGTCCGGGAACACCATGGCATGAAGAAAATCGAGGCTGGAGGCCACCGCTCGCCGAAGATGCGCAATCTCCTCACGTTCGAGTACCGGCCGTGAACTCTGGGCGAGATTCAAGACGTCAAGATAATCGCACACACAGATCGAATGGTACATGGGACTTCGTTCATAATGACCGCCGTCCGCAAGAAACTGCTCTTTCAGTTCTTGCAGGAGCATCTTCCAGCCCCGCTTGAACCACCGGTCGGCAGCCTCCCCCTCGAAATACATTCCGGCAAAAAACAGGGCCACGGCATTTTTGAGATAGTGGTTTGCAAGGATGTGCCGCTCGATGTTCTTCTCAAGCCATGCCGCCTGCGTATAGAGACTGTGACTCCATGATTCCTGTATGGCTTTGTCATGCCTCAGGAAGAACTTGATCCAGTTGACGATACGCACTGACAGGGCAGAAGGCTCCCACCCGTCACCCGTGCCGGGAGGATTTCTCGCGATCCACTCGGAGATCAGCTGGACCTTCACCTCGTGTGACCGGTCCGGATCGAACAAATAGCCGAAGCCGTGCAGGTTGCGCCGCCACTGATGCGGCATATCCTGACTGACCCAATCGACGCCGGCATCGGTAAAGGTCTTTTCCTGATTGAGGAAATAGAATGAGCGATCGCACCCCGCAGGGCGGGAAGGGGGAAGGCACGGATTGAGTCCGACGCCCGGTCTCAGGCTTACCCCACGAATCGGTTCAAGCTTCGTTGAAGCTGGAAACAAACGAGTCCGGATCAGGGCAAGCAGCTGTAGCGGGCGGAGATGTAGGAGGGTTCTTGGGTATAAGAGCACACGATTCATCGCTGGATCTTGTTACATTGGCAGGCGTTAGTGATGGCTGGGTGCGTCATGCGTCGGCCTCAGACCGGGTCTCTCTATACCAAAAGCCGAAGTCGCCGATCATTTCCGGCAAAAGCGGGAATCCCTCAGCCGGTAGGAGTTTAGCAGAATGGAAGGTGGATTTTCAGGCTCTGAAACAAAGGTGTCAATCCGCAGGATCTGCATCGTGCCTGTTGCTACTTTTTCATTTTGAAACCCTTGCCCTTCACCCGCGTTGCAGTGATCCCTCCTTTATTCTTGGCATGCCTGTCAGACAATTTATCTTCGCCGATGAGCCCACTCACTGATGGCCGAAAGACTCGCAGACTGCCCTGTCCGATCTCTGTCTACTGACGGATCCTCATGGATGCTACAAGATACAAATATACGCCGACGAAGACTTCGCTGCTGATTGTTCCAATCATGTCCGAACGACTTCCAGACTCACCTGGCGAAAGCCGAGTCCGCGGACACGATCGACGATCCCAACAAATCGTTCCAGCTTTGTAACTTTATCGGCGCAGACCAGGACCAACGACTCCAGGGGCTGGGTGCTCAGCGCCGCATCGAACTGCTCGTCGGTTACCGGACGATCCTGGACAAACACCCCACCCTCCGCGGTCATCGCTGGCGCAGATCGGTTACGATTCAGCGATCCGTCCAATTCTCCACAATCAATTTATCGACCGAGTGTGCGCTCACGCGTAGACTCTGTGTGCCGATTTTCGTTGCGCTCAACCTTGCGTCCTCTACCCACCGATAGACGGTCCAACGGCTCACATTCAATAACTCCGCCGCTTCATTGACTCGAAGCAATTGCTTGTTCATACACACCTCATTCCATGGCATCATATGCTCGTCGCCTTCGTGAAAAGGCCTCCCGAAGTTGAGCGCGCCTCAGAATTGCCCGTTGCTTCGACCACAAGCATTCCGCATGTCTCGACAAGCTAAAACATGCCCAATGTCACTCCGCCATAAATCGCCCGGCCATACCCGGCGAAGAACACCGACTGGCCCGCAGCCGCAGCATGGGTTTCGCCGCCTATCACTGTACCCGACGCCACGTACTTTCTATCCGCAATGTTGTCCACTTCTACATAGAGCTTGGCAAACCGAATCCAGGAAGAATCCTTGAATTCGAAAGTTTTGTGCACGTTGATATTCGCAATCATGTAGGAGGGAATCCCGAACGTATTGCTGTTGTTCAGGAAATAACTGTTGTAATAACTGCCTTCGAACCACGCGCCCCATCCGCTCGGCTCATGGTCGTAGGCGACCTTGCCGTTGAACACATCGGATGGAACATTAGCCACCTTCTTCCCGTCTCGAACCAGGAACCCAGCCGCGGTCCGATCGGAGAAATTGATGTATTCGGCGTCGATGTGGGTATAGGCGCCGGCCAGCCGCAGGCCCAAAAGCGGCCGCCAATCGAAGGATGCCTCGATCCCTCGATATCGGGAAGAATCGGCATTGACTGATGCTGTATTGTTCGGCGCAGATATAAGCTGCGTGATGATTTCATCTTTGTAGAACGTGTAAAACCCGACGAGGTGAACGGTCAGGGTCTCGTGCAACTTGGAATCGGTGCCGATTTCCAAGTTTAGATTCTTCTGCGGTTTCAGATCGAAATTCGTCCCCGGCAAGCCCGTGATGGGATCTCGCAAGAGATTGCTGAATGTTGGAATGCCGTAGCCGGTCGAGCCCCTTATCCAATGGCGGTACCCTTCAGCCGGCTTCCAGGTGAGAGACATCTCCGGCGCCCAATTTGAGTAGATCCGACTCGCGCTGACGCTTGTGGCCACCGCGCCAGTTGTCTGACTGTAGTTGGTTGCGTGCGCGCTGAGGTGGGAGTGCTCGTAGCCAAGCCCCGCCGCTAAGATCCACTTCGGGAAGAATTCCAACTCCTCGCGGAAACGGCCGCCGACATTGAAAATCGATCCGCGGGAGTTTTGGATCAGTCTCCCTTTTGTCCCGACAAAGTTGCCCAGATTCTGGAAACTGTTGGCTTTCTGGTCCATCTGGTTGAGAAAGAAACCAACATAGCTCCTCAGCGGCATCGCGCCAAGCCGGCCATCATGCCGCAAGTCCGTATAGGTCTTGTAATTGGGATTGGTATTTTCCCCGATCTGCGCGAATGTTTGCTGGATGTCCTTGACGTCGTAGTCGGCCTCGACCGTTAACACCGTATTCGCGTCAATCTGCCGCTCATAGATCCCTCCCAGGATCGTGCGCCGATCAACCCGGCTTTGATTAAATCTGACAGCGTTGTTGCCTGCTTGCCGTTCATCGGCGAGAAACTGCGCCTGGTTCAGTCTGGTAGGCACCTTTGTATCCAGCCAGTTCGAGATCGCTTTGACATAAAAGTTCTGCTTATCGTCGAGCTTGAAACGAAGATTAAAATTAAGCGTTTGTGTCTTATATTCGCTGTTCTGGATGTATCCGTCTTCCCCGACGTTACTGACGAACATGGATACGTCCAGATGCTCCGTGTCTTTCCCGAACGCAAACGCTTGTTTGTGATAGCCGAATGATCCGCCTGAGAAAAAGCTTTCGACGCCGTTGATGTCGCTGCCGCGCCGCGTCCTGAAGTGCACCATGCCGCCGAGGGCGTAGTTATCGTAGAGCGACGACGATGCGCCTCGGATCACTTCGACGCTGCGCATGAACCACGGATCGTGAAGATCGAGCCGCGAGAGGCCGTCGGATTGGGTCTGAATGAAGCCATCCTCGTAGATCTTAATATCGCGTACCGCGAAAGTGGTCTTGGCGCCCAGCCCTCGAATCATAATGCTGAAATCGCGCGGCCCGTTCGCCTGGCGCAAGACCACGCCGGGAAGTGATTCCATAGACTCCTTCATCGTCCTGGTCGGCTGGGAATCTGTCTCTGAAGGAACCGTTGACGAGACCGATACGCCCTCCGGCCGCTTTTGCAACCGCTTGCTCACGATACTGGTGTCGGCCAACTCATACTCCGGCATGGCGCCCGTCGCTTCCGCCTCTTCAGTGGTCACCTTCTCGATCACCGTTTTGGGTTTCTCGGCCGGCGGCGACGTCTGCTCGCGGCCACGCTGGAGCTCTTCCAGTTCTTGCAGAATATTCTTGAGCTGCTCGCGCAATTGCCCCTCGCGCGGAGACTGCTCTGTTCCCGATGACGATGCCGGCTCCTGCGCCGACACGGCTTGTCCCATTACGGCAATACCTCCGAACAGTGCTGCTGCAGCAAGCACATGCTTCACGCTCTGTAACAACCCCATGACCGATACTCCTCACGCTATGGTGATAAAATGAGCTGCTGCTCTCCTAGCCGGTCTCAGGCCGCACGACGGCGGCTGCGCCCGACTGGAACTGCAGAGGAACGTTGAGTGGATGAACCCTTACGAATGTGGCGGTGCGCGGGACTGAGCCGGATATTGCAGGTCACTCGACGACAGACTGACGCCATTCGGCACGACCATTGATATGGGGAGCAAGGACTCTGTCCCTGCCGATGTCGAGGCCAGGCCGACAGATTGATTGGCTTGGCATGCCCAGGCACAGAGGGGAGAGTGGGTCGACTCGCTGGTGTGGTGATGAGCAGACTGCGAAGAGGCCTCATGGGAAAAGAGACAGGTCGCTGCACCGATTCCAATCGCCAAATAGACGCAAGCGGTCGCCAGGGCAATCTGTGCGATCCACCGCTTCATCTACCGCGCTCCATAAACACCTTCAGCCCTGCCACCACTTCTGAACTGTCCCACTCGCGAGGTCCGACTGCCCGTCCGACTAACGCCCCATCGCGCGCAATCACAACAGTCGTCGGCAACGCCCGCACCATGTAGGACCGTGACACCTCTTGATCTTCATCGAACAGAACAGGCAGATCGACCCCCTGCTGAGCCAAGAAATGGGTAATTCCCTCTCGTTGCAGATCCGTGGTCACGGTCAAGAGGACGAATCGGGACGGATCCAACTGCTGCTGTAACCGGGCCAATGCCGGCATTTCTTCCTTGCAGGGTCCGCACCAGGTCGCCCAAAAATTCACCAGCAGGACCTTTCCCCCCAGATCGCTCAACTTTACGATCTTTCCGTCCAGCCCCTTGAGCTCGAACGGCATGGCCTGGCTACCGGCCGGTAGCCGGCTCATCTTGAGTCCGGCAAAGGGATCGCCGGCGAAGCTCGGCTCTGCCACAACGGCAACGAACAGCGCCAGTACCAGCGTAAACCCGACCCTTGTCGACCAGTCATTCACTTTACGGCTCCTGTCTTGCCAATACCTTGGCCGGCGGAAGCTGAAGCGTCTGAACAACTATCCGATGGTTCGGCATGGCATGCTCCATCCAGGCCAAGACAGCCAGCCCATGGGCATTGATCGACAGCGAGGGGGTTTGCCCCTTCTTGTCGTTCAGCTTCTGAGGCGCACTGAAGGTCGCGCCGCGATCAAGCGATAGACTCATCACGACTTCGCGCCGCACTGGAGACTGTTCTTCCCAGGCGATAACGAGCCGTCCATCCGGATCAACCGCCAACTGGGGATGGTCGGGAAAGGTGCCCTTGGAAACGTTTACCTTTTGTTTGGGCGAAAAGGTCTGACCCCGATCATCGGAATAGGCCAGGTAGATCGCCGGAGTTTCGTCCTCCCCTTCCGTATACCAGACGACATAGAGCCGCCCCTGTCGATCTGTTCCGATCGAAGCAGGACGATGGGGGCAGCCGGGAAACACCCACTTGTCATGCCCCACAATCACTGGAGACGTAAAGGTCTGTCCACTATCAGAGGATCGTGCCACGACCGTCTCGCGGAGATCCCCCGGCAGAATCTTTCGCCAAGCGACATAGAGCGTACCGTCCAGCGCCGTGGCCATCGCGGTACGGCAACAGACGCAGGTATCTTCATCCACCTTACGATTTTTCCCTACCGTGCGGCCGTGATCGGCTGAGCTGGTCGCAAAGGTGCCTGATTCCTTCTTGCCTTCCCTTGCATCGATCCAGGCCACATGAATGACTCCATCGGGAGCCACATGGAGCGAATCGAAACTGTGCCCGATGACCTGTTCATCGTCATTCACCAAAATAGAAGGGAGAAACGTCTTCCCGCCGTCGGTCGAGCGGCTCAGGCGCAAGTCATTGGCAAACGGCTTATCAGGCCTGGCCTTCGGATGCGTGACCGCCCAGGTCACGAACACATCGTCTCCTGACGCGACTAGAGCCGGCGCTTCCTGTCTCGAATAAGGAATTTCGGATGCCCCGTTCACCTTGACGGGAGCGATCGAATCTCCGGCCTTATCGAGTCGCGCATATAGCACGGACCGGATTTCTTTCTCTTCCTCCACCCACGCCAACGCAATACGCCCCGCGTCGTCGATGCGAACAGAAGGCCCGACGATGCCTCTGACTTTTCGGTCGACCGAAGCTGTTGGACTGAGCGCCCAAGGACTATTCGATTCCGCAATGGCGGTCGATGCCCACGCAAGGGCAGCAGCAGCCGCCAACCACACGGTCGTCTTGTTCATCTGTCCCAGCGCCCCGGCCTTCATATTGAACTACCCCGCAAGACTGTAGACAATCGGCACATAGATGGCGACTTCAGTGCTGTCCAGCGTATGTTTCATATGGAGCGGGCAGGCCAGCTTGATCGTTTCGAGCGCCGCGCGATCAAGCGCATCATGGCCGGAACTCTTATGCACCTTGACGTCCAATAAATGCCCGTCGGCTCGGATAATAGCCCGCAAGACGACTCTGCCTTCCCATCCGTTGAGCCGCGCGGAGTTTGGATAGCGAGTCAGCGCGGCCAGCCTTCTCCCCAGAGAGTCCACAAGCCATGAATAGTCCGCTTTGGCAGCGCGCGGAGCCGCCGCGACAAGCGGGGTCCGGTCGCGGACTTCAGGAGTAGCGGGGACAATCGTCGATTCTTCCTGAACGGCCGAACTCGCCGGCGCGGACTCTACGGCCGCCGGCGATAGGGCGCTTGCCGTGACGACCGACTCCGGATGTTGCTCTGGAACAGTCTGTGTCGGGGACGGCGCCGGAGCAACATCGGCCTGAGCCGTTGTCACCGGCTCGATCATCGCAGGCTTCTCCCTTGGGGTCTCTCTGACCTCCGGCTCCTTGATGACTTCATCTCTCTTCGTTTCTTGCCGCTCAACCGGACGAGGCGCCGCCTGCGCCACCGGCTTCGCGCGTTCGACAACCGGCTCGGCTCGCTCCGGACGGGAATCAGTCTTGACTCTCTCCACCAACGCCACGTCCCATTGAAAAATCTCCTGTTGCAAAACCGGCTTCACCTGAGCAGCAAACGCGATTGCCGCGGCAACCGCCACTCCATGCACCACGAGTGAAATACCCCATGCAGAAACACTATGCTGATTGTCATTCGTCGGCATCATAGGTCTGCGCACATCCTTTCCGCACATATCTCGAACCGCTGCAACATCGCTCTCATCTTGTTCGTCTAGCGCAGCGACGCCGCTTTCATCGGCTCATGCTTCCGAATCTTGGCGACTACATTGAGAATCAGTTGCTCGGTCAGCAGTCCGCCCTTGATATATTCCTGGACGACGCCTTTCTCATCGATGAACACGCTCACCGGCAATCCAAAGACGCCGAACTGATTCGCCACTTTGTTCTCCCGATCCATCAAGACGGGGAACGTATGCCCGTGCTGTTTGATGTGTTCACGGACCTTCGCATCGTCTTCCAGTTCGTTGATCGCCAGCACGACAAACCCTTTATCCCGAAGTCTCTCATAGGTGGCTTGCATCGCCGGCATCTCCGTCGTGCAGGGTTTGCACCAGGTAGCCCAGAAATTCACCAGGACGACCTTCCCCCGATACTGACTGAGGCTCTGCTGCTTGCCTTCCAAATCAGCCAAGCGAAAATCCTCGGCGGGGGCCCCGACCACCGGAACCCGCGACCCCATGCTCCATGCGAGACCGCCGCTGACGGCCACCGCAAGGATGGCCACAAGCATTACCCCCGCCATTTGGCTGTAGTTTTTCTTCCTGCTCATCGCTGCCTCCACAGTTATGGCTCAGTGCCCCTATTGGTGCCACCCAACAATCCCAGAGGCGTGTAATTATAGAGGGCGTTGAACGTCAACAGGCCTGCTTGCGGCACCTGTTGCTGCGAACCAATGACGACAAAGCATGTCACCGCTCCGCAAGCCGCGTAGACCGTCTGGACATGAAACCACGAAAAAGAGACGCTGGCTGCACCAAGAATGAATCCGAGGATGAACCGCTTCCCTGCCATGATGATATGACACCCTTCTCCCTGAGCATTGTTTCAGCCTCCTTGATCCTCACAGCCTCTTCCGGATTCGATGGAAGACGGAAGGGAGCAGTCTTTAGATCAATGAGCGTCAGCAATTACTACAAAGAGAAAGACGGAGGGGCGCGGCTGGGAGCGATCCGGCAGGGCTCAACTGAAGGATTTGCAGGACGAAAAAGCGAAACGAGTGCCACCGAACTGCATTCGGTCGGAATCAGGACTACCGCGCTATCGAGCACCGTCCCCGCGGCACACATCCAAGAGCACAGCAGGGTGCCGTGGGTGGCTGTTTGATGCTGGGCATGGTGCCCGGCATGTTCGGCCGCTTGCGCCTGCGCCAGACCGCCGACAGACAACACGCACAGCACCAACACAATCGAGATGAATTTACTGGCTGCGTCGTTCATCACTAGACAACCGTATACACATCCAAAACTACCACGAGTGAATAGTATTGGAGCGCCACAAGTCCTGTCAAGCCGGGGTGTACGGGGTGTAGTGGGTCAGTTTGAATTCAGGTACGCCACCGCAAGTAGAGTTTTCAGGTGATTGTATCGCGCCCGGCCTCGATTGACGGCTGTTCACTATTGACCAGTCTTTGTCGGGCGAAAATGCGATTATCCTATTTCTAAATGACCCATTACCTTTGACCTGCTTCTAGAATTCTGCGGTCAGCCGCAATTCCGAAAGGACCATGCCGTCATGAAGCTGCTACTTGTCGCAGGAGCGCGTCCGAACTTCATGAAGATCGCCTCGATTGTGGCGGCACTCGACGCACACAATCGTACGGCGCAACAACGGTTCGACTACCTGGTGCTCCACACGGGCCAACATTATGACGAGAAGATGTCCGGTACCTTCTTCAGGGAATTGAGGTTGCCGAGACCCTCGATAGATCTTGAAGTCGGGTCGGGCTCACATGCAGCGCAGACGGCGGAGATCATGAAGAGGTTTGAGCCGGTGCTGGAGAAGGAGCGCCCGGACGCCGTCATCGTCGTCGGCGATGTCAATTCGACCATCGCCTGCGCGCTCGTCGCCTCCAAGATGACATACACGGAGAAAGCCGAAGCCTCGAAACGAGGCCGACCCCTGATCGTCCATGTCGAAGCTGGTCTGAGAAGCCGCGACCGCTCCATGCCTGAGGAGATCAATCGCCTCCTGACGGATTCAATCGCGGACCTGCTGTTCGTTACGGAAGTAGATGCGGTACACAACCTGGTGAGGGAGGGCGTACCCCGACACCGCATTCACTTCGTCGGAAATACGATGGTCGATACATTGTTGCAACACCGGGCCAGAGCCGAGCAATCTCCCGTGCTCGAGAACCTGGGGCTGCAGTCTTCGAGCCGGCCCGACGCACAGAGTTCTCCGTCTTTTACGGGCAGCCGAAAGGAAATCGCCGTGCCCTACGGCGTGGTCACACTCCATCGCCCAAGCAACGTAGACGATCCGGCCGTGTTTCGTGGCATCCTCGATGCCATACTGAAAGTCAGCCTGAAGCTGCCGCTGATCTTCCCGGTACATCCACGGACCCTCACCCATATCGTCCGATTCGGATTGACATCGGAGTGCCGGGTATTGGAACCGGAGGATAAGGTCGCAGAGACCAAAGCCGGCTTATACTGCATCGGCCCCTTGGGCTACCTGGACTTTCTGAGATTGATGTCGAAAGCTAAACTCGTCCTGACGGATTCAGGAGGGATTCAGGAGGAGACCACGGTACTCGGCGTGCCTTGCGTGACTCTGCGCAAAAATACGGAGCGACCAGTCACCATTACCGAGGGTACGAACATCTTGGCCGGAATGTCCACGTCGACGATCGTGCGCGCAGCAAACAAGAAACTCCGCGAACCAGTACGGCCCAGTAGGCCAAAATACTGGGATGGAAAAGCGGGGGACAGAATCGTGGCTATTCTGAACAAGACCCTGACGTGAGCTCTCGACAGACAAGCCGCATAACATCGGCATAGCGTCTGCCACGACCCGACGGTTCTCAAGACACCGACAAACTCCACACGTTTTAACCCGAGTTCATCGGCCAACTTATGCATCTTCATCAAGTCACCATCTCGGTCGGGTCCGGCGATGGCCAGCCGCCATTCTGAGAAGCGGTCCTGAACAGCACGCGAAGCGGGCAGAAACAGTTCGAGCCCCTTCGGCGGATGCAGCCGACCGAGATAAAGCAGCGTCCGGCACGAACCGCGTTGCTTTGGAATCAGTGTGGGAATATCAATGCCATTGGGGATAACGGCTACGAGGGTCCGAAAACCTCTCTGCCGTCACCAGCAGCAGGCACGCCACCAAGGGCAGGACAAGCATCTGTCGAGTCAATTAAACACGACACCCTGCTTGACCGACGCCGCCTGCATCGGTTTGCTTCCTTGAATGCGCTGGACCGCCTGGTAGATCTTATCTTCCGTTAACAATCCGCCCTTGATATATTCCTGGACGACGCCTTTCTCATCGATGAACACGCTCACCGGCAATCCAAAGACGCCGAACTGATTCGCCACTTTGTTCTCCCGATCCATCAAGACGGGGAACGTATGCCCGTGCTGTTTGATGTGTTCACGGACCTTCGCATCGTCTTCCAGTTCGTTGATCGCCAGCACGACAAACCCTTTATCCCGAAGTCTCTCATAGGTGGCTTGCATCGCCGGCATCTCCGTCGTGCAGGGTTTGCACCAGGTAGCCCAGAAATTCACCAGGACGACCTTCCCCCGATACTGACTGAGGCTCTGCTGCTTGCCTTCCAAATCAGCCAAGCGAAAATCCTCGGCGGGGGCCCCGACCACCGGAACCCGCGACCCCATGCTCCATGCGAGACCGCCGCTGACGGCCACCGCAAGGATGGCCACAAGCATTACCCCCGCCATTTGGCTGTAGTTTCTCTTCCTGCTCATCGCTGCCTCCACATCTATCATTCGATGTTCCTACCAACTTCAGGATGTTCAAAATGGCCGTCCAGCGAGGCCGCAGCGAGCGAAGAGGCGAAGCGTACGCTTCGGTACGTTGAGCCTCTGAGCGACGCGAGAACAAAGCTGGCGGCCATTTTCAGCATCCTGCTATGAACCGGCCTGCGTCAACTGGAACGATCTGGTCAACCCGAAGATGTAGCTTGTCCCCTGCGCCAGGTTATTGTTGGAATCCCGCTCAATCGGAAGTTGCGCATAAAAATAGGCCGACGTCATCTTCGTCAACGGCGTATCGATCAATTCCCCCACATTCACCTGGAAGCCGGGTGAAAAAGCGAAATAGGTCGAACCAGTATTGGGAATACTTCGGTTGAGAATCGCGGGATCAATGGAGATCGGATCACCGGGAAAAACGGGATCGCCCGGCCTGGCAGACCGCTCCAACGACGCACTCATATTGTCGTGGACCATGTACCGCCAATGAAATTGACCGATCAGCACCAGCCAGGACGCGCTTGTGAGTGGAACACCGCTGGCACCGAGATTCAAACTATATTCGTCTCCGAATTGATAGCCATCGTTATTGCGAAAGGTGTGGCGGTAGCTGCCATAGAAAAATTGACTCAGACGCTGCGGGATCAATTCGTAGCTTTGATAGAGCGACCCAATCAGCCCCACCTGCCCCTTGCCCAGTTGGCCTGGCGCCTCCATGACGTGGCCTGCTTCATCTCTGGCGCTCGTGCTGCCGGTCGGCACTTGCACTCCGAATCCCGCAACGACCGTGCCTCTTAGCATGGGCAGAATGTTGTATTTACCCGTGAAGGTGACATCACCGATCCCGGTATCTTTAAATGGGACGAGTTCCCCCCTGCCGCCATTTTCCTCCCCCAACCCATCGATGTGCTTGTGCGTCCGCCACAAATATGGAATCGTCACCTGGATGCCCAAGCGATCGGTGATGCCGTAATTCAGATCGAACGTGACCGTTTGCGTGATACTTCTGATTTCCCGGTGGTGGTCCAGGATCATTCGCTGGTCGTGTTGATCGATTGCGGGAATCACGCCGGTGGTCCCGTCCAACAGACGCATCGGGGTGTAATTATAAATCGTGTTGAACGTGAGCAGGCCTGCTTGCGGCACCTGTTGCTGCGAACCGACGACGACAAAGCATGTCACCGCTCCGCAGGCTGCGTAGGCTGTCTGGACATGAAACCATGAAAAAGAGACGCTGGCTGCACCGAGAATGAATCCGAGGATGAACCGTTTCCCTGCCATGATGATATGAGGCCTTTCTCTCTAAGCTATGAGCCCCATCCCCGCTATCCTCACGACCCTCTGTGCGAGTCGCCTAGGAAACGGAAGCTGGGTCCTAATTGGATCGATACGCGTAGAAACTAGAGAGAGAAAGACGGAGGGGCACGGCTGGGAGCGATCCGGCAGGGCTCAACTGAAGGACTTGCAGGACGAAAAAGCGAAACGAGTGCCACCGAACTGCGTTCGGTCGGAATCAGGACTGTCGCACTGTCGAGTACCGTCCCCGCGGCACACATCCAGGAACAGAGCAGAGTGCCGTGGGTGGCAGTTTGATGCTGGGCATGGTGTCCGGCATGCTCGGCCGCTTGGGCCTGAGCCAGACCGCCGACGGACAACACACACAACACCAACACAATTGAGATGAATGTACGGGCCGGGTGGTTCATCGGTAGACGACCAGACAAATGTCTAAACGTACTAACGGACAAATAGTAGTGGACCCCCGCAAGACCTGTCAAGCCGGTGGTTTGACCTCCACGCCTCCGCTAATTATAGGATTCATGGAACAGATTGTGTATACTGCATCGGTTAGTTTCTGAACCGTCGAAGCGTTACGACACAACACAACCATTAAAGTTGCGGTGATATGGTCACACAAGTCCTCAATTTGATCTTCGGCAGCAAAAACGACCGTGAAATTAAGGCACTCCTTCCGATCGTCGAGCGGATCAACAGCCTGGAATCCGGCCTGACCCCCCTTTCCAATGAAGCGCTCGCGGACAAGACCCATGAATTCAAGAAACGCCTGGAGGCCGGGGCGACCCTGGACGACATCCTGCCGGAAGCCTTCGCCGTCTGCCGGGAGATGTCACGCCGCGTGCTCAATATGCGGCACTTCGATGTGCAGCTGATCGGCGGCATGATCCTGAACAGGGGCCGGATCGCGGAAATGAAAACAGGCGAAGGGAAAACCCTGGTCGCCACCTTGCCGGTGTATTTGAATGCGCTTGAAGGCAAGGGCGCCCATCTGGTGACCGTCAATGATTATCTCGCCAAACGCGACGCGCAATGGATGGCTCAGCTGTACCATGCGCTGGGCTTGTCCACCGGCATCATTCAACACGATGCCTCCTTCATATTCGATCCGACCTACGAGGCGTCCGACAAGCGACTGCAACACCTCAGGCCTTGCTCCAGGCCAGAGGCCTACCGCGCCGACATCACGTACGGCACGAATAACGAATACGGATTCGATTATCTCCGCGACAACCTGGTGGTCAACGATTTGCGCCAATGCGTCCAGCGCGAGCTGAATTTCGCCATCGTGGACGAGGTGGACAGCATCCTCATCGACGAAGCCCGCACGCCGTTGATCATTTCCGGCCCGACCGATCAGACCACCGACCTCTACTATCGGATCAACGCGGTCATTCCGCAGCTGAAACCGGAACAAGACTATACGATCGAAGAAAAGACCAAAACGGCATCGCTCACGGACGACGGCAACGCGCGTGTCGAAAAGCTGCTCGGCGTGGACAATCTGTACGATCCGGCCAACATGGATCTCGTCCATCATGTCGTCAAGGCACTGCAAGCCTATGCGCTCTACAAGCGCGACGTAGACTACGTCGTCAAAGACGGGGAAGTCATCATCGTCGACGAGTTTACCGGGCGCCTGATGCCCGGTCGCCGGTGGAGCGACGGGCTGCACCAGGCCGTCGAGGCCAAAGAGGGCGTGAAGATCGCCAACGAGAATCAGACGCTCGCATCCGTCACCTTCCAGAATTATTTCCGGATGTACAAGAAACTCAGCGGCATGACCGGCACCGCGGACACCGAAGCCGCCGAGTTCGCGAAAATCTACAACCTCGACGTGAATGTGGTACCGACGAACCGTAAGATGGTTCGGCTCGACTATGCCGACGTCGTCTACCGAACGGAAAAGGAAAAATTCGCGGCCATCGTCGAAGAAATCAGGGAGTGCCATGAGCGCGGGCAGCCGGTGCTCGTCGGCACGATTTCGATCGAAAAGTCCGAGAAACTCGCCGGCCTGTTGAGCCGCAACGGCATCAAACACAATGTGCTCAACGCCAAGCAGCATGAGCGCGAAGCCGAGATCGTCGCCCAGGCCGGGCGCAAGGGCGCCGTCACGATAGCCACGAACATGGCGGGGCGCGGCACCGACATTCTGCTGGGCGGCAACCCCGACTTCACTTACAAACAGGTGCTCTATCGGGAAGAGAATATGCCGGACGCCCGCAAACTTTCGCTCTACGAAGAAATTCGCAGTGATTGCGAGAAGAACAAGCAGGAGGTTCTGGCACTCGGCGGGCTCCACATCCTGGGCACCGAACGGCATGAGAGCCGCCGGATCGACAATCAGCTTCGCGGCCGGGCCGGCCGCCAGGGCGATCCGGGCACGTCCCGCTTCTACCTGTCGTTGCAAGACGATCTGATGCGCATCTTCGCCTCAGAGCGAGTCTCGCAAATGATGCTCAAGCTCGGCATGGAAGAAGGCGTCCCTATCGAGCATAGAATGGTCACACGCGCGATCGCGAACGCGCAGAAAAAGGTCGAAGCGCACAATTTTGAAATCCGCAAACAGCTGCTCGAATACGATGACGTCATGAACAAGCAGCGCGAGGTCATCTACCGCCATCGCCGGGCGGTGCTGAGCGGAGAGAACCTGACTGCAGACCTTCAAGATATGATGGCAGGGGTGGTGGACTCATCCTTGAACATCTATTGCTCGGCCGAACAGTACCCGGAAGAATGGGACATCAAGGGCTTGATAGAGATGATGCACAGCCAGTTCGGCATCGACATCACCCGCGGCAGCCAGGCGGGCGGAGAGTCGCTCCGGGACATGGGCCGCGATGCCCTTGTGGAAGACCTGCATGCCCAGGTTCGAGAAGCCTATGCACGGAAAGAGCAGGAGTTAGGGCCGGAATTGATGCGGTTCCTGGAAAAGACCTTCATGCTCCAGGTCATCGACCATCACTGGAAGGATCACTTGCTCGGCATGGATCATCTGCGCGATGGAATCGGCCTCCGCGGCTACGGACAAAAAGACCCGTTGATCGAGTATAAGCGCGAGGGATTCGACCTCTTCGCCGGCATGATGGAACGGATTAAATCCGATACGCTGGACCGATTGTTCCATGTGCAGGCCGTGCGCCAGGCAAGCGAAGGGGAAGCCCCAACCCTTCCTGTGCCCCCCCCTGTCATCTCACGCCCTCAGCCTAAACTTACCTTGAATCGCGGTGACGAACCGGTTGCAGGGCCAACCCCCGCACATCGGGCCGATGACAAGGTCGGCCGTAACGATCCCTGCCCCTGCGGAAGCGGGAAGAAATATAAGAAATGCCACGGGGCGTGAGGGAGAGGCTCGGCTGACGAAGGGCGTGGACCTTCGGCGCCGACGTGATGCGATGGATGTCCACGGCTTTTAACCTCCCTTCACATTCCCACGCACTCCCTTAAACTTTCGTCCATCAGACACAATGCCGCCGTGCGTGGGTCCTCACACGTTCTCGACTATGGCAGACGCCACGTCGAACGCCTCAGCCCACATCCCTTCCAGCCGAGCCGAGAAGGAAAGAAAAGAACACGTTTTCGTTAGGTCGATCGGAGCCTCTGGGGTAATATGCCTCATATCATGACGCCCGAATCTTCTTCTGCGAGAAAAACGACGATCCTGCTAGCCGACGATGAATCGGCGATCACCCTGCTCTTCGAAATGGATCTGACGCGCCGGGGGTATCGCGTACTCCAGGCCCATTCCGGCTCCGAAGCAAGCAAGATCAGCACGGAGTTCCCGACTCCCATCGACGTACTGGTCACCGACTGGAAAATGCCGGACCTAAATGGAGACGAGCTGGCTCGCCGACTGCTGGTCGAACGTCCTCAGCTGAAGATCATCGTGATGTCAGGGCATCCCGATGCCGCTGACGTCATCGCCAGTTTTGTTAAGGATCAAGCTCTATTTCTCCGTAAACCGTTCTCTCCTGCACGGCTCGTTGAAAGCATCACTCGGCTTCTCGATATACCTGACAAACCCGGTGACCGAGCAGCCTAAGTCTTTCAGCATTCTTTCGAGATCAGGAAGAAGATTCCTCCTGACTTCTCCTTGACTTAGATCCCCGCCAACAGCTACCCTACGAAGCTCTTCGCCTCTACCGATGGGGGATGCAAACCCATAAGGTAGGGGTGTCACTTTTTTCTGGACTCACGGCCGGAAGGGAGTTTCGTGTGACAACAGGGCACGCTGAACTCGTGGCTGCCATTGCCTCTGAGATTGCGGTCTCAGGCCCGATTCCTTTCGTTCGTTTTATGGAATTGGCCCTGTATCATCCGCAATTCGGCTACTACACCCGCTCACCGGAAACCGGGACTGAACGGATCGGCTGGACCGGTGACTTCTACACAAGCTCTGACGTCCACTCAACTCTTGGGTATGCTTTGGCCAGACAGGCAACGCAGATCGACCGGTTGCTGGGGCAACCCGATCCCTTCATCGTCGTCGAAATGGGCCCGGGCAAGGGCTTGCTTGCCACGCATTTTCTATCAGCCTGTCGAACAGAATCGCGCTCGCTTTTCGAGCGTCTTCATTACATCCTGATCGATCGTAGCCCCGCGATGCGCGAATCGCAGCGCCGACACTTATCCCCGTGGCTCAGCAGACCCGGCCTGGTTTCCTGGATGGACGATCTCAATGATCTGGCGCCGGAGAGTGTTACCGGCATGTTTTTGAGCAATGAATTGCTCGACGCCTTTCCAACTCACCGCATTCAGGTCACGGGCGGTCGGGTCGAAGAGCTTTGGGTGGACCGGCAAGATGGGCAATTTGTGGAATGCCTGAAACCGCCGTCGACCGCCGCACTCGCGCAACATGCACACAGCTTGGCTGCCCACTGGCCGGACGGCTATCGAACCGAGATCAATCTACACGCCCTGGATTGGATACGGGACGTCGCCCGAATCCTCAGACGTGGAGTCGTTCTTACGATCGATTACGGACATACTGCGGAGGACCTCTATCGATCCGACCGGAAGAACGGCACGTTTCTCTGTTACTTCAAACAGTCAGCCCATGAGGACCCCTTCACGCATGTCGGCGAGCAAGACATGACCGCCCATGTGGATTTTTCGAGCCTGGCAGCGGCGGGTGAAGAGCATGGCCTGCAGGTCACGGGATTCACCAACCAAATGAGCTTTCTGATGGGGCTCGGCGTGGAACAACTGATCGCATCGTTGGAACCGGAGAGCCCGGAGTTCCACGCGGCTATTCATCTATTGAAACCAACCGGCATGGGCGGCACGTTCAAAGTACTGGTGCAACATAAAGGCATCGAGCAGCCGCAGCTTGACGGATTGAAATTCAAGCCGTTTTTCATCGATGCACTCGCGCGAGTCGAGTCGCATGTTTGCAAGTCCTAAAGTCAGCATGTCCCCTGACATGAAGACTTGAAGACGTTTGGACTTTTTGGCGTATTCAACATGAGTGACTTAGCCGTTCCGTCCAACTATCTCCCGATTCTGATTTTCATCGGCGTCGCCATTGCGTTCTTCACAGTTGTGATGTTCCTTGGCCAGTTCGTCCGCCCCAACCGTCCCTATCGGGCAAAGATGGCCCCCTATGAAAGCGGGAGCCCGCTGTTTCAAGATGCGCACGTGCAGTTCCCGATGCGATATTACATCGTCGCGATGCTGTTCGTGATCTTCGATATCGAAATTGTCTTCATGTTCCCCTGGGCAGTTGCGTTCAGCAAGCTCGGGCTGGTTGGGTTAGTCGAGATGGTCGTGTTTATCGCCATTCTCGTCGTTGGCTTTTGGTATGCCTGGATGAAAGGGGCCTTGGAGTGGGATTGAAACCCAAGTCGGTAAAGTCTGAAAGTCATAAAGTCCTCACGTCGTTCAGACTACAGGCTTTCAGACCTGATGACTTGACGACTTTTAGACTTGAAAGACGTCCGCCATGAGCCTGTTAGAACGACAATTCGACGCCAATGTCATTACGACGAACCTGGATGCCGTCGTGAACTGGGCTAGAAAATCAGCCCTGTGGCCGATGACCTTCGGGCTTGCCTGCTGCGCGATCGAGATGATCGCCAGCGTATCCTCGCGCTACGACCTTGACCGGTTCGGAGCCGGTGTGTTTCGCGCGTCACCCCGGCAATCCGATCTCATGATCGTGGCTGGAACAGTCACACGCAAGATGGCGCCGGTGATCAGACGGATCTACGACCAAATGGCGGAGCCGCGCTATGTCATTTCGATGGGCTCGTGCGCAACATCAGGTAACCACTACAACAGTTATGCCGTCGTGCAGGGCGTCGACCAAATCGTGCCGGTTGACATTTACGTGCCAGGCTGTCCGCCACGGCCGGAAGCGTTGCTGGACGGGCTCTTGAAGCTGCAAGAAAAGATTCAGCGGGAGAAAGTGTTCGTGAAGTAGCTGACAGGCTGACAAGCCGGCAAGTCACCGTTCTTATTGCGTTCCGTCGTGTCAGCTTGTCAGCGGAGACTGTGCGCCATGCAACCTTTTGTTGAAACATTGATGAAGCAGTTTCCCGGCTCGGTGCTGTCCGTCGACGTCGACACGGCGCGCGCGGAGGTGACCGCCCACGTGTCGGCGCCGAAAATCCTGGAGATTGCACGCTACCTGCATGACGCACCCGATGCCTGCTTCGACCACATCACCGACATCTGCTCGGCGGATTATCCCGACAGCCGGGAACGGTTCGAGATCATCTACCAACTGCTGTCGCTGCCCCACAGCCGGCGCATTCGCCTGAAAACGCGAGTACCGGAGGACAATCCGACCATCGATTCGGTCACGAGCGTGTGGCGGGGCGCCGAGTTTCTGGAGCGCGAAGTCTTCGACATGATGGGCATTCAGTTCACCGGCCATCCGGACCTGCGCCGTATCCTTCTGCCGGAGGACTTTGCGGAAGGGTACCCGCTACGGAAGGATTTCCCGACCGAAGGCCGCGGCTGGCGCAGCCAGTTCGACTTTATTCCACGACTGGATGAACCGCCCGCTGAACAGGTCGGCGGCGAGTTCTCCGAGGAGCAGAAAAAACCCTACCGATCGGAACCCCGCGCATCCGGATCACGACGGCAGGAAGAGTTGCTGTTGAATCTAGGACCGCAACATCCAAGTACGCACGGAGTGCTGCGCGTCGTACTCGAGCTGGACGGTGAACGAATCATCAAAGCGACGCCGGATCTGGGCTACTTGCATCGCGGCGTCGAAAAACTGGCCGAGGGCTTGGCCTACATGCAGATCATTCCGCATACCGACCGGCTGGATTACGTCTGCGCCATGGCCAACAACTATGCCTATGTGCGCGCGGTCGAGAAGCTCCTCTGCATCACCGTACCTGAGCGCGCCGAATATATCCGGACCATCGTCGCCGAGATGCAGCGGATTCTCGGCCACCTTTTCTGGCTGGGTACCCAAACCCTGGATATCGGCGCCATGACCGTCTTCTTCTGGACGTTCCGCGAACGGGAAACCCTGCTCGACATGTTTGAGCAGCTCTGCGGCGCCAGACTCACACTGAATTATTACCGGATCGGCGGTGTAGACAGCGACTTCACACCTGAACTCGTGCAACGGCTCAAAACATTCCTGGATACGTTCCCGCAAAAAGTCAGTGAGTACGACGGTCTGATCGCGTCCAACCGGATCTGGATCGGACGAACGAAACATATCGCGGTCATTTCCGGTGAGGATGCGATCAACTACGGCTTAACCGGCCCGACGCTGCGCGGCTCCGGCGTGGCCTATGACGTCCGCAAAATGGAACCCTACGGCGTGTACCATAAAGTGGACTGGGAAGTGCCGGTCGGGAAAAACGGCGACACCTACGATCGCTACTGGGTCCGCATGGAAGAAATGCGCCAGAGCGCCCGCATCATCTCGCAATGTCTCGACCAGCTGCCGCAAGGGCCGATTATCGCCGACGTGCCGCAATACATTCCGCCACCCAAGCAGAATGTCATGCGTGATATGGAGAGCTTGATTCACCACTTCATCATTTTCACACAAGGCTTCAAGCCGCCCAAAGCCGAGACGTATTGCGCCACTGAAGCGCCGAAGGGCGAATTGGGCTTCTTCATCATCAGCGACGGCAGCCAGCGTCCCTATCGCCTGAAGATTCGCTCGCCCTCCTTTGTCCATATGGGCGCGTTCGATCACATGGCGCGCGGCTACTTGATTTCTGACGTGATTACGATCTTCGGAACATACGACGTGGTGATGGGGGAGTGCGACAGATGACGTTAGGCGTGAAACGTAAGGCGTCAGGCGAAAGAAAATATCGCTCCCCTTACGCCTCACCCCTTACGCCTTACGAGGGATGGTCGAAGAGGACGGGATGCTGAAAGAAAAATACCAAAAAGAAATTGACGAGATCATCTCTCGTTATCCGGTCAAGCGCTCGGCGCTGATTCCGCTCCTCTATCTGGCGCAGCAGGAGCATGGCTATGTCACCGAAGCTGCCATGAAGGAAATCGCGCAACTACTGCGACTGACACCGCCGCAAGTGTACGAAACGGTTACGTTTTATACAGTGCTCAACCTGAAACCGGTCGGGAAATTCCACATGCAGGTGTGCAAGTCGCTCATGTGCGCGTTGGCGGGCTCGGACACGTTGCTCGGATGGATCAAGACGAAACTGGGCATCGCGCCCGGAGAGTCGACACCTGACGGGCTCTTTACTCTCAGCACGGTCGAATGCCTGGCATCCTGTGGAACCGCGCCGATGATGCAGATCAACGACGATTATTATGAACAGCTGACCGAAGCAAAAGTGGACAAGATTCTGGGGGATCTCAAAACCTCGGGAACCAGCGATTTGAAGAGCGGCCCCTACATGTGGCCTTTGCCGGTGAATGCCGTAAGGCGTGAGGGGTAAGGGGTGAGGCGATGGCGAAGTGATCTTCGCCTAACGTTTCACGGCTAACGCCTCACGGACAAAGACTATGCCAAAGCACGAACTGATTCTGCTCAAGAATATGTCGCAACCCGGGTATAGCGGCTCGCTGGCGGACTACGAGGCAACCGGCGGGTATCAGGCCCTGCGCGCGACGCTCGGGAAGACTGCTCCCGCGGATGTCACTACCGCAGTCCGAAAGTCAGGACTGCGAGGCCGCGGCGGTGCCGGTTTTCCGACCGGTGTGAAATGGGGCTTTCTGCCGAAAGACTACCAGGGACCCCGCTATCTCTGCTGCAACGCCGATGAAAGCGAACCCGGAACCTTCAAAGATCGCCAGCTGATGGAACGGGACCCGCATCAAATGTTGGAAGGTATCGTCCTGGCCTGCTATGCCATCGGCGCGGAATCTGCCTACATTTATATCCGAGGCGAAATGGTCCTGGGCTCGAAAATTTTGGAGCGGGCGATCGGCGAAGCGCGCGCCGCCGGTTATATCGGAAACAACATTCTCGGCACGGGTACTCATGTCGACGTCTGGGTGCATCGCGGCGCAGGCGCCTATATCTGCGGCGAAGAGACGGCCCTCCTGGAGTCGCTTGAAGGCAAACGGGGCCTTCCTCGCATAAAACCCCCGTTTCCCGCCACACACGGCCTGTATAACAAACCCACCGTGGTGAACAACGTCGAGACACTCGCCAATCTGCCGCACATTCTCACGCGAGGCGCCGAATGGTTTGCGGCGATCGGCTCGCCGCCGAAGAGCACCGGCACCAGAGTCTTTTGCGTCAGCGGCCATGTGAAGCGGCCCGGCAATTACGAAGTCCCGATGGGAGTGACGTTCCGTGAGCTGGTCTACGAACATGCCGGCGGCATGCGCTCAAATAAACCGATCAAGGCCTTCATCCCCGGCGGAGCGTCGGCGCCGTTTCTGACGCCGGATCATCTCGACGTCAAGATGGACTTTGAATCGGTAGCGGCAGCCGGGTCGATGCTGGGCTCCGGAGGCGTGACCGTGATGGAAGAAGGAACGAGTATGGTTTGGGCAGCGCTCAGGCTGATGGAATTTTTCTACCATGAGTCCTGCGGGAAGTGCAGCCCATGCCGGGAAGGCAGTTCCTGGCTCGTTCAAACGATGCGCCGCATCATGGCCAAACGAGGGCGGATGGAAGACCTTGAAACCTTGTTGGATCTGTGTAAAAACATCGCCGGCCGTACCGTCTGTGCCTTTGGCGACGCAGAGGTCGCCCCGATTCAGAGTACCTTGAAATATTGGCGGGACGAATACGTGTCCCTGATCCGCGAAGCAGAAGCGGCCGACCTCATCATGCCGGAGGCAGCAGGAGTACGACATTAAACGCGAATCGTTATCCGCCGACATGCGGCGTGTAACGGTTCACGGCTAACGAACAACGACGACGATGCCTGACGCTACAAAAACGACCGTACGCCTTACCATCGACGGAACGCCGATCAGCGTTCCCAAGGGGACACTCGTGATCGAAGCGGCCCGGCGCATCGGTGTCATGATTCCACATTTTTGTTATCACCCAAAACTGAAGCCGGATGCCAATTGCCGCATGTGCCTCGTGGAAATCGAGAAGATGCCCAAACTTCAAACCGCGTGCAGCACCCTGGCCGATGAGGGGATGAGCGTGCGGACGGCCACCACCGTGGTCAATGACGCCCACAAATCCGTGCTCGAGTTCATTCTGGCCAATCACCCGCTCGACTGCCCCGTCTGCGACCAGGGTGGCCGGTGCGACCTCCAGGATTTCTCCCATCAATATACGCCGACCACCAGCCGGTTCGTGGAGACCAAGCGCATTTTTCAAAAGGACTACTTCAGCCCGCTCATCGAGACACAGATGAACCGCTGCGTCCAGTGTCTGCGCTGCGTCCGCTACTGCGACGAAGTGATGGATGTGAAGGCGCTGGCCCCGGCCGGGCGCGGCACCATGACCGAGATTAAACACTTCGGGCCGCACCCTCTCAATTGCGAGTTTTGCGGCGGCTGCGTCCAGATCTGCCCGGTCGGCGCGATCACCAGCCGGCTCTCGATGTACGAATACCGGCCCTGGATGCTCAAACGGGCAGACACGATCTGCGGCTACTGCGGAGACGGGTGCCAGATGACCGTCCAAACAAAGGGGCAGGAGCTGATTGAAGTCAATTCGGCGCACGGCGCCGGACGCAACAACGGCGATCTCTGCGCCCGCGGATTTTTCGGATTCCATGCGGCCAAGCACCCGGAACGGCTCACCCATCCGCTCATCCGCCGTAACGGCATCCTCGTACAGACCACGTGGGAAGAAGCCCTGGAATTCGTGGCGGACCAGGCCCGGAAAATCCACGCCGCCCATGGCGGACAGAGCTTCGGCGGGCTGATTTCAGGCCGATGTACCAACGAGGAATTGTATCTCTTCCAAAAGTTCATGCGGGTGGTGATCGGCACAAACGACATCGACAGCAGCGCGCGCTACGGCCACCTGAACGGGATCCAGGCCATGCGGCGAATTCAAGGCACGCACCGCTGGACGGTCAGCTTCGAGGACATTACATCCGCCGATGTCTTGCTGCTGGTCGGCACGAACATCACGGAATGCAATCCCATTACCGGCCTCAAAGTGAAAGAAGCGGTGAAAAAACGGGGCGCTACGCTGGTTACGATCGAAGCCTTGGAGCCATCTATCGAACCGATCAGCAACATCGCCAATCTATCCCTCCATCACTTCTGCGCCCCGACCCCGCGTATGGGGAACGCCGTGCTCGGTCTCTTGAAGGCCCTCGTTGAGCAGAACCTGGCGCATCCGGATGTGGCGCAACAGCACCCGGCATACGTACGCGCCGTCACAGAAATGCTGGGACAGATCTCTTGGCAGGACATGCAGGCTGCAACAGGCAGAGACGCCGCCGCGTTTGCCGATGCGGCGAAGGTCCTGGCGGCGGGACGGCGGGTGATCGTGTTGGCAGGCCAAGGCTTATTGCGAAGCGCAGGCGGCCATCACGGCTCGCTCAACCTGCTCGACCTGCTCCTGCTCATCGGGAAACTAGATCAGCCGGGATGCGGCTTCGCACCGCTCTCAGAGGAAAACAATGACCAGGGTGCTGTCGAGATGGGGGCGGCTCCTGAATTCCTGCCGGGTCCGTTCGACGTGACCGATCGGGAAAGCTGTAACCGTGTCACGGCGCTGTGGAAGACCGCACTCCCTCCGCACAGCGGCGCCTCCCTGGTTGAAATTCTGCATCGAGCCGAAACCGGGGCCACGAAAGCTATGTTTATCGTCGGGGAAAACCCCGTGGGAAGCCTCCCAACTCAGATGCGCGCGGAAGAATCCCTACGCAAGCTCGATCTGTTGATCTGCCAGGAACTATTTCTGACGGAAACCGCAGCCCTTGCTCATGTCGTATTGCCGGCCGCTTCTTCAATGGAAAAAAGCGGAACCTTTACCAACACTGAGGGCCACGTCCAAACCGTCCGCCCTGCGATTGAACCGGTCGGAGAAAGCCGCCCGGACTGGGAAGTATTCGTCGCCCTCTCATTCCTGATGGGGACACCGCTGGAATATGCAGAAAGCAGGGACATCCTCAAAGAAATCAGGAGTCTGATTCCCGGTTACGGATCGCTCGGCCCGGCCCCCCTGCCGACAAAAGTCGACCATACGGTCATCAACCGCTACCTGACCGACGGCTATCAGCACGATCTGGCCGCACGGTATAAACTCAGCATTGCAGCGGCTCAACCCGATGGAATCGTGCAGTTGGAACTGGTGCAGAGTTTGTTCCACTCGGGGAAATTATCCACCAGATCCAGGGGACTGATGGAAGTAGAAGGCGGCGGTGCGCTGAGAATCAGTCCACAGGATGCGGCGCGCTTCGCGCTGAAAGACGGAGATCGTGTCCGCCTCTCCAACATACAGGGAGAAATGACCACGACCATCACCATCCGGGAACGGGTCCCCCGAGGCTCCGCCTGGTTCCCCGATCACTTCAGCCAGACGTCCGCGCATCTGTTCGGCTGCGTCCTCGATCCCGTTACCCGGACACCGTCCATCCGGACGACGTCCGTCTCGATGATGAAGGTGGCATGATGACATCACCGTTCGATCTCTGCTGTTATCCAGGAGTCTTATCGTGACAGAACTAGGGTTGCGCCTCGCCGTGTCCTTTACTCAGATCGCCGCGGTCACCTGTATCGTGATCGTGACGGTGCTCCTCCTCACCCTCGCCGAACGGAAGGTGCTGGGATGGATGCAAGACCGTATGGGCCCGATGGAAGTCGGCCCCTACGGCATCCTCCAGCCGTTTGCGGATGCCATTAAACTGTTCTTCAAGGAAGACATTGTCCCTGCAGGCGCCAACAAGTTTCTGTTCACCATGGCGCCGATTCTGGCCCTGATTCCCGCCCTCATCGGGTTCGCCGTGATTCCCTGGGGCCCGAACCAGTCCCTCGAGATCGGCAGCTTCACCATAAAACCGTTCATCATCAGCGATATCAACATCGGCATTCTCTATATTTTGGCCTTTGCCTCCATCGGCGCCTACGGCATCATTCTGGGCGGATGGTCGTCCAACAGCAAATACTCCCTGCTCGGAGGGTTGCGATCGGCGGCGCAAGTCATCAGTTACGAACTCAATGTCGGACTCTCCATCGTCGGTGTCCTGATCATGGCTGGTTCGCTGAGCCTGGTGCAAATCACAGACGCGCAGTCGGGGTGGTTCTGGAATTGGTATGTCTTCGCCTTCCCGGCCCCGCAAATTTTCGCCCTTGTCGTCTACGTGATTTCCGCGGTGGCGGAAACCAACCGCGTTCCGTTCGACCTGCCGGAAGCGGAAAGCGAACTGGTCGCCGGATTCTTCACCGAGTACAGCGGCCTCCGGTTCGCATTCTTCTATCTCGCTGAATACGCTAACATGGTGCTGGTATCCTGTGTGGCCGCCGCCATGTTCCTCGGCGGCTGGAACGCGCCGTACCCTGGTACGCTCATCGGCTATCTCGGCCTGCCCGCGTTTGCCTGGGTTGAAAACACGATGTGGTTTGCGGTCAAAACGTACTCGTTCCTGTTCCTCTTTTTCTGGCTCCGCGCCACATTGCCGAGACTGCGGTACGATCAATTGATGCGATTCGGCTGGAAGGTCATGCTGCCCATCGCCCTGGCGAACATCGTGGTGACGGCACTTGCGGTATTTTTCCACCAACAGATGAAGTAACGCGCGAGACCGCTTATGACACCTCCGGCAACAACCAGACGCACGGACCTGTTGGAATGGTTCAAGACCATCACGTTCTACGAGATTCTCGTCGGCATGAAGTCGACGCTCTCGCACTTGCTCCATTACAAGCCGGTGACATTGCAATACCCCCACGAGAAACGCACATTGCCGGACAATTATCGCGGCATGCTTGCCCTGCTGCGTTACGACGATGGAACGGAAAAATGCGTCGGCTGCGACCTGTGCGAAGCCGCCTGTCCCTCACGCGTCATCCGCGTGGTCAGCGCCGAAGTGCCAGGCGAACCGACGAAGCGCTATTCCAAGGAATATTACATGGACATGACCCGCTGCCTGTTCTGCGGCATGTGCGTGGACGCCTGTCCCGTCGATGCGCTCGGCATGACGCGGGAGTTCGAATGGGCGGTCTACGACAAACGGCAGCTTCACCTGAACAAAGAACAGCTCCTCGCAATCGGCGACCGCTCATATCCGATCCGCGAGAAGCGTCTGGAACTGCAGCATCCGAACACGGCCTTCTTCAACGTCGCATTCAAGCACATACCGCAAAAACCGGAATGATGAGCAGAATTGACTATCGACTGACCGGCCGGCGCAGCCGAGTCACGCCGGTGATGTTACGCTCCTGTTGACAGCGAGGACCCTATCGTGGCGCAGTTGTTTTTTGGATATTTTGCCGGAGTGATCGCGCTGACCGCGGTGCTCGTCGTGGCGCTCAGAAACCCCGTCTATAGCGCGCTGGCTCTTTTGGTCTTGTTTTTCCATGTGGCCGGGCTGTACGTCACGCTCCACGCCGAGTTCCTCGCCGCCGTCCAGCTCATCGTGTATGCCGGCGCCATTTTGGTGCTGTATCTGTTCGTCGTCATGCTGCTGAACCTCAAACAGGACGACCGTTACCACCACCAATGGCGGGTTGCCGCGTTCGTCTGCGTCCCCTTGCTGCTGGAATTCCTGGTGCTGCTTGCCGGAAACGGCGTGGCTCCGCAACCGAGCCCGCTCACGGACGAACAGACAGCCGCGGCGAGCGACAATACGATGGCCATCGGAACGACGCTGTTCACGACCTATCTCTTCCCCTTCGAGGTCGCCTCCCTGATTCTTCTCGTGGCGATGATCGGCGCCATCATCCTCGCCAAGCGGGACATCGGCGAAGGCGGTCAACCGTGAGCCGCCACACCTTCGACAAATCCCCACGGGGCATACGGCTGACCGCGTTGAGTTGTCCGCCGCATTTCACGAGGCTGCCATGACCATTCCCATTTCGTACTACCTCATCCTCAGCGCAATCGTCTTTTTGACGGGTGTGGTCGGGGTACTGATTCGGCGCAATATTATCGCTATTCTTCTGTCGATCGAGCTGATGCTGAATGCGACGAATATCAACTTCGTGGCATTTTCAGAATACCTACAAGACATGGGCGGACAGGTGTTCGTATTTTTTGCCCTGACCGTGGCGGCGGCCGAAGTCGCGGTCGGGCTGGCCATCATCATCGCCCTGCATCGCGCCAAAGACAGTATCAATATCGAAGAGTTCAATTTGCTGAAATGGTAACAAACTCGCAGATGGCTTATCGCGTATGGCAAATGGCACGGACAGAAGTCCGATGCTCGTGCTATCAGGTATCTGCGCTCGGCTCCTAGAATTATGCTTTACACGCTCATCCCATTTCTTCCGTTGGCAGCGTTTCTGGTGCTGGGCCTCGGCGGAACGCGCATCAAGGAACAGGCTCACCTGGTCGCCGTGCCAGCCGTCCTGTTGTCATGCCTGTTATCCATCAGCGCATTTACCGAGGTGGCCTCCGGATCCGTCATCTCCGTTCCGCTTTACACGTGGCTCACATCCGGCAATCTGGACGTGCATATCGGCCTCTATATCGATCGGCTCACCGCAGTCATGCTTCTGCTCGTCACCATCGTGAGTTCGCTGGTGCACATTTATACAATCGGCTACATGCACGGCGAGCCGGGATATGCCCGATTCTTCAGCTATATCGCGCTGTTTACCTTTTCGATGTTGATGCTGGTGCTGGCCGACAATCTGCTTCAGTTGTTCGTCTTCTGGGAAGCCGTCGGCCTCTGCTCCTATTTGCTGATCGGACATTGGTATGAACGCGCATCGGCCTGCTCGGCGGCGACCAAAGCCTTTCTCGTCAATCGCGTCGGCGACTTCGGCTTTCTGCTGGGCCTCCTGCTGGTCTGGTACAGCTTCGGTTCGCTGAATTATCACGACATTTTCCCGGCCGCGCATGAGGCCGCCAATCAGACAATCAACCTGTTGAGCCCCCTGGGTGGGATCTGGGACGTGTCGCTGTTCACCCTCATCGGCCTTCTCCTGTTCACAGGAGCGATCGGCAAATCGGCGCAAGTCCCGTTGCATGTCTGGTTGCCCGATGCCATGGAAGGCCCCACTCCCATTTCGGCCCTCATCCATGCGGCCACGATGGTGACCGCCGGTGTGTTCATGGTCGCGCGTCTCGCGCCGCTGTATAACCTGTCCCCGGTGGCCATGCAGGTCGTCGCCCTGGTCGGCGCCGCGACAATGGTTGTGGGTGCAACGATCGCGTTGACTCAGACCGACATCAAGCGTGTGGTGGCCTACTCGACGGTCAGCCAGCTCGGTTATATGGTCATGGCCTGTGGTCTCGGCGCCTATGCGTCCGGCATGTACCACTTGCTGACCCATGGCGCGTTCAAAGCCCTGCTGTTCCTGGGCTGCGGGTCCGTCATCGTGGCGCTGCACCATGAACAGGACATCCGCCGCATGGGCGGGCTCAAGGACAAATTGCCGGTCACCTACTGGACATTCGTCATCGGATCGCTCGCCCTGGCGGGTTTCCCTCTCACAGCAGGCTTTTTCAGCAAAGATGCTGTCCTGGTGGCTGCTTGGCTGTCAGGGCCGCTGGGACAAGCGCTCGCGGTATTGGGACTGCTCACCGCGCTCATGACGGCCTTCTACAGCTTCCGGCTGGTGTTCGTGACATTTTGGGGACCGTCGCGCGTCGATCCGCACCATGCGGATCATATTCATGAGCCTTCACGGACAATCACCGTGCCGCTTTTAATCCTGGCTGTCCTCAGTATTCTGACCGGGTACCTCGGCATTCCGTCATTCCTTGAGCCGGTCTTTTCGACGGGGGGCGAACATTCGGGGGAACATGGCGCGGCAGGCCTGGGCATCATGATTGCGGCGACCGTGATGGGGCTTGCGGGCATCGCCGGAGCGTACTACGTCTACGTATTGAATCCGGATCTGCCGGATCGATTCGCCCGGCAGTGGGAGAGTCTATACAAAGGCTCGTTGAACAAGTGGTACGTCGATGAAGCGTACGATCGCGCCTTCGTCAAGCCGACCATGATGGCGGCCTCTGAATTATGGAAACGCGTCGATGTCGAAGTGATCGACGGCGCCGTCAACGGCGTCGCCCGTGGCGTCGCCTGGAGCGGATGGCTGCTCCGGCTGGTCCAAAGCGGGCAGACGCAGCATTACGCATTGGCAATGGCAGGCGGCATCGTCGTCCTTGTTACGATGCTCATCCTGTTTTAGGAGACCGTCACTGGTCGTTGGGCCATGAGAACACCGACCGCTTGGCCTCCGGCGAATGATAATTAACGAATGACACATTCCTTTCCCTGGCTCACTCTGCTCATCGTCCTTCCGCTTGCCGGAGCAGTGGCGCTGTGTTTTGCAAAGGATTCCAGCGTCCGGTTGATTGCACTCGGCATCACCGCCGCCAATCTGCTGCTGTCGCTCCCTCTCTGGTGGCTCTTCGACTCATCATCAGGCGGCATGCAATTCAACGAGACCGCCCTGTGGATCTCCACCCCGCCGATTCACTACCGGCTCGGTCTCGACGGCATCAGTTTGCCGCTCGTCCTGATGACGACGATGCTGATGCCCCTTTGTGTGCTGATTTCCTGGCGTTCGATCGACCAACGGATCAGAAGTTTCATGGCCATGCTGCTGGTCATGGAAGGCGCGATGATCGGCGTCTTTGCCGCGCTCGACTTCGTGCTGTTCTACGTGTTTTGGGAAGCGATGCTGATTCCCATGTATCTCCTGATCGGTGTGTGGGGTGGACCAAATCGAATCTACGCCGCTGTGAAGTTTTTCTTGTACACCCTGGTCGGAAGCGTCCTGCTCCTCGTCGCGATTCTTGTGTTGTACTTCCAGAGCGGCCATACGTTCGACATCGTTCAATTGAGCCAGGCCGCCGTCCCGGCGTCATTGCAATTCTGGCTCTTTCTCGCGTTCTTTGCCGCCTTTGCCGTGAAAGTTCCGATGTTCCCATTCCATACCTGGCTGCCTGATGCGCACGTGGAAGCGCCCACCGCCGGGAGCGTGATCCTCGCCAGCGTGCTGCTCAAGATGGGGGGCTATGGATTCGTGCGGTTCAGCCTGCCGATGTTGCCCGATGCCTCAATGGCCTTCGCGCCGCTGATGATCACGCTGTCGATCATCGCCATCATCTACGGCGCCTACATGGCGCTGGCCCAGGCCGACCTGAAAAAGCTCATCGCCTATTCGAGCGTCAGTCATATGGGATTCGTCACACTGGGCCTGTTCACGTTCAACATCCAGGGTATCGAAGGTGCCGTGATGCAGATGGTCAACCACGGCATCACCACCGGCGGCCTCTTCCTCTGCGTCGGCGTGATTTATGAGCGCACCCACAGCCGCCAGATCGCCGACAATACGGGGTTGACCACACCGATGCCGCGCTATGCCACGCTCCTGGTCATCTTCGCTCTCTCCTCGCTTGGCCTGCCCGGCACCAACAGTTTCGTCGGCGAGTTCATGGTGCTCGCAGGCACGTTCATCTGGAGCAAGCTTGCGACAGCCCTGGCCTCGCTCGGGATTATTCTCGCGGCCGCCTATATGCTCTGGATGATCCAACGTGTGGCGTTCGGCCTCCCGTCTCAGCATATGCTGTCGGCGCTTCGCGACCTGGACCGCCGGGAGATGGCCACACTGATTCCGCTCGTTGTGCTGGTCTTTCTGATCGGGATCTTCCCGAATCCGATACTGACCCGCATGCACGCAAGCGTGAATCAGGTCCTTGCGCGCACATCAGTTCCTACTGCAGCGACGGCGATGCGCGCTGATGATCAGCTCTTGCCGGCACCAACGGGCGGGGATTTTCCGGCCATGGAGACCCCCAGGCCATGACCTTCTCACCCGGAGATCTGTTCCTCATTCTGCCCGAGCTGCTGGTGATCACCGCCGCCTGCCTTGTGCTTGTACTCGATCCGGTGCTGTCATCATCCCAAAAAGACGGGCTGGCCTGGTTGAGCCTCGGCACATTGGCCATCTGCATGGGTTTGATCGCCTCGCAGATGAACCATGCAGCATCGGCCTTCGGTGGGATCGTCATAATCGACGCCTATGCCTGTTTTTGGAAGCTGCTGCTCTGCTTCGTGGCCGGCCTGACCGTCCTTCTGTCCCACACCTACTTGCGGGAAGAGCGGCTGTATTTCGGCGAATACTACGGATTCGTGCTGCTCTCGCTCTCCGGCATGATGGTCATGGTATCGGCAGCCGATCTCCTGACGATCTATCTCGGCACGGAATTGATGTCGCTCTCGCTCTATGTCATGGCGGGACTCAAACGGTCTGAGCCCCGTTCACTGGAAGCCTCGGCAAAATACTTCGTGCTGGGCGCCTTCTCATCCGGCATTCTCCTGTACGGCATCTCCCTGCTCTACGGCGCCACCGGCAGCACCAGACTCCCCGCCATTGCGGCCGCCATCGCAGGCCGAAGCCTGGACGATCCGCTACTCCTGGCCGCCACAGTTTTGCTCGCCGTCGGATTCGGATTCAAACTGGCCGTCGTACCGTTCCACATGTGGACTCCCGACGTCTATCAAGGAGCGCCAACCTCCGTCACGGCATTCATGGCGGTGGCATCCAAAGCCGCCAGTTTCGGCGCATTTCTCCGCGTCTTCGTCGAAGGGCTCGGCAGTCTGAAAGCCAATTGGTCTGCCATCTTTCTGCTGTTGTGCATCGCCACTCTGGTGTTGGGCAATATCGTGGCGCTGGTACAGACCAACATCAAACGGATGCTGGCCTATTCCAGCATCGCGCATGCCGGCTATGCTTTGATCGGTGTCGTGGCGGCAGGAGTCGCCGGCACCCAGACCGGAGAGACGAATGGCATCACTGCTGTCATGCTCTATCTTGCGCTATACGCCTTTATGACCTTCGGCGCATTTACCATCGTGGCGATGCTGCGCAAAGGCGGACTCGATGGCGACGAGATTGAGGATTTCACCGGCCTTGCCGCACGCCATCCTCTCGCGGCACTGCTGATGCTCGTCTTTATGGTGTCGCTGGCCGGAATCCCTCCCACGGCCGGGTTCATCGGGAAATTCTACGTCTTCATGGCCGCGGTGGAAGCGGGACTGACCTGGCTGGCAGTCCTGGCCCTCGTGTTCGCGGCAATCTCGGCGTACTACTATCTGCGCATCATCATGGTCATGTACATGCGAGAACCTGACCCACTGACAGCAGCCTCACCCCGTCTCATCATGTCGCCGGCCCTGTCCATTGTGCTCGCCTGCGCAGTGGCGGGCGTGGTGTTTTTCGGTCTCTACCCCGGTCCCCTTGTCAACCTCGCCGGACACGCCGTCTTAACGTTCAAATGAATTCCTCTCCTGTAAGAATGAGATGCGCGGTATCGCAGCTCATGTTACGCTGCCCCTATGCACGCTCTAAGACAAGGATTCCGTTTCCTGGGCGATGTGTTCCACGCTTTCCTACGGCACGGCTGCGCCAGCCTGGCCGCATCGCTTGCATTTTTCTCCCTGCTCTCGCTCTTTCCCCTCGTTTTCCTGCTGTTGTACGGCATCAGCTTCCTGGTCAGCCAGGATGTCATCGGCGAACAGTTCCTCTTGAGCTTCCTCAAAGGATTCCTGCCCTCGTTGGGCGAACGGCTGGCTCATGAACTCCACCGTGTCAGCGAGCTGGAAAGCGTACGATGGGTGGTGTTCCTTTCGTTCTTCTGGTTCGGAGGACTCGTCTTCTACGAATTGGATTATGCGCTCAACGTCGCGTTCGAAAGCACCCGCCGACGACACCCGTTGATCTCCACCGCGATATCGGTCGCCTTGCTCGGCGCCACCGGACTCTTACTCATCATTTCCTATGTCGCGACACAAACCCTCAATTTTTTGACGGCCTATGCGCCGAGTCTCTGGGGTCTGGATCTCGTCGCCCTCGCGGCTCATGAATTCCAGTTGACCTATACCTTGCCGTTTGTCCTTGCATTTGTCGCCGTCGGTTTCCTCTACCGGTACGTTCCCCGTCGCCGGCCAGCATGGCGGGAAGCGATGGCAGGCGCCATGGTATTCGGCATTCTCTGGGTCTCCGCCAAATTACTGTTCGTTACCTACAGCAGCTACGCCACGGTTTACGTCCGGCTCTATGGCTCGCTACTGGAGGTCATCTTCCTCTTGCTGTGGGTCTACTATTCGGCAGGACTTCTTCTCCTCGGCGCCGTGATCGCGCACAATCTCCAGCAACGAACGCAAGTACCATCCGCCGCACCGGCACAAAACGAATAACTCGGCCGTTGCCGATTCGGTGCTCCGGGGAATGGAGTTGCGAGTTTCGGGGTTCATGTTTCGTGTTGCCAGGGAAGACGATCTCGGAACCCGGAACCCGAAACATTTTATGGAATATGTTTCGTCCCCCGACCCCCCGTGGCCGCAATATCGACTGTCTGCAAATACCGACCTGAAGCCGTTTTCCCGGGTTTGCAACTTCCGGCCATTTTCTGGCGGGAGAGCCTCTTCCCCGATACAATGGCACCCGACACAAGAGGGGGCCCTTCGCATGTTTGAAGAATACGGAAAAGAACTCATGATGCTGGGGGGGACGATTGCGGGGTTCGTCGCCGCCGTGCTCAGCGTCTTGGAAAAGCTTTTAGTGTTCCGGGGCAGCCCCGCGAAGAGTGAATCCACAGCCGAAACCAAGAATGAGCCCAAGAGTGAGGCCAGGAGCGACAAACGAGAGTCGTACCGTCCCGAACGCGCACCAGTGGAAGCCGCCCCGAGCGTGGATTTCTTTTCCACAAAGCCGCTGCGCGGCACCTCCTACCTGCTGCTGAACGAAGTCGGCGTCATTGCGGCGGCCGGTGTGCTGCTCAACTATGTAGGGCTCACGCTCAGCCGACACCTGGAAAGCATTCTGTTTTTGGATATGACAGGAACAGCCCTGGTCGCGATTCTGCTCGGCCCCTGGTGGGGTGCCATCGTCGCCCTGCTCTCGAACTCCGTGGTCAATTGGCTGCTCTTCCCGGAAGCGGGAGCGGACGTGGTGATCTTCCCATGGTCCCTGGTCAATATGACCGGCGCTTTATTCTGGGGGCTACTGGCTCGCCAGGCTGGATTTCACAAATACGTGCGCACCAGCAAGAGTTCAGGTTTTGCCCACATGTGGTACCTGCTCAGCTTCGGAGTCATCGGGGCCATCGTCATGAGCGTTCCCGGCACACTCGTCCAGTCCGCACTCCATGAGAGTTCCGTACTGGCATTGAACCCCGAAGTCGCCCGGTCGCTCAGCGTGCTGATCGGGCGATGGGAAGCCGCGGTTCAGCTGTACTTGGAATCTGCTATCGGGCTGCAATGGAGTGAGAGTGTCGGCTGGTATATCGTCAACTGGCTCCAGAACTGCGTCCGATACATCCCCGACAAGACAATGAGCGCCGCCATTGCGCTGGTCATCTTGAAATACGGCTATCCCTTGTTCGAGCGGGAATTGATTCACGGCGGCCCGGACGGCGAGCGGCCGCGCGACGAACGAATCCTCCCGCTCATCCTGGGACTGCTTTACGCTCCGTCGTATGCTTCGCTTATCAGCAGCGAGGGGTATGCCGGCCCGCTTTACTGGCCCCTGTGGTCTACGCCGTGGCTGTTTATTCTCTACGGCTATTTCCGAATCCGCTACTCAGGACCGACAGACCATGCGCTCCAGCAGGCGCGGCTCCAGCGGGCGGATCGCTATGCCAAGGCATTGAAGCCGGTCGGGAAAGAGCCGTCCTACGAGTTCTGCCGTCGGCTAACTTTTGCGACGCTGATTGCCAGCCTGATCTTTGCGATATGCCTACCCGTGGTGTTGATGGACTTCTACCGGGTGACATTCAAGTTCTTCTGCGTGGTCTACGGATTCCTGCTCGTCGTCCACCTGATCCGTGTCGCCATTGCCCAAAATATTTCCGTGGCACGGACTGAATGAGACCCTGAGGCGTCCCTCGTATCTCGTCGTCCGCGAGATGCGTTCACGAAAAGCGCGTCACGTTTTCTGTAACTGCAAATAATTCGCAATGGCCGACTGCGTCACCAGTCCGGCAATCTGCCCGTCTTGCATCACGACAAGCTGATCCCACCCGTCCTGCGCCATGCCTTCCATCGCCTGAATAACCGACACATCCGGCTCCACCATTAACGACGGTGACAGCGGGCGCATGACTTGCCCGACCTGCCGCCAGGGCCACATCGCCGACGGGACAGTCTGGATCTCCGCCACCGTGATCAGCCCCGCAAGTTGCCCTCCATCCACAACCGGGAAGCTGCCATATCCGTAGGGCTGAAAGTACTGCGTCACCGCCTCATCCAGCGAACATTGCGCAGGAATCGACGCGACCGTCCGCACCATCAAGTCCCGCACCCGGACCATGGCAAGCGTCTGCCGGAACGCCGCCTGACGGCGGCTTGCGCGCGCCGCGGCAAAGAGAAATATCCCGATGAAGACCACCCAGCTCCCGTTCGATGCCATCGAGGAATCCAACTTGCCCATCAACGCCCCGACAAGTACCGTCAGCCCCAGCACACCAAGCAACAGGCCGAATCCAAGACCGACGACGGCCGCCTGTTTGGTCGCCCGATAGAAATCCTTCCCCCAGGCCCAGAGTCCTGCGCGCAATACCCGCCCCCCGTCCAAGGGAAATCCAGGAATCAAATTGAAAAGCCCAAGCTGGAGGTTCACCATCCCCAACAAGGCCGCAAGCATGACCACGCCTTGAATATCGCGCGGCGATTGAATCGATTCAGCGAGCGCGGTCAATCCGAAACAAGCCGCCCCCAGCACAAAGCTCACGATGGGACCAGCCACGGCAATGAGAAATTCCGCTCGGGGAGTGGGCGCTTCCTTCCGCATATGGGCCACACCCCCGAAAATGAACAGGGTGATCCGTTCGATGGGAATGCAATAACGTAGCGCCACATACGAATGGCCGAGTTCGTGCAACAGAACGGAAAGAAACAAGAGAAGCGCAGCAACGCCGCCCATCGCCCAATAGCGCGTGGGCGAGAGGCCCGGCAACTCCTCCGGCAAATACCCGGTCGCCAACGTCCAGGTCACGAGGAGAAAGATCAGAAACCAAGACGCATGAACGCGAATGGGAATCCCCAATGCGCGACCGATTTGCCAGGAGGGCCATTGCATGAACACACCGTAACAGTTCATAAAAAGAGGGTCAATTTATCGCGCCGAGCCGGGCTTCAGGTATACTAGAGCACATGGTCCTGCGATCCCCCACATGGGTTCTCAACCTCCTGCTTATCGGCAGCTGGCTGCTCGGCATTCCAGCCACGAGCGCAGCCCAAGTCATCAAGTCCGGTCCACCTGCCTGCCCGGGCGTTGCACTGACGTTCGACCTCTGCCCTGTCAAGAAGGGCTCAGGCTACGACAAGCCACTGATGGATTTTTTGATCCAACACCGAATCCCTTCAACCTTTTTCATGTCCGGCAAGTGGGCGGCCAAACACGAAGAAGATGTACGCCATCTGCTCGGCATAGAGTTTTTTGAAATCGGGACCCATGGCGAGGTACATGCCCATCTACCGATGCACGATGCTGCAGAACAGCGGGCTGAAATTCTCCGCCCTGTTACGATGCTGGATGAGCGCTATGCCCACACAGCCACGTTATTTCGCCCTCCCTATGGTGAATATAACGATGTGACCATCGATGTTGTGAAAGCACTTGGCCTCCGGTTTATCCAATGGAACATCGAGTCCGGCGACCCGGACCCGACGCTATCGGCCGATCAGATCCTGAGCCGCATTGAGCAACGCGCCAAGCCGGGCAGCATCGTGGTGCTGCATGCCAATGGGAAGGGCAAGCAGACCAGAGCGGTGATCGAACGATTGACGACGGACGTGCTTCCCCGCAAAGGACTGCGGCCCATGACCGTCAGTGATCTATTAAATTGCGCGCCGCCAGCCCCATGAACGATTCCCGCATCCGAACTATGCAAGCCGAAGACTGCGCTGAGGTCGTTCAACTGTTGAGCAAATCCGATCCGTGGAAGACGCTGGGCTACACGATCGCCGATTGGAATCGGATTTTTTGCCCCCTGCCGCAAGGGCGGGACAGTTATGTGGCTGAACTTGACGGGCGCGTGGCGGGTGTCGCCCTTGTGAAGCAGAAGTTTCTGCTCGGTGACTATCTGGAACTCCTGGGCGTAGCCGAATGGGCCCGCCACAAAGGAATCGGCAGCCTGCTGCTCAAACACGTTGAACAACTTGTCTTCGAACGAACGAAGAATCTCTTCGCGTGCGTCTCGGACTTCAACCAATCGGCGCGAGACTTTTACAAAAAACAGGGCTATCAGGAAATCGGCCCGATGCCGAACTTTCTGATTCCCGGCAGCGCTGAAATACTCCTGCGCAAAACGGCGGGACCAACCAGAAAAGCGCCATAACTCGTCACCGATCATATGTCAAACGCAAGAGACTCAATGTGGAGAGCAATCTCCTTTTTGCGATTGACCTATGACATATGCCGGAAGTACAAATCCATACGATGAACGTCACAAAGCTTCTTCATACCCGCATGCGCGTGAGCGACCTGGACCAGACGATCCAATTCTATACGAGCGTGCTGGGTCTGGAAGTAATCGAACACAAGACCTCGCCCCGAGGATCGCAGCTTGCCTTCTTAAAGGTCCCCAACAGCGATGAACTCATCGAGTTGACCAGCTTCCCTGCCAGTGGGCCGGTCAAAGTCCAGGAGGACCTGGTCCATCTGGCCTTCCAAGTCGAAAGCCTCGACCAGACAATCGCATCGCTCAATGCGCAGGGGGTCAAGATCACCGATGGTCCGACGAAGACTTCATCCGGCAGCCGCTTTATCTTCATCGACGCCCCGGATGGCTATGAAATCGAGCTGATCGAACGCCCGATCGGTGTGAAGGTCGTTTAGCCCCATAGTCATGGGGCAGAATTCCTCTATGATTAATACCCCTTGACTGCTGACCGCCTTTCCCGCAGCTATTGACCATTGATCACCACCCCAGTAATGTTTCACACGCTTCACGAACGACGAGATGCAAAGGAGGAGAAATGAAGAACGGCTTTTTCCGCGGCCACGGCCTCGGCAATGATTACGTCGTGATGGACCCCAAGGAACTGAGTTTCAAGCTGACATCAAAGACCATTGAAGCAATTTGTGACCGGAATTGGGGGCTCGGCAGCGACGGGATTTTGGCGTTGGTCCCCTCACGGAAGGCTGATTTCGGCCTACGCATTTTCAATCCGGACGGCAGCGAAGCGGAAAAGTCCGGAAACGGACTCAGGATCTTTGCCCGCTATCTCCACGCTACAGGCAAAACAAAGAAGAAGCATTTCACAGTCGAGACGAAAGGCGGACTCGTTACCATTGATCTGCACATCGATCGGCATGGAGATGCCGGCGCCGCCACGGTTGAAATGGGGCAAGCCACGTTCAAGCCGGCCGCCCTTCCCTGTACCCTCAATGTTCCTGAGCTGATTCAGCAACCGATTGACGCAGCCGGCCGTTCGCTGACGTTTACCGGCGTGAGCGTCGGGAACCCCCATTGTGTGGTCTTCAAACCGTCCGGGGAATCTTGGTCTCGGGAAGAGCTACTGAAACTTGGCCCTGCCTTGGAAAACCATACCCTGTTCCCAAAACGAACGAACGTCCAGCTAGCTGTTCCGACAGGGCCAAAGGAAATCTTCATCCTGATTTGGGAGCGGGGTGCTGGAGAGACGCAAGCCTCCGGCTCCTCCTCTTGCGCCGCCGCCAGTGCTGCTGTGCGACTGGGACTCGTGAAAAGCCCGGTCACCGTCAAGATGCCGGGTGGCGCGCTGAACATCGACGTGGCGGTGGATTTCAGCCTTACGATGAAAGGCCCGGTGGCGGAGGTCGCCAGAGGCACACTGAGTCCGTCGTTCGTCCGGGGTCTGCGATAACGATCGTCACACGTCAACCAGGAAGAAATCCCGTCACATTCCTGATATCCTCACGATTGACGGATGACGCATGACGACTGACGTTCTCCAATCCAAGCTCGACCATCTGCCGGACAACCCCGGCGTCTATCTTTTCAAGAACGGCCAAGGCGAGATTCTCTACATCGGAAAGGCTGCGGTGCTCGCCGATCGGGTTCGGTCTTACTTCCAGAAGAGCGCAGACCACAGTCCCAAAACCAGCCTGCTCGTCGGCCAGGTGGCCGACTTGGAAACGATGGTGACCCGATCCGAGCTCGAGGCCCTGATCCTTGAAAGCAACCTGGTCAAGCGCCACAAACCCCGGTTTAACATCGTCTTGCGGGACGACAAACAATATCCGTACGTGCGCCTGCCGATTAAGGACGACTTTCCACGGCTTTCGATCGTGCGCCGCGTTGAAAAGGACGGCGCGCTGTACTATGGGCCCTACACACCGGCCAACGCGCTGCGCGAGACCTTGAAGGTCATCAAACACGTCTTCCCCCTCGCAACCTGTTCGATCAACATCGATGGAACGGCCGAGCGCGCCTGCATCGAGTTTGAGATCAAGCGGTGCATGGCCCCCTGCACCGGCAACCAATCAAAAGATGACTACCACCAAATCGTCAAACAAGTCCGACACTTTCTGGAGGGACGAGATCATGAGTTACTGGATGACCTGCGCGCCAAGATGGAGGCCGCAGCCGGCCGAGAGGAATTTGAGGAAGCCGCCCGCTTACGCGACCGTCTTTTCAAGATCGAACGGATGCTGGAAAAGCAGCGCATCACACAGACCTCCGCGACCGATCAGGATGTCATCGGCCTCGCGCGGCAAGGCACGGCAGTAGATCTCCAGATTCTTTTCGTGCGCGGCGGGCTGTTGATCGGGCGCAAGGACTTCTTCTGGCCTCAATCGGCGGACACACCGGATGAGGAACTCGTCCGGTCCGCGATCGAGCAGTTTTACAACAAAGACTGCCAGCCTCCGAAAGAAGTCCTCGTACCGACCGAGTTGGAAGACACCGTCCTGATCGAGCAATGGCTGTCCGACAAGCGCGGTGAGTCCGTTCGCGTCCGGGCGCCTGAACGAGGAGCTAAACATCAGCTGGTCCTCCTGGCCGAAGAAAATGCGGCCGCGGCGGTGGCGAATCATCTACGCGATGAAGAACTTGACCGGCAGGCGGTGGAAGACTTGAAGCGGATGCTGCGTCTTGGGCAAGCCCCCCGTCGCATTGAAGGGTTTGACATCTCCAATACAATGGGCAATCAATCGGTTGCATCGATGGTCGTCTGGGAAGACGGCCGGATGAAGAAAGCTGACTATCGCCGGTTCAAAATCCAGACTGTCACAGGAGCGAACGACTTCGCGAGCATGCAGGAAGTCGTGGCCAGACGGTATGGCCAGTCTGAACACCTGGCCCGGCCTGATTTGATCTTGATCGACGGCGGACTCGGGCAACTCGCTGCCGCAATGGAAGGGCTGAAGCACGCCGGCCATCACAACCAGGCAATTGTCGGATTGGCCAAGGCTCGCGGTGAAAAGGAAGAGCGCATTTTCCTCCCGGGCCGAAAGAACCCGATCGTCCTGAGGCCCACCGCTCCGGCCACACATTTGGTCCAGCGCATCCGCGACGAAGCCCACCGGTTCGCCCTCAGCTACCATCGAAAGCTGCGCGGCAAAGCCTTACTCGCCTCACAATTGGACCAGATCGTCGGCATCGGCGAGCTCAAGCGCACTCGCCTGTTGAATCAGTTTGGGAGTCTGAAGCAGCTGGCAGAAGCCAGCGACGAAGCCCTCCAGGAAGCGGGACTGAATGACGAAACGGTCACGAACCTCCGCAAATCGCTCGGCCCTTCGCCCACATGATTCATGACGGTTCGTTGTGCAACAAGCTCCATGGAATGTTTCGGGTTTCGAGTATTGGGATCGTGTTCCCTGGCAACACGAAACATAGAACCCGAAACCCGCAACTCCATGCCCCGCAATAGCAGATCGGCGAGTGCAGCAGAAGTGCTCGTGAATAATGCAGGCTAGAACAGGTATCGAAAGCTGAAGGTGCCAAGATGCACAAAGGCGTGATAGGTCCCGTTGACGGCGGGATTCACATTGCCAACAACCGTGTTTGGCTCGTAGAACCATTCCTGATAGGCCAAATCCAGTCCCATTCCTTTGGGCCACAAAGCTGATTCTCTCGAACAAGGGAGAAGCCCAAGAAAGTTCCCTTGCCCCTTACACAAGAACCCCACACCGACAGACAGCGTGTGGGACGAGAGGGAAATCGTTCCAGGATTGAAGGTGGTAGCGGGCACGGGATTCTCTGTCCTGGTGTAGCCGGATCGCACGGCGATATCCCAGTCCGTAAACCACACCGGCTTCAGCCACTTATATTCAGTCCCGACTGCGATCACCGGAACAGGTTTCCAATCTCGGGGCTGTGGGATCGTGGCTCCATTGGCAAGGTGCACATCGAGATTCCTATGGGAATTCCACCCGATATACTCCACGTCAACTTCGACCTTCCATTCCCGTTCACTTGTACGAACCGGCCAGATAGCCACGGCTCCGGCCACCATTTGCGGCAGTACAAGATCGGCGGAGGCATCGGCAATCTTTGCTCCGTTGACCATGAGCGACCCACTCAACGGCAAGACCGCCTGGCTGCGATACACAAGTCCCAGAGAAAGAGTCGGTTTGCTCTCATGATTCTTCAGTGGAGTATAAAGCGCACTCACCGTGACGCCTGCGCCGGTGCCGCTGCCATTGAGCTCGACCGATGCGCCGGCTGGAATGCCGAAGCCCCCAGCGCTCACTTGCCTCTGCTCCGCATGCCCCTCGCCAAGAAAACTTGCGAAAGTGTAGATGTCCGCGCTTACACCCAGCGATAAGTCCTCAGTTACTTTATAGGCGATGGTCGGTTTGATGGCGATAAGCGGCAACGCGGCAGTTGTGGTAGCTGTATTGAAGGAGCTATTCACCGGATACTCAGTTTTTAAACCAAATGGCGTATTCAACCCGACGCCGATGGTCACTGCAGAAAAGCGTGGCGCTCCGAGTGCCCCGATATTGGCAGTGATATAGGTATGCCCCGGGGGAGGAAACACGATTGCCCCCCCGAAGTCTCCATGAGTCCCGACCCCAGACTGATTGGTTGCCCTGATCGACCCGCCCATTAACGAGATTCCAAACGACGTCTGCACACCATCAAGTCGGCTGAGCGCTGCTGGATTATAGTGAATGGCTGAGGGATCGTCGGCCTGGGCCGCAAACGCGTTTCCTTGGCCTGCGGCAGCCACTCCTTGAGGCTGAAACCGGAGGGCTTGCGCCCCCGCAAGCGAGGGGATGAGGGAAAACACGATGGCTAGCGTGACGATACCCGCGAGACATCTGCCGAACAGTTCAACCCTTGCCATGAGGACGACTCAATTCACACCTGGCTTCCATGGGATAGTAGCGTCTTCAAGAATAGTGCCTTACACCCTGGATTCATATAGATCCATTAGGACCCATTCGGTAGGTCCATATGTCCCCTCTCGTTTTTCACATATTGCGTATGCTAACCTCAACCTTATACGTCCATTAGGAGGAGCCTCCATGGCACACACCCTGAAGAGACGCGCCTTCCCTAAACACATCTTTGAACAGCTTTCAAAGAATGACTGTCAAAGCTTCATTGAGGCAATCCATTACACCACAGAAGCGGAAACCACGAGCGATGTCAAGGATGCCCTCCTGCAGTTCCAGAATCTGTTCCCCTTTTCACGAGTGATCGGCGGTCTTGCCCGATTGAACGCCAAAGGCGCCTTCGACGGATTTACGAACGTCATCAACGTGAGCTACCCCGAAGAGTGGATTCGCCTCTATTGGCAGAATGGCTACTTCGAGGTAGACCCGGTCTTTCGGACAGCGCTGCAACAACCAGGCTCGCAACATTGGCAGACAACGTATCAGAAGACCGGCTCTGACTCTGAAAAACAACGCGAGTTTGTCGAAACAGCAAAAAAGTTTGGACTGGTTGATGGAATTACAACGGGATCTGCCGATCCCATGTGCGGAGTGGCAACGTTCTGCTCGTTTGCCTCAAACGACACGATAGATGCGACGCGATATCTGCCTCTCGTAGAATACTTCGGCTATCACGTCCACCTGGCGCTATTGCGCACCGCCCCTGCCAGCGCGCAATCCCTGGATAAGTGTGTCAGACAACTGACCTTACGGGAGTTGACCATTCTGAATTGGGTCAAGAATGGGAAAACGAATTGGGAAATCGCGACAATTATGGGCATCACCGAACGGACGATACGATTCCATGTCGAAAGTATCTTCACAAAACTTGGGGTCACCTCACGATCCCAAGCCGTTGCCACCGCCATTGAACATGGCCTCCCGAACGTCGTGTAAGCGCCTGACGTCAACACACCCGCCCGCTCAAGCGCTCGGTCAAGGGCCGTCGAACAGCTCAGGCTCCGAGCCGGTTACATAGCCCTTGCGAAGCCCAGGACGCCCCACTCCACAGGCAAGGGCGTAACGTACGAAGAGGCCGATCAGTACAGACCGGAATTGGCCTGAACCGCTCGCTTGGTTCACATGTGCGCGGACAAGTTCCTTGCCTCCATCAGTGCCGCGCATCGAGCTCCTGGGCGACACAAAAACAGCACCGGCAGGACGTTTTGAGCATCCTTCTCAAAGGCAAACACCACACTATCCGGCGCTATCTGGATAGACCCGCATAACCACTCGTGCCTACCAAGCTTTCCACTGAATCCAGTCGACCCACCTTGTTGAACGTCGCGTTTCGCCCTGCTATGACTGCACCGTCTACCGTCGTAATAGTGGAGATCCACTTCAAAAAATCAGGACGCTGTGTGGCATTCCGTTCATCAAACTTCTCCATGTCATACAATGCCGCTACAGCGCTCGCTCCAGCCGGTGGAAGCTTGACAACGGGGCCGATCGGTTCACAAGGGAAGCCCAGCATACGAAGTGCCCGCAGAAACCTATGTTCAACTTCGAGATAGTAATAGCGAATCTCATTTTCCACCGCCCATTGATAAATCCCCTTCAACACCGCCAGCATCGTTCGCGTCGATAACTTGGCATCACGAATATCAGGGTCAACGGCAAGCCTGGTAATCTCCGCTGTGTCTGGTGCTTTTCGTATCTTGTACTCACTCGGCAACAGCGCCATAAAGTCCTTCTCCAGCATGAATGGTCCCGACGAAGGCAGAAGTCGAGCCATTCCCAGCAATGTCCCATCATTGTGAAAAGCCCCGACCGTGCAACCCCACAGATCATAGATATCGACTTCTTCGCGGTCTACTGAAGCGGGAACCCAGTGTAGCGATTCCGCAAACACTTTGTGCCTAAATCGATAGGATTGTTTGAGTTGAGTTCCTTGCAGAGTCGCCACCAGAAATTCGCCTTCTTGAAACTCAATGTGCTTCAAGTCACGCATCGGACTCCTCCTTTTTGTAGAACGGCAACCTCACCTCAACAGTCGGATGTGGCGCTCGCTCATAGGTTGCCTGGTGATTCTCAAAATTCCGCCCGTCCGTCACCTGGCGGATCCGCCAGGTGACGCAGAACGTGACAATTCGGTATGAGCTTGTCTGTCGTGGCAACGTATCCAGACAACAACACAACAGGCTCTTAAGGGAGGTTTGCACATCATGTCGGACGGCAGGAAAGGATTCCGCATTCTGGACGGGTTTCGGCATTCCGCACTCGATAGGCGTGCGAATCACGCGCCGAGTCCTTCACGGCGCACGGAAGGCTCATCCGCTCACCGTGGAAACCCGAAGATGGAAGATCTGATGGATACACTCCGGACGATGGAGCAGCGCTTGTCAGCGCTGCTGGAAGACCGCACCCATATCGGACGTGATCTTCACGACTGCATCCTCCAATCGCTCTACGCAATCGGCTTGAATATCGAGGCCGAGTGGCGGGGACACCGCCACGCCACTCCGGAATCGGAACAGACTCACGCCCACACCATTGAGCAGATCAATCGGCTCATTCACGACATACGCCAGATGATTCACGGGCTCGACGAGGGTGTTGTGCAGGAATTCGATCTGGAGACAGAACTCCAAACGTTGAAATCGGTCTACGATCAGATTGGCCACGTGCGGATCCGTTTGGATCTTCACCCCGCTGCCATTGAGGTTCTGACCAAGGAAGAAGAACGGGAGATGCTAAGCATTGCGCGGGAGGGCCTTAGCAACTGTGTCCGTCATGCCAGGGCTACCCATGCCACGATCTCGATCTGCAGGCGCGGCGACAGAATCCGTCTGCAGATCAGCGACGACGGACGGGGGTTCGCTACGGGAGATGGCCGGCCGCAGGGCTACGGCCTTGCCAACATGACCGCCCGCGCAAAAAAGATCGGCGGAACATTGCGCATTCAATCCGAGGAAGGCCGAGGCACCGATATCATTGCGGAATTCTCGTTGGAGCCCATTCTGACACCTGTATGAAACGCCCCACTCGCATTGTAGTTCTTGACGATCACGAACTTGTCCGGAAGGGGCTCCGTACCTTCCTCGATCGTGAACCGGACCTCCTGGTGGTGGGGGAAGCGGGAACCTTGGCTGATGCACTGCCACTCGTGGCGCGTCTTCATCCTCATCTGATGCTGCTCGACATGAAGTTACCCGATGTCTCCGGTATAGAATCCTGCCGGCGGCTTCTTGCTGCCTCGCCCAACCTACGAGTCCTGGTCCTGACCGGTCATGCTGAGGCCACCACCGTTGCCGCGGCCATCAAAAGCGGCGCCCATGGCTACATTCTGAAAGACGTGAAGCTAGACGATCTCGCTCAGGCCATTCGAACAGTTGCAGCAGGCCGCGGCTACCTCGATCCTCGCATTACCCAGTATGCGTTACATTGGATTCGCACCGGAATATCCCAGGCATCCCCTCTTCAGGGACCGCGTGCGCTGTCGCCCCAGGAACGCCTGATTATGCCACTGCTGGCACAGGGCAAGACCAATAAGGAGATTGCCTCTCAGCTGAAGCTGAGTGACAAAACTGTCAAGAATTACCTCGTCAACATTTACACCAAGCTCAACGTCAGCCGCCGCACGGAAGCCGTGGCCTGGTTTATGCGCGAATGTCCTTCCAGCGAAGCCGAAAATCCCATCAGCCCGTCTGCCTGACGGCAATTCATACCGCATCACGGTTTATTCAAAATATTTCCGGCTTCGAGTCGTGACCCACTGGACATTGATCTTGCCGATTCCAAACCGGAACCTCGAAGCCCCCCCAACAGACACCGCCTCAGGCTCAACTTTATCCTGTGACTAAACCTGTGCTGATCCACAATGCCTGAGTGGTTTGTTGACGCTCTTACGACGGCCCACTAAAGCAGCCGACAGGGCAGGCTCAAGATTCATGGCAGACTGCCGAAAAAGGAGCGTTGAGTGCCCTGTCAACACACACGGCAGAACAACTCATGGCCTTATCGTCATCGCAGACGTCGCAGCCGACGCCGATTCTGCTGATCGAGCCTGAGAGAGGCCTTGCCCTCAAGGTGCAAGATCTGCTGCTCAACCTTTTTCACGAATCACTCGATCTTGGGGTAGCCCGTTCCTTACTGGAGGGCATGACCTACCTCTCTTCACGTCGAGTTCCCTTGATTCTTATCAGCCTGGCAGTATCCGACTACAAATGGCTCGACGCTGTCCGCGCCTTGCACATGACCGCGCCGGACAGCGGGCTCATCGCCTACGGAGCCATTATCGATGAGACTGTCCGGCTCGACGCCATCCGCGCCGGAGCCCACGAAGTCCTTGCCATCACCGACACCTCGCCGGCTGTCTTCCGGCTGACAATCGAGTGCGCCATGATCCGAGCCGACCTGTGGAGAATCGGCACCAGATCGGCGCCGCCCGAACAACCAACTGCCGTCCCGCCGAAAATGCTGGAGCTGACGCATGCGTTGAACAACGCCATGACCTCCATCAATGGCTTCGCCGATATTCTTCTCGCACGACTCTCTGCAAACGACCCGGCACGTGCCTGCGCCGAACAGATCAAACTATCCGGGAAACGGGCCACGGCCCTGGTGCAAGAACTGAGAGCTCCCCGCGAGTCAGCACCTGTCTTACTGACAGGCGCCACGGACATCGCACCCCAGGCCGCATAGGCAGCTGCGATTCTCTCTTCAAATTGACAGTCCTGCGAGCAGGAACTAGGATACGAGCGGGTATGCGCCGTTACGGGTCATGCCCCGTACATACGTTCATACCAACCCGCTTAAGTCGCATATCCTGTTCAGGGGGAATCATGTCCGAACATCCGTCGCCGTCCACGCCCGCTTCCAAAGCCTTACAGCCATCCGGCAATGCCATCGAACGGACCTTCGAATACGCAGTGTTCGCCAGCCGGTGGATTCAAGCCCCGCTGTATGGCGGGCTTATTGTTGCGGAGCTGCTCTATGCCTACAAGTTTTTGGTCGAGCTCTGGGAGATGGTGCTCCATATCAATAAGATGGATGAAACCGTCTTCATGCTGGGCGTCTTGGGGTTGATCGATGTTACGATGGTGGCGAATCTGCTGACCATGGTCATCATCGGGGGCTATGCCACGTTCGTCAGCAAGCTGGACCTGGAACAGCATCCGGACCGGCCCGACTGGCTGACCCATGTCGATCCCGGCACGATCAAAATTAAGCTCGCGGCCTCGCTCATCGGCATCTCCAGCATTCATCTGCTTAAAGCGTTCGTGGATGTGGCAAACGAGAACCCCGAGCACATCAAGTGGAAGATCTTCATCCACATGACGTTCCTCGCGTCCGCCATTCTGCTGGCCTGGACCGACAAGATCATGCAAAAGGAGAAGAAGCACTGACGCGGCGTCTCTCGTGAACCCTATTTCGCTTCTCGTAAACGACGCTTCACGAACGACGAGCGACGCGGATCACTGCCACGCCTGAGTAAGCTGCCCCGCAGCATCCCGCCAGTGAGGAGTCCAGACAAGAGCCACGAGTTTGACGGCAATGTTGGCCTTGGTAGGTTTAATTGAAATGGTTTCGAGCTTTTCATTCAACGGGTCGGTTGCCGCCGACAGTGCGTCGCTCTCCGACTTGAATTGCGCTTCGAGATCGGCCAACTGCTGTTGGAGCGCCGCCACATTTTCTTCCGCCGCCCCGACATCTTGAGATTCCTTCATCACCCGTCCTGCGCTCCGAACCGCTGTCGTGGCGCGCCCGATGTTCGAGGCGCTGATTGTTTTCCGTCCCAGAAAGGCCCCGAGAATGGAGGCTCCGACGGAAATCGCCGCCTGTACCTGGCTGGAACGCGATTCGGCCAGCTGTTTTTCTTTGGCCAGCCCCGCTCGTCTGATACGCTCTTGAAGCGTCGTCATCTTCGAGGCATATTTCTGGCGCAGGATCTCGGCACTCTTATCCCGCTGTTCGCGTCCGGTCTGCTGTAACCGCACGCGGAAATCCCGCTCGGACTCGTCCGGTGTGGAGACTTGCTTCGTGCTGGGGCTTCTGAACAAGTCCACCTTCTGCGTCCTAAACAACCAGCCGCCAAAATCCTTGTTCCAATCGGCATAGCTCTTGGCCTTGCCGGCGCTGGCCGGCAGCGCAAGAAACTGGGCTCCGTCTTCCGGATTCTGTTCCAGATCGGCCACCATCACATCCATCGCGGTCGACTGATCCCAGTCGACAGCCACAGGACCGTCCGCAATCGACGCCAAGACCGTGACATCCTGTGTGCTATCAATCCCGCTCTTTGCATCGGAGAAACGAATCTGTGAGGCCCCCAACAACATCGGGGCATAGACCAATTCACTTCCCTCCGGCTTACTGCCACGTAGCGGCACGAAGTGTTGCGGCACATCCGGAGGCAACATCGGACGTGAAGTGTGAGGCGTGAGGCGTGAGGCGATTGGAGAGGATGCCGACATGTCTTTCCTCTCACCCCTTACGCCTGACGCCTGACCCCTCACGGAATCCATGAGTGTCTTGATCTGCGTCCTTGTCAAAGGACCGCGGAGATAGGACAAGCACCAGCGCGTCTCAAACACGACCGGTTCATCCTCATGCACATTGTTCATGAGGAAGATCCGATTGCCGAGGCCGGCCAGTGTTTGCTCCATGCGGCCGCGATCGAATCTCTTCCCGGCACTCGTCGACGCTCCTTCCAATCCCTCAAGCACCCGCGCCTTATCCCGCTCCGTCTGCAATCGTCCGATGAACCAGGTGCCGGTGTTGGCCAGACCCTTGTAGTCGAGATCGACGGGATTCTGTGTCGCAAGCACCACACCCAAACCGAACGCGCGTGCCTGTTTGAGCAAGGTCATGAGCGGCAACTTCGAAGGCGGATTGGCCACCGGCGGGAAATATCCGAAGATCTCGTCCATGTAAAGGAGCGCGCGCAGGCTGGTTGTGCCGGATTGCGCCCTCATCCACCCGACCATTTGACTGAGCAACAGCGTGACAAAGAACATCCGCTCCGCATCGTTGAGATGCGCGATGGAAAAGATCGCATGCCGCGGCTTTCCCGCCGGCGTATAGAGCAACGACTGGATGTCCAGCGCCTCTCCTTCCAACCAGGCCTGAAACCCTGGCGCGGCCAGGAGATTGTTCAGCTTCATTGCAAGGGCGAATCGATCTTTTGAGGGAAAGAACGAATCGACATCCATCACACCGATCTTCGAAACTGGCGGCGATTGAATGGCTTGGATCAATGTTGCCAGATCAAGATCTTCTTCTTTCTTCCAGGTCTGATCGAGAATCGTGGACAGGAGAATGTGCTCGCGGCTTTGGATCGGATCGGCCTCGATCCCGAGTAAGCCAAGCAGACTCGTCACGGTCGTGCTGATACGTTCGCGTAGCAGCTCCGCATCTTCACGCACATCGATGGCCGGTGCGGCAAACGATTTGAGAATAGAAACCGGCAACCCGGCATTGCTCCCGGGCGTGTAGATCACCACCTCCGCCGCATCCCGAAGCCGCTGAATGCGGGCACCGTCCTGCTGCCACCCGGCAAGGCCTTTTGCCCACAGTTCAGCCTGCGCCTTGGCATAGTCGGCAGGAGCCAGCCCTTTCTTACGTGCGTCGTCTTCGTTGATCCAGGGCTGGAAGTCTTCGCCTTTGAGAGAGGGGAACGTGAGCATCAAATTGCCGAGATCACCCTTGGGGTCGATAATGATGGCGGGAATGTTATCGATGGCCGCTTCTTCAAGTAGCGCGAGACAGAGACCGGTTTTTCCGCTCCCCGTCATCCCGACGCAGACCGCGTGGGTCACCAGATCTTTTGAATCATAGAGCAGCCACCCCGGCTTAGCCTGTTTCGCAGCCAGATCGTAGGGGCGCCCAAGGTAGAAGACTCCGAGTTTTTCGAAATCTTCCGCCGACCCGCCGACAGGGGGCGCCGCAGCGGCCTTCACTGGCTCTTTTGTCTTCGCAGTTTCTTTCTTCTTAGCGGGCATCCTTCACCTCGACTTCGATTTCATCACATTTCCATTCCAAAGGGAGCCGGCTGCCCGTTCTTTACTGCGCGCAACCTTCTCACCCACCCAACCCAGAGCGCGCCGAGACGCGCTCATTTCCCAGGTGAGCACCGCCCGCAATCCAACAATTCGATCATTCCCGCGTGCGCGGTGCGCGAGCAAGAAGAATGGGCAGTCGGTTCCCGCCCCGCTCACCATTCTTTGAAGATTATGAAGACGGCGCCCGCCATCATGCCAAAGCCAACGAGATAATTCCATTTGAGCGGCTCTTTGAGGTACCACACCGAGAAGATGCAAAACACGACCAGGGTAATCACTTCCTGAATGGTTTTCAATTGGGCCGCCGTGAACTCATAGTGCCCAATCCGATTCGCCGGCACTTGCAGGCAATATTCGAAAAACGCGATCCCCCAGCTCGCCAGAATCACAATCCACAGGGGCGAATCTTTGTATTTCAGATGCCCATACCAGGCAAAGGTCATGAAAATGTTGGAAACGGTCAGCAAGAGAATCGTGTGCATTCAAGTTCTCACGTTAGATTCCCAGCAATACAGCTGAAGGCCATAAGCGCCATCAACACATCTCACTCTTTCCTTCTTGCGGGGTGGAGGGGATGGAGCTTTCGAAAGTCGCCATGGCGGAAATGGCAAGGTGTAGCTGAAGAAGGTGCCGCGGGTGACGGCATGCGATGCTTCATCGCGCCTTACAGTCGCACGAGGCCAAGGGTAACGATTCAGCTGCCATCAGAACTCATCGCATCTTGGCGACGCCGAAAGCTCCAACCCGTCTACCCCGCTCACACCCCCGCTTCCCTCAACACCTGCCCCGTATAGGACCGCTTTGCCTTGGCAATTTCTTTCGGTGGACCTTCGGCGACGATCTCGCCGCCACGATCCCCGCCTTCCGGCCCCAGGTCGATGATCCAGTCGGCATTTTTGATCACGTCCAGATTGTGTTCGATGATGAGGACCGTGTTCCCGGTTTCGACAAGCCGATCCAGTACATCAAGCAGCCGCTGGACATCGGCAAAATGCAGTCCGGTCGTCGGCTCATCGAGGATGTACATCGTGCGGCCTGTTGCGCGTTTCGAAAGTTCCCGTGACAGTTTCACCCGTTGCGCCTCACCGCCGGACAACGTCGTCGCGGACTGGCCGAGCTTCACATAGTGCAACCCGACATCGTGCAACGTCTGGAGCTTGGTCTTGATGAGCGGAATATGCTCAAAAAACTCCAGCGCGTCGTCGACGGTCATGTTCAGGACATCGGCAATGCTCTTACCCTTATGGAGGATCTCCAGCGTCTCACGGTTATAGCGTTGCCCCTTGCAGACTTCACAGGTCACATAGACATCGGGGAGGAAATGCATCTCGATCTTGATGAGCCCGTCGCCCTGACAGGCTTCACAGCGCCCACCCTTGACGTTGAAACTGTAACGGCCTGGCTTATAGCCACGGACGCGTGACTCCGGCAGGTTCGAAAAAAGATCGCGGATGTAGCCGAACAAACCTGTGTAGGTGGCAGGATTGGATCGCGGCGTGCGGCCGATCGGCGATTGGTCGATGTCGATCACTTTGTCGAGCGCCTCGACGCCTTTCAATTCCTTACAGCCGTCGATCTTCGGCTTCTTCTGATAAAGCAGTTGGGAGAGCGAGTGAAAGAGCACCTCCAGCACCAACGTGCTTTTACCGGACCCGGATACACCGGTGACGCAGGTCAGCAACCCCAGCGGCACTCTCGCCGTCACGTTTTTGAGATTGTGCTTCTGCGCACCGACGATGGACAGATACCCTTTGGGCTTCCGCTGCCGCTGCGGGACGAGCACGGTCTGGGCCCCGCGCAGATATTGCCCGGTGATGGAGTCAGGATTGCCCATCACCTCCTGCGGCGTCCCTTGCGCGATCACATGGCCGCCATGCGTCCCGGCGCCCGGCCCCATGTCGAGCAGGTGGTCCGCTGCCATCATCGTTTCCGCATCGTGCTCGACGACAACCACCGTATTGCCGAGATCACGCAGCCGCAGCAATGTCTGGAGCAATCTCCGATTGTCCCGTTGGTGCAAACCGATCGATGGCTCGTCGAGGATGTAGAGCACTCCGACAAGGCCCGATCCGATCTGGGTGGCCAGCCGGATACGTTGCCCCTCTCCACCGGACAAAGTCGCCGCCGCACGATCAAGCGTCAGGTAATCCAGTCCGACATTGACGAGAAAGCCGAGCCGCTCACGGATTTCTTTTAAAATCCGATGGGCAATGACCAGCTCCCGGTCGGTAAACTTCAACGTGATGAAAAATTCAGCCGCGGCCCTCACCGAGAGCCTCGTCACCTCTGAGATCGACTTCTTCGCCAGTTTGATGGACAAGCTTTCAGGCTTGAGCCTCGCGCCGTGACAGACCTCACAGGGTTCCAATAAGGTAAAATCATCTTCCTCCGGACAGCCCGGCGCCATGGCAAACCCGATGCCGTCGCAAGCCGGACAGGCCCCGTGCGGACTGTTGAACGAAAAGATCCTGGGCTCGACCTCCGGATAGCTCACACCGCATTTGATGCAGGCCAGCTTGTCGCTATAGAGCCGCGGCTCGCCCTCTTCCGTCATGACACCCACAAGCCCGCCTGCCAACTTCGTCGCCGTCTCAACCGAATCTGCCAGACGGCGCATGAGCGCGTCCCCGGATTTGATCACCAACCGATCGACGATGATTTCGATGGTGTGCTTCTTCTGTTTATCGAGCGCGATATCCTCACCCAAATCAGCCATCTTGCCGTCGACGCGGGCACGGACATAGCCGGCCTTTCGCATCTCCAGCAATTCTTTCCTATACTCACCCTTTCGCCCGCGCACGATTGGAGCAAGGATCTGAAACTTCGTCCCTTCCGGCAACGACGCAATCGCATCGACCATCTGCTGGACTGTCTGAGCCGTGATCTCATCTCCACATTGGAAGCAATAGGGCCGCCCGACGCGCGCAAACAACAGCCGCAGGTAATCGTAAATCTCCGTCACGGTGCCGACGGTAGAACGGGGATTGTGGCTGGTGCTTTTCTGCTCGATGGAGATGGCGGGAGACAGACCTTCAATTGAATCGACATCCGGCTTCCCCATCTGTTCGAGAAACTGCCGCGCATAGGCCGACAGCGATTCGACGTACCGTCGCTGTCCCTCGGCATAGATCGTGTCAAACGCAAGTGACGACTTACCGGACCCGCTCAGACCGGTGATGACGACCAGCCGGTCGCGCGGAATCTCTACATCGATATTCTTGAGATTGTGCTCCCGCGCGCCTTTGATGATGATCGAATGGCTCATAGGCGCGGGATTATAACATGGCGGGCTGAACGTCCGGGCCGATGTGCGCGCCCCCAATTCGTCTTCACTGAGACATGGTATTTAGGGGGGGGGGCAGAGGGCTCCCACATGGTCGATGCGAAGGATGTCGGGAGAGCGATGGCCCCAAGGCGGCCAGCTGACCGCCTCGTGTGCCTGCCCGCTTGGCAGCGCCCTTTCCCCGAAAAAACAGACCGTGACCAGGTCAAGCGATTGATACTTGTCTGCGGAGGCCAATCCTCTTCGAATCGACGGATCAGCAGCATCTGACGATACAGCGAGAGGAGATCGGCTGTGTCCATGTTGATCAGTACGCAAGTCGACTCACAGCCGACTCAACCAGCATCGTCCGACAACCGGGAAGGACCGGCTCAGTGCGGAAAGGCCTCTAAACGTTCCGTCAGCCGAAGATTCTCGGCATAATCAACCGGGCAATCGATCACCACCGGCACGGTACTCTTCAGTGCTTCGACAAGCATAGGCCGAAGTTCGGACCGGCCCGTCACGCGATACCCGACAGCGCCGAAACTCTGCGCATAGCGCACGAGATCGGGATTGCCAAATTCCACTGATGACGTCCGTCCGAAGCGCACCTGCTGCTTCCAACGAATCACGCCGTATCCATCGTCCCGCCAGACCAGGATGACCAGCGGTAATCCCAGACGGACCGCCGTCTCCAGCTCCTGCGAGTTCATGAGAAAACCTCCGTCGCCGGTCACCGCCACCACGCATCGTTCGGGATACAGTAACTTCGCGGCAATCGCACCCGGCACGGCAATCCCCATCGCAGCAAAGCCATTCGAGATGATGCAGGAATTGGGAACCTCGCACGGAAACATCCTGGCCATCCAGAGTTTATGCGCACCGACGTCACAAATCACCAGATCGTCAGGCGCAAGCACTACGCGCAGGTCCTGCACGATGTGCTGCGGCCGCATCGGCCAGGACCGCGTGATGGCCAGCTCGGCGTCCAATCCATCGACGACCGTCTTCCGGGCCTCCCGAGCCCATGAGGAATCGAACGGCATCACCTTCCCCTCGAGAAGCTCCAACGAAAGGCGGAGATCCCCCAGCACGCCGACCTCGACGATGTAATGTGCATCGACCTCTGCCGGTGACACATCAAGGTGCACGATGCGCTTATCCCGGCGGGGGTTCCAGAAGCACGGCGCATATTCCACGAAATCATATCCCAGCGCAATGACCACGTCCGCCTGCTCCATGACGACCGACGCGTAATCTCGCGCTTGAAGCCCGATCGTGTACAGAGACAGCTGATCGCTGTCCGGAAGCACCCCTTTGGACATGAATGTGTGGAGCACAGGAATCTGCAAACGCCGGGCAAACCGTCGAACCGCCTCGTGCGCACAACCGCGAATCACGCCGTTACCGGCAAGGATGACAGGGCGCTGTGCGGTGCCGATCGCTTGAACCGCGCGGGAGACCTCGCTGGGCGCCGGCTCGGGCATGGCTGGCGCTTGCACAAAAAGAGGCTCCATACCGCTGACATCGCCGAGCTGTTCATCCGCCACATCTTCCGGAAGCTCCACATGAGTCGCACCCGGCTTTTCCGCCTGCGCGATCTTGAACGCCTTCCGAATCGCTTCGGGAATGACGGAGGCTTTCGGAATCGAGGCATTCCATTTTGTGGCAGGCTTGAACAGCGACATCACGTCGATGTACTGGTGCGATTCCTTGTGGCGACGATTCAATGCCGCTTGCCCGGTGAGGGCGACCAGAGGAGCCCGATCCAGGTTAGCATCAACCACACCGGTCAGCAAATTCGTCGCGCCAGGTCCCAGCGTCGATAGGCAAACCCCCGCCTTCCCGCTCAGTCGCCCATAGACATCGGCCATGAAGGCTGCCCCCTGTTCGTGCCGTGTCTCGATAAAGCGAATGCGGGAATCGAGAAAGGCATCCATCAGTTCCAGTATCTCCTCGCCGGGCAAGCCAAAGACAAAATGGACACCTTCATTTTCCAAACATCGAACCAGCAGTTCTGCCGCCTTCATGGGCACCTCTTGTGTCGTCAACCACCACAGTTCGCTCGCACCGGCCTGTGATACTAGCACTCCCACCTTGCAACGATCGTATCAAACAGATGCGGCTGGCGAACAGACTGATAGTGGGGCAAGTTGGACTAGCACCGTAGCATTTCTCCCGAACGGGAAACGGTCCAAAGTGACCGCTGTTCCATTGGGCCCGTGAGCCATGGACCCTTTCGTTGGGAGATTCGCATGCCGGGGCATAACCGAATCCAAACTGACCCACTACCCGGCTTGACACCGCCTTGAACCAGGTGCTAACACCATCGGCATGGTACAGGTCCAAGAACCGTCCGTACGTCAGGAACCTCCTGCACCCCCCCAAGCCGTCTCGACATGGTCGGGACCAGCCAGGGAACAAGCCGTGCAGCGGATGTTCACCTCCATCGCCGGCGTCTATGACCTGAATAATACGCTCCTCAGCTTCGGACTCCATTACCGCTGGAAACAAATCGCCGCGTCGTTTGTCACGCCGGTTGAACAAGGCACGGCCCTTGATGTCGGAGCCGGCACGGCGGATCTCGCGCTGCTGGTTGAGCCACGGATGGGTGCAACCGGACGCGTGGTGGCATCCGACCTGAACTATGCCATGTTGGCGGAAGGCCTTAAAAAAGTGGCAGGCAGAGGACTGACCGGCAAGATCACCTGTTTGCAGGCCAGCGCGGAACATTTGGGATTTGCCGACAATACCTTCGATGCCGTCACCACCGGCTTCTGCATGCGCAACGTCGGCAACCTTCCACAAGCGGTACGCGAAATTCGCCGGGTCATGAAGCCGGGAGGCCGTTTCATCTGTCTGGAGTTTTCACGCCCGGTGTTCGGCTGGTTGCGAGCCCTGTACGATTGGTACTCGTTCAAACTCCTGCCATGGGTCGGGACGAAAGTGGCACGGGATAAGACGGGCGTGTACGAATACCTCCCGGCATCGATCCGTACGTTCCCGGATCAAGAACGGCTCTGCCAGATATTGCGTGAAGCAGGCTACAGCCAGGTGTCGTATAAGAACCTGACCGGCGGGATCGTCGCGATCCATGTGGCAACGAAATGATAGTCGGAAAGTCCATAAAGCCGGAAAGTCATCACGTCCTTGGGTGCCGACCTTACGACTTTCAGACTTGACGGCTTTCAGACTATGGATTCGATACTTTACATCTTCCTCCCCTGCAAGAAGGTCTATCCCATCGGGATTACTTATCTGGCGGACTTCATCCACCGGCGGAAGCCGGAAGTACGGCAGCGCATCCTCGATCTGTCGCTGTTTCCTGTGCCGCAACGGAGCCAGGCCATTCGCGATGCGGCTGCCGACTTCAAGCCGGATCTCGTCTGCTTTTCCTGGCGCGACATCCAGATCTTTTCGCCTCATGAAGGCGATTCGTCGCTGGAACATGCGTTCAATTTTTATTTTGCCAGCAACCCGTTGAAGCGGATCGCCGCCTCCTTTGCAGGTGTGAAACAGCTCTACCGGTATTACAGTCACATCTATACGATCCTGTCGTATCCCTGGTTGGTCCGCAAGGAGTTCCCCAAGGCTCAGATTATGATCGGCGGCGGAGCCTTCACTGCGTTTGCCGATCAACTGATCGAAAAACTTCCAGAAGGCACGATCGGCCTGCTTGGCGAGGGTGAAGATGCGATTCTGAAAGTGATTGAAGGCCGCTCGATCGAAGACGAACGCTATATCATCAAGGAGGGGAATGCCGTCAGAAAGGGAAATCAAGGCTCACCAGCCTTGCTCGACGCTCAAACGGTCGACCTCCCCTATCTCACCTCAATTTTCCCTCAATATCGAGAATATCAGAACGAATCCATCGGGGTGCAAACCAAGCGCGGCTGTCCCTATGACTGCGCCTTCTGTCTCTATCCCTACATCGAAGGCAAGCGGGTTCGTTATCGCCCCCCGGCGATGGTCGTCAAAGACATTTCACAGCATTATCATCAGTGGGGGACCCGCCGGTTCTGGTTTACTGATGCGCAATTCATCACCGGGAAAGAAGCCTATCCGCAATGCACGGAGATCCTTGAGCGGATTCTTTCCGAGAACCTTGATATCGAGTGGTCCGGCTACATCAGAACATCATTGATCACGCCGGAATTGGCCAAGCTGATGGTCCGCTCTGGCGTCGGAGACTTAGAGGTCGCCATCACATCCGGCTCGCAAGAGGTTCTGAACAACCTCCACATGGGGTTCAAGCTGGAACGACTCTATGACGGCTGTCGTTATCTGGCTGAGGCCGGCTTCAGGGGCAAAGTCATTCTGAACTACTCGCTCAACAGCCCGAAAGAGACAGAAGAAAGCCTGCTCCAGAGCGTGGATTCCTACAAGATGGTCGCCTCGATTCTGGGTGAGGAGCGGGTCTTCCCCTTGATGTTCTTCCTGGGCATCCAGCCCAATACGGATCTGGAACATCGATTACTCGAAGAAGGGTACCTGTCGGCCGGGTATAACCCCCTGATGTTGACTCCGACCAGCATCAGAAAACTGCTCTATAATCCGGCACCGCTCAACAGCATCATCGCCAAGGCCTGCCTACGCGCCTGGGAAAAGAAACAAGGCAGTCGAGACCCCAGAAAATGGACCGGTTCTCTCTCTCAATCTGGGACAGAAACGCCTTCGTATGCGGACACGAACTTGAGCAAAGGCATCGAAGGTAACTCGGGACGAGACGCCTTACTGGCGATTGAAGACATTCTCCGGTCACGCCGGCCCTCCCCCACTTCTTCACAGACGGGGGAACCCCGCGTAACATCAGCCGGTTAGTCAAGCCGCTCGTCGATGATCATCGGGCAACGCCTCCCATTCTTGCCATGATGTATATCCTCTGACCATTGGGCCCTTCACCTTCTTGCATTCTAGTTCAAGCCAGTGCTATCATCCGCATTCTTTACGGATCTGTCAGCACGTCAACTATTTGGTTTTTCACACGATTGTGGCGTTTCGCCTGTCTCATGATAGCGCCCTAAGGAGGCGCCTCCATGTATAAGACTATCTATATCCCAGTTGATAACTCCGATCATTCCAATACGGCCGTAGATATCGGCGTCCATATGGCCAAGGCATTCGGCTCCAAGATTGTCGGCAGCCATGTCTATGCCGCCAAGATGCACGACAAACGCTTCAAGCAGATGGAAGCGGGCCTGCCTGAGGAATACCACGACGAGAAGGAACTCGACCGCCAACGTCAGATTCACGACTCGCTGATCACCCGCGGGCTTCAGATCATCACAGATTCCTACCTCGACTACGTCGACAAGAAATGCAATGAAGCCAATCTGCCGATCGAACGCCGATCGCTCGAGGGTCGGAATTGGAAAGTCCTGGCCGAAGACATCAACACCAACGGGTACGAGCTCGTCATCATGGGAGCGTTGGGTGTCGGCGCAGTGAAGGACAGCGTCATCGGCAGCAATACGGAACGTGTGGTCCGCCGCGTGCGCAACTCCGATATGCTGATCATCAAGAACACCCAGCCGATGACGATCGGCAAGATTGTAGTGGCCGTGGACGGCAGCCCCTATTCTTTCGGCGGCCTGATGACGGGACTTCAGCTCGGCAAAGCCTTAAACATGCCGGTGGAAGCGATTGCAGCATTCGACCCCTATTTTCACTATGCGGCGTTCCACAGCATTTCCGGGGTGTTGAACGAGGAGGCCGGCAAAGTCTTCCGTTTCAAGGAACAGGAAAAGCTGCACGAAGAAATTATCGACAGCGGCTTGGCTAAGATCTACCAGTCGCACCTCGATATCTCGCGTGAAATTGCGCAGGCTGAGCAAACCGACGTCAAAACCACCTTGCTCGACGGCAAGGCTTTCGAGAAGATCATTCAATACGTGCGGAAAGACGTTCCGGCCTTGCTGATCGTGGGCCGTATCGGCGTCCATAGCGACGAAGATATGGACATCGGCAGCAATACGGAAAATCTTCTCCGGAGCGCGCCCTGCAATGTACTCATCTCGAATCGGAAGTATGTGCCGCCGATCGATACCCAGGCAGAATACACGATTGCGTGGACCGAGGAGGCCTTGCGCCGGATGGAGAAGATCCCGGTCTTTGCGCGCGGCGTAGCTAAGACAGCCATTCATCGGTACGCCATCGAGAAAGGTCACACGATCATCAGCAACACCGTTGTGGACGCAGCGGTCGGGCATATCCTACCCAAAGGCGCCATGGATGCCATGCGGGCACTCGGTGGCAACCTGGATGCGGCCGGCATCGACCGCGACAAGATGCAGGCTGACGAAGCCGTGACGAAAGATCTGATGGGTCCAACGTTAAGCGGGATCATGACCCAGATTGTCGAAGAAAAGCCGAAGTCTGTCGATGCTTCCACTCAGGCCTACCTGGACCGCATGAGCCAAAACTACTTTGTCTGTGACGGCTGTGGATACATCGGTAAGGGCGATGCACCCGTCAAATGTCCGGTGTGTAGCGCGGATGGGACAAAATTCAAGCAAGTCGACAGGAAGGTGTTTGAAGTCGCAGCGACGACTGAAGGCGAACTGGAAACGGACCTCGCGTACGACGATGTGCCGATGCAATGGACCAAAGATGCAAAAGAAGCGATCCGAGCGGTACCGGCCGGATTTCAGCGTCGCCGCGCCAAGGCCAAAATTGAAAAAACTGCGCGCAAGCTTGGGATGACGACGATCACGCTCGAATACGCGTCCCCGATGATCAAAGAAGCGGCCTCAGAAGACTACACGCCGATCTTCGCCAACAAAGGCACCGGAACCTCCGCCGAAGCGACAGCCGCACTTGCAGCCGTCAACGGAAACGGATCGCATGGAAACGGCGCACCAGAAGCGGGTAACGGCCACGTTACGCTCGATCCCTATACCTGGAGCGTCGAGGCGCAGACCAGGCTGGAACGGGCTCCGGAAGGCTTCATGCGGGACTGCACGAAAGCGCTCATCGTTAAGCATGCGGAAAAGATCGGCGTGACGCACATCACGGTCGAGGTTGCAAACGAAGGCATCGAACAGGCGAAAGACTACATGGCGGAAGCTATGAAGACCGGCAACCTCAAGGACATGATTGCCAACCTGACCGGAAAGGGACGTGCCTAGTGCGTGGCGCTGAGCGCTGAGCCTCGTCCGGTTTTCTTCGCAACCGTAACCCGGCACTCGCTACCCAGCACTCGGAACTAAACAGTATGGGCAAATCGCTTCCCATCTTTAACGGCCCCGCTCTGACAGGCGCGTTCGGCTCGATCCAACAACAGGTTACTCAATTCTTCACACCGACACCCCAAGGCGAAGCTCCGCACGACGGGCGGACCGTCGATGACTTCAAGCCCTATCTGGTTGCCCTGAACCTGACCAAACGTTGCAACCTCAAATGTGACCATTGCTACCTCGACGCCACGACCAAAGCCGCAGGCGGCGACGATGAACTATCTACGGAAGAATGTTTCACGCTTATCGACCAAATTGCCGAGGTCAACAAGGGGTGCCTGCTCGTCATCACCGGAGGCGAGCCATTGGTGCGCCCGGACATCCTCGATATCGCGCGCTATGCCGTGAAACTCGGCTTTATGGTTGTCTTTGGAACGAATGGGATGCTCATCGATGACCGGATGGCCAAAGCGCTGGTCGAGATTGGCGTCATGGGCGTCGGCATCAGCATCGACTCGCTCGATCCGGCTAAACACAACGCCTTCCGCGGTGTCCCTGGCGCCTGGGAAGCTGCTGTAGCCGGAATCGAGGCCAGCAAACGCAACGGCCTCCAATTCCAAGTCCATTTCAGCGCGCAGCCGATGAATTACACTGAACTACCGACTGTCATCGACTGGGCCCATCAACTCGGCGCCCGCGTCTTGAATGTCTTTTTCATGGTCTGCACAGGGCGTGGAGAAGAATTGACCGATATTACCCCGGCTCAATACGAAGAAGTACTCGGATACCTGGTCACGTGCCAGGACAATTACAAAGGCATGCTCGTCCGTGCCCGCTGTGCGCCGCACTTCAAACGACTGGCCTATGAAAAAGATCCAAATTCTCCGATTACCAAGGCCACCGGCTATATGGGCGGAGGCTGTCTTGCCGGCACGAACTACGCCCGCGTGACACCCAACGGCGAATTGACGCCGTGCCCCTATATGCCTCTCTCAGCCGGCAATGTCCGCCAGAACAGCTTCGCCGATCTCTGGGACAAGTCGGACGTGTTCAATTCGTTCCGGTACCCCCAGCTCAAAGGTAAGTGCGGCGATTGCGAGTACACCGATATCTGCGGAGGCTGCCGCGCCCGCCCCTATGTCGACCATGGAGACTGGCTGGACGAAGACCAGTGGTGTCTCTACACACCGAAAGGCGGCGAGAAAATCAAGGTTGCGTTCAATACGCCGGAAGAGTCCGAGGTAGCCTGGGACGACGCCTCGGCGCTTCGTCTCAGCCGCATCCCATACTTCCTTCGCGCCATGGTGAAAAAAGGGGTTGAGAAGCACGCCCGCGAGAATAACGTCCCTCTCATTACCATCGAGTTGATGGAAGAACTCCGCAAGAAGCGATTCGGAAACGACGTCCCGGTCTTTAAATTCGATCGTGACACGTAAGACGTGAGACAAAACAAGTTCCGGCCGGAGCTTTTCCTTATCCCTGACGCTTCACCCTTTCACGTTTCACGGCACTAGCGATGGACGCTCTGCAAAGCATAGTCATCGATCTCAACACGCTGATTCCGATCATCAACCATTGGTTTCATCTTCTCTCTGCAGTCATTTGGATCGGCGGATTGGCCTTTCTCGTCATGGCAGTCACGCCCGGCCTGAAACAAGCCGTCGCGAAAGACCAGATCAAGCCCATCACCGATGCGTTCTACCAGCACTATAAGAAAGTTGCCGGCATCCTCCTGCTCATCTTGCTGTTCACCGGCGGTGTGAACCTCCATTACGTCAACCAGGTCGTCACCTCCCAGACCGGCGTCGGCATCCCGCACCATGCCAAATACCTGATGGTCTTGATGATCAAGCTTCTTCTCGTGCTGGGCCTCCTGACGCTGTTTCTGTATACGGTCATTTTCAAGTCAGACGACGAGGCCGATGAGGGAGAGTCCTATGAAGCCATCCCTTTCCAACGCGCCGCCCTCTGGATGGGATTTTTTATCATTCTCTGCGCAGCTGCCATGAAACATCTGCACCAGTAACGTCCTTCCTCGTCGACCATTCCTTGCCAGCTATAGAGAGCAGTATTCAACCTTACGGAAGGGACGCACGTCTTCACAGACCCCGACTCGGGAAGCATGTCGCGGCAGGCTTCGGCGAGGCCAGATCTGAGCGAGAATCTGACTCATCCCCGTTCGGCCTTAACCGATATCGTGCTCTTCCGGCAATCCTGCCGGTCCACGCCTATCTGGATTGCTTTGAACCGGAGCGCGCACGTTTGAAGACTCCTTTGAGACCGAAGTACCCGATAGAGTCTTTCAGATTTGAATAGAGCCGCTTGAAGGGATTCATGTCTGGATTCGTCACATACTCCATCGTCAGGGCAATCCGCTCTTCTCCCTCTGCCAATGGCGTGACGGCATGCCACAGCTTATCACCGTTGAAAATGACCATGTCGCCTGGCTCAGTCACCAGTTCAAGATGGCGCGGCTGTTTCGACGGGTCGTCCTTAAAAAGTTCGCACACCAACTTGCAGTGAGTCGATCGGTCGACCAGCCCCATCAAGATCGTGTAGCGCGCCCCTTTGTAGTACGACGTATCGTAATGAAACCCGATGTGATCGCCCGGCTCGGTATAGTAATAGAGCGCGCACGAATGCGGATCATCATCCGGACAGAACGTCAATTTGGCGTCAACGAGCCCGCTCAAAAACGACTTGAAGGGGTCCGACCGGTAGAGATCTAGAAACCGGGGAGCCTTTTCCTGCACCGTATAATAGCTGACACTCCCTCCCTTTTTATGACCCGGGATATAGTTCCGATTGAGCTCCCCCTTGACTCCCTGAGCCTGAGGCACCAGCGTATCCTCGACGAACGCTCTCGGCAGGAATTGCTTGATGACCAGAAACTCGTTCTGATCCCAATACTCACGACGAAGACGTTCAACGTCCAATCCTGCCACCGCCCGCTCGACTGCTTCTGCCACAACACTCGCTTGAACCGTCATATCTCCGAATACCCCTCTGGCGCTCGTGGTCCCACGTCGACCACCACTCGCCATTAACCCCCAAATCGATGCTTCATGATTTCCAGGTGCCCCTCTGCTGCATGCCATTGCCCCTATGGCCCATTCAACACCGGGGCCTTGACGACTTCGACATCCGGCGGAGCTTTAAAATCGAACACCTCGTTCCCTAATCCGGCATTCGGTTTCAACCCTGAAAACTCAAACGTTGCCACATTGCCGCTGATCTCGTACAACGAGACGGTGCGAAGAAAATACGTCTTCGGGAATACTTCCACGACAATCCGCTGAAGATTCCTCGATGGCTCATGCTCCTTGGATTTAGGAAACAACGTGATCAGACGAACACCGCCGGTTCCCCGCTCGTTCCCTGGCGTCGGCTCGACATCGAACGATTGGTTCAAACTGGCTGCGCCCTGTAGAAGCTCCAACGGTGCTTGGGATGCCGCCATTTGTGTCAATTTTCCGACCAGCACCTGTTTGTGCTCCGGTACATAGACCCTGACCTCGTCCCCGTTGACATAAATTTCTTCGTGCGCGGGATCGAGATAGTCCCACCGCAGCCGGCCCGGCTTCTTGAGATACACCTTGCCGGACGAGATCACCGGACGCTCGAATCCTTCTATCTTCGTTTTCTGGACAAAATCCGCTTGGAGATCCTTAGTTTTTTCATACCGGGCCTGAATCTGCTTCACGACGTCACGGACCTCCTGAAGCGCCTTGTCGTCGGCTGGTCCCTCGGTTCCGACAGCCGGGGAGGCAAACAACAGACCGAGCAGGACCAGAGACCAGTAGCGGTTCATGCTTCTGCAGCTCCGACCGGCCCGCGCCGGCCCAGCACTTCACGGCGTCCATCCCGCCCCGCCGCGCCGACGATCCCCTCCGTCTCCATCTGCTCAATCATACGGGCGGCTCGCGGGTAGCCGACACGTAGCCGGCGCTGAATCAGCGAGGCTGACGCTTGCCCCGTCGTCAGCACCAGATCTTTGGCCTGTTCATACACCTCATCTTTTTCCTCTTCCTTGGCTGCTTCTTCCGACTGAAGCGATTGCAGTTCCTGATTATACGTCGGCAGTGCCTGCTTCTTCACGAAGTCGACGACAGCACCCACATCGTCATCCGACACGAAGGACCCGTGCAAACGAGCAAGCCGACCAGTTCCGGAGGCCAGATACAGCATGTCGCCCCGGCCAAGTAGCGCCTCCGCGCCATTGGCATCCAAAATCGTCCGTGAATCGGTCTTTGAAGAAACCTGGAACGCAATGCGCGCGGGGAAATTGGCCTTGATCAATCCGGTCAGTACGTCAACAGACGGCCGCTGCGTGGCCAGCACGAGATGGATGCCAGATGCCCGCGCCATCTGCGCGAGCCGTGCAATTTTGTCCTCCACGTCCTTGGGAGCCACCATCATCAAATCAGCTAATTCATCGATCATCACCACGATATAGGGCAGCGGCTCCGGCGGCGTCGGGGCAGGCCGCATGCAGCCAGGCTCACCCTCGGCAACGGCCGTCTCACCGGCAGACAGCCGTTGCTCTTCTGAAAGAAACTGCATCGGCAGTTCCTGCTGCTCGACGAGCGGCACGGTCCGATCGGCAAATGCCTCGTGCAAACCGGCAACTTTTCGATTATACGAATCAACATTCCGCACACCGGCCTCTGCCAAGAGCTTGTAGCGTCGTTCCATCTCAGCCACGACCCACCCCAGCCCCTTGGCCGCCGACTTGGGGTCCGTGATCACAGGCCGCAAGAGATGAGGGATGCCCTCGTACGACTGAAATTCCAGCATCTTCGGGTCGATGAGTAACAGCTTGACCTCGCTCGGCTTTGCGGAAAAGAGAATGCTTAACAGCATCGTATTAAGGCTGACGCTCTTGCCGGCCCCGGTCGCGCCTGCAACGAGAAGATGCGGCATGGTTTTGAGATCTGCGGTGACCGGTGCGCCGAAAATATCCTTCCCCAATGCCAGCGTCAGTCGTGAACGGGCCCGCGTGAAGGTCTCGCTCATCAAGACTTCCTTAAGAGACACCGTTTCACGGAAACGATTCGGCACCTCGATACCCACCACCGACTTACCGGGCAACGGTGCAACGATGCGGAGACTCACGGCTTTGAGCGCCAGCGCTAAATCGTCGGCAAGACTGACGATGCGCGCCACCTTAGTGCCGGGCGCCGGTTCAAACTCATACATCGTCACCACCGGACCCGGTCGCACTTCTGTCACCCTGCCGTCAATGCCGAAACTGGCCAGAGCCTTTGATAGGACCTCCGACTGAGCCTTCAGCTCCTCATCGTCCATGCGGCTTATGGGACCAGAGGGATCGCTGAGTATGGCTTCGGCATCAGGCAAGCGGTACTCACCAGCCTCAACCGGTGCAGCCACAATTTCCGGCTCGAGTTCTTCTTCCTCCACCGCAGCGGACGGAGGCATGATAGCCTGCTGAATAACGGGCGGTGCTGAAACAAAGACCGGCTCTCTCTCTTCTTCCGGCTCAGCGCTCGGATCCGTGTCCCTACCGGCCTGAATCCGTTTGGGCCTCTTCGTCGGCTCACTCCGTTTACTACTCTCTTCCGGTTCCTCCGCCGAGCGCTCCGGAATCGCCGCGGCCAACCGTTCTCGGAGCCCGGCCCAACGTTGTGGTATTCGACGAACCGCTTCCCCGATCGACAACGGGGTGGTAAACAAGAGGGAGACAAGAAATCCTGCGATAATGAGAATGTGCGCGCCGGTGCCGGCAAACACAGCCCGAAGCCCATCCCCAACTAATTGGCCCACCGCTCCGCCAGGCATACCACGAGAAATCATTCCACTCGCCAATGTCGGAATTGCCGTCGTTTCAAGATGAAGAAATGCACTCAGAAAGAACACAGCAGCCAGGGAGCTCCCGGCCGTCCTGATGCGGATACTGGCGGGGGTCTGCGAGAAACAGCGAATTCCAAGCCGGCCCAACAAGAGGGGAAATAGATAGGCCGCCCCGCCAATCAGGTAAAATAACCCGCCAGCCAAAAGTGCGCCGAAGGAACCGATGAGATTGCGTGGCGGTCTGGACGCCGGATCCCCCGCTGCGACGGTTTGTGCCTCACCCGGTACGAACGAGAGGAGACTCAGCAGCATCAGCAGGCTGATCGCAATCAAGACCACGCCGATCACTTCGCGCTGAAGATGAGAAGGCGGAGAAGGGGCCTGGCGGGCTTCACGCCGCTTGACCGAGGCAGTAACACCCATACCGCGGATGCTAACACAGGGGAAAAGTCATTTCAAACAAGGAGGGTCCGATTACGAAAAGAACCGGCCGACGATTTGAGCAGGATCCTTCGTCACTAATGGCTACAGGCTACGAGGAGACGGGAGGCGAGGTATGGCGGATGATCTTTCCTTCAACGAGGTATACCACTAATTCGGCAATGTTCGTGGCATGATCAGCCACTCGCTCGATGTACTTGGCGATGAAGCTCAAGCGAATCGCGCGTGAGATCGTATGGGGGTCCTCGATCATGAAGGACAATAGCTCTCGAAATATCTGTTCCATCAGTTCATCCACGAGATCATCGTGCGCGAGTACCTTTCTGGCCAATGCCGAGTCGTCTTTGACGAAGGCGTCGATACTCTCCTTCACCATAATCCGAGCTAAGTTCCCCATCCGCGGGATGTCGATATAGGGTTTGAGTTGCGGCTCTTCGTTCAACTCGATCGTCCGCTCGCAGACATTTTCGGCCAGGTCGCTGATACGCTCGAGTTCGGTGGAGATCTTCATCCCCGTCGTCACCAGCCGCAAATCTCTTGCGGCTGGCTGATGCAGCGCCAGCAACCGGATGCAATCTTCGTCGATCTCCACATCCAGCGCGTTTACCTCGTGATCCCGTTCGATAACACGGTAGGCCAAGGCCGAATCGCGCTTCACCAGCGCAGCCAAGGCCTTATCGATCTGGTCTTCAGCCAGGCTGGCCATGTGCACAAGTTTAGTCTTCAGCTCGGCGAGTTCTTCGTCTAAGTGGCGGTGTGACATCGCGTCTACCCGAATCGTCCGGTGATATAGTCTTCCGTCTGTTTTTTTGCGGGCGTGGTGAACATCTGTTTCGTAAGACCGAATTCCACCAGTTCACCGAGATACATGAAGGCCGTCCAATCGGAAACCCGTGCCGCTTGCTGCATATTATGTGTCACAATAATGACCGTCAGCTCTTGCTTCAAGGAAAAAAGCAATTCTTCAATCTTTGCGGTGGCCACAGGATCCAACGCCGAGCAGGGCTCATCCATCAGCAAGACATCCGGCTTGACTGCAAGCGCGCGGGCGATGCACAGCCGCTGTTGCTGGCCTCCTGACAGACCGAACGCACTGGCATGAAGACGATCCTTCACTTCATCCCACAATCCGGCGCCTTTGAGCCCTTGCTCAACAATTTGATCCAGCTGAGTGCGCTGCCGCATACCGTGAAGGCGCGGCCCATAGGCCACATTCTCATAGATCGATTTGGGAAACGGGTTCGACTTTTGGAATACCATCCCCACGCGCTTTCTCAGATCGGTCACATCCACATCGGGACCTAGAATATTGACCCCGTCGATCAGGACCGTTCCCTCCAAACGAGCGCCTTCGATCAGATCGTTCAGACGGTTGAGACAACGCAGCAAGGTAGATTTCCCACAACCGGACGGCCCAATGAACGACGTGACCTGATTTTTTATGATCTGCGCATTAATATTGAAGAGCGACTGGTGCGCACCATAATAGAAATTGATCTGATTCAAGCTGAGCTTGGCCTCTTGAATACCGGCATTCTTGTCAGGCGGCTGCGCATGCCGGTTCGGCCCATCAGGGACCTGTGAATGGAGTGTCGGCGCTGACGATGGCTCGTGTGCCGACAGAGGAGACGGATACATGGGATCTCCTATAAAACTGAACCGGCGTACTTCTTACGCAAGTGATTGCGAAGAACGATCGCAGTTAAATTCAAAAGAATCACGACCGTAATAAGGACCAACGTTGTGATATAGACCATCGGCTTGGCAGCTTCTACATTTGGGGACTGAAAGCCGACATCGTAAATGTGAAACCCCAGATGCATAAACTTTCGATCGAAGTGAAAAAACGGCCAGGAACCGTCCAGGGGAAGCGCAGGCGCTAACTTCACGACTCCCGTAAGCATGAGCGGCGCCACCTCGCCCGCAGCGCGGGCCATTGCCAGAATCAATCCGGTCAGAATGCCGGGCAGCGCAGAGGGTATCACGACCTTGAGCATTGTTTCCAACTTGGTTGCGCCAAGCGCCAACGATCCTTCCCGAAACTCGCGCGGCACGGCCGCCAGTCCCTCTTCGGTCGAGACAATGACCACCGGAACCGTGAGCAGAGCCAGCGTCAACGAAGCCCAGAGAATTCCACCGGTCCCGAAGGTCGGCGTCGGAAGTCGCTCCGGGTAAAACAATGTATCGAGAGTTCCGCCGATCGCATAAATAAAAAACCCCAACCCGAAGACACCGAATACGATGGAGGGTACGCCGGCGAGATTATTGACGGCAATTCTCACCAGGCGGACCATAGCCCCTTGGCGGGCATATTCGCGAAGATACAGCGCGGCGAGTACCCCGAATGGAACGACAGCGAGACTCATAATGATGACCATCAACACAGTCCCGAAAATGGCCGGAAAAATGCCGCCCTCGGTATTGGCTTCTCGCGGTTCAGTGCTGAGGGCAGCCCATACGTTCACAAGATAAATCCAGCTTTTCTGCCACACACCCATTTCATTCGGGCGCAAGGCGCGAACAATCTGCCCGACCGCGATCTGCTTTTCCCGCCCATTCGCATCCACCATGACGACGGAGTATTCATCAAACCGTGCGCGCAAGGTTTCCAATTCTGCTGTTTTTTCACGATACCGAGTTTCAGTGTCGGCAACCTGGGCCTTCATTTCAGACGAAACGGGCGAGGCAGGGTGTTCCATTTCGATCGCGCGGATCTTCAGCCTCAACCGTTCGATATCCGCATTGATGGCGCCGATCTCGAATTGCTCAATCTGCTTGATCTGTCTGTGGAGGTCGTCAGCGCTGCTGATCAATGGGCCCAAGGCTGTCCAGCCTGCTTCATTCCCTTCTGCCAGGAGCTTCTCCCCGCTATAGACCGCTTGAATCCTGGCATACATGTTGCCCCATTCACGACGCTCTAGCAGGACGACATCAGCCGGATAAGCCTGCGACACGATTTGATCGTCGTTGACCCATTTGAAATCAAGCCCGGACAAGTCGCGATTGCCGATCTTGACTCGAACACGGCTTTTTCCTTCAGGCCGATCCGGCGTGATCGTACGCGGGATGACTTCACGCCCCGCCAATTGCCCCATGACATGCTGCCCGTCTTTGAGGGTGAGGTCGACGATGTCAGAAATCCAAAAGTACCCCAATCCGTTGATCATGATCAGCAGCAACAACCCGAATACCATGAGCAACGACAGCGACACCCCGGCGGCGCAGCCCCAAATAAAGACATTCCCGGTCGCGAGCATCTGTTTGAATGGAGTACGCATCAATACTGGCTATATTTGGTACGCAACCGTTGCCGGATCATCTCCGCAACGGTATTGATCAGAAATGTAAATGCGAATAACACCAAGGCCGCCAAAAACAGGGTGCGGTACAGGGTGCCACCATGGGGCGCCTCTGGAATCTCTACCGCGATATTGGCTGACAGCGTGCGAAAACCGTTGAACACACTCCACTCCATGATCGGGGTGTTCCCTGTCGCCATGAGCACGATCATGGTTTCACCGATCGCCCGGCCAAACCCGATCATCAGCGCGGAAAAGATCCCCGGGCTGGCCGAGACAAGCACCAGTTTGACCAAGGTCTGCCAGCGGGTGGCTCCCAGGGCGAGAGACCCGGCGATCAAATGTCGCGGGACATTGGTCAACGCCTCCTCGGAAATACTGTAAATGATCGGCACGATCGCAAAACCCATTGCGAATCCGACCACGAGGGCATTGCGCTGATCGTATCGGAGCCCCCAATGGGTCGCAAACCAGGTCTTGTAGCTGCCGCCGAAGAGAAGTGACTCCACCGGTTGATTCAAGGCCAGACAAGCCCAGACGACCCCGATGATGACAGGAATCAGGATGAACGCCTCCATCCCGGGACGCAAACGGCGCGTGACTGTTGCCGGGAAATACTGCCACAGCACCGAAGTGACAATGACGCCGGCTGGCACTGCTATCATCATGGCCACCATCGCGGGAAAGATCCGTTCAAGCATCGGAGCGATCCACAAACCGGCCAAAAATCCAAGAATGACTGTGGGAAGCGCGGCCATAATCTCGATGGTCGGCTTGATCTTGGCACGAAGATGCGGGGCCATGAACATCGCCGTATAGATGGCGCCTAACAGGGCCAGGGGCACCGCGACCAGCATGGCGTAGAAGGTTCCCTTGAGCGTACCGAAGATCAGCGGCATGAGACCGAACTTCGCTTCGAAGTCGTCGGCACCGCTGGAGGATTGCCAGACATGTTCCGGTCTGTCATAGCCCTCGTACCACACAGGGGCAAGCAATGTCGCAACTGTCGTTTCCGGATGGGGATTGCGAATTGCATAGGTCCGCAGTTCTCCCTGATCGGAAAGGATAACCGCGCCATCGGCCTTGGGAGAAAACGCAAGAGCACGAATCGCCTGGCCATCGCCCGACAATTTCAACACCGTCTGCGAGGAAGTCGCGTAGTGGACAAAAAGATTGCCCTGCGCGTCGCCGGTGATAAATCCCTTGTTGCGAAGCGAGGGGGAAATGCCTGTCACAGAAGCAGGATGTGTGTCCAATCGATGAATCAGACGAAAGCGTGTCACTGAACTTTCTTGAGCCTCACGCACCGGCATCCATACCGACACCTCACCTGCGCCGCTGCCGATCACCAGTGATCGATCTCCTATCAAATAAGACAGGGCAGTGACTGCGGTGCCGGCTGGAGCCACCGGGATAGTTTCGGAGAGACTCGGCTGAACGCCCTCCCGTAGCTCGTAGCGATACAGCTTCCCGCCAACCGTGCCGACCGACAGTGTTTCGCCCCGGCTGTCAAAGATGAACGATGTCACGGACTCATTCCCATGATTCGTCAGAGCAACGGGCGAAGAACCCAATGCCCCGGCTGTGTACCAGAGCCGCCCTTGATCCGTAAGGGCCGCCGTCAGTGGCCCTTGATCCGTCGGCTGGTAGGCCAGGCGAAGAATGCGCTCGGTGGCAGGGGTCGCCTGCATCGGAGATCCAATCGTGATCGTCGGCGTGATCCGGCGCTCTCCTTGATCAAAACCGGACGTAAATTCGATCGTCACCGGAATGAGGCGGCCGTCCTTCGTCGCAAAGGCGAAACGATGGCCGCTCCCCGCTGCGCGAGCGATGGACACGATGTACGCATCGGCGAGACCTGCCGGAAGTTCCACAGCGATAGGCGCGCCGGATTGCGCGTTAAAAAAACGAATCTGCCGCTCGGCCCCTCCACTGAGCAGATAGATGATCTCTTGATATTCATCCAACCCGACCAGGCTGGATTGCGAAGGCTCCCCGCGATCAAGATCGCCGGCAAAGTGCCCGCTCTGCGTCCCATGAGGAGAAAGAAACAGGGGAACCACTTCTTTGACCAAGAACACGAACATGCCGATGATGCTCAGGATGACTGCGGCCCCGCCCAGTGTGACGATGATTTGGGCAAGTCGATCGAAGGCTCGACGCCGCAGGGCACTTGTCGAGCGTTTCAACGGCAACTGGGGGGGCGTATCGTCATACGCCCCCCCAGAGGGAGAGAGATCTAGAACGTGATCGGAGTCGCTATTCAAGCTTCGGCAGTTCTTTCTCGATCGTGCTGGTGTTCAACGGGAAAAATCCATCCTTGATCACGACCTGCTGTCCTTCTTTGCTATAGATGAACTTGATGAACTCCTTGACGATCGGATCGAGTGGCTTATTGGGCGCCTTGTTCACATACAGGTAGAGATGCCGCCAAAGCGGGTAGGACCCATTATCCGCGTTCTGTTGAGTGGCCTCTTTAAATGGCATGCCATCTTTTTCGGCGAGAGGGACCGGCCGCACGTTCGAGGTGAGATACCCGATGCCACTGTAGCCAATACCGGCTTGATCTTCGCTCACACTTTGGACCACAGAAGCGGACCCGGGCTGTTCCTTGACTTCATCCTTGAAATCCCCGTTCTTGAGGGCATGCTCCTTGAAAAATCCGTAGGTGCCGGAGGCTGAGTTCCGGCCATAGATGCTGATGGGATTGCCGCCCAATTCACCATCCACACCGGCCTGATTCCATGACTGAATATTTTCCTTATAGCCGACACGTCGGCTCTTGGAAAAAATCGCATCGACTTGTCCCATCGTGAGTCCCTGGACAGGGTTGTCCTTATTGACATAGACGGCAAGCGCGTCGATAGCGACCGGGATTGCGGTGGGTTTGTATCTGAATTTTCTTTCGAAGGCATCGATCTCAGTATTTTTCATCGTGCGAGACATCGGCCCGAGCTGCGCCGTGCCTTCGATCAAGGCCGGAGGTGCGGTGCTCGATCCCTTGCCTTCGATCTGGATTTTGACATTCGGGTACTGTTTGCGAAACCCTTCGGCCCAAAGCGTCATCAGATTGTTGAGTGTGTCCGAACCAATGCTATTGAGATTGCCGGATACTCCACTGACCTTGACGTAGCCTTTCAAGGTTGGATCAAGCGTAATCGGGGTCTCGGCATAGGCAGATGGGAGTCCCGTAGCAAGAGCCCCAAGAAGGGCGACGCAACCTAGATTGGACCTGGCAGCTGATATGTTCATTGACACTCCTTTCCCAAGTTCCTCATCGTAAGAATGACCGCATCCTATTACCAGAGCGTTACGCCAATGTTACATCGGTGTTACGCCGAGCTAATTCCAGGACTTTCCCATGCCTTCTGGTAAAGAAGACAGGCTTCGCCTCTTCCGTTACATCGATCACCGCTAAAAATTCCACTGCAACTGCGTACGGACAATATCCCCCTCCCGGATTGCATAGGGCGCGGTCTGCGTATCGGTGCGTCTGCTCCTGGCGTAGGCAATCGTGAGCTCCAGGGCCTTGCCGAATTGCCACTCAGCCCCGACTTCCCATTCCCGAACGACATTGAATGGTGAATTGGTGCGATGCTTCTTTCCGCCGCTATACTCCTGGTAACGTACATAGGGGATCACGCTGGTCAACCACGGCTGATTCACGTCCCACTTATACATTCCCTGGACGTAGCCGCCCTGGACGTTCCCCTCTTCCACGCGTGTTTGGGTCGCGTTCAACTGAGGACCATGGCCCCAGTTCCACTCAGCTTGAAACCCGATCGGTTGAGGAAACAGCACAAAATGTACCCCGACTCGCTCGTCGAGAATATTCCCGTTATTTTCGCGTAAGGGAGTCCCTGGGAGACCGGTCGCTGAGACAGTCCCAACATTGAACGTCCCACGGTACGCATCCACTCCAAACTGGATAATCTGCCCGTATGGCAGTTCCATGGGATAGGTCGCATGCAGGACGATATGCTTGTTGTCATTGCGTTCCGAGACATTGAGAGTCTGACCGTTATAGACGCCGACGCCTAAGAGGCCGTAGTCTCCAGACCCCTTGAGACCCGAATCGATCAGCCTTCTGAATAATTTCCTGGTCTCATTCGGCGTGTAATAGACGAAGAAGCCGAGGTCGCGCTCGCCATTCGCCGAGCTGTTGATTCCGTCGCTTCGGTCGAAGGCAAGCCGCTGTTGACTGGACTGAAGGTTTTCGAACCCAAACGGAACTTTAGATTGCCCGACTCGAACACGTAAATCCTTTTCTTCAAAGAACAGGAAGGGCACGGGCATAAAAACATCGGCATACGCATCACGAAGCTGGACAAAGTTATTGCTCTGATCTCCCGTCGTGCCAGGAACAGATCCTGCGAATTCCGGCTGAATATAGAAGGACAGCCAATCCGTCACATCGCCAGAAATGACGAGGCGAACACGGCGGAATGCAAAGCCGGTATTATCCCGAATGGTGTTATCGTACTCACTCCGTATCGATTTATCTCCGGGAAGATAGCTATAGCGGGCTTGCACATAACCTCGTAAACTGATCTTGTCGTACCATCTTTTGATCGCCGACCGTTGTTGAACGATCGCGTCTTCTCTTTCATGCTCGGCTTTGAGCTTGAGCCATTCCTCTTTCGTAATCTGGCCCTTTTCGTATAGGAGATCCTCGACGCTCGCTTGAGCCGGACTGGCCAGAACCATCAACCCAAGACCGATCACACATGCTGTCATTGCTAACCGCCATCGCTTCATTTAACTACCTCCTCAATAAAGAACCTATACCGTTCCTGCCCTATTAACTGTGGCGAGGATAGTTACGAAGAATTAAGGTGGTGCTATCGGCGGGTTACGGAAATGTTAAATGTCGTTGTGCTAGCCTGCATGCTGTGGGCTTCGAGAAATTCGGCTACTGAGATGATGAGTGGACCATTACATTCTAACGAGCCTGGTTATGCCGAGCCTCCTCTGTGGTCAATTGGGCTGGCGGTAGCCGTCATACTGGGCACTCCTCTTGTGTTGTACTCCCTCGCCCCAACCGGTCCGCTTCGCGAAGGTGACACGGCATTTTCTGACGGCCAACAACGCGTGCACCTCACGACTCACACCGCAGAACCGCGTCTACAGCCAGGAGACACCTGCCTGCTCGACCCCAATAGCCCTCTGATCATCGTTCACACTCCGAATGGCCAACCGGACGGTTCGATTACCGTGCTGGTACAGGGCAATCCGGCGACAGAATGGCCTTTCTGTCCGCTGCATGCAGAGGTCTTGATGAAGGCGCACCAACTATTCCAGAAGCCTGCGCTCCTGACGGAGATCCAGAGGATGCTGGTCGGATTATTGAGTCGATAACGGAGGACGGCTAGACTTTCAACCGTGAGGTAAACTTCTGCCGGAACTTTGCAACCTTAGGACCGACGACGAACTGACAGTAGCCCTGGAGGGGATTTCGAGCAAAATACTCTTGATGATAGGCTTCAGCTTCGTACCATTGCGCGGCCGGCACAACCTCAGTAACGATGGGAGCAGGATACAACTGTTCCTCTTCCAACTTTTTGATCAGTGTGTCGGCGATTTGGCACTGAACGGGCGTGTGATAAAAGATCGCCGAGCGGTATTGAGTCCCGATATCGTTGCCTTGACGATTACGCGTGGTGGGATCGTGGATCAGGAAGAAGATTTCAAGCAGCTCACCATACGAGATGACCTGCGGATCGAAGGTGATTCGAACTGCTTCCGCATGACCGGTACGGCCGCTACAGACCGCTTCATACGAGGGATTGTCGACAACACCGCCCATATACCCTGATTCGACGGATTCAACCCCCCGAACCTGGTCGTAGACTGCCTCAAGACACCAAAAGCAACCGCCTGCAACAGTGCCGACCTCCCGTTCGAGTTGAGCCGATGGCATCACCATTCTCCTCGCACCATCTACGTCCTACTCTAGGCGACGAATTACTCGTCCTCTTCTTCCTCGATATCCTCAATCCCCTCATAACTCATCTCTGGAAATGCGGCCGCTGCCTTTTCGCAGGCCGTTTCGACCATTTCTTCAGCATCTTCTGCCGAATCCGCGTCTACCAAAAACTTCACCGTAATTGCATACCGTTGTTCCACCGCTAACTCCTTTCTCTGCCTGCTTCCCCGGAATCGCTCAGGCGAATATTCCGAGCGTCTTTGTAAAGTCTCATCGTGAATGAAGGCACCCACGCAGGTGACTCTGTCATGGAGCGCCGTACTTTCTGACAGATGCAACCGCTGTGTCAACTATGGCAAACAGAAAGTGGATCAAGGAAGCAATCGGAGCGGTATGAATCTCCGTCGAGAGCACGGACTCAGTGGAAAGGCGGCGAGGCGGTTACGGGAACGGACGAACGATTATTCCTCACATTCTAGATCTTTGAGGATGGCCTCGATCTTTGAGACCTCTTTTGGAGAAATCCGTGTAAAGGCAAGCCCGAAGGTATTGCCTTCAACCCAGCGGACCGTGGCTTCATCGATCCGTAGCGGCCAATCGAATCCGGGCACATGGAGGCGACATTCGAATGTCGCCCCTTGCACAACCTTCATGTCGCTTTCAATCTTGCACCCGCCGGAGGAAATGTCGAGCGTCCGGCCTTGCCCCTCTTTATTCTGGCCGGAAAAACTACTGCGGAATTGGGTTGTGAAACGTGGCTGAATACGCCGCTCATGCGACGATGACTTGGCAGGAACCTGCTCGACAGCCTCAGACTTGAAGAGGGAGCTGAGTTTTCTTAGCGCGTGTGCCGCCATCTCTCCCTCCATGCTCCGAATACGCTATCGAAACGGATCGGCAGACCTCTCTCCAATCGTTGTCCCCGAGAGAAGTCTACCGAAACAATTGCAACAACCATCACGTGCGATGCTGCTCACTTCTTAATGTTGAGCAACATATGCCCGCGACGGTTCTGTTGATAGCACGATTCATCGTGATCGGAACAGAAGGGCCGTTCCTTGCCGAAGGACACGATCGCAACCTGTTTCTCGCTCACACCTGACTCAATAAGGTAACTACGGGCGGCCTTAGCCCGTTTGTCGCCCAGCACCAAATTATAATCGCTGGTGCCTCGCTCATCACAATGCCCTTCGACCCGCATGACGGCCCCCGGATGTTCCTTGAGGTAGGCGGCGTCATGATTGAGCGCCTCCATTGCAGCATCTGCCACAGCCCATTGGTCGTATCCGAAGAACACATCCTGAAGGCCTGCCTCCATCGCCGCTTTTTCCGCTGCTTTCTCTTCTTTGGTGAGTTCGACCCGCCGTTGAGCGTTTCGATTCATCGACGTGGAAAATCCCCCTTGCCCCAGACGCTCTTCGGATGGATTCTTGGAGAAACCACTCAACTCGCCGCTGGAACCGCCACGAGAGATTTTGGGGATATCCCCGTCACCGTCGGACTGGAGCCACTTCGTCCCGCACCCTTGACTCGACAGGACAATAATCCCCATGATGACCATGGCTCCGGACTTCGCAATCATTCTATTCATGACTTCTCTCCTCTGAATGAAGTGATCAACTAGCCGTTCAATTTGTTCACGAGCCTGCGACCTCTATGATCGGCACTTCGCGCGCCCCCAGAGGACACAACAAATATAGCACCGATGCTGAAATCCGCCTGATCCGGTGGATTCTCTATGCACGAACGGAGCAACCCCGTAGTTTCAACGACTTACGAGGTTGCCACAACAGGGGGGGGGAGTGTGTGTGATGAGGTCGTGCCCATCGTATCGTTTTCACGGGTCAAACGATGGTACAGGCTGGCTCAGAAAAATACGAAGAACTCTACAGCAGCGGCCTTCCTGAAGAATACGCAAGACAGCAGCGCGTGCGAGAACATGAGCGCACAGCCGCCAAAGAAGAAACCGCAAGGCATCGCCCCAAAAACGTCACGATCGACAATATTCAATGGCTGGCGATTCGCTTCCGGTCAGACCAACGGATCGGTTGCAAGACAGTTCCCAATGCCGCGATTGCGCAAATGAACAGCAGCATCGCCAGAACAACCATCAAAAAAAATCCTGCTTTCATGTCGTGCATCACAGGGATCATACCGCCTCCCTCCTCTTGCTCGACTCACCCACTCCGCTAAACTGAGCCTGGAAACTATCTCGGCAGATGCCTCTGCCCACTAAACGCCTTTGCTTGAGTGTACACCTAGAATGTACCTCGTACCGAACAAAAGGTCTATGCCGCTTTGGAGGAGGAACCCCGTTACAATAGGGGCAGGAAGATCTTTCGGGACCTAGAGCCAGATCACAGATAACTCATTGATACCATGGCATAAATTGAATTCATCCTGGTGCGCCCGGCAGGAATTGAACCTGCGACCTACGGGTTCGAAGCCCGGCGCTCTATCCAACTGAGCTACGGGCGCACACGATATGCTATAATATCAACAACTTATGTCTTTATATAGCTGTATAAAAGTATTATAATCCGAAATAATTGCGTCACGTGCAGCGCACTATGAGTAACGAGATTATCAAACTTCGTGATGGACGACTGCACATTTTTAAACAACCTGGTTGCCAGAATTACTTTTACCGCTTCTTTGACAACGGAAAGTACATTACCCGAACAGCGCAGACTAGCAATCTTTCTCTTGCCAAATCAACCGCAGAGAAAGCCTATGACTCCTACCGCTTCAACAATCTAAAGCCCGATGGCAAATTCAGTCGCTCCTGGGATGACGCAGAGAAAGGTGTCCTGGCTTCTCTTTCTCTTGAGGAGGAAACGCGGGCATCACGACTGAAAACTTACAAGATCAAACTCGGCGTGTTGAGAAAGTTTTTTGGGTCAATGCCGTTGCAGCAGATCAACAAGACAAAAACTATCGAAGAGTACGTGAAGTGGCGACGGACGGAATATCGGACGCATGTCCATCATGAGGTCGTCACCAACAAGACGCTGCGGCGTGACTTTGATGTGCTACGAGCGGTTCTCAAGTATGCGCTACGTGAAGGATGGATTGAAAAGTTGTGTCAGTTGCCGATGTTGAGTGTTACTCCAAAGGCAGGTGGGTGGTTTACGCTGGCAGAATGGAAGCATTTACAAAAAGTTGCCCGCGAATGGATCGAGCGATCACCAAACGACAAAGAACGCGGGCTCCGAGAATATATTTACGACTACATGATGTTTCTTGTCCACACGGGGTTGCGTGTCGATGAAGCCTTTCACGTTCACTATCGAGACATTTCACCCGATGAGAAAGATCCACGGTTCTGCTACATCACGGTTCACGGCGGCAAACTCGCATATACCATGAAACCGACTGAGTGTATTGGACTGGTGGGGGCTGTCAGTGCCATCGAGCGACGAAAGAAGGCAAACCCAGAACACAAGCCGAACGATTTGCTGTTCCCCTACAATCCGCGAGTGAAATTACATGAATTGCTGGTTGCTGCTGGTCTGGAAAGAGACGAACGAGGAGAGCGACGAACCGCAAAGAACTTCCGTCACACCTTCATCATGCTCAGATTGCTCCAAGGGGTCGATGTGTACAAATTGGCAAAGAACTGTCGAACCAGCGTCTCTCAAATCGAGCGCCACTATGGTTCCTATATCAGTGCTCGCATGAGTCGAGATGAATTGACTAAGTTCAGCACCCCACCACGCGAGAAAGGAACAACAAGATGACAAAGCGAGTTGCAATCTACGGGCGAGTCTCAACGTCGGGGCAATCAACGGATATCCAAATTCAGGAATGCCGTCAGTATGCAGGACGCTGCGGCTATGAAGTTGTCGCAGAATACACCGACACGATCTCAGGCACCACGAGTAAAGATGACCGCGAGGCACTGACTCGGTTATTGAACGATGCGTTTGCCAGGAAATTTGATACCGTGGTCGTTTTCTCGATAGATCGCGTAGGGCGCAGCCTGAAACATTGCTTAGACATTTTAGAATCACTCAAAGCACATCGCTGCGATTTCATTTCTATCAAGCAACAGATCGACACCAGTTCTCCCACAGGGCAATTGATCTTCAACATTTTCGCGTGTCTGGCGAACTACGAACGGACCATGATTCTTGAACGAACAGCATTGGGACGTGAGAGAGCGAAGGCACGGGGCGTAAAATTCGGGCGACCCTCGAAGATGAACTCCTCAGTCGCGGAAGCTGTGCGTTTACTCCGAGAGAAGGGGGCTGGGATCAAGGAGATTGCCAAATCCTTAGAAATCGGTGTTGGCTCCGTCTATAAAGCCCTCAAGAGTGCTGCCTGAGGGGTCAGAACGGGGTTCCAAAGTCGTTCAACGATGCATCCAGACTCCATCTAGTCTTGACACTCTCCCACGAACAACCTAGCCTTTGCCCGACCATGGCTGATCCACTCGACCCCCAGGACGTTGCCACTATCGAAAAGCTCGCTGCGTCTGGGCTATGGGAACAGGCGGGACTGGTCGAAGCACTGCGGCTCAAGGAGGGACTCGGAAAGCAGGAGATCCTCGATGCCCTCGCAGCATTACGCCGAGAAAATCCAGAGGTCGCGCAAACCCAGGAACACTTCCCGGAATCCTCACCCGTGACCGAGATCGAGCGGGAACTTATTGAGGATATTTTGACGCTGTTCGATGAACAGGGGCTCACCAGAGAGCAAACTCTCCCCCTGTTGGGACAGGTGACGGTCTTGCTTGACCTGGTCAAGCAGAGGCAGGCTCACAGGAATTCGCAGTAGAGGCTGGATACCTTCCCACGGTTGGTCTTGCGCCCTCTTTGCCTCGCTCCTAGAATACGCTTCCCAAAGAGGTTCCGATGTCTTTCTCTATTCGACCCTACCGTCGCTTCCCTGTGCAATGTTCTGTCATCTATCAGACTGGTCCATTCCAAGGACGGGGCACGGTGTGAAACCATGCGGTATGAGATTGTCGATTCTCCAATGCTTTACCTCTGAGGCAAGGATAAACCTGTTCGTTCACAATCTCGCCCCCCTAATCAGCAAAGTATATTTATTGCTGAAGCAACGGTGTGATGGGTAGAAGGGAATGAGTATCGGGGCAAAACGAGAAGCCTCGATCGTTATGCCTATGCCAATGTGAGGCTGGAAAATTACATCAAACGAATGGTGCAGATTCATCAAGAGAATACCAGATGCTAAAGAAGTTTAGGTCCTTTCTTAGAGAGAAGACATGGGAGTATGTATTCTCCAAAGCTGTTTGGAGTTGGTTCCTTGGAACTGGTGTCCTTCAAGCCATTCATCCGTGTGAAAACTTTCGTCTATTTCAATACCTTGTTGACTCCTATCAGAAGTGCTCATCAGTAATATGTTACTTGCGCCAACTTTTGCCTTGTGATGGCGCAAAATCGTATTTCCTCCTCCTCAAATCCGAGGAAACATGGCTCGCCATACTGTTCATTGCATACATTCCTGCTCTAAACAAAAGAACCGGAAGAACCTATCTTTTTTGGGGAGGTTGGTTGAGTGACATGTTCGTCGCAGCTTCCAGTTGTGCATTCTTCTTGAGTCTAGGCTATGTGATTAGTGACTGGCAGGCGAATATTCCATTGGCATACGGCAGTCTAATTCTGTTCTCAGTATTTACTTTCGCCAGTGACCTCAACTTGAGAACCGATAACAAAGACGCTAATACGGCATGTTTTATTTTTTCGGCTTTAATGGGAGGTACGGTTTCATACTTTGAAGGTTCTTGGTTTCTCAGTGCTCTCGCGCTGGGCTCACTCTACTGCATAATGGCGATCTCCTACATAGACCAATACCGAAATCCTTTTTATAAATTACCGCCGGGCTGGAAACCATCATTCCCATTAAACAGTCGAAAGCCGTAGGCAAGCGACATTAGAGTGGGAAGGAATAGTAAACAGGAAGCGACATAAGTAATGTCTTTAAGGATTCAATATACTACGGGAACGAAAATGGTCCAATTCTCAATGACTATAATTTTGATGTTCCAAACGGCTATTCGGTTTGTATTGGGAAAAACGACGCTGGGAAATCGCACCTACTGCAACTCATTTGCAGGGAACTTTTCCGTTCGGGATCAACCACCCGCTTGAACATCGCAAGTTCACAATTGCTGAACTCAAGCAAATCACCTCGCTCCCTGATGACGTTTAGTTCAGCGACACATGGGAACAACGAGCCGAAAGAATCGGGCGAATGGTGCCACCACTTCTCACAAAGGCGGTCGCACAGGCTGTCTATGAGAAAGTGTTGAAACTAGACTAATTCAGATGATTCTATTTGCCTCGTGACTTGATGAAGAAATTGTAGTTGCCTATATTTCCTCTTGCTACTCGACCGACAATTCAGCAGCATATACGGACCGCTTCGTAGCGTAAGTCACCTTATGAAGTGAGGCATCAATGGCAGCCACCGACGGGCTCCTTTTTATAGACACCACTCAATATCTCAATTTCTACCAAGTTATAAAAGCCAAGAAGTTGCTCAACCTTCTGATCGAACAGAAGGCACAGGTCTTTGTCACTATCCAAATTGCTGAAGAAGTAGCACGGAATAAGTTGCGAATAGCGGAAAGGTTTCTGGCTGGACATTTCAAAATGCTAGATGTGAACAAATTCAATGTTCCAGACCATCTTTTTGACGTATCAGCTTCTACTGCTCAAAAACTGCACCAACTGCTCGATCCAATTGTTCCTCAAATAAATGAAATAAAAGAGACCCTGAAGAACGCCACTCTTGAGACTCTCGACAGAATCAGCCGTTCGGAGGATGAGGTTACGAAGGCTCTGAATGAAGTATTCCGCAATGCAGTCAGGGAGACAGCAGATGAACTGGAGCGGGCTAAGACACGCAAGGAAAGAGGCAAGCCACCAGGTAAGCAAGCAGACCCCCTGGGAGACCAGCTTACTTGGGAGCAGTTGCTAGCCCAATGCAAATCACATAACAAGAAAAGGGTTTGGATTATCAGTAGTGATGAAGATTATTACACGAAGCATGATGGCAACCTGTTTTTGAATCCGGTCCTCCGTCAGGAACTAATGGAGATTGCCGGAACCGAAGCATTCTGCTTTGATAACCTTGACAAGGGCATCAACGACTTCGTGGATAAGATGGGAGTCACAACTGACAAGCTACCTACCCGCGAGGAATCGAAAGCGATTCAAGATGAACTCGATTCCTTGTCTTCTTATTCTGGGGTACATGCAAGCACAACGGCAGAACTCTCGATAACAGGTTACCCTCCTGTCCTGTCGGTGCGTGTCAGCGACACGGTCTAAGGGTCTGTCGCGGTTTCACTCGTTCCCTTTATCGATTTTCACACACTCAAGCAGCATATTTTGGAACTGCTTTTTGAATTGTAGGGTGAGGACTACATTCTTCGAGTAGGCACCCAAGCTAATCCGCTACGATCAGGAGGTTTCTGTTGCAATGGTTAAGCCAGCTTCAGAATGGACAGAGCAAGATTTACTTTCCCTTATTACAAATGGCGTCGAGGAAAGTAGCGATCTCGAATACAAGCGTAGTGCTGCACTGACGGATACCGAGGGTGTGAAGAATGAGATTAGCAAAGATGTTTCATCTCTTGCGAACTCAAATGGTGGGACGATTATTTACGGAATGATCGAGGAACAGCATCTTCCTCGGCAGTTAGACGGTATTGATCCTGCCAGGATCACCAAAGAGTGGCTTGAACAAGTTATCAATGGGCGCATTCGCCCTCGGCTGAATGGTCTGCATATTAACCCCGTCCCTCTAACAACTTCGGCGGTAGGCAAGGTGGTCTACGTCATCAGTGTCCCCCAAAGCGGTACTGCCCATCAGGCAGGGAGCAAGAGGTACTACAAACGGTTCAATTTTGAATCCGTTCCGATGGAGGATTATGAGATTCGTGACATTATGAATCGCACGAAACATCCTCTTATCGTGCCGCAATTTTCAAAGAGATTCATTGATCGTCAAGGAGGAGTGCTTGAATATGCCTTGAACATCCATCTTGTGAACAAAGGCTCAGTATCCGCGCATGACCTTAAGGTCGTGCTTTCTGTACCAAGACAAACATCGAAAGCCGTGAAAGGTTTCAAGCAACATATGATAGAGATTCCTTCACATCTATTTGGTAATCAGTGGTTGGAAAACTCTTTGAGTGTGAGCAATCAGGTCATTTTCCCTGAGGATGAATGGGAGGTTACTGGAAAGGATCGTGAATTCGTTCTCATCATAGACTCGCGGTATATCGATCGTGATGAAATGAGAGTTCCCATTCTGTTCTGGAAGACCTATGCGGACGATATGCCACCACAGTCTGGGCAGGTGAGGCTTGGGGAAATACCAGATATAGCTGTGTAGGATTTTCTGGATTATGTCCTCTACTTTAGGGGAGTCTAAGAAGGTACTAGCTGCCTTATTTGTTGTTGATATGGGCAACTACGATCGAAACTCTCTTTCCCTACCTGAAACTTTACTAAGCCTTCGTAAAGCGACTCAGGATGTTGAGTTTGTGGGTTATCACAGGCGGCGATCAGGGAACTTTGTCTTTGTCGATAGTGGAGATAGCTCTCTCGGCACGGCACAACTCATCGGTCAGCGGGTCACACAGCTTCCATGTCTGGTCCGTCGTTACGCTGACTTGAGAAATGTGAGGCAGGCTGTTCCATCGAAGGCATACACTACTCCACAAGGATCAATTGAAATTGCTACATCAAATGGTCCTCGAAAAATAATCTGGGTAGGACTCTCTGAGGATGTTCAACAACTCGCACAATTTACGGGATCACTCAACTCCCGAGTCTCTGTTTGTGGGTGGACGAGTGTTCGAGATGTTCTGTGCTTCTATGATCGACCATCTTCTGGTGGAAATGTGGGGCAGGTTACCAGAGCGATCGAAAAGTCTCTCCGACAGCGCGGCATGAATGATCATATCGTTGCTACAGGTCGTGCTCTCTCAGTCCTTGGCGATCTCTTGGAAGGGAAAGGTATCACCTGGGTTGCTGGTTTCGATCCAGTAGGTAGCTGACTGGGAATGGGCACCTGACTGTACCTGCCCTATCAATCCTGGCACCCATCCTCTTCTTTTTGGAATACCATCCAGATTTTCCCTTGTTCCTCACGGTTCACCATGAAGTCCACTGTATTGTCTGACCAATTTCCCAGATCACTTTTGAGTTCTGCCATAAGCCACGACAAATGTGTGATCCGTGGCTCCTGCTGATCTGTTGGGGCTTCGGGGCTCTCCACCGTCACAATATCCAGGCGCATAGGGCTGTTCACGGCTCCGTCTCCTCTGCTGGCTTGAACTTCACTGAGATGCTGTCGGGTTCAGGTGCATCCAAGGTCACTTCTGCAACCCATCCGTCCGAATAATTGGCTTCAATCACACGAAGAAGATCACGGACCGTCACCACCAGGACTTCCTGATATTCCGGCACCTGGGGTTGGCGAATGAATTGCTGGAGGGACATGATTTTCATGATTCCTCCCCCTCCAAGACCACAATGATGGCGTTTTTGATTCGTTTATTGCGGCGTAGAGTGGTTTGAACATCCTTCGCAAAGACGTTCAGGGTTTTCGTGAGGATCGTGGGCTGTAGATCAGGTGACACTTGTTGTTCCAGTAGAGCATTCTGTCGGATGCGTTTGATCTCTTGGGGTAGTAGTTTCATGGTTGCTTCCTTTCTGTCGTCGTACAGGCATTCGTCTGTGGATGCGGGGTGAATGAATTCGCGGTCTTGTTGATCGCACTGTTCCACTTGTTCACTTGAAGCAAGATCGTCAAGGCTTCGACATTGTCGGCGACAACGGTTGCGGAAATGCTGTGTACCTGGGGCGCGGTGAGTTCGTCCAGAAGTTCCGACGCACTCAATTCCATTCCTTCGTGGAGGGTCTGCTTGGATTTCTTGATGGTAAATGGTGAGGATCGGGTTTTGAGGCATTCTTGGAATGTCGGCATGGTGTGTCCTTTCGTTATAGGTTTTGAATGTTGGGGAGTCTCTTGCGGTAGAAATCCAGAATAGCAGGGCGCTCGACCAGGCGAATGATCTCGGCGTGGCGAAGCATGGCTTGGCGGATGAATTGACTGCGCGACACATAAATCTCCTCACAGAGCCTATCGGTTTCTTCCAAGAGTTTGGTGGGGATTCTGAGTAGAATACTCGGCATATAAACGGTGTCCTCAATTGCGCATATCGTTTGTATTTAGGTTTCTCGGCATCTCAGGTGCCTGAAGACCTGGTGTTCGCGGTATTCGCTTTGTGAAGGTAGGCTTCATTCAGTGGAGTTCGGTCTGGGTGTTTAGGAAGCGGTAACAATTTTCTCACGATGATCGTGATACCCAAGACCTGGAGTGTTCCGTGCCTTCACGGAATTCTAGATTTCATGGCTACAGACGTGATGTTCTGGGACGATGGGTCTGCTGAACGCCAGGGTTCTTGGGCGATATCAAACGCCTATAAATATTCGCAGGGAGATGACGCCATGGAACAGAAAGCAATCAGTCTGCAAGACCTTCGTAGGCGGTCAACAAAGGAGATTGAACGGCTACGGAAAGTAACGTCGTTCAAGGTCGGCGACTGGAAACGAACGCGATTGGAGAAAGCACTCGGTAAACGATTGGCAACAGCCACTTTGCTGGATGATGGTACGCACCAGGAACACACGGAACTCATGGTTCGGCGATTCCAGAAACACTGGGGCGCTCTCACGAAGGACGAAGCCACAGAGCGGCTCAGATTTCTCACGATACTGGACAGATTAGTAGAGGTCGATGCCGACGCAATGGTGGACGCCTGTGACCATCTGATGGTGTGGATCAAACATGCACTCAACACCGAATTGCGCCACATCGGGATTATTGGCTGTGTGGAAATGGAAATTGTGAACCTCAGTCACAGTGAGAAGAAAACCATGGGGTCAAAGAAGATTACTCATGCACTACGTGGTTCACGGGCAACGTCGTCACTCTCGATCCCTTCACTGGACGAGAATGAACATCGCAAACTGAATGTCTTGCGGGCGATGCGAGATCACGTGGCTCCCAACACCCTCTGGAGTCCAACTGACAACACGAAGAGTTGGGTCTTGATACATTTTCACGGTGTGGTTCATCTCGGCGGGACGGCTGACGAGATTGATACCCTTCATGAGCGGGTTGCCAAGAAACTCAGGCGACATTGGAATCTTCCTTATGCCGTGGAACTGAAGAAAACATTTGATAAACAACAGTCACGGACAAAGTTTGCGAAAATCGCTGATTACATCACGAAATGTGGCAACGAGCGGTTGCGGTATGAGACTCGGTTTGGTCGCGGTATGTCTCAGATCGATGTGACTGAACGCGCCATGTGGAAGCAGGGGTACCGCGGTATTGACGAAGTGGAGGGAGAAGAGAGTGCGATGGAGGATAGCGTCGGATTGACTCTGGGTGAAGTCGAAGCGTTAGGCAAAGCGATTGATCGCCTGATGAAACGGAACCGTCGCAGGGATGGGTATGTGCTGCAAATCGGTCGTTTCAACGGTCTCTCTCGGCAGTATTCCCGCTGAATTACTCATACACTACGTGCGGATCAACCCAGTTCAGAGTATGGTCCAAATAGGGACAACGGTTCTGGTGGAATCAGGGGTTTCTGGCGAGTCCCAGTGTCTGGAAGGTGGTAAATCAGTAGACTGCCGTGAGTTCAACAAGTCGGTAGCGAGCGACCTGTAAAATCTCAATGAAATCAATCGATTGCTGTTGAGTGTGAATTTTATGAAAAAGTGCAATAAATTCATGTGCTTGCGTGACGTGGATACTTGATGGGGGATTAGCTTTTAGAATGTTTTGAATTTCAGCAATCCCTAAACTTCCCTGATACAAGATGCTTCCCTAAGCCATCGGAAGATCCATCCGTCTGGCTTGGCTAGTTCCACTTCCTGAGCGAACTTGATTAATCGCTTTTTGGAGTAGACTTTACCGCCTAAACTCCCATGCCGAGCATCTGAACTATCCTTTTCTAGAACCTTGAGCTTTGGAATGGTGCTTAGTATTGTTGCAGCACTCTTAATCAAGCTATCGATCCGCCACCCTTGGATTAAAGCACGGTTAGTCGAACTCTTTATTTCTTTGGGGTTCAGAACATCATAGATCTGATTGATCGATAGGTCGTGCTTATAATGTCCCAAGTTTATAGTGCCCACCTTGTTTTTCACTAAAGCCCAAACCTTGCTGTTAAATTCAGCCTCAATCGCTTTTTGACAAGCGACAGGAATGCACCAAAAGAAACTATCTCTCAGAGCGGGCGTTCTCATAAAGACCACGGCATCAACGAGTGCACTCCACGCCTCATCACACAGCTTGTTCCGCAAGCTGTTGTTTTGAGGATGTAGCCATTCTTCAGCCTGTAACCTTTCTTCTCGAATATTGACCCCAGCCCTTAATCGATCAACCTCAAACTTGGCATTCTCTAAATCATTGACGGTCTCGCGTAACTCATTCTTCAGAAGAACTACCACTTCGGGCAAATCTATGGTTGTAACCTCGCCACTGTCTCGCGTGATGGTTTCAGCAAGTATTTGCGTCGCACATCGGAATAATTCACCATCGACCTCACTCGTTGAGCAGAATCTCCTAACATCAGCAAAGAGATCCCGCACCCGACTATACTCGCCAAGATCGCTATACACATCCATCATCTCAAGCAAGTAATCATAGCCAAGTCCGCAATCATCCTTGTGAGCTTCGATATCCAATGCCTCATACACGGCGGCGGCGTGGTGGAGTTGACCACGTTCTTGGTACCACCGTGCAATAGCCCATGTTGCGAGGGTCGTCATCCCTACCTTCTTCTCTTCCAGAAAGTCACTCCATGACTTCATTCTCGTCTCTGGCGACACGGATCGAGAGGTGAAGGATAACCGTTCCATGAGGTCGTCACATTCACGGGGAAGGCAGTCCTCGGACAAATCTTCAAGGATCTGCTTCAGCACGTTCAGAATTTGGTCGTCTCCCTGCGCACTTGCTATATCAGATAGACCTATTCGGGGCGGGGGGAACTGACCCGTCTGTATTAAATCCAAAATATTCAGAACAGTATATTGCCGATCCTCTTCTTCGCCAGCCATAATACCCACCTAATCTTCTGCAAAATAATCGGAGTCGATCCGTTTTACTTGGAAAGTTGCTGTTGTGGTCGTCCCCAATCCGTGATCGATCATCAATTCAGCGAGCATACGTCCATCGATCAGAATAACCTTGGGGTCGATTGTCTCAACATAATTCTTGGCGTCCTCCGAAAACTTGCCCGTGGTGATGAACACACCTTTCTTGGCTCGCTTGCCATGGAGGGCTCCGACAAACTTTTGAACTTCAGGTCTACCGACTGTGCCTTCCCAACGCTTCGCTTGCAGGTAAACCAAATCCAGTCCAAGGCGATCTTCCTTGATAATACCGTCGATTCCTTCATCTCCTGTGCCACCAATAGATTTTCCTGCATCAGCGCGTGACCCTCCATACCCCATGGCGACCATCAGATCAACGACTAATCGTTCAAAAAACTGAGGCGAATTGCTCGCAATGCGTTGCACGACCTGACTGGCGAGATCACCTCGAATGCTCTCATAGGATTTCTGAAGCGTTTCCTCTGGCGTCTCCTTGGAGGGTTCTTGTTCTTCTTCCTTGGGGGATTTTGCTTTATGGAACTCAAGAAACTCTGGATATTGATTGAGGATTCTTATGTCGATTCGCTTGTGACCTGCCTTGTGTAGGTCCATACCCCGTTGAGTAATGCGAAACATACTACGCCGTGGTGACTCCAAGACTTTCGCCTGGATGAAATAACTCTTCGCCCACGCCACTCGATTTTCAAATTTCGTCTGAATTCCGCTTGGAAGAGGCTCTTTCAAGTCCGCTTCGGGCAACGCCATAACCTTGGCGATCACCTCTCTCGCTTCCTGGATGGAATGCTCTTTCCCGTCTGCGGCAAGATCAAGCAGCGGCTTGAAGAAACTCTGAAAGTCCGGAACTGCCATCGGGTGATTCCTTTCCCAAGAGCGAGAAGAAATGTTGCACCACACGACCTTCCTGTAGGAACTGCGGGAGTGTGCCCCCGCTTGTGGAAAAGGTCAAATTAAACTTGGACCAGATTCGCGGCATCTATTATTGGGTACATGGGCTGGTCGTTATGGATGATTACGAAGCGTCTGTGTGGATATTGCGAGCGAGGTGAGGGCGTCATTGACAACAAGGAACCCTTCGACAATGACTCTCACTTTCCCGAGGCAATTGACGTGAGTAGCCAGCTTGGTATTGTATTGGGTTTGTCAGGCTCGGTTGTTCCAATGACACTCAGTAATTTCCCAACCTTCAGCGAACAGCCGAAGAACAACCCATTTCGTGGCGCTCATTGGTGGGCTAGAGGGGGCTTTCAATGGGTCTCTCCCAGAACATACTAGACGGATCGTTCTAATGCTGGAACCCTGATGCGTCAAACTCTTTTTTATGGCAGCAGTTGGCTTCCCCTGATTACCGTTGTGTTTGGGAGCCCGATTGATGTGCGTTGCCACGTCAAGAAGTATTGCCTCCGCTAGTTCGGCATACGACTTTTGTCGAGTTTTCGATTTTATCTTGGTTTCTATCAAGGCAATAACGCCATCAATTGGGCGAGCCGCCCACGGCTTTCTCATATGATCAGCGAACCGTTGCAGCACGTTTCCCTCGCCCAGATACGATGGAACTACCTTTGCCTTACCACTCCACAAGACATATACGCCGATTTCATCATAGATATCAGTCAACGTAATCTCAGATAGACGAATGAAGTGAAGTTTTATCGTGAGCATGTTTGTACCATCCAGGAAGCCCAAGCAGCAGAACTGCTAATCTCGTTCGTAAGAGTATGTCCCCAAGAGAGATGGGGCAAATCATTTCGCTTCTTCTGTGGGTATGCGGTGGAGATCACTTCAGATTGAAGGACACTGAACGACTAATTGGGCAGGATGGCTTCGCGGCGCCTTGAGGGGAATGCGCAGGTCGCCAGGGATGATTTCGAAGAACGTCGGCGTGTCTACTGCGAGCGTGGCGTAGTTGCTATACGAGACTGTGAGAGGGGCTATCGTCAGACAACTATCCCAATCTTTTAAGACTGGCGTCATTCAAGGATTAGTGGTAAGTACGCCTCCCATACAAGCATCTAGGAAGGGAGGCTGATAATGGGATCTGCTTTTAATGCTCTGCACAAATTTGTATTCCAGGCAAAGAATGGTGCGTATTCCGTTATCACTTCAAAAGATGAAGCCAAGAAGGGACAAATCACACTGACTGGATATGAGACTAAACTTGTAGAAGATTATTTTGGGAAGGAGAAGATTCATAAAGGATCTGCCAAATCCGACCCCGCCAAGTCCACAAAAGCATTTTTTATTTATAACAAGAAATCTGAAGGTCAACTTAAGCTAACTTATCCGAAGCCAAACAAAGAGGAACTACGCTTATACATGAACGCTCATCAGGGGTTTCGCCCTGAGGCGGGTGACATATGGTTTGTATACAAACCTGAGGACCAACATAAGCCACTTGTAGTTGGTTCAATGAAACCTGGTGAATGGGAATCACTCGGGTCAAAAGATGAGGGCGATGAGGAGTATCAAGGCATCATAAATTCACCGCCCGCAGCGGCTCCCCCTAAAACTAAAACCACCACTGGGTATGAGAGGAAGAGAGAGATAGCTTTAGGTAAAATGAAACAAGCATCTTATAGGTGCCAAGCAGACGATACTCACATAACTTTTATATCCCCCGTTACAGGAAATAACTTTGTAGAGCCACATCACCTTATTCCGATGAAAGCACAATCCGATTTCACCAATAGTCTCGATGTAAAAGAAAACATTGTTGTGCTGTGCCCAAATTGCCACAGAAAGATTCATTTAGCTGGGCACAGTGAAAAGGAAGAAATGCTGAATTACTTTTACCAAGATTTGTCCGCTGGTCTACAAAAGCAGGGACTAGAGATAACATTTGACGGGCTGAAGACCTATTACAACCTCCTCAAGACATAAGAAATGGACATTGTAGATAAGGACAAGCGAAGTCTAATTATGTCGCGTATCAGAGGAACTGATACCGCTCCAGAGAAGACGGTCCGATCAATTTTGCACCGCTTGGGGTTCAGGTATAGGCTCCATGTGAAAGACCTTCCCGGCAAGCCAGATATAGTAATGCGTAAATACACGACCGCAATATTCGTTCACGGCTGCTTCTGGCATCAGCATAAGGATTGTATAGATGGGGCGTTACCCAAGAGCAATACAGCATTTTGGAAAGGTAAGTTGAATGGTAACGTGGAAAGGGATCTGAAGAATCTGGCGCTTCTTCGCAATGGAGGATGGAAAGTTTGTGTTGTATGGGAATGTGAGTTGAAAGACAGGGGGAGGTTGACTCAAAAACTTAAAGATCTATTTAGGGCTAAGCTTTCGACCAGCTAGGCTTTTCCCAAAACGAGCCGCAAGCAGCTTCGCTATCTTGGTTACTACCGGAACGACAACGGAATTGCCAAACTGCTTGTAAGCGGGAGTGTCCGTGTCTGGCAATCTAAACTCCTCCGGGAATCCTAGTAATCGCGCACATTCTCTTGGTGTCAACTTACGCGGGTTTTTACCCTTCTGTGGAATCAGACATTCTTTTCCATCCTTCCCATAGCGGGCGACCAAAGTATTGGAGGGCTTGTCAAGGATTGCCGTGTGAGCGGTAAAGCCTGTACCCCTCGCCAAGTTTCTCTCGGTTCGCCTTTGATGCCCGAGCCACAGGCGGCGCGATATTGTATAGGAACGCGGTGGCTCCGGTTCCAGAATCGACCTTAATGGCAACGGATTACCCTTGAATTCAGGAATGTCGAATTCCTTTTCCCCATGCAAAGCGACCATAAAGCACCGTGCCCTATTTTGAGGAACAACCGTCTTTGCATTAATAATCTTGTATGAAAAGGAATAGCCGAGGTCTCTGACCGTCTGCTCAATTACGGAGAAGGTTTTCCCCTTATCATGGAGGACCAGATTTTTTACATTTTCCAATATCATGACCGCGGGTTTCTTGACTGCCGCGACCCTCACAATATTGAAGAATAGAGTGCCTTGTGTTTCGCAAGCAAATCCGTGCTTAAGACCAATAGAGTTTCTGGCTGAAACTCCAGCACGACTAAACGGCTGACAAGGAAAGCCAGCGCAAAGAATGTCGTGATTGGGAATAAAGTCACGGACTTGATCGTCAGCTAGGTGTTCGCCACTAAAAATATTAATGTCACCAAAAGGGAACTCTCCAAAGTTTCGATAATAGGTTTCCTTGGCGGATTTATCCCATTCGCTTGAGAAAACGCATTGTCCTCCGACAGATTGGAGGGCTAAGCGGAACCCTCCTATTCCGGCAAATAAGTCTATAAATCGGAAAGAGCCGACACTGGTGGGAGGAAAGGGAATGCGTTCGTAGAGTATAAAGAGTTCATGTCGCCCATCGACAAGCTTAGTTGATTCTCTGCGTCTGCCCAATGCGGGATAGGACTGCTCAAATAGTCTTGCCACCCATTTGTCTCGAAGTTCTTTGTCACCGAATAACGGTATGGTTAATGGATGCTGGAGCCAACTACTGATAGATGCATTCCTTTCGGAATGATGCGCGAGCGGATGACCTAGTTCTCTTGTCAAAATCTTCAATGCCGTAACAGCCTCGTCGAAATGAATCTGTCTGATAGTTGACTTCACTCTGCTATCTCTTGGCTTATAAGATTAAGCTGCCTGTCTAATCGTAGACATTCTGCCGTTTGTTGGCAATGGCGTCGTGATGCAAGTTATTCTTCATAGAACATAACTGTCTTCCCTCACCAGGATACTGTCCTGTTTGCGGTGGCGCATTGGAAGAGAAAGCGAGTATAAGCAGGTAAGTTTTTAGTGTAGTTCATGCTCGTCTTTCTGCTTTGGCGACCGCGTATCGTGCCAAGTCACAGATGGATGCCCCGCTGAGTTCTCCGTTATCCTCCAAGTCATCGTCTCCGAGTAAATCCACCATCGATTTCAAGGCGACATAGAGGATTGGCGCTGCTTCTTTATCACTGTCCCCGATCAAGTCAAGCATTGCTTTCAGCGCCTCGTGAAGGACGGGGGCGGCTTCTTTGTCTATATCTGCATCCAGTTGCTCCATGACGTACCTCCCAAAGATTTTGCGATGCTAACACTACCCCCCCCACCATGCAATCTGCCTTGCCCCACCAGAATAGTGCCTTGTTCGCGGCACCAAGCTGTCTCAATCAACGACTGAAAGTTTGACAGAGAGAAATGAAGGAAAGTTCTCTTCGTGTAGAGGGAGATGAAAGACGAGCCAGAGAAACCCAAGGGAGAGCAGTCTTATGTAGTTTGGGGAGAAAATGAGGGGAAAAAAGAACGGATACTTACATAACCGAGTTACATAAAATATTTGGTCGTACTGAATACATGATTATTATCAATAAGTTGTTGAGTATTTTCAAATATTTTGACTGAGCTACGGGCGCACGTGTGCTACATGAATCATGTTATGCGAAGGCTTGTCAAGAATACGATCCGATACCACAGGCAGCACTCACGGGTTACAGCCGGGCAAGAATTTCGTCTGCAATCTGCACGATCGGCCGCCCATCGGTTGCAATGACATGATCAGCCGCAGCCTCATACTTCGGGGTTCGCTCACGCAAAACATCCTGCACTTCGTCGATGAACGACTTGGTGCCCGTCAGTGAAGGGCGTTGCGTATCTCGTCCGATGCGTTTCATGATTGTTTCCACCGAGGCCGTCAGCCAGAAAATGGTGCCTGCAGTTTTCAGCCTGTCGACATTTTCCGGTCGAAGGATTGCACCTCCCCCTGTATCGATAACCAGTCCATCCTCATGTGCCATATCCCGGCAAACCTGAGATTCAAGATCACGAAAATAGTCCCACCCATGCTGCGCGACAATCTCAGGTATGCTCTGACCGGCTCGTTTCACAACCTCCGCATCAGTCGATACCATGGTTCGGCCAAGGCGCGAGGCCACCATCTTCCCTACGGTGCTCTTCCCGGTCCCACGGTACCCGATGAGCACGACGTTCATTGGAAGCGAGACTCCAGCACGGCACGCATCACGTCAACCGGAGCGGGCCTGTTCGTCCACAGTTCAAACTGGGTCACCGCCTGGTGGAGAAACATTTCGAGGCCAGGAATCGTCTTGCACCCGGCGCCCTTGGCTTCCATGAGCAATCGCGTTGCCCTTGGATTGTAGACAATGTCCATAACAGCAAGGTCTGGATGAAACAGCGAGGCCGGCACGCAGGTCGCGTCGACCTTGGGAGACATACCGACAGGGGTGCAGTGAATCAGGATCTGCGCGTCAGGTACCGTCCGGCCAAGAGTGCTGTCGTCGAGAAAGGCATCCTCAATGGCCACATTCGACTTGGACCGGAGATCGCTTGCCAATGCCGTACGTTCTTTGTCATCGACTCCGAGCAGGGTCAACTTCTCTGCTCCGGAATCCGCCGCCAGTGCGAACGCGATAGCCCGCGCGGCACCTCCTGATCCCAGCATAACGATGCGCCGGCCCGTGAGCTTGATCCCGCCCTCACGCAACGCCCGCAAGGCGCCCGTGGCGTCGGTATTGTAGCCGATCAGCCGACCGTTCTCAGCCACGATAGTATTGATCGCGCCGATGTGCTGCGCCGTCGGTTCCAGATCGTCCAGAAACGGGACCGCAGATACCTTGTGCGGGATAGTCACACTGGCACCGCGAAAGTTCCCCAACGCGCGGAGGCCCTGGATCGCTTCTCCAATCATCACCACTTTCCACGCCAGATATACACAGTCAATGCCAAGCGCCTGAAAGGCCGCATTGTGGATGGCTGGAGAGAGCGAATGCTCGACAGGATTTCCGATAACCCCACAAAACTGAGTGTGAGCGCCAATATCCATCTGCTTCATGTCACACACCCTACTGGGAAGCTTTGAACTACCCCTTATAGACGGTCATCCCTCCATCGATCGTGAACGTTCCGCCGGTCACCCATGTCGCTTCATCGGATGCCAGGTACAACACCATGCCGGCGACCTCCTCGGGAGTCCCCGCACGACGAATGGCATACTGGGCAAGAATCGACTGAAGCATCTCCGGGTTTGCCATAAGCGGTGCCGCCATTGGTGTATCGATCAGAGCGGGATTCACGACGTTGCAGCGAATCCCGTCTTTGGCGTAATCGATGGCAACTGCTCGAGTAAGCGCATCGAGACCACCTTTTGAGGCGGAATAGGCGGATAACCCTGGAATACCGACCACACTGGCGACAGATGAGATGTTCACAATGGAACCGCATCCTTGTGTCAGCATCTGAGGAACAACGGCCCTCGTCATTCGGAACACGCCGGTGAGATTGATGTCGAAGATCTTGTCCCACGTTGCATCATCGATTTCATGCAATCGCTTGCCGAAGTCGCCGATCCCGGCATTGTTGACCAATACGTCAATCCGGCCGAAGCTGTCGAGGGTTTTCCGGACAACGTCCTGGGCATGCACCTCATCCGTCACGGAACCGGAAACAGCCAGGGCTCTCCCATTGCTCTGCCGAACGATCTTCACCACCCGGTCCAATTCCTGTTGGCGGCGTCCAGTGACAACCACCGACGCGCCTTCCAGGGCAAAACGCTTGGCCACCGCCTCTCCAATCCCGGCATTCCCCCCCGTAATGACAGCAACTTTTCCTTCAAGCCGCTTCATTCCAGTCAACCCCTTTCTTCACTCTCCAGCCTTGTGCCGAAAGTGTCGTCGCCTATTTCCCGCCCCTGGCCTGCAGTCAGCAAACCCGGTTCCACTTTCCTTGCCACCGTGAGAAAGCCCGAATGGGCAACCATGCGGTGATCGGGCCGCACACTTCGACCTTGAACCGACCAGGTCCTCAGCAACGTCTCAAATGTTTCCACCATGGCAAAGACTGCCGTACGCTCAAGTGCCTCGACCGTTTGCATAACTTGAGGAACAGTGGGAACGAAACTCACATAGATCCCGCCGGACCGAAGAGCACTGGCGGCATGAGGAATCACCTGCCATGGCTCCGGAAGATCGAGGACCACGCGATCGAACGGGATGCCATCATCAAGCAACTCAATACCCTCATAGGCATTCTTGCGCAATGACACCAGGTTGGAGACAGGCCCCATATAGCGTTCGATGTTGAGCAACGCAGTGCGCGCAAAGTCGTCCCGCACGTCATAGGTCACCACCAAGCCTCTTAGCCCGACGGCGCGCAATAGTGCCATGGTCAGAGCCCCTGACCCGGTTCCGGCCTCAAATACCCGAGCCCCCGGATAGACATCCGCCCACATCGGAATAAGCGCAAGATCCTTTGGGTAAAGCACTTGCGCGCCACGTGGCATCTTGAGCACATAGTCCCCAAACGTCGGCCTGATCGCCAACATCTTCTTCCCGCGGGACAACGTCACCATGGTCGCATCAAGGCGTCCTATAAGCGCATCGTGTGCGATAGTCTGCCCACTGAATTGATATATTTCCCCGGCCTTCAGTGTCAGCGCATAGTGACGCCCCTTCTGATCGACGAGATGAATCCGTTCACCATTGGCAAGCTGCAACATGGCGGCATTCTAGGGGGTTCATTCTGTGGTTTGCAACCGAGCCCCCGTCCTTCGGCCAGATGTTTCATGACCGTTCGTCGAGGAATTATATGGAGAGACAAAGCCTGAAAACCAACCGTCCATCGCACGCAGTCGGATCAGGATATCAAGCATTGGTCATCTTGATCCCGCGCCCGGTCCCGCACCATAAGCCATACGCCCTGGACTTTATAACCGGATGATATCTCAGTTGGTAGATCCACTGATGAATCATGCCGGTTAATAAGCCGTCACTCGGATGGTGTGGCGATTCAGCCCTAGGACTGTAGGCAATTCTGCATAGTTGCCGCACAACTGAGACAGAACGGTCTCCTCTTCTTCATTAAGCCTCTCTAATAGTCTTGCAATTTCGAGGTGATCGCACCGACCCGTTCTCATCTTCAATCCAGCACTCCTTTTGCTTGATAGAGCGATACACAAAGGAGCAGCCAGAATGAATCCTCTTGCTTCCATCACGCTCTAACAGAAGTAGACGGATCGGCAACCACAAGATGAAAGGTGATGCCATGCATGATGAAGGACTTCGGACGGCGGATGAAGTTGACAGCAAGGAGACTGTCGATACCGACGTGGACGCGGATGACCAGCAGGCAAGCGGCTTGCTTGGGGTGATCGGCCGTAACGACACACAGAGAGCCGCTCAAGAGGAACAATCTGCACCAGCCATGCGTACGAGCCATGGTGCAAGTCCGTTCTTATTGGAGTCCCTGTACTTCCGCTCGTTCGGTCAGAGGGAGCTGCTCACACGCGAAGAAGAAGTGGCTGTTGCAAAGCAGGTCGATCAGGGCACACGTCGAATTCGAGTTGCCTTGCGCCATGTCCTCAAGATACTCGCCCGCTCGAAACACACGCCGGCTTTGTCAGACTCCGTCAAAAACCTTCAACTCATCAAGCAACTAAGCGGACTCTCAGCCAAGGCGCTGGATGATGTGGAGCAGACGCTCCTTGCCATACTGAAACCGCCGGTTCGCACGATGAAACCTGCCGCCACGACGGGAAAACGGCTGAAGGTCCTGCTCGACGAAATTCGGTCCGCGCGAGTCGTCCTCGAACGAGGCAAAGACGAACTGGTGCGGCGAAACCTGCGATTGGTGGTTGATGTTGCGAAACACTATACCGGCCGAGGGCTCGCCTTGCTCGACCTCGTCCAAGAAGGCAACATCGGCCTGATGAAAGCCGCCGAACGCTACCAGTACCGAAAAGGGTTCAAGTTCAGCACCTATGCCACGTGGTGGATTAGGCAAGGTATTACGCGGGCTATTGCGGATCAATCACGAACCATCCGCATTCCGGTCCACCAGACCGAAGCCTCCCATCGCATTGTTCGGGTGACGCGCCGCCTTGGACAGCAGTTCGGACGTCCTGCTCGCATAGAAGAGATCGCCCACGTGCTTCGCATGAGACCCGATCGGCTCCATGACACTGTTCAGGCATTCCAAGAACCAGTGGCGCTGGAAACGCCGATTGGCGATGGGGAGACGCAGTTCGGGGACATGATTCCGGATCAACTCGCAGTGCCCCCCGATGCCCACGTACACCGAACTGAGATGACGACGCAGTTGGATCGAATTCTCGGAATTCTCACACCGAGGGAACAAACAGTAATCCGCCTCCGCTTCGGGATTGGTTACGAGGAGGCTCGCACCTTGGAACAAGTCGGCCAGAACCTGTCGGTCACGCGCGAGCGCATCCGCCAAATCGAGGCGAAGGCGCTCAAAAAGCTCAAGACGCCTGAAATCCGTGAACTCTTCGCTGCCATCAAGTAAGCACTCTGGTTATTCGCAAACCCGCAGGCCGGGCGAATGCCCGGCCTGCGAGATCCCGCTTTCCCCCCGATAACAAGTTATGCGACAATGTTTCCTCTATGGATGTGCGCGACATCGCCACAAGAGACTCTCTCCTTACCACACATCGCTTATTCCGATGCCTAGAAACCTATGCAGACCGCCCTTTATTCCAAAGATAAATCAGTGACTGAGTTCTGTGCCTTGGAGCGTCCGGTCCGCGCAACGGATCCTGTGTTTCCAACTGCCACCGCTGGATCACTCCTTGTCTTCCCCACACCCGTCCCCTATTCCGTTGCATGGGACCTACAGTCACGCCTCCACCATGAGCGCCTCTCTGATGTGAGACCGGATACAGTCGTCATCCTTGAACACCAGCCTGTCTATACACTCGGACGCAGCACCCAGGCATCCGATTGGGGCGGGGATGAAACCCTCTTGCGCGTCAATGGAACGGCATTGCATCGGGTGAATCGCGGAGGATCAGCCACCTACCATGGCCCCGGACAAATCGTCGTGTATCCGATCCTCAAGTTGGCTCAGCACGCTCCAGGCCCGAGACGACTCGTCCAGCTGCTTGAAGACGTGATCATTCGCCTGCTGAAACACTGGGATATCGACGGCCATCGAATCGAGAAGAGGCCGGGGATCTGGGTGCTGACGCCTCAACCGGCAAAGATCGCGTCTATCGGAATCCGCATTGAACGAGGCATTACCCTGCACGGATTTGCGCTCAACGTCGATATGGACCTGACGCCCTTTCAACGGATCCGTCCATGCGGATTTGCCGATTGCCTGGTCAGCTCCATGAACGCGCTCTGCAGCAAGACCGTCCCTCTCGATGAGGTCAAGTCTGATCTTGCCCGGATATTCGGTGAGGTGTTTTCGATTGAGTGGACCAGCGTAGCAACGCATCCCGGCACACGCGTTACTGCAGCCGATGAGTTCGTGCCGATCAACCGATTCAACCTGTAACGGATCGAGAGCTTATGCAGGAGCTTGACACCCACACCTTTCGTTTGGCAGTTGCGCAATTCGATCGAGCGGCTGAGGCGATGCAGTTGGACCCGAACCTGCGTGAACGGTTGAAGCTGCCCCAACGTTCGCTCATCGTCAGCCTGCCGGTGCGCATGGATGATGGACGGGTGGAAGTCTTTACCGGCTATCGGGTGCAACACGACTCCTCGCGCGGCCCCTGCAAAGGAGGCATTCGGTATCATCAGGACGTGAGCCTCGGAGAGGTTTCGGCCCTTGCAATGTGGATGACGTGGAAATGCGCCTTGGCGGGCTTGCCCTATGGCGGAGCAAAAGGCGGCATTCAGGTTTCTCCGAAGAAGTTATCCCCCGCTGAATTACAGCGACTCACTCGGCGCTATGCCGCTGAAATTTTCCCCCTCATCGGCCCCGACAAAGACGTGCCCGCCCCCGACGTGGGAACCGACGCGCAAGTCATGTCATGGATCATGGATACCTATAGCCAACAGGTCGGCTATGCGGTTCCAGGCGTGGTGACCGGCAAACCGCTCTCGCTTGGCGGCAGCCTCGGGCGCGAAGAAGCCACCGGACGAGGGGTCGTCTATGTCACACTGGAAGCGCTCCGCCACCTCAAGCTATCGATCGAGAATTCGACGGTAGCCATCCAAGGCTTCGGGAATGTCGGTTCCCACACCGCGCTCATCATGCAGCAAGAAGGCGCGCGAGTCGTCGCCATCAGCGATGTGACCGGGGGCATCTACAATGCCAAGGGGCTGGACATCCCTGAACTGATCAGGCGTTACCGGAACTCAGGACAATCGCTCGCTGACACGAAGATGGGGGAGTTCATTACGAACGAAGAATTACTGCAGCTAGACTGTACGGTACTCGTTCCCGCAGCCCTCTCGGAGCAGATTACTGAAACCAATGCCGACCGCCTTCGCTGTCGCATTCTATCGGAAGGGGCAAACGGCCCTACGACCCTGGAAGCCGACCGCATACTCGTAGAGAAAGGCATTTTTATTATTCCTGATATTCTGGCAAATTCAGGCGGGGTGATCGTGTCTTATTTCGAATGGGTGCAAGATCTTCAACGATTCTTTTGGAGCGCGAGCGATATTCAGCAGCGGTTGCACAATATCATCACGTCGGCCTTTCATCGTACTCTTCAGTTCTCAAACGAACGACGCACATCGATGCGCATGGCAGCGCTCATGAGCGGAATCGATCAAGTCGCCCAAGCGCATCTCCAACGCGGACTCTATCCGTAACGGAGCGGTAGACAGTGGCACGAGACGAAGTATCAACAGCGTGGAAACACCATTGTGGTGTGGGCTGGCCCCATTTCTCAAGCCCACACCAAGGCCAGTTGATGACCCTCGATACTGTCATCAGCGGGTGTGTGGTGTTCTTTCTGGACAGTCCAGAAGGACTCGACCACCAACGGATGGCCCTTGTGCGAGACTGTTTGGACGAGCTGACCGAGCTGACTGCAGAACTGGATGCAGACTCCCAGACTTACTTTCTCCGCCTGCGACAGCTCGGAGAAATGCTGCTGACCACAACACCACAGCCATAATCGCAGTTCAGGAGTAAAGGAGAAGAGAATGGGGAAGTATCGTGCGGCACTCATATTGGTCTTGGCTGTTGTAGCCCCCCTCGCCAGCCTTATCCCTTCGGCTCACGCCGAACCGTATGAGCTGAGTAAGCACGACATAACAGAGTCCGCATCGATTTCGAGCGCCGCCATCTCACTCTTCGGCATCAAACTCGGTGACTCAGAGACCGCCGCCATCGAGACCCTGGTCAACGGATCAATACCGGGTGTCAAGGCCGAGCAGGAAGCGGCCTTCATCTTCCTGCTCGATCAACGAAAACCAACCGGCCCCATGGCCGGCGTGCGCATCCAGGATGGGAAAGTCGATCTGATTTTTATCAACAACCGATTCGCGCACAAGACCAGAGGCATATTCCGCAACGTACTGAACAGCGAGAGCCCGGATGACATCCGTAAATTGCTGGGCAAGGAAGACTACGGCGATGAAAACGTGCTGGGCGCCGTCATGGCCTATGATAAGCAGGGCTTTCAGGTGAACTATCTGGGGAAAGACATCAACATCGAATTCGTCCTGCCGCGTTAACTCACCGTACCCCCCACACTCGGCGACCCCACCCCCTCGGATGGAGTCGCTCGAACGTGCGGAGTTCCGCTGTTCAGTACATAGTGCTACCCGATGCTGACACGCCAGAGTTTTCTCCGGTTGCCGCCTTCGAACGCCCTTTTGCGCTGATTCGATCACGAATCTTGTCATAGATGCCATTCGATACAACCTTGCGGGCTTTCAATTCATCAACGGACGAGTACGGCCGGCCCTCCACAATCTTCTTCGCGTGCGCGGCCCCTACGCCTGGGAGTGACTTCAGGTCCGTGAGCGTGGCCGAATTGATATCGATCAACTTCATGTCACCGCTGCTTGCCCCCCCAGCCTTTACGGTTTCTGATTGGGGCAGTAGCTTCGGCGGCGTGCCAGCTGTGGCGGTTGAAGTCAGGGCGAGCAGGGCGATTGAAAGGGCCAGGAATCGGACAGAGTAGTTCATGGCATTCCTCCTTGATTGCAAAAACCGTTGGATAGTTGTGTGGATCTCAACCGTGCGCCTCGGTTGCTGGTGATCCGTTTCTTGCCGGCCCTAGCCTTACTGCGAGATTCGTTCCACTATCGAAGACAAGGGAAAACCAGATGATTGACCGATTTGGCTAGTCCGAGCCGTATCTCGCAGGAGGGGTTCGTATCGGGAGGGATACACCCAAGGCTGATTGGATGGATCAGGTGGAGGAAAATAGAACCGGTTACTGCACCCTCTCACTCGCGCGTAACCCGCAGTCGACCAGGCACTTGGCGATGACCGACGGGCAGTTGGTTAAGGATTCAACGCCTGACTCCATCTATTGCCCCTCCTTTATTTGACCTTGGGAGATGACGTCCTCGACCACGCAGTTTATCCACCAACCTCCACATGTGGGCGATGCCCTCATTTGGGTGAGTACTCCTTCCGGCCGGATGGTCGCGCTTCCTGGAAAGCCTCCAACTCGGTAAGCGCATCGAGATCTTTGGGGCGGCTGGCATTGCATCTTTGAGAATGGACACAACCTGCGTCTCGGTGAACTTCGACTGGCACATGGGGACCTCCATCTCGGGTGGCTATTCTGCCAGAAAGTTCTTCTTCTGACCTGTCTACTTTTCGGGGGAGCTTACGCCGTTGGGCCGGGGCTGCCCGGTAATAGACGGTCTGGATAGGGGACTATGCTGGTCTGGTTACGTCCCGATGGTCAATCCCGTGGTTCTCAGACGCAGAGATGGGCGGTGCAACGAAGGAGGCGAAGGAGCCGGCGGACTTCAGACCACCGCCGTAACACCCAACCGTCTATCGGATGACAGAAAACGGCCGGAGATGGGCTACTGAGTGGTTTCCGAGAGTTTCAGGCCGTAGTCGATGAGGCTTTTGGCGGTGTTCCAGCGGCGCTTGGAGTTGAGAATGACGAGCAACAGATCGCTCCCGTTGTGAGAGACTTTGGCGATCAAACATCGTCCGGCTTTTGACGTAAATCCTGTCTTTACCCCCTCGACGCCGGGGATGCGCCCCAACAGACGATTGGTGTTGTGCAGCAGATAGGGCCGATGGCCGCTCACGGGCGTGATCATCTCCCGTTCTTCACGGACAAGTTCACGGAACACCGGATTCTGCATCGCCGCTTCACTAAGCCGAGCCAGATCCTCAGCTGTTGAATAGTGCTCCGCTCCATCGAATCCACACCCATTGCTGAAATGGGTGTCATTCAGCCCGAGCTCAAACGCCTTGGCATTCATCAGCGCAACAAACTGTGGCTCATCGCCGCCGACATGTTCGACGGCCGCCAGACACGCATCATTTGCAGACACAATCAGCATCGCCTTGAGCAGATCTCCCAAACGAAACACCTCACCGGTTTTCAATCGTAAATGCGTCTTGGGCGCGCGCGCGGCATTCTTGCTGATCGTAGCCTGTTCATCCAAATGCCCTCGCTCGAGAATGACTAGCGCCGACATGATTTTCGTCAAGCTCGCCGGCGACATCCGTTTCTCAGACTCATACTCGTAGAGAACACGGCCAGAGCGAAGCTCCTTCAGCAGCACGCTATGGGCTGGGACGGTTCTCCAGGGCAGCGCCCTATCCGACATACCAGGATCCTGAACCGTCTCTCCATTATGCCGGTTGTGATGTACGGCTTTCGCAGACACGGTGGATGGAGATCCAGCCACCAAGCATGCACACAGCAGTATCCCGACTCCGCATGACCCAAAGAAGTGACACGCAGACCATGGCATTCTGTAATACTGGCTTGGATTACTCTGCATAACGATGAACGCCGCCCTTTACAGTGAGAACGTCTCCCGCACCTTATCACCTTTCAGTCCACTATCAATCACTTTATGAAAAAACCGGAGCAGGTCGGCCAGATCAATCCAGAATCCGCAGTTGAGGCAACGGGCATAGATTCGCCTGTTGATGAGGGTATAGTGCCGTTCGACCATCATAAACCCCTTGCACTTGAGACACTGCATACATGCCCTGTTCTTTCTGCTTATCGAAGGCGGTTCATCACCAGCGCCACACATCCGGCGAGCAATCCGCCGCCGATGAGCGTGGTGCCGAAATAGACGAAGACATTGGTATCCCCGGCCGGCTGAGTCCCCTCCCACAAGTCGCGCACACCGCCCTGGACCATGAGGACCGACAAGGTCATCAGCGCCCCCATAAGAAACCACCATGCAAAGGATCGAAGCGCCATTGTTAGTCTCGCATCGTGTACGGGAACTTGCTTGTGGCCACTCTAGCGAAGGGCCCCAGGGCTGTCAAGAATTGCAGCCATTGCTCTAACACTTCTGAGCCGCCACCGCCCCCTGCAGTGTTCCAAGCTGCAATCCTACTCTTTCGCATCCGGTTTCAGAGCCGTTTTCACGCCACGATGAAGAAAGATGGAGACACTGCCGCTTCCGTTGTCGGCAATGACCAGGCCCGGCTCTTCCGTCCCCGTGGTCGTTACACGAAAAGAAGAGATGGCGAAAGGGCCGGCCTTCGTCCGGTAATTTCGAGGCGGGTAGTGGAACGTCCCATCCCCTTTCCCAAACAAAATCGACAAATCACTCGATTGGAGATTGACGATAGCCACATCCATCCAGCGGTCTCCGTTGAAATCCCGTGCCAGCCCGAAATTAGGCCCCGCATTGGCGCCGGAATCCTTTCCGGGGCGAAATGTGGCATTGCCGTTGCCGAGCAGCGTCGTGAAACTGTCTCGTTCCCCATTGATCACTAACAGATCACTGTTCTGATCGTTGTCGAAATCTGCCAAGCTGACTCCCAGCGGCCGCTTTCCCGCCGAATAGTCCTTGGGGCCGCGAAACGAGCCATCGCCATTACCCAGCCAAATCGACACTGCATTCGACATAGGCCCTCCGTTCGTCACAACCAAATCCAGCCTCCCATCCCGATCGAGATCGGACAGGGCCACAGAAGTTGGAGTGTCACCGTACTCATATTGGGCACCATGCCGAAACTCCCCCGTCCCCGTACCCAGGAAAATTTTGACCTTGTCGTTACGAAGCGCCACGACCAAGTCAGAATGACGGTCGCCATTCACATCGCCGATCGCCAATGCGACCGGGGTCCGATACACCGGATAGTGGGGCCCTTCGGCAAATTTCCCATTCCCATGTCCGAGCAAGATCGCGATTTCGTCCCCGCCCGGACAGGCCAACGCCACATCGGCATGCCCATCATGATTAAAGTCATCCATCGCAAGCGCACGCGGCTCCTGACAGACATGCACTTGCACTTGATCCTGAAACGTTCCGTCGCCGTTACCTAATAGGACTGAAAGCGTGTTGCTTGCGATATTCGTGGTAACCAGATCAGTGAGGGAATCGTGATTGAGATCACCGGTTGTAATGGTAGTGGGATTCTTGCCGACCTTATAGCTGGCAAAGTAATAAAAGAGGTCCGGAGGATTATACGGTTCGGTTTTGGAGCAGGCGATGACACCGCCCACTACCAAACAGACCGACAGGATCCCGAGCACATGCGTTCTGGAATGGGATTCTCTGAATATTGACACACCCACGCTGTCTTCCTGTATCGACAAAGACGTACCGATAGGCCTATTGCCGCACTGCCCAGAATGCCCAGTATACAGAGGCGTTCTTTTCTCTGGCAATGTTGCAGAACATATACAGGAACCTTTGAATTTCACTCTCTGCTTGCGCTAGAATGCATCCTCTTTTTTGAGGAGGGCTCCAATGAGTAAGATTGTGAACGTTGATATCACGATGTACGGAATTGCTGAAGTGCTGCACTGGTGCCATACTCGCAATAAGGGGCGCGTCGGAGGTGTGGACACGGCCGGCTTCGAGAAGATGAAGGCCTACTTGGCTGAAAAACCCCAATCGGGTGATTACTTTACGCTGGACCAATTCTGGAAGAAAAAAGTGACGCTCCCGTTGACCGAGGAAGAAGTGGAAACGATCGACCGCTGCCTCTACGACATCCCGAACTTCGACAACGATCCCTTGCCGCAAATTCGTCACAAGTTCTGGCCTCAGGAGAAAGCAGCTCACTGACGATCGTACTCATCTGCGCTTCGCAATGAGTACCGCGTGAGTTGCAAGGCTGGATCGGCCCGTTGTGGATGGAGAGGGGTGAGCTATGTCTTGTCACTCACCACGCAGCACTCATAACTGAAAACAGAACGGCGGTCGGCTTGAAGAGAGGGACGAGCAGAGAAGAAGCACATCACAATAATGCGGGTCACAGAGAGCCTTCGCCCTTCAGATACTTGCGAAATCGATCCATTAACTCAGCTCCCAATGTGCCGCCCTCGGGCTTCTTCGTCGCAGGGTTGGCAAAGTGGCTGCGAATTTCCTGAAGACGTTTTTCCGCTTGATCGTTTCCTTGCAGCCGCTTGGTTTTCTCGAGCGCAGTCCCGAACGCATCGAACGTTAACTCCTGATACCCGAACGAACGAATGCGCTTGACTGCTTTCATCATCGCTTGATTTCTAAATTTCGTGAGATTTTCCTCGTCGATTTGGGATAGCCCGAGCTTCCGCGCCCTCCGCTCCGCAGCCTTTCGAATCCCGCTTCGCACAAATTCAGGAGCCGTTTGCAGCCGCTTCCAGGCTTCGTCAGTCCAGGCAACACGCTCGTGGGGCGTCTCCCACAACTCACGAAGGACGGCTTCATCGATGCGGACAAGGCGCTTCTGCTTGGCCAGATCCTCGGCATCCCGTTTCATCATGTCGGTGACGAAGTCCAGCGCGATGGACGGCGATTGTTTGATTTTCTCCTGAAGCTGCGCCAATGCGCCTTCCGTCCATTCCATCGGAGATCCGGCGGCTTCTTGAAGATCACCGAGCGCTTCCACCTTCTCGTAGAGCTCGATATTCACTTCGAGATGGCCCCGCTCTTTCGCGACCTCCTCAGCAATTTGTTTAATCATGGCCCGCATGAACTCAGGAACGTTTGCGAGGCGCTCCTTGGCGGCCGCGGTCCACGGCAGGTGTCCCTGCGCCATATCCTCGGCAGCCGCCGCCAGCTCGGATTCTCCGCCCATGCCGCCCATCATCTGCCCCTTGAATCGATCCAGAATCTCCTCCGTAATCTCTTCATAGCCCAGCTCCCGCGCCTTTTTCTCGGCTACACGGCGGACCATGCCACGCAGGAATATGGGCGCACGTTCCATACGCTTGAGTGCGCCGGCAGTCCAGCGAAGTTCTGTTGCGGCGGATTCCGGTGAATCTGAAGTCGGCATGACGATCCTTTTCAAAGGGCTATTGATTCAACAGCTCTTTCAATTCCTTGCCGGCCTTGAAGAACGGCACTCGCTTGGCCGGCACAGCCACCGTCGCCCCGGTCTTCGGATTACGGCCTTCCTTCATGCGGCGCGCCCGCAGACGGAAACTGCCGAATCCGCGAATCTCCGTCTTATCGCCGTTTTTCAACGAATCCCTCACACAGTCAAAAATCGTGTTGACGACCACCTCGGCTTGCCGTTTCGTCAACGTCGTGACTTGCTCGGAAACCCGCTCAATGATCTGCGCCTTCGTCATGCCTTGCTCCCTTCGCTCCGTTGATCCAAGCTCATTTCCTTGGAACCTGCCGGCACACACTGCCGCCGCTAAAAGGCCATCAGATACTTCATGCTCACACCCGGATGAAAGTCCAGCTTGGGAAACAGCCCTGCAAACTGGGACTCCAGCAAGTCGCGAACGGAAAAACGCCGGCGCGGCTCGACGACTTTCGGTTCGCCTTCGATACCGACGATATCCGCAGCCAATTGAATGGCGTCGTCCAAGTTACCAAGCTCATCGACAAGCTTCGCCTCCTTCGCTTGACGTCCCGTGAAAATTCGTCCATCCGCCAACGCCTGGGCCTCGGCCAGCTCCATCGCCCGCCCTTCCGCCACCGCCTCGATGAATTGCTTGTGCACATCGTCCATGACGGCTTGCATCAAGCCCCGCTCTTCCTCGCTCATCTTGCGGAGCGGAGACCCGACATCCTTGAATTTCCCGCTCTTGATGACCACGCCCTCGATGCCGATCTTTTGAAGCAACCCCTCGACGTTGGCCGTCTCCATGATGACGCCGATACTACCGGTCAGCGTCCCGGGATTCGCGACGATCCGATCCGTGGCCGCGGCAATATAATAGCCTCCGGAAGCCGCGACGTTCCCCATTGAGGCAATCACTGTTTTACTGGTTTTGCTCCGAACCTGTCTGACTGCATCGTAAATTTCTTGCGATGGCACGACTCCGCCGCCGGGACTGTCGATGCGCAGCACGATTGCCTTGACGGAAGGATTCTCGCTGAACCGCTTCAACTCTCCAACCGTCACCTGCGAATCCATGATCACCCCTTCAATACGGATCACGGCGATCCGGTCCCCGGACGACAAATCGAGATCCGGAAACAAGACATTCAGTAGAACCATCACCCCAAGTCCGGCCGCCAGCACCCAGAACAGAGTGCGTAACGGCCGGCGCTTGGGAGCGCTCTCTTCCCTGATCAATTCATCCGCCATGATACGTCACCCGCTTCAAGATCAGCGTCAATGGGTTCGGGCTTAGTCGTCCGACTGCGATCGCTTCCGGTTCTGCTTGGCCGCACGACCAAAGCTTTGGTCCGGAACCCCCTGCGAGGAATGATATTCGTCTACCTGTTTGCGATCAGAATCCAGCTGATGGTCGCGAAGGCTGAGCGCGATCTTGCGTTCTTCCCGATCAACCTTAATGATCTTGGCGGTCACGCTGTCTTGAAGCTTGAACTTCTCTTCAAGTTTGGCTTGCGGCTCAACGCCGGTCTCACTAATGTGGATCAACCCTTCGACTCCGCCCTCCAGCTCAATAAAAATTCCAAAATCAGCGATCTTGCTGATTTTGCCGGCGACCGAGTCACCAACATGGTATTGCGCAGGGATCGCATCTTCCCACGGATCACGGATCAGCTGTTTATACCCCAGCGACAACCGTTCTTTCTCCTTGTCGATGCGCAACACAATGGCTTCAACCTTCTGCGCCTTTTTGAAGAGTTCAGAAGGATGCTTGATATGTTTCGTCCATGACATGTCTGAAATATGGATCAGCCCGTCGATGCCTTCTTCGAGTCCGATGAAAGCCCCGAAATCGGTCAGGCTCTTCACCTTCCCTTCGATGCGTGTCCCGATGGGGTACTTGCTTTCAATCATGTCCCAAGGATTAGGGGCCGTCTGCTTCATCCCGAGCGAGATTTTCCGGCTCGCCGGATCGACGTTCAACACCGCCGCTTCCACCTGATCGCCCACCGCCACCACTCTCGACGGATGCCGCACCTCATGGGTCCAGGACATTTCCGAAACGTGGACCAGACCTTCAACGCCCGGCTCAAGTTCGACAAATGCTCCATAATCCGTGAGACTGACAACGCGTCCGCGCACCCTCGTGCCGATCGGATACTTGCCCGCAACGTTGGTCCAGGGGTCCGCACTTTTCTGCTTGAGTCCCAACGAGATGCGGCCTGTTTCCCGATCGTACTTCAATACCGTCACTTCAACCTTATCGCCGACGGTAAACAATTCGGAGGGATGCCCCACGCGCCCCCAGGACATATCCGTGATATGCAGCAACCCGTCGATGCCGCCAAGGTCAATGAAAGACCCATAGTCCGTAATGTTCTTGACCGTGCCCTGAATGAGCTGCCCCTCCTTGAGGTTGGCCAGCGTGGTCTGCCGCTTCTTGTCTCTGGTTTCCTCCAGGAGAACCCGGCGGGACACAACGACATTGCCTCGGCGGTGATTGATCTTGATGATCTTCAGAGGGAAGGTCTTGCCGACAAGCCCGTCGAGATCGCGCACAGGATGGAGATCGATTTGGGAGCCCGGCAGAAACGCTTTGACCCCGATATCCACCATCATCCCGCCCTTGATGCGCGAGATGATCTTACCCTCGATGCTCTTTTCGTCCTTGTAGAGTTTTTCCAGCTCTTCCCAAATCTTCATCTTGTCCGCTTTTTCTTTGGACAAAACAAGATTGCCGTCCGAATCTTCACATTCTTCGATGTAGACTTGGAGTCGATCGCCGACCTTGAGATTTTGAAGTTCTTCGGCCGAGAACTGATCGCCCAGAATCACCCCTTCCGATTTGTAACCGATATCGACGACCACCTTGTCCTTGGTGAGCGCCACCACACGGCCCTCGGTAATCGTTCCCTCTTCGAGGTTCCGGAATGTTTCTTCGTACAACGCGGCTAACGTCTCGCGGTCTAACTGCACTTCACTGTCTTTGGACACTGTACTCATTGTAAACGTCCTACCCTTCCGACTCGCGTCGGGTGCTGATGGTGAATGCCACCGGGCTCACTCAGCGTTGCGAGCACCGGCGATCGGTCCCTGCGGTGTTGCCTGCGGCTGGTCCTCTTTCCCTGCGGGAGGAGGCACGTCACCCAGCACTGCAATCTGTTCAATCACCGTCCGGCTGACCAGCTGATAAAACTGTTTGGTCTCAGCTTTCTCTTTCCGCTCTCCTGCTTCAAATGTAATCGGAGCTCCGAATCGCACGGTAATTTGGCGCCATCGAGGCCACCGGGCTCCGGTCGGCAGCACATCGAATGTCCCTTTCAGATAGGCCGGAACCACCGGGCATCCTGTCTGTGAAACAATCACCCCGATGCCGGCCTTGGGCGGCTTGAGATGCCCATCCCGGCTTCGCCCGCCTTCCGGGAAAATGACCACCACTTTGCCGTCTCGAATCAAACTGATGGCCTTTCCGAACGCCTCTCGATCCAGCCGGCCCATCCGTACGGGAATCCACCCCAGCGACTGCAGAATTCCATTCAGCACCGGAATGGGAAACAGATCGTTGCGCCCAAGATACCAGGCCCTCCGGTTCATCCCGCAACCGAGCATCGGAATGTCCAGGTAGCTGGCATGATTCGCAGCAACCAGCACTCCTCCCGTGGCGGGAATCTGCCCTATGACCCGATATCGAAACCATAGTATGCCGATCGCCCTTGCCAGAATCCAGAGAATACCGTACGCGATGTTTGTCACAACGCAGCCGAGACCGCTGCCATCATCTGTTCCACCACCTGATCGACATTGAGCGCTGACGTGTCGATGGGCCTTGCATCGGCGGCGGGAATCAGCGGCGCAATTGAACGGTTCCGATCCCGCATATCTCGACCCGAGAGATCCTGATAGGTCTCTTCAATCGCTCTCCCGTGGCCTGCAGCAACCAGCTCACGATGGCGGCGCTCCGCTCGTACAGTCGCATCCGCCTCCAAGAAAAATTTCAGCGGAGCGGAGGGGAACACCTTCGTGCCAACATCGCGTCCTTCTGCGACGACCGAGCCCCGCTGCCCGATTTGGCGTTGGATCGGCAGCAACCACTCTCGAACCGCCGGAATAGCAGATACGATGGACGCCGCCCCCGTCACCTCCGGGGTGCGAAGCTCGCCGGTGACCTCATGCCCATCAACGAGGACCTGCATTGCGCCGTTGTGACACTGCATATGCACCGAGGTGCTGTCGAGCAGTGCCGTCACTTGTTCATGGTCCGTCGGCTGCACTTTCGATTGAAGCACCTTCCACGCAATGGCACGATACAGTGCGCCGGTATCGAGATAGAGATACCCGAGCCGGGCTGCCAGCAACTTGGCCACCGTGCTCTTGCCCACTCCAGCCGGCCCGTCAATCGCGATGATCACGCAACGCCCCCATCCACATCATGGTGCCTTCAAGACAGAAGGCGTTACCGCCCTCTCGCCTCATGCGTCAACAATTCGGAAAGCACGGCCTCGAACTTCGGGAAAGAGGTTTCCACGCAGCCACAGTCGGCAATCGTCATGCTGGTGGCAGCAGTCAACCCTCCAATGGCCAACGACATCGCGACCCGATGATCTCCATGGCTTTTCGCCCTGCCGGCGGCGCTCAGGCGGCCGTTCTCTCCGGCTCTACCAAGCCCACGAATAACCATACCGTCCGGCTTTTCAGTAATCTGCGCCCCCATATCCCTCAGTTCGGCGCTCATCGTTGCAATGCGGTCGCTTTCCTTGACCCGCAACTCTTCCGCCCCGGAAATAACGGTGTCACCCTCCGCGACCGCTGCGGCCACACAGAGGATAGGGAACTCATCGATCGTTTGCGGAATAAGTTCGGGGCCGATTTCGATGCCTTTGAGTAAAGCGGACTTGACCCGCAGATCAGCCACCGGTTCTCCCGCTTCCTCTCGTTGACCGAGGATCTGGATATCGGCGCCCATCCGGTTCATGACATCGATCAATCCGGTCCTGGTCGGATTGATACCGACGTTCCGGATCATGATATCCGAACCGGCCACGATCGTGGCGCCGACGATAAAAAATGCGGCGGCTGAAAAGTCTCCGGGAACGACGACACGGCGCCCGGCCCATCCAACAGCAGGCCGCCCCTGCATGATCAACTCACCGCTGTCGCGCGCGAGGGAAATTCCAAAAAACTGAAACATGCGTTCGGTATGGTCGCGCGAGAGCCGCGGCTCCCGCACCCTGGTCGTCCCTTCCGCAAACAACGCAGCAAGCAAGAGTGACGATTTGATCTGCGCACTGGCAACCGGCGAACGATACTCGATACCATGAAGCCGCTTACCCGTAAGAGCCAACGGAGCCAGTTCTCCACCCTTGCGTCCTGCGATGACCGCCCCCATCTCACGCAAGGGTTTCACCACCCGCCCCATAGGACGTCGGCGAATCGACTCGTCGCCGGTCAGCACAGTGAAGAAATCCTGGCCGGCCAGCAGCCCCGACAGCAGCCTGATGCCCGTGCCTGAGTTGCCGCAGTCGATCGGCCCATTCGGCTCACTCAGCCCCCACAACCCTTTGCCGTGCACGGTCAAGAGATCGGGAGTCTCATCGATCCGGATACCGAGCGACTGAAGAGCCCGCATCGTATTCAGGCAATCTTCACCCCGACAATAGGCCGACACCGTACTCATTCCTTCCGCCAGGGCTGTCAGGATGATGGCACGATGGGTAACGGATTTGTCTCCTGGAACCAGGATCGTTCCCTGGAGTGGCCGGCCTGGATTGATGGTGAACGTCGTCATGGTCACGTCACGCTTTGACCGGAGCAGGCACGCTCAATTTCTCACGCTCGCCTTTTGCCCGTTCGAGCGCCTTTTCTATTCCGGCCGCATCGCCGGTCTTGATCAGCCGCTTGAGATCTTCCAACGCCCTTTGATACTCGTCGATGTAGGACACCAGATTATCTCGATTCCACAAGAAAATATCGCGCCACATCTCCGGTGAACTGGCGGCGATTCTGGTCGTATCCCGCAACCCCCCGCCGGAGTGGCCGGCAAGATCCAAGGCGGACAGCCTGTGATCGCGAAGATCCGCCAACGCGTTCATCAGCGCAAAGGCGGCGATATGAGGCAGGTGGCTGACGGCGCCGAGAATCTGATCGTGCAAATGGGGGTCCATGGTCAACACGATCGACCCGGTTTCTTCCCATAATTGTTTGGTTCGTTCCAGCGCCTGCGGATCGGTCCGCTTCGTCGGCGTCACAATACACCGCGCGCCTTTGAATAGCTGATCGGATCCGGCAGCCACTCCGGTCTTTTCCTTTCCCGCGATAGGGTGCGCCCCGACAAAATGCACACCCGCCGGCATGGCCGCTTCCGACTGCTCAACCAGCGTTCCTTTTACACTTCCGACATCGCTCACAATCGCTCCGGGCGCCAGACAGTGCGCCCATTCTTTGAGATGGCGGTCGTAGGTGTCGACAGGAGTCGCCAGAACCACAAGATCCGCCCCCTGCACACCTTCTTTCGGATCGGCCACATACCGATCGATCGCTCCCAATTCAACGGCGGTCTTGAGATTTTCCACACGCCGGCCAATGCCCACGATGTGGTCCGCCAAAGCTTTGCGCCGGAGAATCATCCCCAGCGATCCGCCGATCAACCCCACACCGATGATTGCGACCTGCTTGAAATGAACCGTCATAGGTATCCGGCTAAATTTCCCGCCCCACGGCCTTCGCGATAAGCCCGAGATCACGCATCAGCGCCTTGAACTTCGAGGGCTTGATCGATTCTTCTCCGTCGCAGAGCGCGCACTCGGGGTTTGAATGGACCTCGATGAGCAGGCCGTCAGCGCCGGCCGCAACCGCCGCTTTGGACATGGGCGCGACGAGATCCCACTTCCCCGTAGCATGGCTGGGGTCCACGATGACGGGGAGGTGCGACAGTTCCTTCAACGTCGGGATGGCCGCAAGATCGAGCGTGTTGCGATACTGGGTTTCAAAGGTGCGGATGCCCCGCTCACAGAGCATGACATTACGATTCCCCCGCGACATGATGTACTCCGCAGACAGAAGAAATTCCTTGATGGTCGCCGACAGTCCTCGCTTCAACAGCACCGGCTTGTCGTATGCCCCGACTTCCTTCAGCAGCTCGAAGTTCTGCATATTCCTCGCGCCGATTTGAATGATGTCCGCCTTTTCAAGAAAGAGTTCGATATCTCGCGTGTCCAGGATTTCGCTGACCACCGGCAGCCCGGTTTGCTTTTTCGCTTCGACCAGGTAATCCAGCCCTTCGCGTCCCAAGCCCTGGAAGGAATAGGGCGAGGTCCTGGGCTTGTACGCGCCCCCGCGAAGAATTGCGGCGCCGGAAGCTTTCACCTCATGCGCGATCCCGACAGTGAGCTCAAGCCGTTCGACCGCGCAGGGCCCCGCCATGATGGCCAACTTCTGGCCGCCGATCTTCACCCCGCCGACATCAATGATAGTCCCTTCCTTCTTGAACTCGCGGCTCACCAGTTTCCATGGAGCCAGGATCGGCAACACGCTCTCCACGCCGGGAAGCGCCGTCAGCGGCTGATTGTGAAGAATCCGGTCATCTCCAATGACACCGATAATGGTGCGCTCCTGGCCGGTCGAAATCTGCGACTTCAGGCCGAGATCACGCAGCCGGTCGATAATATGATCGACCTCGCTCTCGGACGCCTCTGGTTTCAATACGATAATCATGGTTCCCTCGCTGTGCTGTTCCTACAACAGGACTTTACCGAGCGCATGGAGGAAGGCGGCATTTTCTTCAGCTTGCCCGATGGTGACTCGGAGCATAGTCCCCTGAATATGCCGCACGATGATCCCTTCACGGAGCAACGATTCGAACACCTGCCGCCCGTCCCGTTTAACATCGAAGTAGATAAAATTTGCTTCGCTTGGAATCGGGTGAAAACCAAGCCCCTTCAGTCCCTGTCCGACTTGCTCCATCCCCGCAGCATTGACGGCCCGGCTCTTGGCCAGATGCTCATCGTCCCCCAACGCGGCCAGCGCCGCCCGCTGAGCCAGGCTATTTGCGTTGAAGGGAGGCCGCACCCGATTGAGCACATCGTTAATCTCAGGAGTGGTGATGCCATACCCAATCCGCAATCCCGCCAACCCATAGATTTTGGAAAACGTCCTGAGCACAATTGCCTGTCGCCCCTCTTTCACATACGCGATCGTGTCGGGAAATTGAGGATGACGGACATATTCGAAGTAGGCTTCGTCGAACACGACGATCACATCCCTGGGCACCTCAGCCATAAGCCGGCTGATCGCCTCGGCCGGCACCATCGTCCCCGTCGGGTTGTTGGGATTGCAGATGATGAGCAGCCTGGTCCGTGGGGTGATGGCTCGAACCATAGCGTCCAGATCGTGCGTCCAATTGACGAGAGGAACCATGACCGCCTTCCCGTGCGCAGCGGTCACCTCCATCTTGTAGATAACGAACGTATGATCAGCCATGACGGCTTCGTCGCCGGGAGCCAGGAATGCCCTGGCCAGTAGTCCGAGAATCTCATCAGACCCATTGCCTAACACAATCTCATCGATCGAGACCTTCCACCGCTCAGCAATGGCCTGCCTGATCCGATAGCCGCCCCCGTCCGGATAACGATGGAGGGTATTGAATTCTCCGGCAAGCGCCGCCACGGCCTTGGGCGAAGGCCCCAGCGGATTTTCATTGGAGGCCAGCTTGATCACCCGGGTGAGTCCAAGTTCCCGCTGCAACTCGTCGATCGGTTTCCCGGGGACATAGGGACTGAGCGAGAGGATATCTGGATGGATGTGGAGCGCCATGGGTCTAACTAACTGTAGATAGGATAAGAACCCAAAATTTTCATAAAGAGACAGCGGCCCTTCACTTCTTCAACCGCCCTGCTGACCCGTTCCTCCGTGATGTGCCCCTCGACATCGACGAAAAAGATGTATTCCCAGGCCTTCCGCTGCGAGGGCCTGGATTCGATCTTGGTCATGCTGATGCCATGCGACGCAAAGGGGCGCAGCAAATCGTAGAGAGCGCCGACCTTATCCTTGATAGACAACATCAGCGACGTCTTGTCTTTCCCTGTCCGCTCCGACGGTTTCTGAGACAGCACCAGAAATCTGGTCACATTGTTCAAGTTATCTTCGATGCGAGGCTTGATGACTTTCAGCCCGTACAATTGGCCCGCTAGCTCAGAGGCAATCGCAGCCGACGACGGCTCATCAATGCAGAGTTCGGCTGCCCGCGCCGTGCTGGCCACTTCCATTGCCGGCACATGCGGAAGGTGGGTTTCCAGCCAATTCCGGCATTGCGCGATCGCATGCGGGTGAGAATACACTTTCTTCACCTCTTCGATCAGACCGGACTTCGACAGCAAGTGATGTGAGACCTCCTGGAGAACCTCGCCGTAGATCAGCAAATTCGAGTCAATGAACATGTCGAGCGTATGGTTCACCACGCCTTCCGTCGTGTTTTCGATCGGCACCACGCCGAAATTAGCCCGCCCCCGTTCAACCTCGCTGAACACTTCCTTGATGCTATGGACCGGCACATACTGAGCCGAAGAGCCGAACTTCTGCATGCAGGCCATATGGGTAAATGTGGCTCGTGGCCCCAGATAAGCCACTTTCTGCGGTGCTTCCAAAGATAAGGAGGCGGACATGATCTCTCGATAGACCGATCGAATGGCTTCGCTGGGGAACGGACCCGTGTTGAGCCTGGTCAGCCGTTCGATAATGGCCGTTTCCCGTCCTTGGGTATGCAGATTGGCCGCCGCATCCTTTTCCTTCTTGATTTTTCCGATCTCGATCACGCTCTTGGAGCGCTCGTTCAGCAGACGGATGATTTCATCGTCGATCCGATCGATTTCTTGACGATATTCGAGCATGTCTTTGGGCATAGAGAGTACGCCTCGGACTTGAAGCCTAAAGAACCCGATAGGCAAAAGCCCCAACTGGGCAAGTGGTGAAGTTTACAGGAACTCTCAAATATTTTGCAAGGATCGCCCGGTGGTTTCGGGGAAGGCAAACTGAACGTTCGAGACACTGGCAGTTTCATCTGGCGCTACGATCGTAGCCGGACTATATGAGCACGGTGGGCGGTTTCTTGAAATGGTCGAACGTCAACTTCGTCACCTGCCGACCCCGACCAGTCCGATCCAAGAAACCGGCCTGAATCAAGTACGGCTCATAGACGTCTTCGAGCGTACCTTTGTCTTCCTGCACCGCCGCAGCCAAAGCTTCCACGCCGACAGGACCGCCATTGAACTTATCGATGATCGTGAGAAGGATCTTGCGATCCATCTCATCAAAACCGGCCTCATCGATACCTATCCAGGCCAAACCGTCCTGGGCGACCTGCTTGGTGATATGCCCATCGGCTTTGATTTGCGCATAGTCCCTGAGCCGCTTAATCAATCGATTGACGATCCGTGGCGTTCCACGCGCCCGGCGTGAAATCTCCGCCGCCCCTTCTTGGTCGATCCCGACTCCCAAGACCTCCGCGGACCGGGTCACGATAGCCTCCAGCTGAGGTGGCGAATAGAATTCAAGCCGATACACCAGGCCGAACCGGTCCCGGAGGGGTGACGTCAGAGCACCAGCCCTTGTCGTTGCGCCCACAAGCGTAAACCGCGGCAGGTCAAGCTTGACCGTTCTAATCGTTGGCCCTTGACCGATGACCAGATCCAGCTGGTAATCCTCCATCGCGGGATAGAGGGCCTCCTCCACGGAAGCCGGCAGACGATGGATCTCATCAATGAACAGCACATCATGTTCCTGCAGGTTGGTGAGAATCGCCGCAAGATCGCCGGCATGGGCTAACACCAGACCGGAGGTCGAACGCAAGGACGCCCCCATCTCCCTGGCAATAATATGGGCGATTGTGGTCTTCCCGAGTCCCGGCGGTCCATAGAAGATTGCATGGTCGAGGGATTCGCTCCGCCGCTTGGCCGCTTCGATGCACACTCGAAGCGACTCCTTCATTTTCTCCTGCCCGATATAGGCGTCAAGCGTCTGAGGGCGCAGGACATTCTCCAAGCCTCGCTCGTCATCCATCGCTCGATTCGTCATGAGTCGTTCTGTCATCGTGCCGCTCGCAGGATTATTTGTTATCAGGTATGTGCTGATACTTGGGAGGAGGCGGCAAGGCTCCCTGCCCTGGTGTCGCTGTACTGCCGCAATCGGGCGGACAGGTTTTGTACCCTTGAGCCGGGTCGGGCAGGTTCTGCTCCATTTTCCCCAACTGACATTGTGAGAATCGCCCGCCATCCTTGTTGCCGCAACGCGCAGGGACCGAAGACCCGCCGATTTCATTGTAGCCTTCAGGACAGGAGCCGCACACGCCCAGCATGTTCGCCCCCAGCGGCACACATTGCACCAGAGTCGGATCGCCCTCTTTGCAAATTTCCGGCGATTGCGTGACCCCGGTGGTGGCATATCCCTCCGGACAAGATCCGCAGGTCATTCTTATGCTCTTGGGTTCCGCCGCTCCTTCGGCAAACCCCGTGCCCGGGAAGGCTCCGAAAATCAGAGACACTCCCATGCAGGTCATGGCCGCAAACCTACTGATCGCGCCCGCTTTGTCTATGCGCATGTTTACCCCCTTGCAAGCTCCTTGAGCCCTTCGCGAATCAGATTCTTCAGGACAACGGGACCTGTGTCTCCCTTCGTGACTCGCCGCAAGGCTTCTTTGGCATCTTGCGGTCGATACCCCAAATTCACCAATGCGGACAGCGCATCTTCAAAAGGACCATCGAGTCCGGCCCCTTCAGATGCAGAGACCTGAACAGTGGCCGGTTGAATCTTGCCTACCTTGTCCTTGAGTTCTAGCGCGATACGGCTTGCGGACTTTTTCCCGATACCTGGCACCGTCGAGAGCTTGTCAATGTCTTCGGCTTGAACCGCACGAACCAGTTCCGTGACCGGCAAGCTGGACAGAGCACTGAGCGCCAGCTTCGGACCAATGCCGGACACGGTCGTCAGCAACAGAAAGAGCTCTTTTTCACTGTGTGACAGAAATCCGAACAGCTGGATGGCATCTTCCCGAAGATGCGTATGGATATTCAGTGCGGTGACTTCGTCAAGATTCGGAAGAGCGTAATAGGTGCTCAGAGGGATATGAACTTCGTACCCGACCCCCTGCACATCAAGCGTGAGGTGGGTCGGCGCTTTGAATGCCAACCGCCCCGTGAGAAAGGCGATCATCTCGTCTCGTCACTCTGGTGGGAATGCGGAACCCGATCGGCGGCCCTGTCACCCTGCTGCGACAGCAACCTTCTCCATCACTTCGTCCGGGATATCAAAATTGGCATGGACTTTCTGAACGTCGTCATGCTCATCCATGATTTCCATCAATTTGAGCATCTGTTCAGCGGGCTTCTCTTCCAGGCGCACGGTATTCTGCGGAATATACGTGATTTCAGCAAGCACTGTTTCGATCTTCGCGTCTACAAGCGCTTTTTTTACGGCTTCAAAATCGTGAGGGCTGGTGATGACCTCAAAGCTTTTGGTGCCGACTTTGACATCTTCTGCGCCGGCATCGAGCGCCAGGGAGAGGAGCGTGTCCTCGTCGACCTTGCCCTTCTCAATCGCGATCAGCCCCTTCTTGTGAAACTGCCAGGCTACGGCGCCGGCTTCGGCCATATTCGCGTGATTCTTGGTGAGCAGGCTGCGTATCTCGGCGACTGTTCGATTCCGGTTGTCGCTCGTGATTTCGAGCAGCAGCGCCGTCCCTCCGGGCCCATACCCTTCCAGAGAAAATTCTTCGTACGTGACACCCGGGAGTTCCCCGGTCCCCCGCTGAATAGCTTTCTTCAGGGTATCGCCGGGCATATTCGCTTCCTTGGCCTTGGCAATGGCCAGCCGAAGACGTGGATTCCCGTCCGGATCGCCGCCTGAACGGGCCGCGATCGTGACCTCGCGAATGATTCTCGTGAAGACCTTTCCGCGCTTGGCGTCCTGGGCCCCCTTGTGCCGCTTGATAGTCGCCCAATGGCTATGCCCGCCCATGGATCCCTCCTCAGTGCCGGCCTGTCTATTCCGCCAACTTAAGGATAACGACGAATCGGATTCACCTCTGGGTGTAGACCTAGCACAGGCCTCAGAAAGGTGTCAATTACGCAAGATCCTGACAGCGCCCGCCTATTCAAAACACACCAGAAGCTGTTGCGCAGATACATCCAATGGAGCGGCGAACGACCCAATGGCCAGAACAAGGAGAACGAACGCGTACCACCACCGTTTCATACAAGAATCATCCATAGATAACCCAGACAATGGAAAGGCCCATCCGGATCGCCGGATAGGCCTTTGAATAATCTGCTATGAACCAGTTCCTCACATGAACTTCAGAAACTTGTCTTTGGCTTCATCCATCACCTGAGCGGTGATCGTCGACACCCCTCGCTCCTTGGCCATCCGTTCGACCTCTTTCCGGGCCATGGGGCGGATGAAATCCGGAATATTTTCCAGACGCTGTTCAGCTTCGCGCGACCAGGCCATGCCGTTCGCCGTGTCATTTTTTGAGTCATCCATCACTTGCAGGGTAATGGTCTTGAAGCCCTGTTTGCGGGCATAGGTTTCTACGCTGCCCTGCACCATCGGCTTCACAAACGCAGGCAGGCGGTCGAGTTTTTCCTGAGCGTCCGGCGTCCAGGTGAAATCGGACGGGGAAGACCCGCCGTCGGCCGGTTTGCCTGAGCTCGTGAGGCCCATCTCGGCCACCATAGCGGAGAACGGACAGCCGCTCGCTTTTTCAGGCGCCTTGGCGGGCGCTGTAGAGGAAGCAGCCACAGCCGGCGTCGATGCCACCGGTTGAGTTGCAGGGGACGCAGTTTGACCATTTCCGGCGAGTGTGCGCAATCCCTCCATCGACGCGTCCGGCGCGGACTTCGGGCTCAGCTTCAACCCTAAGGCATTCATCATACTGGTCTCGCCCGTATTGGTGACCATCGAAAACTTCGCATTGCAGGACGGACAGCCGAAGAAGACACCGAGGGAGCCCTCAGCGGGTTTTTCGACCTTCTCGAGGCTCATGTAGGTTTCGCAGTTGAGACAGACAAATTTCATGTTCACTCCTCTCGCAACAGCCTGAAGACGGCTGTCGGATCCTCATTGCAGAACCATTAAGAGGCTACGGTATCACGCGCATTTCAAATGAGTCAAACCGCCGGTGAGCGCCGCCCTCCGACTCACGCAGAACACGACCGACGCTCCAAATCGAACGAGAATACCGGCTAAATGGAATACTGGAATGTCGGCTTGGACCCGATGGCCTCGGCTAGTACGCCGCGACGTTTCAGTTCGTCCATAACCCGCTTGACCGCCAGATCGACATCCATTGGGCCGCTCAACACCACATCAGTGTTGGGAGGAAGCTCCTCGTCTGTCTTGCACATATGGACGGCAATGACCGGCGCGGGATGGACCAGCGTCCGAATCGGCTGCACGGCATCCCGATAGGCCAGTCCGAACGGATTCGTGGTGGAGACGACGATCAGCCCCGTATCGATCAGCACCCGCGCGACTTCGCCATACCGGCGGGCCATCTCCGCGGTCTGGCCCCGTTCTTCCTCGCTCAAATCGGCATCGAGGCCGCGGCGCAGGTTTTCGCCGTCCAAGAGGTAGGCATGGCGCCCATCCGCCACGAGACGTCCTTCCAGCTTTCTCGCCAAGAATGATTTTCCGGTATGCCGCCCCCCGGTAAACAGTACCACTGCCGCCCGATGGCCATACTGTTTGGCGCGATCTTCGATGCCGACCTCGCCTTTCACCCAGGCGAAGTCCCGGCGCCGCGCTTCTTCCCGCAAGAATTCCTGCTCGTCGCGCACCAGTTCCGTAATGATGCCGCCCCCGGCGATATCGTACTCGTCGACGAGGACAAACCGGCCGGTGGCTTCAAACGACGAGGAGAGGTCGAACGCCAGCGGCATCTTCGTGCGCACGGTCAATTCTGCCACTTGATTCTTGCCGACCGTATTACTGCCCTGCTGTTGGGCCAAATCCATCGTGTCGATGATGCGATGGATGGCCGCGACTTCGCAGTCCACCTCTTTGGTCGCCACGCGAAGCAGGTACTTGCGCCCCTTTTCAAGAGCCCTCTTCCCCAGCCAAAACACATTCGCGCGAAACGCCGTCGACACCGACGGCAGTTGCTCCTGGTGCGACGCGATTTCGCCGCGCTCCACGAAAATCTGCTCGTCCAACGTGATGCCGATCGACTGACCCGCCTCGCCCATCATGGGCTGCGGCTCGATATTGAAGGCTTCGACAGACTTGACGTTGGCCCGCTTGTTCGACGGCGAAAAGACGAGATGGTCCCCGACCTTCACGCGGCCCGCCGTAATGCGGCCGGTGATGATGCGGCGCGCGTCGAACTTGTACACGTCCTGCACCGGCAGCCTGAGCGGCTGCTCCGACCGGGCCGCTTCTTTCTTAAACAGGCTCAACGTATCCAACACCGTCGGTCCGGTGTACCAGGACATGGCCTCGCTGCGATTGGCGATATTGTCCCCGAGCTTGGCGCTGACAGGAATAAAGTGCGTCGGGGCGGCCTTGAACTGCCCCAGGAATTCCCGATACTCCTTCTCGATCCCGTTGAACACATCCTGCCGATAGCCGATTAAATCCATCTTATTGACGACAACGGCGAACTGCCGGACGCCCAGCAAGGACAGCAGGTAGCCGTGTTTCTTCGACTGTTCTTTCACGCCTTCCAACGCATCGATCAGCAAAATCGCCGCCTCGGCGCGCGCGGCGCCGGAGATCATATTTTTGAGAAATTCTTTGTGGCCCGGCGCATCGATGATGATGAATTGGCGTCCTTTCCAGATGAAGAACGTGCGAGCCGTATCGATCGTGATGCCCTGCTCCTGCTCTTCCAGAAACGCATCGAACAGAAACGCATACTCAAATTCTTTTCCCTGCTGCCGACAAATCGCCTGCACCTTTTCGAGCTTGCCGTCCGGCAACGAGCCGGTATCGGCATAAAGCCGCCCCAGCAACGTAGACTTGCCGTGATCCACATGGCCCACGATCACGATGTTCAGACTCTCAGAAGGTTTGCTGACCACCATATTCATTGCTTCACTCCTCAGAATGCTCGAACGGGCTGACCAGCAAAACCGCAGGTGTGACTTGCGCGACTCGCCCCTCGCGCTTATCCCGCCGGTCTCGCAGTTTCACATGTACCCGTCTTTCCGCAACATCTCCATGCCGCGGCCTTCATCTTGCGCGCGGCCCGACCGCTCCGCCACCGTCGTGTGGCGAAGCTCTTCGATAATGTCGTCCACAGATTTCGCCGTCGACTTGATCGGCGTCGTACAGGGGGCACAGCCCAGGCTTCGATAGCGGGTGCCGTCGCCCTTGTCGAGATAGAGATCGATGAACGGAATGTTTTCGAGCTTGATGTATTCCCAAATATTGATTTCAGTCCAATCCAGCAGCGGATGGATACGGATGTGCGTGCCCGGAGGGAACGTCGTCTTATACTGATCCCAGAGTTCCGGCGGCTGATCACGAAAATCCCAATCCCCATGCTTGTCACGGGGAGAGAAATAGCGTTCTTTCGCCCTCGTCCCTTCTTCGTCCGCCCGCACCCCCAGAATGACGCCCGTGTACCCTTTATGTTCCAACAATTGTTTCAGCCCATTTGTCTTCAGCGCGGTACAGCACACGACGCGGCCCAGGGTGTGATTCATGCCGGCGGCCAGCGCCTCTTTGTTTTGACCGACGACCAAATCCAGCCCCCATTCACGAGCCAGCCTGTCGCGGTACTCGATCATGGCCGGAATCTTGTAGCTCGTATCGACGTGGAGCAACGGGAACGGCACGTGGCCGAAGAACGCCTTCCGGGCCAGCCATAACAGCACGGTGGAATCTTTGCCCATCGACCAGAGCATGCCGAGATGGTCGAAATGCTTGTAGGCCTCCCTCAAGATATAGACACTTTGATCTTCGAGTTGCCGGAGATGTTTCATGATTGCACTCTTTGGTTTTCGGTGTTCAGTTCACAGATTCGACTCATCACTCATTGCTTATACCTTGGCCGCAGCTACCGGTTCCTGCACCAGCTCATCCAGCTTACGCGCCGCCGCACCCTCTTCGATCGCCAACCGCGCCGTGAGATAGCCGGCGGCAAGCGAGTCGCTTTTCCCCGCCGCATAGAGCACCATCGCAGCATTCATGAGCACCCAATCTCTTGGCCCGCCCTGCGTCTTATTCTGAAGAATCCTCCGGAGCAGGTCCGCTTCCTTATCCCGCTGTGCCGGAGGAAACCCCGCCATCTCTCGCGTCGAGCCTGACGGCACGCCAAAATCCTTCGGGGCCACGCCCAGCGGCGCGATACGCTCATTCCGTAATTCGAGCACTCGCGTGACCGCCGAAAGAGACAATTCGGGATCACCCTCGACGCCACGAATCACCAGCCCGCGCGGACAACCGAGCATGCGCAAGGCTTCGACCGTTTTCTCAAAGTGCGGCGGATGCGACAATCCGACCACCTGAGAGGCGGCTCGAGCCGGATTCAGCAGCCTCGCAATCGGATGAAACACATTTCTGACTCCAAGCTCCTGACGCATTTCCAAAAATCGATAGACCGGGGGGTGGTAGAGGCCGATATCCAAATAGGCAAAGCCCTTTCTATTCAGTTCCTCGGTCGCCATCCTGGGCTCAAAGTCGATGGGAATGCCCAGCGCCTTGAGTACCCCGGCGCTGCCGGGCCGTCCAGGCACACCGTCATATCCATGCATCAGCACCGTGGCCCCGGCCGACGCCGCAACGATCGACGCGGCGATCAACGCATGGAACGTATCCTGTTTGCCGGCATAACTGGGGATATCGACCAAGGCGGCATCCCGCGACACAGCAAGCGGCGGCACATATTGCCGGGCGGCAGCGGCCATGGCGGCCAATTCCGTAACCGACTCCGACTTGAACCGCATGGCGATCAAGAACGCCCCCACCTGCGCCGGGGTCGCGGCCCCTTCGATCAACGCCTTGATGGCCTGCTTGGACTCTTCCCACGTCAAATCCTTGGATACTTTGGGGCCCTTCGCAATTTTGGCAATGATGTCTTGAATGGGCATTGTTACGCCTTGTGCAACCCGCACTCCGTCTTGGTGAAGTTTTTCCAGCGGCCAGCTCGTGGATCGTCGCCGTCTGCAACCGGTGCAGTGCAATGGGTACAACCGATACTGGGATAATTCCGATCGTGCAGCGGATTATAGGGAACTTCATAGACCTTGATGTAGGTCCAGACATCAGTCCACGTCCAGCGCGCCAGGGGATTCACTTTCACAAGACCAAACTTGCCGTCCCACTCAATCAACCCGGCGTCGGCCCTGGAGGGGGCTTGGTCGCGCCGGATGCCGGTGATCCAGGCTTCGTACCCTTGTAACACACGGGTCAACGGCTCGACCTTCCGTAATTGGCAGCAGCGGTCGGGCTCTTTCGTCCACAAGGCATCGCCGTATTGGGCCGCCTGACGTTCCGGCGTGAGCAGTGAGGTGACTTGTATCACCTGTGTCGGCTTCAAGTGATAGCGCTCGATGATGCGGTCTCTTGTCGCATACGTCTCCGCAAACAAAAAGTCCGTATCCAGGTAGAACAGGGGTACGGACGGGTCCAGGCGATGAATCATATCGACCAAGACGACATCTTCCGCACCGAAGCTGCATGCAAGGATAAGCCTGCCCGCATAGCGCGGGAGCACAGCCGCCAACACATCCTGGGGCTGCTGTGATTCGAGTGAATCACTCCATCCCTTGAGATCGGCCTTGCGGTCGGCCATCGACCCGGCTCCGTCGTGTGACACCATCATCACCCTGACTTCCTCTTACTCACCGACCTTCTCGACCAGTACTCGATAATGACTCGCTTCCGATTCCAGCGCCTCTTGGAGCAACACTTTGTGGCCATCGTTCTTGAGGCTCATCGGCACATTCTTGATCGGCTCACCCGCATCCAGCCAGACTTCCAGCTGCTCGCCGGCATCCATCATTTCCAATTTCAGCTTCGTCTTCACGTAATTGAGCGGACAGGCCACGCCACGCAGGTCGTACACCGGCGCGCCGGCCTGAGCCGGAACAGCCGTGGTCACCTCGGCTGGCGCCGGCGGGGCCGGCGCTTGTACTTCCTGCACCGGGGCCAATTTCAGATCCTTGCCCATCTGTTCGGTCGCCGCCCGACAGGCATCGACGAATCCCTTTGCAAAGGCCATCTTTTCGCGCGCCGATTGCTCCGTCGTCTCCTTCGGACCGAGATCACCAACGGTCTGATTCAAATTCCTGTAGATCGGAGACACCATGCCCTTTTGGGCAATCCGGCTGTCGAATTCAATGAAGGTTTCGGAATCGGTCGATGGCTCAAGCCCCTCCGTCACCAGCAATGCTTTGGCCGCCGCCAGCACCGCACGGTACGACTTGTTCACGGAGACGGAATACTGGTGATTGTCCACCAGGAGTTTCGCCTGGTAGAGCTCCTGATCGGCTTCGAGAATGCCGTTTTCGATCATTTCAAGGGCACCTCCGGCGCATTCGCCCGGCCCAAGATCTTCGAGAATAAACTCGTCTTCCCCCTCCCAATCATAATAATAGGTCGAGTCCTCCTCATAGGCCGGAACGATCGTGTAGGGGATCAATTCATCCTTCAATTTGTTTTTCCCCACACGGACGATGAAGCCCGGAAGGCCTTCGTTCGCCAGGCGGTCGCGGCGATAGACATCGATTAAATGAGTGAGCGCAGCCGGCACCGCTTTGGCCGGCAGTTTGACCGTCATCTGGCCGATACGGGGCGTGCCGTTGACGGAACCGCCCAGATGCAATTCATAGTGCGGGGCGACATGGTTCCCCAGGCGTTTGCCGACCCCGTGCAGGCCGATCGTAGAAATGTGGTGCTGCGCGCAGGAATTGTGGCAACCGCTGATTTTCACATCGACGCCCGCCAGGTCCTCCGGCACCCGGCCTGCCGGAAACACCTCGGCCAGCGCACGTGCCAGTCCCTTGGAGGATGTAATGCCCAATCCGCAAGTATCGGTGCCGGGACAGGCAATAATATCCTCGACCAATTCGGCTCCCGGGTCGGCCAAGCCGTGCAGGGACAGATCGTCGTAGAGAGCCTCGACCTGACTCTCGGGAATCCATCGGATTACGAGATTCTGATTGATCGTGGTCCGGAGATTGCCATTGGAATAGCGCTCCGCAAGATCCGCCACAACGAGCAGCTGCTCCGACGTAATGTCGCCCATGAACAATTTGACGGCTGCAGTGGCGTATCCAGCTTGCTTTTGCGGCACCACGTTTGTCCGTTTCCACATCTGAAACGGTGTCTCATGCCCGATGTGACCGGCATGTCCATTTCCATTCGTTGCAGCAGGGCTCGATCCGCTTTTAGCCGGCATGATCAGCGCCGTCGGTTCATCCTGATGTTGGAGGAGCCGAATCCCCTGATCCTTGGGAAGACTGTGACCCATCGAGGCATAGGCCGCTTCCCATCGACGCTTGAATTCCTCGAACCCCAATTTATCGATGACGAACTTCAGACGGGCCTTATTCCGGTTCTTCCGATTACCCAACGTAT
>JALHPO010000004.1 GCA_022842445.1 Nitrospira sp.
GTTGCTTGCCGAACCACCACAGATCGAGCAAGTCGACGTGCTCGGCGCGAAGATCCCGCACTGAAGTCTATCGAGAGATGAGGCCGGGTAGCGAGCAGTTCGGTCGGCGTGAGTGAATTGGGAAACCCGCTGCAGTGGCTCACTCCAGGGTGGCAATCGCGCCAGAGCTTAACGATCTGGCACGACTGCAGCCCCGTCGCTCGCAGCTAGGAACCGCAGGTTGGAGGTTCGATACCTCTCGCCAGCTCCACACCGCACCACTGGCGAGCCTGGACATCGAACCTCTAACCAGGGGTTCCGATCTGAACCCACGGAATACGGGCGAACGCAAACACAATGACTGCGGCAATAAGAATTGCGATGGGGATTAACATCTCCAGTGGATTTTCGCCGAACATTCCTGCCATGGTCGCCCTCCTTCGGGATTACAGGGCTGTTATGCTCTTGCCCCACATCTGCCCCCATCGTCTGAATGTCACGACACGACGAAACACAGCCGCCGGTCGCGCAAGAATGAAAAGGCCCTGGCGCGACGTTGTCGCGCCAGGGCCTCAATGATACAGCCGTCGACGGCTGCCTTAACCTATCCGAAAAGTTCCGTACTTCTCACAGCCCTATTCATCATCATGGTCGTCATCGTCACCCGCATGAGGATTACGGCTGTGGAGCGGCCCGATCGGATTCCGCTGCGCTCTAGTGAGCTGCGCCTTATAACCGATTGGTAACTGCTGCACCCAGCCGTTATACACATTGGGGACGGCCAAGACGCCCTGGCCGCCCTGCCCTTTGTTCCCAATGATCTTGTCGTCCTTCGGAACATTGTCCTTCGCCAGCACCACTGCGCCGGCAATCACCGCGTCATCCACGTTGCCATCGTTGTTCGGATCATAGTCCAGAACAATCAGGCGGTTGGCGAATTTGCTCGTGACATAGGCATAGTACCCGCCACCCTTCTTGGCGCCGAAGTTCACCCCATGGCAGCCCGGATCACAGGAAATCATCTTCACCAGCGTATCATCTGATGTACGGATGATCGTGATCGTGCCGGTCAACGTATTCCCGGTAATCACGAACTTCCCGTCCGGGCTGACCGGCGTCTGAATCGGAAGGGCGCCAATCGGACCTCCGAGTGGTCCAGACGCCACATCGTAGTTGCCATTGAGCAACAGATCGACGTCCTTGATCTTCGTCCCTGGAACGCAGCTACCGGCTGGATTCGGATTGGGCCCGCACATGACGGAGGTAGTATGCCCCAGGTAATTGGACACATAGTACTTGCTCGAATCCGGCATCATGCCCGCTGCAATGGGCAGCGCACCGGTCGGCTGCTTGTTGGTGATGACATACTCGTTGAAATTAAACAGAGTCGAATCGTTGGTGTTGGAATTCGGCGTCGCCATCGACTTCCCATCAAAGCCCATCCAATGGGCATGGGGCTGGGTCTGTTTGTCCCCGTTAGACATGGGAATGAACCTGTTCAGCTCAAGTCGGCCTGACGGGAGCCGATTGTACTCAGCCACCGTATCTTCTCCGTTGCAGGTCACATGCACCTGCTGCGTGTCCACCCGGGTCATCACATGGGCGGGGTCGTTGCACTTTCCCTCTACCTCGAGTTCCTGCAGCAGCTTCCCGTTATGGCGATTGATCACATAGAGGCTCTTGCCATGCCATTCCGTCTGATAGATCTGCTTCTGGTCATGGCTGGCCCACATATTATGGCCGTTGTTCATGTCCTGTGCGGGCAACGCAATCTTCCGCTTGACGTCCCACCCGGTGGCTGAAACGACGGTCATGGTGCCCGGAGTCCACTCCGGTTTTCCCTTCGTCAACTCATAAGCCGTGTCGATCCAGACCTCCCCGATTCCCTTCGTGCGAGGCTTCTCCTGCCTGGTGATCAACTGGCCGTCAATATGTAAGCCCTCAATCGCATCCTTGAGGTTGACGACAATGCCGGGCCCGGCATTGACATCTACCGAGGGATAGACCGGCTGGTAGATGGTGCCAACCTTCGTATAGTCTTTCCAATTGCCAGGATTCGTCACCACGAAAAATGCGCGCAACAGCCGCAGCCCAAGATCGGTCGCGGTGGGGAATGTTACCTGTGCAGCCGGCGTCGGCCCCAGGAGCGTGAGATTCGCACCAAGATCAAGTCCGGGTGTTGCAGCATCGTCCACAATGACACCGCCGAGCATATAGGGGTGGAGTTTGCAGACGAAGACATAGAGGCCCGGCGTCGTCAGTGTCACATGATGATTATCGGTGTTCGCCGCCTCCTGGTCGATCTTTTCGGTCGCGAGCGCAGGGGCCGGCCAGATCAGGCTCGTGACCGTGTGCTTGCTTTCCACATCACGCGGTTCGCCGTTTCTTTGGATGAAATGCACGGTGTCGCCCGGGTTGATAATCGCCAGGGACCGGGTGCCCGCAATATCGTTGCCGGTATCGAATCAATAGCCCGGCGTATCGGTGACTTTAAACGTGGCCTCAGCCGCGAACGCAAGATTCCCTGCGCCCAGCATCAACCCTGCCACCAGCGGCAGTACGCGAATCGACTTCATAGTGCCTCCTTACAACAGAATCATCATAAACACACCACAGCCATCCTGATACGATTCCACAGCCGCCCCCGTCCGGACTCAGCTCACAGCCGGACGACCAGACACCTCCTTAGTTGTTCTGGTTGCCATCCTCAACTCTTCTTACGCTCGTGCTCTGCGGCCCACCGTTGCTCTACGATGGCTGTCGCTTTGGCTCGCACAGCTTCGTCTTCATCCTCCATCGCCTCGAATACCGGATCAAGCGGTGCCGTGCTGTCTTTGGCCTCCCAATGATCCAAGGCTCGAAACCGGTCGCGGGCATCCGGCGAGTCAAGATCCTTGGCGATAGGCTCTGGAAGTTTTGGAGACTGCTGCCGGTGATTCTCGTTGTCGTTCCCGGCAAGAGGATTTTGCTGATTCGAATTGCCCGCGTTCCCCGCTGGGCTCGCCTCCGGGAGAAGTCCAGGCCTGTTGATTCCTTGATTGATATTTTGTGATGTCGCACTCTGGTTTGAACCTGCGATGGCCGCGCGTGACTCCTGGCCAGGAACTTTATCGGAAGAGGGAGCGCCGCATCCGACCATCCACATGACGGATATACAACCGGCAGTACGCACACCTCGACGAACGATCACACTCAAAGAATCTTGGTCCCAGAACGAGGCCGCGAACTCCATACACCGCCCACTACCTATGTGAGTAGATTGATGTCTGAGGAACTGCGTACCAAGGCCTTAGTCAAACTTTCAGCCGACAATAGGATCACGGCACCTTTACCAAAATCTCCCCATCCCATCTACCCTGCTTTCGTAGGGGTTAGCGGGGTGCCTGCTTCAGGAAAGTCTTTCCAGATGCCGATTTGCGACTGCACTGAATCAGGCAGACGAACATAACAGAAATTTCACACCTTTCAGATGTTCCATGCCCTGACGCGGCCGGCCGGTGCCGGCCAGCCGCACTCTGACAACCCTATGGAACTTCGACGATATCTTTTTTCATAGGCCCCAAGACTGCGAGCAATTCACCCTTCTCTTGCTCCGGTACGTTGAACGTATCGAGCGCTGCCACGAGATCCTCGACCAGCGCGTTAAACGCCGCGGTCGTGATCTTCATGCCTTTGTGCGTCGTTTTCATATCCTGGCCGTCGTAGGTGCACGGGCCGCCGCTGGCCTGGCACACCTGATCGACCAACTGCCGCTTGAGTTTGGGGATGTCGGCCTTCGCGAAGTAGCCGTTGATGCGCTTGTCGGCTGCAACGTTGCTGACGAACTTTCCCACGACGGCCGTGATGGGGCCGGTTCCGCCGAGCCGCTCGTAGAGTGAAAGCTTGGGAGCAGCAGGCATCGAGACAGTGGGTTTCGGTGCAGCGGTCTGAGTCTCCATCGACGAACAGCCGACGGTCATAAACAGCGCTGCGGCAAGCATGATTGACGTACGAGTCATTTGGCGCTCTCCTTGTGTGAGGGTTAATCGACTGCACTGCTTCTACAGTGCCCTATATGGCCTACAGGATCTACGATGTCAAGGGACTGAATGCGCACTGCCGCCAGGGAGTGCTGTCAGCAGTGAGTGGGAAGGATTGAGGAGGGCCGATGCACCGGCCCTCCTCGCATCGTTCATGCCCCATCGTCGTGTGGATTGCAATCCAAGGCCATCAAAGAATCCGCACATGTACTTTCGCGCTGTCCCTGTAACAGCGCTACCCGCAATCACAAACCTTCCACCCGAGTTGACGGAAAGGCGGTCGGATATGGATCATCCAGCTTCACCGTCTACGAATCCGTACGATTCAACGTACTGCGGTCGCTACCGCTCCGCCTCGGTCAGATCCGCTTCGTCTTCGAGCTCCTCCAATTCAGCGTCAGGCTTGCCCTTCGTCATCGACGGATGCAGGCCGTACTTTCTGAGCATCTTATAGAAGTCGGCACGGTATCGTCCGGCAAACTGGGCGGCGCGGGAAATATTGCCCCCCGTCAGCTGCAACACGTTCTTCAAATAGGTTCGCTCGAACTCTTCTTTGGCCTCGGTGAGCGGCTTGAGCGGCGTGTCAGGCGACACACCGACGGACGGGAGGAGGTCCGGCGTCAGCATATCTTGGCGCGACATGACCACCGCCTTTTCAACCGCGTTCTCCAATTCCCGCACATTGCCGTGCCACGGATTGACAATCAGTCGATGCAGCGCGGCAGGCGTGAACCCTTTGACCTCTTTGTTTGCCCGCTGCACACTGAGCTTGAGAAAATGCTGGGCCAGGAGGGGAATATCATCGCGGCGATCGCGCAACGGCGGAATAAACAGCGGGACCACCGAAATGCGATAGTACAGATCGTTTCGGAAAGTTCCGTTCTTGACCGCCTCTCCAAGATCCTTGTTCGTGGCGGCGATGATGCGCACGTCCACCTTCGACGATGTTTCCGACCCTACCTCCCGGATTTCTCGCTCCTGTACGGCACGCAACAGCTTGACTTGCATTGAAAGCGGCATCTCGCCGATTTCGTCCAGGAACAGGGTGCCTCCGTTAGCCATTTGGAACAGTCCGCGCTTGGAGCCGTGGGCGCTGGTGAATGCGCCTTTGACATGTCCGAAGAGCTCGCTTTCAAACAGCGTTTCAGGAATCGCGGCGCAATTGAGCGCCACAAACGGCCCCTTGGAGCGCCGGCTGTTGGTATGGATGACACGAGCCATGACTTCCTTGCCGGTTCCGGTTTCTCCAAAGAGCAGAATCGTGGCATCTGAGTCGGCCACTTGGGCGATTTGCTGGAACAACCGCTGCATGGCAGGGCTTCGCGCGACGACATTTTCCAGGCCATAGAGCTCCTTGACCAGCGATTTGAGCCGCTTGATCTCCCGGCTCATCCGCTGCTGCGAGAGGGCTTTTTCGATTGTGGCCTTCAGCTCCTTGTCGTCGAATGGTTTGGTCAGATAGCCGAACGCGCCGCGCTGCATGGCCTCGACGGCGTTGGGAATGCTGCCATGCGCGGTCAGAATGATGACCGGCAGGCCGGGGTGAATACGGAGCAACTCCTCGGTCACATCCAACCCGTCCTCGCCGCGGAGACGCAGATCGGTGATCGCCAGATCGAACATCTTCTTCTTGGCTTCTCCGACCGCTTCCTGCCCCGTCGTGGCGGATGTCACGGCAAATCCCATTGCGGATAGTCGCATTTTCACCAAATGCAGCAGGCCTTCGTCATCGTCGACTACGAGAATATGCTCTTGGTCCATGGTGTGCCTTCCAATTGTTCGTTATGGCGATGTGTCCGGCGCGGGAAGTGGGGCGACCGTCGATGGCGGACGGATCGGGCGCACCTTTTCGCGCATTTCCTGATCGATTCGTTTCAAGGCTTCCAACTGCGTGGAGAGTTCCTCGATTTTTTTATCCCGGTCGTGCAGCTGCTTCTGAAGGCCCTGCACCAGGGTCGGATCAGAGCCCCCCTTCCCCGGATCTTTCTTCAACAACGCTTCGATCTTGTGATCCCGGTCGGCAATCTCTCGCTGCAAATATTCCACCGTCTGAACATTCCCTTCCCATTCAAGCAAGTCCCGCACCAAGCGATCCGTGGCTTTAACCAACGCTGAATTCGTATTGGCAATCGCAGGTGCTCCAAAAAGGGCATCCAGCCACGAGACCGAGGCCGGAGCTGGGTGCCTCTGCAACAATTGCATCCAGGCTTTACTCGATGCAGCGAGTTGGCTTTTGGGATCAAGGGCAATGACCTTTTCGAAGCATTTCTCTGCAATGTCGCGGCGTTCATAGAGACCAATCAACCCCCTGGTAAAGTAGGCATGGTCGCAAGAACTCATTTCGCTGCATTTCTCCACTACCCCGTCCTGTTTTCTGGCAAGTGATTGAAATGTCTTTACTTCTGTCGACTCCAAGACAAAATACGGCTTATTAGCCGGCGTCGGACCCCATGCCGCACAGCCCCCAAGCATTGTCGAGAGTATTACTGCCTGAACCATCAGCCGCGTCATGCTCCCTGTCCCCTCCTGTTCCCGGCCCTGTTCCCGCTCTTCTTCCCTTCCCTGTTTCGCCAACCGTAGGATAAACCGTACAGCCGTCCCTTTGCCAGCATCACTTTCTATCCAAATTCTCCCTCCGTGAGCTTCGACAACTTTCTTTGCCAACGCCAGCCCCAACCCGCTTCCAGCTGCAGCACTTCTTGCCTTTGTCTGCCCTTGATAAAACCGCTCAAAAATATGAGGAAGGTCATCAGCAGCAATGCCTGGTCCCGTATCGGATACCGAGACTTCAAGCACACCGGCTTGCTGATCTGGTTTCATCTGCAGCTTGACAATGCCACCTTCCGGACTGAACTTCAGGGCATTCGAGAGCAGATTATCAAGAACCTGTTCAATCCGCGGGGCATCCACCTTCACCCACGCCCGTTCTCCGACATTCTCAACCAGCAGCTGAATATGCTTGGAATCGGCCAGGAGTCGCACCTTATTGACGGAAATGTCCGCGACACGCTTGAGATCCACGGGAACGATCCGATACTCCATCATACCGGCTTCCATCTTCGAAAGGTCGAGGATGGTTGAGATCAAATGGATCAGCCGCCTGCTGCTGTCGGACATAATACGGAGCGTGGTCCGTTGCTCCTGTGTGAGAGGGCCTGGAATCTCATCGAGCAGCAAGTGTGTGCCTTCCTGAATCGAGGCCATGGGCGTACGCAACTCATGGGACACATGCGCAAGAAACTCCGACTTCATATCGTCGAGTTCTTGAAGTTTCACTCCCATCCAGTTCACGGTATCCACCAAGTCTTTCAATTCCGCCGGAGCCGCGATCTGAAGCGGTTGCCCGAATTTCCCTTGGCCGATTTCCTTAATGTGCCCTTGCAGCTCTCGAAGTGGACGCAAGATCGTATAACTGGCGATACCGGCAAGCCCCAATCCAAAAACCAATGCCACCAGGACCAGCTGCTGCGTCACCGCTTCGGCTTTGACGGCGCTCGCTCGTGACTCACTCACCCCGACGCTCACGCGCGCCTCATGCAGATCGATATAGCTTTGAATCGACGACGACATCCGGTCCATCAGTGCATCGCGCCGGTTCTCATATCCTGGCAGGGTTGCCGAAGCTTTGCCGGCCGCGGCCTTGAATCCATCGTGAAAAAGGACCAGTCGCTCCTGGAGCAATCGGCCAACCTCCTGGAGAAGACTTTGCCCTTGCGGCGTGTTTTCTTCCCCGAGCAGATGCTGGAGGCTTCGCTGAAACTCCTCTACCTCCTCGTTGAAGTTTGTTAAGAACGCGGCATCTTTTGTGGCAAGATATTTTTTCTCGCTATTCAATTGTGCGTAGAGCGACCCCAACAACCGTTTTGCAGACTCGACCGCCGGATAGTGATACGCGGCCATCTCCGTACTCATCGCCGTCAACTGTCGAAGTTGAAAAAGAGCATACAGATTGACTCCACCCATGACCACGATGATCACAAGTGAGGTGAGAAGGAGGCGCCAAAAAATTGAAAGTCCCACGGTCAACGCCTTAGCCGAACGATAGGGAGATCATCACAATGACGATGTGTATGCAAAAGCATACACTATCCCATTGTCTGCCTCAAGCAGTTCGTCGCTACTTTCTCTAGCCCCATTTGCTCGGCAGTGCATCAGCACGTGAGGAATCGACAGTCACTACGCGCATTCGGCACGTTTTTGCCGTTTACCGATTGTCCTCGATCCGATGCGCAAACATCCGTTGCCGTCGTGTCGAACTTCGTAACAATGCAAAGAGGTGGCCGCGGAACAACAATGCAGTAGTGGCCACTAGCGGAGTGAGCAGAAGCAGGAAGACCCATTGCGCATCAGGGTCGAGACCAACATAGGACATCCACCCGCCTATCAACGTAAACGGCAGCAGGAGCAGTTGGAAAAAGTTCAACCCCGCTCCACGCCCGATACCAGTGGAGAGGTTGAAAAACTCCTGGATCCCGCTCGGCGAGACGACGATGGGAAGCGCCAGGAGGGCAAAGGGCAGGAACCACTCGATCCAATGCTCCAGCACGAACTCATAGGAGGCCTTGAAAACATCCAGCGGCGAATCGTGCCGGATTTGATAGATGACCTCCGGCGCCGCATTCAACAAGATAAATAAGAGGAGCATCACCGCGGAAGAAAGAAATCCTCCATAGGGATTGGCTTGCGTGCCCATATCGAGTGCCATCATCGGCAGCCACAGCACAAAGCCGACGCCGATCACGTCCCAGAAATAATGACCGAAGCTCTCCGTCACATCGGTCAACTGGATCGTTCGCACCGCGCTCAGCGACTGCTCGATAAGGCGCAATGTCGCACCGACCAGCAAGGCATTGACCAGGCCAAGCAGCACGCCGCCGATCATGCCCAAGGATCCGACGATTCTTGCCGCTCCGACGAACAGCAACGCGAATCCGATCAGCGCCGCGACGGTCACCCAGCTCCGCATCAGCGACCGCCACGTCGCCTGCAAGGCCTGTCGATATAAATGGAGGGTGGCGGAAAGCAGTTCAACCATAGACCTCGCGTACAGTAGTCGGGATTGCTCCCGAGGTCAAGAAGTACTTCCTCTCAGCCCTATCGCCCGTCGAATCATCATCGCTCATGAGTTGACTTGTACTGGCCGATGATTATTACAGATCCCACGACACGCACACTTAGACTGACTTGAGGTGACTGACCATGGATTTGAATCGCATGACGGTCAAATTACAAGAAGCCCTACAAACGGCATCGGCCCATGCCCAGCGGCGAAGCCATCAAGGGATCGATGTGGAGCACGTGCTGCTGGCGCTGCTCGACCAGGAGGGAGGCATGACCTCCGCCCTGCTCGAACGAACCGGCATCGCGCTTCCGGCGATCCGGCAGGCCGTCGAACAGGCACTGACAAAGATGCCGCAGGTCCAGGGCGCCGGAGGCGGCCCGGGTCAGCTTCATCTGACCACCCGACTCAGTCAGGTACTTGCCCGCGCAGAGGATGAGCAGAAATCGCTCAAGGACGACTATCTCAGCGTCGAGCATGTGCTGCTGGCCATCGCACAGGAAGACGGTACCTTTAAGAAACTGGGCCTCACCCGCGACAAACTTTTGACCGGACTGCAGCAGGTGCGCGGGAATCAGCGTGTCACCACCCAAGACCCGGAAAGCACCTATCAATCGCTGGAAAAATACGGGCGCGAGCTGACGCAGCTGGCCGGCCAGGGCAAGCTCGACCCCGTCATCGGGCGGGACGACGAAATCAGGCGCGTCGTTCAAATCCTCTCAAGGCGGACTAAGAACAATCCTGTGCTCATCGGTGAACCGGGCGTCGGAAAAACGGCGATCGTCGAGGGCCTGGCGATCCGGATCGTGAAAGGCGACGTGCCCGAAGGCCTCAAGCACAAGAAATTATTCGCCCTGGACATGGGCTCGCTCGTCGCAGGGGCCAAGTTCCGCGGCGAATTCGAAGAACGGCTCAAAGCGGTGCTGAAAGAAATCCAGTCGTCCCAAGGACAGATCCTCTTGTTCATCGACGAATTGCATACGGTCGTGGGCGCGGGCGCCGCCGAAGGCGCCATGGACGCAGCCAATCTGCTGAAACCGCTGCTGGCCAGGGGGGAACTGCACCTGATCGGCGCAACCACGCTCGACGAGTATCGCAAACACATCGAGAAGGACGCCGCCTTGGAGCGCCGCTTTCAGACCGTCTTCGTCGATCAGCCCTCCGTTGAAAATACCATTTCCATCCTGCGCGGGCTTAAAGAACGCTACGAAGTGCACCACGGAGTACGGATCAAAGACAGCGCGTTGGTGGCGGCGGCGAAACTGTCGCACCGGTATATCGCCGATCGCTTTCTGCCGGACAAAGCCATCGATCTGGTGGATGAAGCGGCGGCGCGCCTTCGCACCGAGATCGACAGCCTTCCGGCCGAACTGGACGAGATCTCGCGCAAGGTGCTCCAATTGGAAATTGAACGGGAAGCGCTGAAGAAGGAAAAGGATCAAGCAAGCGCGGCCCGCCTGGCAACACTCGAATCAGAATTGGACGAAAAACGGCGCGGCCTGGAGGCGTTGAAAACCCGATGGGAATCGGAAAAGGCCTCCGTCTCCCGCCTGCGCAAGACGCGCGAAGCCATCGAAGACGTGAAACGCAACATCGAGCAGGCGGAGCGGGCCTACGACCTCAATCGCGTGGCGGAACTCCGTTACGGGGAACTGCCCCGTCTGGAGCGGGAACTCGGAATCGAACAGCAGCATTTGGGGAAAAAGCAGGATGAGTCCAGGCTGCTGAAAGAAGAAGTCGATGAGGACGAGATTGCGGCGGTGGTCGGCCGCTGGACCGGCATCCCCGTCTCCCGTCTGCTCGAAGGCGAAACCGAGAAGCTGCTGAAGCTCGAGGACCTCCTGCACCAGCGCGTGGTGGGCCAGGAGGAAGGCGTCAGAGCCGTGGCGGACGCGGTGCTGCGCGCGCGCTCCGGCATCAAAGATCCGAACCGTCCGATCGGTTCCTTCCTCTTTCTCGGCCCCACCGGCGTGGGGAAAACCGAACTGGCGCGGGCACTGGCCACCGTGCTGTTCGACGACGAGGCGAATCTCGTCAGAATCGACATGTCGGAATACATGGAAAAACACACAGTATCCCGCCTCATCGGCGCGCCTCCCGGCTATATCGGCTTCGAAGAGGGCGGACAACTGACCGAAGCGGTCCGCCGGCGCCCCTTCTCCGTGATCCTGTTCGATGAAATCGAAAAGGCCCACCACGACGTGTTCAATGTGCTCCTGCAAGTGCTGGACGACGGACGGCTGACCGATTCTCAAGGCCGCACGGTGGACTTTAAAAATACCGTGTTGATCATGACCTCCAACATCGGCAGCCCTCACATTCTCGAAGCGCAGCAACAGGGCGCCTCCTATGAGCAGATGCGGACGGTGGTGATGGGCGAACTCCAGCACCATTTCAGGCCGGAGTTTTTGAATCGGGTCGATGAAGCGGTGGTGTTCCATCCGCTGGGGGCCGAACACCTGATGAAGATCGTGGAGATTCAGCTGGAACGGCTTCGTCGCAGACTTGATGAACGGCGGATTACACTGGCACTGACTCCGGCAGCTCTCAAGCAACTGGGCGAACGGGGCTATGACCCGGTCTATGGAGCAAGACCGCTCAAGCGGCTCATTCAGCAAGATGTGGAAACACCGATTGCGCGCTTGCTGGTACGGGGAGAGTTACGGGACGGTGACACCGCGTCGGTGGACGTGAAGAACGGCGGCGTGATCGTCGTGCCGACCGTGACCGAAAGAACCGCGCCGCCTAGCTGATCATAACGGCGCCGCCGTTCGCGTCGATAATTTGCCCGCTCTTCACCTGCTTGTCGAGCTTCCACTCTTTGGCCGACACTTCCAGCATGTGTCCCTTCATTGTGTGGAACTCTCCTTGAGAAAAGGAGACGACACCGGGCGATGTGACCTCCATCTTGAGCAGCACCTTATTCGACGTGATTTCCTTGACGGCCACACTCTCGGCCGTTTTGCTCACCTCGTACGCGCGCCGATCGTTGAACATCAACGTGTTATCCACCATCTTGGCCAACATCCGTCCGACCGAGTCGAACAGCGCAAAATTGACCAGCAGCGCACCGGTCGAAGGGTGACGGACTACCTGAATTTGCGGCACTCCCTCGATTTCGATCGTTCCATCGGTGTTGCGATAAAGATTGGACCCAACTTCAATATTCATATTCACGCTTTCTTAATGCGGTCGAGGATCAAGGCAATGCAGCCGGCCAACAATCCTCCTCCGGTAATCGTGATCATCAACTCTGCAAGCTTGAGATCCCAGACAGACCCTTGCGCCTCCATGACTTCCCTGATCCCGCCTTGCAGCATGATAACCGACAGCGCCATTGTCGCGCCGATGAGAAACCACCAGAGAAATACTTTGACGGTCGATAGCACGGAACTCCTCACGCCTCCGGATTGCGGTCGAACGAGCGATACTGAATGGCCTCTGCAATATGCATGGCCTCAATCTTATCAGACTCGGCTAAATCGGCAATGGTCCGCGCCACGCGCAGAATGCGTCCATGCGCCCGCGCCGAGAGTCGCAGTCTGATCATGGCCTGTTCGAGCAAGTCCTGCGCATGCTGGTCGAGCCCACAATACCGTTTCACCTGGCGCGGCTTCAACTGGGCATTCGTATAGAAGCCGTCGCTTCGATACCGCCGGCGCTGGCGGTCGCGAGCCGCCACGACGCGCGCGCGGATCGCCGCAGAAGTTTCTGCCGACGGAAGCTCCGCGCGCAGTTCCCGCACCGGCACAGGCGGCACGTCCAAATGGATATCCAGCCGATCGAGCAAGGGACCGGAGAGTTTCGCGCGATAACGGCGGATCTGTGTGACCGTGCAGACGCAGGGCCTCGAGCGGTCCCCGTAATACCCGCAAGGGCACGGATTCATGGCGGCGACCAGCATGAACCGCGCGGGATACTTCAGCGACCCGCTGGCCCTCGTCAATGTAACCTGTCCGTCTTCGAGCGGCTGCCGGAGGCCCTCCAACACACCCCGTTTGAATTCGGGCGACTCGTCGAGAAACAACACCCCGTTGTGCGCAAGCGACACTTCTCCCGGTTTCGGCACAGTCCCGCCGCCGACCAGGCCGGCATCGGAGATGCTATGATGCGGAGCCCGAAACGGGCGGACCATCAAGAGGGGCCGATCGGGAGCGAGTTGTCCGGCGACGCTGTGCACGCGCGTGGTTTCAATTGCTTCTTCCAAATCCAACAACGGGAGAATCGACGGAAACCGGCGCGCCAGCATGGTCTTGCCGGATCCGGGAGGACCGACCATCAGGACGTTATGCCCGCCTGCCGCCGCCACTTCGAGCGCCCGTTTCGCATGGTCCTGGCCACGGACATCAGCAAAGTCTTCATCCTCCACCGGTCTTGACGATTCCAACATGCCATAGTTCGACAGACTCGGCGCGACGACTTGGCCCCCTTTGAGAAATTCCACGGCCTGCGGCAGCGTGTGGATCGGGTATGCGCGCACCCCTTCAACCAGCGCGGCTTCAGGGCCGTTATCAGCCGGAAGCATCAGCTCATACCCCTTGCGGCAGGCGAGTCCGAACGACAGCGCGCCTGTGATCGGTTTCACCCGGCCATCCAGCGACAGTTCTCCGATCAAGACACGATGACTCAGTGTTACCTGTGGAATCACGTCTTCGGCGACGAGAATGCCGATGGCGATGGCCAGATCGAGCCCGGACCCTTCCTTCTTGATGCCGGCCGGGGCAAGATTCACCGTGATCCGCTTGGCAGGAAAATGAAACCCGGTGTTCTTCAGCGCGGAGCGGACCCGATCCCGGCTTTCCTTGACGGTGGCATCGGGCAAACCGACGACGGAAAACTGGGGAAGGCCGCCTGAAATATCGACTTCAACATCTACCAGATGGGCATCGAGACCGACGAGCGCCGCGCTCGTAACCTTGGCGAGCATGCCGACAGCAGCCTTTCTATGCCCGGAAAGAGGCGCAATTATAGAAACTATTTAGATAGGTTTCAATAGAATCATCCACCGTTGTCGGCACTGGCAGACTGCAGATAAACTCATGCTGTCCCTTGAAGCTATCGCAAATCCCGAGGTATGAGACAGCATCAAGTAGCCACGCAGGATGCTCAAAATGGCCGTCCAGCAAGGCCGCAGCGAGCGAAGCGGCGAAGCGTACTCCGCGCCGTACGGTGAGCCTCGGAGCGATGCGAGAACGCCGCTGGCGGACTTTTTCAGCATCCTGCTAGCGGCCATCTGCCCAACTCTGTATAATCCGCTGCTATGCGCCTCTGGTGTGTGCGTCCGGAGGAACCCCTCGTTTCAGCTCTCCCGAGATCGACACAGAAGTCTTGTCTGGTCGCCATCTTGATTATCGGCAACTTCTTGCTTTCTTCTTGGGACATGACTCTCCCTGTCTCTTCATCTGCCGCCCCCTCTGCTTCTGCAATCCCGGTGCAACGGCCGGGAAAACCCGCGTCGCCTCATGTTGGATCGGCGATGGCAGTCCTCGCCACACTCGAACAGGCGCGTATCCTCCCGCCGGAAGGCACCAAAGAAGCCGACCGCATCATCAAGTCTGTGATACAACTGCAGTCGCTGTTTGCCAAAAGCACACATCCCGACCTGCAACATTTCATGCGTCGCGCTGTGGAGTCCTCGCGTGGGAAACAAGCCCCAGACCTTGTGGCGCAATTCCAAGCGAACGGATGGACGTCGGATGTTTTGGAGGCGCTCGCGGAAACGGCTGCCCGGACACCACCGGAGGAACTTCAGACGCTGGCGCCGGGGCTCAAGACCGTCAACCTGTCGGTGGAAGACTTCCGGCAATTCATGCAGCTGGTGAAAGACGGGAAAGAGGCGCTCGCCTCAAACGGCCAAGACTTTCACGCGGTCTTCGCAGCTCATCGGAAGACAATGCCGGGAACGGGAGCATACTGAATCATGCATCTAGCAAAAGTGAAAATGGCATTACTGTCCTGCCGATTACACACCACACTTCGGAAACGACCACTATTATAAGGAGGAACCCATGGCAACCAGAGCGTACATTCTGATCAAGGTCAAAACAGGAAAAACGAAGGACGTCGTCGCGTCACTCAAGCGCATTGCCGGCATTGAGCAGGCCCATCCTTGTTTCGGACGGCCCGACATTTTTGTTTTCATCAACGTACAGGACGAGCGCTCGCTCTCGGACGTCGTGATCAGCAAGATTCATGCGATCGACGGAGTCGAAGAAACCGACACACATATTGTGGCGGAATAACAACGTGCGTATCTCGCACAACCCGTGTCGCCGACTTCGTAAGATGTGCGAGGCACGCGTCGTTCGTATCTCGTGCTGCGAGAAGGGCGAGACTTGCGCGAAAGGCGCGACTCATCAGGACAACTTCTTCAACCCGTCGCGCTTTTCTCGCGACTCCCGCCAGTCTCGCGAGCGAAACGGCGTCACGAATGACGATCGACGAGGATGGGAGCGCCGCCTGTTTCAGCCGAACGGTAGCAGGCCTCCGCGATCTCGACGGCACGGAGCCCATCCTCGCCCGTGATCGGCATGGGCCTGCGCTGCTCCACAGCCTCGAGAAACGCCATCAGAGTCGCAAGTACCGTTTGCGATGGAGAAAACTCCCATTCCTGGCTCTCAGTGTTGCCGATCCAACGAAGCCGGCGGCTGATCCAGTCGGCTTCTAATCGCCCCTGCAATCCAATCCACTCTGCTGATCCGACACGTCCCTCCGGTACCCGCGCAAGGTCGAGCAAACAGGCCGTCCCTCCGACGGTCGTCAACTGAGCCGACACGACGGTCTCCGGCGCGGTCGGCAACGGACGATCCATCGTACAGCGAACCTCCTGCACCTCCTCGCCGGTCAGGAATCGGACAAGATCCAGCATATGAACGCCGATTTCCAGCAAAGCCCCCCGTTTGCCATAGCCGTCGGCATGTCCGGGAGTGGTTGCCTTTATTTCAATATGACTGGTCAACCGCAGCCGCTCGGAGCGCCCGATCAGATGTCCTCGCTTCCGCATTTCCTGGATCGTGGAGTCAAACCGCAACGTCTGGGCCGTCATCAACGGCACGCCGGCTTCTCGCGCCTCCGACACCATCGCCTCTGCATCGGCTGCCGAAGCCGCCAACGGCTTCTCGACCAACAGTGGTTTACGAGCCTGAACCGCGGACGTGCAAATGTCACGGGTAAAGATCGGAGGCGTGACGACGATAATGGCCTCGACGGCTGGATCCTCGATCAACGCACGGGCCTGCCCGTACACCGTGACAGAGTCCGCGCCGGGGAGATCGAGGCCTTGGGCGGGATTCCGGCGGCAGACTGCCTTGAGAGACACGGAGGGCAGATCATGAAGAATATGCCGGGCATAGCGAAGACCGTGACGCCCGACTCCGATCAACCCTATTCCAAGAGGTCTCTTACCCATCACATCTCATTATTCATGAACATATATATCATCGACGCCACTGCGCCAACGGATGTCGCTCGCGAAAGGGAGCTGATAGCGTATAGCCTGTAGCACAAGATCGGATTGGAATACCATGCCATCGGCGGCTCGTGCTTCCTCCTCCATGCCATATGCCATCAGCCATACGCCATCGGCTCTGGTCCACACGCGAAATACGGTCCGTTGACATTCCCGCGAACGGCTCCCTATATTCCACTGTATGACACAGACTCAATCGGCGCCGTTTACCTTGCAACAGATCGGGACAGGAACCGCGCGGTTTTCGAGCGGGGTCCCCATTCCTACGCACACCGACCAAATGGTCGATCCCTATTTTAAAACACGGATGCCGAAAGAGCATCAGATCGACAGCCTGCTGTTCTGGCCACAGGACAAAGGACCCTATCCAGGCCTGGTGCTGCTTCATGATCGGTGGGGATTGACAGGACAAATGAAAGACCTCGGTGCGCGAATGGCCTGCGAAGGCTACATGGTCATTATTCCCAATCTGTACGGCCGCCTGGGTGGAATGGTGACGGCCAATGACGAGGTCGCCGCGGCGCTGCAAGACAAACAGAACGAGACGCAGGTGCTGACGGACATCAATACCTGCTGCGAGTATCTGAATACACGCACCATGGCAAAACGAAATATCCATGGAGTGGTAGGTTACGGCATGGGCGGTTCGTATGCGCTGCGCTTCGCCTGCCAACGTAAGCGATTACGCGCGGTCGTGTCCTACTACGGCAGAATGGTCCAACCCAGGGAACTGATGAACGACCTCACATCGCCCGTGCTGTATCACCAGGCCGGCAAAGATACTTGGGCGACCGAGGAACAGGTCCAGGAGCTGCGCGCGGCCGCCGCAGAATACGGGAAACGGACGGAGATCCAGACCTATCCGGACGCGCCCCACGCATTCTGCAATGAGATGAAACCGGATGCCTATCGAGCCGACGCCACGGCATTGGCATGGGAACGAACCGCAGTGTTTCTGAGAACCTGTTTCCAGGGAACCTAATGAGCCTGGATTTCAGGCGAAGGGCCGATGGCGGATTAGGTGAAGGGCAATGGGTAATGGTAAATGGTTAATGCTTCAAGCCGGATCATCCGCTCCGAACCACATGCCACTCACTACTTGCCACTTACCATGATCTGGCGCCTCGCTGAACGGGTGATGCGGACTCGTGATCATCTCGCGCCGCATGGCGTCGGGATCGCCCTTGTGATGGCGGTACTTGCCTGCATCAACACGCCATCGATGGCAGCTCCCGCCCTGCAAGCTTCGCCGGCCCTCCTGGCGGAGGTTGTCGCCGACCGATCCGCTCAACTCACCGCAATCGATTCAAATACCGGCGCCATGGCGCTGTTCACATCGGCCATCGGTCCTGCCCTCGGATTGAAGGATGCCGCCAATATTTTGGGCGCCAAGGGATTATCGGCCGCTGTAGCCAGGGAATTGGGCATTGCCGAATTGGCTCAGTCCGCCCATGAGCTGATAGCGGCGCTTGCGGCATGGCAATTGGCCGATTCCCTCCGGCGCGCCAGTGACGAAACCTTGGCCGCCTCAATTGCCGCAGGGACACCTTCTCCCGCACGGCAAGAGTGGATGAATGCCGGCAGTCGCCTGCCGTCTCTTTCTGAACTCATTCGACTCTTGACGGAACAATGGCCGCCGGATTCGGCTCAATCCGAGTCTCAGACGAGACGGACAGCCCTGCTCCTTGCAGCCCATCGGGTGGCATTTGAGGCACATCAGGACGCACTGACCGCCTGGTGGTCGCTCCGTGAGTGGAAGGATCGCGTGAGGCAGGCCCGAGGCCTCGCGCGCCTCTGCGGGACGTGGCAATGGACGATTCACAACCACCGACAACATCAGGAACAGAAAACTGTCATCACTTTCCCCCCGGCCGGACAGACACCGCCCAACATTCCGCTGCCGGTTGAAACCGTCATTCTCGGCGATAGCGTCTACCTACGGTGGGAAAACGGCAACTATGTGCAGGAAGACAGCCTCCTCCTCGTCCGAGAGGGATTGAAGGAGGCGACAAGAATCGAGGGATCGTTCGTCAACAACACCGGAGGTTGGGGACCGATTACCGCGAAGCGCACTGCAGATTGCCGGCCCTAGAATCCTGAAGCCCAAGAGAGGCGTCTATAGCGTATAACTTATGGCACCGGACAGAAAAATGAGCCGCCGATGATTTGATATTCCGGTTCGCTCTCGTGCTACAGGCCACACGCCACAAGCGCTTTTTCCCTTCGATCATGTGCTATTCGCCATACGCTGTCAGCTCTTTTCTCCCTGACTCACTCCCCGCCACACGCGCCAGCCCAAGAGCCCCCACCCGGTGATCAACGTCAATCCGCCTACTGGAGTGATCGGGCCCAGCCACTTCAACCCCGCAAGCGCGATGCCGTAGAGACTGCCGCAAAACAAAATCATCCCCGTTGCAAACAGCCACCCAGCCATGGCCAGTCGCCGGTCTTCATAGATTCGCACCGCCATTCCAACCAGCACCATCCCGAAGGCATGGTACATCTGATAGCGCGTCGCAGTGTCATAGGCAGCCAGCATCGGCGGCTCCAGGATGGTCTTCAGCATGTGCGCGCCAAACGCGCCGGCAGCCACGCCCACTCCGGCCACGACGCATCCAATCATGATCAGCCGACGGGATGATGCCTCTGTATCCGTCACGTTTCAACCTCAATACTGGCGATGCCACGCGTAAGACTCTTCACGGCGGCGCATTCTAGCAGAATGCTCTGATAGAGCGAAATCCTTACCGGGTGCAGACCACCTCCCACAATGCGTGATTGATGCTCTCCGGTTCGACCGGCAGCCAGGCGTCTTGGTCCACGTATCCATTCGCCGCTATACCGGTTCCCATATGCCGTGAGAACTCCGTGAACGCCAGGAGACGCACAAGTTTTGTCCCGCAATCGAATTGTTTGCGGGTCGTCGTCGAGAAAAATCGGTGAGGCCCCGGCATGAACCGCCCTGATCCAACATTCCCCTGCATCCACTTGTAGTCGGTCAATTGCCGGATCGTGACGAGATTTCCTTCCCGGATGACCGTATCCGGATCGATGTAGACGGTCTGAAGCCCTGGATCCAAATAATCTTTCTCAACCACCACCCAGCCGGCATAGACCGGCTCACCAATGAAAACCAAAAGCGCCATGCAGCACAGTCCTATGCTATGGAGCCTTGCTGACGTCATACATCAGAGCGGGCAGAAAGGGAGTTCCCGCAGGGATTAACCTGCAACATCGATCAGGGGTCAGCACTGCAGAAGTGCCGCAAGCGAGCGGCGCGCGCGGCTACTACGAATCGAAGACGTGGCCGCATTGCAAGCAATGCAGCTTGGAAGCGACAGCCTTCTTCCATTCCTCCAATTTCTTCGCGTAGGCCTTGTTTTTCCACACGCCATAGCCGACCAACACGCTCAGAAAAGTGATGGACCCGAGAAGGTCCGCCTTTGCCGTGCTCGCCTCCGATTCCCCCGGAGAGGTGAGAGACAGCATAATACCGGCATAGAGCGGAACGGCGAGTAGAAATCCCTGGAGATAGGCCCAGGGCTGTCGGGGAGGGTTATATTGGGCAGCCAGTCCTGGCTTTACACCAGCGGCTGACTTCTGCTCAACAATCTCACTGATCCGTTTGGGATTATCGGCCTTGCATGAGGGACACGCGTGCTTGGCAGCCATATAACACCTCCTCGATGAACAGATTCCTGAAAACCATCTGCCATCCCGTCGCCAGTATCATAATACTTTTCCTAAGAGCGCCGCCAGCCCTGTCTTCGCTCCCGCTGAATCCGCCCCGTCATAGCCGGCTCCGATCGCATTTTCAATTGGACTTCCCAATACCGTCGCCCTTAGGATAAAAACTAGTTCGCCCCTTACATGAACGAACCGTGGAATCGTTCAGTTATGCCGGCGGTGCCGGTATCACAGGAGATGCTATGAGAATGTTTCAAGTGCGGCACACGATTAATTATGAACTGACCCTAGCGGCGGGAACCGAACAGGAAGCCATTTTGAAAGCCAAAGGCATCCCTCTGACTCAATGGACTGCGGAACCGGCTGAGATCACGGCAGAATTGATCGATGAAACGGATGAAATCGACGAATATTAAAAGGACAAAAACCGACAGCTGATGGCCGATAGCATCCTGCGTAATGGTGAATGGCAAGTAGCAAGTGGCGAGTGGTCCGGATCGAATGACGAATGCCGGTTGCCCCACCTGCACCATCGGCTCTTTCGACCGCACGGCGCGACATCCGCCTGCTCATCGCATCTTCCGGGCACACACGATTTTTCACACTGATTGAGCTGACGAACACAACCGATCGGTCTTATTTCGCCGGAACTCTCCCGGGACGAGAGTTCCGGCGGAACAGTTTGTCTATGGCTGCGGCGACGAGCCCAACTTCTTCGTGACGCAATCGTTGAAGGCCATTCGCCGGTGATAGGGAGTCCAAAACCAGTTGTACTTCTTCACCATATCCAACTCATCCACATAGTCATTGCACCGCTTCGCCTGCGTCTCACTGGCTTCCAGCGGCGATGTCATCACCCACGCTCCGATCCCGATGACGAGAAAAAAGAGCGTAATCCCGGCAACCAGCGACACAATCCCTTTTGTATCCATGCATCCCTCAATCGGTTCGTTTGCGGCACAGGGCTGATTCTCATACGACTGGTGCCGGAGGCCGGAATCGAACCGGCACGGGCCTTGTGAGCCCGAGGGATTTTAAGTTCCCGTCAACCCCTAAGACAATATGGCACCATCGGTCGCTATCTGTTTCATTTCAATCGCTTTGGTACTTGTGACACAGCCAAAATGACAAATCAATCCCATTCCCGCCCTATAGGTCTTTCACAGAACCGTTACGGTTTCGCGGGGGTAGATATCCGCGATTTGCCTCACTTCAGCAGGCCGAATCTGACAAGAAAACGCGAGGGATTAGGAATTCCTCGCCTCTCTGTAAGGACCGAAAATCACGCATCTTTTATTTTAGCTGTAACGGAACTGTGAAAGTATGAAGGTCTTCATGTCGGAAAGTGGAAGGCAGGAACATCTCAGCACTGGCCGGAACAACCTGGTTCGGACCATGGTAGGTGGAGTGGTAGGTGGGTAAGCGCAAAGATCAAAAGAAGGTGGCAGAGGGCCTCGCACGAGGACTCAGCAAGCGAGAAGCAGTTCGGCAAGCCGGCTATTCCTCCTCGACAGCTGAGAAAAAGGCTCACCTCATCGTCAGCCGGCCGCTGGTACAGTCGATCCTCACCGAGACGCTCGAACGGCTAGGCATGACCTTCGATCGTATTCTACAGCCTGTCATTGACGCACTCGATGCTACCGTGGTCGCCCGCACCCTCGAAGGACCAGTGAAGACCAAACTCCCCGACCATCGCATCCGACTTGAAGCGCACGATCGCCTAGTGAGCTTGTACGGAGGGACTCCACGAGCCACTGAAATCCCGCCCCCACCTCCGCGTGGTCTCGTGGTCATTATTCAGCGAGATGGAGGACCATCCGAGCAGAAAAAGCCGGTGGATGTCACGCCACGAACCAAGATTGAACCCCAAGGAGAAAGCAGAACGCCTCCCTTGCGTGTTCGGATAATCAGAGACAGCGAGAGCTGGAATTGAGAGCGATACTGCGGTCTGACCAGGCTGCTTAGTCCGTATACGGCTTCAGGCTCTCCCCCAGATTCGGCACGTCTTCCTCATTCGGCGGGAAGACCTGATCCTGTATCAGTTCCATCGCTTCGTGCGGAGCCAGGCCTTGGTGTTCGAGGTTGGTCAATGTCCTGTCGGCCCTCTGTTGCTGGTCGGGGACGTACTGCTTCAGTGTCCCCTCCTTCTTCAAGGCTTGGAACATCTTGGGCCGAGGCTGTTGAAGTTCTTCACATCGCCCTCCATCGTCATCCCCATCCAGGAAAGATCATCTCGAAGGGTGGCGCGGGTTCCCACTGAGGCAGACGTGTACGCACGGCCGCCTCATAGATCCGCTGCGGGTCCAACCCTTCGGCCTGTGCCTTCTTCAGCCACATGCGGACCACCGGAATCTCGACGCGATTCTGCATGGCGGCTCCTAGCTTGCTCAGGCAGGACTGTTCCGCCCTAGAAAAGTATGGTGAGGCTCCAGCCTGCGACTCCATAGATCCTCCAGAAAGGCCTCGCCTATCATCCTTCAATGCGCCAGCCTCGCTCGTAGGGATTGCTCACCGTGGGCTTCATTTATTCCTCGGGAAGAATCGTGCATTCAACCCTATCAGCTGCCGGAGGTAGACTGTGCGGATCTCCAGCGATGATCGCGGCTGTAATCTGCTTTAATAAACGAGCAGAGTCAGCAGTGAGGTTGATGGCGACTCGAAACTTCGCTTCGTGGCGAATGAGCGCGACGTAGCCTTTCTCTGTTGTGATGTGAGGTGGCTGGTAACCACGCGGCACTTTTCCATGTGGACCTCGCGCTTGGATTCTATAGCCTCTATCCATCTCTGCCCATGCCAGAAGCTCGTAGTCGAATCGGTCATCTGCTGTTCGAGGAAGCTCATTGATGGCACGAACCCTTTCCTTGCTCTTCTCCTTGGCTCGAAGGAGAACACTCACTGGTTGAACCCGGCGAATAGCGCGCCACCTTTCCAAAGAGCGAGGCAGACAATAGGCTGCTTGCCCCGTGCTGTCACGCAACTCCAGTAATAGAGTTAACCGATCGACAGCCGTCTGAAAAGAGGCCGATGCCATAAGGTCTTCGGAGGCTCGTACAGCCATCATCGATATGGGAGACCACGTTTTATCTTCCCTTCCAACTCGTACAGAGTTCTCCGTTTCCACTTCCAGCTTTGGCCACACTATGCCGTGAAACCGTCGTGCCACATCAGTTACAGCGCGGAATGCCTCTTCCTTCAGTTTCAGGGTTACCGGAACGATCAACCGATACGCTGAGTCACTGCGAACCACCTTGCCTTTGCCCAGTTCGATCGTATGCCCTTGGGTCGCCATTGTGCGGATGAGTTCGTCGAGAACCTCCTGTTCGTTGTCTGCCGTAACAACCATATCCTGACCCGACACAAGACTATGAACGAGCCCATCTTGGCTTCCCCAAGTAACAATCAGAGCCCTTTGGCGCTCTAAGATGTTCGAATAGGCCGTTGTGCGCTCAGCCGGAACAGAATTCGTACCGGCTATTTGTTTCCATGTTTCCAATTCCTCGCTCAGTCGGACATAGTCCGCCTGAAGTTTCTTGAATTCCGCTACCACATCTCGCCCTCTGACTCGCCTGGCCAACTCTTCCATTTTGTCCATCGTGGCGACAGCCTTGATCTTCACAAAGAACTGAAGGCTGTCACCGACCAGTTTGCGATTTTGATCGAGCACTTCCACTTCTAAAATTCCACCTGTTATGGTCTGGATTTCCTCAACAGTAAGATCAAGGTTGTGCACTTTGACATAAATTTCGACATAGGTTCCGGCTTGTTCAAGAGCCAGCTGCTTGGCCTTCCGCAGCACCATTTCCTCTGCAAAGGTAGGCGTTTCACCATCACCCATGATGTAGGTAGATTCGGCTGTCACGGCCTTGGTCTCGGCATAGACCGTCGGAGCAACCATCGCAAACAAAAGGAGAACGAGAACGGGGCGCAACAAGAATCGACAGCACATAAGTTTACATCCACACATAGGTGCCGCTAACTGAACGGAGCAGAAATGGGCCGACATCGTGTATCAACGCCCCTCAATGCGCCAGCCTCGACCACCCGGGTTGGTGGGGCTGTCGAAACGATAGAGATTCCCGGCGCTGAACGAATTGGAAGCGGAATCCGGAACATACTCGTTGACGGAGAGATTGCCGAGGTATTCAGAGTGAGCCGTAACAGGGTCTAGTGTGACAAGACCGAAGGACAGAAGCACCATGAGGCATTTCATGACTGGTTCCTATTCCGAGCACCTCGCTATTTCATGACACCGTGCTTTTTAGCAAGCGAACTCCATATAAGGTCTGCGTTCAGGATCTCTGGCGACGAATCCTGCGCTTTAAGCATTTCTATGGTCAGCGTAGTAACGGGATAGTTGAGAGTTCCCATCATCCCAGTTGAATAGCTCGTCGCATTGATTGCAGAAGAAGATCCGTAGTTCGACACGGCGCCAGTCGTGTAAGTCGATCCAGGCAAGTAGAATGACTGCGACTGCGACGACTGTTTTTCGGTCACGATCCTGAAATACCTGTACCCTTTGTCCCTCGTGAGTTCCGCAGCTCTCATGAGCGCAAAGGCATCGCACTCGCTCTGAGGAATGCCATATCCGGCGTACGAGACTCGATAGACCGTCTCGTTCAACTGCGTATCCGAGTAGCCGAGCTTCCACATATTGTCCGAATCATGATAGCTACTCCCTATACTGCTACCGCCCATGACGCAACCAACAAGACCGAGTACGAGAGCAAGTCCAACTAGACTCCTCATCTCTTGGCCCTCCCAGAACATTTCACAGCACAGCTGTGTACCAACGCCCAAGCGTTCAAACAAGGCGAGACCGCAGCAAAGGAGCGAATTGCCTATATCGCCTCCAACGCTTCACAGTCCATCAAGGACTCTTTGTCGGCGAATGTCGTACTCCTCTTTTGTGATAAGGCCATCCTTCTTTAAAGCCTCCAGTTGTCGAAGTCGGGTAGCCACGTCGCTTGGGTTGCCGGATGAGGTTGGACTGTCTGAAGCTGGTAAGCCAGCCACACTTCGGAATGTCGGATGCTCATACAACTGGCGCAAGTGCGCGGAAACAGCTTTTCGGAAATACAGTGCCATATTCCCGCAGGCCTTCGAGCCTTCGTAGGAACTCCGGTCGTTGTACACTGTGGAGATTACGAACTTCTCCCGCCCGTTCCCATACTCGACATCGAGAAACCAATTCGTCGCCCCCAGGGCAGATGAAAAATCCACGCGTTTTGGATATACGGTGAATTCTTTGCCTGTTGCCTGATCATTCAGTTCTGCCGCTTTCAGCTCTTGCTGCAAAGCATCCATAATGTACTGCCCAAAGGACTGGCCGTTAGGAAGAAACACCGGGTCAACTAGCCGACACGTGAGCGACCCGTCATCGGAAAACGCTGACGGCTGAAGAACAAGCTTCAGCTTTGCGACTCCTCCCTTCAGAAAAGTGGCAGACTGCGAACCAGGCGTGTAGCTGGGAATCTGATGGGCGCATCCGAGGAATAAGAGCGTCAGAGATGCCGCGAGAAACATGCCCGTTCTTTTTTTAAGCATTGCGCCATCCCTCGTTGCACCCGGAACCTATGCTTCCCATGCAAGAGTGTCAAGATCCCTATTGTCGCCTTGCGTTGCGTGGCATGTCTCGGAGTGGTATCGTCGAGCGTTCCTGGCGCCCGTGCCTCTACATCCTTCTCTCCCAGGAACACAACAGGAGATAGAATTGTCAAAATCCTGGCCATGCCCAGCTTGCACTGGAGGGCGTCTCCTAGAAGAGCAGACCGTTCTTTCCATGGGAACAGTCATAGTTTGGAAATGCAATCAATGCGGTCTTCGAAAGCAGTTTGAAGCACCTTCCCAGAAGCCACCAAGCAGACCTCGCACGCCTGAACCTTTCCCAGATTCTCCCAAAGCGTCGCCGAAGCCAGGCAGGAAGAAGACCGGGCCTGTCCCGAGGAGAATCTCTGTCCCTACACTAAGTCCTCCCTCCGTACCGCGCAATAACGAGGATCGGAATGGTGCCTATCAAATCCAGTGCCGCACTTATGACGGCTACCAGCACTTTAGAGAACGTGCTGCTTTCTATCGAGAGCAAGCACAGAGCCACCGGTCGAAGAGCGAGAAGCTGTCCAGCGATTACCGCGCACGGCTTTGCGAGAATTTGGCTCACACTTTAGGACGAATTTACTTGCGCCAAACACCCAAGCTTCTCCGCAGGCAACTCAGAGCGCAACATCGCCTGGACCATGCCGTCAAGATAAGTGACCAGCCCCTTACCCGTTTGTTCAAAACCTACTTGGCTCTCATGTTACAGGCCATGACACACCTGAAGAATGATCCGATCGTACAGGACTGGAAAAGTATCCGCTCGAAACTAGGAGACAGAAAATATCTTCGGAAAGCCAGGAGAGGCCTTGAAAAGGGTGTGCGGGCTCCCTACACGTCAGGCACTGAAGCTCTTGCTGACCTTACGACCGTCGAACTCGGAATGGAAGGACGGACAGATGGGAAAATCCGTGCCGCCCTGAAGGCCCAGGGCCTACCCACTCGTTCGCGTGAGGGAATACGGAAACGCCTGAAGCGTCTGCGAGAAAAACCACCTCTCATCCACAGCATCTAGTTTTCAAAAATAACTGCTCCCAGTGCCTTCCCGCGCCTTCTATTGGGGCTGCCAACCAAGTTGTCGCAGTGTTCAAGCTTGATGCTTCTTGGTAGGTTTTCCTTGCGCATTGACCAAGGAGGACCGCATGAACCAATTACTCACAACCTCGGACGCTGCGAAGCTACTCAACCGCTCAGTTGATCGTGTTCGCAGTTACGAACGCGAAGGCAAGCTTCCAGCACAGAAAACCCGAAGCGGACAACGCCTTTTCAAACTAAGCGATGTGGCCCGTTTGGCGAGACAGCTGGAGGTCGCAAGTGAACGCCGCTGATTTCTTACTGCGACTCGACGGCGTCCGCCCTCGTGGCCCAGGCCGATGGTCGGCACGGTGTACTGCTCATCAGGATAGAACTCCATCTCTCTCAATCCGAGAAGCAGGAGACCGAATTCTTCTGCACTGCTTCGGCGGGTGCAAGCCGGAAGAGATCGTCTCAGCCCTTGGGCTCGCCATGCACGATCTTTTCACGGATTCCCCCATTCCGCCACAACAACGATCCAAGCCAAAACCTCAGAAGCTCGACCTCATCGCCGTCGCGTTTCGCTTCGAGTTGGCGGCACTGGATCGACGACTCAGAGCAGACCATGTCCTTAAGGCAGCTACAACCTTCACCATGGATACGTTGAGCGAGCCACAGCTTGACCGGCTCCTGAATGCCGTGGCCCATGCCTACTCCGACAGAGACCGGGCTGATTTTCTAGAGACTTTGGCCGATGACTTCAGGCTGAAAGCCTTTTACGAAAGGACCGAATGCCATGCCGCCTAGTGTTGAGGACGTTCAAAAGCTGGCCACTCAGCCTTTGTTGAGCGGGGAAGTTTCTCCACTTACACGGTATGCGCACCTGCTCGACGGGCCGGACACAATTCCGGTGCCTCGATTACCTCAAGACTTCCGTGATGGAGTCCTGAGTGTTGGCGTGCTGATTGACGGACAACCCTATGCCATTCGAGGTAGCCGTGAACTGGTCTCCGCCGAGGAATTTGGAGCTCTGAACTATGGGCTCTCGAATGTGCGCTTCTCCAAAGAGGGCATGAAGCGGTTCTTAGGCGGCAATACTATCTCTGGGCCGGAGCTGTTGGAACGGCTTGAAGCGTTCCTTCGTCGCTTCGTGGTCATGGGGGAAGACCTTCCGGCACTGCTCGCCCTTTGGTTGACGGGGACCTACTGCTACACGGTCTTTGAATACTTCCCCTACCTGGCCCTGCGGTCGCCGGAGAAACGCTGCGGGAAATCGCGGACCTTAGACTTGATCTCGCTCCTCGGCTTCAACGCACACCAACCGACGGCCTCTCCAACGGAAGCGCAGATATTCCGTGAACCCCGCGAAGACGGCGGGGTCCAGATTTACGACGAATTGGAAGGCATGACGGGAGACAAAGAACGATGGAGTGCGGTCACCAGTGTCTTTAATGCCGGATTTCATAAAGGGCAGGTTGTTACACGATATAGGAAAACCGGTCAGGGCCAGCAGAAGGAAACGTTTGAAACGTATGTGCCGAGGGCCATTGCCTCGATTTCCTCTCTTGAAACAACGCTCGAAGATCGTTCGATCATGGTCATGATGCAGCGCCTACTCCCGGGACAGCAGACAGAACGCTTTAGCCTTCGCCGGCTAGATCATGCCGCACAGGTTCTCCGGGACGACCTCTATATTTTTGCGCTCATGATGGCTCCGACGATTGCCGAACTCTACGACGAAGCAGAATTTCCCGGTCTGTCTGGTCTCGATCATCGGGCGGTTGATCTCTGGGAACCTGTCCTCTCCATTGCCGCCGTGATCGACGCAAGCGGCGGAACCGGCACATTGACCAAGAGAATGACCAGTCTCGCGGAACGTCTTGGCGGGGAACGGGCTTCACGGTCAGCGGATGACACAAACCCGGCCATTATCGAAGTGCTGAATGAATGCCTGGGGATTGGACTCGAAGCGAAAATCAGCACCCACAATCTCTCGGAAAAAATCAGGCTCCGTCTGGGGTGGGACTCACTCACTCCCAAAGCGTTGTCAAACCGACTACACCCGTTAGGGCTGAAATCAACACGGTGGCGAGGAGTGAAGGAGAATCTACGGGGGTATGTGTTTACACGGGAACAGATTGATGACCTTGCGAAGCGATATACCCCCGACACACCCGGCACAAGCGGAACATGACACAGCGAGTCGCGAATTCTCTTCGCAAAATCCGTAACTTCAATGGTGTTCCAGGTGTTCCACTTGTTCCAGATAGAAGGGGAAGCACCAATGAGTAACCTTAGTCTCTTGAAGAAAGCGCGAGAGATTCTAGCTCACGTTCAACAAAGTACCATACCAGAGCCGAAAACCATTGAGGCCACGAGGGAGACTCCTCTAAGTCTCGATCCTCTTCCGATGGGCCCCGCCTCTCTGCCGGAGCATTACTGCACTCTTTGTGGCGGTGACTACTGGATTCGAGTGACCGATGTTGCAGCCTGGCAATGTGGCCGATGTGTGCCCTTAGAGGCACGGGTTGAGACTCTGCTCAGTCCTGGTGGGTCGTTATCAACGGGAACCGCGCCCCGGCCCGATGCGCCCAGCGAATCTACCGACATCATGCCTGCGGTGCCGAACGCTAGGCCGGTCTACTGGGAAACATCGACCGGTCTAATCCTCGGACCCGCGGTGCCGGAATTCCTGGCGCGAGGCGGGAGCAGCTATTGGATTGCGACGACCTTTGACGGGCAAATCCGATGGATCAATGCGGACTGGCTGCGATCCCGGCAGGCATTTGAGCGACAGGTTAAGTCCAAGGTGCTTGAATTGATGGAGGAGCCGCAATGAACCGCTGGCTGCAAACGAAGCGATACACCTGCCCCGGCTGTGGCACCTCGTACTTACACGACAAGGCCCATCGGCACGCCTGTTTTGAGTGTCCACAAAGGCCGACAAGGAAGAAGCTGGGACTTATCGGAAAAACCTACGAGCTAATGGCAGGACGATGAACGGACCGGTCGAAGTTCCCAGTCTCGATACGCTGCTGGCCGACCCGACGAAGGCGGCAATGCTGCCCCCTGACGCGGCGCGGATGTTGCTGGCCAGGTTAAGCGGACTCCTCCCCATCCTCATCGTCGGAGCCGTCCGGGAAAGCAACAAGACCGACGCCCCGACCACGCCGGATCGTTGGTTGTGCGTCAAAGAAACAGCGAGTCAGTTCGGGGTATCAGAACGCTGGCTGTATCGGCACAAGCGACACTTGCCCCACTCACAGCCGTCGCGAAAAGTCCTCTTATTCCCCGAAGAACGATTGCGCAAGTGGTTCGCCGCACGAAAGACGGGTTGACACCAGACCTCCTGTAGGTGTAGAGGGTGTGGTAGTAGGTGTATGTTCCAGCGACACTTCTGCAAAACGGGAGGGTGAGACAAATGGCGAGATTCATTCTTAGAGGGAGGACGTTCGACATGGAACAAAAGGACATTGCTAATGCGGTAAAAGGGAAAGAGCCGGAAAGGATCCAGAAGTATGCCGTCACAATTGGGGGAAAGGAGTTTCCGATCAAGCAGGTTGTTCGACTTGCAACCAAGTTGGATTCAGCTGAGTTCACAGCCCATGACGCCTATCGAGTGCTCAGAAAGATCGGCTTCGGTATCACCGTGTACGACTAACCGACCTCTGAAAAAGGAGACGGCGCGATGAAACAACGCGGACTCGGCGGTGTGTATCAGAGAGGCAACGTGTGGTGGATCTATTATTCGTTTCGTGGGCAACCCTATCGGGAATCCTCAAACTCAGCCCAACGCAGTGACGCGCTAAAGCTGCTTAAGCGGCGCCATGCGGAAATGGGTAAGGGCCAGCTGATTGGCCCAGACATGGACAAGACCACCTTTGAGAACCTCGCCACGATGATCGAACAAGATTATCTCGTGAATCAGCGCCGCTCGCTCAAGCGGATGAAAACCTCCCTGTCGGCCTTGCGGGACTTCTTCGGGCCGTCCTACGCGAGAGACATTACACTTGATCGGCTCAACGCCTACGTCGTCGCGAGACTCGATAATGGAGTCATGCCCGCATCGATTCGCAATGACCTAGCGATCCTGCGGCGGGCATTCCGGTTGGCAGCCCGGGCCGGGAAGGCCATCGTTCCGCCCTTTCCCACGCTGGATGTTCACAATGTGCGGACGGGATTTTTTGAGCGGGAAGACTTCGAGTCCGTGCGCGCTCACTTACCGGAAGCACTCCAGGGGGTCATGACGTTTGCCTACTGTACAGGCTGGCGGGTCCGTAGTGAGATTCTACCGCTCCAGTGGAAACAGATCGACTGGACGGCGGGAACCGTGCGGTTGGAACCTGGAACGACAAAGAATGATGAAGGCCGCGTGTTTCCGTTCGCGGTCCTCCCGGAACTCGCAGACATGCTCAAGCGACAATGGGAAGCCACCAAGGCATTACAACGGACGAGGGGCCGACTGATTGCCCCGGTCTTTCATCGAAACGGACGCCCGATCAAGGACTATCGTGGGGCCTGGGATGCAGCCTGCGATGCAGCTAAGGTGGTAGGCCGTATCCCGCACGATTTCCGCCGCACCGCCGTGAGGAATCTTGAACGGGCAGGTGTTCCCAGATCCGTCGCGATGAAGTTGACCGGACACAAAACCGAGAGCGTCTATCGACGTTATGCGATCGTGAGTGAATCAGACTTATCTGACGGATTAAAACGGCTGGCGACGTTGCATGACCGGGATGCAAAAGCGGTGGAACAATCGAGAACCGTTACAGTTCTTGCACAATAACCAGGGTTTCCCCTGATGTATCTGAACAATGACAAACCGCACAACCTATTGATATTGGTGCCGGAGGCCGGAATCGAACCGGCACGGGCCTTGTGAGCCCGAGGGATTTTAAGTCCCTTGCGTCTACCAATTCCGCCACTCCGGCAACTGTCCCCGAACAGTCACGTCATACACAATCATCAGCCGGCGTCACCATCACGATGGCCCTCCTGACCATCACCGCGACCGGTAATCGCACGACCAGCGGGCGAGCTGTCACTATTGGGGAACACTAGAGCGGCGAAACTGTAGCATCGGGGCAGGGGCGATTCAAGCAGGCAACTCAACGGCCGGCCTGTTTCACGAACAATCGTGGAAACAGGCCGGTGACAACGCCATGCAGGACTTAGTTCAACGCCGCACTGAGGACCGACGGTTCTTCGCAGTTCTTCGCCCCATTGTTGCGGACATTCATGACTTCTTTCACGCCAGACTGCATCGAGCGGCCCAAGCGAAGCGCCTGGACTTGCGCCTTTTTGGCATACCGGCTGAGATCACGGCGGGTTTGCGCGCCTGTCTTCGGGGCGAACAACAGTCCAAGCCCTGCGCCAAGAATCGCTCCACCGGCGAGCACCGCCGCAACCTTTGCCGCTTGCTTTCCTTGTTCCGACATAGTGAACCTCCTACGAATAATATAATGAATCATGGTGAAGAGGCGCCTGGGCGATCTCTCCTCTGATACATCCTCTCTCAGCAGTATTCGTGCCAGCCCATAGCCGACGCGGATTCAGCCTAAATACGTGGACTATGCCTCCGGCGATTAGCTCCGATTAACAAAGGGGCTAATTTTGCCAACAGTCACAACACAGTCGTCTCAGAAATCCAACAGCCCCCCTGCCATTCGCCGGTGGGAGCCACTTTGCGGAGCCTGGCCGCTTGGCTTGCAATGCACTGCCTGCTCCCCTATGATCCCTTCAGCTACGATTGTTGGAGGACGAGTGGGCTCATTCGCCGCAATTCCCTTTCCCAATATCAATCCGGTCTTTTTAGAACTCGGTCCTCTCCAGTTCCGTTGGTATGGGTTGATGTACCTGATCGGCCTCACGGCCGCGTACCTGCTCATCAAGAGAACGGCGGCGGCGAAGGCCCTGCCCCTCGGCCCCGATCACATCTATGACATGGTCGTCTTCGCGGCGTTCGGCGTCTTTCTGGGCGGAAGAATCGGCTACACGCTGTTTTACAACTTCCCCTACTATTCGCAGAACCCCTTGAAGATCTTCGCCGTGTGGGAAGGCGGCATGTCGTTTCACGGCGGCCTGCTCGGCACCATCATAGCCCTGCTCTGGTTCAGCAAGCGCCGCGGATTTCCCGCCTATACGGTCGCAGACCTCGCCGCTTCGGTCACGCCGATCGGACTCGGCTTCGGCCGGCTGGGCAACTTTATCAATGGCGAACTCTACGGGCGGGCGACTGATGTGGACTGGTGCATGGTGTTTCCGACCGGCGGGCCGACATGCCGTCATCCGTCCCAACTCTACGAAGCCGGGTTGGAGGGCCTGCTGCTCTTTACGGTGCTGTGGATCATCGGGCGGCGGACCACGCCGCCGGGCACCATCTTCTGGAGTTTTCTCACCGGCTACGGGATCTGCCGGATGATCGTGGAACTCTTTCGGGAACCGGATCAGCAGATGGGATTTATATTCGGTCCGATCACCATGGGACAAGTACTCTCGATACCGATGGTGCTCATCGGAATCGTGATGCTGACGTGGGGATTCTACAAAGCTTCGTCCGGTTCCCTGCCCAGGACGAAGCTTTGAGTCATAAGTTTTGAGTTTTCAGTTTTTAGTCTTAAAGATGTCCGCAACTCAACACTCACAACTCAAAACTCATCACTGTTTTTAGTACGGCATCTCATCATCATCCAATCCGACGTGGTGCCCCAATTCATGCACCACCGTGTCATAGACCTCCTGCACCACTTCTTCAGGGCTTTCACATTGGCGCAGGATCGGCCCGCGGTAAATGGAAATTTTCGCCGGCTCCGTTCCGCCCGAGGCGAAGAACGAATCCTCCAGTAACGACTGCCCCTGATACAGCCCCAGCAAATCGTCCTCACTGTCGAGTTCGAGATCCTCGAGTACGTCGCGCGAAGGTTCTTCTTCCACCACCACGGCAATGGATTCCATCAGGTTCGCGTACACAGGCGGCAAGTCGGCAATGGCCTGCCGCACGAGTTGCGCGAACGCTTCCGGAGAAATGTCCCGGCGCCGCTTAGCCGCCATGCCGATTTCCTCTCTTAGCCCAGGCTACTCATGAGCACTTCGACCATAACCGCCGATGCACCACTCACGGGCGAATGGCGAGATTGGCGGGACAAGCGAGACGAGCAAGAACCGGACTCGCGCAGAATTACCTAGTTCGCGCTGAACCATCGTGAACCATACAGATCATAATTCAACCCGTACGCCCGGCCGCAGAAACACGCACTCAAACGAAGCGGCCTCGCCGCCCAAACATCGAGCCGCGGCAGCCCGGTACACTTCGGCTTGTTCCGCATACTGCTGCGCCCTCACCTGTGCCTCGGCAGCTGCGATCTGATCGGTCTTATAATCTGCAATCCAGAGCCTTCCGTCCAGACGATACATCAGATCCATCACCCCTTCCATCACCTGTCCTTCCTGCCAGGGAATGATGAAGGGAATTTCTCTGCCCAGAATCTCGGCTCCCTGCAAACGCCGATAGTATTCCGACAACAGAAATGCACTCATGAGCGACGCGAGATCATCCCGCACGGCTTCCCTGCAGCCCGCTTCCGGTGGAACAATCTGACGGCAGAGCAATTCAAGCTCCGTCACAGGAGGCGGCCTCACGACCGAGAAGTCCCAGCGTTCCAGCAACGCATGGGCGCAGATCCCGACGAACCGCCCATACCCCTCCGTTTTGTGCTCCCGGCTTCGTACCGCTTGACCAACGAGACGGTCGTCATGCATCCGCGATGGAGTCAACTGTCGAGCCAGGCTACGGCTCTCCGTTCGTCGCATTTGCCTGATGGCGTACCGTTCGATCAACACGGGCAGCGAAGGGGCCGCAACAGAGGCCACGGCTTTGCGAGGCCTCCGTCGGTTCGTCGTCGTCGCGGGCACGATGGTGCGAGTCATGCGCGCGGCCCCGACCTCGATGTCGGCACCTGCTTCCTCGAAGGCCTCACTCCCAACCGCCTCTTGCAGTAACCCCAATACCGCATCGCGCCCGGGTTTTCGCACAAGACCGCCGGAAAGCACCAACAGATCACGAGCCCTCGTCATCCCCACATACAACAGCCGCCGCTGTTCCGCCTCCTCACGCGCCGCCATTTTGTTCCCGACGAGGACCGATCCCAGATTGCGCTGCGCCCCCAGCGACACCCCGTAGCACCCGCTCGACCAATCATGCTGCACAGACGGCCCCTTGCGGGGCGTTCGCGCGCCTTGATGCACTCCGGGCAGAATGACGACCGGGAATTCGAGTCCTTTGGCCTTATGAATCGTCAGAATTCGCACCGCATCGAGCGACGCTTCGGCCAGCGCGCTTTCCGCTTCGTCCGGCTGCTCGTCGAGACGCTCCAGCATCATATCCACAAAACCTGTCAAGGTGAGATGCGGCCGGTCGGCGACTTCCTCGGCCATGTCACGCGCCTTTAAGAGATTCGCCACCGCCTGTTCGCCGTGCAGCGACGCCGCCGCCAATTCAAGGACCGGCAGCCGTTTGAAGATCAGATCGAACACATCCGGGACCGGGCGAAGCGGCGCGAGACGATGCAGCTCTGCCAGCCGTTCATAGAATGTCCTCACCGTACCGGCCTGCGGATGAGCCCAGCGCGCAAGCGTCTCCGGCCTGGTGATATCCAAGGCGTCCAGTTGCCGTAGCGCCAGCAAGTCCCGATCCGCCACGCCGCCCAGCGGCGACCGGAGCAGACCGGCCAGCGCGATGCGATCATGTGGGTTGTCGAGCACTCGCAAGAGATTCACCAGGTCGATGATTTCCTGCCGCCGGTAAAAATGCTTCTCTCCGTCTGTCAGATACGCGATATCCCACCGGCGGAGCGCATCCAGATAATCCTGAGCCTGGGTCAACTTTCTGAAGATCAACGCAATGTGCCCCGGTTGCAGAGGCACCGGCCTCCGGTCACGGTCGAAGACGGTCGTGCCGGCGAGCAATTCCTCTTTGATCCAGCGGGCCAACTGGTCGGCCTCTGCGCGTGTGGCGGCGGCCGTGTCGAAGTCCTCGGCATCGGACTCGGCGGTGACGAGCCTGATCCGCACACCGGAAGCGGACAGCTCAGGCTTCCGGTGCGGCTGCGCAAATAACCGCTCGTTCGACGGTTGAATGTGCGGTTGGGCGACAAACAACCGATCGAACAGGTTGTTGACCACGGACAGCACCGCGTCGTCGCTGCGAAAATTCGTCACGAGCGAATGGACGATCCCTCCGCCTGCGACAACCTTGTCCACAACCCGCTCAAACGCTTCGATATCGGCCCGACGGAAAGCGTAGATCGATTGCTTGGGATCGCCGACGATGAACAGTTTGCCGGGCTCCAGTTCGAGATCCTGCCAGGTCTGTTTCGAGCTGCCCATCCGCTCGGCCAGATAGAGAACGATTTCGTATTGCACCGGGTCCGTATCCTGGAACTCATCCACGAGAATGGCGCGATGACTGTGTTTGATCCTGGCTCTCGCCGACGGATGGTCGCGCAGCAGGGATTTGGCGCGAGTCAGGAGCCCGTCGAACGAAATCCATCCGGAGGCCAGGAAAGACTGCCTGACCCCGCTCAGAAACGGCCCCAGCAGTTCGAACAGATCGCTCATGTAGGGTTGATTCACTGACAGCAGTTGCTGCGCAACGGACACCACCGCCTTGGTCTCGGCAAATGCCCCTTCGTCCCAGCCGCTGGTGGGTTTGCCGATGTCCTTTTCAAGGAGTGCGCGGTCGTCATCGGACAGCCGCTCCATGCCCTGGGCTCCATGATCCAGCACTACCGTAAGACATCGGGATGCGGCAGACAGCATCTTGTCTGCCTTCACCTGCTTGGCCTTTACACGGCTGGCCGACAAACCATCGGCTGTTGCGCGCAGACGCTCCAACCAGTCACGAACCGGGCCGTCGATCGACGCCGCCCGGCATTGGCGTGCAAGCTCCGGCACATCGATCGACTCGCCGGCCAGCGTAACGGCCAGATCATAGAAGTCATCGAGGCTCGTTCCGGCCAGCACCCGCCTCCATTGCGCATGATGCTGCCCCATCGCTCCGAGTTCCTCCGCCAGCCACGCCTGCCACCTGGAATTGAACAGCTCGGTGAATCGTGTGCCGTCGTCTTCTTGAAACGATGGGTCCAGGCCGGACTCCAGCGGATGCAATCGCAAGAGATGTGCGGCAAAACTGTGCAGCGTCCCGATCTGGGCCTTCTCGAACTGCGCGAGCGCCTGTCCGGCCCGTTCCCTCACCTGATCGGACGACAACTGATACCGCGCGCGAAAAAGCGCCGACAACGACTCATCGGCAGACTCGGCGAGTTTGGTCAATTCCCGCCGGAGCCGCTGTTTCATCTCCGTCGCAGCCTTGTTGGTGAAGGTCAGCGCGACGATCTCGGTGATCGCCAACGGCTGCGGCTCCCGCATCAGCAGATTCAACATCCGATTGACGAGAATCGTGGTCTTGCCGGTACCGGCCCCGGCCCTCACAACCACATTCCGATCCCATGTCGTCTGTGCCAGAATCCGATCCTGGGCATCCGATAGGGGTGTTCCCTCATTCATCCTGCACCTGTAACTTTCGCAACCGGCGCAACGCCCTGGCCTCCGGCGAACGGTAGGACCTCCACCATGCGGTGGAATCGTAGCGGCGACAGGCAGCGGAAAACACGCACTGGTCACAATAGGCATCCGGCAGGATGAAGAACTCTTCCCGCGCGATGCCCTGCACGAGGGTTCGAATCGTCTGCGTGATCACCTCTCCGGTCTTGCCTGTCAGACTTGCGCGCTCAAAGATCGACCGTGCAATCGGTGGATCCCAGCGCGGGGCCAGATACACAAATTGCACTTCTTCCGGCACAGGCTGGTCGGGCACCGCCATGGAGGCATACAGCGGAGGCTGGAGCCGTGCCCCTCTGGCCGCGCCCAAGACCAAATTGCGATCTTTGGTGTCCATCTCGCTCCCCTGCTTGAACTTGTAATCCACGATCCGAAGACCCGGCGGATTCAGCCGCACGTCGAGACGGTCCAGTGTCCCGTGAATCTTGAGGTCCGCTGTCCCGCCTCCCAAAGAAATCAACCCCTCGGCTTCAATTTCAAACGCCTTCGGCCTGTAGCCGGTCTCCCGGTAGTCCTCTTGATCGGAATCGGCGGCCACTGTGACCAATGCCGCGACCTGTTCCTGCGCCATCATCCACAGCAGCGCATGCCCTGTCCCGCTCGTGGCTGCATGGCCGGCAAACACCTCGGCGGTTGAATCGGCAATGACTTGCCTGAGGGTCGAACGATCGATCTCGGCTTCCGGCCACTGCAGGGCGATCAACCGCTCATAGCTGAGCCGCAAGGCGGCGTGAATAAGCGTGCCCAGCGTGAGTGCCGGAAGATGATCCCGGCGCATGGCCCGGACCGGCTCAAGGCCCAGCCGCTTTTCCGCGAAGTATTGAAAGGGACAGGTCGCATACCGCTCCAACGAAGTCGGCGACAACTCCTGCTGATCGGGCGGCGTATCCGATACGCTGCCGGCTCCCACCATGCCGTCGAATGGTCCCAAGTCTTGCGACTCACGCTCCATGATGTGCTGAACCGCTATGCCATGATCGAACAATGCACGCGGCTGTTCCACATAGTCGAGCAGGGGTCCTGCATCCTGCTCATGCAGCAACAGATTCACCGCAAGATCCTGCGCCGGAAGTACCTCCTGGATCGTCGGCTGGGAAGCAACCCGCTCGGTCAATCTGCGCGCCACAACGCGTTCCGGACTTGCGACAAAATAGGAGTCCCGCTGGGCCGCCGCCACGAAGGCCGATGGCGCCATGACACGGCCCGCTTCGTCGGCCCGCTGATAGGAAAGATAGAGCCGATTCGATGCAGCGCGGCTCAGCAGTTCGAAGAGGAGCCGTTCCTCTTCGTGGCCCGCCAGCTTCTCCTCGATCAGAAAACCCAGCGTGGACTCCAGCACAAGACGCTGCCGGTCCCGCAAAAACGGATCTTCGCGCACGACGCGCGGAAACACCTGTTCATTGAGGCCCATCACGAAGAGCGCGCGAAAGCGCAGGCCCCTGGCCTGCATGGCATCGAACACCCATACCCCTCGATGGGGACTGCCTTCAATGGGAAGCGTCTGGTCTTCCAACGCCAACCGAAAGAGTTCCGCCCACTCTTCCCATGTAAGATCGGCGCCGACCTGGTCCAGTTCCGACAATCGATCAAGCGCGCGCGTGACGGCTTCGCCGATACACATCTGATCCGTCTCATCCTGAGCATCAGACGACTCCGATTCTGTCCAACCTGGAATCGTGAAATGTTTGTGAACCAATTCGGCAAAGGCATCGCTTAACTGCCCGATCGATCCGCGCCGAGGCAAACGGCCGCAATCGTGAATCAAGCTCGTCACAAACATCGACAGAAGGGAAACTTGTTCGCGATCATGCGCGGGCATCGCCCTTGCGCCGCCGTCTTCTTGATCGGCAGCAGCCTCCATAAGAATGGATGACGCCGCAGAAACCGATAACCGCGTCCATTCCGCTGATCCCTTTGTAATGCCCAGCGTCGAGACCGCAAGCCGCCACCGATCGGGCCGACGCTCAACCACCGGATGCCCATCTCCGGATCCTCGATAGAACGGCGAGGCCACCACGTCCAAGACAGCCGATCGTTCGAAGTCGTTCGACGGAAGCGACGCCAGTTGCAGCAGCGCCTTCACAAGAGGCTCTCGCGCCAGAGGCCTCCCTGCGGTGGAGGTGAAGGGCACGAGATGCCGATCGAATACGGATTGCAGTTTGGCCCGATACAGGTCGAACGAGCGCGCGACCACGCCGATGTCGTCGAATCGATAGCCATGGACTTCAACGAGCGTCAGAATCTCACGGCACACAGCGGCCAGTTCTTCCTCCACCCCGATGACGCTCGTCACGGACAGTTCGACCGGAGCGGATGAAGTGCCGGAGGCGGACGCGTCGCTCCGATCCTCATGTGTCTCTGCCAGCGGCAACAGGTATCGTTCGAAGAACCGGCGGGAATAATCATACGCCCGGCCGGGCCCCAGCGGGACATAGAGCGTCGTCGGCGCACAGCGCGAAATCGATTGGAAGAAGGACAGCTGGACTTGCAGAAGATCGTAAAAACCATAGAAACACAGGCGCGTGAAGCGAGTCAGCACAGCCGATCCCGAAAAGTCGTGGCCAAGCGACGCAATCAAGTCGTCCGCCGATCCTACTCCGAGCGATCGGCTTCCTTCGATGACCGCAGCTTGCAGTGTAAACAGTGTTTGCAGCCAGGAGCGGTCGTCTTCCTCGAACAGCCCTTCCGTCACGGCCTTCAATGCGGTCGCAGGGTCCACCACAGAATCCTTCAGATCCCGCACCGAGGCCCACAACCCTTTCCATGTTCCGGGTGAGGGCGGCAGCTTTGCCGCAGCTTCCAAGCCCGGCAGCTGCCGGTTCACCACCTGGCGAAGGAGTTGCTCGAAAAAGAAATCGTCGACCAGCTGCAGAGGCGGAATCGGCTGCCCGACGCGCGCCAGATCGTCGCGCAGCCGCAACGCGAATTGATGAAACGTCAGCACATGGAGATTGAGCAGCGGGAGGTGCGATTCGATGGACAGAAACCGTTTCAGCCGGTCGGCAAGTGACGCAGAAGGAACGATGATGGCAAGTCGCGCAAAGGGATCATCAGCCTTGAGCGCACGCACATCTCCGACGAGCGCGTGATCAAGAGCAGGATGGAACGGCCCGGTGACGATGCGGAGCATCTACAGCGTATCTCGTGAGGCGTATCTCGTTCTTAATGCGAGACTCGCGAGAGAGGCAAGAAGAGCGGGACTGGTCAGAGGCTCCACCTTCGCGAGTCGCGCCTGTCTCGCGCCTCTCGCACACATCTTGCCAACGACGCACTTAGCCCGTTTCCGGACCCAGCAATTCTCCGTTGCAGTCGACGCAGGCCCAGTCGCCGTCGATAAAGCCCATCGGATCGCCGCAGATCGGACAATCCGGTGGAGGCCCCTTGTCGATGATCGGAAGATCCGGGAGTTCGTTCTCGTCTTCATCCATAACTCGCTATCCTTCCCGCTGTTTGATCTTCAATAGAATAGCCTTCTCCGCGCTCTCCCGGCTGGGCACGCCGACGAAGGTCAATCGCCCATCGATGATGGTTGCGGGAACCGCCCGCACAGAATGGCGGTCGGCCAGCTCCTGGCCGTCTTTGGTGGTGATATCGACTTCCCGATAGGAGAAGCTGTACTTCACGCGCAACTGCTTCCACAGGCTCTTGGCCGACGGACAGGCGCCGCAACTGGGAGACACGAGCAGGGTGATATTGGGCATAGTTCGAGAGAACACAGGTTAAGACTGAGGCTGAGGTTGAGAGGGCGCGAGTCAACTGTTTCCGGAACTCAACCTTGGCCTCAACCTTAGCCTTTCTCGAACGGATCTTAGCACCCGCTGAAAAGTCGGCGCAAGGCGTGAAACCGGAACTAGTCAGAGATCTCGTGGCGCCCGCGATGTCACACGCTTCACGATTCGAAACCCTCGCGCGCGGGCATCTCGAAGGATCGCCCGACGGACACCCCGAGGCAAGGCCTCCGGAGCATGGACGCCGATGAGGTCCCTGGGGAAATGTCTGACAAACAGCGACACCATGCGCGCCGTCGCCCAAGCGATTGGCGACCGTAACTCCCCCCGACGATAAAGCAGATACAGGCTGGGCATTGTGGCATCCCAGCGAATCGTCATCCGGCGGCCATCTTTGACGCCCTCGACGACCACGGCTGCCGCAAAATGCGCATTATGAAGAATCCCCCCCTGGATCAGACGATCGAGGGTGCCGGGCGTCGGCGTTCGTGGAAAGCGTGAGGACACAAGCCCTCGCGATTTCCTGAGCTTTCCCTGTCGATACCAACGCCGGAGGCGATCAACATCCGATCCGCCGATTTTGGCATCCATCGACCGGAGGGGCATCACATGGGGAACCGTGACGACTTCATCTTGAGCCGCCAGGATGACCGGCACCGGACCGATCGGCGCCGGGAAGCGAAAGATCTCACGTTCGCCGAATCGCCGGCCGAGCAAAAACCGGCCGTCGCGATAGACGCGGGGTAGCGAGACGGCCTCGTCAAAGGAAACTTCCGCCGACCATTGCGACACCGGATATTCGCTTTCGGTGGATTCATAGAGCCGAACCCAAACCGCCTCGACCGAATCGAGCGAATCCGCTGCCGCAGCCGCAAGGAGATTGGTCAGCCCCGGAGCAACCCCGGCGGTAATGACAGCCGCCCGGCGCTTCTCCAGGAAACGCTGTGTGAACTCCAACTGTTCGGCGCGAAAGGGGCTTTTGGTCAGATGAGCGGCAGTATCGAGATAATGCGCCCGCAAGCGGAGAGCTGCACGAAGGACGATCCGATTACACACAGCAGGAAGGGCATTCACCACCAATTGGGTTCCTCGCGCGGCCTTGATGATGCTCCAGATATTGTGAGCATTCACCCGTTCGACCCTAACCGGAAGCGTGGCTCCCAAGAAACGGTGAGCCCGTTCAGGATCTCGATCGCCACACGTCACATGATGGCCCTGGCGAGTGAGGAGCTTGACGAGATAGGAACCGGTTGCTCCGACACCGAGAACGAAAATGCGCATGGGGTGCCAAGCTTACCACATCCGGCCGGCGCTGAAACCTCGGGTGCGGACGGAGAGAGGGCGGGGCGGGTCCTCGGTGAGATCAGGTCTTGAGTCAGAATTAGAAAGAGCTAGGGGTCAGAGTGAAATTACAGGGTGGGGGCGAGCAGTGCGATGGTAAGCCAGTAGTCCCGGCTACCCCCATTGTATCCCGGTAGTCGCCCCTCTTCCCTCAGCCTTCAGGTGGGCAAACCTCTTATGCTCACCCCTGGCTTATCACCGAACTGAAATCAATGCCCGGTGATTAGACAGTACGGCCCTTCCCCCCTGTTTTCTCCGCAAGACCATCGTTCGGACCGGCACCCACTGCCGTTTGGCCGGTAGGGCGAACATGGTCTCCGCAAGTCGCCGGTACGTTGCTTCCAATTGACGGCACCGTTCGACGAATTGACCGGCAGATAACCGTGGAAAATAGTCGCGGTGCCGCTCGTAGAACAGCGCCCGCCGCTGCCACCGCTCTGCATTGAGCCTGAACAATCTTCCGGCCAACTCCCAAAGATGCTGCGGGGCCAACCTCTTCACTCCCAATCTCACCACCGGTGTAAACGTGATCATCTGTTTCATGTTCCCTCCTCCTTCTCCTATAGTCTCGCCATCGGCGTGAACGTTACGTCAGTATCTCCACCATAGTCCTGTCACATGAAGATAGGATTAGAGCAAAATGAAAAAAATCTCATCCAAAAATATGAGGCGACCGCTCCCCGTTAAGAACGACTTACAGCCCCTTTATGTCCCCCATACAGTTGTCGGTTTGACTTCCTGGGCTGGAAAGCACAGCATGGCTCAGGCCGTTAGACAAAGAGGCGTCCTGTGACTTCTGGCTAGATTTTTCCGACCCCCCAGAGAACCTCATCCGAGAACAGCATCACGCCCTCCTGGTATCCATTGCCATGAGGGCGTGCTTGTGTCCGCCACTGCCCCCTCTTTCAGCAACATGTCCCGTCCCTTTACCTATCTCGGAAGGAGACCGCGATGAAACGGTTAACCACAATCTCAGCCGGACTGATCCTCGGATCACCTGCCCTCGCTTTGGCGGCCGACCACAGTGCGAGCTATCGGGGAATCGGCTTGATCTATTTCGTCTTCATCGGTGGCATTCTCATCTATGGGGTAAATGATGCCTTCGGAAAAAAGGCCATGTATGTGGCAGCCCCAATTATTCTCGGCTGGTGCTATTGGATGCTGCCGCCGAACTAAGCCGATCGGATCAGGGCATAGTGCACACCCTACGGCCTGACAGCCGTGGGGTGTGTGATCCGATACTCCCCGGCCCCTGTTCCACTCCCATCCCTCCAGAGAGAACCGCTCGTTAGATAACGCTCCTTCGAGTCTGTCGCTGGTGCCGCGTCTTGCGGCCTCCGGAACGGACCAGAAATTACGGCAAAGTGCATTCACGAATAGGCAGGCCAGCCTGAAGGTCTTATCCCAGCGGGTCTCATTGACACTTGCTTAAAAGTTCATGACAATGCGCACAGGCTTATCCGCCTGAACACCGCACGAACCGCGTCCAGGTGTATCGGCTGCGAGCGTTTCATGTTACCTCACGACAGACTTCGTTTAGAGAAGCAGAAAGATCGATGCCAATGAGCCCGATCCGAGTATTCAGGATGACCGCGTTAGCGGAGGGGACGTCTTTTCTCATCCTGCTGTGCATCGCCATGCCGATGAAATACTTCATGGGGATGCCGCTGGCCGTCAGAATCGTGGGGTCGATCCACGGCATCCTGTTTCTGCTCTATGTCGGCCAGTTAGCCCGGCTGCGCACCAAATACCAATGGGACAATAGGTTTTGCATGCAGGCCTTTGTCGCCTCTATCCTGCCGTTCGGCACATTCCTGCTCGACAGGTACCTGCGCGAGAAGGAAGCCGCTGCGAATTGATCGGCCGCCATGTGGCTGACTCACCGCTTCCCGTCGTACCCTTGATCCTTCCATCGCTCCAACAATTGAATGCGCTTCCGAAGCTGCTCGACCGTGGCTTGATCGACACGGCTCCCGGTGCGCGCGATCAATTCGGCGTTCAGCCGGCGATGGTCGATACCGCCCGCTCTCGCAACAGCACTGACGAGCAACCGGTGGAGTTCGCGCAGATCCTGCTTCTGCTCATGGAGTGAGACCGGCGGTTCAGTTGAAATCGCTGTCTGGCTCTCCCCTCTCACGTCCTCCTCGCCGATCACGCTGTCCACCCTGGCCACGGCCATCAGCGGTATGTACTCGTTCGTCGAGACCGTAACACGGCCGAAGAGGTCCCGCTGGCCGGCCGGCATGATATCTTCCAACACATGATCGCGCTCCGCCTTGATCTGCCTGGCGTAATGGGCCAGAACCGGATCTTTAGGCAAATAGAGCCAGGCCCGTTGCGGCTTGGGCATCCCGTCCTGCATCCGGACGAACCGCCCGACCACCTGCCGGAAATACATTTCTGTCAGCACGTTCGTACCGTATACGCCGACACGAAGACGTGGAATGTCCACGCCTTCACTCACCATATTGACCGCAACCAGCCACTGCTGTTTCTTGTGCCCGGCAAAGTCTTCTATCACGCCGGATGCAGCTGGATCGTCCGAGACCGCGACGGCCGCTTTGACGCCGGTGATGCGACCGACGAGATCCGCCACCCAGCGGGCATGGTCTTGATCCATGCTCACGATCAGTCCGCCTGAGTCCGGTTGTTCTTCCTTGCGCAATCGGGTGAGCTGCGCATGGGCATCGGCAATGACCGGACCGAGCCAAGTCTCTTGCAACAGCGCCGTCTTCAACCGTTCCCGCTGCCGGTCGAACGTGAGACCGTCTTCAAACCTGGCCGTATGCTCACGGCCTTCGGAAAACCAGGTCAGCTCGCCCTCGTAACTGGGGAACACGATCGGACGGCACACGCCGTCGCCGATCGCATCGGTATAGCCATAGGCGAAATCGGCCCGGCTCTCCCCCTGCTCATAACGAATGAAGGGGATTGGATTGTTATCCGAGCGGAATGGTGTGCCGGACAGAATCAGCCGGAACACCGCCGGCTCAAAAGCGGTACGGAGCGCCTTCCCCCAGTTTTTTCCGTCGCCGGCGTGATGCAGCTCGTCGAGAATGAGCAGGGTTTTTTTACTCTTACAGGCTCGCTGAAAGATCGCCGGGGCCAGACAGACTTGCTGATAGGTCACCACGGCGCCGTGATAGTCAGACGCTTCCACGGCCTGTTCATTCGTCAAGGCCGGATCAAGGTGCAGACCGATTTTGCCGGCGGCGTCCGACCATTGCCCGCGCAAGTGATTGGTCGGGCACACCACCAATACTCTGACCGCAGCCCCTGCCGCCAGATAGTGATGCGCAACAGCCAGGGCAAAGCGCGTTTTCCCGGCGGCAGGCGTGGCCATCGCCAGAAAATCCATGGCCGGATGGGCGCACACCGCCGATAGGGCGCGGCGCTGCCAGTCCCGAAGAGGCGCGGTCCAGGCGGGCAAGGTTTTCATAGGGGGTTCGTGAAAACGAGGACGCTCAGCGAGGCAAGCAAATCCCGTTGGGAACGAGAGCGTATAGCTGGTGGCATATAGCACGTGATCGGATCAGCGCATCTGCCCTCTGATTCATTCGCGGGTCTCGTGCCATAAGCTCTTTCCTTCAATTGAACGATGCGCGACGAAGGACTATACACCGGATCGGCTGGCAAGACTGCCTAGTCCAGCCAGTCTTTCTCTTTGAGCTTCCTCGGCAGATACTTCTTGGTCAGATACTGGAAGTCCTTGTTTGCCAGTGCGTCGAGCTCGTACTTGAGACCGCTCGTGAGCATCCGCTTGATCTCCGCCTGCCAGGCCGGCTTTTTGAACCACTCGTAATTCATCAATTCTTTCGCACGCGCGATGTCTTTGTCGTTCAGCTTGATGCCGACGTTGCGCGGCAGCTCATAGCGTTCGGGGTCAGCGCTCGACAAACCGATAAACTTAGCTTTTGGAATTGCCATGCGCTGGCTTTCAAACGCCAGATTGATCGAGCCTTGTTTGATGACGGAATAAATGTAATAGCCCCACGGATCGTTGTCGACCAACACGTAGACGGGCAGCCGGTGTTCTTCATGCAGCCGTCTCGCCAATCGGCGGACACCGCGAGGAGGCTGACCGTTACCCGTCAGCAACACACAGTTATAGCGCCGCCAGAATTTATCTTCCGACAACCGGTTCCACTGAGTGCCCTTTTCAACGAGCAGAACGAAGTCCGCCGTGCAGCGCCGGATCTCCAGATACTCCGGTTCCACGATCGAGGGCACTGAATAGCCGCCCTTGCCCAGCCTGGCACAATCCACGCGATCCCCGTCATCGCCGAACACGACCGGCCCGACGATGCTGCCGCTGTTTTCCGCGCGGACATGCAGCTCTTCCCGCAACGCAGAGAGCGAGACTTCCAGATCCTCGATCACCGGATCAGATTCGTCTTGCGTGTCGAACGTGTTTTCATGCGAATCCTGGATGGTGTGTTTCGTCCGGTAGTAAATTTCTCGAAGCGAGGTCGTCAGCTCCGCCCGCTGCAATTCCGACAACGCATCCGCCACCAACACCGTCTGCATGAACTTCTTGGCCATGCCGACATTGAAAAATGAGCGCGCTTGCTTCTTGCTCCCCATCTCAATCAAGCCCTTGCGTGCATTGAACGAAACATTCGACAGAGCGCGAATCGGGATCTCGAGCGTCGGATCCTTCGACCGTTCCGCCGCCGTGATCACGACGTCGGCCACGCCGATGAGCTTCTTTTCAACCGTGGTGGTCTTTCTCTGCTTGGCGGCCATACGTCCTATTTCTTTCCTCGCGGCTTCGAAGGGGGAACCGGCTTGTTTGGTTTGTCTTGTTTATCTCGTTTGTCTCGTTTATCTGATTTGGCTGGTCGGTCAGGCCCGCTGAAGAGCGGCATCTGAACCGCCTTCCGCTTGGGAGGCTTGGCACCGTTCGCCTTTGCGCTCGTCGCTTTCCTTCCCTGTCCCTTGGTCTCTTTTGCAATCGGCGCTGTATCGCCGGGCGGATTCGGTTCGACCGGCGCCGTTGCGGCATCGGCCTGTACCCGAGCGGCGAGATCGACTTCACCTTCGACTCCTTCTGCCGTCACGATGATGGAATGGGGTAAGCCTTCAGGCCCTGCGCCGGTCTTGCCAAGCGCCTCATCGGTCTTCAGTCCGCCGGTGCGCGATGTCGCGATCTTCTGGAGCTGCGCCTTGAGTTTTTCTTTCGGCAGCGTGCCGCCCTTGAGTCGATTGCAGGCCTCAACGACTTCCTCGATGTACAACTCAAAGATGTTTCTCCGCCGGTATTCGCTCGCAGCCCGTTCACGGCGACGCAAGAATAATCCCAGCCGCCGGCCGCACTCGCGCAAGGCCAGCGTGATTTCCTTCTGAATTTCATCGTAGTCGGCGATCGCCTCTTTGGATTCGCTCGTGAAAGGCACCCAGACCGACGCCATGTGGACGAAAATCACCATCGGTCCGCCGGGCAACGCACCGCGGGATTGCGTGACGCCGTAATTTTTCCACGTCGTGCTCAGAACCGCTTTGAACGTCGAACAGGCTGATTGCTGATAGAGCAACGGCACACGGTTTGCGTAACGGATCACGCGCGCGAGTTCCGAATCTTCCTCATCCCGCTCGCCTTCCGCTTTCGGCATCGCCGGCTGCCGGGGCTTGTTCTGATCCTGAGGCGCAGACCCGTAGGCCAGGCCCGCTTCGATGACGAAGGGATTGCCGCGATACACCGCCGGAGGCCGGCTCACCGCCGTGTAGAACTCGCCTTTGATCTGCTTGTAGAGGCCGGACAGTATCGCTTTCTCGCCGATCGGCGACAGGCAATTTGTCGGCGGCGCCATGATTTTCGTATCCTGGATGGTCCGATACAACGTTTCCGCGGCAGTTCCCTTCAACTCGCGCGGCTTCGTGTGCGGCGACACCTTCGCTGCCTTGCAGATTTCATCAGCCAGTTGCGGCGACACCCGGCAAAAATCGCTCGCCAACAATCCGGACACCGAGTGGCTCTTCGTGTCTTGCAGCATCTTGAGGAACATCCCGAATTCGATGCCGTAGGGATGCGGCTTGATTTCCCGCGGCGACGGCGGCAGTTCATGATAGGTGCGGGGATATTCCTTCGTCTCCCCTTCCGGTGTGCGATACGTCAGTTTGACGTGGGGGTTGGCGATGGATGTTTGCTCCAGCCATTCGTCGACCGACGCCCGGCCTTTTTGGTACTTGCCTTCGACTTCAATCGCCACCTGCGTTCCTTGCGGCTGCTCCCATTCAATCTGCTTATTCTCATGCACCAGCGGCTCGTTTTTCTTCGTGTCGATCTGCACTTCAAAAAAATGCGCGGCGGCGCGCGGCCCGGTACGCGAAATGATCGTCACCGGTTTGCCGGTCGTCAGCTGGCCGTACATGCCGGCGGCGGAAATCCCGATCCCCTGCTGGCCCCGGCTCATTCTCATGCGGTGGAACTTGGAACCGTAGAGCAGCTTCGCAAAAATCCTCGGAATCTGCTGACGGACGATGCCGGGGCCGTTGTCCGTCACCGTGATGCGGAACCGCGTGGCCTGGCTGGCCGGCGGCGGCGCTCCGTTGGTCGCAGCGATCTCCAGCCGCACCGTAACATCGGGCAGAATGCCGGCTTCTTCGCAGGCATCCAACGCGTTGTCGACCGCTTCCTTCACACAGGTCAACAGCGCCTTGCGCGGATTGTCGAAGCCAAGCAGGTGCCGGTTCTTTGTGAAAAACTCCGAGACGGAGATTTCCCGCTGGCGCGCGCCCATTTCGACGGCGGTCACCTGCTGCTCCGGCTTTGCGGCTTTCTTCTGCGCGGGCGATTCAGACAATGGCTTGGCGGTAGTCGAAGCAGCAGTCGATGGGGGCGTTGAGTGTTTCTTGGTCATTCATCCTCACAGAACGGTGCAACTGAAATCGCGCGGCATTGTACACAGAACAGCCGCGCGAGGAAACCCCATCGCTGATCTTCTTTTTCCTCCAGACAGCAATGTTGCGCTTGGGATTGAATCTTAACCCATATTATTCGTGAGCGCTTCTACTTCAATAGCCGATCCGCTGCTACGTTCTTCGTCGCTCGCCGTTCAGTTGAAGGATAGAGCGTATGGCATATCGCTCATGGCACGAGACCGGCGAATGAATCAGAGGGCACATGCGCTGATCCGATCACCTGCTATACGCCATCAGCTATCAGCTCTTTTCTCCAATGAGATACGTTTCACGAAGAACGAGTGCTTAAGCCATTTGTCGAAGAATCGTCATGAACGATGCAGGCTATTGCGTCACCGAGGGGTCCAGAAGGAAGTGCGCGGGTTCCATCGTCTCCGCAGACCAGACCAGCACTTTCCGGTCGAGCGTAGAAACGACCAAATGTTTCCCGTCACCTGTCCAATGCAGATAGTAAGGCATTTTTATTGAGAACGTTTTCTTTCTTTCCTGATCCTCCAGATTCCACACAGACACCTGTTCTCCGACTCTTGTGGCGGCCCATCGATTCAACGGATCGACGGCCAAGGACGCACCCAGCGTCAACGTTGCGCCCTTCTCGATGACTTCGGTGTCTCCGTTCGTGAATATATCCAGACCGGCGACAGGGCCGTTGCGCCTCGGATCCCAGACCGTGAGGGCAGATGCCATGGGATTCCTGGTGCGGGCCGTCGTGGCCAGATAGGAACGTCTCCATCCAAGGCCCGACCAGTTTTCAGGAAAGCCCGCAGGCCTGTCGATCTCGGTCCACGTCTCGATATCCCAGGCAACCTGTCCGGTCTGTGAAGCAGTCAATAGGAACGGACTGCCGTCCAACAGGGCCAGCGTGAGCACAGCCTCCGCTTGCGTGGACCGCTTTCTGACACATCCCTTGGCATCGCAGGACTCAGACGCACTCATATGCACGAGTTCCTTCACCACCTCGCGCGTATTCAAGTCCACGATCGACACCTTCGGCTGCTCTCCCGCAACGGCCAGCAATCGGTTGCCGGGAAGAAATTGCAGCGCATTGATCTGCCCCTGCCGGCTCGAATAGGGCGGGAATTCACGCCATGTCCGGGTGTCCCACAGACGGACCTCTCCCTGAGCGGCGCCCGCCGCCAGAATGGTCCCATCAGCGCTGAACCCCAGCGCACTGGCCGGCGCGGCCAGTTTGAGCCGGCGCAAGAGCGTTCCTTTTCCGGGATTCCAGACCTTCAGTAGGCCGTCATCGCCGCTTGTGACAAGAAGATTGGCCGTGGGAGACGTCGCCATCGTGCGTAACGCCGATGCATGGACAAACGCCGAACCGGCCGATAGCGCAGAGGACCCGGCAGCGTGCGGAGACGGCAACGCTGTGCGTTTGGTGAGGATTTTCGCTTGCGGCCGGCTGAGGTCCAGAACAAGTTCCGGCGCGCGCGTACCGACGTCCCAGAGAGAGACCTTCCCGGCCACCTCGGCATTCCGCCCGCCATTCATCTCCACAAGAATCTTCGACCCATCAGGCGACCATCTGAGCAGCGCGACACCTGGCCCCATGTTGCGGCAATCGTCTCCGCATAGATCCGGCAACATCGTACCGGTCCGCAGATCCCAGATCTGCAGCGTGGAAGGATGTTCCGGCTGCCCGACCAAATAGTCACCGTCATCGGAGATGTCGGCCGTATGGAGCTGGATATTGGACCGCACGCCCCGTTCCCGATCCACATAGGTGAATTCCGTCAACGCCAGCAACCTGCCCGACTCAACCTCGAAGACCGGATAACTCCATTGCCCGTTGCCCGCCACAAGCCGGCTGCCGTCGAGTGAAAACACACGAGGCACCAAACGGCCGCGCGCGCCTTCTGCGCTCGTCAACGTAGCCCGCGCGTGAATCGTGCGTTGTTCCGTATCAACCAGCAATATCGTATTCCCGATACTCGCCGCCAATATCGGACCGTTCGGCGCAAAGAGCAGATCGTGCGGGTGCCCTTCTTTCATCACCATATCGCGCACGGCCGTGCCCAGAAGGTCATAGAGGAGAATTTTCCGGCCCTGTGTCACCGCCAGTGTCTTTGTATCGGGCGACGCGGCAGCCGAGAGCACGTCCTTTTCCGCATCAAGCGGAATATGCTTCAGCGGTATCAACTTATCGCCGACATGCCAGACGCTGACCGCCTCATTGCCCTGACGAACGACCATGCGATCCGCCTCGCGCGAATAGGCCAACACGCGCATGGCTTGCTTCCCTTCCGGCGGGATCTTGGCCACAGCCATCTGGCGCTTCCAATCATAGATCGTCACGCCGTTTCCCGCACACAGCACCCAGCCGTCTTGCTTCAAGAATCTGACCTGGTCGCACTGGATTTGCGGAACCTTCCCGGCAAGGGTTTTGGCCTCGATGTCCCAGATAGCGAGATCGCCGGCCGTCTGCACGACGGTCATGCGTCCATCTTCTGAAAACTCGGCAGGGACGCGGGGGAGCGCGGCAGCCGAATCGCACGGCAGCAGCCCTTCGATGACAACTCCTAGGAGGACGAGAATATACAGCATAGGGGAAAACACCCTGAAGCCTCTCATACACACTCCTGGCTAGCGCCGTCGCTGGTCCGGGACGGCATCGACGAAGTGTTCGATACCCTTTTCGTCGGTCCAACGCTGAACAGCGGCCTTGGTACTTGCCGCATTCCCTTCAAATACCTGCCAAGGGCTTGTCGTTGTCGCCTGGGCCTGATTCAGACTGCTGAGCATCGAGTGATTGCTGGCATTACGAGACGACTGCGGGGCAGACGTCCTATCCGGCGCAGGGCGAATTTCAGCCTGCGGTCGTCCCGCCGAAGTCTGACCCTTTGTCGACGTCTTTTTCTGTGGTGCAAATTGAGAAACCGGTGGAGCCGCCTCAACTACAGGCGCCGGCTTCTTTTCAGGAACCGGCGGCGGCGTATCGGTAATATGGAGATTCCCCTGCGCATCAGTCCATTGATAGAGTCCGGCCGTTCCCACTGCCGGGAACAGCACCAGACAGAGCAAGAGGCTGAGTAGGCCGTAGACATTCATCTTGATGGAAGTATAGCAGGCGAGATTCGTCACCCCTCCCCAACCCGGCAGGGCCGGTAACGGTAACGCGAGCCGACCAGCGCATCGCTCGTTGAGGGCAAGAGCATTTAGCTGGTGGCATGTAGCACGTGATCGGATCAGCAGATGGGCGAGTTTCTATTCAAGCTCAATCTCGTGCCATACGCCACACGGCATAAGCTCTTTAACCGAGCAATAACGAACAGAATGGCCAAGCGCGGCCATGTCTTAGCTTACAGACACGAGCGATGGCAGTGTGCACAGTGACGAATGATGTGGGTTTGTTTGGGTGGGAGGAGCACGCACCTAACCGAGGACGATTAGGTACGACGGAGACCTTGGGAGGATTTTAGGCTTCCCAGTACAAGCTGGTCCTGCACACCGTCCTCACACTCGATCCCCTTATGAACCATATTCCCTCGGGGCGTTAACTCCCCCCACAAAGGGTACGATAGGCCTCAACCAGAATTCAGTCAAGTAAACTCTTCGTCATGCCCAAGGCTATTCTCGCCCGCATGATTCATGCCATGTGTTGCCCTTTCGACTACCCTCCGGATGGCGAGGCAGTTACTTTTGCAATCCCTCCCCGTTCCCTTGCAAGTCCCGAACGCTTTCGCTATCGTAGCCCGCAATGGACCTGCCTCGTTCGCGCCAGATCCTCTTTGCCTGCGCGAGCGGTGTCTTATTACCGCTGTGCTTTCCCAACTTTGAATTCGGGTTGCTGGCCTGGGCCGCCCTGATTCCGCTGCATCTGGCCCTCGATCAGTGCTCCCGGCGGCGCGCCTTTTGGATCGGATGGCTGACCGGCCTTATCGGATTTACCGGCATCATGGAATGGGTCGTCACGGCCATGACGACCTACGGCAAGGTTCCCCTCCCCGTCAGCTACGCCATCCTCCTGCTCCTGACCGCCTATCTCGGACTCTATGTCGGGTTCTACAGTCTGGCTGTCGTCTGGCTGCGGGAACTGATCCCACGCTATGGGATTTTCTTCGCCCCCTGCATCTGGGTCGCGCTTGAGCTGGTCCGCACCTATGCTCTCTCGGGCCTTCCCTGGTGCCTTCTTGGCTATTCGCAATACCAGAATTTGGACCTGATTCAGATTGCGGATCACACAGGGGTCTATGGCGTCTCCTTCCTGATCGTACTGGTCAACCTGGCCATTGCCGAGCTGATCTTATGGTTGATGCCCTTCTTTCGCGGTTTTCACCCCGTCAAGCTCCCATGGGAGTTGCTCACGACCACGGCAGTCCTCATGGTGCTGTCATGGCTCTATAGCTCTTCCGTGCTGATGGAGGGAAATCCCACACAGTCAAAATTCTCCGTTACCGTGGGAGTCGTGCAACCCAACATCGACCAGTCCGTGAAATGGGATGCCGAGTACCGCGATGAGACCATGCAGCGATTCGAGCGGCTGACCGCCAAGCTGGGCATCGGCACAGACCTGGTCGTCTGGCCGGAAGCGGCAACGCCGTTCGTCCTGGAACGGGAGCAGGACTACCAATTGAAGCTCATTGAGTGGGCGGCCCGCGCACAAGCGCCGATCCTCACTGGAAGCCCGGCGTTACGATTCTATCCGGACCGTAGACCCTATCTCTTGAACAGCGCCTATCTGTTGGGGACAGACGGCACCCTGCTCGGCCGGTACGACAAGCACCATCTCGTGCCGTTCGGAGAATATATTCCACTGAAATCATCGCTGCTGTTCTTTCTCGATAAGCTGGTGGAAGGGATCGGCGATTTCGAAGCAGGGCCGGGTCCGACGATTTTGTCGTTTACACCCAAGTCGTTGCGCGGCGGCAGTCCGGCCGGCTCGCGGCCTGTGAAGTTCGGCGTGGCCATTTGCTATGAAGTGATCTTCCCTGACCTGGTCCGGCGATTTGCGGACAACGGCGCGGAGTTTCTTGTCACCATCACCAATGACGGCTGGTTCGGGCCATCGTCGGCACCTGCGCAACATTTTTCCATGGTCGTCTTCCGTTCAGTGGAAAACCATCTGGCCTTTGCGCGTTCCGCCAACACCGGAATTTCAGGCTTCATCGATCCGTACGGCCGCATCCTGGATGCGACGCCCCTGTTCACGGAACATGCGCTGAAAGCCGCAATCCCGATCAGGAACTCCCGCACTTTTTATAGCTACTACGGAGATGTGTTTGCCTACGGCTGTGCTATAATCTGCGCGTTTCTGTGCCTGTACGGTTACTTCCGCACGGAGGAACCCGCCCCCGGCACAACCGCTATCGAGCCCGCGTAACGGGAGGAAGATCGTTCAATGTTGTTTGATTACGTGCAAGTCCGTGTCCGCGCCATCGGAGAGCAAGTCTCCGAGTTACGGGGGCATCTTTGACCTCGCCCGCATGACCGCCGACCTGGAAGAGCTGGAAGCCCAGATGGGGCAGCCCAATTTTTGGAGCGATGCCCGCGCCGCCGCCGCTGTCAGCCGAAAGAAAGCGACAATCGAGCGCGAACTGGCAACATGGCGCGACGTCGAATCCAAGCTGGGTGATCTGAACGCCCTCTTGGAACTGGCGACCGAAAGCGGCGATGCCGCGCTCGAACAAGAGCTGACGGCGGAGCTGAACCGGCTGGAGCCCCGCCTTGCAGCGTTGCGTGTGGAAATGCTGTTGTCGGGCGAGCTGGATCCGAACAACGCGATTCTCGAAGTTCATCCGGGCGCCGGCGGAACAGAATCCCAGGATTGGGCGCAAATGCTGCTGCGCATGTATGTGCGGTGGGCGGAAACCAAAAAGTTCAAGGTCGAGACCCTGGATCTGCTGGCCGGTGACGAAGCCGGCGTCAAGAGCGCGACCCTCTCGATTACCGGCCCCTATGCCTACGGGTATTTAAAGGCAGAGGCCGGGGTCCACCGCCTGGTGCGCATCTCCCCGTTCGACTCCAACAAACGGCGGCACACCTCATTCGCCTCGGTATTCGTCTATCCGGAGTTGAGTGAAGACATCGACGTAGCGATCGAGGATAAAGACCTGAGAATCGACACATTCCGCGCGGGCGGCGCCGGCGGCCAAAACGTCAACAAGGTCGAAACAGCGATCCGCATCACGCACCTGCCGACCGGCATCGTCGTGCAATGCCAGAACGAGCGCTCGCAGCTGCAGAACAGAAACGGGGCGATGAAAATTTTGAAGGCGCGTCTGTATGAGCGGGAACAGCAGAAGAAAGAAGCGGAATTCAACGCGATCGTCGGAGAGAAGAAGGACATCGCGTGGGGCAGCCAGATCCGGTCCTATGTGTTCCAGCCCTATCAGCTGGTGAAAGACCACCGGACCGCCCACGAAACCGGCGATGTCTCCTCCGTCATGGACGGCAAAATCGACGGATTCATCGAGGCCTATTTAAAAAGAAAACTCACGAAAGACAGCGATCAGCCGTCCGCGATTGGCAAATTGGAAGACGATGTGTAACAAACCACCGTATCTCGTGAAACGAATCTCGTTCTTCGTGCAGGGCCCGCGCGACGTGCGAGAAACGCGGGACTGGCAAGAATCTTCAACCCTGAGTCCCGCCTGTCTCGCTATTCGCGCGCGTCCCACGCACAACTTGCGAGCGACGAGACACGAACGACGGATAACACCGACATGGATGAACTGAACGAACAGCGGCAACAACGGATCAAGAAGCTCGATCACCTCCGCCAGGCGGGCGTGGCTCCGTACGGGGCGCGCTTCGAAGTCAAAGACCGGGCCGGCCTGCTCATCAAGCTGCACGGCGAGAAGACCAAAGAGGTCCTGGAGCAGGAGAAGATTCCATGCACCATCGCAGGCCGCGTGGTGGCCCTGCGCCGTTTTGGAAAGGCCGGCTTTGCCGTGCTGCAAGACGGATCAGACCGCCTGCAAGTCTACCTCAAGAAGGATCTGCTCTCCGAGCAGGCCTACACCGTCACGGAACAGCTCGATCTCGGAGACTGGATCGGCGTGACCGGGGTGCTCTTTCGCACCAAGACAAATGAATTTACAGTCGAGGTACATCAATTAACGTTTCTCAGCAAAGCGCTCCGTCCACTCCCGGAAAAGTGGCACGGGCTCACAGATGTCGAGACCCGCTATCGCCAGCGTTACGTTGACCTCATTGCCAACCCCGAGGTCCATCAGATCTTCGCGACCAGAAGCAGAATCATCGCCGGCATCCGGGCCTTTCTGATCGAACGGGGATTCCTGGAGGTCGAGACGCCGATGATGCATCCAATTCCAGGCGGCGCGGCAGCGAAGCCGTTCGTCACGCATCACAATGCGCTTGGCGTCGATTTATATTTACGCATCGCGCCGGAGCTGTACTTGAAGCGCCTGATCGTCGGCGGATTTCCACGGGTGTTCGAGATCAACCGGAACTTTCGGAACGAGGGTATCTCGACGATTCACAATCCCGAATTCACGATGCTGGAGTTTTACGTCTCCTACGCGGACTACCATGACCTGATCGTACTGACCGAAGAAATGGTCTCCTCGCTTGCCCGGCAGATTCTCGGCAAGACCGTCATCGACTATCAGGGCCAGCAGATCACGCTGACCCCCCCGTGGAGGCGCTGGTCGTACCATCAGTCGATCATCGAGGTGAACAAGCTCGATCCCGCCGTCCTGAGCGATCGCACCCAGGCGCTGGCCGCAGCCCGGCGCCTCAACGTACCGGTCGATTCAGATGATTCGCTCTTCAATATCGTGAACGCCGTTTTCGAGGAAACCGTCGAGCCCAATCTCCAGCAGCCTACGTTTATCACGGACTACCCCATCGAAATTTCTCCGCTGGCCAGACGCAAGGACTCGGACCCCTCGCTCACCGACCGGTTCGAGCTCTACATCGCCGGCAGGGAAATCGCCAATGCGTTCTCCGAGTTGAACGACCCTTTGGATCAGCGCGAGCGATTCGAGGGCCAGGCGGCCCAGCGGGAGGCAGGCGATGAAGAAGCCCATCTCGTCGACGAGGACTTTCTCCGTGCGCTGGAGTTCGGTATGCCGCCGACAGCCGGTGAAGGCATCGGCATCGATCGCCTGATCATGCTCTTCACCAATCAGGCCTCTATTCGCGATGTGGTGCTCTTCCCTCAATTAAGGCCTGAGAAATAGCGATGGCCCTCCCCTATGAGATTTTCGTCGGGCTCCGGTACCTGCGCGCCAAGCGCCGCAATCGGACCATTTCGCTCAATACATTCGTTTCCATCGCCGGCATCACGCTGGGCGTGGCGGCGCTGATCGGCACCGTCGGCATCATGACCGGCTTCAAGGAAGATATTCAGGCCAAGATTCTCGGGACCACGGCCCATATCATCGTGCAGGAGCGGATGAAAGAAAATATGACGGAGTACGATCCGCTCGTAGAGAAAATACGAACGGTCCCGGAAGTCGTCGCCGCAACGCCCTTCGTGCTCCGCCAGGTCCTCCTCACCACGCAGTCCGGCGTGCAAGGCATCGTGCTGCGCGGCATCGACCCGGAGCGCGAATCCCAGGTCACCGAATTGGCCAAGAACATGTCGACGGGACAACTGGCCGATCTGCTCACACCCGTCAAGGTACGCCAGGCTCCGGTTGACGACCCGCAAGGCGAGGCGCAGATGGTCGAAAAGCCCGGGATTATTCTCGGCAGAGAACTGGCGGCCCGGCTGGGTGTCTTTGCCGGCGATATCATTAACGTCGTGTCTCCCGTCGGGCCGATCAGTGCGATGGGCATGGTGCCGAAGATTCGTACCTTCGCCGTCGTGGGCCTCTTCCATTCCGGCATGTACGAATACGACTCCTCCCTGGCTTATATCGAACTCGGCGAAGCACAGAAATTCTTCAACATGGGAGACAGCGTGTCCGGCGTCGAGGTGAAGGTGACGGACGTGTTCCGCGCCGACGAGATCGCCCGCAACATCGAACACGAGCTGGGCTTCAGCCACGGCGCCAGAGATTGGATGCAGATGAACCGCAATCTCTTCTCGGCTCTGAAGCTGGAAAAAACGATGATGTTTCTGCTGCTCGTCCTGATTACGATCGTGGCCTCGTTCAACATCGTGAGCACACTCACGATGATCGTCACGGAAAAGCAGAAAGAAATCGCCATCCTCAAGGCAATGGGCGCGACCAGGCGCAGCATCCGCCGTATCTTCATGCTGAACGGGTTGATCATCGGGTTTTCCGGAACGGCTATCGGCATCCCGCTGGGCTATGCGTTTCTGTGGCTGATCGAACGGTTTTGGACGTTCGACGCGAGCGTCTACTACATTTCGAAAATTCCCGTTCATGTGCTGGCCGAGGACGTCCTGCTCGTGGCCGGCTCGGCCATCCTGATCAGTTTTATCGCGACCGTATACCCTGCGAACCAGGCGGCCAAGCTGGAACCGGTCGCTGCCTTACGCTATGAGTAGGGGCACAAGCTGTCAGCGGTCAGCCGTCAGCCTCATAACCAGCTGAATGCTGACTACTGAAAGCCATATGCGCTCTTTATGATTAAAGTCACTGATCTCCATAAATCGTTCTCCATGGGGTCCTATGAGCTGCCGGTCCTCAAGGGAATCAACCTTGAGATCAAGCGCGGCGAACTGATCGCTATAGTCGGAGCCTCGGGGGCCGGGAAAAGTACCCTGCTCCATATCATCGGCACACTCGACAAGCCCAGTCGCGGCACGGTAACCATTGATGGCCAGGATTTATTCCAACTGACGGAGACGCAGCAGGCTGATTTTCGCAATCGGCGCATCGGCTTTGTGTTCCAGTTTCATCACCTGTTGCCGGAATTCACGGCCCTGGAGAACGCCGGCATGCCGGCCCTCGTCCAGAGGCGGGATCCCGCCTCTGTTGAAGCCGAAGCAACCGCGTTGCTCACCGAAGTAGGATTGGGGGCGCGCCTGCATCACAAGCCCGGCGAACTGTCCGGCGGCGAACAACAGCGTGTCGCGATGGCGCGGGCATTGATGCAGAAACCGGATCTCGTATTGGCCGATGAACCGACGGGCAATCTGGACACCCATAGCGGAGATGCCTTGTTCGGACTGATGCGGGACTTGAATAAAGCCCGTGGAACCACCTTCATCATCGTGACACATAATGACAAGTTGTCCGCCCAGGCCGACCGCATCGTTTACATGCAGGATGGCATGATCGTCTAACAGGATGCTGAAACAATTCGCCGGCTGTGTTCTCGCATCCTGCTAATTGTTGACCAATCGAGCCTCACAAGGCATGCTGATGTCGGGCTGAGACGCAAACCGCTGCTGATAGGGTCCGCATGCACAGTGTCCTTCGACATACTCTTCTGACAGCCGTCCTGGCCGGTCTTGCGGCGCAGGCCATGGCTGCGGAATTCGTCACGGTCGGCCCACGCGCGACCGGTATGGGAGGCGCCGGCGTGGCAGTAACCACGGATGCGCTCGCCACCTATTGGAACCCGGCCGGCCTGGCGATGACCCAGACCGTGGATATTCGGATCCAGGGCGGCGGGCAAGCAATCGATCGCCGCGGGTTTGGCGAGGCCATTCGCGACCTGGAAGACTTCAACTCCAGCGATCCAAATGCTGCCGCGAGGGCTCAAGATATTGCCGCTCGCCTCAATCAGCCGGGCGCCAACCTGTCGGTGAACGGATCTGCCGGACTCTATATCAAAGGACATTTCGGCGAGCATGCGTTCGGGTTAAACGTATCGGATGTGGCGACCGGCGGGGGATATATCAGTACGCCGTTGAGTGTAACCGCCGGCCCGTCCGTGGCCGGGACGATGACGTTACTCGGCTTGGAAGCCAGGCAGGCGTCACTTTCCTACGCCTATGCCTTTGCCGACAAGACGTTCTCAATCGGTGTCACGGGGAAAATTATCCAGGGCGCGGCCTATTCCGGTACCGTGGCCCTTCAAGGCGGCAATGGCGTTACAATCAGCAATAATTTCGGCAAGCCGACCATCTCCACCGCCTATGGCATCGACCTGGGCGCCATTTATAAGCCCACCTCGTGGGTTCGGTTTGGAATCGTGGCGAAAGATATCAACAAACCGGTTCTGGATGACTCCCGCGGAGGCGAGATCAAGCTGGATCCTCAAGTCCGGGCCGGCATGGCCATCAATCCTTATTCGACGCTGACTCTTACGGCCGATGTCGATATCACCGCAAACAGAACCATATTACCGGATGTTAAAAGCCAGCTCTTGAGTTTGGGCGCGGAACAGACGTTGCTCTCCGAGTTTCTTTCCCTTCGGATCGGCACGTTCAAAAACATGAAGGACGCCGCCACGCCATTCATCCCCACGGCGGGATTGGGCCTGCGTATTTTCTTCTTTCGCGCCGATGTCGGCGGCGGGTATGATTTCCGTGAACAGGGAGCCCTAGTATCCGGCTCCATCTCCGCAACATTCTAACGTGGTATATTGACGGTATGTCACAGCTGTCACACATCAGACTCGGTGCGGTACTCACCGGCACCCTGTTACTGGCCGGATGCGGCGGGTTGCAGGAAGTGTGGGAAGGCCCGGGCGCCAAGATATTCCACCCCCAGGCCATCGCCGTATTGCCTCCGATGGCGAGCCAATATGACAGCGCCCGCGAGGATATTCAGGAAGTGCTGGCGATTGCGCTCCGGAGAATGGGGCACATCGAACGAGTCATGCCCCCCGAGAGTGTGACGGATATTTTTCAGGGGTCGAAGGAGGCTTTCGACTCGCTCGTATTCTACTTCTCCCGGCTGGAAATGACCGGACAATCGGACAAAGAGTCGGCCATCACGCTCGGCAAAGCGCTCAACGTCGATTCATTCTTAGTGGTGCGGGTCAATTCGTGGGAGTACATCCGCAAGGAAGGCGACAACGTGGGCCGCGTGGGCTTAAGCCTTCGTCTCATCGATGCCACAACCGGAACGACGGTCTGGAAGGCCCGGCACGAACGTTCAAGTAGCTACATGTTTTTCAGGCCGAATCTGAAAGACATCGCGAAGGAACTCGCCCTCGAGATGACTTCCTATATGCCTCCCCAAGTAAAACGCTGATCGCATCGCATTCGCACGCCACCATCTGAATGAGCGGGATCTCTGACGGTCAGCAGAGTACAGAACAGTAGCCTGTCTTATCCTCCCCTCTCATCCTTTTATACGTGGAGGTCTTTATGATGCCGGTCCTCATGACGTTCCGACATGCGATATGGCTTCCATCTATGATGATCCTGGCAACAGGCTGTGCCCAATCTTCGGTGTCAGGGCCTTCCGCACAGGAGTATCTCGGACGTGGGATCGTGTCCGGGACCTTGGGCGCACAACAACAGGTCGCTCTGCCTTCCGGGGAACCGGCCACTCTGTCAGTGATCGGCCAAGTGCAAACCTTGGAAGGCGCCGCGTATCTGATCCGGGACGCTCAAGGGAAGGACATCCGTATTCCGCATGATCAGAATACCAGGATCGACCGACCGGCCCACGTGGGCGACCGCATTCAATGCTGGCTCGATCACCGTGGCCGCGCCGTGGTCATCCACAGCCTCGATGAAAATAGGCCATAGCACTCGGCAACCTTGGGTGAACAGTTAGCCCGCGCACCCATCTTGCCCGCATTGCTTTTCAGATATCGACTTCGATATTGGATGTCTTGGCGAGCTGAAACAAACTCTCCGTGCAGGTTAGCTAGGCTGGGACCATCGCCGATTTGAGCGATCGGACAAACTCGGCGACATGGCTGACCATTGCCGGATCTTGCTGGTGAGACGCGATACGTTTCACAATGGCACTGCCGACGATCACGCCGTCGGCCATTTTTGATACCTGTGCCGCATCCTCCGGCGTTGCCACGCCGAAGCCGACGGCGACAGGTGAGGTTGAGACTTTCTTGAGCTTCTTCACATTCTGTTGGATGTCCGTCACATTGCTGAGTTTCGCCCCGGTAATGCCGGTCAGGGAGACGTAATAGACAAACCCGTGCGATTCTTCCGCCACAAGCTTCCGCCGGCTGGGCGTGCTGGTCGGTGCCAGGAGAAAAATCAGCGGCAGGCTTGCAGCATCGGCCGGGCCCTTGAGCGGTCCCGCTTCATCCGGCGGCATATCGGGGACAATCAATCCATCCACTCCGGCAGTTGATGCAGCCTTGCAAAACTGCTCACAGCCCATGGCGTGGATGGAGTTGTAGTACAACATCAACACGATGGGAATGTTCGTCCGCTTCCTGAGTGAGGTCACTGAAGCCAGGATTTTCCGCAGTGTTGTGCCGCTCTTCAACCCCCGCTCGGCGGCCTGCTGAATGACCGGCCCGTCGGCAATCGGATCGGAGAAGGGCACGCCCAGCTCAATGATATCCGCGCCCGCCTGTTCTAAGGCCACGACCAGCTGTTCTGTCTCAACCAATCCAGGGTCTCCCGCCATGAGATAGGCGATGAGCGCTTTCTCTTTCTTGTCGCGCAATCGTTGAAACGTGGCTTCCAGCCGCCCGCTCATAACTCCACCCCACGCATCCTGGCTACTTGCTGAACATCTTTATCCCCACGGCCGGACAGGTTGGCAATAATCACCTGTGATTTTTTCAGTTTCGGGGCCAGCTTGACGACATGCGCAATGGCATGGGCGCTTTCCAACGCCGGAACAATCCCTTCTTGGCGAGCCAGCAGATCAAAGGCGGCCATCGCTTCCGTATCCGTTGCATAGGTGTATTCGATCCGGCCCTGGTCATGATAGAGGCTATGCTCCGGTCCGACGGCCGCATAATCCAGACCTGCCGAGACCGAATGGGTCAAATTGATCTGCCCGTTGTCGTCCTGCAGCAGATAGGTCATGGTCCCTTGCAACACACCGGGTTTCCCGCCGGAAAAACGTGCCGCATGTTTGCCGCTCACGATCCCGCTCCCTCCGGCTTCCACCCCGATCATCTTCACCTTGCGATCTCCCAGAAACGCATGAAACAGCCCGATGGAATTGCTCCCGCCCCCGACACAGGCGACGAGATAATCCGGCAGCTTCCCCTCCGCAGCCAGAATTTGCTTCCGTGCTTCCTTCCCGATAATCGCCTGAAAATCACGAATCATCATGGGATAGGGATGTGCCCCTAACACTGACCCGAGGATGTAATGGGTTGTCCGCACGTTCGTTGTCCAATCGCGCATCGCTTCGCTGATGGCGTCTTTCAACGTCCGGCTTCCGGCATCGACTCCTGTTACTTTCGCACCGAGCAACCGCATGCGGAACACATTCAACGCCTGGCGTTGCATATCTTCCGTGCCCATATAGACTTCGCAGTCCAGCCCAAACATTGCCGCTGCCGTCGCGGTGGCGACACCATGCTGACCGGCGCCGGTTTCGGCAATGATTCTGCGCTTTTTCATGCGCATGGCCAACAGCACTTGTCCGATGGCATTGTTGATCTTATGGGCACCGGTATGGCACAGGTCTTCCCGCTTCAGATAAACCTTGGCGCCGCCTAATTTCCTGGTCAGCCGATCGGCACGGTAGAGACTGGTCGGACGCCCGACGTACTCTTTCAGATAGTAGGCAAGGTCTGTCTTGAAGCGGCGGTCCTTCCTGGCTTTGGCGTACTCCTCTTCCAGCTCCAGCAACGCGGGCATGAGGGTTTCCGGAACATACCGGCCACCATAGGGTCCGAACCGGCCATGGGTATCAGGTAGATGTGGCATAATCAGTCAGTCCTAAAGTTGGAAAATCGTAACGTCATCAAGTCCTCGTCAAGACTTCATGACGTGATGGACTTGAGGACTTGAGAAACAAGCGAGGGAGTATAGTGCCGTGCAGTATCACGACACAAGCCTTGCCGCTTGAATAAAGGCCTTCACTTTGTCCGGATCTTTTTTTCCTGGCCTCTGCTCCACCCCACTGCTCACATCGACTCCGTAAGGACGCACCTGCCGAATCGCCTCGGCCACGTTCGACGGCGTCAGGCCGCCCGCCAACAGAATCGGCGCCGCCCGCGCCACCTCCCCCGCCAATGTCCAATCGACGGTCTGCCCGGTCCCGCCGTATGCGTGCTCTCCGAATGCATCGATTACGAACCCACGCACGTTTGCCCGCCCATGAAACTCGGCCAGGGCGAGAAACGCAGCGCGATCCTTCAAACGAATGGCTTTGAGCGCCGGACGTCCAAAATTCTCGCAATAGGAGGCGGATTCATCCCCGTGCAGTTGGGCCAATGCAAATCCACATTCATCCATGAGTTTCCGAACCATCCCGGCATCTTCATTGACGAACACGCCGATCGGCAGGACAAAAGGCGGAAGCCCGGCGATGATGGCCCTCGCCACTGCCGGTTTCACACAGCGCGGGCTCTTGCCATACATCACAAATCCAAGCGCGTCCGCTCCGGCTGCGACCGCGACCTGAGCATCTTCACTGTTGGTAATGCCGCAAATCTTGACCTTCACGGAATTCCTGCGTCTCCTCTTACGCTGCCGTATCCATACACTTGTTGCTGCCGTTACTTCGTGCCTCGATGACGAGAGGAGCTGATAGCTGATGGCCTATAGCACGTAATCGGACCATGAAAGTGGCCCGCTTCAACTTTCATTCTGGTCCTGTACTATCAGCTATCAGCCATACGCCATAGGCTCTTTCGACCGATTGCGCTTCACGCAGACATCCCGCGCAACTCTTCCACCTTCTTGCCGATATCATCCGATTTAATCAGCGACTCTCCCACCAGCATGGCGTGGATGCCCGCTTCCGCGAGCTTCAGCACATCAGCGCGCGAACGGATGCCGCTTTCACTGACGATCACTTTATCGGCCGGCATTCTCTTGGCCAGCCGAACGGTCACGTTGAGATCGGTCGTGAAGGTCTTGAGATCGCGATTGTTGATCCCGACCAATCGGGCGGTGGGAATCCATTCCAGCACCGTATCGAGTTCCCGTTCATGATGCGTTTCAAACAGGCTATCCATCCCAAGTTCCGTCGCCAAGGCGTAGAAGTCGATCAGTTGCCGCCGCTCCAGTGCCGCGACGATCAGCAATACGGCATCCGCGCCATGAGCCCGCGCCTCGTAAAACTGAATCTCCCCGACCATGAATTCCTTGTCGAGCGCGGGAATCGGCAAGGCTTTCTTGATGTCCGCCAGATATTGAAGGTCGCCCTTAAAGAAATCCTTGTCCGTCAAGACGGAGACGGCCGATGCTCCATGCTCATAATAGGTGCGCGCGATAGACAGGTAGTCGAATTTCTCGGCAAACTCTTCCCGCAAAAGACCCAGACTCGGTGAAGCCTTTTTTACTTCTGCAATCAGGGCCGGACTCGCGTCAGTCCTCGTTGCCTCGAGCGCCACGGCAAAACCCAGCGGAGGCGGCGCATCGCGAACGATCGCTTTAAGGTCCGCCAGATAGGAGCGGCTCTGCTTGTGCCGCAGTTCCGCTTTCTTATGTTCGAGAATTCGGTCGAGAATCATGCGGCACTATGCTTTGTTCGTATAGGCAATGAGCTGCTCCAGCTTCTCCGCCGCAGCCCCGGAATCGATCATCTGCTGCGCGAGACGGACCCCGTCTTTCAATGTTTTGGCTTTCTGCCCGACAACCAGGGCAGCAGCGGCATTCAAGCACACAATGTCCCGCTTGGGGCCTTTCTTGCCGCGCAAGATGTCTTGTGTGATGCGCGCGTTATCTTTGGGTGTGCCTCCCGCAAGCTCTTTTCTTGGAACGCGCCGCAGATCAAACTCTTCAGGAGCAATGAAATAACTCGACACCACACCGCCCTTACCCTCGGAAATCTTCGTTCGATCCGACAATGTGATTTCATCCAGCCCGTCCATGCCGTGAATGACGAGACTGTGTTGGATTCCCAGTTCCAACAGCACTCGGCCCAGGATCTCGGTCAGCTTCGCATCGTAGACCCCCAACACCTGATGGGTGGCCCCGGCCGGATTCGCCAACGGTCCCAATACATTCAGAAGCGTTCTGATCCCCATCTCCTGTCTCGGCCCTGCGCAATGCTTCATCGCCTCGTGATAGAGCGGCGCGAACAGAAAGCCGATGCCGACCTCATCGATACAGTCTGCCACACGACCGGGCGCCAGATCGATCTTGACGCCGAGCGCGGTCAACAGGTCAGCGCTGCCGGATTGGGAAGAGATGGACCGGTTCCCGTGTTTGGCTACGGTAATGCCCGCCCCGGCTGCCACCAGCGCCGCCGTGGTGGAGATGTTGAAGGTATGCGCGCCGTCGCCGCCGGTCCCGCAGGTATCCACCACGATTTTGGCACCGACGCTGATCCGGATCGCGCGCGATCGCATGGCGTTCACCGAGCCGACGATTTCATCGACCGTTTCGCCCTTCTGTCTGAGCCCCATGAGATAGGCGGCGATTTGCGCCGGGGTCGCTGCTCCATCCATGATCTCGGCCATGACCGTCTCGCCTTCCTGTGCGGAAAGATCGATTCGATCGGCCAATTTGGCAAGCGCGTCTCTGATCATGATGATGGATCGGCGGCAGGTTGCTAGAGTTTCAGAAAGTTTCCGAGCAAGTCTTTCCCAACGGTCGTCAGAATCGATTCCGGGTGAAACTGGACTCCCTCGACGCCCAGTGTCTTATGCCGAATCCCCATGATCTCTCCTTCAGCGGTCTCCGCCGAAATCTCAAAACAGCCGGGAAGATTCGCGCGATTGACGATCAGCGAATGATAGCGCGTCGCCTCGAACGGACTGGGCAGCGACCGGTAAATCGTTTTACCGTCATGCGTGATCGGCGACGTCTTCCCATGCATCAAGCGCGGGGCGCGGATGACTTCGCCCCCATAAGCGACGGCCAGCGACTGATGGCCCAAACAGACGCCGAGAATGGGAATCTTGCCTCCAAAACTACGAATCGTGTCGACTGAAATACCCGCTTCCTTGGGCGTGCAGGGGCCGGGGGAAATGACGATCCGGCTGGGATGCAGATCCTCGATCTGTCCCAGCGTGATCTTGTCATTGCGGTACACCCGAACCTCTTCGCCCAGTTCACCGAGATACTGGACCAGGTTGTACGTAAAGGAATCGTAGTTGTCGATGATCAGGAGCATCGAGCGCTCCTTCGGCGGGACGAGCGGGACTCGCGCGAAACGCACGTCGCGCCTTTCCTGCCTTTCTCGCGCGTCACACACTTCATTCCAGTCCCTGCTCCGCCAGCTCGATCGCTTTCATCATCGCCCGGGTCTTATTGCAGGTTTCTTCATACTCATGCTCCGGGTTCGAGTCGGCGACGATGCCGGCCCCTGCCTGAATGAACGCCCGATGGCGGGACACCACCACCGTCCGGATATTGATGCACATATCCATGTTGCCGGAGAAACTGAGGTACCCCACCGCACCGGCATAGGGGCCACGTTTCGTAGGCTCCAGCTCCTCGATGATCTCCATGGCTCTGATTTTCGGCGCGCCGGATACGGTGCCGGCGGGAAAGCAGGCCTTCAGCACATCGTATGCCGTTTTGGATTTCTCCAGTCTTCCGCTGACATTCGAGACGATGTGCATGACATGCGAGTACCGCTCGACGTTCATCAGTGATTCGACCTGAACCGATCCTCGCTCAGCCACTCGCCCGACGTCGTTGCGGCCCAAATCGACCAGCATGATATGTTCGGCCCGCTCCTTCGTGTCCGCCAGGAGCCGACGTTCAAGCTGCGCATCTTCCTCTGCCGTCGCACCGCGCCGCCGCGTCCCGGCGATGGGACGCACCGACACCAGCCCGTCCTCGCACCGCACCAGTATTTCTGGCGAGGAGCCGACGAGTTCCACGCCGGCGATACGCAAATAATACATATAGGGTGACGGGTTGACGACGCGCAGCGCCCGGTAGAGTTGAAACGGCGGCGCGTGTAGATTGGTCTCCCATCGCTGAGACAACACGCATTGAAAAATGTCTCCGGCCTTGATGTATTCCTGCGCGCGCGCAACCATCTTTTCGAAGTCTGCCTTGCTCATGTTCGGCGTGAAACGGATGGGAGACCGCCGTCTTTTCGGCTTAGTCTGCCGAAAAGGCCTGCGCAGCCGGGCGATCATCCGTTCGATTCTGCCCGTCGCCAGTCGATAGGCCGCACGTATGTCGCGTTCCGAGGTGGACTTGACGTGGGCATTGGCCACGACTTTGATTTTTTGCGAGACGTTGTCGAAAATGAGCAGCGTCTCGGTCAGCAGGAAGGCAAAGTCCGGCAAGCCGAGGTGATCCTTCCTCCTGGAAGGCAGGTCCTCGAACGTTTTCACCATGTCGTATCCCAGATACCCCACGGCCCCGCCCACAAAGCGCGGCAGGCCCGGAACGGTCACCGGACGGTAACCCTCCATGAACTCTCGCAGACGATCCAACGGGGCGCCTTGACTGGGAATCCGGCGGCTGCGCGTTCCCTTCTTGACACAGAGGTCTCCACGGTCTTCGACCAATACGATGGGGGCACCGCTTCCGAGGAAAGAGTAGCGCGCCCATTTCTCCCCACCCTGAACGCTTTCCAACAAGTACGCCGATGGACCATGGTCGATTTTGGCAAAAGCGGAAACCGGCGTGTCATGGTCCGCGAGAATTTCCCGGTACAACGGAATGAGGTTGCCCTCTTTCGTATAGGACCGAAACTCGTCCAGGCTGAGTGAATACACCGGCGTTCCCATTCCGCTCCGTCCGCTATTCCGCTCCCACAATGAGCTTTTGCCCCACTTCGATGATGTCATCGGGCAATTTATTCAGCTTCTTCAACTTCTCGATCTCGATGCCATATCGCCGGCTGATACGGAACAGCGTCTCCCCGGGCTTCACAACGTGCAGCATGGAGCCCCCCCTGACAGCAGGCCCCGGTTCCTGTATGCCTTCGCTGCCCTTGTCCACGACCGGGTTTTTCGGCGGCGCGCTCTCCAATCCGCTGATATCGTCGAAGGTCTGGGAAGGCGGCGCAGCGGGCTTCGGCTTGGCAACCGGATGGCTGCTCCGGCGCATGTCTTCCATCGCTTTCCGTTCGAGCAACGCCGACTCCTTGATCGCCTCTGTCTCTTCCTGGAGCCGCATCATATGTTCACGCACCGATTGCACCTGCCCGGACAGCTCTCGATTGCGAGCCTCGAATTCGGCCAATTCCTGCTTCGTCCGCTTCACCTCGCTGTCCAATTCAGCCGTTCGCCGTTCCTCCTGCGCCAGCAGTCGTTGGAAGTTCAGGCTTCGCGTCTTTTCCGCGTTGTATTTCTCCTCCAGCACCACACACCCGCTGAGCAGCGAGCTACTGCCGATGATGAGCGCCACAGCCATCCATTTCTTCGACGCTCGCTCGACCATGTTCGTTTCTTCCCTCTCCATACATTCCTCCTTTGACACCTTCGGCCCGCGCGGCATGAGAAGCCGATCCCCTCAGCCGATTTCAAGCAATTCACCGAAGAAGCGTTTAGAATAGTGGCCGTCGCCGCGAAAGTCAAAGTGCGCCCGGCCGGTCGGCAATTTGACCGTCTCCGCAGCCCTGTGTTACGGTCGCTTGCTTCAGATCGCTTCGGTCGTCCCGATGCAGCACGATCTTTTCGATCACAACGCCTCCGCAGAACCCGACCCTGTGCATTCCATCCAAGAACGCCTGGCCCGACTCAAAGATCGCATCAGGTATCACGACTATCTCTATTATGTGAAAGACCGCCCGGAGATTTCCGACGGTGAGTACGACCGGCTGTTTCGGGAACTGGCGGAGCTCGAACGCATCCATCCCGATCTGATCACATCCGACTCCCCGACACAACGTGTCGGGGCTCCCCCGCTGGATGCGTTGGGCAAGGCGCCGCACGAACATCCGATGTTAAGCCTGGACTCCCTGGTCGATCGAAACGATGTCCTCGCCTTCGATCAGCGAATGAAGCGGGAACTCGGGACGGACCGGATCGTCTATACGGCAGAACCAAAATTCGACGGGCTTTCAGTGGAACTGGTGTACGACGGGGGTGCCTTCGTCAGGGGAACGACCAGAGGGGACGGAACGACGGGCGAAGATGTGACCGTCAATCTCCGCACCATCCGCTCCTTGCCATTGCAATTGCAGGCCGGCAGCCACCCGCCGGCTCATCTGGCCGTCCGAGGCGAGGTCTACATGCGCCTGGACGACTTCCACACCCTGAACCGCCGGATGACGGAACAGGGGGATGAGCCCTTCGCCAATCCGCGTAACGCCGCTGCCGGTTCGCTTCGGCAGCTGGACTCAGGCATCACGGCCGGGCGTCCTCTCGTGGTGACCTGCTATGAGGTGATGGCAATGGACGGGCCTCCTCCCTCGTCGCATTGGGACGAATTGGACGCGCTGGCTTCGTGGGGGCTTCCGGTACCTGCGCTGCGCTACCGCCGGCGATGCGACACGATCGAGGAGGTCATGGCGTTTCACCGTGAAACCGAACAGCAACGAGACGACCTTCCGTACGAAATCGATGGAGTGGTCGTCAAAGTCGACCGGCGCGACTGGCAAGAACAGCTCGGCATGAAGTCCAGAAGCCCCCGTTGGGCCATTGCCTATAAATTCGCCCCTCGAAAAGAAATCACGAAGGTCCACAAGATCATCGTCTCGGTCGGGAGAACCGGCACGTTGACGCCGTTGGCGCTGCTGAATCCGGTTGAAGTCGGCGGGGTCACGATCAGCCGGGCCACCCTGCACAATGCGGATGAGGTGGCACGCAAAGACGTGCGCGACGGAGACACGGTCAAAGTCGAGCGCGCCGGCGACGTCATTCCGGCGATCGCCGAACGGGTGCCGATGCCGGGAGAAACCAGATCGGCGCCGTTCAGCATGCCTGACCGCTGCCCCGTGTGCAGCTCGGCTGTCGCCAGAGAAGGCGCCTACTTCTACTGCACGGGACAAGCGGCCTGTCCGGCCCAGCTGAAAGGCGCCATCGAACACTTCGCCGCAAAGTCCGCCCTCAACATCGAGGGGCTGGGGAAAAAGACAGTGGCCCAGTTGGTCGATTGCGGGCTCGTGCAGGACCTGTCGGATCTCTATACCTTGAGCCACGAACAGATTGTGGGGTTGGAAGGCTTCGCCGAACGATCCGCCACGCTCCTCCTCGATGCCATCGCTCAGAGCAAGACCGTATCGCTGGACCGGTTTCTCCTGGGTCTTGGCATACGCCAAGTGGGCCGGCACATTGCAACGGTGCTGGCCGGAGCGTTCGGCTCTTTGGATGCCATTATGTCGGCGGATCAAGATCGGTTGCAGGCGATCAAGGAAATCGGACCTGAGATCTCCTCCAGCCTGACATCCTACTTCCAGGAACAGTCAAACCGGCGCGTGATCGATCGCTTGAAGCAACTGGGGCTTTCTGTCACGGAATGCCCAACCAGCCCGAGCCAAGCCTCTCTCCCCTTGGCCGGAAAAAGCTTTGTCTTCACCGGAGGACTTGCCACACTCAGCCGCGATGACGCCAAGAATCTGGTCGAACGGCTGGGTGGAACTGTCTCATCCAGCGTCAGTAAAAAAACATCTTATGTGGTGGCGGGCTCTGACCCCGGCTCGAAACTCGAGCAGGCTCGGCTATCGGGAGTACCGGTTCTGAATGAGGATGAATTCCTGACGCTGGTCAAGGAGCAGGGCGCGGACTAACTCACCGGATTTAAGCTGACAGACTCAGCCGGAACGGCCGCTTTCTCATCTTTGAAAATGTGGACACTGCGAATCGAACGAGGGTCGGCCTCGTGGACGACCAACCGGCAATTCTCGATCCGGATTTCCTCCCCGCTTTTAGGGATGCGGCCGAGGTTCTCCTGAATCAGCCCGCCGATCGTCAACGCCTCGTCGCCGAGCTCAACCTTGAGAAAATCGTTCACTTTATGAACTTCCGTCCGGCCATGGACCAGGATCTGGTTTTTCCCGATACGCTTGATCAGTTCCTCCGTGATGTCCGTTTCATCGACGATCTCGCCGACGACCTCTTCCAATAGATCTTCAAGCGTCACCAGTCCCATCACACCGCCGAACTCGTTGACCACGATACCCATGTGCCGTTTTTCCTGCTGGAACTGCTTCATCAAGTCATCCGCCGTCTTTCCTGCCGGAACAAAGAGCGGGGGATGAGCGATGTCCCGCAAGCGCACATCGGTTCGCCCCTGAGCTAATTCAGTAAGCACCTTGGTTTTGTAAAGAATTCCCGTGATGTTATCCAGCGTACCGTCATACACAGGGACTCTCGAATATTTCGATCCATAAAGCAGGTCCTGGGCCTCCTTGAGCCGAAGATTGCCATCCAGTGCGAACACATAGATGCGCGGCGTCATGGCGTCTTCTGCGGTAATGTCTTTCAATTGGAACACGTTCTTGATCATCTTGACTTCTTCGGATTCGAGTTCGCCGGCTTTTCCGCCCTGGTCGAGCATGATTTTGAGCTCTTCTTCGGTCACCAACGGCAGAGTCAGTCCTTTCCCGCCTGTCAATTTATGGATCAGCGGAACAATGACAAAGAGGAGGGGCTGCAGGAATAGCTGCACCCAATAGATGGGATAGGCCATGCTTAATGTAACCGGCACGGCAAACTTGGCAGCCAGGGTCTTGGGAATGACGTCCACGGACACAAGGAGCACGAAGGTCAGAATCCCGACCATGATCGCGATGGCTTCCTCAAAAACACTCTTTCCACCATAGGCATTCAGGGTAATGAAGGTGGCAAACATGGGAATCGCGGTGCCCACCAGACGATCCCCGACCAGGATGGTCGAGAGCAGCTTCTGGGGATCGCTCCTCAGTTGGAGGGCCTTGGCCGCCCGCTTACTGCCGTTTTGCGCAAGGGCCTTGAGGCGGGTCTCGTTGACCGAGAAAAACCCGATCTCTGCGGTGGAAATAACAGCAGATAACCCAATCAACCCTAAAAGGATGAGGATATCCATTGCTATCGTTTGTTACAGACGTTCTGCCGGAGCGGTTGGCCTGACAAGAAGGCGGGTGTCACCGAGATACAGTCTCTCTGCCCACCCCTCAGAGGATCTCCCCACAATGATCTGGGCACCTTTCATAGTATTCATAGTGGATAGATCTATCACAGGGGCTAATACCAAGCAAGTAAATCAAATAAAGTGCCAGGCAAATCAACACCTTCGATAGAGCCACCTGGTTCTACAGACGAGATTTCCTGCGTCAGCGGGTGAATCACCCGTCGATGCTCACAGGCTTCGACCGGGCAACTGTCCTTGGAGAAACCTACCCGTCGTCACGTATGACGAACGATTGCAGATTGAGCATCCGGTCTAGACGGGCTGATGCGGTCCGGGCCTCGGATTCGGTGAGGAACTGACCGACTTGAACTCGAAAACGACGGCCATCAGGCAGGTCCACTTGCATGATTCGTCCCCCCGCAAACTCGCTCTGAGCCTGCCTCAGTAGCGCTCTGGCATTCTCAAGGTCGGAAAAGGCCCCGATCTGCACCCGGAGTACCCCCATTCCTCCTGGTCTGGGAACATAGTCCACCACGCGAAGTTCAATTTTGTCCGTCCCATTACCCATCATACCGATGGCCTTCGCCCCTGCCAGGGAGAGATCCAGCACCCGTCCCCTGGCAAAGGGCCCCCGATCATTGATCCTCACCGTGACCTGACGACCGGACGTCATGGAACGAACGACTGCGACGGAGCCAAGGGGCAATGTCTGATGAGCGGCGGTCAACTGATGCATATCGTACCGCTCGCCATTGGCGGTCTTGTTCCCGTGAAAGCCAGGTCCATACCATGAGGCTTCACCACGTTCGACAAACCCGATCGGGTATCCGGGGAAGCGGTTGATATGAGGGGGAGCGGCCTTACAGCCTTGAACAGCAATCCCGGCAAGCAGGATCACCGCAACTGCAAACTTCCGTGTGGTTCTTGAAAGCGGCATCAGCCGCATTGGTTAACCCGCCTTATTCATGACGGTTCGTCGCGAAATTGCGCAGTCGCGCAACGAGACGGGCACGCGGAGCCCTGAGCAGCCGAGGCATACTTGAAACAGTATGTTGAGGTTGCGAGGGGCGAGCCTGCCCGCCGAAGGCTTGTCGTAGTAGCGAATCCGCGATTGCAGCAGAAGCGTTCATGAATAAGGCGGGTTAGAATTCATCCAGTGATTGGTTGCGGAGAATCGTCAAGGCCTTGTCGGTGCTCGAGACGGTTAAGACGACAATGGCCCGTTTTCCCTCTCTGGAAGGGGTGCAGTAGCCGCACTTGATATTGATCCGGCTCTTGGTCAACAGATCGGCGACTTCTTTTAATGCGCCCGGTTTATTCTTGAGGCTGAGCAGCAGCGCCGTCTCCTCTGAAAACTTGATCTTCGCCGCTTTAAAGGCAGATCGGGCTCCCTCCACATCCGCGACAAGCAAACGCAACTTGCCGGTGCCGGGTACCTCCGGAGCGGAAAAGGCCTTGATATTGACCCCCGCTTCTCCGAGCACCGACGCCACTCTGGAAAGCTCACCCGGCTTGTTCTTGCAGGGAACGACAAACTGTGTTGTTGTAGGCATACCTGCGACTCCCTCTGCGACTTTCTACACTACAGCCTGGTCAATCCAGGTTGAACCGCATCATTTCATATGCCCGCCGGAGAATCAAACCCGCTCGGCCACCCCGTTCACCGCCCGGCCATGAACAGTTTACATGCCCGGTTCACAAGGCGCGGCACTCAGAGGTATCGGCCGTTCGCCAAACTGGACTTGGTCACCTATATATAGACGAATGCCTACCCTGTCAACGCCGAATGCAGTGTCAGCAATATCCCTGCTCGCGTCGAAATATGCGTCGAGTGCGTCAGCCACCTCTGAGTAGAGGTGAGGCTAAGCCGAAATCTGTGGTATGTTGCGGCGCCACGGATGCAAACAATTCTGAGGCCGGCGGCGATTTCACCAATATTGGTTCCTGACACTTTTTCTCTTCTGATTGTCAGCTGGCTCCAGGTTTGGCCGCCGATCCGAAGAGGACGTCCATCATTGCCGGCACAACCGAACTGGCAACCGGTTGCGTATTGAAGATGGTCATCTCTTGGAATTTGACGGAGGCCTCTGCTGTCGGTTGCCCCGCGAGGTGAGCTCGGATTGTGAGAGCCTTGATGATAGGGCGCATGTCCCATCCCCACAGTTCATCGTACGAGATGATCACGGCGTCCTCACGCGGCGCCAGCTGGGTTGGTCCCATCGCTGCGCTCCTACCTTGCTCCTTTAGGTATTTCACGATCTCAAGCGGAACGTCCAGCTTCACATCTCCGCGGACGCGACCCCTCGCGTATTTCTCATAATCCAGCGTGTATCCAGGGATCAACGCAGCACCGAGATAGTCATAGTCAACCTTCTCGGTAGCGCCGTTCACGACGACGTAGAAGCTCTTCGTGGTCGCGAGGCTCGTAGTGCTGCCCAGTAAGTCATAGTGGCGAAACGATGCACAGCTCGAGATGGCCAAGACACTTGCGAGCAAGAGCAAGGGGAAGCGCCCTGGGATCTTGTGCTGTTTGAAAAACAAGGACGGGGACATTCTACTTTTCCTCCAGATTCTGCGGGCAGCCGATGGGCCGATGACTCGCATCAAGACCAAAGAGTGTGGCCGTTCGCGTTATCCAGCCTGCCGATCCGAATGGCGCGCCCCAATGACGCTCTGTCGGATCCGTTGCATCTCTCTCTTCCACTGCCCCATTCACGCACGTGAGCCATGGTTCTGGTCTCGCAACGGGTCCGGAGTCTACTGGCCGAGCAAATGGACAAACGCCTGATCGTCTCCCTCCGCATGAAAGACCACAGCACGACCATTGCCACGATTGATGACGTGGTAGCAGTAGTCCCCGACTGCGGCTCGCGCCGCACGCGGCATCCTCACACCCTCGTTAGTTCATCAGACTGCCAAGAAATATAGAATATCCCCGTTTCTTCATCGCACCTTTGTGTTCGCTATGCCTGTTCGTCTTCTTCATCGTCTTCATCGTACTCTTTCTCCACATTCTCTTCGATCCACTCCTTCGTGATCCATGTGTTCTTGTAATTAATCGTTTGTTTGTTACGACTTTCGAAGCTATCCAACGCAGCGCGGTACTGTCCTAGGATCAAGACGGCGTCACTATTTTGAGGCAACTCCTCCTCAGACAGGGCATCCAAATACGAAGCACTTTCTTCTTGTTTCACAATGTCTTTAATGTCTGTCAACAGGCGGTTAAGAATCTTTATTTTTGTACCACTCACAATTCCATCCTGCTTTTTCTTTGCGAACTCCCTCATTTCCAAGAGCGCTGAATCGAGCATTGGGGAAAGGAATCTGAATCGCTTGACGTCCTCCTCTGTCGGAGCTGTCTCTTTATCAGTCATGGTTCCCTCACTTTGGCAGCAGCCGCGTAAATTCAATGAACTTCTTCTTAACGACATCAGACGGATCTCGGCCGGAATCTAAAAGGGACATCATCAGCTCTAGATCTCGATCATCTAGCACAAGTATCGCCACTCTTTTTGAGGAATGGAGGTCAACAATATTCTTCGTCACAGAAGACGGAAGTGGATTTCGAGTCAATAAGACACCGAATCGACCAAACTCTTCATCAAGGTATCGAAATAGCTGGTTTACATGCTCGGAATCTAAGGTGCGGACATTCTTCATCTCGAAGACCGGTTGTCGGGCTTCGTAACGATCACGAATGTCACGCCAAAAGTTGCTTTTTCCATCGTTATAGAAGATGAGATCACGGATATGAGCACCGGATACAGTTCGTACCCTATTTTCCGCAAACTCTAGAGTTGGATAAAGCAACGATGACAGCAATTCGAAAACGAGATCTTCGTAACGACGATCAGCGCTATTTGTCGAGCCAGCAGGAAGCTCTCGTAGCTCTTTGTACTTTGTTCTTAGGGTCACGGATGTTAGGGGAGAAAATAACGGGTCTGGATGGCACTGGTTTCCGAATTTTTCCCGCTCGGATACATACCTTTCGACTTCAACATAGTTCCGCGAATTGAATTCGAGCACGGCTTCTTTCGCAACACGCTTATTTCGCCTATCAGACTCCAAGACACGCGCGGCGAAGGACGACCGGTAATAGTCCTCGTAATTGATCCATGGCAGCCGTCGAAGCATATCGAGTGGAACGAGGAGAATCGGAGATCCATCCACAGGGTTATAAGGCACGGCAACTTCTGGTGCCGGAACCCACAGCCTCCGAGACGGATCGTACACTTGCCCGAGGCGAGTCTTTCGCACCGGAATCTTATGAATCGCAGCTTGTTCGGCCGTGTACTCAAGAAAGAACCGCTTGAGAATTGAGCTTGCTGTGTCGCTTGCACGATCCTCCGCAAAGTTTGGAACCACAAGTTGCAACTCCTCCATGTGGCGGATGCGGCCTTCCAGGAGCTGGGGTATTGCCTCATGAGTATGAAGGATTGAGCCTATGAGTTTTGGTCCGATATTGCTTCCCTGGCGAGACCCTAAGGCGTATCCCAAACCCATCGCAAGCGGTTCCTTGCACCCGGCGAGAAGTAGAGCAGCAGCTTCGACATTACCGGCTCGAAGATGCTCACTGACTAGCCGAAAAAATCCGACTACCTCCTCGTGCATTGCACGATACGTTGGTTTATCGGAGATCCACAGCAAGAACGGGTCCACGTAGAGTGGGATATCGCGGTGTAGCCGTGGAATTGCAAACCCAACGTCGTCTTGCGAGAAGTCGGCACCAAAGACGTCAATAAGTCTAGGATTGGCTACTTGTTTGACCATGCGAACAGTATTGCTGCTCAACAGCCCCGTGGATCAGCGACGTCCGCGGAGCAAACGCAGTTTGTTTAGCGGAGGCCCGCTACAACCGCAGGTTAGGCTGCGCTTCGCAGACCAGCCAGCGGATGCTCATCCGCGAGGCCGTTGAGTCGACGCGAAACGTCGGCTCAACTATGTTTAGGCCGATCCGCATAAGAGCGGGTTTCGCCCATTTCTATCCATATAATATGCTTCCCGTGTTGGGTTCACACCCCATCCAGTGGGCTGCGAAGGCGCATGAGCCTGGTGGAACTGTCAGAATTTGAACCCGCGTCGGGCGCAACACCCGGACGGTTATTGCCCACGACTCAAGGAACCGTGCTCAGCAGTCAGTAGTTCTTCACAGGACGTATTTTATTGAGGGGAAAACTTATAGGGCGAACCGGCCTACATGGCATACCACCATGCAGGCCTCATCCATCGGCGCCACTTATGAATGAACAAGGACTGTCCACACAAGCGGAGCCACTTCTAGTTTACGAGCAGCCACTCGTCGAGCCGCAGCTGACACACTTCAGGCAGGTGCCGTTTCGCACCATCGTGAACTGTTTGCATTCGGGACAAGGATCGCCCTCATACCCCTTCACCTTGGCGCTTTGCACTTCGGTCAGGGTGAGCGTTTCACGCGTGATTTCAACCTGCCGGGCCACACTGTGTCCATTGCCATGCCCGTTCCCCTTCCCGCCGTTCCGTCGAATCGGGAGGTGCTCCGTAATGACCGATGACTTGGCCAGAGCATTGAGATCCGCTTCCTCGTCGAAGCACTCGGGGTCCATCTCGTCTTTTTTCACCGAATCCATCCGCAGGTCTTCTTCCTTGACCTGCGCCAGGTCATAACGATCCAGATAGGTAACCGCCAATTCCCGGAAAATATAATCGATGATGGACGTCGACATTTTGATGCGGTCGTTCAACTTCACCGGCCCGTTGGGCTCGAATCTGGTAAAGACGAACGCCTCGACGAATTCCTCCAGCGGCACACCATGCTGCAGGCCGAGAGAAATGGCGATCGCAAAGCAATTCATGAGACTTCGGAAGGCCGCGCCTTCCTTGTGCATATCCAGGAAGATTTCTCCGACGGTGCCGTCCTCATATTCGCCGGTGCGGAGATACAACTTATGTCCCCCGACGATCGCTTTCTGCGTATATCCGTTGCGCCTGCTCGGCAACGGCCGCCGTTTGGCGAGATAGCGAACGAGCACGCGCTCGGCGACTTTCTCCGCCATCGCCACGACATCGCTCACAGCCTCGACCGTCTTGCCGCTGTCGGTTGACGCGCTCAATGGCTGGCTGAGCTTTGACCCGTCACGGTAGAGGGCCACCGCCTTGACCATGCTCTTCCAGGCCAACAGATACGCAGCCTTGACGTCTTCCAATGTGGCATCAGCCGGCATATTGATGGTCTTGCTGATCGCGCCGCTGATGAACGGCTGCGCCGCGGCCATCATACGGATATGGGCGTCCACGGCGATCGACCGTTGCCCGATGCGGCCGCACCGGTTGGCGCAGTCGAATACCGGAAGATGCTCGGTTTTCAGATGTGGCGCCCCTTCCACCGTCATCGTGCCGCAGCAGAAATCGTTCGCAGCCGCGATTTCTTCCTGCGTGAAGCCGAGCGCCTTGAGCATATTAAAGTTAGCTTCGTTCAATTGCGCTTGGGTGAACCTCAGCTTCTCCAAACAAAAGGCTTCCCCGAACGTGAATTTATTGAACACGAACTGGATTTCAAACGCCTGGGCCAGGCTACCTTCCAATCGCGCCAGGGCCGTGTCATCGAAGCCTTTGAGACGCAAGGATTCGTGGTTGATGAACGGCGCATCCTTGAGCGTTTGCGCGCCGACACAATAGCGCACGATGTCCTGTGCCTGCTCGTCCGTATATCCCAACGTCGCCAAGGCCGCGGGCAGGCTTTGGTTGATGATCTTGAAGTATCCGCCGCCGGCCAGCTTCTTGAACTTCACGAGCGCAAAATCCGGTTCGATGCCGGTGGTATCGCAATCCATGACCAGCCCGATCGTGCCGGTCGGAGCGATGACCGTTACTTGCGCATTGCGATACCCGTACGCCGTACCCAGTTCGAGCGCGTGATCCCATGCCCGCCTTGCGGCCAGGAGCAGGTCGGGCGGGCAATGTTCCGGCTGAATCCCAGCCGGAACGATCGTGAGCCCTTCGTATTCTTCGCGGGAGACATTGTAAGCCGCCCGGCGGTGATTACGGATCACCCGCAGCATGTGCTCGCGGTTTTTCGCATAGCCCGGAAACGGCGAGAGCTCAGCGGCCATTTCAGCGGAGGCGCTGTAGGATTCGCCGGTCATGATGGAAGTCACAGCGCCGCAGATCGCCAGGGCCTTGGGTGAATCGTAGGGAATCCCCTGGCGCATAAGGACCGTGCCCATATTGGCATAGCCCAATCCAAGCGTGCGGAACTCGTAGCTTTTCTCGGCGATCGACCGGCTCGGGAACGACGCCATCAAGACGCTGATTTCCAATGCAATCGTCCACAATCGCACGGCGTGCCGGAAGTGTTCCAATTCAAATTGGCCGTCCGCCGTATAGAACGTCGCGAGATTGAGCGACGCCAGATTGCAGGCCGTGTCGTCCAAAAACATATACTCCGAACAGGGATTCGACGCATTGATACGGCCGTCGTCGGGGCAGGTGTGCCATTCGTTGATCGTGGTGTCGTATTGCGTCCCGGGGTCGGCGCAAATCCATGCCGCCCACGCGATCCGATCCCAGAGGTCACGGGCCTTGATGGTCTTGCAGGCCTTGCCGTCGATACGTCGCTTCAATTGCCAGTCACCGTCGGCTTCAAGCACGGAGAAAAACTGATTGGGAATTCTGACACTGTTGTTCGAATTCTGCCCGGACACGGTTTGATAGGCCTTACCGTCCCAATTGGTGTCATATTCGTGAAAAACAAAGTGTGTGAACCCCTGCTGCGCATAGGAAAACATCCGTTGTATATAGGCTTCCGGCACCATGTCCCGCCGGGCCGACGCCAGGGCTTCCCGCAGCACCGAATTCGTCTTGTGGTCGAGATCAAGCTTTATACAGCCCTCGCCGTCGACCATATGGCAGGCCTTCAGAACAGCATTCAACCGCTGGGCGCAGATCTTTGACCCGGTCACCATCGCCGCGACCTTCTGCTCCTCGACGACTTTCCATTCGATGAACTCTTCGATATCGGGATGATCCAGGTCCAGGCAGACCATCTTGGCGGCGCGCCTGGTCGTTCCACCGGATTTGATGGCGCCGGCAGCCCGATCGCCGATCCTCAGGAAGGACATGAGGCCGGAAGATCTTCCTCCGCCGGAGAGTCCTTCCCCATCGCCACGCAACCGTGAAAAGTTCGTGCCGGTTCCGGACCCGTACTTGAATAACCGCGCCTCACGAATCCAGAGATCCATGATCCCGTTTTCATTGACAAGGTCGTCTTCAACCGATTGGATAAAGCAGGCGTGCGGCTGGGGATGTTCGAACGCATTCGAGGCTTTGGCGACCTCTTGGGTCTTAGGGTCTACGTAGTAGTGCCCCTGCGCAGGCCCCGACAATCCATAGGCATAATGCAGTCCCGTGTTGAACCATTGCGGAGAGTTCGGAGCCGCCATCTGGCGGGCGAGCATGTAACACATTTCGTCGTGGAAGGCTTCGGAATCTTCGGATGTCTTGAAATAGCCGTAGGACTTGCCCCAATGCGTCCAGCACCCGGCCATTCGCTCGAAGACCTGGCGGGCATCACGTTCCCCGCCGAGAACCGGTTTGCCGTCAGCGCCTGTCAGCGGCTGTCCATTCTGATCCCGCTGAGGAACTCCGGCTTTCCGGAAGTACTTTTGAGCCAAAATATCGATAGCCAGCTGAGACCATTGATCGGGAACATCGATATTGTCGAGCTTGAACACGGTCGATCCGTCGGGATTGCGAATCTCGGACGACCGCTTCACGAAGGTCATACCGTCATAGGGGCTCTGGCCGCGACGGGTGAATCTGCGTTCAATCCTCACAGTAGCCCTCCTTCCAGAGACATCATAGAAACCATCGGCTTATACCTTACAAGATCGGGAGACGCTCATACAGACACAGACAATATCTACTGCTAAACAACCGGTGCCGGTCGTGGAGAGACTACATATAGCTATGCGGATATTTTGTCAACACTAAATGTTGTGGCCAGGCTGGGGAATGCGAGGGAAAGCTGTGGATAGCCGCGAATCGTATCTCGGAGCCGAATCTCACCCTGACACAGGTGAGTTATCCACAGAAACGGGGTCCCAATAGGCTCGATAATCTGACTTTTTGCTTCAACCGTCAGAATTAAAACGCCATCCGTCCGATTCTTAGCGTTGTTTCCTCCAGGCCTTTGATCGGAATGAAGCGGCCACCGACCCCAAGCACGACGACCTTCGCATCGGCTATCTGAGTCTCGTATTGGCTTACCACCCCCCAGTTACGCCGGACGGTAGCCGGCCGCACAACGCCTGCAATCAGCTTCTTACTCTGGGAACGAAAGACGTCCCGAATGAGTTGCTGCTCTCGAGAGGGTGTGCGCTGGTCCATTCGATCGATCGCCCGACCCAATTCCTGTTCGACAAATTGCAAGTAGTCGTCCATCGTCGGATTCGACAAGGCCAGGCCGACCGCCCCGGCAAGCGTCAACACTATGCCGGCCAAACGAACAAGACTCATGACGCTCCTTTACCAGGCAGACTCATGCCGCAGGGGAGAACGCCGGCGTCCGCTCCTTCTGCTCTTGCTCGATACGGTGCCGCAGGCTCCACACCGCCAGGATTCCCGGCAAGGCCACGACAAGCGTCAAGACGAAGAACTGCGTCCATCCCACTGCAGCAACGATCTCCGCCGAGGGGCGGCCGGCAAATACCCGCCCCAACGCCTCCAGTGAAGACAACAGCGCAAATTGGGTGGCCGTATACCGCGGATCGCAGAGCGACATGACCAACGCAACAAATGCAGCCGTGCCCATTCCTCCTGTCACATTTTCAATCACGATCGCCGTCATCAGCATTGCCGAACTCTTTCCCACCATGGCCAACAGGGCAAAGCCGAGATTTGAGACGGCCTGTAACAGACCGAAGATCAGCAGTGACGGCACAAGCCCGGTCCGGGTCATCATGACGCCTCCGATCAATGCGCCGAAGAGTGTCGCGAAAACTCCGATGCCTTTTGCTGCTCCGACGTCCGTGACCGAGAACCCGACTCCCCCGATCAGAAATGCCGTTTGCAATGAAGACGCAAAGGCATCCCCGAGTTTGTACAGGACGATGACGGCCAAAAACCCGATCGCTTGGGGCCTTGAAAAAAACTCCCGGAGCGGCGCTCCGACGGCCTCGGCAAGACTCTTGGGGGGATCGGCGACACGGGTCGGCTCAGGACTCAACAGAATGGCCGAAAGCCCCGCCATCATCACGGCCGCCATTGCAAGATACGTTGCTTGCCAGCCCACATAATCCGCCAACACCAGCGCGCCGGCGCCGGCTGCCAAGAGAGCGACGCGATACCCATTGACCCACACAGCCGCGCCTAAGCCACGTTCGTGCGGATGCAGCGTATCCGTGCGATAGGCATCAAAGACGATGTCCAGCGATGCAGAGAGAAACGCGACCAGAAGCGCGAACGCAGCTAACTGTTCCGGATGTGTGCGCGGACTGGTCAACGCCATCAGCCCCAGTCCGACCGCAACACACAGTTGAGTCAGCATCATCCAGCCGCGCCGCCGCCCAAGCCAGGGCGGCACGATCCGATCCATAAGCGGGGCCCAGAGGAATTTCAACGTATAGGGAAGACCAACCAGTGTGAAAATACCGATCGTCCTCAGATCGACCCCCTCCACGGTAAGCCACGCTTGCAACGTCCCGGCGGTGAGCGCCAGGGGCAGACCGGATGCGAAGCCAAGCGGTAACATCACGGCAAGACGCCGGTTCATCAATGCGGCCAGCCCGGTTGAATGTTCCTTCACTTGGAGCGCTCACATTGCAAAAATGGACGGAGCCCATCGGGCTTCGGGAAAGCACGACGCTCATGGCTAACGAACATGCAGAATACCATCGCCGCTTCCCACTTCCTCAGTAGAATCAAAAAACATGCCTGAAGCGGCAAAGAGATACCAGGAGGCATCGTCGACGACGAAGAGCGTCAACAGGATTGGCCGTTGAAAAGACAGGGTTTGTAGCGTGAGATGTCGAAGTCCGTATTCTCTTGGTAGACCCTTTCATTGCCGTTGACGCCGTCCTGCTCCGGATCGTTCCACATCGTATGGTTCCACCAATAGAACAGCGGCTGGGCCTCGGTCTGGTAGACGGGATTGCCGTAGGCACTGCGGGCATACTCTTGAACCAGTCGGGCCGTCACGTAATCGATCCGGCCGTTCCCTGCCAGAGAATAGAGTGTGATAAAGAGCCTGGCCTCATGGTCATACAATTCATCGAGGCGGGTACTGAGATCAGGCTCGACAGGAAGCAGATCCTTGGCCTCTCCTATCGAGAGCGACCCGCCCAGGACAGACAGAAGGACCAGAACCGGGTAAAACCGACAGGCCATCTTCACACTTCACGCTCACCGGCGGCCATGTGGATCACGAAGATGCGTGCATCCTAGCATGCTCACTCTCGGCAATCAAAGAACGCGCTGAGCCGCGGAACGCTCCCTTGCCGGAACCGGGACAACCTCCCTATAATGCTCTGCTATGACAAAGACAAGCACGCGCGCGTCCCTCCACACGCTGGGATGCCGACTGAATCATGCCGAAACAGCGGTACTGGGCGAAGGGCTCCGTCAGAGAGGATTTCAACTGGTCGAGTTCGGCCGGCCGACGGACTTGCTGGTGCTCAATACCTGCGCTGTGACGGAAGATGCGGAACGCACATCGCGATACCTCATCCGCAAAACACTCAAACATTCTCCCCACGCCTTCGTCGCAGTGACCGGCTGTTACGCCCAAACCGGAATTGAAGGACTCAAGCGCCAAGGCGGCATCGACCTCATCGTCGGCCATCAATTTAAGCTGGACCTGCCGTCTTATCTTCCCCCGGCCGATGCCTTACAAAAACGCACCTCCCCGGAGGTCCGCCACACGAAAACAATGTCGCGCGAGGAGTTCGACCTTCCTTATTTCGGGGAACCCGATTCGACGAGAGCGCCGCTGAAGATTCAGGACGGGTGCAGCGCCATGTGCAGCTTTTGCATCATTCCGTTCTCGCGGGGACATGAACGGAGCCGAAGGCTGGAGGACATCCTGGAAGAGGCACACAGTTTGGGCGCGCGTGGCTACCGAGAAATCGTGCTCACGGGGGTGAACCTCGGCCAGTATCTTCATAACGGCCGGGACTTGTGTTCGCTGCTCCGTCAACTCGATCGCACAGCAGGCCTCGAACGTATCCGCATCTCCTCGATCGAACCGACGACCGTCAGCGACGAACTGCTGGATCTCCTGGCCGGTTCCTCAAAATTCTGCCCCTATCTTCATATTCCGCTTCAGAGCGGAGACGATCACATCCTCATGGCTATGAATCGACGCCATTCTGTACGCGCCTATCTCGACTTGATTGAGCGAGCTGTCGCCAAAGTTCCTCACCTGGGACTTGGGACCGATCTCATGGTGGGATTCCCGGGCGAAACTGAAGCGGCGTTCAGGAACACACTGGCCGTCGCAACAGACCTTCCCTTTTCCTATCTCCACGTGTTTCCCTATTCGCCACGACCCGGAACCGCCGCCCTTCGCATGAAGCGGGCGGCAACGCCTGCGACAGTCAAGAAGCGCGGCGCACTGCTCCTCGATCTCGGACACGCAAAGCGGCTTGCGTTCCACCAGAAGCAGATCGGAACCACCCTCTCTGTGCTGTTTGAAGCAGGTACCCAGGATGGCTACCGACAAGGCTGCGCACCGAACTTTACAAAAGTAGCGGTGACAGGCGTCGATGATCTCCGGAATCGGATCGAACCGGTTACCATTACGGCTGCGACCGACCGCTGGGCCATTGGTCATCCCGCGCTCCGACAGCCGATGCCCACCCCGGTGATACAGCTATGACGCCGAAGCCCTCCGCGCCACAGGTACACATTGAAACCTTCGGCTGTCAGATGAATGAGTCCGACAGCGAGCTCGTCCGCTCGATGCTCAAGCAGGAAGGATTCGTGTTCACGCCCGATCGTGAACGGGCCGATGTGCTGCTCGTGAACACCTGCGCCATTCGCGAGAACGCCCACAAGAAAATTTACGCGCATCTTTCCGAGTTGAAGGAGATGAAGAGCCGGCGTCCCCTGGTCGTCGGCGTGCTGGGTTGTATGGCTCAGAATCTCAAGGCTGAACTGGCAGAAACGGAACCGCTCATCGATGTCCTCGCCGGACCGGATGCCTACCGGCAACTGCCCATGCTGCTCTCGAACGCCCTTGAAGCCCAGGAACAAGGATTTGCCGGAAAGGGATTCGCGCTCGACTTGTCGGAATATGAAACCTATGAAGGCATCCTGCCGGATCGCGACAACGGGGTAAACGCCTGGATCACCATCATGCGCGGCTGCGACAACTTTTGTTCATTCTGCGTCGTCCCCTATACCCGCGGACGTGAACGGTCCCGGGACCCTGAGGCCGTGCTGGCCGAAGCGCGCGATGCCGCCGCCCGCGGCTTCAGACAAATTACCCTGCTGGGCCAAAACGTCAATTCCTACCGTGATGGTGAGTGGGACTTTGCCCGGCTGATCGGCGCCGTGGCAGATGTGCCCGGCATCGATCGGGTGCGGTTCACTTCACCCCACCCCAAAGACTTTCCACCGGCCCTGATTGCCGTCATCGCTGCCCATCCGAAGATTTGCAAACACATCCACCTTCCGCTCCAATCGGGAAGCGACCGTATTCTCGACCTCATGGGACGAGGGTATACAGGGGACGACTATCTCGCACTGGTCGAGCGCATTAAAATGGCTATTCCCGATGTCGCGCTCAGCACTGATATCATCTGCGGATTCTGCTCGGAGTCGGAAGAAGACTTTCAGGATACCTGCCGGATCATAGAACGAGTACGATTTGACTCGGCCTACATCTTCAAATATTCGGAACGAAAAAACACCATCGCGGCCAGAAAGTATCCCGATGATGTGCCCGAACATATCAAAGGTACCCGCGTGGCACGGCTGCTGGAGATCCAACGGCGTGTTACCCTGGAGCGCAACCGGGACTACATCGGCAAGGATGTCGCGATCCTGATCGAGCGCGATGCCACCCGCTCTTCAGCTCAAGGCATGGGCAAAACAGATGGGAACATCACCGTAGTCTGGGAGAAGGGAACCGGTTTGTTCGAGCCAGGGACCTTCATTACAAAACGCATCTTCGACGCCTCTGCAGCCACCCTCTACGGAAAGTAAATCTTCGACAGGTCCAATCGACTACCGATTTCCTGCCACTCAGCTACCGGTTGTCCGGAACAATTCTGCGCGTTCACCTACAATGGCTGAACACTTTTGAGCTACCCTCCGGTCAATCTCCAGAATCACTCTGCTCGACCTGGTTTCCTCTGACTGTTGGATTCAATCACCCATCATCCACAGAGACCGATCAGACCTATCGGTCTATTAATGAGTTGCTCAATGCTAACCGATTGATTTCAAACGAATCGCTTACTGATATTTTGATTACATCAATGCTATTGAAAGCTATAATCACCACAAGGGTTTGATCTTCACCTACCAGAGATTCCCCTCCACTCCAAACGTATCTAATGAGACTTCTGAAGGCATGAACTTTGCTTGATATTTTTCCGAGTCACGCACACAGGACAGGCAATACAACGATGGAGGTTTTCCCTTTATGAAGCCGCTCGACACTCAGGCGAAGACTGCCGCTTCGGAATCTGGCGTAACACTTGAAGCAATTATTTCTATTGGTGTGTTGGGATGGCTCGCCATGGGCATGGTGCTCATGGGCCTAGGGATTTGGTAATCCGACGTAACGAACCAGTACTTGTGCTTGCTCGAGAGACCGGTGTGTTCACCATCGCCGGCAATCGCCCCTTACTAAGAAGACATCACCATTAAATCAATCATGTGGTAAGGAGGCTAGTGGGTCAGTTTGAACTCGGCTCCGCCACCGCATGTAGAGAGGGTGCAGCTGATGGTACGGCGCCCGGGCTCGGTTAAAGACTGTTCACTATTGACCAGTCTTTGTCCGACGAAAATGCAATTGTTTGTTCTAAATGCCCCACTACCTTAAGGAGAGTCACCATGTACGCACGCTTGAAAACCCCCGTTCTCCGCTACACCGGTGCCTTACTCTCCCTCAGTCTCCTGGCAACCGGATGCTCAAGCCTGTATGGATGGTCGAATATTCACAAAAGCGCCAAGGGAATGGTGTACGTCAAGGAAGTGGCGGATTGGTCGTTTGAAGCCAATCACCCGGCCCAGATCGACCAGGCAACGCTCCTGAGCGCAATCAAGGGTGTGGTCGCCGATGAAGCGACGAAACAGTCCATGAAAATGCCCGCCAGCGGCAGCAAGCCGATGAGAGTATTCAGCGATGAGGACGCCGAGTTTCTAGCTCCCCTGCTAGCCCACGGCTTATCACAAGCGAAACCGGAGCAGATTGTCGGTTTCACGGTGTCCCCGTCGGCAGGGTCAGGCGAAGAACCCGTAGCGGGCACCATCTACGCGTCTCAGAACTCCCTCTATCTGACAATCGCCCCGACCAGGAATAAAAAAGTATCGGGATTCGTGCCGAGCGCGGCAGCCCGTATCGAACGGGCTCCGTCCTATGCCGCACAAGGGGCTCCTGGAACTCTCGCGATTGTGATCGACCATCAGGTACTCGCCAAAGGACAGACACCAACGGCCATCCCGGTTGCAGCTGCGTCGGAGCTTCCACCCGCTTCAGGGACACCCGCGACTCAGGCTGCCACATCGACGTTCAAACCGGAGGCCCCTGCAGCTGCGCAGGCGTTTGTAGTCAACACTCCTGCCGCTTCCGGCGATCCCATGGCTCCAGCGATAAGCAACGACGAGCTGCTGAATAAGAAGCTGGACGAACTCCGCCAAATGCGCGAAGCCAGTAAAATGAAAGACTCCGAGCTCGCAATGCTGAAGCGGGAAGTCGAGTGGATGAAGCGGGAGCTTCGTGAACGCACAGCAGAACTCAAGGCCGCCAAAGCCAGCACCGCATCGGGGCGCCTGGCGCCGAAAAAGAAGCCGGCCGAAGCTTATCGGACCCGCTGATCCAGCGGCAGATCAGCCGACATCGAGAATCTCAGGCTGCAGCAACACCACTTCCCGGGACAGGGGCTGCCGGAAATTCATCCGGCAGTAACAGGCATACGTAACATAGGTGTCCTGGAGGCAGTATCGGGCAAGTTCATCCCTCTGCCCCTTCTCCCACATCTCGGCCACCTGCGCTCCGCTCCCGGATTTCGTCTCGACCTGTAGGGCCCTGGCCAGCACATCCAACTTGACCCAGCCCCGCGTATCCCAATTACTCCAAATTGCCATCGTGTCATAGACCGGTTCCGTTCGAAACTTTGCCAGATTCACATCGAAGCTCGGCTTCACCTGGTGGATAATCGACCGCTTCTTCAGAAACGGGAGGTCGAATCCCAGACCGTTGTGCGTAATGAACAGGGTCGGGCGATCTTTAGCGAGCCGCGCCCAAAATTGGCGAAGCAATTCCTGCTCGTTCGCGCCGTACCAGGCGACAGCACTCCGAACTTCCATTTGATCGGAAAACTCCAAGAGGCCGATACAGACCACACGACTGAATGTGGCATCGAATGCCGACTTGGCATACTGCTCATCATCCGCATGCCTCTGCTCTTCAGCCGCCCCGATCGTAAAAAGATCGTCGCCTTCTTCAAGTCGGACGGCGTCGCTGCTCCCCGATGCCTTTCCGGCCAAACGGGCCCATTCCTCTCGCGGGGCCTGGATGGTCTCGATGTCGAGCACGACTTTCATTGCCCGGCCCTTTCTTTCTTCGCATCAGACTGCAATGCATCAATGATGACCCGGTCCGCCGGAGGGAACTCGAAGCGAGCCAATTCCTCAGGAAGAACCCATCTGATTTCCTCACAATCGACAGGCGCGGCCTCCCCTTCCTCGATGGCGCAGCAGAAGAAATGCAGCTCCACAGTCCTTTCCGGATACTCATGCCGGACTATCCGGTACGGAATAGGAACATCCACTCGAATGGTCAGCTCCTCGAACAGCTCACGCTGCAGACACTCCACCAGCGATTCGCCCGTCTCCCGTTTCCCGCCTGGAAATTCCCAAAAGCCCCCCAGATGGACGCCCGGCTTCCGGCGGGCGATCAGATACCGCCCGTCACGATGAATAATCCCCGCTGCGACTTCGACGACAGGCATAATATATCCTCTAGCCGCCGGATGCCGGACTGAACGGATAGGTTTTGCAGAACGACTTCATCGGACACAGGAGACAATAGGGGTCGCGCGCCGTGCAGACCGTCGCTCCAAAGTCCATGATCGCCTGATTGAAGTCATAGCCTTTGCCGCGAGGGATCAGGGCTTCGGACAAATCCCACAACATCGCCTTCTGCGTCTTGGGATCACCCTCGGCCACAAATACCCGATGCAGCACCCGAATGACATTGGTGTCCAAGATTGGAGCATCTTCATTGAATGCGAAGGATCGAATTGCGCCGGCGGTATAGCGGCCGATCCCCTTGAACGACAGTAGCTCCTCCGCATCGCTGGGCAATTTCCCTCCATACCGCTCCACGGTTTCGCACGCGATGCTGTGCAGCCGCTCCGGCCGAATGTTATACCCCAGCGGATACCAGGTCTTCTTCACATCGGCCACCGGCGCCTCGGCGAGATCCTCGAAACTGGGATAACGTTCCAAAAACTCGTGGTATTTGGGGATCACCCGATCGACCTGGGTCTGTTGCAACATCACCTCGGACACGAGGATGTGATACGGATCCGAGGTCTTCCGCCAGGGCAGATCCCGGCCATACTCCCGATACCACTTCAGCAGGCGCTGTTGAAACCGGCGCTTGGCCGGCGCGCCGAGTGAAACCGACCGGCGGGGCGCTCTCTTGGAAGTGCGGATTTTAGCCGATGCGCGCCGGGCCATATCTTCACCTTTCCTGATCGTCGGCATTGTAGGGGTCCGCTTTTTCAAAATCAAACCTGCGATCCGTTCATAAAACAATGCCTCTTCTCAGGCAAACGGAACCCCTCGTGCATCCTGTCGATTTCACAATTTTTCTCTCTACCGTCGTGCAGCTGCTCAGATCGGCGTTTTCATTGACAAGAACGCGATGGACCAATAGCCTGCTCAAAAGAGAGACAAGAAGATACGAGGAAACACTATGGTCGTCCGCAAGTTCCCACGGCTCTCCGTGACCTTACCCAGCACTCTGATTCAGAGAGATAGATTGCGGTATACCGGATCAGTGAAGGATCTGTCCCAGAAGGGGTGCCGGATCGAGAGTGTTATTCGGCCATTTACCGGCATGCAGCTTGAGTTACAGCTTCAACCGCCCGGAGAGGCCACTCCGATCACGATCACCAACGCGACGGTGAGATGGACCGGATCCCACGGTATCGGATTCGAATTTCTGACCGTCTCGCCCCCCGATCAAGCACGGCTCAACCGAGTTCTCGAACAACTTGCAGCGAAAGTCGGGACGGCCTAGCCCAGCTCCTCATCCCGCCGCCCGTCATCTGCGTGTTGGTTCCCTGAAGCGGACAATTGCAGCAGACGCACTCACAACGCCGGCGGGCTAAAAAGGAGGACGGTCCGAAAGGCTGGCAAGATGCAGTTGAAAGCGACCGGTCTTACTGTCGTCCACGTAGCGTTTGAGAGCTTCTCGCACAACCGGAAACGCGATGTGGTCCCACGGAATCTCGGCAAGAGAAAACAGCCGCACTTCCAAACTCTCCGCTCCTGCTTCATAGCCCGGTGTGAGCATTCGTCCGCGAAACACCATGTAGACCTGTCCAATGTAGGGCAGGCTCAAGACGGCATGGAGCGCGGTGATCTCAACGTCGGCCTGCGCCTCCTCCTTGGTCTCGCGCATGGCAGCCTGCTCGGTGCTTTCACCGATTTCCATGAATCCGGCCGGAAAGGTCCAGAGTCCGATTTTGGGCTCGATCGCGCGGCGGCATAACAGAATCTGGTGCCCCCACTCCGGAATACAGCCCGCAACGATCTTCGGATTATGGTAATGAATAGCTTCACAGCTATCACAGACAAATCGGGCTACGTTGTCGCCGAGAGGAATCTTCTTCGACACCGACTTCCCGCAGGCGCTGCAAAAGTTCATGAACGGACCTCCTGGCACGATAACCGGCAGGAAAATGGATAGCACAAACCACCGATTCTTTGCACCCTGCCCTCGCGGACTTGAGACTCTGCTGGAAACGGAGCTCCGTGACCTCGGTGTGTCCGCAACAGCCAAAACAGACGGCGGCGTCGGCTTCCAGGGCTCCTGGGCAGTCATGTACGAGGCGAATCTGAAATCCCGCATCGCCAGCCGCATCCTCTGGGAAGTCGGGCAAAGCCCGTACCATACCGAGCACGACGTCTATCGCGCGGCCTACACGCTGGCCTGGCCCGAATGGTTTACCCCTTCACAGACCATCAAGGTCAAGGTCAGCGCGCACCGCTGCCCACTACCCAGCCTGGACTTCCTCACGCTCCGGATCAAAGACGCGGTCTGCGACAAATTCATTGCCGCACGCCACAAGCGGCCCAGCGTCGATACGGCACACCCAAATATCCGCCTCGACGCCTTTCTCGACCAGACCACCGTCACATTTTACCTTGATACATCCGGCGAGCCCCTCTTCAAACGCGGGCACAGAACAGCGTCCGTCGACGCGCCGCTGAGAGAGAATCTGGCAGCCGGCATACTGCGGCTCGCCGGCTGGACCCCGAACGACATCCTGCTCGACCCCATGTGCGGAAGCGGAACGATACCACTCGAAGCGGCCCTGGTCGCGCGCCGGATTGCGCCAGGCATGGCGCGGAGCTTTGGTTTTGAAGGGCTGCTGAATCACGATGCCACTCTCTGGAACAGTCTGCGGGAAGCATCACGAGCTGACCAGCTGGCCGAAGCGCCTGCACTCATCGACGCCTCAGATCGCGACGCCGCCGCGGTGAAGATCGCGCAACGGACATTTCAAGGCGCGGGAGTCGCCGGCGATATCCGTCTGAAGCACAGCGATATCTTCTCGCTCGAAGCGCCTGCTGACCGGGGCGTGATGGTCATCAACCCTCCCTATGGTATCCGTCTCAGCCAACCGGACGAGTTGGCATCCTTCTACCCCCGGCTCGGCGACTGGCTTAAGCAGCGGTTCGCCGGCTGGCGCGTCTATATGTTGACGGGCGACATGCGCGCACAGAAATCGATCGGCCTGGCCCCGTCGAAAAGAACTCCTCTCTTCAATGGCCCGCTTGAATGCCGCTTGTACGAGTTCAACATCGTGGACGGCCCGATGAGGAGAAAGCCTCGCCTTCCCTAGGATACTGTCCGTCGCGACCGTTGCCTCCCCTTGACTTACTCATAGCGGTACCTACCTCTGTTATCATACAGAAAGCGAGTCATGCCTGTCGTAGTCTGAACTGAACAGAGGGATGGTTGCACATGAGCAATGACACATTACCCCTAATCCTGCCGGTACTGCCGATCAAACGCACGGTCCTGTTTCCAGGCACGATGATGCCCTTGACGGTCGGCCGGGAGCGGTCCATGGCCGCAGTCCACGCCGCGATGAAGACCGAGGAAAAGATGATCGTGGTCGTGGCCCAGCGGGACCCGCTGACCGACGAGCCCCGCCTCGGTGATCTGTATTCCATCGGCACTAAAGCGATCGTCAAACAGATCGGGCACGCATCGGAAGGCGCCATTCATGTCCTGGCACAAGGCGTCGAGCGCGTCGCCCTCATCAGGGAAGAGCAGCCAACTCCTTATATCCTCGCCCGAGTGCGCCCGATTGAACGCCCCTCGGACAGCGGAACGGAGGTGCAGGCGCTGCATCGGGCTATCCAGGAACTCGTTACAGATCTTCCGCGCTTGATCGAGGCGCCCGGCATTCAGGAGGCGAGCGTCGTCTTAAGCAATGAAGAGGATCCGGTCGCGCTGGCTTATCGCATCGCCTCACTCGTCAACCTGACCGTCGCCGAAGAGCAAAAACTGTTGGAAGCCTCTTCAACCGCCGACCTCCTGCGCGGGCTCTATGCTGCGCTGTCGAAAGAGATTCAAATTCTGCAATTGCGCGACAAGATCGCCAGCGACGCCAAGGAGAAGATCAGCAAGAGCCAGCGGGAATACATTCTGCGCGAACAACTGAAAGCGATCCAGCAAGAATTGGGCGAAGGCGAGGGCGAAGAGAGCGAACTCGCCTTGCTTAAGAAACAGGTACAGGAGGCCAACCTCCCCGACCATGTCCGCAAAGAAGTCGAGCGTGACGTGGCACGATTGGCCAAGGTGCCGCCCTCATCGCCTGACCATCAGGTGCTCAGAACGTATCTGGAACTGGTGCTTGAGCTGCCATGGAAGAAGGCCTCCGAAGACCATTTGAATCTCTCCACCGTTCGACAGGTGTTGGAGGAAGATCACTACGGCATCAAAGAAGTAAAGGAGCGGATCGTCGAACACCTCGCGGTCTTGAAGTTGAATCCGACGGCCAAGGCCCCGATACTCTGCCTGGTCGGCCCTCCGGGAGTCGGGAAGACCAGTCTGGGGCAGTCCATCGCGCGAGCCATGGGCAGAACGTTCGAGCGGTTCAGCCTTGGCGGTGTGCATGACGAAGCCGAATTGCGCGGCCATCGCCGGACCTATGTCGGCGCGCTGCCGGGCCGCATCATCCAGGCCGTGCGTCGAGCCGGCGTCAATAATCCCGTCTTGATGCTCGACGAAGTCGACAAGATGGGACAAGACTTCCGGGGCGATCCCGCCTCGGCGCTGCTGGAAGTTCTCGATCCGGCGCAGAACCACACGTTCCGCGACCACTATCTGGATCTGCCGTTCGATCTGTCGAAGGTGTTCTTCATCACGACGGCGAACACACTGGACACCATCAGTCAGCCCTTGTTGGATCGCATGGAGATCATCCGCCTACAGGGCTACAGCGAACGGGAGAAGGCCGAGATCGCCCGCCGCTATCTGTGGCCGCGACGGCTGAAAGAAGCCGGCCTCGACGCAAGTCAGACGCTGCTGCCGGATGACGTGCTGAATCTCGTCATCAGCCGGTACACCAGAGAAGCCGGTGTGCGCCAGCTCGAGCAAATGCTGGGACGCCTGACCAGAAAAGTGGCCTTGGCCTTTGCCGATCTGCCGGAAGGTCAGGAGAGAACGCCCGTGACGATGCAGGCCGATAAGCTCGATGAGTGGCTGGGCTCTGAACGGTTCATGCCCGAGGAGGCGCGGAAGAACCTGCCTCCCGGTGTGGCCACCGGCCTGGCCTGGACTCCCACAGGCGGCGACGTGCTCTATATCGAAACGACCCTCTTGCCGGGCAGCCACGAGCTGACCCTGACCGGTCAGCTGGGCGACGTGATGCAGGAGTCGGCGCGCGCGGCAAGAAGTTACCTCTGGTCGCATGCCGAAAGCATGGGGCTGGATATCTCGCGCTTCAAACGCAACGGCGTCCATATCCACGTGCCGTCGGGAGCTATTCCCAAAGATGGCCCCTCGGCCGGAATCACCATGGCGACGGCGTTGGCGTCCTCGTACGAAGGCAGAGCGGTCCGGAGCGATACGGCGATGACGGGCGAGATCAGCTTGAGCGGATTGGTCTTGCCGGTCGGCGGGATCAAGGAAAAGGTGCTGGCGGCTCATCGCGCGGGTATCAAGCGGATCATTCTGCCCAAGGCGAACGAGAAGGACCTGAAAGACGTGCCGCAGGAAGTGCGGGATGAGCTGAAATTCATCCTGGCCGAGCGCATCGAAGACGTACTCCCGGCAGCGTTCAATCAGGATGCGCCGACGGCACCGCCAGCTGAACTGGATGAACCGTTAGCGACCTCCACTACGCCATAAACTCGACAGGCCCCGGCTCAACACCGGGGCTTGCTCCCTCCTACGGTCAGCATCCGGTCCTCCTCACAACTCCAGATTTCAGGCCGCTGAAGTTCCAGCGACAGCTGAGTGTGTCTTAACCTGGTGGCCACGAAACCCGGACCAGGTCAGGGACTGATCGATCCCGGCACGGGGCTACGGAGCCTACAGCATCGCGGACTCCGCGTTCCAATCATGATCGGCACATCGCCGGTTGACTACCAGGCAAGCCATCCTCCATCTTGATTGATGGTTGATGTGACTTGCACCTGTGGGGCCCCTTGAGTCGCGTGATGTGTCGGATTTGGAGAAAGGCTCGATAGTCCTTTCCCCCACCAGCGGTTAAAGGCATTTTTTATGGATGACAACGCGGCCTATGGGGTGTGGTGGTTAGTCCTCGTCAATTCCGTTTTCTTCATTCTCTTCGCACTGAGCTTCACGCGCCCGCGGACGACGCGCGATTGGCGATCGCTCGGCGCCTTCTCCGCGTTTATCGTCGCGTTATTTGCGGAGATGTACGGATTTCCCTTGAGCATCTATCTGCTCTCCGGATGGCTCGCCAGCCATTATCCCGAGGTCGACCCGTTTGCACACGACACCGGCCACTTCTGGCACACCCTGCTGGGCAGGCAAGGGCCGGCGCATTCTGATCCTCTGCATATTATGAGCGAGGTGCTGGTCTTCGCGGGGCTGATGCTGCTGGCAGTTTCCTGGCGCGTCTTGTATCGGGCTCAACGGGCCCAAACTCTTGCCACGACCGGGCCCTATGCCCGGATGAGACACCCGCAGTACACCGCCTTTATCGTGGTGATGCTGGGCTTTCTTCTCCAGTGGCCGACCATTCCGACGCTGGTCATGTTCCCTGTGCTCGTGGGATTGTACGTCCATCTAGCTCACTCAGAGGAGTTAGAGGCCCGTGCGCAATTCGGTGAAGTCTATGATCGTTACGCGGCGGCGACGCCAGCCTTTTTCCCCTCCTGGAGAACGCAGCCACGGGAATCGACGAGGGACCGCTAACCCCTTACCCCTCACTCCTCACCCCTTACCCTTGAACTGCCGTGACAGACAGGGCAGTGGGTTTCGTCTATACTCCGGGCATGCGTGATCGCTCAGACACCGCCGCGCCCTTCTCGGCCGAAGCCCGCCGCACCTTCTACGAAGGCCATCGGTCACTGGCCCTCTTCATGATCCTGATTGTGTTCGTGGCGCCCTTTGCCGGGCTCTACGTGGCCGGACTTCTCGGCGTGGTGCTTGGGGTGCTGATTTCCGGCGCAGCTTATGTGCTCACGCCCTGCCTCTGGAATTGGAACGGCGACTGACCCTCTGTGAGTCAGCCGCCGTTCCCCGATACGTGATAATTATTGCTGAATGGCCGACAGCAGCCATCGCCCATCCCGCACTCGCATGAACGTCCAGACTTCGCGGGATTCACTCGATGTTTCCTCGCTGCCCTCGATGAGATAGCCCGGTTCTCCGCGCGGGATCGTCAGGGACACGGTATAGTCGCGGGCGCTCCAGCGTAAGGCCGCGGTCGCATAGTCCGTGTTGTCTTCGGACCAGGCTTCGAGCACTTCTGCCTGAAGCAACTCCACGGCTTCCACGTGATTCTGAATTCCGCTGCTGCTGTCCTCTGCCAAGGCTGTGCTGAAGTAGCTCAGCATCTCAGGCGTCACAGCACGCCGCAACGCCGCCACATCCTGCGCGTTCCAGGCTGACTGAACGTCGGCGAGCACTTGCTGAAATGCCGCCTTATCTGCAGTGGTCACGGTGAATGTATCGGTTGCCGGCTTGAGGACGGTGCCGCCATAAGGCATGTCGAGGAGACTGCCCTTCACGGCTGTGCTCCGCGAGATACCCGAGAACACCGGAGCAGGTGTCCGCCGAATTTTCTTGAACACATAGAACGCACCCGCTCCTAACATCATCAGCAAGAGCATCAGCCCGATCGAGTTGGAAGCCGGAGCCGGCTCCCCGTCCAGAGTTTGGGCGCTGCTGTTCGTCGCACCGAAAATCATGTGGCCGATCCACGATCCAGCCAGACCAGCGGCGATCCCGGTGAGCAGGGGGTTGCGTTGGAGAAAGGACGGTTGTGCGGACGGCGTCGGCTGCGCTGTCGGATTGCTCGCCGTCGTAGGCGGCGGGGCCGTCGATGGCTTGGTGGTGGTGGACTGTTCAATGGGCTTGGCGCCATTGTCCTGATGAGTACGCGATCCACGACTGCCCATGCTCATTGGAGAGTTCCCGCCTCGAGGCCCGCTTGAAAATCCACCTCCCGATCCTCCTCGCGCCTTCGCTAACGACAGAGTCGGCATACCGATGAGCACTGCGACGACACAGACGGCGATGACCTTTGAACTGTTCAACATGGATTTCCTTTCGCAACAGGGTGGCACACTCTGACGGGCTCACGAACATCCTAGCAGGATTGGATCGACAAAACCTGATATTCGCAGTGTATTCCCGGCAAGACCGGAAACGGGCAAGTCTTTGTTTCGCTGCTGCCACCGTAACAGAAACGGCACGATACGCGTCGATCAAATCCGTAGAAGAAGAGTCCTGGGGATGATTCAAACTTGCACTGACAAGACAACGTGGACCGGGACTCCCCGGTCCACGTTGTTTCGGATACGGTCAATTCCCCACTTTCAGCAACCAGCCATCGGCCTTGTCACAGTCGTTGGGTCCTTTGGCAAAAATTTCGACCCGGATGTAGCTGCCTTTTACGGTAGCGGGCAATTTTCCTTTAACCAGGTACCCGTTCGTGATCGTAGTGACAGTGACCGGGACCTTTTCGTCCTTCACCTTCACCGTAATGGTTGGCCAGTTGGTGGTTTTGGATGCAAGAAATGAAAAATCCGACTTCGGCGCCACCTCTACATTATTCTTCTCCATGGAGAATGGGATGGGCGTGAAGGCAGAAAAATACACCTGGGTACAGGGATCCAGGCTGCCGGGAGCGTACGGACTGCTGTCGTATGCCCAGACAGGACCAATGGTACCGTAGACACCCACCGCAACAACAAGTCGTAGAATATTTTTCCAACTCACGGTTACGCCTCTCTATGTAAGTGGTGGATTAGCCGGACCGACATTGACGATGCGTCCGTATTGTAATTCCTGCAGTAAAAAATACAACCCCCCTTCTGAAGGTCTCTGCCCCTCCCGCCTTGCCCTTCCCCGATGGCTTATGTAAGGATTGTCAGTATGATCCGACTGACGAGCAGCTCACTCCTGTCACACAAAGGAGATCGCCTATGCCGGCCAAAGTTGAAATTGGACCGATCGTCAAGGTCTCAAAAACCGATGCAGAATGGAAGAAACTCTTGTCGTCGCTGGCCTACAGAGTGCTGCGGCACGAAGATACGGAACGGGCCTTTGCAAACCCGCTTCATGAAAATCACCAGACCGGGATCTATTACTGCGCCGGCTGCGACCTTCCGCTCTTTTCGTCCGAGCACAAATTCGACAGCGGTACGGGTTGGCCCAGCTTCTGGCAGCCGATCGATCCAAAAGTGATTGAGACACGTACCGACTCGAAATTCTTCATGACCCGTGTGGAAGTCCACTGTGCCCGCTGTAACGGTCACCAAGGCCACGTCTTCGACGATGGCCCTCCTCCTACACGTCTGCGCTATTGTATCAACGGAGTCTCGCTAAAATTCGTGGCGAGTTGACCGGGCGGATTAAAGACAGCTCAAGCATCGGCATCGCATATGCTCGGGATGGCCGGTGCTCGACAGGACGATGGTTGTGAAATTCCGGGAGCGCACCTCGCATTCAGACTCACCGGCCTTACAAGGTACGCCCCCGAGAGAGAATGCGGGACCCTAGCGGTCCACTGTATGAAGACGGCTCACTGGCCTTTCTTGTAGACAATCACTCCGCCGACAAGAAGCGCGGCAATCACAAACCCGAATATAATAGTGTTGATATCCATAGCGCCCTCCTTGTAACCGACCATACGCGCTTATGGACCGATTAGCGAGCTTTCTAATGTTCAAGGGAAGGGTTTGAGCAACGACACCTTTCCTCTTCACTATGATTTCAACAGCTTGGCAACTTTGAGCATGGGCCATGGCGATAAACTGTGAAACAGCGGTCGGCTAGATCGCAGCCTCAAGGACAAACGGCAGAAGCGAAGTGTTCAGGCTAGATGTGAGCGGATGGGGGCATACAGATACTCCGAGAGGACGGGAGGCGTAATCCGCCTCCCGTACCAGACTGCTTGACCAGCTGTCGACCCGAGACGCGCCAGGCAGATCACTCTGCCTCCGCCGCTTACTGACTCTTCTTGTAGACGGCAATGCCACCGACCAGGATCGCAAGCATAACACCGGCGAATATGAGGAATGTGGTATCCATAGCCGCTCCCTCCAATCAAGCCACCCATTCTTAAGACGACAGTGTGAGAAAGTTTGGTCTCATGATCGCTTTGAGTATCCCGTGCGTTCACCTTCTTCATCAACGAAACAGCACGGGCGACCCGCCACAATATCGAATATTGAGAGGTCGCCCGTGTGTGGCGCTTGGGACGCCGAGTCGATTATTTCGCGCTGATTCTACAGACCCGTTCGAGGAGTTGGAGTACGAGCGGTTCGTCAGGGGCAATACATCAATCCCAGGCGCTTGTGTTCCTCACGCGCCGGAAGTTCTCCACAAAGGCTGACTGAAACGTATTGTTCCCTATGCGGGATAACAGCAGCCGATGGAAAACCGGCTAGCGTGACTGACGATGAGCCCGTCCATAACTCGGCGGGCCATTGTGATCCGGTGGACTAAGGTCTTCCATCTTCACCTCCTCCTTGCTCGGAATGAACGAGAGGACTATGAAGCCGTAACCTGTCACAGAGCGGAAACCGAGGCAAACAACTGACGAGTTCTTGTGTACACCTCTTTGTCACCTGTGTCAACGTCTGCGAGTCAATATTTCTTTCCGGCTCTCAAGCATACCTCGTGCCACTCGCTCGAAAACTCCACAGGGATACGGATTGAACCGGTGCGCGGCCTGATCATGTCATGCCACCAAGGATTTCCCGGTAATAGTCTTCGAGCATCGCCGTGCGAACCGGCTCAACGATCACGAGTTGCCGCTGGTCGAACGTGTTGGCGCAGTAGAGATACCGTACCCCGTCGGATGTCCCCAGCTCGACATGCACTTGCCGACCGTCCGGTTGCTGGCGTGTCATTTCCTGTGTCACGGCCCGATCTTTCAATCTCTCCCATGCCGTTTGGGCCGAAGGCCCATGATTCTCATACAAGGGCCTGTCGGAATCCGTTGGCGCGGCAACCCCGGCATTCCGATCGAAGACATGGCCTTCATCAATCTCCGGTGATTCGTCCCACAGCACAGAGGATGCGCGCCCTTTTTGCACTACATACAACGGTCCATCATCTACCTCCTCTTCGATCAGTCGATACCGGATCGGTCCGGGTGGTTCCATCAACTGAAAACCCCTTTCTGCCAATGCTCGCTGGAAGGGCACTCGCCTGGCCAGGTGTCTCACTTTTTCACATATGACCATGCGGCCAGATAAGTCCAGAACCGCGCCGAGTCGGTCCAGCCGCACACCGATCCCCGTTCGCTGCTCGAAGTCTGTTTGCCGTTCTGCGTGATGAGCCCGCGTGAAAGTCTGCCAACTCTCACTGGGAATGCCAGGATCCCGCTCTGCCTGCACTAGCGCATGCGTTGCCAAAATGAGAGCGAAGGAGCCTCGAAGCGATTCACGCTCCACATCGAGACAGTCAAAACGAACATTGGCCAGGCCCAGCTCCTTTGATTTCTTCCGGGCGGCTGCAATCGATGCCGGTGATCGATCGACTGCGATGAACTCTTTGTCAGGAAATCTACTGGCATAAAAAGTGGTGAGAATTCCCGTGCCGCAACCGAAATCGAGAACGCGCCGTGCGTCCCCAAGTCTAGACGCCACCGGCAACCCGACCGCTTCATAGTAGTCATACCGTTGGCTGTGGATGACAGAAAGGATGGTCGGCTGAGCGGTGAGATCGTAGAACGCGACTTCGTCGCGGCAATTGCCGATCCGTTTCAGCTCAACCTGTCGATTGAGATGATTCAGATCCGCGGAAGAGAGTTGCCGCCGTTGCCAAGCGAAATAGTCGCGGTCGAAGGTAAATCGCTTGAGGCCCCACCGGGCAAGGTGTTCGTGCAGCGCCGTTCGTAGCTCATCGGAGGAGGAAGGCATGTGGCGTACAGCTCGTCGTTCGTATCTCGTGAAGTGTGAAGCGCAGGATAGGAGGAGTGGGGCTGCCTCTTAGCTTGCGAGATACGAAATACGCTTCACAAACGACGAGTCACGGCCTTTTCAGCATGATTGCATCGAAGTACGCCTCAGGAACCGGATGCGGCAAGCGAAGTTGGCCTGACCCAAATGCAACGTACTTCTCACACGTTAACTGTTCCAACCCGATCGGCCCTTTCGCATGCAGCCGCGAACCGCTGAGTCCGATATCGACCCCCATCCCATAACTATCCCCCGCGTTGAGCCGGGACGACGCATTGACGAACACCGCGCCGGCATCGACTTCACGCGTGAAGCGCATGGCCGATTCATAGCGGGTCGTCGCAATAACAGCCGTGAGACAGGAACCGTACTCCGCGATATGCGTCAAGGCCTCGTCCAGATTCTCCACCATTTTCACGGCCAATACGGGCTCCTGGAACTGCGTGCGCCAATCGGCATCCGTCGCCGGCACGATCGACGTATGGCCCGTCATCGCCATCTGCCCCATCAGCGCGACCGTCTTCGGACAACCGCGCACTTCGATCTTGAATTGGTCCAGCAGCCGGTTGATCAGCGGGGGCAAGAACTGCCGCCCGATCACCTGCTGCACCAGCAAGGTATCGAGCGCGTTGGCCGCGCCGAACAGCTGTGCCTTGGAATTGATGACCATGTTCTGCGCCATGGGAATATCGGTATCCCCGTCGACGTAGAGCTGCGTAAGACCGCCGTCATGACACAGCACCGGCACTTTTGCCTGCTCCATTACCGCTTTGCGAAGGCCCGCGCCACCGCGCGGGATGATGGCGTCCAGAACTTTCACAGACCGCATCAACTCGACGGCGATGTCCTTCTCCGGACGATCGATCAGAATCCACGCGCCTGCCGGCACTTCACTGTTTTCAGCTGCTTCACGTAATCCCGCTTCAATAGCTCGGCTCGTCAGGTTCCACTCCGACGCGCCACGGAAGACACAGTGATTGCCCGATTTGAGACAGAGTGCGATCGACTCAACCATCACCAGCGGACTCAGCTCGGAAATGACCCCGATCACGCCGATGGGAACCCGCATCCGGCTGACTTGAAGCCCGTCCGGCCGTTCCCACCGAGCCGTTACGGCACCGACCGGATCGGGCAATTCGGCGATGAGGCGAAGCCGCTCGACCATCTCCTTAATCGAGTCGGCCGTCATCCGTACACGCGCGACGGACGCTTTCATCCGATCCTTTTTAACATCGGCCTCGTGCGACTTCCCGACTGCGTCGACGTCCTTCGTATTGGCCGCCAAAATCGCCTCTTCGTCGGCCGCCAATCGATCCGCCATCGCCCGCAACAGACGCTCTTTGGATGGTCCCGGCACGAGCGCCAACCGTCTCGCCACGTTCCGACAGTCTTTCAACAGTTTGTCTAGATACAGCTTAACCGGCACTTCCTGGATTGACATCGCTCTCCATTCACTTCCATTCGATGAACAGCTATCATTCGTAGCGGACCGGCGACTATAGCACGCGATTTTTAAGGCAGTAAAGGCGATGGGGTTCTACCCCATTTCTGTATTGAAGGCGGATAGTTCTTCTCAACCTAATGAAGTCGTTACGGGTCGTGTGAAGTTGTTACTAGAGCAAAGAGACAAAGAATAAAGTTCTTACCAATGGCCTCGCAGAGGAGGAATGCCCCTCATCCAGGTGGCGAAGCTGATGCCGTAGTGCCGCCTAATCTCATTGACCGGACGGCCGGGATCCGTTTCTTGCAGAATCGACACAATCTGCGTTTCGGTGAACTTCGACTGGCATGGGAACCTCCTGGCTAAAGTGTGTATTTTGCCAGAAATTTCCCCATAATGAGTGTCGTGGTTTACGGGGAGCTTACGAGATCCCTGGGCCTATGCGCATGGGGTGAAGCTCGATTTCATCCGGCCTGGCAAACCCGTGGAGAATGCGGTGATTGAGAGTTTCAACGGCTGGTTTCGTGACGAGTGTTTGAGCGCGCAGGTCTTCATCTCGCTGCATGATGCGCAGCGCAGCCGCATCGAGCGAAGAGGCGAGGCGTCCTGCTACATCTGTTCCTTCCGCCGGGCCAGCACATGGGCGAGCCAGGCCCAGACGAACATTAACGGCACCAACGCCCAGGCAATGTGGGCGGTCGTGGCCCCGAACGCTTTCACCCCGGTGATCAGCCAGGCGGTGGATGCATCGCCGCCCCGTGAAATGGCCGTGTCGATGAAGTTCTTGGCCTTGTACTTTTCTTCGCGGCTGACGACAGTAAACAACACTTCGCGCGACGGTTTGGATAGCGCGTACTCCCCTACCCTTCGTAGGACCGAGAAGGCGACATAGACCGCCAGCGTCGGCCACAGGGCAATGCTCAGAAATCCCACCACACTGATCGCCGGGAGAAACAGCAAGCCCGCGACGAGACCGAACCGCCGGATTACCCGATTGGTGATGAAAAGCTGGGTCATCCACGTCAGCATGTTCGTGACAAAATCAACGCCGGAAAAGAGACGCGTCCTGGCTTCCGGTTGGTCAAGATATTCCGCAACGAGTCGGGTCTGCTCGAAGTAGAGAAATGTGGCCGTCGTGGTGAGAATGACCAAATACCCGCAAATCCCGAGCAGATAAGGGGAAGAAAATGTCAGGCGCACTCCCGCCAGGAAACTTCCCCTGAGAGGATCGCCGAGGTGAGGAGGATGGTGCTCGGACCGCTCACGCGCCCATCGTTCAAGCCGGGACATACATCCCAGGCACAACACCAGAAACGCCGCCGAAGCCAGCATGAGCACCGCCACCGGAAACACAAACGTCAGTCCCGTTGTGAGGAGCGGGCCGATCAACGCGCCGCTACTCCCTCCCGCGGCAATAACCCCGAACAGCCTGGCTCCCTGCTCCGGCGTGAAGAGATCGTCCATGAAACTCCAGAAGACCGACACGACGAACAGGTTGAACACCGACAGCCAGACAAAAAAACCACGGGCGACCCATTCCGGGGACAGATGGCTCGTCATCAAGACATAGAAGGCCAACAGATTAGTGATAAAGAAAATGTAGACGGTCAAAAAAAGGCGATAGCGGGAGCATCGCGCGGAAAGCCACCCGAACAGGGGCGTCGCGGCCAGCATGGTGAGAAACGTTCCGGTCATCATCCAGGGGAGATTCGTGAGGCCGCCTTCGATGGCCATTTCGTCGCGCACCGGACGAAGAATGGAGTAGCCGCAGAGCAGGCAGAAAAAATAGGCGAACGCCCAGGCCAACGGGACGAGTTCTTCCCGCTTGGCTCCAAAGAAATCGCCCCATCGAGCCAATATCCGATGATCTGCTTCGGCCATAGAGCGCAGTGTAGCAGGTGTCCTTGCGCCTGCCCGGAGAAAATTTGCTAGAATGCGGCGCGAGGATATGAAATGAAAGGCAGCGAATGATCGACCTGCGCAGCGATACCGTGACGGTCCCCACCGACGGCATGAGAAAAGCCATGGCCCGCGCCGAGGTGGGCGACGATGTCTACGGGGAAGATCCCACCGTCAACCGGCTCCAGGAAATGGCGGCGGCGCTGCTCAGCAAACGGTTTGCGCTGTTCGTCCCTTCCGGAACGATGGCGAACCAACTCGCCATCCGATCACATACCCAGCCGGGACAGGAAGTCATCGTCGAGAGCAAAAGCCACATCGTCCGCTACGAACAGGGCGCCGCCGGCGCCCTGGCAGGCGTGCAATTGCATTGGGTGCCCGGCGAGCGCGGGATCATGAGCGCGGAACAGGTCGAAGCCGCCATCAGGCCGACTGACCCGCACAGCATCTCCACCGCCCTCATCTGTCTTGAAAACACGCACAATGCCGGGGGCGGCACCATCTATCCGCTCGCGACCATCGAAAAAATCAGAGCCCTTGCCGCCAAACACAACATTCCGATGCATCTCGACGGCGCCAGACTGATGAACGCCGTCGCCGCTACGACGCTGCCGCCGGCGTCCTACGCCCAACACTTTGAAACGGTCTCACTCTGCCTCTCGAAGGGTCTGGGCGCGCCCGTCGGCTCCTTGCTGATCTCCAGCGATCGGCAGATCATCGACCGCGCCCGCCGTTTTCGCCGGATGTACGGAGGGGCCATGCGCCAAGCGGGCATCCTCGCCGCCGCCGGCATCTATGCGCTCGAACACCATGTGGCGCGCTTGACGGACGATCACAGCCATGCCAAAAAACTGGCCCGGCTGCTGCAACAAATTCCGTCGGTCCAGATCGCGCCGCAGCATGTGGAAACCAACATTGTGATCTTCGACGTGACCGACCAGCGACGCACTCCGGCCGAGATCGTCGCCGCCTTGAAAGAGCAGGGCGTACTCATCAATCCGATCGGGGGACTGAGCTACAGGGCCGTCACCCATCTGAATGTCTCTGCCAAACAGATCGACGAAGCCGGCGCGGTCTTTATGCGCGTCCTCACACCCTAACCCTTTTCATTGACACCACTTTGAACGGCACCTAGAATACCTGCGACGCATCGGAAGGAACAGCCCATGACTTCGCAAGCCGTGTCGTTTCAGCAAATCAGCAGAATTCTTGAAGTAACCGACGCCCTCGGATTAAATCGGGAATGGGTGGAAATTCCCCTGTCTCCGGAGCACCCTGGCGCCGTCCGCCGCCTCTCCAACGGCAAACTCGAAATCATCGTGGATGCCGGGCAATCTTTTGATCAATGGCTCACCGATCTCCCCATCCGAATTCAACAGGCGCAGGTCACCTAATGGACGCAACGACTGCCACGAACATTCCGACCCGAGAGGAACTCAACGCCGAACTGCTGGCGGTCCCGGAACCGCCGGAACAACCTGAGACGCCCCATCCTCCCGGGTTCGAAGACAGCCTGGAGGTCGCCTTGCGGCATATCAAGGGCCGGCGCGGCGGCGATCTTGTCGGCATCATCCTGGTCGGATCGGGAGCGAGACGAGCCATCACTCCCCATAGCGATATCGACCTGATCGCGCTGGTCAAAGGGGACGCCGACGGCCATGAAATCCTTCGAATCGGCGACCGTCTCGCCGATATCCGGTACCACGGATATCAGGCCGTTGAAGAAGAGCTCCCCCATTCACTCAGACTGCCGTCGCTGCTCAAGAAAGGACGCATCCTGTTCGACCACGAAGGGATCTGCGCCCAGTTGCTTGAGAAGGCCCACCATCGCTTTCGCCAAGGCCCTCCACAGGCTACAATCAATGAACAAATCCGTATGAAAGCCTCGTGCTTGCACTGGCTGGGAAAAGCACAGGATCTCACAGACAAACCGGGGACCGCGCACTACCTGCTGACCCTGTTCTATGAGGACTGCATCCTGGCATTTTTCCGGCTAAGAGGTTTTTGGATGACCGCGCCGGTAGATATCCATCGGTTCATGTTTTCCCGGGAACCGGCACTCGCGGACATTGCCGGACAGTTCCTAACCGCATCCACTCTGGCCGACCGGCTTAACTTTGGCCGGCAATTTGCCGATCTCCTATTTAAAGACGTTCCGAACCCCGCCCGCATCGACTGACGGGTTCGAATACATCCGGCCTCCGGCCGGGCTTGTACGCAACACTATAGGGACGCCGGCCGGCGCATGTGCATGGATGGGTCGGCATGCCTCCACTACATCGACACACACACTAAGGAGTCGTTATGGAGCTGGGATTCATCGGTCTCGGGAAAATGGGCATGAATATGGTCACCCGTCTGCGGCGCGACCAACATCGCATCGTCGCCTTCGATCGGTCGGCGGATCTTATCAAACAGGCAGACGCTCAGGGCTGCACCGGAGCCTCGTCGCTCGCCGATCTGGTCGGCAAGCTGAGTGCGCCGCGCGCTGTCTGGGTCATGGTGCCGTCCGGCGCGCCGACGGAAGAAACCGTGCAGGCCGTCGCAGCGCTCCTGCAACCCGGTGACACCATCATCGACGGCGGGAACACCCGTTTCCACGATGATGTCCGGCGTGCCGCCGAGCTCAAGACCCGCGGCATCCATTATGTAGACGCCGGAACCAGCGGAGGCATCTGGGGGTTGAAGGTTGGCTACTGCCTCATGGTCGGAGGAGAGAACGCCGCGGTCAACCGGCTGGCGCCGGTCTTCAAGACCCTGGCTCCGGACGACGGCTGGGCCCATGTCGGCGCCGCCGGTGCCGGGCACTATGTGAAAATGGTGCATAACGGCATCGAGTACAGCATGATGCAAGGGTATGCCGAAGGATTCGAATTGATGTCGAAGAGCGAGTACAAGCTGGATCTGGCACGTATCGCCGATCTCTGGATGCACGGCAGCGTCGTGCGTTCCTGGCTGCTTGAACTGGCCGCGGGTGCGCTCAAAGACGATCAAAAACTGGAAAAATTAAAGGGGTACGTGCAAGATTCCGGTGAGGGCCGCTGGATGATCGCCGATGCGATTGAAAAGGACGTGCCGGTTCCGACGCTCACCACCGCCCTCTTTACTCGTTTCCGGTCGCGGCAACAGGAATCCTTCGCGGAAAAAATGCTGGCCGCGTTACGGAACGCCTTCGGCGGCCATGCGGTCCGGCGATAACCCTGTATTGATTTTTGCAGAAGGACATCATGGCCTCACAGAATCAGCGAGTCGAGAATAGCCCCGCGCAAGAAACCTTGCCGCCTGTCGAACCCTGCACCCTGGTTATTTTTGGAGGGTCGGGCGATCTGGCCCGCCGCCGCCTGATCCCGGCGCTCTACAACCTGCTCCTCGACGGGCTGCTGCCTTCGAACTATGTCGTGCTGGGACTCGGCCGTACGCCGATGAGCGACGAAGAGTTTCGAGCCACCGTTCGCGACGGGGTCGTCAAACATTCCCGGCAAGCGTTGATCGAAGACATCTGGAATGGCTTTGCCCGGCATATCTTCTATCTGGCCGGCGAGAACGACGACCCTCAGACCTATGTGCGACTTAAAGCGCGCGCAGAAGAACTCGAACGCACATTCCAGCTGCCCGGGAATCGCATTTTCTATCTCAGCATTCCTCCCAGCTCCTTCACCCCCGTTTGCGAAGGCTTAGCCGGATCCGGACTCGCGGGCACTTCGGCCGCTCGTTCGCCCTATGCCCGCATCATCGTCGAAAAACCGGTCGGGCGCGATCTGGCCTCGGCGCAAGCCATCAATGCGGTGACAGGCCGGGTGTTCGACGAATCGGCCATTTTCCGCATCGATCATTACCTCGGCAAAGAAACGGTCCAGAACCTCATGGTCGTACGCTTTGCCAACAGCATTTTTGAGCCCATCTGGAACCACAAATATATCGATCACGTTCAAATCACCGTGAGCGAAGCGGAAGGCGTGGGAACCAGGGCCACCTACTATGAAGAAGCCGGCGCCTTGCGGGACATGGTTCAGAATCACCTGCTCCAGCTGCTCTGTCTCGTCGCCATGGAACCGCCGTATTCGCTGGATCCGGACGTGGTCCGAAACTCAAAAATGGAAGTACTGCGATGCCTCAGACCCATTACCGCAAAGGACGTGGAGCAGTACACGGTCCGTGCCCAATACACGGAAGGCACGGCGCACGGCAAACCGGTCCCGGGTTATCGGCGTGAGAAAGGCGTGAAACCCGATTCAATCACCGAGACGTACGTCGCCCTGAAATGTTTTGTGGAAAACTGGCGGTGGTCCGGTGTGCCGTTTTATTTGCGAACGGGAAAAGCCTTGCCGCTCCGGGCCAGCGAAGTGGCCGTGCAATTCAAGGAGATCCCGCAAATCCTCTTCAACGCGAACGCACAGGCGCCGCAAGCCCCGAACGTCCTGACCTTGAGGATTCAGCCGGAAGAAGGGCTTTCGTTACGCATTGTCTCGCGGGTGCCGGGCACTCGCGCGCAAACTCATCCCGTCGAAATGAACTTCAAATATGGAGAAGTCTTCGGTCGTCCCTCGCCGGAAGCCTATGAACGCCTCCTGCTCGACGTCATGGCGGGAGACGCCTCCCGCTTCATGCGGCGCGATGCCGTGGAAGCCTCCTGGGCCTGGATCACCCAGATCCTTGAGGCCTGGGAAAAGCTGGGACAGCGCTGGCTACCCGAATATGAAGCCGGCACCTGGGGGCCGGTAGAGTCGGACCGCCTCATCCAAAACGACGGACGATCCTGGCGGGTGCTCTAACGGCCGTTCGCCGTCGCTACCGGCCTACCTCGCGCTCGAATTGCTTTAAAAGGTCGGCCTTCTTTCCCAAGCCGCCGATGAATTTCACGAAGGCGCCGTCGCGATACAACGCCAGCGCGGGAAGGGACGAGATTTCCAGTTCGGCGGGGATCTGAAACTCCTTATCGACATTCATTGCCAGGATGAGTACCCGCTCGCCCAACTCTTGCTGCAACTGCTCCAATTCCTTCATCAAAGCCTGGCAATGACCGCAGCCGGGCTTCCAGAATTCCACCAACACAGGGACGGAACTTGCCTCGATCACCCGATCGAACTCCCGATCTGTAACGGCTTGCAATTTGCCCCTCACGGTTCCAACTTACCCGACAGCAAGGGCTTCAGAACAAGGGCAACCTGTTCCGCAAACAGCCGATACCCGGCAGTGGTCAGATGAATCCCGTCGTTCGAATAGACCTGCGCGAGTTGGCCGCTATCAGGATCTACCGTAGCCGTAAACAGATCGACGCAAGCAATGGCCTTTGACATCGCATAACTCTGGATCAACTGGTTCAGCTCGTTTCGACGGGCCACATGACCGGCGATCCATTCTAGCCCTTCCCGGCTATCCTGGGCGTCTTCCACCCGAATCGAAGGAACCGTCACCGGAACCGGCAGGCCTCCAAGCGCAAACGTCTGCTCATACATCTTGACCAGATTGCGCATGATCTCCGTGGGTGCGGCATTCCAACCCAGATCGTTGGTCCCGCCTAGAATCGGCACATAGCCGGGCTTGTGCTCAAGCACGTCACGCCGAAACCGCAGAACCATTTCACCGGTCAGTTCGCCGCATATCCCGCTCGTGTGAACCTGCGCCGTTGTCCCAAGATGGTCCTGTAAAAATTGTCCATAGGGAGTGTCTTCTCCCGTTGGATGTTCCCTGCTCGGGGATTGGAAACCCGCCGTGAGGCTGTCTCCGAAACAGATGACAAGAGTCGATCGGGCCATCGCCTATGCATACCCCCAACGAGTAACTCACAAAGACGGACGATTGTAGCAGAAGCGCTCAATCCTGCGAGGCAAGTTTCCGACCATCCCTCTTCCCGCTGACAGTTTCACTGAATTGCCGTGGAGAATGGCGATTTTCTTGACGAATCCTCCATCTCACGGTAGGTGTAGCGTCATGACCGATCTCAAAACTGCGCAAGAAATGATGGCTGCTGCGGTAGCGGCAAAAGGGACGGAAGACCCGGAGATCGCATCCGTCAAACGAGTGCTCAAGCTGCTCGACAAAACCGCCAAATCAAACCGCACCTATGGATCGACAAACCCCGTAGCCCAAAAGTTTTCGCAACAGCTCTTTCAAGAATTGACCGGCCACCTCACCGCATATTCGAAACTCACCGTCCTCATCCAGCGGTCGGCTCTCCTGTTTCGAGAGTCTGTGGTATCCGATACGGATAAAGACAGCGGCAGCGAGAGTGTCGCGTTCAAACTCTACTCGGACGGCATCCGGGAGTTATCCCTGCATCAAGGACTCACAGAGGACGACCTCGCCTACTTTCTGGATTCTCTCTGGGGCGGCTTTGACCCCACATTGGATGATGATGACATCGTGACTCGCCTGTGGGCTCGCAATCTTCCGACTATTTCGATCGTCACGGCCGAAGAAATTGCACGATCGTCGGTCGATGGGGGCGGAGCCACACAAGCCGACGGGGGGATGAGCTCATCCGATTCGACACTTCGAAACCTGCTGGACCTGGAACGCAGTCGCAAGGGACGCGCGGGGAAGGAAACGGAAGGCAGCGGAGAGCCGGCCGGCCAGAAAAAACGGTTCCAGTCCGGTCTGGTCGGCTATGAAGTCAGTGAGGAAGAACTCGCCTCCCTGGCAGCAGAAGTCGACAACGAGAGCGGTCGGGACAACCTCCTGTACATCATGGACATGCTGACCGCCATCCTGGCATCGGAAAAATCTTCGTCGCTGCTGACCAAACTCTTCAGTATCTGGGGCGATATCCTGGACGCCCTGTTTCGCCAAGGGAAATGGTCGGTCATTGAACATGTTTTGCGTCTGCTCCATGAGTCCGACACCATTCGTCCTGATCTCAGTGACGAACATAAGCAACAAGTCATCTCTCTCTTACATGGAATCGGTCGCGCAGACCGGGTGAAAGCCATCGAGACGTTCCTCAATCAAACTCCCGGCGCATCTACGGAAGGATTGTCCGCCGTCCTACTGGCAATGACGCCGGACGCTGTACCGATCCTCTGCTCCCTCCTGGCGAATTTGAACACACCTTCGCATCAGGCCGTCGTCTCGGATGCACTGGGGGTCTTGGCGAAAGACCACTCCCATCTATTGATTAAAGGGCTGTTGGACCGGCGTCCGGCCTATGTCCGTAATCTTCTCGCGATCCTCATGAAATGGAATGATCCGAAATTCGCCGAACCGGTGGAAAAGCTGGTGCGGTATCCGGATACGCAGGTCCGCAAAGACGTCGTGCGGGCAATCAGTCTCTTCCGCCCAAGCGGCAACGGCGTCAAACTCATCTCCTTCATGGCTGATGGGGAGGAAAGCGTCCGGATCGCAGCCTTAAAGCTTCTCGTGTCGGGACAATACACGGCCCCGTTTTCCAGTTGGTCTCAGACCCTATCGGAAGATGAGTTCATGGACCGGCCGATGAGCGAACGCCGGGCAATCTTCCAGGCCGTTCGAGCGACATGCGGCGATGAAGCGGTGCCCTATTGGGAAAGCCTCTTGACGGAATGGACTTGGACCAACCGGAAGAAAAAAGAGGAACTGGCTCTGCTGGCGGCGGACGTCCTCGGCAAACTGGCCAGCCCCGCCGCCACAGCCGCGCTCGAGCTCGGAGCGAAAAAAGGCGGCACCGCGGTTCGTCAAGCCTGTACCCATGCATTATCGCACGCGCACCGGCGGCAACAGGGAAAACCCGCCGCCGAAGCAGAACGGTAGGGAGCGTCTATCGTGAACGAGTCTCATGCAGTCCAGTCGACGGCCGGCGAAGACCAAACACAGCCGATCCTGACTCACGAAAAATCGCTATCGAAAAAAGTCGGGCACGGCTCAGAAGCCAGCGATATCCTCGACCAGCAGCTGGTGATGTTGGGCTTCCAGCTCATCACCCAGCTGAATACGCTGATCAAGACCTCGAAGATTCACGGTCGCACCAATGCGGCTCTCGATAAGCCCGTCGACACCATGCTCACGCTCATTCAAACGCTCACACATGAAAAACCGGTGACGATACGGCTGCAGAATGACTTTCTCTTTCTGGGCGAGAGTCATCTCAAAGTGAGTGCGCAGCAAATGCTGGTGATCTCCAGTGTGATCGACACTATGAACCAGTGGAAAATCGGCGGCCTGACCTTCTCCTCGGCAACCAGCTCCAAAGACCTCCGTGAATTTGCCGCGCTCTTTGCCGGACTCGATCCCGCCACTAAGTCGATTGTGGACTTCCGGGAGGAATTGTCCAGCCTCGCCATAACCAGCATCCAGCTTGAAGATCCGCGCATGTTCGCAGTGAACGACACTGCAACAGAAACGAACCCAAAGCTCCGCCAGAAAGCCAAGTCGAAAGCCGCCTATGAAAAAGCATCCGATGCGGCCGGCCGCCTGACTCAGGCAGCCCGAGACGGCGGCACCTTGAGCTTCAAGCAGGCCAAGCGCGCCATTCAAAACATCGTCGATCTCATGAAGGCCGACGAACCGGCAATGCTGGGGTTCACGACGCTGCGTTGTCATGACCAATACACACAGAAGCATTCCGTGAATGTCGCACTCCTGTCGATCGCCTTGGCGAATCGAGCAGGTTACCCGAAGGTCGAATTGGCCGACCTCGGTCTGGCGGCGCTCTTTCATGACATGGGAAAAGCGGCTATCCCGCTGGAGGTTCTTAACAAACCGGGAGAGTTTACGGAAGATGAATGGGAGGCGATGCGCAGTCACCCGACGGAGGGGGTCTTGAGTCTTGCCCAGCTGCGTGGCATCGTCAACCTCCCGTCACGAATGGCTGCGGCATCTTTCGAGCACCATATGAATCTGGATTATTCCGGGTACCCCAAACTGAAAACCCCGTGGAAGCTGTCCTTGACCGGACGCATTCTCATGATTGCGGATTGTTACGACGCCATGACATCGTCGCGAGTCTACCGCCGAGAACCGATGGCGCCGGCGAAAGTCCTGAACATGATGTTTCAAAAGTCCGGGAAGAGCTTTGACCCGACGCTCCTCAAACTTTTCGTCACCTGCGTGGGGATCGTCCCCATCGGCAGCATCGTGGAGCTGACCAGCGATGAATTTGCGGTCGTCCTCAAACCGGCCGCCAGCACATCGGACGGCGAGCGTCCGTTGGTCAAAGTCATTGCCGACGCGCAGGGCAATCCGGCCGACAACGGACCGGAGCTGGACCTGACGGAGAAAGACGATACCGGAGAGTATCGTCATAGCATCATCCGGGTAATCGATAACGCCGAACACAAGTTCGATACCAGCCGCTATTTCGTGTAATCGATCCAACCGGCCCTGTCGCGTAAGCGTCCCGCATTCCTCTCCGCTTGACAGTCCGAAGTCCGCTCCTCGACAATGCCGCATGCCTGATCACATCGTGATCAAACGATTGGAATTCCGAGGACGCTGCGGGGTGACGCCGGAGGAGCGGTCCCGTCCGCAACCGCTGGCCGTGGATATCGAAATGCCCTACCATCTGGAATCTGCAGGGGTCTCGGACGATCTGGCCCATACCATCGACTATGCCAGAGTGGTGCAACGCGTAGTAGAGGTAGGAACGGCTCAGGACTCCAGTCTCTTGGAAACCCTGGCAGAGCGGCTCACCGCAATGCTTCTCGACGAATTCCCTATTGCGCATGTCACGCTCTGGGTACGGAAGCTCCACCCTCCGATCACTGCGGTCACCGGCTCAGTCGGAGTGACCGTTGAACGCACGAGACCGGCACAACAATTCCAGCACACACCCCTTGTCCCTTCCCGGTTTCTTGTCGAACAACTGCACCGGCTTCCAACGGGCAAGGCACTGGATGTGGCAGCCGGACAGGGCCGCCACTCGCTGTTCCTCGCCTCGCACGGCTATCAGGTCGATGCCATCGACCGTGATGAAAACGCGTTGGCGCAACTCACGGCAGCGGCAAAGCGCCGCGCATACCCCGCTATCACGACACGCGCGCTCGACCTCGAACAGCCGGCACCTTTTGACCCCGGCCTGGGGAAAGAGGCCTACGACGTGATCGTCGTCTTCTTCTACCTCCATCGGTCGTTGTTCGCTTCGCTCATCGACGCACTGAAGCCGGGTGGCATCCTGGTCTATGAAACCTTTACCATCGACAATTACCTACACCATCAACACCCGAAGCGCTGGGAGTTTTGCCTGACGCCCAACGAATTACTGCGCCTCTCCTCCGGTCTTCAGATTCTCCATTACGACGAGGGTGGCCATACGGGAAACCAGACTTCCAACCCGGTCTACACCGCGCAGCTCCTGGCCCGTAAACCAACGCGTTCGGGTCCATCGACATGAGCCGTCTGGACCTCCACTTGCACACCACTCATTCGGATGGAAGCTTCAGCCCGACTGAAGTGATTGATCTCGCGCACAAGGCCGGCGTCACAGCCCTGGCCATTACCGATCATGACATTACGACAGGAATACTCGAAGCCACTCTGGCCGGACAGGAGCATGGGATCGACGTCATTCCCGGCATTGAAATCAGCTCGATCATCGGAACGTCAGAATTGCATATTCTTGGATATTTTCTTGATTACCAAGATGCACGACTGAACGAACGGCTTGCTCGTCTTCGGGATAGCCGCCACCGCCGCAATCCGAAAATCATCGAGCGATTGCAAGCGGCAGGTATCGCGATCACCTATGAGGAGGTCCGCGCACTGGCCGGCACCGACTCTGTTGGACGGCCGCATATTGCGAGGGTCTTAATGGAGAAAGGGGTCGTCGCCTCGGCCAAGGAAGCGTTCGATCTATGGCTGGCCGACGGGCGACCAGCTTACGTTCCGCGTGAACTGCCGACTCCCTCAGCGGCGATGCAGTGGATCAGGGAAGCCAAGGGGCTCCCGGTCCTCGCCCACCCGACCTGGGTGAAACCCACGGACGGCACATTGACGGATCTGGTCCGCCAGCTCAAAGCCGATGGTCTGGACGGCGTGGAGGTCCATTACAGCACGCACACCCCGCGGCAAACACGCGAGTACTTGGCATTGGCCAAGCAGCTGGACTTACTCGTCACCGGCGGGAGCGATTTCCACGGCCTCACCAAACCCGATATCGATGTCGGTATCGGCAAGGGCACGCTGCATGTTCCAGGATCACTACTCGACAAGCTGAGGAATACGGCTGCCCAGCGTTAGGCTGGATACGCCGTCTGCGACTTTCCTGCTATTCGTTGACTCCCCTCCACTATCCGCTAGACTTTGATCAGTCTTGAAGCTCACACATCCATGATCAACGCATCCAGCTGGACGCTCCAATATCTTGTCGTCGTTCTCTTTGTCCTTCTTGTCGGTCCGGCATTGAGCAAACTGCCGGCCGCACAAGCGGCTTCTCTCACTCTGTTCGGCCTGGACAGTGCGCAAACCGTTCGCCTGGTCGTTGAGGGAAGCGGGCTGGCGACTCTCTGCATCCTCTCGCTCCGCGGATACCGACGGATGCCGGACAACGGCCAGGGCTTTTCGTTCATTCGCACGCTCGTCCTGCCGCTCACCGCCATATTCGTGCTGATCGCAACAGACAAAACACTCCGTGTGGCGGGACTCTCGCTCATTGATCAGATCGGATCACAGCGCTACGCCATCGCATACACCGCAAGTCTCGCATTGATGGCCCTCTGGGCTACCGCCGCCTGGCTGCTGAATTTTGATGCGCTCCACCGTTTCTTTTCTGCGTCCACGCAGAAAGAGGACAGCGACGAATCGGCCTCAGCCGAGGAAGAACACAGAGAGGTACAGCCGGATGAATCCAGCAGCGAAATAGAGGCCGGCGCCGCTATTCTCAATGCCAGCAAAAATCCCCCGAGCACGCTCGGCCGATACCGGGTCCTCAAAGAATTGGGCCGAGGAGCGATGGGCGTTGTCTACCTGGGAAAAGATCCCACGATTCAGCGGTTTGTCGCCATCAAGACAATGCGGCTCGACAAAATCGATGCGGCTGACAAATTGCAGGAAATCAAGACTCGGTTTTTCCGGGAAGCCGAGTCAACCGGCCGCCTGTCTCATCCGAACATCGTCACAATTTACGATGCCGGCGAGGAGGACCATCTGGTCTACATCGCAATGGAATTGCTTCAGGGCTCAACACTCAAGGAGTGGACACACACGCCCAATCTCATGGCTGTAAGCAAGCTGCTCCCGATTCTGGCCACCGTCGCCGATGCAATGGATTACGCCCATCGACAGGGCGTCGTCCATCGAGACATCAAGCCGGCCAATATCATGTTGACGACCGACCACGTCGTGAAAGTCATGGATTTCGGCATTGCCACGATGGCATCGTCGGCAAGAACCAAAACCGAAACCGTGCTGGGTACTCCCACCTACATGTCACCGGAACAGATCGCCGGGAAAAAAGTGGACGGGCGGTCCGATGTCTATTCGCTCGGCGTCGTAATGTTCGAACTTCTGACCGGCCACCCGCCCTTCAGGGCCGACAATCTCCCCGCCCTGCTCTATGCGATCACCCATACACCGCCGCTCCGCTTGTCGGCGGTCCGCGCCAACCTCCCTCCCCTCATTCAAGACGTCGTGACCTGTGCGCTTCAGAAAGATCCCGTGCGCCGCTATCGCACCGGTGGCGAATTCGCCCAGGCCCTCCGCAGCATCGTTGAACAGATCGCCGCGTAATCCCATTGCCGGGCGGATTGTTACACGCAGCATTCTCATCCGTTCGTCTTGATACAGCCTGAAAACGTGGACCCCGTGAAGCGTATCTTGTTGGAAAAAGAGCTGATAGCTAATGGCGTATAGCACGTGATCGGAGCAGGGCATAGGCTCGATTTGATTCCGGCTCCAGTCCCATGCCATAAGCCATACGCTATAGGCTCTTTCGACCGATTGCGCTTCACGAACGACGAGATACGACAAACGAGGATTACCGCGCCATCCGCTCGCGCACGATATGTTGGCAGGGTTGGGACAACTGCTTCAGATGCTGGGCCATGCATTGCAACCGCTCGGCTCCCATCAGCGAGTCCGGGCAGACTCGCTGCGCTTCCGCATCGCATTTCACTTCAGCGATTTGCTTGGCGCGAATCTCACGGGGCACGGAAAACCCGCCGGTTGTCGTTGGCACCGCCGGCGCACCTGGAGGCTTGGCGGGAACCCCCGGTATTGAGAGATCCAGCTCCGGCACGGCCGGCGCAGCAGGAATCGCCGGCTGCTCCGATAGTAGTTTTTCCCGTGAAGGCAGATTGGCCCAGACGATACTCCAGACTAAGGCCAACCCGACAAGAGACGCCACGCCCGCCATGGCTTTCCCGGAAGATGCTCGCTTCTCTTCTCTCCCCATGTCGCCGAGAATAAAACAAGGCCGCGAGAAAATCACTCAAACGCGCATTTCCCGCAGCACCCGGCAGGCAGCCTACTGGCACTCTATTGTTTTGTGCGAGAAGATGGGGCATCAGAGGACTGATGCGGGCTAGTTTTCAGGTGCTTCGACGATATGATTCTCGAACCTGGTACAGCCTTCGGCCAGCAAGCGATTCGTCAACATTTCGCCGGGCCACTCGATAGGCAGATCGGCTGTAAAGACCCACACATCGGAAGAGGTCCAGACCGGGCCATGCTCCTCAGGCAATTCGGGATCGAACAGGTCGGTCCATACGGGCATGTAGACACCATTTCCGCATTGCGTATGCAGATGCACAATAGTGCGAGACCGCACCAGCGGATCCAACTCCCGCCAAACCGCCGCCGTTTCATCGGCTAAGTGGTGAAGACGCACGGCATTCTGCGCATCAAACATCGCATAGGCGGCATAGACCGGCGCATCGATCGTATCGGGGGCATGCGCCAGTTCCGGACATTGTTCCACCAGCCCTTCCAGAATCGCGCGCCGATAACGATCCTCCCATGAGTCCGGCAAGCCGGGGTCCGGCGCTCCGATCAGTTCGAATAACAGAAATGCAGTATTTTCGACCGGCGGAAGCAGCCGCGCCGCCACCGACGGCGCGCGGCGTGAGTCGGCGACGGTTGCGAGGTGATCGTGGAGCGATTGAAGATTGAAAATTTCAAGCGTGGCATCGGTGAGCAAACGCGGCTCCACGCGGACAACAGTTCCCGGAGGAAGCTGTAAATGCCGGTGGAGCAGTTCCGCCGTCGCGATCGGATCGATCTTCAATTTAAGCGGAGACGTGAGATTGGCTTGCAGTGGAAGCGCCAGGGCCGCCATGGTGGCATAGGACGGCTTGTCCTCGCTCGGCCCGTCCATCAACAACGTACAGCTGGCCTCGGCAACGAGATCAAACAGCCACTCCGCCATTTCTTCGTCGAGCGCGGCGAGCACCGTCAACAGATCGTGCTCGCGGCCCTGCTCGAGAAACGCCTGCAGGGTATCGATCGCATCGTCGGTATCGCCATGGTCATGGCGCCGGGCGTTGATAAGATGGATGAGATCGCGGGTGAGAGGGTCGGGACGAGACCAGGCTAACATGGACGCTCCCTATGGGCCGATAACATCGATTGTTCTTCCCGACGCTGCACAAAATCCATGTTGCCAAACTTTCCCGCCAGGTGCAAGCGCGGAGATAGTTCCCGCCGACACACTGGCTCGATTTCCGTCGTTCGTGAAGCCTACCTCGCTACGGATAAGAGCAAATCGCTGATGGCAGTAGCACCCGATCGGCTCTTTCACCATCCTGCTAGTCACCGATGACTTTCACCAGAACCCGTTTACGCCGGCACCCATCGAACTCGCCGTAAAAGATTTGTTCCCAGGGGCCGAAATCGAGCTTGCCGCTCGTAATGGCCACGACGACTTCGCGGCCCATCATTTGCCGCTTCAGGTGGGCGTCTCCATTATCTTCGCCCGTCTCGTTGTGCCGATACGATGCCTCGTGCGGAGCGAGCCGCTCGAGAAATTCATCATAGTCGCGCAACAGGCCTTGCTCGTCGTCGTTGATATACACACTCGCCGTGATATGCATGGCGTTCACCAGGACCAGACCTTCCCGCACGCCGCTCTTCATCACCGCCGTTTCAACCTGTGGCGTGATGTTGAGGTACGCCCGCTTTGTCCTCGTCTCGAACCAGAGTTCTTCCCGGTAGGATTTCATGGCGCGCACATTGTGCCAACGGGACGCCGGGAGATTCAAGAGTGGATGTTTTTTCTGCGAGCCGGGAAGCAGGTATACTACGTGTGGCATGAAAGAATGTCGAAACATACGGCCGCCCCGTTTCTCACATAATGCCCAGATCGTCCTGCGGCAACGTTACCTGGCCAGAAATGCGCGAGGAGTCATTGTCGAATCGCCGGCCGAAATGCTGTGGCGCGTCGCCACGGACATCGCGCTTGCCGAGCGACGATACCTGCCCGATGCTGGCCGGCGCAAGCTGGCCCGTCAATTTTATGAAGTGATGTCCGCACTGGTCTTCCTGCCGAATTCGCCGACCCTCATGAACGCAGGCCGGGCGCTCCAACAGCTCTCAGCCTGTTTCGTACTGCCGATCAATGACTCGTTGGAATCCATCTTCGACGCCGTCAAGCAGCAAGCACTCATTCACCAGTCCGGCGGAGGCACAGGGTTTTCATTCAGCCGCCTACGTCCTCAGGCCGACCGCGTCGTCACGACCAGCGGACTGGCATCGGGACCGGTGTCCTTCATGCGCGTCTTCAACATGTCCACCGACGTCATCAAGCAAGGAGGAACCAGACGCGGCGCCAATATGGGCATTTTGCGTGTCGATCATCCGGACATTCTCGAATTCATTGCTGTGAAACAGCAGCCGAATGAAATGGTGAATTTCAATCTCTCCGTCGGGCTCACCGACCGTTTTATGCAGGCGGTCGTACGAGGCCGCTCTTATGCGCTCATCAATCCGCGTACCGGAAAACCGGTGCGGCGCCTCCCGGCGGCGCAGGTCTTCGATCGGCTGGTCGAAGCGGCCTGGCAATGCGGAGAGCCGGGGGTCGTATTTCTCGATACCATCAACCGGGCCAATCCCACGCCCCGCCTAGGCTCGATTGAAGCGACCAATCCTTGTAGCGAACAGCCGCTCCTCGCCTATGAATCCTGCACGCTCGGCTCGATCAATGTCGCCAGGTGCCTCACCACCCATCGCGGCGCCCGCGCCATCGACTACGACCGGCTCGCCGCCCTGATCCCGCTTGCAGTCCGGTTTCTCGATAACGTTCTCGATCGAACGAAGTTTCCTTTTGCCGCCATCGAGACACACACCAAACAGACGAGAAAAATCGGCCTGGGGATCATGGGATTCGCCGACCTGTTGATTCACCTGGGCATTCCCTACGACACGGACGACGCGTTACAGATTGCCGAACGGCTGATGGCTTTCATCCAATCCCAGGCCCACGAAGCCTCCCGCCGGCTCGCCCTGGAACGAGGCGTGTTCCCCGCTTATCAGGGGAGTCTCCTGCAAGCCAACGGGCTTCGGCGACGCAACGCCACGGTCACGACCATCGCGCCGACCGGCACCATCAGCATCCTGGCCGACTGTTCCGCGGGCATCGAACCGCTCTATGGAATCAGCATCGCCCGCACCGTCATGGAAGATATCCGGCTGGAAAGCCTGCATCCTGAATTTCTCAAACAGGCACGAGCCAGAAAACTTTCCATGACTGAATTGCGCCGGGAGATCGGCCGACAGGAGTCCATTCAACACCTGACACAGATCCCTCAAGAGCTGCGCCGCCTCTTTGTCACCGCCCATGATATCTCACCCGCCCATCATGTTCGGATGCAGGCGGTCTTCCAACGGCACAGTGACAGCGGCGTATCCAAAACTATCAATCTACCTGCGACCGCCACGCGACAAGACGTCGCGTCGGCCTTTCTGCTCGCGCATGAGCTCGGCTGCAAGGGCCTGACCGTCTATCGGTCAGGCAGCCGGGCGCATCAAGTCATGACCTGCTCTCATGTGCAGTCCTGCTGAGCCACAAGGACAAGAGCTGATAGCTGATGGCGTATAGCACGTGATCGGAAAAGAGCATGGGCTCGCTTTGATTCGCGCTCTAGTCTCGTGTCATAAGCCGTACGCCATAAGCTCTTCCGGCCGAACAGCAGATGCTCGCAGCGGCAAATAATGCGGGGGAAACCGGCCTGCCGAAATTCTCTGCAAAATTGACACCCCCTGAGGTTGGTGATAAGTACGTTCACTAGATTTTCGATCAGGACTCGTTCGCCACAGGGAGGTGTTTGATGCTTGCTACCGCTGAAGGCCCGTCATTTGCCGGCCGCCCTCTGACCTGGAATCTCTTCTTTGCCCGACAGCCGGAACCAGACCTGGAGTTTACGGAAGAAGAGTTGGAGCAAACGATGGACGTTCGATCGTCGCCTCCTAAGAAATCGCCGAAGAAATCGGGTGGATCCCCCCTGATTTGGATTCTCCTGCTGGTGGTGGCAGGGGGCGGTGCCTATGTCGCCATGGAGCCGGAAATGGTCATGGATGTTGTAGGACCGCTTCTTGGTGAAACGCCAGAGCCTCCTCCGCAGCCGCCAGTGGCTAGGAAGCCTGCTCCGCCTAAGCCCATGCCAAGCACACAACCTAGTCAGCCGCAGCAAGTTGCACCGGCTCCAGATATAGCACCGACCCAGCCTCTGCAGGCAGCCGTACCGGCACCAACACCGATACCGGCGCCCGCACCGGCGCCAAGTATGCCGACCGCGTCAGCCCCCGCACCGACGGCGCCGAAGAGCATCCCAACTCCTGCTGTAAGTGCGCCTCCGACGATAGCAACGCCGGATCCGCTATTCACCGAAGGACAAAGGGTGACGGTTCTGCCGAACCCGGGAGCGCCTCTCCAAAAAGTCTCTCTCCTGACGGATGCTGAAGGGACAAAGACAGGTCCGGCCATACCCCCTGGAACCGCCTTCACGATTCTCGATGGCGACTTGCAGGAGCGAGGGTGGGTCTACTACGTGCGAAGCGATTACGGCACCAAAGGATGGCTTGCCGAAAAACAGTTGAAGCGGAAGCCCTGACGCATTCGTCAGCGATCCGCATAGAGTGCTAGCACAGAGGGCGGCGGCACAGAATGTGTGCCGCCGCCCTCTGTGCTATACTGCGCCCGCGGAAAAACTCAGTGTACTCATAAAAGTACCGATGAAGTCGTACCTATGGCACTGATGCCACAATAACCGCAGGATGCTCGAAATGGCCATCCAGCAAGGCCGCAGCGAGCGAAGAGGCGAGACGTACGCTTCGGTACGTTGAGCCTCTGAGCGATGCGAGAACGCCGCTGGGGGACTTTTTCAGCAGCCTGCTAGAGCGAACGATCCCATGCGGGCCATAATCTTCGACTTCGATGGAGTCATTGCCGACACCGAGCCCCTTCACTTCGAAGGGCTGCGCCGCACACTCGCCGCCATCGGCATTTCGTTGACTGAATCCGATTACTATGCGAACTATCTCGGCTTCGATGATCGAGGGTGCATCCTGGAAGCGCTGCGCGTGAACCACCGCCCGTCAACTGACTCGATCGTGCAAGACCTGATGCAGAAAAAAGCTGTCGCCTACCTGGCGTCGATCCGGGACCACCTCGTCATTTTCCCCGGCGTCAGAGAGTTTGTCGAAGAAGCCGCGGCAGCCTATCCCATTGCCATCGCCTCCGGCGCATTACGGCCTGAAATCGAATTAATCCTGGAACAAGCCGGTCTCCGAAAAGCATTCCGCCATATTACGAGTGCGGAGGACGTGACCAGCAGCAAACCGAATCCCGAACCGTTCCTGCATGCGCTGGCCGGCTTGAATCGGCAACAGATCTCCTCCACGCTGGCGCCGAACAACTGCCTGGTCATCGAGGATTCGCTCCCCGGCATCAGAGCAGCCAAAGCGGCGGGGATGAAAGTGCTGGCCGTCACCAACACGCACACCATGCAAGACCTGCACGAAGCCGACGCGATCAGCCCCAACTTGCGCGAGACCCGGCTCGCTGAACTCCGAACCCGCCTATGGCCATCATGAACTCTGCTGACGCGCAAGCCTACTGTACGGCCTATACCAAGAAGAGTGGCAGCAACTTCTATTACTCGTTTCTGTTTCTGCCCAAAGCCAAACGCAACGCCATGTACACGGTCTATGCCTTCTGCAAAGCGGTGGACAGCGCCGTCGATGAACCGCCGGCCGGCAGCGACCCGAAAGAAGAGCTCCGGCGCTGGCGCTACGAACTGGAAGCCGCATACGGCGGCAGCCCCTCGTTCCCCATCGCCGTCAGCCTCTCGCACCACATTAAAGCTCTCGCCATTCCCAAAGCCTATTTCGACGAACTGCTCAATGGCGTCGAGATGGATCTGTTCCATAATCGCTATCGCACGTTCGACGAATTGTCACTCTATTGTTACCGCGTCGCGTCCGTTGTTGGCCTGATTTGCCTGCATATCTTCGGCGTCACCTCGCCCCGCGCGCAAGACTATGCAGTATCGCTCGGCATGGCATTCCAATTGACCAATATCCTGCGCGATATCGGCGGCGATGTGGATGAAGGCCGCATTTATCTTCCGCTCAACGATCTGCGCGCCTCCAACTGTCCCGAAGAAGCCCTGCTAACCAAAACCTATTCGCCGGAATTCACGGCGCTGATGAAGCAGGAGGCCGCCCGGGCCCATGAGTATTACGCGAAGGCTCAGGCCGCCCTTGCCTCGCTATCCCCGTCTGAACGCCGCCTCCTCACGGTCGCGGAAATCATGCGCGGCATTTACAGCCGCATCCTGAAAGAGATCGAACGATCCGGCTACCGGGTCTTCGGACCGCGTATCAGCCTCTCCACCAGCCATCGGCTGGCCATTGCATTGGGCGTTTGGTTTCGCTCCCGATTCTCGTGACCACTCAGAGTCCGCCCACCGTGCTCATTCTAGGCGCCGGCTTGACGGGACTGACGGCGGCCTATTTCCTTTGCGAACAGGGATATCGCGTCACCCTGCTGGACCATCCCAGCTGGCAAGACGGGTATGGAACCGACCCGATCGATGCGGCGCCGATGCTCTTCGGATGCCACAGGAAAACACGGGACCTGCTCCGCGCGATAGACCAGAGCGAACCCGACCCGCCGGACGTGACGATTCCGCTCGAATTCCGGCTGCCCGACGGGCGAATCGAGGCCTATCGATCCACCTATCTCCCGGGTGCGCTCCAGTGGATGACCAGCCTCTTCGGTTTCCATGGGCTGGCCTGGCATGACCGCTGGAACCTATTCTCTCATCTGGAACAGATTTGGGAACAGGCCGCGTCGCTTCCCGCAGACTTGAACAGCCGGCTTGCAGACGAATGGCTGGCGTCGATTGGACAAAGTCAGGAGGCCCGCGAACGTATCTGGAGCCCGCTCACTCAATGGTTGACCGGCAATGCCTTGGGACGCCTCTCCGCCGCCGTCTTTGTCCGGCAGCTGTCGACCATCTTTCTCGGACACACGATGGATGCCAGGCTCACATGCTTGCATGGATCCGTCGGAGACCGCTTCATCGCTCCCATGAAAGGGGCGGTGGAAAAGCATAGCGCCACGATTCTGCCCCAAATACAGATACCGGACGTTCGATTCGGGCAGGATGGTATCAGCGGTATCCGGCTGTCCGATGGCTCCCAGCTGCACGCCCAATGGTACGTCGCCGCTCTCTCCCATCTGAAGTTGCCGGCTCTGCTGCCGGAACGCCTGCTGACACGCTATGCCTATTTTGCACAACTCGGCGAACTGCAAACCTTGCCTGAGATTGCCGTCCAGTTTTCCGGCCACGCCACGATGTCACAGCCGCGGCTGCTCTTGCTGGCCGGCCGGCCATTTCACCAGCTCACCATCACATCACACGAGCCTCACACACTCCGGTACCGGCTGTCGGTGATCAGCCATCCGCCGCTCATGGAATCAGGCGATGGCGAGCTGACCACTCTGGGGCGCACCGAACTTCGTACACTGCTCCCGAATATCAACCATGACACACTGTCATTCGAGGGAATCTCGCGTCAGGACCAGGCTGCGCTGTCACTCAATCCTGGCGCGGCCTTACTCAGGCCGATTCAGCAAAGTCCGGTGAACAATCTGGTGATTGCCGGCGCCTGGACCGACACAGGATGGCCCGCCAATATCGAAAGTGCGATCGTCAGCGCCGCGCGTTGTGCAGAGATTATTGCGGGCAAGCGGGCGATAGCATGACCAGTATGGCTTATGGCAGTTTATCTCAAAATCACCTGGACGCCTGTTCCTTGTGAAGCGTATCTCGTGAAGCCCGCTTCGACTCAGCGAGGCGAGCGTGAAGCGCAGGACGGAAAAGAGTGCCTCCCCTCCTTGTTTGCAAGATACGCTTCACAAGCGACAGAGAAGACAGCAACGCATCGACATACATGCTGGCTAAAACTTGTTAGCCCGCAGATAGCACAGATCCTCGAACCGTTCGCCACGCAAATAGTTCGCGATCACCGTCCATTCACCGCGAGCATCCCGCATCGCAACATACCGATGATCATCCACAATGAACGGCTGAACGGTGAAGACCGTATTCAGGGCAGGATCCCCCTTACTTGACTCTGAAGACATCGAAAGCGCGTTCAGCGGGTACCTGCTCCCCGTACGCTCGAACTTGTCACGAGTCGCCAACAAAGGCGCCATATCCTGCCAGGAAAGCTGTTCCACGACGCGGCTGTCGGCAGGAAACACGTACAAGCTGTCGCTCGGCGCGCCCTTCATGCAAAACGTCGTCTTGATCACCAGATCCTTCGTCCCATCGTTGTCCAGATCCAGCAGCGCCTGGTCGAGACTGGAACAGTGCCTCGTCTTCGGGCCCTGCCCCCTCAACTCAACCGGTCTCCATTCCACCGTCTTGAATACTTCGGAATCGGGCGTCGGCCGTTCTCCAAACAACGCCGCCACTTTCCTGCAAAAAGACTGATCTTTCCACGCGGCCACATCCACGGAAGCCGCCGACACCAGCGCAGGCACCGTCAACAGGCCCAGCAGACCGATGAGACCCGGCCAGCCCCTCAAACGCAGCCCCCCGATTCTCCGATGTCCAAGGTCAGACTCCCATAGCCGCATTGACAACACCAGCCTGCCTTTCTAAGATACCGTGAATTTCCGCCTCGGCTTATTCAACCATGACGCTCACGCCGCTCCAAGAACTTGCGAAATCTCTTCACAACTGCCAACGCTGCAAACTGGCCAAGCTCGGACGGAGCCAGGTCGTGTTCGGAGTCGGCAACCCGCATGCGAGCATCATGTTCGTGGGCGAAGCGCCGGGCGCCAACGAAGACTTGAAGGGGGAACCGTTCGTCGGCGCGGCGGGAAAGATCCTGAACGATCTCCTGGCCTCGGCCAACCTCTCACGCGATCAGATTTATATCGCCAACGTGATCAAGTGCCGTCCGCCGGATAATCGCGATCCTGAACCGGACGAAGTCGAAACGTGCAAACCGTTCCTGATGCAGCAGATTCAAATGATCCGGCCCAAGCTCGTCTGCACTTTGGGCAACTGGGCGACCCAGACGCTCCTGGAACGCAAAGTGGGGATTACGAAAGTGAAGGCGCAGGCGTTCTACATGAAGGATTTCGTCCTCTTCCCGCTCCTGCACCCGGCCGCCGCCTTGCACCAAGGCAACCTGCTCGACACGCTGAAGGAAGACTTCAAGAAGCTGAAAGAATTCCTGGATCGGAATACCAAACCCACCGAAACCACCACCGCTACTTCACCAGCTGCCCCAACATTGCAAATCGATCCGCCTCAACCGGCGCAGATGGATCTGTTCGGATAGTTGAGCTGCGTGCTCCTGTGAGGGGTTAGGCCGCATAGCCTTGCCGCCGCTTGGCTGTGCAACTTGTTCCGTTCTGGATTTCATCCGAACGGAACTTCGAACAGTGCTCGCCATCGCCTCCGGCGACCGCATCGACAGGCTATGCAACCCCTCAAAAGTCGCAGTCAGCCCAACCATCCTCACTTGGCAAAGAGAACTAAAACTTCGCGTACATCGAAGGCTGAAGTTGCCTGCTAGTTATTAATCAACGGCCTTACCGGACTATAGGAAGAGAACGGCGCCATGGCGAACCCTCCACGCCCATCCCTTCCATCGGAGGCTCAGTTACGGTCCACTGGATTTTCCCTCTATCCCGGTTGATGGGACAGAAGAAGCATTGAACAAGAATTTGACTCCTAAGTGGGCTTGCCTTCACCAGAGCGACAAGGTTACCGTACTATGCAGCAAGGTCGCCAGCAGCAGACCTTTTAGTTAGGTCCCGTCAAGATGAATCCGAACGAGATCACTTGGCAGTTTGCGCCGGGATTCGATGAACAGCGCCGCGTTGCGCTGGAACGGCCCGCAGCGTTCTCAGAAATAATTGAAAGCGTTCTCGCCGAATCCTCAGTGGTGAAATTCGAGGTCTGCCGTGGCAAGGCCGGAATTCTCAGGCAGTGCCATCGGCCCGAGTTCGAGTTGGTACTACCTGGTCACACTGTCGATCTCTTCTTCAACAGTCCTGCTGGATACAGAGCGCAGTATCTTGCCGATCCCAACGAAGGCCAAAAACAGAATGCGAAGCTGATCGCCTCCCTTGCAGATCGGCTGATCTCCTATGCAGAAGTGCACCCTACCAAGGTCCACATATCCATTGATCGCATCCGCCTAGCACTTTCAGCTTGTTCGGCCAAAGCCTGGTTGCCTGAGGCATCGTTTGCCTTCCACCACCGACTCATCGAAGAGATAGTAGTTCCTTTATGGCGTCGCAATGCACTGGCTGCCCTTGATGCTTTTGCGAGTAGAACTCGTCCTGATCCCGCAGAGCAAGAGAAAGCAATTTGGGGTCTACGCGCATCTCAAGCCAATTCAATTGAAATAAAGGGCGCCTTTCTCAGCGACGAGAACGAGGAAATCGTGCCAGGTGACAAGATTTGTCGTCGCCAGGACATCCACAGATTCGGATACGCTTAGCATGCATCAGTCCATCAGGGTCAGTTCTTGCCCTAGTACCAAAGGCTACTAGGCGAGCGATGCGATGCTTATGCGGCTCTCCTCTTGGCTCCCCGCCCACTGGGCCGAGAAGCCGAGCGGGCGGCACGCTTGGTCGATGCGGTTGCTTGTAATTTTATCCCAAGCGCCCCGATGACTTTCAGGATAGTATCGAACCCCGGACTCCGCTCCCCGGAGAGCGCTTTGTAGAGACTCTCGCGAGACAACCCGGCATCTCGTGCCATTTGCGCCATTCCTCTTGCACGAGCGATATCGCCGAGGGCCTTCGCAATAAACGCCGCATTATCGCCAGCCTCCTCGAAACACGCTTCTAGATACGCGGCCATCTCCGCAGGACTGCGAAGATGTTCAGCCACGTCACACCTTGTCATCACAGTTTTTCCCAGGTAACTCCTCCTACAGATTGCGCGCTAGGAGGATTATGCTGGCAAGAGCGGAAGCTGTTGCGGTTGTTGGTCTTAGACTTTTGCTGTGACGATGGATGAGGAATCTGAATCCGCGGGCTTGGCGCTAACCGGTTTATGGATTCGCCAACATCTTCAGAATGCGTTTCGCGAGGTGTTCGTTGACTTCCGTGTGCCGGGGGACCGGCTGGGAAATTTTCGTAACGGGGTTGTGATACCAATCGTGCTTTCCGCCATGGCGAACAAGCACACATCCATTGGTTTCAAGCTGACGAATGAGGTCTTTGCGCTTCACCGAAGCGTCAGCTCTGCGAGTTTGCGCACGCCTGGTATTTCACCGCTGGTGAGATCGCGGAAGAGATCCCGAAGATTGGCCTCGAGGTCTTCCAGTGACTCCCCTTGCGTCCAGTAATCGGGATACTCTTGTAGATAGCCAAGCCACTGATTGTTGTCCTGCCAGTAGATGTATTTTGTAGACTCCATGATAACTATTATAGCTTCAGCCCCCTGACTTGCAAAGCACGCTATCTACGCTTTCGATGGAACCGTCGGTGAGGCGTCTGAATCCTTGGCTTCGCTCTTCTCTTCCTCGGCGGGTTTTTCTTCTTCCGGCACATCGAACCATTGCACCAGCATCTCGTCCCACCAGGGTTCGGTGACTTCCTGGCCGGGATCAGTTCCTAGAAACGCCACGTCTTCTTTCTTGACCGTCGAACCGACGAGCTGTGGCTGGAACTTGGCGCGGTCGATGACTTCCTTGGTCGCATAGCCGCCGATGATCCAGGAGTCCGGATCGGCCCGGCGGGACTTATAGGCCTTCAACCCGAGCTTGAGATACATGAAGATCTGCTGCTGGATCGGATCGGTGACGCCGGATTGCGGCAGACCAAGGGTCTTTTCGATACGTTTCCGCCACTGCCGATCGTCGTAGCGCGACGTAAGCAGCTGGAGCATCTTCTTTCCCAACTCGGCATCAAGAGGCATCTATTCTCCTCAGGGTCAAAACATTACATAGTCCAAACGTCTTAAGGTCTGCAAGTCGTCAAGTCGTCGCGCCCGCCTGCTGACCGATAACTTGAAGACTTGATGACTTTTAGACTTGTGGACACTCGGCGTCCGGTCTTACGCGCCCAAGTGTTGCTTGAAGAAAGCCTTTGTCCTGCCCCAGGCATCTTTTGCCGCCTCGGGCCGATAAACGGACGGATCATTGTCACGGAAGAACGCATGCGGGGCACCGGGATAGGTTTTGATCTCGCCGGGCTTGTTGTATTTCTTCAGCGCCGCCGCCAGCCGCTGTACATCGGCCTTCGTAATCCACCCGTCGTCCTCTCCATAGAGATAGAGCACCGGCGCCGATAGCTTCTGGAGTGGTGCGTCAGGATTCGGAACCTGGCCATAAAAGGGAACCGCCGCTTTGATCGCAGGATTCACACAGGGCAGCATGAGTGCGTAGGAGCCCCCCATGCAAAAGCCCGTCACGCCGATCCGCGCCCCATCGACTTCCGGAACCGATGTGAGATAGGCCACGGTCGCATTCAAGTCGGTGAGCCCGTCCTCTTGCTTGAGGGTGTTCATCAGTTTTCCCGCTTCGCCGGCGTCCGTCGTGAGCGCATGGCCCAGCCGCGAGTACAGGTCCGGCGCAATCGCCACGTAGCCTTCGGCTGCATACCGTCTGGCGATGTTCTTGATATGGTCAGTGAGCCCCCACCACTCCTGGATGACAATGACAGCGGGCCGCTTCTCTTTAGTCTGTGGCGCTGCAACGAACGCCTTCATCGTAACGTTGCCGCTCGGGTACTGGACCGTGATTTCTCTGATCGATTCAGCCATGGGTCACCTCGTTCGGATAAGAGCGTATGGCTGATAGCATATAGCAAATGGCAGAAAGCACTCTTCGCTTTCTCGGCGCCATCAGCTCTCAGTTTCCGGCTACCATCATTTCCGTAATTTTGACCGTCGGACTGGCAATACGGCCGCGGAACACCAGGTCACTGCCGACCATTTCAATGTGCTTGAACATCTCTTTCAGATTGCCGGCAATCGTGATTTCTTCCACCGGGTAGGTCAACTCGCCGTTTTCGATCCAGAACCCGCAGGCCCCCCGGGAATAGTCGCCGGTCACCATGTTGATTCCGAACCCGATCAAGTCGGTCACGTAGAGCCCTTCCTTCACCGAGCCGATGATGTCTTCCGGACTCTTCACTCCGGGAACGAGATAAAAATTTGTCGGGCCGACGGAAGGACTCTCGCCGACGCTCCGTGAGGCGTTCCCGGTCGAGGATAGACCGAGCTTCTTCCCCGAATAGGTGTCGAGCAGATAGCTCTTCAGTACACCCCGTTCGACGATCGTGTTCTTGCGGGTAGCCAAACCTTCACCGTCGAACGGACGGGACCCCAGCCCTCCTGCCATGCGGCCATCATCGTACACGGTGATCAGATCGGAGGCGATCGTCTGGCCCAGTTGATCGAGCAGGAACGAGGCCCGTTTGTAGAGACCGTAACCGGAGACGGCGCTGCAGAGATTCGCCAGCAGGCTGCCTGCCGTCTCTTGATCGAACACCACCGGCACGCGCTTCGTCGCCACCTTGCGGGCGCCCAGCCGACGAACCGCCCGCTTCGTCGCTTCCTGCCCGATCGATTCCGCCGACGCCAGTCGCGAAAACTTGCGCTGCACTTCATACCAGGCATCCCGCTGCATCGCGCCTGTCCCAGGTTCGGTCGCAATCGGCGAGACCGACAGAGAATAACTGGAACTCTTGTACGACCCGACAAAGCCGTGGCTGTTGGCAAGCACCACCCGACCCGACGACGAATCGAACTCGGCGCCTTCAGAATTCGTCACACGCGGATCGGCGGCGAACGCCGCGGCCTCGCCTCGCTTGGCCCACTCGATTTGAGTTTCTGTGCCGAGAGTCGTGTCGTCATAGAGATCGAGGTCCGGCCAATCGCGCGCCATCTGCACCGCATCGGGCAACCCGGAGACCTGATCCTCGACCACGGCCTTCGCCAGCGTACAGGTTTCAGACACAAGCCGTTCGAGTGATTCTCTTGAAAAATCGGAGGTCGACGTTGTGGCCGAGCGTTTTCCGACGAACACACGCAAGCCCAGCCGCTTTTCTCTTGCCTTGGTCAAACGATCGACAGCCCCTACACGCACCTGCACCGAGAAGGTCTCGCCGTCAGCCACCACGATATCGGCTTCGGTCGCCCCGCAGTCCTTTGCGCGGGCCAGCACATCCGACGCCAGCTGGTCATAGGTACCGTGAGATGCTTCTGCAGCACGTATCGATGTTTGCTCTTGAAGCACGGTATCCTTTCTCAGTCACTGGCGCCCACACGGCGGTCTCTTGACGATTGACCAATGACTGATTCTATCCCTGCGTTCCACCGACGGTGATTTCGTCGATCTTGAGAGTCGGCAGACCGACCCCGACCGGCACAGATTGGCCATCCTTGCCGCAAGTGCCGATCCCGTTGTCGAGTTTCAGATCGTGCCCGACCATCGAGACCTTGGTCAGGATTTCCGGCCCGTTTCCGATCAGCGTGGCCCCCTTCACCGGCTTCGTGATCTTGCCGTCTTCGATCAGATAGGCTTCGCTGGCGGAAAACACAAACTTCCCGTTGGTAATATCGACCTGCCCGCCGCCGAAGGACACGGCATAGAGCCCCTTTTTGACTGAACGGACAATGTCCTGAGGGTCCGACTCGCCTGCCAGCATGAAGGTGTTCGTCATGCGCGGCAGGACCACGCTTTGATAACTCTCGCGCCGGCCATTGCCTGTGAGGGCGATACCCATGAGGCGCGCGTTCAGCTTGTCGGTAATATACCCGCGGAGGATGCCCTTCTCGATCAGTGTCGTGCAGCCCGTGGGAGTACCTTCATCGTCCATATTCAGCGACCCGCGTCGGAACGGCAATGTTCCGTCGTCCACAATCGTGCAGACATCGGAAGCCACGCGCTTCCCGATCAAATTTGAAAAGGCCGATGTTTTCTTTCGGTTGAAATCCGCCTCCAGCCCATGACCGATCGCTTCATGCAGCAGAATGCCGGGCCACCCCCCGGCCAATACCACCGGCATGACACCGGCCGGGGCATCGACAGCAGACAAATTCAAAATCGCTTCGCGGGCGGCTTCCCGCGCATAATCCAGATGGCGGCTCCCCTCACGATACCATTCGAAGCCGACTCGTCCGCCTCCGCCGTAACTCCCGACCTGGCGATTGCCGTTTTCCTCGGCAATGCAGGTGATTTGCAAGCGAGAGAGCGGCTGCACATCGCCGACAAGGGTACCATCTGATGTCGCCACCGCCACAACTTTGTATTCGGTATTGAAGGAAGCCATGACATTCTTGATGCGGGGGTCGTACCGCCTGGCTTCGGCATCGATCTCGTTCAAAAGGGCCACTCGCTCAGGGGTCGCCGCTTCGGCCTGGGCCCGTTCCACGGGGTACAGATCTCTCGTCGGCCGTGTCTGCGTGGGCGCCGGGACCGCCCGATCCCCCTTGGGAGAATTGGCGATATACCGCGCCGTATCCGCCGCAATCTCCAAATCTTTCTTCGTCAGTTCGTCCGAGTATGCAAACCCGGTTTTTTCTCCCGCAGTCGCCCGCACCCCGACGCCTTGAGAAATACTCTTGGAAGCGCGTTTGACAAGGCCCTCTTCCATCGACACCGACTCCGAGACCCGCGACTCGAAGTACAAATCCGCATAATCGACATCCCGTACACTGAGCCGATCGAGTGCGTGCTGGGCTTCGAGTTCCGTGACACCGAACGTGGTCAATTGGACCTGATTCGTCATCGTTGCACTCTTTCTCCAAGGTTCGTGCGAGCGGTAAGTATAGCCCATTCATTTCCGCAGCCGCAATGCAACGGATTCCGATTTTCTGCCCTCTTCACGTATTTCTCCTGAATTGTTTGACATTCGGCACCCCCGACAGTAGACTTCTCTCACTCCGCTCAATCTTCTCTATGCTGTGAGGAGTATTGTCACAATTCCATGGCACACCACTCAGCCTTGACCTTCGACCAGCTCTCAGAACGCGAATTAACTGCTAAGTTGGAGCCGGAACTCTTGCCGAAGCATGTCGCCGTCATTATGGACGGCAACGGACGGTGGGCCGAACTCCGAGGCCTTCCCCGCATTGCAGGCCATCGCGAGGGCATCAACTCCGTCAGAGACATGATCTCGCAATGCCTGGAGCTCGGCATCCAGGCTCTTACGATCTACGCGTTTTCACAGGAAAATTGGAATCGTCCCACCCAGGAAATCAGCGCGCTGATGGGCCTACTGGAACATTATCTTTCCACTGAACGAGCCAGTCTGATCGAGCAACAGGTCCGCTTCCGGGCAATCGGACGCCTCGAACTGCTTCCAGAATCGGCCCAACATTGGGTGCGCACCACCGAACAAGACACCGCACATCTCGACAAAATGGTGCTCACCGTCGCCTTGAGCTACGGGGGCCGTGCAGAAATCGTCGACGCAGTCAGAGGACTGCTGGCCGATGTCCAGTCCGGGACGATCGAGGCGGACCAGATCGATGAAGCCCTACTCCAGCAACACCTGTATACGCATCCGCTCCCTGATCCTGATTTGCTCATTCGAACCAGTGGAGAAACGCGAATCAGCAATTTTCTTCTCTGGCAGCTGGCCTATACGGAACTCTGCTTCACCCCGACATTATGGCCGGACTTCCGCCGGCGCGAGTTCTTGATGGCGTTGCTGGAGTATCAAAAGCGTGAGCGCCGATTCGGCCGGGTCTTGAGCGCCGTGCCGTCGTAATCCTCGTGAGACCCTCGTCTGCCACCGACACCACCACACACAGCCAGACCACTTGTGACCACACCATCGGCCGGCACTCGACGATTTGATCTCCGGCGCGTCTATACCGCTGCCCTCCTCATTCCAGGGGTGTACATTATTATCCGCTACCTTCCCCCCTGGTGCCTGACGCTGCTCCTCATGGCCGGCGGATTCTTGGCGTTGATGGAGCTGTACCGGATCTGTTTTCAATCCCGTCCGAACCATCTGCTGGTCGGTGCAGGCCTGGTTATCTCGGCTCTGGTTCTGGCCAGGCAACATATGCCCTTCGGCTTGATGGAGATTCTAGCTGTTACCACACTGGCCCTGCCGGCCGCCATGTTGCTCTCACCCGGACCATTCGAACGCCGGCTGAGAGATCTGGCTATTACAGCATTCGGGGTGTTGTACGTGGGGTTCACCTTGAGTACGATCGTGTCGACTCGTGCATTGCCGGCGGGCGAGTTGTTTGTCCTCTTGTTGGCCATTGTCACCTGGGCGGCAGACACCGGCGCCTATTATGCCGGGACACTGTGGGGCAAACATCTGCTGGCGCCCTCGGTGAGTCCGAAGAAAACCATCGAAGGGGTGGGCGGCGGCCTTATCCTGGCCGTCGGCGCAGCCCTGGCGGCCTGCGCCTGGTTCGTGCCGCAGCTCTCCCTGGTCGACGCCCTCGTTCTCGGTCTGCTTCTGACCGTAGCGGGCCTGGTCGGCGATCTCTGGGAATCAATGATCAAGCGTCGCGTGGGAGTCAAAGACTCGGGAAGCATTTTGCCCGGCCATGGTGGTATGCTGGACCGGCTCGATAGTCTCTTGTTCACCGCCCCCACCTTCTACTACTATGTGACCTGGGTTCGCGGTATCTCACCATCCCTATGAAAGAGGAGAGGATATGAAGTCCATCATTATCCTGGGCTCGACCGGATCGATCGGAACCAATACCCTCGATATCGTCCAGCGGTTCCCGAAAGATTTTCGAGTCGTCGGACTGACGGCAGGCGGCAACATCGAAAAACTCGAAGCGCAAATCCGTGCGTTCAATCCCCAAGTCGTCGCCGTCTCCACGGAATCCTCCGCTGCGGCGCTCCGAACACGATGTGCCGGTCTTCCGGTCGAAATTCTGGCCGGCGAGGAAGGTATCGCGCAAGTCGCCGCGATGCCGGGAGCCGAGCTCGTGATTTCAGCCATTGTAGGAGCCGCCGGACTCCTCCCGACCCTGGCTGCGATTCGCAGCGGCAAACACATCGCTCTGGCCAACAAAGAACCCATGGTCATGGCCGGCAAGTTGATGCAGGAAGAGGCGCGCAAGCACGGCGTCCGGATCTTCCCCGTCGACAGTGAACATAGCGCGATTTTTCAGTCCCTCGAAGGCCATCGGCTTGAAGACGTTCGGCGCCTGATCTTGACGGCCTCCGGCGGCGCCCTCTGGACACTGACCAAAGCACAGCTGCAAGATGTGACACCGGAACGGGCGCTTCAGCATCCGAACTGGAAAATGGGCTCGAAAATCACGATCGACTCGGCCACCCTGATGAACAAAGGACTGGAAGTGGTGGAAGCCCGCTGGCTGTTCGACATCGGCGAATCCCGCATCGATGTCTTGATCCACCGGGAAAGCATCATCCATTCACTGGTCGAGTACGAGGACCGATCGATGATTGCCCAACTGGGACTGCCCGATATGCGAACTCCGATTTCTTATGCCATGCGGTATCCGGAGCGCATGCCGCTGGATTTGCCGTCGCTGGATTTGACCGAAGTCGGCAAGCTGACCTTCTGCAAACCGGACCACGACCGGTTCCCATGTCTCAACCTCGGTTACGAATCGCTTCGAATCGGGGGCACCATGCCCGCGGCCATGAATGCCGCCAACGAAGTCGCCGTCGACGCGTTCCTCAACGGCGGCCTCCGCTTCATCGAAATCGCCGATGTCATCCGTAATACGATGCATGCCCATACCCATCGAGAGATCACCGGCCTTGAGGATGCCCTGGAAGCCGACCGCTGGGCCAGAGAGAAAGCGGGATCCCTCGTCCATGCATTGCCGCGCTGACAGAAAATATATGAATTCTGAAAGATCAATGTTACAGTTAGAGTAGTTTCATCATATTCACACTGGACGATCACGATGTTATCCGCTTTTACCTGGTCCCCTGACACCCTCTGGCTGCTGATGCAGAAAGCCTGGTGGTTTCTCGTCGTTCTTGGTGTGCTCGTCGCCTTCCATGAACTCGGCCATTTTCTCGCCGCCCGATGGGTTGGCGTGAAGGTTTTGAAATTCTCGATCGGCTTCGGCCCCAAATTGTTCGGACGGCAGGCCGGGGAGACGGAATATTTATTGTCGGCTATTCCGCTAGGCGGCTACGTCAAACTGTTCGGCGAGGACGAAGCGGAAGCCACGACGCCCGAAGACCGGCGGCGATCGTTTGTCCATCAAGGCCTCTGGGGAAAAGTGCTCATCGTCGCAGCAGGCCCAGGATTCAATTTCATTCTTGCCTATTTGATCTTTGCCGGGTGGCTCTCAACGGGAGCTCCGCTGTTCGTACCGACCTTTCGCGATCTCAGCGCCGATATCGAGGCCCTGGCCCCGGGATCACCGGCTGCGACAGCCGGAATGGAAATCGGAGACCGGGTCGTTTCGGTCAACGGCAAGGATATCTCTACTAAAACCGAGTTGCTCGAAGCGGTGGCAAAGAGCAATGGGCAGCCGATCGCGCTCCAAATACGCCGCGATGGGCAGGCCAAACCGCTGACCGTGACACCTCAACGTGTCCCGGGCGAACCTGCGGCCGGTGAGGAACCGCTCTATACGATCGGTGTCGAAGAAATGCCTCCGCTTGTGACGTCGGTCATGCACGGTCTTCCCGCTTCTATGGCCGGATTCCAACCCGGCGACCGGGTCGTAAGTATCGAAGGACAGACTATTTATACCTGGGCTCAGATGACGACGCAGGTCAAGGAACACCCGCAGAAACCGTTGCGTATGGAGGTTCTCCGCGATGGACAGCGCATCGCCCTCACCGTGACTCCGACGGCTGAGAAGGTCACCGCAAACGGACAATCTATCGAAATTGGGAAAATCGGCATCTCCGGACCAGGCCGCTCGTTGATGCGCTCCGATAATGCACTGGAGGCGGTCTACCATGGATTGGGGGCCACCTGGGGATGGACCGAACTGACCGCGATCGGTCTGTATAAAATGATTGTCGGTGATATTTCGAGCAAGAATATCGGCGGACCGCTCACAATCGCCAACATCTCCGGCGAAGCCGCTGCTCAGGGCGCGTCCAGCGTCGTGTTCTTAATCGCGATCTTGAGCATCAACCTCGGCGTGCTCAACCTGCTGCCGATCCCTATTCTCGACGGCGGCCACTTGCTCTTTTTCTTGATTGAAGGCATTCTGCGCAAACCGCTCGGCGAACGCCAGCGGGAAATTGCGCAACAAGCGGGGCTGGTCCTGCTGGTCGGCGTCATGATTTTTGCCTTCTGGAACGATTTGGAGCGAATCTTCTCCCGCTAAGCCTCCATGAAAACTTCTCAGCTGCTCATCCCTACTCTGCGGGAAGATCCCGGTGAGGCCGAAACCGTCAGCCACCGCCTTATGCTGCGCGCCGGGCTGATCAGAAAAACAGCGGCCGGCATCTATATCTATCTTCCACTGGGCCTGCGGGTCATCCGGAAAATCGAACAGATCATTCGGGAAGAAATGAATCGAGCCGGCGCGCAGGAGCTGCTGATGCCCATCGCCTCCCCGGCCGAGTTATGGAAGGAGACCGGCCGCTGGGATTATTACGGGAAAGAACTCCTTCGCTTCAAAGACCGCCACGAGCGTGACTTCTGCCTCGGCCCCACGCATGAAGAGGTCATCACTGATCTATTCAGGCGTGAAGTGCGGTCCTATCGGCAGTTGCCGCTGAATTTTTACCAGATTCAGACGAAGTTTCGCGATGAAATCCGTCCCCGATTCGGGCTGATGCGCGGGCGTGAATTCATCATGAAAGATGCCTATAGTTTCGATGGCGACGAAGCCGGCGCCAAGACCAGTTACCAGAAGATGTATGACGCCTATACCAGAATCTTCACCCGATGCGGTCTTACTTTTCGTGCAGTCGAAGCCGATACGGGCTTGATCGGAGGTGATGTCTCGCACGAGTTCATGGTCCTGGCTGAAACCGGCGAGGCCACAGTGGCGTACAGCGACCACGGCTCCTATGCCGCCAATCTCGAACGAGCCGAAGTCCTTCCACCGTCAGATATCGACGATACCCCGTTGCGTCAATTGACCCCGGTCACCACTCCACACTGTCGGACAGTGGAAGAAGTCACGGCGTTCTTGAAGATTGCTCCCCGGCAATTGGTCAAAACACTTATCTACGCTGCGGACAAAGAGACCGTCGCCGTGCTCATTCGAGGGGATCACGAACTCAATGAAGTCAAGCTTGCCAGACTGCTGCATGCGACAGAAGTACGGCTGGCCGAACCAGAAACTGTCAAAAGCCTCACGGGCGCGCCGGTGGGATTCGCCGGTCCTGTCGGACTGCCGGGAGTGCGTATTGTAGCGGATCACGCGGTCCGCGGAACGAGAAACCTCGTCGTCGGAGCGAACCGAGCCGACACGCACTATGTGGATGCCAATTGGAACCGCGATTTCAAGGTCGATCGATTCGCGGATCTTCGCAATGCGCAGACCGGCGATCCCTCGCCGCGCGGAACCGGTTCGTTGACGCTTGCCAAAGGCATCGAAGTCGGACAAGTCTTTCTCCTTGGAACGAAATACAGCAAGAGCATGAATGCGACAATCCTGGACGAAAAGGGCCAAGAACGCCTTGCCGTCATGGGTTGTTACGGCATCGGCGTCGGCCGCACTGCGGCGGCGGCGATCGAGCAGAACCACGATGACAAAGGCATCATCTGGCCGTTCCCGATCGCACCCTTCCATGTCCATCTTCTGCCCGTCAGTCAATCGGCAACGACCGCCGAAGCCGCAGCCCGCCTCTATGAAGAGTTGCTCGCAGGAGGATTTGAAGTTCTGTGGGACGATCGTAATGACCGAGCCGGAGTCAAATTCAACGATGCCGATTTGATCGGCGCGCCTTTCCAAATCGTGGTGGGTGACAAAGGGCTTGCCGATGGCGTCGTAGAGGTCAAGGTTCGGCGAAGCGGAGTGAAATCCCGCATTGCTCCGTCGGACGTTGTTGCCCACCTCCGTACCGCATCCCGCGACGCCGGCTGACGCACTCCACACACTCTCCCTCTGAAGCTATTACCGCTCCACATTTCAATTTTCCCCACTCACACTCAGCCCATTTTCTCTCGAACAAAGTTGGCTTTTCCTTGCCTTCCCATCCCATTCGGCTACACTGAAACACGGTTCCCAGACAAGCACTCGTTCTAGACTTACCCTGCAGAAGACTGTCGCACCGGCCGTCGGATCGCAGGATCGATCAGACCCTAAGGAGCTCACAAGGTACGCGTATGGCTCAGAACCTTGAAGATCTGCAACTGCGGATTGAGCGCACAGAACACGTCAAACGAATTATTACTCAAATCCAGGCCGCCAACAATCTTGACCACATTATTCTCGACCTTCACAAAGACATTCTGAGCCTCTTCGATGCCGAAGACGTGACGCTGTTCGTCTTCGATCCAGAAAAGAAAGAGATCTTCTCAAAAGTCCCCAGCCTCGATACCGTTGAAGAAGTCCGTACTCCCATCACCGAACAAAGTCTGCCGGGCTTCTGCGCCAAATACCTTCGCCCCGTCAACATCGTCGATGCCTACAACGCTGCGGAACTCAAGACGATTCATCCTTCGCTGCTTCATGACAACGCATACGACAAGCGCACCGGATTCAAAACCAAGCAAGTACTGACCTACCCCATCGTCGCCGACAACAAATATCTGATGGGTGTCCTCCAACTCCTGAACAAAAAGAACGGCACTCGCTTCACGAGAAAGGATGAAGAAGCAGTCGCAGAGATTGCGAAGGCGATCGGCACCGCGTTCTTCAATCTCCGGAAAGCCGTCAAAAAGAATCCGACCAAGTTCGATCTCCTGCTGAGCAGCAACCGCATCACACAGAACGACCTCGATAATGCCCTGGCTGAATCGCGCAAACCCAACGGAGATCTCGAAAGCATTCTCATCGAGAGATATAAGGTCCCGAAGATCGACATCGGCAAGTCACTCGCACAATTCTACAAATGCCCCTACATCGAATACAGTGAGCGCACACTCGTCGACATCGAACTGCTCAAGAACCTCAATGTCGACTATCTGAAGAAGAACCATTGGATGCCGCTGAAGCGGGATCGGGCATCGGTTGAAATATTGACTGACGACCCCGGCAATCTCGACCGGGTACAAGATATCAAGCGAACATTCCCCGGCCTCAATATCCGTTTCGCCGTGAGCCTTCGGCGGGACATTGCACAATTCCTCGGCTCTTCGACAGGGACCGGGGATGCGGGAGGACGGAAACTCGACGAAAACGTCTCCGACATTCTCGGCGAACTCGTCACCGAAGCGCAAGCCGAGGCCACGGAGGAGGCCGCCGGATCAGGGCTGGACGAAAACGACAGCGCGATCGTGCGGCTGGCCAACCAGATTATCGCCGACGCCTACCGGCAAAACGCATCGGACATCCACATCGAGCCGTACGGAGAAAAGCGCGAGACGCTCGTTCGTTTCCGGGTAGACGGCGACTGTTTCGAATATATGAAGATTCCCCAGAGCTACCGGCGCGCCATTGTCTCACGGCTCAAGATCATGGCCAGTCTGGACATCGCAGAACGCCGCAAACCTCAGGACGGCAAGATCAAGTTTAAGCTCTCCGAGTCAAGAGAGATCGAGCTTCGTGTCGCAACCCTTCCCACCGCCGGATATAACGAAGACGTGGTGATGCGTATCCTGGCGGCCAGCGAGCCTCTGCCTCTCGACAAAATGGGATTCTCCGACCGTAATCTTAAGGAGCTCAAAGCCATCTCTGAAAAACCCTACGGCATCATTCTCTGCGTAGGGCCGACCGGATCCGGAAAAACGACCACCCTTCACTCTGTCCTTGGAAACATCAACACCCCGGATATTAAAATCTGGACGGCGGAAGACCCGGTCGAAATCACACAATACGGGCTGCGCCAGGTCCAGGTTCAACCGAAGATCGGCTTCACATTCGCCGCAGCCATGCGTGCATTCCTCCGCGCCGACCCCGATGTCATCATGGTCGGAGAAATGCGGGATAAGGAAACAGCCGATACGGGCATTGAAGCCTCTCTCACCGGCCACTTGGTCTTGAGCACCTTGCATACGAACAGCGCGGTCGAAACCGTCACTCGGTTGCTCGATATGGGCTGCGATCCGTTCAGCTTTGCGGATGCGATGCTCGGTGTGCTCGCGCAACGTCTCGCTCGCCGCATCTGCAAGGATTGCAAGGAACAGTATGTCGGCACGCCTGAGGAATACGCCGACCTCAGGGCGGCGTACGGGGAGGAGTATTGGGACAAGCTCGGCATCAAGCAAGACGCCACCTTCCGCTTGTCTCGGGGCAAAGGATGCGAGACATGCAACCGATCCGGATTCAAAGGCCGCGTCGCCCTGCACGAATTGCTGCTCGGGTCCGATCAGATGAAGCGCATGGTCCAGCAGAAGGCCCGTACTGAGGATATGCTTAAGGCCGCCCTAGCGGAAGGCATGACCACCCTCGTGCAAGACGGCATACAGAAGGTACTGCAAGGCCTCACCACCCACAAGGAAGTCAAGGCGGTCGCCATCAAATAGCACGGAACCGCGCAAGACACCGAGACTGGCCACGAGGATATCCCTCCGGTTGCGGCACAAGCCGGACAGCGCACGAAATACTGCGATCGGCACTTGTCCATACGCGGCTCTTCACCTCATCTCTTCATCTTTCCTTCGTATTTCTGTACAATTTCAACCCCTTGGTGAAAGAGACCGGAAGGAGATTGTTCATGCGGTGTGTACGCATTTCTTCAGCGCTCGTATTGCTGTTGCTGTCCGGCTGCGAGACGACCGACAGAACGCTTTCGACGGCAGAGCAATTACTCAGATCGACCACAGGCCGAACAGTGGTCGATCTCGCACAGGGAAAAGCTCCCAAGCAAATCCTCAAGGAGCGTGTGGACGTCTACCAGAGAAACCCTGAAGCGGCCATACGGGACCTGCGGGCCGTACAGCGAGACCTTGAAACTCTCATGGCAGCCTTGACAGGCAAGGTGAGAAAGACGTGGGGCGAGAAAGAAGTCAAACTCCCGGAACAGAAGCGCTACGTAAAATACACTCAGAACTATATGAGCCGGGCAGTCGTCGATTTTGACAAAGGGACTGTGCTCATTGAAACACTCGATGAGAAACAACCGACAAACAGCCTCAAAAACGCGATCGTCACGACCATCCTGACACCGAATGATCCTCGAGCCGTCGACCTCTTTTCCGACAAAGCCGTGTCGCTCACGGGCGACAAGGACCCCTATCTCCTGGGACTCGTCGCGGATCACCAGAATAATCCCATTCGGACACCGGAAAGTGCCGAACGATTTGCCGACTACGTCATCGAGCGCCAGGCTAAAACTCGATCAGTTGACTTAAACGGCATTTCGAAGACCGCACTGTTTGCCACCATTCCGATGGTCGCAAACTTCACCAACCGGCAGGCCGACAAGTACCGGCCTGTCGTCAACAGATTTGCCGAACAGTACCGTATCAGCCCAAGCCTCGTCTTCGCCGTGATCAGAACGGAAAGCAATTTCAATCCTTTTGCGGTGAGCTCCGCTCCGGCCTATGGTCTGATGCAACTCGTGCCGACGAGCGGAGGCCGGGAGGCCTTTCGCAAGGTCAAAGGCCAAGACACTGCGCCCTCGCGCGATTATCTCTTCGATCCGGAAAACAACATCGAGTTAGGTGTCGCCTATTTGAACGTTCTGTCGTATACCCAGCTGGAACAGATCGACAATACCATCTCGCGAGAATACTGCGTGATTTCGGCATACAATACCGGTCCACGCAATGTATATAAGGCATTCGCTTCGGATTCTGTCTCCGCGCTCAACGCTATCAATGGACTCGAGCCACCCGCAGTCTATGACCGGTTGCGTGGCAATCTTCCCTACCAGGAAACCAGAGAATATCTGGTCAAGGTCGTGACTTTCCGTAAACAATTCATCGCTCCGACGGCAGGCACCCCTTAGGTGCCTGCCCGACATGAGCCATTCTCTACAGAACGCGTGCTGTATTGGATGTTACCTCGGCAGACCAGAGACCCTGAATCTACGGATGGACGCAGGAAGCGAGCGTGCGCATATACACGAGTGAAGTCCGCGGCACGGAGCTAGTCAGGAAGCAGACACGGCCATATGCTTCGATGAATGGTCCATGAATTTCTGCAACCGCGTATCGACCGCTGGTGAAAGCCCCTCAAATTCCACGCCATAGGTCTGCTCCTTACCCCACCGCACCGTTGCAAGTTCGATACATGTCGCAGACGGATGATTGGGCAGCTGCAAGCTCAGCGTGATTCGATCGCCCGGCGAGATGACGGCCTCGGTCATCACGCGGGCGCCCTTTGTAGAAACGTCGTAGACAACACCCAAATCTCCAGGATCGACGGCCGGCCAACGGCGCTTCAGACCGACAACAGAAAATGAGCAGGGAAAAGGCGCCGAAACCCGAACACGGGGATGCCGTCTCAATTGAGTGATCGCCTGCCCAGGTGTCGGCACAGCGCGCTTCTTGTCCATGCGCTCCTACTCCTTCTCCATCGTCGTAATCTCCATATATTTGCTCAATCGGCTCAGCGTTGATTGAGAGAGCGTTCTGAAAGCAAGCCCGTAGATCTGATCCTTTCCCCAACGGACCGTTGCAACCTTGATTGTCGCCGGTGAAATCTGTTTGGGCAGTCGCAGAGTCAGCGCCACCATATCTCCCGGCTTCAGTACCGCCTCAGTACTCACCCGCACTCCCCGGAGTGAAAGATCATAGACGACTCCAACCCCTTTGTGAGAGTTGTGGAACCACCCGTTGATGTTGGACATCAACGGAGCCAGTGAACAGCTGAAGGGCGTGGGAATCCGGACCCGCGGATAGCGGCGGAACTTATTGAGAACAGCGACTCGATGATGCGTGGTCTGCATGTGAAACCAGCCTCGTGAAGGTCACTCTACCTCACGAGGCCGATTTCATGAACCGTTTTCAGGTTTTATGCACGGATCAGTGGTGGGCACTGCGCGCAGGCTGTGCCGATCCATAGTGTGGGCGATGGCGGCCGACGCCGCTACGTGAAGGCCCTGCCGAAGTCTGACCATTCCGGCGCACACCCCCGGCCCTTACATACGATGCCGGTGCCGGAGCGCTGCTGCCGGGAGCAAGGGGAACCGCATGGCCCAACAGGCGCTCAATATCCTGTAATTGCTGATGATCCTCTCTGGTCACAAAACTCGTGGCCCGCCCGGTAGTCTTCATTCGTGCCGTTCGCCCGATACGATGCACATAATCTTCCGGACAGTTGGGCAGATCAAAATTGATGACATGGCCGATGTTTGCCACGTCGATCCCGCGTGCGGCAATATCCGTCGCCACCAATACACGAAAGGTCCCGCGCTTAAACCCTTCCAGAGCCGCCCGACGCTGGGACAAACTGCGATCCCCGTGCAACACGGCGACTCGATGCCCTGCGCTCCCCAACATGCGTCCCAACCGATCGGCCCGATGCTTCGTCCTGGTGAACACAAGCGCCGTGTCCTTATCCGATCCTAACAGCGACAAGAGAAGATCTCCCTTGGCGTCATGCGAGATATGATGAATCGCCTGCGTAATGCCATCGGCCGTCGTGGCGGATGGAGCGACCATCACACGCACAGGATTGTTGACACTTGCTTGAACCAATCGCGCCAGATCCGTCGGCAATGTCGCCGAAAATAGCAGCGTCTGCCGTTCTTCCGGCAAGGCATCCAGAATCTGGTTGATTTGCGGCGCGAAGCCCATATCCAGCATGCGATCGGCTTCATCCAGTACCAACATTTTGATGGACGACAACAGAATGTTGCCGCTCCACATGTGATCGAGCAAGCGGCCCGGCGTCGCCACTAAAATCTCCGGTCGCTGCCGGAGGCCCCGCACTTGCGCCTGCATATCCGCGCCTCCCACGATCACGGTGGCTGAGATGCGACGGCTCCGGCCGAGCTTCTCGATCGTCGTCAGGGTCTGCAACGCGAGCTCCCGCGTCGGCGCCAGGATCAACGCTTGCGGCTGCCCTTTCGGCAACGCAGCGAGCCGCTCGACCATCGGGATGACAAACGCCGCAGTCTTTCCCGTTCCAGTCTGCGCGCAACCGATGACATCACGCCCGGCAAGCGCCGGCGGAATGGCTTGTTCCTGGATGGGAGTTGGAGAAGAAAACCCTGCCGCAGCAAGGTCCTGTAAAATCGCCTCGGATAGACCGAGGGCATGAAAATTTGAATGAACAGACGTATCCACTGCACTATCCTTTCAGTTTGATCGCATTATGACGGGATCAGAGAACCGAGGGGAGACACAACCGGGAAGTGGTGCAACTCCGAACTGGACCTGGTCGCGATGCGATCGCGAAGTCCGTTATGGCTAACACATCTCCTTCACCGGACTACTGCGAGGGAAATGTAGACACACCATACAGGATAAGGATCCTCACGTCAACTTGTCTTCAATAGCTTGAACGGACCGGGCTATGTGCATGCCGCACACTGCGATTTCATCTCAACACGATACATACCCAATTGATACCTGCTCATCTGGACGTTTGACTCCCTCATGACGCACCTGTTAGGCTGTCCGCTCGCTCGACATATTGTCTTCTCCAGCACTCCTCATACCCATACTCCGTCCGTGAGTCTCTGTCGCAACACCGTTCTCTGACGCTCATCCAACCATGGATGACACAGGCTGCTTTTCACACAAGTGAAATATACCATTGCCGGCATTGGGTCAGAGCAGTCGTTTTCCTCCGTCAGGTATGTTCCTGGCCAGGAACTCATGTCCGCGAAAAGGAGTCTTTCTATGAATCTCTCTTCCGTTTGGAAAAGCCGTAAAAGAGCAAAGAACACGTCCATCCGCAAACCGAAAATCCGGTGGCACTTGCTGGGGCTCACTGATCCGAAGTCAATCGACAGCACATCCTCCATCGAAACCATCCGGCGGGAAGTCTCTTCGCTGGCAAGATATAGCTTTGGGCCAAATACCCGCTTACGTTCCACGCCCGAGGCGAGCAAGTCCTTGAGCAGAAACCACAATTCCTCCGGAACCAGAAGCAGGCGCCGCGGCGCCACTGAGCATACGCAGGACAGCGCGTGACATGCGTCGGTTCTCCCAACGGGGAATACACGCAGTGCACGCATGTCGCCCCTTCAGAACTTCGCCCAATGATCCACGCACAACTCTAAGTGTGGCAAGCTTCATCTGCATACGAGAGTGACGAGTGCCCTCGTCCATGCCTATTGCGAACCGAGAGGCTATCAATGATCTTGTCAGTACAAACACCTGCTTCACATAACGAAATGATTGGCGATGAGTACACGCGTCTTGTATGTCGGCGGCCTTGCGGAGACTGCTTCTGATCACCAACTCCGCGACCTGTTTGGAGCCTATGGCACGGTAGCTCGCGCCGTTATCGCCCGACACAAATACAGTGGGAAATCAGCCGGCTATGGGTTTGTGGAAATGGGCTCCGGTGAACAAGCCTTAAACGCAGTCGTTGCTCTGGGAGGCGCACTGTTTGAAGGTAATCGTCTTCGACTCTACGTCACGCCCTAGGAAAGCGACCGCGCGACGCTCCAAGCCTCTCGACCCGCCTTGATCCCTCCGCATTGCCTGAATGCGCAAGAAGCTGCCTCCAGCTATGCCGCCCGGCTCTATCCCCGCTCAACTGAAAAGATAAAAATCCCGCCGCACCGCATTTGCCGAGCCTGCCTTCCAATTTTTCCGAGCATGAGTCGCCACGTGTGGCCCGCCACGACATCGCGATCCCCGTGCACTCATGCTGCTCGCCTCAACCGAACCAACACTCTCTTTTTCAGCAGACCCCGACCATCGCTTCAACCCGCCATCTCTTGGACTACGCATCAACAGCATCCCCTTGTGGTCTGGGACTCTCTTAAACACCGTGGCACAACGATCGTCGTAGGGCGTATGGATTGTGGTCGTACCACTTGTCGCGCACAAGCAAGCGGTTGTCGGCCTATTTCTTCTTCCCGCAAAGTTCTACTGTTGCTTCCACTTGATTATCCTTTGGGCTGACCATCAAAAACCTCCCCTGGTATTCGGGATCTCTCTTGAAAAACGTGGCATAGTCCTGATCGTACCTGCGTGCGTTGATCTTAGTCTCTCCGCTCTTTCGGTCGTACGCTGTTTCAAAGACAAATGGAGCAACGGTCTGTGTTCCATTAGTCCGAACGTCGCTTGCGACTCGCCAAAATAGCTTTTCAGGATCGAGCATCGCCCTAGGCACCCCCTGAGCAACAGAAGCACACAATCGCGTGCCTTTGGCCACTACGACGTACTCGCCTTTATCCACAAATTGAGCGAAGCCTGATATTGGAAACCCAATGATGCCTGCAAGAACCAGTGCATAGACAAACATATGCCCCTCTCTTTCATCGAGATCGTGGAAAGCCATGTGCCTGTGGCCAAGCGGCTTCATGGGGCAGGACATACCTCGTCCGCCTTCTGAGTCGAGCCTTGCCGACAAGCTTCCTGCATGGCATGATCGATTCCTTACCACTCATCTGCACACGAGCTAATCCCATGACAAGGGACCGGAACAGCTCTGCGCGAGAACAATCCTTCAATGAATCTCCCTTCTACGTGAATCATCCGAGCACAACGCGGATGCGGTGTTTGCCGTCGATGACCAGCGGGATATTCGTATGGTCGATCGACACGTTGCCATCCACCTCCGTCAGCGTCACGCCGCGGCTTACATGGCGTGGATTGTCCACCGTGATGTCATAGACCGCCGAATGATACTGGAAACGAATCGAGTACTCCGGCCAGTGGCGCGGGATGCACGGATCGATGCAGAGCGTCTCGCCGCGCAAGCGGAAACCGAGTATCCATTCCATACCGGCCCGATAGAGCCAACCCGCCGCACCGCTATACCAGGTCCAACCTCCGCGTCCGACATGCGGAGGCTCGGAGTACACGTCGCCGGCTACGACGTAGGGCTCGACCTTGTAGCGCTGGACAGTCGCTCGCGAGGAGACCCGATGAACAGGATTCAACATACGGAACAACTCACCGGCCTTGTCTCCCTCACCCAGCGCCGCAAACGCCAGCACGGTCCACACGGCCGCATGGGTATATTGACCGCCATTTTCTCGAATGCCTGGGACGTACCCTTTGATATAGCCGGGATCACTCGGCATCTGATCAAACGGTGGCGTCAACAGACGGATCAGCCCGTCCCGCCGGTTCACAAGATGCCGTTCCACCCCGGCCATGGCGCGCACGCCGCGGTCGGGATCTGCACCTCCGCTGATCACCCCCCAGGACTGAGCAATCGAATCGATGCGGCATTCCTGGTCTGCAGCGGAACCGAGTGGCGTCCCATCATCGAAGTACGCGCGGCGGTACCATTCTCCGTCCCACCCGTCCCGCTCGATCGCGGCCTTCAACGCACTCACATGGAGCCGCCACATTTCAGCGCGAGCACGCTCACCGCGCTGAGCCGCCACCTTGGCGAACTCCCAGAGCACCGTATGCAAAAACCAGCCAAGCCAGACACTTTCACCCCTGCCCTGCTGACCGACATGGTTCATGCCGTCATTCCAGTCGCCCGTGCCCATGAGCGGGAGGCCGTGGCTACCAACCGCAAGACTCCGGTCCAAGGCACGCGCACAATGTTCAAAGAGGGTGGCGCGCACCGAGGACACCCGCGGCTCAAAATAAGATTCCGCTTGTCCCTCAGCTAAGGCCGGACCTTCCAGAAAGGGCACCAGCTCATCCAGCACCGTGGCGTCCCCGGTGACTTCGAGAAATTGGCAGACTGCATACGGTAACCAAAGCAGGTCGTCCGAAATCCTGGTTCGTACCCCCCGTCCGGACGGAGGATGCCACCAATGCTGGACATCCCCCTCGACAAACTGCCGCGCGGCGGCCCGCAGCAGATGCGCTCGTGTGACATCGCGCGCCGCCACACTGAGGGCCATAACATCCTGAAGCTGGTCACGAAACCCATAGGCTCCGCTCAACTGATAAAAAGCCGCGCGCGCCCAGACCCGGCACACCAGCGTCTGATAGAGCGCCCAACGATTCAACAGGATATCCATGGCGCGCTCCGGCGTATGAACCTGGACGACACCCAGCACGTCGTCCCATCGGCGGATCACCTCACGCAGGAGTGCGTTCACATCCGCCCCACGATAGCGCTCGAGCAACAGACGAGCCTGTTCCCTCCCCGCTGTCTGGCCGATGAACCAGACGATCTCCGCGCATCCTCCCGCCTCCAGCTCAATCGACACCTGCAGCGCGGCGCAGGGGTCGAGACCGGCACCGACCCTGCCGGATAACGGCCCGCCCAGTTCAAGCGCCAGTGGATCCTCAAGCGTCCTATTGCGACCCAGAAATTCCGCGCGATCACCGGTCCACGATGTGTGCTTCCCGGCGAGGTCGGCAAACGCGATGCGCCCCCCGAACTCGCCGCCCCACGCATTCCTCGCAAACAGCGCTCCGGTCCCGGGATCGATCTCCGTAACGATGTACGGATGGGAGTCACTCCGGTTACTCCCCAGCACCCATTCGGCATAGGCTGTAATGGAAAGACGACGTGAGCGCCCGGAGGCGTTCTGCAGCGTGAGTCGCGAGATCTTGATCGAGTCTTCGGGCGGGACGAATTGGAGCAATTCGGACAGAATACCGTGTGAACCATGATGAAATCTTGTATAGCCCTGCCCATGACAGGCGACATAGGGGGCCGGGTCATCGCGAATCGGCAAGGCCGTGGGACTCCACACTTCCTGTGAATGGTCGTCGCGGATATAAAACGCCTCCCCGGAGGGGTCGGTGACCGGATCGTTCGACCAGGGCGTCAGCTGATTTTCGTGGCTGTTCAGCGACCAGGTGAACCCGGAGCCTGACTCAGACACGAGAAACCCGAACGAGGGATTCGCAATCACGTTGATCCATGGTCGCGGCGTACGCAAACCTTCACCGAGAATGGTGACATACTCGCGCCCGTCGTTGGCGAAACCACCCAAACCGTTGAACAATTCAAGTTCCTGCTCCGGCAACGGCACATCCAGGCGTTTACGGGCTCGCCGTATGGGCCGGGGCGGGAGCGGCGGACTCTGCCGGCGCTGTAGTCGAGTCACCTGCTCCGCCAGCGTGCCACGCCGGCTCAGCAGGACGACCCGGGCAACCTGCTGCATCAGTTTCTGATCTTGTGCCGAAAGCAGGTCGGTCCGCAGCAGATAGATATTGCCCCGTGCCCCGCCGGGGTCCGGACAGAGGCGCAACCGACTGCCGCGTACCAGCGACTCCAGCGAGCCTTGCAGATCCTGCTCGTAGGACGGCGGCTTCTCGTTCAGAATGATCACATCGGCCGACACTTGCCGCATCCGCCAGTATTCATGTGCCCGCAGCAATTGCCGGATGAGATCGACGTCCTCCGCTCGATCGATACAAGCCAGTACAATGGGCAGATCGCCCGAGATGCCCTGCGCCCAAAGTGCCGCACGGTCCAGCGTGCTGTGAGCCAGTGTCTCTGAAGAAGGCCGCAGTGAGGCATCGACATACAACACGGCATTTGCCAACCGCTGGAACAGCTGCGCTTCATCGGCCCCGATGCCGAGATGATGCAGCTGGACTTGCGCCTGCGTCCAGGCCAGAGAGACGGCCCGCTCAAACACTCTCGGGTCGCGATATTTGTCCGCCAGATCCAGCACTTGCTCACGAGTGGAGCCCGCAATGGTCGAAAACACCAAACGCACCGTCCCGCCGGCCGGCACATGCAGAGTGCGGCGCAGGCTCAGCACCGGATCGAGGACCGACCCGACGGTATTCGAGAGGGGCCGCCCGTCGATCATCGAGACGGCGGTACGGGCATGCTGTCCGCGCCCCAGAAACCGGGCGCGATCCGTTTCATATTGCAATGTGCCCACGGTGTCGCCTTCGACCACCACCACCTGGGCCACCCACACCGACGTGTCCTCATCCGACCGCCTGCGGCGGGTGGCGAGCAGCGCGCCGATCTCCGGCACAAATTCCGTCTGCACAAAGAGATTGCCAAAGGCCGGATGGGCCACATCGGCGGCCTGCGGAGCCAGAGACAGCTCAGCATAGGAAGTGACTTGCAGATCGCGTGCACTGGCCCCCAGGTTGGTGACGGACATGCACCGGACCTCAGCATCGTCTTCGGACGACACCACCACTTCGAGTCTCGTGCTCCAGTCGCCGTCCCGTCGGATAATCTCAGCCCGTGATTCCGAAAAGGACACCTCGTAGTCGTCGGCCTCGACACCGCAAGGTTGATAGCCGGCCGACCACATCCCCCCGGTTCGCATGTCGCGCAGATAAATATACGAACCCCAGCAATCCCGCGTCGCATCCTCCCGCCAGCGCGTCAGCGCAATATCCCGCCACCGGCTATATCCTGATCCGGCCGTGGTCAGCATGACGGCATACCGGCCGTTAGACAGCAGATGCGTCCTCGGAGCCTCCTCATGCGGCGTGGTAAATCGCCGCATGACAGGCGGCATGAGATCTCGGACATGAGATGCGGCAGCGACTTCCTCTACCCGCGGTCGGGTCACCGGGACATCGCGTGGCGTTCGTTCCTGGAGCAGGAGTTCAGTGGCCCGGACCATCGGCTCGGCGTGGAACCGGTTCCTCATCACCCCCTCATTGAGAACATTCGCGATAGCGACCAGCGACATGCCCTGATGGTGGGACATATAGGCCCGGACAACGACCACGTCCGTGCCTTCGGGTACCCGCGCCCCCGTGTAATCCAGCGCTTCATAGAACCCGTACGACCCCCTCCCTCCGGCCTCGGCAAGGCGCCTGAAGCCTTGTGTGGCCGCGGCAGGATCGATCATGGCCGCGAGCGCAGTGGCATAGGGCGCGACGACCACATCGTCGATGAGACCACGCTTGAGCCCAAGACCCGGCACCCCGAAGCTGGAGTACTGGTAAGTCAGATCGAGATCTCGCGCACTATAGGCCGACTCCGAAACACCCCAGGGCACCCCCCGCTCTGCACCGTATTGAATCTGCCGACAGACAATCAGATCATACGTACGGCTCAGCAGACTGCCTGCAGGAGAGCGCATCACCAACGCCGGCATGAGGTATTCAAAGATGGAACCAGACCAGGAAATCAGCGCCGAACTGTTCCCTACGGGCGTCAGGGCACGGCCCAGGTGAAACCAATGCGATGACGGAATATCTCCCTTGGCGATGGCGATAAAGCTCGCCAGCCTGGCTTCTGACGCCAGCAAATCGTAGCAGCTGGGATCGAGACTATTCTCGGTCATGCGATAGCCGATCGACAATAACTTGCGCGTCTGATCGAAGAGAAATCTGAAATCCATGGAGTGCACCATCTGCTCCGAAGTCTGCGCAATGGCCACAAGACGGCGCGTGAGAGCGGCAATGTCCGCGGCCGATTGCCGTACCGCATCAACCAGCAGGGTGATTCGTGCCAAGGTGGAGCGATCCTGTGAGGGACGACTGCGTAACTGCTCCCGTAAGCGCTCGAGTGCACAGAGCGATTCCGCAAACCGTTCCGGGGCAGACGCTAGCGAGGGAACAGGATGGAAGAATGATGCGATGGCCGACCATTCCGGCGCCGGCCCGGACTGATGATCAAACAGGGCAGCAAGGTCTTTCGGGCCTAGTCGGACCCACGGGAGCAACAGTTCCACGTCCCGGAGATGGCTCTCGACGCAGGCCCGCACCGCGTCAGCCCAGATGTGCAACTCCCCCTCGGGACCTTCTGCACGCTCCTGAGAGAACGCCTGCGCCATATCCGCGACGGTACGGGCCGACGTGATCAGCTGACGGAACCGGCTGGTCCAGCCGAGGGCATCAGCCGGACGCGACTGCAACCCCATGGCCAGCGCATCGACGGCCTGACTCAACTGCTTCCGCGTTACCGTATGAGTTTGTCCCCGGTCTGGAATCTGCGCCAACGCCTCGCGTAACAAGCGGAAAGCATCGTCGATTCCAGCAAACAGATCCTCTTCGAGGGGGCATTGCTGAATCAACTCCCGGCATCCGTTGCCCAGCACCAACAGATGTCCGGCCAGATTTCCGCTGTCCACGGACGAGATATACCTGGGGTCCAGCGGGCGAAGCGTACGAGTGTCGTACCAATTGTAGAAGTGCCCACGAAACAGCTCGAGACGATTCATGGTCTCCAGCGTGGCTTCCAGTCGTTCAGTGGCGTCGAGAGTCCCCAGCCAACCTAGGTCACGGGCAACCAGAGTTGAGAGCAGATAGAGTCCGATATTGGTCGGTGAGGTGCGATGGGCCACGACGGGTTTCGGATCTTCTTGAAAGTTATCAGGCGGCAGCGCGTGGTCCTCGGGAGACACGAACGTTTCGAAGAACCGCCAGGTCCGGCGTGCAATCAATCGGAGCGTACGCGCATCGGACGGAGAAATCGGTCCGGCCCCCGTGAATTGAGGCGGCAGGCTGACCCACCGTGCCACGGCAGGTGCCGATATCCAGAGCAGAATGAACGGGGCCGCTGCGGCCCAGGATTCATATCCCCCAAACACGGCCACCCCTCCAGCTACCACGAGGGCGAGTACCACACAGCCCGCCATGCGCCGATACATCCCCGTCAAGTTGCACGTGTAGGCATCCTCGGCTTGAGCCGCAGTGACCCATTCCAACATTCGTGTGCGCGTAAAAACGAGCCGACCGAGAGTGCGAAGAATCGCATCCGTCATGATCCATGCCTGATGCCCGAGGAAGGTAGCGGTCAACGCGATCTGTCTCGCGGCCAACTTGAGGTCGGCGCCTGCTCCACGGAAATGGGTACGCAGAGCCACACCCGGACGGCGCGGATAGAGCCCGAGCACGAAGGACAACAGCGACGGAACCGCCATCGTGGTCAGAATGAATCCTGACCACACCCAGGCGGACCTCTCCGGTAACAACCATCCGACGATCAAGGTCAGACAGGCAGCCGGAGCCGACAGGGTGCGACGGAGGTTGTCGATGATCTTCCAACGGCCGATGGCGGGAATCACCACCGGGCGATGCGGGTCAGACCCGGTATGCCCTCGCCCGAACAGCCAGGGCAGCAGCTGCCAATCGCCTCGCGCCCATCGATGCTGCCTGGCTGCCGCCGCTTCATAGTGGGCAGGAAAGGCTTCGAACAGCTCGATGTCGGTTGCCAGCGCTGCGCGCACGAACAGGCCTTCAAAGAGATCATGACTAAGCATCGCATTGTCCGGCACCTTACCCGCCAGCGCCGCCTCGAATGCGTCGACCTCGTAAATACCTTTCCCCGTGTAGGATCCTTCCCGGAACAAATCCTGGTACACATCGGACACAGCCGACGCGTAGGGATCAATCCCGCTGGGCCCGGAAAACGTCTGTTGAAAATACGAGCCCTCACCGCTGCCCGGAAGCGACGGCGTAATCCGCGGCTGCACAACCCCATACCCTTCAAGTACACGCCCGGCGAGAGGGTCGAACCGGGGCCGGTTCAGCGGGTGGGCCATCGTGCCAATCAACCGGTGCGCGGCTCCCCGCGGCAACCGTGTATCGGCATCCAGGGTGATGACGAACCGGACGGACGGAATCGCCTCAGCGGGCTGCCCGCCGACGGACATAAACGTCGTGTTCGTCGAACCACGCAGCCATTGATTCAACTCATATAGTTTGCCTCGCTTCCGTTCCCATCCCATCCAGACTTGCTCAGACTCGTTCCAGACTCGCCTGCGATGAAACAGGACAAAACGCGCTCCGCCCCCGGCCGCTGGGCCATACCGCTTGTTCAGATGCGCGATTCCCTCTACCGCCCTCGCCAGCAATTCGGCGTCTCCGGGAATGCTTTCGCTCGGAGCATCTTTCCAATCTGAGAGCAGGGCGAAACGGAGGTCATCATCAGAATTCGCCAGATAATGCACTTCTAATCGTTCAACTTGCTCGTCGATGGCCTGCCGGCTCGTCAGCAACGTGGGCACCACCACGATCGTGCGCAACTCTTTTGGAATGCCGTCCCGTAATGCCATCCGGGGCAATGACCGGGGACCGAGGATGGCCATCACCGTCCGATTAATGAGCGCCATGGCGAGATCCGAGGCCGGCACGAGCGCAATGAGACCAAGACACACCAGACCCGCGACGCTCACACCAATTTCGGCGGCATACCACAAAGGTACGGCTAGGGCCATGGCGGTCCCGACCGCCAGTGATCCCAGATAGCCAGGTGCGGACGCACGGACATATAAACGCAGCAACCGCTCCTTCCAGGACACCCGATAGCCGAGTTCCCGTTCAAATGCGCGTCGCCCTTGCGAGATGAGGTAATAACCGGGATCCATGTGCCGCTCCCGCTCCGGTTGCTCGCGCGCATGCGGCTCAGTGCCGGCCAGTCTGGCACGGTCCACGACCCTCTGGGTCACCTCGATTTCTGAAAGCCTCGTGCCGCGGGACAGATCCTCGATGGCATGTCGGTACGTGTCCCGCGTGGCAAAGTCCATTTCCGCGTAGCGCGGGGCACATCGCAGAATCTTATCGACCGGGCTGACGCTTTCGAAAAAGTCCGACCAGTCAAACGCCGACGTCAGCCGCATGCTGGTGATGATATTGCGCACCGTGACGCTCATGGCCGCCTGTTGCTGATGCTCGGCATGCACCAGGTCGTCGGCGGTGGTGCCCTGTGCGGCCAGACGTTCATCCAGCCACAGCAACACAGGTCGCACCTTGGGGTCCAGGTCACGGAGCCGCTGAACAAGCTGTACGGCAAATGCGGGGTCCAGCGGGCTGTGCTCAAACCCACTCAAGGCCGTGGCAGGTGATTCCAGAGCCAACACCCCGCTCCCCAGCAGACTGTCTGCCAATTCATCGGCTTCCAACCGGGCCCTCCGGCTATGAACGATCCGCTCGGCCAGTCTCCGGAGATTCTCCACCAGCACGACACGTAGCGAAATCGCCACCGCCCACAATTCACCGATCGTCAGCGGTTGTACGTGTTGATACGCCCTCACAAAGCGACGGAGCATGTCGGGATCGAAACGACTGTCGGTGTGTGCGACGAACGCCCAGGCCACTCCGTATACCCGCGGGTAATTCCGCAGGTGGCCCGACGCGAGCTTGGGCAATTGCCTGTAATACCCAGGAGGCAGATCGTCGATGATCTCGCGCAGTTGTTCGTCGACAATATGGAAATTATCGACGAACCATTCATCCGCCGGCGTAATCGCCTTCTCATCGCGAATCGTACGGGCGATAGTCCGATAAGCCTCCACCAAGATCCGCCCGTTATCAAGAACGCGAGGTGTGAGTAACCGCCCCACCCGCGCATCATCGGTGACGGCCTGGGCCACCGCGAGACTTGCAGCATGCTGTTCAAGCCGCTCGATGCCGAAGAGCTCGGCGCGAATCGGCTCTTCCAGCTGGGGACTCTTGGCGACTGGTGCAAATATCGTGTTCATGCGCTTTCCTGCCAAATCCGGAGCCGTGAGGCCAAATGAGCTGCAACGCACATCGGCACACCGCACGTACGATTATCGAAGGCGGCAACGAGACGACTTGCTCGGAGCAGGAAGTACGAGGAGCGACCCCTTCCGATCCACTTCGTGTTGCGGAATAAGAATGGCTTGATGCGCGAGAGCCCGCCGAAATACTCTGCCAGCAGGCCGCACTTATGATTTCCAGCCGTTAGGGCGGCGCGGCATACACAAGAATCTCGACGCGGCGATTTGTTTGCCGCCCCTCTTCGGTGTCATTGCTGGCGATCGGCCGGATGTCCCCATACCATTCGATGGTCGCGTTCTGCGAACGCATTCCGCTCTCATTCAAGACTTGTCCCGTCTGAATCGCACGTGCCTTGGAAAGAGTCACCATCTCGTAATACATGCCGGGGCGGTCAGCTCCCGGGACTCTGTCTCCATGCCCCGCCACTCGGATTTCCTTCAGAGAAGCCGCCTTGAGGAAAATCCCCACCCGCCTCAGCATATCGATGCCGTCCGGCTTGATCTCATAACTCCCTACAGCAAACAGTACTCGTTCGGTGATCACGATGGTGAGATGATCGCCGGCTCGGCGTATGCTGAGATCACCATGCGCAATATTCGTGTGAAGCGACTTCTCCAACTCTCGCTGGACCTGTGTCAACTGTTGGTCCATGCCGTTCGTACACCCCACGAACAGGATGATGCCGAACAGCGCGCTTCCCCAGCGTACGAATCGCTCCATGTTCCCTTCTCGCTTCCACGAACAACCTGGCGGGTGGAAGCGCCCACAGTAGACATCCCACCGATGGAGCCAATGAACTGATCGGGCTGGCCGGACTCCTCAGCGGCTCCTTTCGCACCACCGTTGGGCCATGACACAACGACTTCGACGCGGCGGCTTTTAGCGCGACCTGCGTCCGTGTTCTTGCTGGCGACCGGATCGCTGTCCCTGTGACCCGCCGACGATAAATGGCTGTTCCAACGGTGTCCATCTGCGTGAGGCGACACCGCTTGGGACCTTTGTCTAGCGGCAGCGCATGTACGGTCAGATAGGACCAAGACGAGTTCTCGCTCCCATTACAAGTCTTCAGTGACCGGCCGTTCCAGCCAACCGGCCAGGGTTCAGGATAGCCAGAATCAGGATAAGAAATCCCAGCCCGCCGCTGGGGAGATATCCCCAATCAGCACTGTGCGGCCAAATCGGAAGTACGCCAAGAAACAACACAGCCCCCAACGCGACAATGACAATAGTACGCATCTCGTTTATCCTTTCTGCTGCCGAGAGAAAATCAGAATGCAGGTCGGTAACACACCCTCCTCACGTCGGCTCACACGACGGGCTGCTGCACCCGCCTCGACAAAGTCGTCATGCGTTCCGAGACGCCACACTCGATGAGCGACTGTTCACAGGCTAAACAGAGATACGGCCCAAACGACTTTGCACCAGCGCGATCTTCCAGATGGGTCAAACCGCACTCAGAGCAAACGACCGGCCCCATTTCGGTCAAGCACCGGTATGATCGAGCAACCCGGCAGGTCATGGCGCCACCTCCTCCCAGTATCAGACAGACGACGCGTATAGCTCGCAGTATGACGACAACACAGATGGCAGTCAGGTCAAAATTGCTCAGGTCGGGAAAGTGACGACGGAGGTAAAAGCCTCAGCGATGAGAATCTTGGTGGTGCAAAACCACGTAAGGAAGGATCCGTGCACGTGGATGGCGACGTTGCAGTCCGAACAGCCCGACTTCCTTCACCTAGTCATTAAGAAACTCCCCGGGACCGCGCGACGTCAACATGGCCACCTAAAAAGGCGCCGGGCGGAGGTTCAACCGGTCGTCACCGACCTGCCAATGCGCCGGACGGCCGAGCCGACCGATCATGGCCAGGATTACCAGAACCAGGAAGAATTCCAGTCACCAATCCTTAGTTTGCGCCCTGAAACCGGGTAGGCACCACGTTTAGCAGCAATAGCACATGCGCCGCCCGTTTCGCTTGGTCAGAATCGACCTTCCCACGGAGCATTGCGACGCCCTTCGTGGTCTCAAGATTGCTCTGCCGCCCTTGGACCAAGGTATCGGCAAAGAGCGGGCTCTTGGTCTTCGACGTCCGCCATGAGTCACTGATCGGCGTCTTTTCATCGGCTTTTCCATCGGCGCTGAGTGATCCAGCAATGAATGCCCCGCTGATAACCAGCGCCGTACATAGTGTCAACACATAGAGGGATGTCATGGTCGTTTCCTTCATTCGATGTAGATGTCTGTCCTCAGACAGGTTCTTTGAACTGCATCCAGTTTCTGTTGAGTTGAACTACTTCGTTCATGCCTCCCTCCTGGATAGATCATACTTCTCTCAATCTTACCGTTATGAAACAGTATGACTAGAAGACCGAAATAGTTCTGATCCCGATTGCTCACTTCGAGGAGTACAAAATCCACTACGCGTTTGAATCACGGCTGATACAGTGCGCGCGCTTCTTCCTTGGACAGCAGCTCTTTCTGAATTAGCAGCTGAATGAGCTTGTCGGCAGGGGTCTTGGCAGGAGGCACTGGCACCAAGCGCTCCTTCGGCTTCGATGAGGCAGGCGTCCCTTTCAGTCCATGGACCCGGAAGAACGGTGTGAATACGATCAGATAGTCTTTGTTGCGAATCCGCACTGTGACGGGACTGCTTTCCGAGTACGGCGGCAGATCAGACCCGGCCCCGCGAGGGACGCGAAAATAGGGTTTACCCTCGTCTGTTTCACCGTCCTGCCCCAGAATCTCCATGCGACTCAGGTTCGATTCGCTCGTTCCTGACGTCATGTCGTCGCCCCCAATATTGGTGATCTTATCAAGCACGATCACCAGCGACTCTCCCTCCAACGGGTCGGACGACACGTTCTTCACACTCACATCAAATATGTACTCGCTATTGAAGTTGTCGCGGCCCTTGAGCGTGATCACGGCCTGAGCTGCTCTGTCGGTCAGATCAGGCAGTTGGTCCACTACCCCGCCGGCAAAGATCTGTGCGGGACACACCGTACTCGCCCCGAGGCACATGAGTGCGCACCATACTCCGACACGGTGCTGCGCAATAGGTCGACATTGGGGGCGAGACAAATCCTTCCCCTGCGCCGAGGCCTGCAGACGAAAGATCCAGCCATGCTTGTTAGTTCCCATGAACGACCCCGCAGGCAGAAGAACCCGCTCCGGCAGGCATGTCACATGCGATTTTCCATCGGCTCACAGTGAGACTGTGAATGAACATCCGTCTATTCACAGTCGCTCACCATTGCTTACCGCTTTGCCCCTACTAGCCAGGGCTTTCTCAGATGACGGCTCTTCAACCGCACGCCTTCTTGGCCGCTCTGCCGCAGAACATGCCACAGACCGATGCAATCCCCCCCTGCACGCAGGAAGGACAGTGCAACCGGATTAGTAATATAGATGTACGCCGACTCCGATCCATTCCGTATTTCTGGTGTAAAATTGTCCGTTGGGCGAGGGCCCGCTGAAATACTCCGCCAGCAGTTGCAACTTACGGGTTCCGATACGAGCTTCTTCGAACTGCAGCCCCGCCATTACGGAACTAGCGATCCGCCAATTACTCCGCTCATTGGCCTGGAAATCTGCATAGGCCACCGGGCGGATCTTGCCATCCCACAAGGTCCATGGGCTCGCGAGTTCAGCTCCCCCCTGGCTCGCGCCGCGCTTCAAATCGCTTGGGTCACGCCCTACCAAGATGCCCCCGCCACCATAAATCCTGAACCAGGAGGTCAGATCATAGGACAGTTTTAAATCGACCTGCTCGAAACTTAAGTTGATGCGATTGATTGGCGGGTTGCTGTTGAGAATGAATTCATCGCCCAAGTGGGAACTCTGATGGTGGATGCGCAGATAGCCTGAAAACGCCCCGCTCCGGTAACTGGTGAGCAGCCCGGCGATATAGTCGGCGTTGACGAGGTCTTTCGATCCGGATGGAGCGTTCATATTGAAGGCGCTGAAAACGCCTGCCTGCAGTGCGATTTCCCATTGGCCATTGAACGGGGCGGCGTTCCGGTAGATTGCAAACGTTTCACCAAAATTGGCCGAGCCGGTATTCCTCGGCTCCTGGCCCAATGACACTTGACGGTATGCCACGGAGAAATGCGGCCAACGTGGGTCGGCATGGAACGGAGCCATAAGAAGACCGCTAGGAAGGAAGTTCGACTCGGGCTTAGGAATCGTTTGCTGGATAACCGCCTGCGGCGGGCCCTCCGGAACAACGGCAAGCCCAGCCTCTTCTCGGACTTCCGCACGCACGACGCCGGGAATCTTTTCCAGTGCCGTGAGAATTTTCTCTCGGTCAGTTTTGCCGAGCGAATTGGTCGTTACGACCACCACTCCCTCGTGCACCTGAAGAACCGCTCCAGTCACATTGAATTCGTGCTGGAGCACGGCGGCGGCATACCCGGCGATGTAGGAATCGTCAGCCGCGATCGTGCCCGACACGATCCCGATGACCAGACAGGATACGAACACCACGCCCCTTGCCGCAATCCTCGCGCGGTTCCAAACGGATGTACGGTTGACGGACATAGAATCTTTGTCGCTCAGCGATTCAGCCATTACTCGGTCTCCTCACGCGACGGAAGCAGGATTCCTGCTGGACGGAATGGAGATCCGGACCTGTGCGTCCGGCAATGGCTCTATACTGGCGCCGCCATCCGTTATCACCCGCTCAGCTGCGTACGCCGGGGGTCAGAGCCGACCCGTCAGGGCCAGGATGACTAGAACCAAGAGAATCAAACCTACCCCGCCGCTTGGGCCGTACCCCCACTTCGCGCTGTGCGGCCAGGTTGGTAATACTCCCACGAGCATTAACAACAGTATGACTATCAGAATGGTACTCATCTTGTTTCTCCTTGCTCGCACGTTTCCGCACGTGCGATCACTTTGTCAGTATTCACTTCACTGGCATGCATCCTTGTCACGGGACAATCGCTCACGTTCTCTATGCATGGCCGCGCGGCCGGCTTCGACCGCCGCGGTCAGGACCGCCTGCTTGTCTTCGATGAATTCGCGTCCCTTGTCCATGGCCTGATCGACAACCTCGCCGGCTTTGTCAGCCAGTTCATGAACGCCCTCTTCGGCTCGTCGCGCATACCCTCGCAACTGCTCCTGCGATTGACGACCAGATTGCGGTGCCAGCAACAACGCCGCCACAGCTCCCAATAACCCTCCCGTCAGAAACGCCAATCCCGCCGCCCCTACTGAGCACCCTCTGGTATCTGCCATTGAGTAACCTTCCTTTTCCATTGACCATCCCTCCAAGAGAGTGGGAATCCGTTTCACAATCAAATCCACATACTACGAAAGACGACGAACCCGTACCGATGTCAAAACTAGCAGCTATCGCGTTGGAGATCTGGTCACAATCGCTCACGTTGGAAAATGAACGTGGGTGAATCGAACAGGTGCAGTCGTTTCTACTGGCTCCACGTTACGACGCCGAAGCGGAGAAGGCGGCCACACTTTCACTTCGCCAGACAGTCGCCCACGCGCCGCTGATAGGAAGAACAATCCAGTGACGGTCCTGTCACCGGATCAAGCAGTTCCGTCCATAGAGTCCTATTTTGGAAAGAGCATAGTCCGATGGAAACTACTCTCGCCAATCAACAGGGGAAATAGACCGTGACAACCAGTGGTTGCCTAGGGCAACGTATACGTCAGGTTTGGCCAGACCGCATATCCAATCGCTTGACCATTTTTCCCGTCCTGCAACTCGAAGACGATACTGGTCTGAAACGGAGTGGCTCCTGACATTCCGTTGAATCCACCGGTCCCGCCCGTAAACGTGAACTCGCCCGTACACTCTTTCACATTTCCAGTGCACTTCCAGTGGGCATATCCGACGTCCTTGCCTTCATGTGCCACGACCGTGCAGAGGCCTTCTATCGCCTGATAATCTTTGTTTCTGTTGAGATTCACACGGATCGGGCACGTCAGTCTTGAGGAGTGGACAATCATCTTGGCTCCGTCTTTATGACGGGAGATCAGGACTCCTTTCACAATTCCATTGACGACCTGTTCTCCATTTCCAAGCTCCATGAACTCGCCGGTTCCGATCCAACTCGAACTGGAATCTCCGGCTTCAACAGTCTTGGCATAAGCGATCGAATCGTGGATTGCTGCCACGGACCCACCTAGAACAGTTACAAAGAGGAAACAAGAAGCGATTCGCATGCGATCTCCTTTCGATCCGGGCCTGGCGCCATCCGGTGGGCCGATCCCGCCACCGACGAGTCAGGCCTTGAATGTTGCGTTCATGGTTATCGTGATGGGCATGAGCGTGTTTTGATGTGATTCACGGGTGCGCTTGCTGTCGCTAGACCGGTACATTCACAGCTTCGTCTCCTTGGACAATCGCGCACGTTCCCTATGCATGGCCGTACGGCCGGCTTCGACCGCCTCGATGAGGACCGCCTGCTTGTCTTTGATGAACTCGCGTCCCTTGTCCATGGCTTGGTCGACAACCTCGCCGGCTTTGTCGGCCAGCTCATGAACGCCCTCTTCGGCTCGACGCGCATACCCTCGCAACTGCTCCTGCGACTGACGACCAGATTGCGGTGCCAGCAACAACGCCGCCACGGCTCCCAGTAACCCTCCGGTCACAAATGCCAACCCCACCGCTCCCAATGAGCACCCTCCGTTATCTGCCATTGCGCGTTCCTCCTTTTCCATTAACCAACTCTCCCTCTTGACTAATCTGTGTCTTGACGACGGCCTTCGTGGCTCTGAACCCCGCCGCCATGCTGACCAGTGTGATCAGCAGTGACCGGCCCCCGCCCCGGACAGTCTCCTGAACCCGTTGGATAGTGTCACCCACCGCTCCTGCCGCATGCAGCAACACTGCCGCATGCTCCACCCCACCCCGCGCATGTTCGATGAGCGAGTTCAAGTTCCCGGTCGCCGCCCGTATTTCCTGAAGCAACAATGGCACCTCGATGTTTAGGCCGGCCAGCAGGCGTTCCGATTCCGCCACCGGCTTCCTAAGCTGAATCAAGAGTGGAATCAGCATGCCGACCAGCACCGCAAACGCGACAGCCCCCACACACAGCGCGATCTCACCAATCATAAAGCTCCCCTACCTCCACCAAGCTCTCGCTAGACCAACCGGTCTTCCACGCGCGTTTTATCGAATCACCCCAAAGACCCAGAGGAGAACGATCAAGGTGAACGGCGCGCCCAGCAGCCAAAGAATGAACCCTTTTCCCATGAGATACCCTCCTTTACTCTGCAGATTCACAATCCCGACCGCGACTACCCGCTTACGAGCCCAGCTCCTTCAGGAGACTGGACAGGTCCTCCGCATGCTCTTCCTCTTGCGCAAGAATCCCCTCCAGTATCTTACAAGTCGTGGGATCATCAGTCCCGACATAGGTGACCATTTCCCGATAACTGTCGATCGCAATCCGTTCGGCAACCAGGTCTTCCGTAATCATCCCCACCAATGAGTCTCCTTCGACATATTCTGAATGGCTCCGGCTCAGCATCCCTTCAGGAGAGAGGTTCGGTTCTCCCCCAAGTTGAACGATGCGTTCGGCCAATTGATCGGCATGAGTCTGTTCCTCAATGACATGCTGCAGAAACTCGGCTTTTACGCCAAGAGAATTGATCCCGCTGGCCATGAAATAATGACGCTTGTAGCGCAGGACGCAGACGATTTCCGTGGCGAGAGCTTCATTCAGCAGCTTGATCACCGTCACCACTTTGGCCTTGTAGCCCGCTGTCATGGCGCCCTCTGCAATTCCTTGCCGCGCCCGGGCTCGGAGCGTCTTCACATCGGTCAGGCCGATGGCTTCTTGGATGATGCCTTCCTGGCGGGTCGGGCGAGGCCCTGTTGCTCCGGGTTGCACCTTCGTGGGCGTGGTTTCTTTCACAATTTCCTCCTCTCGGGAAGTTCCCCCGTTTCAGTTTTGTCCAACAGTGATCGCTCAAGGCATTCCGGTCATCCTCGGGCTGTTTTCAGCAAAGCAGGCTCACCGAGTTGCAGCCGCTGCTCCACTGATTTCCAATCGATGTTGGCAAAGAACGCCTCGATGTAAGCGGCTCTCTCTGACGGCTTGTAGTCGAGGAGATAGGCGTGTTCCCACACATCCATGACCAGGACCGGAACGAACCCCGCTACATGTCCATGTTCATGCAGACTGATCCAATGATTGGAAAGTCTGCCGCTGTGTGGGTTCACACAACAAACAGCCCAACCTACTCCTCGCATTTTCCCTATACTGGAGAAGTCCAATTTCCACATGTCATAGGTACCGAAACTGTCTTCTGCGGCTTCCACAAAAGCGGAGCCTTTCGCAGGCGTCATGGCTGGGCTTTTAGCCAGATTCCCAAAATAATATTCGTGCAAGACCATCCCGTTGTATTCAAACCCTAAGCGTCGTGTCAGTTCCGAATAGGCAGGGGTCTCCTCATAATCAATTCGTCCATCCTTAAGCATCGCGTCAATCTGAATCGTGAGCTGGTTCGCAGCCTTCACATACCCCTCATACAGGGTGAGATGCATCTCGAGCGTTCGATCAGAAATCCCGACCAGCCCGTGTAAATCGAACGCCTTAACATCACAGGAGTCTCCGTTTTTCATGCGTCACCTCTGCGTTCCATTGATGGTCCAGAAGGATCCGTCATTTCATTCTCTGCTGCCCCTATCGCCACAATTGACCGCCCTCTCCCTGCCGGCATCAGAGCACACGTAGAAATGCCACCAGATCTTGCTTCTCTTCCGCCGCCAACTGAGTCCCTAACACAAGATTGAAGAACTCGACCGCATCCTCTAAGGTCAATAACCTCCCATCATGCAAGTACGGAGGCGAATCCTTGATGCCTCGCAAGGGAAACGTCTTAATGGGGCCATCGGCGCTCGCCATGCGTCCATTGATCATTCTCGGCTTGTAAAAACGCTCCACCCTCAGGTTGTGCATGGAATTGTCCGTATAATAGGGCGTCTGGTGGCAACCGGCGCATTTCGCTTTACCGAAGAACAGGTCCTGCCCTCGCTTCTCCGATGCGGTGGCTTTGGCGGCATCCAACTTTCCGTCAATCCCCAGCTTGGGCGCCGGCGGGAAGTCCAGAAGCTCTTGGAACTCCGCCATGAAGTGCACCTGGCTCCCCCGTTCGAGAATGTTAGCTCCTTTTTTTGTTCCAATCACATGATCGCCGTCGAAGTAGGCACCGCGTTGCTCAAACTCAGTGAAATCCTCCACTGTCTTCAGCGCTCTCTGCGAGCCGAACAGCCGCTGAATGTTGAGGCCGCGTAATGTCGGCGTATCAATGCGATGACGAAGCTCCTGCGGGCGGACATCTCCGGCCAGGTGCGTACTGGCGTTCGTGTGGCCGTTCGCATGACATTCGAAGCAGGTGACGCCACGGCTTGGACGGACAGTACGACGGTCTTCCGTCTGGTTGAATTGCTGTTGCGGAAACGTCGTAACGAGCAGCCTCAAGCCCTCGAGCTGTTTCGGATTGAGAATCCCATTGAAGAACTCATAATAGTTGTCGATGGTCACCAACTTGCCCTGGGACACGTCACCGAGATCAGGGCGTGTCGTCAGGTAAAGGGGAGGCGGGAACTCCGGCAACAAATGGGCCGGCAAGTCGTAGTCCAGATCGAAGCGAGTGAGATCGCGGCCCTCCTGCTTCTGAATCTCTTCGATGTGGAACTGGGGGAACACCATCCCTCCCTCAGGATGGTTGGGATGCGGAAGCGGAAAGAATCCACCCGGAAGTGCATTTTTGTCCCGGATCTCTTCGGGGCTCATGGCCTGAAGCTTTTCCCAGGTCATGCCCTTCGGAAGAGCGACTCGTATTCCTTCCTGAATAGGTTTACCGCGGGACATCGTGGCATCTTTGGCCGGGCGGTTTGCGAGGTCGTATCGCTCCTTGAGCAAATCCATCTGCCGCTTCATAACCTCAGGCTTTGCGGTTTTCATGCGGTCGATCACTGAGGCAATGTCCTCCTGAGGGTCAACGGGAGCATAGCTGGTCCCCTTCCCTTGCTCTTGTAACCCACGCGGCGAGCCCGGTGTCTTCTCTGTGGCCTTTCCCAAAACAGTCACAGGTGCGGCGGTGAGCGCGGCTCCGACTGCCAGAACAGCACAGAGTGAAACCAAATACTGTATCTTCACGATCCCCTCCTCGGCCATTGACACCCTCACACGCACTGTCTTGAGGTACTGGCTCAACCGCTCAGATAGAGTTATCCCCCAAACCCCAGCCGCCAGGTCCGTTCAGAACACAGGACAGCGTTTCTTGATAGCAGTATGGCGAGAAACATTGCCGAGGTCTGGTCACAATTGCTCAGTGCGCAAAACTCGAAGAGCGTACCGTTAGAGCTAATCGTGTTTTACATCTATCCAAGGAGGTTCCCAATGGTATCCATTCATAAAGTCGTCGGTGTCTTGTCGTGCAGCTTCTTACTGTGCCTGGGGTTGTCGACCGTCGCGTCCTCCGCAGAGCAGTTCAACACAGGCCATTCTGGCGGAAAGATATGGACCGTGGATGATAAAGACAGGTTTGTATCCGGCAAGGAGGTAAAGGGCGAAATAGTGAAAATCGAGGGTGAGAACTATTTCGTCAGAGAAGCATCCGGGGCTGAGGTGCGCATGCATGTTAATGCCAGTACTGAAAAGAGAGCCAACATGACCCCTAAAGTGGGAGAACATGTACTTGCAAAAGTGGATGCTAAGGGTCACGCCGTGTCGTTTCTTACAGACGTACCGGTCTCCCACTGACGCTGTTCCGTCGTCAGCCAGAGTGGCTAAGAGGATGATACCAGGTGCTCTCTCGGTGAGAGAGATATAGGGGCATTCCAAGGCACTGCGTGACGTTGCATCCCGCGTTCTCTGTGTCAAGCGCCGATGGCCCACCAGCAGCGTAGCTGCCGGTGGGCCAGTGGAACGTCTGTCACTCTGCTCTCAGTTGCTCACTGGAAAAGAAACGCATAGGGCAGGAAGATTGGCTGTTCATAACGCTGTCCCCCCTTCATGACGGGGCGTCGTGAGCAATTCCAATCAGTCGACATACGACATGCTTGTCATCTTAGTACAGGCCTGATTCGTGGCCACGACGGGTGGGCTTGCAATACTGCTCAAACGAGACTTCGGCAAATATCGATGGGGGCGCCTCCTCATGAATGATGCTGTCGCAAGCGGAGAAAATTCATAAATCGGTTGCAGGCTGTTCGGCAGTGAGATCACAACTGCTTCGACCACAAGAGAAAAACTCCGTGCCCGCCTTTACTTGGGGGACCTCCCGCTGAATCGCGAAATATGCCGAAGTTGTAGCTATAGTTGATCTCGATCTGAGATTTCCATGGCGCTCCGGACACCACCCCTCCCCCGACTACCGGCATCAAGTCGGTGCTATTGCGAATGCCCTGCGGAGTAAACCTGGGACGGTCCACGAGCCCATACGTAGCCGAAACGTAGGGGTACAGAAAAAACAGCGCCTCATACCGATACGTCACACTGGCAATGGCATAGCGCTGAGGAAATAACTCATTGAACGCGACGCCCGGCAATGTTGGAAGAGAAAGCGCTTCCCATTCGAACCCGGTCGGGCGCCCCGGCAAACGAAATGCACTGAACCGGTCAAGACGGGCTCCGATCCCGCCGTACAGACTAGCGATGAGCCGATGCTTGTCGCTGTCAATCCCCGGGATCCCGCTCGCGGTCAAAGCATAGACGGTGCCTGAGAGATATGTTCGCTCTTTCTTGAAATCCGGTGTGGTAAATGGAGCCCCACCCCAGGCATCCCACTCGGCTCGATGTCCATAGATGACATCTCCACCCACCGCAAATCCTCGATGCGGCAGTTCCATCAGATTGCGGACCAACGCATCCCACCGGATGTGACCGTGAACCCGGCCTTCGTATGTATTCTTAGGGACCCCGTATCCGGCACCGGTGTTCTTGGTGCCTCGAAACCAACGAAACCCCGGCTCATAGGTAAGCGTCATACTGATGGCGCTGTCCTGCGCGAATGGAACAGACGGAAATCGATAGGCGACGCCGAAGCCGGCGAAGATATAGTTCCACTCTAACTCCGAGGCTTTGATGCGCTGCCCTTCGACATTCTCTGATCGACCCAGAGGAGCGATGAAATTATCGAGGGTAAAGACCAGTGACCAGTTGGGAAGCGAGCGCAAGCCGATGGTGTAGTCGACATCGTTCACCACTCCAGAAAAGATGCCCCGAAACCTCATATTATCCGCATCCCAATTTCTCCACACATACAAGGCGCCGAATGGGAGCACCTCCAGCTGACTCGGTCCATTGGGAGTCCATTGAAGGCCAAAATTCACCGCTGTCACGCTGTGGCGGTCGCGCGGAGGAATGTAGATCTCTTCTCCAAACAGGGTAGTCCGATAGGCCTTGCCGGCTTCACCGGTCTTTTCATTTTCCGCAAACGTGGTGAAAGGACAGAGCCCGCTCATCAGAACCGCCCACAACGTGATGAGTTGCGATCTCCGCTTCATATTCAGGCCGCATCCAAGACAACAAAATGGTTTACCAACCAGGGACCAGACCAGGCGCTCTCACCAACGACAGATAGACGATTTGAGAGAAGGAAAGAGGGCCCACCGAGGATCTCCGCGGTGGGCCCGAGAGGACTTCATTCGCGACAACGCACCCGCGCGCCGCGACCGCGTTCAAGCTCCCGTCACCCACAACAGACTGGCACATGCCACTGCGCCGAAAATATGTACGTTGCTCATATCCACTCTCCTTTATGGTGAACGCGGAACGCTGGTCCGGATCCAGTCGCTGGACGTACCGAACGGGTGTATCGTGGCACAAGAGAAAGATGGAGGCTGATCACTAGTGCGCAACGCATGAAGATCGCACGACTGCGACCTATACGACCACACGGGGTCAGCTGACGCACCTCACCGCTCTCGTCGCTCTTCCTTCACCTTCGCCCCAGGTTGAGACTGCTGTTCAACGGGCTTGTCCAGCTTGCGCACGGATCGTTCGATCATGCACTGGCCGCTCTCACAACCCTGTGATCGTGCCTGCTGCCGCTCCGAACAAGACTTCTTATCCTCCTTACTGATGGCACCCTCAAGGCACTGCGCCAGAAGGTGCTTCGCCTCATTCAGACAGTCCTCACACAGATGCTGCGCAAACAGGGGAGCACTGCCAAATCCGAGCAACAGGAACAGCGCAACAACAATTCGCATGTTCATTTTACCCCCCCCACCATAGGCTTGCAGGAATGTTCGCCAACGAACAAAGCCATCACCACCCGCCTGGCAGTCGCAGAGACCTCACGTACAGCGCATCTCTGCTGTCATAGTCCGTATCACTTCCGGCTGATGGAACCAGTCAGTTCATGTTCCGCCTTCAACCAGTCTTCCAAATCCTGGCCGTCGTGCCGGCCCCGTTGCTCGAACAGTTCATAGGCGCGTTGCGCAATGTGGTGGTGATCTCCCACAGCTTTTTTGAACGCCTGTGCCATCTGGCCGGTCTTCTCACCGGCTGGAGTGGCGTAGGATGTCACCTCCGTTTGTTGCGCGGTGTTTCGGCTGACATTCGTTTCCTTCATCGTGCACCTCCTTCTTGAAACCCTGTGCGCTGTCCTCCACCAATATTCCCCTTAAGTTTATCCGCACTCATGAGATCTCCCGCCCTCGGGCATCGCGCTTTCCCTGGTTTCAGATCGACCTATCGTGGTCCACCTCTGTCATCTCGCAACATCCGCTGAATCCCGACTAGTATGACTGGAACGTCAACGGCAGTTTGGTCACTATTGCTCAGATTGAAGAGGACGAACAGCGTATGGTGAGTTTGGTGAGTTTTATGCATGGTTCACATCTAACCCGGGAGGCCATCATGGTATCCATTCACAAAAACGTCGGCGTCATAGCTTGTGCATTCTTGCTGTGCCTGGGTTTGTCCCATACGGCACAGGCAGAGCATACGCCAGGGGCTTCAGATGTTATGAAAACTGACTCCGTCACTGATCGACAAGGTTTTCAATCTGATGATGACAAGCAAAAGAGCGTGGACAATGAGAAGGGAAGTACTAGCGCAAAAGACGCCAAGACGATCACCGGCGAACTGCTCCGCATCAAAGACGCGAACTATTTCGTCAGATTGAAGAACGGAGAGGAAGTTCGCCTGCATACGGATAAGACGACCCGAATGATTGGGGAGATCAAAAAGAATGATCATATTGAGGCGATGGTGAACGATCAGAATCACGCGCTGTCGATTCGCTCGACAAAATGAAGAACCGCCACCGGCCACGGACAGGAACCCGGTCGCGCAGCTGACTCCACGCTCAAGTCAGCAGCAGCGGCTCCACGAAGCAGTTACTCATTGTCGCAGCGAACGCCTGTGCGGCACGGTATAGGGCAGCGGCCTGCCGAACGTGATCGATCGAAGACGCCCGACCGCCAACGGGCAATCGGCTTGGCGGAGAGTGCGAGATACACACCGATCATTTTTTGCCGGCCGCCTTGTTATCGAAAGATACCGAAGAACCAGAGCACGACGAGTAATGTGAACGGAACTCCCAGCAACCAGAGAATGAACGCTTTTCCCATGACATCACCTTCTTTCCCGCGCGATCAACTGCCAGCGCGATGAGACTTTGTTTCTGAAACCAGTGCCGGCAGGAGGCTGGCCAGGTTCTCTGCATGCTCCTCCTCTTGCGCAAGTATCCCCTCCAGTATCTTACAAGTCGTGGGATCATCCGTGCCGACATAAGCGACCATTTCTCGATACCTGTCGATCGCAATCCGTTTGGCTATCAGATCTTCCGTGATCATTTCCACCAATGACTCTCCTTCGACATACTCCGAGTGGCTCCGGCTCAGCAGCTCTTCCGGAAACAGATTCGGTTCCCCTCCCAGTTGGACAATGCGTTCAGCCAATTGATCGGCATGGACTTGCTCCTCATTGGCATGTTGAAAAAACTCTCCCTTCACCTTGAACGAACTGATCCCGGTGGCCATTGAGTAATGGCGCTTGTAGCGAAGGACACACACAATTTCTGTGGCGAGGGCTTCATTGAGCAGCTTGATCACCGTTTTGGTCTTGTAGCCCGCTGTGATGGCGCCATCTTCAACTTCTTGTCGTGCTCGAGCACGAAGGACCTTTACATCAGTCAGTCCGATGGCCTGTTCGATGATGCCTTCCTGCAGGGTCGTGCAAGGCACGGTTGTTCCAGATTGCATCGTTGTGGTTGTGACTTCTTTCACCATTCTCTCCTTCCGGGGGAGTCCATCCGTTTATTGTGCCGGTTACTCATCGTTTAAGACGCTCCTCTCGCCCTCAGGAGCTTGACGTCATAGGAGTTTCCGATTTTTATGCGCCAACTTTGGTGTTCCTGTGACACTACAGCATGACGAGAAGCATCGCCGAAGTCTGATCACAATTGCTCAGCACGCAGGACCCGAGGTAAATTCGCAGAACAGTATGTCCACGCATCCATCTTCGGTCGTCTGCTTGTCCGACCTCATACCCTCGCGGGTCGGCTCGATCAGAATGCGCTAAGCAGCCCGGGCTGTTTCTGAGCCGAGAGTTTACCGACGCAGTGGCTCGCTTGTAGAACGAGGATGTTCTTCGCGACAATAGCCGCCAACTCTCTGCATGAGGGCGGGAATCGCCTGGCGGACTATCTCACGGAGGAGCCCTCGTCCAAATCCGATGAGGCCACCCCTCACAATCCCGAGTTCGTCCCGGATGGCTCGTTCTGCCTCCGCCCATATTGGTGAGGGATTCGGCCGGCCTTGCTCCATTCCCGCATTGTCAGACACACCCTTCATCCCCTGTGAGTAATAGGGCACTGCTCCGGTGGGGATTCGCCGGCCCCGACGATAGATGGCGCCCACCACATAGCCAAGAACGACTATCCCACCCACGGATATCCACGGGTGGCGTATCAGATGAACACGTGGATCAAGGGCTTGCTGGGTCACCTGCATGGTCTTGCGCACAGAGGCCTTCGTCGTGTCCGCAAGTTCAGTCATCACAGTCTTCGCATGTTGCATCGTTGTTCCGGCCTGGCGCTCGATGACTCCTAGCTTTTCTGCGATCGCCACTCTGGTCTGGACGATATCTCTCATGTCTTGGGCAATACGCTCAGCGCCTGTAGCCATGATCTCCCTCTCTTCCTTTGCACGTTTCCAAAGGATCGCATAGTCCATTCGATCAACCACTGGGAAATACCCGAGTCCTCGGATGTTCTTCCAGTGAGCCGTACGCTAGTACCCCCAGTCATGATTCCCGCGGCATATTTTCTCGATGCCCTATTCGTGCCAACAGCAGGAGATACAGGGAATGCGTCGAGGTCTTAACGATTACAGCCCATAGAGCCGTGCGAGGAGGGGGGACGGAGTGTGAACGCCAGTTTTAGAGAGCGGAGATAGACGAGCAAAACTGTCACCGTAACCCGCTGTCGTCTAAAAATGAGCTGATGGCCTGAAAAACCAGCGTGGAGAGACTCTCGGTTTCTTCCGAACTACCTGCCCGAGTTCGATATCTACACAAACCGCGTGCGCACCCAGTTCGCCATCCGCATGAGGTCGTCCAGCATGATTTGGATGGATCGTACGGGTATGATACGAATGGATTTTACGATTCCGCGTCCCGCTACAACGAGCCCCGCCGTCGCACCGAGGAGGATCATACTCACAATCGCAGCACAGGCCCATGCAGGCAACCCTGTGTACTCGTAGAGGAAGAGGATACAGGCCGCAGCTATCGTGATCAATCCGATCGCCCCCATCACCACAGCAATCCCGAACCACAGCACCGCTTTGACTAGCTTGCCAATTTCGTACTCAACCTCATGGTGGGCCAACGTCATTTCCTGTCGCACAAGCGTGCGAACATCCCTCAGGAGTCCGACCACCACTGCTTTAAATCCCGGTTGCCCTGTCTCACGCATTTGTGGCATCACCGTCGCACCTCGGTTCGTGACAGAAGGCACCCAAGTCCTACTCCAACGAGTGCCGCTTGGAGAGGATGGGACAGGAGGGGGCCTGAGTGCTCGCCGGAAGATTTCCTCGCGCAGCCATATTCTTACTCACGGATGGTATACCACCTTGAACTCGCCTCTCCTGGTCGCATTCTTCTGGGCCATCCTTGATTCACCGACAAGGTCCACCGTGCTGCCGATGCGGCGGCGCAACATGTAGACGTCATCGGGTGGGTGATGGCGCGTGCACCTGCGGCGGCACGCGGGGAGGAGGAATTCGCTCCATCTGCTTGAGAGAGGGCCGGGTGCGTTTCGACGACGCCTTGACTGTCACCGGTTGGCCGGTCCGTGCCGACCGGTCCAAGGCTTCAATGATCGTCACATCAATCATACCCTCCTGCCCGGACGGCTCAGGCTGGCGGTCTCGTAGAATGCAGGACGAAAAGTAGCGCAGTTGAGGCGCAAATTGATCGTGCACCGGATAGCGGCGCGTCTTCATGCGTCCGCCGATGCGGGTGATTTGCTTCATCCCGACTGAATACTCATAGGCTGACTCGAGGCGCACACTCCCCTTGGTTCCAACCACGTCGATATCAGCGCGGTCGGACGCCCCGAAACTGCAAACAAACGATGCAAGACGGTCCCCTGGGAACCGCAGAAATGCTCCGTCCATCTCTTCCACACGACGAAATCGAGGATCCTTGCTCTTGAGTCGCATGGCGAGCACTTCGTAGGGTTCGGCCTTATACACGTAGCGGGCCGCGTTAATGCAATAGATTCCAATATCGGGTAACGGTCCTCCCCCGACTCTTGGATCCAACCGCGTGTCTCCTTCACGAACTTGCTGAGTAAATAGGGAATGTATGATGCGCAGATCTCCCAGGCGTCCGGATTGCGCCAGGCTGATAAGGTTCAGATGGGCCTGATCAAAGTGCAGACGATAGGCGACCATGAGTTTCGCTCCGCTGTCTTCTGCAGCGTGAATAATCGCAACACAATCCGAAGGGGTCAGACCCAACGGCTTTTCACACAGCACATGAATACCCTGTCGCAGAGCCGCTGTGGCATACCGTTTATGCAGATGGTTCGGAAGGGCAAGGTACACGGCGTCCACTGCACCGCTTCGCAAGCATTCGTCATATCGATCATACCCATAGACGTCCTGAACCCCGTACCTTGCAGACAGTTTAGCTAACTTAAGTCGGCTTCCTGACACCAGGGCGGTCAGCTGAGAGTTAGTGCGTGCGTGAGCAAACGCCGGCAGCACAGCCACCTGCGCAATGTGACCCAACCCCACCACCGCATACCGCACGTTTTTTACCGGAACGGCGCGTTTCATCTGTTCAACTCCCCGAATACCCCCTGGAGAAGTGGAACCCAAAGCCTTACGGAGGAAGCGGGATGCCTAGCCGGTTAACCATCCAGACATCCCGTCTCCCCGATCAGGGATTCGTCACTGAAGTAGATTGAATTTGTAGATTGTTATTCACTTTCGCCACTCCCTCCACCTGCCGCGCGATTTCTTCCGCCCGCGATTGCTCTTCCGCGGACCTGACTACCCCGTTCAACGTGACGACCCCTCGGTCGGTATCGACATTGATACGGGAAAAATTCGACAGCTTGTCAGCTGTTAACTTTCCCTGAACCGATGTGGTTACGGTGGCGTCATCTATGTTTTGTCCTGCGGTTTTTCCTGTCATAGACTCACAGGCCACCAGAGACATAAGCGCTATACCGAGAAGGCCGACTCGCACTGTGCCATACATAATAATCCCCCCTGTTGTTGATAGTACGCGATCCTGTTGCACGTGTGTTTGCAGCGCCGTTAACGATCTTCTGACGCTAGTCGGTCCTTTGCGTCATGGAGCGCTGTTTTTCCCGCCTCCGCAAAGTCCTGAGCTTGACGGCCCGTCTCACGCAACGACCTTTTCCCCTTCTCGACGAAATCATGGCCGCGGTCAATGGCGCTATCCATTACTTCGACGCCTCGGTCGACGGCTCCATCGAATCCATCTTGGGCGCGTGCCGCCCAGTCGCGAAGAAGTCCGCGCATCTGCGCGCCTGACTGTGGCGCAAGAAGCAGCGCAATCCCCGCGCCGACTACCGCTCCCACAAAAAATCCCGATACAGTTCCAGACTCAGCCCTGTCCGATGTTTCCATGGTGTTTCCTCCCTGTTGAGTTAGTTAAGCAACCTGTCCGTGCATTCCACCCCTCATCGATCGCCAAACGATGGAAGCCCCTGCGCCTGCTCACATGCTCCGACGCATTCCACCGCTGTGGTCGCAATCATCATGGTGTAATGCTCTCATGATAAATGGTTCGGGTCTGTGCACTTCGATACACATTGATATCTTTGTGCCTTCAATTTGAGCGTGAAGCGCGCCTACCGCTTGAGCGCCGGGGGCACGATCCGCGGATTTCAGCCTATGATGAAAGACGACGAGTTGCAGAGGTGCGAGGTGCAATACAGCTCTTGCTTGGAGGGAAGCACGCTTGGTCTGCACACTTTGCTTCGGTTGAAAGATTCACGTCGAGGAATTGCATCCGGATAGACTTACCTGGTCTCTAAGAACTGACCGGCCTTTCCATAAATCCGTGGGATGTGTGCCCGAACGAATAGGATGATCAATAGTGAACAGGCAGACGGAACCCTTCTGGTTATTATGACGCCATGAAACGCGGAATGATCGAGTTGACGGTTGTCTTGACGCTTTTTATCCAGGGTCCTGTCCCCATGGAGACGAACCAGATCCCTCAGCCTTCACCAGGCCCAACCGATCCTCTCCCCAGACCTGCGCCACCACCGGGGCCTCCTTCGCCGAACTCGGCAAATCAGATTTCGCCCAACACCCAGGAGACACTATGCCCGTAAAAATCTGGCTGCTCGCCCTGCCACTCTGTGCTCTTTCCTTCGCGTCAGTATTGGCTGCGTCACCGGAGTCTCTGGACCAGGATTCGCATGTCGTCACCGGAACGCTCAAAGAGCTGGATTTGCCCAAGATGACCGGAAAGATTACAACGGATCTAGAACAGACGGTCGCATTTACGATAAAGAGCCCGGATCTGTTTAAAGGACTGTCGGTAGGAGAACGTATCGCCATCCGTCTGGATGATCAAGGACAGGCTGTCAAAGTCATGGAAACGACCATCCCGGAATTGCCCACCCCTGAGCAGTAAACCGATCGGCTTCGAACTTAATTCCTGCGTCCTGTTTGCCCCATATCATCGCTGCTCACAGTCCCCACACCTTCCGCCGCCTGGGGCAACATCTAGTTAATGTCCCCCCAGAATACGCGATATCATTCTTTACGCTGTAACCGGCTCCGCTTTCCTGCTCACTCTCATGTAACCAACCCTGTCCGTTTAGGAGACCCATCATGAAAATGCAAATCCGCGGCAAGGCAGTCATCCATCTGTTGGTCGTCGCTGTTCTCGTAGTCGCGCAGGCGGGTACTTTCGCGTTTTCGGCTCAAGCACGTGACAGGAGCGGCGTCCTCAAAGCCAGTGATCTCATGGGCATGCGCGTGCAAGGCACGGACGGCACACACCTTGGGAACATTAAGGACTTGGTCATCGACCCCGAAGAAGGTGGCGTCGATTATGCCGTCCTCGAATTCGGAGGATTCGCCGGAATCGGAGACAAATATTTTGCCGTACCTTGGGAGGCACTCCTGCTGGATCAAGCGAACAAGAAACTTTTGCTGGATGTACACAAAAAGGATCTGAAGGATGCGCCGGGGTTTGACAAGAATAACTGGCCGGACCTGAGTCTCGACGAGGCTCTCATTTATGAGTTTTACGAGGTTCCCCAGCCCGGTCTAGAGCGCAGCGTGCGAGCAAAGTGATCTTACGCGTCGACGAGGAGCGGGGTTGAAGGGAATTAGCCCCATACGCAGAAACGGTCGTTTAATGAGGAAACTCCGGGTTCACCGCGATAGGTAGCTCTGCCATCTGATCTCCGGCTGGGACAATAAAATGAGTAAAACCGCACACACCGCTGGAACGGGAAGAGAGCGCGAGATTGCTCGCCGGGAGTGGGAAGCCTTTTGCCTGCAGTTTACCCAAAATCACCAGGAATGGCTGGTGGACGTTGTTACTCACGACGAAAGCTCACGCAAAACATCGGATGAGACCCCTGGACTGCCATTTGAAGCCCTGATCCTTCATCTCGACCACACGGACCACGTACTATCGATCATGGTGCGCAAGAGCGATGCTTTGGAAGAACACGTATATCGAAGCATTCCAGCTCCTCGCCGCATGATGATCGAGGACGAGGAAGGGGGCGTGAGATTGCATATTGAGTCGACCAACGGAACCATGACAATCATTCGGTTCACCTGCGTCGCGAGACCGGATTACGACGCCGCAAGGACACACGGAACACCGCCAGACCGCGGTAAGTGATTCCTCTACCCTAATTGTATCGACGCCCCGTATTCGACGTTGTGAGTAATCTGCCTCAGCAGAGTGCGTCATTCAGGCAAGCAGGACGAGAAAGGTCCATTATGTCGCATTCATTATGGAACGGAGCCATCAGTTTCGGGTTGGTCAACATCCCTGTCATCCTGTATTCCGCCGAGAACCGCAATAGTTTCAATTTGACCATGTTGGATCGCCGCAACATGAAACCGGTCGGGATGAAGCGGTATAACAAAAAGACAAATAAAGAGGTCGAATGGAACGACATCGTCAAGGGCTATGAGTACGAGAAAGGGCGGTATGTGATCCTGACCGAAGAGGATTTTAAACGTGCCAATGTAAAAGCCACACAGACGATAGACATCGTGGCCTTTGTCGATGTCGAAGAGGTCGCACCCACTTATTTCGAAACGCCGTACTATCTGGCCCCGGACAAGCGGGGCGAGAAAGGATATAACCTTCTCAGAGAAACGCTGAAGGCGACCAACAAAATCGGCATCGCCACCGTCGTGATTCGCACCAGGCAGTATCTTGCGGCTCTGATCCCGACCGGCGACCTCGTGGTGTTGAACACCCTGCGGTATGAGAACGAGCTGAAGTCGGCGAAGGATCTTGAGATGCCCCCGGGTAGTTTGAAAGGATCCGGGGTCTCCCCTCGCGAGATCGACATGGCAAAAAGGCTCGTCGAAGAAATGACCGACCAGTGGGAGCCGAAAGCTTATCGGGATACCTATCACGAAGACCTTCTTTCACTGATCGACAAACGGATCAAGGCGGGACAAACGGAGGTCATTACCGAAGCTGTAGCCGATGAGAATGAAAACAAACCGGCGAGGGGCGAAGTCATTGATCTGATGGCGCTGTTAAAGCGAAGTGTCCAGACAAAAGGTCAGTCCTCATCCCGATCGAAACGTTCAGCGAGTAAACAGAAACTGCATACCCATAGAAAGGTTGCATAAGTCCGGGCGACAAACCTTGCACAAGGAATGTCCGTTCAGAACACACGACTATTACGGCGTTGGCAACGAATCCCGTTGGGTGAACCAGAAATGGGCCTCCAGCAGTACTGGAACAAGCGTAACTTCAAAGAGACCCCCGAACCGCGAGGCGCTTCGCAATCCCCCTCATCACGACTGCAGTTCATTGTTCAAAAACATGCTGCGAGCCATCTACACTATGACTTCCGACTGGAAATCGATGGAATGTTCAAGAGCTGGGCGGTTCCGAAAGGGCCCAGCCTCGATCCCAAGCAAAAGCGTTTGGCGGTACATGTGGAGGACCATCCGCTTGATTATGGCGGATTCGAAGGAATCATTCCGCCTAAACAATATGGCGCGGGGACGGTATTGCTGTGGGACCGGGGATATTGGTCTCCTCTCAAAGATCCGTTGACGGGGTATCATCTCGGCCGGCTGAAGTTCAGCCTCAATGGCGAGCGGCTGCGAGGCCTGTGGAGCATGGTTCGAATAGGCGCACGGCATCCAGGGGAAAAGGAGAATTGGCTGCTGATGAAGGAGCGGGATGATGAGGCCCGCAGTGGGAAAGGAAGTGAGGTGACACGGAATTTCACGGAGAGCGTAGCCAGCAGCCTGACCATCGAGCAGATTGCGTCGGGCCATCCGCGAGTGTGGTCCCCGGAGGGTACGCCCCAAAAACAAACCCGCTCAGCTTCCCGTCATCGGGACAAGGGAACGAAACACTTGGCAGGGGCCCGCCGCGCACCTCAGGTAGAGTGGATCGCTCCGCAATTGGCGGCCTTGGGGGACAGACCTCCCGACGGGAATGATTGGGTGCATGAGCTGAAATACGACGGCTATAGAATGCTGTGTCGTGTCCAGAACAAGTCTGCAAAACTTGTTACGAGAAACGACCACGATTGGACCACAAAGCTACAGAGGATCGCCAGGGCGGCTGCAGCGTTGCCCGTCAACAATGCATGGCTTGATGGGGAGGTGGTCGCTCTGATGCCAGACGGCAGCATAAATTTTCAGGTCCTACAGAGCGCATTCAATACGCAATCTGAAACACACCTCGCCTACTATGTGTTTGATCTCTTGTATCTGAATGGATCTGACTTGAGGCAGGTCGCACTCCTTGACCGTAAACGAGCGCTGGCGGCAATTCTTTCAAATGTGGCCTCCGGACTGATCCGCTATAGCGACCATATTCTAGGACGGGGGCAGGTCGTCTTCAGGGAGGCCTGCCGCCGGGGAATGGAAGGGATCATGTCCAAGCGGGCTGACGCGGTCTATCGTTCGGGACGTAATAGCAGTTGGATCAAAGTTAAATGCGCCCGTCGCCAGGAATTCGTTATCGGAGGTTTTACCGACCCGCAAGGTTCCCGCTTAGCAATTGGAGCATTGTTGCTGGGAGTGTACGATGAGCACGGACAATTCTTGTTTGCAGGAAGAACGGGAACAGGAATGTCCGAACGCTCGCTGAAGGAGCTGCGCAATCGGTTGACTCCGCTGGAACTGCGGCAGTCCCCATTTGTGAATCCTCCGAGCCGTGTCGACGCGCGTGGCGTGCGCTGGGTGAAACCGCGATTGGTTGCTGAGGTGTCGTTTGCCGACTGGACAAACAACGGTCTCCTGAGGCACGCGGTGTTTCAGGGATTACGCACAGACAAAGCCGCCAAGTCGGTGATCAAGGAAGGGTCGGGACACGGTAGGCCTGCGGGGGCCACTTCGAGTATCGCCTCGAAAACTCCGAATCAGCGTCGTGCGCGTGCGGCAGGAAGTTCGCCTACGAAGGACCAGGCAGGTGTCGACGGGCCGACCACTGTTGCAGGAGTGACGGTGAGTCATCCCCATCGCGTGCTGTTTCCGGATCAAGGAGTCACGAAACTCGCGTTGGCCCGATATTATGAACAGGTGAGTCCTTGGCTCTTGCCTCATCTACAAGACCGTCCCCTAACGCTCGTGCGTTGCCCGGAGGGATACACCAAAGACTGTTTCTATCAAAAGCACGCGAACCACACGGTCCCCGACACGATCCACAGAGTGAAGTTTTCCAAAGCCCATGGCGGGTCCCGGTATATGATTGCTGATTCTCTTTCGGCAGTCATTGGGCTGGTTCAGGTGGGCGTGCTGGAATTGCACACGTGGGGAGCAACGCAAGATGAGCTCGACCGTCCCGATCGTATCATTGTGGACCTGGACCCCGATCCAACAGTCCCCTGGAGACTTGTCATCGAGGCGGCACAACTCGTCCGGACGTTGCTAAATGAGTTGGACCTTGCGTGCTTTGTGAAGACGACAGGTGGGAAGGGCCTTCATGTCGTGCTGCCGATAGAGCGTGTTCACACGTGGGATGAAATAAAAGCGTTTTCCAAACAGTTGGCCGATCATCTTGTGCGCCTGATCCCGGACCGCTTTGTTGCGAACATGTCGAAACAGCAACGCAAGGGAAGGATCTACGTTGATTATTTGCGTAATACAAAAGGAGCCACTGCGATTGCCGCCTATTCGACGCGGGCGAGGGCGGGAGCGCCGGTCTCGGTTCCACTTGCATGGGAGGAATTATCGGTTGATTTACGGTCGAATCATTTTACTGTGGACAATGTGGTGGCACGGTTGACCGGGCTGAAGCGGGATCCCTGGAGAAATTATGCAACGGTCCGCCAGAGACTCACTCGGAAAATGAAAGACGCGCTTAAAGGGATTTAGTGAAGTATCTGGCCGGATGCCAGGTGCTTGAACGCGATGTTAATAGGTCACGTTCTTGTATTGGAAGTCCAACACCATGCAGGGAGGCAGGTGTTGAGCGGCTTGCGGCGCAACCAATGCGACTTCGTCGCGTTCATGCCGCAATAAAGGAGGGGGCGGAGTTTTCTCTGCCCCCTCCATCCAATTATCCGATACAAGAAATTCGTTTAGCGCGCGGGCCTCCTCACCGATCCGCTGTTCATATCGTCGGAACCAGAAGACGGAGAGGCCTGGGTACCTCCACCGGTGCTTGAATCTTCCCGCCCGGTACCCCCGAATTTTGTGTCCCCCTGCTCGCGACCAGATTGACCCATCGCATCTGGGGCGTTGGGGTCAACCGGTCCGCCGGATGGTGAATTTTTCTCACTCTGCATTCTCATGCTGGATTCTGCGTCGGCAGTCCCCTTGGGCCTCGTGCTTGGATTACCGGCGCCTTGTTGTCCAACTTGGTTCCCACCGTACGACCCTTCGGACAAGGTCGAGGGATTCGCGTTTGCGATCCCGGCAGTGTGGAGCGTGAAGGCCATTAGACCGCTGGCGAAGGATGCACAAACGAACAATCGTGAAAATGACATGACTTCCTCCTGGGAATATAAAATTGTGAAAGACTAGGACTGTGTTGAACTTTCTTTTCCGACGTATTCATACAAAACCCGCCCATCGCGTTTATACCTCCTCTCGTACCCCACTTGGACCGGCTAACCGGCCATAGTCTGGTCAAATCGGTCAGCTGGTTATAGTTGATCAGATATCAGCGCGATAGTCCGAACTTGAAATAGATGTTGCCTTCATAAGAGGCGCATGTGCAATCCGCGCCAGCTCCAGAGCAATATCCTCAGGTGAAAGCACAAAATCTATATGCCCGCTTGCTATGGCACTCTCAGGCATATCCTGCTTTACTGCTGTCTCCGGCGCCTGAGCGATCGTAATGCCGCCGACTTGTTTGATGCTGCTCAGTGCGGCTGCTCCATCCCCATCCATGCCAGAGACAATCACCGCCACTATTTTCCCGTGCCAATGCTCTACCAGAGAACACAGGAATACCGTAATCACGGCAGGCCATCCCCTGGGTTTCGAAATCGGCTTGAGCCGGAACCTTCCATTGAGAACGTGTAAGTCTCGGTTTGCCGGAATGATGAATACATGGTTAGGCCGGATGCATAAGCTTTCGGAGATCAGCTCAACCGGCATTTGTGTGTGTGCCGGGAGAATCTGGTGAAGCATGGTGGGCATCGTGGTGATGTGGTTCACAATGACGACAGCCACATCCAAGTCAGCAGGCAGATGTGTGAGTAGCCGAATGTAGGCGTCGAGGCCGCCGCTCGAGCCCCCAACGCAAACGACAGGAAACGTTTTGGCAAACACATTCGCTTTGATCGACATCCGCCACCTTTTTCTGATCCATAAGTTCAAGACACCCTGAAAGGGAAAAGGGAAGCGGGTTCAGTGAGCCGACCCCGTTCATGCAGAAGTTGGAACTGGTTACGGCGCTAAGATGTTCGATCATAGCCCGCGATTTTAACCAGCTTATTGTAAACTCCGAAGAGCAGGAACGGGGCTACCCACTGACCGATAAAGAGCCCGTCTTCTCTTTTTCCCTGGGAATGTAGCATCATCGCGCCGCCGATCGCGGCAAACGCGGCCCATAACCACAGGTCTGAAGGAATTTTTGCCGTCTGCTCCTCGATAGCGCGGGCGACTTTCCCCTCGCTGTGTTCCTGAGTTTCCCGACTATCGCTTTTCTGTTTTAATTCTGCCATTGTGGTCATTGATTCGTCCTCCTTACATAATTGTGACTGCCGCATGCTTGTGATTTACAGTAGCGTGATTGCTGGGAATGGACCACTAGCAGATTCCCTGGAAACACAAATCGTGAAAAGTCATCGGTCGCCCTCATAGTTTCTCCACGATCTCGTTGTGCTTCCCCGTTGCCCTTCCAGAGAGAATCTCTTCGTTTGCTCGTCTAAAATTTCGGCCGGCCCCACCCCTCTTCTGCTTCTAGCCGCCGAATGTCTTGTCTTGGCTCTTGAACCACGCGAGGGCATGCTCAAAATGCTGCGGATCAAAGTCCGGCCAATATTCGTCTCTGACATAAAAATCCGCATACACCGATTGCACCGGAAGAAACCCACTCAACCGGCGTCCTCCTCCCCAACGCACAATCAAATCCACTCGTGACACGTTATCTGAACGTAGGCCGCCATTTTTCAGACCGGCCAGGTCCCATTCCCAGTCATAATTGACGAGCAGATTCATCTTCATCCCGACGCCTTGGCGGGACCGGAATTCTTTGAGTACCTCGGGAAATTGTGTCGAGGTCTCATCACCGACAACCAGGAGTGCCGCTCCACGCCGAGCAACTTCCAGGGCGAACGTCACGCAGGCGTTACTAAATGCCTGTGTCTGAATCGACGGTCGCTTGACGTTATCCTGGGTAAAGCAATAGATGGAAATCTCCTTGATCCCGTATTCTTTACACCGGTCGAACAGCAGCAAGCCCGGGGTGATGCCATACGCATAGCCGGCTTCTTTGGGGAGGCCATGACCCACGGCCCAGCGGCGGTTGCCGTCGGGAATGAACCCCACATGACTCGGAATACTACCTTTCAAGGACGCTCCTGTCGCAGAACGTAAGTCGTCTTTGATGCTCAAAGTTGATCGGCACCGTCCTTCTCGATCGGATCTCCCCGGTGTTTTGGTATCATGGCTACGAAATCGATCACGGTCTGGTCACAATTGCTCACTCGGAATCGTTGCTCACTGCCCAAAGTCAGCCGACCCTCGAAGAGCGGGGATCGGAGGGACCGTACACGTAATTTTCACTCCCGCTTAAAATGCCACAAACCTGACCAGACACAGAACCAGTGTCAGAGTTAATGGAATTCCCAATAACCATAAATTGTCGGCATGGAACCGGAGCCCTGCTCAAGAGAACCGAACCCCGGTCATGCAGAACCGGAATTGGCACCACGGTAAGATCCTCGATCATATCCCGCTGCTTTGACCAGCTTGTTGTACACGTCGAAGATGCCCCTCACCCAGTCGCATACTATGGTTTAACAGTGCTTTGCTCGAAATAGTCGGAACAGAAGGGCACGCATTCTTTCAACGTCACCGTTCGTGAGCGCCGGTGACGCGGCACTGGCAAATACCCGAGCTACCGCATCCGGGCTTGTCGTAGCAACAATTCCGCAATTGCATCAGAAGCACTCATGCCTCACGGGGGTTAGGGTGTCATCACGACTTTAATACACCCGTCTTGTTTCTCCTGGAATGTCTGATAGGCGCCGGGCGCGTCGGTGAGTTTGAGCCGATGTGTGATAACGAATGACGGGTCTATGTCCCCCTTTTGGATCCGCTCAAGGAGCGGACGCAGGTACTTGTGCATGTGAGTCTGGCCCATTTTCAAGGTGAGTCCTTTGTTCATCGCAGCCCCAAAAGGAATCTTATCCACCATCCCCACGTACACTCCTGGAATTGAAATGGTACCCCCCTTGCGACAACACAGGATCGCTTCACGGAGCACATGTGGCCTGTCGGTCCCAAGATAGACGGCGACCTTGGCCTTGTCGATCACGGCATCGAAGCTGCCGCCCGCATGGGCCTCTGTTCCGACGGCGTCGATGCAGCGGTCCGGTCCTCGTCCTTTGGTCATTTCCATCAGACGGTCATAGACCCCCTCGCGTCCAAAGTCGATGGTCTCGGCTCCCCCGTGCTTCTCGGCCATGCGCAGTCGTTCCGGCACACGATCGATAGCGATCACCCGAGCAGCGCCAAGCATCCATGCGCTTTGGATGGCAAACTGGCCGACTGGCCCGCAGCCCCACACAGCAACGGTGTCACCGCTTTCCATCCCGCAATTTTCCGCCGCCATGTAACCGGTGGGAAAGATGTCGGATAGGAACAGCACCTGCTCGTCCCTGAGGCCGGAGGGAATTTTGATCGGACCGACGTCGGCAAAAGGAACGCGCACATATTCCGCTTGACCGCCGGCGAAGCCTCCCAGCATGTGCGAAAAACCGAACAAGCCCGCGGGAGAATGCCCCATGGCCTTGCGCGCCGTCTCGGCGTTCGGGTTCGACGTGTCGCAGAGGGAGAACAGACCCTTCTGGCAGAAGAAGCAGGACCCGCAGGAAATGGTAAAGGGAACTACGACTCGATCTCCCGGCTTCAGTTTGCTCGCCGCACCAGGACCAACCTCCATCACCTCGCCCATGAACTCATGGCCGAGCACATCGCCCGATTCCATAGTCGGCATCAATCCGGCATACAGGTGCAGATCGGAACCGCAAATAGCGGTGGCGGTAATTTTGACTATCGCATCGCGTGACTCCATAATTTTGGGGTCGGGAACGATGTCGATTCGGACGTCGCCAGTGCCATGCCAACAAAGCGCTTTCATAGTTAACCTCTATTTCGGCAAGCCTTTAGTTCATTCGTCTGGGATGGAGCTCGACTCATCGGCAGCATGATGTACTTGGAGCGCGCGATGTGTGAATTAATTCGTTAACCTATTCCCCCCAGCTCCGGCACCACTGCTATAACCACTTCCGCTACCACTCATTCCAGATGATTTGCTGCCGCCAGCAGGTCCGGTGGAGGACCTGGAGCTCCCAGAACTCGTTGCAGTCCTCCCGCTGTCAGATCCTGTATTCTCCCCCGTTCCGGTATCCTTTTCCGGCCCCGGTTTTGTGTCGCCCGGCGCTCCTTGCTTCTTGCTCCCGTTCGGAGTGCCTTTGTCTGCCCTTCCCGTTTCGCCGGCGGATCCGCCTCCCTTTCCTCCTGGCGCGGCAGTACCCTGTGCCACAAGCATGGAATCCGGGATCAAATCGCCGGGTGCTGTGTCAGCTGCAACTGCATAGCCCGCAAGACAGGTCATTCCCACTGTGGCCACACTGACTGAGAGCATATGTATGAGTTTCATGGACATCCCCTTTGTTATAAGTTACGTCACAGGACCGTGAAGCTTCCCATTCCGCAATGCCACGGGCCGGTTGAGGACTCGCTGCCGCTGCCTATGTCATGTCGTGAGCCTAATCTCTCTCCCACCCATGCTGTGCCCCCTCCGATTATCCGATACAAGAATCCGCATCGTGATTTACGGTAGCGTGATTGCCGGGAATGGACCACTAGCAGATTCCCTGGAAACACAAATCGTGAAAAGTCATTGGTCGCCCTCATAGTTTCTCCACGATTTCGTTGTGCTTCTCCGTTGTCCCTCCAGAGCGAATCTCTTCGTTTGCTCGTCTATAACTTCGGCCGGCGCCACCCCTCCTCTGCTTCTAGCCGCCGAATGTCTTGTCTTGGCTCTTGAACCACGCGAGGGCATGCTCAAAATGCTGCGGATCAAAGTCCGGCCAATATTCGTCTCTGACATAAAAATTGGGAGCATGGCTGTGAAACCGATCGCGGTCTGCTCACAACTGCTCGCACTGAATCATTGCCCATGCGACCCGCTACACTGACGAGCCGCATAAATGGAGACCGTGCGCAAGCCGAAACCGGGGCACATATGGCTCAGGGGTAAAGGAAAATGACAAGGTATGATGAATCAACGATGTCCATGTGTGTCGCTCGGAATGTCGCCCATTTGAAGTTCCGGCATCTATCCCTCACGAAACTGTCGACCTGTCTGAGTCCGGTCTGCATGCGCTGGTGAACGATGCAAACGACGCGCTTAACTCCCTCTAGTATCGGGGCCTTTCAGTCAGGGTGGAGACCGGAAACCAAGAGTGCGTGCGGTTCGACGTGACACGCACCAAGTGACCCAATTACGATTGAGGCCTGAGGTCCTTTTCAAAGCCGGGAAGGAGCGTTTTCAAGAAGGCATTCTTCGCCAGATTGACGACGGTTTGCCACGTGTTGGTCTGGGGATTCTCCAGGGCGCCTGACACTTCTGTCTTGGTTGCGACTTCCTCGCGCGGTTGGTTTTCCAACAGCTTGGCCACGCTTCCGACCAGACCTTCGTAGATCTTATGAAACAGGGGTTTTTCCTTATCCTGCCGCGTGTCATACACCTTCAGGTCTTTGAACAGCGGTTTAATGTAGCCCTCCACCCGGCTGTTCTTGACGCGCAGTTCCGAGTATAGCGAGAAAACACCTGCCGTTACGTCAAAGCTGCCATACGCCTTAAGCAGTTCGTTCATCGCGTTCATTTGCGTCTTTTCGATCCTGATGTTCAGATCAAAGTCCGGAGATCTTGTTTCTGGTCGAAACGTTCCGCTGATCACGGTGTCGCCGGTGCCCATGAATTTGCCTGTAAGTGTGACGCTGCCGCTGCCTTCGCTGAGGTGATTACTGATGTTCTCGAACCGGAGAGCCCCATTGCTTAAAAATACGCGGTATGGAGGCTTGGCTGCTTCGTTCACAAATCCGAATTCGCTGTGGTTAATTTCCCCGTGATCGATCCTGACCAGCGTCTCCGGGCTGTCCTGGAGATTTCTGGCGGACTTCAGCGCAGCCTTGCCCACTTGGGCTTCTTGAGCCGTCGATTCACGCAAATGGACATAATCTACTCGGGCATTTTCAATCGAGAGTGTCTTTAAGTTCGCCTCTGTCCTACCATCGGCGGCGTATTCGAGATGCCCGTCGGCCGAGACGGCCCCTCCGCGCAATTCGATATTGTAGCGTCTTGATATGGGAAGTAGCGGTTCCAGAGGAACGTCCTGCAAGACTAGGTCGGCATTAATACTCGCGTGCGGCTCGGCAAGAAAATTAGCATGGCCCTCTATCCGAAGGCGCCCCGAACCAAAGAGCTGACCGTCAAGCTTGAGATCGGACGGGTACACGTCACTGGGGGAACGGATATTGTGAACGTTTTCGGCGAGAAGGTTCACGTGGGTGAAGCGCAACGGTTTAGAAGGATCCTGATCTACATAATAGGTGACGTCGGCCTCTTCGATGTGAAATTCATTTATCTCGAAGGGGTAAAACGAATAGACGGCATCGCGCCATCCGTGCCCGTGGCGCGGAACTTCGTTTCGAACTTCCGTTTTCTCTTGCGGCAGGATGATGTGGAGGGTCGGTCTGCTGATCACATAGTCGCTCACTAACACCCCCGAGAAAATGTGCCGCCATTGAATGCTGAGGTGTAAGCTTGGGATCTCTGCGACCGGAGGATCGGGATAGTCTGTCTGAATCATAGTTAACTCTCGGATCTCAATCGACAGTGCCGGTGAGATGGTCGCCTGGCCCACGGTAAACCTGTAGCCCTCCACATGCGCGTTGAGCGAACCCTCGATAAGCGTGGGCAATTGCCGGTTCACATAAAATAACCCGGCCACGGCCAGAAGGGAAAGAACCGCTACAGTCACCACACTGCCTTTGAGGAACGGCGTCATGTTCCTGACGAACAGGAAGACCGGGCTCGCAAGAAAGCCAGGCCTTGGAAGCTCAGTCTTCCATTTGAGATCACCTCCGAACTGCATCGCTTCCCCTTTGAGTTGATCACGTAAGGACCCTGCTCTCAACGAGCCAAGACTATATGCGTGCTGCGAGGGCTAAAAAATGATGCTGATGACCTCTCAGGCCTGGCCCCGCCATGACCCTGACTCGCTACCACGTATAAAGCCACGACCCTTGCGCATCAGCCTGGGGAGGCCATGGCGGCACAAACTCCGCTACGGCTCGACGTCGCGACGTTTCGATGGGTCGTGCCTCTTATCGCGCAGCCTCTCCAGCATCTCAGCGACAATCGTTCTTGCATTGTCAGGAGCCAGATCCCGGATAGCATCTTTGTACATGCCGCAGTTTTCTCTGGCTTTCACTGGATTATCTTCATTCTTCTGAAGACATACTCGGTATAGCTTGACGATTTCCGCCACTTCCCGGTAAACCGCGTTCTCTGCAGCGCTCCTGGAAGCCTTCGTATCGGAGTCGTCGAGGAGCCCAAATCTGAAGCATCCCGGAAGTCCCACGAGTATCACGGCCCCCGCCACAAGAACCAGGGCTCTCATGGACTTTCCGCAGGTTCCCCCCATGGCCGACTCACTTCTGCCCGCAACATTTGACATTGTAGTTCTCACTGTTCCGCCTCAATCCAGAGGCATTGACACACGAGATCGCCATATACTCCGCCCTCAGGCCGGTTGAGCTTTCAACTCTCGCGCCCAATGGCGGTGCTGGGCCATGGCCTTGATAAATGCAGCTACAACTAAGTTGCTGTCGCCCTCGCAACCGATGATAAGACCTTCATCCGTTGCGGTCCGATCGCCTTCATGATCGGGCCCGTCCCGCCCGGGACATGCCTTGCCCAAGAGCCGGTTTCCTGCACCGGTCGATGCGATTGTCTTGCAATGTTTATAGGCCTCTTTCACAAATTCGATGGCATCCTCTTCCATTTGGAGAGCGTGAACGCTCTTTTCTCCACCGGGAATGTACACGGCATCAAAAAGCACGGAACTGGAGGTCAGAAAACTGAAATCGATATGAATCTGCGTTCCCTTGGCGCCGGTCAACATTCCGAGGCGAGGAGCCACCACCTTGGCCTGAGCACCGGCCTCGGTCAACGCTTTCTTCATGCTGTTAAAGTCTGCGTCATCGACTCCATCACCCGCGAGGATCGCGACCTTGCGCGTTTTGATCCCTTTCTTTACGGTGTTGGCCATAGTCAACGCAGCGGAACGGCCGGGTGCTTTCGTGCCGACTGTCGGCTGGTACCGTGCAGGATTCCCATCCGCCGGCACGCTCTCATTCAAAAGAGTGGGGAACTTCGTAGGCACGCTCACCCCAAGGCCTTGCGCCACACGTTTGGCCAGGGAGGGATCAACTCGCGTGAGCATGCCGATCATTCGCTCTCGAATCGCGGGGACTTCCAGTTTGCCGAGCTCGAATCTGAAGGCTTTCACAATATGCGCTTGCTCCGGCTCAGACTGGCTGAGCCAGAACAACGTCGCCTGGCTGAAATGATCGAAAAATCTTTGACTTCGCTGTCGGACCTTCTCGGTACCCATCTTTTCCGCGTAACTGACAAACCCACCGAGGTCTGCTTTTGCCTGCATGGGGCAGCCTCCGCCAAGGGAGTTCGGCTGATAGCTAGTCCGTCCATTGTTAATGGTCTGTCGCATATGTCCGTCGCGCTGGTTATTGTGAACAGGGGCGACCGGGCGGTTGATCGGGATCTCGTGAGAGTTGGGACCACCTAGCCGAATTAGTTGCGTGTCGGTGTATGAAAAGAGACGACCTTGTAAAAGAGGATCGTTGGAGAAATCAATCCCTGACACCAGATGACCCGGATGGAACGCAACCTGTTCCGTTTCCGAGAAAAAATTATCGGGGTTGCGATTGAGGGTCATCTTGCCGACGCGCTGCACAGGGACCAATTCTTCGGGGATGAGTTTCGTAGGATCCAGCAGATCGAAGTCAAACTTGCGCTCATCCTTTTCCTCCACGACCTGTATTCCGAATTCCCATTCGGGATATGCGCCATTCTCGATCGCGTCCCACAGGTCACGCCGGTGAAAGTCCGGGTCTTTCCCCGAGATCTTCTGTGCCTCATCCCACACAACCGAGTGGAGGCCGAGCAGGGGCTTCCAATGAAACTTCACGAAACGGGCTTGACCTTTGTCGTTCACCAAGCGAAAGGTGTGGACGCCGAAGCCTTCCATCATCCTATAGCTCCGTGGAATCGCGCGATCCGACATCACCCACATGATCATGTGTATGGATTCTGGCATCATGGAAATGAAGTCCCAGAAGGTATCGTGTGCGGCAGCCGCCTGGGGCATTTCATGATGCGGCTCTGGCTTCACTGCGTGCACGAGATCGGGAAACTTGAGCGCGTCTTGGATAAAGAACACCGGCATATTGTTGCCGACCAGATCGTAGTTCCCCTCTTGCGTGTAGAACTTCACCGCAAACCCTCGGGCGTCGCGGGCAAGGTCGGAGGAGCCTCGGGAACCCACTACGGTTGAAAACCGCACAAACACGGGCGTCTTGACCGTCGGATCCTGAAGAAACGCGGCCTTGGTCAAGGGCGCCAGCGATTTGTAGACCTGGAAATACCCATGGGCTGCCGAACCACGCGCATGCACGACGCGCTCAGGGATCCGTTCATGATCGAAATGGGTGATTTTCTCGCGAAGGTGGAAATCTTCCAGCAGAGACGGGCCTCGCTCACCCGCCGTGAGCGAGTTTTGATCATCGTTGACCCGTAAGCCCTGATTCGTGGTGAGGTACTGACTCTCGTCATTCTCACGAAAGGCACGAAGGTCAGTATCCTTGGCACTCGACTCGTCCCGTTTCTTCTTGGGCATTGATCGACTCCTTCTTCCTGGGAGATTCGTTCCCATCTGATCGGCCCCCTGATCACCCCGGCATCGTAAGCACCGTCGCGTCCTTGAGATGTGCCGATAAACCTTGAGAGCGATTACCCTGGGCGCCACAATCTCTCTCTCTAGTATTTTTCGTATTATTATGTTGGAGAGGCCGGCAGCAGTCTGGTCAAAATCGCTCATCAGGAAATATTCGATACGGGAGCCTGCGCCAAAGAGAAAGAATTTCACTCTCGTATATCGTTCAGGCGGGCACTCTCAAATAGCGGAAAACACTGGACACTTGAATTTTGCTCTGATAGCGTGCGGCCCTCATGGCGCTCTTGATTCAGACAGGGCACAACGCGAACCCTCCTCCTCTTGGGTGTAGGTCACTCTCTCGCGGAACCATTGCTTCCCTCGTTGCAGTGCCCCTCGTCACCTCATTCCTCCTGTTGGCCTCCACTTCTGACATGGCATTGGCGTATTCCCAGGGCGATCTCTATCGCCAGGCCAAGGCATCCACCGTTTTGATTGTGGGTATTAACGATGAATCCAATGCCCTCTCGTTCGGCAGCGGTGTAGTTATCTCGGAGCAAGGCGTGGTCCTGACCAATGCCCATGTGATGGAGGATTCCACGCGACTCGTTGTTTATATCGGCAATCAAGCCATCGATACCGAGGCGACTGTGCTCGCCGTCGACTCCGACCTCGACCTTGCCGCACTCCTCATCAAAACGGATCTTCCGGTTCCGTTCCTTCCACTGGCGGCGGAGACTCCGGACGAAGGCACGCCGGCGATCGCGGTCGGGTATCCGCGTATAGCAGATGTCTTACACATGGGATTGACGCTGCATACGTCGGTCATTCCGATGACGATTACCGGTGCAGCCATGGGACGGTCCAGAACGGCAGAGTTGCCTGTTTCCTTCTTGCAGACTGCGGGGATGTTGAACGCCGGGAGTAGCGGCGGGCCGTTGGTGGACAGCAGGACCGGTGAGCTCGCGGGACTGGTTGTACATACCGTGCCCTATTTGGAGCAGGTCAAGAATGACCGAGGCGAACGGCTGGGTACGGCCATGATGCGAGCCGGCCTCAGTTATTCCATTCCTGTGTCTCGATTACGCGAATGGTTACACAAGAACGATATTTCTTTTTCACCGGTGCAGCCGCGAAAGGAAACTCTCGTTCCCCGAGATCAGGAGCGCCCAATTCGCGCTTTTCTCACGACCGCACACCTCCTTCATCTCATGGGAGCGGTTCTGCACCAGAATCGCGATCTCCTGGATCTCGCCATTAAACATTATGAGTCGGCCCTGCAACTCGAACCGGAACGGCCTGACGTCTTACGGAATCTCGGGCGCGCGTTTGCGGCGACGGGGGAGACGGACCGGGCACGAGTGACGTACGAGCGAGCCTTCGCCCACACACCGAGCGATCCGGTGCTTTTACAAAACATGGGCGAACTCAAGTATCGCATGCAAGACAGCCAGGGCGCGGTGGAATTGTATAGGGCGGCCATTCAGCAGGACGCCTGTTTGGTGAGTGCGGCCCTGGGACTCGGCACAGTTCTGCAAGCACAAGGTCAAGCGGAAGAAGCGAAGCAGATCCTCAGGCGTGCAGCAGCCTGTCCGTCGTCTTCGTCCGATGCGACCTATCATATAGGCCTTGCGCTGGAGCAACAGGGCCTGGGGCAAGATGCATTACAAATACTGGAAACTTTTCTTGAGCATGCCCACAGTACCTCTCTCAACGAGAGGCCTATTCTCGATAAGATTCGGCAGCGGATTACCCAACTTCGTGCTCAACTCGCACCACAAGACCGGGGGGTCGATGCGGCGCCGATATCCTCAAGCGCCCAATCTTCTGTCCCCAAAGACATCAACTAGATTCCCACCCGCTCGTCTGGTTCCCGGGCCGAGACTGCGCACCTGCAAATGCCCTCTCCCAAGGATTCTCTGAATAGGTGGTTACTTCTGGCAGCTGACTTTCATGGATTCGATGTCGTTGGCCATGTCTAGTTTGGCAAGATTCGGTACACGCTGGCCTGGTGCGAACGTGAGCTCTGTGCCTTTGAAATCCTTTTTTTCATAGGCATGGACTGAGGCGTTGGAACCTACGATGATGCTCTCGATGTCATTGGCCCAATCCCTGCCCTCAAGATTCCTCATGGTTGAAAACTCCTTAGGACCTTGGATTTTGATATGAGGATCATCCGCATCATAGTTATCGTCTTCAAAAATCTCGATCCAACAATTCTTATCGACCATCTGTACTTCCAAATCTGGATCCGCTGCTTCGACAGACAGGGCTCCAACGGCGATCACTCCGCACAGGATGAACAATTTGAACATCAACATGGCTACCTCCATTTGGAATAACATGACACTGAGTTATGGTTTCAGTCGGATGACCGAGAGCGTACGTCCTTCGATTGAGATCCGGGCTTCGATCTTATCCCCTGGGTTGACCCTGTTCAGGATTTTGGTGTCATCACGGAGTTCAAGACACAATTCTTCGCCCGCTTGATCTGTAGTGACAGATGATTTGTCCGCGATATCGAGCGTGTCCTGGCCCTGGAGATCCCCGGTCATATGAAATTCTCCTTCGACCTGAGACACGTCGCCTCTCACAATCATGGAAGGTGACGATTTGGAAGGCGACTGGGCCTCCGTCAGACATCCCAGAACGGTTACGAGACCTACCGTAACGAGGACCAAGACAAGACTGGACGATTTGAGGGCCTTCATAAGGACCTCCATGTGAAGCTGAAGATGCTTCCTATTTCCCGTCCATCCGGAAACCAGTATGGAGGGGGCCAGCCTTGATGACTGGCCCCCTCTCTGTGCCTGAACCTCTCGGCCTACTCTTTCAGCGTGAGATCGTTTTTCACGGACTTCACCCCTGTCGTCTGGCGGGCAGTCCACGACGCATTGCCACTGGTCATGAGGTCCCGAACCTCGCCGGTCAACGAGACGACACCTGCATTGGTCTGGACGGCAATATTGGATTGCTTCAGATGTGGGTCCTTCGCCATCTGTTCCTTCACCCGTGTCGTAATGACGTCATCTTTATCCTCCACCGATTCGCGGACAGCCGGGGCGACGACCTCAAGATCGTTCTTCACACTCTTGACGCCATCAAGCACTTGGGCGATCTCCGCCGCTGCCTGCCTGGCTGCGCCTGAATCCACCTTGCCACGAAGGAGCACCACACCTTGCGCTGTCTCGACATCAATCTGCCTTCCTTTGACCCGGCTGTCGGCAGCAAGAGCAATTTTGGTTTTTGCCGTCAGCCAGGTGTCGTTGATCGGGGTCTTTTCAGGAACCTTGTCAAGTGCATGCACCGATGCAGCGATCAGCACCCCGCCGAAAATCATTACCGTGCAAAGTGTCAGCATAGAGCGTATGTTCATCATGTTCTCCTTACGTGTAATCGAATGTGTATCGTCAAATGTCTTCCGTGACTGCATCCATTCAGCGAAGTTATTGGGTCTTCCCCACGGGTGTCGGCGCGGGCTTCTCATGCCACTCGTCCGCCCATTTCATGAGATCATCCTTTTTGTCGCCATACCGTTCCTGGGCTTTGCCGACAAACTTTTCGTAATTACCTTCGATTTGCGTTAAATCGTCATCGGTAAATTTTCCATATCTTTCTTTGAGTTCCCCCTTAAACTGCATCCATTTCCCTTTGAGTTGATCTGCATTCATGATGTATTCCCCCTGTGTTATGCATTTGTATCTACATGTCCGTATCGATCTGTCCCTGCCATTTCCAAACCTCCTCCATACTGGTCATTATGGCGAGAAGCCCGGCGATGGTCTGATCAAAATTGCTCAGGGGACAAGACCATGATGCCTTGCAACATACGCGCAGCCTCCCCCCTACGATCACAGTCCGGATCGCAAAGTGTTGCGCCAGGCAAGAGAGGCTTCGAGATCAGACGGTCGAATTTCCTGAACCTCGCCGCTAGTCTGGCTTTCTCGGGAGGGAAGTAGTGATGTGTGAACCACAGACGTTCTCACTGTCCAGCGGGTCCCCCCTGCTCAATATGCGATCTAGGGCATGGGTGAGCGAATGTCCCTTCATCGCATAAGGACGATTCTGCAGCGCTGTATGAAACAACGGAAGCAGCCCGAGAACATCAAGTATGGTGGGGGCGACGTCGACCAGAGATGCCTCGCAAATTGTACCCAGCGGGTCGGTCCCTTCCTCTTCACCTCTCACAAAAATGATCGGCACAAGGGAGTCTGAGGCATTGAGGTGCCCGTGATCAGAGTGAAAGTGTCGATGCTCGGCCACGTCGAGTCCTTCAAGTACTCGCCAGTCCTGTTTATTGAGATACGTCAACTTCTTAGACCGATCGGCCAGCAGAATGATATCCGGGGCGCTCAGAGGATCCGTGGGCAATCGTGATGCGAGTCCGATAAGCCTTTCTGCTGCCCTCGGATATGCGGCATTGTTCAACGGGCTCTGATTGAGATGCACTTCCGGCAGCAATCGGATGGTGGCCCCATCATAGCGATACGGAATATAGACGTAGCGGCCGGCGCGTTTATAGAGCACGGCTTCAGGCGCTTGCTCATTCTTGTGGAGTGTGAGCAGTACGTGTTCCAACATGGGGGCGATGTCGACTTGATAGTCGGGATCATCCTTCCACTGCCCCTGTGCAGGCTTTACATGGAATCCGAGCGCACCACCATTCAACGTTGCGACGACGGTTGCGTCCCTGGAAATAGTCCCATTGGATACAAATCCAAAAACTGCACGGACCTTCGACAGCAGGCTTTCGTTGACTAACGCCGGACTTTCCAGATGATAGGCCTTCCCGCTTGTCTCGCTCAGTTCGGCGAACGCAACCTTGAGATCTTCAATACCCAGGGCTTTGTCCCAGTCAATCGGAGTGTGGCCATGGTCCGACACCAATACGAAGAGTGTGCGTCGCATGACCGGTTCATTCCGTAATCCCCGCCACTCGATGGGATCAACTTGTGTCACCTCAGATAGCGGCATGGCATGGTGATTCCTATAGACGGCCGGGGCGCCCACAATGAACTTTGCGATGAGGTCATCGAGGTGCTTGAGATATTCTAAGCGAGCCTGCTCCGGATTCTCCGGGGAGAGATGCTCGGCATGATCGAGGCCGGCAAAATAGATCGTCATCAAGCTCGGGAGCTGCAGCTCCGATCCCTGTCTGGCGGGGCTATTGAACTCTTGGAGTGATTTTATCGCTTCCCAGAGCGCGTTTTCATCGACGGCTTCACTCCGGTTTTGCTGATAACTCCACAGCGTGTCAATGTCAGGTCTAATCGCTCCCTGCCCACTCCCGCGCGTGAGCATATGGTGCACGACACTGCTCTGCCCGCCTCTCTGCGCGATATACTCGTATAGCGTTTGTACCTGAGCGTTAATATCGTCGGAAAGAAAGTCGTCCCCCAACTGCGCCTTCACCGCGTCGGCATGATATTCGGTGTAATACCTGGCGATTTCCCGATCCCTGAAAAACAAGCTGTTTCCTGTAATCCCGTGAGCGCCGGGAAACACCCCGGTGAACATCGATGTCCAGGCTGGATAGGTGTAGGAGGGAAACACCGTCGTCGGCTGCTTGACTGCAATGCCCTTGGTCAACACAAGACCGCTTGCGTCGACGCGGGCACCGAGTAAATCGTGCAAGCCTCCCGGTTTTCGTGGAGGGTTCCGCATTACATATCTGACCAAGGTGTCTCGCTCTAGACCATCAATGGCCAGGATTACCACATGCTCAATAGGGTGACCACTAAGGGAGCCATGCAGGACGTTGCCGTTAAACTCTTGACGAACGGTGAGACGACTACAGCTGTTCAACCCTACTATGAGCGGAATGACAGATAGCAGTGCGAAGAGGCGCGCAATCAGAGTCCACTTATGCGAACGAGAAACGGTTTTAGCGATCATTGTTGCCAATCGCGGTGGGCACAGACGCCACAACGCTCGATGGACGAACACACTCGCACTGCTCCCATTCTGCCGGTCCTCAAGGCCACCCACATACCGGGGGTACATGGGCGGCCACTTGTGTTTGCAGCAACGAGCACCTGGGGGATTATTTTACTTCGTGTATCTGACCGGTCGTCGCGTCGACATAGACTTTATGAGTCTTCTTCCCGTCCACGATTTCAATCTTGTAGACGACCCGGCCGTCATCTTTCCCCATATCCACTTCAACCGTTTTTCCGGGCTTCGCCTTTTCCGCAGTTTTGATCGCGTCGACCATGTTGACGGTTGCTTTTTCACTGAGCGCCCGATCGGATTCAAACATTGCCCCTGCCGGAGCAACAGTCGCACCGAGCATAATTGCCAAACCGATCGTGATAATTTCCTTCTTCATTGAGTTTCTCCTTTGTTCGGACATGTGAAATTACTGACCTGAGATCCGGAGCCGCACCGACGCTTTTCCAGCGATCAGACGGGCTACCCTTTAGCCCTACTTCAATTGTTGGCTATCAACCCCGAGGGCTTTCTTCTTATCGATCATCGTTGCCAGCAGATTTTCCGCCGTGCGCAGATCAGGCGCAAACAGGCGAGAATAGTTGCTCTGCGAGTGCATCCGAAACTCTTCTTTCTTCCCGGCTGGAATTTTCATTAAGACCGCCAATGACTCGAGATATTCTCCATTCCCACGTGCGATGTCCTGTTCAAGATTCTCGAACGCGACAGCAGTAAAGAAATGCGTCTTTTGGCTTTCCTGTATGACACCGTCGGGATTGATCCAGTTGGCAGGGCTTGTGCTCGATGTGAACTTGGCGGATGAGTCAATTGTGGCCTTGGTTGTGTTACAAGCGGCAACAACGAACCCTGTACCTGCAAGAACCAATACACACGCTATCCTCTTCAGCGTTTTGATGCGCATGAGACATCCTCCTTGTTTAACCTGTTTATCGCCGTACTGCCACGCACAGACCGGACACTCTTTGTTCGGTCTCCCCACGATCAGAAAGAGACTGACGCACACGTAGAACACACGATTCTGTGGCCATTGTTGATAATGAGATAGCCACTCACTGTCGCAATGCCCTCATCGAAACATTGTCGGCCCTTACGTTTACACATGGTTGAAGACAACGCCGCTCTCCCTAACCCTTCTATGCGGAGCCACCCGCATTTTCACTACACGGCGAAAACGATTGGCCCGCACTACCGCGTCCTCGACACACCCGCAATTGATGCAGCGTGTCGCCATGCGTAGAGAATTTGTTTCAACGTTCAGCTCACAGAAGTTTTCAGGTACCAGTAGCCCGCGACAGCGTTGGCAGCGCATATGCCCTCCTTCTATGTTCGTAGCCGCATCGGCCTGATACATCACGGCCCCGGCTCTTGGACAACTGCAGACTCGTGGCACTCGTCTTTCTGATGAGGTCTCGATCTCGCCGACTCCGGTTCAAGCGACCCGCTGATGTCTCATCGGGACGCGCGGCACATGGATGGAAGACACGGCGCTCAGGCTCAAAGACTGGGCGCAGATCGGACACAGATGCGGCTCGAGGCTCCCTGAGGTCACATCCACATCCATATTAGTCGAGCCACATTCTGAGCAGGGGACCGGCTCCATCTGAGCGAAGTGTGGATACGACCGGGCAACTCTGCAGGTCATGGCGCACCTCCTTGGCTAAGACGCTGTCGACTATTGATGATAGTATGCCCAGATGTTTGACACCTGTCTGTTCACAATCGCTCATCATCGACCACTCACTACCGCGCTCCATTACGACGCCTGTGCGCCCGTGTGATGATCAGTACACGGCACCATGATTGCCTCGCATCCATCACACACCTCATAGGTACAGGACCTTGGTGACGCGACCCGCCGACTCACCTCACGTCACCGAATAGCCGGTGGATTACAGGGACCGTGCCAGGCGCTCTCAGCAACGACAGATTGACGATTTGAGAAAGGGAAAGAGGGCCCACCGAGGATCTCCGCGGTGGGCCCGAGACGACTTCATTCGTGACAACGCACCCGAGCGCCGTGATCGCGCTCAGCCACACGACCTTATTTGTTTTTCTTCGCCGTGTCCTTGGCGTCTTCAGCAGTGGCCCCCGGAGCTCCAAGTTTTTTTGCCGCCACCGCGGCGCCTCCCCCTTCAGTCTCTTCGACGTTTTGATCCAGCGTGCTCTCAGTGACGGGGTCGGATACTTCCTTTTTCATACCCACTAATTCATCGCTCCGGCTTCCCGGACCACTGCCGTCTGGACCGAAGTTGCCTCCTTCGCGTTGAATTTCCTTGGGCACGTGGTCTTTCGGCTCCCCGGAGGTTCCGGACTGAATACCCTGGACTTCCGCCAAGGCTCCCGTCACCCACAACAGACTGACACATGCCACTGCGCGGAGAATACGTACGTTGCTCATAACCACTCTCCTTTATGGTGAACGCGTAACGCTGGTCCGGATCCAATCGCTGGACATACCGAACGTGTGTATCGTGGCACAAGAAAATGATGGAGGCTGATCAATAGTGCACAACCCATCGAGATCACACGACTGCGACCTATATAACTACACGGGGTCAGCTGACGCACCTCACTGCTCTCGTCGCTCTTCCTTCACCTTCGCCCCAGGTTGAGACTGCTGTTGACCGGACTTGTCCAGCTTGGGCGCGGATTGTTCGGTCACGCACTGGCCGCTCTCACAACCCTGTGACCGTGCCTGGTGCCGCTCCGAACAAGACTTCTTATCCTCGGCACTGATGGCCCCCTCCAGACACTGCGCCAGGAGGTGCTTCGCCTCAGTCAGGCAATCCTCACACAGATGCTGAGCAAACAGCGGAGCACTACCAAGGCTGAGAACCAGGAACAGCGCCACGACACTTCGTAGGTCCATTTCACCCTCTCTCACAATAGGCTTGCAGCAATGAAGCCATCGCCACGCACCTGGTCAGCAAGGACTTCAATCTGATGATGACAGGCAAATGTACGTGGGCGATCAGAATGGACGTACCCGCTGTAGAATCTGCCAAAATGATCACCGGCGAACCGCTCCCATTAAAGACGGTCGGGCCCAGGTCAGGCTGCTCCCAGGATCGCGCACCACATTTTCCTACCACTGCCTCATTAGCTGGCTCTACGGCTCACTGCGCGCCTGTCGGGGGCCGAGTTCCTCCAGCACGATCACGATACGTGAGTCATCGTGCTCACTCCGATCTGCCAACCCAAGTCCGCGCACTAGGATCATGCGGTTTGCCTCAAAGAGGACACGTTTCAATTCAAAGGGCTCCCAGATGTTGGCAGCTCTGCGTTGATCCAGAGCTTCTTGGATGGCATTCCTGAGTTCATGCACCGGAGCCGAATCGCTTTCGCAGTCTGTCCCGATCTGAGTCAGATCGAGATGGCCTGTCAGTCCCTTGGCTCGGCGCTTCACGTGCAGCAGTTTCTGCCCACGAGCGAATATCACAATTCCGAGTTGGTCATACTCGGTGTCGTGCTGCAGACATGGCTCAGAGGCGCTCCCCTGTCCACGCCACTTCTGTGACACCTGGCGAGGCTGTTTCATAGTCTCACCCCTCATGCTGAGTGCCTCCTTACGATCGGAACGATGACCGTGCATACGTACACGGCACAAGTGCTCCATAATGGTTAATCGCGAGATACGCATTCGCGGCGACCGCACGGCTTATAGGATCGATACATGCTCTTCCATATGAGTCTTGATGCGCGCAACAGAACGACATTATGCCAAGAGGCTTCGTGCCCATCTGTTCACAATTGCTCAGTGGAATGCCGTCAACAGTAGCGCCCACAACTAATGGGGGTGTGGCAAGCAGACAGCGTCTATCGCCAACTAACGACACACCCGAATACAATACCTCCCACAATCAGAAATGAACTGTACTTGGATGACTTGCGGCGCCGGCGTTGATCTCGAGAAAAGTCACCATTTTGTCGGCGTCCTTCTGGAGGTTCTTTGACACGGTGATCAGGACGCCGTTGTAGAAATGCTTCGGCAGGTCGACCGCTCCGGTCAGGGCTCTCTCCTGCCCGTTCTCCCCCGTTTTTGAGCGAAGCCGGATTATCCCGCCGCCCGCGCTACTGATACATGGAACCGTTCCGGAACAGAGCCCAGTTCCGCATGAGGAGACCGGCCGGTCATTGCCGAAGTCCGATGATGGACGCACAACACCTGCTGTCGAAACGAAACGATCAGGGAGCCCGGTCGCGAACGGACAGATCCGCCGAACCGAGATTCAGATGGAAACTGCACGAGCCTGCATGACGGGCCTCAGTGAGCAATTTTGATCAGATTATGAGCGACTCCTCTGTTACGTTGACAGCCGGTTTCCGGCATCTTTCAGAGACAGGACCTTCTTACCCCAATATCGCCACAGTCCAGCATGAGTCTTGGCCGCAAGCGATAAAGGTTAGGAATGGTCCAGAACGAAACGGCATGGTGAAGGCTTTGAGAATAATCAGAGCACCGGCAACCGTCTTCCCGCTCAGGAAGAAGCGAGCTCGTGAAGCGCGATTGACAGCGTGCAGAATAAATCGGTGATCACGGCTCGATGCAAGGGCTTCTATATGGTGCCGCCCATGTACGGAAGAAATCAGTCCGTGTCCGATATATCAACTCTTGAATCGAAAGTTGCCAAGCTCATTGTGCACACACTCGCTCTAAAGGTTGATCCCGCACGGATTCAGCCCGAGGAACCTCGCTTCGGTGACGGCGTGGGGCTTGATTCGATTGATGCGCTTGAGTTGTCTCTTGCGATCTCTCAATCCTATGGGTACCAGATACGATCAAACGATCGCGACATTGTCGCCACCTTCGCCTCACTCCGTTCGCGCCCTCATTCTTATTCCAAAACCTGGGGCTCCTCAGTCACAGCCGCTCGTAGCGCGGGTTCCCGGCTGAGGCTGAAGGCTTCTGATCCTATTACCATGGTGCCGACCGCTCCCCAGCAGCAGATGTGCGGACTCGAAGCCTCCGTTATGTTTCCCGTTTATTCCGCAGGCGACTCATGAGCGAGGGGTGGTTGCAACAACGTGAGCATGGCACTCGAATCGCATGGCGGTTCATGGTCTGGATGGCGCTATCCGCCGGACGTCCTGCCGCTCGCGCCCTACTCTATCCGATCTGTCTCTATTACCTGGTGTTTTCATGGCAAACACGTCGTGCCATCCAACCCTTCTTGATACGAGCGTTGGGACGCCCGATCGGCTGGCAGGATCTGTATAGACAGTATCATTGTTTCGCGTCGACGCTCCTTGATCGAACCTATCTTCTAGCCGGGAAAGCCAGCAGCTTTGACGTCGATATCAGGGGACTCGACCTGCTCAACGACCGATTGGCTCGAGGCCAAGGATGTATCTTGCTCGGGTCGCATCTGGGAAGCTTCGAGATCGTACGGACCATCGGATTGACCCTGAAGGATGCCGAAATCAAGGTCCTGATGTACGAGCACAATACACCCATGATCCGTGACAACTTCCATAGCTTGAATCCAACGATCGCTGAGACGGTCATACAGACCGGCTCGTTGGACACAATGCTTCAAGTCAAGGAATGTCTGGACCGCGGGGGAGTCGTGGGCATGCTCGCAGATCGTCTGGTGAAACAGGATCAGGCGACGCCGTGCACATTCTTCGGCAAGCCAGCAAGATTCCCTGCTGGAACCATGTGGCTTGCCAGCATCTTAAAGGTGCCGGTCATTCTTTTCTTCGGGCTCTACCGTGGGGGAAATCGCTATGAAGTCCATTTCGAGTTGTTCGCAGAGGAAGTGCTGGTCGACCGGCGGCATCGAGACCGGGAAGTTCAGCAATGGACCCAGCGTTATGCCGACCGTCTGGAACACTACTGCCGCCTGACTGCGGATAATTGGTTCAACTTCTATGACTTTTGGGAAGAACACGGGTAAGCCGGCTATTGAGACCGCTGTTCCTGTTCTTCAACTGTAGGTTCATGACAAGCCTCGCACTAGTATCCTTTGCCTCGCTCCTCCCTGATCGCCTGACAAATTACCTCTTTTCTCCGCGACTGCCCACAAATGAGCACTTTTGACCAGAGGGACTGTCCACAACCTGCTAATTCTTGAATGAACCAGCCTAATCGACAGCGTGAAGGATTGTCTGCAATGGTACAGGGTTTGGTTGATAACCACACAGAGAAAAACGGAACCCACCGCATTGACGATCACTTCACGAATCAGGCCGTCGACGATGCCCTATACGGCACTCGGGGCAGCCGAAACCCGAATCCACGAGATCGATTGGTGGTGGCCAGAGCGATGGCCCCCCTGATTCTTACCTGCTATACCCTCGTCTCAGCGCTTGGGAAAGGCCTTAATGAGACCTATCAGGCATTGCGGAACCGGCGCTCCGGGTTGCGGCCCTGCGACTTCGAAGATGTAAGGATCACCGCATACATCGGCCGGGTTGATGATGTCGAAAACATGTCATTCGGCGGCGGGTCAACACCAACACAATTGGAGCAGTTCGACTGCCGGAATAATCGGCTCGCGCTTCTCGGGCTTCAGCAGGACGGGTTCATCCAAGCTGCCATAGCCGCCCGGGAACGCTACGGTGCCCACCGCGTGGCCGTGCTCGTCGGCTCGAGCACCTCGGGCATCCTGGAGACGGAGCATGCGTACTGCCACCGTGACCCGGCAAGCGGCGCCTTGCCGACGCCCTACCTAATCTCCCAACGCTATACCCATAACATGTTTTCGGCCGCGCATTTTGTTCGTGCCTACCTGGGGCTGCGGGGGCCGGCGATGGTCATCTCCACGGCTTGCTCGTCCAGCGCAAAGGCTTTTGCGGCGGCGGCGCGATTCATCGAAGCCGGATTCTGCGATGCGGCGGTGGTCGGCGGGGTAGACAGCCTCTGCCTGACGATTCTGTACGGATTCGCGTCGTTGGAGTTGATGTCGCCAAATCCCTGCCGTCCATGCGATGAGCACCGCGACGGACTGACGTTGGGCGAATCGGCAGGCTTTGCGCTACTGGAAAAATCTGAGCATGCGGATCAGCCTGGGGCCGTGGCGTTATCAGGCTACGGGGAGAGCTGCGACGGATATCATATGTCGCACCCCCACCCGGAAGGAACCGGGGCGATCAAGGCGATGCAGGCAGCCTTGCTGCGAAGCGGGCTCACCTCCGCGGATATCGATTACATTCATCTGCACGGCACCGCGACCAGGGCGAACGACAGCATTGAAGATGCGGCCGTCCATTCGGTGTTCGGTCCCTCGACCCCATGCAGCTCGACCAAAGGGTGGACGGGACATACATTGGGGGCAGCGGGAGTCACGGGAGCGGTGATTGCCGCGCTTAGTCTCACGCGCAAGTTTGTCCCCGGAACGGTGAATACGACTCGACTCGATTCCAGCTTGAATAGTCACGTGCTGCTGGAGAACAGGGAACGGCCAGTGCACCGGGTGTTGAGCAATAGCTTTGGGTTTGGCGGCAACAACTGCAGCCTGATTTTCGGAGCGGTCTGATGACATTATATGTGAGTGGAATCAGTGCGTTGGGGCCAGGGCTCCCTGGTTGGGCGGGAAGCCGGGCCGTGCTGGCAGGTGAACGCCCTTGGTGTGAAGCCGTCCAGCCGAGGCCGAGCGCCAGCATACTACCGCCGAACGAACAGAGGCGTAGCAGCGAGACAGTGCGCTGGGCCATCGAGGTGGCTCAGGAGGCCATACAGCAGGCCGAAGCGGATGCGCGCGAGGTGGCGTCCGTCTTTGCGTCCTCCGACGGCGAAACCGGTGTCCTGGATCGTCTCTGCAGGGAACTCGCCACGCCGCAACGAACGATTTCCCCCACTCTGTTCCATCACTCCGTCCATAATGCCGCGTCCGGCTACTGGGGCATTGCCACGGGCTCACAGCAATCGTCGACCGTGCTGGCTTGTTATGATTCGTCCTTCTGTGCCGCCATGCTGGAGGCGGTAGCGTATGTGCAGATCGAGGAGCGGCCTGTACTCCTGGTAGCGTACGACCTTCCGTCCCCTCCTCCGCTCGATGCTGCGCGGCCTCTGCAGGGAGGATTCGCCGCCGCGCTGTTGTTGACCCGAACTCCTGCGCCGAACAACCTCGCCCAGCTCGACATCGCGCTCTCCAATGACCTCGCGGAGGGCGCGACGAGCATGGACGATCCACGACTCGAAACGCTCCGGAACGGAAATCAAGCCGCGCGGTCGTTGCCGCTTTTGGCCGCCATCGCCAGGCAGTGCGGCACCCTGGTCCGCCTTGAGTATTTGGAGGATCTACGCCTGTTGATCCAGGTCATACCATGCCGATCATCAGCAAAGCCGCTCTCTACAGATTGATTCCGCATCACGGCGGCGGCGATGCTGATGATGTCGGTCAGAACAGCCTATATTACCGCAGGAAAGACGACCGCCGTTCTGACGCGTAGTATAACTCGTCCATAACATCGATCCGCCCGTCCAAGACCGATCAATGACAGCATGGTAACGCCATGAGGCTCCGAGCTATTCTCTGATGAGTGTGCAGTTCCGTAGGCATTGACCGTGGCGGACGGACGACGCGTATCCGCGGGCGCGCGCCTCATGCTATGAATCCTGCTCCTAACCCAACGAGTTCCCACACAGAGCAGGATGATATCCTTCGCACAGCATGTGCTCCACGAATGCGTCAAGGAGGAAGAAATTCTCCGGTCTCATACTCCGCATGTTCCATTTGGACACATAGCGTGGAAAGGATTGCCGCTTCGCGTGCACGAATTCGTAGGGATGGCAGTAAAACACCAGCCGCGAAGCACGTTGGGAAATCCGACGGACCAGCCACTTCATCAGTGGCAGGCCAAGCAGCCGGAGCATGGCCATGTTGATGGGAAGCAGGAACGCCGAGGGAGCCATCTCAATGATCGAACTCTCTCCCGGCAGGCGGAGATGGCTTAATGAGGGACGATACGGGTCGCTCGGAGCACGGAAGTATTTCAAATAATGGACCCGCCCGAAACCGCAATCGAATCGCCTCGCCGGCACGGATGAGTCGTAGCGGTACCCCTCGTCCTCGAGCGCGCGCAAGGTGGTTTCACTCACCCACAAGTTTGGTGCGCGAAAAACGACGGGGCGAACCCCGGAGGCTTTCTCCACAGCGTCCGTAGCCAGCCGGATCCATTTTCGCTGCTGGTCATAGCTGGCGGACCTGAAATCTTCATCTTCTTCGAGGCAGCCGTGTTCCCACCCATGCGTGCCGAGTTCGTGCCCTCGCCACCGACACTCTCCGATCAGTTCCGCGTGGGCTTCGGCAAATCGCCCGGCAACAAATATCGTGGCCTTGAGTTTCCATCGATCACAGAAATCCAGCAGGCCTTTCAGCCCACTCTCGGACCCGTGCACCCAGTCAACATCGATAGTGAAGTGCAACGGAAGGCTGGCTCGTGTGCCTATAGGATGGAGCGACAGCGGGCCGTTTGGCGGTTCGAGGGGAACTTGTGATAAAGCCCCCTGTGTAGCTTGCTTTTCCTGTTCCTCGATTCCACCTTGCATCTCGCTCCTCGCCTCGCCTGACACTTTCCTCGCTTTTGCCCTTAGTACATCGCCCTTGGCTTTGTCGGATGCCACCTTGTACTGCTGCCCAACATCCTCCGCAATGTCCTCGATTAGCCACGACCTGCAGACGAACAGAAGTTCATCCACGGTTGCGGGGTCGATCAGGCCGGGCACCAAGGCCAGGCACATCTGCATAAGTGAGGCCAAGGGGGAGAACCATTCCGCTGTAGCAGGCCATGGACTGCGATCCCTCCCCGGTCGGAGTTACGGTCTTTCACTTGCCGCGGATTCTCAATTTGCATGCCAGCCTGGGTTGACGCGAGAAAATGGACTTCCAACGGGCCGGACATTGTCCCAACAGCAGTCCCCGCGGGCAAGGTTCGAGGGAAGTCCGCAAGACCCTCGGCCAAAGCATGGTACCGACCCACACAAAATCGCTAGTAACGCTCCATTCTGTCGGATTCGGAGTTGATGCGGGGAAAGTAGTTCCAGACCCGCAGCAGATATGGATAGCCGAGATCACGAGCCTGGCCGAGTAGGCGTCGATAGGCGCGGTCGGTCATGCTATCCAGCCGCGCGCCTGGGCGTTCAGCCGATTGCAGCGCGCCAAAGAGCACCTCGTCGTTCATGGCACACCGGATACCCTCAGCTTTGTGATAAGTGACCGGCAGACTGCTCGTCCACACCTCAGTCAGCGGAGGCCAGTTGAATTGCGGCAGATCGAGACAGACCACCGGACAGACCGCTACGCTAGGGAGATCTACAGGGCTCTGACCGCAGGTTGGGCGACGGAGAGCATGGGCATTGGCCCATGGGATACGTTGCGAAACCTTTACCCCTAGCGTCCCGACACCATGCTCCACCACACACTCGTTTGACTTGGTTCTGCTCACACCGTTGATCTCTGATTATAGGCTGAGTGCACCGAGCCCACAGGGGCTATCACGTCAACCTGGACTTCGGCCACGTCAGGATAGATTCGCTGGAGTTGTCTGACATCGGTAAGACAACCTATGGCGCTTTCTCATCAGACATCTCCCGCGCTGGCCTTTGCCCAGGTGAAGATCCATGGAGCCAGGGCCCTCTCGGTATGACGCTACGCTACGGGAGCAGGGCATCTCCCGCTACGCTGGAGTATACCGGGGTGAAAATGAACCCTAAGATCGGAGGGAAATACCACATGACTGTCTCGTCCGACTGTACGATCCGCACCTTCGTTGCACCATGTTTCTTGGCCTCATCGGCAAAATGCTGGACCGTTGAGTTGAGTGAGGCATCCCCCCACATGGGTCTGGTCACGAACAGGTTAATCGCGAAATTCCTCGTGTTGATGTGCGTCAGCTTGTCGCCGTCCATTCCTTTGATGCCGCGCAAGTCGGAAGCGGTGTTGGATATGGCACAACCAGCGCCAACTCCCATGACAAGTACGAGCATCGCCATCATAGAATGCTTCATAGTTTCCTCCTTCATAAGCATCAACACACGCCCATTCATGTGTGACTGTAGGTGCACCCTACCGAATACACTCGGCGGCGATCTGTTCAGTATTGCTCATATTTGAATAATCCAGACGATAGCTCATACCCTCCCTCGGAAATGTGACGCCCCTCCGGCGCGGCCGTGTCTTTTCACCGGAGGCCCCGTTGATCCGCAGCTACCGCTTCCAGATCCAGGAGCATGATACCTTCACGAGTCGCCGTATCTCTGATCCAACCATTGACCTCAGCCACATGCCGGTTCACGTAATCCTAATAACCGTCCTTTGCGAGGATAGCTCCGATCCACATGTTGAGACCTTCCAACCATTCGTCCAGGCTCTTCCGTGGCAAGAATCGCGGTAATCCCCGCCTGTTTCGCCAGATGCACCCATGAACAAAAGGCATTCCCCTCGTTCGTTTCAACGTTCGGCCGATCAGAGCACGATCAGATCGATGTACGTTATTATTGAAGCCCCACACAATCACCGCCTCCGGCTTCAGCGCGATGACGTCGTGTTGGAATCGCCCCAACATCTCTAGGATTGTTGCCCATGAACGGACTTGGTGATGGAGGTTCTTCGACTATGCAGGTTCCCAGACATTCACGCGCAGACCGGATACTTCAAACAAGCGTTGCACATTGAAGACCCGTTCGACGTCTTCGGAACGGGCCATGTGCACAATGCCGAGACCAAGGGAATGGCCACACTCATCCCTCAGCACATGCGCGAGCGCCACTGTTCCAAACTGAATGAAGGCCTGACGGAGTGTGGCATCAGTGCAGAAATAGGATAATCCGCTCACATGGATACGCGTTCCCATGTCACATCCTCCTTGAGCGAAGGTAGCCACCGAATACCCGGATCATACCCTTCTCAATCCACAACCCAACCGGCACGCCACGACTGCCCGCACAGAAAGACACCGGCGTCATTCACGCTTTTCGCCATATGGCTTCCATACGGGCCAATTCTCCCCGCACCAGTCCCAGATTGGTTCTCTCCCGCCGAAGCAGCTCAATCTGCGCCTGGATGTCATGCAACGCGCGATCGAGCTTTTCCACCGTGATCGTCAGACCGAACGGCTTTCGGTGTACAGGCTGCCGACTTTCTCCACCCTTCACCACACTCGTCATTGTCTGGCATAACCCAGCTGCGTCATTATTCAAGAACTCCATCTTTGATCCCTCCTCAACACCGGATTATTTTCAGTTCCCTTCCAATCCCATTGTCAGGACGCACCATACATGCACACAACGAACACCCCGCGATCGAACCCCCGTTCGGCTGATCCCCAGATCGCCGTGCCGCTTCTTCCCCGAGACGGCCCTGTCACCTGCGTCCGGGACTCATTGCGCTCCTGTCGAAGACCGAGTTCCTCCAGCACGATCCACGAGACGCGAGTCGTCGATCGATCGTGAGAGAAGCCTTCGGTTCAGCAGGACCCGCTCATCTGCGCTAGATGCTCTTACACGTGAACCTGCTTTGGCCTAACAACTTCAGTCCTTACCACCCTGCGCGGGAGCGCACGCGCGCGCACCGGCGGCCTGAAGCGATTCGCACGCACTACGGCATCCTCGACACATCCGCAATTGATGCAACGTGTGGCCGTGCTGAGTCCGCCCGTTGTGTCTATGAGATCACCAAATGACTCTTGTACAAGTAGCCCTCGACAACGTTGGCAGACCATATGTCCTCCCTCTGCGCCCAATATTGCGCACGTGAAGCACCAGGCGTGGTCGTTACCTCACCCCTCGCTTTAACACTCAGCCCCTCAAGAGACTGGCCAGATTCTCCGCATGCTTTGCTTCCTGTGCCACAATCTGCTCCAAGACCTGCCGGGTCGTCGGATCAGCGGGACCGATAGAAGCAATCAAGTCGCGATAGCTCTCGACCGCGGCTCGTTCAGCGATCAGATCTGCCGTGATCATCTCCTCCAGCGAATCTCCTTCGTCCTGTTCTACATGACCCCGGTTCAGCAGCTGCTCAAGGAGCAACACCGGCTCACCTCCAAGCTGGACGATGCGCTCAGCCAGTTGATCCGCATGAGCTCTCTCCTCAGTCACATGCTGAAGCAGCTTCGCCTTCACGTGATGAGAACTGATCCTGGCGGACATGAAGTAGTGGCGTTTGTAGCGGAGGATGCAGATAATTTCTGAGGCCAGCGCTCGATTCAGTAACCTGATCACAGTTTCCGTACTGGCATTGTCTCCCAAGGTTACAGCGCCGCCTTCAATCTCTTGCGTTTTATAGCGGACAATGCCTGCATTGTGTTTACCAATGGCAGATTTTATTGTTGTATGTAGGCGTGCCTGGCATAACCATTTAGGAGAGGGACCAAACCTCTTGCCTGCACCAGAAGCATCCACGATTATCTCCATTTTGGATAAACATAATGGAGCAGCCAACTGCAGTCTGTTCACAATTGCTCACTAGGGAACAATGACAACCATAGAGGCGAGGTCATACGGAGTCGGCTTAGCGTTACCGAATCAAAGAACAGAATCGGAGGGAGGTTCTAGTCGTGGAGAACGACATTGAGGAGGGAACTATTCACATGCAACCCGCCATTCCGGCGCAGCCCGCCTTTGTAATCAATGAACCCCATTTTGCGGAACTTATTCATGAAGAAGCTGACGCGAGAGCGGGTGGTGCCGATCATCTCGGCCAACGTTTCCTGACTGATCTTCGCAATGACCGTTTCCGGCTTGCCTTCCTTCCCAAAATGGGCCAATAGCAACAGCGCACGCGCCAGCCGCTTCTCGCTGGAATTAAACAGTTGATCCACTAAATCCTCTTGGACGCGGATCAAGTGCAACAGCAAATAGGACATAAACGCGTCAGAGAACTTGGGGTACTCCTGCAGCAGGCGGAGCATGGCGGCCTTCTCGATGCGTAGAATACGGGAGTCTTCCAGGGCGGTGGCAGACGCAACACGAACCGGCTGGCCCGCCAGGCAGGATTCCCCTACAAAATCCCCCTGCTCAAGAATCGACATGACGGCTTCCTTGCCATGTTCCGACACTACGGTCACCTTCACCTTGCCCGCCTGAATAAAAAACACCGCATCCGACGCGTCTCCTTGTGAAAAGAGAATCTGCCTCTTGGGAAGCATGAGGATCGTCTCCCCCTCCCTATCGGCCTTACTAAGGAATACGTCAAGATTGAACGATGTTCGCATGCGCACCACGGCTCCGCTTCTTCTACTGTTCAGATCGACTGAATCCGCCATATTGGTCATACCATGACTCCCTTGTACCGAAAGACGTCGGCCATGCGTCATGACCCGTGCAGATGGCCTCTGACCACTACCGACACTGTCTCTCACAGACCCCGCTCTCTACTCGTTCGACGAAGACATCCTGTCAGCGATTACGGTTGAGATAGTACGATCCGCCCGAGGACGACACTGGAGCTTGCAGACTGTCCACAGTCTGCTGCATTTCCCTCAATGCAAGACTGATCTGTTTGACCGAGCAATGACGCAGGGCATGAATATTGTCTCCCATCCAGAGTCGAAGGCCTTTTCGGGACGGTGAATTCAACGTCAATACGTACGTTCGTGGTGCAGTTTTCATACTGTCCTCCGTGGTAATTGCCGCCTACTCCGCTTCAACCTGGCACCAAGTATGAAAGCGTGGTGCCAGGTTCATGGTCCTGTCATGCCGCCCGAAATACCGCCAGCAGATCGCTCAATGCCATAGTTTTGTGCTGCAACACGGCTCGCTCCGCCTTCAGCTCATCCAGCACGACCGCCTTAGCGGCGCCACCGGTGACACAAGCCACAACAAGCGCGTGAACCCGATTGCATTCCCCCTCGACCTTTGCCTTGACCACCGGATTGACAGCCAGCATGTCCATCACCGCGGCCTTGGTCGAGGCGAGATGCGACTGCAATTCGGCCTCTGGATAGTCGCTGCGTGCGGCCTCGCTGACACAGCGATCCATGCTTTGCGCCAGGAAGAGGTACAATCTCACCAGCGTGTCCGTCACGTCGATGTGGCTATGAACGGTAGTTTGGACATTCATCTTTCATGCTCCTACCAGTTGCAGATACTATTGCGTCTCGATGGTGGCTTGCGTAGCCTGAGGTGACGGGCCGCCTGGCCTCGGCACGGTTGTCACGGAAAGACTCGGTTCCGACGTCTCCTGCATCGACACCTTCAGGTCCTGAATAGCCTTTGCGACATCCTGCTCCGTCGATCCAAACCGGTCTCCCATCACCTTGATCGCCTGAGCGATCGCTTTCTTCATCCTCAAGTTTTGTTCGTCTGGTGTCATGCCCCCTCTTCGCTTCTGAATGTCTGTGGACATTCTGATCGGTCAGAATGTCCGGATTGTCCGCGCCCTCACCAAGTGGGTCATCAGCACTGATCCCACAGGCAGGCAACGAGAGCAGTCGGCGCGGGGACTGGAGACACCCGTGCGACTCATGCTCCGAACCAAAACCTTCTCACCCCTCCGAATAGTTCATGAAAGAAGGAGAATAGAAGGTGTGCCCAAGATAAGACCACGATAGCGGCTGGCGAACAGAAGCCATACTAGGAAAAGCCCTAGGCAAAAGAAGAACGGATGCTAGGGAGCGCCGGATTCCACTATCGTGCGCTTGCCTTCAACGACAAGCTGCAGCACCTTCCGCTGCGGGGAGTCAGCCGTCAGGGCTCGCTTAAGATCGTAGCGCGCAGAATTGACGGCCGGTTCGAGAATCGGCCGAGTATTCGCCGGTATCAGATACGTCTGACCTTGTGCCACCGCTCAATGCCACATTGTGCATTGAGAGAGCTCTAGGCAACGATTAGCGCAGAGCACCACAAGACATTCGAGTTCATGGAAGGAGAGCGGAAGAAAACATCAGGGGAAGAGACTGGGTTAAGGAACTTCTCCAAGCCCCCTTGCCAAGCGGAGATGCGACCTAGGAGGAACGTACGTTTGTGAGCATACTGTGACGTTTGAGAATAAACGCCCGACTCCGCTCTACCATTACGGTGAGCTTCAGAACCACAGAGATCTGCTGCATTCTCAAACCTCCATCAGAAAGCCTTCAGCAATATAGCTCCTCCTGGCCACCTTGTTATTTAGTCAGCATAACGGTCACGAGCAGGGCAACCGCCCACGTAATCACATACGCGAACAGTAAGAGTTCCATTCCCATATCGCGCCGAAGATCACGCCAAATACTCATGACTTCCTCCCGTATTCAGTAGTCCCTTCTCACTGAGACCGCCCACATAACCCTATCGATGATTCACAGGATGATACCCGTTATAGAAACCCTTCAGGCCGGATCATGCCCCAGTTCCGCACTATCATCCATCGCTCTCACTCACTCTATCGACAGAAGATTCATCTCACCCCGCCTTTTCCAAGCCTCATCACAGGGGACCCAGGAACGCGCGCACGGTTCCTATTTGGTGGATCATGACTCGCCCGATTAGCCTCAATCCCCGGATCCGTCATCGCGCCGCAGAGCAGGCAACGCCAACCAGCCACCAGGGGCTGGCCCATATCTCTCATTTGGACGGCAATCAAGAGACCTTGGCAACGTCGACACTGCATCGCGCCTCCTATGGGCCGGCTCTACAACACCCTTCTCAACGTCTGGTTCCAGATCAGGCACGCATACATGGGATTGAAGGAACTTCGACGGAAGCAATGCCACCATGCCTCGGCGATAAGCGCGCACGGCCTGATCATATCAGGCCTCCTTCACGGCCTTGAAGCTAACAAGCTTTGGGCGGATGATTGGATGCGGAGACGTTGAAAACCGCCAGATTCAGATGCTGGAACTCCAGCCGCTTCTCACGTGTCCGAAACGTACGATCCCCAATCGCCAGCAGCTGCTGCTTATCGAGGAACAAATCCCGCTTGTCACTGACCGCCCACTCGTATTCCCGTGTCATCGCCAGGGCATCGACCGGACAGGCTTGGACGCACAGCCCGCAAAACAAACACCGCGTCATATCCATCGAATACTCTCGCGCGTATCGCTTCGTCGGTTCGCCCGGCACTTCGGCGCTCACCACTGCAATGACGCGAGAGGGACAGGCAGCCTCACAGAGATCACAACCGACACACTTCTCGGTCCCATCGTCATAGCGCAGCAACGCCAGCATGCCGCGATAATTGTCCGGCAAAATCCGCTTCTCGTGCGGATATTGAAGGGTAACCGGCTTGTAGTGGAGGAGATGGCCCAAGGTCAACTTCATTCCCACTGCGAGCTCATAGAAAGTGACCAGCTTGATCCAAGCCGTGAATCCACTATAGTGCCTTGCCCATCTCTCTCTCAGTCTCATGCGTACTCTTTCTTGGACCTGACGAGCTGTCCGTCGATCTCTCGCGGATACGACTCTGTCCTATCGCATTTGCGACCAATACACTCTCGACTCACGCATTCAAAAGGTCGGCGCCGACCGGATTACTTTCCGCGTCTCCTCTTCACCTGCACAGGTCTGTTTTGCCAGCATGCGTTGTCCGACACTGGCGCGTTTGGGAATTCTCGCCATACAAATCTTTAGCGAATCCCCCTCTGCGCCCGATGCCGGTAAACTAACCTCTCCTACTGGAGCGGGAGGTATCGCTCCTTTCACAAGCGGATCTGCCGCTTGAGCCGGTTGAGTTGACCATATCGACAGTGCCGCGAACAGCACCAGCGTTAAGACTGCAGCCGCCGGTTTTGTGTTGGACAGAATTTTCATCATGACGATCTCCCTCTTTTCGTTAGTGGCCCATACTCGCTCACCCCAAAAGCAACCCATGCAAAAGCGCGCATGTGAACCGGTCCATCACATAACCGCTAGCTGCCGTGCAGACACACGGCTGTGGGATTGGTGATTCGCATATCGCACCGCTTAACTGGATGAGACTCGTTTTTCAAAGAAGCGGCGGAGACTGGGGAATCAGACGCGCTGTAGAGGCAGGGGATGCGCGAGAGATGGGACAGTCGGCGTAGCTTGGACCATCACCACATCACTTTACGGACCACTTACTTAGGTGTCAACGATTCGAGAGCAGCGACAAGCTGTAAGGTGATGATTCCGTGGGGGTATATTTATTTTCAGCAACGCATCACGGGAGGGGATACCACGCGATGATTGCTCTTGCTGCAGCAAGCCAGAGATGCTTCCTGCCTAATACCGGCCCTTCGGTTCGAGCGGGACAGAGGTCAATTCACGGTAGACTCGGTGAAACTCTTCCGTCGTTAGATCGGGGGCCTGTAGTTTGGCAAGCGCCTCCTGACTGATAGGGTACTCGACCGTATCGTCATAGTTCGATGAGGCAATCGTCACGAATCGTGGAGGAAACAACCGCTCCGGCAGGAGGATGCTGATGCCTAGATTGTACTTAAGCGCCAGACGAATCACCTCTCGCGCCTTGTCCGCCGGAACATCCCGGCCGAGTCCGATATTCTGTGGCGGTTGCCCTCGTTTGGCGAATTGAAAATGGACATTGGTCATGCCCGCTTGAGCAAACTCTTCTTTCAACGCCGCGACCTGACTCCGATATTGATCGGCAAGCACAACCTCGACGCGGCTCACGGTTTGAACTGGCTCACCTTCGGCAAATAATGCGGTCGTTCCCACACCCATGAGGACAGGGAGCAACATCCCGCTGATCCATAATCCCCGCAAACTCATAGACTATGTTACCTCGAAGAGAAATTCGGAAGGTATGCAGAGGAGCGGCGGTGTCCCGTAAGACGGGACACCGCCGCATGGATGACTACTGCCCGATCATCGAAGTCGGTGTGGCGACCGCTTCACCGATTTGGTTCTCAGCCGTCTTGGTGGCTGGAACCTGTGGCGTCAGGTGCAAGATGCGCCGATCCTCGACTGGAAGTACCTTGAAGAGTCCCCACTGTCCCGCATTGACATAAGCCGGACGTTGGTTCTTCCACAAGTAATCGCCGACGATCCGGTTCGGTCCTCCGGCCCCGCCGGTCAGATAGGCGTTAATCACTTCTGACCCTCCGAACTCCATGGTGCTGACTTGATCGGCACCCTGCATATAGGGTTCGTGCGGCCATTCGTGACCATCGACCGTGAACAGTTGGACCTGCTCACTAAAGGCACCAAGCACGTGAATCGCTACCGGATCTCCCACGTGAGCCTGCAACAGCGGCGTCGAGGGCGTTTCCCCGGCTTTCACGCAGCTGAAGATTTCCGGAATTTCACAGCCTTTTTCTACCCGCCATGCAGTCGGCTCTGACCGGTAGTTCACCGCCGTAATGCCGGCGACCTGCTGGATGTACGGCATGAAGCTGACGCCGACGATGTTATCCTCGTCCTGGAACATCAGGGAGAAATCTCTATAGTTCTTCCTGTTTTCATTGCCGGGAACCGTCCGATCAACGATGACATCGGCTCGCCAGCTGCTCTTCATCGTAATATCGTCACCCGACACGGGATCGCGATACCGCGAACCCTTCGGCCCGACAATGACCGATCCAAACAGACCGTTTCTCGGATTCTCAACCACGTTCCCCCAATCCTGAATGAGCGCGGCCAGCTCTCCGTATTCCGGATGGGCATAGTAGGTGTAGGTCTTGCTCTGCCCCGGTCCGATTGTTTGATCGCCTGAGTTATTGCCGACATTGGCGCCGAACGAATCTTTTGGATCGAACGCCATCATGTCGACATGGAAACCGGCGCGCTCTTTCGCCATCTCGTTCTTCAAATTGATCTTCAGGCAATCACCGACGTTCACGTGCAGCGTCAGGGGGCTTGGCTTGAGTTCACCAGCCTTGACACGCCCACGATCCCCTTCGAGCACATACATCTTGCCCTGCTCGTTACCGAAGACCATCTTCCGTTCGAGGTCCACTTCCATCACACCAGGCGCTCCGTCATGGTACCGGATCTGCTGGTCAACCGCCGACACATTGAAGGACTTCACCGGCGCATCAGCCGGGCAAACAGAAGGAGCAGACTTCTGAATCTGCTCGCGGCTCGGCAAGGGCTTCAGATCGCCCTGCAATTCATCGAACACTCTGAAGATTCCCCAACTACCTTCGGCAAAATGCGATGCACGACCGCTATAGTAGAGGTAATCTCCTGACTGTTTTTGCGGACCGCCAGCCGCCGGAATCGCTGGATCATAACGCTCTCCGATCGCCAGGTGGATCGTGCTCCTCGGCATGGCTGTCGTCCCGTACCGTTCCATCGGGAACCAGTGGCCGGTCACATGCCACGTATGCACTTCGTTGGCTGAACCGACCAGGGCACGCACGACAATAGGATCGCCGAGGTAGGCCCGCAGCAATGGAGTACCGGGATCACCGTGAATGCCGGATACGAACAACTTCGACGGATCGGGGTTGTTCATCAACCGCACGCTCAACGGTTCGACCCGCATGCTATACCCGCTGCCGGTCGTCGCTTCACCGCCATTGAGGAACCACATCGGCGACTTGTTGATCTTTTCGGGGAACTGATGCGACGGTGGCCCATCCACAGTGGTCGCTCCGATCCTCGCTTGAGGATTGTCGGTCGTGATCAGCTCCGCTGTTCGAGCATTGCTGTCCATGATATGCATCATGACTTCTCGGAAACTGCCACGGATATGGGCCGATACCGGCTCCAGCGTATGGATGTCCGCGATGGGACCGCTGCGGATTTCTTTGCCGGTAACCGGGTCATGGTAGGTCGACCGCGGCGGCTCGGTAATGAACGCAGAGAACAATCCATGGCCCCATGTATCCGTACCAAACACATGGTCATGCCAGTAGACGGTCCCCAAATCCGCATCCACATACCAGCGCTCACGGATGAACTCCACGCTGGCGATATCGTCCTTCTTATGCCCGTACTTCAGCGGCGCATCGAAGGTGATCGTCTTCCCGTTGATGGTCTTGATCCGGGCGACTTCAAAGAACTTGGGATCATCCATCCCGACGCCCAACTCAATATTGACATGGAACTTCGACGGGTCTGCCACCGTAATACTGCGCGCACCGGCCTTTGTGTCGGCCGTCAACACCGTATTCCCCGGCAAGGGCATGCCCTTCTCCGGCTGCGGATCTTTCAGCATAGTGAACGCCCGCAGCGACATGTCGTAGGAGAATCCGATCGTCGGACCATCCGATGCGCTGGTATCGAACTGGAAGAAATGCGGGTGGAGATTGATCTTGTTTGCCCACCCGGTTCTGGCATCATCGGGAATTTCGTTTTTGAAGATCACGTCCACGCAATCGTACACGTTGCCGCGAATCACCAATGGCACCTGTTTCTTGGGATTTTGCCGCACTTCTGCTTCTTCTTCGTGCAACACATAGATCATACCGATCGGATCGACCAGAGCGGCGGAGTTCGCCGTCGCCGGTTTCAGCGTGATCGGTAATGTAATGGAATGGGTTGTGAAGTACTTCCGCGGAGCATTCTCCGGGCACAAGCTCCAGGGACCTTGCTCACCGGGCCTGGCTGGTTCCGTGCTCTTGGTGCCGTCCTCTCTCACATGGAAAGGCTCTAACCATGGCGCGCCACCGTGGTTCGGGGCAAATGGCGGACGCTTGCCGAGATGCGGACGGAGCCATGGGAACGCCAGCTTTCCGGTTTGCGGATCGAACGTGATTGGCGGACGCTTTAACGGAGCGGGCGAGACATAATCCGCCCACTTGTGAGGCGTTTCCGGCTCGTTCAGAGCCAATGCCCCTTCCCACTTCCAGTTCACCACCGTGGCATCATGCGCCTTGGCCTGTACGACTTGATCCTCGGACTTGCCGGGCAAGCCTTGCGGCGGCAGCATGTACTCCACCCAATCCTTGATCGACACTTTCACCGGATTGGCTTTCCAATCGGTCTTGTCCTTCGTAATTTCCCACTTCTTCCCGCCGTACCAATCCACCGTGGTCCCAACCAGCTTGTCCGAGCTCACCGCCGGCTTGATCTTTCCCTTGCGATCCGGCAACTCCACGAGCGCCTTCATCACGTCGGTTTGGAAGCCCGGCGCTTGCAGCGTGTTGTACACACGCCAGAACCCCCACATACCCGTGACATAGTGCTGCGGAATATGGCAGTGGAATACGAATTCTCCGGCCAATGCCTGCAACCCGCCGGACCCGCCCTCGGTCACCTCATCATAAATCTCCGACGGACCGATCGACTGCACGTCCAACCGATCCGACGTGTCGTTGATCATAGGAAACTTCACCGGACCGTTCTTGGAGAGCGTCGCATCCAGCTTGCTGGTTCCAGGCTGTCTGGCCCAGCGGATCGACCCCCCATGGAGATGGTGGGAATGCACGATCTCGGATCCGCCGATCATTCGGAACGTCGCCGGGTCACCCAAATAGGAACGGGGAATCGTGGTGGCGGGATCACCGAATGTATAGGATCCATACCCCTGCGACTCATCGGCAAATCCGACAAGATGCTCCTGCATCTCAAGTCTGGTTCCGTGCGGCTCGCTGCGATAGTTGAGCAATCGGGCCGCGGGACGATAGGTGTCCGTATGCGCATCACGCTGCGGCAGCATATCTCCTTTGCGGTTCAGCAAGCGGAAGGTCTCATCGCCTGCCTCGTGATAGAAGATGACGAATTCTCGGAAATCCGACCCTTTCGCCACATCGATCATGGCTTCCCACCCGCTCTTCATCTCTTCACCGGTAAAGGGGCTGAGGAAGCGCGAACCGCGCGGTTCGACGACGAGTGATCCCAGCAGGCCCAAGGAGTACTGTTCGCGCGTGGCATGGCTGTGAAATGCGAGGCCTCCCACCTGCTTATCAGGCTGGATATACCATTCGAATTCGGCGCTCTTTCCCGTCGCCACCAGCGCATCCGGGTTGTTGGCCGTCGCCGGCTTGCCGGTGCTGGCGACCAACATCTGCGACCCATTGATGATCATATTCGTGGGCTCACCGTCGATCTGATTGCGGAGCGTGATCCGCAAGCAATCTCCTTGGTTCGCGCGAATGACCAATGGCTGAATCAGGTCACCCTGCAAACCATTCGATACGGCACCGCCGGCGAAAGTCACATCTTCGCTCTCCCGTGCTGCCTTGTTCTTCTCTTCTTCCTCACGAACTCCCTTCAGCTCTTCAGTCAACGCATACATGTAGCCCGGATAAAAATCGCCGAACCGATTCACGGTGATTTCGATGTTGATCGCCGTAATATCGTAGGCTCGAACCGGTGCATGCGCGGGGCAGCGAGCGCCCTGCGTCACCTTCACTTTATCCGGGTCCTCGGCTACGAGCAGGATCCCCTGCTGCATAGCATGCGCGCCGGCCCCCTGAAACGGCCCAGTTGATTGGACCTGGCGTTCGATTTGCTCGATCGCCTTCGACATCTTGTCCTGCAACATCGGACCAGCTTGGACATGAACCGGTTGGGCGACATCGACGTTTGCGTCCTGCGCCGCATGCGCGTCGTGCGACATGGCCGCGAGAGCGGGCGTCGCCCCGATCAAGGCCAGGCCGGCCGCAAATCCTAACAGCCCAGAACATATCTGTTTTATTGAAACACCCATACGTTCAGCCTCCTCCATAAACAGTAAACAATTCAACTTCAATCAATTGACAATAAATCCGTGTGCCATCTATTCAATTATAAGCAATCGTGAGACACCAATATCATTACAAGCTGGAGACTCTAGTAGAACCCAATACTCATTGGAGGAATCGTCAGGATGTCCGTACTACCACACAAATTCTTTGCTCGCCACTTAAGCAGGACAAGCCCTACCCGCACGGTATACTAAGAGCGAGCTCTTATATCCATTTCACGAAATTATTGCAAGACCCATTTTCCCACAACCGTCAAGAACAATCTGCAGCCTTAGCCCTTTCATAAAGACCGCCACTCCCCTCGATACACAATACCAAATCACACCGATTCTATACACTCGTACAACACCGGCCTGAGTCTTTCGCCCCAGGGTCATAATGTCCTCTTCCCGTTCGCCCTCACCGCCGGTTTGTGCCATAATCCTTCTATGATTTTGAAACGTTGGCTCGTCGGGGATCCCCTGAAGACGGCACAAGCACGGCACGAACGGCTCTCGAAAACCATCGCGCTGCCAATTTTTTCATCGAACGCGATCTCCTCGGTCGCATACGGAACTGAAGAAATCCTGTTAGTGCTCGTCCTCGCCGGCACGGCGGCCGTGACCTGGTCGATTCCGGTCAGTCTGGCCATTCTCTTTCTTGTACTGGTCCTCACGATTTCCTATCGACAGATCATTTATGAGTATCCTGAGGGAGGCGGCGCCTACATTGTTGCAAAGACGAATCTCGGCGAGAGGCCGGCCCTGGTGGCCGCCGCAGCGTTGATGATCGACTATGTCTTGACCGTCGCCGTCAGCGTCGCGGCCGGAGTAGCCGCACTCACCTCAGCCATCCCCAGTCTATTTGTCCATCGGGAAGCGTTGGGACTTGTCGCCATCATCTTTATGGTCATCATGAATCTCCGCGGCGTCCGAGAGTCGGGAACGTTTTTCGCCATCCCGACCTATTTCGCTATTGGAGCACTTGGGCTGCTGGTCACCGTCGGCACCCTGCACTCCTTCACCACCCCTGGCCTCACTCCCTCCTCGACGAATCCTGAAATGCCTGGCAAAGCGATGGAAGGTCTCACCCTCTTCTTGATTCTTCGATCGTTTGCCGCAGGCTGTTCTGCCGTGACCGGTATGGAAGTCATTTCCAACGGCGTCAAAGCCTTTCGCCATCCCGAATCGAAAAACGCCGCGACGACGATGATCTGGATGTCCATCATCCTAGCATCACTATTTATGGGTGTGAGCTGGATGGCCTATCACTTCGGCATACTTCCCAAAGCAGACGAGACGATCATGTCGCAACTGGCCCGCCTCACATTCGGCACGGGGGTGGTCTATTACACCATTCAGATCGCCACCATGGCGTTGCTGGTGCTGGCAGCCAACAGCGCCTTTGCCGGCTTTCCGCATTTAGCTTCGATCCTGGCCCGGGACGGATTCATGCCGCACCAGATGGCCACGTTCGGCGATCGCCTAGTGTTTTCGAACGGCATCGTCATCCTCGGTTTTTTCGCCTGTCTCCTGTTGGTAATTTTTCAAGGCGATACCCATGCGCTGATCCCGTTGTACGCCATCGGGGTGTTCGTCTCGTTCACGCTTTCTCAAGCCGGCATGGTCAACCGCTGGCTGACGAAGAAAGGGAAACATTGGCGAAAGAAACTGGTTATCAACAGCATCGGCGCCGTTACGACCGGCATCGCCACCGTCATTATTGCCAGCACCAAGTTCATGCAGGGCGCCTGGATCGTCTTTCTACTTGTCGCAATCTTAATCCTCATGTTCCAGGGCATTCGCTCTCACTATCGAGCTGTATCGGAACAAATCACCCTGGACCGCCGAGGGTCTCGGCCCCCGCTGCCTCGACGCAATATCGTGGTCATTCCGGTCAGCGGAGTGAATCGCGCCGTGGTCCGCGCCCTGGACTATGCGAGAAGCCGTCCCGGTGAGATTCGCGCCGTGTATGTCGATCTTGACCCGGAAGAAAGCGCCAAAGTCAAAATCCAATGGGCCCAATGGGGTGGCGGTGTCAATTTGATCGCCATTTCCTCTCCCTATCGTTCGGTGCTGGGATCTCTCCTGGAATACATCGAGGAAATTCTGGAAAAAGAGCCAAACACCTGGGTGACCGTTGTGATCCCGGAAATTCTTCCGGCCCGCTGGTGGCAGAGCATCCTGCACAACCAGCGCGCGCTGATGCTTAAAGCGGCGCTGCTCTTCAAAGAGCGAGTCATCATCACAGACGTCCCGTTTCATCTGACGCGATGAGCGCACACCGTAAAAAGTAAACCGTGAAACGTAAAAGGTCTAAGAACCGTCTCCACTCCGCCCTCCTTATCAACTTTCTTGCTTTCACACTGGTCCTGACCATCATGGCTGGGCAGTCATCAGCCTTCAAGATTATCGAGCCGGCAGAAAGCGCTACACTGATTGCTGGAAGTACCGTGACTGCTCAGGTAGATGTGGGAAAGGACCGCGGCATCGTCGCGGTGCGCTACTACTGGTATAGCGGGCAAGACGAGGCGCTAGTGGAGCAAGATGACACCACGGCCACCGGCTCCATCGTTGCGCCCGCTGCCTCGATCGGGCTGGCGGAACACAACCCACCATTCGGTGGCCGCCTGTTGATCCCCAAGGACGGCATCGGACCCATGCGGCTCCTGGCCGTGGCTGAAATCTCGCGTGGACGTCTGGGTACACGCTCCGTCTTCGACGAAGTGATGGTACAGGTTGAACCCAAGGCCGCCCTGATCACAATCGACTTTGCAACCGACAAGCCGCTGCAGCTCGGACGGGCCGGACAATCCTCCGCCTTCGGCCACGTGGATTCTCTAGGTAAGATTTTCGAGTTACCGGTTGTCGGTGAGTTCGCCGACGGCATAGCCCGCCGGATCAGCGCTCCGGAAACCGGAACCACCTACGAGTCTTCAAGCCCGAACGTCATTAAAGTCTTGACCGGCGGACTCCTCCAGATCGTCGGCAACGGGAAGACTGTACTGACCGTGACCAACCGCGGGAAGCAGGCCCTGCTCGATGTGGATGTGAACGTCAACGACGAACCGAACGCACCGCCGATCGCCGATGCGGGGATAAGCAAAACCGTGAGAGCCGGATCAAAAGTGAAATTGAGCGGGCTAAAGAGCCGCGACCCCGAAGGCGAAGCCCTCTACTATACCTGGAGCCAGCTGCGCGGCAGCAAAGTGTCGCTGCTCGACGCAAACAACGCCGAGGCGTCCTTCCTCGCCCCAACCGTGTCAGAGCCGAGAACCTACCGATTCAAGCTGCGCGTGACGGATAAGAAAGGCGCGGATAGCCTCCCGGCGTTTGTGGATGTGACGGTGGAACCCTAGAAAGTGTGAGGCGCCGTTCGTGAAGCGTATTTCGTCAAGAAGGGATTATCTTCTCCGTAGGTTTGGCAGCTTCGGTGGGGATCTTCACCATGGCATCCAGCTAGCTTCAAGCATTTGCCCTCAATGATCCCTTCCCTATACTGACATCATTTCAGACGTAGTCTCCCAGGCGAAGGAACCGATCATGGCAACGCTCACACACTCTCTCTCAGATGAGGAACTCCGACGATTGGAAGCGCCGGGTAAGCGCGAAGGCCTGACAGTCGAACAGATGGTATGCCTTGGTATCAGGGACTTCATTGGCCAGCCCGATGACGCGTTCCGTGCCGCTGCCAAGCGCCTGATGGAGAAAAACGCCGAGCTCTATCGGCGCCAGTTATAGTCCCGACTCACTTGCCTGCCAGCTCTGCTACCGGATATCGCCCAGAGGATGCACAACCCATTTGCCGAATTGGCGGAAATCATCGTCGAAAGCGAACGCCGTCCCGATGCCGAGCCGTTTCATGATTGCGAAGCTGGTGCAATCCGTAAAGCTGAACCGCTTATCCGGATACTGACGGAAGATGCCCCAAGCTTTTTCCTCGTCTGCTTGAGTCACTCGAATGACGGGAGTGGTGGTCTCACCCAGCAAGCGGATTCCAAATTGCAGAGCTTGTTCGTATCCAAGCCGCATGCGAAGGAGCGTGATGGTTTCATGGACGATCATATTACTGGTTACAAGGAGTCGATCCGTGGATTGCACGTACTGTAGCGCCTGATGATGCAATCGATCGGTTTGATCGGCGAGGGCAAAGAACGCTGAGGTATCAACGAAGACGGACTTGCGGAACGATTGGGTGGGCAGGCTCACGGCTTCTCGTGCAGGTAGGTGTCGTGCTTAACGCTGATATCGGTAAACCCGCTGGCCCCGATTCCCGAGAGAGACAGGAGGGACTGTTTCTGACGAGCTACCCGCTTTTGCAGACTCAGCCGCTGGGCAGTCACAGTTCGTTTAACCTGAGGTTTGCGCCGTTTACTATGAAGTGCCATGTCCCACCCTCTGTGCTGATGGGGTTATGATACCGCAGTCCCTCAGTGTTCACAATGATCGGCCATTGTTTCAACTACACCTCACTCAGCCGCATCGGCCCGTAGGTTTGCCGCGCCTTCCTCAGTTCATCATTATGCCGTCGAAGGGCCGGGCCGAACGTGGAGAGTGACACTGCTTTGCAATGAGGCTCGATCCTGCGTTCGATCTGCTCAATCGCCTCTGCCAATTGGCCGACCATGCGGCGGCCTGAGCCGGTGAGCCAGCCAAGGTGGCGGTCGGCATAGTGCAGATCTTGCAGTGAATAGCGGACGCTTTCTACTTCTTCCAGGCATCGAAAGCGGGCCCGTTGAAGATCACGTGGGGTCAACCCCGCATGTTTCCATCGCGCCGGTCCGCCGGGCTCTGATGCCCATGTCGACAGTCGCTCAAACAACATAGCGCCCATCGTGAAAGTAAACGTCGCATGGAGAATGCCGCGGAGCGGGCGGAGGCTCCGGCGCCAGGGCGAATAGAAGATCTGCTGATGGTGGTCGCCGCGATACATCACGTACTTGCGCAGCAGGAGATTCAGGTGATGGTGGCTGTTCTCATGGATCAAATCGTCGATTAAATCCAGATTGTCCCGATCGAAACAATTGATGAACGACAGTCCCGGTCGATGGCGATAGCTGAAACTCACCACACCCTTCGCCTTGAGCGGCACAATCCGCGAAGTCAGTACGGCCAGCACCCCAGACCCTTCAGACCAGGCTGCTTGGATCGTCCCCCAAGCCCGGCTGATCCGTTCCGCCTGCTTCTGCTCTGTTCGGACAATCGCCCGAGGCTGCCGGTCTTTCCCATAGACTAACGTCGGACCGATCGTCACCGGACACTGTCCAGCCTCCAACGCCGCCTCTGTCGCCTGAGAGGTCCAGCTCCATTCACCTTGGCCGCCCCATGCGGTCCATAACTCAGAGGTCTTTCGACCGATGCGCACTGAAATCCCACTCGTCCCGATCAGAAACGTCGCCTGGCCGGACGCTCGTTTCAGACCCCCGCACACCTCGGCAGGAGCCTCGCGCCACTCTCCGGCAATTCCGACCGAAATACCATTCCCTGCTTCCGCCCGCTCGAAGTTGGCCTCGAGTATTGCCGGTGCTTCCCATCGCGGCACCGTGCGCTGTTTGCACCACTTCACGGCGAGTCTCGGATCGAATAGGATTGATTCCTGCGTCAATTCACGCGCCAGCCTCCGGCACAAACCTGTGAGCCGTTTCTCAAGCCCAGCCGCACGAGGACGGCCCAGAGGAAACAGATCGTGGAGGTAACTGTTCTCAAAAAACTTCTCCTGGCATTCCGTAAAGAGTTGCTGCGTGAATTCGGCCCGGTCCGGCTCTCGTTCCCATTGCTGGAGAATGTCCAAAAAATAGACGAGATCGTTGAGCGATTCGATCCATCCGGCCACCTTCCAGTTGGAATAGCTTTCAACTGGAAGCGATCGGCTGAGGATCTGAAACAATCCGACCGGAAGGCCATACCGGGAGGAAAGATCCGGATAATCGGTTTGAAGCTCTCGACAGAGATCCTGTAACAGTCGCTGCATCGAGAGACGAAACTCATCGGTCAGGCGGGTGAGAAGCGGCAACTCCAAAAGGGGCATCGTGGATGACTCAACAATGGGTGACGTGGAGGACTGTAGCGCAGTGGAGAGACGGCTGCAAGGAAAGAGCTCCGTGGGAGGAGCACGGCACGAACGACCGGCTCCATGAAGCGGTCCTGCTGTCGTACTATAGGGGTAGACTATTAGGCGGCCTTGGCATGCGTGTGCTTCTCCGAAATATGTGCGTCTGGCATGTCTGATTTAAGCTGGCGCATCCGATTGTGGGCGATGAGCGGATCGACGACGTTGCCGCAGGCGACACATCGCAAACCCCGCATCCACATCGGCAAAAAACTCTCACGCATGTCGATCAGATTGTCTATAACCATAAGACCGTGACATCTCGAGCAATTCATGGAAGGCCTCCTGGCAACAGGTGGCATCTCACCTTGTTCATTCTGCGCTGCCCATGTGTACCTCAAGAGAAGCAATCAGGATGCCAGGTGCTCTCCTTAGGCTCTTGCGCGTTTATGCCGGGAATCGTAGAGTGCCGGCCTAAAAGACCGTCGAACTGACAAAAATTTGGACTGAAATGACCGTATGGGACAAAATTGGCTCGTCATTATCCTCTCTTTGCATAAAGGGTTATTGGAAAGAGGGTAGTCACTAATGTCGCTGAACAGGCTGGAAATCGAGCAGGCCGTGATGGAAATCGCGCCGATTCTACGTGGAGGCTGGATTCAAAAAATTCAGCAACCCGCCCCCGATACCCTCCTCTTGGACATTCGTGTGCCAGGACAGACCCATCGCCTGCTGATTTCCTCCAGGCCGGACACGTCCCGATTACATCTGACCAACCACCCGCTCCAAAACCCACCGACCCCCCCGGCCTTTTGCCAGTTCTTGAGGGCACATTTCCAAGGAGCCAGAATCGACGGCATCTGCCAAGTACCGAACGACCGCATCGTGGAAATTCGCTGTGCCTGCAAAGCAGGCACACACACACTCGTGTGCGAGCTGACTGGAAAAAGAGCCAACATACTGATACTTGATGCCAACAGGCTGATACTCCGCAATTTAGCCAACGAGCGAGACCTCATCGCGCAGCCGTATGTCTATCCGGCGCAACGTGGCAAGGATGGGCAAGAGACATGGTCGAATCGTTTTTCCAGCGGCCTCAGCGGAGATTTTCCCATCTCGGCTGCAATCGATGCTTATTACCGGGATAAGGAATCCACGCTCGCCGTCGACGATGCCAAAGAGGCACGGCTGCGAGTGTTGAGAACCACGCTCAAGAAAGAGCATCGGCGGATCCAGGCATGGCGGGAAGACTTGGACCGGGCCGCCAAGTACCGTGACTATGCCCGCTATGGAGAATTGATCAAAGCCAACTTGGGAATGATAGCCAAAGGAGCCGATCACATGACGGTTACCGATTATTTCGATGAACAATTACCGGAAGTCACGATTCCGCTCGACCGCACAAAATCTTCTCAAGGCAACATGGACGACTATTTCCGAAAACATCGAAAACATCTGGCTGCCGAACGGGAGCTGACGCCGCGCATCGAGCAGGCGGAACGCGAATTGGAACGATTCCTGGCAGAACTTTCAGCGCTTGAGCAAGGAACCTGGACTCCACCTGCCGCCTCTCCTTCCAGCTCCAGCATCAAAGCACGAGTCACGACGCGCACCAACCGGCGGTCCGGCGAAACGCAGCGGCGCGGTCCGTTTCGTCGCTTTATCTCTGCTGACGGATTGCCGATCTTTGTCGGACGCAATGCACGAGAAAATGATGAGCTGACTTTCGGCTTAGCCAAAAGCGACGACCTCTGGCTCCATGCCCGAGGTACACCAGGCTCTCATGTCATCGTGCGGCTGGGAAAAGGGACCGATCCACCGGTCGAAACTCTGCGTGACGCCGCAACTCTGGCGCTCCTCTATAGTGATCTGAAGAAAAGCGGCAAAGGCGAGGTTGTCTATACCAGGCGCAAGTGGGTGAAAAAGGCCAAGGGCCAGGCGCCCGGTGCCGTGACCGTCACCCAAGAGAAGTCGCTCTACGTAAACTTGGACAAAGCGCGGTTGGATGCACTGAAGGCCCGGTCAACGGAGACATAACCGGCTCATAACATGAGTGGATACTTCGTCCTATATTCCCTTGTCATATCCTTGCCGGGCCCTGCGCAAGAATGAAATTTTCCCTCGACTGGCAATCCGCCCGGCATTATGATGCCGGTGAAGGAACACCACGATGACAGAACATCAGAACATCCCGCCTTCACCTGGTTCTCCGACAATCTTAGTCGTCGATGACGAGCCATCGATCATCAAACTGTGCAAAACCCTGCTTGAAGCAACCGGGTTTACGGTGCTTCAGGCCGAGGGCAGCTCCGATGCTCTCAAAATCTGCACGGAGCATCAGGGGCCGATCGATCTTCTGCTCACCGATCTCATCTTGCCCCCACCCGGTTTTCAACTGGCCTCCACTTCAAATCCGTTCCCTCATGTGCATGGCCTTGAGCTGGCCATCCGAGCCGCTGCCATCCGCAAAGGTCTTCATGTCATTCTGATGTCCGGCAACCCGGAAAAGGACCTGGCGAGTCACGGAATCAAACGCGGAACACTGCCATTTCTGGCAAAACCGTTTGAACAGGACCGTTTAATCCACCTGGTTCAGGACGTCCTTGCGCAACCGGCATCGTCCCTTGATGTCTCAGGACATGGGAAAGCCGCCAACGACGTCGATTGGTTCGGTTGAAATACGTGACGCAGGTGACGGTCGCGGCTAGGCCCTGCTAAGCCCCTCTTATCCCCTCGCCTCACCCGAAACGTTGACTTCAGACTTGCTCTCGCTACGCGTGCTCGGTCATGAACCAGCCGGCAATCGATAGACGCCGGTGTTGCCCGGCCATCGGATCCACACGGCATACCCGATGGAAACGAGGCACGGTAAACATCACAAGCGATCCGGGGCGAGGTTCGATGCAGTGGGTCGGCACGAGATCGGTATGGCTGACGCTATGCGTGGTTCGCGGCGCATAAAGAATCAACTCCCCACCCCAATCAGGCCGCCATTCTTCATGGAAATATGTGACGACGGCAATCCGCCGCAGCGGCGCCGGCCGCTCCCCTATGGGATGCCCCTGATCCGTATCGTCATGAGTCGGCAGACAATCCCCTGCGGCGTATGAATAGTAACTAAATCCCATGTGACGGCCTATGAGATTAGGGAACGACTCCATATATTCGTGAATACAGGGCAATTGCAATCTGGACAGAAATCGTTGGCCCTGAGGTTGGGCGATCTCCGCCTTGGCCCAATTCCCTGCAGCCGGGAAATCCTCACGCACAATCGACAGCTCTTGCATACTTTTCCAAGACGCCGTTGCCATCGCGTCCCGAAAATACTGCCGCTCTTCACGGGACCAGAAGTTCTCGACCACCAGCACGGGACTCGTATGGAAAGAGCACGAAGAAAGATCTGCCGAGGCCACGGTCGATTGGAGCAGACCCGCTTGGCTCTTCACAACCCCCTCCTCTCAGTGTGGAAACCGGCTGTCTGAGTGAGTTTCTTACCATCGCATTGACGTAATTGACAAGGCACCCTACTGGTCCACAAAAAGACGGAGGGGCTGCCGTTCAAGAACGACAGCCCCTCCGGTACTACATCGAAGCGATCAATTACCAGCGATCGCGCTTTCCACCCGCACCGCTTCTGGCGCCGCCGCCGCCACCACCGAATCCACCGCGGCCACCGCCACCGCCACCGCCACCAGCGCGCGGCTCTTGAGGACGCGCTTCATTGACAGTCAAAGTCCGGCCACCCATTTCAGCCCCATTCAGCGCTGTGATCGCTGCTTGGGCTTCCGAATCCGAGGACATTTCCACAAAGCCGAATCCACGGGATTGGCCGGTGAATTTATCTGTGATGATCCGCGCCGACGCCACGGCGCCGTGGGCTGCAAACAAATCACTCAATTGCTGCTCGGTCGCCGAATAGGGCAACCCACCGACATAGATCTTTGAACCCATCGGGGTTCCTCCTTATAAATGATGATATTGTCTTGAGCGCGAGGAACGGGGGAAGGAGCGGGCCGAAGACGCGAACCGAGCAGCGACTTGGGTCTGACTTCCGACAAGATTCCCGGACAAGGCAACATCGACGTTGTGGGTCTGCACTGTTAAATCGCGCTATCGCGAGACCCGTACGATAGAGTGGCCGTACCGTACCACAGAAGTCCAGCCGATTACAACATTACTCGCCAATCCGGACAAGCAGCCCTTGGTCCTTGCAATAGGCAAAGGTTCGATAAAACCATCCCACAGCGGCAACCAGCAACAACCCGTTGAGGCCCACAGCCCAGGCAAGGCTCATACTAGGATTGCCCTCTCCCCCTAGCACAGCCCGCATCCCCTCGAAAATATGGGCTGCCGGGTTGGCCAAGGCCACCGGCTTCAGCCAGCCAGGCAACACGTCCATCGGATAAAATACACAGGAGATCGGCTGAAAAAGAAAGACCATACTCCAGGCTAAGACCTCCGCTTCCTGCCCAAACCGCATAATGAGCGACGTGGTAAACACACCGATCACCCAGCCGGTCAGAACCAGATTCAAGACAAAGGGGATCAGCCAGAGCCCGATCATGAACACGTTGTAGGAATAAAAGAACAGCGCGCACAGGGTCATGATAATCGACACACACGTGACTTTGAAAATGCTCATCGCCATGGTCGCCGCCAGAAATTCACTGGGCTTGAGCGGGCTGGCGAAGAGATTCATCAAATTTCTCGCCCAGAGTTCTTCAAGGAACGAGATCGTGATGCCTTGCTGCGCCCGAAATAGTATGTCCCATAGAATGAGCGCCCCCAGGAAGAACGTGACAAATCCCGGAATCTGACTCTGGTACCGGGCGAGGTAGATCGTGATGAATCCCCAGATCACGAGATCCAAAAACGGCCAATAAAAGATCTCCATAATACGGGGCAAACTGCGCCGATACAGATACAGATGCCTGGCAAGCAGGGCAAGAATACGATGCAGTTTCACCCGCAGCCTCCGGACCCCGAGCCATGCCCGTCTCCACAGCCTCCGCACGTCTGGTGTTTGCCGAGCAGCTTGTCCATCAAATGCCGCACGCCTCCCAGCATGTGGATGCCGGCCAGCCTCCCGTCAGGAGCCCGGCGTAGTCCAAATCCGACAACCACCAGTGGCATAATACTGAGCCCCCCGGCAAATGCGAGCCCTGGCACCTCGGTGGAGTCTCTCAACCATACAAGCAGCCCCATCAGCAGGAATGGGATCCCCGACGCAACCAGGCTGTTGAGCAAAACAGCCCAACTGCACGTGCCACGCATCCACCCGACACTCCCGATCACCAGCCAAAACAATCCCCAGCAGACGCTCAAGCCAAGCCCGCCTGCCAACAGCCCCGTTCCAAAATCAATCCACGGCTGAGTCATCGTCATCGTTCTCCTCAACTGCGGGAATCGCGCGCAAGTTTTAGAAAGACTTCTTCTAAATCGGCTTGGCCGAAACGCGCCACAATTTGCTGAGCTGTCCCTTCCGCGACGATCTTGCCGCGCTGCAAAAAGATGATGCGGTCGGACATTTCCTCCATCTCCCGCATGTTATGCGACGTGTACAGAATGCTCAGCCCTGAGGATCGGCGCTCCTCATTCAGGAATCCCCGAATTTTTTCGGCAATATCGGGGTCGAGGCTGGCGGTCGGCTCATCCAGAAACAGAATCTTGGGTTCTGTAAGAAACGCTTTCGCCAGGGTCAGTCGCGTCATTTGGCCGGACGACAGCTTCCTGGTCACTTTGGAGCGAAACTCCTCCATCTCTAACTTCTTCACGATGTCACGCACACGCCGAGAAATATCGGTCAGGCCATACAGTCTCGCGACAACCCAGAGATTTTCTTCGACCGTCAGCGACTGCGGCATCGAGATGTACGTCGATGAAAAATTGACTTGCTGGAGGATCGCTTCCCGATGCGTCGAAAGGTCCAGCCCGAACATCTGGATCGAGCCGGTCGTCGGAGTGACCAATCCGAGCAACATTTGGATCGTCGTTGTCTTCCCGGCTCCGTTCGGACCGAGCAAGCCAAGGATTTCGCCCGGCTCGATCGAAAAGGAGATGCCGTCCACGGCGGTAAAATCACCGAACCGCTTACTCAAATTCGTAGCCTGAAGGACCGGGGAGGACATCGTCACGCACCCTGTGCCGCGTTAAAAAGACAACAATTCTTTGATCTTTTCAGGAAGATGGCAAACCTCGCACTTTCGCTCAATCACCTTCCCTTGATACTCAGTCTTTCCATCATGACACCGGAAACAATCATTGAGTGCCCGTGTTCGGAGAGCAGACCCTTCCGGATGGTCCGGATACCAGGGCTTGCTGTCGGCTGATACATGTCCTCTCGGAATCACGTTAGGATACCCCTTGATCGGCCGGTCGTGGACCACGCCGGCATGGCATGTCAGACACCCGTCCCTCTGCTGTCCGGCCTCAAACGCTTCCATATGCTTTCGATGGCTCATGACGAGGCCGACCTCTTTCACCGGCAACGGCAAATCCCGTGGTGCGATCTCCGAGACTCGCAGAATGTTTCGATGGCAGCCCAGACAAAGGCTGGAATCAACCTGTGCTTTCAGATTGTGGACATCGGCCGGAGCCCCGAATACAGTGCGCACCACGTCTCTGGTCCCCACCCACACCTTGTCGTGTATCCAGCCTTGTACCCCCGGCCTTACATGGCAGACAACACAGGGCACCTCCTTGTGCGAGGAGGCGGCCCAACTGTCGTAAGACGGCGTAATGACATGGCAGCTGGCGCAGAATTCCGGGCGATCGGTGAGAGGAACCGCAATGCCGCCGAGCGCGAGCACTCCGGCCAGCAGCCCCAGCACGATCGTTCCGCTAGGCTTCAAGCTCATGCTCTGATCGAGCACGTCGGGGGAACTGTTTCATAATGAGCGCGGCGACTGCGGATACATCGTCCAGACCGAACAGCGGGACAGTGAGATCAACCTGTTTATCAGACACAACCGCCAACAATCCTTCCGGCGAGATAGGCACTTCACCGAGTTGATCGCGAACGATGACGATCTTGGGATACCCGTCGTGTTTCCAGCCTTCCGCAATGATTAAGTCGTAGGTGTCGTCAAGTAACCGATCCCGCACATCTTCAACCTTGAGTTGATCGGACACATCGGCGAACACGGCCATGCTCCCCTTGGACAGAATGACGACGCTGCTGGCCCCTGCCTGCTTGTGCCGCCAACTGTCTTTCCCCTCTGTGTCGAGATCGAAGCCATGTCCCGCATGTTTGACCGTCGCGACCTTGTAGCCGGCGCGCACCAGTTCAGGAATCACACGCTCGATAAAGGTGGTCTTACCGCTGTTGGACCGGCCGACGAATGAGACGATTGGAATGGGCATGACGGCATTAGTCAATGGTCAGCGGTCATTGAAAAATAGAGCAGGGCATACCGTACTCCATTGACAATACCCCATGACCACGAACTCCTTTATCTCGCAGGCTGTAAAAAACTCCTGCTGACCTCTGAACCTCTCACAAACCTCGACGTGTAAGGCAACATCAAGCCGCCACGCAGGATGCTCAGAATGGCCGCTGGTCTCACCCGCCCAACCCCGGCGCGCCGAGACGCGCCATACCGCGGGGCGGCCGCAGCAAGCGAAGAGGCGAGGAGGTACATACCAAGCTTCGCTTGAACCGCTCGCTTCGATCACATGCGAGCGGATAAGTTCCTTGCCCCCTCAGGTTCCACGCGTTGAGCCTCTGAGGATGCGAGAACGCCGCTGGCTGACTTTTTCAGCATCCTGCTAGCAGCAGGACAACCGATGCCCGCTAGCATGAACCTGCTCCGCATCCGTCGCCCACGCCTCGCCGCTCAACAGCTGCACCGTCACACGATCGCCGGGATTCAGCCGCTCGACCTCTGTAGGAACATCGATCAGGCAATTGGCCTTAACCATCGAGGTGAGAATCCCGGACCCTTGATCGCCAGTCGTCCGGACCTTGAATACACCCTCTTCACGGGTGAGCACGCCGCGCAGAAAGTGGCGGCGATCAGTCCGCTTTGAAAACTTTTCCTGAAATATCGCATCTACAACCGGACGGCCATAACTTCGCCGCCCGCCCATCTTCAGCATGGCGGGGCGAACCAATTGTTCGAACGTGACCATCGATGAAACGGGATTCCCCGGCAAGCCGAACGCCAGCTTACCCTGAATTTTCCCGAAGGCCAGCGGCTGCCCAGGCCTGATCGCCAGCTTCCAGAAATTCATCTCTGCGCCGATCTCCTGAAACACCGCTTTCGTAAAGTCGTAGTCGCCCATTGAAACCCCGCCTGACAACACCAGAATGTCGGCGTTCAACCCCTGCGAGATCTTCTCTTTCAACGATGCCTGCGTATCCCTCGCGATCCCGAGCAGCAATGGAATACCGCCGGCCTCCTGCACTGCTGCGGCAATCCCGTAACTGTTCGAGTTGATGATCTTCTCTTCGCTGAACCGTTCGTCGAGATCGGCCAACTCGTCGCCCGTCGAAAGGATCGCCACACGGGGCCGTTGATATACAAAGACGAAGGACCGGGCCAGGACCGCCAGCATGCCCGCTTCTCCGGGGCGGATCTGTGTACCTCTCGCAATGATACACTCACCTTTCTTGACATCTTCCCCGCACGGACGGATGTTGGAACCGCGAGGTTCCGGCTTGAACACGCGGACCGTATCGGGCGTATGCTCCGTATCTTCTACTTTCAGGACCGTGTCGGCCCCCTGCGGAACCGGCGCGCCGGTCATAATCCGAATGGCCTGTCCGGCGCCGACTGTTCTGGATGGCATTCTGCCGGCCGGCACGTCTTCGATCACCGCCAATGTGACGGGCTTCTGAATCGCATGTTCCTGTGCGATATCCTCCCACCGCACCGCAAACCCATCCATGGCGCTGTTGTCCCACGGCGGATTGTCCCGCTCGGCCACAATATCTTCACCCAGCGTCCGCCCAAGCGTGTCGAGAATGGAAATTTTTTCCAGCCCCAACACGGCCGCCGCATCAAGCACGATCTTCTGGGCATCGTGAAGGGGAGTTAATCCTTGCATCATCTTCATCCGCGGCGATCGGCAATCGCCGTCACCCCTTCCGTGAACCGGCTCTTTCCAACGAGCTGCTCTTCTTGCAGAACGTCTCAACTTGATTGGCAATGCTGTGGTACGCCTCAGCGGTCGGCGTATCGGAGTTGAAAAGCGCGAACGGTTCGCCCAAATCGGATTGCGTCACCACATCGGGGTCCAGCGGAATACGGCCCAAGAACGGCACGCCCATATCGAGCGCGGAGGCCTCGCCGCCGCCTTTCCGGAACACGTCAATATGATTGTGGCAATGCGGACACTCCAACCCGCTCATATTCTCAATGATACCGATGATCGGCACTTCGCTGTCCCGGCAAAATGTGACGGACTTGCGCGAATCGAGCAACGCCACCTCTTGCGGGGTGGTCACAATGACGGCGCCGCTGACTTTTCCCAGCAAATCGATTGTCGTGACCGACTCGTTGCCGGTCCCCGGCGGGAGATCGATGAGCAGAAAATTCAGGTCCTGCCACTCGACACCGCCAAGCAACTGATTGATGAATTCGTATTTGTAGGCATCGCGCCAGATGATGGGATCGTCCGAATTCTGGAGGAGAAACGACATCGAGGCAATCCTGAGATTGTAGGCTTGAAAAGGGATGATCCCGCCGGACGTACTGATCTTGAGTTTTTGCCCTTCGGCTCCCACCATCTTGGGGATGTTCGGGCCATGGATGTCCATGTCGCAGATGCCGACGTGCCATCCCTTGAGTGCGAGACTGACGGCGATATTCGTCGTGCAGGTGCTCTTCCCCACTCCCCCCTTATTGCTCATCACGAGCACGGTGTGCTCGATCCGCTCCATCCGTTTCGTGACAAGCCAGCGACTATGCCCTTCCTTGTCTTTCTGGCATCGCTCGTTCTCGTCACAAATGGCGCAGGCCCACATATAGGTGCAGACGTCACTGCCCCCGTTGCTGATCACATTGAGTTCACGCGCCATGACATTCCCTTCCGACAGAGGCACTACGACGCCTCGGTCGCTAACGACCCCGTCCCCCTGGCACTCCGACATAGTCCTCGCCCGAAGACTTCGGAGCCGACATACCCGCCGCACCGGCTCCCGCGACCGCCATGGCAACCGGGGAGACGCCGGCCTGCCCTGATTCAACCGGCTTTTTTTTACCGAAACATTTGGCGCCGAAAATGCCGACCCAGTAGAGCAGAAACATCGGGCCGGCCATCAGGCACTGATTGAACGGATCGGGAGTCGGCGTGAGAATCGCGGCGATGATGAACGACCCCAGTAACGCCCACTTCCAGTACCGGATCAGAAACGGCGCGTCGACCCACCCCAGCTTGGCCATGAGCGTCAGCGCCAGCGGCACTTCGAAAATCAGTCCGAACACCAGCAGGAACCACAGGGAAAACCCGACATATTGCGCAATCGAGATTTGCGGGACAAATCCGGCATTCACCCCGTATGAAATCAGGAAATTCAACGCAAACGGGAGCACGAAGAAAAACGAAAATGCCGCCCCCGTGTAAAACGCCGCCCCACTCACAAAAACAAACGGCCCTACAAACCGCCGCTCCTGGGCATGCAATCCGGGCACGATGAACCGCCAAACTTCATGCAGGATGTAGGGAGCCGCCAGAACGACGGCGAACAATCCTGCAACCTTGACGTTCTGCCACAACGCCTCGGCCGGCGCGAGAAAGACGAACGGCACGGTCGGCAGATCGGTCGGCTCCCAGGATAACGCGCTGGGAACGAACATGTTCTGCAGGGGCACGCGGAGCCATTTGACCAAGGCATCGGCATAGAAAAATGTCCCCACAAACACGACCGCCGTGACGATCACCGCACGGGTCAGCCGCACCTGGAATTCCACCAGGTGCTCCATGACCGGCATCTTTTTGTCTTCCAGCGGCTTGAACACCGAATCCTGCAGCCACTGGGTAACCTTGTTCAGCACAGGCCCTCACGAGATACAATCCACCGGTCAGACATCTCACAAACTAACCCGCGCGACCGAGGCGCAAGCGATGCGCCCGCCCTCCTATTTCGGATTGACTGCGACGAACAAACTGTTGCCCTGCCGATTGACCAGCAGCACCGCCAGATCCTCTTTCTTGATCTTGCTGACGGCCTTCTGATAGTCGTCCATCGTTTTAACCGGCTCGCGATTCACCTCCTGAATCACATCGCCACGCTGCAATCCGGCCGCTTCGGCCTGTCCGCCCGGCTCCACCGAAGCAATGACGACTCCGGTAGTTTTGGCGGGAATATTCAGCTGGCTCATCACCGCGTTGTCCAGGGCTTGCACACGGAGCGACGCCAAGACATTGTCCGGCGGCTTGACCGTTTCACCCTGCTCTTTAGGCGGCGCTGGATCCTTCTTTGCGAGAAGCTCATCCGACGGCCGTTCAGCGACCGTCACCGCGATCAGCTGTTCCTTGCCGTCGCGCAGCACTTTCACCTGCGCCTCTTTGCCGACGATCGTCCGGGCCACAAGGTTGCGGAGCTGGCTGACACTGAGAATCTCTTTGCCGTTGAACGCCACCACCACATCGCCCCGCTTGACCCCGGCGGCATGGGACGGCCCGTTTTCATTGACGTCGCTGATTAAGACGCCTTTCCGATCTTCCGGCAACTTGAACGACTTGGCTAACGCCGGAGTAATTTCCTGAATGGCGACGCCCATCCATCCGCGCACCACCTTACCTGTCCGCTGGAGACTGTCTACGATATCGAGGGCGATGCTGCTGGGAATGGCAAATCCCACGCCTTCAGACCCTCCCGTCCTTGAAAAGATGGCCGTATTGATGCCGATGAGATCGCCGTTCATATTGACGAGCGCCCCGCCGGAATTGCCTGGATTGATGGCGGCATCGGTCTGGATGAAATCCTCATAATCCGCGATGCCGACATTCCCGCGCCCCAGCGCGCTGATAATGCCGAGCGTCACGGTCGAGCTCAGCCCGAACGGGCTGCCGACGGCCAGCACCAGATCGCCCACTTGCAACTTCTCGTACTCAGCCCACTTCAGGGACGGCAGATTTTTTGCCTCGATCTTGATCACGGCTAAATCGGTCTTGGGATCGGTGCCGATGATCTTGGCGGAAAACTCACGCCGATCGTTCAACGTGACCGTAATCTGGGTTGCCCCTTCCACCACGTGATTGTTGGTCACGATAAAGCCGTTCGAATCGAACACGACACCGGACCCCGCGCTCTGCTCCGGACGGCCGTGCGGCGCGGGCGGACCATGAGGCATCGGCGGCGGAGTCGGCGCGTCCTCTCCACCCGGTTCTTCTCCCGGGGGCTTGCCGAAGGGACCCGGAGGAAGTCCCCCGCGGCGGCGTCCTCCCTCTCCTCCACCGGTCACCGCAATATTCACAACGGCCGGAGTCGTTTTCTTGACGATATCTGAAAAGCCTTGGGCAAAGGCCGGAGGGACTCCCGCGGCTGAAGCCGATGTCCCGCCTTCAAGGCCGGCGAAGGCGCAGAGCGCCAACAACAACCCGCCACCGATTGACCATGTGCCCATGTGCTGCATCTGATTGCCCATAACTGGGTTCCTCCAGAAGGTTGGTCTTAATTCCCGCGAAAACAAACGGCACCGGCAACGGCCGGCCCCGCTCCAACGAGATCGTACCATGATCGAGACCGGCCCGCACTCGCGGCAAACGATCGCCTACTCGAACGGTGTATCTTACACTAACCTTTCCTTGGGCTTCAAAGAGGAAAAGTCCTCGCCAACGGCTGAACCACCCGCCGTGGCGGGGCGTGCTCCGGTTGCTTTCACCGGATATTTCCAGTACGGTGCCGACGATACGCGTAAGAGTTTCCTGATAGGCCCAGAATTGACCCTCTCCGGAAAGAAATCTGCCGGTCGAATCCGGTATGCCGCCTGCCTATCCCTCATCGGATGCGCCGTGCTTATGATTGCCGGATGCACCCGCCACCTCCAATTTCCCCCGATGGGAGACCCGCTGCCCTCTGCGGTAAAACTGGTGTTGCCTCCCACGCTCAAGGAGCAGTCGCTTCGCTATACCGATTCGTGCGGACAGCCTGAAGAAATCCCGTTCGGCCGCCAAGTCGAGGAGGCGTTGCTCGAAGGAGCCCATCGAACCTTCCAAACGGTGATCTATGAAGGCATGCCAAACAAGACCGCAACCCCGGATCATGTGGTGAAAATCGATTTTCTCGACTGGTCGTTCGATCTCAACAAAGATGCGCTGTATGACCGGGCTCCCGCCACCTTGCAGATGAATGCGATGGCGCGGGTCTATGACAAGGCCGGCGTCTTACTGCGGGAAACCGAAATCAAAGTCTCCCGTCGTGAGCGGCTGCGACTCGAACAACTCGCCAAAAATTGTGATTACATCATCGATCCTTTCCTTCGCGATACGGTCATCGAGTTCGCGTCGAAAACCTTCCTGGACACGAGAGTCGCACTCGGAGAACCGCCCCCCTCTCCTCCAGCAGCCCAGGCCTTCCCGTCAGATCCACCGGTCCTTTCATCCAAGAGTTCTCCTTCCTCGCCGACGGGAACGCTCTCGACATCGAAACTTCAGTTCAAAGCCCTGCTGCTCGACGAGAACGGCAACTTGATTTTGGAAGGCGGCGAGCATGTGCGCGTGCGGGTGGACATCATCAACACCGGCATGAATCCGATTCAGAATGCCTCGGCCACACTGACGGGCACACCGTCGATCATCGGGCAATTCCCCGCGACAACCTTGTCGATCCCGCCGCTGCAACCGGGGCAAACGAAATCCCTGGAGTTCATAGCAACCCTGCCTCCCACAACCAGGCCGCAACAGGCCGAGATTCGCGTGGCCGTCACCGAATCGGGAGGAGCCGTCGCGCCGCCCCAAACGCTTTCACTGACGATTCAGCCGGCAGGCGCCGGAGCAGACGATGTGGACCAGATTCCCACCCGAAGGCCAGGCTTTCAACAGCCCCACGTCTACCTGGTGTCGATCGGAGTCGGAGCCTATCGCGATCCCAAACTCACGCCCCGCCGCTATGCGGCGATGGATGCGGAGACGGTCGCCAACTATTTCCAGTCACTCGGCGGCCTGCCCTCCTCCAACGTCAAGCTGCTGCAAAACTTGAAGGCCCTCCATACCGACATCGACGACGTGTTGTTCGACTGGCTCCCGCTGCATATGGCTGAGAACGCTGTCGTAATCATCTATTTTTCCGGACAGGCGTTGGTCACACCAACCGGCGACGTACTCCTGGCTCCCTACGACGGAAGTCTCGCCGCAACAGCACGGCTCTATCCGCTGAGAGATATCGAGTCGGCCCTCGCCAGGCTCAAGGCCAAACAGGCTATTTTCTTGTTCGACGGCATGGTGTCCAAGCTTCGTGGGGATGCCAAGGGAAAATCCGCGTCACCCCGTTGGGAACTGGGGATCGGAAATGTAGTCGGGCTGATCGGAGGCACTGACTTTACGAAGGGAGTGGAAGACGACCAACATCGCCACGGCCTATTTACCTACTATCTCTTGAAGGGACTGCGAGGAGACGCGGACACAAATCGAGACGGCACAGTCACACTCGGCGAAACGAGTGCGTATGTACGCCAGAAAGTTTCGTGGGCGGCAAAAATACAGTTCAACTCAGACCAACACCCTCAAACGTTTCCCCTCCTTAAGCCAGAGGACACCGCTGCATCTCTTGTGCTCTCCAAACCAGCCTCCATGACCGGCGTGGAAACACCCTGACCTCCATGAGATCAGGAGAACCTGGGTTCAAGTGTAGCGTTTCTGCTGGAGAAATTCAGAAGGTCCCCGTGTTGTCTGCCAGTGGATAACCAGTTGCTTTTGCATTATATGTCCAGTACGGTGGCGTGAAACTGTCGCAACAGGCTTAGTCGTGACCCCTCACAGAACGACACCTTCACTCCGATCATTCTCCGCCGCACATCTGACCCTGGCCGGATGTACCCTCCTGCTGAGCCCCGGATGCGCCTGGCACCCGGAAGTCCCTCCCAAGGGAGAAGCACTGCCCTCTACGGTCACCCTTGAGGCATCTCCCTCCATCACCACCTCTGCGTCGCAGTCGAAGCTTCGCTTTAAAGCCCTACTGCTCGACGAGAACGGCAATTTGTTTCTGGAGAGCGGCGAACGGATTCGGGTGCGCGTCGATGTCGTCAATACCGGCTCGATCCCGATCCAGAATGCCTCGGCTTCCCTCACCGGCACACCGTCGGTCATCGGACAATTTTCGGCGAGAACCCTGACAATTCCACCGCTGCAACCGGGAGAAACCACGCCGCTGGAGTTCGCGGCAACCTTGCCCTCAAGCCCTCAGCCGCAACAAGTCGAGATCCGTGTGTCCGTCACCGAAGCCGGGGGAGCCGCTGCACGGCCTCAGGCGCTGCTGTTCATCATTCAGCCGGCTGGCGCCGGAGCAGACGATGTGGATCAGATTCCACCTCTGGTTTCGGATTTCCACCACCCCCCAATCCTACGTAGTCTTCATGCTCGTCTTATCCAGACTCACCACTCTGACCGGCACCGAACACCCTGACCATCCTGATTCATCAGCAAAAACTCCAAAGTGCATAAAGTGATGTACGCCCCCAGCAGACACCACACTTTCCAGTCTCTCTTACTCCACCGATATCCGCAGAGTCTGTGAAGCGCAGTTACGGAGCGGATCGTGAATCGTGCATGGCGCAGAAATAGTGATTCGGCTGTGCCCCCCGGCCTCTGTTGTTCCGGTATCCTCTACACGCTCTACCCTGAACGTAATGTCTCGACCCATCCTTCACCCGCACCCCGTCGTCGTTTCACACAAAAAAAGGGTGGGGAGTTGCCTCCCCACCCTGCTCGATTTGCACTAATCTCGGCGGAGGGCAATGATGCCCCTCTACCGACGCTCAGCTTCTCTCGGCTTCTTCTTATGGACTCGTCACCTGTAAGTTGAGCTTACCGGTGGCAGGCGCCATCGGACTGATCGTGATCGTGTAGAGATCCGGGGTTAGCAGTGTCACCGGGTTCAGCGCAAAGCTCGTCTCTGATCTCGTCATCTCCGTCTGCAAGATGCCGCTTCGGGTATAGAGGCTCACGGTTACGCCGCTAAACGTATTGCCGGTGACCTTGACCGTGACCTGTTGGTTCCCAGGTCCTGCCAGTGTATAGCGGGCATTCTGGCCGGCCCGGCTGATTATCACCGGCGTAGGGGCTGTATTGATCGTCACTGAACCCGCGACTTCCGTCGACGGGGTCACGGTAATGGCCCCGGTGTGGGTACTGGTTGGATCGACAACAATGGTATAGGTACCGGTGGCCGGCAAGGGGCTCGATGCTTTCAACCCTCCACCGCCCCGGCCCACAGTGGTCGAGGCTAAGACCGTCCCATCCTGGTTGAGGAGTGTGATCGTGCTCGATGTGACCGTGACAGACGAAAACCCTAGATTTACCCATTGTCCGGCCGCACCGCTAAACGTATAGCGCGCCGTGCTGCCCGGCTTGGTGAAATTGATGGGCACCGGGGGGCCGTCCAACGAGACAGTGCCGATGAGCGGAGACGTGAGTGTCAGCGCCATGCTACCTGTGTTATAGCCGACCGGATCAACCGCGATCGTGTAAGTTCCCGATGCTGGCAACATCGTTGCCGGATCGAGACTGCCGCCGCTGGGACCGACCGTCGTCGAAACCAAGGTGGTTCCATCCGGATTCAGCATCGATACGACGCTCGAGGCCGTCGTGACCGAGGTAAGCCCGAGATTCACCCATTGGCCGGCTGTGCCATTGAACGTATAGCGGGCTCGCTGGCCTGGCACGCTCAGGGTCGACGTCACTGGCGCTTCATTGATCGAAATGGTGCCGGAAATATCCGGAGTATTGTAGAGCGCGAGTGTTGCATGACCAAGATCGATATGCCCTGGATCGATCAGCACAGCATAGGTGCCGGACGTTGGAAGAACCTGTGTGTCAATCACAGCACCCTGCGATCCAAACGAAGTCGGCGTGCCCAGAACGCCTCCATCCGGCTTGAGAATGGAAAGGTATCCGCTTTCGACCGTGACCCCGCTCAGTTGCAGACTCACCGTCTGGCCGGTGGTGCCGGCAAATGTATAACGGGCATTCTGGCCGAACCGTCCAAAGGCAATCGGGACTGCGGCGCCTTGCGGAGTGATCTCGCCCGTCAATTCAGTCGAAACTGTGACGGTGACATCGCCGGTATAGCTCTCACCCGGACTGATTACGATCGTATAGGTGCCGGACGACGGAAGTGCCGCCAAATCGAGACTGCCGCCCTTGGGTGAAAATGACGCAGCCTTCGTGGCCATTGACTCAGGGGCCGGCTTATAGGCCGTCCAATAGTAGTGCGTCACCGGGGAGGCGACAATGCTCATCAACGCGCCGTCCGGTCCATAAACCGACGCGCGTCCTTGCGTCAGCGTCGCACCGCTAAAGCCGATATTGATTCTCTGACCGGCCACACCGTCAAATACCATCAAGCCGTTCTTTTTTGGGGTCTTAATCGACGCGGTAACGGGGGGACCATCAACTGTGATGCGGCCTGTATATTCGATACTCGCAGCCACAATGCCAGGGGGTGGGGTGATATCGCCAGCATAACTGATATCCGCGACGATACTGGGGAGGAGTCCTGCAAACACAATCCCGAGCGCTGCTGTTGCCGCTCGCGCCCGGCACTTCACCCTCTGCCACAAGCTGCGCATAGTCGCTCTCCTATTCGTTAAGCATGATATCCACCGGTTCCCTCAACCACCCGCTGGCGTACCCACTGTCATGGATCACGTCCGCACGCGGATCTGTACGGGCGACTCTATACGCTTTTTTCGTACGAGACGCAATCCCTGAATGATTGTGCGGGTGGTCAAATCGCTCCCCTCATTGGAGGGGGTACGGGCTCAAAGCGTATCAGGACATGGTACCTGTACAGCCACAAGCCTGCGCAAAAACAGGAAGATCCGGTGAGCGGCAACGCACGGCCTGCGGGAGGCCTCAGTAATTCCGTGGTTCTAAAAAAAAGAGGGCGGGAAGTTTCCTTCCCACCCTCTTTTCAGCCACAAGGCTGGAATCGATTACTCGCCCTTGCAGAAGCTCCGCTCGTAGTTGATGATGTGCCAGGCTTCTTCTTCCGTCACCGCAGCCGGAATCAAGGACACCATACCGGTGCCCGGGCTGCCGTTCTTGATCACCCACATCAGCTCGCCGTCTTTCCGCTTCTTGTGGAACTTGCAGTTGGTGAAATCACGCGGGCTCGGATTCAGCATGGCGCCGGCAGGACCATTGCCCTTGCCTTCCTTGCCATGGCAATTGAAGCAGGTGCCCTTGCCCTCGTAAAACGCCTTTCCCTTGGCGATGCTCTCCGGGGTCGCCTCAACCGGATTCTTCACGGCCTTTGCGTCGGCCATCTGTTCCGCCGGAACGCGCGGCTTGGTCGGATCTTTTTCTTCCGCTCCGACGATTGAGACCGACAACAGCATCAGCGCTGCACTGACTCCCACAAACTTAGACAGATACCCCATCACTTAATCCTCCTTTATGTTGAACCCACCGCACATGATGTCGGCATAATGCCGCTGGCTGAATGATTCGTCTCGTAAAAATCAGGCAAAACGGACGGACTATACCAACGCCTTTTAATTCCTGTCAAGAAATCGTCCTCCGCCCTTTTTCAATCTATCCTTCCACTCGATCATAAGGAAGATCAAACGTCGTGCCAGCGTCTGCAGAATAAGATTCGTGGCAATCCAATCACTTACAAACAGGGTACCACACACTGCTTCACTTTCGTGACACCTTTGCGCCTCAGTCCTATCCTCCATGCCTCATAGTTCGAGGCAAATCACTGTGACTGCCGGAAAAGGCTTAGGGATAGTCGGGAGGGAAGAGAGAAACACAAGCTCCTGGCACGATGAGCCACGTTACCGTTTAAGGAGAATTTCCCGCGCAACTTTCCCGCTGGGGCCGAATGGCTTCTGCGGCTTTCCATTTAATTCAGCTTTGACCCCGCCGGCATTGCCCAGCGTCAAAACAAACTGGTCTCGCCCCTTCCATTGCGCTTTCTCACCAGGACGAAGCAGCGACTCTTGCGGGCTGCCGTTGTCGATTTGCACGACGACCCAGCTCAATTCAGTCGCCTCCAAATCCAGCACCAGCTGGGTATCCGCCATAGCGCCGGCCGCTTCCAGCGAAATTCCACTCAATGGGCCATCCGTCCCGACTGAAACCGCCGATACGGTTTCAGCCTCCGGCTTCGAAGCGGTAATCGGCGGCGGGGTGGGCTCAGACCGGCGAGCATCCGGCACTGACGTCGGTGCCGTTGCAACAGGCGCATTCGGCTTCGTCGATTCGGCAGCTGGTTCAGGCTCTTTCGGCACGGCTGTACCGGGGACATCCTGGAGCGCCTGAGTGCTCTGTTTGGGAAAGGCCGGCTCCGGCTCCGCCCGCTTCAGCACCGTCGACTGTTCACGGCTCAAAAGAAAAATCAATGTCAGGACGGCAATGCCGATCGCAACGGCCACCGCTTTTCGATTGGACTGGCGCTTGCGTTCCTCTTCGGCCTGACGGACTTTGAGCCGTTCCCGTTCATCCTGCTTCTCATAAAAGGTGCCGGCAGACTTGGCAAACCGCTGGATCGCATCTTCCTCATCCAATCCAAGCGACCGCGCGTACGAACGGACGAATCCACGGGCAAACACCTGATCGGGCAGTTTGGAGAAATTGCCGTCCTCAAGCGCCTTGACGAAGTCGGACCGGATGCGTGTCTTCGACGACACCTCATCGACCGTCAGTCCCTTGGTCTCCCGGACTTGCCTGAAAAACTCGCCAACCGACTCCATAGTCCCCCTGCTACTTCAGTCGAGCCAATAATTCCGTGGCGGCCGCCGCATATTCCCCGCCCTTATCAACCGTCGTCACCTTTTTCAGGGCTTCACGCGCCCTCTCCGTATACCCCAATTTGTAGTACACCCGGCCCAACTCCAACTGAATCATCGCAGGCGGAACGTTCGAAGGACTTACGGTGATGGCATCTTCAAGCGCTTCCATCGAGCCCTGGAGATCGCCCTGGTGGGCCAGCGCACGGCCCAGATGAAACCGGGCCAGATCCGGCGTCGGATAGAGCGGATTCGTCAACGCCTTGCGATAGGACTTGATCGCCTCATCCCAACGATTCTGGTTGGCGAGAACTTGGCCGAGATACGTATGGGCTTCCGAATAATCCTCATCGATATTGATCGCCGCGCGAAACTCCTCTTCGGCCCGCGATAATTTGCCCTGCAGCGCGTACACATGTCCCAGCGCGTACCGAGAATTTTTGTTGTTAGGATTCAGCTGAACGGATTTCTGGAACGAGACAAATGCCTTTTGGCGGTCCCCTGAAAGGCTGGCCACACCCTCCTGGTAATAGCCTTCTGATTTCGTGGCCATCTCCTCGCTGGTCGCGCAGCCCGCAAACAAATTCGCCGCTCCGATACAAGCTACCACGCAGCACATCCGTATTACGCGCGCGGCATGCGCAAAACCCGTTTCTTTCACCCGCGTCATTGATGTCACTGAATATCCTCGAAATGCGTCAACCGTTTGAATTCCCGGAACCGAGCTTGAACTTCTTTGTAATCCAGGATTCGCAATCGGTCAAGACTAAAGGATTCTACGGTAAATGACGCCATGACGCTTCCGAAGATAATGGCCTGCTTCATCGCATCGAGGGACCGGTTCCCCGTCGCCGCTAAATAGCCCAAAAACCCGCCGGCAAAGGTATCGCCGGCGCCAGTGGGGTCGCGCACATCCTCAAGAGGGAAGGCCGGCGCGCCGAACATATGACTCCCGTTGAACATGAGTACTCCGTATTCGCCGCGCTTGATGATGAGATGCTTGGGCCCGCGGGACAACACCAGTTTCGCCACCTTGACCAGGTTTGAATCTTGTCCCAGGGCGCGCGCCTCACCGTCGTTGATGATAAGCACATCAACCTGCTCAAGCACCTTCCAAAGCGCCTCGCGCTTGCCGTTGATCCAGAAATTCATCGTATCGCAAGCCACCAGCGACGGACGTTCAACTTTCTGAAGCACATCGAGCTGAAGTTCAGGATCGATATTCCCAAGAAACAACACATCCGGAGACCGGTACGCGTCCGGAATTTTAGGCCGGAAGGTTTCAAAGACATTGAGCTTGGTGTCCAGCGTGTGGGCCTCGTTCAGCTGATGCGTATACTCGCCTTTCCAGCGGAAGGTCGCGCCAGGACGCCGCTCCAGGCCTGTCACATCGATGCCGCGGCTTTTCAAAAACGCGATGTGCTGTTGCGGGAAGTCCTCTCCGACGACGGCGATGAGCGCCACGGACGTGAAAAAACTGGCCGACGCCGAGAAATACGTCGCCGATCCGCCAAGCACCTCCGTGCCTTCCCCGAACGGGGTTTTCACCGTATCGAGAGCCACCGACCCCACCACCAACAATTTCCCCATGATCAGCGCGCTCCTTTCATCGACGCCCACACCCGGCGAGTCAACAACGCAAGCTTCCGTTTGGCGGCGGCGGGCACCTGTTTCCGATCCGTGATCACCGCATGGGTCAACGCCTGATGGCAGGCACAGTCCTGCGTATCCGCAACCGACGGCAGTACGGACTTCAGTATTTGCTTGGCCAGCGCCACGTTTCGATGGAGCGTATCCAGGATGGCCTCGACTGTGACGGCCTCTTCCGTCTCATGCCAGCAATCGTAATCCGTCGCCAGCGCCATCGTCGCATAGCAGAGCTCCGCTTCACGCGCCAACTTCGCCTCCGGCATATTGGTCATGCCGATGACATCGACGCCCCACTGCCGGTAGAGTTTCGACTCCGCTTTCGTTGAAAACTGCGGGCCTTCGATGCACAGATAGGCGCCGCCTCGATGAAGCGTCGCCCCCAGCCGTTGGCCGGACGAGGCGAGAGTTTCCACCAAGCCGGCACAGACCGGTTCACCGAACGCCACATGCGCTACCATCCCGCCTTCAAAAAATGTGGAGGCCCGCCGCTTCGTAAGGTCGATGAACTGATCGGGACACACCACATCGCCCGGCTTGATCGACTCTTTCATGCTCCCCACCGCGCTCACGGAAATCACACGAGATACGCCCAGCGACTTGAGCGCATAAATGTTGGCGCGATAGTTGATCTCGCCTGGATTCAGCCGGTGGCCGCGCCCATGCCGGGAGAGAAACGCCACCCGCACACCTCCGATCACACCTACAATAATGGCATCGGACGGAGACCCGAACGGCGTGCGAACACGGATTTCTCGAACCGATTGGAGCCCCTCCATCTCATAGAGCCCACTGCCCCCGATCACTCCGACTGCCGCCTGTCCACGCATCTGCTTCCCCTTCATATCTGTCCTTTTCCCATCGTGATGGCTTGCATCACACCGGGCTCTAATGTTCCAAGAAATTGTTCGATCAGCGAGACGATGCTCCGGACGATGCGCTCAAACGGCTCATCTCGTTCTACCGAAATCCAATGAACCCCGGGCTCCTTTCGGAACCATGTCATCTGCCGCTTCGCAAATCGCCGGGTGTCCCGCTTGAACAACCGGACCATCTCGGCATAATCGCACTCACCCGACAAATGCGCCGCCACATGCCGATATCCCAATCCTGTCATCGCGCCGCCGTCCCGCCGATACCCTCGATCAAGCAGTGCGCGAGTCTCTTGTACCATTCCATGAGCCAACTGCCAATCGATTCGTTCTTCGATCCGCCTATACAACTCTTCTTTCGAACGCTGCAACCCGATCAGGAGTGCGGAGAACGGGGCCTCCTGAAATCCATGATCCCGCTGCACAGCCGACATCGGTTGTCCCGACAACCGATAGACTTCCAACGCCCGCATGACCTTGGCTTCATCGTTTGGATGCAGCCGCGCCGCTGTCTCAGGGTCGACACGGATCAGCTCGGCGTGGAGACGGTCCCGCCCCTGTTCCTGGCTCATCTGCATCAATTCTGCTCTCACCTCCGGGTCAGCCGGAGGAGCCGGACATAATCCTCGCACCAATGTTCGGATATACAGCCCAGTTCCTCCGACCACGAAGGGCAATCGGCTCTCCGCATACAATCGGTCGATTTCTGCAAGCGCTGCCCGCCGATACCATCCCGTGTTGAATGTCTCATCCGGATCGGCCAAATCGATGAGCCGGTGCGGAACGCCCTGGCGCTCGTCAGCCGTAGGCTTGTCCGTGCCGATATCCATGCCGCGATATACTTGCCTGGAATCGGCCGTGAGCACCTCCGTGCCAAAGTGTTGTGCCACCTGCACACCAAAACGGCTCTTGCCCACGGCAGTGGGACCAAGCAACACGACAAGCGGACGGTGTTGGCACACACGGTCGGATAACTTCGGCATGTCCTGTGGCAACGATCTTCCAGCCGTTATACGTTAGAGATACGCTTCTACCACCCGGCCCGCCCGAACATTTTCTCCAAGTCGTCCGTGCCGAGTCGAAACACCGTGCGCCGGCCATGGGGACAGGTCGTGATCTCTCCTTCTGTTCTCCAGTCTTCAACCAGTGCCTTGATCTCCGGCAACTCCATCGGACGTCCCGCTCTGACGGCGCCATGACAAGCCAGCGATGCCAGGACAGGACGGACTTTCGTCTCCACGGTAGACGCATGGTCCCATTGGGCCAAATCATCGAGCAAATCCTGCAGGAACGCTTCCGGATCGAGCTTGCCAAGCCCCATCGGCACGGCTCGAATCAGCACTGTCGACGCTCCGAAGGGTTCAAGTCCCAACCCCAACTTCTCGAGCTCGCCGTGATAGCGAGTGAGCAATGCCGCATGGGGAGGCGACAACTCAATCGAGGCCGGGAGAAGCAGCGGTTGAGATTGAATGCCTCTGGCGGTCCACGCGCGATACAGCCGCTCAAAGAGGACCCGCTCATGAGCAGTATGTTGGTCAATCACGGCCAGATCGCCTCCGACCTGGGCGACCAGAAATGTCCGATTGAGTTGTCCCAGCGCCACCACTTCTCCTGAGGGAACCTTGACATACGGCTCTGCCGTTTCACTCACAAACGCGAGCTGCGCTCCTGGCCGGGAGGAGATATCGACCTGCCGATCCGTGACGGCGGATATCGGGGCTCCTTGAACTCCTGTGGTAGAGCGCCTCGCCTGCTCCTGGGACAAGCCGGAGACCGAAGTCCACGCGGGCTTGTTCCCGGATGATTCGCACGTCGATGAAGATCCCGGCTCGATCGAAACCCCTTCCGCCGTTCCCATCGCCTGCCTGATCGCCCGCCGGACAAGCTGATGAATCATCTCGGCATCCGCGAACCGGACCTCTCGCTTGGTAGGATGGACGTTCACATCGACACGATCGGGATCGACGTCGAGGAACAACACAAAAAGCGGATGGCGGCCTTTTGGAAGAAACGCCCCATATCCCTCTGCCACCGCATGCAGGACAGCGGCATTACGCACCGGACGCCGGTTCAGAAATAGTTCCTGTGGCATACGTGACGCTCTCGCATGCAACGGATCGATCGCGTATCCGCTCAGTCGAACCGTCGGCAGGACCGCTTGGACCGTGAAGCAGTGCTCGAGAAACACCCGCTGATACACCTGGCTCACTCGATCTCTTTCCGATGGCACCGCCGGGTAATTCACAATCTCCGTTCCGTTATGCGTCAATCGAAAATGAACGGATGGCCAGGCAAGCGCCGCCTGCTGCACCACGCGGCTGATATGGGAGAATTCTGTGGGAATCGACTTGAGAAACTTTTTGCGGGCCGGCTGATTATAAAATAACTCCCTGACTTCGATGCTGGTCCCGGCTACCGGAGAGGCCTCAACGATCTTGCCAAGCCTCCCTCCCGTGACCCGAAACTCGATACCGGCTTCGGCGGACCGCAGGGCGGTGGCAACGCGCACATGGGACACGGAAGCAATGCTCGGCAGCGCTTCCCCTCGAAACCCCATCGTGCGAATGGACCAAAGATCCTGATCCGAGCGCAATTTGCTCGTCGCATGCCGTCCAAATGCGCGCGGCGCGTCGACAGGGCTCATCCCTTCGCCGTCGTCAGTGACACGGATCAGTGCCAGGCCTCCATCTTCAATCTCGACGGTGATCGAGCCGGCGGCGGCATCGACACTGTTGTCGACAAGTTCCTTGACCACCGCAGCCGGGCGCTCGACGACCTCGCCAGCGGCAATGCGACTGACAACCTCCTCCGGCAAAATATGGATCTTCCCGGTGCCGCCGGTTGTCAGCACGGTATGAGGCTCCTCACGCACGATGACAGGGGATAAAGGCGGGACGGCAGGATGCCGTAACGATCATCTGATTTCTGCCAGCTTGTTCTTGGCCAGTTTCGATTCGTCGGATGCGGGAAATTCTTCGAGCACACGTTTCAGACTCTTCCTCGATTTGACCAGATCTCCGGTTTCCGCTGTCGCCAAGCCAAGCTTATACAAGGAAGCGGGAACTTTTTCATTACCGGGGTACTCCGCAACCAAAAATTCGAATGTTTGAATGGCGCGTCCATAGTCCTTCAAGTTGTAATACGACTCACCAAGCCAGTACTGCGCATTGGGGGTCAGCGACGTGCCTGAAAAGTCTTTGACGAAACGCTGGAAACCAGCCACCGCGAGTTCATACTTGCCGTTGAGATAATCGTTATACGCCAAATTGAAAGCCGATGTGGGGGTAATCCCCGGTGCCGTCGCTATGGCGGTTCCCTGTTCAGCCGATAGAGCCGGCTTCACCGGCTTCACGACACGCGGCTCGGAAAACGCAGGATCAACTTTCGCTGCCGGCTGCCCGGCCGTCTCTTCCAGTTTTGCCAACCGCGTCTCAATTTTTTGGAGGCGCACGGCCACCTCATCGATCCGCTGCCGTCCAGGATCGGCATCTTTGAGCCGCTCTACCGACTCCAACCGGCGTAACACCGCATCCACCCGCTGATGGTCCTGCTCCTGCGATCGGGAAATCGTCGAGAGCTGGTCCCGTACCTCAACAAAATCGGCGTGCTTGGCACAGCCGGTCAGCAGCACCATCGGAACAAGCGCCCAGAATGCGATCACGACCGGCATACAACGATCCTCCATACGGCTTACCGAACGTCTTTGAGCTGCGTCAGCTTATCCGACGCCTTTCCCGCTTCGGGACTCTTCGGATACAACGTCACCACCTGCTTGAATGCCGAGGAGGCCCGCTTCATATCCTTCAGGGCCAGGTACGCGTAGCCTTTCTTCAGAATCGCGGACGGCACCTTCTCGCTCCGGGGATAATCGAGTTCCACCCGATCGTAGGCATCGATAGCTTTCCCAAAATCTTTTTTCCCGTAATACGACTCCCCTTGCCAATATCGGGCATTCGGCGCCAGATCGGAGTTGGGATACTCCGAGAGAAACGCGGCAAATCCGCGACGGGCGCCTTCCAAATCTCCGTCTCGAAACAACGCCAATACCTGCTCATACCGCGCTCGATCCGCAGCTTCCTCCTGGCCCTGGACAGGTGCGGCTGCCGGAGATTCTTGCGGCGCAGCGATTGTGACTGACGAGGGCGCCACTGCGGCCATTGAAGGCTGCTCAGCCGGCTCCACCCCGGCGTCGGGCTCGACGGCGGATCGCTGCGCCGGTTTCGTTGCCTGTGAACGAACGCCTGGCTTCTGGTTGGCGCGCCCGGCCGGTTTTGTCAGAGACTCGATCCGGTGATCTTGATCATCGAGCCGCGCGGTGACCTTGTGCCCGACAGATTCGAGGGTTTTGGCCACGGACGCAATACTCTTATTGACCTCGGCCGCATGCGCGGACGCGGTGCGCTCCCCCTGGCCAACCCGGTCGTCGAGACCGGTGAGCGCTTCGCGGAATCCGGTCAGAGCCTGGTTGAACTGCACGAACTTCTGTGAGATCTGATCGAGCCGATGCTGATGGTCGGTCAATTCCTTTTGCTGTTCCTCCAGCCTGGCATCCACACGCTTCGCTAATGTGTCGTTCGTACGCTGTACCACATCAGCAATATCTTTCTTCAGCCCCAACATGGCCTGTTCCATCGCCCGGGACAGCTCGTCAAGTTTGGCCGCCACCTTCGCATCCTGGGTATCCAGGCTTTTCTGAACCCAGGTATGCCGCGTCGTGTTGTCGGCATCCATCTTCGCAGCCAAGTGCTCAAGCTTTTTCGTTTGCTGTTCCGATTGCGCCAACCGGTGCTTGAGATCCTCCTGTTTTGCCTGCAGATCCTGCGTCAGATACAGGGCCTTTTCCAGTTCGCCCCGTAACTGCGGCAATTCCTGATCACGCAGGGTGGAAATCTCCTGGCTCTGCCTGGCTCGTGTCTGCGAAAGCTGGTCATCCTGCTGCTTGATGCGCTGCTGCAGGACCTTCTCGGTTTGTTTCAGATCGGACTGTTGGGCCACGCAACCGGATAGAAAGGCGACCACGGCAGCGACGACCACGGTCTCAGTGTATTTCATACGCCGGTGACCTCCTCTTCTTCATAGGATCCCGTAAGAATCATATCACGCACCCCGCCGTGCGCATGCCGACATGTAAAAATCCTACGAAGGCCGCCAGCGTGATCCGACCGACTACTTCCCTGTTTTGACGACCAGATGCCCACGGCGATTCTGTGAGTAGCACGATTCCGTATGCTCAGTGCAGGCCGGCCGCTCTTTGCCGTACGACACCACCGACAGCTGCTTGGGGGACACCCCAAGTTCAACCAGATAATTCCGAACCGATTTGGCGCGCTTCTCGCCCAGCACCAGATTATAGGCCGAGGTGCCCCGTTCATCGCAGTGTCCCTCGACTTTCAATTGAGCGCCTGGATTCGACTTGATCCACTCCGCATTGCGGGCCAAGATCTGGCGGCCTTCTTCGGAAATGACAAAACTATCGTAGGCGAAAAAGACATCCCGCAACCCGGCGGCCGCCGAGGCGATTTGTTCGGCGCGAATCTCTTCCATCTGACGCGACGCGCCGGAATCGGCCTTGGCCGTCAAGGTATTCCCGCCGAGCCGCTCCTCAGACGGATTCTTATCCAAGCCGCGCAATCCACCCGAACCATTCTGTCCGGAAAACGAGGTGTCGGGGATATTCTGGCTGACCCCGCCCTCATTGGAGCCTTTGCCCGCTCCCTGTTGCGAGGATTGAACATCTCCTCCGGACTGGACAGCCTTGGACGAACAACCGGATAAACCCAGCAGGACAAATCCGAGAATCAATGGCGCACACATGATCGATTGCAACCGTTTCATATCCCCACTCCCTCCCATAATTAAAGAATTGCTCCCTCTTTCATACAGGGAAGGCCACTGTCGTGCAAGACCCCGCAGTGTTTTACGACGCAGGCGACCAGGTCGGCGCGCTGTTGTGCGTTCCGGTGAACGTGATCCGTTCGAGGTCTTTTCCGTCGGCATTGATCATATAAATCTGACTCTTCCCTCCGGCCGTCGAACTGAAGACGAGATGCCGCCCGTCCGGAGACCAGGATGGAGAATCATCGACGCCCGGCCCACTCGTCAGTTGTACGCGCTTTTGGCCGTCCGGAGTGATTAAACAGATCTTGTACTCTTTCTTCGGGCTTCGGCAGACATAGGCAATCCAATTCCCTCGAGGCGACCAGGCCGGCGCCGCATTGTAGTCTCCTTCAAATGTCAGCCGGCGCACATTTGTCCCATCCATACTCATGAGAAAAATCTGCGGCCCGCCGCTTCTGTCGGAAGTAAAGACCAGTTCTCGGCCGGACGGAGACCACGAAGGCGAGAGATCGCCGCCGGCATGCACCGTCAATCGCTGCATCGCCTTTGTGCGTGTGTCCAAGCTGTAGAGTTCGGAATTTCCCTCATGGCTGGACGCAAACGCCAGAAAGTTTCCATCGGGTGACAGGGCCGGAGTGATATTGAGCCCGCTCAACGAGACGAGCGTCCAGCGCTTTCCCGTCGCCAACTCGATCATGTCGATGTTTTGTGTATTCCGATTGCGATAGGACGTGAACACGATGAACCGCCGGTCCGGCGACCATTTGGGCATGAGATTTAAAAAACCATCGGCCGTCAGCTGGCGCGCATCATATCCGTCGTAATCCATCACGAACAACTCACGCGCCGCCCCCTGCTCGGACACATACGCGATTTTCGTCCGGGCGATGCCCGGCTCTCCCGTGTACCGGAATACCAGTTCGTCGGCAAAGCGATGCGCCATCAACCGCACGACGGAGGTGGCTCCTGCATAGCGCTTGCCGCCGACCATCTCGTCGTTGCCCGCATCGTAAACATATCCGTCCATATTGACATCGGGGTCTTTGGCGTCGTTCGTCATCCCGGCCTTGCCCCACACAATGACAGACACGCCCTGCTCTGCGGCTTTCTTGAATTCAGGGTCCGGCACGGCTCCCAAGCTGCCCACCTTGATCCCGATGCTGGCCAAGTCGACAAGGGAAAACACCTGCGACCGTCGCACATCCGCCTTCAACACTTCTTCGATACGATTCCCCAGCCTGATCCGTCCTGCGGGTGAATCGGCACCGCCGCTGTTGTCGATCCCTGCAACTCCCAGCGGAATCTTCTGAAAATCCGGCCTGGTCGCCTCTAAAAATACGTCCGTCGCGCCGGACTCGATAATCCAGGCGAGCCCGACCGACAGGCACAAGCTGATGAAGACGACGATTCGAAATGTCATGTCTTACCCCTGTGATTCACCGACAGCAAACGTGAAATGGGCGTCGAAGTACGCTTCTGTCAATTCCGGAGGAAAGACCGGCAAGGGAGTCGCACTGAGCACCGCCCGTTTTCCAGCCAGGTCGTAGTACTCATTGCCGGACGATTGTTCGATCGCCACCCCGGTCACCGATCCATTCCGATGCAGTCTGAATTGGACTATGACCATATACCCCTGACCGGGCGCATCGACCGGCGGCGCATTCCAAAAACTACTGATTCGCTGCCGCACGCGCCCCAGATACGCGTTCGACCCCGGCGCCATTCCAGGAACTTTGAGCGTCGTATCAACAGCCTTGATACTCGGCGCCTTTGCTTCGACATGAGGCGCAGGCTTCGGCGCGATATCGGCAGGCGCCGCCTTGGGAAGCTCGAACTTTTTGATCCTCTTGAACTCCTCATCCAGCTCTTTATTCAAATCTTCCGTGAGAGACGGCTGCGGTTTCGCTTCCGGACTCTTGAGCCGCTCTGTCGCCTCAGTGACAACCGGAACATCAGGCAACTTGATGTGCTGTTTCTTCGGTTTTTCCGTCGGGCTGAAGTCTCCAAATTTTGGAGCATTGGCCGGCAGTGAGATTTCCTTCATGACATCGCCCATGACGTCATTGGACCGCGCTTTCACTGGTGCAGGCGCCGGAGCCATTTTGGCAAGCGGGGCAGGTCTGGCAGGCGGCGGAAGCGCGGGAGCCTCCGCTGCTTTCGGTTCGCTCTGTTTCGGTTCGTCCGCATTCACCGGCGGAGCCGGCATCGTGGCAAGCGCAATCTCAATGGATGCCAGAGGCCGTTCACCATGCTTGGGTAGCCGAATCCACGAGACCACCGCCAGCACACCCACATGCACGACGAGGGAAATCGCTACCGCTCGCCACAAGCGGCGACTCAAATCCGTCTGCCGCTCATCGCTCAACCAAAAATCAGCCGATCCTGAGGCCTGTGCCATGAACGTCTGCCTCTATGTTCCTACGCCGGATACTCTAGTAGCTCGCTCCGAATATGAAGGTGGGATACACCCTCCGTAGCCTTAGCGAAGGAGGGAGGTCGCTTCGGAGATTTTCGCACAAGACCCCGCAACGGCCGGTCGTCACAGCCGAAGTAGCGACTTCAGCGGAGCAAACGGCTGCGGAGAGCTTCATTTCTTGCGCGCTGATGTCACGGCATCAACAACACGCTCGGGACCGGCGGGATCGGTCACCATGCCGAGCTTTTCAATGCCGGCTTTCTTGACTCCATCCATGACCTGAATGACTACGCCATACGGCACATCGCGATCAGCCCGCAGATAGATCGACACATCTTTATGCTCCTCTTTGAGCACACGGAGCTTGCGCTCCAACTGCGCGATACTCACCTGGTCTTTATCGAGGTAGAGCCGCTGATCTTTTTCGATCGCGAGCACCGCCCGGATCTCCGGCTTGATCGTATTGGAGGCGGAGGTCGGCAGCTTGATGTCCATCCCGCGATAGAGCATCGGAGCCGTCACCATGAAAATCACCAGCAGCACCAGCACGACATCGACGAGAGGGATGACGTTGATCTCCGCCAAGAACCGCCGATGCCTGTTTTCGAGCATCATCCCTTCACTCCCACAGGAACGGGAGAAACCGACGCAACCGGCTTCGTTTTAGCCGGAAGCAACGCGAGCAACTCGACCACCACGGAGTCCATGTGGAACGCGGCGCGGCGGATACGCGTCAAAAAATAGTTGTAGGCGATGACGGCGGGAATCGCCGCAAACAATCCGGCTGCCGTCGCAATCAATGCTTCCGACACACCGGGCGCCACGGCGGCAATACTGGCCGTGCCTTGTGTGCCGATTTCGCGGAACGAATCGATAATCCCCATGACCGTGCCGAGCAATCCCACAAACGGGCTGATATTCCCGGTCGTCGCCAGAAACGGCAAAAACGATTCCAGCTTGGCAATTTGGCCTTGGGCAATGTGCGCGCCGGTCCGTTCCACGACATGCCGATCGATCGTCGGGGCTCCGTCGCCGTCATACGACGCCCGGCCTGCTCCAGAGACATGGCCCAACCGTTCGGTCACACCATGGAAAATTCTTGCGCAGGGGCTCCCGCTCGTCCGCTGAGCATGCCGCGTGACTTCATCGAGATCTTTAGCCTTCGTGAGCACCGCCATAAACCGGCGGTCTTCCTCGTCAACCGTACGAAACGTCATCCACTTAAAGAGAATGATGCCCCAGGAAATGATCGAAAAACACAAGAGCAGAAACAGCACGATCTTCGAAATCACTCCAAGCGACGCGATAAGCCCTATGGGACCGGATTGAAACATGGGAGTCGACCCTCTCCTTTTTCTGGTGAACGCACCGCACCGTAAAATGGAGTGTACCAGACGCGGGAGAAAATGGTGGGACTACAAGATGCGGAACGCACACGAACCTGGCTCGGCTTTGTCCTCTGCCTCACCGGCTGTTATTTCCTACACTATAGTGAGGGACCACTCCACTTCTGCGTGGCCCTGAAGGAGGCGCACCTCCTTCAGCCTTACTTCTTGCAGACTCGAACCTGCGGCATAACATCAGGAAAATGGCGGGGCCGACGGGATTTGAACCCGCGACCTCCAGATTGACAATCTGGCGTCCTAACCAGGCTGAACGACGGCCCCTTAAATCTGTTTGTGCTGAGGATCGGAACGACAAAACCCCATCAGCGGTCGTCGATCACGTCCCAAACTATATATTCATTGACGATTCGATCACTTGTCCGATCTCGCGCACCAAGTCATTCCTGGTAGGCGGAACAGGGATCGAACCTGTGACCTCTGCCTTGTAAGGGCAGCGCTCTCCCAACTGAGCTATCCGCCCGACTTTCTTCGTAAGTACCGGCGGAGGTTATCAAGTCCCCACTGCCATGTCAATCGATTCTCGCACCAGCCTTATGGATTCCGCGATCGACTTGGGCAACCCCGCGACCGGCCATGCCTCTTCATGGGCGAGACAACTTCCGACCGGCCTGCCGCGGGAAGTATTGCCGATGAACCTGCTTCAGCCGGCTACGCTCCACATGGGTATAGATCTGAGTCGTGGCAATATCGGCGTGACCGAGCATCGTCTGTACGGCCCGCAGATCAGCTCCGCCCTCCAGCAAGTGGGTCGCAAAGGAATGCCGCAGCATGTGCGGCGAGATCGGCTTTGCAATCCCCGCGCGCTGCGCGCGCAGCCGCAGCAGCTTCCAGCATGCCTGCCTCGTCAACGCGCGCGCACGGCGCGACACGAACAATGCGCGAGACACCCGGCCTTTCAGCAGCACCGGCCGCACATGTGCGACATAATCGGCCAGCAGGTCCCGTGCCTGCTGCCCCATCGGCACGACCCGTTCCTTGGCCCCCTTCCCCATGACGCGCAGACAACTCGCATTCAAATCAATCTGCGACACCGCAAGCCCGACAAGCTCGGAGACCCGGAGGCCCGAGGCATACAGTAATTCCAGCATGGCGCGGTCCCGGCAATCTTCAGCGCCGGAACCGGTCGGCACATCCAGCAACCGGACGACTTCCTGCATCGTCAACGTCTTAGGCAACCGGACGGACCGCCGCCTCGCCGTGAGATCGCGCAGCGGATTCACATCCACAAGTTGTTCACGCACGAGGAAACGAAACCACCCGCGCAGCGCCGAGAGTATGCGGGCGATGGATGACGCCGCAAGCGGCTGGCGTTTCAGCATCGCGAGAAACGCCACCACGACCTGCGGCGCAACCGGCTCGCCCATGCCGAGCCGATGCTGCGCCAGGTAGTGCTGAAATTTCGTGAGATCGCGCCGATACGACTCGAGGCTATTGGTCGCCAAACCGCCCTCGACACGCAACCGCGCCAAGTACCGTTCAACAAGCGGATCGATGACGGACGCCGATGAATCAGCCACGCTCATTCACCGGCAAACACAGCGGCATTCCTATTGAGTGTCATAGACAAATCCCTAGGGACCCGTTCGCTGTTCTGTCCTTCGTCGCTCGTATCTCGTCCTTCGACTCTGCTCAGAACCGTGAGCCTGTCGAACGGCGAAGCGTGAAGCGCAGGACGAAGTCCCCTTCTTGGTTCGCGAGATACAAGATACGCTTCACGAGGAACGAAACTATAGCCAACTCCCGCTGCGAACACAATGAACACACCGTGGTTCTCCTTGACACCTTGCACCCTTTCCGATACTAGTCAGTCGGTACGGGACAGACTCTGCCGCCGTTCAAACACCATGCTCCCCAACACACACCATCTCCACACGTTGCCGGTCTTGCCACGCCTGGTCGGGATCGTAACCCTTATCGTGCTGCTCGGCCTCTGTCTCGTTGTGACGGAGCCTGCTATCGCGGGCAACAAACCGGCCGGCCCCGTTCCCAATCCGCCGGTGTTAACACAAACGAAACAGCAGATCGAAAAAGGCGACTATGAATCCGCAGCAGCGACTCTGCGCCGGTTTCTCACAACAACACCCCGGCCTGAGCACCTGGATGATACCTATTTGCTCCTCGGCGGCGCCCTCTACGGCATGCAGGAGTACGCTGAAGCCCTCAGATATTTGAACCAGCTTCAACAAGAATTCCCGGAATCCGAGCTGAGCGAGCCCGGCAAACTCTTATTGGCCCGCACACATGCCGCCATGGGCAATGTCGATTTGGCTCTGCCGCTGGCGGCCCAAGTCCGCGCAGCAACCCAGGACCCCGGCACCAAATACGACGCGTTGAAACTGACGGCGGACTGCTTGGTGCACAAGAAGGATTTCGTCCGGGCCATCCGCACCCTCTTGGAAGGGATGGGCAACGGTTCGGAGGAACAGGCGGTGGAAACGCGCGAGCAGATCCGTGACATGATCGCGGAGAAACTCGACAGAAAAGGGTTGACCCGGATACGGGAGGCGTTCCCACGCGCCTATCCCGGCGACCTCGCCTCCATTCGTCTTATCGACTACTACATCTCGCGCGGCGAAGATCACCTGGCGGAAGGAGAAATCCGCCATTTCCTCGCCGCCTTCCCGACACATCCCCATGAGCCCAAGGCATATGATGCGCTGCAACTGCTGAGCACCAGACTCAGAACCAATCAGTATTTCATCGCCGCAGTGCTCCCGTTGTCAGGACGCCTGGGCGCCTTTGCCAACGATGTCCTGGACGGCATCCAGCTTGCGATCGAGCGCGCACGCGAACAGACCGGCATGCCATCCATCGGCTTGATCGTGAAGGACCACGATGCCGATCGCGAGGGATTTCTGGACGATCTCTCAACGTTGCTCACTGAAGACCGCCCGCTCGCAGTGATCGGCCCCATGCTGTCCAAGAATCTCCCTGTCATGGCGGAAATGGCGCAACGGACCAGAGTGCCGCTCATTACCCCGGCTGCCACCCTGCCCAATATCCGCCGGCTGGGCACCTATCTGTTCAGCACCTCGCTCACCTACGGCCTGCAGGCTGAACGCATTGCATCCTATGCCACGAAGGAACAAAGCTATCGGCGGTTCTGCATCCTCTACCCCAATACGATTTACGGCCGGGAACTTGCGCGGCTCTTCGCGCAAGAGGTCCGGCAGCATGAGGGAGAAATCATTGCCGCCGTCCCCTTCAACGAAGGAGACACCGACTTCGGTCCGCCGATCGCGCAGCTCAAAGCCGAGGACCTCAAAAAGTACGGGCTCGCCGTTCCGGTCGACCCGTCGCGGCCGGCAGGAAAACCGCTCAATCGGAAGGATAAACGGATCCTGTACACACCGGGATTCGATGCGATATTCATCCCCAGCCGCTCCAAAGACATCGGGTTGATCGCCGCACAACTGGCATTCCATGACATGCGCGTCCCGCTGCTCGGAACGAACGGATGGAATTCTCAAGATTTCGCCCGCACCGCGGATCGAACAGTCGAAGGCGCCACCTTCGTCGACGGATTTTTTGTAGACAGCCCCAACGCCGCCGTGCAGGAATTTGTGCAGCGCTATCAAAAGCGATTCCAAACCACCCCCTCGCTCTTCACGATGCAAGGATACGATGCAGCCAGAGCGGTCATCGACGGGATCCGCAGCGGCGTCACCTCCGGCGAAACGCTGCAGGAATTTCTCATGACCCAGCGAACACTGCCCACGCTCGCCGGACCTGCCGGATTCGGACCGGACGGCACGCTGCACCGGCCGCTCTTTCTTCTGCAGGTGAAACAAGGTAAATTCGTCCAGTTGAACTGACAGAATCCTGAAACACTCAGCCGCCTGCGTTCCCATGTTACTCAGTGGCTCGATAGGCGCCAAGGCCGTCCTGAATGAACTCGCTTCCGCAGATCCTCCATACGATCTCCTACATGGGGCTCCCGTTGCTGTTCGCCATGGTGCTCCACGAATACGCGCACGGATGGATCGCCGAGCAATGCGGCGACCACACGGCGAAGCTTCAGGGCCGGCTCACGATGAATCCCCTGGCTCACATCGATCCCTTCGGAACGGTTCTCGTGCCGTTGATCTGCCTCTTGTTGCCCGGCGGCTTTTTCATCGGCTGGGCCAAACCGGTGCCGATCGATCCTCGCAACATGTTTAATCCCAGACGCGACATGGCGTTGGTGGCGGCCGCAGGGCCCGGGATGAATATCATCCTTGCGGTAGCGAGCGCATTGTTCTTGGCCCTTCTCCTGACGTTGGAACCGACTCTGTCGCTCCGGCAGGAGGCCGATGCCGAGCCCTCATCGAGCCTCATGACCGCCTTGGTGCTGCGTCCGATCGCCGTCATGGCTCTGTATTCGGTCATGATCAACGTGCTCCTCGCGCTCTTCAATCTGATTCCGATCCCTCCGCTCGACGGAGGGCGTATTCTGACGTGCTTATTCCCAGCCAAGCCGGCGATGGCCCTCATGCGCCTGGAGCCCTATGGCATGATGATTCTGGTCGGCCTCATTATTTTCGACAAGGAGCTGCGCGTGATCCACACCATCACCAACACCTTCGCTTCCGGTCTTTCCAATACGATTCTGTCGACGGCGCTCGGCCTCGGGGGAGGCTCCCAATGACAACGCCGCGCAAACGGGTCCTGAGCGGCATGCAGCCCAGCGGGCTCATGCATTTGGGCAATTATCTGGGCGCGCTGGAAAACTGGAAGGCGCTACAGACAGAGTACGACTGCTACTTTTTCGTCGCCGACTGGCATGCCCTCTCGACCAACTATGCCGACACGACCCGCATACGCACGTTCGTGCAGGATATGCTGATCGATTGGCTGGCCGGAGGCATCGATCCTGAACGGTGCACGATCTTTATTCAGTCCCGTATCCCGGAACACGCGATTCTGCATCTCCTGCTCTCGATGATGACGCCCGTCTCGTGGCTGGAACGCAACCCGACCTACAAAGAAAAACAGGAAGAGATCAAAGAAAAAGATCTCACCACTTATGGCTTTCTCGGATACCCGGTCCTGCAGGCGGCCGACATTCTCTTGTACAAGCCTGATTTTGTGCCGGTGGGCAAAGACCAGCTCCCTCACCTGGAACTGACGAGAGAACTCGCCCGGCGATTCAATGATATCTACAAGACGGCCGTATTCCCTGAGCCAAAAGAACATCTGACCAAGTTTCCAAAAGTGCTCGGCACCGACGGCCGGAAAATGAGCAAGAGCTATCACAATACGATCAATCTGTCGGACGCCGAACCAGCCGTTCGCCAGAAACTCAAGACCATGGTCACCGACCCGGCGCGCGTGCGCCGGACCGATCCGGGCAATCCCGACATCTGTCCGGTCTATGAGTTTCACAAAATCTATTCGCCGCAACCGGTCCAGGATCAGATCAACAAGGATTGCCGGACCGCAGCGATCGGCTGCATCGATTGCAAGAAACAAGTCGCCGATCGGGTCGTCGAACAGCTGACGCCGGTCTGGGATGCGCGCGCGAAGCTGCTCGGCGATCCCTCCCGCGTCGAAGACATCGTGCAAGCCGGCAGTGCGCGCGCCTCGAAAGTCGCCAAGGCAACCCTCGCCGAAGTGAACGAGGCGATGAAGATCTGAGCCCGCCTCGTTCAAGGGTTCATCATTGAACCCGTCGGAGCTTGGGGACTGACACCCTTCTCCGCGCAACGCGTGGTGTCTGTCCCCGTCCGACGTCCGGGGTGACAGCGTTGTTATGCGGCAAGTTGCTGGAGCAACAACCAGCCTTCATTCCATTCTCCAATCCCGCTTTCTGAATTGATGTGGCCTGCTGGACCAATATCTACAAAGCGGCTACCCCAAGCAGCCGCCGCAGACCTGGCAAACTCTATGCTCCCATAGGGATCGTCGGTGCTTGCCACAACGATGCTCGGGAATGGAAGCGACTTCAGCGGCAAGGGCGAGAACCCGACTGCCTCTCTTGGGAAGTTGGGTCCATCCGGGTTCGGTGGGGCAACCAACAATGCGCCTTGTATGCTGAGATGTGTTTTCGCCGCCCAATGTGCGACGAGCAGACAGGCCAGACTATGCGCAACCAGCACGACATTGCCACCAACGTGCGCAACCGTTTGTTCCAGCGCATCACGCCACTCGCTGCAAACCGGACAATCCCAATCACGCTGCTGCACACGCACAAACGAAGGGTTGGCTTTCCCCCAAAGGCTTTGCCAATGTTCAGGACCGGAGTTGCCGATGCCGGGAAGAATGAGCACTGTTGAGTTCATGGCTTCCGTTTCACAAATCAGAAGTCAGCCTGCAATTTTCTATCTGCCGGCTGAAAAATGCGGACCATGAAGGGCATTCTCTTGCGATGTTGAATCGCATAGCCACCGCATTGGACCAACGGGTGGAACTTCGTTTTATGCCGATCAGCAAAAAGACTCAAGACTGCTTAACCGAAAACGGCTTGTTTGTATGCATTCTATCCCGGTGGATCCACTCGCCTGGCGATCACGTTGATCCACCGGCCCTTCCGCTCCTGATTACTGACCACACGCAATACCAGCACCTGCCAGCCTGCGCGGCGCAACGCCCGCGCCAAATCGTCCTTTTTCCATCGCGCGAAGTAACGGCCCGGCATCCAGCCCTTCGTTAACAGGCCGCTCTTCGTTCCATATGTCAGCGTAGCGGCCAGCGTCGCCCCAGGCTTGGCAAGCAACCGTAGCGCCTTCAACACGCGCGCCGCGTCCGCTTTGGGAAGATGGATCAAGGAGGCCGCAGCCCATACGCCGTCGAAACTCGCGGATCGGAACGGCAGCTCGCGCATGTCGGCTCGCACGAGGGGAAGCGACGGAACCGTCTCGCGTGCAACGCGGAGGAATGCCGCAGTCAGATCCATCCCCACAACTCGATATCCCTCGCGCTGCAACAGCTGCGCATCCTGCCCGCCGCCGCATCCGAGATCGAGCACCGGCGCGCCGCGCGGGAGGCCGGCCACCCACTCCGGCAGCAAGGCGGAAGACCGCCTGCGTCGAGCCGTCCATCGTTTGAGAAACGTCCGCGCGCCTTCTTCATAGACCTTGATGGTCGGCGCGACAATGTGACTTGTGGTATGGTGCTGCGATGAGCGAATGGCCATTCAGATGGAGATGCGTATGACTCAATCCTGGTGGAACCTGGCTGCTGTGATCTTCTGTGTGACCGGCATGGCTTCGGTATCCTTGGCGGCTGCTCCGCCGGCTGTCACTCCGCCCTGCGACAAGTACCCGCCCGCCAAACAATCACGCTGCGCCGAAATCTGGAAAGAGCTCAACCAGGAAGACGGGCCGCTCGTCGCACAATTCGGGCTCGACCAGCAGAAACGGCGCGAAGACGGGAAAATCACCGCGCAGCAGCATCTCGCCGAAAACATGGCCTTCATCAAACAATCCACCGAGAAGCGAATCGAGCGGCTGAAAGAGCGCATGTCGAAAGACTAGCCACGACAGTCTCGAGTTACGACACGCGAAAGAATTGATTCGATTCCTTCTCCCGCCCGATTTCTGTTTCCGGCCCATGTCCAGTCACCACAATGGTCGCATCGTCGAGTGTGTACAGCCGCTCCCTGATCGACTGTTCAATGGCATCGAAGTCGCCACCCCACAGATCGGTGCGGCCGATGCTGCCGCGAAAGAGCGTGTCGCCTGCCAAGACGAAGTTGTCGCCGGGAAAATGAAAACTCATGGATCCTGGAGTGTGCCCAGGGGTATGGAGCGCCACTGCGGAAACCCGGCCAACCAGCAGCTTCTCCTCATCCTTGAGCCAGTAGTCCGGCAGCGGCACAGGCACATACATTACGCCGAACATCCGGCACTGCAGCTCAAGATTTTTCCACAGATCAAGATCCTGCTGATGGAGGCAAATCGTCGCCCCTGTCGCCTTCTTTATTTCACCGGAAGCGAGAAAATGGTCGAGATGCGCATGGGTATGGAGGATATGGCTGACCGTGAGGCCGAGCCGGCTCACTTCATGGAGAATGCGCGCAGCATCGCCGCCGGGATCGACGACGATCGCCTGCTTCGTCACCGGATCGCCGATGATCGAGCAGTTGCACCCGAGTGGAGGAACCGAGAAGGTTTTCCGGACCAAGGCAGCCATAGCGCGCCATGCTACAGTCCGACAGCCTTACTGCGCAAGCTGAGGCTCGTCCTCCGTGAAGCGTATCTCGCTAGGGAGAAGAGCGTATAGCTGATGGCGTATAGCACGGGACTGAGCCGGAAAGTCTTGAGTGATGAGTTTTAAGTGTTGAGCTGTATCTGATAACTCCCGACCAAGAACTCACAACTCCGCATTGCTTGTGCCATAAGCCATACGCCATAGGCTCTTTCCGCCGACCACGCTTTACGAGGCACGAGCATTGGAGCAATTTCGCAATACATGGTCACGAATGATGCTGGCTAGGGAGCCTCTGGCCCCGCCCCGCTCCGGATGGTCCAGATCACTTCGGTATCGTAGATCATCCACTCCCGCTCTTTCCGATGGAACCAGACGAGAAACCCCGCGCCTGTTTCGTCAGGGCGCATCTGTTCGACATATACAAGCGCCTGATCGTTCTGAAGCGTCCGCCCCACCCGCGAGAAGGCCAGCCGCTCCAACACCTGCAGCGCCTGCACCGGGACGGCGGCGGACACTTCCGGTTCTTCAAGAGACTGTCCCGTGACAAATCGATAGCGAACCCCGAATTGGAACCGGCCTTGAAGCCGACCGGCTTCGCGGTTGGCTCCGATAAAATCCCTCACAAGGTCAGACGGCAGCCGACCCATGAAAAAGTTCCGATCGTGAAAGGACCCGATTGTTATCAGCTCCTTCTGATCCGGCAACAGCCGGACGACCGTCATACGCTCGATCACCACCAGCCTGGTGTATGAAGTGAGAAATATGCTCTCGATGGTCTGATCGTACAACGCATACTCCTCGGCGGGAATGACCGAAGGAACAGGCATCTCCTCTGCGGGAAGCAATCCCGGCGTAGCAAGACACGTCAGTATCAAAAGGGCCGGCAACATCGCGCATTTCATGTTGCGCTGAGCATAGTCGCGACGAAAGAGTCCGTCAATTCACACATTCCATCATGGACAAGCCGGCGTGAAGCATGGATAATCATCCGCATCATCAGGAGGAGCACCGTGCCCCGATCAATCACGAAGTTCGGTTACGCCGCAGCATGGCTTGCCATCATACTGTATTCATTCTCGGCGGGCGGCTGCCAGCCGGACGATGCTCCCCTCAAAGCAGAAAACGACACGCTCAAAAAGCAAGTGCTCAAACAGGAATCTCTGCTGAGCTCTCTGCAAGACGGGAACAAGGTCATGCAGCAACAGATCGATCTGCTCAACCAGGAACTCCGCGATGCAAAGAACGCAGCCGAGTCAGCCAAGGCAGAAACCCAGAACCTGACTGAGCGGCTGGAGATGCAGGTGGATCAAGCCAAGCGCATGACCGTGGAAGTCCAGCAAATGGCGGCGGCCCGAGCGGCGCAGAATCTCAAGATTGACGACAAGGGCGCACAGTTCGAGACGCTCCCCCGCCCCTTAGGCGCCGTCAGCAAAATCGTCGAGGAGTCGCTTGCGCGTAACGGCTATCAACTGAAGATCGGTATCAAGACGGACCAGAAATCCGTTTTCGTGACGGACCGCAAAGTCTCGACACCCACGTCATTGGAAGTCGCCGGGTTTCGAAACCAATATCTCATCTCCCTGCAAGCCCTGCCCGGCAATGTCACCAAACTCGGCGTCAAGGCGGAATTTGAGAAGGTGGCGCAAGGCGGGCGTATCCTGAGTGTGAGCCCCGAAGAAACCGCCGAAATCGAGCGCCGCCTGATCGGGGACATCAGCAAGGCGCTCGAGGCCCCGACTAGGACCTAACCCGCGCGATTCATGACTCTGCCGCGGCAAAGCACGCTTTCCTTGGTCGGAACCGGACCCCGTGCTAGCATTTCCCGACCATGTCCCTTTCTACCAGTGTTCATGATCTCCGCACCCTGATCCGCTCCTCTCATCCTCTGATCATCATCGAGACGGTGGAGGAGGAGCGGGTTTCCGATTTGCTGCAATCAGTGACTGCGCAAGAACGGATGCCGCTGTTCGAATGGTCCGTGACCAGAGGACTCACCCGCGCCAACGAACCGACACTCAGTAAAATGACCGCCACACCGTTGGCCGTGCTCCAACACCTCCAGAGCTTGACCGTTGAGGCGGTCTTCTGGCTCAAGGACCTCGCGCCTCATCTGCAGGAGCCACCGGTCGCCCGCCAGCTCCGGGAAGTCGGAGCAGTCTTCAACCGCTCCCGGGCAACCTGCGTAATCACCGGCCACCCTATTACGCTGCCGCTCGACATTGAGAAGCTCGCAGTTCGGCTGGACCTGCGATTGCCGGATCGAGACGAACTGCAATCCATGCTCCGAAGCGTGCTGCAATCGCTGGGGCCGAAAATATCTCCTCACCGGCCCCGATCGACCACCGTGGTCCAAAGCATCCTCAGTTCCATCAGCGACTCCAAGGCGGCTCAGCAGGGGCCCTCGGCTCAAGAACGCGATGCGATCCTCCGCGCCTTGCAGGGATTGACCCTTCATCAAGCCCGCCAGATCGTTACGCAATGTCTCGTCGAGGACGGTACCCTTTCGGCCGATGACGTGCAGAACATCCTGAAGCGCAAGGTCCAGGCGATCAAGGACGGCGGCCTTCTGGAGTACTATCCACTCGAAGACAATCGATTCGAGTTGGGAGGATTCGTAAGCCTGAAATCCTGGCTGGAACGCGCGAAGGTCGGATTTACCGCGGAGGCCAAGGCATTAAACCTGACACCCCCTCGCGGCATCATGCTCGTCGGCGTGCCCGGCTGCGGCAAATCGCTCGCCGCGAAAGCCATCGCGCGCGAATGGCAGCTGCCGCTCTTGAAACTCGATGCCGGCCGGCTGTTCGACAAGTTCGTCGGCGAATCGGAAAAAAACTTCCGCAAGGCGATCGAGACGGCCGAATCGTTGTCGCCGATCGTTCTGTGGGTCGATGAAATCGAAAAGGCGATGGTCGCAGGAGGCGGGAGCGGCGAGGCCGACGCGGGCTTGAGCCGGCGGCTGTTCGGCGCCTTTCTCACCTGGCTGCAGGAGAAGAAGCAAGAGGTGTTCGTCGTAGCCACCGCGAACGATCTCTCGTCCCTTCCTCCTGAACTGCTTCGCAAAGGCCGGTTTGACGAAATATTTTTCGTCGATCTTCCGGACGACGGCGAACGGGAGGCCATCTGGAACATTCACCTGGGCCTTCGTAAACAGGACAAGACGCGCTTCGATCTCGTCAAGATCGTCAGCGCCAGCGACGGCTTCAGCGGATCCGAGATCGAACAAGCGGTCGTCGCGTCGCTCTATCGCGCCCTCCATCATAAAACACCGCTGACCACGGATCTGCTGATCGAAGAACTGACTCACACCATGCCGCTCTCCGTCACGCGGCGCGAAGATATCGACGCACTTCGGCAGATGGCTGAAGGCCGGTTCGTCAACGTACGGTGACCTCGATGCGACTCTTGTTCATCACCGGAACCATCGCTGTTGTGACGCTTGTCGGTTGTGCGACGCCGTCGATTGAATCCCCGCAACGATCACTGTCGAACCAACCTCCTCAGATGTCGATCACGGCACACCGCCCCTGTTGCTCATCCGGCCTGCCGAGCCTCAGCCGATCAACAATCGTGCAGACGGCGGCCACACTCGTGGGCGCGACGACGATCACGAGCAACGGCCGAAAGATCGCCTACGACTGTGCCGGCGTCACACGCGCGGTCTTCTTGAAACACGGCATCGATCTCTATGACACCGACTCCGGCGATCCCAATGCCAACGGCGTCCGGCTCATTTATCACCATGTGCGCCGGCACGGCATCGTTCACCAGGGGCCGGCAACCCAGCCCGGAGACTTGGTGTTTTTTGACAACACCTGGGACTTTAACGGAGATGGAGAATGGAATGACCCGCTCACCCACGTCGGCATCGTCGAACGGATCGAATCGGACGGCACGGTGGTGTTCATCAGCCGCGTCGCCGACGCCATCCAGCGGTACCGCATGAACCTCCGGCACCCGCAGATCCATAAGACCGCCGACGGCCGTATTCTCAATGACTACATCAGGCGCAAACTCCCCAGCGACCCAAACCGCCTAGGCCGTCTCGCCGGGGAACTGTTCGCATTCTATGGCACTCGCCTGCCCTCTTAAGGAAAAGACTGAATAGTCTGCCGACTTTTTGCATGACTGAGATACAAACCATCTCAACGGATTTTCAAGAGTTTTTAGCAAAGAGGCGCATCGTCGACCTCTTCCGATTACAGCCCCGGCTTGTAGCAACCGATAAGGAACTGTGGCGAGAATAAAAAGTGACGCGCCGCAGTTTCTTGGCCTCCATTTTTGAAATGACCTGCTAGAATTACTCCATGTCGACATCATCCAAACAACTGCGTGTCCGGGAAACCAGTCCCCTCCGCCGAACACTCACCGACGTGCGGCATGGGCTGTTGGGATTGCACAAAGCTCTCATCGTTGCCGAGCAACTGACCTTTGAGCGGATTTATGGACGCATCGATTCGACAGGACAATTGCTGCAGCTGGTGATGAACGACCCGTGGTTTACCTGGCTCCATCCCCTGTCCAATCTGGTCGTCCGAATCGACGAATTACTGGACGATGGGAAAAGCCTTACCGTCGACGAGGTGGCCGTCCTGTTCGCTGAAGTGCGGAGCCTGATCCGTCCCTCTGAATTGGGCGACGGCTTTGAGCGCAGCTACTATGAAGCCCTTCAGCGGGCCCCTGAAGTCGTCATGGCCCACTGCGAGATGAAGAAGCTCTTGTCCCTTCCGGCTGTCTAGCGGACAGTACAGTCCTCTACCCTCTGATCCAACTTGCTGCATGAAAAAGCGGCCGGCCTATAAGGACCGGCCGCTTTATTAAGAAACTCCTGCAAGAAACCTTGCTTAGTCTTTCCCGCGCTTTCCACGGCTGCGGGCGTTGTCACGCCCTTGCTTGCCGTGCTCGCCGGCCACTTCATCGGCCCGGTCTAACCCACGCATTTTGTCGCCGCCTTTCTCGCGGCCCTTCCCTTTGTGCTTTCCTTTACCCTTGCCCTCGTGCTCATCGCCATCCTTGTGTTTCTCTCCCATCTTCTCCTTCTCTACCATAGGAGCAGGGGCAGGAGGGGCAGGGGCCGTCGCCTGCGGTACAGCGGGCGGAGCCGGAGCAACCGGTGCCGGAGCCTCGCTTTGGGCAAAGACATTCGAGAATGCCAGTAACACTGCGGCTGCTGTAATAGTTGAAACAGTCCTCATCATCATGCTGATCCTTTCGCAATTAGGTTGATGTCACCTGGGGTCTTCGAATTCTCCCAGCCGGTTACGCAAACCTGATGCCAAAGCCAACTTGAGCACACCCGCGCGGTTTTTACGGGAAACTGAGTGGTTGCCCCTTCGCTCAGACCGCCATCGATCACGACCGTGGCAGAATGGCTAATTGTGTCCCCATTCTTGCCTCAGCCAAGACCGGATGATCAATCGGCTACATTCGGCCTTCATCCAACTCAATGACATCGGCCCATGTCGTCACAGACGGTAAGGAACCGACCGGCACGCCGCGCTTGGCGGCAATGTCTTCCAGGCGGCCCTGAAACCGCCGGCGAGTCTCATCGTCCTTCGGTTCGGCCTTGAGCAGATTTCGAGAGAAGAGACGAATCTCCGCGGCGGTCACCGGCTTGCCATTGGCCTGGACCCAGGCAAGCAACTCCTCATCCGTCCCACCGGCCAACACGCGCTGTTCAAATGCCTTCGCATCGATTCCCAGAAAATCGACCAGATACTTGTCGAACCCCACCGTCATATAGTTATAGTCCTGAATCTGCCCGGCATTCCGCAAACGAATCTTGTCAATAAACCGCCCCAAATGGGCAATGCCGCCGAGCAAGGATTTAGGGCTGCGTGGATACATCCGTGACTCTCCCTATTCGATGACTTTACACTCGTGTTCAAGCGAAAGATGGTCTGGTGAAGGCAACGACGTTTTCTCGATTGAGCATACACAGACAGCGCGAAGAAAGTATAGAAGGGCGTGCGCTGCCAACTGTTCGATGGGGGCATACTGTTTAAGTTTTTCTGACCGGTGCCGATACGGGAGCAGGAGAGGAAACGCGATGCAGCCACGATGTCATCCCCGAGTCAATGTCGAGTTGTCAGCCAGCATCCAGAGCGATACCGGCGCGTCAACAGGCGTCCTGCTTGATCTCTCGGCGACGGGATGCAGACTGCAAAGCGACATGACTGTGGAGGCAGGAACGTACCTCGCTTTGCAGGTGGATCTCCCCCGGCACCGCATGCCGCTCGCCGTTGATGTATCGATCGTGCGCTGGTCCAAAGACGGCCAGTTCGGAGTGGAGTTTCTTCGATACGGTCTCGGCATGCGCGAACGCCTCACGGATCTTGTGCAAGCCCAGCCGGTGACTACCCCATCCAAAACGCCTGCTCACGCAGAACCCACACTCACCGCCGTCAGCGCGTAATCCCTGCTTCCCTATCAAGAGAAGAGTTCCTCCCACCGCGAGAAGCTTCTCCGTTCCTCCGGCAAAGTGGCGCGTCAGCAGGCCAGTGGGGGATGGCTCCTTGAGTCTGCTCTTCTCACGGCTAATAGGGAAAGACTCCCGACACATTTTTTCGACCTGGCATCATCATTTTGGAACTGTAGTCAGCCCGGTTATTGCTCGAAACGCACCAGCATCTGCGAGCTCTCTCACTAATTTCTCAGTCCATGCCGAAGTGAATAAATAGTCGCTGTGACATGCGTCGTAGACACAATACTTGGAATCAGTAGCTTCCGATTTGGCCGCGCCAGCTTCTGAGGCGCGGAAAACGGGGACAGGCACCTTTCGACAGGCTCAAGGAGCCAGTCCCCTACTTCACCGATAGCTTTGAAGATTTGCCCGCTTGCAGGTACTGATGGATGCCCGCGGCCATTTTGCGCCCTTCGGCGATGGCCCAGACGATGAGGGAAGCGCCGCGTTTGGTGTCGCCACCGGCAAAGACGCCGTCGAGGTTGGTCATGAAGGTTTCGTCCACGGCTACGGCTCCGCGCTGGTCGTACTTCACGCCCAGGCTGTCGAGCAGACCGTTCTTGACCGGGCCGGTGAAGCCCATGGCGAGCAGCACCAGATCGGCGTTCATTTCGAAATCGCTGTTGGGAATCGGCGTGAACTTGCCGCTCTCGAACGCGACACGATTCGCATGCAGCTTCGTGACGTGGCCATTGTGGCCGGTAAACTTTGTGGTGGAGACGCTCCATTGCCGGTCACAGCCTTCTTCATGCGCGTGGGATGTCCGCAATTGCATGGGCCAGAGTGGCCAGGGTGTCGAACCGGCCCGCTGCGGAGGCGGTTCCGGCAACAGTTCAAATTGATGCGCTTCGACACAACCCTGACGATGGGCTGTGCCTAAACAATCCGAGCCGGTATCGCCGCCGCCGATGATCACGACGCGCTTGCCCTTGGCGGTAATGGGATCGTCTGTGACCGGCAGCCCGGACGTGCGCCGGTTCTGCTGCGTCAGAAACTCCATCGCGAGATGCACGCCCTTAAGTTCTCTGCCCGGGATCGGCAACTCACGCGGCTGCTCCGCGCCCATGGTCAATCCGACCGCATCGAACTGCGCGCGAAGCTGCTCCCCGGTGATGTCCCTCCCGACCGCGACACCGGTCTTGAACTCCACCCCTTCCAGCTTCATCTGCTCGAGGCGGCGATCGATCACCCACTTTTCCATTTTGAAATCAGGAATGCCGTAGCGGAGCAGGCCGCCGATGCGGTCTGATTTTTCGAACAGCGTGACGCGGTGGCCGGCACGCGCCAGCTGCTGCGCCGCCGCCAGTCCGGCCGGACCGGAACCGACGATGGCGACCGTCTTGCCTGTTTGGACGACCGGCATGATCGGCGTCACGAGCCCTTCGTCGAACCCTCGATCGATGATGTTCCACTCGAGAATACGGATAGAGACCGGATCTTCATTGATACCGAGCACGCAGGCCCCTTCACAGGGAGCCGGACAGAGCCGGCCGGTGAACTCCGGGAAGTTGTTGGTCGTATGCAGCGCCTTGAGCGCATCTTTCCAGCGGCCGCGATAGACAAGATCGTTCCACTCGGGAATCAGATTGACGACCGGACAACCGGTGTTGCCCTGGCAAAACGGCACGCCGCAATCCATGCAACGCGCGCCCTGGACCTTGAGCTTGTCCTCGGAGATGGGCTCGTACATCTCCTTCCAATCGAGCACGCGCAGCTCGACCGGCTTTCGCTTCGGCCCCTCACGGGGATATTTCATGAAACCTTTCGGATCACCCATTTTCCTCTTCCAGTGCTGAGGGCTTAGATTAACAATCTTTACCCCTTACGCCTCACCCCTAACCCCTCACCAGCTAGTGGACCGCGCTTGCCTTGCGCTTTCGTTCTTCGAGGACACGCTTGTAATCGACCGGCATCACCTTCACAAACTTGGGCACGGCGGCATCGAACGCATCCAGCACCTGCTTGGCCTTGCGGCTGCCGGTATACATAAAGTGCTTTGTAATCAAATCGTGCAGCAGTTGCTTGTCCTCTTTGGCCGCGACCGGCTCCAACTCGACCATGCCGGTATTGCACCGCCCCTGGAACTTGCCGAGTTCATCCAGGACAAACGCCATGCCGCCGGACATGCCCGCCGCAAAATTGCGGCCGGTGCGTCCCAGCACGACGACCACCCCGCCGGTCATGTATTCGCAGCCATGATCGCCGGTGCCTTCGACCACGGCGCGCGCGCCGCTGTTCCGCACGGCAAACCGCTCGCCCGCCATGCCATAGAAGTAGGCTTCGCCTTGCGTCGCCCCATAGAGCGACGTGTTGCCGATGAGAATCGTCTCTTCCGGGTTGTAGACAATATGTTTCGGCGGGAACACGACAATCTTGCCGCCGGAAAGTCCCTTGCCGATGTAGTCGTTCGATTCACCCTCCAACGTCAGCGTGATGCCCCTGGAGAGGAACGCGCCGAACGATTGGCCCGCCGACCCCGTAAACTTGATCGAAATTGTGTCTTCCGGCAAGCCTTCCAACCCGTATCGCTTCGCAATCGTACTGGACAACATCGTCCCGGCCGTCCGGTTCACGTTCCGGATCGGCAGATCGAGCGTGACCTTCTCGCCCTTCTCGATGGCCGGCTTGCACAGCTCAATCAGCTTCCGGTCGAGCACGTCGGCGATGCCATGGTCCTGTTTCTGCACACAGTGTCGCGGCACGTCCGCCTCGACATCGGGAGCTGTGAGCAGCGGAGTGAGGTCCAACCCCTTCGCCTTCCAATGATCAACGGCCTTGGTAATCTTCAGCTTATCGACACGCCCCACCATCTCATTGATCGTCCGGAAGCCGAGCCGGCTCATGAGCTGCCGTGCTTCTTCGGCCACGAAGAACAGATAGTTCACGATATGTTCCGGCTTACCGTTGAATTTCTTCCGCAACTCCGGGTCCTGTGTGGCGATACCGACCGGACAGGTATTCAAATGACACTTCCGCATCATGATGCAGCCTTCGACGATCAGCGGAGCCGTCGCGAATCCATATTCCTCGGCGCCCAGCAGCGTGGCAATCACGACATCACGCCCTGTCTTCATCTGCCCGTCGGTTTCGACCCGGATACGGCCGCGCAGATCGTTGAGGACCAGCGTCTGATGCGTCTCCGCCAAGCCCAATTCCCAAGGCACACCGCCGTATTTGATGGAGGAGAGCGGCGACGCGCCGGTGCCGCCCGAATCGCCGCTGATCAGCACTTTATCCGCATGGGCCTTTGCGACCCCCGCCGCGACGGTGCCGACGCCGACCTCCGAGACGAGCTTGACCGATACGGCGGCATCCGGATTCGAATTCTTCAAATCGAAGATCAGCTGCGCCAGGTCTTCAATCGAGTAGATGTCGTGGTGCGGCGGCGGCGAAATCAGCTGCACACCGGGCGTCGCGTAGCGGAACTTGGCGATATTCTCATCGACTTTATGGCCGGGCAACTGGCCGCCCTCGCCCGGCTTGGCGCCCTGCGCCATCTTGATCTGCAATTCGCGCGCATTCACGAGATAGTGGGCCGTCACGCCGAACCGCGCCGACGCCACTTGCTTGATATACGAATTCTTGGAGTCGCCGTTCGGCAACGGCTTGAACCGCTCCGGATCTTCGCCGCCCTCGCCGGTGTTGCTCTTACCGCCAAGACGGTTCATGGCGACGGCCAGCGTTTCGTGCGCTTCCTTGCTGATCGACCCGAATGACATGGCGCCCGTATTGAAGCGCTTCACGATTTCGCTCGCCGGCTCGACCTCATCGATCGGAACCGCCGCCGGCGCAAACGTGAAATCGAGCAGGCCCCGCAAATTCGAGCGCCGCTTGCTTTCGTCGTTCACGAGCTGCGCGAATTCGGCGTAAGTCTTCGGATCGTTCGACTTGCTGGCATGCTGCAATTTGTAAATCGTGTCCGGGTTCCAGTTATGGTGTTCCCCCTGGATGCGATAGTGGACTTCGCCGCCGAACTCGAGCTGACGAATCGCCGCCGGCTCATAGGCGACGCGATGACGGCGCAGCGTTTCTTCGCCGATCTCGCTGATGCCGACGCCTTCCACACGCGACGGCGTGCCGGTGAAGTAGCGGTCGATGAGTTCGTGATTCAACCCGATCGCTTCAAAAATCTGCGCCCCGCAATAGGACTGCACGGTCGAGATGCCCATCTTGGAGAAGATCTTCAGCAGGCCCTTGTTGATGGCCTTGATGAACTTGCCTTCCGCCGTCTGCGCGTCGAGCCCTTCCGGCAGATAATTGTCGCGCTCCATATCGACGAGCGTCTCGAAGACGAGATAGGGATTGATCGTGCCGGCGCCGTACCCGATCAGGCAGGCGAATTGATGCACGTCGCGCGGCTCGCCGGTTTCAAGAATCAACCCGACCTCGGTCCTCGTACATTCGCGGACCAGGTGATGGTGAACGGCGGAGATGCCCAGCACGCTGGGAATCGGCGCCCAGTGCTCATCGACGCCGCGATCGCTGAGAATCAGAAATTTGTAGCCCTCCTTGATCGCCTGCGAAGCCGCCTGACACATGGCGTCGACCGCCGCGCCGAGTCCAGCCGGCCCTTCGGCGACACGGAACAGCATGCGGAGCGTCTTGCTCTTGAAATGCGGATCGGAGATGCCGCGGATCTTCGCCAAGTCCGCGTTCGTCAGAATCGGCTGCTGCACCTTGATGCGGCGGCAGGATTCGGGCGACTCATCCATCAAGTTGGGCTTCGGGCCGATATTGGTCACCAGCGACATCACCAGCTGCTCGCGGATCGGGTCGATCGGCGGATTCGTCACCTGCGCGAACAGTTGCTTGAAATACTTGAAGAGCAGCTGCGGCCGATCGGACAACACCGCGAGCGGCGTATCCGTCCCCATCGACGAAATCGCTTCTTCACCGGTCACGATCATCGGAGTGATGACCATCTTCAACTCTTCGACCGTATAACCGAAGGCCTGTTGCCGCTGGCGGATCGTGGGATGGTCCGGCTGCGGCACGTTGAGCGGCTCCGGCAGTTCGTCGAGCGAGACTCCGTACTGCGTGACCCAGCTCCGATAGGGTTTGCGGCCCACGATGTCGGCTTTGATCTCTTCGTCGTCGATGATGCGCCCCTGCACCGTATCGACCAAAAACATACGGCCCGGTTGAAGCCTGCCTTTCATGCGAATGTCTTTGGCATCCGCCGGCAGCACACCGGCTTCGGACGCCAGCACGACCATGTCGTCCGTCGTCACTTGATAGCGGCAGGGACGCAGACCGTTGCGGTCCAACGTCGCGCCGATCATCTTGCCGTCGGTGAAACAGACCGCCGCCGGACCGTCCCAGGGTTCCATCATCGCGGCATGGTACTGATAGAACCCGCGGCGATCGAGATCCATGTGCGCGTTCGCGACCCAGGGCTCCGGAATCAGCATCATCATCGCATGGGGCAAGGAACGCCCGCCCAGCAGGAGAAATTCGAGCGCATTGTCCAGGCAGGCAGAGTCGCTCTGCTGCTCATAGACGATCGGGAAAAGCTTTTCCATGTCTTTCCCGAACAGGTCCGAATGGAGGCGTCCCTGACGGGCCTTCATCCAATTGACGTTGCCCTTGAGCGTATTGATCTCACCGTTGTGGCAAATATGCCGATAAGGATGCGCCAGCGGCCAGGTCGGAAACGTGTTCGTACTGAACCGCGAATGGACAAGCGCCAGCGCGCTCGCCATCCCCGTGTCGTTGAGATCTGCATAGTAGGCCGCCATCTGATGCGGCAGCAGCAAACCCTTGTACACGATCGTGCCGGCTGAGAGGCTGGGAATATAGACGTGCTCGCGGCCTTGGATGGCCGACTCACGGATCGCGGTTTCGATCAATTTGCGGATGACGTAGAGCTTCCGTTCGAATTGCGCTTCGTTCAGCGCGTCGCGGGCAATGAACACCTGGCGCATGAACGGTTCGGTTTTCCGCGCCTGCGGCCCGATGGCATCGCTCTTCACCGGCACATCGCGCCAGCCAAGCAAGCGCGCGCCTTCCTTCTCGATAATCGCGGCGAAGAGCTTTTCGCATTGTTGGCGGGACGTGTGAGCAGGCGGCAAAAACACCTGCCCGACCCCGTACTCACCGGCGCCGGGAAGGGTGACCCCGACATCAGCAGCGGCGCGCCGCAAAAACTCATGGGGGACTTGGAGGAGAATGCCGGCGCCGTCGCCGGTGCAGGGATCGCATCCCTGCGCGCCGCGATGGGTCAGGTTTTCCAATACCTGAAGTCCCTTGCGGACGATATCGTGCGACTTCTGTCCTTTAATGTTCACGACGAACCCGACGCCGCAGGCGTCTTTCTCATGCCGGGGGTCGTAGAGCCCTTGTTTGCGGGGAAAGCCTGGAACGTTCATGTCCCCTATCCCATTCACAATGTGGAGAAGTTTCCCTGTCGGACGGAAGTGCGTTACGCGAGGAGATTTGGACTGACTGAACTCCGTAATCTCCGGCTGAATCCGCCAGCCGAGTGTCAGGGGGAAACTTACTGGATGGGTCCTTCATCTGTCAAGATTGCGCCGGCCGACCAGCCATCCGTTGCTTGACTTTGTTTCATGCTCTGCCCTACCATCCGGCACCATGACTCGAGGCCCTGTGCTTTCAACTGTCAACACCATGGCGGACGTATGGGATGCGTATCGTCACGAACTGGACGGAGTTGAAGATCGGGTCAACAAGAATCTGGACTCCAGCGTCGCCCTCGTCAATACCGTAGCCGCTCAGATTTTAAGCGGCGGCGGCAAGCGTGTCCGGCCCCTGCTGCTTGTGCTGAGCGCCCGCCTGTGCGGGTACACCGCGAAAGAACACCAACAGCTCGGCAGCCTGGTCGAATTTATCCATACCGCCACCCTGCTGCACGACGACGTGGTCGATGAAGCCGATCTTCGCCGCGGCAAACGAACTGCGCGCAAGGTCTGGGGCAACCAAATCAGCATTCTCGTCGGCGACTACCTCTATACCCAAGCCATGTGCCGGGTCATCGAATTCCGCAGCCAAGAGATCAACGAGGTGCTCGCGGAAGCCTGTAAGAAGATGGCGGAGGGCGAAGTCCTCCAACTCTACTACAACGGCAATCCCGGCCTACCTGAAAGCGACTACATCAAAATCGTCGAGCATAAAACCGCCGGATTGATCGCGGCGGCCTGCCGCATGGGGGCCATTCTCGCCGAGGCCTCCGACGCACAGCAGGAGGCGCTGTTCCGCTTCGGCCAATATCTGGGGATCGCCTTCCAGGTCGCCGACGACACCTTGGATTACACCGCGAACGGCGCGGCCCTCGGCAAAACGATCGGGCAGGATCTGCGGCAGGGCAAAGCGACGCTTCCACTGCTCCATTTGCTGCAACAGTGCTCCGAGGAAGACCGCCGCATGATCAAGGATCGAATGGAGACCAGAACGTTGAGCGCCGAGGATCTGGAGCGCATTCTGTTCCTGATGAACGAATACGGGTCGATCACGTACGCGATGGACCGGGCCAATACATACATCGCCGCCGCCAAGCGCGAACTCGATCTTTTCGAGGAAGGTCCCGTTCGGCGCGCCCTGACGGTCACCGCCGACTACATGATTACCCGCGACCGATAGCCGTTCTTCCTGCCTGCATATCGCGCAGACCGGCCCTGGAAAGAACGCCGCCACAGTGGAGGGATGTCCTTCCCGTCATCATCGAGCCATTCATCGTCAGCCACACACAGCAGGGAGCCACGCATGTCACAGATTCTTCCGTTTCACGGCACACTGTACGATACCGCCGTCGTCGGCAATATCGAAAAATTAGTCGCGCCTCCGTACGACATTATCGATGCGGCCGGCCAACAGGCGCTCCATGACCGGCATCCACAGAACATCATTCGTCTGGAATTAGGACTCGACCGGGCCGGCGACAACGCCACCGACAATCGCTATACCCGCGCCGGTATCGCGCTACGCGAATGGATCAAGAGCGGGGCGCTCAAGCGGGACCAGGAACCGGCCATCTACTACCACACGATCGAATACCGTCCGCCTTCGTCAGGACCGGGCGCGCCCACGAAGCTTCTTCGAGGGTTTCTCACTGTCGTGAAACTCGAAGCGTTAGATTCCGGGCACATCTATCCGCATGAAAACACACGGGCCGCCGCAAAGACCGATCGATTGAACTTGATCGAAGCGTGCCGTGCCAACTTCAGCCCGATCTGGTCGCTCTACTCCGATCCGCAAGGAGCCGTCATCGGATTGCTCGAAACCGTCACGAAAGGGACGCCGGCCCGATATGACTTCCAGGATGATGCGGGGTGCCGGGAGCGTCTTTGGGCCGTGACCGATCCGGCAGTACTCAAACAGATCGTGGACCAGATGCAGAGCAAACCGCTCTTCATCGCGGACGGACACCATCGGTATGAAACCGCTCTGAACTATCAAAAACTCCGCCGGCAAACCGGTTCGCCGGCAGGCCCCCAACCCTACGACGGCGTGTTGATGCTGCTGGCCCCGCTTGAAGATCCGGGCCTCACGGTACTGCCTACACACCGGGTCACAACCACTCCGCTACCCCCGTATGATGGCGTCAAAGCACTGCTGGGCGACACCTTCGACTTTCAGGAATTCCCCTATACGGCCGAGACGAAAGACGGGGTCCGCGCGCAATTTCTCAACGCCTTGCGGACGAATGGACGCACCGCACCGGTCTTCGGCATTGCCTTGAAGGGAGACAGCCGCTATCTCGCACTCACGTTGAAACCGGCCCATCGTCCGTCCCCCCAGGCGTCTCCGCGCACAAAACTCGACGTCTCGCTGCTGCAACAACTCATCGTCGCCAAACTCTGCCCGACTCAAGAAGAACAAGAAGCGATCCTCTACACCAAGGACGACCACGAAGCCCTCAACTGGGCGGCCCAAGGGACCGGAACCGGCGCGCTGTTGCTCAATGCGACGAAGGTCGGCGAAATCCAGGCAGTCGCAACTGCCGGCGAGCGCATGCCGCACAAATCGACCTATTTCTATCCGAAACCCCTGACAGGACTGGTCATCAACGTGATGGATATTCCGTGAAGCGTAAGGGGTGAGGGGTAAGGGGTTAGGGGACGGAACAAGAGCGTGGTCAGAAAGCCTAACGAGGCGCGATCCCCCCAACCCGATGATCTAGACCATGACCGCCAAAATTCTCATTGTCGATGACGATGCCGACATCGTCGCGATGTTGGCAGACCGGCTCCACTCCCTCGGCTATAGTACGGTGGCTGCGCGGGACGGGCGGGAGGCGCTGGAGCAGATCGCGCAAGAATCGCCCCACCTCGTGCTGCTCGACCTGACGCTGCCTAAGCTTTCCGGACTCGATGTACTGAAACAACTGAACCGCTCAAAACACACGGAGTCCTTGCCGGTCGTCGTCATGACCGCCCACGGCTCGATTGACGTCGCCGTCGACGCCATGAAAGAAGGCGCCTACGACTTCCTCACCAAGCCCCTCGAAAAAGATCATCTGCTCATCGTCATCCGCAAGGCCCTGGAGCGGGATTCACTGCAGCGGCAAGTCGCGTATCTCCGGTCCGAGGTCGCCGGCCGGTACGCCTCCATCGTCGGGAGCAGCCCGTCCGTACAATCTGTGCAGGAAGCGGCCCAGCGGGCCGCTAAGTCCGACGCCGGCGTCTTGTTACTGGGAGAAAGCGGAACCGGCAAAGAGCTGTTCGCCCGCTCCATTCATCAGTGGAGCCCCCGCCAGGCCATGCCGCTCATCGTCATCAACTGTGTGGCGTTGACCGAAACGTTGCTTGAGAATGAATTGTTCGGGCACGAGCGCGGCGCCTTCACAGGAGCGGACCGGCTACAAAAGGGCAAATTGGAAATGGCCGATGGCGGCACGGTCTTTCTCGACGAGATCGGGGACATGCCGCCGTCGCTTCAAGCGAAACTACTGCGCGTGCTGCAGGACCGCGAATTCCACCGTGTCGGCGGCTCCAAAAACGTTTCGGTCAATATCCGCGTCATCGCCGCCACGAACAAGGATCTGAAGAAGGCGGTGAAGGCCGGCCAATTCCGCGAAGACCTCTATTTCCGCTTGAACGTCATCACCCTCACACTCCCGCCTCTTCGGGAGCGCCGCGGAGACATCGCTGCCCTGGCTCAGTTCTTCCTCGACCGGCATACCAAAGATGCGAAACGCCCCGGCATGACCCTCAGCCCCGCCGCGCTCGATGCGCTCACCCGCTATCCATGGCCTGGAAACATCCGTGAGTTGGACAATGTCATCGCCCGCGCCGTCGTCCTCAGTCCCACGGACACCATTGAGCCGGCGGTGCTGGCTCTGCTGCCGGAAGACGCGGGACTGCGCGCCCAGGACAACAACGCTCTATCATATGTGGATTTGCCGTACCACGAATCCATGCATGAGCACGGCCGACACATCATCGACCGCGCCATCGAGCGGGCAAACGGCAATCAGACGAAGGCCGCCGAATTTCTCAAACTTCAGCGCACCTATCTGCTTCGGTTGATCAAGCAGTACAAATCCAGGCAGGCGTGAAAGAACGCGTCCGCGCGTATCTCGTTAATAAGGAGAAGAGCGTATAGCTGATAGCGTATGGCCTGTAGCACGAGAGCGAAAGGGAATGTCACACCATCGGCAGCTCATTGTTCTGTCTCGTGCCACAGGCCATCAGCCATAAGCTCCCAGCCTTTTCGTGCCATAAGCCATACGCCATAGGCTCTTTCAACCGGCTGCGCTTCACGAGATACGGGCACCGGCAGGCTTCCGATCTTCCAAGCGTATCAGCCCCGCTTGCACATCGTGCTCCGCCTGCCCGTACCGTTCGGCAGTTCCGATGTCAGACCAGTATCCTTTCAGATCGTACCCAAGCACCGCATCGCCTCGCGTGATGGCCGCCACATAGGGATCGATGATCGACGATGCCACGCCCTTCGGCACCTCGCGCAGCAACCTGGGATTCACAATATGGATTCCGGCAAACATCCGTGGGACAGTCGGAACCGGCGCTGACAGGCCTTTTCCCGTAATGCGCACGATCCGGTTCCCCGCTCCCATCTCCACCAGCCCCCAGCCGGCGGCATCGGGATCCTCCCGCAACACCAATGTCGCCGCAGCATCGTTCGTATGATGGAACGTCCACAGCGCAGTGAGATCCAATTCGACGAGGGTATCTCCGTTCAGTACCAGCACCGGCTCACATGAAAAATACGGCTCCGCCTGTTTGATCCCCCCGCCTGTCCCAAGAATCATCGGCTCACGCGAGTAGATAATCCGAAGGCCGAACTGCGAGCCGTCACCCAGCGCCTGTTCGATCATAGGGCCAAGATAATGCAGATTGATGACCACCTCATGGAACCCGTGACGCTTCAGCAGCAATAAGTTCCAGACGATCAGCGGCGTCCCGCCGACGGGAAGCAGCGGCTTGGGCATCGTGTTGGTCAGTGGTCTGAGGCGGGTTCCGAGCCCCGCCGCGAGGATCATGGCTTTCATGGCAAACCGTAAGGGGTGAGGCGTGAGGCGTGAGGGGAGAACGTCGGATGATGGTCTCGCTGTCTCTTCACCCCTAACCCTTTACCCTTCACTGACTACTGTAATTCCGGCACGTACGGAGTGAGGTGTGTTCGGAGCGTCTCCAATTCCGGATACTTCTGGAGATTGTGTTTGACATAGCCCAACACACGAGGAATGTCTGCCAGGAATTTCGGATTGCCTTTGACGCGATCGATATAGACAAAACGCCCGGCCGCTTTGAGATTGCGCTGGATGCTGGTGAGATCGAACAGGCGTCGAAATGCGGCGCGATTGGCCCACACAAAGCGCTGTTCGGCCAACCGGTCGAGATAGTAATTGACCAGGACGTCGATCAACGATTCATCGAGCTGGATATAGGCATCCCGCAAGAGCGACGCCAAATCATACGTCGACGGCCCCATCAGCGCGTCTTGAAAATCGATCACGCCAAGCCGTGCTCCATCGACCATCAGATTGCGCGAATGGTAATCGCGATGCACGAAGACACGCGGCTGGCCGGCCAGCAAATCTGCAATCTGTTCGAACTCGCGGCGGATCGGCATCCAGTCGTCGGCGCACATCGGCTTGCCCTGGCGCGCCACAATGCCATACTCCAGAAAATGATCGAACTCCCACAGGAGTAGCGGCGCATCGAAACTGCGGTGAAAGGCCAGACACCCCGGATCGGCAGGCGTTGTTCCCTTGATCTGCATCTGCACTAACACGTCAATGGCCTGTTTGTATCGGGATTCCAGCCCGGGCGCGTCCGCCACGCTGACCGCTTCCGCCAGCGTCACGTCGCCGAAATCCTCCAGATACAACAGCCCGGCCGCTTGATCATAGCAATACAGCGTCGGCACCGGGACCCCGGCCTTTGCCAGATGCGACATGACGTTGAGAAACGGCAACTCAGCGATCTGATGCGTGGCGCCGCTCACCGCCTCTTCAGACTGTTTGAATGCTTCCGGCTCGGCCAGCTGCATCAGAATCAGGGAATGAGGAGGCCCTCCTGCGAGAGCCACGCGATAATAGCGCCGATTGGACGCATCGCCCGCCAACGGCGTCATCCCTCGCAAAATCAAACCGGGAGCAAGATGCGCTTCAACCGTCCGCGCCACGAGCGTTTGATCCGGCAGAGCAAGCGGAGCCTTTGGAGGGGCAGGATTCACGGTCGTCATATGGGGCGGATTATAGCGAGGGGCCTCGAACTTGTCACGAAGACAGCACAATCCATCAGTGTTTGCCGCGTACAGTCAAGGCCGAACTCACCGGCCACAGACTGTCGAGCCGGGACATGACCGCGGCGCCGACGGCCGCGCCGATGGTATCAGCCACCCAATCGAGCCAGCTCGAATCACGAAACGGCACGAGCGACTGATGAATCTCATCGCTGATCCCATACAAGGACGCGAAGAGGACGGCCAGAGGCAAGGCCAGGCTTCCCCATGACTCGTTTGTCCCCCAACGCAAAGCCCGATAGCACAATCCTCCCAATGCCGCGTATTCAACCGCATGCAGAACCTTGTCACTGAAAGACAGGACGAACGACGGAAGATCGTCTTCCGGATGGGGCTGCGATGACAAATAGAAAATCAGTCCGGCATAGGCGCACACCGGCATCCAGTATCGGAGAAATCTGCTCACTATTTTTCCTTTCCAGCAAGAGGGCCCCGGCAAATATCGCCGTTGATTGCATGCCCCCTATCCCTATGACATACTTTGCACAACAATGGAATTGTTTCCCCAATGAAGCGCGCCCACGTCTGTTTCGTGTGGCATATGCACCAGCCGTACTACACCGATCCGGTGGCTGGATCGGCCAGTATGCCCTGGGTGCGGCTCCATGCGACCAAAGCCTACTACGACATGGCGTACCTGCTGGAGCAATTTCCGGCCGTACATGCGACATTCAACTTTACCCCGTCGCTCCTGCTGCAACTACAGGAGATCGGCACCGGCGCCGTGCGGGATCTCTTTCTCGAACATGCGCAACGGCCTGCGGCGGACCTCACTGATGAAGAACAAGCCTTTCTGATCCGCCATTTTTTTTCTGCCAATTGGGCCACGATGGTGCGTCCTTACCCGCGCTACCACGAATTGCTGGTGAAGCGTGGATTAGACATCCAGGGGCAGAACCTTAACGGCCTGGCTGAGCGGTTCTCCGTTCAGGATTTTCTGGATCTGCAAGTCTGGCACAATCTCGCCTGGTTCGGATATGGCGCCGTCGCTCGCTATCCCCGCCTGGCTGCACTACGCAATAAGAATCGTGGCTTCACGGAGGAGGAGAAACAGGAGATATTGGCGCTCCAGCTCGCAACTATGCGCGAAGTCGTCCCTCTGTATCGGCAACTCGTAGAACGAGGACAAATTGAGCTGACGACGACACCCTTCTTTCATCCGATTCTCCCACTCGTCATCGATACCGACCTCACCCGGCGCGCCAGGCCGGATCTCCCGCTGCCGGCTCGATTCCATGCCCCTGAAGATGCCGAGGCCCAACTCCGGCTGGCCGTCGACTTTCACAGCAGAACATTCGGCCGCTCGCCGGCAGGCTTATGGCCGTCGGAAGGGTCGGTCTGCCCTGAGCTGCTCCCTCTCGTCCATAGCACCGGTCTGCGCTGGCTGGCGACTGATGAAGGCATCCTCGCCCGTTCAATGGAGTTGGAGGGGCGACCGTGGAATCGGCAAGGATCGCTCTACCGGTTCTACCGGGCCGGACTGCCCGGACAAGAATTGACCATGCTGTTTCGAGACCGAGAGATATCCGACGCGTTCGGATTTGTGTACCACAAGACGACGCCGGAATCAGCCGCCGACGATGTGCTCCGGCGGCTGCGGAACATCGTCCGGGAGACGGCACAGGAGGAGATTGTCATCGGCGTAATCCTGGACGGAGAAAATCCTTGGGAACATTACTATGACGGCGGCGAGCGATTTCTTTCCCTCCTGTATTCCACTTTTTCACAACGCACCCTGGATCAGGAACACAGTGTCGCCGTCCAATCCACGACTGTCTCCGAGGCGATGACGGCGGCTCCTCCCTCACAGCATCTGTCCTGCCTGCATTCCGGCTCATGGATCAATACCGACTATAAAATCTGGATCGGCCATGAGGAGGACAATCGAGGCTGGGATGTCCTGGGCCACACCAGAGCGCGCCTTGCAGCCGTCGCACCGACTCTTCCGCCGGACCGCGCGCGAGCGGCATGGAACGAACTCTACGCCGCCGAGGGCAGCGACTGGTTCTGGTGGTACGGGGATGATTTCGAAACGGACTTCAAGCCGGAATTCGACCGGCTGTTCAGAGCCCATCTTCGCAACGTGTGGACGCATATGGGCCTGACGCCGCCGGACCAGTTGAGTCGGCCGATTTGCACGGTAGCCTTCGTTCCTGAGACTGAGAGCGTCATGCAGCCGCGCTCGCTGCTGTCCCCGACGATTGATGGAGTGGTAACCGATTTTTTTGAATGGCGCGGGGCAGGGACGATCAACACGCAGCCGCCGCTAGGCGCCATGTGGAAAGCCGACGGGCTGTTCACCGGCGTCCGGTTCTGCTGGAGCCATGAGTGGCTTTCCCTCCGGTTTGACTTCGACGAAGCGGCACAGGCACGGCACCCCGGCATATGTGTGGAGATCACGCTGCAAGGCCCGCAGCAGACTTTTCGACTTACATTCGCCCTGGACCCGCCCGGCCCTTATCATTTTGTGCTGTCTCAAGCAACCGGACCGGACACGTGGATGGAGATCGGACCCTACCGCTCCATTTTCCGCAACCGCGTGGTGGAGCTGGCGCTGCCCTGGAAAGATCTGCGGCTCGAGCCCGGACAGGACGTGCGGATGTCGATCGTCATCCTGGAGCACGGTCTCGAAGTGTCCCGTTACCCGCATCAGCGGCCTGCTGTGTTAACCGCGCCAGGGCCTGAATTCGATGCAGCCATGTGGCGAGTATGATTATCAGTAAGGGGTAAAGGGTGAGGTGTAAGGGGAGGAGGAGAGATGCCTGATTTGCGACGCGATCCCATCGTAGGCCGTTGGGTGATTATTTCCACCGACCGGAGCGGCCGCCCGCATGACTTCGTCCCGTTACTGCCGGCCAAGCCGGTGTCCTCGGTTCTCTGTCCGTTTTGTCCGGGACAGGAGAGGCTGACACCGAAAGAAATTATGGCGTACCGGCCGCAGCCGGCCGAACCCAACTCGCCCGGCTGGACCGTGCGTGTGGTGCCGAACAAGTTTCCCGCTCTTCACGTGGAGGGCGATATCGGACGGGAAGGCGTCGGACTGTACGACCGGATGAACGGCGTGGGTGCGCACGAGGTGATCATCGAATCACCAGGACACACGGACAGCCTCGCGGATTTGCCGGCCAAAAAGATCGAAGACGTCCTGTGGACGTACCGGGACCGCATCATCGACCTGAAAAAAGATCTGCGCCTTCGCTATATCCTCATCTTCAAAAACCACGGCCCCTCCGCCGGCGCCACGTTGGAGCATAGCCATTCGCAATTGATCGCGCTCCCCATTGTGCCGACCAGTGTGCTGGAAGAAATCGACGGCTGCAGAGCCCACTTTGAACAGAAGGAGCGCTGCATCTATTGTGACATCCTCCGGCAGGATCTCAGCGACGGCGACCGCGTCGTCGCCGAAAATCAGGAATTCGTCTGTGTCACCCCCTATGCGCCGCGATTTCCCTTCGAAATGTGGATCTTACCCAAACGCCACGCCGGCTATTTCGAGGAAAGCCAGAAGTCCCAGTTCGAATGCCTCGCGCCGATGTTGTCCGAATGTCTCCGGCGCATGGGCAAAGTACTTGCCCGCCCCGCATACAATTTCATGCTGCACAGCTCGCCGTTGCACGAACGGACCGGCGATTTTTACCACTGGCACCTGGAGATCATTCCCAAGCTCACCCAGGTTGCCGGGTTCGAATGGGGCACCGGCTTCTACATCAACCCGGTCTCGCCGGAAGAATCGGCGAAATCCCTTCGTGAGGCGGAGATCTGATGCCTGTTCGTTTTCGCATCGAAGACCATGCGCTGGCTGGAACGCTGCGGCAGATCGAACAGATCGTCCGCCGCGCCGGCGGGCGAACGTGGGTGGTGGGCGGATCGGTGCGTGATCTGGTACTCGGCCGTCAGCCGCGCGATTTGGACCTTGAAGTGTTCGGGATTCCGCCGGGGCGCCTCCATGCGCTGCTGGGAGAACAGTTCTCCGTTCAGTTCGTCGGAAAGGCCTTTGGCGTCTTCAAGCTCGCGGGCACGCCCGTCGATATTTCTATTCCCTCCCGCCTCCTCGCGGACCATGGGTCCGTATCAGGCTTGCTCCGACAGGCGGATCCCGACATGGACATCGACGAAGCGCTGGCCCGCCGCGATTTCACCATCAACGCGATGGCCTGGGACCCCGATACCCTGGAACTCCGCGATCCGTTCAACGGCCGGGCCGACCTGGCGGCCCATGTGCTGCGCCACGCGTCGGATCGCTTCACCGAAGACCCGTTGCGTGTCTTGCGCGGCATGCAGCTAGCTGCACGATTCGAGCTGACTCCCGCACCGGAGACGATCGAACTATGCAAAACGTTGTCTCAAGATGGACAGCCGAGCGAACGGCTGTGGGAAGAGTGGAAGAAGCTCCTGGTTCAAGGAGCCAAGCCGTCGCTGGGGTTCGCCTTCTTGCGCGATACCGGCTGGCTCCGTTTCTATCCGGAACTGGCCGCGATCCAAGGCTGCGAACAAGATCCCCTCTGGCACCCGGAAGGCGACGTCTGGATCCATACGCTGCACTGTCTGGACTGGTTCGCCGGGGAGCGGACCGGGCGGCGGGAAGAGGATCTCCTCGTCGGGCTTGCCATACTCTGTCATGACTTCGGCAAACCCTTGACGACCAGAGCCGACAATGGACGGATTACCTCGCGCGGGCATGAACAGGAAGGAGAGGCACCGACTAGACGCTTTCTCGAACGGCTGACGAACCAACAGGATGTGATCGACGATATTGTGGCTCTCGTACAATGTCACCTCAGGCCCCGTGCGCTATACGATGTGCAAGCCTCCGACAGCGCCGTGCGCCGCCTGGCAAGGCAGGTGCGACGGATCGACTGTCTGGTGCGTGTGGCGCGGGCCGATCATGCAGGGCGTCCGCCGAAGTCGTTCGACGGCTTTCCCGCGGGCGAATGGCTGCTGGACCGCGCGCGCACGCTGCAGGTCGACACCCAGGCCCCCGCCCCGATGATCATGGGCCGCCACTTGCTGGAATTGGGCGTGCCTCCCGGACCTGAAATGGGCCGGCTGCTTGACGACTGTTACGAAGCCCAATTGGATGGGTTGTTCTCAACCCTGGGAGAGGGTCTCACCTACGCCCGGGCACAGCTCACGCTTTCTCGCTGACCGTAGAAACCGTCGTTCGTCTCTCACAGCCCGGAGGTTTCTGGTGACGGATTCCGGTCTTCAAGCCGTCGAACCGATCTCACAGCGTGAGACTCGAAACTCACAACCCGAAGCTCCGATCAAGCGACCGTGTTTGCCTCTGTCCCTTATCCCCTTCCCCCTCACCAGCCAACCAGCCCTTGCCCGACGATCTCCGGGAAGCATATGATGCACCCATGCACATTCAACTCAGCCATCCCTCCCGCACCGTGGACATCAAGGGCCCGAAACGGGCAAAGGATGTCCTGCGCGAATTAAATCTCGTAGTCGAAGCGCACTTGGTCATTCGCGGGGATGAATTGGTCACCGAAGATGAGATGCTCGCCGACCAGGATCATATCGAAATCCGGCCGGTCATCTCGGGCGGAACATAGATCGCGGAGCCGACGTCCGTTTACCTGGTGGCGATCACCAGCGTGCCGTTCTCGATCCGGACCGATTCGATCTGAGGCGGGAGCTGAAACGTCTCCCGATTCTGGGGCGACTCGAACAGTTGCTGGGCGACGCGATCGAGCGTCGACGAGGGAATAGGCAAAGAGCCCAATTTTCCTGCAGTCGGTTTCAATCGAATGAAACCGTCGCGAGTTTCAATCGTCCCATCAAGTTGCAGAGAAATCTCTTTCCCATAGAGTACGAACAACGCATAGGCCTTCAGTTGGTTGCCCGTCAGATTCATCCGCACGTCCTTCAACGCAGACTGAACCTCCTGGACCTCCGCCTCATGGCCGGCAGGCACAGGAATGCCGGCCTGCCGCGCCTGGTGTGCGGATGCGATCGCCAGATTATCCCGCATCCATTGATTCAACTCGGCTTCGTTGAGCGTCGTGGAGTGTAAGTGCCCCGCCTGCACGGCGATCTGAAGCTGCGCCATCTTTTCTGCGACTCGATCGGCTGCGTGCGGATCGGCTTGAATCGGCAGCGGCGGGGCCTGACGAAGGATCAGCAGCAAGACCCCGGCAGTCAGCGTCAATGAAATCCACGGCAGAAGGCGAAGCAGACGAGCCCAGAGCCCCGGTGTCGCCGGCTGCACCGCAGCCGCTGCAGCCGGAACCGGCGTTTTTTCAGCCGTCTGAGCAGACGGCCTGAACTTCGAGAAGATCACTCCACATCGCCGGCACTCCGCCCCCTCTTCCTGCTCGAAACTGCACTTGGGGCACGTGAACCCCGCACGATCCTGTGATGGCGATGATTGCAGCCGCATAGAGCAACTGTAGTCCAGGGGAGCGTGGCGCGCAAAGCATTCCTGGAAATGATCCGACTCGAAGGGCTGAACCGGTCCATACCGGGATTTGAGCCGAACCCCGGAGCTGCTCGAAATCCCGGCAAGGCCGGGAATCAGAAATTGACACGCAGATTGATCGAACCGACGTGGTAGGTTGTTTGATACCTTCCGTTGACGACTCCCGGGATGGCGACCGGATTCGCATTGCCGCTCACGTTCCGCGGCTCGTACAGATTAACCTGGTACGCCAGATCCACCCCGATCGCGCTCGGCCAGAACGCCGGCCCCTGTTCCATGCTGCATGGGAACAATCCAAGAAACCGTCCGTTCCCCTTGCACAACAATCCCACCCCTCCCGAGATGGCTTGCATATCTGAATCGGGAACCGTCGGCGAGAAGGCTCGGTCAGGAATCGGCGTTTGAGAGTGCCAATAACCTCCGCGAACCGCCACCTCCCACTCCGGCAACACAGTCGGTTGCAGCCATTTGTATTCCGTCCCGATCATGATCGTATAGGTGCTCCGCCAATTCTGTGGATTGGGAATCGTGGCACCCGTCGACAAATGCACGTCAAGATTGCGCACCGACCTCCATCCCGTATAGTCGACGTCGAGTTCCAATTTCCATTCCCGCGCTGCATCCCGGACCGGCCACACCGCAATACCCCCCGTAAAAATCTGCGGCAGTACCAACGTAGTCGACGCATCTGACACACGCACTCCGTTCGCAAGAAACTGGCCGTCCAAATGAAGGGTCGCCTGGCTGCGATACACCAGACCTACGTTCATGAGCGGTCGACCAGCCGGGTTCCGGAACGGGGTATACAACAGACTGACGTTGAATCCAGCCGCCGTATCGCTCCCGTTGATCTCCACCGGTGTTCCGGGCGGCGGCAAGCCCGGCCCACCCGACGAATTGAATCTGGTCACTAACTGTCCTTCACCCAAAAAACTCGCGAACGTATAGATATCCGCGCCGAGCCCAACCGACAATTGGTCATTCAGCTTATACGCAAGAGTCGGTTTGATATCGATCAGGGGCAGCGCTTGGTACGTCACCGCCGTAGCGAAGGGACTGTTATTCGGATATCCGTACAGGACTCCGAACGGCGAGACCAGGCCGATCCCCACAGAGACATTTTCCAGTGCAGCCACCCCGGTTCGTTTCAGATTCGCCGTAAGATAAAAATTGCTCGGAGGCGGATACGCCACGACCCCTCCAAAATCTCCACGGGCTGTCGCTCCGGACGGACTCGTATAGTCGGTTCCCCCGCCGATCAACAACGTTCCGGCGCTGCTTTGAATGCCTCTCAACTGAGTCATTCCGGCAGGATTGAAATAGACGGCCGAAGGATCGTCCGCCTGTGCCGTGAAGGCGCCGCTTTGGCCGGTCGCGGACGCGCTCTGATCGAATATCCGAAACGCGCCGGCGAAGACGACGGCGGGGCTGACCACGAGCAGCAACAGAGCGCCAGCCCCTGCCAATCTCAGCCTATTCCTCAACCGGGCATGTCCAGCTCCGCTCAACCATCCGGTCTTGTCGGTGCGTATCGTCCACGGCTGCATTCGTCATGTCTCCTTTCAGAATCGCTCCGACCAACCGAGCGCGAGATACGGGTTCGACCTGCCCCACCGGGAGTCCCGCACATCCATGGGTTTCCAGCAGATTCTTAACAATCTGCTAACTTGTAGATAGCAACAAGGCGCTGATCTGGCCATCAAATTGAGAAAGTGCGCACGCCCGATCGGCAGAGCCATCGGCCCGTACCATTCAGCCCTATATCCAGTCCATATGGCTTTACCCGATACATCCTTTCGTTTCGTTGACAATCCATATGTCCCAGACCATAGTGCGATCTGTTCTCTATGTTGCGCACAGACCGGAGCACACGACAGCAGTTGGTTTACACGAATCGCGATTCCTAATCAGCTGACCTCGGCATGTCTCAATCAGGGGGGAGCGATGACGAACACGGTAACGAGCCGACTTGCGATAAGCCTGCCCGTCGTGGTTGATTTCCAAGGCACATTGGCGCGCGGAGTGACTCAGGATCTGGATCTTCGTTCCATTTCGTTCTGGAGCGATTGCCAACCGATCCTCGGCACCTCAGTCTCCGTGCTATTCCATTTTGGCCGCAACATCGCCTATCTTCCGTTGACCGGCCAGGTCGTAGCCGTCACTCAGGATCCCGACGAGACGGCCTCCCGGTTTCGCACCGATCTCAGCCTTTCGTCGTTGGGCCATGCGGAAGAACGTATCCTTGAGTCGGCCTTTCAAGAGCTGGAGACCTACCTGCGCAGCCTCGACGAATCAGGAGAATACGGCCGCGCAGCAGCTCGCGAACAACTCATTACGAGCAACCCGCGGTCTATTCTCTCTCTGTTCGTGACGGATAATCCGTATCGCCTTCCATACCGATTGCCGGTCGGCACATCCACTCCACCCGACACGATAGCTCAGCAGATCGGTTCGATGGCCATGTCACAGTCGTACGCGAACCAGAAGACAGAATCCGATCCGGCGCCCCGGCTTTCAGAGACACCTCCGGTCCATCTTTCCTGGAGAATGGTCTGGCAGAGCTTCGGTCTGCTTGCGCAAGTCCTTCGCGATCTGGCCGTCAGATATTTGCCCGGCCGTCTGGCCCGCCTCCTCGTCACCCCCATCGGATTCGCGTTTATCGGCCATCCACGCACGTTGAACGATGTCCCGCGAAAATTTCCCTTTGCCCGTCTTCTACCTTCTCGCGTAGTGGAGCGGTGGTTTCGATACCAATGGCCGTTTGTCGCCTCGTACATCACGGGCCTGACACTATCAAACGGAACACCGATAACCGGCGCCATGCTGATCTCTCCGCTGACGACAGAGCAGATGATCCGTAATCCCCGGCTTGCCCGGCAACGTGTATTGGAGACCGTTCAATTGGCCGAACAGATGGGAGCAAAGATCGCCGGACTAGGCGCCTTTACATCGATCGTCACGCGAGACGGACGGGATCTTGAAGGAAAGGTCCGCCTCGGATTGACGACGGGAAATCCCCATTCGGCAGCGATTGCCGTTCAGAACGTCCTCCATGCGGCGGCGCTGACCAGTCTCAGTTTGCCGCATGCCACGGCGGCGATCGTGGGGGGAGCGGGCTCGGTCGGCTCCGCCTGCGCGAAAATGCTTGCCCGACTGGTCCAAAATCTGCTGATCATCGACATCAAGAAAGATGCGCTTCAGAGGTTGCTCGCAGAACTGGCAGATCAGCCTGCGGCGCTGGAAGGGACGTCGAAGCTCGATCGGGTATCAGAGGCCGATATCGTCATTGCCGCAACCAATAACCCGCACATTCTGTTGACCGCGAATCACTTGAAACGGGGCGCCATTGTCATCGATGCGGCCCAACCCAAGAATGTGGCGGAAGAGATCCCGCTCCAGCGACCCGATGTCGTCGTCATCGAATCTGCTGTGGTGCAAACCCCGGATATAGATGTAAACTTTCCTCTGGATCTCGCTCCGGGGGAAGCCCTGGGATGCTTGTCCGAAACCATGATCCTGACGGCCATGGGATGGGAGGGACATTACTCTCTCGGGAAAGCCGACCCATCGCATGCCGCTCAGGTCATCGCTGCCGGTCGCGCGCTTGGTTTCCGCCTAGCGCCGTTTCGGAATTCCACCGGCTATGTCACAGATGAACACCTGCTCCGCATCGCGCACACACGCATGACGTAAGACATCCGATGTATCCCATGTCGACTTATGAGCTGAATATTCATGCCATTCCCATGCTGCTCATGGGCATCGTTACGCTTGGGCTGGGGATCCTGGTTTGTCGATCAAACCGACAGTCCGCCGCACATCGCCACTTCCTCGTTCTCTGTGGAAGTATCGCCTTATGGCTCATCGCAACCAGTATCGGCCTCTGCGCGACGACACCGGACCAGGCGTTGGTCTGGTACAAACTCGACAATGTCGGCGTCATGTATATCTCCGTCGCGTTCTATGCATTCTC
>JALHPO010000005.1 GCA_022842445.1 Nitrospira sp.
CCCAATAACGACAGATTAGCCTCGGCGCCAACCCCCGCCAAACTACTCGCGACGGCGCCGGCTCCAAAGATCAGCACCGGAACATAGAGGGGAAGCACTAAGAGGGCGACCAAAAGCCCACTCCCGCGCACGCCAAGTACCAGCGCGGCACCGATCGCTCCAATCATACTCAACGTCGGCGTCCCAAGCAAGAGCGATAAGACCAACACTGTCACCGCCTCGCCATCCAGGCCGAATTGCAAACCCAGCAGCGGCGAGAGCAGGACGACCGGCACCCCGGCAATCACCCAATGCGCAAAGACCTTCCCGACGACCAACACGGGCAGCGGCTGGGCAATCAGCACCATCTGCTCCAGCACACCATCGAGATAATCGGCGGTAAACACGCGCCCCAGCGACAAGAGACAGGCCAGCAGGGCCGCAACCCACAGCACCCCGGGACCGATCGTCCGCAGCACCGCAGGCTCCGGGCCGACACCAAGCGGAAACAGGCTGGCGACGATGACCAGAAAAAAGACGGGCATCGCCGCATCCGACCGGCGTCGCATGGCCAGGAGCAGATCCCGCCGCACCACCCCGCACAGCGCATCCCACATGCCGAGCCGAGTCATCCGTTCAGCCTCAGACGCTGAATCACATCAGACGGCAACGCCACCTCCTGGTGAGTCACGACCACTGCCAACCCCCCGCCCCGCAAATGCGACTGCACCCGCTCGGTCACCAGAGCGGTGGACGCCGCATCCAACGAAGTGAACGGCTCATCCAACAACCACAAAGGATGGGTCGAGAGCCACAGACGGGCCAGCGCTACACGGCGCCGCTGCCCCTGCGACAACACCTTCGTGGGAAGCCGGTGCACCATTCGCTTGAGACCGACAGACTCCAACGCGTCCTGCACCAATGGGGCTGAATGGCGATCACCGGTCAAGCCGGCCGAGGCCATGAGATTTTCAACCGGCGTCAGATCATCCTTCACGCCGTTCAGATGCCCGATATAGGTAAGTTGCGCGTAATACTGTTCCTTCAGCTGACGAATATCCTGCCCCTGCCAGAGGACCTCTCCCGCTTCAGGCGACAAGAGGCTGGTCAGGATGCGGAGGAAACTGGTCTTCCCGCTCCCGTTCTCCCCCACCACGGTCAGCAACGTCCCCGGCTCTACTGTGACATTCACATCGGAGAACAACCGGCGCTCCCCGCGCATGCAACTCAATGCCACTGCTTGCAACATAGCGAACGACACTCCCCCGCAACCGGCGGCAACGCCGCAGTGATTCTGACGAAAACAGGTGAGATTAAAGGGAATCAGTCGTGGAAAACAAGAGGCGAAGCGCGGCGATGAAGTTGACCAGGTTCAAGCCCAGCGGGTAAAACGCAGCTTGCTCTGAGGACGGTTCTACTGGTAACTAATGGGAGCGTCGCTTGCGTGACCACCGCAAGTAGACAGCCTCTACACCCAGGTCTATTCACGCGAACCATGTCGACGCACAGACCATTTGAAGGAGATGAACCATGAACGAACTTATCTGCATCGCGTTTAAGGATTCCGGCACGGCCGATCAGGTGCTCAACGAAATGCGGGCCCTGGAAAGTGAATATGTCCTGGACCTGGAGGATGCCGTGGTCGTCGTCCGTGATCGGGATGGGAAGGTCCACCTGAAACAGTGTGTCGACATCTTCGGTGGAGCGACGCCCCATGGCGTGGCGCTGGGCATGTTATGGGGCGGGCTGATCGGCCTGCTCTTCATGAATCCCCTGGCAGGGCTGTTGGGATCACTGGCGGGAGGCGCAGGGGGAGGAGCCATGACCGTCGCGGCGAGTGAATCCGGAGTGCTGAACGATTATGGGATCCCCGACAATTTCATTAGGGCCCTCGGCAGCACCATCCGGCCAGGCACCTCGGCGATCTTCCTGCTGGTTCGGAACTTCAAGGAAGACAAGCTGTTGGCCGGAATCTCCAAATACGAGGGAACCATCCTCAAATCCTCGCTCACGAAGGAGCACGAAGAGAAGTTGCGGACCGCCCTTAAACGTAACCAATCTTGATCTGCCTGCGGCCTGATGATATAAGCTGAGCTGAGAGACGCGCATTCGGCAGCCAACCAACTATGACGACCGTTCGGCAGAGCATCGGGATTAGCATGGCGGCGGCGATGATGATCGCCAGCTCCGCCTAAGCCTGCCTGCGACTGGAAACATACGCGAGCAACGGCCCCTGGCGGATTCGGTTCTGCCAGGGGTTTTTTATTGTCTACGGGCCGGAATGAATCAGAAAAAGGGAGAACGAAGCATGGTCACTCTTGAATCGATCGAAGCAGCCGCAACCCGCATCGGTCCGTCCATCTATGAATCGCCGTTGGTGCATTCCAAAACCCTGTCCCGGCTGAGTGGGAACGCGATTTTTCTGAAACTTGAAAATCTGCAGATGACCGGATCGTTCAAGGAGCGCGGCGCGTTGAACCGCATCCTGACGATGACGGACGATGAACGGCGGCAGGGAGTCATCGCGGCATCGGCAGGAAACCACGGACAGGGCGTCGCCTATCACGCGACCCAGCGGAGCATTCCCGTGCAAATCTGGATGCCGCGTTCGACGCCGCTCATCAAGCTGACGGCGACCCGAGCCTACGGCGCGGATATCGTGTTGCACGGAGACAATTACGACGAGGCCTGCGAGGCAGCCATTGAACGGAGCGTGCAGAGGAACGCCGTGTTTATCCATCCCTTTGACGACGACGCGGTCATCGCCGGACAAGGAACCGTCGGGCTGGAACTCCTGAAGCAAAACCCCGCACTGGATGTGATCCTGGTGCCGGTAGGAGGCGGCGGACTGATCGGCGGGGTCGGCTGTGCGGTCAAGGAACGAAACCCAGCGGTCGAAGTGATCGGCGTTCAAACAAGCCGACTACCGTCGATGCACCAGGCGCTGCAGCAACAGCACCCCGTCGATCTCCCGGCAAAATCCACATTGGCCGACGGGATCGCCGTTCGAAAAGCAGGCGTGCGCACGCTGCCGCTGGCCCGCAAATATGTCGATCGGCTCGTCACAGTCGAGGAAGACGAGATTGCGGAGGCGATTCTGATGCTGCTCGAAGGCGAGAAAACGGTGGCGGAGGGGGCCGGCGCCGTTGCGCTTGCCGCCGTGCTGCAAGCCAAAACGGGCCATCGCGGGAAAAACATCGCGGTGCTGGTGTCCGGGGGCAACCTCGACGTGACACTGCTGGCAAGAATCATCGAGCAAGGTATGGTTCGGGACGGGCGACGGCTGCGTCTGCGAGTGCGTCTCCCGGACTATCCCGGCGCATTGGAAGGACTGGCATCGGTAATCGCCAAGGCCCAGGCCAATATCATGGAGACGTCGTATAACCGCGCGCACTACGGAGTGAGCCTGAACGAAGCTACGATCGACATCACGATGGAAACCCGCGGGCGCGATCACGCGTCGGATCTCTTGGCCACGCTGACGAGTTCGCGTTATGAATTCAGCGTCGTCGAATGAGCGCCATGGGGCCGGGAAAGGCAGCGGAAGCCGCGCGTTCCGTCACGCCTTCCTGTGTCTCATGTCGAGCACCCAATCTGTCAGATATCCCTTGGGACAGACACCTGTGAACGCAGGGTATGATGCTTCAATTGGACGACGAGGTAGAGCACAATGACTAGATTCAGCATCAGCACGCCGACTCGAAACATCGACACCTGCTCGATCACTTCATAGAGTTCAAACGGAAGCAGCAGACTCGTCGAGATCACCGTCAGATACGCGGCCCAGGAACGTTCCAGCCACAGTCCAATTCCTTCCAGCAACAACATCCCCGCATAGCCGAGACTGACAAGCCCCGCCATCAGCACCGTATGCGGTTGTAAGGCATCGACTTTCAGCACCAGCGCATGAATGATCCGGGAGTCGGCATTCAAGTGCAGCGCTTCGATGAGCTGTGAAAACAGTGTCGCAATCTCCGCATGCATCAACTGGAGCAGGCCCAACCCGACAAGCAACAACAGCAGGCCTTTCACGATCTTGAACACAGCAATTACGGCGAGACCGGTCTGGTGAGAGCGAGTCGTCATCGAGTGAAGAGACTATCACACAGGATCAGAAAGCGAACGCGGTGAGCAGGACGTTCTGAAAGAACCTGTCCAGTTTTTGTGGCTGCAGTCTCGTCATGTACAACTTGAAAGACTTCCAACCCCTGTTCTTTCCCTCAAGCACCGTCAAGCGCAGACCGTTTACACTGGGCAACGTCCGCATCAACCGACGCTTTGGTCACCTCGCCACTGTTGATCAGAAAAGACTCGACAGAGCCTTGCGGCTTTGGCTGGAGCTGTAGTGCTCCGAATCAATAGCTCCAAGAAAATGAGTCTGGCTTGAGCAGGGACTTATCAATAGTCATGTCAGCTCCCACAGATTCGCTTCGATGAACGATTCAGGATTCGACCCTAAATTTTTATTCTCTCTTTTTGCCCCAATTGATCTAACGAGGCATTGGCATCTGTGTGGGTCTGCTTAATTTCCCCATCGCACCCAGTGCAACTACACCTATCCAATACTCAATGAACGGCTCTTCGTTCTCGCCATCTATCGCCACGGGTTTATGTGCCAAATTCATGAGCCCTACGGTGTTAGAAAGAGCCTCATCGATCTCAAAGACATAACGCAAGCAACTTGGATAAGCCTTCAATCGCGGCTGATCCGCGAGAGACCAAAAGGCCATTTCGAACCATCTATATTCGGCACCGTCATGCGGTCGGCAAAAGACAAGGTTTGCACTACGCACATAGGGACTAGAGGAGTGCTGCACAATCGACATTTCCCCAAAAGCTACGATATCCCACTTCGACCGCTTTCTATGGACACCCCACGAGCTCATGTCATCGCAACGTCTCATCCCGTTCGAAGAACTGAAGTGACCATCGGTATCAAAGTTAAACTCCATAGTCCCGAGCACAAGACGACCTGATCCGCCCTGTCCTTTCTCCTTGAACATAACATCACCTGCGTGCTCAAGAATGCGTGAAAACAACCTTTCCTTTATGCCTCGCAGCTCACGCACGCCTTGTTCGAATAATGCATCGCGCTGCCGCTGCCGCTCCTGTGCAACCTTTCTTTCGGCCTCTGCCTTGGCCTGTGCCACCGCAACCTGGCTTACAGCTTCGGCCAACTGCACCACCGCTTTGCTAGTCGGTCTGCTCTCGCTCGCCATGCATTGTTTCAACACTTCGATGCACCTATCCCTTTTGGGTCGTATCTCAGGAGATTTCCGGAGCATCATTGCCACAATAGCTTTAGCGCCCGGTGGCAGAGCTTCAAGTAGCGCCGGATCTTTGGTGAGATGCTGATCGCGCAATGCGTCCACGTCGCCTTTGAAGGGAGGCTGACCGGTCAACAGGGCATGCGCAATACATCCCACCGCATAGATGTCTGTTGCGGGTGTAGGACGTTGAAGCAACCACTGTTCTGGAGCTGCATAGGGAGGCGTCAGACAGGAACGAAGCGATTCAAGCGATGTTGAGTCCTCTACGAACTTGGCAATCCCGAAATCGGCAACTTTCCATACGCTTTCATGCCATAGGATATTCGATGGCTTCATGTCTCGATGTGTGATGTCGTTCACTTCTCCCAGTCCCTCCAAAATTTGCATCATAATTCCCATGACCTCTCTGGGTAAAAATGATCCCTTGTCACGGAGCGCATCCTGAAGACTGCTTTCGCACACAGGCATCACGAGAAAATATCGATCCGAATCGGCGTCCTGTCCCCAATCAAGTACTGGAACCACATGGGAAAGTTGTCGCCCATAAAGGGCCTGCCCGATGGCAAGTTCTCGATGTGCAGCCTGAGCTACCGTTACTTTGAGACGCTTGATAGCTACCTTGCCGTCTATTCCCTCTCCAAGGAATACCTCCCCAAACCCGCCAGGAGAACCGAGCGGTTTCTTAAGGTCAATCCGCCATTGATGGTAGTTGAGCTTAATGTTATCCATTGTGTGCGACGCTCCGATACGAACCATTTCTGGGTTAAACCGCCAGTTGAGAGAGAGTCAGCGAAGGGACAAAGAAACAGGGACATTCTACTTTTTCAGGCCGCGTTGGTCTATGGTTGAGGGGGCGGCGAGGAAGCACCGGGCGGCCACGTGCCGGAAAATTGAGAATGTCCCCGTTTTCCCACTGGCCTCTGATGGCTTCGCGACCGCAGACGTACCGGATTAGTCCTTGTCGAAATGCTCCCTTGCGGCAATACAGCACATGAAACAACCAGTAAAACCAGACTCATCTGGATCGAACCCTACCAAGTGCTCTCCGCAAAACCCACATTGCTCTGTACAATCAAACCATTCATGACACCAGAAGCAAAAATATCGGTCGCCCAGGATAGTTGCGCTTTGCTCAGGATGTTCGCATGCTGCACAATAATAAGAAGCTGGATTTTCGTCCTTGGGGTCATACGGCGGAACATATTCTTGCATTACGTCATCCAGTGTAATTTCAACTCCGCAAGTTTCGTCTTCACACGATCCTGAGCCCACATCGTCGATATCTGACAACTTGCTACATGTAGGGCAAGCCACGCGTAGAAAAGACCCACGAGTACCACAGACCCGACATTCGGCCTCATGTACCGGTTCTTGTATTTCACTCACTCTTGCAGAAGGAAATCCACACGCAAAACATGTGCGATATTCACTGCCGACTGAAATTTCCTTATCAATCTCCGGCTTAAGGGTTGAGTACTTGGTGTTGAGAAAAACGCGATGAGCATGTAGCGCCTCATTGATCCCTTCAATTGCTTGGCGATGCTTCTGGAAGTGTTTGGACCAATCCCCTTTAAGTCGTCGGTGCAAATAGCACCACGCCATACATTGCTCTGCGGCAATTTCTTCTAAAAGTTTATGGTCGGGTTTCTTCGAATAGGCGTCATGACAAAAATGAACCATCTTGTTTCTATGGTCTCTAAGGCGCCCGAAACATTTCGTTTCGTCTGGTGAAAAAGTCTCATTACATATCTTAGTGAGTCGGTCAATAATCTCCACTACCGTGACAGATAGGAAATCGCCACTCTGAAATTTAATTAGGTCGGCCTTGTCAGGTGATTTTAAGATCATGGACCAATGTTCCAAAAGCAGGCGTGCCTTCAGAATCAGTTCAAGACCGGAGCAGAAATTAATAACAGAGTACTTTGGCCTTTTCTCAAAATCCTTGATCGATGTGTCGAAAAAGTCGATCGCGTTGCCAACGATCAAGTCAAAAAACTGCTTCGGTTCATTCTTGACCGGATTCGGCGCTTTATGAGGACTCTTCGGCTTGTGGCTGGCCATGGTTCCCACCTAATACTAGAATTTTGAAACTACCTCGCATCGTGAAGCCTAACTCATTCAGACGCATTATGTCAGAAACGTATCTCGCTAACATATTTCTACCGGGGCATGGAGGGCATTTAAGAGGTTGCCCCTCTGCTGTCCAAGACAGGATTGAACCGGGGAGAGCTGAAAAAGGGTCGGGAATCTTTTCTTGGCATTCGGGCCTTGAATCCGATCCGTCTGGATTTGACGGGCGGCGGTTCCATGAGTTGGCGAATGGCATCGAAGAGCGACCCAATCTGTCCGTCATAACTGTTCGCGGTTCCGCAAAGGCTTTTGGTAATTTTCTCGTCCTGCCCCATTTTGATGTTCCAAATTGGAACTTCAAGTCATTGAACTCCACACACACAGCAATGGGGTCTGGCTTACAGTATGGACTGAGCTGAACTGACTCTCGCCCCTCGTTCGAATCGGGGCTCTGTGTTTATTTTGCTGGTGGCGGTACAGCACGATTCTTAGGAGGGAAGAGTTCGGACTGCTCGCCTGCGCGTCTCGATATGACTGACGCCCCGCTCCACCGAAGGATGTCATTGACCTGATCACTCATGATCGGCTTGAGTGCTCCACCGGCAAACCCCGGCTCCGCATCGAGGTACATGGGGATAAACAGCAGCACGAGTTGATTCGATTGGAAGTAGTATTGAATGTCCAGCGCGGAGTTCTGCCCGTCATAGGACAGATTCGCGCGGGAGACGCTGCGGCCGAGGCTGAAAATGCTGTGGATCGGCCAGGAATCGGTCAGCTGTAACGTATTGGCATCCACTCGCTCGACGGACCAATCCTTCTGCGCCTGCTGCGCCACACGATCAAGAGGATTCTCCGTGGCCTTCGCACGAATGTAGGTGGCTGAAGAGCATCCGAATGTGGCGAGCACCAGCACGACGAGAATGAATCGAGCGAGCATCATGTCCCTCCTCTGTGACAATTCGGTTCACTATGCTGCAGAACGACAATCGGCGGCAGGCTAAACTGAAAAGAAGATCGTGTCAATAAAGCGGGGCGGCTGAAAAGGGGTCGGAAATCTTTTCTTCACATTCAGGCCTTGAATCCGATTCGCCCGGATTTGACGGCCTGTACGATCGGAAAAGACTCCCAACCCTTTTTCTTTCAGCCCCTTTTCTTTCCGCTCATCAGAAGTACTGTGTAATGCCTACCTGAACGAGCGTGTTCTGGGTCGGCGCGAGGAGTTGGGCCGCATCCACCCGCAAGAGCGTGTTGGATAAAAACGTCGGGATCAGCCTAAATCCCGCCCCCACACTCACCGCCCCTTTCCAGGGTTGTACGGCACCATCCTCGGCAAATGATTCAAACATGCCGATGTCAGACAACAGGACGCCCTGCAGTGCCCATCGAGGAGCCAGTGACATGGCATGCCGCAGTTCCAGATTGGTATAGGTCTGCGCATGGTTCCGATACAGATTGTCCGACAATCCCCGGATGCCCACAATACTGCCGAGGAGCAGGCTATGATTGGGACTCCCGGTGTCGTTGACCGCCTCCGCGACGCTGTTGATCATCAACACCGTCATGGATCCCAACGGGACGCCTTGAAGGTACCGGAGTTTCGCTTCATGCCGCTGGTGATTGGCTCCGAAGAAAAACCCGGGCTTGAGTTCAAGACTGATGCGGTATCCGCTAGGGACTAGATCATCCCAGTGGTATCGGTCCCACATGAACTCAGGAATCACACCCATATAGTACCCATTGGACAGTGCGCGGGACGCCTGTTCCTCGAGGACCACCTCGCGATAGACCTCCAAGACCACTTCGTATCGGAAGGGAGAGCCATAGCTGTAGGGCCCGCGTAATTCCAGCTCAGCGCCAAACCGGTTCCGCGTCCAGGAAAAGTCGGAATCGGCGAACCGGATGTTATTGACGTGGTAAAACCCTTTGACCTCTTTAGCCCATCGGTCCGGCTCAAAGGGGTGCTGTGAAAGCCACAGATCGATGTTGGGTCCTCGTTGGCTGTAACTGAACTGACCACCGAGCTGTGTGCCAGTTCCCCACATATTGTATTCAGCGAGCCCCACCGTGGCGTTGAGATCTTTGGCGGTACTGCCGCTGGTAAAGGTGAGAATCGGGGCCAGTGTCAGTTTTTCTTGCACAGTCACGCGCAGAAGAGATCCCTCCTGCGTCACATGAACGTCGTCGAAGAGACTTAAGTTTCGGACCCGCCGTTCAAACTCTGCAAGCTCCGCACGGGTAAAGTGATCCGGCACGGAACGAGGCAATAACCGGATGAGCGTCGTGTCTCGCGTATGAATCGTTCCTTCGATCACCACGCGATCGATCTGGACAGCATCTTCTGCCGTCAGACCGGTCGCCCCGCGAACGTCCGGTACGGACGCGACCAGCGACAGCATCACAAAGCAAGACGAGATGAGTAACCACAACCGGAATGTAGACCACGCAGTTCGACCAAAATAGAGATAGTGCATCACAGGCCTCCATGAGCAAAAGAAGACGCGCGTCGCTCAGGCGAGCGAACGCAGGACGTGGTGGCGCTGCGATGGAATCAAATGCGAAGTGGTGTAATAAACGAAACCGGGCTGCTACGGGAAGAGGGATAGCGGCACGCCGGCGTGATCCACGCCGATGCCGTTACCGGCTGAAAAGAGAAGGACCTCATGGCACTGTCCGCACTCGGGGCAAGTGTGACGAGTGTCACAGCGGAGCCATCCGCACGGACCGAACGCAGGAGCAGATGCTCATCCGGATTCTCCACCTCTTCTGAGGTCTGAGTGAGCCCCTCGACGATGTCCGTGTCCTCGAACGCCAGATCATCGACCCAGTCGATCGTAACGCCCAGACAGAGGACGAGCGCGAACCAACTCATAATGGTGAAGAGGCGAAGCCGTCGGCGGTGATACATGGCTGAAAGTATAGCACGCAGGAAGATGAAGGATCGACGACACGAACTAGTTAATTAATGAGCTCTTTTGCCTTTCATTTGGTTCGACTGGAAAAAGTATGGAATGTCTCGCGCGGAGTTCTGCCCGTCACAGGAAAGATTCGTGCGAGTATGCTGCGAGTGATTGTTTATGATTCGTCTTGGGAAGACTCTTCGCTCTGTTTGAGCCAGAGTTCAAGCAATCTGGTTTCGCGCTCAGATTGGGAAATGTGCTCCAGCGCGAATGCGCCGGTTAAGCGATCTTCATAAAAGGCCCGTTGCTTCGCGTAGGTTTTCTTAAACGCGTCCCGCTTCAGGCTTTTCCAATTCGCATCGGAGATTCCCGCCTGGGCACGCAAGAGATTGATCTCGATGGCTTGGAACGCAAAGACTTTCGCGAGCACCTTGATGACCGTGGCATTGGTCAGAAATCGTGGCTTCTTATCAGCCATGACTCATCGTTCCAATTAGGCCAAGCAGGATGCTGAAAAAGTCCGCCAGCGGCGTTCTCGCATCGCTCAGAGGCTCACCGTACGGCACGGAGTACGATTCACCTCTTCGCTCGCTGCGGCCTTGCTGAACGGCCATTTTGAGCATCCTGTAGAGCTACTTATGGACGCGATCAGTTCCGCACACCGCTCCACACTTTTGCCGGATCAATAGTCTTGTCCGGATTGAGGGTCTTCGCCCGTTCCAGCAAGACATCGGTGCCTTCCGGATACAACGGGTCGGAAATGCAACAATTATCCACCGGGCAGACGGCCGCACATTGCGGTTCGTCGAAATGGCCGACACACTCGGTGCACCGGTCATGCGCGATCACGTAAATGTCGTTCCCCATGCCTTGGCCGTCGCCGACATGAAGTCCCTTCTCTTCCGCGCCGCCGCGAGTTTCGAAGATGGCTTCGTTCGGACATTCCGGCAGGCAGGCGCCACAATTGATACATTCAGCGGTAATCAGCAATGCCATAATTCTGGTCTCCTTATTCTCTAAGATTTACTGCGGCGCCGCACGTCCTCTTGATCGTATTGCCCGCAACACACCCTTAATAATCACGAAGCGCAATGACGAAGGCCATCACGCTGTGTGATACGCATTTTCCAGGTCAACAGGATACGCATGTTGCACTTTCGTACGCGCCCCTGTCAATCCGGCAGTTCTACATATGTGGTGTCACATCCTGTAGCGTGACTATCCGGATCAGGGATGGCGAGGTCATGAAGTTGAGAGTCGGAATTTGCACTCCAAGGGACCGCTGCTCGCACACGCACCGAGCGAATCGCTCGGTGACATTCAGCGGTCGCGCTTCTGGTTTCTCCGGCGATCTTCAGAGCACTCAATCAGCCGCAGGGCGGTCCCGTGTGAAGGCTGCCTGGCTCACCGGCGAGTCTGTTCCCACGCCCGAAAGGCCGCCAGATCCTGGGCCAGGCTCTGGAGCAGCAGCGCCAGCACCACCACATCGTCGATCATGCCAATGCCGGGAATGAAGTCCGGCACCAGATCCACCGGACTCAGCACATAGAGGAGCGCCGCCGCCAGCGACACAAGCGTGCGCAGGGAGAGGCCCCGGTAGCTGCCGTCCTTCCACGCCTTGAGGAGTCGAACCAACAGGGGAAGGTCGGCCCAGAGCCGGCCGATCATGCGAAGCATCTCAAAAAATCTTGCGGATATCGTCATCGTTGCCTCCAGGTTGGCTGGGTCTCGCTGTCTTTCTCAAGACAGTACCTTGCGCCTGCTGTCGGTAAGCCTACCAAAGACAGAGACCTTTTTGAAGCTGCTCAGGTGAGTTTCTGCCACAACCCCCTCCCCCATCCTTTTTTCTGCTACTCTCCCCTGCCATGCCCTCATCCCTTCATCTCTTTCTCATTCTCTTCGTCGTCGGCGCGACGCTGCGCCTGTTCGGCGTCCTGGGGAAGCGTCATGCAGAGCGGCTGGGGACGTTCGTCTTTTCGGTCACGCTGCCGGCGACCATTCTGGTGTCGCTGGATCGCGTGGTGTTCTCGCCGACGGCCTGGAAGATTCCCCTCGCGGCCTGCTTCGTCACGATTCCACTCGTGCTCATTGCCTGGGCGCTGGCCCGCAGGCTGACGCTCGACCGCCCGACACAAGGGGGATTCCTGCTCGCGGTCGGCTCCATCAATTCGATCTACTTCGCCTATCCCGTTACGCTGGCCACGTTCGGCGAGGAGGGGCTCGCGCAAGCGATCCTCTTCGACCTTGGCCAGACGGCGCTCACCTTCACGATGCTCTATCCGATGGCCCTCTGGCATGGCACGAGCGATTCTTCGTCCCATGCGGCGCTCAGGCGTCTGATGACATCCCCGCCGCTTTGGGCCTTGACCGCAATCCTGGCGGTGAAGGCCGCCGGACTTCATCTGCCGGATGGGCTGCGGACGATCCTGATGCCGGTGCATGGTCTGACGATCCCGCTGGCGAGTCTGGTACTCGGCCTCTCGATCAGCGTACATGCCGTGCGGACGACCTGGAAGCTGACAAGCCTTGGCGTGGGGCTGCGCATGGCCGGCGGATTGTTGCTCGGCTGGGTCGCGACCTGGCTGTTGGGGCTGACAGGATTGGAGCGGGCAGCCGTGCTGTTGATCGCCGGGATGCCCTCGGCGGTGATGGCGGTGATCTTCGCGACCGAAGCCAAACTCGCCGAAGATCTCGTCGCCTCGATCGTGGCACTCTCGATCTGCCTGGGTATGGTCCTGCTGCCCTGGCTCCCCCGGCTCGCGGCCCTGCTGGTGGACTAGCCGCGCAGATCTTGTATCGTGTCTATCGGGGTCAGGGGTGACGCGGTCGTGAATGTGGGGACCGGCTTCTGCAATCCGGCATTCACGCTCACTCGTCGTCCGAGGCTGAGGAAGAGCGGCAGAGACACGGCGATGCGGGGCGGGAGGCTTTTCCAATTGTCACGCGCATCACCGGGGAGCAGCGGATACAGTCGGTCTAGGATCCGCCGGCTTTCGTCGTCCGCCATGCGATCGCGGCGGCGCTGAGAAGCAGAACCGAAGCCAGGATGAACGGTGCGCCGGGAAATGCTCCGGACACGCTGAGAGTCGAGGGCTGAGTGCTGAGAGCGGAGCCTGACCGGATGAAGTAGGCGAAGGTCTGAGTGAAGAGCATCGGCCCGATCAGGCCGGTCACACCGTTAATACTGGCGATTGCGCCCTGCAGCTGGCCCTGTTCCGCGCCGCTGACGCGGCGCGTCATGAGCGATTGTGTCGCCGGACCGGCAAGCCCCCAGAAGGCCATCACGGGAATGCCGAGGCAGAAGATCCACCCCTCCGTCGCGATACCGTAGACGAAAAAGCCGACCGACCCGCAGAGCAACCCGATCAACACCGTCCTCCGTTCGCCGAACCGGTTGGTGATCGGGCCGATCAGCCCGCCCTGCACGATCATCGCCGCGACGCCGACGCCCGCCATCATCAACCCGACGCCGGCCGGTCCCCACCCATAGCGATAGCCCATGTACAGAACCGACACGCTCGGGAGCACCGCATGGGCGAGATAGCCGAGAAAGGCAACGGCTGCGAGACCGAAGAGTTCATGGTGCGAACGGAGCAGCACGAGCGAGCCGACCGGGTTGGCCCGCGACCAGGCGAATGGCGTCCGCTTGTCAGGCGATAGGGATTCGGGAAGCACGAAGAATCCGTAACAGGCGTTCATGAGACTGAGCGCCGCCGCGCCCCAGAACGGCAGTCGGGGATCGATTGCCCCGAGCCAGCCGCCCAAGGCAGGACCGAAGATGAAACCGAGACCGAAAACCATGCCGATCTTTCCGAATGCCGCCGCGCGCTGCGCCGGCGGCGTGACGTCGGCGATGTAGGCGCCGGCCGTGCTGAAGCTGGAGGAGGCCATCCCGGAGAGGACGCGGCCCACGACGAGCCAGGCGACGTTCGGCGCGAGCGCCATCACGATGTAATCGAGGCCCAGGCCCAGATTCGACAACAACACGACCGGCCGCCTGCCGAACCGGTCGGACAGGGCACCCTGGATCGGCGAACAGAAGAACTGCATGAATGCCCAGGCCGTCCCCATCAACCCGTAGAGCACGGCGGCCTGCGCGGTATCGCCGGAGAGGAATTCCTCGACGAGTTTCGGCAATACCGGGATGATAATGCCGAACGACAACATGTCGAGCAGCACGGTGACGAGAATGAACAGCACCGCCGCTTGGCGCGGCGCGGTCGTGGCTGGCTGGTGACTCATGGCCGCCGCATCCTACCAGACTTTGCCCCATACCGCGGTTCATCGCTTGGCGCGCCGGTCACCTTCATGCTTGCCGGTTTCGCATCTGATCGCTACAGTATCTCGGGAGTCTTGTAGTTCTCAGACCTGCCTCGCCATTGCGCCACTGGCAGTTATTGCAGCATCTTTGTCATTGTGCCAGGGAAGAAGCCGTGGGAGGATGCCGCCATGCCATCCCGACCTGCGACCCGCAAACCCAAGTCGACGACCCGCGCAATCCTGCTCCTCGGATTTGAGGGCTGCGCGGCGTTGGATCTCGTCGGACCGCATGAGGTATTCAGCCTCTCGTCCCACCTCACACCCGGCGGGTCCACTCCCCCTTATCGACTGGTCCTGCTCGCCGATCGCGCGGGCCCCTTTCGCGCCGCACAGGGCTTCGGCCTGATCGCCGACGCCTCCTGGCGTGATTTCCGCGGACCGGCAGATACCTTGATCGTGGCCGGCGGTCCTGACATGACACCCGTGATTGGGAACCGCAAACTGCTCGCCTGGCTGCAGACTATGAGCGGCCGCACCCGCCGCATCGGCTCCATTTGCACCGGAGCGTTCGCCCTCGCCGAAGCGGGCTTGTTGGACCGCCGCCGTGCGACCACCCACTGGATGGACGTCGAGCGCCTCGCCAAGACCTACCCCCGGGTGAACGTCGACCCGGATGCCATCTATGTCAGAGACGGGAACATCTTCACCTCGGCCGGAATCACGGCCGGCATGGACCTCGCCCTGGCGCTGGTGGAGGAGGATCTGGGGCGTGAGGCAGCGCTCGCCGTCGCCCGCATGTTGGTGATGTATCTCAAGCGCCCGGGCGGACAGTCGCAGTTCAGCACGAGCCTGCAAGCCCAAGCGGCAGAGGGACGGCGATTGGCGCCACTCCTCTCATGGCTCGCCGTGCATTATCGGAAGCCGATCACTGTGGACACGATGGCGGACCGGGCCGCCATGAGCACCCGCACCTTCGCACGAGTCTTCCTCGCGGAGACCGGCGACACCCCGGCCTATTATCTGGAAAAGCTGCGGCTCGAACATGCCGCCCGCCTGCTGGAAACGACCGGCACCTCTCTTGATGTGGCAGCGCGAGACTGTGGCTTCACCGGACGTGAACAATTACGGCGCGCCTTCCAGCGCCATCGGGGCATCACGCCCCAAGAATATCAACAGCGATTCCGCACGACCGGATCACAGACAAAGGAGTGAACATGCAACTGGCAATCTTATTGTATGACGGTGTGACGGCACTTGATGCGATCGGTCCATACGAGGTCCTGCAGGCACCGGGGCTGGGTATCGACGTCCGCTTCGTGGCGCGTGAAAAAGGCATGAAACGGACGGATTTCGGACGATTGGGCTTGCAGGCTGATTACACCCTTGATGAAGTTCCCAGACCCGACATTCTGCTCGTACCAGGCACCGCCTTCCCTCAAGCGGTGATGGGCGACCCCATGGTTCTGGAATGGATCGCGCAGGTACACCAAACAACGAAGTGGACGACCTCTGTCTGCACCGGTGCATTGGGCCTTGGCGCAGCCGGTGTGTTGACGGGGCTGAGAGCCAGCACCCATTGGCTTGCCCATGATGCCTTGAAGCAATTCGGTGCAATCCCGATCAAAGAGCGGGTCGTCCGGGACGGGAAAGTCATGACCGCCGCCGGTGTGTCATCCGGAATTGACATGGCCCTGACCCTGGTCGCGGAGGAATTTGGAAGCGATGCGGCGCGCCTCACTCAACTGCTGATCGAGTACGATCCACACCCGCCGTTCGATGCCGGCAGCCCGGATAAAGCACCACCGTTGATTGTCAGTACTGCGCGAGAAGAATTCCGCAAACTGAGTCAGAAATCAGCGCTCTGACTCGGCTTACGGGTCGTGAAGGAATCGCGAATACCATGGGGCAGGCTCATGCCTTTCCGTGGACACCGGCCGCGCGTGATACGAACCTATCAACGCTAGACCAAACGCCTATCGCGATCAGCCGGCAGACAGCCGACATTGAGACCCACTGCCGTCACTGTGCTGGTTAGAAAATCTTGGCGGAAAATCCAACAAACGGAAGCAGGTAATTCACTCCGCTGTTCGGGCTCTCAGTGCCAGAATTAGAGATGTGGCTCAAACGGACTCCGGCATTCAGCGCCCATCGTGCAGTCAGATCATAGCTCGCACCCGCGCCGCCCCAGACCAGGAAATTGAAATCCGATCCTTGTTCGGGAATGCGGCCATCGAAATTCGTCCAGAGTGGGCCGCCTCCACCTTCGACATACGGCTTGAACCGGCCGAACGAGGTCAACGTATAGACCACCTTCGGCGTGACTCCCACGCCATACGTGCCGGTCGGTTCTGCAATTCCCAAGAATACCGCTTCAAGGCCCAGAGCAACTGAGCCACGCCACCACCCGTCCCCAATCGGATCGGTCAACGTGATCTGCCATGAGGGATGCACTGCCACCCCATTCAACTTGGACGACTGTGCCTCCATTATGCGAACCGGCAGCATTCCGCCGACTACCACACCAACCGTCTGTCTCCCGATCGATGTTGAAGCGATCTCTTCTGCCGACACTGGAAATGACCAGGCCAGACCGGCACAGAGAAATACCGCAGCACATGCTTGAGTCATGTGTTTCATAAGCCAGATATGCGGCGTGACATCTTTGGTGATCCAGCGAGACGGTAAAAGATGGAACGCTCTACGTATGCGGGCAGGGCGTGATTTTATGAGAACCGGGAGCAATCAAACCTGTGCGGTGCGGTTCGACGGGCTGTGGGAAAATCACCGGGACAATCCGCGAATCGTCACCCCGCTTCGCGGTAGCCGCAGTCTTCGTTGCGGCATTGGACGCTCCTGCCGGCCTGTTTGCTGACCTTTTCAATCAGGAACGGCGCCTGGCAGGTCGGACAGGTCTTCGGCACGGGACGGTCCCAGAGGGCATACTCGCATTTCGGGTAATTGCTGCAGGCAAAGAAGGAGCGGCCCTTGCGCGTCCGCTTCTGGACGAGATCGCCGCCGCAGTCCGGCTGCGGACACTTGACGCCCAGCGCCAGCGGCTTGGTCGTCTTGCACTGCGGATAGGCGGAACAGGCGATGAACTTGCCGAACCGCCCGGTCTTGACCACCATCGGGCTGCCGCACTTGTCGCACTTCTGATCGGTCGTGATCTCCAGCTTCGGCACGATCTTGATGGTGCCGTCCTCCAGCTTCTCAAAATTCTGGGTGTTCTTGCAGGGCGGATCGTCTTTGTATCCGGGGCAAGCCAGGAATTTTCCGTTGCGCCCCCACTTGATCTCCAGCATCTTCCCGCACTTCTCACAAGGGATGTCCGTGGGCGGCTCAACCGTATCTTTCGGTCCTGGAATGGTCTTGGCTCGTTCCAGCTCTTTGGTAAACGGCGTGTAGAAATCGCGCACCGCCGTGACCCAGGGCTTGTTCCCCTCTTCCACTTCGTCGAGCTGCTCTTCGAGATGGGAGGTGAAATCGACGTTGATGAGCTCGGGAAATCCCTTCATCAAATAGTCATGAACGGTTTTCCCCGTCTCGGTCGGAACCAATCGCCCCTCGGTTTTCTCCACATACTTGCGATCCTGGATCGTGGAGATGATCGCGGCGTAGGTCGACGGGCGCCCGATCCCCTTTTCTTCCAGCTCCTTGATCAACAGCGCTTCGTTGTACCGGGGCGGCGGCTGCGTGAAATGCTGCTTCGAGGTCAGGCCCATCACCGCCTGCCCCTCTTGCTCGACCAACCGCAGCTGTTCCCCTTCGGACAGCGGCGGCAGCAGGCGTTCATTGTCGTCGTCCGCTTCCTGATCGGCTTTCGGCTTCTGGGACGGCAGTTCCTTGTCGACGCCCTCCATATAGACGACGGTATGGCCCGGGAATTTCACGATCGTGCCGGTGGAGCGGAAGACGTACCTGTCCTTCGTGCCAACCGGCGTCGAGTCGATTCTCGTCACGTCCAGGATCGCCGGCACCATCTGCGAGGCGATGAACCGGTTCCAGATCAACTTGTACAGATTGTACTGGTCATGGTCCAAATACTGACGGATTGATTCGGGATCGCGCGCAGCTGACGTCGGCCTCACGGCCTCGTGCGCCTCTTGCGCCGCCTTCTGAGTCTTGTAGACGTTCGGGGTCGCCGGGAGATACTCCACGCCGAACCGCGACTGGATCAGCTCCCGCGCCTCGGTCATCGCCTCGTTCGAGATGCGGGGCGAGTCGGTTCTCATATAGGTGATGAGACCGGTCGCGCCCTCGGCACCGATTTCGATGCCCTCGTAGAGCTGCTGCGCGAGCGTCATGGTTTTCTTGGGCGAGAAGTGCAGCTTGCGCGAAGCTTCCTGCTGCAGGCGGCTGGTGATGAACGGCGCAACGGGGTTCCGTTTCTTTTCCCGCCGCTCGACCGACTGCACGACGAACGCCTTCCCTTGAATCGCATCGACCACATGGCGGGCCTGTTCGCTGTTCTCGATCGACGCCTCTTCCCCGTTGATGCTATGGAGCTTGGCTTCGAACGACGGCGGATTGGCGCCCGCCAGCAGCGCGGTCAACGACCAGTACTCTTCCGTTCTGAACGCTTCCCGTTCCGCCTCGCGCTCGCAAATCAGCCGCATGGCGACCGATTGCACCCGCCCCATGCTGAGCCCGCGCCGAACCTTGTTCCACAACAGCTGGCTGCCCTGATAGCCGACGATGCGGTCCAGCACACGGCGCGCCTGCTGCGCATTGACCAGTTTCATGTCGATCTCGGTGGGCGACTGAAGTGCGCGCTTGATCGCCGATTCGGTGATCTCGTTGAACCGCACTCGAAAAATCTTGCCGTCTTTCTTTTTCTTCTTCGACTTTCCCAGCAACTCCTGCTCGATATGCCAGGCAATGGCTTCGCCTTCACGATCGGGGTCCGGCGCCAGGAACACCTTGTCGGCTTCATCGGCCTTCTTCTTGATATCGGCCAGCACTTTCGACTTGCCTTTGATGGTGACGTACTGGGGCTCGAAATCGTGTTCAAGATCGACGCCCAGTTTGCTGGTCGGCAGATCCTTGACGTGTCCGACCGACGCCATGACCGTATAGCCGCGCCCTAGATACTTGGTGATTGTTTTCGCCTTGGTCGGCGACTCCACAATAATCAACGACTTCGCCATGACAACTCCATTTCCCAATGCACAACTGTCACATCCGTATCAAATATCGGAGATTCATGCAACTAGATCGACGGAAGCCGACGGCCGGCGGGGCGAATGTATCTCGTATCTCGCATCTCGTGAAACGTGTCTCGCAAGCAAAGACGGCCACCCACTCTTTCCGTCCTGCGCTTCACGAGATACGCCCGACGTACGACTACATCTTCATATATTGCTGGCCGGGCAACTGACGCACATGGCCGGACAATTCGAGCGACAGCAGACTCGCCGATACTTGCGCAGGGCTCAGTCCCGTCGTTTCGATGATCGCATCGATGGATCTCGCATCGTACGACAGCGTCTCGTACACAACCGCGTCTTCCTCCCTCAACGCCGCGCGCCGCGCGGACAGCCCCGCGCCGGACGGCAACGCGGCCCGTAGACGCACATCGAGTTGCGGCAGAATTTCGTCAAGAATATCCTGCGCCCGCTCGACCAGCTTCGCGCCCTCTTTGATCAAGCCGTTCGAACCCCGGCAGGCTTCTTCTTTCACCGGACCCGGCACGGCAAACACATCACGGCCCTGCTCCAACGCGAGTTTCGCTGTAATCAGCGATCCGCTGTCTTTCGCGGCTTCGCTCACGAGCACGCCGATCGACAGCCCGCTGATGATCCGGTTTCTTCGTGGAAAGTGGTGGCTCAGCGGAGACGCGCCGATCGGCAACTCTGAAATGACCGCCCCGCGTTCTTCAATCATACTCCTCAACTGCTGATGTTCCGGCGGATAGGTCCGATCGATTCCGCAGCCCAACACGGCGATCGTGCGCCCTTTGCCGGCCAACGCGCCCCGATGCGCCGCCGCATCGATCCCGCGTGCCAGGCCGCTCACGATCGTCACACCGCCGCCGGCCAGTTCCTTGGCGATCTCCTCCGTCACGGCACGGCCTGACGGCGTGGCGCGCCGCCCGCCCACGATCGCCACCGCCACATCGTCCTGCGCCGACAAGACTCCGCTCACATACAGCACCGGAGGAGGGTCGGGAATGGTTCTGAGCCGTGCGGGATAGGACGGGTCAAAGAGGGTGAGGATCCGGAGCTTGAGCCGCTCGGCGGCTTTGATCTGCCGATCGATCTCCCGGCGTATGCCGGGCTCCGGGTCGCGCCGCACGGATGCGGCCAGCTCGGCGCTGCACCCGGCTTGGACTAACGCGTCCACATCAGCCGCCAGCACCGCCGTCGGCGAGCCGAAGGTTTGGACCAGCTTGAGCAGCGTGCGATCGCCCACCCCGTCGACCGCTTGCAGTGTCAGCCAGGAGGTCAGCGCCGCCGCATCCATCACAGGCACCGATCACAAGAGGTCCGCTCAATCCCATGGCCGACAGACTCGCCGGGCCGAGCGTGACCACAACAGGGCGTCTGCCGACGCCGGGCAGAATTACATGACGACAAGGTCGTATTGTTCGAGGTGCAGCTGGCTGTCCGACATCACAACGATTTTCGCCGAACAATCCCGCTCCAGGGTTTCCACTCCGTGACGCTCTTCATCCTGCAGCAGCTCGGCCACCGTAGGATGAGTCCCGACCACGATCCGTTGATGCTCCCCGGACGGTTCGATCCGCCGGATCTCGCGAAAGATCTCATAGGCCACCGTCGTCGGAGACTTCGTATACCCGCGGCCTTCACAGTAGCGGCAGGGCTCCGACAATGAACGCAACAGATCCTCGCGGACACGCTCGCGGGAAATTTCGATCAACCCGAGATCGGAAACCCTGGAAATCCTTGTCCGCGCCTTGTCGGACGCCATGGCGTCCACAAGCGCATGGTAAACTTTGTCGCGATTCTTTTCGCGCTCCATGTCGATGAAGTCCACGATGATGATGCCGCCGATCCCGCGCAGCTTCAGCTGATACGCGACTTCCTTGGCCGCTTCCAGGTTATTCCGGAGGATGGTTTCCTCCTGGTCCCGTTTCCCGACGAAACGCCCCGTGTTGACATCGATCACCGTCATCGCTTCCGTGTGGTCGATCACCAGATAGCCGCCCGACTTCAGCCACACCTTTCGGCTCATCGCCCGCGCAATTTCCTGTTCCACGCCCAGATGATCGAACAGCGTCTCTTCCTTGTCATAAAAATGAATCCGCGAGGTCTGCTCGGGAGAGAACCGCTGCACGAAGTCGCGGATGGCTTCGTACTCCTCCCGCGAATCGATCCAGAGCCGGTCCACTTTCTTCCCGAACAGATCCCGCACGACGCGGAAGCTGAGGCTCAAGTCGGTGTGCAAGAGCGCCGGAGCGCCCGGCCGCTCCCGATTCGTCAAAATGTCCTGCCAGAGCACGTGCAAAAAGTCGACGTCGGATTTCAACTCGTCTTCCTTGACGCCTTCGCTCACCGTCCGGACGATGTAGCCGCAACCGGGCCGGCGGACGCGGCGCATGATGTCCTTCAGCCTGGACCGTTCCTCATCGCGCGGAATCCGCCGCGAAACGCCGATATGCTCGACGTTCGGCATGAAGACCAGATAGCGTCCCGGCAGGGATACGTAGGTCGTCACTCGCGACCCCTTGGTGCCGATCGGCCCCTTTGAGATCTGCACCATCAACTCCTGCCCCTCGCTCAGAAGCTGTTCGATCGGCTTCGCGCTCTGCCGCTTCGGCCGGAGAATGTCCGAATCTTTCTCGTCCTCCTCCGACTCGACCAGCATGTCGCCCGGCTCGGCGTCCTCAGAAAGGTCAGACACGTGCATAAAGGCGGCCTTCTCCAGACCGATATCCACGAACGCCGCCTGCATGCCGGGCAGAACCTTGGCCACTCTGCCTTTATAAATATTGCCGACAAAGTCTTTATGTTTGGCGCGGTCGCCGAACAAATCGGTCACCACCCCGCCGTCAAGAACCGCCACGCGGGTTTCTTCCCGCGCAACGCTGATCGCAATCTCGATTCCCATACATCACCCCTTCTGTCTAAGAACCCCGGTGCGCGGAACGCGCCGGACGCAGGCCTCTGCCCAGGTCCCTGGCGCGCAATCACCGCTGCCGCCGTATCCGTTCCCGATAATATCCCCGCTCAGGGTCCCGCCGCAGGATAGCGCCGGGGCCCATGTTCACGGCATCTAATAGAACAAACTCAACCGTCTTCGTTTCACGTTCAACAGCAATCCAAGCGACGCCATCATCATGATCGTCGCGCTCCCGCCGTAGCTCACCAGCGGAAGGGGAATCCCGACGATCGGAAACATCCCCGCCGTCATGCCGATATTGACCACGACGCAAAAACACAGCATCGCCACGATCCCGACGGCCAGCAGCGCCCCCAGCTGATCCTTCGCCTTGGCGGCAATATCGAGCGCCAGCCAGATGAGGGCGACGAACAACCCCAGTAACAGAAGCACGCCGAGAAACCCCCATTCTTCCGAATACACCGCAAAGACGAAATCGGTATGCCCCTCAGGCAGGAACTTCAGTTGGCTTTGTGTGCCGCCGAAGAGTCCCTTGCCTGTCAGTTCCCCCGATCCGATCGCAATTTTCGATTGCAACGCATGATACCCCTTCCCGCCCGGATCATAGTCCGGATCGACGAACGCCATAATGCGCTGTCGCTGGTAATCATGCAAGGACCCCCACACCCCCTCCCAGACGAAGGGAAAAAGCATGATTGAGAACAATAAGATGACACCCAGCGCCTGGGACCGGACTCCGACCATCAACAGCATCGCCGCATAGACCGCGACAAAGCTCAACCCGCTTCCCAAATCTGGCTGTTTCAGAATCAGCACGAGTCCCGGCAGCATCAACAGTCCCGGCACAATGACGCGCTGCAACCACCCTGCGCGGGGCGCCTTGGAATAGTAATGCGCCAGCACCAGGATGAGCACAAGCTTGGCAAACTCCGACGGCTGGAGGCTGAACGGTCCCAGCGCAATCCACCGCTGCGCGCCCTTGCTCGCCCGTCCCTCGAACAGCACGAACAGCAGCAGCACCAGCACCAGCCCGTACGCCGGATAGGCCAGGCGCGCAATACTGTGATAGTCCCAGGCCCACATCACGATGAAAGCCACCGCGCCCAGGCCGATCCATACCAACTGCTTGACATAATAGGGCGCAATGCCGCCCTGTTGATCGTGGGTGACGCTATGAATGGAGAGCACTCCGATCCCGAGGATGACGAGGATCAGGCCCATGTAGCGGAGGTCAAAACCGTCGAACCCGCGTGAGTCCGTCAATCGATCAATCATGACTGTTCCAACGAACTCCGCACCGGTTCCGCTTTGGATGCATTCGAACTCACCATCGGCACCTGCGGGGCCAGCTTCATATACGTCTCGATCACTTCTTTCGCCAGAGGAGCCGCAGCGGACCCGCCATGGCCCATATGCTCGGCCAGCACAGCCACTGCGATCTTCGGAGACTCGACCGGGGCAAAGGCGACAAACCAGGCATGGTCACGGAATTTCTTGGGAATGCTTTCCTCCGGCCCCGTTCGAAGGGCCGCGACCTGCGCCGTCCCCGTTTTCCCGCCGATGGTGACCAGAGAGGACTTCGCTCTCGTCGCCGTTCCCTTCGTCACGACATCGGCCAGGGCTTCCTTAATGATGCGAAACGTCTCCGGCTTCGCTTTGACTTTCCCACGCGGAACCGCCGGCAATTCTTGCAGATTGCCGGTGACTCGATCCATCACCGCCTGCACCAGGCGGGGCCGGTAATTGACCCCATCATTCGCAACCGTGCCGATCAAACTCGCCATTTGCAGCGGGGTCACCGTCACATACCCTTGACCGATCGCCGCCGAAACTGTTTCTCCCGGCAACCAGGGTTCGTTTTTCGCCTTCTGTTTCCATGCCGTTGAGGGCATAATCCCGGCCCGCTCGGACGGCAACTCCACACCCGTTCCCTGCCCCAAACCGAATTCCTTGCCGAACTCAGCCATGACGTCGATGCCCATGCGCTGGCCCACCGTGTAAAAATACACGTCGCACGAATGCACAAGCGCAGTGTGAAGATCGACGGCCCCATGCCCGCTCGCTTTCCAATCGTGATAAATCCGTTTCCCGAACTGATAGCCCCCGTTGCAGAACACCGTGCTGGACGGCGCCATCGTTTTCGTCTCCAACGCGGCTACCGCCATCGGAACCTTGAATGTCGAACCCGGAGGATACTGCCCTTGGGAAGCTCGATTGTTCAGCGGACGTCCTTCATCTTGAACGATCTCAACCCACTGCTTAGGCGTCAACTCGCGCGAGAGCACGTTCGGATCGAACCCCGGACGGCTGGCCATGGCGAGAATATCCCCGTTGGTCGGATCCAACGCCACAATGGCGCCATATTCCTGCCCCAGTAAGTCCTCCGCCACCTTCTGCAGCCGGACATCGATCGTCAGATAGAGATCGTTTCCCGCCTGCGGCTTCTCTACGACAGCGGCTCTCTTTTCGTGTCCGAGCGCATCGACTTCGACGTTCTTCTGGCCGGCCTGGCCGCGCACATGACGATCGAATGATTTCTCGACTCCATATTGGCCCACGATACTGCCTTGATGCAGGCCTGAAAATTCAGGCTTCTCCAGTTGTTCGGGTGAAATTTCTCCGACATATCCCAGGAGATGGGCTGCCGTCACGCCGCCCGGATAGTTGCGTTGCGACTCGACCTCCACCATGACACCCGGAAGATCCAAGCGATGAGATTCCACCAGCATGGCGTCTCGGAGCGTCATCCGATCCTTGATCTTACGCGGCAAGAGTTTGCCGCCCTTTCCTCCCAGCTTTTTTCGGATAAGCGCCGGGTCCAGACCAAGCAGATCGGCCAGCTGTTCAACCAATACCTCGCGATCCTTCACATCTTCCAACGTGACATAGAGGCTGAAGCTCGGCACATTGTTCGCCAAGAGCACCCCATGCCGGTCATAGATCAAGCCGCGAGCCGGCTCCAGCAACACCTGCCTGGTACGATTGTTTTCAGACAAGTCCCGGTAGTAGGGACCTTCCCGGATTTGCAAATGCCAGAGCCGAAGGCCGAGCAGCGCGACCACCAGAAAAAGACCAACCCGAAGAATCAGGAGGCGGCGATAGAAATCGCCGAATTCGGTTTCTGCAGCATGCCCCAACGCCATACTAATACGCCTATGTCCGGTACTCCGAGACCCATCGCTGGATATTCAATCGACTCCACACCAGCCAATACAGCGCGCCGCCCACCATGGCATCAATCACGGCCTGCGGCACGACGACGGTCCTCACCGCCCACCACCAATCTTGCTGGTTGCTGAGATTGAGCAACGCCGCCGTGAGGAGGCCGGATACGCACGATGCCGCGAGTATCCCCAACAGAAGGACCGCCGGGGCAAGATACACCACATGGCGACCGGCGAGGCCGGCGACATACCCGACAGCCCCCTTCGTGATCATACAGGTCGCAAGATCGGCGGCGGAAAACAGGCTCATGATCCATCCCAGGGCAAGTCCCAGCAACAACCCTTCGAGTTCTCCCTCGAACAGACCGACCAGGCACACCACAATCAATCCGATGTCCGGCATCACCCCCCACACAGTGGCATAGGGCAAGAGAACGGCCTGGACTGAAACCAACCCCGCGATCAAAGTCATCCACACCCCTGCCTTCATGATTTTGACTTCACTTTCGGTGCGTCGAGGCGCTCCCCTTCTGACTGAACATTCGGAGACTGGATGACCAAGACCTCTTCAACCCGGCCGACATCAACATCGGGAGTGAGCTCAGCAGACTGGAACAAGGCTCCTTCATCTTTATCGATTTTCGTGATCGTCCCGATGGCCAGACCGCGGGGAAACCCGCCCACCAGTCCGGAGGTCACCACCTGATCGCCCGGCCGCGCATTCGACAACAAGGGGATGTATTTCAGCCGGGCCAGCCCCTGCGTAGTTCCTTCGACGATTCCCTCGTCTCTCGTTCGCTGAATCAATCCGGCGATCGCGTTATTCGGATCCGTCACCAACAGCACCACCGACGTCGCGGACGTGGTCTTGACGATACGGCCGACGACCCCCGCCGGCGTGACCACGCCCATGTCCGGCTTGAATCCATCCGACTGGCCCTTATTCAGAAGAATCGTTCGGTACCAATTTCCGGTGTCGCGGCCGATCACCTGCGCCGCCACCATCGAGATATTCGCTTGCTTCTTGAACTCCAATAACGCCGTCAGCCGTTCCGTCGCCGCCGCCGCCTCGCGCAGCTGATCGTTCTGCCCCTTGAGATGCTCCAATTCCCTCCGCAGTTTCTGGTTTTCTTCCGCCACCCCGCGCAACATGATGAATCCGTCCCAAAGCTCGGCTGTGCCCTCTTGAACACCTGCCACAGCCCGAAGAGGCCAGCTCAATACCCATCCGACCGGACTTCCGATCTGTTGGAATAGGCCTTGAAGCTGGCTAGGTAACAGCAAGAAGCCGAGCAGGAAGACGGCGGCCAGCACGAGGGCGATACGCCCCGTATTATAGGGTAGGCGAAAATTGACCATCCGCATGAGGGATGGAACCTTTACCGGAGGTTGTTGGCTTGTGACATGACCGATACTTTCCGGAGAAGATCCAGTTCATCCAAAATCTTTCCCACTCCCAATACAACGGAAGTGAGCGGATCGTCCACCGTAATGATCGGCAGGTTCGTTTCTTCCCGGAACCGCGTATCCATCCCTTTCAGAAGCGACCCACCGCCGGTCAACACGATTCCACGGTCGATGATATCCCCCGCCAATTCGGGCGGAGTATTTTCCAATGCGATCTTGATCGCGTTCACGATAGTCCCGATCGGTTCCTGCAAGGCTTCGCGGATTTCGGCATCGTCGATGACCAGTGTGCGCGGGATGCCCGAAATCAAGTCCCGGCCCTTGATCATCATCGTCTTCCGCTCCTCGAACGGATAGGCGGAGCCGATCTCAAACTTGATCCGTTCCGCCATATGTTCGCCGATGAGCAAGTTATATTTCTTCTTGATGTAATTCATGATCGCTTCGTCCATCCGGTCGCCGGCAACCTTCACGGACTCGCTGTACACGATGCCGCCGAGTGAAATGACGGCGATATCCGTCGTGCCGCCTCCGACATCGACGACCATGTTGCCGGACGGTTCGGTGATCGGCAAACCGGACCCGATCGCCGCCGCAACCGGCTCTTCGATCAGATAGACCTCGCGCGCACCGGCCAGCTCCGCCGAATCGCGCACCGCCCGCTGCTCGACCTGCGTAATGCGGGACGGGACACCGATGATGATGCGCGGCCGGACAAAGGCGCTGCGATTGTGGGATTTGCGGATGAAATGCTTGAGCATCTGCTCGGCCATCTCGAAATCGGCGATCACGCCTTCTTTCATGGGCCGAACCGCCACAATATTACCCGGCGTACGTCCAAGCATTTTCTTCGCATCGGCGCCGACGGCCAATACTTTTTCGGTCTTTTTTTCAACTGCCACGACCGACGGCTCGTTCAGGACGATGCCCCTTCCTCGGACATAGACCAAGGTCGTGGCAGTGCCTAAATCGATCGCCAGGTCATCGGAGAACCACCCGAATATATCTCCCGTGAACCCCACGACGTCTCTCCCTTCATCATGGCCGGGCGATCTCGCGCCGAGCCTATATGCTCTACTCGTTAGTCTGGAACCGCCAACTGTCCCGCATCGAGCACGTGGGTCCTGGCCACTTCATCACCCAGCCGCCGGCCCTGTTCATTCCCGATAATCAGAAAACCTTCAAACGCCACAATCGCCACCGACGCCAGCCAGCCGACCCACGGAATCGCAAGAGCGATTTGCGCGCACCCCAACGGCAGATTCCGAACGATCGATTCCCGAAACCCCGCCGCGTCCCGGCTGTCCACCCGCATGGTCTGAAGGCCGACCAGCCGTTTTCCAATACTCTTGCCGCCCGCAAATCCATCCGCAATCAAAATGTAGGCCAGACCGGAAAGAAATCCGACCGGAGGCGCAATTTGGTTTGCGGCAACGACAAGAAACAGATCGATCAACTTCGCAATGAACCGATTCAGGACATGGGCCTTCGGATACACCGTCCGTTCCGGCAGCTGCGAGATCAGCCCATCTCCCGTCAAGGAATCTCCTTCTAATTACTGGCAAAGTATAACAAAACCAACCAACCGGCACAAACAAAGACCGTTCTTTGTACATGACGTTCTTTTTTGATGTCCCGGCAACCTGCCCGGCACCGGAACGACACGAGCATTGTGTCACAAACAGATCCATCCTGATACCTCATCCCGTCTCACCCATCGAATTCAGTCCGGTTCGGTCATTTTCCATACCATCTTGCCTTCAGCGTAGTGCGCAAGTAGAATCGCCGTTCGTTGACACAGATGAGGGGATCGCATGATTAAGATACTCCGCGATGCATCACACAACTATCCATGGCTGATCAAATCCATCATGGGCATCTTGGCCCTGGTCTTCGTCGTCACGATGGGATGGTGGGGATTTGACGAAAAAGCGGGCAACGCCGTCGCCGATGTTGGCGATCTCTCGGTGTCACGCGATGAGTTCAAGCGCGCCTTCGAATTCATGTATCGCAGCTATAGAGAAAAAGGCGCCGGAGAAATCAAGGAAGAAACCTTCAAACAGATCGTGATCGATCAATTGATCGAGAGCCGTCTCTGGGTCATCGCCGCGCGCGACATGGGCCTCACCGTCTCCGATACGGACCTGCGCGACACGATCATTCAAATTCCTGACTTCCAGAAGAACGGCGCGTTCGATCCCGACCTCTACCGCCGCCTGCTCGCCGCCAACCACTGGACCCCCTCTGCATTCGAAGCCATGCAACAGCAGGAGATTCTGGCGGGCAAGGCGCGGCTGATCGTACGCGACAGCGTAGCCCTGACCCCCTGGGAGATTGCGGAGGGACAGGCGCTCACGCCGAAACCGCAAGATCCGGCTGCCGCACCGGCCAAGGACCGTGCGCTGCAGGACATGCTGTTCCAGAAACAACAGCGTGCCCTGGCTGCCTATCAAGAAGCGCTCAAAGCGAAGATTCCAACCAAAATCCACCGCGAATTGCTGTAACGAGATACTGGAAAATCAGCCGGCAGCGCGCCCTGCCTTCGCCGGATCGCTTCGCGCAAGCAGATCCCATCCCTCCCAGGGCTCAATGTACGGAAGGCCGAGACAAGAACAGCCCGCAGCTTACAGAATCAGCATGGCATCGCCGTAGCTGTAGAAGCGATAGCGTTCACGAACCGCTTCAGCGTAGGCCTTCCGCATCGACTCCGTCCCGGCGAAGGCCGAAACCAGCATTGTCAGCGTGGTACGGGGCAGGTGAAAGTTCGTCATAAGGGCATCGACGACTTTGAATTCAAAGCCGGGCGTAATGAAGAGCCGGCTTTCGCCTGACATCGGCGCCACCACACCTGTTTCACGGGCCGCGGTTTCGAGCGTGCGGACAACTGTGGTGCCCACTGCCACCACGCGTCGGCCCGCCTGCCTGGTCTGCGCAATGGCGCGGGCCGCCTCGCCACCGATCTCGAAATACTCTGCTCCCATCTCATGGTCCTCGATCCGCTCCACTGTCACCGGCTTGAACGTCGCCGGGCCCACGTGCAGCGTAATCATAGCTACCTGAATAGCTCGCTCCGCCAGCCGTGAGAGAAGATCCGCGGTAAAGTGGAGTCCGGCAGTCGGTGCGGCGATCGCACCCTCGTGTTTCGCAAAGAGCGTTTGGTACCAGCCATGATCGTCCCGGCTAGGCGGACGTTTGATATAGGGCGGCAGCGGCATCTGGCCGCTCTCGCGCAGCAGCTGGACCACGGGAATCGGACTCTCGACTTTCACCTGCGTGCCGCCGGCATCCCGTTTTACAATGATCGCGCAAGACTGCCGATCGAATTCGATGACCTGGCCGGCATGGAAGGAGCCCTTGACCATAATCTCCCAGATGCCGTCTCCCAGATCCTTCACGAACAATACTTCGACCACTGTTCCCGATGGCTGCTTTCTCCCCGCGATCCTTGCAGCCATGACCCGCGTATCGTTGACGACCAACAAATCGCCCGGGTCGAGCAGGGACGAAAGATCGGCGACATGGCGATGGCCGAGTGTCTGTGCTGTGCGATCCAGACACAATAATCGCGCACGGTCACGAGGGATCACCGGCTGGGTGGCCACGAGTAATGGATCGAACGGAAAATCAAAGTCGGAGAGTTGCATCAGGAGGCAGGAACCGGAGAAACGGGTGGAACCGGAGGCGTCTGAGTCTGAGACGCCGGTTGCAAATCCGTGCCCGGATAGTAGTAGCGAAGAATACTGGAAAATGAGTACCCCAATTCGGCCAGCTCTTTAGCGCCCCATTGGCACAAGCCGACTGCATGGCCTGCGCCATATCCTGTGAGGACGATGTCCTGGCCGAACGACTCAATCGTAAACTGTGTGCTGGGTACGACCGTATAGCCGACGGCCTTGCGTAGCTCTTCGCCCCGCAGTATCAGCTCCCCTTTGGAGTGCAGGATCCGCAAGGTCGCCACACGGCCCGCGCGGCTGTGGGAGAGCGGCGTCAGCGTCGCGATCGTCCCGACCGGAAATCCCAACTGCCTGAGATTGTTCTCCAGCACATCGACCCTGAAAGAGGCTTTCCACTGATAGTACGGAGACTCCAAATCGAACGGACACTCGACGCCTTTCAAGTAGGGCAAGTCTTTTGACCATACGACCATCGCATCTTCCGTGATTCCCGCAGCGGTCGACGAGAAGGCCGCATAGATCGGCGCGCCCTGATAGGTGATGACCAATCCTCTCGTGGACTCGACTGCCTGCTCCACCCGCGCATCGAGGCCGTGACGACCGCGGTACACTTGATCCTGAATGCTCGCCGACACATCGTAATCCCTTGATGCACTGAGCATGTGTTGGTAGAGCGCATAGGTCCTGGCTGCGACTGCCTGTACCTTGAGCATTTCCGGATGCCATGCCGAATTGACCTCGGACGGCACCACTCCCTTCACATATTCTTCCAGATCGACCTGGTTGACGACCAGCAACCCCTTGCCTCGTCGGAGCATCTGAAGCGACCCGCCGATTTGCACCGCCGACTTCTCATCTACCGACTGAACTGACGGGCCATTGCCGTTGCCGTTGCCGTTCTGCCGCGGCAGCCAGAGTTTCAGATCCTGATCGCCGGCGCGCAACGTCACCTGATCGCCGGCAGCGGGCGACCCGTTCAGCAGTATCGTCGTCCCCCGCAGTTCGATGCGAAGCACAGACCGGTGGGCCTGCGCCCGACCGTGCGCATCTGTCGCCCACATGACCTGATCGGCTTGTACTTCCAGCCGTTGGACGTCCATCGCCAGCAGCACACGGATAGCGGGTGCTGCCTGGACCGGAGTCGCAGCCAGACACCCTGCCCCAATGGCCGCAACAAACAGGCCGGCACAATACTGTCGTATGATCATCGGCGAAAGAACCATCCTACGAGATAGAATAGCAGAGTCAGGACGACACTGAGGAGGATGCTGGTACCGATGGGAAAATAAAAACTGACGTTGTCCCGCTTGAAGGACAGATCACCGGGCAGCTTTCCCAGCCAACTGAATGCGCCGCCCAGACCGGGAATACGATCCACCGCAAGGAACAGCAGGCCGAGGAGCATGATCCCGGCCCCAATTCCAATCAGCAGCTTGCCGAGCGCAGTCCATTCCGGCATCTGGTTTCATCCCGCGTTACGCCTCTGAACGATTCGAGAACGCCGCTGCAAGACTGTTTCAGCGCCCTGCTAACCCTTCACCAGACATTCGGCGATCTGAATCGCATTCAACGCCGCTCCTTTGCGCAGATTGTCGGAGACGACCCAAAGATTGAGGCCGTTCGTGATGGATTCGTCCTCGCGCACGCGGCCGATATAGACCTCGTCTTTTCCCGTCGCATCCAGCGGCATCGGATAGAGCTTCTTCACCGGATCATCATACACGATCACACCCGGCATGGCGGCCAATGCCGCCCTCGCTTCATTCGGCTTCAGCGGCCGTTCCAACTCCACGTTGATTGCCTCAGAATGGCAGCGTAACACCGGCACGCGCACGGTCGTCGCCGTCACGCGCAATGCGGGTGTGCCGAGGATCTTTCTGGTCTCCTTCGCAATCTTCACTTCTTCCGAGCAGTCGCCTCCGTCGTTGAACGAGCCGATGTGCGGCAGCAGGTTGAAGGCGATCTGATAGGGATAGACCTCCGCCTTGACGTCACGGAACGCCATCAGATCCTTCGTCTGATCCATCAGCTCATCCATCGCCGCTGCGCCGGTTCCCGAGACGGACTGAAACGTGGTTACGACCACGCGCTTTACCCCGGCCGCATCGAGCAACGGCTTCAAGGCCATGACCAGCGGCGTCGTCGTGCAGTTAGGGATCGATACAATACCTCTCGGCATCGCTTTCAACGCCTGGGCATTTACCTCCGGTACCACCAGCGGGACGTCCGGTTCCATCCGAAACACCCCGCTGTCGTCGATCACGATGACACCAGCCGCGCCAAGCCGCCGGCCATAGTCTCGGCTGATCGCATCGGTCGCCGAAATCAGCGCGAAATCTACGCCCGCGAATGATGTCTCGGGGGTCAGCTCCTCGATCGTCCATTCCTTGCCCTGACAGGACAACGTCCCTCCGGCTGAACGCTTCGATGCGAAGAGGCGGAGCGATTCCAGCGGGAATTTCCGTTCTTCCAGAATGTCCAACGTTTCCTTCCCAACGGCGCCGGTCGCGCCGAGAATCGCCATGACATATTTCGATTTCTTTTTCAGCATTGATCCCTGCCTCTTTACAGCGCGATTTCTCGAATCCGGTGATTGAATGTATCTGCGATGACAAGATGCCCCGCTCCATCTACGATGATGCCGAAGGGGTAATTGAGACTGGCGCTCAACGCTGCCCCCCCATTTCCACCATACCCGGTCGTCCCTATCCCTGCCACTCGTTCGAGCAGGCCGGTCGTGCAGTCCCACCGGCGAACCAGGTGGTTGTCGGAATCCGTAATGTAGAGATTCCCCTGCCGATCCACCGCCACGCCGGACGGTCTGGACAGGCTGGCTGACGGCGATTCTACATCGCCCTGATACCGGTACTCGCCGCCATCCCCCGCGACGGTTCTGATACGTCCGCTGACAGGATCGATCGCGCGAATCCTCCCATTAAAGGTATCAGCGATAAAGAGCGTCCCGTCTTCCGCAAGCGCCAGGCTGCTCGGCCCGGACAGCGCCGCCTCTGTTGCAGGAATCCCGTCTCCGTTGTATGCGGACGCTCCGGTTCCGGCGACCGTGCGGATAGACCCGGTTTCCAGATCGATCGCCCGCACACGGTTGTTGCTCTGATCAGCCACGTATAAGATACCCGCATTACTCACGGCCAGCGCTGTTGGTTCATTCAACGCTGCCGTAGCGGCCGGGCCCCCGTCGCCGCCATACCGGGGTTGACCGGTACCGGCAATAGTGGCGATGGTTGCTGTGCCGGCTTCGACGCGGCGCACTCGATGGTTCATGGTATCGGCGATATAGAGATGCCCTTGCCGGTCCACGGCAACCGCAGTTGGAAAATTCAGACAGGCCTCGATAGCCGGCCCGCCATCGCCGCTGAATCTCTTCCTCGCTGCCTCCCCGTTGATGAGATATCGAACGGTCCCGCTCACATCCGCCTGCTGCCGATACTTCTGCGTGGCCGCCTGGCCGGCATCGGAAAAGGGATCGTCCTCGGTCAACGGCAGCGCGTCCGTGTCCTGGCGACCAGGTGCCGGATCGCGCATGCCTCCAGCCATACCGGCGACAGTCGAGATAATCCCTGTCTCCCGATCGATCCTCCGGATGACGTGATTTTCAGAGTCGGCGATGAGCACGTGACCGTGGGCATCGATTGCCGTTCCCTTCGGTTCATTCAGCGCCGCACGAACAGCAGACCCGCCGTCGCCTGCATACTCAGGCTCGCCGTTTCCGGCAAGGGTTTCAATGATCCCTATGCGAAGACCCGTCGCCATCATCGACACCATAACTTGTTAGCTGAGATTGCGAAGAATCGCATCCCCCATCTCGGTCGTCCCGACGATCCGGGCACCGGGGCTTTGAATATCTTTGGTCCGATACCCGAGGTCGAGCGTTTTCACGATAGCCTGTTCAATGGCCGCCGCTTCCTTCTCCAGCTGAAACGCATAGGACAGCATCATGGCCGCCGACGCAATCGTCGCGATGGGATTCGCGATGTTCTTCCCCGCAATATCCGGCGCACTGCCATGGATCGGCTCGAACAGGCCGACCTTGGCGCCGACACTGGCGGACGGCAACATCCCGATTGAGCCCGTCAGCATCGCCGCCTCGTCGCTGAGAATGTCTCCAAACATGTTGTTGCACAGAAGCACATCAAACTGGCGCGGATTGCGCACCAACTGCATCGCGGCATTGTCCACATAGATATGCCCCAGTTCGACATCGGGATAGGAGGCATGCACCTCGATCACCACCTTGCGCCATAACTCGGACGATTCCAGGACGTTAGCCTTGTCCACCGACGTGACCTTTTTCCTCCGCTTTCGCGCAGCCTCGAAAGCCACCTTGGCAATCCGCCTGACCTCTTCCGTCGTGTAGACCTCCGTATTGATGCCCCGCTCTTCGCCGTTTGGTAATTTCTCAATGCCCTTGGGCTTGCCGAAATAAATACCGCCTGTGAGTTCCCTGATCACGAGGATATCGATCCCCTCAATCACCTCAGGCTTCAGCGTGGAGGCGTCGATGAGATTGGGATACACCTTGGCCGGACGAAGGTTTGCATAGAGCCCCAAGGCCTCCCGGATTCCGAGCAACGCGCGTTCCGGTCTGAGAGTGTAATCAAGCCCCTCCCACTTGGGGCCTCCCACCGCCCCCAGCAAGACCGCATCGCTTTGTTTCGCAAGCGCTAACGTCTCATTGGGCAACGGAACCCCCGCCTTGTCGATCGCCTGTCCGCCGATATCGGCAGCCACGAACTGAAACGTATGATGATACAACTCCCCGATCGCTTTCAAAATCTTCACCGCTTCGGGAACAATTTCTCGCCCCACACCATCACCGGCCAATACCGCAATTTTCGCGTTCACGTCACGCGCTCCTTCCTATCGCACAATGAGTCGATTCGTTACTCCAACACCGTTTCATCTTCGATCCGCCAGGCAGGATCGACCAGACACAGAAACTCAACATCCACAGCTCCACTGTTTTCGAGCGACTGTTGCCCTCCGGGCGGGACATAGATCGTCGTTCCGGCTTCAATCGCCGTCACACAATCATCGATGGTAAAGCGTCCCTGCCCGGCAATGAAGTAATAGACCTCGGACGAGGTCAGAATATGCCGTTTCGATCGCTGGCCTGGAGGTAACACCCCGTGCGCAAGGCTATACCCCAGCTTCAGTTGGTGTGTAGTCGGGTGGAAGATCTCTCGCAGACGCGTCAGATCACCGGCCAGAAATTCCGGACGATCCGCCAGCGTAACCTTGAACACGCAGCAACCCCCTTCAGTCGAACAGGCGCCTCGGAAGCGGAAAATGTACCGTGAGGGTGCGCGTCAAATCAAGTTCACCTTCTGCTCACCTTGAGCTTGTTTTGTCGCCAGGTAGGCCAGTTTGTTCAATGCGCTCAAATAGGCGCGAGCCGAAGCCGTGATGATATCAGTATCGGCTCCATGCCCCGAAACCGTCCGGCCGTCTTCCTGGACCCGCACCGAGACCTCACCCTGCGCGTCGGTTCCGCCGGTGATCGCCTTCACCACATACATCAGCAACGTGCTCTTTGTCTGCGTGATCGCGGCAATGGTGCGATAGACGGCATCCACCGGCCCGTCGCCGGTCCCGGTCTGGAGGACGGGCTTCCCGTCGATTTCCAGTTCGACCGTCGCCGTCGGGACTTGATCCGTTCCGCTCGAAATATGCATGGACTTCAGGATGATCCGCTCCGCCATCTTAGCCAATTCTTCCGACACAATGACTTCGAGGTCCTCTTCGAAGATTTCCTTCTTTTGATCGGCAAGCTTCTTGAACCGTTCGAACGCATGGTTGATCTCGTCTTCGGTCAGCGTGTACCCCAATTCGACCAACCGCTGCCGAAATGCGTGCCGGCCTGACAACTTGCCCATCACCATCTTGCTCTCGACGAGGCCGACCGACTCCGGCCTCATAATTTCATAGGTCGTTTTGTCTTTAAGCAGACCATCCTGGTGAATGCCGGAGGTATGCGCAAACGCGTTGGCGCCCACGATGGCTTTGTTCGGCTGCACGACCATGCCCGTGATCTTGCTGACCAGACGGCTGGCTTTGGCAATCTCTTCGGTCCGGATCTTGGTGTCGGCGCCATAGAAGTCCTTTCTCGTTCGAAGCCCCATGACGATTTCTTCCAACGAGGTATTGCCCGCGCGCTCTCCGATTCCGTTGATCGTGCACTCCACCTGCCCGGCCCCATTGACGATGGCCGCCAGACTGTTGGCCACGGCAACCCCCAAATCGTTGTGGCAATGGACTGAGATGACCGCCTGCTTGGCATTGGGCACCTTGTCGCAAATCCCCTTGATCAACGCGCCGAACTCTTGTGGAACCGCATAGCCGACCGTATCGGGGATATTCACGGTGCCGGCCCCGGCCGCGATAACGGCTTCAATAACCTCGTACAAATAGGCCGGATCGGAACGGCTGGCATCCATCGGCGAGAACTCCACGTCGTCGACATAGCCCCGCGCCCGCTGGACCATCTCGACCGCGCGCTGCTTGGCCTCCTCGCGGGTCATCCGAAACTGATGTTTCAAGTGGATGTCCGAGGTTGAGAGGAACGTATGGATGCGGACCTTCGGCGCCCCTTTCAATGCTTCCCAGGCCCGATCGATATCTTCCGGACGAGCCCGCGCCAGGCTGCAAATCGTCGGCCCGTCCACTTCCTGAGCGATACGCCGCACGGCCTCAAAATCACCGGGCGAACTGTACGCAAACCCCGCTTCGACGATATCGACGCCGAGACGCGCCAGTTGCTTGGCGACCATGACTTTCTCTTCTACATTCATACTGGCGCCCGGCGACTGCTCGCCGTCGCGCAGCGTCGTATCGAAAATTCGTATCATGCGTGTCATATTGTCACCTCTTTTCGATTCAGACTGCTCAAAACGGTCGTCCGGCAAGGCCGCAGGCGCAGAAGGCACCGCAGGCGTACCCGCTGGGGTACGTTGGGGATGCCTTCAAGACGAGAACGCAGCCGACGGCCGTTTTCAGCAGTCTGTAAAAACACAAAAGCCCTCATCCCTCATAAGTCAGGGACGAAGGCTCGACGCACTTCGTGGTACCACCCTGTTTCAGCTCCAAACAACCCGACGTTGCTCAGAACCCTTCATTCAGCCCGTCACGTGGGCAACACGGAATCCACGACTCAGCGTTCATGGATTCAGGCTCGGAGGCGAGTTCGGCAATACCTGGGCTGGTTCGCACCGTCCACCAGCTCTCTCATATCCAGGCGCTTTGCCTACTACTCCTCGTCACAGCCGCTCAAAACTCTTCTCGCGCCCACTCCCATACCGGACGATTTTACGGTTTCGGCTCAAGCGACGGCGCTTCTGTTTTCGCCGGGCCCTTCTTCCCCATCGCCTGCGCAACCAGCCAGAATAAGCGCTCAACCGGCCCCATCAATGCATAGCCGGCAAAGATCACGAATAGCATAACCTGGGGCCACGCCGCCACCATCATCAACGTGAGGATGCCCCAGACCAGATAGGTAATCTGCTGGTGTCCCTTGAATTTGAGGTCTTTGAAACTGCGGTACTTGATCGTACTGACCATCAGGAACGACAGCGCCAGGGTGATGATCAGAACGAAAACCGGCTTGACGTCCGCTCCCATTCGAATGGTGTAGTGATCGAATACGACCAGCGACGCCACGACTCCAGCTGCCGCTGGAATGGCCAGACCGGTAAAGTACTTGCCGTCTGACTGGGTCACGGTCGAATTGAACCGGGCCAGCCGCACCGCGCCCATTGCCACATAGGCGAACATAACCGCCACCCCGAATGATCCCTGCCCGCTCAACGCCCAGGAATAGAGCAGAAGTCCCGGGGCGACCCCGAACGATACGACGTCAGAAAGCGAATCATACTCCAACCCGAAATGGCTCGTGCTGTTGGTCAATCTGGCCGACTTGCCGTCGAGGACATCAAACACCATCGCGACAAGAATCGCGATGGCCGCCATCAGGTAGTCGCCGTTGAATACCGAGAGAATCGCATAGACTCCGCACAACAAATTGCCGGTCGTGAAAAGATTGGGGATCAGATGCATGGCGGCCTTGCGCTGCTTACTGTCTTTGGCGAACGAGTTTTTGAACGCAGCGGTTTTCATCGCAGCTCTCCTATGACGGTTTCTCCGCCTTTCACATGATCGCCGATGGCCACGCGCAGGCTCGTGCCGATCGGAAGGAACGTGTCCATTCGTGACCCGAACCGGATCAATCCGAATCGTTCGCCCCTCACCGCCGGGTCCTTGGGTGACGCCCAACAGACGATGCGCCGGGCAATCAGCCCAGCCACTTGCACGCACAACACCTTGATACCCTCGGTCGTACGAATCATCAGCGCATTCTGCTCGTTTCGCAGCGTCGCTTCCGGCCTGCTGGCAACCAAAAACGCCCCCGGCTGATATTGAACATCTTCGACCGTCCCATCGCAAGGCATCCGGTTGATGTGCACATTGAACACGTTCAAAAATATCGTCACGCGAACCGCACGATCCTTAAGATACCTGGGCTCGAATTCCTCCTCGATGGCGATGACTTTCCCATCGCCGGAAGCCACGACGAGGTGCGGATCCCTGGGAATGACCCTGGCTGGATTGCGGAAGAACCACGCGACAAAGATCGTGAGCAGCGCTGCCCCGACTGCCGGGACCACCCAGCCCAGCCAACCTGTCAACAGTGTAACGCCGGCAGGAACCGCGATGAAAGGAATTCCTTCTTTGGCGAACGGGACGCCAACGGCACGATCGACCACGATACCTCCTGCGAAAAAGAAGGCCGGTCGGATGATTCACATGGGAGACCGGCAAGAACCGCAGCTCACGGCGCGACCCACTTCCGCCAGTGTATACGAGAGCTGTCGAACAAACCACTCAAGATCTATTATGCCGCTAGTTCTTAGTCCGATCAACCAGCTGATCCTTTTTGAGCCACGGCATCATCGCCCGCAACTTGGACCCCACGGCTTCGATAGGATGCCCTTCGCCCTTTGCCAATAACGCATTGTAGACGGGACGATTGGCCTGATTCTCCAGAACCCATTCTTTGGCAAACTGGCCGCTCTGGATCTCACCGAGGATTTTCTTCATCTCTTGCTTGGTCTGTTCGGTCACGACCCTGGGACCGCGGGTAATGTCTCCGTACTTGGCAGTCGTGCTGATCGAGTACCGCATGTTGGCAATTCCGCCTTGATAAATCAAATCCACGATGAGCTTCACCTCGTGCAAGCACTCGAAGTAGGCCATCTCCGGAGAGTACCCTGCTTCGACCAGCGTTTCATACCCGGCCTGGATCAATGAGGTCAGCCCCCCGCACAACACAACCTGCTCGCCGAACAAATCGGTTTCTGTCTCTTCCCGAAAGTTCGTTTCGATGACACCGGCCCGCCCGCCGCCGATGGCGCTCGCATAGGCCAGCCCCACCTGCCTGGTCGTACCGCTGGGATCCTGATGAATCGCAAGCAAACAGGGCACCCCGCTACCCTTCGTGTATTCGGAACGGACGAGATGGCCCGGGCCTTTCGGCGCCACCATGAACACGTTCACGGAAGCCGGTGGAACGATCTGGCCGAAGTGAATATTGAAGCCATGGCCGAACGCCAAATAAGCCCCGGCCTTGAGATTAGGCGCCACGTCCTGCCGATAGATAGCGGCTTGCGCTTCGTCGGGGGCCAAGATCATGACCACATCGGACGCCTTCACCGCATCGGCCACCGGCATGACTTTCAGGCCGCTTTGTTCCGCCTTTTTCCAGGAGGCGCCTTCGCGCAGACCGATCACCACATTGACGCCGCTCTCCTTCATATTCAACGCATGGGCATGGCCCTGGCTGCCGTAGCCGATAACGGCCACCTGCTTATTGCGAATCTGCTGAATGTCTGCATCTTTATCGTAATAAATCTTCATCCTGAACTCCTTGACGACATGCGCCTGTTCTTTACCGCTTGTATGACCCACGACCTTTGCTACTCGCGGGCGACCTTTTTGGTTTGCACGGAAACCGGACGAACCGGTTCGCGGGCCACGGCCACTCGACCGGTGCGGACCAATTCCTTAATCCCAAGAGGCTGCAGCAGATTGATGATCGCCTCAATCTTTTTGGGATCACCCGATACTTCAATCGTATAGGTGCCCGGTGTGGAGTCGATGACGTTGGCCCGGAAAATATCCACGATCCTAAGCGCTTCCGCCCGATCCGAATCCTTTGTGTGCACCTTGATGATGGCGGTTTCCCGAGAGACAAATTCCGTCTCGTTCAGGTCTACCACTTTGATGACGTCGATCAGCTTGTTGAGTTGCTTGACGATCTGTTCAATGATCCGTTCATCGCCCGACGTCACGATCGTCATCTGCGACATGGAGGGATCGAGTGTGGGGGCGACAGAAAGGCTCTCGATGTTGAACCCTCGTCCGCTGAATAGCCCCGCAACACGGGACAGGACGCCGAACTTATTTTCAACCGTCACCGAAATAATGTGTTCCATCTCTCTCAGCACTGAGCACTGAGCACTCAGCACTTCCCTTCTATGCCGTCAATACCGTGTCTTTGTCTTGCGGCGTGACTTTCGTTCCACCGGCTTGCTTCTCCTTCAATTCCGGCGGATCCTCGAGAATCATCTCATGGTTGCAGCCGCCGGCCGGGATCATCGGATAACAATTCTCAAACCGATAGGTCGGGACATCCACAATGACCGGTCCCTCGGTCTCTATGGCCTTTTTCAACACGCTGTCGAGATCGGCCACCTTGTCAGCTCGTAATCCGACCGCGCCGTACGCTTCCGCCAACTTGACGAAATCCGGCGTGTTTTCGAGATCACTCGACGCATAGCGTCCGTTGTAGAACAGGTCCTGCCACTGCCGCACCATGCCGTGGAATCGGTTGTTCAGAATGATGATTTTTACCGGCAGTTTGCTCACAACCGCCGTCGCCATCTCCTGCATATTCATTTGAATACTGCCGTCTCCGGCAATACAGAGGACGAGTCGATTACGGAAGGCAGCCTGTGCGCCCATGGCCGCGGGAAACCCGAACCCCATAGTCCCGAGACCGCCCGACGTCAACCAACGATTCGGTTTGGCCAGCTTGAAATACTGGGCCGCCCACATCTGATGCTGGCCCACGTCCGTCGAAACGATCGGGTCGCGATCCTTCGTCAGCTCGTACAGTCGCTTCACCACCTGTTGCGGCTTAATCGGCCCATCTTTATCCTGTTGATAGGTCAGCGGATGCGCTTGCCGCCATGCCTGAATCTGATCCCACCAGGGCTTCCGAAGCTCTTTCTGTTCGCCGTTTACCGTGGCCCGAAGAATCTGGTTCAACTCCCGAAGCACAGTTTTGCAATCGCCGACGATCGGAACATCGACGTGAATGTTCTTCCGGATGGATGTCGGATCGATGTCGATATGAATGATCTTGGCATGGGGACAAAATTCCGAGACCTTGCCCGTCACCCGATCGTCGAATCGCGATCCGACAGCGATCACGAGGTCGGAGTAATGCACCGCCATGTTCGCTTCGTAGGTCCCGTGCATGCCCATCATCCCCAAGGACAGCGGATGTTCGCCGGGAAAGGCGCCGAGGCCCATCAGCGTCATATCGACGGGGATCTGCGTCATTTCGGCCAATTCAAGCAATTCTTGGGACGCACCGGAGAACACGACCCCGCCGCCCACGTAGAGGATTGGCTTCCTGGCTTTGGTAATCGCTTCAGCCGCCTGTTTGATTTGCCACTTATTCCCCTCGTATGTCGGGTTATATCCGCGGATCGACACGGAATTCGGGTAGCTGAACTCCGCCTCTGCCATCGACACATCTTTGGGAATATCGACCAGGACCGGCCCTGGACGGCCGGTCGTGGCAATATAGAAGGCTTCTTTGATTGTGGCAGCCAAATCGTTCACATCTTTGACCAGAAAGTTATACTTCGTGCAAGGCCGGCTCAAACCAACGTTGTCCGCCTCCTGAAACGCATCGTTTCCGATCAAGCTGGTCGGGACTTGCCCGCTGAAGCAGACCAGCGGGACAGAATCCATATAGGCATCAGCCAACGCAGTAATCACGTTGGTCATTCCAGGACCGGACGTCACGAGACACACGCCGGCCTTCCCGGTGGCCTTCGCATAGCCTTCGGCCATATGGCCCGCCCCTTGTTCATGGCGTGTCAAAATAATCTCGAGGTCCTTCTGTTGGTAAAGCGTGTCGAATATCTTCAGGACCACGCCGCCGGGAAGCGCAAACACGGTCTTGACCCCTTCCCGCTTCAGGCATTCGATAAAGATTTGAGCGCCGGTGAGTTTCATGACGGCTTCCTCCAACTACAAGATTGGACGTCAGATCCCATGATCGACCGCCCTTCAACACCAGAAACCCTGATCGCTGCGGCAGTACTACGCGCCGCAATCATTCAGAAGTTCTGAAAAATCAATGGGAAAGATCGGAGATCCTACCATCCTGCTTCCAAAGGGTCAATAGCGAGGACGGCGCGTGCCTCGTGAAGCGAATCTCGCATCTCGCAAAAAATAGGGGCTCCGTCCTGCGCTTCACGAGATACGAGCGACGGAGCGCGAAACAACGGACCAGTAATGTCTCGGCGCACTGAGACGGATGATCGCAGTAGACTTGCGCGCGACTACGGCGGGCAGAAAAGAGCGCAGATGTGAAAGCCTATAAGCCGGATTCTGTCCCGCGAAGAAGTCGCCCTCCTCGCTTGGATGATCATTTCTCTGGGATTCGAGTCACCTCGAACCTCAAGCGGCCTACCCGAAGACCTCGACCGGGCCAGTCGGTGTGCAAGACACGCAAGGCGTCTTACAGATGTCTTCCTATTTGGCCTTGCACCGGGCGACGCTTACCATGCCGGTGATGTTGCCACCACCGCGGTGGGCTCTTACCCCGCCGTTTCACCCTTACCTGAGCCTTGGCGACCAGATGGGATCCCGTCGCGTCGGCCATCGGCGGTTTGATTTCTGTGGTGCTGGTGTCGGATTGCTCCGCCTGGGAGTTACCCAGCGCCCTGCCCATGGAGTCCGGACTTTCCTCCCGATGCCGAAGCATCGAGCGATCACCCAGCCTTCACATCCACGCACATACAGTATAAAGAAAAGCGACAGGCCGTGACAAGAACGTACACGGGCGGATCACACGAGCGATGAGCTACCGCCCCCCCACCGCCGGCAAGAGAGCCGCTGGAACGGCCGGCTTTTTCTGATAGATCGCCATCGCTTCAGGCATCCACGACTTCAATTGATCAATTCTGGTGTCATGGCTCGGATGAGTGGACAAGAACTCCCCGGGTCCCCCGCCACTCGACAGCTGCGCCATCCGCTCCCAAAGCCCGACCGACTCGCGCGGATCGTATCCGGCATCCGCGGCCAAGAGAATTCCCACATAATCAGCCTCTGATTCATGTTTCCGGCTGAAGGGTAACAACACACCCACCTGCGCCCCGACACCCAGCGCCGCCATCGTGGCCTGGCCGAGCAGGGGATTGCCGCCGCTTGCGCCGACCGCCGCCCCGGCCACTTGCAGTGCCGCACTCGTCAACTGCCCCTGGCTCATGCGCTCCGCTCCATGGCGTGCCAACGCATGCACGACTTCATGACCCATCACGGCCGCCAACCCCGCCTCTGTCTTCGCCACAGAGAAGATGCCCGTGTACACGGCCATCTTTCCGCCGGGAAGCGCGAAGGCATTCGCCGTCTTGTCGTCTTTGATCACCGTCACATCCCACTGAAACTGCTTGGCCATCTCACTGTATTTCGATCGCTTCGCCGCTTCGATAATCCGCGCCGCCACCCGCCTCACCGGCTCGACTTCCCTGGGGTCCTGGGACAGCCGCGCATTCGGATCTCTCCTGACTTGATCGTAGGCCTGAGCCCCCATCTGCATTTCCTGATCGACCGACGTGATCAGCAACTGCGAACGTCCCGTGTAGGGATTCGTCTCGCATCCAGCCAATCCCATACCGCCGATCACCACACTGAGCAGCGCGATCGAGCGCGTCAGCCATCGTTGAGTTCCCATCGCTCTCCCTCCCCCGAAACCGATGTTCATCGAATGATGAAGATTTGACCCGCCGCATCCGATTGAGTAGATTACCCCGCCCGTCGCCCTTTTTCCAGGAGCCATCCGGTGGCCGTTCCCCGCCCCAAAAACCACATCGAACGCATCGGCATCGACGAATCCGGGAAAGGAGACTATTTCGGCCCGCTCGTCATCGCCGCCGTGTTCGTGGATGCAACTACACAAGGTGAATTGAAGTTGATGGCAGTCCGTGACAGCAAGAAGATCTCCGATGGGCGGATTTTAGAAATGGCCCCGGATATTAAAACCATCTGCCCCCACAGCATCATCGCAATCGGCCCCCAGAAGTACAACGAGCTCTACGCCAGGATCAAAAACCTGAACCGCCTCCTGGCCTGGGGCCACGCCAAGGCGCTGGAGAATTTGCTCGAGCGCGTGCCGTGCGAGCGCGCCATCTCGGATCAATTCGGCAATGAACGGCTGATTTTGAATGCCTTGCAGGATAAAGGGCGGACGATCGTCCTGGAGCAGCGGACGAAGGCGGAGTCAGATCTGGCCGTGGCAGCCGCGTCGATCCTCGCGCGGGCTGAATTCCTCCTGCGCCTTAAACGCCTGTCCAACGAGGTAGGTACCACATTGCCGAAAGGCGCCTCACCAACAGTCGAACTCGCCGCCCGCATGGTCATCAAAAAACATGGGCAGGATCGGCTCGGCCACGTGGCCAAACTGCATTTCAAAACCACCCAGGCCGTGCTGGCGGGAATGACCTAAACCGACTCTCCGACCTCGAGATCCGATGATTTGCCTTCGAGCGAAGGCGGCGCTTCCACTACCGGCTCTCCTTCCCAGTACAGCATCCGGCGGCAATAGGGGCAGACAACCAGATCGTCCGACCGTTTGACTTGCGCAATGAGCTGCGGCGGAATCTGCAGACGACAGCCGGCGCACATGCCGTCGCGCACTGCCGCGAGCGGCTGGTCTTTCCGCGACGCCTTGATCTGGGTATACCGTGCGAGCAGGCTCTTCTCAATCCGCGCGGACGCCGCTTGCTGCCGGGCTTCAACTGTGGCCAGTTCTGCCGCAAGCTCCTTGTCCTGCGCGTCCGACGCCTGCTTCTCCCGGGTAAAAATGTCCTCCAGCCCTTTCCGCTTCTCTTCCAACTCTTTGGCGGTCTTCTGGAGCTGGTCGATCTTGTCCATCGCCAGCAAAATCTTTTCTTCGAACTCTCCGCGCTTTTTGTTCGCCAGCTCGATCTCGAATAGATGCGCCTGATATTCCTTGTTGGTCTTCAGGCCCGCCGCGTGCGACTTCATCTTCTCCGTCTGCGCCTCGTGCGCTTCCAGATCCTTTTCGTGCGCGCGCCGCTCTTTGGCCGCAGCATCGGCGGCGGCCTTCGTCTCGTTCAGCATCTGTGTCGCATCTCGCAGGGGGGTTTCTGCAATATGCAGACGTTCGGGGATTTTTCGGCGGATGTCATTGATCTCCATGATACGGAGATCGAGTTTTTGCAATGCAACGAGCGGAGACAGCTTGTGATTCAATGTGTCCTTTCTATCCGTCTGCGCAAAGACACATACGTGGAGAGCCCGTCAGGCTCCCTGGCAGCCTGGTGGGCCCACTAGGACTTGAACCTAGGACCAGCTGATTATGAGTCAGCCGCTCTAACCACCTGAGCTATGGGCCCGATCGGAACGATTCTCATCTCGACCCGCATGAATTCTAGGCCGCCCTCGGAACGGAGTCAAATCACGCCTATTCCCTGAGCCTAGAGGCTTTCCACAAAACTTCGAAGCTTCTTGCTTCGGCTCGGATGCCGCAATTTCCGCAAGGCTTTGGCTTCGATCTGCCGGATGCGCTCGCGTGTCACCTCGAAATCCTGCCCCACTTCCTCCAGCGTATGGTCGGTGGCTTCCCCGATCCCGAACCGCTTACGCAAGACTTTCTCCTCGCGCGGCGTCAAGGTCTCCAGCGCGCTGTTGATCTGCCGTTGCAAATCGTAGCGAATGGCGGCTTCCAACGGAGACACGGCCTTCTTGTCTTCGATGAAATCGCCGAGGTGGCTGTCCTCCTCCTCGCCGATGGGCGTCTCCAGCGAGATCGGCTCGCGCGCGATCTTGAGGATTTTGCGCACCTTGTCCAACGGCAGATCCATGCGCTCGGCAATTTCCTCCGGCAGCGGCTCACGGCCCAACTTCTGCACAAGATGCCGGGACGTCCGAATGAGTTTATTGATCGTCTCGATCATGTGGACCGGAATCCGGATGGTCCGGGCTTGGTCGGCGATGGCCCGTGTGATCGCCTGCCTGATCCACCAGGTCGCATAGGTGCTGAACTTGTAACCCCGCTTGTATTCGAACTTGTCGACTGCCTTCATCAAGCCGATGTTGCCTTCCTGAATCAGATCCAGGAACTGCAAGCCGCGATTGGTGTACTTCTTGGCGATGCTGACCACCAAACGCAGATTCGCTTCCACCAGTTCAGCTTTGCCTCGCTTGACCTTCTCCTCCGCGACATCGAGATGTTTGACCGCGTCCTTGATCTCCTCGGCCGGAACCAGCGCCTCCTCATCTTCCAATTGGCGGATCTTGGCCTTGGCGCCCTGATAAATCCGTTTAATGTCCGTGAGCGTGTCTTCCGAGACGCCCGCTTTCCGCTTCACGGCCAGAAAGTCTTGCTTGGTTCGGCACATTTTCCGGAGCAGCTCCGCGCCGGCTTCTCCCCCGAACCCGATCCGCCGCTGGCAGCTCATGACCTCTCGTTCTGCCGCCCGAATCTGAACGGCCAGATCGCGGACGCGCTGCACCATTCGGTCCTTGAGCACCCCATGAAGATTGACCGATTCGATCTTGTCCACTACCTGCTGGCGCGCCACGTCGAATTGCTTCTTGAACTTTTTAAGCTTCACCGGATCAGCGCCGATGTGTTTGCCCTTTTCCACCAGCGCCTTCAGCCCCAGTGATACTTTGCGCACCGCATTCAAGGCATCCAACGTCTTAACGCGCAGCTCTTCATAATCCCGCTCGACCGGCTGCTGATCTTCCTCGAGCTCCTCTTCCTGCTCCTGCACCGGCACGATTTCACGCACATCGATCGTGGCATCTTTGAGCTGATCCCGCAGAACCAGGACGAATTCGATCGTCATCGGCATGCCGTAGATCACCGACGCGATATCCTTCTTGCCTTCTTCGATCCGCTTGGCAATCTCGATTTCTCCCTCGCGGCTGAGCAGCGCCACGCTGCCCATTTCCTTGAGATAGAGCCGCACGGGATCGTCTGTCCGGCTCAACGCACCCGGCGTCAGATCGATCGGCTTGTCGTTTTCCTCGTCGGACTCCGCCTCGGCATCCTCGCCGTCATCACGGGCCTCGCCGTTTCCAGAGCGCTTCCGAATCCGCTCCCCTTCCGGGGCATCGATGATCTCGATGTCCATCTCGCTGAACATAGACATAATGCTGCCGAATTGGCCTGAGGAGACGACTTCGGCCGGCAAGGTATTGTTGAGCTCGTCGTAGGTCAGGAAGCCCTTTTCCTTCCCGATCGCGATCAGCTTTTTCACCTCGACGAGTAATTCTTGTTTCGCCATGACTACTCCTTCACCAAGGACACCGCTCCGGCGGGTGGTGCGCCGGCTTTTCGGATCCGCAATTCGTTGATTTGCACATTCAACAGCCGCGCCTCTTCCACCTGCCCTGCGCGCTCCGCCGTTTTCAACCTGGCAATAAGATCACGAAGAATCTGTTCCGCCCGTTTTCGGTCGAGACTGTCCAGACAAGCTTTGATGTGCATCGGCACATCGTCGAAATGATCGTCCCGGATCGACAGTTCCGTCGCAAGAGCGCCGCATTCGGGATCGTCCATCGCAGCATCCAGCACCGCCCGAACGCCGATGCGCCCATCCTGACCCAGATGAGCCATCGCCAACGCCACAAGCCTTCGGCAAGGCGCCACGGTAAACGCCTCAGGCCTCAGGCGCCGGATATCCGCAGGCAACAACTTGCCATGCAACAGCAGCAAGAGGAGGTCCCGCTCTTCCGGTACCCCTTTGAACAGAGTGGAGAGCGACGACGTCGACGCAGGTTGAAGAGCAGCAGCTACCGGCCCCCGCTGCTGTTGCGCCAGAAGCGCCGGATACCGTTGAATCAACTGCGATTCATTGATCCCCAATCGTTCTGCTACAATCTTGATACGCTGTTCACGTTCAATCGGATGCTCGCTTCGCTGAAGAATGCGCAGGACTCCATCAACGCTGTGAATTCGGCTCTCCAACGAGCCGGCTTCGGCCTGCTTGACCGTGTGGTCCAACGCATAATCCAATAGGCTTGGCGCCGCCGCTTCCAGCCGCGCAAATGCGCCTGTACCCTCTTTCCGTACAAACGTATCGGGGTCCTCTCCTGCCGGCAAGCTAATGACCTTGACGCCCATTCCGCTGTTCACAAAGAGATCCAACCCGCGCAGCGCAGCCCGCACGCCCGCCGCATCCGGATCGAACAGCAGGACGACGTTCTCGGCGAACCGCCGCAGAGCCTGAACATGCTCAGGGGTCAAGGCGGTGCCCAGTGTGGCCACCGTATGCGTAAGCCCCGCTTGGTGCAGCGCTATCGCATCAAAATAGCCTTCGACGACAATGACCGTCTTGGTCCGAACGATCGCCTCACGAGCCTGATCGAGCGCAAAGAGTGTCTGTCCCTTCTTAAACAGAAGCGTGTCGGGAGAATTCAGATATTTGGGCATGCCGTCGCCCAACACACGACCGCCGAATCCCACAACTCGCTTGCGTAAATCGGTGATCGTGAACATGACTCTCGCACGAAACCGATCGTAGAACCCGGCCCCGCTGTCTCGAGCCACCACGAGTCCGGCTGCAGCCAGATCGCCAGCCGCAAACCCTTGCTTCGCGAGGGCTTTGATCAGGCCATCCCATTCGGCCGGGGCGACACCGATCCCAAACCGGTTGATCGTGTCCGGATGAATGCCTCGACTCTCCAAATATTGACGCCCGACAGCGCCGGCCCGCACATCATGCAATGTCTGTGTGAACCAGGCCGCAGCAGCGTGATTGAGTTGCTCAATCCGCTTCGCCTGACCCCCCTGGGACCCGGCGTGGGCGGCGACTTCTTCAACCTCAACCCCCACCTTCCGTCCAAGCTCGCGGACAACCTCGGGAAAACTCGCGCCGGTGATACGAGTGACAAATGTAAACACATTCCCACCGGCCCCGCAGCCGAAACAATGAAAAATCTGCTTTGAGGGACTCACCGTGAACGAGGGACTTTTTTCCTGGTGAAATGGACACAAGCCCTTCAGATTCTGTCCGGCCCTGGTCAAGGAGACGTGGTGGCTCACGATCTCGGTAATGTCGACCCGTCCCTTGACTTGATCGATGATGTCGTCGGAAATCAAACCTTGGCCCACGAGAGTCGCAGCTCCTACAGCTCCGTCATGCACGACCTGACGAGTCGGTTGATAAGTTGTCGGATTAATTGACCGTACAGATTAACAAACAGAATTGAATGGTGTCAATTGAGGGGACTTCACTCCCTGTGAGACTACGGGTACGTTGAGTAGGTTGAACGGCTGAGCGCGGGGTTGGGAGACCTGTTGAATATCCTGCTCAGCCGGGAGGCCAGCCCATCTGTCGCCCGCCCATCAGGTGAAAATGCAGATGAAACACCGTCTGGCCGCCATCCCTACCGGTATTAGCGACAAGCCGGTAGCCTGACTCAGCCAGGCCCTTGCCTTTCGCAACCTTCGTGCAGGCCAGCAGTAATTGCCCGATCAACAATTGATCCTGAGGCCCATATGCCTGCACCGCCGCGACATGCTTCTTGGGAATGACCAGTGTGTGCACCGGCGCCTGCGGATTGATATCGTCGAAGGCCAGGGTCTCATCGTCTTCATACACGATCTTGGCCGGAATCTTTTTTTCTACGATCTTACAGAACAGACAATCGCTCATCGCCGACTCCTCACGATTCTCCTCTCAAGCCTGCCTTGCCGAACCGTTTGCCGAGTTCCATATAGATGTCCTGCAGTGCAATCTCGTGATAGCCCAAAACCATGAGAGTGTGAAACAACAGGTCGGCAATTTCGTAGACAATCTCTTCCCGCTTGCCGCCTTTCGATGCCAGCAGGACTTCACCGGCTTCTTCCGCGACTTTCTTGAGAATCTTATCGTGGCCTCCCTCGAACAACTTCGTCGTGTAGGAGCCTGTCCGCGGATGCGCCCGGCGATCTCGTATTGTCTGCAAAACCGCATTAAGAATACCGCCCGCGGCATCTTGCGTCTTGTCCCCGCCAATCCGGCCCTGCTCGTCGAGTCTTACAAAGAAACAGGCACGCTCACCCGTGTGACAGGTGGGTCCCACCGCCTGAGCCTTCACCAGTATGGTGTCATGGTCGCAATCGACGAAAAGATCTTTCACATGCAGCGTGTGGCCGGATGTTTCGCCTTTCTCCCAAAGCTGCCTGCGAGACCGGCTCCAAAAATGGACGCGCTTCGTGGCAAGGGTCCGGGCAATGGCCTCCTGATTCATATAGCCAAGCATGAGGATCGATCCGTCCAGCCAGTCCTGAACGACTGCCGGAAGCAAACCCTGCTCATCGAACTTGAATTGATCCGCCGATATCTCACTCATCTGTTCATGCCGCCTGCGCCACTCCATCCGACCGCACGGGAATGCCACGCGTCTTCAGATAAGCCTTGGCCTGTTGAATCGTGTAGGTCCGAAAATGAAAAATCGAGGCGGCCAGCACCGCATCGGCCTTCCCTTTGGCAAACCCTTCGTACAGATGATCGAGCGTCCCAACGCCACCCGAGGCAATCACGGGAATCGAAACCGTTCCGGATACGGCAGCCGTCAGGCCAAGATCGTACCCGCTCTGCTGTCCGTCTTGATCCATGCTCGTCAAAAGGATTTCGCCCGCGCCAAAGCGTTCCATTCTCTTTGCCCATTCGGCCACATCAAGCCCGGTCGATTTTCGCCCGCCATGTGTAAACACTTCCCAACTGCCCCCGGCGGCGCTCCGTTTGGCATCGATGGCGACCACGATGCATTGCGTGCCAAATCGCTGAGCCGCCTCTTTCACAAACTCAGGCCGCTCCACCGCGGCCGTGTTGATACTCACCTTATCCGCTCCGGCATTCAACAGAGTGCGGACATCCTCGACCGTTCGTACGCCGCCCCCGACCGTGACCGGCATGAATACCCGTGCCGCCGTCCGCTCGACTACATCGATGATGGTCTTCCGGTTTTCATGCGACGCGGTGATGTCGAGAAAACACAGTTCATCTGCGCCCTCACGATCATAGGCCGCGGCCACTTCCACCGGATCGCCTGCATCCCGGAGCGCCACGAAACTGACGCCTTTGACCACGCGGCCATCTTTTACGTCAAGACAGGGAATGATGCGCTTGGTCAACATCTTTAACCAGTTAGGGGTGAGGGGTTAGGGGTAAGGTGAAAACCTTCTTCTCACCTCTAACCCTTACACGCATTATCCCCGACTCCTCACCCCTTACTCCTTACCGAGCGCCGCAAGTGCGGCGCGAAAATCCAATTTGCCGTCGTAGAGGGCCTTGCCCACAATCGCCCCTTCGACACGAGGACCGAGTGATCGCACCGCTAACAGATCCTCAATTCGGCTGATCCCGCCTGATGCAATGACCGGACAGGATGCATGGGCCACGATTTCTTCCAGGGCCGGAATGTTCGGCCCGTTCAACATGCCGTCACGCGCAATATCCGTGTAGATGACCGCTCCCATCGCGCAGCCCGATACCTCTTTCAGCAGATCGACCGCGCGGACATCCGACACCGCCGTCCAACCCTTCACGGCCACTTTACCGCCGCGCGCATCGAGGCCCAGAAGAATCCGTCCGGGGAACTCCTTGCAAGCCTGTTCCAGAAACGCCCGATCCATGAGCGCCGCCGTACCGAGCACCACACGGGACACCCCGGCGTGAAGATACCGTCGAACCGTTTCAATCGTCCTGATCCCTCCGCCCACCTGCACCCTCATACTCACCGTCTTGATGACGGCTTCGATCTGGAACAGATTACGGGGTTCACCGTCCACCGCGCCGTTCAGATCCACGACATGGATGAGATCCGCGCCGCCTGCTTGCCATTGTTTTGCCACCGCCTGCACATCGTCCGAATACACCGTCTCGGCAGCCATATCACCTTGGCGCAATCGGACACAGCGGCCGTCCTTCAAATCGATCGCCGGAATGACCAGCACGTTACTTCTCTCTTCCCGCGCCGAACGGAAATTCCTTGAGAATTTCCTCGACGCCGTATTCGGCAAGTTCTTCTGCTGTGACAAACATCCCGTATCGTTTGACGAATCCGACAAAATCCTCCGTCAACGGCCGCTGTCGCTCATAGTAGTGGCCGATCCAGAGCACCCGCCCGTCCACCGCCACCACCTTCACCTCAAAACCGACAGAAGCGGCGGGATTCGCTCCGAGCCGGCTGCCGACCCGTTCCTGATACATGGACACGTAGCCGATCAAGGCTGCATCGGCCTTCAGCTTCTTGGCCAACGACGCCGCTGCTGCTTCAGGCTTGGCCGCCAAGAGCGTGCCCTCTGCAGCTGCGGCCTTGGCCGAATCGCCGAGCGGCACGATCTGCAGCCCTTCTCTTTCTTGAAGCTGCTTCCAGAATAATTGCGTGATGCGTTCCGCCGCATGGCCTGGGAGAGAAACAGCTTGCCGGGAAGGCGGTTCCACATCTGAAGGAATCGCCAAGGACATTTCTGACTGGCGGATGCCCTGAGGAGTCGCGAAATGGAGATTGCCCTGATCCCGCACCTGCGGCGTAACAATCGCAGTAAACGGCACCAACGCCATGGATCGAACGGTATACCGCGGCAGCTGATCCGACGACTCCGTCCGGACCTTCCATCCACTGCAGCCCGCAACCACAAACGCCAACACCATTAACGTGAGGACGTGAGGCATCAGGCGTATCGTGGTGAATCGAAGGTCGTATCTGTTCATAGTCGATATTCTAGCCCGCATGATTCGTGACAGTTCGTCGCGAAATCGCCAAGCCGCGTCGTGAGACCGGCGCGCGGAGCCCGGAGAACCTGAGGCGTACTCGTGCAGTACGTCGAAGGCTCGATGGGCGAGCCCGCTGGCCGCAGGCGTGTCGCAGCAGCGGATCGGCGATTGCAGCAGAAGTGTTCATGAATCATGTGGGCTAAGCTTTCCACTCTCCAAAATTCTTGATCAACCGCAACCCTACGGTCTGGCTTTTCTCCGGGTGAAACTGGCAAGCCACGATATTGTCCTTCCACACACTCGATACGAACGGGATGCCGTAGGTCGTTATCGTCGCGGCTAGCTGCTTGTCGCTGGGATCCACGAAATACGAATGCACAAAATACCAATCAGATCCGTCCGCGACCCCGTCGAACAGTGGACACGCTCGTTGGGCATGGACTTGATTCCAGCCCATGTGCGGCACTTTCAACGCCTGCCCACCCTCGAATCGCCGGACGGTTCCTTGAATGATATCGAGTCCTTTATGGGGGCCGAATTCTTCGCTCTCGGAAAACAGGACTTGAAGGCCCAAGCAAATCCCGAGAAACGGCTTGCCCGATTGGATCGCTGTTCGGATCGGTTCCACCAATCCATACTGCTCGATATTCGCCATGCAATCACCGAACGCGCCGACGCCGGGAAGCACCACATGGCTTGCGTTCCCGATCACCCGCGCATCACGTGTCACGACGACCTGATGCCCCACAGCCTCGAAGGCCTTAGAGACACTGCGGAGATTCCCCATACCGTAATCGATAATTGCGATCATAGCCCCTAACCACACATGGAAGCGTGTAACAATACCGCAACTCGCCCTATCCTGCTACTCCCTAATCTGCCAAAATCTGCAACAAAAAAGGGGTGGCCCCTGAGAAGGCCACCCCTCCGCACTTTACTTTGTAACCGGCTCTGTTTACAGCATTCCCTTCGTCGAGAGGACTTTGCCGGCCAGGCGCTCCTCCGGCATCGTCGCCTGATCGAGGGCTTTGGCCAGCGCCTTGAAAATCGCTTCCATGATGTGGTGGGGATTACGGCCATAGATAAGATTGACGTGCAGATTGAGCCCGCCATGCGTGACAAAGGCTTGAAAGAAATCTTCGAAGAGCCCCAAATCAAACGCCTTGATCTTCCTGTCCGGCAGATTCACGTTGTACACGAGGAACGGCCGGCCGCTGAGATCCACCGTCACCTGGGCCAAGGTTTCATCCAGCGGTGCCGAGGCAAACCCGAATCGCTTGATCCCGGCTTTTTCACCCAACGCCTGATGCAGTGCCTGTCCCATCACGATACCGACATCTTCAACGGTATGATGTTCGTCGATGTCGATGTCCCCTTTGGCCCGGACTGTCAAATTGAAAAACCCGTGCTTGGCCAGCAGTTCCAGCATGTGATCAAAGAAACGAATGCCCGTGTCAATCTTGCCGTGGCCGCGACCATCAAGCGCCCACTCGACGGAAATGTCCGTCTCTTTGGTCGCACGATGGATAGCTCCCTGGCGAGCCGGAGTTCCGTTCTTCTTCATGAAAACCTGCTTTGGGCCGACTTCGCATGCGCGTCGAACCCTTCGATGTGGGCCAATCGGATCAAGGGATCTTTCACCTTTGCCAGTTCCTGTTTCGTATAGTGAACGATATTGCTGACCTTGACGTAATCGTTCACGGAAAGCGCCGAGAAAAACCGCGCACTCCCGCCGGTCGGCAACACGTGGTTCGGGCCTGCCACATAATCCGCCACCGCAGGCGGCGTATACCGGCCCAGAAATAACGCGCCGGCATGACGGATCTGTTCGAGATAGTCGAACGGATTGTCCACCGAGAGCGTTAGATGTTCGGCGGCAATTTGATTGGCCACGTCGATCGCTTCATCCATGGTCGTCACGACAAACGCCACCGAGTGGCGCGCAATCGCCTTGGAGGCGATCTTTTCACGTTGGAGTCCCTTCAACTGCTGCTCGATCAATTTGGACACGTCTTTTGCCAGCCGTTCGGATGTCGTGACTAAAAAGACCTGCGCGTCTTCATCGTGCTCGGCTTCACACAGCAGGTCAGCGGCCACATGGACCGGATTGGCCTCGTCATCGGCTACCACCAACAACTCGCTGGGCCCCGCGATCATGTCGATCCCGACGGTCCCATAGAGAAGGCGCTTGGCGGTCGCCACATAAATATTGCCTGGCCCGACGATCTTATCGACCTTGGGAATCGCCTTCGTTCCATAGGCGAGCGCCGCCACGGCCTGTACTCCACCGATGCGATAAATTTCTGACACCCCTGCGATATCGGCCGCCACCAGCAGATACGGATTGATGGGCCCCTTCTGCGGCGGGGTTACCATCACCACTCGCCGTACCCCTGCCACCTTGGCCGGGATCGCGCACATCAGTACCGATGAGGGATATACGGCTTTCCCGCCGGGCACATAGACCCCGATGGCATCGATCGGTGTGACAACCTGTCCCAACGTGGCATCGTTGTCCTGATACATCCACGTCTTCGTGCGCTGACGCTCATGAAACGCGGTAATTCGTTTTGCCGCAAGCCGCAAGGCATCGCCTTCATCTTTACGAATGTGGAAGTATGCGTTATTGATCTCCTCCGGCGTCACTCGCACTGCATCCGGTTTGAGCGAGACTTTGTCGAATTGTTTGGTATAGCGCAACACCGCCTTGTCGCCGCCCCGCTCGACCGCTTGCAGGATGGACCGGACAGTCTTTTCCACAGAAGCCCCGGCCGCTTGGCCGCGGGATACTACTTTCTTCAGGTTGGGAAGGAAGCTGCGATCTGCTTGCGTGACGATCTTCATACGCGCGCCGCCTTTTTCTTGCCCTTTCGCGCGGCCGATGGGCGGCCGTTGCCGGGCACCGACTCTTGGGTCGCCAATACCGCCCGGAGTCTGCGGATCAACTCCATGAGCGGCTCATGCTTCAGACGAAGGCTCGCCCGATTGACGATCAACCGCGCCGTCGATTGCGCAATCACGTCCACTTCAACCAGATCGTGGGCCTTGAGCGTGCTGCCCGTTTCGACCAGATCGACGATCCGATCTGCCAACCCCACCACGGGCGCCAACTCGATCGAACCGTAGAGCTTGATGATCTCGACCGGGAGGCCTCGCTGATTGAAAAACCGCTCGGTAATCTTGGGATATTTGGTAGCGACGCGGATCTTAGACGACAATCGATCGCGCAGCCCCTCTCCCTTGAGCGCGGCGACCGAGATTCTACACGCTCCGAATCCTAAATCCAATGGCTCATAGACATCGCTGTCCTGCTCCAACAGCACATCTTTGCCGACAATTCCGGCGTCCGCCCCCCCATATTCCACGTAGGTCGGCACATCGCTGGGCCGGACGATCAGAAACGTCATGCCGATCTCTTCACAAACAAATACCAACCGTCGGCTTTCACCGGATAACCCGGCGGTTTCATACCCGGCTCGCCGAAATAAATCCAGCGCCGATTCGATCAATTTTCCTTTAGATAATGCGATGGTCAGCATCCGACCTCCTAGCGCACAGTTGCCGCACTCGGCTTCTGCCGTTCGATCTTCGCTCCCAAGGCTCGCAACTTTTCCTCGATCCGCTCATAACCCCGGTCAAGATGATAAACCCGTTGCACCTCGGTCATTCCATCGGCGGCAAGACCGGCAAGTATCAAGCCGGCGCTCGCCCGAAGGTCCGAGGCCATCACCGGCGCACCCGTCAGGCTTCGGCGCCCCGTCACCACGAGCCGATTGCCTTCGACACGAATGTCCGCCCCCATCCGTCGCAATTCTTCGACATGCATAAAGCGGCTCTCAAACACCGTTTCAGTCACAATGCTCGTGCCTTCGGCGAGACACATCAACGCCGCCATTTGTGCCTGCATATCGGTAGGAAAACCAGGATAGGGCAAGGTCCTGATATCAGTTCCCTTCAGCCTCTTCGGCGCGGTGATACGGACTCGCTCTTTTTCGACAGACACCTCCGCCCCAGCTTCTCTCAATTTCATCAGAATGGCTTCCAGATGGGCAGGCCGGCAATGGGTGATGGTCACATCGCCCCTCGTCATGGCTCCGGCGGCCAAAAAGGTGCCGGCCTCGATGCGATCGGGAATCACCTCATGCTCCCCGCCCTGCAACTCCCTGACCCCTTCGATCGTAAGGACATCCGTCCCGGCTCCCTCGATACGAGCGCCCCGCTTGCACAGAAAATCAGCCAGATCGACGATCTCCGGCTCCTTGGCCGCGTTTTCCAATACCGTCGTCCCTTCAGCAAGCGATGCAGCCATCATCAAGTTCTCGGTTCCCGTCACCGTCGGCGTATCGCAATAGATACGCGCGCCTTTCAACCGTTTAGCCTTCGCGGTGATATACCCATGCTCGAGAGAAATGTCAGCCCCTAATTTTGCCAGCCCTGCCAGATGAAGATTGACGGGGCGCGACCCGATCGCACACCCGCCGGGCAGCGACACCTTGGCCTCTCCCCAACGGGCGACCAGGGGCCCTAACGTCAGCACGGAAGCCCGCATGGTTTTGACAAGATCGTAGGGGGCCTCGGTGGAATTGATGATGTCCGCTTTGATGACAGCCCGATTGCCCTCATGGGAGACCGTTGCCCCGAAAATCCCCAACAATTTCCCCATGGTCAGCACATCGGCCACACGTGGAACATTCGTAATGACACATTCACCGCCACCCAGTATGGTCGAGGCCAAAATAGGCAGCGCGGAATTTTTGGCGCCGCTGATGCGGACTTCCCCACGCAACCGATTCCCGCCTGTGATGACGATGCGATCCATCGCGTCCGCGTTGCCTAGTCCGGCCGTCTTGCGATCACGACCCGCTCGATTCCCGCTTCATCTTCGACGACCCGTAACGGCACATAGCCTCCGATGCGTTCCGCCATCTGCCGCACGGCGGCACATTGCCCCTGGCCTATTTCCATCACCAGGATTCCGCCCGGCACAAGGAACTCCTTGGACTCGCGCAGCAATCGCTCATGGAACTCGGTACCCGTCGGCCCGCTGAACAACGCCGAGCGCGGCTCAAACTCACGTACCTCCGGCTGCAAACCGGCCCAATCTGCCTCCGCGATATACGGGGGGTTGGAGACAATGATATCCACCGTCCCGGCCATGCCCCGTTCACGCAATGCCGACAGCAGATCGCTCTCCATCCACTCGATCTTCTCGGCCACCGCATGCCGCTCCGCATTCCCCTTTGCAACCACCAATGCCTGCGGAGAGCGATCCACCGCAACAATACGCGCGTTCCCAAGGATCGTCGCCAAAGCCACGGCCACACAACCAGAACCTGTGCCCACATCGACAAGCACCGACTCTTTATCGAGATCGACGGCCCTCACCGCTTCTTGAACGAGCACCTCGGTCTCCGGGCGTGGGATCAACACAGCCGGGCTTACCTGAAATTCAAGGCCGCAAAACTCCTGTGTGCCCAGAATATATTGCAGCGGCTCACGCGCCGCCCGTCTTGATGCCAGCGAAACGGCATGCGCCCACTGTTCGGCTGAAACCGGCGCTTGCGCTTTGCTTGCCAGATGATGGCTCTCCAATTCCAATACATGCGCTACAAGCCACCGGGATTCCTGCGCCGCGGTCTCCACTCCGGCCTGCTCCAGTGTGCGCCGAACCCACACGACCAGCGCCTCTATCGTCTTCGATTCAGCCATGCGGAACACCACTTCTGCTACACATGTGCCGTGTCAACTTGCTGCTGTTGAGCCTTCAACGCTTGGACGATGTCGTCGAGATCGCCTTCCATCACCAATTCGAGCTTGTGCAAGGTCACACCAACCCGATGGTCCGTCACCCGGTTCTGCGGGAAGTTGTAGGTCCGAACCTTTTCGCTCCGTTCACCGGTGCCGACCTGCGATTTTCTGTTCTGGGCGATCTCCGCGTCCTGCTTTTCACGTTCCGCCTCGACGATGCGAGCCCGTAAGGTCCGCATGGCCTTGGTGCGGTTCTTCAATTGCGACCGCTCGTCCTGACACGATACAACTACACCGGTCGGAATGTGCGTGATCCGGACGGCAGATTTTGTCGTGTTGACACTCTGGCCTCCGGCCCCGGATGAACAGAACGTATCGATCCGAAGATCCGCGGGATCGATCTTCACGTCCACCTCGTCGACGTCCGGCATCACCGCCACGGTCACGGTGGAGGTGTGAATTCGGCCTGAGGCTTCCGTCACCGGCACTCGTTGGACGCGATGGACGCCGGCTTCATACTTAAAATAACCGTACGCGCCCTTCCCTTCGATTAGCGCAACAATGTTCTTGTATCCTCCAATGCCGGTTTCAGACGCTTCGACCGTATCGACCTTCAAACCTTTTTTCTCCGCATACCTCGTGTACAGGCGAAACAGCTGCCCCGCAAACAAAGCCGCTTCGTCGCCGCCGGTGCCCGCGCGAATTTCCAAGACCAGACTCTTCTCATCCCTCGGATCTTTGGGAATCAAAAACTCTTTGGCCTGTTCCTCCATGTCCCGTTGCGCCCGCTCCAAGGCGGCGGATTCGTCTGCCGCCATCCTGTGCAGTTCCTGCCCGGCCGAGGGATCGGCGAGAATCTGCGCGGCATCCTCCAATTGCTTGGCCGCATCGCGGTAGGCCTCGAACAACTTAACCCCCGGTTCAAGTTCCGCCCGTTCCTTCGTAAGCTTGCGAAGTTGCGTTGGCTGGGATAGGACGGAGGGGTCCATGAGCTGATCCGTCAACTCATGAAAGCGCGATACGACAGACTCCCATTTCTTGACTAACGCGGCGTCCATTCGGTTTGTTCCTTCGCTTCGACTGCGTGCCGGGCCTTAAAAACAAAGAGACCCTGCTTCGGGACGAAGCAGGGTCTCTTCCTATGACCGTACGGACCGCTACTTGTCCTTCTTTGCGTACTTCTTCTTGAACCGCTCGACACGCCCCTCGGTATCGACGATCTTCTGTGTGCCGGTAAAAAACGGATGGCAACTAGAGCAGATATCGACGCTGATGTCGCCGACGGTGCTCCGTGTCTTGAACGAATTGCCGCACGCGCAATGGACCGTAGCTTCCCGATAGACTGGATGAATACCTTTTTGCATGATGTGATCACTCCTTACCAAAACCGAACATTCACTCCGCTCTCCGCAAGAGGAACGTACTCTATCCGAAGCAAGGCGCAAGAAACAAGCACCGTCTATCGGTTCATCGACTGCAGAAAATCCTGATTGGTCTTGGAGCCGCTTATCTTGTCCATCAGGAACTCCATCGCCTCCATCGTGCCCAGCGGGCTCAGCACCTTGCGCAAAATCCACATTTTATTGAGACGGTCCTTGTCCACCAGCAATTCTTCCTTACGGGTACCGGACTGGCTGATATCGATCGCCGGGAAAAGACGCTTGTCGGCCAACCGGCGGTCCAGATGGACTTCCATGTTGCCGGTCCCTTTGAATTCTTCGAAAATGACGTCATCCATACGGCTGCCGGTATCCACCAACGCAGTGGCCATGATGGTCAAGCTCCCGCCGTTTTCAATGTTTCGAGCTGCGCCAAAGAACCGTTTGGGACGCTGCAGAGCGTTGGAGTCGAGTCCACCCGAGAGCACCTTGCCGCTGGGCGGGGCGATCGTGTTGTAGGCCCGCGCCAACCGCGTAACACTATCCAGCAGGATGACCACATCTTTCTTATGCTCGACAAGCCGCTTTGCTTTCTCCAACACCATTTCCGCGACTTGTGCGTGGCGCTGTGCCGGTTCGTCGAAGGTCGAGCTGATGACTTCCGCTTTGACCTGACGCTGCCAGTCCGTTACTTCCTCCGGCCGTTCATCGATCAACAATACGATCAGCGTCACCTCTTTATGGTTCTTAATGATGGCGCGTGCGATGGCCTGCAGCAACATCGTCTTTCCGGTGCGAGGAGCAGCCACGATCAGCCCGCGCTGTCCTTTCCCGATCGGCGTGACGAGTTCCATCACGCGCGTGCAATATTCTTCCCGATCGAATTCCAAATTGATGCGTTCCTCGGGATACAGCGGGGTCAGGTTATCGAACAGGATCTTGTCCCGCGAAACCTCCGGGTCTTCGTAGTTAACTTTTTCGACTTTCAGAAGCGCGAAGTAGCGTTCGCTTTCCTTCGGGGGCCGGATCTGTCCTGAGACGATGTCGCCGGTACGCAAATTAAATCGCCTGATCTGCGACGGGGAAATGTAGATGTCGTCGGGACCAGGGAGGTAATTGGAGTCCGGAGCGCGCAGAAAGCCGAACCCGTCCGGGAGAGTTTCCAGAACGCCCTCTCCGAAGACAACCCCGTTCTTCTCAGTCTGAGCTTGCAGGATTGCAAAGATCAATTCCTGCTTTCTCAGATTGGCCGCCCCTTCGATTTTGAGCTCACGAGCCACGTCATTGAGATCGGCAATCGACTTTTGTTTCAACTCTGCGAGATGCATCACTTCCCCCCTTGCTACCGACATAGGACTCCTCTCGATCCCCTGGCTTGGTTACGGATCACGACGACTTGCTTAAACTGATGGGCCATGCGAAACGCGCTCAATGTATTATCTTGTCCTGACGGCTATAGATCAGTGCGTATTGGATGGAATAGCTTGTGGAGGACGCTTGCCTACCTATGCAGAAAAGATGTGGTCTCCGAGATTACCGGGACATAGGGCATAAACAAACTATTGGGTTGGTCTACAAACTCTCTCATCTCCACACTTGCTGGAGCTTGGTCCGAGACAGGTTCCTGAATTGAGTTCTTTATCGGGGAGAACTGTATTCACACTGGAATGTTGGTGTGAATCATACTGAGCACCCGGCTGGTTGTCAACTGACATCTATTATTTTTCTTCTCCCACGATCTCCCCTCCCCCGGGATCCACTCTTTACCCTCATATCGTCCTAATCATCCCAGTCTTTGTCGATATGCCGCTTGTTCCCTGAATTCAAAATATGTTACACAGACATACGGATGTTGCATGGCGCACGACGACGACGAAACCACTCCAGACCGAGTCTTTTCCCTCTTTGAAGCCAATCAGCTGATCCCTCAGCTTCAGTCGCACTTGACCACGGTCCAAGAGCGAAAAGGGGTCCTGCTTGAAACTCGCGAGGAAGTACAGAAAGCCTCGGCTAATGCCGACCACGGAGGTGGGACAACAGTCGGCTCCCATTACGTCAAAAGCCTTCAGGATATCAGCACGAACCTCCGCGCCATCCATGAATTAGGGGTGGTCGTGAAAGATATCGATCTTGGACTCTGTGATTTTCCGCATGTCCGCGACGGCCGGGTCGTCTATTTATGCTGGAAACTCGGAGAAAAAGAGATCCGCTGGTGGCATGAAGTCACAAGCGGGTATAAAGACCGTTGCCCCTTGGAAGACCCTGCCTAACCCACATGCTATTCGTCATTATCGGTTACGATGGGCCCGAGGGAGAGGCGAAACGCAAGATTCACCGCCCCGCTCATTTAGCCAACCTGAAACCACTGGACGAACAAGGGCGGGTTATTCTGGCCGGACCTCTGACCGATAAGGCCGGAAGCCTGCTGGTCCTGGATTTTGAAACCCAGGAAGAGGCAGAGCGGTTCGCTCACACCGATCCCTATACGGTGCAGGGGATATTCGAGCGGGTTGAAGTCCATCCGTTTATGCAGGTATTGCCAAAACCCCGCTAGCTGATTTTTCATACCTTTCTGTCCTCCTCACAGTCACCATCCAGAGCAGACGGAATCATTGCCTACGGCACACCGTTCTCCACCGATTCGAGGGGGTGGTATAGTTGTGACATGTCTCTGCGCCATAGCGTAGCCCTTCTGGCCGCAACTGCTATAGTCAGTATTCTTCCTCCATCGGCGTCGGCATTGGATACCACGGTAGTGGCAGAGGCCTATTACCTAATGGCAGACGGCGATACGCTGGCTCAGGCCGAAGAAAAAGTTCTCCAACGGGCCAAGCGCAAAGCGATCGAAGAAGCAGGAATGTATATCGAGTCTACGCTCCTTGATGTTGAAAAAACTGCTGGCGGCAGAAGCTTTCAAGCCAGCTCACTGGAGATCCGTACGATTGCGTCAGCCATTACCAAGACCGAAATTCTTGAAGCATCCCGCTCCTTCGAACAGGATCGTCCCAGCTTTTTTGTCCGCATCCGCGCGATCGTCGATCTGGACCACCTGCAAGACGCCATTCGACGCTGGCAATCCGAACAACAGTTGGCTGAACACTTCCGACGGCTGCAGAAGGAGAATTCCGAACTCAAGGCGCAGCTCCGGGAAATGAAAAAGACTCCCCTCGGCGTACATACGCTTGTTATCGAACCACCCGGCCGAGCAGGAACTCGCGAACAGGCTCGCACTCTGCTCGAAAAAGCGATCCTGACACCGCACCTCCGTCAGAAACTGGACCTGACATCGGAAGCAGCTGTCTTAGACCCTCAGGCTGCAGCCCCCCTGGTCGTGCGCGGACAGACCTATCTACAACTCGTGTCAGCCGCCTATTCCAAGAAAGCCAAGCTCAGCGAATACTCCAAGTACATCGACAACGCCCGCATGGATTTTGATCGGGCGCTGATTATCGATCCACAAAACATCTGGGCTCTGCTCGGCCAGGGTGACGTATACACATGGCTCCATCGAACGGACGACGCAGTTCGTTCATACGAGCGCGCCCTCGCATTAGATCCGCTTTTCGACATTGCGCATCTTCGTTTGCTCACGCTCTACACCAGCCAGGCACGCAAACTTATGACTGCCAAACAGTGGTCGGCGGCCTTAGCCGTTCTACAAAAATCCATAACCCCCCATGTACCGGACGGCTGGATGCCCTACTACAAAGAAGCCTACCTGCTCAGGAGCGACCTCTATAGAAAACTGAACCAGCCGGCTCAAGCCATCGATGACTTGAGCGCAGTGCTTCGAGCCGAGCCGGCAGATATGCGGGCGCTTCTCACGAGAGCCACGCTCTACCGTGAACAACTCCAAGGACGCCTGGCAAAGGATGACTTTGAGCATGCCTGTATGCTCGGATCAGTCGAAGCGTGCAAACAGATCCCTTAGCAAAGTTTGCCAACTATGCTCTTCAATTCTGTGTACTCACAGCGCTACAAATGAGCGCCCTGGCATCATTTGACAACCCAAGATAGGGCCCCCTATAATGGTGGTCTCCATGGAAGTCTGGAAACTGGAGCATTCGCAAAAGGGTTAGTCCCATAGGCCTAATCTGCACTGCTTCTGTAGCCCAAAAGCTCGCCAGCCTGGGCCTTCTGCGAGGTTGCGGAAAGAACGGCAAACAGATTAGATTGTGGTGAGTAAGCCTGTGAAAAATCGTTACTCTTTAGTCAAGTCAACCTTTCACTCGGAGTGTAGGCCGCAATGAGCGAGTACCGTGTGCTCCCAGGTCCTGAACACTTTCTACCCCCAGCGGCCGCCAGCATGGGTATCCAGCTGCCGAACCCAGGCGAAGCCCATATCAACGGCGTCATCGCCCCGGAAGAAAAGGCGTACGAGGAAGCCGCGCGGCAGTTTCTGATGGCGAAAGTGCCGACGATTTTCCCCGGCCCGCTGGTCTTATGGGCCTGGAATGAAAAGGCGGCAAAGAAAGCAACCGCCATCCGGCATCTGTACAACACATTGAAGGAATGTGTTCAACCGGGCCAACATGCGATGCTGATCCCCATGCCGGACTATCGACCCAAATACCCGAAGATCAATCCGGAAGTTGAAATCAATCCCAACCACCCGAATCTGACCATCTGGCACAACAAGATCGACTGCTGCATGTTTGTCGGTGTGCATTGTCATCAAGCCAATTTGTCGCTGAAAATTATTCGTGGCGGCACCTCATGCTATACGATCGCCATGTGTGCACAAGCCGGCCACGAAGACGCGATGCTGTCGTTCCGCGACGCATCAGTCGAGAAAATCATGAAACTGGCCGAGACGATCAAACGGTTAAAAGGAACAGTCCAACCACGGCTGGAATCAGCCAAGAACGGAGCTTCCAGCTAAAAACCGGAAGCTCAAGCCAAAAAGGAGGCTGGATCCATGGCTACACCCCCCTCGGTTATCGGGACACAGAACAAAAAGGGACAAACATACACAGACGCCTGGAAGCTCATGAATGAAGCTCCACGGACCCCGTCCTTCTTTACGGGTTCCGAGGTCATCAAGGAAGCCGTCCGTCGATCCAGCTGCGATGTGATGATCGCCTATCCCATCACTCCACAATCGGAAGCGGCAGCGTTGATCGGCGAATTGTTTGCCGAAGGATATATCGGTGACTATTTCCGCGGCGAGAGCGAATTCGCGGTTATGTCGCAATGCGCCGGCGCGGCATTCGGCGGTGCCCGTGTGTTCACAACGACAGCAGGCCCCGGCACGATGCGCGCGATGGAAAACTTCCCGATGTGGGCCGGTGCGCGGCTGCCGATTCAAATGATCGTCACCTGCCGAGGCATCAATTCGCCGCTCTCGATCCAACCGGACACACTGGAAATTGCCTACCTGCTGAATACCGGCATGCTCGTCTGGCATGCGGAAACAGCACAGGACTTTTTTGATTGGATTCTGAAGGGGTATATGGTGTCGGAAGAGCCGGATGTGCATCTGCCTCTCGCGCTCTGCTGCGACGGGTTCTTTGTGACGCACACGAAAGACGTGGTCAATCTCACGCCGGCCGACATGTGCCTGCCGCCGTACGACCCCTATCGTTCACCGGTGCCCTGCATGGATATGGAATGCCCGCCGGTCCGCATGATGCGCGATCCGTTCGTGATGAAGAGCAACTACATCAGCTATGCAACCCACGCGAGCTGGCAGCAGGAAATCTGGGCCGCGATCGAACGGTCGAGGAAACACTCAATCCATTGGCTGAACGGCCTGATCGACACGGAAAACACCGATGCCGATATCTTGATCGTGGCATCCGGCACGGCTGTTTCACAGGGACGCGAAGCCATCCGCCTCCTGGAAGAAGAAGGCGTGCGTTGCGGGCTCGTCAAGGTGAAAACACTGCGTCCCTGGCCGGAAGAGGAAATCCGTGAAGCCACGAAGAACGCCAAGCATATCTTCGTCCCGGAGTTCAATGTAACCGGCTGGCTGGCCAAGGAAATCCGTGCCACCATCCCGAACCCGCATCGCGTCCATGCCGGCCCGCACGTTTGCGGCGGTATGACGATGCCGCCAGAAATCATCGTGTCTGAGATCAAGACGGCTCTCGGGATGAAGTCCTTCTCCCTGGCCGGTCGTGGAAGCTGATCAGTACTGACATTGAACCGGGCCGCTCCCACGAGCGACCCTGAGGAGGCCCTAATGAGCAAAGAACGTATTCAAATCTCTGAAGACCTGTATGACATCATGCCGTCGGACTATCAGGATCTCGTGAAGAGCGCCACCTACGGCAAGGAAGACCGTGGCTGGAAAGACATCGGTTCCTCCAAGGAACTCATCGAGCAGCACTCGCTCTGCGCCGGTTGCCCGGAGTCCATGGCCTTCCGCTATATCCTGGCCTCGCTCCCGAACCCGGAAGACACCGTCATGGTCGGCTCCACAGGCTGCACCAGCCTGGTGTTTCCAATGGTGGCCGTGCATAACATTCACTCTCTGTTCGGCAACCAGAATGCGATCGCTTCCGGCCTGAAGCGGGCTTTGAGCGTCCGTTTCCCGGGCCGTATCAAGGATGTCGTCGTCCTTGCCGGCGATGGCGCAACCGTCGACATCGGTTTGGACATGACGTTGCAAGCCTGGTTCAGACAAGAAAAGTTCACGACGATTTGCTTCGACAATGAGCTCTATGCCAATACCGGCGGTCAGGAAAGCGGATTGATGCAAAAGGGGTTTGTCGCCAAGATGGCCCCGGTCGGCAAACTGTTCGACAAGGTGCGGCTGCCTGAGATCGCCCGCGAGTCCGGCTGCCACTATGTTGTCAATTGCACGGTCAGCAAGCCGTCTCTGGTCGAAAAGGTCATCCGTAACGCCGTCCATGTAGCCCGTGAGATCGGCCCGACCTATCTGCAGCTCTACACGCCCTGCATCCTGGAAATCGGCAAGAACAGCATGGAAGGGCTGCAAGAGATGCGTGATTCGGAGAAGCCGACCGAGCGGTTTGCCTACAAGGAATACGTCAGCGAGCCGGCCAAGCAATTGCTCGCCGAATTGGCGGCGAAGGACAAGGAACGGAAAGCAGCAGCCAAACAGCTGGCGAGCCAGGCATCAGCGTAATCAGACCGGAGGCAGACATATGATTAAGCGACGATTGAATATTCGGATGTCAGGTTTGGGCGGGCAAGGCGCGGTCACCGCCGCGCACGTCTTGGCCATGGCTGCCAACCGGGATGGTAAGTTTTCCATCTCCAACCCGTTCTTCGGCGCCGAGAAGCGCATGGCGCCGGCGGAGAGTTATTGCCGCATCGGCATCGAGCGGATCTACGACCGTGGCGAGTTGGTATTCCCCGATGTCATTCAGGTCTTCCATCCCCAAGTCATCACCATGGGGAAGAGCTATACCATGCCCTTTTATTCCGGCGTGAAGGAAGGCGGCGTGGTCGTCATCAATTCCGCCCAGCCGTTGCTATCCGATGACGATGTGGAGCGGCTCAAGGACTTGAACGTCGCGGTGTTTTATATCGCAGGCACCGAGTTGGCCATTGAAGTGGCGGGCACGGAACTCTCGACGAATATGGCGATGATCGGCTCCGTTGCAGGCATTACCAAGTGCGTCTCGATGGAAGCCCTTGATGGTGCCCTCCAGGAGCGGTTCGGCAAGAAGTTCGTGGCCTCCGGAGGAACCGCCTCCCTGGACGAAGCCATCAAGAAGAAATTCGCCAAGAAGGAAATGTTGCTGGCCAAGAATTTGGCTACCGTGAAGGCGGCTTACGAAATCGCCAGCGAATGGGCCGACAAGAACAAGATCGAGTTGCGCATCGGGAATCCGGCTGTCGCGGCTTAAGAGAAGAAGGAACCCACTTGCATGTATAACGTAGCGCAGGTTATCGACGAAAAGTGCACCGCAAAGAAGGGCTGCCGGCTCTGCATCATGTATTGCCCGGAAGCGAACTGTCTGGACTTGAACAGCACCAAGATGGTGGCCGAAGTCACCATCGATCGCTGCAAGGGTTGCGAGCTCTGCGTGATCGTCTGTGACGCCGCCAAGCACTTTGCCATCACCATGCAAGCCGTCAGCGCCACCGGGCAGCTGATGACCAAGAAGGGTGAATCAGCGGCGCTGGGGCAAGCCTACCAGGGTTAAGCAATCGCGGGGTAAGACTCGCAAAACCCCATGGCGTTCGCGCTATGGGGTTTTTTCTTGGGTACGAGGGGACCAATGGAAAACGAAGATAACACAATCGATGAGTTACTCAGTGAAATTTCCGGCTTGATCACCCTCTACCCCAAAGCCATCGAACGGCAGGCGGCGATCATTCAAGCGACCGGCAAAGACCCTGAGCTGGTGGACAAGCTCGTCAAAGCAGCCGATACGATGCGGGACAGCGGCAATCTGTACCTGACCTGGGCCAAACACTACGCCGCCGTAGCCAAAGGCAACACAGATGCCTCTTCCGACGAGGACGAGACCGAAGATTTCGACGTTTAAAAAGTCGTTCCCCTCGGCATCCCCATTTGCTAGAATACGCCGCGCTTCCGGTTGACCCTTCGTTCCCCGGTAGCTCAGTTGGTAGAGCAGCCGGCTGTTAACCGGCTGGTCGCAGGTTCGAGTCCTGCCCGGGGAGCCAATCTCGATACAAAAAGGGTGACATCTTGATTGGTGTCACCCTTCTCTGACTTAAGAGCAGGTCTACTTTCCACCCAATCAAGAACCGCCCGGGCCGTACATCTTGTTTCCGACATTGCCATAGCCATTCCTACTATCTGTTGGTGAAAGTTCACGCTACCCCGCCAGAGAAGTGGGTTGCCGAACGGCTAACCGAGCCACGACACCGCTTTTCAGCACGATCTCGCAGAAATGGTCCAGCCGTTCGATGTCTCGTAGGCCGCCCAGGGATCGATCGCCACCGCGCATACACCATGGTTCGTCTGGCCGACCAGAGCGGGCTCTAACGGTACACAGTCACAGTACGCATCGAGCCTGGTTTTGCATTATGATAAGGGCATGAACGACACCGCCTCGACTTTCCGCCCGCCGTGGCTGCTTCGCAACGCGCATCTGATGACACTGGTCCCTCGGTATCTGCCACGAGACCTCTCGCTGGGGGCAATCCCCCAAGAGTCCCGCCTCTTTACGACGAGGCCCGACACTCAATTACTGGGATACTGCCATTGGCAAGATAATCGGACAGCCTTTCCCACAGTGGTATTAGTCCACGGCCTGGAAGGCTCCAGCGAATCGAAGTACATGCTCGGTATCACAGAAAAAGCCTATCGGACCGGGTTCAATGTCATTCGCATGAATCAACGTACCTGCGGGGGAACCGAACATCTGACTCCGACCCTCTATAACAGCGGCCTCAGCGAAGACTATCGCGCGATCGTCACTGAGCTTGTCGAACGGAATGGACTCAATCGGATTTGGCTGGTTGGCTATTCGATGGGGGGAAACCTTGTTTTAAAGGCTGCGGGTGAATTAGGCACTTCCCAGCCGGCGCTTGCAGGGGCCCTTGCTGTCTGTCCGAACATTGACCCGACGCGATGCGCCGAAGCTCTGGAGCAGCCGCGCAACTGGATTTATCACAAACATTTTCTCATGAATCTGAAAACAAGGCTGCGCCGTAAATCCGCACTCTTTCCAGGCAGATGGGATCTGTCACGACTGGATCGTATCTCATGCATCAGTGAATTCGACGATGTCTATACGGCTCATGATGGAGGCTATCAAAGCGGCGCCGACTATTACGACCGGGCCGGCGCGCGCCATGTGCTGGGCTCCATCGCAGTTCCCACTCTCATCATCACTGCCCAAGACGATCCCTTCATTCCCTACTCGATGTTCACGATTCCATTGATTCAGCGGCACCCAACAATTTGCGTCGTCGCACCTCGCTATGGAGGCCATTGTGGGTTTTTTCACGGAAGCCGAAACGGAGAAGATCCCTATTGGGCGGAGAATCGGATCGTGGAGTTTTTACGGAAGCACCGATAGGAGAACCGGCTGCGCCGAGGTCCGGCGCAGCCGGCACAGGTTGCAGTTATGCCGCTTTACGAAGCTTACGTGAATCCTTCTCCGCAACGAGCACAGCGCACTTCTTCACCCAATTGAGAATCAGCCAGGCGCTGCAGGAAACAATCCCCGTGATGAACACCCAGTTGTACGCCATCTTGCCGGACTTTCCGAGAAACGGCCCCGCAACGAAGAGAGACACCCCATAACCAATTGTGACCGCGAATAGAGTGGCCAACGGAAGAATGATCGCCTGGAACGGCGCAATCCATGGCCACTCTTCCGGCGGTTTCGTCGCCAGTTGCCGGGCGCCCATCCAAGCAATCACCAAGGCGCCGCCATAGCCGATAAACTGGACAAGGTCGGATGCCCGAAGTTTTCCCAGGGCTGTTTCTCGAAAGAGCGGAATTTGCCCCAGCACCATGGCCAGGAGAAAAGTCAGGACCATGGCCACGCCGTATTCCATCATCCACTTGCGAGCATTCATCGCGTTCCTCCTCGGCAGCACCATTCGTGAATCGCGACCACGACTCAATATTGAACAAGAGTGTAGCATGAGGACGGTTCGCTCATAGAAACAATACGTTAGAGAATGAATGACGGTTCAGGTCGTCACGCCCTGCAGGTGGGATCGAACGTCCTGGACATAGGTTCTGAAGGGGTCCGGCATGGGGAAAGGGGCCCGCCCTCGTACCTGAAAGATTGACCAGTTGATGACGTACGCAGGAAAGAACCGTTCATCCGGTCTTGGCTCGTCCGGTTCGGAAGGAGATCCACCAGCCAGCAGATGTTTCACCAGTTCACCCCGCCCGAATGCGCGAGTATTCTTGGGTGCATGGTCTGCGGCGATAGCCACTGCGCTGTCGGTAATAAGGCGAGGTACGCGGCCTTCCTCCAGCAACCCGTAATAGAGACTCTTCCCCTGGTTCAGATTGTGGTACTCGAGATCGAGACTCTTCAACATGGGATCCTGCCACCCCGCCTGCTCCGCCTCACGGTAAGATTCCAACAGCCACAATTTCGACGCCCAATCGATCCGCCCCACCAGCTTGGTATAGTCTCCGCGCAAGTCTCGAAGCACCGCCTCCCATTGATTGAGCACCCAATCAGTCTCCTCATCCTGCCCCCGGCAATGGGTTTGCGCTGCAGCCAAGAACTGCTCCTGAATATCGATCGCTGAAATCGTCTTGCCCGATTGCAGCTGAACAAGCCACTGCCGGTCCTGATCTTGAGATATCTCCTGCAAGCTCTCGACCGGCTCGTTGAGGTCGAGATCGCGTGGCGCATGGCCCTCCTCGATCAATTGCAGTACCAGGCCGGTCGTGCCCAGTTTCAACGCGGTCGCATACTCCGCCATATTCGAGTCACCCAGCAACAAATGAATACGCCGGTACTGGTTGGGGTCGGCCAGCGGTTCATCCCGCGTATTCACAATCGCCCGGTTCTGCTGCACCCATTCGAAGAAGTCGTTCACGATATGATCGGCACGCTGCGAAATCTGATACGGCAGCGGTGCACGGTCCGATCCATGCCCCAGTGAGGCACGCGGCACGATCAAGCGATCCACCTGAATCCAGGCATCTTGCGGGCTGGCTGATCCAACCCGGCCTGATCCGGTAAAAATCTGCCTGGTCACCAGAAAGGTCACGAGCGGCCCCAGCCCACGCCTGGTGAACGGAAACCGCCGCGTCACTAGATAGTTCTCGTGAGACCCGAACGTCGCATCGGTCTCATGGTCGATGTTGTTCTTGATCAGCGACAGGTCATCGGCCCACCCCAGTTCGTCGATCGCCTGTTGAAGCACGAGATCGCCGGCGCGGTCCGAGGCCACCACATCCGTCAGGCTGTTGCATTCGGGTGAGGCATATTCCAAATGCCCCATGTCGAGATACATCCGCCCCGCGTTGGTCAAGAACCCGCCGTTTCCAGGCGGCTCATCGTGACCGCGATGGTGAAGATCCAGCAGGCCGCGGCGCTGCACATTGAAAATATGATCGCGCAGCTTGTGCGCAAACCAGGCAGGGGAATGGTCGGGTCGATCTTGATGGACGAGAAGTCCATACTCTGTTTCCAATCCAAAAATGCGGTTCAGCATGGGCTCACCCCACAATCTGCATGACAATTCGCCCAGCAATTACCTGGCCCGTGCTTTTCGTGAAGCGTATCTCGTGAAGCGTAAAGCGCGGGAGGGAAAGAGAGTCCCTCTCGTCTTGTTTGCGAGTACGCTTCACGAGATACGAGCGACGAAGAATGTAGAGACAAATCGACGATTGGAGTTGCCGTGCGCATGAATACCGCGCTAGGGGAAAGCAATCCCAATGTCCTTCGGCAGCAGCCGGCCCAGTTCGCCGGGCGTCACCGCCCGATACTTCGACGATCCTGATTGGCTTCGGTCCAACAAGGCACACTCGATGGTTTTCTCCGCCACCGAGTCCCGCAGATGGGCATAGAGCGCTGCCGTATCCATGGCAGCCGGTTCTTGCGTTGTCTCTGGGCTTGGCCCGGACATAGTCTCTCCGGCCTTTCGTTGCGCTCGATCGCCCAATGTCCAGGCTCGGAGCGCAATCCCGCAGGCCTGCTCCAATGAAGGAGGACTGGGCGCCTGCTGCTTCAGATAGGCAACCATGTCGCGTTCCACCGGTTTCGATGCAGCCAGCACGGCGCAATGAGCGCCCTCTTCAAACGTGCCGTCATAGTTGATGACGAGGAGCGAATCCTTGCCGGCTTTCTGCCCCAATTCAGCCAACACAATCTTGGCGATGAACGGAGCTTTGAAGATCTCTTCAAACGCCTGCTTGATCACCGGCGCGATCCCGTACTTCACCATGCGGCCGCCCGTCACATCAGACGGCGACCGGTTAAAGCCTTCCACATGCGCCATCTCCAGCAGGCTGAATCTGATTTTTTCCAGATCCGCCGGATGCCCCATGCCGCCGAGCGCCAATCGATCATAGATTTCGTAGAGCTTCGGCGTCCCCTTGCTGACCGTCAGAAGCAGAATGCCGGAATCGTAGGACAGCGCGACGACCGGACTGCCCTGTTTGAACTGTTCATCCAAGTACTGCCGGCGATTACCGACCGCCTCAACCCACTTATATGGTTCTTCATACATGGCGTACAACCTTCGACTCGAATAGTCTCTTCAATTGATCATCCGGCATGACACGAACCCCGTCCTTCGCAATCAACTTGATAATCGGGTACAGATTGGATTCACGATTCACTCCCCCGGTCGCCGAATCGAATTCTGCCGCGCTCGTTAAGAGACGCAAGGCCTGAATGGCCGCTTCTTCTTCGGTCGAAGCGGAAAGCGGGCGTTCTCCCCACGTGTTGAGATAATGAAGAATCCCGCGAATCGTCGGTGAACCGGACCCTGAGACGGCATACTCCACCCCTTCGAACTCGGCGCCAAGGATGTCGTAGAAATAAATCTTGGCCGCCTCCTGCTCGAAATCATAGCCGGCAAACACCGGCACGACCGCGCCGGTCCCGGACAGAGCCGCCGGGACGTTGTCCTTAAGCAGCTTCGAAACTGCTCGCAACTTGCCCTCAAAACTCAGCTCTTGCAGCTGCGTCCGCCGGTAGTACTTGAACGAATGCTCCAAGACCCGCACCATCTCGTAGGCCGTGGCCGGCACGCCGGCGATGGCCATCACGCTGTGGCGGTCGATCTCCAAGACCTTATCGGTGCGATCGTACATCACCATGTTGCCGGCCGTTGCGCGGCGGTCTCCAGCCACCAATACGCCGTCCCGATACTTGAAAGCCAGAATCGTCGTGGCCGTCATGAACTCTCGGCCCTCTCCCGCCACAGCCGACGCCCCCAGCTGATAGCCCTGCTCCTTCAGCACCTGATAAAAATCGCCCTGCATCCCCATCTCTTTTAGCTCCCCGTAAGGCGTGAAACGTGAGGCGATTCGACCGAAGCCTTTACCCCCTCACCCCTTACGCCTTACCCCTCACGTCTTTATTCCCCCGTCCGTTGCCGATACCGCTCCGCCTGCTTCGGATCGACCTTTCTCATTCGCTTGAGGAGGTTATCTTTCTCCGGAGACCCGGTATCAGGCCTCTTAGGCCCCCCGCCTTCTTCCGAAGGACCGGGCTGTTTAGGCATGGGGTCGACCGGTCCTTCTCGCCGCTCCGGCATCGCAATATGAGTCATGATCCTGTGTCCTTTCTATCGTTCCACGCCTTCAATGCATCCAGCGGAGAATCGGCGGTCTCAAACCGTTCGGCGCAGGCCCTCACATCCGCAGGCTCGAATAGATCGCCCATCTCCAGGATACGCGGCATGAGCCCTCCCGTGAACTGAATACGCTCCCACTGCATGGATCTGATGTGTTCGGAAAACCGTCTGATACAAAGCCCGCGCAATCCTCCCCTGGTATCGGATGGCCCCACGGATAAGGCCCGTTCAACGTCGGCCTCGGTCGTCATTCGCCAGGCCTTCCCATCCGCCTCAAGTCCCAGATAGAGCCCCCGTGCAGGATCCACATTGTGATAGGCCAAATCCAAACTGGCCAACCACGGATCATCCCACCCGATCCGCTCTTCGCGCATGAAGGTCTCCAGCAGCCACAGCTTGGTGACCCAATCCAATTTGCCGACCAGACGCTGGCGGTCCTGTGCCAGCAACCGGAGCGTCTCGCCCCATTCGTTCAACACCCAGTCCGATTCTTCATCGAGGCCGGCCAGTGTTCGCTCCGCCGCTCGATAATACTCCTCCTGAATATCCAGGGCCGTGATGGTCTGCCCATTCTGTCGTCGCACCGCCGCTTTGAGATCGATGTCGCGCGAGAGCTGTTTCACCGCCGTCACAGGCTGCTCTAACTCAAGAGACGGAGCTGCGCCGCGTTCGATCAAGTCCAGCACCAACTGCGTGGTCCCAACTTTCAACGCCGTGGCGTACTCACACATGTTGGCATCACCGATGATCAGATGAAGGCGGCGATATTTCTTCGGATCGGCATGCGGCTCATCCCGCGTATTGAGAATCGGCCGATTGTGCATCGTATCAACGCTCAAATCCGTTTCCATGAAGTCCGCCCGCTGGGAGAGTTGAAACTGTCCCGGCACCACTCCCGATTCCTGCGCTTCAATCCCGACTTTGCCTGCGCCGGCGATTACTTGCCGGCTGACGAGGAACGGCAGCAGGCCCGCCCTCAGCTGTGGAAATGGAATAGACCGCAGCGCCAGATAATTGTCGTGGCAGCCGTAACTGTGCCCGTGAAAGTCTGTATTGTTCTTATAGAGTTGGACGTACTCGCCGCCTAGGCTCCGATTCCTTCGATCTGCCGCCCGCTGGACAATACGCTCACCGGCACGATCCTGCGCCAGCAGATCTTTTAACCTTCGACATTCCGGAGTCGAATACTCCGGATGGGTATGGTCGTTGTAAAATCGCGCGCCATTCGGCAGTACCAAGTCGCTCTTCATCTCATGGAAAGAAAACGGCCTGTGCGCATCAAGCTTGGCGAACTCGTCTTCTTCCTTGTCCTGCGCCAGCCCGGAGACGCGAAACCCCCGCGCGTCTTCATGAGGATCTTCACCGGCGTAGTCCCAGCGCCGCTCGAACGACGCCGTCAAATGTGCCCGCACCAACTCCATGGACTCGACGACCGGATCGACTTCCTCCAGATCGTCCCGCGTGATGCCGTACTCTGTTTCGATGCCGAAAAGCCGCATAATTTCGTGAGGCGTGAAACGTGAGGTGTCAGGCGATCGGGCCTCAGAATCCACCCCTGACGCCTAACCCCTTACCCCTAACGTCCTTAAATGATCTGACTCACCAGCCGTTCTTCAGACTGCCGTCCTCGGCGGAACGAAGAAATACCGACGACCTGTTCCGGATGATGGTCCAGCAGCTTCAACCACTCTTCCGCCGCATCGTCCGGCGGCAACATCTCCCCCTGGCGGAATTCCTCCGCCACCGCCTCGAACAGATCCTCGGCCAGCAGGCCGGCCGGCGCGCCCGATTGAATCGTCCGCTCGATCGCCTGCTCCTTCGCCCGCTGAACGATCGAGGAGAGGATCGCTCCGCTTACGAGGTCGCCACGATAGAGTACATTGTTCTGCCCGTTCCGTAATCGGATAGACAACAGCCGGTTCTCATCAGTCCGTTTGAAGATGGCCTCGATGGTTTCGTCGATCAAGGAGGCCACGGCCTGGCGGGGTTCACCGCCCCGCTTTGCAATCACTGTCTGATCCAACGGCAACTCCTCCGTCAGATACACCTTCAAGATCTCAGCCGACGACTCTCGATTGGGGCGCGCGACCTTGATCTTCCGATCAATACGGCCAGGCCGGAGCACAGCCGGATCGATCAAATCGGGCCGGTTCGACGCCAAAATGATGACGACATCGTGCAACGACTCGATGCCGTCCATCTCGCTGCAGAACATCGGCACCAGGGTGTTGGAAATATTGAAGGAACGCATGGCCCGCCGCGTACCCAGCACCGACTCCGCCTCATCGATGAAGATGAACGGCAGTGCGCCCGCTTTCCGCCTCGCCCGCGCTTGGGCGAAGAGGTCGCGGACCATCCGCTCGGACTCGCCCAGCCACATATTGAGAATCTCAGGGCCCTTCACATGGAGAAACGCCCCGCTCGTAACCGGAGGACGCCCACCTGACGCCTTCGCATCATCCTGTTGCGACTGGCCCATCAACTTGGACAGACTCCCGGCCGCAGCCTGCCCGATCAGCGTCTTGCCGCATCCGGGAGGACCATAGAGCAGAAATCCTTTGGGTTGTGAAAACTTGAACTGCTCGAACGTCTTCGCATGGAGCAACGGATACTCGACAGCTTTTCTGATCGCCGCAATCGCCTCACGCTGCCCGCCGATCTGCTCCCACGTGATCTTCGGCACTTCATCGAGCAGATGCTTGCCGGAAGTCCGGTCCGCAAGCTTCTCGATCGCAATGCGAAACGTGGGATCGATCCGAACCTCGTCACCGGACTTGAGCTCGATTCCAGCTAAGTCGGTAGACCGTTGTAAAATCAGCGGCTGCCGGCCCATCTCCTGTTCAAAGCGCAGCCGTCCATCCGGCATCGCTTCGGCCAGCTTCAAAATCGGCCCGTTCCGATCGTAGCCGAGGGTCTTGATGACGGCATAGGCATCATTCACCAGGATCTGCGCACCGATCTTGAGGTCCCCTGCTTCGACGCGCGGATCGACGTTGGCATAGTACTCGGCCCCGCCGACCAGGATGCGCGCGAGCCCTTCACCGGGAATCTCCAGCAAAGTGCCGATGCGGTTGGCCGGCGCGGTCAGCTTGGCCGTGACCTCGCTCAGTTTCTTGAATTCGGCCTCACGTTGCTGATGTGAAGCTGCTTCAAGCATGACCGCATGGCGAAGTTTATAGAGAATACTCCGGCGAGGGTCTTCTTCTGGAAACGACTCCAAGCACTGCTCGATCAGAGCAAGCGGGTCAATCCCAGCCCCAGGCCCCTGCCCTGACCCTGACCGCGCTTCGCGCGCGCTGTCTTGGCGATCACTCCCCTGGCCCGGTTGATGTGTGCCGCTATCGGTTGCGCGATGATCGCCCATGGAGAACTCCTCATGTCAGACTGAAAACAAGGAGGGAAGCAGATGTGTCAGTGAAGCATCTTAGCATAGACTCTTTGCTGTCCGCCCAGACGCCTCTCCCCACTAATTCACCGCCTGAAGCGTCACCTCGACGGACTGGCGCTTATTGTTTCTGACGACATCCACTTTCACTCGATCCCCGACTTTGTACTTTTCCATCGCATCCATAAAATTGTCGACCGACTCAACCGGTTTCCCGTCGACCGCGACCACGATATCGCCGAGTTCGATACGTCCGGCACTGGTCTCTCGCACACCACGCAACCCGGCCCGATCCGCGCTGCCTCCACGCGACACCTTGCCGATCACTAGCCCTTTCACTCCCCACCGCTTAGCGATCGAATCGTGAACCAATGACACACCCATTCCAGGCCTGATCAATTTGCCGTGTTTGATGAGTTCCGGAATAATGCGGTTGACCGTATCGACCGGCACGGCAAAGCCGATCCCTGCATAGGCGCCGCTGGGACTAACGATTTGAGTATTGACGCCGATCAAGCGACCCGCACTGTCGAGCAATGGACCGCCGGAATTGCCCGGATTGATCGCCGCATCGGTCTGAATCACCCCTTCAATCGTCCGGTTCGACATCGACTTGATCGTCCTGCCGAGCGCACTCACCACACCGGTCGTGAGCGTATGGTCGAGCCCGAAGGGATTGCCGATGGCCAAGACTTTTTGTCCGACCCGCAAATCATGGGACGCACCGATGGCCAGCGGCTCGAGCACGTGTTCAGACGCCTGGATCTGCAAAACCGCCAGATCCCGATCCGGATCAGCACCGACCAATTTGGCTGGATGTTCGCTCCGGTCGGCCAGCGTCACTTTGATCGAGCTGGCTCCGTAGATCACATGGAAATTGGTCACAATGTGGCCCTGCTTGTTCCACACGAAGCCAGACCCAGAGCCCTGTGGAACCTCCATGGTGTCCATCGACCAGAAGTCACGCTGAATCGCCGTGTTGGCAATGAACACGACCGATCTGGTCGCCCGCTCGAACACCGCAATTGTCGCCCGCTCATCAGGTCCTAATTCAACCGGAGCCGGAGCGATGGGACGCGGCTTTCCCTCAATGCCCTCGTACGAACCGCCCAATGGACTGCCCCATTCGGCTTCCCCGGCCACAGAGAAAGAAAGAACCAGTCCGAAACCGATCGCTGCGACTCCGATCACGGACGTTCGTGGCCGATCCATCACCGCTACTCCCCCATAATTTGAAGAATGCACTCGCGCCGGCGGGCCCGCGTATCGAAATCGACCACAACAATCTGCTGCCAGGTTCCCAACAGCAGCACGCGCTCCGAGAAGGGAACCGTCACCGACGGTCCCTGCAGCTGGCCCCGCAGGTGGCTATGGCCGTTGTCTTCCCCAGGATTTCTCCGGTTATGTTGCCAGTCAGGGTCCGCCGGTACGACACGTTCCCAGAAGGCCTTTGTGTCGGCGCGGATGCCAGGCTCGTCTTCGATGATCATGACCGACGCCGTCGTATGCTTTACAAACACCGTGACGGTTCCGGCAATCAGCCCGGCATCGGCCACACCGGACGAGACCCGTTTCGTGATGTTTTCGATATGCATGTCGCCCGCCATCTCAACGTGAAATGGAATAGTCTTCACGGCCATCACGTACCTCCTGAGACCAACCCACGCAAATACTGCCGTTCCGTTTTGCTCAACGGACAGCCTCGCGCCTCTTCGAGAATGGAATCGAACATGCCCTCGCCGGCCAACCTGCGCAATGCCTGCACAACTTCCTCGCTCAGGATCCCTTCTCCTGACAGTGCGCCGAGATAGGCAAAGGCTTCTGCCAGCGTTTCCTTGTCCCGGACATAATAATCCCGCCCGCGCTGCCGATTGCTGTAGGCTTCGAACTGTTCGCAGGCGACGAGGATCTCTGCCAGCTGCTTGACCCAGGGCTCGGCAGACGTCAATCGCTCAGGATAATAGTAATAGAGCATCACGAGCTGCATCCAGGGAGCCCATGCGATTCCCCATTCGTTCATCGCGGGACGAACAGTTCGCAGACGCCGCGCCAGACGTCGCGCATATCCCAGACGCATTTCCACCTGTTCAGCCGCCCAGCGGTCCATCGTGATCCCGGCTGTCTCCAGTTCGCGGCGATACAACGAGAGGAACGCCTCCGTCTCCCGGCCATACTTCGTTCTCGGATGCAGGGCCCGCCATTCACGCGGCCTCGTGGGGATGTGATGCTGCTTGGCCCAAGACCAAATCTTCCCGAAGAGCCGGCGGTCCAATCCAGCTCGTCCCAGGTCATGCAACAGGCACGCGATCTGATAGGAGCGAACCCGCTCACCGGGATGTCCCAGCGAAGCGGCAACCGCCGCGCACATACGCGCCGTCCGCACGGCATGAGGCCGATCGTATCCACGAATGATCACCCCGGGCTTGAGCGGGTGGGGATAGTCATAGAGGCGCATCAGCCTGCTGGCCAGAGGACGAGGGATCACGAGAGGCGCCGACAGAGAACGGGTTGGCATAGTTGGGAGCAAACCGGAATACCCATGAAGCTCAGGGACTGGAAAACAGAATATCGTCGGGCCAAAGAGAGTGTCAAGGCGCCACGCGATCGCTCGCGCTTGCCTTGGAACTTTGCTATGCTGCTGCCGCCTGCGCGATCCGGCGCACCACCTTCGTTGCCGAGGCCCTTGTGGCAAAATCGAGTTTCATTCCCCTCGCACTGTTCAGCGCTCTCCTCGCAACCGAACCAACGCCGGGATCGGCCGGAACGTTCGACCATCTCGCTGAATTCACCGGAAAAACGAACGTCATCGTCACGCTGAAAGGCCATGATACCTTCACCAGCGAATACCGGTACGGCATCAGCGTCCGAAATCTCTCCCCTGATTTGATCATCGCCGACTCCCTGGTCGTCGTCCTCGACAAGATCACCAACCTTGCCGGCCAAGACCGTGAAGGATTGACGGGAGAACTCTTCCTCAAACGGTTCGATATCCTGGATCAAGACGGCCAGACCGACGACGGAAAACCGTACTTCCGCATTCCCGTCGGAACGTCGCCTGATCTCGCCCCACAAACCGAAAGTCTTCCCGTCACCGTTCGAATCAGAAACCGGGATTACGTGGCAGTCTTCACCCCCTCGTTCCGGGTACTGGGAGAAAAACGTCCGCCACCCGAGCCCAAACGCGCGGAATCGCCGGCCACTCCTGCTCAGGCGCAAGCCCAGGCGCCGGCTCAACCCGGCCAGGGCCAGCTTCCCCAGGCTCCCATAGATAAGCTGCTCCAGCTGTTGATCAAAAAAGGAGTGCTCACAGAAGAGGAGTGGCGCAAAGCCAACCGCCCATGACCGATCCTTCCTGCAAGGCCTGCGCAAAGACCTGGCCCAAAGCCGATCATGTCATCGCGAATCTCGGCATTACGACAGCCTACCTCCATGACGATCAATACTTTACCGGCTGGACCGTCCTCGTCCTCCAACGTCACGCAACGGAGCTCTTTCACCTGACGCCGGCGGAACGGATGCAACTGATGGAAGACCTGAACCAGGTCGCCAAGGCCCTCGCCCAGGCCTATGGGGCCAAGAAAATCAATTACGAACTCCTCGGCAACCAACTGCCGCACATCCACTGGCACATCATCCCCCGCCTCGCCACCGACCCCTCTCCGCTCGAACCGGTCTGGCGGGTAGCCCATGAGGCAGTCGCTCTCCACGACTCCCAGCTCCGGAATCACATCCAGCGCATTCGGGAAGTCATTGAAGCTTCGCGTTGAGCGTGAAGACCGCTCCCATCAACGTAGTCCGCCCATCCATCCGGCCTCGAATCGGTGCTATAATTCAATCCGTCCATCTGACCAGATCCGGAGAGGCGCGGATTTCCGATGCGTCATCAATTGGTGCTCGTCACCCTCCGGATGTTTACTCTCATTGGACTCTTCTCCGCTTCCTCATTGTTTGCACAACCGCCGGAAGACAGTCCGCCTTCGATTATCGAATCCCCTCCGCCGGTTTCTGAGATAGTGCCTCCGCAAGAACAACATGACCGACAACGCAATTTTGAACTTCTGCCGCCTGTGCGTGAAGATGCGATCACAACGCTACAGGCGCTGCGTGACGCCGTCCGCCTGGCGCCGAGGCGCGCGGAGACCAGGCTGAAACTGGCGCAGGGGCTCTATCGCATTGCCGACTTCGATGCCGCACTCGACGAGTGCCGCGCAGCGCTCCTGCTGGAGCCGGACAATGCCCACGCCCATCTGCAACTTGGGATCGTGCTGACGGCCAAACAGGATTGGCGCACGGCAGCCTCCGCGTTGAAAGACGCAATCCGGCTGAACCAGGACCTGGCTGACGCCCATTACACGCTCGGCAGCGTACTCTATGCCTTGGGCCACGTGAAGGGAGCGATCCAGTCCTATCGCCGGACGCTCGAACTGCGACCAGGCTTTCCCGATGCGCGTTACCGGCTCGCGTTGCTCTTAAAGTTGTCGAACCGCGAGCAAGAGGCCACACAGCTCATGGAAGACGCTGCGCGTGACGGCGTCCTACCGGCACAGTTTTTTCTCGGCAATGCCTATAAGAGCGGACAGGGCGTCGAGAAGAACCTTAGTCTGGCAGTCTACTGGTGGGCGCAAGCCTCGGCGCTCAACTACCAACCGGCAACCGACACCCTCGCCAAACTTCGCAGGCAAGCCTTGTCTATCACTGTGCCGGAGCGCAAGCGGAAGGAAGCCCTCGACGCGTTTCAGACATATCGCGAGTCACTATGGAAAGATATTCCGGGTGACCACCGTTCAGGCGACGAAACCGTGGGAACCAGCCTGCTCAAGGAGAACCGCACGGACGAGGCCGTCGCCACACTCATCGCAGAAACCTATGCCCTGAGTGACGTGGCGCAGGACGCACTCTCGAAATTGTATGAAACAGGCGGGGAACCACATCTAGCGCGATATGATCGATCCATCCTCGCCTGCTTGGAGACCGTGGCACGTGACGGGTTTCTCTCCGCCAAATACACGGTCGCCCGCATCTACGCCAAAGGACTCGGCGTGACGCCCGACAGGCCCAAAGCCAAAACCCTGCTCAAACATTTTCCCAAACAGGAAGCGGCAACGCTGCTCCGTGAGTGGAGTCTTCACTAACCATGGGACTAGAGCGGGAAGCTATCTGGCGGCTGTTCCTCACCTCGAGCGTGCTGCAAGCGCTCACGATGGGATTGCTTGCCGGATTGCCGGCCATAGCCTTGTGGACCGCCGCTCCCGCAACGCTGACGGCGCTCGATTGGGCTCTCTATGACACATGGCTCTACCATCGCACTCCTGTTGCAGTCAGTCCATCGCTGACCATTGTGGCGCGTGATCCAGCCGCCGACGAACGATTTGGACCAATGGTGGAGCGATCCTCTTTGGCGCAATTGATCACCGCCGTCCACGAGGCCGAGGCAGCGGCAATCGGCCTTGACCACCGCCTCGATCACGCAAGCCCGGCATCACTCGGTGGAGCCACCGGCGACGCCTTACTGGCAGAAGCCATCCACACAGCCGGGCCGATTGTGTTCGTCCACGGCCGGGATCACGCGATTGAATCCGACGCAGCTATCCTGGCACATCTCGACAGTTCTGCAGATCCGGATCATGTCACACGAACCGTCCCGCTATCGGCCGCAATCGGGGCCCAGGCTGTGCCCGCATTCGGCTCCGCCCTATACGACCTGTATCGGCAGAGACAGATGCCGGGAACGCAGCCGGTCGCCACAGCGGACGGGGCGGTGGCGTTGATCAACCTTGTTGGAAACGGGTCACTGTCGTCGTTACCAACCGTTCCACTCTCCGCAGTATGGGACGCCATTCACCGTCACGACGAACGAATACTCAACGAATGGTTCAAGGACAAGGTGGTGGTGATCCTTCCCGATCCGACGACTCAGAGCCGCTGGCTCCTGGCGACCGGACAAACGGTGACGGGTATGACGGCGCATATCCATCTGCTCAATAGCCTGCTCACCGGCAATCGAGTCTGTCGGGTCGGTTCACCCTGGCGCTTCGCCCTCACTGTTCTGTTTGCGTCACTCATAGCCTGGTGCCTGCTCCGGTTTCATGGATCGATCGGCCTCCTCGTCGCGGCCGTCGCTGTGGTCCTATCCGGCGCCATCACATTCGCCTCGCTGCCGGTGTTTCACCTTGTCCTGCCCGTAGCCCTGCCGCTGGTCGCCTCGCTGGTCGTGCTGGTCGGCACAACCGCCTGGATCCATCTCACCACAAACCAGCGCATGATTCTTCTCGAGCGGGAAATGCTCCATGTGCAGCAGGATGCTGCCGCAGTCCGCGATGCGCTCACACTCCGCGAGAATCGTGTGGAGGCTCTTCAGGAAGATTTGGAAGCCGCCAAATCCGCCGCCGCGCAATACGCAAGCCGGCAGAATGACCGGACTGGAAACACCGAGTCGTTGCGGTCACAACTCGCCGAGGCGCAGTTCCAGGAGCATCTTGCCCGGCAGCAACTGGAACAACTGGAACGGCAGCTGCACGATCTCCGTGCAGCCGGCACAAGCTCCCCTTCAATCGGCGATGCCGAACTCGATCAATTGCGCAGTGAGTGCCGCCAGCTTGGGATCATCACCCAAGACCCGGCGCTCTTGCGCATGTTCCGAGACATCAAACGAGGCGCCAAGTCCCCGCTGACGGTGTTACTCCTGGGAGAGCCCGGTACCGGAAAGGAGCTGTTCGCCCGGGCGGTGCATCGGCTCAGCCCCAGAGCCGGCAAGACCTTCATCGCCGTCAACATGGCCGCCATCTCGCCGGAACTCTTCGAGAGTGAATTATTCGGACATATCAAAGGCAGCTTCACCGGCGCATCGGCGGACCGGCGGGGTTATTTCGAGCTGGCCCACCATGGCACGATCTTTCTGGATGAAATCGGCGATCTCCGGCTCGACCACCAGAGCAAGCTACTACGCGTGTTGCAAGAAAAGTCTTTTTATCGAGTCGGAGCCACCGTTCCCACCACCGTAGATGTGCGCATCGTGGCAGCAACCAACCGTGACCTTCAGCGCGGGGTATCCGAGGGCTGGTTCCGCGAAGATTTGTATTTCCGGTTGAAAGGCCTTGTCTTCCTGCTGCCGCCGCTGCGCGAACGCACCGGCGACATTCCGGCCATCGCAGACCAGTGCTTGGCCGACATCGCGCAGCAGATGGGCCGGCCGGTTCCCAAACTTTCCAATGATGCGCTCCGCGTCTTGACCGGCCATGATTGGCCCGGCAACGTCCGGGAGCTGCGCCATGCGCTCGAACGAGCCGTCGCACTGAGCGATGGCCCGGTGCTGACGAAGCTCTCGTTCGATTTAGAGGGAACTGCGACGGAGGACGCGACGCCGCCGTCTCAATCCACCACGCTGCCGGACTCAGCCGGGGACGCCGCCGTGCTGAATTGCCTGCGGCAACAGGGTTTTGATATGCAGGATGCGGCAAAGATGTTGGGCTGGGACCGCAGCACGGTCACGCAACGGCTCAAGGGCCTCTGCTTCCAAGCGCTGGTCGACTCCAACGGCGACCAGGCCAAAGCCGCCCTGGCGATCGCCGGCGATCCAAGCCACTTCCGCATGGTCGAACTCAAACTGATGGATTATTACAGCCATCTGCTGTCTGTGATTGCGCCGTTCACCACCGCCGAGGCTGCCCTCGCCGAATGCAAACGGCGCTTCAAGAATCTTCCCGAAAGACACTTTGTCGCGGTCGAGCGATTGGTACGCGAGCGATTTCCCGAAGCACAGCCGTTCCGCACGAAAAGAGCCGGAGCCTGATTCCTTCAATATTGCCCCTGGCTCACCGGCCTATATGGAACAAGGACGGAAAGGACGCACGTATGGGCCTGCTAGACTTACGACATGGTACCGTCTCACATGGTCGCAGGATTGATCTCCAGGTGGTTGACGTACAGCCTTATCGTTGCGGCCCTACTCCTCAGCCCTGCCCATGCCGCTGAACCAGAACGGGTCTCGATCCAGAAATTATCGTCGCCACAAGCCACGTCGTATCAACAACACCTGGTAACGCTAGAGGGTGTGACGAGTCAGCTTCAGCTGCTTCCTCCAGCCAGTGGTGTGAAAAAGTGTCCGATACTCTACGGACGAGCCACATTCATGCTGGAAGAAGAGACAGACTCGTTGCCCATAGAAGTCTTGGGAGGCTGTAAGCCGAGTGCGGTTGAGGTGTTGCCGAAAGATGGGGATCTGGTGCGAGTAACCGGAATTGTACACGTGCTGAAGAGTGAGGCACCGCGTAACGTCAGAGTCGTGACCACGCAGATTCAGATCCTTGAATCACACTGATTCGGCGATACCCGTATGACGGCCTGATCTGAAGAAGCAAAGTCCAGTGCCCTATATCTTCCCCGGCGTTAGGAGCCTGTTGAATGCTTGGGCTTCCACAAGGCGGCGTCGAGGATGGACCAAAGGTGAATGATCCAACCCAGGAGGAAGAACCAGAGGATCCCGGCCAGGACGAATTGGATAATGGCCATAAACAGGCGCCCTTGAAGCAGCTGCCCTAAGCCGGGAATGAAGAAGCTACAGAGCGCTGCTATGACATTGCCTGCAGACCCCTGCCCTGCCATGTAGCCTCCACCAATAACGAGTGATCAATGGTTCCTGGAATCTCTTTCTGCTCTCAGAGATAAAACTCGTGAACATGGAGTTACAGACGAAACGATGAAGAGCCGCAGATGCGCACTGATCGGCTGGCATGCACGGAACAAGCCGCGACCCCAATACTTAGTCGCATGCACTCGGGATAAGGTCCATCAATTGATCTCGGACAAATGCTTGAGGGCGGCCTCAAGATGTTCGATTCCCACGTCGGCGTGGCCAGCTTTACCATGTGCGATGGCTTCTTTAAGGTGATGAATCCCTTCTCTCACCTCCACGCCCTTGCCACCCATCTCCGCAAAATCAAGCGCCGTCTCCGCATGCTTCACAAGCTCGTCAACATGCCCCTCTTTACCATGGGCCACTGCTTGCTTCGCGTGATCGATCGCTTGGCTCACGTTACCCGCTGGGGTCGGATAGGCATTCACCATAGGCACACCCACGAGCGCTCCAAGCACAACTACGATGAGGGCGGCACGGTAGTATCGGCTGATCATCTTGTCCTCCCGACATGGTTAGAATCCACTGCCTAAAAAAACCGTAGAAAAAATGAAACTCTACACAGCGTTTTCGCAACCTGTCAAGAATGCTATGGCTCACTCCCTGTCGGGTGAACCTGCAGAAACCCTATAAACTGCCCCTTGCGGAGGGCGCATTCCCGGATACGATAAAAAAGCAGACGGAGCACATTATACACAGAGCCACGACGTCTAGGATGCCCAGGGTATCGTCCTCAGTTTGCGAGAAGCGGGTGAAACCTGCGGGCGGCTCCTCTTCTTTCCTTCCAAGACCCGCCCGTTCCGCGAGCCGAATGGCCACCGGGATGCGGGGCCATCCCCGCATCCCATGATGGGCGCTGCTTCCCCGCATTCCTCCATCTGATATCCGCTTCCCCGAACCCCTGAATTTTCCACGGGTCGTTCAGGAATTTCCGGCCCTCCCCCGCCGGCACTTTCATTGCTCAAGTACAAAGCGTTGTCACGTCATGCTGAGAGTCGGGAAGGGGGTGATGCAACGGCTCAGACTCAATGAATCGGACGTGCCTCCGGCGTTTCACATTTCACCGTTCACGTTTTACGGATACAAGAAGGAGGATGCCATCATGCAGAACGGTCCATCGCAGGTATCGTCAGGACATATCGCCCCCAAGATCGTGGGGCCGCAGAGAGACACCAAAGAAGTGACGCTCCTGGCCGGAGTGGTGCTCGTGCTGGGCGGATTAGTGGCCGCAGCCTGGTACTACGGCCAGACCGCCGACCAGATTACAGTGACCCCCGCGATAGGGAAGATTGAGAACACCGATGTGCCGGCAATCATCAAAAAAGCCGGCGTCATGAATCAGGCCGAAGCCGCGACCATCCACTCCACCTCCGTCACGGCTCCCGCTGTCGCGCCGCTGGACGATGTGATCCATGCGGATGTGTACTTCGAGGTGGGCCGGAAGGGATTGACGGAGGAAGGGAAGGCACAGCTCGCCGCCCGGGCCGAGCTGCTGAAGCACAATCTGGACTATGGAATCTTGATCCAGGGCTATACGGACCAGCAGGGCTCGGCCGATTACAATAAGACGCTTGGCCTCAAGCGGGCAGAAGCTGTGAAGACTGAATTCCTCCATGCAGGGGTGGCCGAGCACCGGATGAAGATGGTGAGCCTTGGTGAAGACGGCGTGCTCTGCGTCGACGACAGCGCCCTGTGCCGCAATATCAATCGCCGGGTCCATCTCGAAATCAGAAAGATCGGCCAGGAACACATGGCGGCTCCCGCCGTCGCCGCCGGTTCGTCAGATCTCTCAGACCCAAGCACCGATTCCTCAACGAAATCCGAAGCACCCGGTCCCTCGACCGAACATCTCCTGCCGCTGAACTCAGAGCCGACTCCAGGCAGTTAACCCACGGTAGGGACCAACCCCTGGGAAAGATCAATCTCTTTCCCAGGGGCCGCTCACACGACCATCGGCGGACCTGACACGTATGATTCATCTGCGACAAGAACGGTAGAGAGAGTATGGGAGGAGTCGCTAATTGGAAAATTTCCGGCCGGCGTTCTTTGCCGCATTCCACTTCCACGGCGGCACAGGATTGGGGTCCGCCCAGAGACCTTTATGGGCCGCTCTGGCCAGATCTTCCATGTCCTTGAGACCCTGCCCGTCGGATGATTGGGGTCGCGACCAGGCAAGTCCCTCGTTCAGCAATTCATGGGCGATATTCCGTCCATCGACAAGCAGCACCTCGGCGATCTTTCGCCCCTGCCGATCTTGTTTCAGCGCCCGAATCACCACGTCACGGTTCCCTACGTAGGCGGCTGCAACCCGTCGTGCCTGTTTCCCAAAGGGCTGTTTAAGTTCAGGGCAGTCGATGTCTTTCAGATAGATCGTCTCCTTTCGCCCATCATGATAGATCGTGAACCGGTCGCCCTCGTGCACCGTGACGACTCTCGCAGTGAAGTCGGCCCATGCCCAAGCCGGCCAGGCAGCGGCCGCCACCGCGAGAACAACTCCTGTCATGATAAGACGTATCGGCATAGGCTGTATGCTACCCTCAACCGGTCATCAGGCCAATCAATTCTCATTTTTTCACCGTGATGATCTTCCGGCAAGTATCACGGCTTCTAGAGTAGGACCAGATGCGTCACCACCCCGGTCATCAACGATTTGGCATGGATCGAGACAACATTCGCCATAAGAAGCGGATGTGTGGTATTCTCAGACCGGTTGACGGTTACAACCCCATCCCTCGCGCCTCCTTCGAGCGTGTCAGGTTTCGCGCGATCGGCGCTCTCTTTCCAGAGCCCGTCCACAGGGTTGTGTATCACGCGGTTTGTGGAGAGGGCTTCGACCACACGGGCAATGAACACCGGTACCGTCCTCACTGGCCTATTGCCGGCGGAAAATTTCCCGCTCCGGCCTGTTCGTCGCATACATTCCAGGGACTATGCTCACCGCTCTGGGACGAAAGGTATTTTAATGGGACGACTCAATCTAGAACGACTGATGACATTTGCGGACGGATCCTACCTGGCCATCAGCACCGAGTGCTCAAAGCAGGGTGAATTCTCCTGCACGGTCTACAGCGCCCTTGAGACAGACGATCGTACGGCCTTCCGTGTCGTTGCGAGTCATCTCTTTTCTGCGGCTACCTGTCTGATCGCTCAAGAGCACGCTTACGGCTGGGCGTTGCGCTTTTACCCGCGCGCCGCCGAACTGATGAAAAAACCGCCGTACTTGATCTGGCATGGTCCGCAATCGATAACCGTCCAGTGATTCCCAGCGAATGCTCGCCGGTCTTGCAATGTCATCGCACAATGAAAAACAAGAACACAGAAGTTCAACAACAGTCACATTGCTACATGCGCACAGGAGGCTTGTATGAGTTCAACTAACGCTCCCAAACCAGCGGCCGAATCGAAGTGGGTGCGAATTCCGAATGGCACGAAGGTGCGTCACCGACGCGACGCCTACGAAGGCTATATCGATGGTCTGACCGAGATTGTCGAAGGACCGGAACGTAATCCGGACGGAAAGACGCAGTACCGGGTGAATATCGGAGGCGGAATCAGACAACTCGTCTCGGAGGAACACCTCAATATCCTCCTGGATCAGGAAGACCTGGTCATGATTGGGAAGGAAAAAGAGCCGTATCGTCGGCTCATGACGATACATCTGCGCGCCTCATTTCAAAATGATCGATTTATCCGTCGGGTGTGATGATCGTCGACTGCGGAGTAGCTATCTTGTCGCACACCTGATAGGATGAGCCGTCTCATCGCGGCGGGCCTCGCATGAGACGAAATCACAACGGCCCATCACCGATGTTGTTGGTACCGAGAATCTGACCGGAAGCCTGACCAAAGCCGCCTCCCTGATCGCGTCTTCGGCCCTCTCCTTCCCCTCGTAGCTTGTTTCTCGCGTCCTCAGACAATATCATTCTTGGAAGGAGGAACCCCCATGGGTTCAAAATTGTATGTCGGCGGGTTGCCATACGCGACAACCGAATCGCAACTCACCACGCTCTTTGCGGCGCACGGCACCGTCGAATCGGCCCGCGTGATTGCGGACAAATTCACCGGCCAATCCCGCGGATTCGGCTTCGTCGAAATGTCGACCGCTGAGGAGGCGAAGGCTGCCATCACGGCATTGAACGGAACACAGCTGGATGGACGGTCCTTGACCGTCAATGAAGCAAAACCGCAGGAGCCTCGCTCCGGTGGCGGTGGCGGCGGCGGTGGCCGTTTCGGCGGCGGAAACGATCGCAACCGCTACTAATCGAACCAAGCGGCTTTCGTGAACGATCGATGGGGCGCTTCTCTTGAAGCGCCCCATCAGACCTCGGCTCAACCAATCTACCCTCGCAATCGCACTCGCTTTGAGCCTCGTGCCTTTTCCCACACAATCTGAGCGTATACTGCCGATCGATTTCACGGATGAGATCGACAAGCGGCAGATAAAATTATTTCCTTGTGTTATGAACAACTTAGATCGCGCTTGCTCCTCTCCCCCCTACTGTTACTCCCTGCAATGTGTTAAGATGGCCACCATTAAAGATAGATTGAACGCCAATCCTTCGCGTCCACGTTTCCTCCCTGACCCTACGCGATTGACGTGAGTTTTACATGCCCTTAGGACAGTGTCTTGCGTCCTACCTAGCTGGGAAGGGCCTGAGACTCGACGGGCGACATCCGACTCCGTATTTCACCGACCGACTGAGAGGAGCAACACTGTGAAAATCTCATCATCTTGGGGGACCGGAAAGACTTCACGCAAGCGTAAGCGGACTGTGCTGAGAACCAAGATCCGCTGGGACGTGCTCGGGCTCCAGGACCCGAGCCGCATGGAAGCGGCACCGTCGATGGAAGATATTCGCAGCCAGATCATTTCCATGGCCAGCCAGGGGCTGGGGGCACATTCGGGTTCCGGTCAAAAGACTGCGCCCGCTCAATCCGCAGCCGGTGTCACTGCCTCAACCAGAAAACGGAAACGCGGCAACGCCCAATAGCGCGCGTCCGCATGCACATGTGCGCCGACCAAGGAGGGCATCATCGCAGGACCAGGCAAAACAACACTCGCAAAGCGAGATCGTGAAAAAGCGCGCCAAATGAAACAGCGCGAGAAGGAAGAGCGCCGCCTTCAGCGTAAAGCCGGGAAGACCGACAAGCCTCAAGACCAGGGCGGCGAAGACCCTGATCTTGCCGGATTGCACTGGGGTCCTCAAGAACCGCTGTATTGACGCCTCGCGCCCATCCTTGGACGCTTCACGACCGGGGACCTAGAGTAAGATTACGTCGGTACGCCGCCTCATGCTCGGAGGTGGTGCCATGATCATCCACGGTATTGAGACCGGCCCGGATGGAGATGATAAGTGCGGCCTTCTCTCCAATCACACAGGTCACAGTAATCTAGCTGAATCCCCTTCTTCCAGGTTTCCTCTGGCTCAATCTGACCGGACGCAATCTCCTGCGTTGAACCTCTGGCAGTGAGACTATCTATGTCCATCCGGTTGCTCATTGCCGAACATCACCGCCTGTTCAGACAAAGTCTGCGGGTACTTGTAGAACGCGAACGAGATCTCCTCGTCATTGCTGAGGCTGCAGATGGCCGCGAGGCATTCGACCTGGCGATGAGACACAAGCCCGATCTTGTACTCATGGATATCGACATGCCGAATCTTGACGGAGTGACGACGACGAAACTGATTCGCGGCTGCCTGCCGAATACAAAAGTCTTATTGCTCGCCATGCACGATGAAGACACGCGGATCGTCACGGCATTACAAGCAGGAGCGTTTGGCTACATCCTCATAAACGTGGACCAGGCCGACCTGTTACACATCATCCGGGCTGCCTATCAGGGAGAACATGTCCTGTCACCTTCCATGCCTGATCGCTTTGCGCGCCATGCGCTGGCAGCGGTCAGACAGACAGGAGGCGACAGCCACACGACCCTGTCCGGCCTGACAGATCGTGAACGAGAGATCCTGGCCTGCGCCGCAGCTGGCTGGAGCAACAAAGAAATCGCCGATCACCTGTGTGTTGCGGTTGAGACAGTCAAAACGCACCTGCATCACATTTATCAGAAACTCTCCGTCGGCGGGCGTGTCGAGGCGGTTCTGTTCTTTTTGCAGGAGAAGTAAGCCGCGCGGACTGTTCCCTCTTCTCCCCCGAACGGTGTAGCGCAATTCAATCCTTTGGGCGATGGCGCTACGTTCCTCCAAGCCTGTAGCATCTCATCGACTCTGCGGGACAAGAGTGGACCAGCTGATTGATCAGTCCAACGTCCGGCAAAGGAGGTGAAGACCATGCGTGGCATGCACATCGTCGATCATGTGTGGGAGAACGGTATGTTGTACGTGCTAGGAGCGTTTTTCGTGGGGATCATTGCATTCGCGCTGACGATGGCAGGTTTCTAGAGTACTGGGCGTGGGAGTTGGTAGGCGTACCACCTTGATCTCCCAAGTGTGCCTCCTCACGAAAGGTCCGGAGCCGCCCCAGGCGGCTCCGGGTGTGTCATCGGAATGCTCATTGAGATCCACCCGCCCTTGACTGTAGATCGATCGCCCCACACCTTGAGTGCCGACTGAATTACCTGCTAGGCTCCAACTCCACGTGCAGCACTGCCGGCCCTGCTGGGCAAAGAGATGGAAAGTCGAGCATGCGTCTGGCCATCCTGTTGATCATCATCGGTCTCGTCATCTTCGGCCCACAACTATGGACCAGGCGGGTGTTCGCGCAATATAACAGCCCCCGTCCGGACTACCCTGGAACCGGCGGGGAACTGGCCCGGCACCTGCTCGATCGGTTTGACATGAACCACATTCAGGTGGAAATGACCGAGCTGGGCGACCATTACGATGCTGAGTCCAAAGCGGTCCGCCTGACACCCGACAAATTCAGCGGGAAATCTCTCACCGCCCTCACGGTCGCTGCGCATGAGGTCGGGCACGCCATACAAGATCATACGGGCTACCAGCCGCTGACCGAACGCGCACGGCTCGTGCGGATCGCTCAGGGAGCAGAAAAAATCGGCGCATGGATCATGATGGGCATTCCGATTGCGACCACACTGGCCAAAACTCCCACAGCCGGCATGCTGGTCATGCTTGCCGGAATGGCGACGATAGGGATTTCGACACTGGTGCATTTCTTCACCCTTCCGGTCGAATGGGATGCCAGCTTCAGGCGCGCCCTTCCTGTCCTCCAGCAGGGGAACTACCTGTCTGCGGAAGATATGCGGGGCGCTCGCCGCATTCTCACCGCGGCCGCGCTGACCTACCTGGCGGCTTCGCTAGGAAGCCTGCTCAACCTCTGGCGGTGGATCGGCTTCTTGCGGCGATAGTCCACGTGGATGTGAACGCGGCGACGGATGGCTGCTGAAAGTGGCCAATCGATGAGTCGGTCACGCAGAGGGATGATACGCGTTTGAAAGAATGGAGCCGGCGACCCGGATTGAACGGGCGACCTGCGGTTTACGAATCAGTTCAGGGGGGATTGCATAAGTCTTAGAAGGGCTTGGCGATCCCCTCGCCCACTGCGGCTTCTCACGTCTTTGCACATTCAGTGGTCTTCAGGTCTACTCGTTCCTGTTTGTACCGCTTTGGTGCTTTCATTAACACCCTACTAACACCATTCGCGTAGCCCCCAACCCTTGCGTGGCCGTCGCCTGTGCGTGAACCAGTGGGTCAGCCTAAACCCTAGAACCTGCCATCCCAGTAGTCTCGACTCTTGTGAGTCCAACCCCTGGAGGGTGCGAGTAGCTCAGTTAGGCGAGCGGAGCGCACACGATCGTCACTTCGAGCAATTGCCGAGGCCGTCAATGTGTCTAAGCATTTTGCCTGCAAGACCTGCAAGAACTCAGGTCCGCAACCCCTCGAAATTCCAGTCTGTCCAAGCTGACCTTTCAGCGTCCCTGAATCAGATGGTTCTGGGACAAAGCCCTGAGAAATCGACTGGCTATTGTTGGAAATTCAGAGAAGTTTCTGAACCAAGTGTTTGCGGGTATGCCGAGAAAAGAGAATCGAAGAGCCGGTCGTAAAACGGTCGTATAGCAGAGCAAGTTTTCACTTGGTCTCACGGCTCCGCTTCCGCTACTTCCACGGCGGCACGGGCTCCGGATCAGCCCAGAAGGTTCGGATTGCCGCTCGCGCTGTCTTCTTCAACTCGTCGAGAACAGCATTACCTAGCGCATATTTTCGATACCACTCCGAACAGCCGGGGCCGGTCCTTATGCCACGATCGCGCCGCAGCTTCCCATTGAAAGACGCACTAATTCCTATGGAACGGGGCAAAAAATAATTACGGCTTTCCAGCAGGCGCTTCTGCAACCTCCCGTCTAAGTATTTGGACGCTCGTAAGTTATTCGAGTAGAACTAGTAGCCTCCCTAGTTCCACAAACCGCTGCATGGTGTTAGTTCGTATTTAGAATTAGTTCGGATTTAGAATCAGTTCAGCCCTATCACTGCGGTGTTGATTTCCCCGCCTGGTGAAGAAAGGGAGGTGGCGTATGTTTCTTGAAAAGTTGTTCACAAAGACCCCTCGTGAGGCGCCTTCCGCTCCGGTCGCAGAAACCTTCATCGCCCCGACGCTGCTCCCTGCCTGTTGTGCCTGCGGACTCGTTCAAGACAAGGCGGGAGCAACCCCTGATCTTGAACGCTGGATAAGTCAACGGACGTATCGCGAGACCTATGGCGTGAATCCAGCCGAGCTTGCGCTCACGCACACGTACTGTCCGACGTGTTTCGCGAAGGTCCAGGAGATTATGCGGCAGTACTGGCAGAAGAGCAGATCGGCGCCATGACCCCGCTTGGCGGCTCTTGACGCTGCAGGGGAGGGGTCAGCACTTCTCCCATAGGTCGAAGTACGCGGAAGTTATGGAGCCGGCGACCCGGATTGAACGGGCGACCTGCGGTTTACGAAACCGCTGCTCTACCAACTGAGCTACGCCGGCATTTTTGAGAGTCCGTCTAGGAGTCGGCCCTCTCGCAACAGGACCAACTTATCGAGCGGGCATGATACTGGCGCACTGTGCAGCCTGTCAACGAAGGCGCCCCCCGCATACTACGGCTTGGGTCCCATGTCCACCGGTTTCGGTGCTGGTGGAGGAGCATCAGCCGTGGGCTCCGCCTTCTTCGCCTGAGCGGGTGGCTTGGGATTATTTCCCTTGGCCATCGGATGAATCCTAACGACTGCTCCCTGCCCCGGCGGTGGAGAACAAAGCGGCTGCTGCGCATTGCCGAATTGTTCCCGTGCCGCATGGATGACTTCACCGCGCACATAGGTGCAGAGTTCGCCGGCCACGACCGTTCCATCCCGATCGGCATCGGCCAAGCCCTGCAACCCCCTCAGTAAGTGATAGGTAAACAGTCCGTGTTTGCCCTTCTCGTAGGCATGCGCTTCCTGGAGGTTTCTATTGCCCACCATCCACATGACGTCGTCTCTGTCGTCATCCGCGCCGTCTCCCCAATCGGCTTGCGGAGTGGTGCCGGGGTCCGCGCCGGGCGATGGATCGAGGGACACCTCGAACATCATGATAGCCCGTTGAATCGGCAACCGGGCCAGCACTTCTTGTATATGCCGAACAGGGTACAGGCGGTTCGGTGATGCAATGGTTCCGTCATACGGCACCAGCGAGACCGCCCCGCTTGTGCCATCCACCAACGCTCGTCCTGCGAAATACACGTACACAACGGTCTCGGCATCCACTCGCTTGGGAAGCCACTCGTCGAATGTTTCCGCGAGATCCGCCTTCAATGCAAATTTATCGACTAACACATGGACGCGGTCGCCCGGAATCCCTCCGATCGCGCGCAAATACCCGGCCGTGACTTCCGCGTCACGATCCGCATATTTGACCGCCGGCACGCGGTCGTCTCGAAATCGTCCGACCCCGATCGCGATCACAACCGTCCTTGTCTGCTTGGATGCCGCCAACGGCTTCGGGAGACGATCGACATCCGACACGATCGCACCGGAATCTCCCTTCTCCGGCTTGACCTGGAAAATAAACTTTTTAGCCGACGGAAGGGATGCCAGCGGTGTGAGGCTGCGTACACTCAACACCAATTCCCCCTGCGTCGCGTCTTTCAAGTCCATCACCCGATTCGTAACCGATGTGCGTTTGATTTCTCCCGGCTGTACATCGCCGATCGCCACAGATTGGGGAAAGTGTTCTGTCAACGCACCCTCGCCCCCGATGAGCACTTCAACACCCTCTGCCTCTGCCTGCCCCTCGTTCTTGACCTCGACTTCGATCGTGAGGGACTCGCCCTGCTGCAGCATATGGTCTTGGCTCTCATCACGCACGATGGCATGGAAGGTCAGGGTCGTGGCCTGGAGTCTACTGCTCGCAGCAGGGATCCCCGCCGGCGGCGCGATCCTATTGGCCTGCACACTTCCGGTCACAGACGCTGATGAAGCTATGCCGGCCTGTTGCGTGGACAGCGACGCAGCTGTGGGAATGCGGGTCTTTTGCTGTTCAGCATATTCTCGAACCCGGACGGATTCTGCGACCTGCTTGGCCAAGCCTTCGGTGACGGCGTCGACGGCCTCCTGGACAATCGGCTCCAATCCCCTCACCTCACAAGACTGATCTGTCACGGTGACTTCCCCGCGGCCGACGCTTTGCAGTTTCTTTGCGAACAGCGTCTTGCCATCCTCTGCAAGAAATATCATCTCTGCCCCAAGCGTCACCGACACCGGGTAGGCGCCTTGAATGTGCCGGGGGATGACGAGGTCGATATGTTTCAATCCCAATCCGACTTCAATCACCCCGGCAGCAGTCACTCGCTGTTCGAGGCCGAACTGGGGAGTCACACCGTGAAAGACTCGGTTGAGTTTCTTGGGCACGGCTTCCACAAGCGGATCGGCAACTGAAAACACAGCCGGTTGGCCGCAGGCATCTTTGTAGGGAATCACTGCCGTGCTGATACTGGGGGAAAGCCAGAGCGATGGCGTGAGCGGAATCGCCGCCGGATCGCTGCCGGATGATCCTCCGCTACGCTTGGATCCGATACAGCCAGCACACAGCACTGCGAGCGCCACCACGACGCCAAAAGCAGCCTGTCGACGGATTCCCGAATGCCCAATGCTCACAAGATTCGCTCCTGGAGATGCTGGTTATACCGAAATCTGACACGGCATACAATCACTGGAAATTGACAAGCTTCACACCCTGCGCTAACGTCTGCTCCATGTCGACAACATCCGCGCCGTCCGCATCGACGCTCCCCGGCATTCCCTGGTCTGCGCTTGCACGGCTGATTCGCTTGTACAATCAGACCGGCACCTATCTTCTGCTGCTGCCGACCTTATGGGCTCTAGTCCTGGCGGCGCAAGGATTTCCGCCGTTGTCTCTCTCCGTGGTTTTTATCCTGGGATCGTTTCTGATGCGAAGCGCAGGGGTCATTCTCAACGACTTAGCCGATCAATCGTTTGACCGGGAAGTTGATAGAACCAAAACCCGCCCGCTCGCCTCAGGCGAATTACCCAGACGCCAAGCTTTCATGCTTCTCTTCCTGCTGCTATTCTTATCCGGCAATCTCTTGTGGTTTCTCGACCCGGTTGTGTTATGGCTCGCCCCATGGGCTCTCTTGCTGGCCGTCCTTTACCCATTCTGCAAACGATGGATTCAGATACCCCAAGCGGTCCTGGGTCTCGCCTTTGGCTGGGGAACGATCATGGCTTGGGCAGCCGTGCGTGGACAGCTCGACGGACCGGCCTGGTGTCTGTTCGGAGCAACTGCGGCCTGGGCGGTTGCGTACGATACGATCTACGCGATCCAGGATCAAGACGATGATCGCCGTATCGGAGTTAAATCCTCCGCCCTGCTCTTTGGGCCATTCATCTATCTGGGAGTCGGAGCAGCTCTCAGTATCATGCTGCTCCTGCTCGGTACCGCAGGATGGCTAGCCGGAATCGGCTGGCCTTACTATGCCACATTGACGGGTTTGGCGCTGTTCTTTCTGGCCCAAATCGGGCAATTGCGAAGACCGATCGTCCCTTCCCAAGCATTCAGGATGTTCCGCACCCACGTCTGGGTTGGGGCTGCAGTGCTGATCGGTCTACTGGCAGGCTTGCTGAACTAACACCCTCATCGCCTTGTGAGTATTCTTGATTGCCCTGCGGGTCATGTACCAACCCGCGAACAACCCAAAAACTCTTCACACGCGTGCGTGACGCCTATTCGCTCGGCTTCCCCGGAACAGCCTCGGCCTTTGCCCCCCGCAAGGTATCGACATACATGGTGACGGCCTTGGCGTCCGCATCGCTGAGCCCCAACGCCGGCATGCGCGTGTGGGCATCCATCGCCTGTGGATTCTTCAGCCACCGATAGACCCACGTCGCATTCAGCCGGAATCCCGCCCGGTCCAGAGCCGGACCGATCTTGCCACCCTCGCCACCAACATTGTGACAGGCGTTGCAGCCATATTTATTTTCATAGAGCCGCTTCCCACGCTCAACCAATTGGGCGACTTGCGCCGGAGGAGTCTTCAAATCAGGCCTGGGTACGCTCACGCCTTTGCCGGGTCTCGTTGAAAAATTGTTCAATGCGACCTGCGCCGCATCCAGTTCTTTCTTGGCTTGCCCCATGGCGGCCTGTTCGTCCGCATAGGCGGATTCATCCACGTCCACGTCTTTCTTCAATGCCTCGCTTTTCCTCTCCGCTTCCTCGCTGGCTTGCTTTTCCGCCGCCTCATAGGCTTTCGTCGCCTGTTCGAACTTAGCCTGCGCAGCCTTCAGCGCTTCCTCAAGAGAGGCCTTGCGCCCGGCGACGTTGAATTCCATCTTCATTCCATGGAGAGTGCGCACATACCCGACGATCGCCCACAATTCATCCTCAGACAGCGTATATTTAAACGTCGGCATCGTGGGCACCGCGAAATCGTCGTCCCCAATTTCATCTCCGCCTTCTTCGCTGGTGTCCAGCATGTCGCGCGAGATGGTGGCGAAGAGCTCCTCGTCCTTGAAGGTGCTCATCTCTCCCTTATTTGAGAGATCCTTCGGCTTCGGGTCGGGCATAGATGACCAGTTAAACCCCTCGTTCTGCTTGCCACTCTCGCCATGACAGTCGCTGCAGTAGTGCACATAGAGTTCATGCCCGCGCTTCTCCTGCTCGTTCGCGCACCCGCCGGCGACTAAAGCCAAGCCCCCCACCACACCAACCGCCAATCCAATGATTCCGAGCCTTGCCGCCTTCATACTCACTGCCCTTTCTTGAGTTTTCGGATCAGGACAAATTGAAATCCCAGGGCCAATGTAACGGCGATCGCCGCATACATATAGCCGGAATAGTCCGGCGGCGCATCGGCTCGAAAATACCACCAGGAAGAGACGGCCTTCTGAGAGCCTTTTTCAACCAGCTCCCCAGCACCATCCTTTCGACCATCCCATACGGCAAAGGCAACGTTGATGAAATTGCCCGGCGTAATTTGAACATCCTCGTCGGGATGGTCGGTCGACAGATTACGGGTGAAGACGATTTTCCAGGTCCCGTTGGCATATGCGCCTTTGGCTTTTACATCTTGATGCTCTTGCGCCTTCAATGTGCCGAAGCCCTTGGCGGTCATATCAACCGCCTGATCTGTCTTATGTTTCCAAAACCAGATATTGACCGGGCCGCCTTCAACCTGGAGCATCGGCTGCCCATGGGCAAAGTGCGCCTTCTTGTCCCCCACCATAAATTCGAGAGCGGCTCCATCGTCAGGGTCCTGAGTGGGGTCGCGATATTCCAGGAGAAACACAACTTGTTTCCCGTCATGCATGGCGCGTACGATTACGTCCTGAACGGTCACTTCCTGAATACGATTCGGCCAATGTACTTGCGGCGACATCGGAAATGTCGCAGGCGCCGCAGTACTCCACGCGGCAGCATTCGGATCGTCGACAGGTAACCCCCCCGTCACGATAGCTGCCCGGACGGCCACGCTCTCTTGTGCGAAGCTCAGCGAGGCCCCTCCGATAATCATGGCTGCGATTGCAGCCGACCCACCTCGCAGCACCCGCTGCATCACTAGATTCGCCGGTTTCATGCTGGCCTCGTTCTCCATATGCAACTAGATCCGTTCACGCTGTCCCTCCCCGCTACTCCCATGTTCTTGGGGATTGATGCGCCCCGTCGTACTCGCCCAGAATAATTTTCCATATCCATTCATCCGGCAATTCTGCTTCCCAACGAGGCATGGCCGATTTCCAGGGCGCACCTTCGATCGGGAGGCCGACGCCGCCCTTCTTAATTCGCCAGAACAAATAGCTCTCTTGCAGCATCGCAATCGTCGTCGGATCCGCAAAATTGGCCGGCGGAGGATTGAACCCACGAGCTGCGGGTCCCTTGCCGTCGAAATTTGCGCCATGGCAGGGTGAGCAAAAGGCTGCGTAGAACCCTTTCCCCTGCATAATATTCTCCGGAGTTTTCTGAACAGGGTTCGACAGACCGGTGTATTCTCCTGGCGGCGCAGGATGGATGGTTCTGCTCTCCGATGGCGGAACGTCGCTTGCCGCGGTGCTGCCATAGGTTTGCCACCCGACCAGCAGCGGGAACAGAATCAAGACGGCATATCGAATCGCTTGCATACCTCCGATATTTTCTCCGGTCAGGAACCGCTGCATTGGTCCCCAGAAGGCATCCTTGGACTCTCCGCTCAAGGTCTGAAAGATCACGATGCCGGCCGCGGTCAGGAGGAGATACAGAACGATCAGGCTGGAGGGAAGGGGCGCTGAACCGGGTATATACGGCAGCACGAATTTCAAGAATACGTACATTGCTACCATGAGTATGATCGGCTTACCTAACGCGCCCATACATTCCTCCCTAGTGCGCTTGTGCGACGGCTACTGCAGCAGCTTCGGCGGCTTTGACCGGAGCGGATGGCGCCTTGCCAGGAATTTCTAGCTCCGACGTGCTGACGGAAATCGGCTCGCCGCTCATCTGTTGCAGAAATGCGATGACTGCCAAAATCTCATTCTTTGAGAGACCGATCGGATCTTTATTGATAGCCGGCATCGTGGCCGGATATTCCTTCGGTACTCCTCCATGCCGAAAATCCTGATAGACGAAGGCCTGGGGATCCGTCAAGCTTTCATAGAGGAAATCCTTGCTTAATTTTGCGCCGATTCCCTTCAAATCCGGACAACGAGCGGATTCGCTGGGACCGATGGAGTGACAGAGCGCACATTGCCCTTTGCTGAAGAATACCGTCTGTCCGATCGCCGCAATGTCGGTCGGGGTCTTGATGCTCGCGATGTCGACCTTTTCCTCTGCCGGAGGCAGGGACGCCAGCTGCGGCACAGCGAGCGACATCAGGGAAAACAATCCGAGCACAATGGCAACGAACCCTATGACCCTGACAAATGTAGACTTGATGAAGAGGAGAACCACGATCCCGAACCCGACGATTGACAGCGCGATCAATTGTAATTGTGCGACTTCACTCATAGACCCTCAAATTGTAAGTGCCGAGTGCTGAGTTTGTAATTTTTCTCTCAATTACTCACGATCAAAACTCAAAAGTTTCTTCACTCTTTATCGCCGCTCATCCGGCGACCCTCCGGCCATCGCCGGAATGCCGTGCGGTAGCTCTCCCTTTGCCGCCCCATGACCCGCCTTGGCCTTGTCCCCCATCGTGGCGACCCAGAATATGAAGGCCACGATCATACAGAACGAAAACGTACAGAACGCCATGATGAGCGATGCGCTGCCCAGTGCCGGGGAGTAGGCATACGGCGAGGAATCACGCATCACCCCATACACATGCCAATGGACTCGGGAAGAAGACCGCGCGTATCCCATCAGTGTCATGAGAAGGATGACCATGACCGCATTGAGGACCAGGGCATAGCCGGCTCGCGGCGGCATGCTGCCCCACACCATCTCTGTCGTCGTCTTGGCGCTCTTGAGCAAGAGCGCCGTCAACGGCGTGATCGTCAGAATGACGAAGATGACGATCAGCACTTGCGAGGTGGAGAAATAATTGATGCGGACGATCGCCGGTACAAAATAGCCCCACACACCGAGGACGATGACGGCAATGCTCGCCAACACCAACACGGAACCCATCACCGCCTTCCCAAACGTGGCCCACCCGGCCGTGTCTTGCTTACCAGCTCGCCAATACATGACGAAGCTCATGAAGGTAATGAGAATCATGAGGTTCGAGACGGTCATTTTGGCCGACATGACGCCGAGCACACCCAGCAGCGGATGGTGAGCTCCTCCCATTTTCTGGGCCTCTTCGATACTGGCCACGAGCGAATGCGGAGTCATCCACACCGCAAGGCACAACAGCAAGCTGACCAGCATCCAGAGCATCGGCTTCCGGTATTTACTCTCCGACCCTGGGATACGATAGGTAATCCCCAGCCAGAAATAATAGTTGGAGCCGAGAAAGAGCACGCCGATCAACATGGCCTGAATGATAAACAGCCAGGACAGGAATCCTCCCATCAACGTAATACCCATCTGCTGGTTATACTGGTAGATTTCACGCATAAGCCAATAGCCGGCAAAGGGGAGGGCCAAGAGGCCGAACACGCCGATGAAGTTCCCGACATAGCCCATCCAATCGTAATGTTCCCGTTCCTCTGTATTCCTGGAAGACAAATATCTGATTCCGGCATAGGCGCCGCAAATGTATCCGCCGAGCACAACGTTTGCGATAAGCCGATGGATATTGATCGGCCACCAGGTCGGATTCCATGTTGCAGCCCAGGCCCGCTCGATAGCGGTGCCGTCGGAAATAACCACCGGGCTGGACTGAAAAGTAGCCCAGGCATTGGGCACGATCATGATGAACAACGCGAAGAAGTTCAGCAGGAATCCCAGAAATATATGTAGTGTCTTCTTATTTCCCTCTTGCATGGCGTCCCAGCCATACCAATACAGATAGAGCGTGGCGGTTTCGAGCAGGAACAGCAAACAATAGAGGAGAAAAGACGGGAAGAAAATGTCCGTCAAGTAATTCATGAGTTTGGGATAGAACGCGACCAACAAGAACAACAGAATGCCGCCGAATAGCGCCGTAGTCGAATAGGCCGACGTCAGGAGCTTCGTGAACTCCTTGGCAAGCTTGTCATAACGCTTTTCGCCGCCTCTCCACGCGACGACCTCACACAACCAGGCAAAGATCGGCACTCCCAACACGAACCCGGCAAGCAAAAGGTGCAGCTGTGCAACGATCCAGATCAGATTCCGGCTGCCGATATACGGAATATCTCGATATTCGGTCGGGCCGGTCGTAGCGCCTTCTGCCGCCAAGCCGATTGAAGGAAGAGCCAGCCAGCCCGCGATCAGCAAGAGACCTGCAAGCCATCCGCCATGACCGCCGACGGCCCGAAGCGCTCGTTCAATCGTTCCGACCCCTTGTTGCATGGCACTCACCTTATCACCTCACAAACTACGGTTTCGTCACGGCAGAGGCATTGCGGTCTTTCCGCCATCGGCCTTGCCCTTGCCCTTTTCTTTCTCGTCTTGCCGATCCGCCTGCTGCTCCAGCGCCTCGACTTTCGTCGCCAGCGCGCCGATCTGCTGCTCACTGCGATTCAGCGTCTCGATCGGCTTAAACGGTGCCTCAGCTTTGACGTCCGGCTTCTTGCAGCACTCGTGAGGGTGCGGCGTGGTCTCAGGAAGCACGGCCCAGAACAGCAGGCAGATGAGAACGCCTGTACCAGTGATTCCCGTCAGGAATAATCCCTGGTCCCTGGGAACGCGCATGAGATCCCAACGGACAATCAGCGCTTGATAATCGCCGGGCGCCTTCGGCGCGGCGGCGGCAATATCGCATACAATGCGGCCGATTGTCGAGACCCCAATTGTCAGCAGCACGATCAAGACCCCGAAAGCAATCGTCCCCCAGATCGTGACCTCAAGACCGATGCGCTCAGCAACCGGAAGCCCTGTGTCGAACAGACTTCGCAAGCTTTCGACTTGCGCAATCGAATGCGACGTGGACACGGCCGTCTCCGTGACGGCGCTGACGATAAACCACACGATCGGCAGGAAGAGGGCGCCGGCCACGGCCGACTTCCACCATAAGGTAAACCCGACTCCGTCTGGCGGCTCCTTCCGCAATCGCTCGAGAAGGTATGTTTTCCCCACAACACCGAATGCCCAGATATCGATGGGAATCGAGAAAAAAAACAGAATGGGCACCCCGGAGCCTTCCCCAAAATGCGAGCCAAACCACAACATAATAATCGGCATCGCCAGGATGGTAACGGGGCTGGCGAGCAACATGAGAAACGCAATACCCAGCCTGCCCTCAAACTGCATTGTGCCCATGGCGAATAGCAACACGGCCAACGCCAGCTTGATCGGCAAACCGGTCCAGCAAGCAGGCCAGAGGACTCCGAGTCCTATCTGTGTTGGCGACAAGGGTTCGCGTTCAGTAGCCATCGTGTTATTTACCGTGGCGCAACCGCACCACTCTTAATCGAGAAACTCGCGATTAATTATCGAGGACACCGTGAATATTGCGATCATCGCCATGATGAAAATCCACGTGATGAGGGCAATCGGGCGCTTGAAAATATTCCGTTCCGGATCCTTGTCAAAAAATGGAAGCGCGACGAGCAAGAGCATGAACGCGACCGGCACCACAACGGCGCCCATCAATTGCCCGAACTCTCCCGAGAATATTTTCAACCGCAGCAATTGGAAATAAAACAAGAAATACCATTCCGGTTCGGGATGGTATTCGCCGGGATCGGGGGTCGCCTCATCGAGGAGTACGACCGGCTCCCAGAAGGCTAACCCGCAGATTGTTGCGAAGACCGCCGCCATCCCCACCATATCTTTCCAAATTTGTCGCGGGAAAAAGTAGTCGGTCTTGGCCTTGATCTCTTCCGGCGTGCCGCTGAACGGTCCGGCCGGCGCTGCAACGCGAAACAAAAACAGATGCAGCCCGGCGAGCGCCATCAGCGCCGCGGGCAGAATCATGACGTGAATGACGAAAAACCGGCTCAGCGTCATTTGCCCTGGAGTCGGTCCGCCCTTGAGAAATCGAGCCAAGAAATCACCCAGTACCGGGACCTTATCCACCATCTCGACTCCCACCGTCGTAGCCCAGTAGGCCCTCTGATCCCAAGGCAACAGGTACCCCGTAAATCCAAAACCGATAACGATTCCAAACAGCGCCAGGCCGACCAGCCATAGGAGTTCCCGTGGAGGCTTGTAGGCCCCCCAGAGAAAAACCTGAGACATATGGGCAATGACGCACACCACCATCGCGCTCGAACCCCAAAAGTGATAGCCCAGCAGAAACCATCCATAATCCACATCGTGAATGATGTACTGTGTACTGGCATAAGCATGGTCGGCCGTCGGCACATAGTAAAACATCAACAATATGCCGGTCAGGGCCTGCATGGCAAAGATAAAGAGCAAGATTGAGCCGAAGACATACGCCCAACGAGAGCCGCCGGGAATCGGCTCATTGAGCATCTTGGCCTGCATTTCTTTCAGGCCGACACGCGCATCAAGAAACAAAATAAGCTTCTCGACGGTCGTAGGCTGAGCGTTGGGAACCGACGGCTGTTCCATTTGGATTAGACGATCCGAATTTGAGACTTGACCCCGGCCTTGAATTCCATATCGACAACTTCGACTTCACCGCTTGCCGATACCCTGATCGGCAACGCATCGAGGGCACGTGGCGCCGGGCCATCAAGCACTTTCCCTGAGGCATCATAGATGCTCAAGTGACAGGGGCAGAGAAACACCTGCCCCAACGTCTTATGCTGTCTCCACTTGAAGGCGCACCCCAGGTGCGGGCACTTTCCGGAAAATGCGATATAGGGAAAATCCTTCTTATTGGTCCAGATCAGCTTGCCGAAAGCATCACGAAATTCCTGATCTTTCCCCTGATACACCTTGTCGCGCACTTCGGAACTCGCCTTCAGAACCCATACACTCTTTTCGACCTCGGATTCCGGCATGTAGGCTTCTTTGACCTTTTTCTTGTACTGAAACTGCACCCCAAGGTCATCCTGCTTGATTTTGCTGACATTGCCGACCTGAAGCCATTCGTTATCGAACGGCATATACATGGGCTTCATGAGGAAGCGCAGAATCGGATAGGCCATCGGCAAGCCGATCAGAAATCCGATAACATGCGTGAAGTTCATGAAGAATGTCCGGCGCTTCACGTCCTTTTCGAGTGCGGGGAACGGCACCAACACTTCCCCCGGAGTCACATGCAGATCATCTTCGAGGTGCGAAATTTCAACCTCGTGAGTTGTCACATAATCATCCCGCCTGAACGGGGGTAAGGCGGCAATGTCGGAGGAGGGCGCACGCAGCTCAACCAGATCTTCCATGACGGCTTGGACATGGCCCATCCCGACCTGCCGCTCGCCGCTGCCGTTCATGGACACGACGATATGGCTGATCTCGTGAGACAACGGGTCAAGGACGACTTTCGTCACTTCACCGATATCGCGGTCCGTACAGCGAACCTTTGATTTCAACTTGGGCTGTTGCATTACTTCTTCTTGATCGGAATCGGCGTATCCACCGCTGTATTCTTAAAGGTATTCAGCCAGGTTGCCAGCGCGGTGATTTCGCCATCGCTCATCACATCCTTGAACTTGTCCGGCATCCGACCCTTTTCCCATTCCTTTTCAAATCCGGTGGCCATGTAGCTTTTGGGGTCCATAATCTTTTGCTTGATCTGATCAACTGTCAGGTGCGTACCGATATTGTCCAGCTCAGGGCCTCGCTTTTTCCCGCCATCGCCTCTCAACTTGTGGCAGTTGTAGCACTCTTGCAGCTGCCATTGCTCCTCCCCGACTTTCAAGATATCACCCCCCGAAGCCCCGCCCGGAGCAGGCACGGATGCAGTCACCGGAGCGGCTCCTCCCGGCTGCGGAACCGTCGCCAAACCACTGCCCAAAGCTTTGATCCGTGCCTCCAGCTCTTTTACCTTTTGGTCGAGTTCCTTCGCTCGCTGAATCACCTCGTCTGCCTTCCAGGGATCCAACGGATTACCCGACTTGGCGCTGCCAAGAACCTTGGCAGTCTTTCCCTTTTCATCTTCTGGGTCGAACTGCGGCAAGAGCGACGCGCCGGCACCGTAGCCGACACAGAGAAGGCCAAAGAACAGAAGAACGGAGAGAGCCGCACCCCACCCGCTTTGCGGCTTCATCGACGGGAGATCCAGCAGGAGGAACACGACCGTACCGACGGCAGCGTAGCTAAAAAACGCCCACTGGAAGACCGGAGGAAATCCCATGGCCTTTGCCGTGAACCAGAGACCACCACCGACCACGAGGCCGATAACGAGTTTGAACATCGCTTTCCCCATAAGAACTCCTCGTGTTTGGCCCTACCGGCTACGGATGCACGTTATTGGAATGAACCGATGGGACCGATTCTTACTTGGTTCCGGCGGGAACGGGGCTACCCTCTGGCTCGCGACCTTTCAATTCGACTGGCCGGAGCGCAACGAACACGGCTACGCTCACGACAATGAAAAAGACGACGGTAATCCCCGTAATCAACCAGGCAGAATACGACAGCGTAGGCGTAAACGATTCCGCCGTGAAGTCCGGTATCAAGTTATACGTATGGAAAAACTTGCGCAGGAGCGACCGAACCGCCCCCATCAACCCCATTGCCCAAATAGATGTGAACGCTAAGAAAATGAGGACGAATTGGGAGATCCCATCGATCTTGCCCCACGCGATGGTCCCCTGCCGGATCGCTTTGCCATAGAGGATATAATTGATCGTTGTGGCAAACACGAGCGAGAAGATCGCGCCAAGCTTCGTCGGCATCTTTCCAAGAAAATCCCACGACTCCGGCAATTGAAGGTCGTCCAGCATCCTGGCACCAGTAGCCGCAAAGCCGTTAGGGGTCAGCCAGATCGCATCACTCACCACCACCATCAAGAATCCGATTTTCATCACCGTGTGCACCGAGACCGTCACTGGAATGAAACGACCGAGAATAAACGGCGCCAGGGCCAACGGAATAAGAATGGCCAGCGACATCGGTTCGGGAATCCAATAGGTCGTCAACCCCCAAATCGCGACGGGAGGAAACAGCACCATCACGATGGGAGCCAGAACGGTCATCCTCACCTGCTCGACTCCCTGGATACGCCTTAAACTGAGCCATACATAATAGTTGCAACCCAGGAACATCAGTCCGACAATCGCACCCTGCATCTCAAAGAACATCGAAAGCTGCTCAACCATCATGTATTGGCAGAATGAAAAATCGTAGTCGCACATCTGATATGCCAACAGAAGCCCGGTAAAGGGCTGAAGGAGCATCGCACCCACCGCGATCAAGTTTCCAGCAAACCCCATCCAATCGTAATAGGCTCGCTCTTCTTGATTTTTCGCTCCCATGTGCATGTAGGCGGCGATCAGGCCTACAACAAAGCCTCCGAATGCGATATTCCCGTCGATCCGATGGATGTTCATCGGCATCCAGCTCGCGTTGGCAATCTTGTCCCACAAGGTCGCCGCAGCCAGGGCCTCCATCGGAGAAATCCCTTCTTCTTTCACAGGCGTATTCATGAACGATGTCGGGCCGTTAATCGCGAACATGGTAGCCATGCAGAGCAGATTCAGCAGCACGCCAAGGGCGATGTGCCGGCCCTTCTTCTCACCCTTCCAGGCATCCCAGGTATAGAAATACGCGTACAGCGCAATTGTCCCGAGAATGAACATCAGCGGGTAAATCACTGCAAACACGAGATAGAATTGATTGATGAACCAGGTGGTGAACTGCGGGTAGGTCGCAAGAAGCACAAAAATAAAAAGGCCGCCAGTGAGGGCCGTCAGGCTGAACAGAATAACGGTGATCTTGGTGACCTCTTTGGCCATGCGATCATACCGCAGATCCTGCTTGCGGTACCCTAGCCACTCCGCCATGACGACAAAGATCGGAGCGCCGAGGATGAAGGCGCCAAGCAGCGTGTGGAACTGGGCCACGATCCAGACTGCGGCCCGATTCCCCGTGTACGGAAACTCCACGGAAGGCGAACCCGGCGTCTGTGCATAAACACCGGCCACACCAGTCACACAGAGCGCGAGAAACGCAACGAAAGTCACGAGATGACGAATTGGTATAGTCACGATGCCTCGACGCTTATTGTAAACGATCGTCACCGACAGCTCGACTCGCGCTACCGTGTCTCAGTCGAAGCCACTGCGATGGTGCCGGCATCGACCCACTGCTTCTTCTCCTCGTTCCAAACCTTCCCCGACAGCGCAAAGGTGCGCTCGAACAGCACCAGCTTCCAGATATCCTCTTCCGAGAGCTTACTCTTCCAGCCCTTCATCCTCGTATCCGGCACACCCTCGGAAATCCGCCAGAACCACGCGGAGTCGGAGTAAAGCTTCATGCGCTCGCCGTTACGAAAATCCGTGGCGCCCGCCTTAACCGGCTTGCCGTCTTTTCCATGGCAACTGGAGCAATTCACGTCAGGGTTGGCCTCGCCCATATAAATCTTCCGACCCTGTTCAACCTTCTCGGCATTCCCCCACCAATCTGAAGGCATATGCTTTTCGGCATACTCAGCAGGAGTCGGTGGGGGAGGAACGATGGGCCCTTCTCCGCCGCCGCCACAGCCGGCCAGCAATCCAATACCCGTTATCAATACTGCATGAACAGCTACCAGTTTGATTTTCACTACGCCCCTTCGCTCTCTAAAAGAACACATTAACACAAAAAAACGCTTCTACCGGGATGACGACATCCCCGCAAAAGCGTCAATGATTACGACCATCTGCGCTATTCCGCGCACGGGACCTCGCCCACGCATCAACTAGTCCGGCGAGGAGCCCCGTAAGCCCCACGAACCGTCATCGGTGATTACGTCTTTCGTTTCCCCTGCGATTTCCCATTGGCCCGTTCATACTTCCGCTGCGAACGGACTACTTTCATCGCGACGACCCCCCCGGCCGCCGCTGCCACCGCCCCGACTCCCCACCAAAGCCAGGCAGGAGGAGCGCTCGTGTCACAGCCGGTCCCGAAGTTGACTTTAAGCTTTCGCTCAGCTTCCAAGTCCTTGGGGTCAAACTGAATCTTATGGTTCTGCTGCTCTCCCTTCGCTTCCACCAGAAGCGGATCGCCTAAATTGTCGTTATGAAGATGAAACGCAGCCTTATAGTACCCATCCCCGTTTGTCTTGACGACCTGCCCGTAAGAAATCTTCGTATCTTTTACAAGAACCTCGGTATCTGCGATTCCCTTCCCATCCGCTCCACAGACATAACCTTCAACCGTGAACCGATGGTCGGCTTCGTGGGTGGCCATGACCACAGAAGGAAACAGGGCACTCTGCACTGCATAGCCTGCGAGAGCGACCAGCCAGACCCTACTCCATCCATCACGTTTCAAACTGAATTGCATTCTTACCGGTCGCTCGCGAGCCCGACTCTCACAAAACTGCACGCTTCACTACGACGAGCACCTATAAGTTTAGAGCGCGATTTTCTAACATAGGCCCCCCTGTTTGTCAACGACAGGAATAGGCGTTATTGAGCAGAAACCGATAGTGTTTCTGGGTAGTCTGGACCGACTCCCAGGAGACTGAGGGGAGGGAAACGGAAGCCCCGGTTCAGAGGAGTCCGCGCATGCGCGCATCTTCTTCGACGCGAGCGGCCTCCACACGGCGTTCTGACTCTTTTTTCGACGCCCACGCTTCCCACGACTTCCCGTTCGCCGTGTCTTCACCGGTAAAGGCAATCGAGGCGATCGACGCGTAGGGGATGGTGCGAGGGGAGGGATCATCCTGGGGAAAGAATTCGATGGAGGGTGGCTCGCCGCTGGCGTGGCGGTTGAAAAGAAATCCCACGATGGACTCGCCCGACGTAAGGCCGAGCGTCACATCGCCACGGTAGTCGAACGCAAACTCAATGGCTTCCGCTCTTTCTTGTTCCGTAGCCGGCGTAAACTTACGGCCTTCGAGTGAATCCGGCGCACTGGGCGTATGGTTCTTCGTGTCGGTCATCTTGCAATCATCGTTCGTGACACGTGCTTCGCGAAGCGCGGACAACTCCTGCAAGCGACAAGATCCGATGGACGCTTCACGGACATAGTCATCGCGAGGTGGGCAGCAAGGTCAACTTCGCCGTGCGCGCAAAACCTGACACCGTGCCAAACGTATCGCTCACCGCCGAAGGCTCATACCCACAATGGACCATACATTCGGCGCACTTCTCGTTCTTACTCGTGCCGTAATTCTGCCATTCGGTGGTCTCCAGCAGTTCCCGGAATGTTTTTGCATATCCCTCCTGCAAGAGATAGCAGGGCTTCTGCCAACCGAACACGTTGTACGTGGGATTCCCCCAGGGCGTGCACTGATATTCTTTTTTCCCCATCAGGAAATCCAGGAAGAGCGGAGACTGATTGAACTTCCAAGACCCCTTAGGCCTGCTGAGGATTTTCGAGAACAGCTCTTGAGTCTTGGCCTTCTTCAAGAAATGTTGCTTATCCGGAGCCTTTTGATAGCTATAGCCGGGAGAAATCATCATGCCTTCGACGCCGAGGGCCATCATTTCATCGAAGAACTGGCGCACCCGGTCCGGATTCGCATCGTCGAACAGCGTGGTATTCGTTGTCACCCGATGGCCTAACCTCAAGGCTTCCTTGATCGCCTTGACAGCGACCTCGTACACCCCGTCTCGGCAGACGGCCAGATCATGCTCGTTCTTCAATCCGTCCATGTGAACACTGAAGGTCAGATACTGCGACGGCTTGAACTCTTTCAGTTTACGCTCCAGTAAGATGGCATTGGTACAGACATAGAGATACCGCTTCTGGGCCACCAACCCCTCGACGATCCGCCCGATCTCCGGATGGATGAGCGGCTCACCACCAGGAACTGCGACAATCGGTGCACCGCATTCCTCTGCCGCAGCCCAGCACTGCTCCGGGGTCAGTCGTTTATCAAGAATATGGTCGGGATACTGGATCTTGCCACAGCCCGCACAAGCCAGGTTGCAGCGGAACAATGGTTCGAGCATCAATACCAGAGGATACCGCTTGATACCCTTCAGTTTCTTCGAGAGGACATAGCTGGCAACGGTATACATTTGAGATACGGGAACGGCCATTCCAGTCTCCTTCTGCTCAATCTGTAGCGGTAACGGCGGCGAAACCCCGCCGAACGAGAAGCTTACGAACGGGTCGGATTCTAACATCCCCGTCGGCACGCGTCAATTTCTTGCCAAGATATGTAACGCAATGCCCAGTAGATAGGCTGGCAGGACAACCAAGAGAGTAAAGCATCTATCCCACCAGGTCGAGCATGCTCTCTGTTGCGGGCTCAGATGCTGGAGGGGTTGACCCGGCGGTCGGTATGAGGTCTGCCCTTCGACAGGCTCAGGACAACGTTCGCCGAAAGGCGAACGTTGGAGGCGCCGGGCGGGTTCGAACCGCCGCATCGCAGTTTTGCAGACTGCTCCCTTACCACTTGGGTACGGCGCCTCGCGAGGGCGGCATTATAGTCGTTTCCGTTTCTTGAACACAACACGATAGGTCAACGGGCTAGCCCTTGCCGGCCATGCCGGATGATCCGGAGAGAAGCGATGGACGCCCGTGTTGAACACCTGTGATTGTGAACAGCAGCCCGAATAACATCAGCATCGCGATGCCCAGATGGTGGTAGCTCTTCAGCGCCTCCCAATTGGCCCTGCCGACGACTTCATAATTCAGCACCATCGTGAGCACGATATAGGCGGCCAGCACGGTATAGCCGGTGCGGCTCAACCCGCCCCTCGCTCGCGCCGCAGCCGCGACGACAATGAACGCCGCGGGTATCATCCAGACCAGATGTTGATCCCAGGTGATGGGAGAGAAGAATAGAGCCAGCATCAAAGTCCCGGCGAAATCCCGCGCCCACGTGGGATCTCCAGGCCCTTCATACGCGCGCCGACTGGACCAGGCAAAGAGGCCGAGCAGGCCGAGCCCTGCAACACCGACGATTCCGTTTGCGACCGGTGACGGCAGATCCATCACCGGCTTGTAATATCCACGGTCTACTTGCCGAAGCCGATGTGTCGGAGGATAGGTGACCAGATACCGCAGCATGGTATGCCGGAGCGAGAGATTGGCCTTTTGCAGTTCGTTCTCTTGCCGACCCTCCGCTTGCCGATCCAGCACAGACAACACGGCATTCTGCGTCCATTCGGCATGATGCTCCCACCAGCTTGTAGGCCCCATATACAGAACAGGCAGCACGATCCAGGCTAACGTAGCCAGCACCGTGTATGCGGCGACACGCCACTGCCGTTTCCACAGAAACAGGATCACGAAAAGCGCCGGGGTAATTTTGAGTACGATACCGAGTCCGACCAAGGCCGCGCCCAGCCGTTCTTTTCCAGTCCATATCGCATAGATCCCGCCGGTCAGAATGCCCAGCAACATGAGATGCGGCCCGCCGTCGTCGAGATCATTCAAGATGAATTGCAGCGTCAACGCCCCAGCCCCTGCACCGAGCAGCAGAAGACGCCCACCTGTCAGCGCGTCGGCACCCAATAGCATGCGGTGCATGAATCGGATGGTGAGAATTAAGCATCCGACGGCGACGGCGTAGCGCAAGGCCAAACTTGGGTTTCTGTCCAAAACGAGCAAGGGAGCGAAGTAGATGCCGGTGGTCGGCAAATACATATAGCAATAGTCATTGGCATAGAGATATTCCCCTGAGAGAAAGCGCCTTCCGATCTCACGGTGAATATCGATGTCCCGAAAGTGAAACGACCGCCCGAATGAGATGATGTATCCGTGCACCAGCGCGGCGATCACGAGGCCGACGTTGAGCAGGCGCGCAAAAAGAGGCGCCCTGAGGAACTCACCGATCCAATGGCCCATGGGTTTCGATTCCTTCGGTCAGCGCACTCAGAACCACCACCAAAAAACCCTGTCGACTTTTCTGATCTTAACAATTGGGGGGGATCCGAGGACTGACTCACACGGCAGGACGGCGAGCTTCTGAGCAGACCACTTACCGGCGTGGCAATACTGGAATTTCTTTGCCAAGCGTCGAGGGTTGGTTCGACTGGGCAGCGAGCGGTTCCCAGCCCTCTGACTCGACAGGAACGACTACCTCTCCGTTCCCCTCGGCTTCTTTTTCCTTGGCCAGCTGTTCCACTTCTTGAATCAGCGTGTCCATCAATTCTTCCATCGGCACCTTCCGAACGAGCTTGCCCTTCTTGAACAGAATCCCTTTGCCCTCGCCGCCGGCAATGCCGATGTCGGCTTCCTTGCCCTCTCCGATACCATTAACCACACAGCCGAGCACCGAAACATTCAACGGAGTTTTGATATGGCCCAGTTTCTTTTCCAGCTCATTCGCCATACGCACGACGTCAATCTCAACACGACCGCACGTCGGGCAAGCGATCACGTTGATCCCGCGGTGGCGGAGCTCCAGAGATTTCAAGATCTCGAATCCGACCTTGACTTCCTCCACCGGATCAGCGGCGAGCGAAACCCGAAGCGTATCGCCGATCCCCTGGGCCAGCAAATAACCCAGCCCCATCGCCGACTTTACGGCACCGGTCATGGCCGTACCGGCTTCCGTAATGCCGATATGCAGAGGATAATCGGACTGCATCGCAAAGAGCCAGTAGGCATCGATGGCGTGCTTGACATCGGAGGCCTTGAGCGACACCTTCATGTTGGTAAAGCCGACGTCTTCCAGTGCATGCACCGCGTTGAGCGCCGATTCGGAGAGCGCTTCGGGAGAAGGCCATCCGTACTTATCCAGCAGCGGTCGTTCGAGCGAACCTCCGTTGACACCGACCCGGATCGGAATACCATGATCATTGACCGCTTTGATTACTTCTTCAACTTTCCACCAGGCGCCGATGTTGCCGGGATTGATGCGGACACAATCGACGACTGCCGCAGATTTCAACGCAAGCCGGTAATCAAAGTGAATGTCCGCGATCAACGGCACCGACATCGCCGCTTTGATCTGAGGAAGAACTGCCGCGGCTTCCTCATCCGGCACGGCCACGCGGATAATTTCACACCCAGCAGCTTCCAGCTGAAGAATCTGCTCGACGGTCTTTCCAACATCCCGCGTGTCGGTCGAGCACATCGACTGTACGGACACCGGCGCATCGCCGCCGACCTTGACCTTGCCGACCTGAACCTGCCGAGTTTTACGTCTGGTAATGTGCATAATGATACGCGATGAGATAAACCCTTCGAGCCTCTGTCGAAAAGTGAAAAGTCCTTCAGGTCATAAAGTCTGATTGCCGACTTTCAGACCTGAGACTTTACGACTTAGAGTTAACTGCCCTGCTCGTCTCCGAGCGGGTGATGACTTCCGGACGCAACACCCGTAAACCGGCCCTTGGCCGTTGCCGGCGTACTGCCGATGAGCTCCTTGACGCTCTGGTAAATGCCTTCGGCGGTCAACCCATACCGCTCGCGCAGCAGGTCTTGCGGGCCCTGTTCGATATACCAATCCGGCAGCCCGATAATCTTCGTCGTCACATCGTTAACCCCGGATTCGGACAGCGTTTCGAGCACTGCAGATCCAAACCCGCCCATTCTGCACCCTTCTTCAACAGTGACAACGTAGCGGACCCGTTTCGCGACATCAGCAATAAGTTTGTGATCGAGCGGCTTCGCAAATCTGGCATTCACCACAGCAGTAGAGACGCCTTCTTGACCCAGACGCTCGGCGGCCTGATGAGCCTGCCAGACCGACACCCCGATCGCGATAATCGCGACATCCGTCCCATCCTTAATCAACTCCCCTTTGCCAATGGGTAATACCTGAGGCGCCGCATCCATGGTCACGCCAAGACTGACCCCGCGCGGATATCGCACGGAAATCGGACCGTTGTGCTGCACGGCGGTCTTCATCATGTGTTGCAACTCGTTTTCATCTTTTGGCGCCATCACGACCATGTTGGGAACGTGGCGCAGATACGCATAGTCGAACGCGCCATGGTGCGTTGTCCCATCTTCGGCAACGAGCCCGCCGCGATCAATGCAAAACACGACGGGAAGATTCTGTGTCGCCACATCGTGCACCACCTGATCGTAGGCTCGCTGAAGAAAGGTCGCATACATAGCCACGACCGGCTTCACTCCCTGTGTCGCCAATCCGGCCGCAAAGGTCACGGCATGTTGTTCGGCGATGCCCACATCATAGATACGATCCGGGAACTCTTTCTCGAATGCCGTCAGTCCGGTGCCTTCACACATTGCCGCGGTAATAGCCACAATGCGTTTGTCTTCTCGGGCCAACTTGACCAGCGTATCCATGGCAATTGCGGTATAGGACGGGCGCGCGGCCTTCTTGGCAGGCACCCCGGTTTCGCGCACAAACGGCGGACATGCATGAAACCACACCGGGTTCTTCATGGCAGGCTCGTAGCCAAGCCCTTTTTTCGTGATGATGTGGAGGAGAACCGGCCCTCTCATCTTCAATACGTTTTCAATCGTCGGGAGCAGATGCTCGAAGTTATGCCCATCGATGGGACCGCTATACTGGAAGCCCAATTCTTCAAACAGCAGCCCGGGCAGAATCGCCCCCTTAGCCAATTCTTCGGCCCGGCGGGCCAATTTCTGCATATCGGGGCCGATATGAGGAATCTTGCCGAGCAGTTGACCGGTTTCTTCGCGCATCTTCCCGTAGAATTCACCCGTGATCGTCCGGCTCAGGTAGGCTGAAATGGCTCCCACATTCTTGGAGATGGACATCTGGTTATCATTTAAAATCACCAAGAAGTCCTTGCCCAAGCCGCCGGCATGGTGCAGTCCCTCTAAGGTCATCCCAGCGGTCATCGCACCATCCCCCACGACGCACACGACCTTATGTTTTTGGCCCAGCTGTTCACGGGCCCCGACCATGCCGAACGCGGCAGAGACCCCGGTGCCTGCATGCCCGGCATTAAACGTATCGTATTCACTTTCTTCCCGCTTGCAGAATCCGCTCAACCCGCCGTACTGCCGCAATGTATGAAATTGTTCGCGGCGCCCGGTAAGAAGTTTATGCGCATAGCTTTGGTTGCTGGTATCCCAAACGATCTTGTCGGTAGGCGTATCCAAAAGGTAATGCAAGGCAACCGTCAATTCCACCACGCCCAAGTTAGAGGCCAGATGTCCGCCGACTGCGGAAACGGCGCTGATAATCTGCTCACGGATTTCCTGAGACAATGCCGGAAACTGATCGGGGGACAGGCGTTTCAAATCGGCCGGACTGTGAACATTCTTCAGAATCGACATGGCCTACGCTCCTTCTTTATCAGCTGCTTGCTCGATTGTGCATGAAAACCGAACGTTCGAGAGGCAATGGCTCGCAGCTGCACGATGAAACACGGTCAATACAAATTCGGGGTGAAGTTTCACACAAAAGTCCAATGGTGTCAAGCATATGGACGAGCATCCGACGGCTCACCCAGGCTAATAGGGAAAATCGAGTCCGGCGAATATCGCTCCCCCTTCCCGGCTAAACCCGTAATCGATTCGTCCCACCACGTTTGGACGGATGATGCCTCGAAACCCGATGCCCGGCGTGATGCGATAGTCTCTGAAGCCCACATTCTTGAACGAATTGAACACCTGTCCGGTATCGATAAACGGCGCGATCTCAAAGTCTGCAATGACGCCGGCAAGTCGGGTCCGTAACACGTGAATCCGTTCCTCAACGCTGAATGCGATCAGTTGCTTGTCAATGTACCGGTCGACCCCGAAGCCACGCAGATTGTTCTGTCCGCCCAGTGAACTCAACTCATAAAACGGGACATCCGTGCCGATCGTGGCCTGCAGGTCGCCACGGATCACTAGAATCGCCCGCTTGGATTCGCTCGCAAACATCTTCTTGATTTCGACCCCGTACCTGGAATACAGGGGCTCCGCGCCCTTATGGAAGTTGTGATTGATCTCGGCATAGGCCGTCACGGCCGTTCCATCCGTCGGCGTGACCAGGCTGTTTCGCGTATCGTAATGGAAGCTGATCCGCTCGGCGAGAATCGTCGCGCCCTCCACGCCAGACACATCCGGGAACATGTCTCCGGTAAAGGCAAGAGAGGTCGCCCCTTGCTGGATCGACTGCATATGCCGAAACCGCTGGCTGATCGCAATCTGCGTCACTTCATTGGCATAAATCCCGAACTTCCAGTTGGCTCTCGTTTCGGAGGCTGTATAATTTGTCTCATCATCCTGGATAGTCCCGGGACCAATCCCGAAAAACCGCACCGTGGCATTTTTGAAGTGGGCGGCGCTGACGGCCACGCTATACCGGCCGTTGCTTAAACCGGGGTCCACATAGCTTAAGAGAAACCGTCGCTCAATCTTCTCGGACCAGGACGCAATACCCCTGAGCTCTTTCCCGCCCGGTTGATAGTGGAACAGATTCAATGTGCCGCGAGTGCCGACGATCGAATTGTAGATGACCATCGGGGCGACCAAATACTTGAGATCTCCGTCCGGCCCGGTCATGAGGGCCGGCACGATCATCCCGATATCATTGCCATCATTTTTACTGGAGCTGACGGCAGGGATAGGGAAGTATTTCGTCTCCGCATGAGCTCGGTCTGATAGGGGAGGACAGACCGCCCCAAACAGCACGAGAATGATACTGACGACGAGGCTGCGCATAGACGTACTCGTAATCCCGCGAAACGACGCTATGGCGCCTTGAGTTTGTCGGATTTTTTGCGAAGCTGCTCGACAAGATCGGCATAGGAAGAGGACTTGATGATTTTTGCGAACTGCCCACGATAGTTGTTGACCAAGCTGATGCCGTCAACCACGACATCGTACACACGCCAATCATCTCCCTTGTTGATCAAGCGGTAATCGAGAGGAATTTCCGTCTTTCCCGACAGCACTTTTGTCCTGACCTCCGCATATTCCTTCTCCATGCGCTCATTCAAGTACTGCACACCTTCGCCGGAATACGTCTCAATCTTGTCGGAATATGAATTCGTCAGTAGCGTTCGAAACAGATCGACAAATTCTTGCCTCTCTTGATCGGAGAGTGTATTCCACGGCGCGCCGAGTGCACGCCTCGACATTTCTTGATAATCAAACCGGGCTCCGACGGCCCGTTCCAGCATGCGCCGGCGTTCTTCGGCCTTATTCGGCTGTTTCAGGTCGCTTTCACGGACAATGCGAAGCACCTCGTCGATCGTCGTTTTCATCGTATCCGTCGGGGCACCTGCATAGCAGGGAGCGGCCGCCGACGCCAGCCACACAACAACCAGCGTCATCTTCAGGATCAGAGGAATCACCCGACGATGAGGAGGCACACACGCCCGGATGCCCCGGCCATTCGCAATCGACGTCATCATGCCCTTCCCCTCCGGCTTACGTGTTCTTTGTAACGATTCGAACCGCCATGCTATTTGACCTTGCCATGGACGTACTGGCTTACCAATTCTTCGAGGTCCAGCCCCGATTCAGTATCGCGGATTGTACCGCCCGCTTGCAATGGATCGCCGCCTCCCCCCGGGGACAGTGCGAGGAACTTCTCTCCGATGATGCCCCTGGTTTTGATCGAGGCAAAGGTGTCGGAATAGAGTTGGATGTTGTTCTGAACCGCCAGCCGGACGATCGCCTGATCGTTTTTCAATACGATCGATTTGACTCGCCCGACTTCTACGCCGGCAATTTCCACGGTCGCACCGGGTTTCAGGCCGGATGCCGAGTTGAATGGAGCCTCCACTTCGTAGCGATCGCCTCCGATAACCTCCAATTTCCCCAGCTTGATCGACAGATAGCCCAAACAGACGATCCCGATGAGCACGAACAGACCGACGATCAATTCAAGCTTGGTCTTTTCCATCTACGACACTCCTTGGCGGATAGCGGACGCCGTAGCCGGCCGCACGGGACCGCCGACCGAGATAAACTCTTTGATTTCCGGATCTGATGTCTGCTGAAACTCCACCGGCTCCGCCATCGCCGCAATTTTTCCCCGCTTCAGCATGGCGACATAGTCGGAAATCCCGAATATTTCCGGTATCTCATGGCTGACCATGATGCCGGTGAAACCGAACTTCCGTTGCATCCCGGTGATGAGGTCGTGAATCGACTTGGCCATAAGCGGATCCAGGCCGGTGGTCGGCTCATCGAATAGGATGATCTCAGGCTGCATCACCAACGCCCGAGCCAGTCCGGCGCGCTTGCGCATGCCGCCGCTGAGCTCAGCAGGATACTTGTGCCCCATCCCGGCCAGGCCGACCTGCTCCAACTTCTCCTCAACCCGAGTCGTCACCGACGCCCCTTTCATTCGTAGCTTTTCACGCAGTGGAAACGCCACGTTCTCAAACACCGTCAGCGAGTCGAACAGCGCCGCCCCTTGAAACAGCATCGCAAACCGCTTGCGGACTTCGTTGAGGGCATGCCCTTTGAGACGTGAAATTTCCGTTCCATCCACCCAGACTTCTCCTTCGTCCGGTTGCAACAGCCCGATCATGTGTTTCAGTAATACGCTCTTGCCTTCTCCGCTACGGCCGATGATCGTCGTCAGCTTCCCTGGCGGAATGACCAGATCGACGCCTTGCAGCACCGGCTGTCCCCCCAAGGTCTTTTTCACGCCGACGAGTTTGATCATTCTCGTTTATCTGGTTGATCTGGTTTGTTTGGTTTCTTTGGTTCCCGCTCTCGCACGAGACGAACCAAAAGAACCAGAGGAACCGTCACACCGTTTCAGAGCAGTACCGACGTCAAAAAATAATCCCACACAAGAATGAGGACCGACGATAACACAACCGCCTCCGTCGTCGCAGTACCCAATCCTTCGGCGCTCATACGGGTGTAGAACCCTTTGTAGCAGCAGACCCAGCTCACAATCAGGCCAAAACTGATGGATTTGAGAATGCCTCCGTACACGTCTTTCCATTCCACCGACGACTCGATGGAATTCCAGTAGGACCCCGCATTCACGCCCAACAGTTCCACACCCACCAGATGACCGCCATAGATGCCCACCACATCGAAGATCGCAACCAACAGCGGAACGCCGATCAAGCCCGCGACGAGCTTCGGGGCGATCAGATATTGGAGCGGATTGATCGCCATGGTGTCGAGCGCATCGATCTGCTCAGTGATGCGCATGATTCCGATTTCTGCCGTCATCGCCGAACCGGCCCGGGCCGTTACCATAAGCGCGGCCAGCACCGGACCCAGCTCACGGATCATGCTGAGGGCGACGGCTGATCCCAACAGCCCCTCGGATCCGAACTTCCTGAGCGTGTAATACCCCTGGAGAGCCAGCACCATGCCCGTGAAACCAGCCGTGAGCACCACAACGAACGTGGATTTATAGCCTATAAAATGCACCTGCTTGACGATCTGCTCCGCCCGCAACGGTGGACGTAGAAGCCAGGCGAAGGATGAGACGACAAAGACCAGCATCCGGCCCATTTCACCCACATGGACCAGAACCCCATGGCCGATTCGTTCCAGCATCCTCATCATGATCGATCAACTTGCAATCCGACGGCGCCGCCGTCTGCTGAGATGCCGGCCGCATAGCGCTTAAAAAACGCCGTCAAGTTTATGGCCGCCGCCTGACTTTGGCGGCGAAGCCGAAATAATCCCATGACACTCGACGGATTCCCCAACAGCGCGCCAACACCCTTGAGCCACGCAGTGGGCCTGAGAAAGAGATTGAAGTCAAGGGGCAGATCTTCATCCAGCAGGTCGGACGCCGTGCGGATAATCACAAACGGAACCTGAGCACGTTGCGCTTCAACCGCCAAGGCTGCGCTTTCCATATCGAGACCGATCGCGCCGGTGCTGTGCGAGAATCGACGTTTCTCGGATGCGCTGCCGACAATGTAATCGGTGGAAACGAATCGTCCGATGTGGCCCGCCGGATTCGCACCCTCGACCAGTGCCATGACCATATCCCGCTCAGCCCCTGGCACTTCAATCGCCTGACACACATCCACGCCCGGCCCCACCGCCCGCACCACATCCCGTCCGGCAAGGACCGCGCCCACTTTAGTCGTAATGAGCGCACAGGCAAATCCCGTCGACACTGCAAGACTAAACGGCTGATGTCCTAATAATCGGGCCGCAACCAGGCCGGCTTTTTCAGGGCCCACGCCGGTCCGAGCCAGCCAATACTCTCTGGAACCTGCCGCAAATACGAGCACCGGCATTCCATTGATACACCGTTCGATCCCTGGTTGAAATGCAGCTTCCACTGCCTTCACTTCCCAAAAGGTAGCGGCAAAAATCGCGATCCGCTTCGGTAATGTGGTAGTTGATAGAGGGAGCACAGGGATAGGCGAGACAGAATCCGTGGCGGTCAACGCTCAGTCCGATAAGACCCGTCCACTTGAACATAGTGGCGCAGCTCGTCTGCCCGCATTTTCCCGCGAGTGCGGAGGTTGCGGTACATGGCAAGGGCCCACAGCGGGAAATACTGGCAATACCAGTGGTACCGGAGATAGAACACGCGGGGGAATCCCGTCCCGGTATGGCGAACTTCCTCCCATGATCCACCCTTCAACTGATGGCGAAGGAGAAATTGTACTCCACGCGCGACACTGAATGAGTCCACCGCTCCGGCTGACATCAAGCCCATCAATGCCCAGGCAGTTTGCGACGGGGTGCTGTCTCCCTTACCGCTATGCTCGGCCTCCGCATACGACAGACAGGACTCACCCCAGCCTCCGTCAGGGTTCTGCTTGGACTCCAACCAGGAGACGGCGCGGCGGATGTACGGAGCCGAGAGGTCTTCGCCGATCGCCCGAAGCCCGGCCAAGACAGACCACGTACCATAGATATAATTGACGCCCCAGCGGCCATACCAACTCCCATCCGCCTCCTGCTCTTTCTTCAGAAAGGCCAGAGCTGGAGCGACGGCAGGATGTGTACGGTCGTAACCCAACGCGGCCAGCATCTCCAGACACCGCCCCGCCAGGTCGGACGTGCTGGGATCGAGCAACGCGTGGTGGTCAGCAAAAGGGATGTAGTTGAAGACGACCCGGTTATTGTCCTTGTCGTACGCGCCCCAGCCGCCATCGGACCCCTGCATGGCGACCACCCACTGCATGCCGCGACGAAGAGAGTCTTCCAGTTCAGCAGATTGAGGCATTTTCAATTTTGACAATGCCATGAGCACGACGGCGGAGTCGTCCACGTCCGGATACAGCTCGTTCTCAAACTGGAAATACCAGCCGCCGGGCTTGGCTGTCGGCGAAGACACGATCCAATCACCGACCGTCTTGGTTTGCCTGGACATGAGATAGGCCCCGGCCTTTTGCAGCGCAAGATGATCCTGAGGCATCCCCGCTTCAATCAGCGCATTAAGAAGGAGCGCCGTATCCCAAATCGGGGAGAAACAGGGCTGCAGATGGACGGTGGAAACACGTTGACCGTCGAGCTGTATGGAGTCATACACTTCCAGGTCTTCGATTTCCCGCAATGCCTTCATGACCAAGGGATCGTCCGCACTGTACCCGAGACACTGCAGAGCCATGATCGAGTTTGCCATCGCCGGATAGATGGCGCCGAGCCCGCCCGATCCCTTGAGATGCTCCAGCATCCAGGTTGATGCCTTTTGCAGTGCCTTCTCGCGCAATACCCTCATCGGCATCCGGTCGTAGATCTTCAAGAGGGCATCGAGCGCGACAAACAGGTTGTGGGGGGTGAACCAATGTTGATCCTTGTTGAACGGCGGATATTTCCAATAGCGAATATCTTTACGCGGCTCGAGATACAGTTCATCAACCCCTTGTTCGCGAGGAATCCGGCATACAGGCCGGTGCGCGAATATAATGAGTAAGGGGATCAGGACGGCGCGAGACCAGTACGAAATGGCGTAGATACTGAAATAGAACCGTTTCGGCAGGAGCATGATCTCGACCGGCATGTGGGGAACACCTTCCCAATCATACTGATCGAACAGCGCCAGCGCGATTTTCGTGAATACGTTGGCTTGGACGACACCGCCCATCGCCAGAATGCGCTCTTTCGCCCGGACCATGAACGGCTCGTCTGCCGACACGCCGCTCAGTTTGAGTGCAAAATACGCCTTGACCGACGCGCTGATCTCCGACGGGCCTCCGTAATAAATCGGCCAGCCGCCGTCAGGCAACTGCATCGACTTCAAATAGTGAACGGCTTTCTGTTCACGATCAACATCAACGCGGTCGAGGAACCGGCGAAGCATCAAGTACTCGGAGGTCAGCGTCGTGTCCGCTTCGAGCTCCGCGACCCAGTATCCTTCGGCATGTTGCTGGCTGAGGAACCAGGATTGGCTTCGTCTGATCGCATCATCAATGGCATCAGGCTGGGTGGCTGTGTGGCCGGCAGGGCGGCGGGCCGCAGGGTCCAGCGACGGCAGTCCTACAGGCTTGTCCGAAACAAGCCGAAGCAGTGACGCGGGAGCGTATTCTGCAGCAGATCTGAATTTTTCAGAGCCGTTCGAGAGCAGGCTCTCAGAAAGACGGCTGAACAACGTTCTGATCAGGTTCATGTATTTTCCCGGATCGAGAAATCAGACTGAACAACACACCACAAAAAACAGACACCGATTCTACCGACGACAAGTCGTCTATCCGCGCAGAAATGCACTCAGCCCATCGGAGGGCTTATAACAGAGGTTCTAAATGGAGTCAAGCGATTGGGCCGTGAAGTCCTCTAAACTACTCATCTTTTCGTGCACTGCTAGGCTGGTTGAAGTTCACCCAACCGCACAGACACGAGCTTGGATACCCCAGGTTCCTCCATGGTCACTCCGAAGAGGGAATCGGCAATGCCCATCGTCCGCTTGTTGTGGGTGATAACCAGAAACTGGGCACTCTGCGCTAACTCCCGCAGGACGCCGGTAAACCGGCCGATGTTTTCTTCATCCAGCGGCGCGTCGATTTCATCCAACAGGCAAAACGGCGTCGGCCGGATCAGAAAGCTCGCAAACAACAGGGCCATGGCCGTGAGAGTTTTTTCCCCGCCGGACAACATAGTAATGCTTTTCAGACGCTTCCCTGGCGGTTGCGCCACAATATCGATGCCGGGCTCTTGATTCCCCGATCCGTCACCGTTCTCCGAAGGCGGATCATCGACCAACTGTAGCTCCGCCCTCCCCCCGGGAAAGAACTTGCCGAAGACTTCACTGAACTTCTGCTGCAATTCATTGAACGTGGACACAAACATGTCTTTCGTTGTCCGCTGAATCCGTTGAATGATTTCTTTCAAGGCGCCAATGGAGTTCGATAAGTCCTGCTCCTGCGCGGAGAGAAACGTGTGGCGCTCATCGAGCTCCTGATGTTCGCTGATCGCCGCCAGGTTGATCGGCCCCATCCGATCCAAACGACCTCGAAGTTGCTGCAGCTGATCTTTCAGCTCAGCATCAGGGCGTGGAGCAGGCGCCTCGGCCTCCAACAATTCCGCAGTCTCGCCAAGCATCATCAGCGGATCCAACTGATACGTACCCGATAAGGTTCCTTCGACAGCCCCCAATTGCGTCCGAAGTTCCGCACGACGGACTTCCGCTCCCATCCGCGCATCACGGATTACCGACATCTCCAACCGCACGTCGCCGAGACTGCTTTCCAGCGCCTGACAGGCCGCCATCTGCTGCGTCTGGCGCTCTTGTGCCGCAACCAACTCTCCCTTGACACGATCGACGACTGTGCCGCACTCCCGGCACAGTGCTTCCTGGCGAGCTTGCTCGGTCCGGCTTTGCTCGATCGAACAACGCAGGCTTTCCAGGTGCGCCCCCAGAATATGGCGACGATGTTCCGACTCCTGAATCTGCTGCACAACCCGTTCACGGTTCGCTTGCTCATGCTCCCGTTTCCCGCGCAGCGCTTCGGCCGCCAGCCTCGCATCAGTGACGCGCTCTTGAACGGCTCGCACATCGCGATCGATTTGGTCAAGCCGTTCCCGAACCCCTGCCAGCGCCGTTTCCCGCTCAGTCTTCTCAGCGATCCATTGGACTAACTGCGCCTGAATCGACTGAGACTCCTGCTCAAGCCGCTGCCGTTCGCCGATGCAGGTTTCAATTTCAGCTGCCACCCCAGTCAATCGAAGATCAAGGTCGACAAGCACTTGCCGGAGATTCTCTTCGTCCTTGCGCAGCGAAAGATTTTGCATCTCAGCGGCGCGAAGCGAATCGGCAAGCCGCCGTTCTTCCTGCGCCAACAACTGCGCATGCTCACCCAGAACCGCGCGGCGCACCTTCTCCTGCTCAAGCGCCGCAACAAGAACATGCCGCTTACTTTCAAGATCCATCACCTCACGACGGCGCTCGAGCAGGCCTTGCCTGCCCTGCATCTGGCCGCCTGTCACCACTCCTGACGCATCCACTACTTCCCCGGCCAAGGTCACGAGCGTCGGGCCGTCTGGAGCATTCCACAACCGCTGCTCCCATAACTGGATACCTCGAGCGAGTGATTCGACAATAACCACACGATCAAACAAACAGTCCCGCGCTTCCACACGAGCAGCATCGGTTTGAATCAAATCCACGGCGCGGCCAAGCACACCCGGCTGACCGGCAATGTCCGACCACCATGCATTCTCCCGCGCGCTTCCCCATCGCGGCTGCTGGGGAATAAAACTACCGCGGCCGAGGGCCTTCTCCTCTAGAAAACCGATCGCGCGGCATGCCACGGACGGCTCATCGACAAACCACCCATGGACGCGCTCTCCCAATACGGCCTCAACCGCGCGGTCCATCCCGGGCGGAACCATCAGCCACTCGGCAACAGCATCTCGCACACCCGCGCAAGACTTCAGGGCCGTACTTTCATCGGTACCCTGTCGGCCATAGCCCATCTCTTCACGAACCACGCCCTGAAGCGCCTCCAACCGGGAATCCACTGCAGCCAGCTCTTCCGAGCGTCGAAGAATCTGGGGGTCCAATTTCTGAACCTCACTCACAATACTTGCATTGTCTTCCTGGACAGTGCGCTGTTGGGTCCGAAGATCCGCAATCATCCGGTCGGCTTCTCCATATTCCTGTCGCAACAGCTCATGCCGGCTGACCGCATCTGTCCGTTGAGCCTCAAGCCCTTCTCGTTCAGATATCATCCCGTTTTCACGACCTGCCAGCTCGCGCATACGTGCCGCCAACTGCGCAACACCTTGTTCCGTATTCGCCACGAGCACAGCAAGCTGCAGGACATCATTGCGCCCCCGCTCTTCTTCCGCCACAGCCGCCGCCCGCTGAAGTACCTGCTTTTCCATGTCGCGATCGAGTTCGCCGAGCGCACGCTCTTTGGCCTCCATCTCTTCCTGGACAGCACTCAGGGAAAAGTCGATGGATTGAAGTGCCACGGCCAATTCGTCATGCGAACGTGCTAACTCCTCAAACTCGGCAGACTCCTGCACCTGCTGTTCACCGAACAATTGACTCCGATTCCGTTCGACCTCCGCCGCCGTCAGCGCCTGCGCCTGCTGCTGCTCAATCAGTGCCTGCTCTTCCCGGATCTTGCCGGTCAACTCGCCCATCGCAATCGCATCGAGCCGCGCCTGTTCAAGATTCGCTGTCAGCCGCGCCTGTTCAGCCGCCATGCCGGCCTCTCGTTGATCCAGACCCGCCACTTCAGTCTCAACGTCCTGCAGTCCGCTGCGGAGCGCCCTGAATTCTCTGGTCAGCAATTCAATCTCGATCACACGCGCTTCCTGTTGTAAGGTCTGGTAGGTCCGCGCCTGCCGCGCCTGCCGCTCCAGAGAATTCAGCTGTTTCTTCACTTCCGCAATGATGTCACGGACACGAAGCAGGTTTTGCTGAGTGGTTTCGAGCTTTCGCAATGCCTCGGCCTTTTGCTTCTTGTAGCGGATGATGCCGGCAGTTTCCTCGATGAGTTCACGCCGATCTTGCGGCGACGCATTGAGAATCTGATCGATCTGGCCCTGCGCAATAACGGTGTGCCCTTTGCTGCCGGCGCGGGTATCAAGAAGCAAGCTACGGATATCTTTGAGTCTGCACACGGTTTTGTTGATGAGATATTCGCTCTCTCCATTCCGATAGAGCCGCCGCGTGATCATCAATTCCTGGAATTCCGTCAGTTGGGCAGGCAAACCTGAGCCGCCTTCAAGCCTCATGGTTGCTTGATCGAGCCCTCCGATGGTCAACGAGACTTCTGCCATCCCTAACGGTTTTCGGAGCTCCGTCCCGTTGAAAATAACATCTTCCATCTTTTCGCTTCTAAGGGTCTTGGTGCTTTGTTCGCCCAGCACCCAGAGAATCGCATCCACCACGTTACTCTTCCCACTTCCATTGGGACCCACGATCGCGGTCACCCCTTCAGGAAATTGGATCTTCCCTTCAGCAAATGACTTAAATCCCATCATATCCAATGATTTCAAATACATAGATTCACCATTTACGAACACTGACGACGTTGGTTAATGAAGAAGAAAAGGTTCGGACCTTGTAGCATATGGGTCCAGAGAAATCAAAAGAAAACACATCAGGTAGGGATCTGAACGAACGATCCCCACAAGATGTGGGGATCGCAGAGGATTTAGTCTAAGACGACTAAAAATCTAACTGACGATGCCGGCTGCTGACTTACCGGCCGATTCGATCTGCACAAGTTCTTTGGGCAAGAGAAACTCGACATCTTCCTCAATTACCGTAAGCTCCTCAACCTCTGACGGGCCTGAGGATCGCAAGAACGCCACCACTTCTGTCACTAGTACCTCCGGAGCAGAGGCACCAGCAGCGATCCCGACCGCTTTGGCTCCTTGCAACCAGGCCGGATTGATGTCACTGGCAGAGTCGATGAGATAGGAGGGAATCCCGCACTGCTCTCCCAACTCGCGCAGACGGTTGGAATTGGAGCTATTCGGTGACCCGATGACGAGGATGACATCCACCAAACGGGACAATTCCTTGACGGCATTTTGCCGGTTCTGCGTCGCGTAACAAATGTCCTCCTGATGCGGGCCTTTGATGTTCGGGAACCGCCGATGCAATGCCCCGACAATGTCTCGGCATTCGTCTACGCTGAGCGTTGTCTGCGTAACATACGAAAGATTGACCGTGCTTTCCACTTGGAGTTTTTCGACATCTTGGACCGAGGACACCAAGTGGAATTTGTCTGGAATTTGCCCTAAGGTCCCGATCACTTCCGGATGTCCGGCGTGACCGATGAGAATCAAGTCGTATCCCTGGGTATAGTCGCGATTGACTTCGTTGTGAACCTTGATCACCAGCGGACAGGTTGCATCGATCACATGCAGGCTGCGGCGATTCGCTTCTTCCCAGACGGACTTGGCCACGCCGTGCGCACTGAAAATCACGACCGATCCTTCCGGCACCTCATTCAATTCTTCCACGAACACCGCGCCCTTTTGCCGGAGCGAATTCACCACATGGCGGCTATGGACAATTTCATGGCGGACGTAAATGGGAGCGCCGTACTTTTTGAGAGAGAGATCTACGATATCAATCGCCCGATCAACCCCGGCGCAAAATCCACGAGGATTGGCAAGATAGATTTTCATCATCAGAGCAACTCCTTCGAACTGAATGGCGCGCCTTCGTCACAGTCAGGCGCGAATCTCGAATCACTCACCTTACGTCAGACTGGCCAGCTCCGTCAACCGAATTGGCCTGTGAAAGCTCACTCATAATACTTGGGGGCGCCACATCATGATACGTAGCCTTTTATGATCAATGCCGCGCCGATCCAGCATCAACCGTATCCCACCCTCCCATAAGTTACTGCCTTCGCTTGACAGGCTCTCACCTCCTCCGTAGGCTGTGATGACCTTATGGGTGCCGTACTCCCAAAGAAGATCCTCGTCGTCGAAGACGAGCCGGATATTCTCCAGCTCGTCAAGCTGTATCTGGAAAAAGAAGGGTTTCGGACCGCCACGGCTGTGAACGGGGCCCAGGCGCTGAAGAAGGTCAAAGAGGACAAACCGGATCTCATCGTACTCGATCTCATGCTGCCTGAGATGGACGGACTCGAAGTCTGCAAACGCCTGCGTTCGATTCCCGACACCGCCATGCTGCCCATCATCATGCTGACGGCTAAAGCCGAGGAATCTGACACGGTCATCGGCCTCGAACTGGGAGCGGATGACTACGTGGCCAAACCCTTCAGCCCCAAAGCGCTCGTCGCCCGCATCAAAGCCCTGCTGCGCCGTCTGGAGCGCACCCCCGCCGAAGGGGCCGGTCTGTATCGCTATGGTCCACTCACAATGGACACGACTCGACATGAGGTCCGCCTGGCAAATGATGAGGTGCCGCTGACCGCCAAAGAATTTGGTCTACTGGAGCACCTGCTTCGACATCCAGGACGCGTCCTCACTCGCGATATCCTCCTCAATGCGGTGTGGGGCTACGACTACTACGGGACTACCAGAACCGTCGACGTTCACATTCGACGACTGAAGCAAAAGCTTCCGCCCCTCGATGCAGCCATCGTCTCAGTGAAATCGCTGGGGTATAAATTGAAGGAGTCTGCTGGTGAGACGTGACGTGTAAGCAGTCAACGCCGTCATGACTCTGTCGATCCGATGGAAAGTGGCGATCGGGATGCTGCTGGCGGTGACCGGTGGTGTGGTTGTGGCCGGCACCGTGGCTGTTCACTCGCTCGAACGCCAGTACTTAGCGCAGCAGGACGATGTGCTGGACGCGAAAGCCCGACTCGTTGAATACGGACTCCAACCCCTATTTCGCCCGGCTTCTCCGATTCCGGCATCATCCCGGCTCCAAGAGGCCGCCCGCGACCTGGGAAACCGGGCCACAACCCGTGTCACATTGATTGCCTCGGACGGAACGGTGCTGGCCGACAGTGCTGTGCGGGATGTCGACTTATCCACTGTTGAGAATCATCGAGTAAAGCCCGAAGTCGTACAGGCCCTCGCCACAGGGCACGGGCAGGATATTCGGGCCAGCATCACCACCGGAGAGCGCACGGTCTATCGAGCCACCCTCCTGATGCAGCCTCCGGACGCTCAACCCATCGTCGTGCGCATCGCCCTCCCCATGGCCCAACTGGACCGCCAGATTGTCCAGTTTCAGCGAACCCTCATCGGAGCGCTCGCCGGCACGTTGCTTGTCATCGCGTTGCTCAGCCTCTGGCTCGCCCGCAGTATTATCACGCCCCTTTCGGAGATTGCACAGACAGCCCGGCAGCTGGCCTCCGACCGACGGACCGCTCCTATCAAAACCACTGCCCACGACGAAGCCGGCCTCCTGGCCGACGCGCTCAATGACCTGGCCGACCGGCTGCACACCAGGATCGATGAACTCTCGGAAGACCGGGCGCAGTTGCTGGCCATGCTGACCTCGATGGTTGAAGGGGTCATGGTGCTTGACTATCGCAGCCATGTGTTACAGATCAACCCCGCGCTGGAGCGCATGTTCGGGGTCTCGCGCGCAGAGGCCCGTGGCCGTCCCTGCACGGAGCTGTTCCGCCACCAAGAATTGAACGACCTAGTCATATCCTCTCTGCGGTCTCGGACGAATCATGAGGGCGAAATCGTGCTGCCGCTCTCCAATCGCTGTTTGCACATCGAAGTCTCCGTCGCGGGAGGCGAACGGGAGAATGAGGCCTGTGTCGTGCTCGTATTCCATGACATGACCGAACTACGACGCCTTGAAAATATTCGGAAAGACTTCGTGGCAAACGTCTCCCATGAACTGCGCACACCGCTCACATCCATCAAAGGCTACGTCGAAGCTTTGCTGGATGGGGCGAAAGACGACCCTGTGGCATCGGCGAAATTTCTGGATATCATCCTTAAACAGAGCGACCGGCTGAACCTGATCATCGAAGACTTGCTCGAACTATCGAAAATCGAATCGGGCCGTGTCCTATTGAAAGAGGAACCGGTTGACCTGCGCCCGATTATCGACCGTGCGTTAGCCACGATCAAACCCATCGCCGATAAGAACGGGCATCGCTTGGTCCTGTCGATTGACGACAATCTCCCTCCTGTCCCGGGCGATGAAGGCCGCCTTCTGCAGGTGCTGACCAATTTGCTCGATAATGCCGTGAAATATACGCCCGCCGGCGGCACTATCACCGTCAATTCCAGGTTGATCAGCGGGACAGGATCAACAGGATCCTCTGAAGAGGGAATCGAACTCACGGTATCCGACACAGGAATCGGCATCCCCGAACAGGACCGCCCACGGGTGTTTGAACGATTTTATCGTGTCGACAAGGCCCGATCGCGCGAACTGGGTGGGACAGGGCTCGGGCTTGCGATTGTGAAGCATATCGTAGAGGGGCATGGGGGGCAGGTGTGGGTAGAAGCGAACCAGCCTCACGGGAGCAAATTCGTAGTGCGTCTTCCCATTCGAAGCAGAGATAAAATGGTGATTCAAGCAAGCAAGGTCTAACCTGCACGCGCCGCGCCGGTGGAGCGGGCTCTACGCTTCACGAACGACGGGACACGAAATACGCTCGCCGGCCTGCTACCACCGGACAAGGCCGGTCGCCCACGTCAAGCCTCCGCCGAAGCTGCCCAGCAGTACAAGATCACCGGGGGCAATAGCCCCACCGCGCACCGCCGCGTCAAGGGCAATGGGCACCGACGCTGATGACGTGTTGCCGTACCGTTCGATAACCGACGAAAGTCTGTCCTGAGGGATAGCCAGGCGATCGGCAATCTGGGCCAGAATTCGGCCGTTGGCCTGATGAAGAACTACCTGCTTGACCTCACGAAGATCGACTCCGAACTCCTTCAAAATATCCTGCACGGCCTGTTCAATCCGCCGAATCGCAGCCCGATAGAGTGAGGCGCCCTGCATGCGCAGGGTATGTTCATGCCTCTCTACCGTAGCCTGAGAAGACGGTTTTCGCGACCCGCCGGCCTGAACACGAATGAGCTCATGCCGCGATCCATCGGCGCGCAACCTGATGCCTAAGATCCCTCGCATCTCCAGGCTTCGATCTTCCTCCCCACGCAAGACGAGGGCGCCTGCCCCATCGCCGAACAGCATGGCGGTCGCCCCATCTTTGGGATCGAGAAAACGAGACTTGACCTCTGATGCCGCTACCAGGCAGGTCCGGATTTGCCCGCTCTCTATCATGGCCTGAGCCATAGAGAGCCCATAGAGAAAGCCGGAGCAGGACGCGGAGACATCAAACGCCCCCACTCCTTTACATCCTAATCCGCGCTGGACATAACAAGCCGTGGAAGGAAACACCGCATCCGGAGACGTAGTAGATACAATGACAGCCTCGATAGCAGACGCCTCACAGCCGGCCGCCAGGAGGGCCTGACGCCCCGCCTCAATCGCCATGTCGGAAGACGCTTCGTGATCTGCCGCCCAATGCCGTTCTCGAATGCCGGTCAGCCTGTAGATCTGGTCAGGAGCAAGTCCTAACGGCCGGGCAATCTCCTCATTTGTCACGACCCGGTGAGGTACATAGCTGCCCGTTCCAATCGCCCTGGTTCGAATCATGCTTCCTACCTAAAATGGGTCAAGACAACAGGGTGACACCGATACGACGTGCGCGGGATTATAGGGAGAGGGCGGATGTGGGTCAACCGACCTCTCCTTTTCATTGCTTTTTACCCTCCATTCTTGCTATGAATCGACATTATGTCATCATTGCATATATCCCCTAACACCAAGGCCGGCTGGACATCGCGAGCCTCCTTCCTGCCACTGCTGGGATGCCTTCTTGTAGGACAAAGCTTCCTCGCTGCCTGTGCAGGCACCCCCGAAGACTTAAGAAGCGGTGTGAAAAAAGTGGTCAGCGGCGTAGACGAGCAGATCTTCCTCGAAGACAACATTGAGAAGCAGCTCTTCCACCCCAATGTGATCATGAAACGTGGAGAGGCATTTTTTGAGAAAGAGGAATACAACGAAGCCTTGACTGAATACAACCGGTTCCTGGATCTCTTCCGGAACCATGTGCTCGCTCCCTATGCCGCATTTAAGGTCGGAGAGGTTCAGCTCAAACTGGCGAAAAGCATTGATCGGGACCCTGAGCCCATTCAGAAGGCCATCACTGCATTTGAACGTGTCCGGAAAGACTATCCTGGAAGCCGCTACGATGCCCAAGCACTGCAGAAACTTGAAGACTGCCATAACTGGCTGGCGCAAATGCATCTATTCGTAGGCCAGTTCTACTACCGACGCGGCTCGTACCTGGCTGCCGCGCACCGATTCGAACATATCATCAAGACCTATCCCGATCGGCTCGTTGCTCCCGATGCCTTATATTTTCTAGCCATGAGCTATCATGAATTGGGCGCCGACGATTGGTCGCGGGAGAGCCTGGTCCTACTCGCGAACAAATACCCGAATAGCACGGCAGTCAATGACGGAAACAGCCTGCTCGCAAAACTAGGCGGAGCAAAACCAGGTCCCCAGCTTGCGCATAAATCAGACCCATCCCCCATCGCCGATATTGGAGTGGCTGCTGCCGGATCTCCAGTGTCAAACCTGTTCTCAATTCCTACTCCCAGTGGGCTGGGTCAGGCCTTTACCGCCTGCCGCCTCGGCGCCTGGTGCTAGTCGCGTTCCTCGTTGAGGATTAAGAGCGTATAGCTGATAGCGTATGGCACGCAATCGGATCAGGTATTCCCCCGCCTCGATTCGCGCTTCAGTCTCGTGCCATAGGCTATACGCCATAAGCTCTTTCGATCGGCGCGCGGTTGACGGGATCACAAATATGCGGGGGAACGGGGAAGACGCGAAGAGCGGTCTACTGACCTAAATACCAGCCGATACCGTACCGCTCCAGAAAGCTCGTGACCATCGTGAGAGAATTGGCATAGATCATTACGCCGACGACGACCAGCAACACTCCGCTCACAGTTGAAACACCCCAGAGGTAGGCTCGGGCCTGTTTGAAGTAAGCCAGGAATCGATCCACACCCAACGCCGTCAGAAAAAGCGGCAGACCCAGCCCTAGCGAATAGGACGTCAAGAGCACCACCCCGCTCACGAGGGAATCTGTCGTGCTGGCATACAAGAGAATCGATCCCAATACCGGCCCCACGCATGGGGTCCAGCCTGCTGCAAACGCCACGCCGATCAGGAACGATCCTAAATACCCGGCCGGCCGGCTGCGGAATTGAAAGCGATGCTCCATTTTTAAGAAACTTAGATTCAGGATGCCGAGCAAATAGAGCCCGAATACCACGATCAAGACCCCGCCGAAGCGGCGAATGTGGTCCTGATACGTAATAAGAACTTGCCCCAAGAGACTGGCCGATGCGCCAAACGCAATGAACACCGACGAGAACCCGGCGATGAACAACAACGAGTTCAGCACGATCGCCTTCTTGAATTTCACCCGTTCCGATGCATCCGTCAGCTGTTCGACCGAGAGTCCCGTGATGTACGAAATGTAGGACGGCACCAGCGGCAGCACACATGGGGAAACGAACGACAGTAAGCCGGCTGAAAACGCGGCAATCAGTGAAATTTGAGGGATCGATTGCGTCATGCTTACGACTTCATGAGTAGCTGGATCAACTCGCGGGCTTCAGGCGAGTCCCAGTCGCGGGCACCAAAAATCTTTTTCCGGATGACACCCTGGCGATCGACCATGAAGGTGAGAGGAAGCGATCGCGCGCCATAGATGATACCCACTCGATATTCCTCGTCATGGAGAATGGGAAACGTAAACCCCATCTCCCGCTGAAACGGACGAGTCACCAGGGCGCCTTGGGCGTCCGTGGAGACCGCCAAAATCTCGAACTCCCTGCGGGAAAGAGTCCGATACAGTTGCTCCATCGCCGGCATCTCAACCCGGCAGGGTCCACACCACGTAGCCCAGAAATTCAGCAGGACGACTTTGCCTCGGAATTGAGACAGGCTCATCATATTGCCGGCAAGATCGCGCAACTGAAAGTTCGGCGCCTCGTCGCCGACCTTCACCATCGCAAGATTCCGTTCAACAGCTTGCGCCTGCGTGAATCTCGACTCTGCGTCGGCCGAACTTGATAGACATACACCGAGCGCGGGCTGAGCAGCTAGCAGTCCGATGCACATCCATATGGACGAAAAACATTTCATAAACGGGCCCCAGTACGATGGCGGACGCAATTCCCTTGAAATCTTGTCATCTTACAAACGCCCCAAAAGAAGTGTCAAGGCAGCGCGTGTGCGCCCTCGCTGCCCCTCACCCCTTTAGTAGTGATGGACAAATCCATGCGCCTCCTCTAGAATCCAACGAGCTCCAACGTCAGTCTGTCGCTCGGACCTCGTCAATATCTACACGAACCACCGGCGGCGTTCGATAACCGCAACCTTGAGGGATCGCATGAGAAATAACTACTTGTTCACTTCGGAATCAGTCACGGAAGGGCACCCTGACAAGATCGCCGACCAGATTTCAGATGGGATTCTTGACGCCATCATCGCGAAGGACAAATACTCGCGCGTCGCCTGCGAAACCATCTTGACCACCGGCATCGCCTTCGTCGCCGGTGAAATTTCCACCAAAGCCTACGTGGAGATTCCCGACATCATCCGCGACGTCATCAAGGACGTGGGGTACACCGATGCCTCGTGGGGCTTCGACTATCATACCTGCTCCGTCTTGACCGCCATCCATCAGCAATCCGGCGACATCGCTATGGGCGTCGATTCCGGAGGAGCCGGCGATCAAGGATTGATGTTCGGCTACGCTACGAATGAAACCGACGAGTTGATGCCGATGCCGATCGTCTTGGCCCATCGATTGACCAAGCGTCTGGCGGAAGTACGTAAAAAGGGCATCCTCCCCTGGGTACGCCCGGACGGCAAATCCCAAGTGACCGTCGAATACAAGAACGGCAAGCCGGTGCGCATCGACACGATCGTGGTCTCGACTCAGCACAGCCCTGACGTCACGAATAAGCAAATCGAGCGCGACATTATGGAGAAAGTCATCAAGCCCATGATGCCGAAGCGCCTCTACGACCCCACGAGCGTCAAGCACCACATCAATCCGACCGGCCGCTTTGTCGTCGGCGGACCGATGGGCGATACCGGCCTAACCGGCAGAAAAATCATCGTGGACACCTATGGTGGACACGGCAGCCACGGCGGCGGCGCGTTCTCCGGCAAGGATCCGACGAAAGTCGATCGCTCCGCCTCCTACATGGCCCGCTATATTGCGAAGAACCTCGTCGCTGCGGGCTTGGCCGACAAATGCGAAGTACAGCTGGCCTATGCGATCGGTATCGCCGACCCCGTATCCGTACTCGTCGACACCAAGAACACGGAGAAGGTCTCCGTCGAGAGTCTCGACAAGCTCGTGCGCAAACATTTCCCAATGACGCCGCGCGGCATCATTGATCACCTGAAGCTCCGCCGGCCGATCTTCCGCAAGACCGCATCATACGGGCACTTCGGGCGCAACGAACCGGAGTTCACGTGGGAAAAGACCGACAAAGCCAAGGCCTTGCGCAAAGACGCGGGCCTGTAACAACAGCAGGCTGATGCCAAGGTGAAGGTGCAGTAACTGAGGCTCAGGCTGAGGGAGTGGAGCAGGGTGTATGACTCTGCTCTAACCTTAACCTGGGCCTTCTTTTCGACGAGGAGGTGTTCGTGGATTACGACGTGAAAGACATCAAGCTGGCGGATGCCGGCAAGTTGAAAATCGAATGGGCCGAGGCCACCATGCCGGTACTGCGGCTGATCCGTAAGCGGTTCGCGCGGCAACAGCCGCTGAAGGGAGTGCGGGTCACCGCCTGTCTCCACGTCACGACGGAAACAGCGAATTTGGCGATCACGTTGAAAGCAGGCGGGGCCGATGTCCGCCTCTGCGCGTCGAACCCCCTCAGCACGCAAGATGAGGTGGCCGCCGCCCTGGTGCAACATGAAGGCATCCCGACCTTCGCCATCAAGGGCGAGGACAACGAGACCTACTATCGTCACATCGAATCCGCCATCGCCCATCGCCCGCATGTCACGATGGATGACGGCGCAGATGTCGTCTCCCACCTCCACTCCAAGCGGAAAGAATTGCTGAAGAACGTGATCGGCGGTACAGAAGAAACCACCACAGGCGTGATTCGCCTGCGCAGCATGGCCGAGAAGAAGGTGCTCAAATTTCCGGTCATCTCCGTCAATGATGCCGACACCAAGCACATGTTCGACAACCGCTATGGCACGGGCCAATCCACCATGGACGGCATTATACGCGCCACCAACCGGCTGGTCTGCGGCTCGGTCGTCGTGGTCGTAGGCTACGGCTGGTGCGGACGCGGCATCGCCATGAGGGCCAAAGGCATGGGCGCCGACGTCATCGTCACAGAAATCGATCCGTTGAAGGGCCTGGAAGCCGTCATGGACGGCTTCCGCGTCATGCCGATGGAACAGGCGGCTCCGATCGGCGATTTCTTTGTCACGGTAACCGGCAACATCCACGTCATCCGCAACGAACATTTCGCGGCCATGAAAGACGGCGCCATCGTCTGCAACAGCGGCCACTTCAACGTGGAGCTGGACATCCCGGCTCTGGAAAAGATGAGCAAGTCACGGAAGATTGTTCGCCCCGGCGTCGAGCAATTCACGATCAAGAACGGCAATCGCGTGAGTCTGCTCGGCGAAGGCCGCCTCGTCAATCTGGCCACGGCGGAAGGCCATCCCTCCAGCGTCATGGACATGAGCTTCGCCAACCAGGCGCTCGGCGCAGAATACCTCGTGAAGAACTACAAGAAGCTGGAAAAGAAGGTCTATCCGGTACCGGCAGACATCGACAAAGAAATCGCGCGGCTCAAGCTCGCGGGTATGGGCGTCAATATCGATACACTGACGTCGGAACAGAAGAAGTATCTGGCATCCTGGGAAATGGGGACGTAGAGAGCATGGCGCGGCCCGGGTACTCTCCGTGCTCCTCACCGCGCATGCAAGACCAATCTGATTTCCAAATAGTGGGCGATGCTCGGCGAATGCGCGCAGTCAAGAGCACCCGCACCGCACCTACCAGGGGAAAAAGAAGAAGGCCGCCTCAGGTGAGGCGGCCTTCTTCTTTGTGGCACATACTACTCCGAGAGCTACAACGTGCTCGCCCAACTTTGACTTTATTCCAGACTAATCCTGGCCAGCCTGTTTCTGCTGCTGGTTCACCTCAAGAACCGGCCGCGGTTCCTTCACTTCCTTGTCGAATTGTGCCGCATCAATTTCACGATACCCATACTTCTCGGCGCCCTGGACAGGCGTAGAAGATCCTGCCAATTCACCTGTGATAATGCTCTTTGTCAATTGCGCCCGATCGTCATCGACAAAAATAGTAGCGGTTTTGTACTCCAAGGGAACGAGGGCAAACAGATTCTTTTCGCCGCTGGGCAAAAACCTGTCGATGGCCACCAGCAGTTTCTCCAAGTCCGAGCGATTCACCCGTTTGGAGCCCAGCACGATAATGTCGCTGCTCTTCGCCTGGGAATCTACACTCACACCCGTTTCGCTGATATGTTCTACATCCCCGGCAGGAAACTCTTGCGCAGGATTGGCGTTGAGGAAATCCTGAATCCGCTGCCTGATGTCGGGAAGCGTCTTCAATCGATCACGCTGCCACATGGAGATCAGCAAGTCGCCTGAACTGATATTTCGAAAGTGCTCATCGGACCTGAGGAGCAGCTTGCGTACCTTATTCTGCTGCCACTTTCCGCGATCCCGCTCTTCAAGATACAGATGCCCACGGACAACCCGCCGATACGAACCGTCACCGCGAAGCTCTAGATAATGTGAGAACGGCCCCCCATTATGCTTCAAGTACATCGTACGGTCTCGGGAAACACGCACATCCCCTTCCGCGCCGGCCACGGATCCCGCGAGTAGAAAGAAAATACTACTGAGTATGGGGAGCATATATTTCAATGAATGGATCACGACAACCACCTTCTTTCTTCCTCACGCATTGGCATGAGGCCCCGCTCAAGGCCTCCACTCCCAACGGCCATGGTTATTTCCTCACATTGCGATGGACCGGTTCTTTCTCCGACTCATAGAAACACTCCACAACCCAATGGAGCAGGACAACTCCCCCCAATAAAGCCCCTGCCAGGATAATGTGCATCGTCTCCTCATTATCGTGAGACTCCACGGAAATCGTCGCCTGATTGCCAGGGCTTTATCCACAGCGCCAGTGCGATCGCGTTGCTTACGATCCCGTGCGGTGAACCTGAGAAGGCTTTGGGCGTCCATGTCCAAAGGCATCCTATCGACTATTCAGCAAACTCATAGTGGCACCGCCACTTATGGTTGCCTCCGACTGATCGATCCACCCCAAATGTAACTCAACATGGCGATTGAGCAAAAAACTTTCGTTTTTCTCTCCTGCCGGAAGAAATGGCAATGTTGGACATTCTGAATGGGCACACGAGGCTGGATCGGGGATCAGGGACGCTGCCGTTGGCAGGGGCTACTTATTTCTGGCTTGGCATTCAATCATGATGAATTTTTCACCATGAAGCCAACGCGCAATGGCTGCAGGAGGGACTTGGGGGCAGCTGTTTTTGTACGACCCACAACGCCCTTAGTAAGCAGGGCGTTCCTGCCGGTCTCACTGCGCCCATCGAGCGAGCACCGCCCTTAATTGTAGATGGTTATTGTTCCCGCGTGTGCGCTCGGGGAGCAAGAGACGAGCAGGGATGCCCTGCCTACTTCCCGAATGCTTTTTTCAACAGCGGCTCGATCTCGCCCTTGGCGGCCATCGGATCGAGCACATCGGTGTCCCCGTAGAACGTGCCATCGATGAACACTTTCGGGAGCGTCGGCCAATTCGTCATCTTCGTCAGGGCTTCCCGCTTCACCGGTTGCGAGAGTACGTCGATCAGTTCATACGGGTACCCGTATTTGTCGAAAAACTGCATCGTCTCTCTGGTGAACCCGCACATCGGCATGCTCTTGGTCCCTTTGCCGTAGATCAGAATCTTGTGCGCCTGTACTTCCTTTTGAATTTCTTCTTCGATCGGTTCTGCCATTGTCCGGCCTCCTTCAATAGACGTAATCGTATCGACTCAGAGCCCTACGCGCTTAGCTCTCGTCCTGGGTCTTCGCCGTCAATTCCAGGGCATGAATACGCCCATCCTTCATCGGCGCATCCAGTGCTTGATAAATCATGCGATGCCGGTCGAGAAGATTTTTCCCGGCAAACGCCGCTGAGACAACACTCACCTTGAGGTGATTCATCGTCCCTGTACGATCCGTCACCGTCACCACGGCATCCGGCATGCTCTTGCGGACATAGTCGGTCAATACGTCTGGTGTAATCACGCTGCCTCCCTGCTCTTTCCGGTAAATACCCTAGCTGAAATGGCCCCAGAAAGGCAATGTGCCCATGGATGCTGGGACTTGGTGGTGTTTCACCACCTGGTGGTGCCTTTGAGCCAGCGATTTGAAACCGTGTCACATGCGGGACGGTCAACCTATTGAAATCCGGTCAAGTGAGATCCTGTCATATGCCGGCATAGGCCTTGCGGTTCTGTCCCATCAGAAGATGCCACATCACATGACCATCGCCCAACTACCCTTTACCAGGAGGTCGCCATGGACGAGTTCAAATCGGGGTTTTTTGTCGGGGGTGAAAGTTGCAACGGCCGGGTACTAATCGTCGATGACGAACCGGATATCCGCAAGGTCGTCCGCATGACGCTCCACAAGGCCGGATACGAGGTCCTGGAAGCGGAGAACGGCGCCAAGGCGATCGACACGATCAACACCGGCGAAAACCGTCTCTTACTGGATGTCATCATCTGCGACATCCGCATGCCCAAGGTCAACGGCATCGAAGCGATCGCCTACTTCCGCCACAACTATCCGCGCGTGCCGCTGATCGTCCTGACAGGATTCCCCGACACCGACATGGCCACCTCTCTGCTGCGGCAAGGCGTCGTCGATTACCTGGTGAAACCGGTCGAAGGCGACAAGCTCAAAGCCTCCGTTGCGCGCGCGATGGAGCAACGTGAACTGGCGCATCTGTGATGATCTCCGACCTTCCCACATCGGACGGGGCGCGTGTGCCATCCGCCGCTCCGTCCGATACAGCCGGTCACCGGTCCGACCAGGACGGGCAAGAAGGGATGGCATCCGTGATCCCCACCCCCGCCACAAGGGTCGCGATTATCGGCGCGGGCCGCGGCGGGACTGCACTGCTTGATCTGCTCCACCAGCTGCGCACGATTGAAATGGTCGGCATTACCGACCGGAATCCAGACGCGCCGGGGCTTCAACGGGCTCGCGAGCTCCACGTGCCGACCTACGAGCGACTCGCCGATCTGATCAGCAACCATAGGGTCAATCTCGTGATGGACCTCACCGGCGATCCGGGCATGGATCGGATACTTCGCGAGCAAACGAGCGGAGAGACCGACATCCTCAGCGGGCCCGCGTCACGACTCCTGTGGGACCTGGTGCGGCATGAGTCTGCGCTGCAAGCCGAACTGCTCCATTCGGAGAAACTCGCCGGCATCGGTTCCTTCGCCGCCGGCATCGCCCATGATATGAACAATCCGCTTCAGCTCATTCTGGGGCTTGCCGAAAACCTGCTGGACGAGTGCGACATTGAGACGGTGCATGAACAAGCTCGCGACATTGTCGACGCCGTGAAACGTACGACCGCCATTTGCCGGGACCTCACCTCCTATTCTCGCCGCGCCTCTTCGCAGCAGAACAGCCTGATCGCCATCAACGGCAAACTCGACGAGGCTCTCAAGATCGCCCGTTACGCCGTTGCGCTTCAAGATATCGACATCCGCAAATCCTACCAACCTGACATCGCGGTGAAAGGCAATCCGGATGAACTCCTGCATGTCTTCGTCAATCTCATCACCAACGCCGTCCAGGCAATGGACCACGGTGGCACCTTGACTCTGGAAACCACTGAGGTACAGGGCGCGACCCGAGTTCGCGTTTCGGACACAGGGTGCGGCATCTCCGCGGACCTAATCGATAGGATCTTCGAGCCGTTTTTCACAACGAAACCCCCGGGAAAAGGCACGGGGCTTGGGCTGTATAACATTAAGAACGTGATCCACCACATGCACGGCACGATCGAGGTCGAGAGCCATATCGGTCGAGGCTCGACCTTTACCATTACCTTTCCCCGGGAAGCACCTACGGAAGACAGGAGTCGCCCCTCATGAGCATCACGCGGACTTCATCGCAGCGGGGCAAGGGCTGGGGACTCAAGGCCAAACTGACCGTCGCGATGCTCTTGGTGGGAGTCGTTCCGCTCGTCGTCGGCCTGGGCATGGCATTTTGGCAAGGGTCGCGGGAAATCCGGGAAGTCAGCGGAGAAAGTTTCAAAGCGCTGGCGACGGAAGCAGCCCGAAAGCTCGACCTTCTCATAGCCGAAGAAATCGCGCAGACTGCGCGCATCGCCGGGGATCCCACGATCATCCGCGAGCTGGAGCAGCGGCGCGATGCGCCGCGCGACGGAATCTCCAAGAGCCCGGCCGCCGCACCGACAGACCTGGAACAACGCTGGACGGCAGGAGAACCCGCCGCCGTCAATGCCATTATGGGAAGTCCCTTGAGCGCGCTGCTCGACGAACACTATGCCGGCATCCATAGCGCGCCAGGGCAACTGCTTCCGCAAGTCGTCCGCGCATCAACAAAAATGCTGTTCCTGACCGATGTGCAGGGCCTGCTCGTCGCCGCGATGGGAGAAAAGCCGGACTTCCGGCACGATCGCGCCCCCTGGTGGCAGGGCGCCTTCAACAAAGCAGTGGGCAGACTCTATATCGAAGATATCCGGTTCAACCAGCAGGTGAATGCCTACGTCTTCACCATCTCCGTCCCCGTGATGGATAGCCTGCGCTACGAAGTCGTCGGAGTACTCCACCGCGTCATTGATGCCAAAGAATTCTTTGCTCCCTCGACCCACGTCATCCGATTCGGGAAAACCGGCCACGTCATGCTGATCGATTCCAACGGCATCGTCGTCAGCTGTCCGCTCCTGCCTACGGGGGTGTCGCTGTCTGATCGAAATCTCCTCCCCCTTGTGACGCCGCAACAGCCGGGCTGGGCAGAAGCACCTAGCGACGGCCATGGCGGACAGGCGGCTTCCGTCATCGGCTTCGCCCCCTTGCCGCAAACCAGCCACACGACCAGCGGCTCGATTGAGAACGCATCCTGGCACACATTCGTCTGGCAGTCGTCCGATGAACTGTTTGCCCCAATCCAGCATCTCTTCATCTGGGTCACGGTCTTTGGAAGCATCGCCCTCGCGTTACTAGCCGGCCTGGGGTTCGCCGCGGCCGGCCGCATCGTGACTCCCGTTCGGGAACTCCAACAGGCCGCCCAATCGATCGCACGCGGCGAGCTCCGGACACCGATTCAGATCCGCACAGGGGATGAGCTGGAGGACTTGGCCGATGAATTCAACCGCATGAACCAACAGCTGAAAGCCGCCTTCGCAGGACTGACCGACGAAGTCAAATTAAAGACCCGGGAAGTCCAGGTGCTGCAACAGTCTACGGACTACATCCTGGATGCCGTCCCCACCCCCATCCTCTTGATCGACGCCGATGGAGTCGTGCGCTACATCAACCGGGCGGCGCGTGAATCGTTCACAATCCGGGATGAGCCGCCGGCCCCGCTTTCCAGCATCCTCTCGCTCGATGCCGACGCCCAACATCGACTCCGGCAGGAATTTCACGCCGATCGAAACAGGGCAGACTCGCAAGCCGGCGCGAACCGTATCGAGTCCCCGAGAGATCCGCTCGTTCCTACCGCTGAATCTCGATCGTCCGTCAGCCGTTCGGATCTCCACATCGGAACACGCGTCTACCATTACCAGTGGTTCCGGATGCCGGCCAGACCAGGACAAGCAGATAGTATCGGCCTGGTCTTGCGAGACACGACGGACGAGAGCCGGCTGCAAGACCAGCTCGTCCAGGCCGAAAAAACGGACAGCCTGAGCGTGTTGACAGCCGGAATCGGCCATGAACTCAACAATCCGTTATTCGGAATCGTCGGATTAGGCGAGGCGATCCAGGAAGAGCCGAGCCTTGAACGGGTGAAGGCCTATGCCCGCGATATCGTGGCGCATGGCCGACGCATGGCGACGATCATCCGAGACTTCACCGGCGTAGCAAGCCGGGAAGTCTCGAATCAGCGCATATCGGTGTCGCTCGAAGATGAATTGGACCGGGCACTGGCGACGATACAGACAGCGATGGAGATGGCGGGCATCACGGTCACTAAATGCTATGCGGGAAACGTGCAGGTACTGGCGCTGCCCGACCAGCTTCGGCAGGCGTTGATGAATGTGATCACCAATGCGGTCCAGGCCATGAGAGGCTCCGGCACGCTGACGCTGTCCACCGCACAGTCGGATCACACCGGGACTGCAACAATCACCGATTCTGGGCCCGGCATCTCCAAGCAACATTTGCCGAAAATCTTCGATCCATTTTTTACAACCAAGGGGCAGGGAGAAGGGTCCGGCCTCGGCTTGACGGTGGCGAGACGTATCATCAGAAAATTCGGGGGCGACGTCCGCATCGAGAGTCTCGAAGGGCGCGGAACCACCTGTACTGTAACTTTGCCGATCCTTGCCACTGCGGCAGAGAGGGGACCATGGACTCCATCCGTGTCGCGTTCAGAGCCGGAACCATCGCCCTTGTCATAGCAGGGACCTGGGGAATCGCCTCGCTCCTACTCGCGAAGACCGCCCCTGGAGCGGACGGCATTCCGCCGGAGAAAGTTGCCGATTACGTCCATGCCGTGCTGGAAGCCGATCGCACGATTTACACTACCCACATCGTCAATCGCATGCAGGAGAAAGGCATCGTATCGGCAGCTGAGAGTTGGGAACAAGAGAATGCCCTCCCGCTTCCGGCGCAATTCCTCCAACATTCAGGTCGCCTCGTCGCAGAAAGGGGAAATGGAATTCGCTACCGGCTCATCGGGCAGTGGCCGATCTATCAGCGTAATGCCCCGGCCACAGATTTTGAACGCAAAGCACTCGATACGCTCCGGCGTCAACCTGAACGGCCTGTCACCGGCATCGTCGCCAGCGGCAAGAAGCAATACTTCCAGGCGATCTACCCGGACCGCGCCGTCTCGGCCGCCTGCGTGACATGCCATAACAGCCATCCCTTGAGCCCGAAGCAGGATTTCAAGTTGAACGACGTGATCGGCGCCATCGCCATTACGATTCCGCTGGAATAGAAAGACCGTGACGAAGCGGCTACGGAGGCGCGACAGGACTTGTCGGAGTGGGATTCGCCGCCGTGTGATATTCGTCTCGGTAGATTTGGACCGCCGTCATTAGTAGGCTGACCAGGATCGGTCCGACGAAGAGCCCCAGTATGCCGTAGAGGGACAGCCCTCCGAGCACGCTCAACACCAGGAGCAGGACGGGAATCTGAACATCCTGACCGATCAGCCAGGGTCGAAGAAACTGATCGACCATGGATACCACGCCGATGCCCCACGCCAACATGATGAGGGCTTTTCCAGCCGGACCGATCCAAAACAGATAGAGTACGACCGGCCCCCAGACCAGCGCCGTTCCGCCGAACGGAATCGGCGCCAGGATGATGGTCAATGCCGTGAGCACCACAGGAAAGGGAACGTCAAGCGCGAGATAGGCCAGCCCAGCCAACACACCCTGGACGATCGCCGTCACCAACATCCCCTTGACCACCGCGCGGATCGTTTGATCCAGCCGGGTCACGATTTTCTGTTTATGCGACTCGTCCATCGGAATCAGCTCGTAGAAGGCGGCGAACCATTTCGAGCCGTCCTTGAATAGGAAAAACAACACCAGCAGCATAATGAAGAAGTCCGTCACCAGGAGAACCGCGTTCTTGAGCAAATCACCCATCTGGCCGACCAGAAACTGGCTGAGCCCTTTCGCACCAGCCAGCACCGACTGCTCCATTGAAAATTTCTGTGTATCGATCTCGACAGCGGCAGCCCGCAACCATTCCCCGATGAGGGGGACCGTCGCCAATTGGTCCGGTAGCCGGTGAAGTCCGCCGGCTGCGATCCATAATCGAATCGCTTGCTCCGCCGCCCCGGCCTCGTGCACCAACATCACCCCCATCACTACCAACGGCACGACGACCATACCCAACGCCCCGAGGGTCAGCACCATGGCAGACAATGTCTCATTATCATTGAACAGCTTGGAAAGCCTACGATGGAGGGGGAAGGCCCAATGGGCCAAGAGTCCGGCCAACAGAGCTGAAAACACAAACGGTTGGAGCATGAGCCCCATCTGGTAGAGCAGCAGAGCCAGAAGGGCAAAAAATGCGATGGAGAACAGTTGCTGTTGAGTCATGGGGTCGTGAGGACACGTATTTTGTGAAGCGTATCGCGTATCTCGTAAGAGAAGGGAAGCTCTCCCTTTCTGTCGTGCGCTCGCCTCGCTGAGCCCGATCCGCCGACAATGCGAGGCGAGCGGGCGAAGCGGGCTTCACGAGATACGCTTCACGAACGACAGGGGAAAGAACCGCGGATCGGCGATTGCCGCAGAAGAATCCTAAATAATGAGGGCTAGAGGTCGGGCTCTTTTCCGATCAAGGCCACAGATCTTCCGCGATGCTGATTCATGTCACGGACGTTGCCGGCCAATCGGGGTGCCTCTTCCGGCCAGGCCGTCGCGCCCATGTCGCTGACTCCCTGAAACTTGGCCCCCTCCTCCATCACCATGACCGGACAATGCACTTCGCCGATCAATGTCGCCGTTTTCAACAACTGCACCCGTTCCGTCGCCGTCACCGTGGCCTTGATACGGCCGCTGCTGATGAGCGATCCGGCTGAAATCGTTCCCTTGACGATTCCATCTTCACCGACGATGACTTCGCCCTTGGTCTGCACATCGCCTTCCAGCCTGCCATCGATCCGCACTGTGCCTTCGACTTTGATCTCACCCTTCAGTTCGACCCCTTTGGCGAGCAACGTAATATTACCGTCGTCCATATATCCTGTTTTTTTCATAGGAACTCCTCGTTGAAACCGGCCAGGGCCAGAATACCGCAAGACGAGGTGGACTACTAGTAGTTGTTGAGAATCGGCGGAGACAGGTCATGCAGGCTTGGGCCTCATCCCCCGGATCAGGAGAATCCGAACGTCTGCTTGAGCCGTTCCCACATTCCTCCCCCATGGATTTCGCAATAGACGGTCGGCTCTGTGCCGGCAATGAAGATCTCGAGTATTTTCTCCGGACATTGAGACGTGGCCAGCTGGCCGGTTTTGGGATCGATCCGGCGCTCGACCAGTCCATCAGGCATTTCAAAGTCCGGCTGGTCCGGTTGAATAAGCCGGCCTGCCAACTCGCTCCAAATCGGAAGCGCCGCTTGCGCGCCTGTCAGTTTGATCGGCCGCTCATCGTCGAATCCCACCCACACCCCGATCACAAGATCCGTCGTATAGCCGACAAACCACGCGTCTCGATACCCGTCCGTTGTACCGGTCTTGCCCGCGACCGGACCTTGCACACCGAGCACTCTGGCCTTGACGCCGGTTCCCTGATCGACCACCCCTTTCAACAGCGACGTCACGAGATACGCGCCTTGCGGGGAGACGGCCTGGCGGCGATCGATGATCGGGCTCCAGACCGTCTCACCGGTCTCGCGCGCAATATTGGAGATCGCGATCGGACGCACCGCAATACCGCCATTGGCCAATCCCCCGTAGGCCGATGTAATGTCGAGCAACGAGACAGCGGAGCTGCCCAATGCCACAGAAAGGTTACTGGGCAGCGGCGTCGTGATCCCGAATGCCTGCAGCATGCCGAGGAAGAGTCCGATGCCGGTCCGGTGTGCCACTCGCACGGCGGGGACATTCAATGATTGTTCAAGCGCGGTTCGCACCGTGACTTGGCCGCGATATTGTCGATCGTAATTCTGCGGTGACCAGGGGCCGGTTCCGGACTCCAACGTGACCGGCTCATCCTCGATCAAGGTAGCGGGAGTCATCCCGGCTTCCCCTTGATCCCGTGCCGCCTCAAACGCAGCCAGATACACAAACGGTTTGAAGAGTGACCCGGCCGACCGATGCGCTTGTGCGGCCCGGTTGAATTGGCTCACACGATAGTCCCGCCCGCCGACCATCGCAAGAATGTGCCCGGTCTTCGCCTCCAGCACGACAACCGCACCCTGAAGCGGCGATTCGCCCCTTTGAAGCGGCGGATAAGCTGTTTCCAGGCTGGCTACTCCACGCTGCAACGCCTGTGCGGCACGCTGCTGAATCCACGGATCGAGCGTCGAAAAGATCCGGGCTCCCTCCGGGATGCCCATGCCGGTCGCTTCCTCGACTTCCCGCAGAAGATAGTCGACGAAATAGGGCGCATCACTCAGCGCATCCTGAGTCAGCGCCACCCGCACCGGACGCTTGACCGCCTTTGTCCAATCCTGTTCCGTCACCAATTGCTGATCTCGAAGTCGGCGGAGCACGATGTTCCTGCGCTCTGTCGCATGCTCGAGATGTTTCACCGGCGAATAGGTGTTGGGCCCCTTGATCAATCCGACGATCAGCGCCACCTCATCGACCGACAATTCGTCGAGGCCCTTGCCGAAATACCGATGGGCCGCCTCCCCGACGCCATAGATGGACACGGACCCGGCCTGGCCCAGATAGATTTCGTTCAGATAACTTTCGAGGATGTCTTCTTTCCGATACTTAAACTCCAGGACAACGGCCGCCATAAACTCTTGAAATTTACGCCGCATGGTTCGCTGCGGTGAATAGTAGAGGTTCTTTGCCAGCTGTTGCGTCAGCGTGCTCCCTCCCTGCACCACGGCACCACGGGTCATGTTGGTCCACAACGCCCGGCCGACGGCGATAGGATCGATCCCATAATGGGAAAAGAAGCGGCGGTCTTCGACGGCCAGCAGCGTCTGAACCAGCAGCGGCGGGATGCGGCTCAGCGGAATCCACTCCCTGACCTGTTTGGACCCGGCGCGCATGCCGCTGATGACCGCCGGCTCGAGGGCAACGAACGGGGCCGGTTGTTCGTCCGGCAGCGAAAGCACCTCGCTGACCTTGCCCTCCACCAATCTTAACCGAACGGCTCTGGCCGGAAGCTGGGCCTCTTCCTGGGCGTGCAACACAAGATCGATCACATCGTCCGTAAGGAGATATTCACCGGCGGCCTTCGGCGCGGTGCGGACTCGTCGGTATTCCAACCGATGCAACCGATCCAGCAACCCGGACCGCTCCACCGACAGCCCAGGTTTGAGCAAGAACGGCGCGCCATAGATCAACAGAGGGGGATGCTCATCGCTCTTCGGCAAGGTCAGCGTCATCGAGAGGATAAAGCCGTACACGGCAAGCCCCGTCGCCCCCACTCCAAGAATGCCGAGGAACGTGTAGAGACCGCGACGGGTCCACCTCGACAGGCCGGATGAGTTGGCAAGAGACATCCGTTCAGCTTACCCTGTACCGGCATGGAAGTGAACAGTCCCGATATCTAAAAGGGGAGAGGAGGCCTAGACCGGTGGAACAAATCTGCCGCCTCGTGCGCTGGGCGAGCCGACAACCGGCCATCAGACGGGGAAATCTGTGATCGTGATCGTTACCTCATTGCCTCGCTCATTGTAGGTCAGGTTGGGGCACAAGGACCGCGCGATAAAGATTCCCCGCCCGTTGACAGCAGCCGGCTCGCACGCCTCATCGGAGCCCTGGAGAAATTGCCGCCACGCGAATCCGTTTCCTTCGTCGACGATGCGATAGATCAGCCGCTCTGCATCGTTCTCGTAGCGGACATGAATCGCGATCCGCCGAACGTTGAGGCAGGGAACGGCCAGCCGCTGCCGGAGCAATTCCTCATATCGACCCTGCACCAACGCCTGCCGTTTTTCCTGATAGCCCATTTCAAGGTTGCCGTGCTCAACGGCGTTGCACAGCAGCTCGTGCAACGCGCTGCGCAGGTGTAATTGCCGGGTGTCTGCCAATGTCGAGGCTGTAACGTGCATCAACCACGCCACGACTCCGGAAACGTGAGCCGGATCAGACTCCAGAATGAGTCGGCACTCCGAACCCCGGACAGAGGCGACGCCGACCATCCGGAGCGGGCTGGATTTACCGGTTTCATCAGGCGTGCGTTCAAGAATAGCCATCTCCATGGCCGGGTCGCCCGATGCCTGTTCCAGAAGCGCCTCCGCCAAACGCGATAATAATTCCCGATCATGACCGACAGAGACCGGCGTCTCCTCGGAGTTCAGCAGCAATTCAACATTTATCGGAGCGACGCTTTCCACCGAAGACTCCTTTTTTGTATCACACTGTCAACTCAATGCCGATCAAGGCGGCATCGTCGGCAAACTGTTCGTGCCCCAGCCATTGCATGGCCTGTGTGACGGTCAGATTCACTACCTCTGTCAGGGGTCGGAATCCGAGGGTACGAACGGTTTCCACGAGACGCTCCTGTCCCCACAATTCGCCTGAATGGGCGGCCACCTCATACAAACCATCACTGACGAGGTACAGACGGTCCCCCGGTGACACGGGTACGTCCATAGTCGTGTATGTCTGAGGCACACAAAACCCGAGAGGCAGCCCGGGGTGTCTGAGCCACGCCACTTCGCCGGATCGGCGATGGAGAAACGCGCCGTTGTGACCCGCGGTCGCAAAGGAAAGCGTCTGTGAACGAAGATTGAGCCGTGCAACGACGATCGTAAAGTAATGGCCGTCTGCCGTGAGAGGGAACAACGCGTTGGCGACCGTCAGAATGGCCCCTGGGTCCCTTGAGCCAACTTGACGCTGCAAGCTGTCGGCCCTCAGGAAGGTCGCAAAGGACGCCGAACGAAGAGCGGGCGAGATGCCGTGTCCCGAGGCGTCGAGCAGATAGAGTCCGATCTCTTCTTCGCTCCAACGTAGCACGTTGAAGAGGTCACCGCCCAAGGTCAAGGCCGGCCGATAGCTATAGGCAAGGTGTACGCCGGGCAGAACCGGGCCTGCGATCGGCAGGAGCGATGCCACATACTGCGCCGCGGACTGCAATTCCTGCTCAAGCAACTCCTGTTTCTGACGGATCTCCTCGGTCGTCTGCTCCAGGGTACGAATGAGCGCGGCCGCCCGCAGCCCCGATTGCACGCGGGCCGTGATTTCCTCAGGGCTGGCAGCCTTGCGGAGAAAATCATCGGCTCCACGGCCGAGCCCTTCGGCGATCTGCTTCGGCTCATCGTTCGCGGTCATCATCAGGATCTGGCTGGACCGGAGGTCGGGATCACGCCGGACCACCTCGCAGAAACTTGGCCCATCCATCTCCGGCATCAGCCAGTCCAGGATCGTCAGCGCCGGGCGTTCACGCCGTAGCAACTCCAGCCCCGCCCGGCCATCACCGGCTTCGAGGACGCGGTAACCGAGGCGCTTGAGGCGGGCTGCCAACACGAGCCGCGCCACAGATTCATCATCCACAATGAGCACGGTCTGAGGAGATGCCTCTACAGGAGGATGCTCAGGCGCTAATGAGAACGGTGACGACATGATTTCTCCTTCGGTGCAGAGCATCCGTCGCTTGTGAGCCCATGTGCAGCTAGTGACGCTCCGATTCCACGTTGCCGGAGGAATCCAAAACGCGCAAGGAGAAACGTGGAATATGAAGCGTGCATGGAAGCGTGACGTCGCGACTGATGTCCACCGAGTCGTGCGCATGCCGGTTGGCTGGACGTAAACGATTCGGCTATGCGGCGTCTTGCGAGCCCGCCAGCGCATCCTGCTCATTGTCATACACAGGGATGAGCTTCGAGATATTGGCAAGTACTAAGATTTCCCGCACGTAACTTTGCGGTTCCGCGATGCTCACCGTGCCCTGGCTCGCTTTGAAGTCTTGCGAAGCGAGCGCCAGCAAGCCCAGCCCGGAACTATCCAAAAACCGCACGCCGCCCATATGAAGAATCAGATGCCGACAGCCTTTCTGCCACACGGCTTCGACCGCCGTCTTGAACTGCTCTCGATTGGAATAGGTCAGATCCCCTGCCAGCTCCAGGATCATCCCGTTCGGAACCGGACGTTCGGTGATTTCCATCAGAGTCTCCTTTCCTGATTGCCTATAGCCTCTCGTAACAAAATACCTGGAACTCAACCCGCCTTTTGCCGGGCATAAGGGGCGCTCATCAGAAACCGGATGTCCTCGCGCATAAACCGCCACGGCTTCCCGATTTCTGTCCGGAAAGCTGTCCCGCCCCGACCAGCTTGAGATGATCGACTTGGGCATGCGCAGGAAATGCGCGACCTCCGCGATCATGAGAATTTCCGAATCGGCGTCGCGTTCGTGGCCGACGGTCCGGTCGATTGTCACCACCATTTACAGAGAATCATGAAAATACCTCATGAGGCGTCCTTCGTTGCCAGGCCCCGGGACTGAGTCAACGCCTCCTCCACCGCCCGAACCAGCGTTTGCTGGGTTACCGGTTTGTGAAGAAAGGCGACCGCCCCCGCAGCGAAAGCCTTGGCTTGCGCTACCTTCGGCTCCTCCGCGCTGACGATCACCACGGGAATGGAGGCGAGTGTCGAGGTGCCTTTCAGTCGTGCGAGCACCAGAAAGCCGCTGCTTCCCGGAAGCCCCAGGTCCAGGAGAATCACATCCGGCTTTGCCTGGTGAGCCATCATAATCGTCTCGAGAGCATCGGCCGCATACACCGTCTCATAGCCGTGAGCCTTGAGCCGCAGACTCAACAACAGTCGCGTATCCGCGCTGTCATCGGCAATGAGTATCGTCTCGTGTGCCATTAAATAGATACCTTCCCTGGATCAGCAGTGAGGCCAGCCTCATCCCGCCGTGTCTTGCAAAACCTAAACTCCTGCGAGCTGTCCGTGTGAGGACATCGCAGGCGCCGTCCGGTCAATACCGATGCCGCCCGGCAAGCCCAAATCAAGAATAATGGCATCGGGTTGGGCCTGCCGCGCGGCGGTGATCGCCTGCAGCGCATCGGCTGCGAAGACGGTGTCATACCCGTGTTTTTTCAACCGCGCACTCACGAGGAGACGCGTATCAGCATGGTCGTCAATGATGAGAATCTTTTTCTTTGCCATGGAACAGCCTCCTTGTTCTATGCGGCATCCGATTGGGGCGGCGCTGCCGCCCGTTCTCGCTCCCGCGCCAGAGCCTGCCACACGAGCTGAAACTCTGCTTCAAGGGCGTCCAGCCGCTCACGCACTGTCGTCAGGTCCTTGGCGCGCCCTAGCGTTTGCAGCTCGCCGCAGAGTTGCTGCATCCGATTGGCGCCGAGGTTGCCGCTGGCGCCCTTCAACGTATGGGCCGCCTCGGCAAGCGCAGCCGCGTTCGCCTGGCTGAGCGCAGTCTGCATCGCCGCCAATCGTTGCGGAGTTTCGTCCAGAAAATGCCCGATGAGCGTGACGAGCAATTCGCCGGTTTCATCAAGCTGCCGCAAGTCGGCAAGTACCGCCGGATCGACGATCGCGCTCCCATTGTCACTCGCCTCAGAGTGCGCCGTGGTTCGTTCCTCGGGAAGACCGGCGCCATCCGGCCGCCACCGCGCGAGAACCGCGGCCAGATCTTTGCGCCGCACCGGTTTCGCCACATAGTCGTCCATGCCTGCCTCCAGACAGCGTTCACGATCGCCGACCAGCGCATTCGCCGTCATAGCAATGATGGGCAAGCGGGACGGACGAATCGCGGAGGGCTGAGAGCCGGGACCCGGCCCCAAGTCCTCAGTCCGCAGCCCTGCCTTGGCTTCCCACTCCCGTATCGCACGCGTCGCGGCATAGCCGTCCATCTCCGGCATCTGGCAATCCATAAAGACCAGCCCATAGGGAATGTGGGCGATTGCTTCCACCGCTTCCCGGCCGTTGGCTACAATATCCACGCGGTACCCTTCGCGCTCCAACAGCTTGGCGGCTACTTTCTGATTCACGATGTTGTCCTCCACCACCAACACCCGGCCCCGGCTTCGAGCTTGTGCCTCGGAGATCGTATGGCGGGTAATCAACGGAGCGGTGCCGGAAACGGTCAACCCTGCGGATGTCCACAGATTGCCCAGCACCAGACTCAGACAGTCGTAGAACTGCGCCTGCCGCACCGGTTTGGGCAAATAGGCGTCGAACCCGGCGGCCCGGGCCATCCGGGCATCACCCCGCTGGGCCAGGGACGTCAGCAGAACGAGCTTGACCGACCCAATCACCGGATCGGCCTTGATCCGGCGCGCGAGAGTCCATCCATCCATCCCGGGCAACCGCGCGTCGAGAATCGCGAGGGCAAACGGCGTTCCCGACTCTGCCGCCGTCCGCAGTTGTGTGAGCGCCTGGATGCCGTCTGCCGCTATGTCTGGCACCATTCCCTGCGCCAGCATTTGCTGCTCCAGACTGGCCCGGCTCGTGGCATGGTCGTCCACAATCAGTATCCGGCGCTGTTGTAACACCGCCCAAGAAATCGGAGGGGGCGCGGGAGCCTCCAACTGGCGAGCCATGAGAGCGGTGAACCAGAAGCAACTGCCCTGTCCAGGCGTACTCTCGACATCAATGGTGCCCTGCATCAGTTCCACAAGCTGTTTACAAATTACCAGCCCCAAACCGGTCCCGCCGTACTTCCTCGTGGTGGAACTATCTCCCTGGCAAAAGGGCTGAAACAATTTGGCGCATTGCGCGGGTGTCATGCCGATGCCCGTGTCACTGACCTCGAACCGCAGCGATACCAGGTCCGCCCTCTCCTCGTCTGCCGCTCCGTTCAAACCGACCCGTACCACAACCTCGCCGTGCTCGGTGAACTTCACGGCATTGCCGACCAGATTGGTGAGGATCTGTCGCAACCGGCCCGGGTCACCTCGGAGGGAGACGGGGACATCCGCTTCCACAAGCAGGCCCACTTCTACCCCTTTGGCTTGGGCTCGTTCGGCCAGCAGCATCCACATGTCTTCCATCAGGATCCGGAGATCGAAATCGATGATCTCCAGATCCATTTTGCCCGCTTCGAGCTTCGAAAAATCGAGAATGTCGTTGAGAATTTCCAATAGATACTCGCCGGAACGACGGATCGTCTCCGCGTACTCCCGCTGTTCCTGCGTCAGCTCCATATCCAGCAACAGTCCCGTTATGCCAATCACGCCGTTCATCGGTGTCCGGATTTCATGACTCATCGTCGCCAAGAAGGCTGCCTTTGCCTGCGTCGCGGCTTCTACCTGAGCCATCGCCTGACGCAAAATATCCTCTGTCTCTTTGCGCAAGGTCAGGTCCAGCATCGAGCCGACCATCCGTACGGCCTGGCCCGCTGCGGTCCGAACCACATAGGCGCGGTCGAGCACGTATCGATAGGAGCCGTCGGCATGTCGAAAGCGGTACTCACCCGACCAGGCTTCCCCGTCGCCCTCGATCAGTCGTTGTACATCGACGTCCACACCCGGATAGTCGTCCGGATGTACGCGGCCTGTCCAGGACTCGATTCCCTGTTCGACGGACGAAGAATCGTAACCAAAGGTGCGCTGGAGACCGTCGCTCCACCAAATGCGGTTGGTCGTCAAATCCCAATCCCACAGCACGTCGTTGGCGGCACGGGCAATCAAGCGGAATCGTTCTTCGTTGAGGCGGAGCGCATCCTCCGCCATCTTGCGGGCCGTGATGTCACGGAGCGCAGCGATTTCGCATGCTCCCTCTGTGGTGTTCAGCGGGCTCAGGCGCACTTCCACGCTGACTTTGCTCCCGTCTTTCCTCCGTGCGACCAGCTCACGCTCCACGCGTATCGGCGGAACCTGGCTCGGCGCGAAGGAACTCGTTGTATGCTGAGTCTGGGCCTGCCCTATATGCGCGGGTACCAGCATTGTGAACGGTTGCCCCAAAAACTCGTCGCGCTGATAGCCGAATAAGGTTTCCGCCTGGCGGTTGACGCGTACGATTCGATCGTCTCCGTCCACCACGACAAGCGCGTCCGGCGTCGCATCGATCAGGTCGCACAGAGTAGACTCCCTCTCCCTGGTCTGCCGCTCGGCACGCTCGACGGCCTGCCAGTAAAAAAGCACCGCCGCGCTCTCCGCGAAAATGGGGGCTCCGTGCAGAAGTGCCCATATCCAGGGATGATGCTGTGCCGACGGATGGTTGTACGTCAGGGTCGGCGCAAGTGTGCCGACCACACCGTGGTCGATCACGATGAACAGCAAGGCCATCGCAAAAGGAACCCAGTCTCGATAGGGAGCCACGACCGCCAACATCACGAAAAAATGAAAATGCGCCTCGACATACCCGCCGGACAGATGAACGAGCAGTGCAGAGGCCATCATCAGGCCCAATGTGGCAAAGACCGAGCGAATGCGCCGAGACCAGAAGGTTGCGAGGGCCCCTCCACAGAAAGCAAACAGCACCAGGCCCGCCGCCGCGCTATGCAATAACGAATGGCCCATCCAGAGCCCGAACCACGGCATGCCTAGGGCATGGACTCCCAATAGCAACAGCACTCCTCGATGCAACCGGCCCCAGCCGACGGCATCAAGCGATCCGCCGTGGGGCAGTAACGCGAGGAAACGATTGGTCCACGGCAGCGCCATCAGCCTGCTCCTATCCGTCTCATGACTGAGTCCTGCTCCATCAGACTTCCGGCGTCGCTTTGTCGCTTCGGCAATAGGTCGGCGTCGGTTCCGGCCGGGCCCCGCCCCTGCTTCGCTGCCGGCGGCACATTAGGACAGCGGCAGTGCCAGGGCAGCAACGGCGTGCAGACGCAGCCGCGCTCCCGGAGAATGGCGGCCATGAGGCTGGCCAGGCGCATGTACGCCACAGAGGTCATCGCCACGATCTCCACGCCCAGTTGCGAGTTTCCCACCCACCTCACGACCGCCCGTTCGACGAACAACTTGCCCTGTCCGTCCGGCGGCACCATCCGCAAACTGACCCTCGTGCCGACGATCGGCAGGTAGTCGCCGCGGATCAGCACGCCGTTCGGCGAGAGGTTGAGCACCGTACCGCGGCCGAGAAATTGGTTTCCCAAGTATTCGACGGAAAATTCCGAGGGAAACCGGGTCGCGTTGCGTCGGTTGTGCGGATCGTTCATTGAGGCCTCCTCATTCCTTGCTCAACGTGCCGGAGTACGCGCGCCGACGCGTCTCCCCGCAGATCCAGAAATTCCACGCCGATCTGCCGGCCACGAACCCACCGGACCACCCCACGATCGACGGTGATGTTCGTGGAGCCATGGCGCAGCCTCCTCTTGAGCCACAATCCTGTCGCGCGGCCCTACGGCTTACGCCGCTTTCCCCTGCGGCAACGAGTCCTGGTGCATGAGCGGCCAGGTGGCGAGCCATTCGGTAATGTCCTCGGCAGGCAGGGGCTTACAGAAGGCGAACCCCTGGGCGAGGTAGCATTTTTGTTGCACGAGCATCCGCATCTGCGCCTCCGTCTCCACTCCTTCCGCAATGACCTTCAGCTTCAACGCGGCCGACATGGCGATGATCGCGTCAATGATGGCTTCGGCGTCGGAACTATTCGTCATGTCCTGGGTGAATGCGCGGTCGATTTTCAACGTATCGAGAGGAAACCGCCGCAGATACATGAGCGAGGAATACCCGGTGCCGAAGTCGTCGATCGACAAGTGGATGCCCATCGCTTTCAATTTACCCAAGGTCAACAGCGCGGTCTCCGCATCCTGCATGATGCAGGATTCCGTCAACTCGAGCTCCAGCAGGTCCGACGGGATGCCCGTCTCGGCCAGGACAGCGGCCACCCGCTCCGCCAGATCAACCTGCCGAAACTGGCGGGCGGACACATTGACCGACAACTGCAGATCCTGATAGCCCGCTTCGCGCCAGCATTGCAGTTGCCGACAGGCTTGACGGAGAACGGCCTCGCCGATCGGGATGATCAGGCCCGTTTCTTCCGCCAGCGGGATGAACGTGGCCGGCGACACCAGCCCGGCCTCCGGATCTTTCCACCGGGCCAGCGCTTCGAAGCCCACGACAGCACGGGAGACGAGATGTATCTGCGGTTGGTAGTAGACAATGATCTCTTGGCGCTCGATCGCGCGATGCAAGCGGCTTTCTAAAACCAGCCCTTCGTACGCGCGCGCGTTCATATCAGGGGAGTAGAATTCGTAGCTGTTCTTCCCTTGTTCTTTCGCGCGGGCGACGGCGGCGTCGGCATTGACAATGAGTTGGTCCGCGCTGCCCTGTTCGGCGCTGAGCGCAATTCCGATATTCGCGGCGATGAAAATTTCGTGCTTATCCGACGTCAGCGGCGCCTTCAGCGCCTGCAGAATTCGCTGCGCGAGGCGCCCGGCGAGCTCATGCGTCCCGACGTTATGAAGCAGCACCGACAACTCATCCGGCCCCACGCGGGCAATGAGATCGGTCGTCCGCAGACACTGCTTGATGCGGCCGACGACGCCCGTGAGCAATTGATCGCCGACCACCTGGCCCAAGGTGCCGTTAACCCGTTTGAACCCATCGAGATAGACGTAGAGCAGCGCATGCCGGACTTTGCCCGCCGGACTGCCGTCCGACAGCAGACGGAGGAGCTGCCGGCGGTTCGGCAACCCCGTGACCGAATCGTAATTGGCCACGAGGCGGACCGTTTCGGCCGTGCTCCGGTAGAAAATCGCCATGATCAGCAGGAGGGGGATTCGAATCAGATGCCGCACGAGGACGGCGCCGGTCTCCTCGATTTCCTGGTACAACACCCACCCGTAAATCACGCTTACCAGCGCCATGAACAGAGTCAGTTGCAGCGTCGTCCGCGAGGTCGTGACGATCAGGATGATGACGAAGTAGGCCAGATACAGATCGGAGCTGGCGTTGCCGGACGTGTAAATGAGAAACGAGGTGATGACGACATCCGCGCCCCCCAAGGCGACCGGAAACCAGTCCGCGCCGATCAAGCGGGCAGGAAGAACGATGAGAAGGCCGCACAACGCCAACATCCCAACGACAGCGGTCAGTATCCCCTGTTGTGACCAGCCGGTGTCGTCCACGAACAACAGCTGATAACTCAACACCACCGTGACCAGGGCCTGGAGCTGGAGAAAGTTTGCCCGCCGCTGCCGGATCGACGATGCCGCGCCGACGCTTTCGACAAGGGCCGGCAGCGAGGAAGACTCATGGTCAGACCGTCGCAGTACCGATGCGTGCGCGTTCATGCTCATGCTCCTCTCCCAGGCTGGTCTCGCTCACCCCCGCGCGGCCGTTGACAGCACCACCTGGACCCGCCTGCCTTGGAGTGAGCGCGGATGGTCACGCTTCAGACGATGCGCCATGACGGCGATTACTAATCGGATCCGGCGCGCTCTCACAGCCGTGTAATGTTGCGCATGTCTCTTCGCAGCGCTGTACTATGCGCCGTAACCTCGCCTGGCTCTCGGGCGCCATGCGGATGAACTCAAGGCCGAATTCTCCCTGCCTCGACCACCGCATTACGGCCAGATCGACCGTCAGCCTCTCGGCCGGCCCCTCCAGTTGAATCTCGACCTGGAAGTACTGCACACTTGGCACCTCATCAGACGAGCGAATCCGGCACCCTTCACGGGAAATATCCACGACTGTTCCGGCCTGCGCCCACACGCCGTCGCCGAACAACGCGGGAAGCGCAACCGGGAAGCGTTGGTATTTGCGTTGCTCGTCCACACCGGCCTGGCTCAACGCTCCCGACGACCCCGGCACGGGCTTGAGGACCTCTTCCACCGCCAGCAGGAGCGTCCTCGAGTCAAACGGTTTCGTAAGCACTCGATCGGCTCCCAAGAGACTGGCAGACGATTTCACACCAAGCAGATCTCTCGGATCGACACCGGTCATGACGATGACCTTTGATCTCCCTGAAGTCTTTTTTATGTCCATGAGAATCTCGATCCCGTCTTTCTCCGGCATAAAGATATCCGTCACCACTACATCGGAGCAGGCCTGTCGATACAGCGCCATCCCTTCACGGCCATTCGCAGCCTCCTGCACGACATGGCCCGCCCGCTCCAGAACATTCCGTATCACACCGCGAAGCAGCGGATCATCATCGATGACCAGTATGTGCGGCATGCGCTTGTCCTCCTTGTATCCCCACGCCTCGAATCGTAAACCGGGTCGGCTGTCCGCCTCGCCCTGGTTGTCGGACATTCCAACCATCGGCCACCACCAGCACGGACGGTGCTTGCGTCAAACGATCCGGTCGGGACACATCCCTCACTGCTTCGCTCATGGCCTGTCCTCCTCGGGAGTATCAGATCTCCGCCTCCTGGCCAGATGGCTTAGGATGTCCGTCAAGAGGTCCATCCCGAATGATTTGTCGAGAAAAAATTCTGCGCCCGCCTCCAGGCAGGCAACTTGGTATTCTGGCAGGGTCAGATTCGTCAGCATAATGATGGTGGGTGGATGGGGCGCGAGCTTGATCACCCGCAGCACATCAAAACCGCTCCCGCCCTCCAACTGGATATCGAGGATGACGACATCCGGACATGCAGCCTCAATCAGACGGATCGCGGCCTGCGCATCGTCCGTTTCCCCTATGACATCGGCCTGAGGAACATCGTTTCGCAGCAACGCTTTCAAGCGTTTCCGCACGAGTGGAGATCGGTCCACGACCACGACATTGATGACGGCACTCCTGATCCCGACTATAGTGCTTGGCTCCATGACGTGCCTCCACAGGGAACCTAGCACCGCCGTTGGTCTTTCTGTATGCGGGTCGGTCTGGTTGTGGAGCAGGACAAAGGTGGAAAATGCTGTCCGAGCTGGTCCTACAGATAGAGATACCCATGAGGCGCCTGGTCAGGTGAAGCGCCGGAACGGATCTCTGGGAGGCGGGAATCCTGAATCGGAGGCTGCGAAATTCTCGTTATTCGACCAGACGCCGGTCGATGGCGTAGCGCATCAATTCGGCGTTATTGGACAACTGAAGCTTTTCGAGGAGGCGGGCGCGGTAGGTGCTGATGGTCTTCACGCTCAGGGCCAGTTCATCGGCGATCTGCGAGACTGTCCTGCCGCTCGCGATTCGGCACAAGACCAGATGTTCACGGTCGGACAGGATTTCATGGGGTTCGGCACCGGCCTGCCCGCTCAAATGCCCGGCCAGCCGCTCGGCAAACGAGCGACTGACGTATCGTCCGCCGGATAGCACTTTGCGGATTGCGTCGACGAGTTCCTCCGCCGCACTGTCTTTGGTGAGATAGCCCGCTGCGCCGGCTTTATAGGCACGCGCCGCATATTGCTCTTCGCCATGTTGACTGAGGATGAGAACGAGAAGGGCGGGTCGCACAACCTTGATCTCTTTCAACACGTCCAGACCATTCTTGTCCGGCAGGTTGATGTCGAGCAGGACGGCATCCCACTCCTGCCGTCGTACGGCATCAATGGCACCTTGGCCGGTACCTACCCCTTCAACGAGCACATCGCAGTATTCATCCGCGATTACCTCCGTAAGTCCACGCCGGACAACGGCGTGATCGTCGGCCACGAGGATGCTACGCAGCCTCTCAGTGGAAAGCCCCGGCATCATCGCTCCTTTGCGGCATCCACACCCGAACCGTCGTGCCCTTCGCTAGTTCGCCGGAGAACCTCAGTGTCCCCCCCAAAAGCGCCACACGCTCCTGCATGCCTCGGAGCCCGAGCGTGGTCGGATTGACGTAGTCCTCCTCCCTGATACCCGAACCGTTATCGCACACTTCCAGCAGCCACCCGTTCGATTCTTCGCGCAAGGCCAGACAAACATGGGACGCGCGGGCGTGCCGCATGATGTTGGTTAAGAGTTCCTGCGCAATGCGAAAAAGCGCACTGGATCGCTCCGGATCGAGTTCTCGTTGTGCGAGGTCTTGGCTCAGCGCTGTCTCACAAGGGACACCGGTCCGCGCTTCGAATTCCCGGGCCTGCCATTGCAATGCCGGGATCAGCCCGAGGTCGTCAAGAATGCTGGGCCTGAGATCAGACGCTACCCTGCGGACCAATTGGATCGAATCATTCACGAGCGTCGTCATTCTTTGTAACTTCTCCATCAAGTCCGGCCGTGCCGGGGTTGCATCCCTCGCAAGCTGTTTGCCGAGCGAGGCCAGATCCAGTTTCAGCCCGGTCAACAGCTGGCCGAACTCGTCATGCAATTCCCGAGCGACCCGTTTTCGCTCATCTTCTTTCGCACATTCCAGTCGCCGCGTGAGGTCGCGCAGCCGTTCGTAGGCTGCGGCGATCTCCATTTCCACCTGCTTCTGCTTCGTCAGATCCGTCAGCGCTCCGATCGCGCGCACAGCCCGGCCTTCGTCGTTCCGAAGTACATAGCCACGATCCAGAACGTACGCGTAGGTTCCGTCGGCCCGTCGGAAGCGGTATTGATCAGACCATCTCTCCCCGCAACCATTAATCACCGCATACCGCGCCGCAACCACCCGCTCCTTCTCCTCTGGATGGAGAGAGTCGTACCACGATTCCAGACCGAGAGACAGCTCATGCGGGCACAAACCAATGAGCGACTGAAACCCCTCGCTCCAGTCGAGCTTCTGAGTGGAAATATTCCAGTCCCAGATCGCGTCGTCCGTCGCGCGAGTCGACAGTTGCAGGCGCTCCTCCGCAGCGGCAGTCGCCTCCTCCGCCCGTTTCCGCGCCAGACGGTCCGCCGCTTCTCGAAGCTCCCGCTGGATCACCGGCACCAGCCGGCCCAGGCCGTTTTTCATCACATAGTCGTGTACCCCGGCTCGCATCGCCGCGATGACGGCCTCTTCGCCGATCGATCCCGAGACAATGATGAGGGGAAGGTCGAGCCCTTTGGATTTGATCATCTCAAGGGCAAAGAGCGCACTGAACCGCGGCAGATTCCAGTCCGCCAGCACGAGATCCCAGGCCTCCACACGCAGAACCTCGTTCATCGCGCCGGGGCTGTCTACCCGCTTGACGAGCGGTCGGTACCCCCCATGGCACAATTCCCGCTCGATGAGCGCGACATCGTCTTCGCAATCCTCCACACATACCACCCGAAGGGTCGTTTCCATCGCGGCCTCACTCGCTATCATTCCCACTCCCTTACCGCCCTTACTAGGGTGTTGTATTCTGTACAACCCGTCCTGATTCTATAACAACGGCCATGATATACAAGATATCTTTGAATTCCTAAATGTATCCTGCTTCCGCCATTCCGCCTTGAGATCGGCGTGGCGGTCGCTACCCCTTCGTGCCTTGCGCCGGACATGTCACAGATCTCTCTATTTCGGTTCGTCAAGTATCGCGCGCACGGCCTGCAGCAGCGCATCGGGCGAATAGGGTTTTTGCAGCAGGGGGCTGCCCGATTCCAGCAAGCCCTGGTGGGCCATCACCGTGCCCGTATAGCCTGACATATAGAGGACCTTCAAGCCCGGGAACCGCGCAACAAGATGGGCCGCCACATCCGGCCCGCTGCCGCCGGGCATGATGACGTCGGTCAGCAACAGATGGATCGCTCCCTTGTGTTCTTCCGCCGTCCGACCCGCTTCCTCCAAGCCGCTCGCAACCAACACTGTATATCTGTTCTGTTCCAGAACTCTTTGCGCAAGGATACGGAGCGCGGTGTCATCTTCCACGAGTAAGATCGTTTCCACCCCGATCTGCTGCCGCACCGAGGAAGCCTTCGACTTCCTTGGGCTAATTTCGGTATCGACTGTCGGTAAATAGACCTTGAACGTCGCGCCGTGGCCCGGTTCGCTATAGACCCAGATAAAGCCGTTGCTCTGCTTGACAATGCCGTAGACTGTCGACAACCCGAGCCCGGTGCCCTTGCCGGACTCTTTCGTAGTAAAGAACGGTTCGAAAATCCGCTTTTGGGTCTCAACATCGATACCGCAGCCGGTATCGCTGACCGACATCAAAACGTAGCGTCCCGGCAACACGTCCACCAGCTTTTTCGGGTATGACTCATCGAGCAGCACGTCGGCGGTTTCGATGGTCAAGCGTCCACCCTCCGGCATAGCATCGCGGGCGTTCACGGCGAGGTTCATGAGGATCTGTTCCATCTGTCCCGGATCAGCCTTGATCGGCGGAAGCATCGGAGCCAAGTGGGTTTTCAACGCCACGTCTTCGCCGATGATCCGATGCAGCATTTTTTCGAAATTTTCGATGAGCTCGTTCAGATCCAAGACCTGCGGCGCGAGTATTTGGCGGCGGCTGAACGCCAGCAGTTGCCGGGTCAACCATGACGCGCGTTCTGCGGCGTTCCTGATTTGCTGCAGGTCCCCCTGCGCCGGCGCGTCGGTCGGCAGATCACTCATGGCGAGGTCGGTGTAACCCATGATGACGGTCAGGAGATTATTGAAGTCATGCGCCACTCCCCCGGCAAAGCGGCCGACGGCTTCCATCTTCTGAGCCTGGCGTAACTGCTCCTCGGCGCTGCGCAGTTTTGCCTCCGCCGCCCGGCGGTCGGTGATATCCGCGATGAATCCGTAGAACCGACGGGTGCCGTCTTCCTGCAGGGGCACGATCGACAGTTCGACCGGAAACGTGGTCTCGTCCCGCCGCCAGGCGGTCATCTCCACCCGCTTATTGAGCAGCGCGCTCTTGCCCGTTTCCAAAAACCGGCGGAGCCCATTGCGATGGGCCTCCCGCTGGCCCGGCGGAATGATCGTCTCGGTCAGGGGCCGCCCATGCGCTTCGTCGAAACTCCAGCCGAATAGGGCCTCTGCACGTTGATTCCAGTCAACGATCGTCCCATGCTCATCCATGCCGACGATGGCGTCGAGCGCCGAATCCAGCACCGTGCGAACCCGCGCTTCACTGACCTGCAACGCCGCATGCGCCTTGCGGAGCGCGCTCAGGTCCGTCATTGCGCCGATCAGACGTAGTGCTTGACCCCGGACGTTCCGCACGATGTAGCAGCGATCGACCACGTCGGCATACGCGCCGTCGGCACGGCGGAACCGGTAGCCCTCCGACCAACTCGTGGCGTCACCATTGATCGCAGCGTAACAGCTGGCGATGACACGGTCTTTGTCTTCCGGATGCAACCGGCTGTACCAGGATTCGACCCCGGAATCGATCTCTTCAGCCTGGTAACCGAACAACGCGAAGAATCCCTCGTTCCACCAAACACTGTTCGTCGAAAGATCCCAATCCCACACCGCGTCGTTCGTGGCGCGCCCGACCAGTTGAAGCCGTTCCTCGCTGGCAGCCAGAGCCACTTCCGCCTTTCTGCGGGCCCGGCGGTCAGTCGCTTCCCGCAGTTCCCGTTCGACAGTCCACACGAGTCGATCAAGATTCTGCTTGGCGACGAAATCATGCGCGCCGGCCTTCAACGCCACGGCGGCCGTCTCGGTGCCGATCATGCCTGACACGATGATTAGCGGTAGATCCAGCCCTTGGGACTTCAGTATCTCAAGAGCAAAGAGGGCGCTGAACTGGGGCAAATTCCAGTCCGCGAGGATGATGTCCCAGCTTTCTTGCTGGAGCGCGGCATGCATGCTGGTCGGGTTGGCCACCTGCCGGGATACCGGCTCGTAACCTCCGCGCTGCAGCGTGCGCAGCAGCAGCGCGGCATCGTCCTCGTTATCCTCAACCATCAAGACGCGTAGGGGGCTAGCCATTAGTCAGCTGACTCCGTCGTTGAAGAGCAACCATTTGAGAAGTTTCAAGTCCAGCTGCATACCTGGGGCATATGCGTGATGTTGCGGTCCTCGAGGTCATTGATGGCTCCACACACCAGCAGAGAACTATCACGTACCATTTACTACATGGCATGACGTTTACAGTCACCTGGCGGTTCAACCAGGCGTGAGCCGGTCCATCGCGGGAGCCGCACCCGTAACTTGCTATCTCCCGCGCCGCCGAAGATACAGCGGCACCACCTGTACGGTCAGATTCTGATCGCAGCCGACGCGCCCTCCCTTTCATCACCCGAGCGTAAAGAACACGGTCGCACCCTTGTCCACCACACCTTCTAGCCACACACGCCCGCCGTGGCGGTGGACGATGCGCTGCACCGTCGCAAGCCCGATGCCGGTGCCGGGAAACTCCGTCATGGTATGCAACCGTTGGAACGCGCCGAAGAGTTTTCCGGCATAGGCCATATCGAACCCGGCCCCGTTGTCGCGCACGAAATAGACCGTTTCATTCTCTCGCCGCTCCGCCCCCACCTCGATGACAGCCCGCTCCCGCCGGCCCGTGAACTTCCAGGCGTTGTTCAGCAGATTGTCGAACACGATGTCCAGCAGTCTGGAATCGCCCTCGGCTTTCAGCCCCGGTTCCACAATCAATTCGACCTGCCGGCCTGGCCACAGTTTCCGCATCTCTTCCGCCCGGCTCAGGGCCAGGGCGCTCAAGTCCACCAGTCCCCGCTGCAGTTCCACGTGGGAGTTGCGCGACAGTTTGAGCAGATCGTCGACCAGCTGCCCCATACGTTGGCTCGCCGCCCGGATCCGCTTCAAGTAGTCCTTTCCCTGTTCGTCCAATCGGTCGGCGCAGTCTTCCATCAGCGCCAGACTGAATCCGTCGAGGCTTCGCAACGGCGCGCGCAGATCGTGGGATACGGAATAGGAGAAGGCTTCCAGTTCTTTGTTCGCCGCCTCGAGCAACCAGCCTCGCCTCTTGAGTTCATCCTCCACCCGCTTGCGCTGGGTGATGTTGCGGCCGATCCCCGAAACGCCGACGATATTCCCGTGCCCATCCCTGAGTGGCGAGGCCGTCAGGGAAATATCGATCATGCGCCCGTCTCTGGCTTGTCGAACGGTTTCATAGTGCTCTATTTGCTGGCCCCGTCTTATTCGATCGATGATTTCCATCTCCTCACCCCATCGATCCTGCGGGACCAACAGCTTGAGTGATTTCCCTATGATCTCCTCAGCCTTATATCCATAGAGGCGTTCCGCGCCTTTGTTCCAACTGGTGATCATCGCGCTAAGCGTCTTGCTGATGATGGCATCGTCCGTCCATTCGACGATCGCAGCGAGACGGCGTTGTGCGTCCTCCGCAACTTGACGTTCGGTAATATCTCGCGCGGCGGCGATAATACGGCACTGAGCCGTGCGCGGCTCAACCGCTTGCAGATTGATCTCAACCGGCACATTCATGCCATCTTTGCGCCGATGCACCGTCGTAAAGCTGCGGGCCGATTGTATCCCGCTCACCAGCGGATCGATCATCGCCCGAAACCGCTGCTCATCGAATTCCTGCTCGATGTCCAACGGCGTCATGCGCAGCAGTTCTGCCCGGCTGTACCCCATCTGCCGTACGGCTCCTTCGTTCACGTGGCTGAATCGCAGCGTTATAGGATCGAAAACGAAGGTGCCGTCCCGTGCGGCATCCAACGTGGCGAGCGTCTGACGCATTCCTGCGGCATACTCTCGCTGTATCAATTGTTCACGGTGCAGCAGAAGAACAATGATGCCCATTCCGACAACCATCACCAGCCCGCCCAGCGCGAGCATGATGATCTGCCAGCGGAAGACGCTCTTCGCCTGCTGCTGCAGTTGAGCCAACAGAGCCCGTTCGGACTTTTCAATCTCCTCCGCCTGATGACGAAGGTCGTCCATGAGGGCCTTCCCCTGGTCGGACGTGAGGACGCGCAAGGCTGCGGCCGCCCCCTGATTCTGGCTTAGGACAAGAGTCTCCTGCAACTCAACCAGCTTTTCCTCCACCCTGCTGGTAAAGGTGGAAAACCGGTCCTGCTGCTCAGAGCTGTCCCGCGTGAGATCGGTCAACCGCTCCAGATGGCTATGGACCTCCGACACTGCCTTCCGGCACGACTCCACATACCACTCCTCGCCGGTGAGCAGGAAGTCCCGCAGGCTCGTTTCACCATCCTTGATGGCAAACAACGCACGGGTCAGTTCGGTCATGACCTCGTTGGGCTGCGCAACGAGCTTGGTCGACCCCCAGCTTACCGCTATCATCTGGTAGCTCATGACGCCAAGCACCATCACAAGCAGACCGAGGCTCATCAAATTGGCGACGATCCTGCGGCTCAGACCAAAGACCAGATGTTCGGACTCGGGGTCCGTTTTGGAGATTGTCGAGGCCCCGAATGCGGCGCCCCAAATTGCCAGGACGATGATCAACCGGTTTGTGAGCGCATAGGAGAAGGGAAGGAGGTCTGGAGGCGAAAGCCAGAGTCCGAGTCCGGTCAGGATCGAGCAGAGCATGCCTACTATAAAGGGAAAGACCTTCGATGGAGCCCTGCACAGCAGCAGGATTGGAACAAGATAGAGGAGACCTACCGGAATCCCCAGTGGCGTCGCCAAATCCAGTACAAACACGCCTGCCACCAGCATCAGACTGAGTGCTGGAACCACGAATTGCCTGGCCGGCCTTGTGCCCATGGCTTCGTCTGGTACCATGACCTGCTTAAAGACTGTGTCTGATCCGGCCGCAAACAATCGGCCTCAAGTCCTCTCACTGTCAAACCGATAGGAGATAGCGCTAGATCACCTCATCGAGGAACGGGGCGCTCGTCGTACCTGTATCAACCACTCCGAATGATGCCCCCCATCACTATCATGTTAGTGTGCCAGAAGCTCTCCCGGCACTGATTTCTCATCCGCCAGCATCGTATCAAACATTGATCGCTGACCCTATATAATTATGAACCGTAGTTGTCAAGCACACGGCCTGATCGAGCGCATGCGAGTCACGAATCGCATCACACAGCATGATCGCCCGACGGACAACCAAGACTCCGGCTCTCATCCGTTGTTCTCCTGTCTCTGTGCCTCCGCCATGCGCACCTGTCGGAAGGAGTCTGACACAAAACTGCTTTTCCGTCCGACCGAAGAATCGGACCACCTCCTCTGTTGCGATGAAGCGACCGGCGCTACGCTTAGGACGTACCGTAGCGCACAGAACTGAATGAAGAGAACACCATTGACCGACACAGCCGCCACATGGACACGATGCCGCGAGATCTCTCGTCGCAGACTCCGCTCTGTCTTATTGGCCGGTTGCGCTACTCTATTCTCGGCTATTGCCGGGCTGGCGGCCTTTATCGATACCGCCAGGGCTCAGGACACTCCGCGCGAGCAGTACGTCCCGGTGTTGTGCGTGACGACAGGGGAGCACCCTGTCGGCGAGGTCATCTCGGTCCAAGTACTGTTCGCAACGCGGGAAGACGCCCGAGGTCTCGATATCCATTTCCTCAACGGGCCTGGGCGCCTCTCACCAAAGACCCAAACCGCCATCGCACAGGCGATCGCGAGCGCGGCTCGGGTGTTCGGCCTCTCCACCGACTCCTGGAGTATCGGACTCTCGATCCCCTACCCGGGGTTCACCATTGAGGGGGATAGTCTCTCCGCGATGGTCGGCCTCACTGTTGTTGCGATGGCGAAGGGGGAGGCGATTCCACGCCATCGCGTCATTTCCGGCACCGTCACCTCGGACGGTCGGATCGGGCCAGTCGGTGACGTACCGTTGAAGGTCGCAGCAGCCTATCAGGCCGGTCTCCACATGGTGCTGGTACCGGCAACGAGTCGCGGCAATGAAAAGATGCCGCATCGTAGCAGGGTCTCATCGGTCCGCACGGTGCTCCAAGCCTATCAGGCACTCATGGCACCCACCAATTTGATGTCCGGCAATCATCGTCCAGAGGTGGACGTTCGATAATCATGCGGGCGGCCTGGACGCGCTGAGAACGGCTCGGTCATGGAGCAGCAGCCGTCTGCGACAGCCCACGTGCTCGATCACAGTGCTCACGCCGCCGGCTTGCCCGCTCCGCCACGAACGGTCATGTAGAATGCGGACTGGCGCCGACGACTCCGTCCCTGCTACACTCATATCGAAAGACGCGTTGACTCGATCACGACGGCCCCTCGATATTCTGATCGTCCCATCGCCAGATAACCCGGATTACCGCCCAAATACCGAGAATACCTATGCCACCGACCGTCCTGCTCAGTTGCGAATCCATTGACAAAAGCTTCGGCGTCAAACCCCTGTTCAGCGACCTGTCGATCACGCTCAGCGATAATGATCAGGTCGGCCTCGTGGGCCCCAACGGGTCAGGCAAATCCACACTGCTCAAAATTTTGGCAGGGCTCGAAGAGCCGGATTCCGGAACCAGATCGATCCGCAAACATGCGCGTATGGGCTATGTGCCACAGGAACCGGTCTTCGGGAAAGCGCAGACGGTTGAGGACGTTCTCGCGCAGGTGCTCATCGATGACGGCCTCGACCCTCATGAGCATGGAGACCGAATCGCCAAAGCGCTCAGCATCGGCGAATTTCCAAAGGCCGATCAACCGGTGGCCACGCTCTCCGGCGGATGGAAAAAGCGGCTTGCGATCGCCCGCGCCCTGCTGCCGGGACCGGACGTGTTATTGATGGATGAACCGACCAACCATCTGGATGTCGAGGGTATTCTCTGGCTCGAATCGCTGCTGAAAAGCGAAGTCCGCGCCTTCCTCGTTGTCAGCCACGATCGCCGCTTTCTCGAATCCGTCGCCTCGCGCATGCTGGAGATCAATCGCCGCTACCCCAACGGCATCTTCGAGGCCAAAGGCAACTATAGCGCCTTTCTGGAACAACGAGACGCAGCCCTCTCGGCTCAGGCCGACTACCAGGCATCACTGGCCAATCGTGTGCGCCGGGAGGTCGAATGGCTCCGGCGCGGCCCCAAAGCCCGTACGACCAAAGCCAAATCGCGAATCGATTCAGCGGGACGATTGATCGACGAGTTGAGCGACCTCGAAGCACGGCGGGATAAGGGAACGGCGGGAATCGACTTTACCTCGTCCGGACGTCGCTCGAAGCAATTGGTTGTGGCCACAAAACTCGGCCTGTCGTTAGGCGGCAAGCCGATTATCCGCGATCTCGAGCTATGCCTTGGGCCTGGCCAGCGGCTCGGATTGCTGGGCCCCAACGGAAGCGGAAAGACGACGGTGCTTAAGCTGTTGGCCGGGACGCTCGAGCCGGATACCGGCACCATCACGCGCGCGGACAAACTTCGCGTCGTCACATTCGAGCAACACCGTGATTCGCTGGACCAGCAGGCCACGCTCCGCCGCTCGCTCGCCCCCCATGGCGACGCCGTCGTGTACCAGGACCGGTCGGTGCATCTCGTCTCATGGGCCAAACGCTTTTTATTCAAACCCGAGCAATTGGATCTGCCGGTCTCTCGATTGTCAGGCGGCGAACAAGCCCGCTTGCTCATCGCGCGGCTCATGCTCCAGCCGGCTGACCTCTTGATCCTGGACGAGCCCACCAACGATCTCGACATCCCGACGCTGGACGTCCTTGAAGACAGCTTGATGGAGTTTCCCGGCGCGCTGGTGCTGGTGACCCACGACCGGTGGTTGCTGGATCGCGTCTCTACTATGCTGCTGGCCCTGGACGGCAACGGCCGCGCCGAATGGTTCGCCGACTATGCGCAATGGGAAGCGGCACAAGCGCGGAATGAACAGGCCACTCGCCGGCCGGCGCAGAACCGCTCTGCCGGAACGAATGTCGAGACAACGGCGCCCGCTCCGAAACGCAAGGGGTTGTCCTACCGGGAGCAAAAGGAATGGGACACCATCGAGCAAAAGATCGCCAAGGCGGAGGCTACGGTAGCGGCCTGCCAAGCCGCAGCCAACGACCCCGCGATTGTAGCCGATGCCGAAGCGCTGCGCGCCCGCTATGCTGCGATCGAAGCGGCGCAGACAATCGTCGAGCAACTCTATGCACGATGGGCTGAGCTGGAAGAAAAGCGAACGCAGTCTGCCAGCGTGTCGCAATCGTAGCCCGGCCATCGGCCAGCATCTCCGCGCGCCGGCCGGTCATTTCAAAACACGCACCCGTGACGGCCACAGCGATCCCGCGACCATGCCGGCTCCGGCCATCACAAATCCGATAAGCTGGGGTGGCCAAACGAAATCGGGGATGGCGAACAATTCCATCGTGAGCCAGCCGGTCACGCCCGCGGCGATGGACCACAGGGCGCCTTGCGTCGTGGCGTGTTTCCAATAGAGTCCCGCAAACAGCGGGACAAACGCGGCGACCAGCGTCACTTCATACGTATTCACCACCAATTTGTAGATCGTCGCATCCGACCAGAGTGCAATCGCCAATACCACCCCGGCAAACCCGACCAGCACAACCCGCATCAGACGCAAGAACTCGGAATCGTTCAACGGTCCAAGCATCGGCCTGATGACGTTTTCGCTCAATGTCACCGACGGCGCCAACAACGTTGCGCTCGAACAACTCATGACCGCAGAAAGGACGGCGCCGAAGAACACCACCTGCGCAATGATCGGCGTATGCTGCAAAATCAGCGTCGGCAGCACCATTTGTGAATCCTGCTCCAACAAGGCGCCGAACTTCACCGGATCCACCAGCGTCGCCGCATAGGCGAGAAACATCGGCACGAAACAGAACCCGAAGTAGAGTGTCCCGCCGAGCAGTGACCCGCGCACCGCCGTACGTTCGTTCTTGGCCGAGGTGATGCGTTGAAACACATCCTGTTGAGGGATCGATCCCAGCATCATCGTCATCCACGCGCCGACGAAGGGAATCCAGGCCGTCAGTGAGGCCTGTGGAAAGAAGTCCAGCTTGCCGGCGGCGGCCGCATGCTCAATCACCGTGTTCACCCCGCCGGCCAGTCCGCTCACGACGGAGGAAATGTAGAGCAGCCCTCCCATGATCACGGAAATCTGAACGAAATCCAAAATGGCCACAGAAAACATCCCGCCGAAGGTCGTGTACATGAGGACGATCGCCGCACCGATCACGATGCCGACAGACTGGCTGATCGCGCCATCAGTCACGGCATTGAGCACCAGCCCCAGCACTTTGAACTGAGCGGCGACCCATCCGAAATAGGACACGACGACGGCGAGTGTGCAGAGCACTTCCACCCGACGGTCGAATCGTAGCCGGTAGTAGTCCCCCACCGTGAGAATATTCAGGCGGTACAACCGCGGCGCAAAGAACAGTCCTGCCAGAATGAGACACATGCTCGACCCGAATGGATCGGCGACGACGCCGCGCAATCCTTCTTTGACGAATGTCGCCGAGATGCCGAGCACGGCCTCGGCCCCGAACCAGGTCGCAAAGACCGTCGCCGTGACGATGGGCAAGGGCAAACTTCGCCCGGCCACGGCGAAATCCTTGGAGTTCCGCACACGGGTCGCGGCAAATAGCCCGATGCCGACGGAGATAAGGAGATAGAGGATGACAAAACTTAGCAACATGCGGTTCCGCCCTAGCCCACATTATTCATGACAGTTCGTCGCGAAATCGCCAAGCCGCGTCGTGAGAACGGCGCGCGGAGCCCGGAGGACCTGAGGCATACTCGTGCAGTATGTCGAAGGTCCGAGGGGCGAGCCCGCCGGCCGCAGGCTTGTCGGAACAGCGGATCGGCGATTGCAGCAGAAGGGCTCATGAATAATGCGGGCTCCTCACACTGGCGGGCGGATTCTAACGGGGCTTAGGGCAGGGAGCAATGGGAGCAGTTTCACGAAAAACGCGAGGCTACAGCCCTTGAGAACCGTAGCCTCGCTCCATGGCGACGAATCGCTCACAGATTAATGACGGCCCTGACCTCCACGCTTCCGGTCCTTCTTGTCGTGATCGTCGTCCTTGTCCTCGTCATCATCGCCGTCCTCATCGTGATCTTTTCCATTGTCATGTTTCCGGTCTTTCCGGTCGGATTTTCGCTGTTCTTTGTCAGCTTTCCGCTCGGCTTTCCGGCGCTCTTTTTCGGCTTTCCGCTCTGCCTTCCGGCCCTCCTTTTCAGCCTTCCGCTGTGACTTGTCGCGGTGACGATCGCCCTTCATGCGCTTCTCGCCTTCGCCCTTCATCGCGCCGGAGGGTTCTTCAGGTATAGAAGGAGGCATAGGAGCCGGCGAAGTCGCAGGGGCGGAAGCAGGTGGAACGGTTGGGGGCATCGCGGTGGGATCGGACGACGGAACCTGCGCGAACGTAGATACGCTGAAGGCCAACGCCATCATCAGCGCTGAACATTGAATTGACACACGATACATACAACGTCCTCCTCTATAGTTAAAATAAATTTCTAGGGTACATGCCCTCTATTTTCTACAATAACCGAGTAGCCGCAAGTATTCTTGCATTCTATTCCGTTGCCTTTTCAAGACAACTTCACACGATTTACGGTTGATGGTGACGACAGAGGCCTCACGCCTCCTCGTTACCAGGCAGATTCGTGAAGGGCCCTGCATGGGGAATCGATAATGAAGGAAGGGAACGTCGAGTATCAGTGGACGGCGTCGGAAGCGATGGCCCTGGTCAACACCGACATGCGGCCTAGAAAGCCCAGTATCGGGAAGGTCCAAACATCAGCCGGCATCCTACGAGAAAGAGTTCCCCGCGGGACTCCACAGGCACAGGTTTCGCCCATTGCACTTCGTACAGATTCAACGACCGGCGCCAATTGGATTCGGGAACATGAACTTCGAGAAGCTGTTGCCTGTGGGGCAACGAGCCCATGAATAAGAGAATGCCGTGCGGGCTTCTATTCAGGCTGTAGGCTTCCCCCTGCTGGATTGTCACCCCCGCCTCATCGATCGCTTCGCAGAACTCATACGTGCAGACCTTCTGTTCTGCAACCCTGTCTTCCCGCCGACGAGTTGGAAACGGAGTGGTGACAGGCCCACTCGACATCCCCGGCCGAAGTCCGGCTTGCACATACTCCGCAACATAGGAGTGGGATGTATGAATAACCTCGCGCGTTCCAATCCTCATGGGGCTAACCTCCATCAAGACAGCGACTGAAGTACATCCCTTAACGTATACAATACAGAATGTATACAATACAGGTTACACAACAGATGAGCAAGTGCCGTACCGTTGGAATAGTCCACCATCCCATGCGCGGAACTTCTGATGATTTCTTTGAAATCTCGTTCAGATCAAGCAGTCCCGTCACGCCACCATGAAGGGACATGGCTACATTTCCATCACCAAACATGTCCTATCAATATGATTTACAACACTATTTCTATTTGTACTGGTCAGCCTACAAAAAGAATGGTGCAGCCTTCACCACACCCTGTGAAACAACGTCATGAACCGAATAAAAAGACCGGCTGCCGCACAGAGTCAGACAGCAGGGGTTCGTATGTGTTCGGGCCGGAATCCCAGACCGATCAGCCTAGCCGGAAACCGTTGGAGAAACGGGAAGCGAGCGATCCATCGGACCGGAACCGGAGGTTGCAACCGGACCGACGTGGCAAGCACAGGCTTGATGACACGGTTTTGAATCATGAGCTGCACTCGCTGTGTCATCTTGGTGGGCCAGGCCCGCCGGGCCTGTACGCGATGCAAATCCTCAACCGTCAATCGGTTGTCGCGTAGCGCGCTGGTCAGCAGATTTGCAGTTGCCACAGCATCCTGAATCGCCAAATTAATTCCTACCCCGGCGACCGGTGACATGGCATGAGCGGCATCGCCGATACAGAGCAAACCCGGCCGATACCATCGTTGCAATCGATCGATCTGCACGGTCAAGAGTTTGATCAGGTCCCACTCTCGCAGTTCATGGACCCGGTCGGCGGCAAAGGGCGCCAAAGCAGCGACACTGTCTCGAAAAGCCTCCAGTCCCTTGGCATGAACCTCACTCAGCGACCCCTTGGCGATCACGAAGCCGCATTGCCAGTACTCACCCCGGTTCAACATGATGAAAATTCGACCGATATCGAACCGGCCCATCGGATCGATCGGATCGTGTGGTCTGCGCGAAAGCCGGAACCACAAGACATCCATGGGAGCACCGAATTCTTCTACGAACAGCCCCGCCTTCGCGCGGACGACCGAATGTCGGCCGTCGGCCCCCACGACCAGCGCGCTCCGGACCTCCAACGGCCCGTCCGGTGTCACTGCGCGAAGCCCAACGACCAAACCGCTCTCTTCAATCAGATCCGTCACCTCCGCATTCATTCGAACCTGAAAATCGGGATACCGGCTTCCCGCTTCGGCGAGAAAGTTGAGAAAATCCCACTGCGGTATGAAGGCGACATAGCGGCACTGCGTCGGCAGGTGCGAAAAGTCCGCCACCGTGAACTCCAGCTCTCCGAACCATCCGTTGATGCGAGAGACTTTCTGATGCGGCAGCCGGAGGAATCGTTCAAGCACCCCCAGCTCATGCATGATCTCCAATGTCGAAGGGTGGAGCGTGTCTCCGCGAAAGTCGCGGAGGAAGTCGGCGTGTTTCTCAAGCACCAGCACCGGGACTCCGGCGCGAGCGAAGAGAAGGCCCAGCATCATGCCGGCGGGCCCCCCGCCTGCGATACAAACTTGAACCGTTTTTGTCATAGCGATGGAACGGTCAGAGAAATGCGATCCTGCCTGTAGGCTATCACATGCTACCCCCACTTCCGCTGACAGGGGAGGAGTCTCCACATAGCTCTAGATTTTATCGGCCGACTGGGCGTAGAATTTTCCCTCTTTAGAAGGGAGGTCCATGTAAGAAATCACCACCATTCACCAGGCGAAGGCCATCAATGAAAGGAGACAATCCATGTTTGCAAGCGGACCCAATTGGGTTGGATTCGTGATGTTGATGCTGGCGCTCGTGTTCAACGAGCTGTACCTTGGGATGAACACGTGGTATGACCTCAACATGAGTGCGGTTATTGGAGCTGTCGTCTACTTGGTCGTGGGGGTCACACTCGCAGTATGGCCAAGTCCAAGCGATGAGAGAGTCTGACTGATCCATAACCCGCCTTGCCGATGATAGATCACATTAATGGTGTGCCCTCAAGCGTCCCCAGACCGTCAGCCGCCTCCAACCATTTAAAAATGCTTACAAACGAGTGCTATCTCTGACGGTCTTTTACTGAGAAAACATGTTCTCGTATGCTCGTTCACCAGACCCACCGCCTGTATATAGGCATAGATAATCGTGCTGCCGACGAACCGAAACCTCCGCCGCTTGAGGTCCTTTGATAGCGTATCGCTTATAGGGTTTGTGGCTGGAAAGGAGAAAAAGCTATCGTGACATGGCCGTGGTGAGCCGGCACCCGACCAGAAACTGATCGCCATCGGAGTCGGTCGACAATGCCCGTACCCAACATACTTCATACACCATCGTAGACCGATGCCATCCAAGTCGAGGATTGTACAAAACGATCAATTGCCGGGCATGCGGCGATTCCCTCATCAAGAGAAGGATGCCGTGCGCGCTTCGATTCAGGCTGAACAACCTGCCTTCCACAACTGCTTCGGCCCCATCAAGGCGCGATTCATATATCTCGTAGGTGTACCAATGACGATCCTCGACCCGCGCTTCCTGGCGACGATTGGAGGACGATGCATCACGATCCAGTCGTACTGGTGGTTCCATTTCATTGAGATGACTTGCCATAGTTCCCTGCCAGGACTCACAATTGCCGATAACTCAGGATATCGTTTGAGGGCAAGAGCCATGCCGATATGGTTCGCACTTTTCATGGGTGATACGGTACCTTTTGAATTGAATGAACTGTAGGAGTGAAGGGAAATACCTACTCACACCTCAAGCCGCTCTCTTGGTGGAGAGAGACCTCGTTCACCGGCGGGATGACTGGAAACACTCCTCCGTATGGTCATTGACCAGACCGACTGCCTGCATGTAGGCATAGACAATTGTGCTACCGACGAACCGAAACCCCCGCCGCTTGAGGTCCTTGGACAACGTGTCACTCCCGGGGTTGGTGGCCGGAACGTCTGTCATCCGCTTCCAACGATTGACGATGGGTTCTCCCGCCACAAACGACCACACATACGCGTCGAAAGACCCGAACTCTCGTTGGACGGCCAGAAACGCCTTGGCGTTCGTGACCGCTGCATCGATCTTGAGCCGGTTCCGAACAATGGCCGGATTCTGCAGCAGCTCAGCCTTCCTCTTGGCCGTGAACCTCGCCACTTTCTTCGGATCGAATCCGGCAAACGCCTTTCGATACCCCTCACGTTTCCGCAAGATCGTGTCCCACGTCAGCCCGGCCTGCGCGCCTTCAAGTAACAGCATCTCGAAATGCTTCCGATCACGGTGCACAGGCCTGCCCCACTCCCGATCGTGATAACGGATCATGTGCGGCTTGTCGCCGACCCATGCGCAACGGATCGGAATGGCTGTCGGTTGTGTGGATGCCCTCGGCATAGACCGTTCGTTCTTTCCCATCGTGCTTAGGCCTCAAGTGAAATCCGGTTCTTATTAACCGCCAACCACTGTTCAAACGTCTGCAGAGAGGGATTGAGCGATCGGGACAGGGTCAGATCGCGGGCTCCGCAGAAACGCTCGTTGAAATCATGCTTGAATTGAAACATGTTACACAGATCGTCGACGCCGGGAAATCCGAATGTTCTGTAGGTCTCGAACGACAAGGCGTGATATGTGATGGATCTGCTCAGCGCCTTGGTTAAGGCCGCGGCCATTTCCTGGCCGGTCAGATGCTCCCCGGCAATGCCAACCGTCTTCCCGATAGAGGCTTGCCCTCCCTTGAAAACTCCGAAACAACATTTGCCGATATCCTCGACACCCATACCGGGCAGCTTTTTGTCGCTCATCGGCAGAGTGAGCGCGAGTTGACCGTCCGGACCTTTCTTCGGCCCCATCCCGAAGAAGATCATGTTCTCCCAATAGAACGATGTGAGGAGGAAGGTGACCGGCAATCCCAGCTTAGTGAATTCCGCGTCGGCCTCACCCTTCGCGTCAAAATGGGGCACCTTGTACTTGCCCATCAATGTAGGCATCCGCTGATCGGCCAGTGGAATCCACCGCCTGGTATCTTCGAGAGTCGACCAGACGACATGCCTGACCTCGGCGCTCTTGGCGGCCTGCGCCAGCGCCTTGGCTTGAGCGATTTCCTTCTCAGGCGAGAAATGTTCCCAGTAGTTGGTTAGGCAAAAGGCACCATGACAGCCGGCGAACGCCCGCTTGAGACTCTCGACATCGTCCAGATCGGCAGCCACCACCTCGATCCCCAACGCCGCCAATGTTTTGGCCTTATCGGAATTGGTATCCCGCGTGAGCGCACGTACCGTGAACCCAGCGGCTGGCTCCTTGACGATGGCCCGAACCAGTCCACCGCCCTGCGCCCCCGTTGATCCCACAACGGCGATAATTTTTCTCTCGGTCATACGCACCTCCCTTTAGAAGTGATGATCGTTCTCCCTGGAGCCAATGGCAGATTGTCCACAAAGAGATTCCCTCGTTCAACCGGCCATGTCGACGGACCACGTCTATGCCTGTGCGATTCAATCCGTCCTCGCTGCGGAGGAGGCACGACTACAACAGCACCGGACTGAAAACTGATCGTGAGCCTCGATACCAATCAGCCTCAAGCCTAACTCTCTCATGTGATCACACTCAACCGCGAGCTTGCGTCGTCATACGTGGCAGTCCCTCAACCGGCCTCAAACTCGGCGGTGCGTCCTTAAGAAAGATGACATCGACGACCTATCACTCACAAATAGCCTCTTGACAACGGCACCTACCTACTGGTAGGTATGTGGCCATGATAAAGGGTGACACCAAGACGGCGATTCTCGATGCCGCGCAGGAATTGATCCAGCGTAGCGGTGCGAATGCGATGAGCTATCAACACATCAGCGAAGCTATCGGCATCCGGAAAGCCAGCATCCACCATCACTTCCCCACCAAGGATGCTCTGCTCGATGCACTCATTCGGCGATACGCGGCCTATTTTCTCGGCCTCGTCGATTCGATTGTCGAGTCAAAGAAAGATCCTGCCTCGAAACTGCGTGCATATGCCGGCTTGTTTGAAGCAACGTTGAGCGAAGGCAAGCAGGACAAGGCTTGTCTCTGTGGCATGTTGGGCGCGGAATTATCGACCTTAGGGGGTCCCGCAGCAGCCGGTGTCAGGCGGTTCTACCGGGAGAACGAGGCGCGTCTGGTTCGAGTGCTCGAAGAAGGCAAGGCACAAGGGCAGTTTCACTATAAGGGAGACGCGAAACTGGTCGCGGCCATGATTTTCTCGTTGCTGGAAGGAGGTGTGTTGGTCGCAAGGGCGGAGGGCGGACACCAACGGCTGCATGCGATGGCAGAACAGACTCTGAAATTGCTGCAGAGGTGACAGGATGTTTTTTTGCCGTGCAGACCTACCTACTAGTAGGTCAATTTTCATATCATAACAACGAGGAGGACATCATGAAGACAGTAGGCATCTTAGGAACGGGGCGGATGGGCGTGCGATTAGCGGAAGCATTCGCGAAGGCTGGCACACGTGTCCTGCTCGGTTCGCGCGATCCGCAGCGAGCCGAGCGGATTGTCGAGGGGTTGAATATCCCCGGCATCACACCGACCGGCTACCAGCAAGCGGCGCAGGCGGAATTTGTCTTACCTGCCATGTTTCTGCGGGACGGCATGATTGAGACGCTTCAGCCTTATCGCAAGCATCTGGCGGGAAAGATCGTCATCGATATTTCGAATCCCTTTAATGTCGACTATACGGATTTCATTCTCCCCTGGGATACCAGCGGGGCAGAGGAACTGCAGCGGCATTTCCCGGAGTGGAGAATCGTCGGCGCCTTCAAGAACGTCTGGTGGGAAGTCTTCGATGCCCCGACATTCGACGGGACCGTGACCGACGTTTTCGTTGTCGGAGATGACACCGCTGCCAAACGGGACTTTCTCAAGATTGTCCAGCCGATGCCGTTCCGTTTTGTGGATGCAGGCCGACTGGCCAACGCACGTGTGATCGAGCGGATGACCCTTCTGAGTGGGGAACTTGGCCAACGCTACGGCTACTTTCCACGCATGAACTATCGGTTTATCGGTGAGCCCTGGACTCCAGGTAGCGCTGACCGCTACGCACACCTTATTGCTCCTGCTGTGGAAGGAGGAGTGCGATGACCGTGATGCGACGGTTGCAGGAACTGCAGCTGGTCTTGCCCGAACCGCCCAAACCGCTTGGGACATACGTCCCGGCGGTGGTGGCTGGCGGCATGATGTTTCTCAGCGGCATGCTGCCGGTAAAGGACGGGCGTCCAGCCTGGACTGGGCAGGTTGGGACAGATCTGTCGCTCGATGCAGGCCGCCAAGCCGCTAGGCTGGCGGCCTGCAATGGCTTGGCTGTCGCGCAAGCCGAGCTCGGTTCGCTGGATCGCATCAAGAGAGTGGTGCGTTTGACAGTCCATGTTGCAGGGGCACCGGACTTCAGCGATCACGCGACCGTCGCCGATGGAGCATCCACGCTGCTTGCGTCAGTGTTCAATGAATCGGGCGGTCACACACGGTTGGCGGTCGGCGCTTCATCGCTGCCTGCGAGGATGCCGGTCGAGTTGGAGATCATATTCGAACTTTATTGAACGAGCCTCATCGAAGGAGGGCAAGATGGATCGATCGATGCATCCTGGATTTCGAACCATGTTTGCCGAAGGGCGTCTGACTCTCGGCCTCTTTGCACCTATCGAAGCCTATCAGGGCAGCATCCCCACGATGCGCAACCACCTCTTGCTGTCACGACGGGCAGAGCAACTGGGACTCTCGGCACTCTGGATTCGAGACATACCGCTGTACGACCCATCATTTGGCGACGTCGGGCAGATCTACGATCCCTGGGTGTACCTCGGACATCTTGCGAGGCACACGCGCCGCATCGCTCTGGCAACCGGCAGCATTGTGCTGCCGTTGCGGCATCCGTTGCATGTCGCCAAAGCAGCCGCCTCGGTTGATCAATTGTCAGGCGGCCGATTTGTGTTGGGAGTCGCATCTGGCGACCGGCCGGTAGAATTCCCCGTGTTTGGACTCGATGCAGAAACGCGAGGCGAACGGTTTCGCGATTCATTCGAGGTGCTGCGTCAGGTTCTCGAAACACGATTCCCCGAAATTGAAGGTCCCCTTGGTTCGTTGCATGATGTGGACCTTCTGCCTAAACCGGTGTTAGGCACCTTACCCCTGCTTGTCACGGGCAGCAGCCGCCAGCCGATGGAATGGATCGCTGCCCAGAGTGACGGCTGGATTACCTATCCGCGCCCCCTCGCGGCTCAGACCACTGTGGTCGCAATGTGGAAACGGTTGGCCGAAAAAGCAGCACCGGGTCGGTTCAAACCATTTGTGCAATCGCTTTATATAGAATTGACCGACGATCCCCATGCTGGACCTATACCGATCCATCTCGGCTTTCGCTTGGGTCGCACCGTGCTCATTGAACTACTGAAACAGCTGGAGTCGTTCGGCGTCAACCACGTCATTCTCAATCTCAAATACGGCACACGTCCGGCCGGTGAAGTGTTGGAAGAATTGGGGAGCGAAGTTGTGCCGCTCTTTCCAAGACAGGAGACAGCCTTGTCCGCGGAAGCGTCAACGGGGACCAGAGTGTTCGGGAACCCAGCTTCAGTCGGTTAAGTGTATATCTACGGTGAGAGGGAAAGAGCCGATGCCAATCTACCCGATCATCGCGCAGGTCAATTCGACCAAAGATCTGATGCACAACCTGCGTCAGCCCGTCCTGCGCCTGCGCAAGCCAACAACCATCACCTTCACGCAAACTGGTTCATAGTGATCGATGTGCCACGGCGGCAGACCGTCTGGCTGGTTACGCGACATTATTCCATCTCTTCCTCGGGTCTACCCTGCTGATGGTGTCAATCTGCTGTTCAACCCGGCCATCGACGACACAGGCTCAAACTTTCTGATTAACGCGATCAAACCACTCCCACTAGTCCGGAGTTTTCTTCAAATCGGCTTCCCAATCCCAATCTTCATTGCCCTTCTTTGCCGGCTCTATGCATTACTCATCCCAACTACTCAATAACGCTATATCTTCGGATGTGGCGAGACCAGCGATACACCTTGGCAAGGTGCTATCTCGAGAGCGACTGACCTTTTTCCCAACATCTTGGATCTGCCGACTCGCCGATACTCGATCGCACCTCTCCAATGACACCGAACCGGTTCGCCCCCCATAGCGCAGTACCGCGCCCCCACAAAGGACAGAGCATTAGAGCTATGGAGCCCAAGAATTTGATAACATGATCCGGCGTACCCGTTCCAGCGCCCGGCTCATGTCGATGTCGTTTCGACGACGAGAAGGCGGGGACGAGACGGAGTGTTCGGCTACGCCGCATGCAATTGATGCTGTCACGGCCAAGGTCTCCCATGTCACACACTTTGCGGTGTTGCCTATGAATCGTCAGAATCGGCTCGGATCGGTCTTGCTGGTCTTGTTCGTACTCCTGGTAGGCCTCGGTTTGGCCGCATGGAAATACGAATCCGTCCAAGGCGAGCAGGCAGCTTCGTCTCATCAGCCCGAGCCAATGGAGTCGGTGACCGTCGCCGTCGCACGGGCGATCGACCATCGCCAGACCACGACGTCAATCGGAACGGTGCTTGCGTTGCGTTCGATCACACTGAAGAACGAACTGGCCGGGACCGTCCGCGAAGTTCACTTGACGCCCGGGCGGATCGTCGAAGCCGGGACACTATTGGTCGCCCTCGACGTGTCGGTCGAGGAAGCTGAACTCCAGGCTCAGGAAGCGCAGGTCGCGCTCGCCAAGACCGTCCTCAATCGCAGGCAGAGTCTCAACCAGGAGCTCGCCACCACTCAGGAAGAAGTCGATCGGGCACGCGCAGACCTGGATGTCGCGCAAGCCCAGATTGTCCGCACCAAAGCGCTCATCGCGAAAAAGACGATCCGTGCTCCATTCCGCGTGAGGATCGGCATCGCAGATGTCCATCCCGGCCAGTATCTGGACGAGGGCACGCTCCTGACGACACTGCAGGGCGTCGGCGACGCAGTCCATGTCGACTTCTCTGTCGCCCAACACATTGCGGCAGGCTTACACGTCGGCGAAGTCGTGGAGGTCTTTGCGTCAGGTGATTCTCCGGCGGTCCCGGCCAAGATCATCGCGCTCGATTCACGGGTCGACCCGACGACCAGGAATGCGATGGTCCGCGCCAGAATCGAGGGGACCCGACATATCCCGGCACCCGGCGCATCGGTACGCGTGAGGGTTCCGGTCGGCTCATCTCAAACAGTCGTTGCCATCCCGGTCAGCGCCCTACGTAAGGGACCGGGAGGAGACCAGGTGTTCGTCATTGCCACAGACAAAGACGGCCGGACGAGAGCCCAGAGCCGTCAGGTCCAAAGCGGCGCCATGTTCGGCGATGAGATTGTGATCCACACCGGACTGGCCGCCGGCGAACAGATCGCCGCGCTCGGCTCCTTTAAGCTTCGCGACGGAGTCCTCGTCGCCATTGCAGGCGCTGTAGAGCACTCGACACCAACGCCTCATCCAGCCGCCACACCCTAAACCCATGGCCATGCCACAGGACACAACCCGGACATCGTTCCCCGATGTCTTCATCAAACATCCGGTCCTGGCCATCGTCGTCAATCTCGTCATTCTGCTCGCGGGATGGCGGGCCATGACGGCACTGCCGGTACAGCAATATCCCACGATTGAAAACTCCATGGTGGTCATTACGACCATCTACTACGGAGGGAGCGCGGAAACGATTCGAGGCTTCATCAGTACCCCGATCGAACGGGTGGTCTCCGCCATCAGCGGCGTCGATTACGTGGAGTCCACCAGCCGTTCCGGCGTCAGTACCGTCACCATCCACTTGAAGTTGAATCACAACAGTACGGCGGCCTTAGCGGAGGTCACAGCCCGGTTGCAACAGGTGAAGTCTGAACTTCCGTCGGAGGCCGAACCCTCCTCGATTGAAATCCAACGAGCCGATCGCCCCTACGCCTCGTTCTATCTCAGCTTCAGTTCTCAGGAACGGACGGTCCCGGCCGTCACAGACTGGCTCTTACGCACATTGCAGCCTCAACTCTCCACATTGCCCGGCGTCCAACGGGTCACCTTCGAAGGTGACCGGCAGATCGCCATGCGCGTCTGGATCGATCCCGACCGCCTGGCCTCGTTCAATCTCTCACCCGGCGACGTCCAGGGTGCGCTTCGACGAAACAATTATTTAGCAGCGGTCGGACGCACGAAGGGCAATCTGGTTCAGGTCAACCTCCTGGCCAATACGGATCTTCGCTCGACCGGTGAGTTTGAGGAACTGATTGTGGCCGACCGGGGCGGCGCCATTGTGAGACTCAAAGACGTGGCGCGCATTGAGCGGGACGCCGAGGAAGCGAACATGATCGCCAAGTATGACGAAACGGAAGGCGTCTACCTCGGCATCTGGGCGGTGCCCGGCGTCAACGAAATCGACGTCGGACACCGGCTCCGTGATGAGATCGACCGGATCCGGCCGACCCTGCCCAACGATATCGACATGAAACTCGTCTGGGACAGTACGATGTTCATCCGGAACGCGCTGACAGAAATTACCAAAACGTTGGCGGAAACCATTCTGATCGTCGCACTGGTCGTGTTCCTGTTCATGGGATCGGTCCGCACCGCCCTCGTCCCGCTGGTCGCCATACCGGTGTCGTTAGTCGGCACCGCCCTCTTCATGGCCGCGTTCGGCTTCAGCCTCAACCTCCTGACATTGCTCGCCATCGTACTGTCGGTCGGCTTGGTCGTCGACGACGCCATCGTCGTCGTGGAGAACGTGGAACGGCATGTGCGTATGGGCCGATCCCGGATCGAGGCGGCCCAAGCCGCCGCCCGTGAGCTCCTTGGTCCGATCATCGCGATGACAATCACACTCGCCGCCGTCTACGCTCCCATCGGTTTCCAAGGCGGGCTGACCGGTTCCTTATTCCTGGAATTCGCCATGACACTCGCCGTCTCCGTCGTCCTGTCAGGAATCGTGGCCATCACGCTGTCGCCGGTCATGAGCTCCCGATTCGTCCATCCCCGGGGCAAAGAAGGGCGCTTGACCACGTTCGTCAACCGACGGTTCGAAGAAGCGCGAGGGATCTACGCCAGGCTGCTCGACGCTGCCCTCACCATGCGTTGGGGCATCGTGGCGGCCGCCTTCTTCATTGTGATCGCCTCCTGGCCGCTCTATCATTTCTCCCGTCAGGAGCTGGCCCCTGTGGAGGACCAAAACCACATCAGTCTTTTCTTCGAAGCGTCACCGGATTCCACAGTCCAGGCCACCAATCGCCAACATTTCCAGATCGTTAAAGCGATCACGGCCATTCCTGAAACCGACTACACGTGGTCGCTCACCACCGCATGGGGCGGATTCGGTGGCGTGGTTGCGAAGGATTGGCATGATCGGGCGCGCTCTACCGAGGAGATGTACGACGACGTCTACGGCGCCGTGCTGCAAGTACCGGGGCTTCGGGTGTTCCCACGACTGGATCCCCCCCTCCCCACACCGGGCCAATACGATGTGGAGCTGATCCTCCAGAGTGACGTGCCGGCTGAGCAGATGCTCGAAACTGTCTGGGCCGTGCTGGGGGCCGGCTGGCAAAGCGGCAAATTTCTCTATGTGGATACGGACCTCAAGATCGACCTCCCCCAAGCCCGTGTTGTCTTAGATCGTGAACGGCTGGCCGACTTGGGACTGGACCTCGCGGGAGTCGGCCGCGAGCTGGGCACGATGCTCGGGGGGGCCTACGTCAACCGGTTCAACTATTTCGACCGCAGCTACAAAGTCATCCCGCAACTGGGGGACAAGGACCGTGCGACGGTCGATCCGCTGCTCGACTTGAAAATCAAAACGCCGGGCGGCCAATTGGTGCCGGTGTCCACCTTTACCCATATCGAAACGAGCACCGCGCCGCGTACCTTGAACCGCTTCCAACAGCGCAATGCCGTCCGCATCTTCGGAGGCATGAAACCAGGATTTACGAAGGAAGAAGGGCTCCGTGTGCTCGAAACCGCCGCGGCATCGAACGGTCCGCGCGTGGTCATGGACTATGCCGGCGAGTCACGGCAACTTCGTCAGGAGGGAGCGGCACTCACGGTGACACTTGGCTTTGCCGTCGTCCTGATTTATTTGGTGCTGGCCGCCCAGTTCAAGAGTTTCCGCGATCCGTTGATCGTCTTAATCGGCTCGGTTCCGTTGGCCATCTCCGGTGCGCTCGTTGTCAGTTTCCTCGACCTCACCACCGTCAATATTTATTCACAGGTGGGCCTGATTACGCTCGTCGGGCTGATCGCAAAGAACGGCATTCTCATCGTGGAATTCGCCAACAAACTACAAGCCGGTGGTCTTTCCCGCATGGCCGCGGCTCGTGAAGCCTCGTTAACCAGATTGCGACCTGTCCTGATGACTTCGGCAGCCACTGTCTTCGGACATCTCCCGTTGGTCTTAGCGTCGGGGCCCGGCGCAGCGGCCCGCAACAGCATCGGCATGATGCTCGTCACAGGCATGACCGTTGGAACCATCTTCACCCTGTTCGTGGTGCCGGCATTTTACACCTTGATTGCCGCGGAACATCAGCCGGCGACAACACCGGTAAGCGAGGCAGACACGACTCTCAGGGTGGCGGAAGCCGACGCCTAAGTCTGTGTCTGTACGTGGGCCAACTTGTCTCTCAGGCAAGTTGATGGATCTCCAAAGCAAGATACGAACGCCCTGTCGATTTCACGCTTGCTCGACGACTATCTTACGAGCAAGCCGATAGCATATGGCCAATGGCTTATGGCTTGTGGGAAATGAATAATCGGGCCAAGTAGTTGACACTGCAATATCTGTTGCAGAGCGAACCCCTCACCCTGGAGGCCATGATGAAATACCTCTGCCTGGTGTACCTCGAAGAGAAGACCTTGAATGCATTCCCCAGCCACGAGCGGCGCGCGATCTCGGATGAAGCGATGTCCTACTGCGAGAAGTTGCAGAAAGCCGGCCAGTTGCTTGCCGCCGCTCCACTGCATCCGGTCGAAACGGCAACGACCGTGCGAGTTCGAGAAGGCAAGACCTCGACTACCGATGGACCGTTTGCTGAGACGAAAGAGCAGTTGGGCGGGTTTCTCATGATCGATGTCCCAGATCTGAACGATGCCATCCGCATCGCGGCGCAGTTTCCAGCCGCCCGCTTCGGCAGCGTGGAAGTCCGCCCGATGAAGGAGCTGGGCTGCGCAGACTAACCGCCACCATGAGTGACGACACGGCACAAGAGGCCCGCGACAAGGTAGACGAAGTCTACCGGGCCGAGTCACGCCAGGTGCTGGCGACATTGATCCGCCTGCTCGGCAATTTCGATGCGGCCGAGGAAGCATTACAGGAAGCGTTCGCTATCGCGATGGAACAATGGCCACGTGATGGAATCCCGGCCAATCCACGCGCCTGGCTCGTCTCTACCGGACGGTTCAAGGCCATTGACGGCATGAGACGGCGCGCCCGCTATGATGCATCGTTGAACGAACTCGCCACACACATCGAGACCACCACGAGCGATCCCTTGGAACAGACGAACGAGCCCATCGAGGATGACCGTTTGCGTCTGATCTTCACCTGTTGCCACCCAGCCCTGTCATCGGAAGCTCAAATCTCGATGACACTCCGCGAGGTCTGCAACTTGACGACGGAAGAGATCGCCCGCGCCTTCCTCACCAAACCGGCGACCATTGCCCAACGAATTGTCCGGGCCAAAGCGAAGATCCGCGATGCGCGCATCCCCTACGAGGTTCCTCCACCATTAGAATTACCTGAGCGTGTCGAGGCCGTCCTGCGAGTGGTGTATTTGGTGTTCAATGAAGGGTACTCCGCATCGTTCGGCCCATCACTCACCAGGGCGGATCTCTCCTCTGAGGCAATAAGACTGGGAAGACTCCTCCTACAATTGCTGCTTGACGCCGAAGTCATGGGGCTCCTCGCCTTGATGCTCTTACATGAGTCTCGGAGACAGGCGCGCACTTCGGCAAGCGGCGATCTCGTGCTCTTGGAGCAGCAGGACCGATCATTATGGAACCGAGACCTCATCAGAGAAGGCATCACTCTCGTTAAACAAGCACTCGCCTCGAAGCGAATCGGCCCCTATACCCTGCAAGCCGCCATCGCCGCCGTCCATGCGGAAGCCCGCAGCGCAGGAGAAACGGACTGGGCTCAAATTGTCGCCTTGTACGATCTCCTTTTGCGAACGGAACCTTCGCCCATTATCGAGCTGAATCGGGCCGTCGCGGTTGCCATGCGGGATGGACCGGCGAAAGGCTTAGAGCTGGTTGATGCCCTTCTGAAGCGCGGTGAGTTAGCCCAATATCATCTGGCCTATGCCGCACGAGCCGACTTCTGCCGAAGACTCGGCAGAAACGCGGACGCCCGCGCCTCGTACGAACGTGCGCTGGCCCTCGTGAAGCAAGAACCGGAACAAAGGTTTCTTGAAAAGCGACTGGCGGAATTGGGCCAAGGCACCGTCTCGCCCTGAATCCTACGATTCCTCTCGTGTTTTCAACCTTGTCGATTTTGGCCCTGGCCAACGACTATCTTATATGATGGGAGGTCCCTCATGAAATATCTGCTGCTGGTCTATCATAATGAAGCCAGGTTCAAGAGTATGCCTGAAGGTACCAGGAACGACATGCTCGTGGAATCCATTCAGCTGTGCCACCAGCTTGATGGCAAGGGGCAGTATATCCATGCTTCACCCCTGCAACCTGAGGCAACAGGGAGCGTTGTTCAAGTTCGAGAGGGTAAAGCCTTCGTCACCGACGGCCCATTCATGGAGACCAAAGAGCAGCTCGCCGGATACTTCCTGTTCGATGCCGAGAATCAGGACGAAGCGATCAGGATTGCCGAACGAGTGCCTGGGGCGCGGATCGGCACTGTCGAAGTGCGTCCGTTGGTCGAAATAGCAGGGCTGCCAAACTCTCGTGAAGCGTGAAACGTGAAGCGTATCTCGTCAAAGTTGAAGGCTGACATCCAGTAACACTAGATCGAGAGACGAACGACGAAGAAAGGAGCAGGAATGAGCACCGTACGGCTGTTGGTTGGGACAAGAAAGGGTGCATTCATCCTGACGTCCGATGGCAGGCGGAAACAGTGGACGGTCGATGGTCCTCACTTTGGAGGCTGGGAGCTGTACCATTTGAAAGGCTCGCCGGTCGATCCTGATCGCATCTATGCCTCACAAACCAGCAGTTGGTTCGGTCAAGTCATTCAGCGCTCAGATGATGGCGGCAAGACCTGGAATCCGCCCGGCACAAAACCAGAGGACCTCATGGGAGCGGACGGCATGCCGAAGGGCGAGAGCAACATGTTCCTGTATGACGCATCGGAGAAAACCGGCAAGCCGCTCACGACACACCAACACTATGACGGCTCGCAGCGTCCCTGGGAATTCAAGCGCGTGTGGCATCTCGAACCGTCGCTTACTGATCCAGATACGGTCTATGCCGGTGTGGAGGATGCGGCTATCTTCAAATCTACGGACGGAGGCAAGACATGGCATGAGCTGGCGGGGCTTCGGAGTGCCAAGGGCCAACTTTGGCAGCCGGGCGCAGGCGGAATGTGCCTCCATACGATCTTGCTGAATACCGGCCAGCCGGACCGCATATTCGTCGCCATCTCGGCAGCCGGCGCGTTCCGCAGCGACGACGCCGGCCAGACTTGGCGGCCCGCCAACAAAGGCTTGCAATCGAAGTATGAACTGCCCGATCCGGATGCCGACGTCGGCCACTGCGTGCATTGCATCGCAATGCACCCGTCTCGTCCGAATGTCCTGTTCATGCAGAAACATTGGGATGTGCTGCGCAGCGACAATGGCGGGGACTCGTGGCATGAGATCAGCGGCAACCTGCCCAGTGATTTCGGATTTCCGATTGCCGTCCATGCACATGAACCGAATACGATCTATGTCGTTCCCATCAAGAGCGATTCCGAACACTATCCGCCGGAAGGCAAGTTACGCGTCTACCGCAGCACAGTCGGCGGGCATGAATGGGAAGCCTTGACCAAGGGGCTGCCTCAGCAAGATTGCTACGTCAACATTCTGCGCGATGCCATGACCGTCGATCAGCTCGACCCCTGCGGCATCTACTTCGGTACCACCGGCGGACAGGTCTATGGTTCAGCCGACGGGGGAGACAGTTGGACGCCGATCGTGCGAGATCTACCAGCGGTGCTGTCGGTAGAAGCGCAGACGCTATAAGAGAAGAGCCTATGGCTAATGGCTTATGGCACAGGCAAGGCCAATGCTCACTTTTTCTCGTGCTATAGGCTATACGCTCCTCTTGGCTTATGCCATCAGCTTCTAGGGTGAACAATGATACATGTGATTCTTCCACAACATTTGCGAACCCTCGCGCGGGTGGATGGCGAGGTCCTGCTGGATATCACTGGTCCTGCGACGGTGAACTCGGTGCTCGATAGCTTGGAGGCCCGTTATCCAATGCTACGGGGAACCATCCGCGACCATAAGACAAAGCAGCGCCGGCCGTTCATCCGATTCTTCGCCTGCGAGCAGGATGTCTCGCATGAATCGACGGATACTCCCCTCCCCCCAACCGTGGCAAGCGGAGCCGAGCCATTGCTGATCGTCGGTGCCATGGCGGGAGGGTGAGCGCACTACCATTCCCGGTCAAGGTGAAAGGAGAGAACTGAATTCCCACTACATTTACGGTGAACCGCGCCATCCAAAAAACACTCATCCGTGGGCTCGACTGGTGGGCGGCTTGAGCCGCGCTGGTCGATACGGCATACTACACCGCCATGGAACCGTTATCGGTCCCTCTGTGCGAAACGATGGAAGAGCGGTATCGCACCTTGCTTGAAGTCGCAGAAGCGATTTCCACGCATCGCGACCTGCACGATCTGTTTCGCGATCTCGCTCAGCGTCTGCCCCGCGTGGTCCAGGTCAATTTCGTCGGCCTGTCTTTGTACGATGCGGCTCGCAACACGATGCGCTTGCACACCATTCAAGCCAACATACCGGCTGACCTTGTGGGCGGCCATGAAGAACCGGTGGAAGAAACCCCCGCCGGATCGGTGTGGCTGACGCAACAACCGATCCTCGTTCCCAATCTTGTCGAAGAACATCGCTGGCCCACTGTTACCGAGCGCATGAAGCAGGACGGCATCCATTCGTTTTGTCTCGTCCCGCTCACCACCGCCGTGCGGCGTTTGGGAGCCATAGGCTTTTCGAGTTTGCAGAAGGCGGCTTACAGCGAATCAGATCTGGCATTCCTTCAGCAAGTCGGCCAATTGATCGCGGTCGCGGTGGACAATGTACTTCACCACCGGGACCTGACACTGGACAGAGAGCGGTTGCGGCTTTTACTCGAGGTCTCGGAAGCGATTACCGCCCATCGTGACCTCAAAGTGCTGTTCAATGAATTGGGGAAGCGGCTTCCTTCCGTGGTGCCGTTCGAATTTATCGGCCTGATCTTGCATGATCCGCTGCGTGATGTGATGAGAATTCACGTGCTGGCCACTGACCAGACCGAGCGTGTTCCCGACGGCTCGGAGCTGATGATGGAAGAATCCATCTCGGCGTGGGTGCTCAAGAACCAGCAATCAGTCGTCATGCCGCGCGTGGATGAGGAAACCCGTTTCCCCAAGATCGTCGGGATGCTGCGGGAAATGACCGTGCGGTCCTGCTGCTTCCTTCCGCTCACCACGGCGGTGCGCCGATTGGGTGCGATCGGCTTTGGCAGCGTGAATACTTGCGCCTTTGGGAACTCCGAGGTCGACTTTCTGAATCAAGTGGCGAAGCAGATCGCGGTGGCAGTGGACAATGTCTTGAACCATCAAGAAGCGGAGGCTGCGCAGAAACAACTCGCCCTCGAACGGGACCGGCAGCGCCTACTGCTCGATATCAACAACGCTGTCGTGTCACATCTGGAATTACGGAAGTTATTCACATCGATCACGGTCAGCATCCGGCGCGTGATGAAAGCGGACGTGGTCAGCTTGGCCCTCTTGGACCAACATACGAACCAACTGAAACTCTACGCATTGGATTTTCCCGGTCGGAAAGGATTCATCGAGGAAGGCACGAGCTGTACGCTATGCGGTTGCCCTTCCACCACGGCCATCACGCAGCGAGAGGCGGTCTTGTTGGGGCGGCATGATCTTGAACAATCGAAAAGCACCGTTTCCCAGGGCTTCTTGGCAGAAGGAGTCCGTTCAGCCTGTTGTGTTCCCCTTCTTTTACACGATCAGACCTTGGGGGCCCTGAATCTTGGCAGCCTCGAGGACAATGCATTCTCGGCAACAGACGCAGAACTGCTCAGCGAGGTGTCGAAACAGATTGCGCTGGCAGTGGCCAATTCCATGGCGTATCAAGAGATTGCGACACTCAAGGACAAACTCGCGAAGGAGAAGGTGTATCTCGAAGAAGAGATTCAGACAGACTACAACTTCGAAGAAATTATCGGCGAGAGCCGTGCCCTTAAGCAGATCCTCAAAGAGGTGGAAACCGTCGCCGCCACCGACTCCACCGTGCTGATTCTTGGAGAAACGGGTACTGGCAAAGAACTGATCGCACGGGCTCTCCACAATCGCAGCGATCGTCGGGATCGGACGTTCGTGAAACTGAACTGTGCTGCAATCCCGACCGGGCTTCTTGAAAGCGAACTGTTTGGGCATGAAAGAGGCGCGTTTACCGGAGCCATCGCCACCAAGATAGGCCGGTTCGAGTTGGCCGACCGCGGCACGATCTTCCTCGATGAAGTCGGCGAAATCCCCCTGGAGCTCCAAGTCAAGCTGCTGCGTGTCCTTCAAGAGCAGGAGTTTGAACGTCTGGGGAGCACCAGGACTGCCCACGTCAATGTCCGGGTGATCGCCGCCACGAATCGCGACCTCGGACAGATGGTCGGAAATCAGACGTTCCGAAGCGATCTTTACTATCGGCTCAAGGTCTTTCCCATCACCGTGCCTCCCCTGCGCGAACGTCCGGAAGACATCCCGTTGCTGGTCCGGCATTTTGCGCAAAAATTCGCTCAACGGATGAAGAAACACATTGAGACGATTCCGTCCGAGGCCATGAAGGCCCTGCAGAACTATTCCTGGCCCGGCAACGTGCGCGAACTGGAAAACTTCGTCGAGCGGGCGGTGATCCTCACGCATGGAGCGGATCTCTACGTGTCTCTGGCCGAATTGAAACGGGCGGAGAGCCATTTGGAACATTCCGGGACGACCACCCTTGAACAGGCCGAGCGCGATCACATTCTGAAAATCCTGCGCGAGACCAACTGGGTCATCGGCGGCGCGGCGGGCGCAGCTGGCAAACTCGGCATGAAGCGCACCACGCTTATTTCCAAAATGCAAAAGCTGGGGATCACTCGTCCTCGGTAGCGTCGACGTTTCGCCAAACGACGAGATATCGACAGTAGCCGGTCGTCACTTCCTACTCACCCTTTCCCATTGATTCGGCCCGATCGATCCAGAGGCATAGAATTGTTCGGCACTTGCGCATGATGCCTCTGTCTCGCCTTCGGTGGAACGATCATTGCCTTAACCAAAAAGCATCGCAGACGCTCGCGTCACAATTAATCGATCTTACGAGGTTGTCATGGACACAACGATTGAGTTTCTGATTCAGCATGGCCCGGCCATGCTGTTCCTAGTCGTACTGGCTGAGCAAATCGGACTGCCGATTCCAGCCCTTCCGGTGTTGATCGCAGCCGGGGCGCTGGTGGGGACCGGCCAGTTGGATTTTGAGATGGCGGTGGGACCGGCAATCCTGGCCGCGCTGGTCGGCGATCAACTCTGGTTCGAGCTCGGACGCCGCCGCGGCCGCGCGGTCTTGAACTGGCTCTGCCGAGTCTCGCTGGAACCCACTGCCTGCGTACGACGGACAGAGGACTTCTTCGCCCGTCATGGCGTACGTTCGCTGGTGGTCGCCAAGTTTATCCCTGGCTTGAGCACGATTGCACCACCGCTAGCTGGCATTGTGGGCATCAGCATGCCGCAGTACCTCTTGTACAACGGCATTGGGACAATTGTTTGGGTAGGTTCCGGCATTGGTCTCGGCATGGTGTTCAGCAACCAACTCGAACAGGCGCTCCTCGTGGTTGCCGACCTGGGTCATACGTTCGCGCTCGTGTTTCTTGGAATCGTAACGGGATACGTCGTCTACAAAGGTTTCCATCATTACCGTGTAGGGCAACGAATCCCTCGACTGACCGCACGACAACTGACCGAGAAAATTGCAGCAGGAGAAAACCCGATCCTCATCGACCTGCGTTCTCACGGGGCTCGTCAGAATGTTCCAAGCATTCCGGGCTCACTGTCTCTTTCACTCGACGAGGTGATCGCGAGGCACCGTGAGCTTCCACGAGATCGTGATGTCATCCTGTATTGCGCCTGCCCGAAAGATGCCGCGAGCGTGCAAGCGGCGTGGAAGCTTCGCGAGTTAGGTCTGCCGCGGGTCTGGCCGCTTGCCGGTGGCGTCGAAGCCTGGCATACAATGCTCAGCGAATCGGGACAAGCCGCAAGGGCTTCTTACATCCATACGGTTCCTGCCTGACCGTCAGGGAATGGCACAACAAGCTCGACGCGTCCAAAGGTTACATCCCGAAATCCATTCAACAGGTCTTCTGTACGGCACATGATCTGGCTAGGAGATCTTGTCCCTTGGTCGCACACATGTATTGTCAGGCTGTGGAACGGCTCCAGAAGGAGAAATCCAGGTCGCATGGTTCATCGCGGGCTCTCAGTGGCTCATGGCGTGGATCTTTGTCTGCCCCGCCTTGCTTTCTTTTCACATCGGCATTCACATACAATTCATCACCACAACGCGGGTAGAAATGCTTGGCTGCTTTCATAAGCATCATGATTTGTGACCCGCCGGCCCCCAGAACGGCGCACCGACTGGGGCCACGTTTATCAGTTTGCGGTTCACAAACTCACCGAACCCCAGCTCCGACAATTCTCGGCCGAATCCTGAATTCTTGACACCGCCGAACGGTAACTCAGGCGCAGTCCATGCCGGTTGATTCACAAAGACCATGCCGCTATCGATTCGCTCAGCAACCCACTGACCGTGTTCCACATCACTCGTAAAAACAGAAGCTCCGAGCCCAAAGGGTGTCGCGTTGGCGAGCGCAATAGCCACGTCCTCGCTCTCCACCACATAATAAGAGGCAACCGGCCCAAATAATTCCTGCGAGTAGATAGGGTTGTTTTGGTAGATATCCGTGAGAACCGTGGGTTCGATGTAGAAACCAGGGCGATTGATTCGTCCACCGCCGAGCACCACTCGAGCGCCCCCTGTGCGTGCGACGTCTATCTGTTTTAGCAGAATGTTCATTGCCTTTTCCGACGATAGCGGACCGAGTGTCGTAGCGGGATCTTCAGGATTGCCAGCCTCGAGGGCCGCCATTTTCTTCACAAACCCGTCAAGAAAGTCTCTGCCACGTTCTTTTCCGATAACGATGATCCGTTTTGAGGAGACGCAACTCTGGCCCGTATTGAACATCCGTCCAAAGACGGCCGCTTCTATGCTCTTCTCCAACGGAGCGTCTTCGAGAACAATGAATGGATCGCTTCCTCCAAGTTCCATCACCGACTTCTTGAGATGACGGCCGGCGCGCTCCGCCACCGCGGAACCTGCGCGTTCGCTTCCGGTGACGGTGACCCCCCGCACTCTAGAGTCCTCGATCAGGCGCTCAACTTGGCTGATACTCGCAAAGATATTTGTATAGGAGCCGGCCGGCGCCCCGGCCGCCTCAAAGAGCCGCGCAAAGGCCAGCGCACATTGCGGGACATTTTCTGCATGTTTGACGATCACCACATTGCCGGCCATCAGCTGCGGTCCAACAACCCGCGCGATCTGATAGTAGGGGAAATTCCAGGGTTCGATGGCGAGAATAATTCCGAGCGGGCGAGTTTCGAGCGTTGCGCCCGGAGATTCAAACAGCTTCTTCGGCCTCAGAAACTCGCTCGCGTGCCTGGCATAGTAGTCAAGGATATCCGCGGACAACGACACTTCCGCACGCGATGTGCCGATCAGCTTCCCTACTTCAAGGGTGACGTATCGCGCATATTCCTCCGCCTGCTCACGGAGCTTCGCCGCCGCGCCCGAAACGATTCGCGCCCGTTCGGCAACCGAACGCTGACGCCAGTCCTGCTCATAACACGCATGCGCCGTGGCAATTGCCTGTTCCAGATCAGTATCGAGTATATCGTGGTAGGTCTCTACGATCACTCCGGTCGCTGGGTTGATGGTCTGATAGGGCATGGTCTTCATCTCCCATGATAAAGTTCCTCGTTCCGCGCGCTTCATCCGTGAAGGCACATGGCACAAGGGGTGAATGCGACCCAAGAAAGATGGCACAACCTGGTGACCGCCATCTTTCTTGGGGACGACTCTCCGCACATAGATACACTGGCTAAGCCAAACCTTAACGATCCGCTATTCCTGGAGTCAGAACCAAATTGACCGGAAGTTTTTCCGCTAAGGTATAGCGACTCGCCTTATTTTCTTTCACCCATCGCTTTTCAGCCACAGATTCAAAAGGCGGGGGGAGTTCCCCTTGGAGCGACCACAGATCAAACGGGGTTTCGTCAATGGAAATCTCCCAATCGTATCCTCTGTCCTTTACAAAGGGAGCGATGGCCTCATCAAGCGTCCGCATCCACCATTCCCTGAGAATCGGGCCAGGTATCGTCCTGGCAATCTGATCAACCTTGAAACGGATAAATTTGTGATGCGGTTCGCCACCAACAAAACACGACCCCTTTGGTATTTCTTCAAACACACACACGACGTAAAATCTCGGGATTGGAACGCCCGCATATACTTCCGTTATTCGCTTGGCTAGAGTCTTCTTATCATCGGCTGTAAAGGCTTCGGCTGGATGATAAATCTTCCACAAAGGCATGGATATGTCCTCCTCTTAGGTTGAGCACACGAGGCTGAGGCTTTTCCACACAACTCCTCACCCATTTTTGTCTTTCCTATCAGCAGTATCCGTTGCCCTGTCCGGAACTAGGCATCCATCGTCGCATCCTCCTTTCTTGCCGAAACACCGAGAGGTCCGTGTTCGCATGACGCGCCTGTTGTCACTTTCTTCCTGACCCAGCCCGTGTTCAGCAGCTGAGTCAGTCATCGCCCTCTCCTCCCGCTCTTGATTCCCGACTTTGATCGTCGCTTCATGATGAAGGCGCTACGCAATTCGCATTCCAATAGCGTATTCGTCCGATCTCGGCATCGATGTCGTTGAAACCAAAGAATACTGAGCACTACGATTCGGGAAATTCTTCGGCGCGACAAAGAAATACTGAGAACGATCCGCTGAATTTACAGCGCGATGCCAAAAACTCGGCATCGTTTCGACTATCAACGATGGGTTGGAGGTGAAGTTAGTGACGCGGGCAACGACGCGGTGCACAATCTTTCCGCTACCCAGCTACTCCGTAAACGGCATTCCAGGTCGGGGAACTACCCGCTGTCATGGGAAGTCGGTGAATTTTGATGCGCATCGGGAGTATGATGGGCTGTGCTGTTTTCCTGAACGCCAGTAGTCGACATCGCTCTTTGGGAGCATGCTGACGCTTTGATGCGTATTGGTTGAAGCGGAACTCACCCACCCAGAAGAGGACCTATGCAACCCAATAGTCCCCATGCCGACGATCCGCACTCAGGCACTCTCGATAACCTCTTTTATGCTGTGAGTGACGCCATGCAGAATCTGGTCTGGGTCGCGAAAGCCGACGGGACCATCGAGTATCTTAATAGGCCATGGATTGAGTACACGGGCGTCGCTTCGGAAGACATTCACGGTTGGATCTGGACACTCACCGATATCATTCATCCGAACGATCTCCCGAGTTTGGTCCACACATGGTCGGCGACGCTGAAGGCTCGGCAGCCGGACGAAGCTGAAGCCCGGATACGCCGCTCCGACGGTCAATATCGTTGGTTTTTGTTTCGGGCGGTGCCCCTGTTCGACGAGCAGGGCACCGTCGCACGCTGGTATGGAACACATACCGATATTGAAGCCCGCAAGCAGGCTGAAACCTTACTGACGGGAGAAACTCGTATTCTAGAAATGCTTGCCACCGGCTGTCCGCTCTCGGACATTCTTGATGCCATGTGCCGGCTCATTGAAAACCTGTCGAGCGGATCTCTCTGCAGCATTCTGCTGGTTGATCCAATTCACAATCGCATGAAGCACGGAGCTGGCCCCAATCTTCCCCCTACCTACAGTGAGTCCATCCATGGCAGGCCCGTGAATCTCGATGCGGGTCCGTGCGGGATGGCCGCATGCCTGAAAGAACAAGTGATCGCGGCCGATGTTGCATCGGATACACGGTGGAACAAATCAGGATGGCGTGAGTTGGCCATGGCACATGAGCTACGGGCCTGTTGGTCCACTCCAATCTTGTCATCCAATGACACGGTGTTGGGTACCTTCGCCATCTACTCGCGCGAGCCTAGACATCCGACCCCACAGCATCAACATCTCATCGGGCAAATCACGCACCTCGCGACCATTGCCATTGAGCAGAGGCATGCAGAGGATAAACTCCGTCAAGATGAACGAGAGCTCAGGCAGATCACCGATGCCATCGCCCAACTCATCTCTGTCCTTGGACCTGAAGGGAACTTACTGTATGTGAACCGCTTAGTGCTTGATTATAGCGGCCTGCCCGTAGAAGACATCATGGCGGATGACTTTCGCGTTCGACTGTTTCACCCCGATGATCTCGAACGAGTGAACACCGAGCGTCAGCATGGACTCGAACACAGTGCCCCGTTTGAGCTCGAAGTACGAATTCGCCGCAAAGACGGGCAGTACCGCTGGTTTCTCATCCGCTATAACCCGTTAAGGGACGAACAAGGTCGGATCATTCGCTGGTACGGCACAGGAACCGACATCGATGATCGCAAAAGGGCCGAAGAGAGAACTCACAAAGAGAACTTGGCATTGCGTGAAGAAATCAACAGCGCTTCGATGTTTGAAGAGATCGTCGGGTCCTCAAAAGCCATTCGCAGCGTCTTGACGCAAGTCGCCAAAGTGGCACCGTCGGATTCCACGGTGCTCATACTCGGTGAGACTGGAACGGGCAAGGAGTTGATCGCTCGGGCCATCCACAGACGTTCAAACCGGTCGTCGCGGGCGTTTATTCGTGTCAATTGTGCGGCCATCCCCGCCTCCCTCATGACCTCTGAGCTGTTTGGACACGAGAAAGGCGCGTTCACCGGTGCGCTCCAACGGCGTCTCGGACGATTTGAGCTGGCCGACGGCGGCACGATCTTCCTCGACGAAATTGGCGATCTGCAGCCCGAAACCCAGATTGCGCTCCTGCGAGTGCTTCAAGAGCGGGAAATCGAACGGGTCGGCGGCAGCAAGCCAATCCCTGTGGACGTGCGAATACTGGCCGCTACGAACCGCAACCTTAAGGCAGCCATCGCAGCAGGGACCTTTCGAGAAGACCTGTTCTATCGGCTCAATGTGTTCCCCATACAGATCCCTTCGCTGCGGGAACGAAGGGACGATATTCCGCTACTCGTCACTTACTTGGTTGAGCGGTATGCAAAGAAGGCCAGCAAACGCATCAGCGCCATCCAGGACGAGACTTTAGCGCTCTTTCAGGCCTACGAGTGGCCCGGCAATATTCGTGAGCTGCAAAATGTCATCGAGCGAGCTGTCGTGCTATGCGAAAGCGAAACCTTCTCAGTCGACCAGACTTGGTTGAAACCGGAAGAGCAGCGGCTGTCGCGAACGCGCCTTGACCTCAGCACAGCACTGGCTGAGCATGAAAAGGAACTCATTGAATCCGCATTAGCGGATTGTGGCGGTCAAACCGGAGGGCCGGCCGGTGCGGCCGTCAAGCTCGGACTGCCTAGGCAGACGCTGGACTCAAGAATCAAAGCTCTAGGAATTGACAGGCACCGATTTAAGATTCCTCAAGCCGAGCAAAGCAGCACACGGGGCTGAACTGTTTCTGACAGCCCAACGATGAGAGCAGTTCTCCCTCTAGACATCGCATCTCGTTGGGGTAGTTTCCTGATCTCGCTCTTCCTCTCCCCATAGCCCCAGAGACCGCTCATCCTCTCATCCTCCTAATCTTGCAAGAGAGCGTGATCACTCGTCACCGCAACCCATTTAACTGTGGTATCCGGAGAAAATGGTTCCAACCTACCCTCAACTCACAGGCCACGGCGAAGGCTGGTCAGCTTGAGGTTTTCCACCGTCGCTCTGCCTCAAATTTCAGCCCAATGGTGTACGGATATCGATTTGTTATCAGCCACCTCCTGGAACCGATTATTGATTTGTTGCGTTGTCCACAAAACCCAGATCAACTCACCGCTCCTTTCTCCTCCTTATCGATATTTCGTCACCTGTCGAACTGACGGCGCGATCGAGTCGACGGCTCCTTTCTTATCATTCCAAGAACTCTCCAGTGAACCACATATTTCATCGTTCTATTGAGGAGTTACCTGTGTTGCTCACTCGCGATACTCCTCTGGAACGTTCATTGCTGTACCGCTTCATCAGATTCACGCAGCGCAGGGGCATCGAGAACGTTCCAGCGGTACACACAGGAGGGTATGGGTCATGATTCGTCGTGGGTGGTTCGGATCTTTACTGGTACTCGTCATTATCGCCGTCGGAGCCGGTTTGGGATTGTGGAAGTACGAATCTATTCAAGCCAGCGCCGAGGCTTCAGCCAGCCAGCCGGAACCGATGGAGTCGGTGATGGTCGCTACGGCAAGGGAAATTGAACATCAACACACCACCACGTCAATTGGGACTGTGTTGGCATTACGTTCGGTCATGGTGAAGAACGAACTCGCCGGGACGGTCCGTGAAGTCCGGCTCACTCCGGGACAAGTCGTCGAAGCCGGCACCTTGCTGGTGGCGCTCGATGTCTCTGTCGAAGAAGCTGAACTGAAGGCGCAGGAAGCACAAGCAGCGTTGGCCAAAACAGTGCTCAACCGTCGACAGAATCTCAGTCAGGAACTTGCCACGACTCAGGAAGAAGTCGACCGTGCACGCGCAGACCTGGATATTGCTCAGGCCCAGATGGCCCGTACCAAGGCGATTATCGCCAAAAAGACCATTCGTGCACCGTTCCGTGCCAGGGTCGGTATCGCAGACGTGCATCCTGGACAGTACCTCAACGAAGGCACGCAATTGACGACGCTGCAAGGTGTCGGCGATGGGGTCCATGTGGATTTCACGGTCGCGCAGCAAGTCGCCGCCTCCCTGAGGGAAGACGGCAGTGTCAACGTCTTCGTCGCGGGTCAAACCGCTCCGATTACAGCCAGAATCGTCGCCCTCGATGCGCGCATCGACCCAACGACTCGCAATGCGACGGTGCGGGCGAGGATTAATGGGGCAGACCAGGCACCGGCCCCCGGGGCCTCCGTGCGTGTCCAAGTTCCGGTCGGTCCCTCACGCCAGGCTATTGCTATTCCTGTCAGCGCTCTGCGCAAGGGACCAGGTGGGGATCAAGTCTTCGTGATCCAGCCGGACGAGCACGGCAAGACTCGCGCCCATGCCCGGATGGTCGAGAGCGGCGCCATGCTCGGCGACGAGGTCGTCATCCACGCCGGGCTGTCGGCCAACGAGGTGGTGGCGGCTTCTGGATCTTTCAAGCTGCGTGAAGGGGTGCTCGTTGCGATCACCGGTGAGCAAGGCAACGGGAACCAACTGACCCTGTTGATGGGCAGACGCTGAACAAACCGACAAGTACCAACAAGGATATTTATATGCGCTCATTCACCGACATCTTTATCAAACATCCGGTGCTGGCCGTGGTCGTTAACCTGGTGATCATCCTCGCCGGTTGGCGAGCGTTGGCGGCCTTGCCGGTGCAGCAGTACCCCCAAATCGAGAGCTCATCCGTGATCATCACAACAGTCTATTACGGAGCGAGCGCCGAAACGGTTCGCGGATTTTTGAGCACGCCGATTGAGCGTGTGGTCTCTGCGATCAGCGGCGTCGATTACGTGGAATCGACCAGCCGTGCCGGTATCAGCACGGTCACAGTACACCTCAAGCTAAATCACAACAGTACGGCGGCGTTGGCCGAAGTGACGGCGCGTCTCCAACAGGTACGGTCGGAACTGCCGGCAGAAGCTGAGCCACCGGTGATCGAACTGCAGCGTGCCGATCGCCCCTATGCCTCGTTCTACCTCAGCTTCGCCTCCAGCGAGCGCACCGTGCCGGCGGTCACGGATTGGCTGCTGCGCACACTCCAGCCGCAGCTATCCACACTCGCCGGCGTGCAACGAGTCACCATCGAAGGCGGCCGCCAAATCGCCATGCGCATCTGGATCGATCCCGGCCGTCTCGCGGCCTTTAATCTGTCCCCCGGTGACGTGCAGAGCGCGCTGAGGCGCAACAACTACTTGGCCGCGGTCGGACGAACGAAAGGCAACGCGGTACAGATCAATCTGCTCGCCAACACCGATCTTCGTTCCGCCGCCGAGTTCGAGGAACTGATCGTCGCCGACCGGAGCGGTGCCATCGTACGGCTAAAAGATATTGCACGGGTCGAGCGGGGAGCTGAAGAGGCGGACATGATCGCCAAGTACAACGCAACCGAGGGCGTGTACCTCGGAATCTGGCCGGTGCCTGGCGCAAACGAGATCGACGTGCAGCACCGGCTGGTCGATGAGATGGAGCGCATCCGCCCGACGCTGCCCTCCGACATCGACATGCAGCTGGTGTGGGACGGCACGATGTTTATGCGAAGTGCGCTGACGGAAATCACGAAGACACTGTCTGAGACGATTTTGATCGTGGCCATCGTGGTCTTCCTCTTTATGGGCTCGGTCCGGACGGCGCTGGTTCCGCTCGTCGCGATGCCGGTGTCGCTGGTCGGCGCGGCGGTCTTCATGTTTGCGTTCGGCTTCAGCCTCAATCTGTTGACCCTGCTCGCGATCGTCCTGTCGGTCGGGCTGGTCGTGGACGATGCGATTGTGGTCGTCGAAAACGTCGAGCGGCATGTGCGACTGGGCAAATCGCGCATCGATGCGGCGTTAATCGGCGCCCGCGAGTTGCTCGGTCCGATCATCGCCATGACGATCACCCTGGCGGCGGTCTACACGCCGATCGGATTCCAGGGTGGATTGACCGGGTCACTCTTCCTGGAATTTGCCATCACGCTCGCCGTGGCGGTCGTACTGTCGGGCGTCGTGGCCATCACCCTGTCGCCGGTCATGAGTTCGCGGTTCGTCCACCCTCAGGGCAAAGAAGGTCGGTTGACTGCCTTCGTCAACCGGCGGTTCGAGGAGGTGCGCCGTGTGTACGCCCGGTTGCTCGACGGTGCGCTGAACATGCGGTGGGGAATCGTGGCGGCGGCATTGCTGATCATGGTCATGGCTTGGCCGCTGTACCTGTTTTCCCGACAAGAACTGGCGCCGGTGGAGGATCAAAGCCACATCAGCCTGTTCTTCCAAGCATCTCCAGACTCGACGTTGGCCGCGAGCAACCGCGAGCATCTGCAAGTTGTCGAGGCTATCACATCCCTTCCCGAAACAAGGTTTACCTGGTCGCTGACGACATCCTGGGGCGGGTTCGGCGGCTTGGTCGCGAAAGATTGGAAAGAGCGTACCCGTTCGACAGAGGAAATGTACGGCGAGGTGTTTGGCAGGGTCTCGCAGGTGCCGGGCCTTCGAGTTTTCCCGCGTTTGGACCCGCCCTTGCCGACGCCTGGCCAGTATGACGTCGAGCTTCTCTTGCAGAGCGACCTGCCGATCGAACGGTTGCTTGAGACAACGGGCGCAGTTCTGAACGCCGGGTGGCAGAGCGGCATGTTCCTGTACGTGGACACCGACTTGAAGATCGACTTACCCGAGGCACGTGTCGTGCTGGACCGGGAGCGTCTCGCTGATCTTGGACTCGACTTGGCCGGCGTCGGCCGTGAGCTCGGCACCATGCTCGGCGGCGCCTACGTGAACCGGTTCAACTACTTCGATCGGAGTTATAAGGTCATCCCGCAGCTCGGGGACGAGGATCGTGCCACCGTCGGCCCGTTGCTTGATTTGAAAATCAAAACGCCGAGCGGCCAACTCGTGCCGGTGTCGACGTTCACACACATCGAAACGAACACCGCACCACGCACCCTGAACCGTTTCCAACAACGAAATGCCGTGCGCATCTTCGGCGGCGTGAAGCCGGGCATCACAAAAGAACAAGGACTGCGCGTGCTGGAAGAAGCTGTCGCAAAGGTGAGCAATCCTTCTGTCGTACTCGACTACGCAGGCGAGTCAAGACAGATCCGCCAGGAGGGCGCTGCGCTGACCGTCACGCTGGGATTCGCTCTCGTACTCATCTATTTAGTCTTGAGCGCACAGTTTCAGAGCTTCCGAGATCCACTGATCGTCCTCTTGGGCTCGGTCCCCCTTGCGATCTCCGGTGCGCTGGTCTTTAGCTTCCTTGATCTCACGACCATTAACATTTACTCGCAAGTCGGCCTGATCACGCTGGTGGGGTTGATCGCAAAAAACGGCATCCTCATCGTGGAGTTTGCCAACAAACTGCAAGCCAGCGGGCTCTCAAGGATTTCCGCGGTACGTGAAGCGGCCTTGACCAGATTGCGACCGGTGCTGATGACCTCCGCGGCCACCGTCTTCGGGCATTTGCCATTGGTGCTCGCGTCCGGACCTGGCGCCGCAGCCCGTAACAGCATTGGGATGGTGTTGGTCACAGGGATGACGGTCGGCACGCTGTTCACCTTGTTTGTCGTGCCAGTGTTCTACTCACTGATCGCGGCCCAGCATCAACTGGCTCTGACACGCGAAGACATCGCAGTCATAGACGAGGATCTACTGCTCACAGGAGCGAAGGGGTGACGTCATCGTGGCTGATCCAGCAAGAAAAGAGATTTCAACATGCTGAAGATCACTTTGGATAACAGTCAGGCTTCAACGCGGTTGACGTTGGAAGGCCGGCTGGCCGGAGCCTGGGTCAAGGAACTCGAGCAATTCTGGCGACCCATGACGGCATCGCAACGGGGATCGTTGATCGTGGATCTGAGAGGCGTGACCTTCATTGAAGAGACAGGTAAGGCGCTCCTCGCAGAGATGTGGCAAGCCGGCGCGGAGCTGATTGCGACAGGATGCTGCAACAAGTCCATGATCGAGCAAATCGCCTGTTCCCGGCCACGCTCGAACACTGATCGAAAAAAGAGGAGATAGGAGCATTGCCCCATGCGCACATTCAATATTTTTCTCATAGGATTTCTATTCCTCACCGCCTGCGCGGTCGGACCGGATTATTCCCGTCCGAATCTGGCGACGCCGGAAAAGTTCCGGATGGCCGACGCCGTACAGGAAACCGCGTCCTTTGCCAACCTCCCCTGGTGGGATCTCTTAAAGGACGAGGAACTCCAGCGACTCATTCGGATTGCGCTGAGCGAGAACAAAGATCTGAAACATGCCGTGGCGTCTGTTGAAGAATTTCAGGCCCGGCTGCTTACCGCAACGATGGACTTCGTGCCAAAGGCCGATGTCACGGCCAGTGCGCCGTCCTTCGGCCGAAAGGCGAACTTCCTGTTCCCTGGATTTCCCAATGCCTTCAATTACTACCTTCAGGGCAATCTTGCCTGGGAATTAGACATCTGGGGACGCATCCGCCGGTCGCACGAAGCGGCGCGCGGTGAGCTCTTGGCTCGCGAGGAATCCCGGCGGGCGGTCGTGCTTCAGCTCGTGAGTGGTGTCGCGGAAGCGTACTTCGAGCTGCTGCAGTTCGATCTACAGCTGAATGTCGCGAAGCGTACGCTGCGATCGTGGGAAGAATCAGTCAGAATCGCCCAGGCTCGTGTGCGACAGGGCGTGATTACCAAAATCGATGCCGATCAGTTCGTGGCCGAACGGGCGAATGCCGCAGCGCGCGTTGCAGAATTAACTCGCCAGATGGTGCAAAAAGAGAATCAGCTCAGTGTGCTGCTCGGGCGCAATCCCGGTCGCATCCTGAGAGGGCAGTCGCTGACGGAACAAGTGCTGGTACCAGAAGTCCCGCCGGGCCTGCCTTCGGAATTGTTACAGCGGCGGCCGGATCTGGTACAGGCTGAACAGACGTTGGCAGCGGCAACAGCACGAATCGGTGCTGCCAAAGCGGACCGCTTTCCCAAACTCAGCATTACGGGAATCCTCGGTGTGGCCAGTCCCCAGTTCTCCAGGCTTATTGCAAGCGAGACTGCGTTCGGCGTCATCGGTCCAAGCGTGGCCGGCCCCTTGTTCAATGCCGTCGCGTTAGGGTTTCAGCAAAAGGCTGCCGAAGCCCAGGCGCGGGAGCAACTTGCACAGTACGAGCAAGCGGTACTTGTCGCCTTTCGGGAGGTTGAAGACGCCTTGGTGGCGGTCTCGACGGCTCGCGAACAGCGTGCGGTCCAGGCCGAACAGGTAGAGTCCCTCCAGTCGGCGCTGCAGCTGGCAAGTCTCCGCTACAAAGGCGGGCTCGCCAACTATCTCGACGTGCTCGTCGCACAGCGTAATCTCTTCGAAGCCGAACTGGCACTGGCCGGGACCCACAGGTTGCACCTTGTTTCCGTGATCCAGCTGTATAAGGCCTTGGGCGGCGGATGGCATGCGTACGACACGGCACTCGGTTCCTCTACACCGGCTCACGAGCAACCTCTAGAACACAGCTGATAGCAAGCCGTTGATATATCAGGCCCCATACCACTGTCGATTTCCCGATGGCGGTTCGACTATAGAAGCAGATGCAGGGCTCATCCGGTGTAGAAGAAACGGAAGCCCGTGAGGTCACCATCAACGACAAGGAGCGTTTCATGCGATTCATGGTCATCGTAAAAGCCACGAAGGATTCTGAAGCGGGCGTGATGCCGAGCGAACTGCTGCTGACCGAGATGGGCAAATTCAATGAGGAATTGGTGAAGGCCGGCGTGATGCTGGCGGGTGAAGGGCTCCAGCCAAGCTCGAAGGGAGCGCGCGTCAGGTTTTCGGGAAGCACACGCACCGTAATCGACGGCCCCTTCGCCGAGACTAAAGAGCTCATTGCCGGCTATTGGCTCTGGAGATGCAAATCGAAGGACGAAGCGATCGAATGGGTCAAACGGTGCCCCAATCCCATGCCGGGAGAATCCGAGATCGAAATCCGCCAGGTCTTCGAAGCGGACGAGTTCGGCGCGGAGTTCACACCGGAACTGAGAGCACAAGAAGAACGATTGCGGGCGGAGGCGGCTAAAAAGAAATAACGCCGTCTCGCTCAAAAGTCAGACGCCGGAACCAAGAGACCTTACGCTGGGGAATTTTCAACGCATGACGCGAACCATCAAGAAAGGATGATGCCCATGGGATATGTCGATGGATATGTGCTGCCCGTTGCCAAGAAAAACCTGAAGGCCTATCGCCGTCTCGCACAACAAGCGGGGAAGATCTGGCGCGAGCACGGCGCGCTCGCCTACAAAGAATGCGTCGGCGATGATCTCACGACAAAGATGGGCGTGCCGTTTCCGAAACATGCCAAGGCCAAAGCCGGTGAGACGGTGATCTTCGCGTACATCCAGTTCAATTCCCGCGCCCATCGTGACCGCGTCAACACCAAAGTGATAAAAGATCCGCGTATCCATGCCATGTGCGACCCGAAAGACATGCCCTTTGATTGCACACGGATGACTTACGGCGGATTCAAAGTTTTCGTCGATTTCTAACGCCGCATCTTGGCATGCGCGTGCAAGGATTGTTTCGATGCAAAGCACCTATCACTCACACGACCCTTATTGAATACAGGAGGCCCCCTATGCGTTTTTCCTTCATTTCTTTCGCCTGTCTTGCGCTGGCTCTTCTTGCGTCTCCGGTCATAGCCAAGGAAAAGAAGCACGAAAAACCGATGGACCCGCAGGCCATGATGGAGCTGTGGAAACAGGCTGCGACACCAGGTGAGCCGCACAAGTTGTTTGCCACTCTCGCCGGCAGTTGGACGACCACAACCAAGGAGTGGATGGAGCCGGGCAAGCCTCCGACGGAATCCACCGGCACAGCGGAACTGAAGATGTTGCTGGATGGACGGTTTCTCTACCAGGAATTCAACGGCCAGATGATGGGCCAGCCATTCAACGGCATCGGCATCGATGGGTATGACAATATCCGCAAGAAGTATGTGACAGTTTGGATGGATTCGATGGGCACCGGCATCTTTCTTATGGAGGGAACGGCCAGCCCGGACGGAAAAACCATCACACTCAAAGGTTCTCACCCGGAACCAGGTGGTAAACACATGAGCCATCGTGCCATCTGGAAACTGATCGACAACAACAACCAGACGTTCGATATGTATGGTGCGCACCACGGCCAGAAGGAAACCAAGATGATGGAGATCACGTACCAGCGGAAACCGTAGCGATCAGGCAGAAGCATACCGGTCGTCGAACATCACCGGAGCGCACGGGCCGTACGGTCTTGTTATGGGAAAATCCTGAACGGGCTTGGGTGGTCTTGACCAAGCTGGGCCAACGTGCTGAACTAGGGACCATCCACTTTCACTTTCTCAACAAGGAGGCATCCATTATGTCGACGAAAGAGTACAAGCAACTCGGATGTCTGGATGTCCAACCCTCTGGTGGCTGCGGATTCCAGGTCAGGGCCGAAACCGAGGGAGAGCTCATGCAACTGGTGGCGACACACGCCAAGCAGTGCCATAAGCTCGACTCAATTCCGGCTGAAATGGTCTCAGCGGTCAAAGCGGCCATCAAGACGGTCTCCGTCGCTGTTTGATCGCCATCCTGGCACGGATCGTCCTCCCCTGCAGCATGCGCCGCACGGGAAGGATCTCCATATTCACCCGATGAGAATTCACCTCTTCGACTTGGGAGGCTACTATGAGACGCGTACTAGGACTTCTTTCGATTTCGATCCTCTTGATCAGCCTCAGCGGCTGCAGCTATCTGTTTTATCCGCATGCCAAAGACTTCGCGGAAAAGGCCAAGGACCCGAACGACGTTCAGACCTTGATTAATTTGACGAACATGATGGAAACCAGCGCAAAGGCGGCGAGAAGCGGCAAGGGCGTCGATCAAGCGCTGGACGATCTCCACAATCAATTCCATGCCTTCGACGACAATCTGTGCTGCGTGGATAAAGAAACCCGCGAGAAACCGGCCCATGCGCTCGCCGTGACACATAATAAGGAGCTGTGGGCGATTTTTAAACGCGTCTGGAAATTCAAGAACGACCAACCGCAGCGGGAGCAGCACCTCGACCTATTCGCAACCGAGGTGAAGGAACTGCGAGAGACCTTGCAAACGCTCAAGTAACCGCGCGCAAGACGCTCACCGGTCACTGCGTAACGAGTCCCACCGGACCATTTCGGCGGGGCGGCAGGTAGGATGCACGCTGAAAGGAAGACGGGATGGGACAGACACCAGAGGAGATCATCGACGGTCAACGACAGGACTGGAACCGTGTCGCCGGTGGCTGGGAAAAGTGGGACCGGTTCTTTGACGAGCAGATGGCGTTTCTGAACCACAGGCTGGTCGCCGATGCCCGGCTGCGGTCAGGGCTTCGCGTGCTGGATCTTGGTTCGGGAACCGGCTATCCGGCACTGCTTGCCGCCCGGACGGTCGGCCCCGACGGCACCGTGATTGGAATCGATCTGGCTGAGCAGATGCTCAATGCTGCGCAGCGCAAAGCGTCGTCCCTCAGGCTTTCCAATGTCTCGTTTCAAACCGGCGATGTCACGACCTTGCCGTTCGACACGGCCTCGTTCGATGCGATTACCAGTCGATTTTGCCTCATGTTCCTCCCCGACATTCCAAGAGCGGTTACCGAAATCGGCAGAGTCTTGAAACCGGGAGGCTGGCTGTCCGCAGCGGTCTGGTCTGCACCGGATAAGAATGCCTATCTGACGACGCCGCTCGCCGTCATCAAACAATTCATCGAGCTCCCACCGCCGGACCCAACCGCGCCGGGGATTTTCCGGCTGGCCAAACCGGGCGAGCTAATGCGCATGCTCCAGGAGGCCGGATTCGTGAACATCGTCGAGGAAGAATATCTCGCCGAGGTGCGGTTTCCGTCGGGCGAAGAATACTACGAAAGTCTCATGGACATCGCCGCGCCGATCCAGAATCTGTTTGCGCGGTTGTCCAAGCAGCAACAAGCGGACGCGCGCAATCGGATCGTCGGGTCCATCGGCCAATACCGAAGGGCAGACGATATCGCCTTGCCCATCGCCGTGCGTATGGTCGCCGCCCGCAAACCATTCGGCTGATCTGATGCCGGCAAAACATGACGGCTTTAAAGACTTCGTGCTGGATCAATTGGCCGATCTGCGAGGGCTGACCTGCCGCGCCATGTTCGGTGGCTACGGCCTTTCGTTCAACGGAACGTTCCTCGGCATCATCCATAAGGGGCGGCTGTACTTCAAGGTGACGCCGGAGACGGTTGATCAGTACAAGACCCACGGCATGAAACCGTTCCGCCCGAATGCGAAACAAACCCTCAAAAACTATTACGAAGTTCCCCTTGAGATCTTGGAACATTCAGAGCACCTCACCGTTTGGGCTTCGCAGGCAGCAGAACGGTAACAACAGACCTCATCTCTCGACGGAATCAATGGCTCGTTCGAACACACTCAACTTGTGGTGACGGGAACACCTCTATGGCCCGCCTATCCGCCTCAATCCTCTTGGTCATTTGCCTGGGCGGACACTTCGGCCAGATGACGTGGGCCGAAGAGCCGCCGACAGCGCAACTTTTATGGCAAACCGCCCCGGCATCCCCGGCCATCGATCATCCGTCAACGACCAGAAAGTCCTGGGTGCTCCGCAATCGAGAAATCACCCTTGATCTCGCATTGCTCAAGATCTTGAAGGATGCCGGATCCAGACCCCATCCTAGAATTGTCATAGAGCTCTTTGATCGCGACAGACACGAATTGGATATCACGTCGACGGTCTCCCGCCACAACGATAGTGCGATCGTCCGCGGCACGCTCAAGCCGCCTTCGAAGGGAGACTTTACCTTTGCCATCAACGGCAATGTCCTTGTCGGAACCATGCATCTGAGCGATCGTCTGTACAAGACCGAGCACATCGCCAACGGCCGACTGCAGTTGCTTGAAATCGATCCTGACAAGTTTCCTCCCGACTGACCACACCCTCGCTAAGTGGTGGCGATCCTCCGCTCGCCATGCGGCACTAGCCTAAGCCTCGATACGATCTGTACCATCGGCCATTCGACCGGACCGATCGATGATTTGCTCAATCTGCTGCACACCCATCGAATCCAATTCATCCTGAGAGCTGCCCTGCCCATTGTGAACCCGGTGAGCCAGGGTGGCTATGGCAAACACCTCGTTGACAAGTATTATCCGGAGGCTCTAGTCTCCCGTACGCCACGATCGGCCATCGCAGCCAGAGAGAGCAGCAGATTCTGTCGTTCCCGGGCGAGAGTTGAGTGCACCGTAGCGGTAACTGATGAAAGGAACCGACCCGTATGCGTTGGTTCAACTGGGTTGGAATTCTGATGATGGTGCTCGGTCTCGCAATCAATGAAGCCTTGTTTTTCTCCGCATGGTCCGATTTCAACATGACGTGGGCCATCGGACTCGGATCATATTTCGTGATTGCGCTTGGGCTATCCCTATGGGGAGGCCCGAAGCGCGAAGAAGACTGACCTACACATACCCTCACCCTCGTAATTCATTCTGTCGTCACGAGATGCGGTGGAATACCTCGGGAAATGGCGAAGAGACATTCACAACGCTCGACACTGGTTCTGTCATTGCCATGTCCGGGAGAGGCGACTTGCACAACAGCCCGGGTACAATCTGCATTAATTCTTCCCTCTCCCGTCACAAAATGATTTTGCTTCCTGGAGCATAGAGGGACCGGACCGATTGGCTGGACGGGAGCAAGGAGCATGTGAAGAGCCGCGACCGAAGGAACTCTGGCCGACACTGCCACTCCGATTTAACCCATTGACTTCTTAACGCTTTTCTACGCTCCGCAAAATACTCAGCCCCCCGAATAATTGCGGAAGAATCACATTGAGATAGTCATTGGTGTTGATCGCTGAAAGTCTGGCGATGCTGAACCGTCTGGGGTTTTCTCCACTTGCCGTCCTGCAAACTCCAGCTATACTTATCCCCATCATGCACGCGAAAAAATATATACTATGGGAAGAACAGGGCCGGTGGTGCGGCTACCTGGAGGGCTATCCGGACAACATCGCGCATGGAAAGTCGTTCGAAGACTTGCAGTTCAAACTTCGCGACCTGCAGCGCGATCTCGCAGACCACGAAGACGACCGGTCTCCGCATACCGCTACGGTGACCGCGCCTCCACGAGTGTTCACCACCCGCCAGATCAAGATCCGCGCGCGCTTTGAGAAGATTTTTCTCTTGATGTTCCCCAATCCCTGAATCGCCACACAATCTTCTCCATTTTCTGCTTTCGCTTGACGCCCGACAAAGCCCTGCTACAGTTCACTCATCATGCAACCGATACACTACACAATGTGGGAAGAACCGAACGGGTGGCGCGGTTATCTGAAGAATCATCCCGATCAGGTGGTACAAGGAAAGTCGTTCGATGATCTGCAATTGAAACTTCGCCATCTACAGCGCGACCTCTCCGGCCAAACGCGCCGCCAAGAGCTGCCGCCGCCCCAAGCCCCACCGCGAGCAGCCTAACCCGCTGCGTGTCCTGCCTGCGCAGGAAGCCACAGCCGGCCCCTGCAATGGGCCGCGCTGCGGAGAAGGGTGGATAAGGGCCTGTGGAGCTTGGGCAAGGGAAGAGTCCCGCTAATAATTCCGATATGCACCAGACAAAATACATTCTATGGGAAGAACAAGGCCTGTGGCGCGGCTATTTGAAAGACCATCCCGACCAGGTGGAGCAAGGAAAGTCTTTCGAAGAGTTGCAGGCCAAGCTGCGTCGGCTGCAGCGTGATCTCAGCAGCCAAGAACATGATGTCGCAGGCCATGAGCATGACCGGCATGACGAGTATGCCATCGAGATTCCCTACCCCATGCCTCGCCGTATAAAGACCAATCCGCGTCTTGAAACACTCTTTGTATCGATGCTCGCCAACCTCGGATAAAAACCGCCGTCTTAACCGTTAATCCCCACACCAGAGCCTGGACGTTCATTTTCGTCCTGATATTTTCTCCCATCGCGTTATTGACATATCCCACCTGGTGTAAGGTTTCGGTCTGATGGCCGACATCTTCAGTGAACCCGGATTGACCTGGCATGTGGAGGGTTGATAGATAACAGTCAGTTCACGACCCTGTCGAACCACCACGAGGCCGACATGTCCATTGATGAAATCACCCGGAAAGTCAGTGATCGTTACGCGAAGGCCGCCGCAACCGGCGAACAGATGTGCTGCCCGACCAATTACGACATGGCGCAGCTCAAGTCGTTTATTCCCGAAGAAGTACTCAAGATCTCGTACGGCTGCGGCACCCCGGCCGGACTGAAGACGGTGCGTGCCGGCGAAACGGTCTTGGATATCGGCTCAGGCGGGGGAATCGATTGCTTCGAAGCCTCCCGGCTCGTCGGGCCTACCGGACGTGTGATCGGCATCGACATGACCGACACAATGCTGGAGATTGCCCGGAAGAACGCGTCGGTCGTCGCGGAAAATCTGGGATACCCGTCTTCCAATGTCGAGTTTCGAAAGGGCCTGGCCGATGCGATGCCGGTCGAGGATGGAACGATCGATCTGATTATCTCCAATTGCGTCATCAATCTTGCCCCGGACAAGCGGAAGGTCTTTCGTGAAATGTTCCGGGTTGCCAAGCCCGGCGGCCGGTTTACTATATCCGATATCGTCGCAGACCAGACCGTGCCTCAATACCTGGCCCATGATGCAGATAAATGGGGAGACTGTTTGTCCGGCGCACTTACCTTGACCGCATACATCGCGGGAATGGCCGAAGCGGGATTTCTCGGCATTCATCTCGTGAAGTCTTCACCCTGGCAGGTGATCGACGGCATCCACTTCTTTTCCATCACCTTGACCGGCTACAAGGTGCCGCCGACCACAATGCCCTCGCCGATTCGGTACGCGACACTCCGTGGGCCATTCAACCGGGTCGTCGATGAACGAGGGACGGCCTATCAGCGCGGCATCCCCCAACCGATCACCCCGGATGACGTCATCTTGTTGAGTTGTCCCCCGCTGGCCGGCCACTTTGTTCTCACACCCCATCCGGTGTGGCTCGATCAAACCGACCCGCGCTGGACCGCCGTATTCCCAATAGAAACCCCCTGCACCTGGCAAGGCCATTATGCCTTGCTGGCCGGCCCCTTCCTTGAAGCAGCGGACGACGACCAGCATATCTATCGGCGGGGAGAGCCGTTGGAAATTTGCTCGAAGACTCTGGCCGTGCTGGAATCCGAGGGGTATGTGCCGCACTTCGCGATTCTCAATCGGGCCGGGCAACCGACAAGTGGAACGGCTGTCTCCTGCGCCCCGGATGGAGGCTGCTGTTAAATGGCTCTCACGTTGCTTGGCCGAAGCAACCCTCTGGCCTCATCGACTGAACAGCTTCGGATTCTCGGACAACCGGCCTCTGCTCCACCGTTCGACTTTCGGCTGGATCAGGCCGGATTATTCCCGCTCCATGCAACCGGGATCTCGGTCCTGCAAGTCAACGTCGGCAAGCTCTGCAACCAGACCTGCCACCACTGTCACGTGGATGCGGGGCCGGACCGCATCGAAAGCATGTCGCGAGAGACCGCCGAACAATGTATAGCCGCGTTAGCCGCCACGGATATTCCCACGGTCGATCTCACGGGAGGGGCGCCGGAGCTGAATCCGAATTTCCGTTGGCTGGTCGAACAGGCCCGGCAACTGAACCGGCAAGTACTGGATCGCTGCAACCTGACCGTGCTGCTCCTGCCCTCTCAGCAGGATCTTGCCGGGTTTCTTGCGGACCATCAGGTCGAAATTGTCGCTTCCCTGCCCTATTATCGTGCATCGCAAACCGACGCTCAGCGGGGAGACGGTGTTTTCGACAAGTCGATCGAAGCCATCCGCATCCTGAACCGTCTGGGGTACGGACAGGACGGAAGCGGGCTTACCCTGAACCTTGTCTACAATCCGGTCGGCGCATTCTTGCCGCCGAAACAGGAGCCGACAGAAGCCCTGTTCAAACGGGAACTCTCCACCCGGTTCGGCATCATGTTCAACCGTCTTTATACGATCACCAATATGCCGATCAGCCGGTTCCTGGAATTTCTCGTCGAAAGCGGGAACTATGACGGATACATGGAACGTCTGGCCAATGCCTTCAACCCGGTGGCTGCAGCCGGTGTCATGTGCCGTTCGACCCTTTCGGTCGGATGGGACGGCACCCTCTACGATTGCGACTTCAACCAGATGCTCGATCTCCCGGTCGACCATGGCGCGCCGTCGCATATCCGCGACTTCGATCCGGCGCGGCTGCATCGGCGCCGGATCGTAACCAGAAACCATTGCTACGGCTGTACGGCCGGATCTGGATCGTCGTGCGGAGGCGCAGTCACATAAAAAGAACGGGGTAGGTCGAGGCTAAGACTGAGTCCGACCTACACCTTGACCTCAGTCTGAGTCTCAACCTCGACTCGATCATGGAATTCCTGGCCTTCATCCTGGTTCTCGCTCTGGCCTACGCCAACGGCACCAATGATGTGTCGAAAGCGATCGCCACGCTTGTGGGAAGCGGAATCACCAACTATCGAGCCGCCATTCTGTGGGGAACCTGCTGGACGATGATTGGGGCGGCCGCTGCCGCGTTCCTGGCCGGCGCGATGGTGAAGACATTCAGCCAAGGTCTGGTTCAAACCGGCACGGTGATCCCGCCCACCGTCACGATGGCTGTGTTGGCCGGAGCCATGGCATGGGTGCTCTTGGCCTCGCGCACCGGGTTCCCGGTCTCAACCACGCATGCGCTCACCGGAGCCATCGTCGGTACCGGCTTGGCTGCCTTCGCGGGAGAATCACTGCTCTGGCCCGCAGTCATCAAGAAGATCGCTCTGCCGTTACTCCTCAGCCCGTTCCTGGCCCTTGGACTTTCCTATCTTCTTTATCCATGCCTGCGACTGCTCGCCGCGCGATGGGAAGGAGCCTGCCTCTGCGTGATACCGGCCTCCCGCGCATTGGTCGCCCTTGATGCGCAAGGCAGCACGAGAACACTGTTTCAAACTTCCACATTCGGCCGGCCGGTGCTGGCCGTCCCGTCGCAATGCGACCGCTCCGGATTGCAGGGATTGTCGGTGGGGCTCCATACCGTGCATTGGCTGTCCAGCGGACTGGCCTCATTCGCCCGCGGAACCAACGATGCACCGAAAATCGTGGCCATGCTGCTGCTCAGCAGTGCGACCGCGACGTGGCCAAGCGTTTCAATCCAGCTCGCTGTTTTTGGAGGCGTCACTCTTGCGATGGGGGTGGGAAGCTACGTCGGCGGACTGCGCGTGACACAGGTACTCGCCGAGAACGTCACGACGATGAATCATACAGAAGGGTTATCCGCCAATCTGGCAACGTCCTCGCTGGTCCTTCTTTCCGGTATATTGGGATTGCCGGTCTCGACCACGCATGTCAGTAGTTCGGCTATTATCGGCATTGGCCTGCGGAACGGCATACAAGCAGTCCGCTGGCCTACCGTTCAGAGCATGGTCCTCGCCTGGATCGTCACCCTGCCAGCGACAGCAGTCCTGGCGGGCCTTTTGTACTGGATACTCTCTCTGGTTTTTTAGACCTTGCCCCTTCTTCCTCCACTCTGCTAAGGTGACTGTTATCTGATTTCCACATAGGAAGACATCAAGCAACCCGTATGGTCTGGGACCCCAAAGATCCTTGGAGTAAACGAAGCGACCCCCTTGAGGATGCCCTCAAGCAGGCTCAGTCTCAATTCAAGAATCTCTTTCCTCCCGGTGGATTGAACAACCTGCTTCCTTCCGGCGGGGCCAGGAACTTGATCCTGGCCGCTCTATTGATATTTCTTGCCTGGCAGAGCGTCTTTATCGTCGCGCCCGATGAAGAAGGTGTCGTGAAGCGATTCGGAACTCCGGTCCGGACAGTCGAGCCCGGTCCCCATTTCAAAATCCCGGTCATCGAAAGCGTGCTTCAACCGAAAGTCGCCAAGCTCCACCGCGTGGAGATCGGGTTCCGGACCAGTCAGCAGGGCCGCCAGCAGATGGTGCCTCAGGAGGCCCTCATGCTGACCGGCGATATGAACATTCTCGCGATCGAGTTCATCGTTCAGTACAAGATCAAAGAATCGAGCGAATATCTCTTCAATGTGGCGGACATTCATGAAACCATCGGGAAAGCCGCCGAGGCTTCGATGCGTGAAGTAGTCGGCAAGAGCAAAATCGATGAGGCGTTGACGACCGGCAAAGCCGACATCCAGCAAAGCATGATGGTCTTACTTCAAAGCATCCTCGATGACTACCATGCCGGCGTGCAGGTGGCTGCGGTACAGCTCCAAGACGTCGATCCGCCCGAAGCCGTTGCCGCCGCCTTTAAAGACGTGACCAACGCGAAAGAAGATCGCGAAAAGCTGATCAATCAAGCCCAAGGGTATCGGAACGACATTATTCCCAGGGCAAAAGGCGAGGCTGCGGAATTGGTCAATCGAGCCAAGGGTTTCGCGCAGGCGCGGCTCAATCGCTCCCAAGGCGAGGCCAATCGGTTCCTGGCCACGCTGAAGGAGTACCAGCAAGCCAAAGACATCATCAGCAAGCGTATCTACATCGAAACGCTGGAGGAAATCCTTCCCAATGTGGAGAAGGTGATCATTGACGGAAAGGGCGGCGAGCGTCTCTTGCCCTATCTTCCTTTAGACCGCCTCGGAAAACCGGCTCCGAAACCGGCGCACGAGGAGCCCACACCATGACCAAGCAAGGCCTTGCGATTGCGCTGACTGCCGTGGTTGTGGGGTTGTTCGTACTGGGAGCCTCCCCCCTCTTTATCGTCGATGTGACGCAGAATGCCATCGTCGTGCAACTCGGCAAACCGGTGCGAAATATCACGGAGCCCGGATTGTTTGCAAAAGTGCCGTTCGTTCAGGAAGTCACCTACTTCGACAAACGGCTCCTGGATTACGACTCAAGCGCCCAGGACGTGATCACCCAGGATAAGAAGACCCTGCTGCTGGATAACTTCGCCAAGTGGCGGATTATCGACCCTCTCAAAGTTTACCAGAACTTCCAAAGCCAGCGGGGCGCTCTGCAGCGGCTGCACGACATTATCTATTCCGAACTGCGCGTCGAACTGGGACGCCATGAACTCCTGGAAATTGTGTCGAGTTCGAGAGCCGACATCATGCGGGTGGTTTCCAAGCGCGCGAACGAGAAAGCATCTGTGTACGGCATCGAGATTCTGGACGTTCGGATCAAACGCGCCGACCTGCCCGAGCAAAACGAAAAAGCCGTGTTCGCCCGCATGCAGGCCGAGCGTGAACGGCAGGCCAAGCAGTACCGTGCCGAGGGAGCTGAAGAAGCGCAAAAGATCCGGTCCGAAGCCGAGAAGGATCGAGAAATCATCTTGGCCCATGCCTACAAAGAGTCGGAAGAGCTTCGCGGAAGCGGCGACGCGAAGGCGTTTCGCATCTACGCCGACGCGTACCGGCAGGATCAGAAGTTCTTCGAATTCACCCGCTCAATGGAAGCTTACAGGGCCACGTTTAAGGATAACAACAAGACGATGCTCATTCTGAGCCCTGATTCAGAGTTCCTTCGATACCTGAAGCAACGCTAAGTCGCCCCTGCAAACAGGTAACGCCCACCCGCCTCGCCATCTTACGATAACCCGACGATTTGTCCGCTCACCGGATCCAAACCAATCCGTTCACCGGCCGGCTTCTTGGGCAACCCTGGCATCAATTGGATCCCCGAACAGACCGCCGTCACAAAACCTGCCCCGGCCAGAATTCGTAGCTCCTTGATTGGAACAGTGAAGCCGGTAGGCCTTCCCTTGAGGGCCGGATCGTGAGACAGCGAGAGCGGTGTCTTGGCCATACAGACAGGCAGCCGGCCGAATCCCAGAGCTTCCGCCCGCTCCATCTGACGCTCTGCTTCCGGCTCGAATGTCACACTCCCTGCTCCGTACATCCTAGTGGCAATCGTCTCGATCTTTGTTCTGATCGGCCACGATAGTTCATAGAGATGCGTGAACCGGGACGGCTGCTCACAGGCCTTAACCACGGCGGCTGCCAGCTGTTCGGCGCCCTTCCCGCCATCGGTCCAGTGGGTGGAGACCGCGGCATCGATCGCCCCCGCCTCCATCGATCGATCACACACCCAGTCCAATTCCGCCCGCGAATCGTCCTTGAATGCGTTCACTGCCACAACGACCGGCACTCCGTGCGCCTTCGCATTGGCGATGTGCTGTTCCAAATTAGCGAATCCCTTCGATACGGCATCATGGTTGGGCCCCGTCAAGCCCGCAGGGAGCGGGGAGCCGACCTTGGCAAGACCTCCTCCCCCGTGAAGCTTCAGCGCCCGCAACGTTGCGACCACCACCACGGCGGCCGGTTTGAATCCCGACGTTCGGCATTTGATATTGAAAAACTTCTCGGCCCCCAAATCGCTGCCGAAGCCCGCCTCAGTCACCACAATGTCGGCGCATCGAAGCGCAATGGCATCGGATAACACGGAGCAATTTCCATGGGCAATGTTTCCGAACGGCCCTGTATGGACGAATGCGGGTGTCCCTTCCAGCGTTTGAACCAAATTGGGCAGTATCGCGTCTCGCAAGAGAACAGCCATCGACCCTGCGCACCCGAGCTCTTGTGCCGTCACCGGCCGTCCTGATTTCGTAAACCCAACCAACATCCGGCCAAGTCGGTCCCGAAGATCTTGCTGATTGAGCGCCAGCGCCAGCGATGCCATGACCTCGGACGCTTCGGTAATGACAAATTGGCCTATCCGGTTCCCTGTTTCATCTCCGAGCCGGACTTGACGAAGTGCTCGATCACTAACGCCCAAGGCCCTTGGCCATACGATACTGGACGGGTCGAGAGAAAGCGCATTCCCTTGAAACAGATGATTATCGAGAAACGCTGAGAGGAGATTATGGCTTGCTGCAACGGCATGCGCATCCCCGGTCAGATGGAGATTAATATCCTCCATCGGAATCACCTGAGCATGTCCGCCACCGGTACCGCCACCTTTGATGCCAAACACCGGACCAAGCGACGGTTGTCTCAATGTCACTGCGGTCCGATGACCCAAATTCGTGAGCCCCATGGCAAGCCCTATCGAGGTGGTGGTCTTCCCCTCCCCGAGTGGCGTTGGATTGATGGCTGTCACAAGTACATAGCGGCCCATCGGCCGGTCCTTGAGGCGATCCAGTAAACTGAGCGATACCTTGGCCTTATGCCTCCCGTACGGAATGAGCTCGTCAGGATCGATCCCGAGTTCTCTGCCGATATCAAGGATTGGGCGGGGCGTGACAGAATGCGCAAGTTCCAGATCGGTCAAGCTCTGTCCTCCTGACGTAAATGGGGTCTGCGGGAGCGGAGTATAGCACAGAGCCTTGGTGGGAACGGAACCTCTGGGGAGCCCACTGCGATAGGATGGAATCAGACTGAGGCGAGAACGATATGCCCGTTTAATTAGCGTACAGCCGAGAAAAACCTGAATACCTTAGCGCAGTATTGCGCTTACTCAAGGATGTATTTGGTAGGATCGAGCGCTTGACCATTAACCTTGACCATATAATGCAAATGGGGGCCGGTCGAAAGCCCCGAACTCCCGACAAGCGCGATGACATCGCCGCGATTGACCCTCTGCCCTTCCTTGACCAACGACTTGGCCAGATGCCCATAAAGCGTCTCGATTCCGAACCCATGGTCTAATCGGACTATGTTACCGAGCTTGGGATCAAATCCCGTGGCTGTCACTCTACCTTGTGCCGGAGCTTGGATGGGGGAATTAGGAGCTGCACCAATATCCAATCCATCATGCCAGGCCGGTTTTTCCGTGAAGGGAGACACACGAGGGCCAAATCCAGACGTCACCCAGCCCTTCACCGGCCAGATCGATGGAGTCGCAGCCCAGCGAGTCGACCGATGTTCCGCGGCCTGAGCTAAATCGTCCAAGATTCGCTCCTGAACCGTAGCTTCCTTTGAGAGCCACTCCAACCCCTCTTTTATCGAAGCAACCTCCTGGAGCTCATTGCGAGATGAGTCATGGCCGGCCAAGGATGAATGTTCTTGATTGCCTTCAAGACCTTGCACGGCATTACCAGATTCCGTATCAGCGGTCTTATTCGAACTTCTGCCAGACATCTCAGAGGCTTCCGGAAGCGGCACATCTTCACCGCCACGGCCATTGACCATATCGCCCGGCTTGGGAACCTCAATGCCGAGCATGACCCGGAGACGCTGGTTCACCTCTTTCATTGACACAAGCCGCTTCTTCAAGTCATCGACTGCTGAAGAAAATGCAGCGGTCTGCTGCCGTGCACTCATCGCCTCCGTCCGGAACGCCGTCAATTCCCAAACTTCCTGTGTCCGAATGACATAGTGGGAAATCACGAGAAAATCAGCAAGCACAAGCACGCAAGCGCCAATGACAAAGTTGCGAACGAGTTTCCTTGAAAAGCTGAACCGGAGAGGCTTTGCGGTTGACCCTCGAAATACAACGATAGTGTAGGCATCACCGGCTTCTTGACTGTTCATCTGACCCATAACATTTGCCCCCTCATGCTAGGGACTCCCCAAGAGATGCTGATGAGTTTACCCATCCAGCACACTATGGTCAACCCTACTTTCACGGTATCCCGTTGAACAGACAAAATTATTACCGATTAAAATTACGCACATAACACATTTCCTAGTGGGTCTCTCCCCGTACCCACTCAAGATATTGAGGAAGCCCGGCCATCACCGGTAGTGCAATAATCTCAGGAACTTTATACGAATGTATCTTTTTGATGGTTTCCTGCAGAGCTTGAAATTTCTCGACCGTAGTCTTGAGAAGAACCATGATTTCCTGCTCTTTCACTAACTTTCCTTCCCACCAGTAGGTTGAATGCACCAGAGGAATCGTTGTCGCACAAGCAGCCTGGTGAGTGCCTACCGTCTGATCCACAATTTTATCGGCTTCTTCTTGATTAGGCACCGTGACCATAACGACCCAAATATCCTGCGAGTTAGTTCCCATGATAGCGGGAAACGATACCTGAGATATCACCCAATAGACAACTCCGCAGTCACATGAATTTCGGCCTCACAAGGAGGAGCAGCAACATCTGTGCCCTATAGCGATCGCCAATAAATTGACAGTCCCATTGTTTTCAAATGGTTATGTGATCCTATTTCCTGCTCATTCGTGCATTACTCAAATTCTGTCGCCGAAAGACTACAGAGGCTGCTGTTTGTCACAAAAATGTGCAAAAATCGGCACTCCTGGCTCTAGATACGCTTCTTTTGCAACCTTACCCTGCTCAAGTCCCCGTGTTTCCCCATTTTTGCTAATTCTGAAAAATACCGGGCAAAGGCTGTCATACCCCCGGATGCCTGGCCCCAATCGAAATACTCATTCGGGGCATGATAGCCGTGCTCCGGCAAACTCAGCCCCATGAAGAGAATCGGAACCTTCCAGGCCTTCTGCATCGTCACCACCGCCCCGATCGAACCACCTTCCCTGACAAAAGCAGGCTCTTTGCCGAATCCTTCTTTCACCGCCCGCGACACTGCCTCCACATAAGGTCCATCGAACAACCCCCTGAACGGCTGCAGCATCCCTTCCCGCTCTACCTTTACCTTCGGGTTCACCTTGGCAATATACTTTTTGAGAAGGGCAAACACCCGTTCCGGCTTCTGGTTCGGCACCAGGCGCATGCTCACTTTGAGCTCGCCCTTGCTTGGCACCACGGTCTTTACCCCAGGACCGTGATACCCGCCGGTAAGACCATGAATTTCAAAGGTCGGCGAAGCCCAGATACGCCGCATCACATCGGCAGGATCCTCAGTTCGAAGGGCCTGCAATCCGTAGGCGCTCTTAAATCGATTCACTTGGAAACCAGATTTGAGGAAACTCTTGATCTCCGCCTTGGTCGGCTCAATCACCTCGTCGTAAAACCCAGGAATCTTGACAGTGCCGGTCTTGGCATCGAGACAGGCATTTGCCACCTCCATCAGCTCTGCTAATGGATTACGGGCAGCTCCGCCGGTGAGCCCAGAATGGGCATCCTTAGCCCCTGTCTGTAATGTCAACCGCACACCCAGCAAGCCACGCAGACCGTAGGGCATTGCAGGACGCCCACTTGCAATCCAGATCGTATCCGACACGACGACGGAATCCGGTCGCGGAATCGCCGCACGGTTTGTGAGTCCAGCCTCAAAATGCGGGCTTCCAATCTCCTCTTCCAATTCCCATAAAAATCGGATGTTGATTGGCACCCCCTGCTCAATCGCAAACCGGGCTCCGAACAAGGCCGCGAGCGCCGGCCCCTTGTCGTCAGTCGCTCCACGCCCACGATAGATCCCCCCCTCGTTCCGAAACACAAACGGGTCCTGTTTCCACTCCGGCTCTTGTGCCGGCTGCACATCCATATGGTTATAGATCGTGACGGTTGGATGCTGGGCACCGGTTGTCCATCCCCCCGAGACGAGAGGGTACCCGCCGGTTTCCACAATCTGCGCATCGGCTCCCATATCCGTCAGATATTGCGCGGCAAGAGCCGCCATGCGCCGCATATCACCGGCACGGGCAGGGTCCATGCTGATCGACGGCACTTGCACCATCTGCCCCAATAGATCTTCAAACCGCAGCCGTGCCCCGTTGATAAACGTCTGAAGTTGCCGATTATTCGTCATGATATGTCTTGTCCTCCTGGCCAATCGAAGTGGATTATAGCGACCGCCCACGGGAAGAGAAAGCAGCGGAGACGGTCCTGCGATGAAAGATGATAGAATGGCCGCATCATCTACCGGACCCGGCTCGCTTCATGCTTCATCGGCTCAGTCTTCAAATCGGTCTCCCTCTGATCCTCTTTGGAATAACCTTGCCACACCCGCTGTGGGCTGCAGAACCGGCCGACATCCAGCACATTCTCGACGACCCTCGGGTCTATCACCTTCGGCATGTCACTCTACATGGCACCGTACGTGACGTGCACCCGCTCGCCCCATACAAGCTGCCAAATGAAACGGTCTGTTACGGCGCCTACCTCTTTCGGCTGGAAAACGGCGATGCCACCATTCCCGTTGCAGTGCTGGGCATTTGCGGAAGCCCGGTGGTGCGCGACCCCGAAGTGGAAGACGGAGATCACGTCGAAGTGAGTGCCACCATCCAAGCACCCAGCCATGGAGGCCATTATCTGAGCTTTCGCGGCCCCCAGGCGGTCACGGAGCAGGAAGAAGGGATTGTCCAGGCGGTCGCCGATCGTATTCTCCCGATCGTAGAGTAGTTGGAATGCCTAGGCGCCCGTTCAGCAGTTTCCGTCCTGTTGCTTTACAGTTTGTACCCTCGGGGGTATAGTCCGCGAAGGGTGTACGCGGAGAGGCCGTCACACTGATTGTGAGTGATACGCGGAGGAGCGCCTATGGGCTGGATTCTGTTGGGCACGGTGGCCGTACTGGTGCTACTGGTCGTCGGCATATACAACAGCCTGGTTCGGCTGAAAGTCCAGTCGGAAAACGCCTGGGCCGACGTCGATGTGCAACTTAAACGCCGGCATGATCTCATTCCCAATTTGGTCGAAACGGTCAAAGGCTATGCCGGCCACGAGAAGCAAACCCTGGAAGATGTTGTTACGGCTCGCAATCGCGCTATGTCGGCGACCACTCCAGGAACCAAGGCAGAAGCCGAAGGCATTCTCGGTCAATCGCTGAAGTCACTGTTTGCCCTCGCGGAAGCCTACCCGCAACTGCGAGCCGTCGAAAGCTTCAATCAGCTGCAAGGCTCGCTGAACCAGATTGAAGAGGCCCTCCAGAACGCCCGCCGCTATTACAACGCCGTGGTCCGAGACCTGAACACTAAGATCCAGGAATTTCCGTCAAATTTTATCGCGAACTTCTTCAGCTTCAAGGCGCGAGAGTTTTTCGAGATCGCCGAAGCGGCGGAGCGGGCGGTGCCGAAAGTCAGCTTCGAACAGGCTTCTCGCTGATCTCACCCGATCAGCCGGCGCGGCATTCCTTCCCTATGCATGCACCTCGCACCATCTACATTTTCATGCTCCTCTTGGGCTGGACTCTGGCAGTCGGGAGCCCAATTGCCCATGCCCGTTCAATAGCCATCGAGCAATTTCACGCCGAACTCCAAGTGCTCCAAAACGGCGAACTCCTCGTCACCGAAACGATACGGCCTCGCTTCTCCGGATCGTGGAACGGGCTGATGCGCGATATCCCCGTCGAATACCGCACACCACAGGGGTTCAATTACACGTTGTTCCTGGATGTGGTGAGCATCACCGACGAACATCTGACACCTCTCACATACGACCGCTCTCGAAACCGACATTACCAAACGTTCAAGATCTGGCTGCCCGGGGCGCACGATACGACCAAAACGCTCATCCTGACGTACAAGATTTCGAACGGGCTCAAATACTTCGAGGACCATGACGAACTCTACTGGAACGTGACCGGTGACGAATGGGATATGCCGATCGAGTCTGTGTCGGCCAGAGTACTCTTACCGGCTGGAGCGACCGGCGTAAAGGCACTCGCGTTCAGCGGAGCCTATGGAGCGCGCGAACAACAGGCCGAGGTGCGGATCACAGGCCCTGAAATTCTCTATGCCATGTCTCGCTCGCTCGGATTCCGAGAGGGGCTCACGGCTGTCATCGGATGGGACAAGGGGCTCGTCGCCGAACCCGGCTCGCTGCAGCAGTCTCAACTGTTTCTTCGCTCAAACTGGCCGCTGATCCTACCGATCGTCGTCTTCGGCGTCATGTGGTATCTCTGGCACACCCGTGGGCGCGACCCGCGTCTGCGCCCCATCACCGTGGCCTATGAACCACCTGATCGGCTGACGCCGGCGGAACTCGGCACGCTCATCGATAATTCTCCAGACCTTCGCGATATCACCGCCACACTGGTCGATCTCGCCGTACGCGGGTTTGTGCGGATCGAGGAACGGCAAGAGTCCCAGCTCCTCGGGCTATGGTCACACTCGGCTTTTTATCTGCACCGGCTCAAGCCTGCCCCGGAATGGACCGGGCTGAAGCCCCACGAGCTTGCGGTCCTCAAGGGAATCTTCACCGATGAGAATGCGACGACCGTCGCCCTCTCCGACTTGGAGAATCGTTTCTACACCCGTCTGGATGGAATCAAGTCCGATCTCTTCGAGCAACTCCTGGGCCGCGGCTATTACGCGCGACGACCGGACCGGGTGAAACGGACCTACATGATCATCGGCATCTTTGTCATGTTCGCATCGATCGTTGCGGCGAATCTGCTCAGCGAACACTACGGCGTCGCGCTGCAAACCGGCATCGTCGCAAGCCTCCTCTCAGGGGTCATCATCGTCGGATTCGGATGGGTGATGCCGGCCAGGACGGTGCGCGGCGCACGAACATTGGAGAAAGTACTCGGGTTTGAGGAATTTCTTACCCGTGTGGAGTCCGACCGCTTCCAACGCGTCGTCAAGACGCCTGAGATGTTCGAAAAGTTCTTGCCGTTCGCAATGGCACTGGGCGTGGAGCAGAATTGGGCCCGCGCGTTCGACGGTATTTACACACAGCCGCCCGCCTGGTATCACGGAACCAACATGACAGACTTTCGCCCCCGGAATCTGACCGGAAACCTCTCACAGCTGTCCGCCGCCGCAGGCGCCGTCATGACCTCCGCGCCTCGGAGCACCGGCGGCTCAGGATTCAGCGGCGGCGGCTCGTCGGGGGGATTTTCAGGCGGAGGGTTCGGTGGCGGCGGTGGAAGGGGATTTTAGCCCGCACTATTCATGAACACTTCTACTGCAATCGCCGATCCGCTGTTCCGACAAGCCTGCGGCCGGCGGGCTCGCCCCTCGGACCTTCGACGTACTGCACGAGTACGCCTCAGGTCCTCCAGGCTCCACGCGCCAGTCTCACGACACGGCTTGGCGATTTCGCGACGAACTGTCATGAATAATACGGGCTAACAGATCGATAGGCTCTCACCTATGAAACAACTTTCTCCTGCTCAGAGCCGCATCGGATGGATCGGGACCGGCGTCATGGGCGCATCGATGTGCGGGCACCTCCTCGATGCCGGGTATCCCGTCACGCTCCATACGCGCACGAAATCAAAAGCCCGGCCGCTGCTCGATCGTGGAGCCGCCTGGGCGGACAGTCCTGCCGCAGTCTGCGCCCTCTCAGACGCCACACTCACCATGGTGGGATTTCCTGCAGATGTCCGCGACGTCTACTTCGGCCCGCATGGACTGATCGCCTGTGCAAAACCAGGTTCAATTCTCATCGATATGACATCGACAGACCCGTCATTGAGCCGGAATATTGCCGCTGCTGCGTCAGCCAGAGGGCTTCAGGCCCTTGATGCGCCGGTGTCCGGCGGGGACCTTGGCGCCAGAAAGGCCGTGCTGTCGATCATGATCGGTGGCGAGGCGGCCGCCGTTGATCGGGCGCGTCCGTTGTTTGAACGGCTGGGAAAGACCATCGTGCACCAGGGAGGAGCAGGCGCCGGACAGCAGGCAAAACTCTGCAACCAAATCGTCATCGCCGGCACGATGATCGGCGTCTGTGAAAGCCTGCTCTACGGCCACACGGCCGGGCTCGATCTGAACCATGTACTGACATCGATCGGGAGCGGAGCCGCCGCGTGCTGGACGCTGAACAACTTGGCGCCACAAATTCTCCAGCGCAACTTCGATCCAGGCTTCTTTGTCGAACATTTCGTCAAGGATATGGGGATCGCTCTCGACGACGCACAACGGATAGGGCTCACCTTGCCGGGCCTTACACTGGCGCACGAGTTATACCGTACGGTCATCGCACTGGGACACGGACGAAGCGGAACACACGCATTATTCTTAGCGCTGGAAACACTCTCGCACACACGTCTCGCCCCCCAAGGTCCCCCGCGATGACACGCTACTGGACAGTGCTGCTCATACTGCTGGCCGGTGGTTGCGCCGGCAGCACAGAATTCGATCGTACCGCCATGCGCGCCACATTGGGCATCGCAGAGATTCCGGCTGCTCAGCATGCGTCGACTGTTTCCCGCGCGGGCATGCCGAATTCACCCCACCCGCTTCGACTCGCCCTCTATTTCGTCGAGAGGGATCTGCCGAACCGGCACAAGATCCGGATGACCAAGTGGACGGACACGGACAAGGGGGCGCTGATGAAGGAGCTGAGGCCGCTACAGAATGAAGGAATTGTGGCAGACACCTTTCTCCTCGCGGACTCGACCATCCACGGATACGATGTCCCAAAGATCCGACGGGCTGCCGCGCGCTATGACGCGGATGCCGTACTCATCGTGGAAGGGGTCGGGTCAGTCGATCGCTACAACAATGGCTACGCCGCCTGGTATGTCACGCTGATTGGGGCATATGTCGCTCCAGGCACTGTGAGCGATGCATTGTTTATGATCCACAGCAGTCTGTGGGATGCACGAACCGAACGACTGTACGCGACACAGACTGCAGAGGGTCGTTCCACATTGACAGGATCGGCGGTGTTGTTGGAGGACGGCCAGGTGCTCGCTCAGGCAAAGACAGCAGCCCTGGCTGAATTCGGGAAGCGGACGGTCGATGAATGGCGCCGATCGCGAACTTCGCCGCCTGCGAGTGATCGCTCACGGTGAATCGAAAACACACAGCAGTCCGAATACCAAGAGATGTTGTGACGGAGCGAGCCCGAAGACGCCGGGACTGATCTCGCCCCTCCTGAAAAACCCGCCCCCGACACCGGTCGATTCGTCATAGCGATGTTCCACCCGCAGCATCGTGTTGGTCCACCGATACGGAAGCTTGTATTCAATCGTAGATGTAATGGCCTTCACAAACTGTTCCGCTCCGGTCCAGCGCCCGTTCCGGTCCCAGTAGAACTCCGGGCGCAACGCCACGGACCAGGGACCGGCCACATGCCACTTCACCATCAGATTGCCGCCCATCACGAAAGCCCGCGGACTTCCCGGCTGATCGGCTATATTCTCGGTCCCGGCATCGTAGGAGGCAGCCACCGTGACCTCGTCGCCTTTCCACTCAAGAATATGATTCCCATAGAAGCGCCAGAATTCTAACGAGGCATCTGTTTGGTCCGGCCCCCAATAGAGAGTCTGCATTGCGGTCAATCGGGGAGTCAGCGCATAAGACCACTTCCCACCATAGGAGGGCTGTGCAACCGTGTAGGCCAGATGATAGTAGCGATTGATAACGAATGCCGTCACCGTCAAGCGGTCGTTCACCGGATAGGCGGCGTTCACTCCGAACATCATGTACGGCGTGTTATCGGCGATCCAGGAACGCGTATAATTCGTGTTGTCCTTGGCATAGAGCGATTCATACCCCATCAGACTGTTGAACAAACCCGCCGTAACTGTCAGACCATTGCCTACCGGCGCCAGGTAGGAGGCATTGGCACGATGGAGATGCCTGAGCACATCCGCGCCATCGACTTTCTTCTCTCCCAGCAGAAACGCAAAATCCACGGAGTCATAGCCACCCTGCACCCCCAGCTCCATTCCCCAGCGCGAGGCCTCCGTCGAGTCCTTGCGCACATAGGCCAGCACCATATTGGGAGCCGCTTGGTTGTGCCGAGACGCCGTGGTGCGGCTGCGCCAGAGATTGTTTTCCGGAACGTTGAAATTGACGATGCCGCCGATGTCGAGATACGCGCCATAGCGCCAGCCTCCGGATGATATGGCCTGGTCTGTGGCTAGAGACGGTTCCTTCTCCGACGCACCCAGCGCGTTTGCGGTCGGAGACACCAGCGCCACGAAAAACAGCAGATAGAACGACATCATGCTCATGCACTCACTACGCAAGGCGATACCCGCCCCTCGGCGGGCCCATCGTAGAAGAGTTCTCGTACGCGCACAAGGAGGAAGGGATTAGCCCGCATTATTCATGACGGTTCGTCGCGAAATCGCGCAGTCGCATAGCGAGACGGGCACGCGGAGCCCCGAGGAACCGAGGCATACTTGAAACAGTATGTCGAGGTTGCGAGGGGTGAGCCTGCCCGCCGAAGGATCGTCGCAGCAGCGAATCCGCGATTGCAGCAGAAGCGTTCATGAACAATGCGGGCTAGGCAAGCCGGCGATAGTGACGGAGGAGAAGCCATCCGCCCCAGGCGAAGGAGAGCAGCATCAGCAGGATGCCGGCGTTGTACGCCAGATGAGCCAGACGATGGTCGTACTCCAGCCAGCCAAGCATGGAAAGAATGTTGTTCCAATCGTGCCCGTCCGTTTCTTTTCCCGTGACCCCGCCCAACAACATGAGATCCATATCCCGCGCATCGTTGATGTAGGGCGCGACGTCCATGATGCTCTCAGCCGTCCACCACAAACATACCGACGCACCGAACGGATCACGGGTTTTGATGAGAAAGGTGCCGAGACAAATGAGCGGCATCAGCACCTGCCCTGCGCTCCCGCCGAGAAACATCATGAATCGTCCGAACGGCATGAAGATCAGGTGGCCCGCTTCGTGAAACGGGAGATTGATCAGATGCAGAAAAGATTCGCCGGTGTAGTTGCTCTCAAGCGGTGTGAGGATAAACGTACGCCCCCACCAGACAAGGAGCAGAAACACCATCGTCCGGCCGATGAGCGTCAGTGAATCGGTCGCCGTATCCGATTCAATCAACCAGTGTTTGGCCGGGACCAGCCACTCGGACTTCGCAAACGACCCCGCCGTCGAAACGACACCCGTTCGTAGCGGCAACGGTCTGTACTTGGCGAAAATGATTCCACACCGAAGACACTCCTCCCCCCCATCCTGTCGTTCAGCCTGACAGTTCGGGCAGTGGGACGTCGCTCTCTCAGTTGAAATCATCATCCTACTGTAGGGCTGTGTGCAAAATCGGGCAAGAAAATCCAGCGAATGTTCTGCTAGCCCGCATTATTCATGCCGATTCGTGACGAAACCGCTGAGACGCCAGGCGAGACGGGCGCGTGGAGTCCCGAGAGACCGAGGCATACTTGAAACAGCATGTCGAGGTTGCGAGGGGCGAGCCCGCCCGCTGGCCGCACGAAGCTCGCGGCCAAGCTTGTCGTAGCGGCGTATCGACGGTTGCAGTAGAAACGCTCATGAATAATGCGGGCTCAGCCCGTTGGACAGTTTATGAATGGAAGGAGAACGGAACCGGCGCAAAGGTCGAGACGAACACAGCCAGCGCAATCCAGCCGACGATCTTACGGTTACGTCCTAACGGAGCATGGGGATCGCTGACGGGCGGATGACCAAGCCCCCAGAGCCCCGCCATGACCGCCCATAAAAACCAGCCCGGCCAGCCGGCAAATCCCAGGACGATTAGGATTGGAACCGCGATGAACGCCATCGTCCGCTGTCTGCCTCCCCAAAGCGCATAGGCGACATGTCCGCCGTCAAGCTGGCCGATCGGAAGGAGATTGAGTGAGGTGACGAAGAAACCGAACCAGGCAGCAAAGGCAATCGGATGCAGCACGATATCCGATTCCGGTGAGATCGGCCCGATCACCAGCCATGCCAAAAACTGCAACAGCAACGGTTCCCCCAGGTGCAACCCAAACGCGGCAGTCCGCTCCACAACGGTCGAAAGATTCAGTCCTACGATCAGCACGACAACGGCAACAATAAACCCGGCCAGCGGGCCGGCGACCCCGATGTCGAACAGGGCGCGGCGATCCATAATGGGTCCGCGCATGCGGATGATGGCGCCGAACGTTCCGATGAAATGGGGTGGCCCGGGAATGAATAACGGCAGCGAGGCTGGCACTCCGTGAATCCTGGATAACAGATAGTGGCCGAATTCGTGCGTCGCCAGAATGAATAAAAGCGCCGCCGCAAAAGGAAGCCCTCGCCACAATGCCTCCGGATGTTCCAGCAGAAAATTCAGCGGCCCGCGGGCCGTCCCGCTGTACGATTGATAGGCGCCTGCCCATAAAGTTGTGAAGCAGGTCAGCAGAAACAGGCCGACGGGGAGCGCCCATGCTGAAAAAACAGACGGCGCTTCTTCATCGGCTTCGACCTCGCTGTCGATGGTCTGGGCGACGGCATCCGGTTCTTCCACAGTTTCCGCCTCACTCCGGATGCGTCGTTGATCGTCCTCCCCTAATCCATCCATGAAGTCCCTGATTGTTTGTCGGGTTTGTTATTCGACGGTCACGAACGAGTTATGCTCCAGTTCCTCGGCCACAGTCGTGGCAGGACCGTGGCCCGGCAAAAGGCGATAGTTCGGCGGAAGTGCGAACAGACGTCTGCGCACCGAATCAAGGTGCGTGGCGTACAGATGGCTCGGATTGGATCGACCGATCGATCCGGCAAAGAGTGTGTCGCCGACAAAGCAGACCGGCTGCTTGGGGTCATCTATCCGATAACAGATTCCGCCTGGTGTATGGCCTGGAGTCGTGAGGCAGTGAACCCTCCGGCGGCCGACCTTGATGGCGCAGCCGTCCGCAGGCACAACCAGCAGCTCCGCCCGTGGTTTCCAATTCAACAGGTCAGTATCGTCCGGCCCCAAATAGACCGGAACTTCCCGATACGTGAGAATGCGATCGATTCCCTCGGCATGATCGGCATGCCCGTGCGTCAGACAAATCCCCACAAGACGCAGGTCGCGTTTGTTCAGCACCTCGATCATGACAGACGCATTGTAGGCCGTATCGATCAGCAGGGCCTCACCCTCGTCATGAACGATGTAGCCCTGTACACCATAGCCGCCGATCGAGCCGTGCACCGTCTCGATCCAGTCCGGTTGGCGTTGCGCGACCGGCTCCCATTTGTCGATCGCAATCTGCGCAAGCGGCTCACTCCGCAAACCCAGCGCATTGGCAAGCGCGAGGAGTTCCGCTCGATCACGCGCCTGCTCTCCCCGTTCCAGCGCCGCGATTACTCCATCGGACAACCCGGCCCTGCGCGAGACATCGCCGGCCGAAAGCCCCAGACCTGTACGGGCTTTTTTCAGAATGTCACAGCAATCGTCTTCAAGCGGCACGATCACCCCAGAGCTTATGGCTGATGGCGTATGGCACGGACATGGCGCCACCAATTCTGGCCCGGAAAGCTATTGTGTTCTCGCCGGCTGGAAGCGACGGGCACGGAGGCGTTCGCCATAGCGTCGCGGCGGTCCAACAGCTGCAATCGATAGCGCGCGACGGCATTGCGACGTTGCGTCGCAGCCTCAGAGGAGTGCGCGGCCAAATAAGAAATCACTTCAGTCGCCATACAACCCCATCGTATTATGGCGATGCCGGAGCTGCCTCGCTTCGTCAGGCGAGAAATCTCTTCACCCCTCCGGAACCAGCTTGATCTCTTTCACCTCGCCGAAAGTCGAGAGCGCGGCCGGCAGGGTCTTGCCCGATCCGACGGCGACGATTTTCAGACGATCCGGATAGAGATGCTTCTTGGCAGCCGCCAGGATCTCCTCTTTGGTCAGCTTCACGACCTTGTCGCGCAGCTGTTGCAGAAAGTCCTTCGGCAGCCCGTCGTACTCCAGCTCGATCAGGCGGTTCACAATCGCCGAGGGGCTGGAGAACGAAAAGATGAACGAATTCACGTACGCGTCTTTCGCCTCCGCCAGCTCCGTATCGCTCACGAGTTCCGTGCGCATGCGCTCGATATTCGCCAGAAACCGCTCGATGACTTCCTGCGTGGAGACCGATTTGGTCTCGGCCCGCACCAGCCAGATCCCCTGATCATGCACCCCGGTATTGAGCCGGCTGCCGACGGAATACGCCAGGCCGCGTTTGGTTCGGACATCGTTGAAAATGCGGCTGCGGAAGGAGCTGCCGCCCAAGATGTCGTTTGCAATCGCCAATGAGACATAATCGGGGTCGTGCTCTTTGATCGACAAATGGCCCACGCGCAGATGAGTCTGCGTCGTGTCTTTGTCGATGAACCAGACCTCCGGCTTCCCCGCATCGCTCTCCGGCACGTCGGCGATCTTCAACTCCGGAACCGCGCCTTTCTTCCAATCGCCGAACGCGTCTCGCAACGCCGCAAGCATCGCCTCTTTCTTGAAGTCGCCGGTCACACCCAGAATGATGCCGTTGGGATGAATCGTGCTACGGTGAAACGCGACCAGATCCTCTCTGGTAATGCGCCGTACTGAATCGATCGTACTCTCCCGCGCGGTCGGATGTTCCGCGCCGTAGAGCAGCTTGATGAATTCTCGGCCCACAATGGAACCGGGATTATCCTGGCGGCGGCGGATCCCTTCGATCGCCTGTAATTTGGCCAATTCGAGGCGCGCCGGCTCGAACGCCGGAGTCCGGATGAGCGCGGCGAAGATCTGCAACCCCCGCTTCAGATCTTTGCTTAACACGTCGAGCGAGGCAGACCCCGATTGTCTGCCGATACCGATGCTGACATCGCCCGCAAACTGTTCCAGTGCTTCATCGACTTCTTCCGCCGAGAAGCCCCCGCCCCCTCCGGTGCGCATCACCGATCCGGTCAAGGCCGCAAGACCGACCTTATCGGCCGGATCAAGCCAACTTCCTGTTCGCATCGTGGCCGTCATGGTAATCAACGGGAGTTCGTGGTCTTCCAACAAATACACGACCATGCCATTGTCGAGCACGATCCGTTCCGGGTCAGGCGGCAAGAACTCAACGGGTTTGAAGGTCATCGTCCGAGGATCGCCGAGCGCCACCCCCCCCGCGCAACCCGCCACAACCGATGCCAAAAGGACAATTGCCATCCCAAGAAAACTCAGCGTTCCGACACCCCTCCCCCCTACCCCCTCACGCCTCACCTGAGTCCCATCGCCCCTTACCCCTAACCCCTTACCCCTTACCATCCTCACTGTGCCACCCCATTGTTCTGCGTTGCGGCTAGGGCTTTGCCGTTGCTCTTTTTAACCAGCATTCCAACCGTCCGATTCGACTTCGTAAAATACTGGGCCGCGACACGCTGTACATCGGCGGGGGTCACCGCGGCAACCCTGTCACGAGACCTCAGGATGTCGCGCCAATCGCCGGCCACCGCTTGATACATCGCCAGCTGGGACGCCAGACCGCTGTTGGACCGCAGTGCACGCACCATATCGGCATCCAGATTATTGATCACCCGCTCAAGTTCCTTGGGTGAAACCGGCTCTCGCTTCAGCCGTTCCAACTCCTCATAGATCGCCGCTTCCAGTTCGGCCGTCGTATGGGGCGCCAGCGGCGTCGCCATAATGATGAACAGATTGGGTGCGCGCACACCCGGATGGCTCGCATCTGAACGGACCGAGGCCGCCAGCCTCTGTTCCCGTACCAGTCTCCGATGAAGGCGGGAGGTGAGCCCATCGGAGAGCACCGCATCGATGACATCGAACACATCATCATCCGGATGTCCCAACCCCGGCTTATGATATCCGATGACCATTGACGGCTCCGCGTCGAACTCCACCTCCACCCGCCGCTCACCTCGCTGATCCGGCTCCACTGCCACCCGTGCCGACGACTGGGGCGCCGCGGGGATCTTCCCGAACGTGCGTTCGATCAAGGCAATCGTTTCTTCGGGATTGAGATCGCCGACCAGTGAGATCGTGGCACGATTCGGCCCATAGTGGGTTTTGAAAAAGGCTTCGGTTTCGTCCGGCGTCAACGACAAGATATCCGATCCCCAGCCGATCGTCGGCACCCCATAGCCGTGCGCGCGGAACGCCGCCGAAGTGAATGTTTCAAACAACAACCCATTCGGACTGTCCTCGTTGCGCAACCGCCGTTCTTCCATGACTACGCCGCGTTCTTTATAGAATTCCCGCAACACAGGACTGGCCATACGGTCGGATTCCACTGCGGCCCACAATGGGAGACGATTGGCCGGCAGGCTGATCGTGTAGCGGGTGAGGTCTTTGCCGGTGGACGCATTGAATCCCACCCCTCCATGCCGTTGATAGAGCAGCGCCACTTCATTGCCGACGACGTATTGGGACGCCTGCGCTTGCAGATCCGTAAACCGCTTCTGTAGAACATCGACCGCGGCCTGCTCTTCGGCCGTCGCCCCGCCGGTCTTCTTGACGATCTCGCGCTGACGTTGTTCCAGTTCAGTGCCGACGCGAGCCAATTCATCGAGAATCGGCTTCTCCTTCTCATAATCCTTGGTGCCGACTATTCTGGTGCCCTTGAACGCCATGTGCTCATACAAGTGGGCGAGCCCCGTCTGTCCCACCTGCTCATTGATCCCGCCGACAGCGAAGGTGATGTTGATCGACACCACCGGCGTCTGATGACGCTCGACCATCAGTACCGTCAAACCATTGGCCAGCTTGTGTTCAATCACACGTTCCGCCAGACTGGGCGACGCGGCAGACAGCACGTGGGCATTGAAGACAAGACTAAGGGCCATGGCAAAAGCGCAGATTGTGAAGCGTGCGGTGTGAAGCCCGGCAAGGACGCAGGATAGATTTCTCATGCAGGAGGCGGGACTTGCTTCATCAACCCTCTCTTGTTTCGGCGGCTTTGCGAGATACACTTCACGAAATACGAGCGACGATCGAACGATCATATAAAGATCTCCATCAGTTCCTCCGGCCGTTCAATGAACCAATCAGGCTGACAGGCCGCCATCTTGTCCCGATTTCCCATCCCGTAGCCGACTGCACAGACGCGGATGCCGGCATTGTGGCCGCCGTTGATGTCGTTGGTGCTGTCTCCCACCAGAACGGCCTGATCTTTCGAGACATTCAACTGTTCCATGACATGCAGCAACATGCCCGGTTCCGGCTTGAGCCCGAACCCGTTGTCACCGCCGACGAGATACGTGAAATGCTGTGCGCCTAACCCGTTCAAGATGACACGCGTATATTCGATCGACTTGTTGGTGGCGACGGCCTTCTGTTTATGCGCGAAGTGGCGCAGCATGGGTTCAATACCAGGGAAAAAAGTCGTCCGATCCAGGCAATGGGCGAGGTAATGGCCGCGGAACACCTTGAGAGCATCTTCGAAGCTGGTTCGGCCCTCCTCCCCTACTGCGAGACGCAGCAACTTCTTCACGCCATCGCCGACGAATCCGAAAATCTCTTCCAACGGGCGTTCCGGCAAACCCAACTCGGCCAAGGTCAAATTCACGGACTTTGCGATATCCCACTTGGACTCGATCAGTGTGCCGTCAAGATCGAAGATGAGCAACTGTACGGACGTCTTCCCCATTTATCTCGCCTTTCGTAAGGAACCTTCAAGCGCCGCCAGGACACCGCGCTGTGCCGCATCCTGCTCATGGAGCGCAGCTTCGCGCGCAAAGTTCACCATCCGCGGCACTCCGATATGAGGAGGAATCACCGGCTCGACGATACGCCAGCTGTTTCGCACGGCCTTCACATGGAACCGCACTTCTTCCGTCTTATCCTCAGGCACAAAGACCGCAGACTTGAAATTGACAGACCCCCGAACCCGAAAGGTGACGGGTATGATAATGTCCATATTGTCGATGATGGTCCACTGCCGGTAATCCTCCGGCACCGTGGCCTCCTGAATCACCACGACATGGTCCCACGACGGCTCTTCTTTCCAATCGACATACGGGGCGAGCACATCGAATCCCATAGCCTCCAGGCGGGCGCCTTTCTGATCCAAACGCACGTACCGCTTAACGATCTCGGCGGGAGACCGTTTCAGCGAGCCGCTCTGGGTGAACCCGGTCTGGGCTTGTCCATCACCGGCAGTCGCAACCAGGCCGAGGACGACACACACCACAACGGCATAACCCACATACCTGACGACTGAATCGGGCACATTCCGGCGGACCGGATCAATCACAGGGGCAAGGCGTGAACTCCGCACAATAGATACCCTTCGTTCTCTCGTTCAATCCGGGAATCTCAGAATGGCCGTATGATATGAAATGTATCGCACGGTCGACGGCGAGTGTCAGCCGAGTCGAGACGTATTCTAGCAAACAGCCACCGAGACATCCAGGCAGGCTTGCCATCCATACAGATCGCTGTGTATCTGCCACCGGGACACACAGGATGGCCACACATCTGTGTCATCTTTGTGTGCAGGTCCGGTTCACCTGGCTGAGCGTTTTGAACAAAAGCGACGGGTGAGAGATCCCGCACGCGGTCAAGATTGCCTGGGGGTCTGTCGGCGGAGGCAGGAACAGTCTTTGTGAATAGACCAGGTTAGAAGTCTGAAGCGGAGTAGCCGACGATGCCGTCGGCCTATATGGCTTTCTTCCGGATGATCTGCTTCTTCAGGCCAGGAGACCCCTTCCGCCGCTCTCTTTTCTGCTCCAGTACATACACGCCGTCCCTCCATCGGGCTTGTACCGTGATCTGGTGAGCCTTGCAGATACTGTGCGTCTCACGGAAGTCTTCCAGCGGCGCCTTTTCCCCGATCAATCCGATGTCCCCTTCTCGGCGGCACCAGGAACAGATGATTCTCATGGCTGACTCGTATCTCCTTTGAAGCTTATCTAAAAAAAGCAAAAATCGCGCCCAAATGAGAATCGCGTGGCGACAGAGAACGCCTTTGGAAACTGCGGGTTCTGAGACATTATCTCCACACAGCAAGGACGGAGAGACCTCTCATGACAGTTTTTGGCATCAGGGTGAGCAGATGTGAGCAGTAGAGGTTCGGAACGGATTTCTTGACCGGTTCTCGTCCTGCATGATAGGGTGCGCCCCCTGTTATGAAAACAACTCGGTCCGCCAAACTCTTCAGTGAAGCCCAACAACTCATTCCCGGCGGTGTGAACAGCCCGGTACGCGCCTTCCGATCGGTCGGAGGCCAGCCGCGGTTCATTCAACGAGCCAAGGGGTCTCGTCTGTACGACGTGGACCGAAACGTCTATATCGACTACGTGCTGTCCTGGGGCCCCATGATCCTCGGGCATGCCGCGCCTTCGGTCGTCAGCGCCATCAAGAAAGCGGCGGGTAACGGCACCAGCTACGGCGCCCCGACGGAATTGGAAGTTGCGCTGGCGAAAGAGATTCACGCAGCTTACCCCTCCATGGAAAAGATCCGCCTGGTCAGCTCCGGAACCGAAGCGGTCATGAGCGCGATTCGCGTGGCGCGAGGCTTCACCAAACGCGACGGCATCCTCAAATTCGAGGGCTGCTACCATGGCCACAGCGACTATCTGCTGGCCAAGGCCGGATCGGGCTTGGCCACGCTGGGGATTCCGGATTCACCCGGTGTCCCGGCTGATTTTGTGAAACATACTCTGACCGCCCCCTATAACGACATTCGCACGGTCCAACAGCTGATCAAAGAACACCGGAACCAGCTCGCCTGCATCATCCTCGAACCGATCGCCGGCAACATGGGCGTCGTGCCACCGGCTCCGGACTTCCTCGCTGCACTCCGCCGGTTGACGGCCGAGAATGATATCCTGTTGATTTTCGACGAAGTCATCTCAGGGTTTCGCGTGAGCTACGGAGGAGCGCAAGCGCTCTATGACATCAAGCCGGACCTCACTGTGCTGGGGAAAATCATCGGAGGGGGATTACCCGTCGGCGCCTACGGCGGACGACAAGAGATCATGGATCTCATCGCGCCGGTCGGGCCGGTCTATCAAGCCGGCACGTTATCGGGAAATCCGCTTGCCGTGACTGCGGGACTGGCGACACTCAAGCAATTGCGAACAAAAGGACTCTATAAGAAGCTGGAAGCCTCTTCAGCAGCCTTGGCCAAAGGCATCGGCGAAGCGGCCAAGAAAGCGGGCGTCCCGCTCACGCAAACCAGAGTGGGGTCGATGCTGACGTCGTTCTTTACACCGGGTCCTGTTGTGGATTGGAATACAGCCAAGCAATCCGACACGAAGCGGTACGGTCAGTTCTTTCATCACATGCTGGAACAAGGCGTCTATCTCGCCCCGTCCCAGTTTGAAGCAGCCTTCCTCTCCACCGCCCACAGCGCGCAGGATATCGAGAAGACGATCCGCGCCGCGCACGTTGCATTCAAGAGCTTATAGCGTATAGCCGATGGCTTATGGCCGGAGGCCTGAGAGCCTATGGCGAATAACGCATGGCACAGGTTTCCCTCTGTCTGATTTCGTGCTATTAACGATATGCCATATGCTCTTCGCGGCTAATTAAGATACAGCCGTATCAGTTTAGGTACACACTGAAAGCCTTGGGGCTATCAAAAATCCGGTGAGGGTTGCACGAGTTGTCGGCCTTCAATCCGACCATACGCTATAGGCCATTCGCTATCAGCTCTTCTCCTATTCGTCGTCCTCGTCATCCGCATCCATCGCCTCCTGCCGCTTCTGTTCTTCCATCGCATTATGGAGCAGCATGCGGATAAACATCGAATAGAGCGACCCTTTTTCCAAGGTTCCGCCGGGAGGAATGGCGATTCTCCCCTCCTTAATCATGCGATCCATCCAGGCTTTCTGATCAGGGGCGATCAATACAGGAATCTCGACCAGCCCCACCCGTCCCATCATATCCATGTCGTAAACCTCCGTGAACTCTAGAACAATCCAAGAGCTGATAGCGTATGGCTAATGGCACAAACCCGACAGCATAAAGAGGGAGCAGCCAACTCCTCTTCGTCAGGACCATACGCTATACGCCATCAGCTATATGCTCCTCATTCGCCGCATTGCAGCACGCCATTTTCCTCATTGTCAACCAACCTGATTGTGGCACGGCCTATGCTGACACAGGTGACCATGCAAATCTCCCGAACCGCCATTGTCATGCTGCTCGTCACCTTCGCCGGAACTGGTCCGCTGGAGCCTTGGGCGAACGCTGAGCGCCTGTCGAAATCCGATCTTGAATCGACCCTGCAACCCCAATGTGACCTCTGCTGGTACCCGACCCCGGATGAACCCGATTCAAATCGCCTGCCGACCTACAAACAGCAGCGCCCCCGCCGTCCGCCGGACAGCCGCCCCCAACGGTTTCCAAAAGGCAGCTACAAATTGGGACCCAAGCAGAAACAATCCCGCATCTCGGCACTTCGTGCGCGGTCCCTCCGAAACTCCAGACTGTTGAGCACGTTGCAAATATCCGCCGTCGACGGAGACACCATTCGTGCCGGGCCAGACCGCATCAGGCTCCGCGGCATCGACACACCGGAGCTGAGCGAGCCGGAAGGCCAGGCAGCCAAGCAACGGCTGGCCGAGCTGCTCCGCACCGGCATCGTGCGCATTGTCCCGCGAGGCCGCGATGTCTACGACCGCCTGATCGCCGACGTGTTCGTGGACGGACAGAACGTGGCGGAGAGGCTGGAGAGTGAAGGATTTACGAAGACAAAATAGTCGGCGATCCCCCCGGCACCGGCTTTCTGGAATCTTGACTGTGCGGCAATCCGCTGTCATCCTGTTGTTGAAATATTCAACAAATGGAGTCCCGTTATGGCCACCGTGAACTTCAGTGTGCCGTCCGACGTCAAAGAAGCATTCGACAAGGCCTTCAGCCGGCAGAACAAAAGTGCGGTGCTGACGGAATTGATGCGGCAGGCTGTCGAGGAACGGCGGCGGCGACGACGACGGGCCACAGTCGTCGAGAAATTGCTGGCATTACGAAAACGTACGCGACGCGTCACGAGTAAAGCCGTTCGAACAGCGAGAACACGCGGACGAGCATGACAACGGTCGTCCTCGATGCCAGCGTGATCGTGAAGTGGATCTTCGCCGACCGGTCCGAGGAACTACACTCTCTCCAGGCTCTTCAGATTCTACAACTCGTCAAAGAATCGCGCGTGACCGTGCTGCAGCCGCCGCACTGGCTGGCCGAGACAGCAGCGGTGATCGCACGGCTCGATCCTGGCCGTGCTCGTCAAGCCGTGTCCCTTCTGCACGCTCTTGAATTTCCTGTCGTCACAAGCGTAGAGGCCTACCACAAAGCCTGCGATCTTTCGACATCGCTGAAACAGCATTTGTTCGATACCTTCTATCACGCCGTCGCGCTGACTGAATCCAGTGCCACGTTAGTGACAGCCGACGACCAGTACTATCGAAAAGCTCACAGGGCCGGTCGGATTGTCAGACTAAGGGACTTCAACCTCACAGCGATCTGATATGGCGGACAATCAGCCGCATCGTGAATCCACGGGAATCCGGTGATGCACAAGACAAGAGTTGACCCCGCATTTTGCGCTCTTTCAGCTGAGAAGTGTTGGAGATGGAGCACGATATACCGTGAGCGAATCACGGGCCGCTCGGCGGTTACTTAATAGTTTTGGGTCTCAGAAAGTTCGCGTGGTAATCGAAGGGAAGAATGTCCATGAACGCTGATGTGATTAGGAAAATGGCGGATGTGACCCTTTCGGGGACAATGCCATTCCCGGAAATTGTTGGAAATCTGATAAGGGAAGGCGTGGAGTACTACCACGCAGACTACGTATCACTTTCGTTTTCCTTCTACAGCGAAAGCGGAGGAGTCGTGGTCGCTCCCTTGGCGCTTGAAGGCCTGCCAGAGGTGGCAGGTGAGTTGAATATCGCTGAGCTCCGTGCGGCTATCCTGGACAGTCAGCAGAACGGTCAAAAATATCGGCAGTTCTGTTTCAGGGCAATACGCTCTGGGGTTCAATCGTACTTTGCATTTCTCCGAGGTCAGCGCGTCCTGTATATCGGGCGTCAGGGTGACCAGCACGTTGAGTGGTTTCCCGACGCAATGCGCGTGGACACATAACCATTCGCTGAGTGGGAGAAATCAGGGTCAGAGTATTATTGTGTTGGCGTACAACCAACCGACGTGACCCCTTCTCTCGAAATTGTACTCTTGACCCCGATTTTCACTGACAGCTTATCGGCGCGATATCTTGATAAGTGTCGGATTTCATTTTAGACTCGCCATCCAGTGAGCTGCGTAGATCCTCGTGCAATGCTACGCGGGTAGCCTGCAGCATGTGAAGACACAGGGGTCCTTTCTCGACGGCTCATGGGCAATTGAGACTCCCGCCCTCTCTGTTGAACGCGTGACTGAGGCAAGAGCACCGTTGCATACCCCTCGACGACTTCGGGCCCTTGTGGCTCCGTTTGTGTGGTTGCTCTTCTTGTGCTGCGCCACCGGCATGGCATGGGTGCCTTCCGCCATCGCGGCACACCTCGGCGAGAGCCCCTCTCTCGGAACCACGCTCAGCCCTCCGGCAGAGACAGACGATAATACGCGGGCCATCACACCTCCGCAGAAAGCCCGAGACCTGCTCGCGCTGCTGCAGGAGCGTGGAGGCGCGCCACTTCCAGGCTACATCGGAGGGCGCGACTTTCAGAACCGGGAACGGCGCTTACCACAAGGCCGCTATCGGGAGTATGATGTGAATCCCAAGATACGAGGCCGCTCGCGCGATGCCGAGAGGATCGTGATTGAGCGACGGACCGGGAAAGCCTATTACACGGGGGACCATTACCGGACTTTTATCCCCCTCAACTGACTTTCAACATTGAATTGAGCCCTCACATGGCCACAAAACAGACCGTACAGACCCATCTTCAGAATGCCACACCCCCCTGGTCATCCCTCCTTGTGACACCTCCAGGGACAGCCGTCACGTCCCTGGTCAAACCGCCGAGGGGATATGCGCTCCGGATCGTTCAAGGAAAGAAATGCAACACTCCGGCGGGTGTCTTCGAGGAGTTTGCCCGCGCCCTCGAATTTCCCGACTACTTCGGACACAACTGGGACGCGCTGGAAGAATGCCTGGCCGATTTGGGATGGCTTCCCGCAAAGGGCTACGTCGTACTCATTACCGAGGCACAGTCAGTCATTCCCGGCGATGAGGAGGAGTACGAAACGCTGCTGGAGGTCCTCAACGATGCAGGTGAGGCCTGGAGCAAGGGGCAGACGGCTGATGAACGGCGCGCTCCGTTCCATGTGTTCTTTGTGGTCTCTGAGCAGAACAAGTCGAAGCGGAAACATTGGGGGCTAGAGGAACTTCCGTCTCTCGAGCGAGAGACACCGGGTCCAAAAAGCGGCACAAGAAGTTCGATCAAACAATCGACACGAAGAAGGACCTCATGAGTCTCTTTGATCAACCAGGCCAGGCAGCCGGTGGAATGCTGGGCGGAGGCGGAAGTCAAAACCCCTTGCTTCACGCCGTGACCAGTCTACTGGGGCAGAACAGTTCGCTCGGTGGTCTGGCAGGGCTGGTTCAGGCGTTTCAGAAAAATGGATTGGCCGACATTGTGAATCCATGGGTCAGCACGGGTGAGCATCTTCCGGTTTCTGCCCAGCAGATCAAGCAGGGGCTCGGCGGCGACCTGCTGAGCCAGGTGGCGTCCAAAGCCGGCTCTCACCAGATGCGGCAGGCTCCCAATTGGCTGGGCTGCTCCCCGATCTGATCGACAAACTCACGCCGAATGGAAAGATTGAAGCAGGGGGACTTGATCAACTGATGAAGATGGTTCAGGGGAAATAACGGCAAAGACGCCCTGGTGGCCCGGTAACCCACATGTTTTCTCAGGCGACAACCGCTCCTATAGGAAGCTTGTTGCGCCCCATGTTGAAAAGCAAGCCAACGCGATTTCGCCCCTTGCGTTCGAATGCGCGCTCGCGCCACGCACCCATCGCAGGCATTACCCCGCACCTGATTAAGTCACCTCAAGATTGTGAGGGCGGCCTATGACCACTGCTTTCGGAGCATTACTCAAGAGCGATCTGGAGGATTTTCGTCATGACCTGCTGCAGGAAGCGAAGGAAGGGCGTCTCGCTTCAACTGACGTTCAAGACATCTTGTCGCGCTGCTCTAATCTGCACTTCCCCGGCCTGATCACCCTGCTCGCGCTGGGTGCCCGGACAACCAACCACGACTCACAGACACAGACATTTCCGCTCACTCACGAGCATATTACCGATGCCCTCAGCCGCCTGTCCGCCCACAATCCGCCGGAAGTCGAGACTGCTAAACGCGCCGCCCAACTGCTCCTATCCGGCCAATTCGTAGGCAACCTGGCCGAGGCCTTTGCCGTGGTCGCCCATACTGTTCCCGGCTTGCCTCTCGCTATCGCTGACGATGTTCGCTCGATGCCTCATGTCTCAATACCATTAGTCCCGGCCATCGCACGAGATCTCGGTCAGATTCCAGCGGCGATTGATGCGGTCATACAGGAACTTCGGCGCGATGGAACAATTACGTCTCAGCCCGCTGTGATGACCCATACCATGCGTGCAATCTATGAACAGGCCACCGCCCGGCAAATTTCCGCCACCATTCACACGCTCCTGGGGAATGAATCGGTCAGGTTGGCCATCATCCTCTTTGCCCGATCGAAAGGCGTCACGATTTCGCAGCAAGATTTGGACCGGGTGCGCAAGGCGATCGATCCGAGTGCGCCCAACCTTGGGGAGCTCTTAGCGCCGGGCTACCGACAGCTGAACAAGAGATATGGGAAAGCCCAGGCGCTGGAGATACTCAAGCAGTTCGTCGTGTAGTCGGAACGAAGCAGCATCTGTGGATTTCGGCATCGCCGAAGCCCACAGAAGGCAGGTTAGAAGTCGCCGGTTTTCACGTACGGATGGCTCCACAGCGTGAGCTGGAGGAGGCAGGACTTCACCCAGGTGTTGTACATCTTGTCGACCTCCTCGGCCTTGTGCCCTTTCTTGGCGAGGAACGGCTTCAAGGTGAACGTCACCGGAAAAATGAGCGCGAACAGATCGCGGAACGGCACAATCGCGCTCGCATCTACGCCATCGGTCTTGTTCTTCTTCGTGCGGTGGTGGTGCAGCCCGATCTCATGCTGATAGTCGAGCAACTTCTGGTCGTACTCGGCGCGGGCAGTATCGAGAATCCACTGACCGAAGCGTTTGCGCACACCGCCCAGATAGTCCCCCAGCGGCTTGCCGTCGCTCTCGCCGAGGAAGGACTGGAGCAGCTGCGGCTGAGAACCGACGAATTACCTTGTCGGTGGACGGAACGATTGACGTCCGCACTTTATTTGCAGTCAACAGGACTTGGCCGGTAGCAAGTCTCCCCCCTACCCACTATCAGAAACGGCATGTGTGTATCCGCACATGCCGTGCGCCAGCACACAGGCAACCGGTGTGATCAACGATCACACGTCTAAATATCGAGAGAGATCATAAATGTTTGCTCGATTTTGTAAACACTTAGCACGCGCAGAGCCTGGGTCTGTTTCTTGCTGATGCTCACGACCAGGATGAGATTCTCATCCGCAAATGAACGGTGAAATCCTTGGAGGTTAGTGCCATGGACGGCGCGCCAGTTGTGACTTCATCCGGATCGCTTTCAGCAAACCGCGATACTGCCTATGGCGAAGGGCTGCTCAAAATGGCGGCCTTCGAGCCTGCGGCTTTTCAAGCTCAGTATGTGGGCCGCGATATCGCAGCCGGATTGATTACCGGAGTGATGGCCATCCCGCTGTCGGTGGGGATCGCCATGATGTCCGATTATCCCATTAAAGTGGGGCTCGCCACCGTGGCATTTGCCTGCATGATTGGCTGGATTAACGCATGGATCAGGCCGGGCAACTTTATCGGATGCCCCGGGATTGCCGCAGGATTAGCGCCTGTCCTGGCGATAGGGGTTGCCAGCTTCGGCATGGAAAACATGGCCTTTGTAATTTTCCTCACGGCCGTCATGCAGGCCATCATTTGGAAGTTCAACTGGCAACGCTATATCTTGCTCGTCGTCCCGGCTTACCTGGTTGAGGGGTTGCTGGCGGGAATCGGTTTAAAGATTGCGCTGAAATTCTTGGGCTTCACGTACGAGCTCCCAGCCGAATTGGTAGCCGCAGATACGTTCTTTAACGAGGCCCGCATTCAATTGTTACTCATTTCCCTGACCGGACTTGGGCTGTTTGTCTATCTCTTTACAAAATTCCGGTACATACAGCCGGCCGTTCCATACTTCGTCATCATAGCAGCCGGCGTAACCCTGGCCCAGTTCGTTCATGTACCCATGTTACATGTGGAAGATGTGCCGCTATCACTGGCGCTTCCCATTCCCCATTTCGACAATGCACTCACATGGGCGTATGTGTTCGGATTTGCGGCCATGCTCGCGGTGATCGACGTGATCGAACAAGTCATGAGCAATGCGGCCATCCAGAAAATCGATCCTCTCAAGAGAACGTGCAATAGCAATAACAGCTTGTTGGCGATCTGGATCGCCAACATGGGATCGAGTTTCTTTGGCGGCATGACCAATCTGGACGGCCTGGCTAAGAGCACGACCAACCGGCTGGCAGGCGCCTACACCAAATTCTCCGTCTTGATCATCGGCTGCGTGGTAACCTTCTTTGTCATCAATCCCCAATATCTGGAACTGCTGCCCAAGTTTGCTGTGGCCATCGTCATGATATTCACAGGCTGGAAAATGATTGCCGGACTGATGCACGTGACCCACCACGGCCCCTATGCCCTGGTCCTCGCCTTTCTGACCGGAGCCCTCGTGTACAAGGTGGGAATATTCGAAGGTCTGCTTGTGGCGATGGCTATACACGGCGCTGTGCACTACCTGGTGGATACCCAGGCCAACAAACGGCCGGTGAAAGCCATTGTCGGTGACTATTTTTCGAATCTGAGGAAGATCAGCAGCGAATCCTGATTCGGATCGTCCAGACCGGCTTCACCTGTCCCTGGAAGGTCGTTTTTCAATGACGCAACAGGATCTCGACGACCTTCAGGGAAAACCGCTATACTGCTTGCTAGGGGCACTGGGTCTCCGGATCCCGCTCGAATCTTATCACCGGCGAGTTTTGCTATGCCCTCCCTCAGACGCGCCCGTTCGAAGCCACCGATCCCGGCCCGATCTGAGGTGGCCGCAGCGGAAGTCCTCGCCTGGCTGAGCGACTGTATCGAAGGCGGCTTATGTTTTGTGTCCAAAGGCATCCTGATTTTCGAAAATGCCCAATTCGGAGAACTGAGCGAAGCTGCCTCAGGCGCCGGCACTGAGCACCCGGCCCACACCGTCCAAGACAGAGAGTCCTCGCTCCGCACCAGATTGTTCGCCGATGCCACGGCCTGGGAGGCCCAACGACTGGGCGCCCATGAGACGCAAACCTACAGGCTCACCGATCGACAGGGGCACCCGCTGATCTACGAGTGCCGCTTCAACGTCGTGCCCTATCACGGCGCCACCGGGGTTCTGCTTGTTTTGCAGGATGTCACCGATCGCATGCTTCTCGCACAGGAGGCCTCACAGGTCGCCAGGTTCCAATCCGTTCTCGCCCGTATCGGCACCCTGGCCGTCAGTGATGCGCCGGCTCAGGAATTGATGAACGAAGCCGTCCGCCATACGGCCCGGGCACTGGAAGTGGAACTGTGCAAGATTCTGATCGCGCGGGATAATGACGATCATCTCGCCGTTGTCGCGGGCATTGGAATCGAGGAGGATTTGATCGGCAAGCTGACGATCGAAGGAGGCACACATTCCCAAGCCGGTTTCGCCATTCGTGAACGGGTACCGGTGGCCGTGCGTGATTTGAGGAAAGAAACCCGCTTTACCCCGTCGAAACTCCTGACCGAACATGGCGGCATTGCCGGCATGTGCGTCCCGATGCTCGTCGAAGACCGGGTCTACGGCGTCATGACGGCCCATTCCAAACAGGTCCGCGACTTTACGGAAAAGGAACAGGAATTTCTCTGCACGGTTGCGAACACGATCGCGACGGTTCTGGAGCGGCGCAGGCGCGCCGATACACAACGGGACTTCTACCACCGGCTTTTCATGTCGGCCCAGGACGGCATCATGCTGACCGATACCGATGGCCGGATCCTGGAATGGAACCCCGCTCTCGAACGGATGACCGGGTGGACCCGCGACGAAGCCCTGGGGCAACGTCCCACCATCTTGAAGTCGGGGAAGCACGGTCCTGAATTCTACGGGCGATTGTGGCAGGCAATCCGATCGGGCCAGCCGTTCGTCGACCGGTTTGTAAACCGGAGAAAAGACGGATCAGAAGTTCTTGTGTGGGAAAGCGTGAATCCGGTGAAGGACCGCGACGGAACAACGCAATACTATATGGCGATCCTCACGGATTTGAGCGAACGGGAACAGATGTTGGAAGCCTTGCGGCATGCGGAACAAGTCAAATTGGTCGGGCAACTCGCGGGTGGGATTCTCCACGAAGTCCGAAATCCCTTGATCGGGCTTGGCAGCCTTGCCACGCATCTGGCCGCACAGGAGGAATTGCCGCAGGCGGCCAGGGACCGCTGCCGGCTCATCGCGCGAGAGGCGGCGCGCATCGACGACTTGCTGGAGTCCCACCTCGGCCAGCTCCGCCCGCAGCCATTCGATCTTCAGCCCTGCGACCTCCCCTCGCTCATCGACGACACCCTGATCCTGCTAAGACCAAATTTGACCAAACAGCATGTCCGTGTGACGAAGACCATCGCGACGGACCTGCCCATGGTCGAGGCCTCCCGTGCCCATCTTCAACAAGTCTGCCTCAACATCACGATGAACGCGATCGACGCCATGGCCGGCGGAGGGGATCTGACGGTTGACCTACGACCCGAAACTCGACGAACCCCCGGAGTGCTGATGACATTTTCCGACAGCGGCAAGGGCATTCCACCCGACGACCTGCAGCGTATCTTTGAGCCGTTTTTCACCAACGGCAAAGCGAAGGGCGTGGGGCTTGGCTTGACGATCACACACGACATCATCGAACGGCACGGCGGGCAGCTCATGATCAGCAGCCCCGCCAGCAAGGGTGCCATCGTAGAAGTGTGGCTGCCGGTAAAGCGAGAAGGCTGAGATGCCCTGGCAACTGTTACTCGTTGAAGACGAAGAATCCGTCCGCGAGGCCTTTGCATTACGGCTCAGCGACCAAGGCTACCTCGTCCAGACCGCAGGCTCAGGAGCAGAAGCGCTGTCGTTGCTCCGTTCGTTCGAGCCGGACATTCTTGTCCTTGATCTCGTTATGCCGAATTTGTCCGGCCTCGACGTGCTCGCCAGAGTGAAGCAGACGTCCCCCAATCTCCTCGCCATTCTCTTAACAGCGCGCGGGACCGTCAAAGATGCCGTGGAGGCTACCAAACTCGGGGCTTTCGACTTCGTAGCCAAGTCCATCGACATGGAAGACCTGCTGCATGCGCTGCACCGCGCAACGGAATTGCTCACGCTACAGCGTCAAGTCCGCTTACAAAGCGGGCAGGAAGTGGAACGGTATGCCCTCGATCGTGTCATCGCCAAAAGCCCCGTCACTCAAGCGTTCCTCGCACAGGTCCGCGAGTTGGCGAAAAACGACCGTGTCACAGTGCTGTTGCAGGGCGAAACCGGAACGGGAAAGCAATACACCGGCCGTGTGATGCATTTTAACGGTGCCCGGGGCGATAAACCCTGCATCGAAGTCGACTGTCCGTCGATCCCCCGTGAATTGTTCGAAAGCGAGCTATTCGGGCACGAAAGGGGTTCCTTTACAGGCGCAGCAGGCAGAAAGACGGGTTTGATCGAGATGGCGGACGGTGGGACGGTGCTGTTCGACGAGATCGCTGATCTCCCGCTGGCGCTCCAGGCCAAACTACTCCGGGTGATTGAGGAACGGACCTTGCGCCGTGTCGGGGGGGCAGCCACAATCCCCGTTGATGTTCGCTTCATGGCCGCAACGAATCGCAATCTGAAAGACGCGGTAGCCAAAGGCGAGTTTCGCGAGGATCTCTATTTCCGGCTGAACGTCGTGACCTTGACCGTTCCTCCGCTACGAGAACGTCAGGAGGACATCATCCCCCTGGCAGAGCGATTCCTGACCCGCTCGGCCCTTTCACTGAGAAAACCGGTCCGCCGTTTGGGAGACAGCGCACAAGCCCTCCTGCGCCGATACAACTTTCCGGGCAATGTGCGGGAGCTCAGCAATCTCTTGGAACGTGCGGTACTCTTCTGTTCAGGAGATACTCTTGAATCGATGCATTTCCCGTCAGATGTGCAAGGCAATCTTTCACGACCGTTTGCAGAGGCGGCCCATCCTTCATCCACTTCCTCAGGCATATTGGACCCCTCTCAAATCCACTTATCGTTTCACCTCGGCGAATCCTTGGCCAATCTCGAGGACCGCATCATCAACGAAGTCTTGAAGCACGCCGATGGAAACAAATCCCTTGCAGCCAAGCACCTCGGCATTACCCGCTGGATGCTCGATCGCCGGCGCAAATCCAAGCCGTAACTGAGCGCCGACGCACCTCCGCACCGCCTGCCGTGCACCGACACACACTCAGCGATGTCATCAATGTAGAAAGTGCCGGACCGTATTTTGATGATCTCGATTTTCTTCGAAATCCGATCACTCTCCAGAATTTTCCTGAGGCGCAACTCGGGACTGCCGATTGCATCGGTGTGGGTGTCGCATATATTCAAGGTGGACCGTGGAGTCTCGATCCGGGCACTGTTCTTTGCTCGCTCACTTGTTGGGAACAGGCACCATGTCAGTGCAAACGCTCAAACTGGTAGTCCTCATGGTGGGACTAGTCTGGATTTCCTGCCCGCTCGTTGTCTACGCCTCATCCTCCCGGACAAAATCCGGCGACGATGCCGCCCGCTTCGTACTGGAGTACGTCGAGGCATTGGCCCATTCACAGACCGACAGATGGGCCATGGCGGACCTGGGCTGCCTCAGCCGCGCCCGAACAACCTCCGGAAGCGGATCTCCGAAGTTAACCCAGGATGTTGCCCGTCGTTGCTGGGACGACACATTGCGAGGCCATGCCAATATGGTGGCGCAGCAGGCTGAATCCGGCGTATTCAGTGCTACCGGGCGCGGGATCGGTCTCGGCCTATTACATGATCGGCACCGGGCCACGGAGAATTGGAAAGAATACCCGCCTGCGGTCTTTCTTTCCCCACCCATCATTCGGAAGGACCACGCCCCGATTCCTCAGACGACAGCCGTGCGGACGAGTCCGTTGCGGCCAATCGCCCTGTCGCAGATCAACGGCGCCGATCTTGTCTCGGTCGGCGGTCAGGCCGTGGATATCAAGATCGTCTACCCTGACCCTCTCACCGCACCGCTTGCCCTCAGGCCCGAAGAAATATGGTGGGTGAACGGAGCTCAGCGACAGTTCGGGCCTGTTCGCGAGGTCGCGGTTCGGTTTGTCGTGGTGACCGGCCTGCGCAAGTTCGGCTTCAGCGCAGATCGCGCCGTCATGAACGAAGTGCTTCCGGGCGTTCCACTGATTCCAACGACCTACTACGGCTTGCGGCCGGACAACGGCCGGAAGTTCGACCAGGCCGACCCTACCGAGGCTCTCTTGAAGGGCGGACTCATCGCAGGATCAGCGCGCTGGTGGGAGCGCGGAGACGCGGAGCCTGTCATGCAGGCTGCCTTGGACCGGGCCATCCATCTCACGGCTGCAGAACGTGCAGGATTGCTGACCCGGCTACTGTTAATCGATCCGAACCATGCAGGCACCCACATACTCCGTGGTGACGACAGCTACCAGGACTTTCTGAAGCAGGGCGTGGTGAAGGGGGGATTGGCGGCTCGCGACGAGCCGGCGCTGCAGCGCATCACCGAACTCTACTGGACCATCCAAGCGCAAACCTGGCGCCAGGAATTGACCGCCGTATCGGAAGGGTATGAGCCAGCCGCCGATGCGCTGTATCGGGCCATTGCTTCCTACGAGTCAATCGTTCAACAGAATCGCGCAACGCCGGAGCAGCGCCGCCGCCTTGGCACGTTGACCCGATGGAACAACGATCCGACCGGCGCCCTCAGTATCCATGAGGCGTTGCTACGCGACACCGCCGCAGGCACAGCCGAGTACGGCCGGATCCTGACTGAGATCGCCTGGGATCGCATCCAGTTGGTGTCGTGGGAACGGCGCTACGACCATCCCTGGCTGCAACGAGCCAATGACGAAGCCGGACAGGCTGTCGGGTTGCTGACTCAGCCCTACGACACAATCCATGCGCACTATGCGCAGGTCGCGGTCGAATCGCTCCTGGTGCCACGTAATCCGGACCGCTTTCAGCAAGGGATGCAGCGGAGCAAGCAGGATTTGGATCGGATTTCCGGGATAAAGGGGCTGCAAGGGCATCTGGTTGCCAACGATCTCGTCAAGTCACTGATGCCGGATGCTGCCGCCATCGTCCTGCCGAGTCCACCGCGATTGCTTGAAGTGCTCGACGTGTCGGTGCATGCCAATCCGCCCAAGCAGGACATCCTTTGGAAATGGAATTTCGATCAAGACGAGCCAGGACAGGTCCCCACCGGTTTCGTGCGGCTGGGCCTGACTGATGAGGACCCAGCTGCCTGGCAAGTCCAGGACGATCAGGAGGCGCCAAGCGGGAGGCAACGGCTGCTCCGCTCTTCTGCCTGCCCGACACCAGACTGCGTGCGACTCCTTGTCGCAGATGGGATCAGGACTACCTATCCCGACGTGACCGTCCATGTGCGCTCGCCCAGCATGAAGGACCGGAGTGAAGGCGGCATCGCCATCGCTGTGACGGACGGCAACAACTATTATGCGATCACGCTGCAGACTACGGCCGGTCTTGTCACAACACGTCGTATCACGGATGGCGTGGCAACCGTGTTGGGGCAAGTCAGCACCAAACTTGCCGCCAAGCCCTGGCACACCATTCGTGTCCAACGTATCAATTTCCTCCATCTCGACAAGGGCCGGCTCGCCGTCTATATCGACGGCGCCCAGGTTGCAGCCGTCGACGATGCCGTCCTCCCGCAGGAAGGCCAGGTGGGACTGATCGCACTGGGCTCGTCGGGTACCCAGTTCGACAACCTCCATATACTGGATCTCGTTTCGAACCGGACCTTCTCGAAACCGGCTGCCTACTGAATGGGCTCTGAAGGAAACGATGAAGCATTTACGCGCCCTTGAGGATCAAAGCGTCTACATCCTACGCGAAGCGTACAAGCATTTCGACGACCTCGCTATGCTCTGGTCGATGGGTAAAGACTCGACGGTGCTATTGTGGCTGGCCAGAAAGGCCTTCTTTGGTCATGTGCCGTTTCCGCTCGTACACATCGATACCGGCTACGAAATGCCTGAATTGATCGAATATCGTGATCGCCTCGCCAAGGAGTGGCACCTCGATCTCGTCGTCGGCCAGAACCGCGAGGCACTGGCCGGCGGCATGGGCCCTGATCAGGGTCGCGTCACCTGTTGCACGGCGATGAAGATCGAGGCGCTCAAGCAGACGATTGCGAGGCACAAGTGGACGGCCGTGATTCTTGGTATTCGCGCCGATGAGGAAGGAACACGCGCAAAAGAACGTTATTTCTCATTGCGCGATAAGCATGGCGAGTGGAATTTCCGGGACCAGCCACCCGAACTATGGGACCAATTTAATACCACGTTCCCGGCTGGTGCTCATATCCGCGTCCATCCTCTGCTCGATTGGACGGAATTGAATATCTGGGAGTATCTTGAACTCGAACAGGTTCCCCTTCCAAAACTGTATTTCGATCAAGGCAATAGCGTGCGGTATCGGAGTTTGGGATGCGTGCCTTGCACCGGCACCGTGAATTCCTGCGCCTCAACCGTTCCGCAGATCATCACGGAGTTGCGGACCACGACAAGCGCTGAACGAGCCGGACGGGCGCAGGATGAAGGTCGCGGAATGGAAACACTCCGCAAGCTCGGACATATGTAAACCGCCTCCGTTTCGTACCCCTAGCCTCCTGACCCGCGACATTGCTCGCACGACAGGCTGTGGGGGCGGGGGCCACGTGCAGGCGTGCACAGGGCGTGTGTGGCCGCACTGGTTCCTTGGAATATGGAGGCATTCTCGTTGGTAGCGTAATTGGGCGGGCGCGTGACTTCTCCTTGTTTACGAGGTGCTTACGATTCGCTATTGAAGGAGTACTCGGTCTCGGCCTTTTTCTTGCTCTATTCTTGCTCTCACGGTCGGTAGCGACATACTCGAAAGAGCATCTATGAGCGAGACGATTTAGATGGGCAGATCTTCTCCGACGGTCTATCGGAATCTTGAAGCTGTGAGCATGACAAGGATCGAGCAGAACGTCTTAGATCAAGGACTGCTCGCGTAAAGACCTAGGACACTTCACGTCGGATTCTATCGGTCAGTTCAACCTGTTCTTCGCATGCTGGATTACTACCGATGACACCTTATGAAGCAGAACCAGCCATGACGACACCAAGAAACGAAGTTGCAGAGACTGGAAGTGCCCCGCCTGTTGATACGGGGCCAGTCGCCATGCCTGCCTCAGCCGCTTTCCAAGCGCAATATGCCGGGCGTGATATCGCCGCCGGCCTGATCGCCGGGTCAATGGCGATACCATTGTCGGTGGGTATTGCCATGATGTCCGAGTATCCCATTAAAGTGGGACTGGCCACCGTCGCGTTTGCCTGCCTTGTCGGTTGGATCAATGCCTGGTTCAAGCCCGGCAACTATATCGGGTGTCCTGGCATCGCGGCGGGTCTGGCGCCGGTGTTGGCCGTGGGAGTGGCCACCTTCGGCCTGGACAATATGGCTTTCGCCATTCTCCTGACCGCTACCATTCAAGCCGTCATCTGGTTCTTTAACTGGCAACGGTATATTTTGGTCGCTGTGCCGGTCTACCTCGTCGAAGGGCTGTTGGCAGGCGTCGGTCTGAAGATCGCCTTGAAGTTTTTGGCCTTCACCTATGAGCTGCCTCCAGGTATGGAAGCCGCCGACTCGTTCTTGAACGGTGCGCGTATCCAGATGATCCTCATCTCCATGGCGGGATACGGTCTCTTTGTCTATCTCTTTCTAAAATTCAAGAACACGCAACCGGCTGTTCCCTATTTCGTCATCATCGTAGCAGGCATCACCCTCGCTCAGTTCGTGACGGTGCCCATGCTGTCCATGGAAGATACGGAACTCAAGCTCGCGCTGCCGGTCCCGCATTTTGACAGTGCGTTGACATTTCTCTACATGCTGGGATTCGCGGTGATGCTGGCGCTGATCGACGTCATCGAACAGGTCATGAGTAATGCCGCGATTGAAAAGATCGACCCGCTCAAGCGCAAATGCAACAGCAATAACAGCCTGTTGGCCATCTGGATCGCCAATATGGGGTCGAGCTTCTTCGGCGGCATGACCAACCTGGACGGTTTGGCAAAGAGCACCACCAATCGCCTGGCTGGAGCCTATACGAAGTTTTCTGTCCTGATCATCGGTTGCGTGGTGACCTTCTTTACCTTCAACACACACTCACTCGAATATCTCCCGAAGTTTGCGTTAGCGGTCATCATGATCTTCTCCGGCTGGAAGATGATCGAGGGACTCGTGCATGTGACCCATCACGGTCCCTATGCCATGATCCTCGCCATTTTATGCGGCGTGCTGGTCTTCAAGGTGGGGATTTTCGAGGGATTGCTGATTGCCATGGCCGTGCACGGGATCGTGCACTATATGGTCTATGCCAATCTTGACAAGATGCCGGGACGCGCGATCGTCAAGCGATACATCGATGATCTCAAAAAGAGCGACGCCGGCGATATCACCTAACCAATCTGTCTCACACTGATTGCGCGGTATCGTGTTGAGGAGAGGGCGATAGAAATCCCTGTCCTTCAGGAAGGCCTCACATTCGTAAGAAGGCGTATCGTTATGTTCAAGAAAATTATGGTGGCGATCGACGGCAGTGAGATTTCCATGGAGGCGTTGAGGGAATCGGAGCGCATGGCCGTCTCCCATCATGCGACCCTGCGCATTGTCTACGCCGTGGCCGATTCAGACGAGGCTGATCAGCAGACCGGCCTCAAGTTGTTGGAGCAGGCCAAGTCCGCTGTCGGCAACGGCCTGGACGTGGAAACCTGCATACTGCACGCCGAAGCCCAATATGGCCTGAACGGTATTGCAGAAGCCATCGCCGGTGCGGCGAATGAATGGGACGCCGACCTCGTGGTGGTGGGAACGGCGAATCGTCGCGGGTTAGAACGTTTCGTGATCGGTTCAGTAGCGGAACAGTTGATCGCCAAGATTGACGCATCTGTTCTCGTGGTTCGTCCATCGTAAGCAGTCGAGTGACGAACCTCCACTGGTGCAGGGATAACAGCTAGAAACCATATTCTGATTCTTTATGCGCTGGCCGACAGCAGGCGGCATGTATCTGGTTATGGCCCCGAGCGAACCACAAACTGAATCGTTGACCACACCGTTCCAATCGCTAGCGGACGTCCAGAGCCTGCTGGACAGTCGGATCAACTATGAGAACGACCGGAAGGTCCCGACCGAACGGGTCTTTGTGCTCGACCGGATGGTCCGTTGCGTCGAGGCGCTCGGACGGCCGGACCGGGCGTTTCGCACGATCCATGTGACGGGAACCAAGGGCAAGGGCAGTGTGAGCCGAATCCTGGCTGCGTTGCTGGGAGCGACCGGTGCCCGCGTTGGCCTCTATACAAGCCCGCATGTCGAACATCTGCGTGAACGGGTCTCGGTGGACGGGATGCCGGTCAGTGAGCGGACATTCGTGGCAGCCTTCAACGAGCTTCAGCCGCATCTTGAAGGAACAGGGAAAGAACTGACCTATTTTGAGTTGCTCACAGCCGCCGCCTTCTGCGCGTTTCGGACCGAACAGGTTGACTGGGCCGTGATTGAAGTCGGTATCGGGGGCCGTCTCGATGCGACCAACGTGATCCTGCCGGAGGTCTGTGTCATCACCACCGTAGACTATGACCACATGGACCTGCTCGGGGATACCTTGGAACAGATTGCCTTCGAAAAGGCCGGCATCGTCAAGCCGAACGTGCCGGTCGTAGTCGGCGCGATGGGGGATGGACCTCTCGCGGTGATTCGCTCGCGCTCCGCTGCACTCCGCGCACCTGTTTTCCTGCTCGGAGATGAGTACGAGTGCCAGGGGTTTACCCGCACCGGATACCGCGGCTTTTGTACGGTGCGGGTCGGCGAGACCATCTGGCGGAACATGACGCTTAACTGCCCGGCTGCCTTCATGGCAACAAACGCCGCCCATGCGATGGCTGCCTTTCAGACGTTGTGTCAACGGAGATTTGTTCCTGGGCTGACGGAAGACCACGTCCGCCGGACGCTGGAGGCGGTCCGTCTGCCTGCCTGTTGCGAGGTGTTTCCCGGTCGCCCGACTGTCGTGATCGATGGATCGCACAATGCTATGGCGGCGTCCAGTCTGGCGACCATCATCCGCACTCTGTTCGAAGGCCGTGACCGGGTGCTCGTCGTGGGGATTCCGCGAGATAAAGAAGTGGAGAAACTGATCGCTCACTTCGCCGGCGCTGGCGCCAGACACGCGATGTTCACGCGCTATCCAGGAATGCGTGCGACCGCACAGGAGGAATTGGCAACGCTCTGGCAGCGACGGAGCGCGGCGCCGGCGGAGGTGTTCGAGGAGCCGGACGAGGCCTTTGCGCAAGCGCTGGCAATCGCAGGAGGAGAGGGCGTGGTAATTGTGACCGGCTCGATCCATTTGGCAGGCGTGCTCCGGCCACTGGCCCGCGCGCGCCACGACATGATCGACCACAACGGGGCGACTCCGGGGGAGTTTTCATGACGCCTCAGCGGCAGATGGCCCCAGGTCAGACGTGGAGGCGCACGCAGCGAGTGCTCATTGTCGATGATGCTCCAACCTGTCGAGAGACGCTCACCGCCTTGTTTACGGACTGGCAGTGGGATGTTTTCGAAGCCTCATCAGGCCGATAAGCGCTGGACATCCTGGATCGCCACGCGATTGACCTCGTGTTCCTGGATGTGGCCTCGCAGGGAGTGACGTGCCTCGATCTCCTCGCTGTCATCCGGTCTCAAGTGCGGGAGCTGACGATTATCGCGATGGGTACAATGATGACAGAGGAATTGCGCTGTGACTGGCGCAGCCACGGAGTCGTGGAATGTCTGACCAAGCCGGTTACGCCACAGATTCTGTCTGCTCTACTGGGTGCGCTCGCGCCGCCGTCAGGGTTTGCGGATAGTTGACCGCCGGAGGGACGACGGGTGCTGGCTGGAAAGGGGAGAAAGATGAGTTACGGCACGCAACACTATCGAGGGATCGCTGCGAGTCGGTTGATGAGCCTGTTCCGGAACCTGTGGGGATTGTCGGTACTATTCATCACGCTCGGGCTTGTCGGAGCCCCTCAGGACGTTGGCGCTTCCGCTCAATACGTCATACTCCAACCGGATCATGCGACGCCCGGAGCGACGATCGTGGTGAGCGGCAAGGGGTTCGGGCAATTCAAATCCGTTCGGTTCAATAGGGTGACCTTCGCGGGGGTGCCGGCGCTGATCCAGCGTTGGGAGTCCGACCTGGTCGAGGTGAAAGTTCCGTTTAAAGCTATGACCGGTCCGGTTGAGCTGCTGATCGGGACTAAGAAATTGTCGGCCGGTATGTTCGTGGTGGTGAAGCCGCGTATCGAGTTTATCACGCCGATGGAGGCCGAGCGCGGCACGATGGTCACGATTGCCGGCGAGCATTTCGGCATCACCGCCGGTGCTCGCGATCCTAATACCATGTTCGGTGTCAACGACGTGGTGATCGGTGGCGTGATCGTGCGGCCGCGCCGTTGGGGAGATGACAAGATCGACGTAGAGATTCCTCCGAATGCGACGTCCGGCGACGTCGTCGTGCGGTTGGCGTCGTCCGATCCGCTGCCGGATGGTTCCTGCTGCGCGCCGGTTAAATATGTGACGAGCAATGCAATGCCGCTCACACTGGTTCCGAGCGTGCGGGTCGATCCGATGACCGGACCGGTCGGGACAAAGGTCGTGTTGTTCGGCCAGGGTTTTGGGACCAAGGGGGCAGATGATGCCGTCTTGATCGGGAGCAACCTTGCAACGATCGCACAATGGAAGGACGATGTCATTGTCGCGCATGTACCGCTTGGAGCGGAGACCGGACCATTGGTGCTGAAACGGCAGGGGCGTGAACAACCGCTCGGCACATTTACTGTGCATGTGCCCAGGGCCATGGCGGTCACGCCGGCGAGTGCCCCGATCGGGACCTTGCTCCGGATCAATGGCGAGCACTTTGGGTCCTATTCCGAAAGCGGCTCCACTCCCTACAGTTTCATGGATTTCAATAAGGGTGAGAATCGCATCGAGATCGGCGGAGTTCCGGCGGTGGTCTACCGGTGGCACGACGACCGTATCGATGTCTGGGTGCCGTTCAGTGTGAAGAGCGGCCCCGTGCGTATCTATCGCAGCGCTACGAAACCGAAGACAGACGGATCCTGCTGTCAGGAGCGCGGGGAGCTGGTCACCGAAGCCGGTATCTTTACGCTGGTGACGCCGGTCGTTGAATCCTATGAGCCGAAGGCAGCCGGGTTAGACGATCTCGTGACGATCAAGGGCAAAGGGTTCGGCACATTCCTGAAGACGGCGGAGCATACCGGGCTGGAATTGAGTCAGAAGGCGTATAAGCGTCGGCTGGATATGGAGATCAACGAACCGGATTCCGGCAGCACGGTCATTTCCAACGTGTCGCGGACGGAAGTGCTGTTCAACGGCGCGGCGGCTCTGGTGCAATCCTGGACGGACACGGAGATTGTTGTGAAGGTGCCTCATCGCAATTTGTACGGCATCGGTCGGCGCGGGGCGTTCTTCGATGACCTCTCAACCGGACCGCTGGTGGTGCGGAGAGGGTCATGGGATGTTCTGCCGGACGGGGGCTGCTGCACGCAGAAGCAGTGGCTGACCATTGAGGTCGGCCAGTTTACGATCGCAGCGAAGGGACTGCCAGACACCGGCTATTGGAATAACAACCGTCCTGATGCCAACACAAGCCAATAGCAACGGAGGGAGAGGCCAGTGAGGAAGCCTAGCGAGAAATGCAGTTATTAGATGCTACGACGAACGCACTGTGGCGTCATCGCATGTCAGCCCCTTAAGGAAAGGAACAGAGTAATATGCCTGACAATCGCAGGAGCCGAGCCGTTACCCAGGGGTTCCACCGCTCTCCCAATCGTGCCCTGTTGAGAGCCGTCGGCTTCGCCGATGGAGACTTCGATAAGCCGATCGTGGGAGTGGCCGATAGCCAGAGCACGATCACCCCGTGTAACGCGGGGCTGGGACGGTTGGCCGATCGGGCGGAGACGGCGCTTAAGGCGGCTGGCGCCATGCCGCAGGTCTTCGGCGTCATCACGATCTCCGACGGCATCGCCATGGGAACGGAAGGTATGAAGTATTCGCTGGTCTCCCGGGAGGTGATTGCCGATTCCATTGAAACTGTTTGCAATGGACAGAGTATGGACGGCGTGTTGGCCCTGGGCGGCTGCGACAAGAATATGCCGGGCGCGATGATCGCCATGGCACGCATCAACATCCCGGCGATTTTTGTGTATGGCGGCACGATCAAACCGGGACGCTATCAAGACCGCGATCTCACCATCGTGAGCGCCTTTGAAGCGGTCGGCCAGTACAGCGCGCAGACCATCGACGAACAGGAGTTGTTGGAAATCGAGCGCCGCGCCTGCCTGGGCGTGGGCTCCTGTGGCGGCATGTATACTGCAAACACCATGGCTTCAATTTTTGAAGCTATGGGCATGAGCCTGCCCTATTCCTCAACAATGGCGGCGGAAGATGCGGAGAAGGCCGACAGCACAGCGCAGTCAGCCGAGATGCTGGTGCAGGCCATCCGCAGACAAATACTTCCGCGTGACATTCTCACCCGCCAGGCGTTCGAAAATGCCATCGCGGTCTTGATGGCGCTGGGCGGTTCCACGAACGCCGTCCTGCATCTGCCTGCCATCGCGCATGCCGCACAGGTCAGGCTGACACTCGATGATTTCGAGGCATTCAGCAGGCGCGTGCCTGTGCTGTGCGATCTGAAACCGTCCGGACGGTATGTGGCGACGGATTTGCACCGCGCGGGCGGCATTCCACAGGTCATGAAACTGTTGCTGACCCACGGTCTGTTGCACGGCGATGCGCTGTCCGTGACCGGTCACACCATCGCCGAGGTGCTGAAGGATGTGCCTGATGAACCGCGCGCCGATCAGGATGTCATCCGGCCGTGGAACAAGCCAATGTACCAGCACGGCCATCTGGCCATCCTCAAAGGCAATCTGGCTGAAGAAGGCGCACTGGCCAAGACCAGCGGAGTGAAGGTCCCAAAGATCACCGGCCCGGCTCGCGTGTTCGATTCGGAAGAAGCCTGCATGGAGGCGATCCTCGCGCGCCGGATTCAGCACGGCGACGTGGTGGTGATCCGCTATGAAGGCCCCAAGGGCGGCCCCGGCATGCGCGAGATGCTCTCGCCCACTGCGGCTCTCGTCGGCCAAGGCCTGGGTGACTCCGTCGGCCTGATCACCGACGGCCGTTTTTCCGGCGGCACCTACGGCATGGTGGTCGGGCATGTTGCGCCGGAAGCCGCAGTGGGCGGGACGATCGCGCTGGTAAACGAGGGAGATTCGGTGACCATCGACGCGGACCGGCGCGTGCTGCAGCTCAACGTGCCTGAAGAAGAACTCGCGCGACGCCGCGCCGCGTGGCAACCGTCCGCGCCGCGCTACACGCGCGGCGTGCTCGCCAAGTACGCGAAGCAAGTTTCGAGTGCCAGCACCGGAGCCGTGACGGACTAGCTCGATGCGGAGACACAGATCGCCGACCGGAGAATCCCATGACCAATGAAAGCCCACACACGAATGGATAGATTGCAATTGCAGAATCTCCTTGAACGTGTCCGTGCCGGTGGCATGAGTCTCGATGACGCGTTGCGCGAGTTGAAGGATCTCCCGTTTGCCGATCTCGGCTATGCCATGGTCGACCACCATCGCGCACTGCGACAAGGGACTCCTGAGGTTATCTTCGGGTTAGGGAAGAGCGCGGAGCAGATCGTGGGGATCGCAGAGGAACTCGCGCGGACAGGCCAGAATGTGCTGGTCACGCGGCTTGATCGGAAAAAGGCGGTCGCGGTGACACAAACGCTGCCCTTGCTGAACTACCATGAACTCGCACGCACGGCGACCTGGGAGCAGGCTCCAATTGCACCGCTCGGCAAGCTCCCCATCGCGCTCGTCTGCGCAGGCACGGCCGATATTCCGGTGGCCGAAGAATGCGCCGAGACGTTGCGCCTGCTGGGCATTCGCATCGAACGCCTCTACGACGTGGGGGTCGCGGGTATTCACCGGCTTCTCAGCCGCCGCGAGCTCTTTGACAAGACTGCCCTGGCGATTGTGGTAGCGGGCATGGAAGGGGCACTGCCCAGCGCCGTCGGTGGGCTGGTCTCGATCCCGGTGATCGCGGTTCCAACGTCGACCGGATATGGGGCCGCATTCGGCGGGGTGACGGCACTGGCCTGTATGCTTACGAGCTGTGCCTCCGGGATCATGGTCTGCAACATCGACAACGGTTTCGGCGCCGCTTTCGCCGCGGCGCGGATTCTGCGCACAGCCGATCGGTTCTAACCCGCATGACTCATGAATGCTTCTGGTTCGCCGGTTCCTCTTTGTTCGTCGCGCGTTGTTCGTGAATCGTCAACGAGACCAGCGAGGCGTGCACGACAGGCGCGTGCTCGCACAGGTACCACTTCGGACTCGTCCCGCTTTTCTCGCAAGACTCGCGACTCCGGTAAGATTCGCTTACACGGAATGCTGTGCCGTGCGGCCTTGCACGATCACAGGGCGCTCCGTGCAGGCGCACACGGTTTCATCGGCGGCACAGGAGATCGCTCCTCTATTCTCTTTTTAGTGGGGGAAAGGCAGACGGACAGATTCGTGAGTGGCGGTGCGGAGTTACTCCCTTCTCCGCATGAAAAATCCTCGCGCAGAGGCGCGGAACTCTATTTGCAGTGGCTTCAGGAGACAACTAGGGAGAGAGTGATCCATGAAGACGATGTCCTTCGTCATCGCCGTGCTTCTGATTAGTGCGTCTATCTGGGCGGCAATGACTCAACCCGTTCCCGCGGTAAGTTCAACTTCATCGGAGCAGACTGCGCCTGATCATGTGATTCTGTTTGTACTGGAAGGAGTCGATCAACCGGCGCTTAAGACGGGGCCCATGCCGGTCCTGGGGCGCCTTGTCAAGGCTGGGGCCGTGACATGGTCAGCCAAGACTGTCGTACCCACTCTCCGGCTGCCAGCGATGGCGTCCCTGCTCACCGGGCTGTCGGTCGAGAAGCACGGCGTCACCTGGAATACCTTCGAGTTCAGCCGAGGCTATCCCAGGCCTCCCACGCTATTCGATTATCTTGACCTCGGCGGCGGGCGGGACAGCGCCATTTTCTTCATGGACGAATCGTTGTATCAGCTCGCGAAACCTGAGCCCTATACGGATTACCAGATGTGCGGGCCGTTGAAACCAGAGTGCAGTCCGGCGCGGCTCGTCTCGTATATCAGGCAATACTTTCAAAAAGCGTCGAGCGGCCATGGATATGGCCATGCCGTTCTGTCATTGCCGCATCTCCTGATCGTGCACTTGCCGGATGGAGGGCGCGCCGGAGCCGCCCACGGCTGGAGCTCGAAGGACTATCACGCAGCGCTCCGATCGGTGGATCAGGCCATCGGGGCGGTGCTGGAGATCTTCGAAGAACAAGGGCTCCTCGCGCGCACCACAGTGTTCGTCACGTCCTTGAGTGGGGCCGGCGCGGTACAGGGGCAATCCACAACGGTCTCATCACTCGTCCCATGGATTGCCTTCGGTGCCGGGATCAAGACAGGTCACACTATCCATCAGCCGGTTTCCATTATCGATATGGGCGCGACGGTGATGCGGACCCTCGGGCTCAAAACCCATATGGAATGGGACAGCCGTGCGGTCGAGGAGATCTTTCGCGACACCGACGCCATCTCCGCGATTCCAACGAAGGGACGGTGATCACTCATGACTGCTCCCGAATACAGGCCGTATCTCGCTCCGCAAATCACGCGCCTGATCCTAGGGTGCGCCGTCGCCGCATGGGCTGCCTGGATGGGAACCATCGCCATCGCCGGATCGCCGGAGACATCGGCGACCCGTTATCCCATCACGATCGATGCAACGTCGATAGTGCCCCAGAGCTGGTGGCAAGTGCCGGGTATCACGCCTTCGATTTGGTCCTCCGATCCGGAAACCTCCGACGCCTATCGAACGACCGAGCCTCGCATGCTTCACTTACAACCAGGCCGGTACAACTTCATCAGCTTCACCTTCGACTTTCCGTTTGAGGTCACCGCGGATGGAACCGTGGCTTATGCATCGTCTCTCAATCAATGTGTGGAAGGACGGGGTATGCCAACCTTGATTGTCCGATGCAAACGGACCTATCCCCACGGGGGTCAACCAGAATATTCACAGAATCCATGACCGCGGAAGGAGAGGACACTATCTCTAGGGGAAGGGAATCAGCAACCCTATTCCGTTTCCCTCTGCGCAACCTCCTGCAAACCGGTTCGATCGGTGGGTGGACGCCTTCCGCCCGTCGGCACGATGATGTCCAGCCATGCCGGGTCCCGCCCACACGACCGCCGGGGTGAAGGAGTGATCGATGAAACGCACGCAGCGGCTGTCCGCTTCAGATCCTGCCTCCATCCGGTTCGCCGCGGATATTATCCGTGCCGGCGGCCTCGTCGCTTTCCCGACGGAAACAGTGTACGGGCTCGGGTGCAATGCCCTCAATCACGACGCAGTAGCTCGTGTCTTCGAGGCCAAGCAACGCCCGCGCTTCGACCCGCTCATCGTCCACCTGGCCGACCGATCGATGTTGGAGGCTATCGTGGAATCCATGCCTCCAACGGCTTATCGGCTCATGGATGTATTCTGGCCTGGCCCGCTGACGCTCGTGTTGCCGAAACGCGCGCACGTTCCCGATCTTGTGACAGCAGGACTTCCCACCGTTGCAGTCCGAATGCCGGCTCATCCGGCGGCACAGGCACTCATCCGGGAAGCGGGCGTCCCGATCGCAGCCCCAAGCGCCAACCCGTTTGGCTACGTCAGTCCGACCTGCGCGCAACATGTAGTGGATGGACTGGGCGATCGCGTCGACGTAATTCTCGACGGGGGGCCGTGCCTCCTTGGGGTGGAATCCACCATTGTCGCAATGACCGGTACCTGGCCGGAACTTCTTCGGCCGGGAAGCGTCACGCTTTTCGAGATCCGGAACGTCATCGGACCGGCAACGTACACACCGGCTACGCAGAACATAGCCGTACCAGGCCAACTCCCCCGCCATTACGCAACCCGCACTCCGATGACTATTCTGGCGGCTCCAGGAATCAGACCCGTGGTGCATGACCATGAGCGTGCCGGGCTGCTGGCCATGTCACAGCCGAATCACAGAGACAACCAGATCTGTGCAATGGAAATTCTCTCCGCATCCGGCGATCTACGGGAGGCGGCTCGACATTTATTTGCGGCGCTACGGCGGCTGGATGAGCGGGGTCTCGATCGCATTTACGCCGAGCCCTGTGCGGAATCCGGAATCGGACTTGCGATCATGGACCGGCTCCGGCGTTGCGCAACGCCTTGTCATTAGTTAGTTCAAACCCAAAGTGCTGACTTTCTGCGAGCAGTGACGCACAGTACGACGTGCGGCCCGTGCGCCCATGCACCTACATTATCCTGCAGTCAGAACAACACCAAGGCACCGCGAACTCGCAATTATCAGGAGCCCTGTATTTGCTGAGTAATTGCGATTGTCTGTTCACAATACAGCCCTCGATCAATCTGGAACCTACTTTGCAATGGCGAGAGAGGAGAAGGGGAGCGGATGGTCCGATCGCCCTTGCTGCTTAAGGGAGGTTGTTCAATGGGTACACAGCATGTCGTGACGATGTTACCGGGAGAGGGCACCGGCCCGGAGATCTGCGAAGCGGTGCGGTTGGTGATCGATGCGAGCGGGGTCAATATCAAATGGGAGTACGAAGATATTGGACTCGATTGTCTTGAAAAGTACGGCACCCTTCTGCCCGACAAGACGATTCAGAACATTGCCAAGAACAAGGTGGCCCTCAAGGGCCCGACGACGACTCCGATCGGCACCGGACACAAAAGCGCCAATGTGACTCTCCGCAAGGTCTTCGATCTTTACGCAAATGTTCGGCCGGCAAAACTCATCCCGGTGCTTAAACGGCCCTGGGACAAGATCGACATCATCAATTTCCGCGAGAACACCGAAGACTCCTACGCCGCCATCGAGCATATGGTTTCTGATGAAGTCGCGCAATGTTTGAAAGTCATTACCTGGCCGGGCTCCTACCGTATCGCCGATTTTGCCTTCAAGTGGGCCAAAGCCAACGGGCGCAAGAAGATCTACTGCGTCCACAAGGCCAATATCATGAAGATGACCGACGGCCTCTTTCTGGATGCCTTCCGGGAAGTCGCCAAGCAACATCCCGACATCGAGTCCGGCGACATCATCGTGGACAATTGCTGTATGCAGCTGGTGAGAAATCCGGCGCAGTTCGACTGCCTGGTCCTCCCGAATCTGTACGGCGACATTCTGACAGACCTCTGTGCCGGACTGGTGGGAGGCTTGGGCTTCGCGCCGGGCGCCAATGTCGGCGACGGATGCGCGATTTTCGAAGCCGTTCACGGCTCTGCGCCGAAGTACGCCGGCATGAAGAAGGTCAATCCTTCGGCCGTGCTGGTCTCCGGCATCATGATGCTCCGCTGGTTGAAGGAGGAGGCCGCCGCCGCGCGCATCGAGAAGGCCATGTTCGCCGTGCTCGACGAACGCAAACATGTGACGTACGACGTCGGAGGAACAGCCAAAACAGACGAGTATGCACAAGCCATCGTGGACAAGATGCACGCGAAGGCCTGAGCTTGAGCGCACAGACTGAACAAGGAGAAATCCCATGCCCACATTTACAGAAATCGCCAAAGCGACAAAAAAGAAAAGAGAGATCAAACTCGTCGGAGTCGATATGTATATCATCACTGAGAAGGGCACCCCGAAGTTCGACGACATCGGAGCCTTCAAATGTGAATTCATTTCGAACCGAGGCACGAAGGTTTGGCCTGGCTTCGTGAGCCCCGATCTCCTTCAAGTAAACTGGTACCGCTGCCGGTTCATGGCGACCAAAGACGTGCAGGATGCCGATATCAATGCATTTCTGGACGCTCTGACCAAGAAAGGCTGGTGGTGGTCAGCGGCCCAGAAGTTGTGGACCTACGATGGAGAGCCAGGGTTCAGTAAGGCCTACTGACGATCGAGCACAGACGGTGGGCGCTTGTGCGCCCACCGTCCTCCTGATCCTGGGCCGAGAAATACAGGCGCATAACGGCAACACAACCGGCTCTCAGCCGGCTCGGTGGGGAGAACTCGTGATCGGCACCGGCGTCAACAAAGCAGAGGTCGAATATGCCGTGATGCTGGCTGTCTTGGAATTTCAGACAGAGTTCATGAAGTCCAACTATTCGCGTGTCCAGGTTCAGGTATTTGACGAACTCATCGAGGTAACTCTGACCCGGAACGCTCCGATTCCTGCCGAGGAGGAACTTGCGAAATCTCCCGGAGGACAAACGCTTCTTCGTCAATTTCATCAGGCGCTGTTCGATTCTTGCCGGGAGCTACTGCGGGCAAAGATTGAACGCGCTATCGGGGCTAAGGTCGAAAGCATCATCAGTGACCTCGACCTCACGGCGGGGAAAAGCACGCTCCTCATCCGGCTGCAAGAACGTCTTACCACTTCCACTGCATGTCATTCGAACAGCTAGACAAATTGGCTATCCCTTAAATTCGGATCGTTGCGTTTTTCATCCCTGGAACTTTGCAGCGAGAGAACGCTGTCATGGTGACCACGCCGATGCAAATCACACCGAACGAGCATTCGCCGGTTCATAGATACTAGGCCTTCCGCTTTTTCGGAATAACCTACCCCTCTTCAATAAGATCTGGCACCGGTGCTTTCTGACACATTAGGCATATCCCAAGTCATTCTCTTTATAAATGTAAATCTACTCCATTATCTATTTGCCTATGAGTTGAGCGATCTTATAAAAATGACCATGTGAACATATTGTTCACCCCATAACCCACAAGGAGGGCGTCATGAATGCTCAAGGTCTATCGAGAGCCGGCACCCTATCCATCGTCGCTGCGACGATGATGTTTGCGGCATCGACAGTCTTCGCAGGTGATAAGCCGTCCATGATCGGCAGCAGCGTAGAACTGAAGCCCAAGGCCGTTCCGCAAGCGAAGGTGGACGTAAAGGATCTGGACGAGCAGGTGTCCCATTTGGAGGTGGTCGATTCGATGGGGAATGCCTATCTCCTCATCCCCCTAAAGACGGCCCAGGGAAAGAGCCCAGCGGTGGCACAAGATGGAAAGATCATCGTGGAGTACGTACACCCGTATATGGAGCCGCTGAACCGCTGATAGGTCATGGAATCTGACGAGAGCGGCACCAGGTTTCTCCTCGGGAATAGCTGATGTGGTGGGGGCTTTCGTAGCAAGCGAAAGGAAGGAGCCATGAAGCAGGAACGGCAAAAGGAAGAGAAGAAGGTGAACGGAGTGGCACCAGAAGAAGACGTCTTGTCGATTCAGAAAAGTATCGCCTTGCGTGCGTGCGAACTCTATCTCCAACGTGGTGGAGTGGATGGTTATGCCGAGGATGATTGGTTGCAGGCAGAACGGGAGATCCTCAAGGAAGTGCAACACTAAATGGTGACAGCGGCGGCTTACCTGAGTGCGAACGGGTCTGCCGCCGCAATTTCACCTTCGTTAGCGATCGATGCCTGTCGAGCGTGCAGAATTACTGGACCGGTCCTGAGTAGTGGCGACGCGTCGCAGCGCACAGAGCAGCCGCCATGGAATTGGTTCAACCTGCCCCAGACCGATCCGCATCACCTTCCAGGCATCGAGCCGCATCATCCTGCTCCTTACCGGAGTTTCCAATCATCGGGCGGTGCAGCGTTGATGTCTGGGCGGACATTCAACACGCCATGACGGCCGTCAAGATGATGCCAGGCTGAGGGGAACAGGAGGAACGCTGCGTGAAGCTGTGACGCGACGAACGAGACAACATGCATAGCATTGATCAATCCAATGAAACTATTTGATTACGACCTGCTGTGCATCGGGAGCGGCCCGGCCGGGCAGCGGGCGGCCGTACAAGCTGCCAAACTTGGGAAACGTACCGCCTTGGTCGAGCGAGGCCGCCTCATCGGAGGTGTCTGTGTCGACACAGGAACCATTCCCAGTAAGACGTTTCGAGAAGCCGTTCTTCTGGAAACGGGCAGAGCCTTGTTTGACCGGAAGTTTCGACCTCTGGCATCCGGCCATCGTCCAAACGCACAGATTCTCTTGGCCAGAGTCGCCGAGGTGGAACAGGAACAAGTCGAGATAATTCATGATCAACTGCAACGCAACGACGTCACTGTGCTCGCGGGCGAAGCATGCTTTCAGGATCCCCACACGGTCGATGTGGTCAAGGACGGCCGATCAAAGGTTGTGACCGCAGACAATATTCTCATTGCGGTCGGCACGATACCGGCGCCGCCGCCCGGCATGCGCGCTGAACCGAGTCTGGTCGTCACGAGCGATGAGCTGCTCCAAATAACGACGCTCCCGCGACGATTCACGGTGGTCGGAGCCGGCGTCATCGGAATCGAATATGCTTCGATGTTCGCCACCCTCGGCATCGAGGTAACCGTCGTCGACAAGCGGGAACGTTTGCTGGAATTCCTCGATGCCGAGTTGGTTGACGAGTTGCTCCATCAAATGCGGAATATAGGCGTCACATTTCGACTCGGCGAAGCGGTCGAGCGGCTGGACGTCGCCGAGGGGTCGCCTCGGCATGTCGTAATCTACCTAGAATCAGGCAAACGACTCGTCTCCGAATTGGTGCTGTTCAGCGCAGGACGGCAGGGGGCGACCGATCGATTGAACCTCTCAGCAGCGGGACTCAAGGCGGATGATCGTGGGCGATTGACGGTCGATCGAGAGTACCGTACGAGCGTCCCGCACATCTTCGCCGCCGGGGATGTCATCGGGTTTCCGAGCTTGGCGACCACTTCGGCGGAGCAGGGACGCCTGGCTGCTTGCGCGGCTTTTAGTATCGATACGAAGCCAATGACGCCCCATTACCCTATCGGGATCTACGCGATCCCCGAAGTGTCGGCCGTCGGAGAGCCTGAGCATGTATTAACAGCAAAGAAGGTTCCATATGAGAGCGGTGTCGCCCGCTATCGAGAGATTGCGCGCGGCCACATCATGGGTGATAATAGTGGATTCCTCAAGATGCTGTTTCATCGGGAGGACCGTCGTCTCTTGGGAGTGCACGCGGTCGGAACTGGTGCGACAGAGCTGATCCACATCGGCCAAGCTGTGTTGGGGTTGGGGGGCGGGCTCGATTATTTTCTGTCCACTGCTTTCAACTACCCGACCTTGGCTGAATGCTACAAGGTCGCCGCATTGGACGCATTCAACAAGCTTGCATAAGAAAAAAAGACGGGATTACGAACGACGCCCTAGCACCTGTATCTATGCTCTTCGATCAAAACCTTCCTGATCAGACCGTTACGGCACGCTCCTGTTCGAAGCTCCATTCAAACCGGACTTGCCTAAAGTAAAAGGAGTCTCCTCATGAGAGTCTTATCGTTCATTCTCGGCTGGCTACTCCTGCTACCGGCAGTCGGCTATTCAGGTCAGGTCGGAGAAGTACCGGCGGCCGAATCCCTCCCGCCCATTCCATTCAGTCTGGACGAACTTCATGCAAGGATCGATCGGACTCATCCGCTCCTCAAGGGAGCCGGAGCTGAAAAAACGATCGCCCGCGGCAAGATGCTGAAGGCTCTTGGCGCGTTCGAACCGACTCTCGTGAATGACACAGAGCTTGAACGTTTTATTTCAAGCACCGACCCCAGCAAGGGGACACAGACGGTGGGATATAACGACACGCTGGTTGAAGCGCTGCATCCATCCGGATTTAAAGGCAGCGCCGGGTTCCGCCAAGCGATCGGCGATGCGAGAATTCCAGACCTGTCGTTCGGCAACGGGAATCAACAAGTGATTCTGGGCGGGTACCTTCCTCTGCTACGGGGTCTGATGATCAACCCGGAACGTGCAGAACTCCAGCGATCAGAACTGGCCAACCCCCTTGCAGACATCAAGATCGCTCAAACCAGGCAAGGTCTCTTCTTGGCAGCGGCCCATCAATTCTGGGAGTGGGTGTCAGCTGCCAAACTGTTCGACGTTCAGAAGCGAGCGGTCGCCGTGGCGGAAGCACGCTACAAGCAGGTGGAAGAGCGCGCCAAGGCTGGTGTGATCGCTCCAATCGACGTGACGGAAGCCGGCCAGGAGGTGCATCGCCGGCGGGAAGTTGCCATCGCTGCCCGGCGACTGCTCGAGCAGGAGCAGTTCAAGCTGTCCATGTTTCTGTGGGACAATGGCTCTCCGACGATCCCGCCAATCGATCGCGTTCCGGAATTTCCGCCGGCGGGACGGCTGCCGACTCCGGAAGACATCATGGCGCATAAGCTGGCCGCGATGGAAGAACGGCCTGAGGTCAAGGAACTGGACGTGGAGGCAAAAATCAACAACATCGATCTCGCGTTGGCGAAAAATAACCTGCTCCCAAGCCTTGACCTCGAGGCAGCGCCGGCCCGTTCTCCTGAAAAATTCGTTCTGGGGTTGGGATACCGATTCGGCGTGGAGCTGAGGATTCCTCTGATGCAACGCCGCGGCCGAGGCGAAGTGCTGCAGGCCCAAGGCCAGGCCGAGCGGCTCGTGATGGCGCAGCAGTATCGGGAAAACCAAGTCCTGGTCGATGTCGATAATGCCTTCTCCGCGATCGAGCGAGCGAGGGAACGAATAGAGGAGGCGGTACAGGCGCTCCGCCTGGTTGAAATCGTTGAAGAGGGCGAGCGGTACCGCTTCAGCGTCGGGGCAAGCAGCGTGTTGTTCGTCAATATGCGAGAGCGCAACACTATCGATTCGGAAAATCAGGTCATCCGAGCGAAGGCCGAGTACTACAAGGCCCTGGCGCAATATCAATGGGCCATCGGAGCTTGGGCCAAGGGCCCGAATGAAATCATGCGGGCGAGTTATCGTTGAGGTGACGAGCCGGCGAGAGCGTGGTAGGGTCTACGTGAGTTCATGGCGGGCTGGTTGAATTACCCGTGAGTCGCGGGTTTACAACCACGTGTTATGTCCTCGCGACCGCAATAATCATGGAACGCTGACGCATGGAGCCATCACTCGGCACCCATCAGCCTCCCCTGTTTCACGTGCTGAGGCTTTTGGGGCGTTTCTTCCAGCTTGAGCGTAGGGTCTTGGCTCTCGTGGTTTCCTATGCCCTGGTGATCGGACTCTTCTCCCTCATCGTCCCCTTGACTGTTCAAGAATTGGTCAACACGTTCTCCCTTGCCATCCAACCAGTCATGATCGCCACGCTGGCCATTATCATGGTCGTGGTGCTGACGGTCGTCGGCGTATTTAAAGCGTTGCAATACTACGCGGTCGAGGTGCTCCAGCGACGGCTCTTTGTCAGGACTGCTTTCGCGATGGCCCAGAAGCTTCCCCTTATTCGATTTCAAGGATTCAAACCGAGAGTCTCAAATTGCTTCATGGAAACAGCGTTCATGCAGCGCGCGCTGGCGGTCTTACTTGTGGATCTGATCCATGTGGTCGTCGGCGGCGTCATCGGGATGCTGATCTTGGTGTTCTACCATCCCTACTTTATTCTCTTTAACCTCGTCCTGCTCATCGGATCAGCCTTCATTTTCTTTGTCCTGTCTCGTGGAGGACTGCGGACCACCGTCGACATGTCTCATGCCAAGTATGACGTGCTGCACTGGATCCAGGAAATCTCCCAGAACTTGCTGCACATCAAGGCAACCGACAGCCGCTCGTTGCTCATGGAGAAAACCGATCAACTCGCGAAGAAGTATATCGAGTGTCGACGAGCGCGGTTCGCCGTTTTGCTGCGCCAATTTATCGCCTCGGTTGGAGGGCAAGCCCTTGCGCACAGCGGTACCCTGGCTCTAGCCGGCTGGCTCTTGTCGATCGGGCAATTGACCCTCGGCCAACTCGTCGCCGTTGAGGTGGTTGTCGGCAGCCTTCTGATCAACTTTGATGCGGTGGTCAAGAGTATGGGGCAGGTGTTTTTCTTCTTCACTGCCCTAGTGGAGCTAGATGCCTTCTTCTCACTGCCGAAAGACCAGCTCCACCCTCCTCCGACGTCATCGGTGATCCTCCCTGACCCGAAGATTCATGGCATCCGCGTGACGTGTAAAGGACTCAGTCTGATTCACAACGGTGCGTCTGCGTTCGACCATCTCGATTTGGACGTTGCCTCCGGCGAGAAAGTCGCGATCTACGCCAAGACAACGACGGCGAGAATAGCATTGGCAAAAGTGCTGGCCGGACTTCAAGCGCCGACCAGCGGTGTCATTTCCTATAACGATATTGAACTTCGGCATCTCGATCTGAGCGTCGTCAATCAATGTCGTGGCTTCATGATCGATTCGCAGCTGTCCCTGATAGACGGAACGATCGCGGACAATATCGTGTGGCGCCGCTCCTACATCTCTTACGAGGATGTCCGTTGGGCCCTCTGGTTGACTCAGCTGCAGGAAGAAGTGGCCGCCCTCCCGCTCGGTCTCAACTCCGACATCAGCGCGCTTGGAGAGATTCCCGCCCCGACACATATATTGCGCATCTTGCTGGCGCGGGCCATCATCGGACGGCCGAAACTTCTAATCTTCGACGGCATGATCCATGACATGCAGCCGGCTATCCGCGATGCCATCCTGCGGCGAATCTGCTCGAAAGAGGAGTCCTGGACCGTCATCTTCGTCTCGAACGATCCTGACCTCACCCCCCACGTTGATCGCCGCATCACTCTGGGTGATGCGGGCGCCACGATGCCGCTATTACCTGCTTGAAAAGTATTTGGCGAAAACGTCGGCGCGGTGGGAAGAACAGGATTACTTTGAGCCTCGTCCTGCCTTGGGGAGAAGGGTGTCCATCACCGTGTGCGAGCGTTCCTCATAATCCGGCGGGAACAGGTTGAAGCGACGCCACAGCTCATACCAGAGGGGCACACGGTTCAAGATGACCCACCCCATCGTCTTCGTCCCCTGCCGCACGTGAGACTGTTCCGGCCAGACGCGATCGTCCGGGTCAGGAACAACCCAAAACCGGTAGTTCCCTTTTCCGTCGTCGACTTGATCGATGACCTTAATCACGCCGGAATAGGTACCGGCCATCAATTCAGGCCATGCCGGCAGAGGGATAGCGGGGATGCCGTAGAAGAGGATTTTAACCTTTCGACCCACATTCAACAGCGGGGCGTCCAGCCCGTCCGCTATCATCTCAATCGCCTTGTCCGTACTGGTAGGAGACAGTCGGACCAACGTATCACCTGGGCGCACGGTCTCACCAGCACCAGCTTTGGCCATCTTGACAACGGTGCCGTCGATTGGAGCTAAGATCTTACCGGCCAGACGTCGTTGCTCGGCATTTGACAGTCGGAGTGACACATCGGCCAGCTGCTCGCCGACTCTGGCTGCTTCGGCCACGGACGAATCCCGGCCAGCCTCCGCATCGAGCAGCCGCTGCAACATCTCCGCGCTGACTTGATCTCGTCCGAAGCCGAGTGATTTCATGGCCTGCTCGGCTGCTTGCAGATTCGCCCGGGCTCCCTCAAGATCGGCTTGACCGGCGGTATCTGTTTGGATCGCCAATTCCAGTTCTCGCTGAGAAGCCAACCCCCTCTTAGCCAGTTGTTTGTGCCGCTCTACGTTAAGGGCTGCAGTAATCGCGGCGATTTTGGCGGCTTCTACCTTCTGATGCGCTTCGCGCACCTTATTTCCGGCTTCGACCACACGGGCCTCAGCCGACGGCACGGCGGTTTTCACTAGATTCCGCATCTCAATGATGCGCTTGTCCAGCTGCTCGACTCTGGCCAATGCCGCATGTTGGGTCTTCTCCATCGCTTTTTTTCGTTGATCCAGAAAGGCCAGCAGGTCTGGTGACATGAAATTGGGATCATTATCCTCCAGTTCAAGAATGAGGTCTCCCTCCTTAACCTGGTCACCTTCGAATACGTGCCATTTCTTGATACGGCCGGCAATTTGGGCCTCAATGTCTTGAGGTCGTTCGAATGGAGTATAGGCCGACATCTGGCCGGTCACGGTCACTGTCTGAGTCCAAGGGACGAAGAAGATGAATAGAAAGAAGAGCAGGAACAGGGCAATCGGCAGACGCGAGGAAAACCTCCATCCCTTCGGAAGCTGAGCTTCTTCCCAGGATTGAAGCTTGGTGGAAGCGGCCAGCTCGTCGACGGAGATTTCTTCCGAACCTGATTCACCGTGAACAAGGGACCGGACCGTCTTCCCAAGATCGAGAGCGCGACTTCCCACGGAACCGTTTTTGTTGCGCATACTAGTCCAATCAACGACCAGGAACCATTGAAAGTCTGAAAGACCTCGTGCCGGCATCATAAGAAGAACCTGCGGTTGAGTCAATTCAGTCCGCTCATCACGCTGCCTCAACGGATTGTTCCTGGCCCGATCACAGTTGCGACAGCGAATCATAAGAGTAGGGCTTGACCGGGAAAATCTGGCTCGGCGTGATAGGGGAAATCGAAGACATGCGGTGCCGACTCATTTACTTTTCAAGATGGTTGTAATGCGAGTTATCTATTTGTCTATGAACCGTGCGCCAGGTACATTTCATCGTGACGGCATTCATAGCAACCTGGAAGGAGGGCGTCATGAAAGCACGAACCATAACCAAAGCGGCCGGCCGAGGAACGACAGAAGTTGCGCTGAGCGTCGGGATAGCCATGT
>JALHPO010000006.1 GCA_022842445.1 Nitrospira sp.
ACTTGAATCCTGCGCCGGTTCCGCCAGTGTCGTCACGGGAAGCAAGATCAGAATCACGAATAAGAGAGCGGCCATCGAAGGATGCTCCTTGTGCCGGATTACTCCCGGCCTGGTTGCTTGTAGCCGTTGATCCCCGCTGCCGTCAAAGGATCCCCATACTTGGCCAAGACGGTGTCCGCCACCGGCTTTGACAACGCGCCTCTGGCCCAGAGGAGACCACCGCGCGCCAGCACATAATCGTACTGGGCACGATACAGCTGGTAGGCTGCCTCGACGGCGTTGCGCTCGCGCAGATTGACAAACAGGATGTTGGTGGCCCCCATTTCAAACCGTTTACGCTCGCCGTCCTCCAGGACCTTGGCCAACCGGTACGATTCCGAGGCAGCCTTCACCCGGTCTCTGCCACGCACGATCGCGGAGAGCCAGTTATCTACATCGAAGCTGACTTGCCGTTCGTAGTATTGCTGCTTCAAGGCCAATTGTGCCTGGCCCACTTCTGCGGCCATCACCTTCCCACGCCCTTCCCTCTGGAACAGGGGCATCTCGAAGTGAACCCCGGTGCGATACCCGATCCCCACAATCCAGTCGGTGACGCCCTCGGTTGGCCCCCCTTCAAGATTCAACTTCGGGAGCAGCTTGTTCTTGCCGAGGCTGAGATCGATATTGTTCATCTTGGCCTCGATGTAGAGGTCCCGCACTTCCGGCCGATCTTCCCTGGCCGACAGCTTGGCCGCGGCAACGTCCTCCTCGGTCGGGAGCGGCGTCTCGCCCGTGAAATCCGGCGCCCACTCAGGCCTCGGCGTCACCGGCTCGCCGTTCTCCCAGAGAAAGAGGGACAGCTTGTACTGCTCATACTCCACCTTCCGTTGCGCGGCGATGGCGGCCTCCCGGCGGCGCTGGACTTCCTGACCCATTTCGACCACATCGAGAAGCGCAATCTTTCCGGCCTTACCCTGGCCCTCGACCTGAGTGAATCGGGCTTCGGCGACCCCCAGCGCTTGCTTCACCACCTCGGCCTGCTTGACCGCCACCTGCCAATCCCAGTATTGAATGGCCCCGGCGAGATAGAGGTCCTGCCGTTTCTGAGCCACCTTGATCTCCGCCTGCGGCCCCGCGAGTTCAGCCTGCTGAAACTCGGCGTTCTCCTCGTTGATGATCAGGCCTCGCATCAGATTGAACGACCCGGCGAGGATGGCTTGCTGCTGAGCATAGAAACCGTTCATATCAGAGATGATAGCAATCGTACTTTGGTTGCCGTTATCTCCGAAGCCGTTGCGCATGCCGGCCTCGACGCTGAACCCCCAGGGATGCCCGACCGCCAGCTTGGTGTCGTTATAGCCCGCGTTATGTGTGTCGAAAATTGTGGGAGAGGTCGTGAGATTCCACGTCTGAAAACGTTGGAAGCGCGTATTGCTCTTGAGCGTCGGTTCCCAGGCCCCGAGCGCCTTCAAAATCTTCGCTCGAGCCCTCGTTCGCTCGGCTCCCGTCGCCTGAAGCAGCGGGTGCCTCAACTCGATGCGGGCGAGGACTTCACCGATGGTGAGCGGTTCGGTGCGAGTCGACTGAGCCTGGACGGTCCCTGCGTCGCTTACCGGTTCCGCCAGTGTGGTCATCGGCAGCACCAAGATGAGCACGACCAGCAAGAGGGCGATCACAAGGACGCTCCTTCCATTACATTCGTATGTGTGAGGCTGACGGCGCGGAGACTAGCAATCCCACAGTCAATTTATAAAATAGATAAAACGGATTTGAAGTATTGTGAAAGCCGATGTATAGTGCCCCGGTCAACACGCGTCACGCCTTCGGGGCATATCTCCATGGAATGGTTGAACTACCACCATCTGCTATATTTTTGGTCCGTTGCAAAGCACGGCAGCGTGACCAAAGCCTGCGAAGAATTCCGCCTGGCTCAGCCGACGATCAGCGGGCAGATACGGCTGCTGGAGCAGACGCTGGGAGAACAGTTGTTCATCCGCGCCGGGCGCCGCCTCGTGTTGACAGAGATGGGTCACGTCGTATTCAGATACGCGGAAGACATCTTCTCGACCGGACAAGAGTTGATGAACGCAGTGAAGGGGCGCGGAGCAAATGGGCACCACTCTCGATTGGCCGTCGGCATTGTGGACGTCGTGGCGAAACCGCTGGCCACTCATTTCCTCAAATCGGCCCTGAAGCTCGATCAACCGACGCGCTTGAGTTGCCGGGAGGACAAGCTGCCATTCTTGCTGGCCGATCTGGCCATTCACGAGTTGGATCTGATCATCGCCGACACCCCGGCCCCGCCGAACAGCAAAGCTCAAATCTACAGTCACCTCTTGGGTGAGTCGGGGGTGACCATGTTCGCGACGGCGAAGCTGGCGGCACAATATCGTCGTGGTTTTCCGCAATCCTTACAGGGTGCGCCGGTACTTCTGCCGACATCCGACGCGATGCTCCGACAACTGCTGGACCCGTGGCTGGCCCATCGCGAACTGTCTCTCAACATCGTCGGCGAGTTCGATGACGGCATGACGCTTAAAGCGTTCGGACAGGATGGATACGGAATTTTCCCGGGTGCCACTGCGATTGAAAAGGAAATCTGCCGCCAATATCGGGTGCAGGTGGTCGGACAACTGGACTCTCTCAAACAGCACTTCTACGCCATCACCGTGCAACGACGACTCACACACCCGGCAGTCCTCGCCATCGTGCAAGCGGCCAGACGGGATCTGCTCAATTAACTATAGGCCGGGGGCTGGGCTATGATGTCATTGATGCCGCGAACCCTCTAGCGGCTGCTCGAGCGGCCCACCGCTTCAAGAAGCGCTTCCCGTTCCCCTTTCGTCAGTTCTTTCCATGCCCCGACGCCCAGACCTTTTACTCCAATGTGCATAATCCTGACCCGGTGGAGAGTGATCACCCGGTAACCCAGCGCCTGACACATGCGCCTGATCTGCCGGTTGCGCCCCTCGGTAAGGACGATGCGAAACCGATGGCGGGCGATCCGGGTCGTTTGGCAGGGATTCGTCTTGCTGCCGAGGATCACCACTCCTTGAGACATCCGGTCCAGAAAGGCTTGATCGAACGGCCGGTCAACCTCAACGATATACTCCCGCTCGTGCCCGAATTCCACGCGAAGGATTTCATTGACGATATTGCCGTCGTTCGTCAACAGAATCAGGCCGGAGGAATCCTTGTCCAACCGCCCGATCGGAAATATCCGTTCCGGATGCCCGATTTCCGCAATGATGTTTCGCTCGACCTGCGGCTCGCTGGTCGTCGTGACCCCGACCGGCTTGTGATATTTGATGTAGATGGGTGATGTGCCCCAGGGAAGCACTTGTCCATCGCGAGCGATGACATCCGAAGGACTGACCCGGTCACCCAGTTTGGCAACCTGCCCATTGACGGTGACGACCCCCGATTCAACCAGCCGATCCGCCTCGCGCCGGGAGCACAGGCCCTGTTCTGTGAAAAATTTATTGATGCGGATTGCAGTGGTCACAGGAGATCCGTCTCATCGTCGAATACGCAAACAGGCCGTCAGCAAGGCCGCTCGCCTCGCTGAGTCGTCGAAGCAGGCTTCACACGCTTGTAATCGACGCGAGAACGCAGGCGGCTGGCGTTTTCAGCATCCTGTTAGTGAACGCGGCGACCGGCCTTGATACGGCCGAGCATGCGATAGATCAACCGGGCGATAGAAAATTGCGGCGCGGCGAACCCGTCAATGGGAGCGATTTCGCTGATATCCATCCCTACGATGCCGGGCCCGTTGGCCAGGGCCGTGATGAGGTTGAGCGTATCATACCAGCCCAGCCCGCCCGGCTCCGGAGTTCCCAGGGCAGGAATAATCGAGGCGTCCAATCCATCGCAGTCGAAGGTCAGATAGACCGGGCCCCCACAAGCGGCGACCACATCGGGAATCCACTTTGACGCTTTCCCTTCGTAGTGGCCGGAGGGATCCAGGATGTGCGCGGCAAAGAAGGTTGTAATCCGGTCCGTTTTCTCGATCCGCGCGATTTCCTCCTCACTGATCGATCGAATACCCACCTGCACCAATGCATGCCCGTCCTCCACCACCCGCGCCATCACGCTGGCATGGCTGAATGGGTTCCCTTGGTACGCATCGCGCAAATCGCCATGCGCATCGATCTGCACCACACACATCTTCGGATAGCGCGTGGCATGCGCGCGAATCGCTCCCAACGCCCCGGTGTGTTCCCCTGTCAACGTCACGAGAAACCGTCCGGTCCCGACATGCGGCGAGACAAATCGTTCAATCGCGTCAACGGCCGCGCGATCGACTTGTCCCCGTAGATCCAGGGACGACGCCGTGGCGATCCCTCCCCATTCCCGGTAGGGTTCGCATCGGAGCTGCTCATCATAAAACTCCACCTGGCCTGACGCCTCAAGAATGGCGGAGGGGCCGCGATCAGACCCGAGAATGTAGCTGGAGGTGTGTTCGTAGGGTGCCGGCAAGACATACACGCCGGCCCGGTCCGGATGGCACCAGGGCTCGTCGATTCCGAGGAAGTTATGCTCCGGTCCTTCCCAGCCGGTTGGAAGCGTCATAGCCTGCGGTATCCGTTCATCACGAGCCCCGTTTCCTCGCACTCGTGGAAGCGGAACAGACGCCCGCTAGCGGCGGGAGCGCTTAGGAACATTCTCTCCTGGAATGAACACCGCGAACGCAACCACGGTGGTCCACTTGCCCGGCTTGCCGATGGCCGACTGCGTGATATTCTGGGTCTTGACGATCTTCCCGCCCATCTTGAACACTTGTTCACGCTCTTTCCATGCCACATTCGGGTCGAACTCGACGCCTAACGTCGTCGCCAGCATCTGCGCGGCCAAATCTTCGGTATACTCTCCGGTCTCCTCGTCCGTCTCACCATGGGCATGGTGCTCGGACAGGTAGCCATACGTACCGCGATCGGTGGGCTTCGCAAGACCGACGGAGGCTGACACCAGCTGATTTCGTTCGTTGGTTTCGGAACGGGCCATGACACAAAACGTAATCTCTCCGGGCTTCAACAGTTTCTCCCCGCGCTTTCTGGGAATGACCTTACAGTGGGGCGGGAGGATGGACGACACGCTCACCAGGTTGCAGTAGGCCACACCGGCACTGCGCAACGCTTCCTCGAAGGAGGTCAGCTTTTCCTTGTGAACCCCCACTCCTCTCGTCAAAAACATATGCGTAGGTACCATTTATTCTACCTTCCCTTTCGTCTGATTGATTCGCGTATCCGGCGTTCTGGTTTGTTTCGGTGAGGATGACAGCGCACCACGCCGGACAAACGGCACGCACCGGGTTTATTTCAATTACAGGGCCGATGTTGTATCAAGATTGGACCTGCTTCGCAATATCATCGGCTGAATATTTTTCAGGGAAGACCGGCTGGCTCTTTCACATTGAAGACCAGCAACCTGGGCTCCGTCATATCTTCGATCGCTGCCTTGACCCCCTCACGCCCCAAACCGGAATCCTTCACGCCGCCGTACGGCATATGATCGGCGCGAAAGGTAGGGATCTCATTCGCCAGCACAGCACCGACCTCCAGGTGGCGAAACGCATAAAAAATCTTGTTCACGTCTTGCGTGAACACTCCGGCTTGCAGCCCGTAATCCGATTGATTGAGCAGAGTAATGGCATCGCTGAATTGGCGGTACGGTGTCACCGTGATCACCGGGCCAAACACTTCCTGGCATGACACCTTCATCTCCGGCTTCACATTGGATAATACCGTCGCTTCGACGACCGATCCCATCCGGTTTCCACCCAGCAGCACACGCGCACCTGCTGCCACGGCCTCGCCGATCCAGCTCTCGATGCGGTGGGCGGCAGCGGAGTCGATCACGGGGCCGATGGTCGTCGATTCGTCGGTCGGATCTCCGGCCTTCAATCGCGCGACGTGCATCAGCAACTTCGTCGTAAACAGTTCCGAGATCGAATGGTGGGCGAACACCCGCTGCACCGAGATACAGGTCTGCCCGGCGTAACCGAATCCTCCGGCGGCGCAGCGCTGGGCCGCCAGATCAAGATCGGCGTCCGGCTCGATCACCACCCCCGCATTGCCGCCAAGTTCCAGGGTGACTTTTTTCTTTCCGCATTTGGCTTTCAACATCCATCCCACCGCGGCGCTTCCGGTAAAGCTCAACAGCTTGAACCGTGGATCCATGACCAACCGCTCCGCCAGCGCATTGTCACACGGCACCACATTGAGTCCGCCCGGAGGAAGGCCCGCCTCCAAGGCGATTTCGCCCAGCAACAGCGCCGTCAACGGCGTTTGAGGAGCCGGCTTGATGAGAATCGGATTCCCGGCGGCGAGCGCCGGCGCCACCTTGTGCGCGACCAGGTTGAGCGGAAAATTAAACGGGGTAATGCCCAGCACAGGACCGATGGGAAATCGCCGTAAGACACCCAGGTGTGAATCGGAGCCGGGCATCCAATCGAGCGGCACCAACTCGCCGGGGATCCGCCTGGCTTCTTCAGCCGCGACCGTGAAGGTCTGCACCGCCCGGCTGACTTCCCGTTTCGCATCGGTGATCGGCTTGCCGGCCTCGGCAGTGATCGTCGACGCTACCTCATCCCGCCGCTGGTTGAGTAATGCGGCAATCTGCTGAAGAATGTTGTAGCGGGCGTGTGCGGGGAGCGCGCCCATTGGAGGCCCCGCATCAACCGTGGAGGTGATTGCCTGTTCGATATCGGATTCCGTGGCCTGAACCACATCAGCGATGAGGCGGCCATCGAACGGGTTGACGACGCGGGACGTCCGGTCGCCTTGCCTCCATTGGCCATGAACGAGAAATGGACGCGGTTCCTGCACGAAGACACTCGCGGGAGTCGGGAATGATTAATCTGCCGCTTCGACCGGCGCTGCGGATTCAACGGCGGATGGGGCAGCAGCGGCTTCCTGTTGCGCCGCCACAGCCTTGGCGATCAGATCGTCCGTCCCCCAATCGCGAACCGCTTCGAGCGTAAACCCTTCATAGGTCGACACACCGTGGCACGACGGACAATCGGGCATCGGGACTTTCCGATAGAACACCTCGCCGAGGCACGACATACAGACCCAAAAATCGTCGTCACGATGAGAGACGGGCCAGAACAACTGCGTTGAAGCCATAACAGATCCCTACCTGGTTACACACGTGGTAAATGCACTGACACTGCCCGCGCCACCCGGCGCCGCGGGATTCCTCAACCCCATCTCATCGGACTCACCGGCTACTGCGGGGATTTTTTCAGCAACCGGTCGATTTCTTCGGCAAACATCTCGAACGGAAACGCCCCGGGAATCGCCACCGCCGGTTCCTTGTCCGTCGGGTCACTGTTCGTCCGAACGAGGATAAAGCCCGGCGTTCCGTGAAATCCCCACTGATTGGCCTCTTGCCGATCCTCAAAAATAGACGCGGTGTACCGTCCGTCCTTGGCACACTGCTCAAACATTGTGCGATCCAGTCCGATTGCCGCCGCATGCTTCAAATAGACATCCTTGGCAAGCCGCCCCCCTTCGGCAAACAGCCGATCGTGCATCGGCCAATATTTGCCTTGCGCGCCGGCGCACCGCGCCGCTGTGGCCGCATCGACACCAGGCCCCTGATCGGCACGGGGGTAATCCCGGTAGAGAAACCTCACCTTACCGGTATCGACATAGCGGGCTTGAATCCGGGGCCACGTCTCTTTAAAAAATTTCAGACAATACCCGCAGGTAAAGTCGGAATATTCGATCAGGGTGACCGGCGCATTCGCCTGACCTCTCACCCGGTCGTCTGTCCTGATTGCATCGGCGGCCCAGAGCGGACATGTCCACAGAAAGCCGCACAGGAAGGCGGTTACCTTCAGCCATGTGGACAGCCGACTCATGAACGGCTGACGCCGGCGGCTTTCTTTTTCCGTTCCAGCAGGCCCATCATCAGGAGAGGCCACACCACGGTCGCGTCGCTCAACACTTCGGAGAAACGTCCGCCGTCCTTGGGTGTCACGAACTTTCCCCACGAAAGTCCTTCTTGATACGTGCAGCCGCTCAGCCCTCCCCAATAGTCCGGCTCAGGGCAGATTCTGACGCCGTAATGGAATCGGGGAGGTTTTACGTTCAGGCCCAGGCGATGATTGCAGATCTCCAGGTAGGGACCGACTTGCTGAGCCCAATTTCTCGGTACGCCTCCGCCGATCGTAAAAATGCCGAGCCGCTTCGCCGACAGCACATGATCGGCATAACTGTTGAGATCGAGATAGGGATTGAACGACGGGTACGACTGATGAATGGCCGTGAAGACGGCCAAGTCCCCTTTCCCGCCGGCCTCCGAACGAGCCCGATCGACTTCATGCGCCATGGCCCACGTTCCCACGTCGAGCCCCACCTCGGAATCGGTAAAGGCAGGGATGAAGACCGGCACCTTCTTCACATAGGCGCTCTTCAAAATTCCATCGCCGACATATTCCTCGGTCAATGTCTTCCCCAGTTCACGCGTCAGGAGTTCCGAAGAGAGCGGCTGGTCGCGGTCGAGTTTTTTCAATGTTTGCGACACGACATGTTCGACGTAATTCAAATTCGATTCCATCTCCAACGTGTCGTAGACGCGATTGTAGCCTTTCTGGAACAGCTCTTCATCGCTCATCGAGGGGTGGTGCTGATAGTGCGTCTTGCCCACGGACTCGCTCAGACCATGCGCGATCAACGCGCCGGTGGAGACGATGCACTGCACCATCCCCTCATCCACCATCCGGCTGACGATCTTGCCCATCTTGGCAATCGTCATCGCGCCCGACAGGGTCAGAACGACTTTGCAGTCGGGATCAGACACCATCGCCCACAAGACTTCGAAGGCTTCGCCGAGCTTCCTGCCGCCGAAGGCGGTCTTGCCCATCGCCACCAGCAAGTCTTCGAACGACAGGATCCGGTCGGGATCGAACGGCTCAAGCGCCTCCAACCCGTCTTTTGCGCCGTCATGAAATTCGCGTGCAGACATGACACACCATCCTCAGAAAAGACCTTTGTAAGTAGCGCATTCTTTATACACAACCGGCGCTAGAGGCGTCAACGAAGTTACGAGGCAGCCATGTCGAGGCGAGTAATCCAAACCGAGCGCGTGCACAGACAAGAGAGATGATTATGCAGGTTGTTCGCACGAGGACGTGAATAGGCCGTACGGATGATGCAACTGGCGCGCACACGACGTGCGATGTGATGGTCACCACGGGATGTGAACCCGTGTCTAAGCCCCAAAAATCCCGCTTCTTCGTGACGCGGCCGGTTCGCGATGGAGCCGACTCATCTCTTCAACCCAGGCGGGCCCATTGCCCACGGAGGCTTGCTTGGAGGCTTGGCGCAACTCGCGTTGCCACCGCTTCTCGTTTGTACTCGACTGAAAACTTCCGTCGTGCTCCCATGACACCTCTCCTGGCCATTGTGGGCCGTTTCAAGGTGTCCGTAAAAGCGGATCGGAACTCATGCGGTGCTACGCAGCTTGGTCACTTTGTGCCGCAGATTGCCCGCAGAGATTGCAGACATAGTAGCCCGTCGAATTGCCGTCTGCGTCCACCTCCTCTTCCTGAATCAGGTGCCTACAGACCGGTGGATCAACTTGTTGTTTCCTCCGCTCTCGCAATGCCTCTGCTTCAGCCCTCGTCATGCAACCATGTCCTCGTCCTGTTGGGATAGGGTCGGAATGACTCGCCGATCCAAGGCACGGAGAAAATACACGAAGACGGCCTCTCGCTCGTGCTCGGTGAGCCCGTTGTCCCGATGGGAGAATTCAGCGAATCGTTCGCACGAACGGATAAACTCCTGGACCTCTGAGCGAAAAGTCGATTCCATGCCCAGATGCTATCACTCAGGAAGCGAGGGCGCGACTAGGCGAGACCCCTGCCCTCCCCGGCCATGCCTGGGCAAGCAGGTGGGAACACCAGCCTCCTTGACGAGTGCGATGGGAGTCACGTTGATCTCAAGACGTTGCCGGCCTGGGAGATGTTTTTTCCAGCCGGGTTGAAAGATAATCCCGGTTGGTCCGAAGGGGAACTCAAACGATATTGGTACGAGCCCTGCGGTGTCTGAGGATTCAGCGGAGTGAATCTCGAATAGAGCGGCGGGCTGTGACGTCTGAAGATATTGGGGCCGGGAAGCCTACGGGGAGGAGAGGTGTTTAGTTTAAGTAGAGCACGCGACCGTGGAACGGGTTCACTTCGGAAGCTGAGTGAGTACCGAAATCGGCACGTCTAGTCCGGATTGGCGAAATGACTCGTGCCAGGCAACCACGATCCAATTTCCGTTGCGTTGTTCGAGCACGCCGGTTTCTCGGAGCGGCAGCACTTTACGCAGTTGGTTTGGGCCTTCCCCAATGAATCGAATATAATCGAGTTCCATCACGAACCAGGCTGATTCTCCACGAGTCCACACCGTTAATTCATAGATGGGCATTTCCAGCCTGGTGACCGACTCAAACTCCTCTCGCAAGTCGGCTGCGAGTCCGCTCCACCCCACATATTTACGACCGCCGATCGTGTAGTTGATGCGGTCCTCTTCTTGGGCCATGAATCGAGACATAGCAGGAAAGTCCTTGTCCGCATTAGCGGCGACCACGGCCCGAATGACCTCTTCAGGGGTTAAGGGTTCCCTGACCGTTGCAGCTGTGCAAGACGCGCAGAAAGGCAAGATCAGCACAAGCCACATATATGATCGTTTACGCATTAGACAGGCTCCCACGATTGTCGGACAACCTCGTTGCCGTTGAGTACTTTCCCCAACTTATCGCCCCGTGATCCGTAGCCGGAATGGGCACACGGCATGCTGATGTGCGCATGCTCGCCCGGCTTATTCGGCTGATCGCGATGTGCGGAGACGGAGGTGTTGAAGTCATGCTCGCACCCGCCTCTGCATCACGGAACGCGGACTTGGTTATGCCGACCTGTGAAACGGTTTGAATTTCTGTTCGGCTTTGGCTGCCAGGATAAAGTCACTTTCGGTCAGCCCCTTAATTTTGTGCGACCAAATCTCGAGCTTGCACTTCCCCCAGGCGACATACAGATCAGGATGATGTCCCTCAGCCTCCGCAACCATCCCAACTTTGTTCGCAAACGCCTGCGCCTCCGAGAAGTCCTGAAAGATATAGAGCCTCTCCAGATGCCCTTTCCCGTTGATTCTCCAGCTGTGGCCGAGTTCCTTTAACAGCTGCCTCGCTCGGAGAGCCTTCAACGGGGGTAGACTGCCTCCATCGCTACATTTCTTGTCTGCCAGTTTCATCGAAATCTCCCTGAACAGCCCAGGATCCGGTGAATTTGTTAATCAGGCGGCCCGGCCGGAGCGGTCGTCGATGGACCCACTCTTCACACATCGCACACATTCCATACTCCGGACTGGTCAAAAGCGCTCAGTTTGAAAAATTGACACGGTTGGGCCAATAGCAAGAGCGCCGAGCTGCCGGGTGAAGGCGCCGGAACCCTGAGCGGCTAGGGTATTTCCCCGTACGCATCGCTCCCCGATGACCGTACAGTGAAGTTACGCTTTAGAACATGAGTTGCGAAGCTGTGAGAGCGCAACGGAAACGTTGTGAACAGACAGTGGATGCATCACAAAGTCTGAAGCACAAAGGCTCGACTCCGAAAGGAATCGAGCCTTTTTTTTAAGACGGGAAGCCGATTCATCCACTTTTCAATGGGAGGCAACAAGGGAGGCAAATATGAGACGAACGTTTATTGCTGCGGCTTTCACATACGGTGTTCTGACACTATCGCTACAGTCTGGTGGCTTCGCCAGGTCGCTGACTCGCAGCGAGGTGAAGGAAGAGTGGTGGTGGTCCCAACGGGATTTGAACCCGTGTTTAAGCCTTGAGAGGGCTCCGTCCTAGGCCAGGCTAGACGATGGGACCATCTTCAGCCAACATGAGGGTTGGACCGTATCATAAGCCCTTTTCTGTTTGCAACGAAGCTGCCGTTGCCGGCCTCATGGCCCGATGCCGGAGCGCTCTTGACAGAACTAGGTGGAAGTCCTAGCCTTCACACATCGCTATCGGCACCTGCGGGCAACTCGGGTCATGCCCGCATCTATAAATAATGTGACGTTGTTTTCCCAAGCACGATGACGGACGATACGCTGGAACCACTGAACACCTTGCCCTCGCCCTCGCCCCCTGCAGAGTCCACCCCAACGGCAACCCAGGCGTTGGGCCCGGAACTTCTCATTGGATCGAATATTTTTCGCAATACCAACGGCGTCGTGAATATTCAGGGGAAGGAACAGCTCGTCCTTGAAACCAGACCAGCCCAAGGATTGCTACTCGTCACAGTCGACCTCTATGACGCAAACGGGACTCAGATCGCGCATGTCCGCCGGAATACGTTGATGATAAACCAGGCAGCGCAATTCACGATCGATATCCATCAGGCCACCACCAACATGCCGTCCGATGCTCCATGGGTCCGCTTGTACGGCCGACGATCCGGCGAGATCGCATTTGAAGCCCGAGTCGTATCGGACAATAGAATTCAGATCACATCGGGACGGTTTTATTCGCATACAGGCGCCTTGGTGGATATCACGCCTCACTACTGCAGAATCGGTTCTGGCCGGACGCTCTTCGGCGACGTCGTGGAGAACCGAGGCAGAACCGTCGTCCTGGGCTGACCGCTCTTCCGCCGATTCCACGCTGAAATGCGATAACTGTTTTGCGATCTCCATGTCTCCTAATAGAATACGTCCATGCCGGATATCGTAAAGCCAAGCGTCCAGGCCTTCCTGGTCTGCGATCAGGTGATCGAAGATAGTCTGACGAAGAAAAAAAGCCTGATCGGCATTTTCACACACCTCCAAGCAGGCATCTTTCCGTTCCAGCATCAACAGATGGGATTGTATTTTTGCTTCACGGACGCCGAGGGCGCCTACAACTTCGACATCGACCTCATCTACCTCAACAACGAGCAACTGATCTGCCGGGCCACGCTCCCCAATATCGTCATCAACGACCGCCTGCAGATCTCCGATTTCGGCATCAACATTCCCTCATTGATCTTTCCCGCTCCCGGCCGCTATGAGTTCAGACTGAGGATGGAAGGCTCTCTCATTGCCCAAAAAGACTTCAGTGTGATGCAGCTTTCCGGTCATCAGATGACAGAGCCGTCCTCCTAAGCGGGGTAACCATTCCCATTCCTCCTCCCTACCCGTCTGTGGTAGAACTGCCTCCGGCAAGGGCTCTATGTATTTGTTCGCTTCGACTCAAGACAGACTGCTATGACGACACCGGCGCCTTCAGGCTCTTCGAATTTCATTCGTGATCTCGTGGCAGCGGACCGGACCGCCGGCAAACATGGTGGCCACGTCGTCACGCGATTTCCCCCGGAACCCAATGGGTATCTCCATATCGGCCATGCCAAATCCATCTGCCTCAACTTCGGCATCGCCGACGAAACTCCGGGCGGCAGATGTCATTTGCGGTTCGATGACACCAACCCGACGACCGAAAATCCCGAATACGTTCAAGCGATCCAGGAAGACCTACGCTGGCTGGGGTTCGACTGGCATGGGAACATGTTCTACGCGTCGGACTATTTTGAGCAGCTCTACGGCTTCGCCCTCACGTTGATCAAGAAAGGCACCGCCTACGTCGATAGTCTCACCGCCGATCAGATGCGCGAGTATCGCGGCACACTGACCGACCCGGGCCGCGACAGCCCCTTTCGAACGCGACTCCCTGATGAGAACCTTGACCTGTTCAGACGCATGCGGGCCGGGGAGTTTCCCGACGGGACGCACGTCCTGCGTGCCAAGATCGATATGGCCTCCCCCAATATCAATCTCCGGGATCCGGTGCTCTATCGAATCCGGCATGCGTCTCACTATCGGACCGGCACCGCATGGTGTATCTACCCCGCCTACGATTTTGCCCATCCGCTGTCTGACGCCCTGGAAGGCATCACCCATTCGATTTGTACTTTGGAATTTGAGGATCACCGCCCCTTGTACGATTGGATCGTGGCTGAAACCGATGCCCCGCATCGCCCGCAGCAGATCGAGTTCGCGCGACTCAATCTTACCTCCACCGTCATGAGTAAACGGAAACTGCTCGAATTGGTCGAGAGGAAACTGGTGGCCGGTTGGGATGACCCACGCCTCCCCACGCTGAAAGGCCTGCGTCGCCGGGGCGTCACGCCTGAGGCCATTCGCGCGTTTTGTGACCATATCGGCGTTGCCAAGCGCGATGCCATCGTCGAGATGCAGCTGCTCGAACACTTCATCCGCGAAGACTTGAACAAGCGGTCTCCGCGCGTCATGGCAGTCCTTCGACCGTTGAAAGTCGTGATCGATAACTATCCGGAAGGGGCGGTTGAAGAACTCGACGCGGTGAACAACCCTGAGGATCCGTCGGCTGGAACAAGGCCGGTGCGCTTCTCGAGGACGCTCTACATCGAGCAGGACGATTTCCGCGAGGATCCGCCGAAACAGTTTTATCGGCTCGCGCCGGGCCGAGAGGTCCGGCTACGCTACGGGTACATCATCAAATGCGTGAGCGTGACGAAGGACCCCCAGACCGGCGTCATCACCGAACTGCACTGCACCTACGACCCGGAGACAAAAAGCGGATCGTCACAGGAGCAGCGCAAAGTCAAAGCGACGATTCACTGGGTATCGGCTCCCCATGCCGCTCCAGCCACCATCCGGCTCTACCATCCGTTGCTGCTCGCCGACCAGGCCAAGCTCCCGGCTGATCGAGATTGGACTCAGTCGTTGAACCCCCAGTCGTTTGAGCTTCTCACCGGCTGTGTGGTCGAGCCAAGTCTTCGCTCCGCCACGCCGGGGGCCCGTTTCCAATTCGAACGCCAAGGGTACTTCTGTGTGGATCCTGACTCATCAGCCGATACTCTTGTTTTTAATAGAACCGTGTCGCTCAAAGATGCCTGGGCCAAGATCGAGAAAACACAGCAAGCCCCTCAGCATTAGGTAATCGTCATGACCTGCCCCATCTGCCATCGGCCGACTTCTTGGGCTAACAACTCTTGGCGCCCCTTCTGCTCCGAACGCTGCCAGCTCACGGATTTAGGAACCTGGGCCGCGGAGCAATACCGAGTCCCCGGCGATCCGCTTACGGTCGAACCAGACCGGTACGAAACGGACGCATCAGGCGAATCAGCTCGCACCCTCACTTCTTCCCCGTTGGCAAGCTTCGGCAAACTTGCTAAGGTCACAGCCTCGTTCACCTTCGACTAAGGAGAAAACGGATGCTTCCTACTTCTGGCTATGCCGCATTGACTGCGAAGGCCGTTTTGCAGCCGTTTTCCTTTGAACGGCGGGAAGTCGGCGATCACGACGTGCTGATTACGATTACCCATTGCGGAATTTGCCATTCCGATATCCACCAGGCCCGCGACGAATGGGGCGGATCGTTGTTTCCGATGGTGCCCGGCCATGAGATTGTCGGGACTGTGGCGACGGTCGGAAGCGCGGTTAAGAAGTGGCTTGTCGGCGACCGTGTCGGAGTCGGCTGTTTCGTCGATTCCTGCCGGACTTGTCCGGCCTGCCGTGAAGGACTCGAACAATACTGCGCGGCCGGCATGGTCCTCACCTACAGCGGGCGCGATAAACAAGGCCGCATCACGCAAGGGGGATACTCGACGCAGATCGTCGTAGATGAACAGTATGTCATGCGCATTCCGGACGGCCTCTCGTCGGCTGGAGCGGCCCCGCTGCTCTGCGCCGGAATCACAACCTATTCTCCGCTCAGACATTGGGGCGTCGGCAAGTATCACAAGCTGGCCGTGATGGGACTCGGCGGGCTCGGACACATGGCGGTAAAAATCGGCCGCGCCCTCGGCGCGGAAGTCACGGTGTTGAGCACGTCGGAGAGCAAACGAAAGGATGCGGAGCGGCTGGGGGCCGCAGACTTCGCTGTGACAGCCACCCCCCAGACATTCACGAAATTTCAACGCCGCTTCGATTTCATCCTGGATACTGTCTCTGCCCCGCACGACTACAACGCCTACATCAATCTGCTCAAGACCGACGGGACCATGATTCTTGTCGGCGTGCCGGACAAGCCGACGCTGCTGGAGGCCTTTCCCTTGATTCTGCATCGCCGGCGTCTTGCCGGCTCCGTCATCGGCGGCATCCGGGAAACCCAAGCCATGTTGGACTTCTGTGCCGAGCACCGAATCGAATCCGACATCGAAGTGGTCCCGATTCAACAGGTGAACGAGGCCTACGAGCGCGTCCTCAAAGGCGATGTCCGGTTTCGCTTCGTGATCGATCTGGCGTCGTTGAAGTAACGGGTGAGTCCGTGCGGGGCGGCCCAACAAAATGGCTGGGGGACTAGGAATCGAACCTAGGTAGCCGGCTCCAAAGGCCGGCGTCCTACCGCTAGACGATCCCCCAGCGCGGTACGGAAACGAATGGTAGATCTAGGACAGGCTGGAAAATATTTTTGGCTCGTGAACTAGGCATCGAACCTAGTCGATCAGCTCCAGAAACTGGCATCCCAAAATGACTCCCCAGTGCGTCCTGAAACATTTCACAACGCTTGAACCGGGAGAGAGATTTTTGGCTGGGGGACTAGGAATCGAACCTAGGTAGTCAGATCCAGAGACTGACGTCCTACCTCTAGACGATCCCCCAACCGGCGTTCAACGTAATATACGATGCCGTCGTGCGTCAAGACGGACTAGTATTTGCGCGCTCGATCCCCTTACGGAGACGGAGAAGCGTCCGTTCCCGCCCCAGCACTTCCATGACCTCAAAGAGGCCCGGACTGGCGGTCCGTCCTGTTAATGCTACCCGGACCGGCTGAGCCAGTTGGCCCATCTTGAGGCCTTCTTCTTCGACCGATTTTTTAAACGCCGTTTCCCATTCAGATTTTGAGAAGACCGGGAAGGCCTCAAACCGCTGGACCAGCTTGGACAAAACCGGCGCGGCGGCCGGACTGAGAAATTTCTTGGCTGCCTCTTCTTCAAAGGGCGCCACCGGTCCAAAGTACGGTTTGACCCACTCGACCATTTCAACGAGCGTCTTTGCACGTTCCTTGACCAATACCACCAGTCGGGCGAGCCACTCGGCGGTCACCGTTCGAACGTCGTTTCCTAAACCGGCCTGCTCCAGCAGCGGAACCAGCGCCTGAGCCACAGAGGCGGGCGAACTGGTCTTGATGTACTCGGCATTCATCCACAGCAGCTTATCGGGGTTGAAGACGGCTGCCGATGTCTGCACGTGCTTCCACGAGAACTTCTCAATCAACTCCTCGCGCGTGAACAGTTCCTGATCACCATGCGACCAGCCAAGCCGGACAAGATAATTCACCATCGCCTCGGGCAGATAGCCCATGTCTCTGTAGGCCATGATCGACGTGGCGCCGTGGCGCTTGGACAATCGTGTTTTGTCTGCCCCCAGAATCATCGGCAGATGCCCGAAGTGCGGCACAGGAAACCCCAATGCCTCAAAAATCGGAACTTGGCGCGGGGTATTGGTCAAATGATCGTCCCCGCGTACGACGTGCGTAATGTTCATCAGCGCATCATCGACCACAACTGAGAAGTTATAGGTCGGATAGCCGTTGGACCGGAGAATGATGAGATCGTCCAAGATGACATTGTCGAAGACGATCTTGCCTTTGATCAGATCCTCGACGACGGTCTGTCCTTCCTGAGGAGCCTTGAATCGCAAGGCCGCGTCCCCGGCGGGATTCATGATACGCAGACTGCGACAGCGACCGTCATATCGAGGGGAAAGTCCTTTGGCTTCGGCCTCTTTGCGCCGGGCTTCCAATTCTTCCGCTCTGCAGACACACCAGTAGGCGCGGCCGGCTTCGAGCAGCCGCATCGCATGGCTGCGATAGAGATCCATCCGTTCGGTCTGCCGGTAGGGGCCTTCGTCCCAATCGAGTCCGACCCATTTCATGCCGTCAATGATGGCCTGGATGGATTCATCGGTCGATCGACTCTGGTCCGTGTCTTCGATACGGAGGATAAAGACGCCTTGCTGCTGTCTGGCATAAAGCCAGTTGAACAAGGCCGTACGAACTCCCCCGATGTGGAGAAATCCTGTCGGGCTTGGGGCAAACCGCACGCGAACTTGCGTCATAGGAGGAAACTCCCGCTGAAAGACGGTATCTATAGCATGCACGGAAAAGTGTTGTACAGAATCGATCCCCTCACGACTATTTTCTCTTTTATCTAGGGCGTCCTTCTGATATGAACGTCTCGGAAGGGAGGGCCATGGCGGAATTCACGCAGACAGCTCGGGTGCTCTCCGTAACCGATCTCACTCCCAACGTTCGTCAACTCATTCTTCTTCCCAGGACACAGAAGCTCGCGTTCCAACCAGGACAATGGGTGTCGTTGAAGCTGCCAGTCGGCTCTACGCCGCCTCTCAACCGCGCCTATTCTATGGCGGTCCCGGCGTCGCCCTCCGGCGAACTCACCCTCGTGTTCGACCGGGTGCCGGATGGATTGGGGTCCCGTTACCTGTCCCAGATCAGAGCCGGGGACGAATTGGTGTTATCCGGCCCCTACGGCAACTTCGTGCTCCCGCAACCGCCCGATCGGGAGCTGCTGTTCATCGCCCAATATACCGGTCTGGTTCCGATTCGATGCATGCTGAAGGCCATGTACGCCCAACGCGAAACCGTGCCGGTTCTCGTGATCGCCGTCGGACCGGCAGAAGATGAATTGCTCTACCACCAGGAGCTGCTTTCGCTCGCCCTCATGCGCCCATCGTTTCGCTATCTTCCGCTGGTTGCCTCCGGCGAAGAGTCCGCCGTTGCGTTGACCGTGAGCATGCTGAGCCAACTTGTGAATGACCGATCCAAGGTTATTCCCATGCTCTGCGGAACCAAGGGATTCGTGAGGCCCCTACGAGGCTATTTTGTCGAAACGGGATATGACCGGAAGGACGTGAAGACGGAAACGTACGATTAGCAAACCGTGTATCGTCAACCGTTATGGGTTGTTCGAGACCAGGTCACATAGTGGGATTCAAAACGAATGATGACGGCGCATGACAGATCACGCACGCTTCAATGTCCTTCCCGGACGAGGTTTTTATTGACGGCGGGGATCTCGACGACAATGTCTTTGGTGCCGTTGGGCACGCATTGGCATCCCAGCCGTGAATGCAGTGTGGTCATCGGCGCTTCATCGAGCTGATCATATTCGTCATCCGTGCCTTCATTACAGGTATCGAGCCCCTGTTTCACCATGACATGGCAGGTCGAGCAGGCGCACACCCCTCCACATACATGCTCCAAATCCACTCCGTTCCCCATCGCAATATCGAGAATGCTTCCCGGCAAACCCGTTTGACCATAGGGAATTCTGGACGGATCTACAGCAACTTTCGTGACCGTCCCGTCCGGCTGAATATAGGTGACGGTATACGCGGTTTTGGGGAGGTCATAGTCGGCCTTTTCAATATAGGGATTTGTGCCACCCATCGGTATGTTCCTTTCTCGCTACCAGCCTAACTCTCGCCGCATGAATCATAGGGGTCATACGGGCGGGAGTTTCTTGGTGCATCATGTTGTTGACAGCCCTGAATTCTGCGTGCTATCTTAAGTGCGACTCATTTGATCGGAGATCATTATAGTCTCCGATAGTATTGATCGGCAATAGTCATGTTGAAAATATCGAAAAAAGCTGATTACGCGCTCATGGCTCTCCAGCATATCGCCTCCGTCCAATTCGGCGATGTGACCCCGGGCCGCGTCGTGAATACCAAGGAGATCGCCGAAGAATACAACATCCCATTGGAGCTGTTGGCAAAGGTGCTCCAAGCTCTCTCCAAGAACGGCATGATCGAGAGCCATAACGGCCCCAAGGGGGGATACTTGCTCGCCCGAAACGCGAGTCATATCACAATCGCACAAATTCTTGAAAGCATCGAAGGTCCGTTGGGACTGACCGACTGTTCACATGAAAAGGATGGTGACTTCTGCATGCAACGGGAGCATTGCAACATCCGCACGCCGCTGTTGAAGGTGCAGGACAGCATCTATCAACTGCTTAATAGTATGACCCTGCAGGATATGATGGGCGGCACGCCCCTCATTACGATTCAGTCGCCGTCAACACAAGGAGTCGACCGATGAAGCTTCCAATTTTCCTCGACAACCATTCGACCACCCCGATGGATCCACGGGTTCTGGACGCTATGCTTCCGTATTTTGTCGAAAAGTTCGGTAATGCCGCCAGCCGCAACCATGCCTTCGGCTGGGCCGCGGAAGAAGCGGTGGAGCTGGCCCGCAAGCAAATCGCCAAACTGATCAACGCCGATTCGAAAGAAATCGTGTTTACCAGCGGCGCGACGGAATCGGACAACCTTGCGCTCAAAGGCGTCCTGGAGATGTACAAGGAAAAGGGCACCCACCTCATCACATCATCCACGGAGCACCGCGCCGTGCTCGACACGGCCAAGTCGCTCGAAGCCAAGGGCCTGGCCACGGTCACCTATCTGCCGGTCGATAAACACGGCATGGTCAACCCCGACGACGTGCGGAACGCGATCACGGACAAGACTGTCCTGATTTCCGTGATGCTGGCCAATAACGAAATCGGCACGATCAATCCGATCCGGGAGATCGGCAAGATCGCGAAGGAGAAAGGCGTGCTGTTTCACTGCGACGCCACACAGGGTGTCGGGAAAATTCCCGTCGACGTGCAGGCCATGGGCATCGACCTTATGTCGTTCACCGCCCATAAGATGTATGGCCCCAAGGGAGTGGGCGCGCTCTATGTGCGGAAGAAGAGTCCCCGGGTCCGCCTCGTCGCCCAAATGGACGGCGGCGGGCATGAACGCGGCATGCGCTCCGGCACCCTGCCGGTGCCACTGATCGTCGGGTTCGGCAAGGCTTGCGAATTGTGCGAACAGGAAATGGCGACGGATACGGCGCGCCTGACTGCCATGCGCAATCGGCTCGAAACAGCCATTATGGCGGGATTGGAAGAAAGTTATCTGAACGGCCACCCCACCGACCGGCTGCCGGGCAATCTCAACATCTCCTTTGCCTATGTGGAAGGTGAATCGTTACTGATGGGCATGAAAGACATCGCGCTCTCGTCCGGATCGGCCTGCACCTCGGCCACACTGGAGCCGTCATATGTCTTGCGCGCACTCGGCGTTGGGGTTGAACTTGCCCACTCGTCGATCCGCTTTGGCTTGGGCCGGTTCAACACCGAAGAAGAGGTTGACTACACAATCAAGAAGGTTATGGAGATTGTGACCAAATTGCGGGAAATGTCTCCACTCTATGAGATGGCTAAAGAAGGCGTCGATTTGAAGTCAGTTCAATGGGCAGCCCACTGAACTGACACGACGCGATATACAAGGAGGACGTCATGGCATACAGCGATAAAGTCGTCGATCATTTTAATAACCCCCGGAACATGGGAAGTTTCAAAAAAGACGAAGACGGCGTTGGTACCGGCATGGTCGGCGCGCCGGAATGCGGTGATGTGATGAAGCTGCAGATCAAGGTGCAGGACGATATGATCGTAGACGCCAAGTTTAAGACCTTCGGCTGCGGATCCGCCATCGCCAGTTCCAGCTTGGCCACCGAATGGCTCAAGGGCAAAACGATCGAAGAGGCCCAGAAGATCAAGAATACCGACATCGTGCAGGAGCTGAATCTCCCGCCGGTGAAGATCCATTGTTCTGTGCTGGCGGAAGACGCCATCAAGGCCGCGCTGGCGGACTATCAGAAAAAGGCCGACAAGCCAGAAGCAGCCCGATAACCCCCATCGCAGAGGCAACAAGCAAAGGGAAGGAGCGCGCCCATGGATACACCGGAAACGACCACAACGCCCGAGCCGGTCGTCACCTTGAGCGAATCGGCATTGAAGGAAGTCAAGCGGCTCATTAACGTGCAAGGCATTGAGAGCGGCGGGCTTCGCCTCGGCGTCAAGGGCGGCGGCTGCTCAGGGCTCAGCTATACGATCAATTTCGACGAGAAGATCGGGCAGTACGACCAGGTTTTCGAGTTCGACGGAGTCAGGGTGATCATCGACGCCAAAAGTGCGATCTACTTGCAGGGTACACAACTCGACTACCAAAAAGATCTTATGGGCGGCAATTTCAAGTTCGTGAACCCGAATGCCAATAAGACCTGCGGCTGCGGAGAGTCGTTCTCGGCGTAGACACCTTGTGCGTTGCACATTCTGGCCGCTCACACAAACTGCGCCGTGCCCTCAGCCTGTATCTTCACCTCTCAGAAGCCGGCGGTTTGTTTTCAGCACCCTGTGCAGGCAGGGCGCGTAGCTGTCCCGTCAGGCCAACATAGGCGGAGTGACATATGGATCAGCACCACACGCACAACACCGGTTCACGCGATCTTCGGATGGCCAGAAGCATGTGCTGGCACTGCCAATCCGAAATGTCCGGTGAGTATTTCTGCGAACGTTGCGTGAAGGTCCAGCCCGTCTCGAAAGAGACGGATTATTTTACCTGCTTTGGCCTTCCTCGCCGGTTGACCATCGACCTGAAGAAACTGGAGGCGAAATTCTACGAGATGAGCCGCGCATTTCATCCCGACTTTTATCAGAACAAGAGCGAGACCGAGCAGACTATCAGCCTTGGGAACGCGGCCACTCTCAACACAGCCTATCGCACACTTCGTGATCCGATTCAGCGCGCCGAGTATCTGCTCGACCTGGAGGCCGGATCGGTTAAGGACATTCGCACATCGCCGCCGAGCGATCTCTTCGAGGAAATTCTCGAGCTTCAAGAAACGGTTGAAGCGTATCGGGCAAGCGATCGCACCTCCGAAACAGGCCGGCAACTGCTCACGCGGCTTGTGGCAGAACGACAGGCCTTGGATCAGCGCAAACAGGATATGGAACATCACCTCCAACAGATCTGTACCGACTGGGATGCGCTGCAAGACCGAGGCGAAGCCACCAGCCAGGCCCGTACGGAACGGGACCGCCTCCTGAAACAGATGCGGGAGATTCTCTCCAACCGCACCTACGTGAAGAATATTGTCAACGATCTCGCCGCAACGATCGGATAACGGACATGCCACGCATTGTCGGAATCGACCTCGGCACCACCAATTCGCTTGTCGCGTATATGAAGGACGGAAGACCCTGCGTCATTCCCGGACGCACAGGTCGCCCCATGGTCCCTTCCGTGGTGGCCCTGACGGACAACGGCCTGATCGTCGGAGACTCAGCGAAGGAACATCTCACCCGCAGCCCGGAACGCACCGTCTACTCCGTGAAACGATTCATGGGCAAAGGCCTTGCGGACGTGCAGAATGAACTGGCTTATTTCCCCTATTCGTTGACCGAACGGGGTGGCGTGATTCGGATCACGCTGGGGGAAAAGTCCTATTCGCCGCCGCAGATCTCGGCCATGATCCTGAGAGAGCTCAAACAGCGGGCCGAGGCCCATCTTGGTGAAAGCATCACGAAATCCGTCATCACCGTCCCGGCCTATTTCAACGACAGTCAGCGCCAGGCGACCAAAGACGCCGGCCTCATTGCAGGACTGGAGGTGTTGCGCATCATCAACGAACCGACTGCCGCATCACTCGCCTATGGCCTCCAGAACAAGACGCAGGGCACGATCGCCGTCTACGACTTCGGCGGCGGCACCTTCGATATTTCCATCCTGAAGCTCAAGAACGGAATCTTCGAAGTGCTGTCTACGAATGGAGACACGCATCTCGGCGGGGATGATCTGGACCGCCGGATTGCCGACTCGTTTCTCGACGAGATCCGAACCGCATCTCACATCGACCTCTCGACCTATCCCGATCACATGCAGGCGGTCCGATTGGAAGCGGAACGGGCCAAGATTCGCCTCTCAGACGAGTTGAAAACGCAGATTGCGATCGAGCTCCCGGATGGGAAAGGCCGCTACACCAGAGAACTGACGCGTGATCAGCTCGAGTCCATGGTGATGGACATCATCGAACGCACGCTCACTCCCTGCCGTCTTGCACTGAGCGACGCGGAACTCGCACCGGCGCAAATCGACGAAGTCGTACTGGTCGGCGGTTCGACCCGCATGCCGCTCGTCAGGCGGCGCGTACAGGAGCTGTTCGGCAAACAACCTCACGGTGACATCAATCCGGACGAAGTGGTCGCTCTCGGCGCCGCCGTGCAAGCGGATATTCTGAGCGGCGGCACGACCGATATGCTGCTCCTCGACGTAACTCCGCTGTCGCTCGGCATCGAAACCATGGGCGGGGTGATGAGCAGTTTGATCCGCAGAAACACCACTATCCCGGCCAGCGCCAAAGAGCTGTTTACCACCTATGTTGACGGCCAGACCGGCGTCGACATCCACATTCTGCAGGGGGAGCGCGAGCTGGTGAAGGACAACCGCAGCCTTGCCCGTTTCCGCCTGAAAGTGCCCCCGCTCCCGGCCGGCGTGCCGCGCATCGAGGTGACCTTCTTGCTCGACGCGAATGGAATTCTGAACGTCACGGCCAGCGACATGCGAACCGGCCAAAGCCAATCGATCGAGGTCAAACCGTCGTACGGCCTGTCGGACAACGAAGTGGAACAGATGATCGAAGACTCGTTTAAGTTCGCCCAGGAAGATGTCGCCGCCCGCAAGCTGATCGAAGCAAGACTCGATGCCGAAGCATTGATCGTGACGACTGAAAAATCGCTCTCGGAAGGGGCCAGACTTGTCGCCCAGGACATGCTTGCTGCCATTCGTGACGCCCTGACGGCTCTGACCGCAGCAAAAGGCGGCACCGATCCAAAAGCGATCCGCGCACGTATGGCTGACCTCGAACAGACGGCCAAGCCGCTGTCGGTTACCCTGCTGGACGATTCACTCAAACGAAGCCTGCAGGGGAAAAAAGTCACGGAACTGACGTGAATCGCATGCCGCGTGACGAGCGGGACTAGCAAGAAATGCGCGAAAAGCTGAAGAGTTCAACTATGCCAGTCTCGCCCTTCGCGCGCGTCTCGCCTTTTCCACATAGGCGACAATCAGGCGACGAGATACGGAGGAAGACATGGATCTGAAGTGGCAGGATGCGGAAGAAATCGCGATTCGTCTGGTCGAGGAACATCCGGAAACCGATCCGCTCACCGTTCGGTTCACCGATATGCACGCCTGGGTCGTCGCCTTGCCGGAATTCAAAGACGACACAAAGAAGTCGAACGAAAAAATACTCGAAACAATCCAGATGGCCTGGCATGAAGAATACCAGGACTCAAAATCCTAACTGCGGAGACAATCAGAGCCCGCCCTCGCCAACCGGCGGCCCTTCCGGAATCTGATCCAGCTTATAGAAGTCCGTGGGGTCAACCCGGCGGTGTGCCGCCTGTGTCGGTTCACTGCCTTTCGCAAAGATTTCGACCGCCCCCTTCTGCCCCTCGCCGTCCTGCTCCGACTCCAGCAGCCCTGTCGACGAATCAACCTTCACAAAGGTGACTCCGTCCGGAATTTCAAACGGCACGACGGGAAGCTGATTCAACGCCTCCTTCATGAAGGCCATCCAAATCGGCAGTGCCGCGCGAGCGCCCGTTTCACTCTCGCCGAGCGAACGACGATCGTCGAATCCCACATACACCCCGGTGACTAAATTAGGAGCCCCGCCGATAAACCACGCGTTGATATAGTCGTTGGTCGTCCCGGTCTTCCCTGCAATGGGCCGATTGAGCGCTTTCGCAGCCTGGCCCGTTCCCTTCTGCACCACATCTTCCATCATATTGGTGATGAGATATGCGATTTCTTTTGCAAGAACCTCCTGCGGTTGAGGTTGCGCCGATTCAAGCAGCTTTCCCGTGCTGTCCATCGCCACTTTGATGGCATACGGCTCCACACGGGTTCCCTGATTCAGAAAGACCCCGTACACCGAGGTCAATTCCATCAAGCCCACTGACGACGACCCCAGGCCCAAGGAAAGGTCGGCCGGCAACGGACTGACCATGCCGACCGAGCGGGAAAATTCGATGACATTCTTGATCCCTACCTTATCGAGCAGCCGCACGGTCGCAAGATTGTGCGAATGCGCCAGCGCGTCACGCAGACTCACCATGCCGTGAAACTTCCGGCCATAATTCTCGGGTTTCCACGTCTTGTCGTCCTCTTCCTGTTCATAGACGACCGGCGCATCCAGAATCTGTGTGGCGGGGCTCAACCCTTGGCTCATCGCGGTCGCATAGATAAGCGGCTTGAATGCTGATCCCGGCTGCCGGTGCGCTTGCACAGCACGGTTGTACTCACTTCGTGAAAAATCGTAGCCCCCGACCATCGCCCGAATTGCGCCGCTCTTTGGATCGATGGCGATCAGGCCTCCTTCGACGATCGGCGTCTGTTCGAGCGTCAATTGCATCCCGTCTTTAGAAACCTTTTTCACTCCGACCTCGACGACATCGCCGGGTTTGAGGATCTGCTTGAGATTGGGATTCACCACGAAGTTGACCGTTGGATCTGGCCCCTTCAGGAACCGCTTCGCCCAGGCCATATCGTCGAAAGCCAGCTTCGCCGCAACCGATCCGACTTGCACCACGTAAAAATCCTTCGCGACCCTTAACACGATGCCTTCTGCCATATCGCCCGGCTTGAGCGGTTTGTCCTCCGATGCAGGCATCGAAGACTGGAGGGTGCTTAGATCGACCGTTCGCCGAGGCCCACGCCATCCTTGCCGCTTATCGAGTTCACGGACCCCGGCGACGAACGCAGCCTCTGCGGCCTTTTGCATCGAGAGATTCAGGGTCGTGTGAATTTGCAGGCCGCCCTTATACACCATCGTTTCCCCGTATTTCGCCATCAGCAATTGGCGAACATGCTCAACGAAATGCGGGGCAAGATGCTCACTGCCGGGGCGATGGAAATTGAGCGTCTCGGCCACAGCGGCTTCGCGATCGGCCGCCGTGATGAACCCCGCCTCTTCCATCCGGGACAACACATGCTCTTGCCGCTTTTTCGCCCGTTCGTATGCGGTGAACGGGGAGAACCGGCTGGGAGATTTTGGAAGTCCTGCGAGAAAAGCCGACTCGGCAAGGGTCAACTCGGAGAGTTTTTTGCCAAAGTACGATTGGGCCGCCGAAGCCACGCCATACGATCCCTGTCCGAAGTAGATTTGGTTCAGATAGGTTTCAAGAATCTGTTCCTTCCCGGACACCGCTTCCATTTTATAAGCCAAGACTAACTCCCGAATCTTGCGCTCATACGACCGCTCCGATGACAGAAACAACGATCTGGCCAACTGCTGCGTAATCGTGCTCGCCCCCTCGACCTTTCTGCCGCCATGGCGGATGTTCGTCCAAGCCGCCCGCAACATGCCGATGTAGTCCAGTCCTGGATGTTCGAAAAAGCGCGCATCTTCCGTAGCAATCACCGCCTGGCTGAGAGATTTGGGAATGTCGGCGAGCGGCGTCAGAATACGGCGTTCAATGAAGAATTGGCCGATGGGCTGCCGATCGTCCGAGTACACGGTAGTTACCAGGCTCGGTTGATAGTTCTGAAGCTGTTCGAGCGACGGAAGGTCCTGCGAAAAGTACCAGATCACTCCCGTGACCGTCGTGGCTCCGATGATTGTGCAAACGGCAAATCCGACCAGGGCGATCTGCCACCAGCGCCACTCCCAGAAGCGCCAGTTCCGAGGAGGCCGCCTCTGAATCTCTATAAAGCGATCATCGCCCGGCATCCGAACAAGACTCCTGTGTATGGTGAGTTTATAGTCAGCGAGGGTGTTGAAAACACCTTACAATGCAACCCCCCAAAACTCAAGCAAGGTCTTCCATCAGGCTACGCGCAGAACCACTCGGACAACCAATACTTCTTCTTGCGCTCAAAACTCTGAGCAGCCATTTCGAATCGCCCCTTCATTCGGCCAAGGCCCGCAGTCCGTCAAAATCATGAACCACAATGCCTGCGAAACTGCGATGCGCTACCGTATTCAGAAGTGTCCGCACGGCCTTCTCCACGTCGGACCGTGGACGCCCCGCAAAGGTGATTCGCTCAGGCCTGACCGTCATGCGGTGGTGAACCCGGAACCCCTCGCGGGGATCATCCTTCGAAAGCAGTGCGGGAAAAGGCGGGAAAATCAATCGACGGTGCAGACGATCCAAGACCGCATCGGCAAGCTGCAGGCGCGGCTCTCGCTTGAGCGTCACGCGTTGTTCGACCGGCAACGTAATCGTCTCGACGGCGAGCCACACCGGAATCCCGATAAGATCGCCATACCGCAGCGTATCGTCTGAAAGACTCTTCACTTCGTCCAGATCGGTTCGATAACTCATCACCGCCACTTCATCCACCCGATCCATCACAGCAAAAGCCAACGGGCGTCCTCGCACAGCCACGGTGGTCAGCCAAAACGGCATCACAACCGAGAGATGTGTACGCTGTCCGATCATTTCTTTAATCAGGTCAATGGCGTTCAGGTACTGAATCGGACCGGCCTCATCGTCCAGAAATCCAGGCAGAAGATACGGCTCGATGTCGAGCTGCACCCCGGCCAACAGATGAGGCTCCACAAGACCAAACAGACGGCGAACTTTCCCGGCAAGCTGCTGAGGATCATAAATCGCCTCCGGGTAGCCGTCGAGAGCAACCACCTCAATACCGCCTTCTCTGAGTGTGACGAGGAGCCGGACGTATGCTCGCCATATTTCCGGTCCGTCCTCCGAAGCCGGCATCTGAATCATGACCCGCGAAAGACTGTGGCGGCGACAGGTTGAGAGAATGGCGCCCGGATCTTCGATTGCCTCCCGATACCTCCAAACCCAAACGCCGGATCGGCCCGACTGTGCGAAACCCGATCGGTCTTGGGCCAGGTCCATCTGTTCAATCACCACCTGTGCCTCAGAGTCCTCGGTCGTTACGACCAGGGCCACGGCCCTTCGCAAATCCAGCGAGCGACCGAGTTCAACCAGCGGGATGGTCACATCGAACGTGCCGCGCACAGTCGCGAATCGCACATTATCCTGTCGGATCGCGGAAGCCCAATCCTCCATGGCAAACGAGATCCGACCCAAGGCCCGTCCTCTGAGCCTGATGGTCTTGTACGACAAGAGGTCCAACACCCCTCCGTTCGGCCTCAGTTCAATCCTCTGCCCACAGCGACCACTGCCTGCCCCGGCAAACGTCATAGTTACAGTCTTGTCCCCTTCCGGTCGCGACAGCAGCCCCCGGCACACACCAAAGACTTGCGAGTGATTGAAGCCTGGCAGGAGATCGAGCAAGGGCGATATCGGCCTGTCAGAGGTGGAAGGAACGGAGTCAGGGGGCCCGTTGATCGTCACACTTGGAATCGTTTGCTCTCCCACATAAGAAAGTTCAATGGAGTGGATGTCCGCAGGTATAGCGCCTGTCAGCGGGACTTCAATGGAATATGCCGGTCCGGCAACAACCACTCCCATCAACGTCCACAATACAAATGTCCATGCGATCGTTTGCCTGACCCTGCGTACCCAGAGACACGTCGTATCCGAACGCGCCACGCGACTTTGAGATCGCCCATTGGAGAAAACTCCCCTCATTTTGTGCTGGCCTGTGCTTCCCATTTTGATTCGGTTTGAGAATTGTACAAGTCATCGGTCCGGTTGTCCCTGAAAACTCCAATTCTCTCGTCTTCTGGATTCCAATTGATCTTTGATATACCCCCCATCAATCCACAGCCGCCTGCAATCCGATATGCCTGTCTCGAAAGCACGTTCCGTGATCCCGAGGTTCCACCACTCATACCCGCCATAGACCCACAGATTCTTCATCAGCTGAGTTGTAGGCTTGTGCAAGAGAATGTAGTTCGAGTATACTGCCTGGTTTGCGCCTCACTAGTGGGCGTCTTTTTCGTCATCCAAGGAAGTACCGTTACTATGTCCACCGTACGTGCCCCTCATGACCGCCGTGACGACATCCGAAACATCGCCATCATCGCCCACGTCGACCACGGCAAGACAACGTTGGTCGACGCTGTTCTCCGCCAAACTCATGTCCACAGAAAAATCGATGACATGGGCGAGCGGATCATGGACTCGATGGACCAGGAACGCGAACGCGGGATTACGATCCGCGCTAAAAACGCCAGCGTCATCTACAACGGAGTGAAGATCAACATCGTGGATACGCCGGGCCACGCCGACTTCGGCGGCGAAGTCGAGCGGACCCTTCGGATGGTCGATGGCGTGCTGATCCTGATCGACGCTAAAGAAGGCCCGATGCCGCAAACAACCTTCGTGTTGCGGAAGGCCCTGGCTCTCGGTCATAAAGCCATCGTCGTTATCAACAAGATCGACCGGCCCGACGCCGTGATCGACGACGTCGTGAACCGGACCTTCGACCTCTTCGTCCATCTGGGCGCCACCGACGAGCAGCTCGATTTCCCGATCGTCTACACCGCCGCGATCAAGGGGACCGCTACGCTCGATATCAATAAACCCGGAACCGACATCACCCCGCTGCTCGATACGGTCCTGGAGAAGATTTCGCCGCCGGCCATCAACGCCAACGCACCGCTCCAGATCCTGGTGCTGGCCCTCGTGCAGGACTCCTACAAGGGCAAGATGGGCATCGGGAAGATCCAATCCGGCTCGATCGCGCGACGGCAAACCGTCATGGTCCTGGGCAAAAACGGCTCGCAGTTTACCGGCAAGGTTTCGGACCTGGCCATCTATTCCGGCCTCGAACGAGCCGACACGGAACAGGCCGAAGCGGGCGAGATCGTCGCCGTCGCGGGACTCGACGAAGTCAGTATCGGCGACACCATCGCCGACCCGGAACATCCCATCGCCCTCCCGCGCGTGACCATCGATGAACCGACGGTCCAGATGACCTTCTCCGTGAATAACAGCCCCTTTGCCGGACGGGAAGGCAAGTTCCTCACATCGCGCCACCTGCGCGAACGGCTGTTCAGAGAACTCGAAACGAACGTGTCCCTCCGCGTGAGCGAGACCGACAGCGCCGACCGCTTCCTGGTCGCAGGGCGCGGCGAACTGCACCTCGGCGTCTTGATCGAACAGATGCGGCGCGAAGGCTATGAACTGCAGGTGTCGCAACCAGAGGTCATCGTCCACCATGATGAGTTCGGGAAAGTCACCGAGCCCTACGAAGAATTGACCATCCAAATCCCGGATGTTTATCAGGGGGCGGTCATCGAAGAAATCGGAAAACGCCGGGGCGAGATGCGCCACATGAAGCTCATCCATTCCGATGTCGGCGCCAGCGAAATGCATCTCGAATACCATATCCCCACACGCGGCATCATGGGACTGAAGAACACCCTGCTCGCCAAGACCCGCGGCACCGTCATCATGCACCACGTCTTCAAGGCCTACGAACCGGCAGAACAACGCGACCTGCTCGTGGCGCCGCACGGATCGCTCGTGGCCTATGAAGACGGGACCAGCACCGGCTACGCCATCTTCATGGTGCAGGAGCGGGGCTCCATGTTTATCGGCCCGGGCGTGGATGTCTACCGCGGCATGGTCATCGGCAAAAACAGCCGCGATGAAGATCTCGATGTCAACGTCTGCAAAGAAAAGCATCTCTCCAACATGCGGGCATCCGGGTCCGACGAAGCCTTGGTCCTCGTCCCGCCGCAGGAGATGTCGCTGGAATTTGCGCTCGAATATATCGGGCCCGATGAATTGGTGGAAGTAACGCCGAAGAGTCTGCGTCTGCGCAAGAGGCTGTTGAATCCAGAAGACCGCCGTAAAGCCAAAAAGTCCGGCAAATAAGACGTCGTTTGCTTGCAAGATGCGCTTCACGAGGAACGAGATACGGTTTTTGAGATGAGAATCCGCAAAAAGACTCCCAAGCCGTCCGCCAAGCGCCCGCCCCTCTACTTCATCGGCTATCGCGGCACGGCTCCGTCCACGGACGAACTTGTGATGCAGTACGAACGTGAGTACGGCGGACCATTGTCCATTCGCCATGAAGCGGGATCGCCCGAATCATGGCAAGCAACACACGGCCCCTGGTCAGCCCATGTCGTAATGCCCTTACCGGCAAGCCACGTTGCCGAGATCATGAAACAACTGGCCTGGGAACACCCCCTGATGGGCGCCATCGCGCCTTCCGTCGCACCCCCGCGAGATATGCCGGACGCGGTTCTGCTTGGCGCCCGGCTGGCCCGCTGTCTGACGCTCCTGACACAGGGAACCGCGTATGATGTGGCCACGCAGGCTTACCTCAATCCATCAGATTGGCAGAATCGCACCCTGACAACCTTTCAGATCGATGATCATCTGTCTGTCGCACAAGACGAAACCGCTCGGCCCGACGAAGTCTGGTTTTACTCGTTGGGACTGGCGAAATTCGGATTGGACGAGATCGAACTCTTTCAAGGTAAAGGACTTCCGGAAAGCGCTGCGAAGGAGATTCTGAACGCAGCGGCCCATGAGCTGTTGCGTATGGGACAATCGCCCAAAGTCGGGACCTCGATCCACCTTCCTGCGCTGGGCCAGACTCTGCGTATCGTGAACTACCGTACGGCTGCTCCGGCAGGTCGCATGATGGGATTCCGCCAACTTCAAAGTTAGCGGATCTTTTATAATAGAATGACTTATCACTCTGCGGCTGGAGTGCTAGGTCTTTCGGCCCGTTGACAATCTTTCACGCCGCACAGTACAAAATTAATCTCATTGTGCGTATAGGCCAGACTCTCAACCATATGAAGGAGGATCTCAGATGAGCGACGTAGCTGCAGAAATTAAAGCGGGCGATACCGCGCCGGATTTCAACTTGAAGGACCAGGATCAGAAGGATGTGAAGTTGAGCGATTATAAGGGCAAGAAGAATGTCGTGCTCTGCTTCTACCCGTTGGACTGGAGCCCCGTGTGTCAGGGCGAGAACAAGTGTTTGACCGATGACTTCCCCAAGTTCCAATCAGCCAACGCAGAACTCTTCGGCATCAGCTGCGACAGCTTCTTCTCGCACAAGGCTTGGGCTGACTCACTTGATCTCAAGCATCGCCTTTTGTCCGACGTCCATCGGACGACTGCCAAGGCCTATGGTCTCTACTTTGAGCCGCTCAACTGCTCCAAGCGCGCGACCGTGATCGTCGATAAGAACGGCAAGGTGGCCTACGTCAAGGTGCAGGAAATCAAGGTTGCCCGTGAGGACAACGAAATCCTCGGTGCGCTCGCAAAGCTGTCTTAAACCTAACTCAGAAAGTCCGAAGGTCGAAAGTCTGCATGTCGAGGCTTTCAGACTTTCGGACTTTTGACGTGACGACTTTATGACTGGAACGGTTCAAGACGTCAGAGACGAGAATTACAAGGAATTCACCGACAGCGCCGGTGCGGTCGTGGCGTACGGGCTCGCTACCTGCGAACCGTGCAACACCTACGACCCGATTCTGGAAGCCACCGCCGCACAATTCCCATCTATCAAAGTGGGCAAGGCCAAGATGCATGTGCCAGGCCGCTGCCGCGAGATCAAGAAAGCCCATACGTTCGAGACGTATCCAACCACCCACTTCTTTTCCCACGGCAAGCTGCTCCTGACGCGCGAAGGCGTCGTCGAACCCGCCGAACTCGCCGCACTGATCAACGATCATTTACTGAAATAGATCTGCCCTTCCGTCCACTATGATCCGACGCCTGCTCGGCCTTTGACATCTGCCGCGACATATCGATATGGTAATTCCAGAATCGACACCCGGCGCCGTCGGAACATTCTAAACCTGATACCGCTTGAACTCCGTGAGGAGCGTTGCCTATGAACAAAACGATCGGTGGAATGATCGTCGTCTCGATATTGGCTGTGTCGTCGCCGGTCCTGGCGCATACCGATGAGTTCTTCGAATCGGTTGAGGCGCCTCATGGCGGACAACTGCGCATGACCGGTCCGTTTCATTTGGAACTGGTCGCCAAGGAGGGGGAGCTCACCGTCTATGTCACGGACCATGCGGACACCAAGATCAGCGTGGACGGCGGCCTGGCTAAAGCCACCGTTGAAACGGGCCAGACCAGAACGCAGGTTCATCTACACCCGGTTGGGGACAATGTGCTCAAGGGATCCGGCATCTTTTCACTCACGCCGGATACCGTCGTCATCGTCTTCATGAAACTACCGAATCATGATGCGCACTCCGCTCGTTTCATGCCGCTCAAGCCCAAGGCTGAGCCGGGTCAGAAGCCCCAGGAAGGGACGTCCAAAACCGACGGCGGAGAGCACCACCATCACCACCACCCGCCGAAGCACTGATGGGCGGCATCCGCCCCGTCAATCGATACCAGACTGGTTGTGAGGAGAACCGATCATGAAACATCTGTTGGGTCATCTTGTCCTTGGCGCCCTGCTGATCTGCTCAGTACCGGTGGAAGCCCACAAGGCAAAACGAGACGAAGCTGTGAAGTCGCTTCATGGCGGGCAAGCACTTGTGGCGGGGCCGTATCACCTGGAACTGGTCGCCAAGAGCGGAGAACTGGTTCTGTACGTGACAGACCATGCGGACAAGGCAATCCCCACTGATGGGGCGAAAGCCAAGGCCACCATCCAGCAGGGGTATGAGAAGGCCAAAATCCAGGTGGAGTTGGAACCGTCCGGTGACAACAGGTTGAAGGGAACCGGCGCATTCACGATCAACCAGGATACCGGGATCATGGTCTTTCTCAAGTTTCCGGAACAGGAAGCTTACGCCGCCCGCTTTACTCCGCTTGGCCAGAACAAAAAGGGGTAGAGGAATTCGCTCTCGACGGGACTCCGTAACAATCAGCCCTACTCTTCGCAACATTGTCAAGCTGGTTCTGGTTCAACTGAACCACTTTCATTCGACGACAATGCGATGGGCATGGGAAACACAGCCGGGTGAACCCTTGTTCACCCGGCGTAGTCGAAGGAGAGGTCGCGTGACTGGACCAGACGGACGTTGGCGAGTTGACCGGACGCGATATCGAAGGCGAGCGAGTTCCAAATCCGTTCGGCAAGCTGCCCGCCCGTGACTTGCTCGACGCCGAATACCTGGCGAAGATCCCGATGATCGAACATCTCCACGACTCTCTCTCTCACCACGCGATCCAGTGCGCCGATATCGGTCACCATGCCGGTCATCGGATCGATCGGACCACGGACCGTGATGAAACAATCCCACTCATGGCCTTGATTGCCGCCCTGAATGGCCGTGAATGAATAGCGCCGGGTGATGGCCGCGACATCCAATCCCTCCGCCGCCGTCACTTCGGCATAGAGATCCTCGTCCTCGCACAAGCGAACGGTCTGCAACACACCGATGTCCGGCTGAGGCGCCAGCTTTGTCCAGAGCACCAGCGCGAGATTTTCCGATGTGGGAATCCGGTCTTTGAAATAGGGCATGTCGAGATTCAAATTCTTGTGATCGAATTCTTCAATCACGTCGAGCAGAACCCGCTTCAGATCAAATAGGTTGACGACCATGCCCGTCTGCCGGTCGATCTCGCCGGAGACGGTAACTTCGAGCAGATAGTTGTGGCCGTGCGCAGGAGGGTTGTAACAGAGGCCGAACGCCGCACGGTTCTTCACCTCATCCCACTCCGGCCTGATGTAGCGGTGGGACGAAGAAAATTCGATGCGCTTGGTCAGCAATACCGAATCCGTCATGCTCAATGTTCCATGCTCCGCGCTCAACATTCCGATAGACAGGCTTACGCGCTCAAATCGGAGAGCCATTCCTCTCTCATGCTGCCCGGCACGGCCGTTTGAACATGGTATTCACCATGATCCACCGTGAGGAGAACCGGCTGTCGAAGATCGGCAATCGCCGATTGCATGGACGCGGTCGGACGAAATCTGACGAAATGCACCGCGCTGATCTTCGAATCGTGGCTGTGGCCTCCTTCAAATTCCCCGAAGGCCCGCTCACCCCCGGCTACGATCGCCACCTTCTCTCCATGATCGAGTCCCATGAACTGATCAAGCCAATGTTTCATCATGGCTTCCTCGGTGATCTCGATCAAGAGCGTGGCGCTCAATTCGCCGGGCGCAGGAAGGATCGCATTATAGACATTCAATTCGTCCTGGACCTTCGCCGGATCGAAAATCCGCTCGACGCGGATCATTTCCTGGATTTGAAATTGCAGCGTCGCGCGATTCTCAAAAATCATGGTCACCAACGGACCGATGGAAATCCTCCGCCGCTGCTTGAGCGCAATGATACGGGACCGAAACTCTTCCCGTTGTTTCTCATACGCTTCGTACGGAATCACATCTTCTGGAGCGATCACTTTCACGGATACTCCCCTCACTTACCTATCGCCGACTGCCATTCACCATTCAACGAGGCTGCAATCTATTCTATCCCCTCACTCCTCACCCCTTACCCCTCACCGTTCTGACGGCAACCCGTAGGCATCACGGACGATCTGAATGGGATGGAGGGACGCCTTGCCTCCCGTGTGCGCCGAAGCCCCGGCTTGATCCAACTGCAATCCGGCCAGCGGGCAATCCGACGCGACAAAATCTGCCGGAGCCTGCTCGATCGCCCGCACGGCTTTCCCCCCGATTTTCATCGAGAGCGGAAAGAATTCTGTTTTTGCGGACCATGCGCCGTCGTGCCCCGAGCATTTTTCGATCACATCGACCTGCGCACCAGCACATTCCATCAACTCTTTGGACTTGAAACCGATGTTTTGGTCTCTCAGATGACAAGGAATCTGATACGCGACGCGGCCCGGGCTTTTCTGAAAATCCGTCGCCAGCAAGCCGTCACGCCTTAGCTTCATCAGGTACTCGCATACATCGAAAGTCCGTTCGGCGGCTTTCTTAACTGCCTCCCCGCCGACAACCTCCGGATATTCGCGCTTCCACATGAGACTGCAGCTGGCTGTCGGCACCACGATGTCATAGCCTTTCTCAACCCACGGGAGAAACGATGCGACATTCGCCGCAGCAGCCTGTTGAATCGACGCCGTATCACCGATGTCGAACGACGGCATGCCACAACAACGCTGTTCCGGCATGACCACATGGACGCCGTTCTTCTCCAGCACCTGAACCGTGGCCTTCCCCACATCGGACGCCTGGTAGTTTACGAGGCAACTGCCGAAGAGTGCCACTTTTCGCGCTCCAGCTTCTGCCACCTGCGCTCCGCCACGCCTGCTCCACCAACGGGCAAAGGTCTCGGATGAAAAATTTAAGATGTGGCGATCCCGATGCACCCCCGCAATGGCCTCTCCGATCAGGCGGACGACACGGTTCCTGAGGAGCCGATTCATCAGGGGGGCCAGCGCGCTGCCGATCGTGCCGAGCACGTCCGTCTTGATCAGCCACCGGTCCCGCCAGGATACGCCCCTGGTCGTCGCCAGTTGCTTCTTCCACGCGATCATCAGACGTGGAAAATCCAACGCATACTGATGCGGCGGTGTGTACGGGCAATGATTGTAACAGAGCTTGCAGTAGTAACATTCGTCGACGATGCGGTGGTGGTCGGCCTGCGTCAGCTTGGCGACGTCGCCTTCGTATGAATCGATGCCGTCGAGCAGCGTATTGAACGAGGGACAGAGGTTGAAACAACGGCGGCAGCCGTCGCACACCTCATAAATCCGCTGCGTCTCCTTCTGGAGCCGCGTCGCGTCGATGGGGCTGAGCAAACTTAAGCCGTTCACAGTTCGTATTGTCCCTTGAGATTCCCCCTGAATACAAGATCCAAAAAGAAAAGGGTGGACCAGGTTGCCCTAGCCCACCCTCGCATCGATCTCAATGAACTGAACTACCCCTTCAGACCATCGAGCCCCTTCTGGAACCGGTTGGCATGCGAACGCTCAGCCTTCGCCAACGTCTCAAACCATTCGGCCAACTCGGCGAACCCCTCATCGCGGGCGGTCTTCGCCATCCCTGGGTACATCTGGGTATACTCGTAGGTTTCGCCCTCGATAGCGGACTTGAGGTTCGTTTCGGTATTGCCGATCGGAACACCGGTCGCCGGGTCACCGACTTCCTTCAGAAAGTCCAAGTGGCCGAAGGCATGGCCGGTTTCGGCCTCCGAGGTGTCTCGAAACAGCCCACCGACGTCAGGATAGCCTTCGATATCGGCGCGCCGCGCGAAGTAGAGATAGCGTCGGTTGGCCTGCGATTCGCCGGCAAAGGCATGTTTCAGATTATCGTGGCTCTTGGTCCCTTTTAAGCTCTTGCTCATGTTGTCCTCCCCGTTGTGTATGTTCGATACAGGCTCAATCTGATAATTAATGAGAAGGTCCTATGCTCGTTTGAAAGTGCTGTAAGATAGCGCAGCCGTCATAACCGGTTCAAGGGCTTTTCTTGTCCCCTATCCGGCAATACATCCATATTCAACTGGAGCGGACTTTCTGCTTCATCCACTCTCCTCACTTCAGTTTCTGGCACAATCGCCGCCACGCAGGCAGAAATTCAAGGGCAGTGCCCTGTCCATGCCCTGTTACCGTTACCCCGGGCAAGTATGTTAGACTTGGCATCTGTTGCTGCCCGTGCGATGTGCCTAGCGAGAATGACATGACGATGCGTTCCCGACTCCTAAACAATCTTACAGCGTACACACTCATCAGCTTCGCCTTAACCTTCTCGGGCTGTGCGCATGATACGTATCAACATCGGGCGGACATCATCAAGGATCATGTGGAGGGTTTCTACTCCCATCTCAAAGCCGACCGGGTAGGGGCCGCCGTGCATGAGAACCAACAGATCGAAGCCATGGCCGATGAGATGGCTGAAACGGTCAAGAAACGCGTGCAACTGCAGGGAACGTCTCATGCCCAACAGGAGTTCGCGCTGATGAAAACGGCCAGGGAAACAGCGGCGCAAAACTGGATCGCGCTCGGTCGGTACTTTGCCATCAATCAACAAACCGACCAAGCCCGTGCAACCTATCAACGAGTGGTTGAGACCTATACCAATCCGACGGAACAGCTATACCGGGAACAGGCTGCGCGAGCGCTTAAAGACTTGACGATCGTGTCCCCAACCCCCAGTCAGACCAGTCCTTAGTTTGATGCTCGAGATAATCATGGTATCCGTCTGCTCGAAGACGATCTCCTGACGACGCCGGTATGCCTATGCCCGTTGGAATCCTCGCCCTCCTGCTGATCCTTTCGACCGGATGCGTACACCGTATCCATGTGAATCCGCTTCCGGCCGGTTCCGCTTCCACGACGATTCCCAGATCGCTCCAGATAACAGTCGGGCCGCTTGCGCTCGAGGGCGCAGACCATCGGCCCGGAATTACCCTTCTGGAGTGGCCGCATCAGGATCTAAGCCAGGCAATCATTCGCTACGCGCGGCGGCGGGAAACATTCAGTTCGGTCTTCACCAACTCCGCCGATCTCACACTCCACATCACCACAAAATTGGCGCTGACCGATCGGCAAGGGCGCTATCACTACCATATCCGACTGCAGGGGGAAATACACGAGGGAGACCGGCTCGTCAAAAGGTATCTCGCCGAACACACGGCGGCAGGCTCAGTGGCGCGATGGATCACGGCGTCTGACCGTGAGCCTATCGAATCGGCGCTTCAGTTGGCTTTGGATGACGTATTTTCCCGGATCGAGGCGGACGGCCCGCTGTATACGGACAGGATAGACCTACCCGTCAGATAGCGATCGCCCAAGGCCGCTTCACATCTAGACAAAACAGGCGGCCCCTCATCCTCACACAATCGTCAGGGGCCGCCGAGAGAATCAGGCCTTTTTTGCCATTTTGATGGGAGTCCCGACATATTCCGGGCAATCGAGAAGGAGGGACTGATCACCGAACGGCACATCGAAAAACTGACAGTGGTGCCGCTTGTCTCCGCTCTTATGCACATTCTGGCTGAAATACTGGCACGAGACACACATGCGCGCGACAGGGATCTCTCCCTTCAGCTGCAACACCCGAATGAGCTTCACCAGCGCGGACAACAGACTGACCTGTTCTTCCAGAGTCAGTTGCTCCGTCGCAGCGGACAAAATCTCCGGCCATCCGCTTGAGACCTTTCCGGCCTTCGCTCCCAGAGCCGTGAGATGCACCGTCACGATACGGTGATCGGCCTCCTGCTGGCGCCGACGCACAAGCCGTTTCTCCGCAAGCGTCCGGATCACCTCGGATGCGGTGGGCAGCTTGACCGTCAGTTCACGCGCAATCGTCGAGACCGTCGCCGCCTGATTGGGACAAGATCGGAGATACGACAGGACCTGTACCTGCAACGGGCCGACGCCCTTTTGCCCTTGCCGCCTCCAGGTCCGGCTTTTCATCGCCAACCCGATTTTCGAAAGCCCTGTCACCAAGCGATCGGGAAGGCTGTCTTGTTTCATCTTTGCCACTGAAGCCATGGTATCCTCACATTCTGTTTGAGTGGTCTGGCGGGGCGTAGTGTATTGTGCGATGATCCTACTCGTCAAGTCCGGTACATTCTATCCCGACAATGGGTGACACCCTGGGCTGATGCTCCCTTCTCATCTGTCCGTTCATGCTGTTTACTGCCGGTTCGTGGCTCAAGTCAAGCCTGCATCAATCGTCCCGACAATAGAAACCGAGCCCTTCGACGCATTCAACCCGCTCTGTCTGATCATCGAACCACAAGCACGGAACAGGCGGCATGCTGCACGACACGGGTCGAGACGCTGCCAAGCAACACCCGGCCGATCGCTCCCAAGCCTTTGGCGCCCGTAACGATCAGATCAACCTTCTCCTGCTTGGCTTCTGTGAGAATTTCATCGGCCGGCTTCCCCAGCTTCATGGACTCTCTCACCTGAAAACCCGCTTTCGCCACTTTGTCCACGTAGCGCTGCACCAGCATGTTTCCCGCTTCACGCAGTTCCGGATACTTCAGAAAGGGCATCACATGCGCAATGGTGACCATCACCGGTTCACGATCGGGACCATCGGGGGCAGGATTGACGTATCGGATCAGAAACCGAACCGCTTTGTCCGATGCCGGCGAGCCGTCGATGGCCAGCAGAATCCGCCGCACGGGCCGAGGCGTCTCCTTCACCACCAGGACCGAGCAGGGCGCATGGTGGATCGCATGGTTCGACACACTGCCGAGCATGAAGCGATCCAAGGTGTCCAACCCTCGCGAACCGATCGACAACAGAGTGATACCTCGCTTGGCCTGCTTCATGATCGACGCCGCCACCCCACCCCGATCCACAATCGCACTCCCTTTCAAGCCCGATTCTTTCAGCAACGTTTCCGTCTGCTTCTTGACTGTCTTTGCGCTCGCCTCCATCCGCTTGATCTCTTCCTGGAGGTACCGCTCCGTTCCTACGATCATGGGCTGGGTCATGAACGGCGTACGCAAGCCAGCGACATCCACCACATGCAGCGCCCGGACTACCGGCTGGACGGTCAAAGGCATCTGTGCCACCCATTCAATGGCCCACCGTCCGTATTTCGACCCATCAGTCGCCGCTAAAACTTTCATACAACCTGTCCTTTCTTTTGCTCAGAATGCGCGCCGGTTCAACCGATACCGGAAAACCTCGTGCGGAATGCCGCCGGCGAGAGCCCGGCCAATGCGGCGCAACGGCCAAGCCTGTCCGGATCGTTGAAATCCTCCTCGGTCAGCCGGATCATATATTGCCGGGCGATCTGGTAGGACTGGGAACCGATGTCCACCATCCTGACTTTCGCCCGCCCCGTAACCGGGTCCAGCAACTGTTTGAACGGAATCGGCGTGAAGCGCCCGTCCTGGATCGATACCATCGCCGCCGTGCCCCCATCAAGCACATACTGGGAGGCGCAGTAGCCGAGATCGCGGGTGTATTCGATGTCGTACGGGACGGGGTCCGCGCAGCGCAATTCGTAGCCGACATTTTTGGAGACGATCGGGACGGACAGCCTCAAATCCTTCAACCCCTTCGTCACTTCCCTCCTGAGCACATCACCGAGATCTACATCCGACAGGCGCAAGTTCCCATGCTCATCCCGTTCGATCTGTTCAAGCCCGCGAAGGTCCTGAGGATCCACGATCTCAATCAAGCCCTCCGCCAGCACGGCGACCCCGTCGGCTCGGCCGCTGTCGAGCTGCTTGAGAATGACCCCGATCAACAGATCCACCAGGTGCCGTAGTTTCACGGGGCGTTCTGTGAATTCCTCCGGAATAATCGTCACTGTCGCACCGGCGGCTTTCCCGATCCCCAGCGCCAAGTGGCCGGCCTTGCGCCCCATTGTCACGACGAAATACCACCGAGTGGTAGTCTGAGCGTCGACCATAAGATTTTTCACAATACCCACGCCGACATGCCGCGCGGTTTGAAACCCGAATGTGGGAATTCCGTTGGGAAGATCGAGATCGTTATCGATCGTCTTCGGCACGTGGACAACCTGAATCCGGCCGGCCGACCGTTCCTCCACTTTGAATGCCGAGAAGGCCGTATCGTCTCCCCCGATGGTGATCAAGCGTGTCACCCCGAGCTGTGCCAGGGTAGACAGGACACGGTCCAGAAGTTCAACCGTCTTGGTCGGGTTGGCCCGTGACGTGCCGATATAGGACCCGCCGCAAAAGTGAAGCCGGCTGACATCCTCAATCGAAAGTGGCCGGACATTCCCCCGGCTTCCTTCCATAAGCCATTTGAACCCGTCAAGAATGCCGAGAACGTCGCAGCCGCCGAGAATGCCGCGGATCGTAGCCGCACTGATAACGCTGTTAATGCCGGGCGCCGGTCCGCCCCCGACCAAAATGCCGATGATCGTTCGTGGTGAGGGCATCCTTGCCTGTCCTTACGTGTTGACCCAGTGGCCTTCCAATTTCCTCATGATCTGCGGCATGGTTGTATACTCCATTTCATCGAGAGGCAAGCGGTACGGCTCGAAGGGGCCAATTACCGACAGCTTTCGACATCCGACCCTCGTTACCCCGTCACCTCATCCAGTCCGACGTGCGCGCGAAGCCTGTTGTAATCGAATGCGGTCCGGCCCGTTCGCAAGACGCCAGGATCGTGCCGCGCCATCTCATCGATCAACGCGCCGACTTGGCCGCGCATCTGCGCAGTGGCGGCGGCATGGCGCGGCGTTTGCCCGCCGAGCGCGAGGTGCGGCTGGTCCGACCATTCGAGATAGGCCTTCTCTAAGAACCGATTGAGCAGGGCGCGGTCCTCTTCCTGCGTCACGGCCAACGTCAGCGATTCCTCGGACATCAGTTCGGCCACCGACAGTTGCCGGACCGGCGGCTGCAGTATCTCGCCTCGGAAGTGCAGCGAAAATCCCAGCGAGGCCGCGAGCCGATGCTTGATCAGGTCGAGCCGCTCCGGACTGTCGCATTCCACGATCAGCTGGGAAGACGTCAGCGTCAGCCTCGCTACGATCGCGGCGACGGCCCCCTCGGCCGCTCGTTGCACCCACACATGGACCGGAGGAAGGCCGGCGGCACTTTGCCCGCCGGCTCGATCAGCCGGCTTCTCAGGCACCAATTCCTGTATCTCCGACAACCGGTCAACGAACAACCGGTGCTCATGGTGATCGTACAACGCCACGGCATAGAGATACGGCTGCCCGTCGGGACAGCGGTATCGAATATGGCCGACGGCATCCACCAAGGCGTCCATCCGCAGCTGCGCGAAGGCCCAGAGCAGCATGTACCCGAATCGCTTGGTAAATTCTCTCCACTCCCCCAGAGCAAAAGACCCGGAACTCATTTCTATTTCACGGCGCCATTCAGCAGTCATCGTCAGCACCGATTCGGCATCAGCCGGCGACAGGACCAGCCCGCAGCCGGCCCAGACAGCTTTGCCGGATTCCTCCTCCCCCGAAGCGCGAATGACACGGGTGAGCAACACATGGCCGGCAGAAAGATCCGTGACGAAATCCCCGGCAGGCAGGACCCACAAAGTCCCGTCACCGACCGATCGCAGTGTGAGCGCGTCGCCCGGTTTGAGGGGTGAGGCCAGCGCAAGCAGGTCCATGGATGAATGTTTCAGCGGATCGAGCCAGGCCCGCTCCTCGTTCGGAATATGTTCCGTGATGACGTCCCGCAGCTGTTCGATGAGGGTCAATTGCCCGTCTTCCGGGTAGAAGTCGCAGAGGAGAAAGAGCCCGGCCAATTCGGTTTCCTGCGCAAGCGGGGCAACAATTCTCCCGGCGCCGTTTCCCAGATAGGGCCTGAGCGCGCGCGCAAGCGCCGTCTCCCGCTGCAAGGCGAAATCAGGCCTCAGCGCCAGCGCCTCAAGACGCGCGAGCACCGCCTCCAGGGACGGAGGCGGCGGCGCCCACAGGCCTGCCGTCTGTTCACTCGCGAGCTTCATGGATTTCTTCCATGACGATGTCTTCCGCGTCAAGCCAATCCCTGAGATCGTTCCCGGCTTGACGGCCCCGTTGCTCCCACAGCTCGTAGGCTTTTTGTGCGATCCGCTCCCACATCCCATCCGGTAATTCGATCGGTGTGTTAGGCCTGACGGCGACAGGAGAAGACCGCCCTTTCTCCGCTCCGGTCTTCTTCACGATAGTGCGCATGGCAAACTCCTCGGTTAAGGGTTCATCGGCACGCCAGGTTGAACCGAGACGACACGGCGATGGTCCTGGTGAAATTTAGGGCTCCGGACCGTCAGGATAGGACAATGCGACTTCCGGAGAACCGACTCCACCACACTGCCGTACAAAGCATGCGACAGGCCGCGCCGTCCATGCGTCCCCATGACGATCAAGTCGGCCGACCAGGCCCTGGCCGCCTCGAGGATCGAATCGCGTGGAAGCCCCCCTCGAACGAGAGATTCGGATTTCACGTTCGCGGCCTCCAGTGCCGCGACAAGACCCGCAAGCCGTTCAGTGAGGGTTTTCCGCTCATGTTCCCGGGCCGCCTGAAGCGGAACCGTAAAATCCAATCCGTAAGAGACCGGCTCCATGACATGCAGCAGCATGACAGACGCCTGTGCCCGCTGCGCCACGGCGACCGCATACTCGAGAGCATCAAGCGAGCAGTCGGAGAAATCGACCGGGACCATGATCCGGTCCAACGAGGCCGGATGACTCGTGCTTACGCCGGTACGCTCCGCCTCCGACCGATCCATGCGCACGGCCAGCACAGGGCAGGGCGCCGTCCGAATGATCCGCTCCGCCGTGCTTCCCAATAAGACATGTGCGAGACCGGTCTTCCCGGCGGTGCCCATGATGATCAAATCCGGGTCTTCGGCCGCCGCAGCGGCAAGCACTTGTTCACTCGGAATACCCGTCTCGATCCGCGTGTGAACCGCAATCCCTCGCTCAGCAGCCCGTGCTTTCAGCCGGGCCAGGTCTTCCGTGGCCTGTGTCATCAGCTCGGCCAGATATATGCGGCACACGGGAGACTCCGGATCGAGGCCCGGAGCGAATTCCAACACGCTCACGACCGTCAAAGTGGCTCCCCATGACTCGGCCAACTTGCAGGCATAGGCCTCCGCGCCTTCCGCCCGCGTAGAACCATCCGTCGCCAAAAGAATGCGTTCGATATTCATGATCCAACCACACGAAAGAAACACGTGTTCAGGGAGATGGCCCTCCTCTCAGCACTCTTACACAGCCTCTGTACTCAACAAGAGCAATTCTCCGCCCATATTGGGATGGATCGAGCACCGGAATTCATGCCGCCCCGGCCGGGACATGTCAAACCGCAGGACCGCATCACGCTTTGAATCGAGAAACACACCACCCAGGCCGCGGCCATAGACGATGACCCCGTCCCTTTCGATGCGGGTATGAAGCCCCTCGAACATGGTCGAACCGAAATCGTGCCGCAGGGCGTCCTCATTCCGAACCTTGATGACCGTCGGAACTCCCAGCCGCAGGGGCCCCTGCTTCGTCACGAACTTGTAATCCTTGATCGTCACCTCGACCACCTGTTCGGATTGCGCGAGACTCACTCCCGCCTCTTCCAGCCCCATGGCCCAAGGCACTCCAAGTGTCAGACCGATCATCACGTATCCAACCCATGATCTAGCTGGCCTCTTAATGGACATCGTCTTCCCCTCCCTTATTTATGCTTCCGTCGACTTCCGCTGGAGAGCCGACACCGGCAGCGGCACGGTCAACACAGGACAGCCTGCTGTTCGGACGACCTTTTCAGCCGTACTGCCGAAGAAAATCTTGTCCACGCTGCCGGACCGTCCGCCATAACTCCCCATCACGACCAGATCCACTTTCTCCGTCCGCGCGGTCTTGGCAATCTCGACAAACGGCGATCCCTCTAGAATCACGCGCGTGAGGTCCACTCCTTTGGCCACCGCTGATTCCAGCAACCGGCGCACGTTCAACCGGGCATGATGCCGCAATCGCCGCCGCTGCAGGGCGGCATCGGACGGAACTGCCAGCAAGCCCAGACGATTGAATGATTCAAGGGTTCCCATGTCGATCACATGCAGCACCGTCAGGCCTGCCCCGCACAGACGCGCCATGTCACAGGCGACGTGGAACGCCTCATCTGAACAGGGAGAAAAATCGACCGGAACCAGGATTTTCTTGAAGAGACCAGTGTCTTGCCCCATACGCGCTCCTTCTAGCTGGCAATTAAGTGGCGCCACAGAGGAGCTCAGCAAGGCCGGTGCCACTGAAAGAGCCAGAACCATATGGCGAATGGCTTGTGGCACGAGAAGGAAAATCGCTCAAGATCGAAGCCTTTCGCTTCGGCCATAGGTCACACGCCATCAGCTCTCGGTCTTCCGGGAGGGGAGCTCCGCTACAGCAGCCATTCCTCTGCTGTAGCAAAACGCGCCACAGGACGTGACGTGTAAGAAGCGAATGGTGAGAGGCAAGAAAACAGCGCCTCTAAACCGCCCAGGATTCCTTTCACTTTTCACGTTTCGCCTTTTACGCCTAGGACGGCATTGGACTTGCTGACCTTCTGTCCACCGAGGGACCGATGACACGCGAACGCTGGCTGTTGCTTGGAGCGGTGGGGTTGGGATTGGCGATCACCATCTATTTCATCTTCTTCTGTCCGGCAGACTGTCAATGAGGCATCGTCCACCGAGTACGCGAGGGCACGATGGCAACCGCCGCTGAACTGATGACCGTGGACATTCCGAGAGGAGACCGGCGCCACACAGTCGGCGAGACGATGGCTACGCTCAGACGCCATACTTGGGAAGAAGTGGGCCATGTCTATCTGGTTGACGACCAGGCCGCGCTGGTTGGCCAGGTGCCGATCGAACGGTTGCTCCACGCGAAGGAACAGACCGCACTGGCCGAACTCGAAGGCCTTCCGCCGATCGAAGTGCTTCCGGGCGACGCGGCCGAGACCGTGGCGTTGCGCGCGGTCGAGCGTCATGATGCGGACGTCGCCGTCATCGATGGCCGTCGCCGCCTTTTGGGCGCCATTCCGATCGGACGGCTCTTGGCTCTGTTGCATGACGAACATGTGGACAACTTTCTACGGATGGGCGGCGTAAGCAGAATAGATCACCTCCATCTGTCGAACGCCGGACAGCAGACGCTCACCGCCGTACGCGCACGCATCCCCTGGTTGATGCTTGGCCTCGCGGGAGGATTCTTGGCCGGGGGCGTCGCCTCAGCTTTTGAAGTTTCACTCAGGCGGGAGGTGTCTCTCGCGTTTTTTCTTCCCCTGGTCGTGTATATGGCCGACGCGGTCGGGACGCAAACAGAAACGGTCTTGGTCCGCCGGCTGGCCTATGGGGATGTCCCCTTGTGGGCACAACTGACCAGAGAGACATTGATCGGCGCATCCATCGGAACGATCGTCGCGGTCGTCGCTGCCGGTGGATTGTGGCTCTGGAACAGACAACCGGCTTTGGCGATGGTGGTGGGAATCTCACTGGGGGTTACGGCGGTTGCCGCCACCGTCATCGCCAGCATTCTGCCGCTGGGGCTGGCGCGCCTTGGAGCGGATCCGGCCCTCGCCAGCGGACCGGTGGCCACGGTCGTCCAGGATATCTTGAGCGTGGGAATTTATCTGATGATTGCAACCGTCCTCCTTCCGGAGTGACGCATGTATGACGGAATGAATCAACATTCCACGAAAGAAGGCGATGCCTATGAAACTCTTAGTCGCAGTCGACGGTTCCGACAACTCGTATGAGGCCGTACGGTCGCTCAAGTACTTGAGCCGCGCAGAAGAGCTGCACATCCTGCACGTGCTGGATGTTCCGACTCCGGCCTATCCGATGATGATGCCGGAGGTGACACAGGAACTCTATGCGACCGTCGAGCGCAATATGCGGGAGGATGGCACCCGGTTGTTGGAGCGGATCGTGTCGCTGCTCCCGATGGGAATCGGCCCGGTGACGAAACACCTGATCGTCGGCTCCCCGGCAGATCACATCGTCATGCTGGCCGAGCAACTGAAGGTAGACCTGATCCTTCTCGGCACCCGCGGGCTCGGCCCGATCAAAGAACGGCTGGTCGGAAGCGTCGCTCATCGCGTGTTGACATTCGCCCCCGGCGCGAAACTGATTCTCCACGGTCCGTTGAAAACCTTGAGCCAGATTCTGCTCCCCGTGCAGGGGACCTACGATGCGGAACATGCCCTGCGCTTTCTCGAGAAAACTCCCTTTCGTGACCCGCCGACGATCACCCTGTTTACCGCCTTGCCGCACACGAGGCCGCCCTGGCCGGTGGATGCCGCTTCGGCCAAGGACATGGAGACCCATGCGCTGCGCCACGCACAAGACTCCCTGAACGACACCGCCGCAAAGCTGGCCACGCTGGGCTATCGAACCCGTGTCACCGCCACGCTCAGCACGCCCGTCGAGGGGATTCTGCAGGAAGCCGGGGCGTTGAATCCGGATCTGATTCTCATGGGATCCCGCGGACGCCACGGCGTGACACGCCTGGTGCTGGGCAGTGTCTCCCATGCCCTCCTGCACCACGGCCGCTATCCACTGATGATTTTCAACTAAGAAAAGGGGCCGCTTATGCCGATGTACGACTACAAGTGCCTGGACTGTGGGAAGGAGTCGCTGATCGTTGTCACGTTGAAAGAACATGAACGGGGCGAGGTGGCCTGTCCGGCATGCGGCAGCAAGAAGCTACAGCAACTCTTTAGTCCGTTTATTGCCCACACCACCAAAAAGAGTTAGCGATATGTTGAAAATGTTACAGGCTCCAAAAATGACCACCATGGACCGAAGAGGAAATCGTCTCGTCTTCTCCGGATTAGCAGGTTTTCTCCTACTGATCAGCCCATCGATGTCGTCCCTCTACGCCCAGGAATATCCTTCCGACGTCATCCGTGGAAAGACACTGTACGCACGGCACTGTCTGGAGTGCCACGGCTCCGGTGGTCGAGGAGACGGGCCCGCCGCTGCTTCCTTAAAAGTTGAGCCGGCGGATTTTCACCGATTCCGGTCTTTTCTGAAGTCCGATGAGGAGCTCTTGCGAACCATCGAGCACGGCATCGTCTTCAGTCCGATGCATTCGTGGCGCGGGCAGCTCACCGATGAAGAAATGCAGGACGTACTGGCCTACGTTCGCCTCCTGTCGCAACAGGGGCAATGATCTCTGCATGGATAGAAGGACGATGGCTTATAGCCGATGGCTGATGGTCCGGAACTCGGAGGGTTTGGTTTTCTGCCATAGGCTATCGCTCCTTCCCCAAGTCTGGCTGACCTGCGCCGGCACACGGCAACACAGCTCGCCCGACTCCCCGAATCCCTCCGTGCGCTCCGGACGGCTCCAATGCATGCAGTCCGGATCTCTTCGGCTCTGCAGACGTTAGCCCAAACCATCGACCATGCCCTGTAACATTAAAAGGAGATGCAAAATGAATCGAGCTTCCTCCACGGCCCTGAGGATGGTTCTCACGCTGTCCATTGGACTGACCGGCGCATCAATCCTGGCAGCCGGCCCTGTGAACCTTCACGCGGCGACCCCGGTGGTCGCTCCTTGCGAGAGCCTCTACAAGAAGAAGCCCGTCCCGGCGAATGTCTTGCGGACGGTGGTGCGCGCTCACGAACGATGGATGGAACAGCGGAGCAATCCGGAAGGCAGACGCGCGGAGCTCTGCCAGGCAGACCTGAGTCGAGCCATGCTCTTGGGGGCGAATCTGGAGCGGGCCCAACTGGAAGGGGCCGTCTTGCGACAGGCAAATCTGCATCAAGCGAATCTCTCCCAGGCCAGCCTGGCGGAAGCCGATCTCTCGAGAGCGGCCCTGGATTACAGCATTTTGTCCGGAGCCGATCTCCGTGGTGCCAAACTCAGCGGCGCGAATCTCTTCCGTGCCATCGGCGATGAGGCTGCGCTCTTCAATGCTGATCTGGCCGGCGCGAAGTTGCGCGAAGCCACGTTTGAACGAGCCCAGCTGGAGGGCGCTGATCTCACCGCCGCCGACCTGACTGACGGCACCTTCGTCGACGCCTATTTTTATGGAGCGAGGATGCAGGGAGCGATCCTATTAAACACCGATCTCAGCGGGACCGACTTGCGCCGCACCGTCCTGACCAAGGCCAATCTTCACCGGGCTAACCTCCAGGGCGCTCTGCTGGACAGCGCACGCCTCGATAAGGCTCAGCTGGTTGAAGCCGACCTGGAAAGCGCCTACCTGGATGAAGCGAATTTGCGCGGGGCTAACCTGCGTGAAGCCATTCTCCGAGGGGCCGACCTCCGTTATGCCGCTCTGCAGGGGGCCAACTTGTCACACACAGATCTGGAAGGAGCCAATTTGGAACAGGCCAGCCTGGTCAAGGCGAATCTCCAGTCGGCAAAACTCCCGATGGCGATTCTCTATCACACCGAGCTGGATCAGGCCGACTTTCGGAATGCCCATCTCAACCGCGCGGTCCTGATCGGAGCACGAGGATCTCATACCATTTTTGCGAACGCCGATTTGAGCGAGATCTATGCACCGAAAGCCTCTCTTCGGCAATCTCAATTCAACGAGGCCGGCCTGGAATCGGCGAATTTCGTCGGAGCAGATCTGAGCGGATCGAACTTCACCGGCGCCAGCCTGGCCCATGCGAATCTCCAAGAAGTCAACCTCCGGGATGCCGTGCTGGTCAAAACCGATCTCACCGGTGCGCGCCTGGATTCGGCAGATCTCCGGGGCACGGACTTGCGTGGTGCGACAATGACATCTGTGACCGGCCTCACGCAGGCGCAACTTGATACCACCTGTGTCGACGAGCGGACGAAATTGCCGCCTGAACTGAACCGGCCGGCTCCCTGCAGTCCCGTAAAGAAACGGACCAAACCATGACCGCTGTCCACGAACACCCCGTCACGATCACCCCAGGGAACCTCGGCCTGGAGGGAATCCTCGGCCTGCCAGCCGGCTCGCGCGGCGTGGTCGTGTTCGCGCACGGAAGCGGCAGCGGCCGGTTCAGCCCTCGCAACAATTTCGTCGCCCGCCATTTGCAACAGAATGGCCTCGCCACCCTGCTCTTCGATTTGTTGACACCAGAGGAAGCCGATGACCGAGGCAAAGTATTCGACATCAATTTGCTGGCAGACCGATTGTTGCTGGCCAAAGCCTGGCTGGAAGCGGAACCACGGACGAATAATCTGAAAATCTGTTATTTCGGCGCCAGCACCGGAGCCGGAGCAGCCTTGCAGGCCGCGGCGCGGGAACCGTCTCACGTCAAGGCTGTCGTGTCGCGAGGGGGACGACCGGACCTCGCTGAACCTTACCTGCCGTCCGTCAGAGCCCCAACCTTGTTGATCGTCGGCGGCTGGGACGAGCCGGTCATCGAGATGAATCAAGCAGCCTACGAACTCATGTCCTGCGAAAAGAAGCTCATCGTCGTCCCCGGCGCCACCCACCTCTTCGAGGAACCAGGTACGCTAGAACAGGTGGCGAAACATGCGAGCAGATGGTTCCTGCACTACTTGCACCTGCTCCCATAGCCACCTTCTATCAAATTGCCATCAGCGCTTTCTCGGTGTTGGCACTGGTGGACCAGTGCGTCATGCATCCGGCCATTCCAACAGATGTCCGAGCATTTGACATACGCCAAATCTTATATCAAATTGGTACCGCCTATTTGACATAGCGGGAAGCCTTAGTTCAAATCGGAAAGACACCGCCAGGAAAGTCTATGAATATCAGTGAATTCAAATCGGGAGAGTACGAGCAACAATACGAATACCGGAGCTTTTCTCCCACATCGATTAACCGGGAATGGATTGTATCCGATCCTGAGATTCTCACTCTCCTGGAGGAGGCTAACCGTCTGATTGGAGAGTTGAACGCGTTTTCTCAACTCATCCCGGATGTGGATTTCTTCGTCCGAATGCACATCACCAAAGAAGCGACCACCTCCAGCCGTATCGAAGGCACCCAGACCAACATTGAAGAGGCGCTGGTCGGCAAGCTCGATGTCGATCCGGAAAAACGCGATGACTGGCAGGAAATACACAACTATATCGAGGCAATCAATTTCTCCATCAAACAGTTGCGTCAAATTCCCTTGTCCAACCGCCTCTTGCGCGAGACCCATGCAGTGCTATTACAAGGTGTGCGCGGCAAGCACAAACAGCCTGGAGAATTTCGTACCAGCCAAAACTGGATCGGCATCAGTCTCAAACACGCCACATTTATTCCGCCGCACCACCAGCATGTGCCGGACCTTATGAGCGATCTTGAGAAGTTCATGCACAACGACCAGATTCATGTCCCGCACCTGATCAAAGTTGCGCTCATGCATTACCAGTTCGAGACGATCCATCCATTTCTTGACGGAAACGGACGCCTGGGCCGCCTGCTCATCGTGCTCTATCTCGTCGGTTTCGACCTTCTGCAAAAGCCCGCGCTGTATCTCTCCGATTTCTTTGAGCGGCACAAGGGCGAGTATTACGATCAACTGATGGCTGTCCGAACGACACACAAGTTAGAACCGTGGCTGCGATTTTTTCTGCTCGGCATGCGTGAGACGACCGCCCTCTCTATCCAAGTGTTCAAGGACATTCTGGCTCTGAAAGAGCGCATCGAACGCAAGCACATGCCGACGTTCCACGTACGCCGCCAGACCAATGCGCAAACACTCATGCAATCGCTCTACCGGTCTCCGGTGACCACCATCAAGATGGTGACCAACCTCATCCAGGCTGAAACCAACACTGCCGCCGCGCTCATCGACGACTTCGTCAAGCTGGGGATTTTGAAGGAGTTCACCGGTCAGAGGCGTAATCGCCTCTTTATATTCGATGACTACGTGCGGCTGTTCAAACGGTAGCCCGCACCATTAAAACAGCAGGTTGGGAGAACCCTGAGGGTGATTACCATATACATCCCAAAGCCACCAAAATAGACGGATCTTCGCACCAGAGGAACAAAGCCATGACCACCTATGCGGATTGCACTTTCTGTGGCGGCGAGGTGGAAGAACGCCACATCAACTACGACTATCGTCGCCGTGATCACTTGCTCGTCCTGCGAAACGTTCCGGCGGGTGTGTGCAAACAGTGCGGAGAGAAATATTTCACCCCCGATGTACTCAGGCGCATGGATCAGAGCTTCCATAACATCTTTGAACGGGCCCAGCAGCCGGATCAAGTGTTAGACGTACCAGCCGTCAACTTCTGACGTTCCCACCTACTTCTCTTTCACTCGGAGGGGCGTGCATGACTGCATGTCGAACAGAGGTGGCGGAACATGCAGTAAAATGGTTTTTCGGTATCTACTATGAGCGGCTGGCTGTGGTGTCTGGGTTCCAGGGGGGAAGATAGCTCGACGATTGTCGTTCTTACTTTCTTATAACGCATGAAGATGAAGAACCCCGCTCTTACAGGCGGGGTTCTTCATCTATCCATTTTGAAATCGCATCTTTATCGTTTCGTAGTCGTATTTCTTACTGTAGTGCTCAAGCATTAACATGGCAGCAACCTTTCCATAAGCATATTCGGGTCGGTTCGTATTCATTGTCCAGGCAAGAAGATCGGCGGCCTGTAAGGGAGGCGTATTTGAGGAACTGGCCTTTTCGATCATTTTGATCTGTTTAGGCCAACCTGCACCGCGCTTGTTTCTGAACCGCTCCCAGTTGCGGTAGATTGGATGCCTGAAGTGCTCGTTTTGATCAAATACAAGTGATATCTCTGGATGTGTGATGTCTGAGTCGATGTCCCTTGGAATCACTCCCACGCAGAATTGAGTGCAAATCGCCTCCGGTGACCTCAGGTACGGATTTTCAGCCTTCGCCTTTCGATAATCTTCCATTGGTATTGTGCAGGAACTTCCAATGAGATTCGTTCCAAACCGAAATCTGTCAGTCGCTCTAAAACGGCCAAAGATGGCCCAGAGGTCCCACAGTACTTCCCGAACTTTTCCTTGCGACCATCCAAACTCCGGAGAAAAGGCTCTTTTGAGCGATGTGGCATCAGTCATATGAAACTCAGAAAGCTGATACCTTTGGAGCACTGTTCTCCATTCATGATTGAACGTGTGCCACACGCTGTCGCTGGCTATCACTCCAGCAAGAGTGACGAATTTGGAGTCATGGGATTGACCGCTGCAGTCATAGTATCCCGTCAACATGACCCACTCCTTCTAAGATGATCGAAACTTAATTCCTCGTTTGATCAAACGGCTTCGCTCACTTAATGTTTCTCGAATCGGGTCTAGTTCAAGAAAACGTATGATTTCTTCCTTGCTCTTGAACTTCCCCCCTGAAGCAATGTAAAAGCCCAACATCGCTTCGACGTACCTTTTTAGCTGGTACACTACAGCTTCGCCTCTCACCCCAAATCGATCAAGATGAACCAGGTTATTTCTGATCTCTTTTAGGTGCAGCAAGATTTCTTTATTGAACTCATAATCCTTCCAGACAAATGCTGCCCTTCTAATCGTCACCTTTTTATCTTCAGTCGTGGACTGAGTGAAATGTTCCAGCACGCTCCATAGCTTCAAGAACACTGCTTCATAATCGCGCCCATCAAGGGCCCTGACGTACCGCAGGAGGCCGTCTACAATAGTATCCTTGCATGGAGAAGCATTAATCTTTGTCCTTGCCCACGTGTCGTATTTCCTCAGGTCCTTCCACAGATCTGTAACATCGAAAACCTTCTGAGGTCTGCGATAGCCTCTATCATTCCACCACTTGTCCTCGATTAGAGTTGCATCGGGACTAAACAGTGTTTGCAGCGGGCCAAGAACAATCTTATTAACAGGATCTATAGGGCCGCTCGACATACGCCAAGGAGATTGGGAATTCAGTCTGAGGTTCCAAAGTGCACGGTAATAGTCCAGCGTGTCCAATGCTTGCCAACCTGCTTCAGAATCTGATTTCCCAAGCGTTGATATAGCAAACCGTAGGTACTCACGTGGGAATTCACGACTTTCAGCCTGAAGAAAGATTCGCGGATAACGCACTTCCTGTTTAAGAATCGCCTTGGGAACATTCAGGCCGAACTTGATGGCACATTCAGAAGATTGAATTGTGGCAAGCGAGTGTTGCGATTTGATCGAAATGCAACCTGCCATAACAAAACGAAGTACTGGCTTGTTTTTGTACTCTTCTTCTTTTCCCGAAATCTCGCGCAGTACATACGACTGATTAAGCTTGTTAGCCTTAGCTGCGAGGTGGACGGCCTGATAGACAAATCCGCGCGCTGTATCTTCCAACAGATCAGAAGAGAACTTGACAGCGGAGCACAGCAGTTCGAGACAGTCGTCGAAAGAGTCAAATGGATACTCAACCAGCCCGTTGCTATTTATTTTCTTCTCAGCGTCAAGTTTCGCCAGCGGAAGTGCAGGGTTGTGATCCTTTTTCCATTGAGCACACATAACCTCAGACCTCACAGAACTTAGTTCCAGACCACAAGAAGCAAGGTAGCTTCGGACGATGGCGCGTATTGTGGCTTATCGACGAAGGTGTCTCATCGCATTCACGATTGATACGGTACGAAGACTGACAGTGGTCACTCGCATCAGCAAGTCGATCACCTGCTCTTTGTAGTCGGCGAAGCGGTAGGTATCGAATTTCTCGCGGATGGTTGGGTCTTTGGGTTTCTTCTCTTTGTACTGGTCGAGAACCCATTCCAGGGCCGAACGGTTACCGAGGGTGTAGGTCCAGGCCTCTCGCGGAATGCCGGAGAGGGTGGTTTCGTTATCGAGCACGATGGAGCCGGCCTCTTTGTCGGCCTTCAGCATGGCCTTTGGAGCCAAACCGGCCTTGCGGGATTTCTCATCTGGCCGGTCAATACGCTTGAGCTTGAAAATCTCAACCTGCTCGTAGCCGATATGCAGATTCATCAGCTCCTTCCCCCAGTCGGCCCACTGCCAGAAGTCGGCATAGAACGGAATGCGGGGAAACTCCCGCTTCAGATTCTGTGCGTACTTCTCACGGTAGATCGGATCGTGAAGCACTGCATAGACATAATGAAAGATCGCCTCTTTCGTGATCGGGCGTTTCGACTTGGCTCGGCCTGGTTGATAGTGCTTCTTGAACTGGTCAAGAGCCCAGTCAGTGATGTTCTCCTTTGGCTGGTTCCCTGCATCATCATAGACAAGCATGGGTAAGGCCTGAAATCCATCCGTACTGGCGCACAAATGAAGCTCAGGTATTTCAGAACTTGCCAGGGTACTGAATGGTGAGCGGGCTCCACGGTCGCTGAAGCTAATGACTCGGTTTTGGGCTCGACCGTTCTTGAACATCGAAGCCATCTTGTACTGCATGGCATTGAAGTGACGGTCAAAGTACAACAGGCACCTAGAGAATGGGCGGTATAAGGCAGGAACGATGGCTGAGCGTTCAAATCGCTTCTCAACATTGCGCTCGCGGTACCGTGTCAGCTCACGATCCCACTTGATTGGATTCTGGCCCTGGATGCGTGGAGAAATCCTTGCAGCTTCGTATCCTTCCACGAGGAAGCGCATCTTTGCTTCCAGAGCTATTGGAGAGAAGTCATAAACCCATTCGTCTCGCTGACTCTTCAGCCCTGGGGAATAAAGTTTAAAGATTGCCCGCTCGCCTCGCTTTGATGTGGCTGCCTTGGAGGTCTTGTCTAGCAGGGGAAGTAAGGCTGCAAAGTCAGGCTCCCCAGGGTTCACCCATGTGCCGGCTTCATCGGGAGAGACCTCTTCCGCACCTATCGAGCTCAGTTTCGCTCCAGCCAGCCATGATAACTTTTCTTCCGCAGTTTCCAGTTCTGGACGGCGCGCATAGAATACGCGGCACCCTTTATGCCGAGGACGTTTCACCATGAAGCTGATGGCCACGCCGGTCTGAATGCCAAAGACGTTGTGCTTTGTTCCCGATAGTTTGGGGTTCTCGCGAATATTACCGCCAAGATCAACGAGCCATATCTCGCTAAACTCATTTGCTACGATTTTACGAAACCCGTCGAATGCCTGACTTTCGATGAAGCTGCGATTCGACACAAAGGCTAAGACGCCGTTTTCGTCTAACCGATCTGCCGCCCAACGAAAAAACCGCACATACATATCGTAGAGCGAGATCTTGTTCTGTGCTGATCCTTCGGCCTGATATGTGGCTCGGATACGCTCGTCAATTTCAATGTACGGCCGATTCGGATTCTTGAGATTGAAGTTTTCCTGCCAGGCGTTGTACGGCGGATTGCCGATGATGACGCTGATCTTTCGCCCGTTCTGTCGCTTGATGCGGGCCACGTTCTCTTCGCTCACACTTCCAAACAACGCCCCTTGGGAACCGTGCTGTGCGGTATGAAGGCCGACGTTGTCGAGCGTATCGACGAAACAGAGGTTCGGGAACTCAAGATATTGTCCGGTGATGGCCGCGTAGGTCGCTTCGATGTTCAGGTTGGCAACGTAGTACGGAAGAATCGCGACTTCGTTCGCATGCAATTCTTGTTGGTACTTGTGCTTCAGCTTGGCTGGCTGGCCCCGAAAGTGTTCGAGTAGTTCGGTAATGAATGTACCTGTTCCTGTCGCCGGATCGAGAATTTCCACTTCGCGGTCAATGAGGTTCTTCCCAAAGTGCTTCTCGCAGAGCCAATCGGCGCTTTCGATCATAAAGCGGACGATCTCATTGGGTGTATAGACCACTCCCAGCCGATCGGCAGCTTTCTTGTTGTAGACCTTGTAGAAGTTCTCATAGATGACCTTGAGAAAGGTCTGCTTCTCCTGGTGGCTGCCGATTTGGGCGGCGGCTGACCGAATCGCAGCATAGTACGCATCAAGGCCGCGCAAGGTGCGCTTCTTCAAATCGCCGGTGAAGAAGGTTCCCTCCAGCTTGTAGAGTTCCTTGGCGACGTTGTTCTGATGATGAAAGTCGTCTTCGCCGAAGACCTTGGAGAAGATTTCTTCCGTCAGAACGTGCTGAATGAGCATTTCCCGCACGTCGGCCTCTGTGAGGCTTGGATTGATCGCTTCCTTGGCGTGATTCAAGAAACGTTGGGATGCGGTGCGGAACTCGGCGTTCTCTTTATGAGCCTGCTCGATCATCTCACGTAGCGCTTGCAGCACTGCCGGAAGATCGGTCTTGAACTGCTCAACGGCCTTACGGAATTCAGCAATCTCGATACGCTCATAACCAAAAAACAGCGTGAGCAGTTTTTCCAACTTGGTAACATCGTCCACTAGGCAGCGCATAACCTCACGCTTGCTCTGGATCAAGACGGCCTGGGTGGAATCCTCGAAGATGATGTTGTCCTGGGGGTAGCCCCGGCGCAGTTTGAATTCGATCTCGGCATTCAGGTCGTCTTTTTCATCCTTCGCTTCCCAGTAACCGAACGGCATACGAAGGGCATGGAGCAACGCGCCATCGACATATCGCCGGTCTTTTGCCGGGGTGGTGATTTCATATTCCGGGACAAAGACGAGGTCGTGTTGGCGAGCCCAGCCCTTCAGGAGGTCTTTGAACGCCTCACGGACGACCGACTCACGGTGAGTACCGGAAACCTTGCGGAGATCCTGTAGCTGATTGAGGTAGTGCTGGATGAGTACGTGGCTCACTACAGAAACATCCTCGCGTGGTGGAACTACAATTAGGGCGCAGATTGCCCGCACAGGCTACTTTGAACGGCTGGATGTGTCAACGCACGGTGTGCGTGGGGAAGGCTAGACCGGTCGGAATATGCGGTTATCTGAAGCTTTCTTTGAGCGACTGCATAATCATCCCAGCTGCTTCTTTCGCTGAAAGTTTCGTCGTGTCTAGGGTGAGTTCCGGATTGAGGGGGGCTTCGTAGGGTTCTTGCAACCCAGGTACAGTGGAGGATTCGCCGCGCTGGCCCCGCTGATACGTCCCCTTGTAATCTCGCTGCATGGCCAGTTCCAGCGGACACTCCACCGCCACTTCGATGAAGTTGGGAATGAGGCTGCGGGCGAAGTCTCGATAGGCCCGTCGATTGGCCGTGGCATCGAAAATCACCGTTACGCCATGCGCCGCCAGCCTCGCCCCCATGAACGCCAAGGCGCGGTAAAAGAGATCGCGCTCCTCCCGCGAATAGGTCGGTGTAGGCGTGAGCACCAGCCTGACCGCATCCGACTCCAACACCTCGACCGGACGGTCCAGACTTTGAAGCTGCGGGATCAGCGCAGCGACGATCGTGCTCTTTCCCGATGCAGGCAGACCGGTGAGCCAGATGGCGAAGGCCGAACCGTGATGCGTGAGATGTGATGCGTGAGCAGGAGACACTGAGCCTTGTGTATCTTTACCCGCCACTGGTCACTCGCAGTAGTCGTTTACCCGCTCCGGTTCGAAGCGAGGAACGTCGAGCACATTTTCAATGAAACGAAAGAGGCTCCGGCGGACCTCCATCGACAAGTTGGGGTACCAGACCGGGCTCGCCACGACCAGCCCCCGAAAGGCGAAGAAGGGCGCGGCGGTTTCGGTCACCCCTTTGTCCCCGCTGGCTTCGATATAGGCGTCCCAGAACAATCTGAACAAGCTCTCGAACGGACCCTTGAGCTTGCCCCATCGAATCAGCGAGCCGAGCAAGTAATTGATCGTCATCGCGGTGACGTCATCGGCCGGCTCACCCCATTCTCCGCGAGACCGGTCCAACACAGCAAAATCTGTCCCTGCGCGAAACAGCACATTGTACGGATGAAAGTCCCCGTGCACTTGGGAAAGCCGGCCGGCTTTGCTGCGCAGGCGCCATCGCCACCGGTTGCAGGCCTCTTCGACCGTATGCAATAGGTCTTCGGTGATGAAACCGCATTGTTTGGGATAGCTGTCCGTCAATCCCATGATGCATTCGCCGTGGCCGATCAATTCACGAAGCCGGCGTTTGTAAAGATCCGCATCCCGGCGTTTCGTCGCATGGATCTTCGCGAGATACCGTGCCATCGCGATCGCGCGCGCCCGATCGAGCGCGCGCAGCGCCTGGCCCTTGGCGAGCCGCTCAAGATCCAGGTGATAGCTCATTCCCTCCGCCCATTCGTTCAACACGAAAAACTCACGGGCGGCGGCAACGGAGAAGAGCGCCTGCTTACCGTCGAACGCGCCCACATCAAGAGCCTTCACATGGCGTAGAAGCCGTCCGTAGGAATCATAGTCCCACAACATCGCTTGGGCGCGGTCGGCCATATGCTCATGCCCGAAAGGACCCGGCTTCATGGTTTCCAGCACGGCGGATTGCAGCCGGCGGCCGAGCCGGAATGTCAATTTGACCGGCCTGCCATATCCATAGCGCTTCTGCTCTCCCTTCGAGCTGGCCTTGCCGATAACCTTGCAGGACAGAAGCGTGGCCTCAGGACCGAACCGGCTCCGGATATAGCGTTTCAAACTCTGCTTGCTCAATGTCGGCATACACAACGTTCTCGCAAGTCATGTTCCATCGGGAGGCCGATGAGACTCAGAATTCGTCATTCGTCAAACGGTTCGCCTGCCCTGAGCCCAGTCGTAGCGATTCTTCCCAAACGGTGCACGAGTAACGCATGCAAGCTCCTGACCACTCACTACTCGCCACTCACCATTTCTCTGACGCCTCACTCCTCCCCCCTTCACCCATTCCAATACCTGGCGCAATAGGCCCCACCTGTAAACGCGCCACTGTAGGAAAATGCGTCACATCGGGTTGGTATTGTTCGGATCGAAGGTCGAGGCACTGCGTAGAGACTCACGAAACATCAACAGTCGGCCCGCTGCGCAATCGTTTCGCAAGCCTTCTCAGGTCGGCATACCGTTTGCTGATCCTACAGTAAGAGAACTGGATCAACACCCCGTGGAGTCGCTATGGAACTCGCAATTGAAAGCCGCAATGTTGCAATGACCCCTCGTTGGAAGACTGAGATCGAAGCCCGAATGGATGACCTACAACGGGGGCACGAAGATTTGATCCACAGCCGTGTGACGTTGATAAAGAACAAACACCACAAGAAGCTTGCGAACGTCGCGGAGGCGCTGGTTGTGGTCACACTGCCGGGGCGCCACACCCTGACGTCCAGAAAGGAAGACAAGACATTCGAGGAAGCCATCAGGGCGGCGTTCGATGCCATCGGTATCGAACTTCGCAAGTATCGGGATAAACGCGCGAACGTCGAAGTGCGCCTGCCGCCCGTGCCGCCCCATCGCGGTGTGGTCTGCAAGCTCTTTCCCAAGGAGCGATACGGGTTCATTCTGCAAGAGGGAGGCGGCGAGGTCTATTTCCATGCAAACGCGCTGCAAGATCTTGCCTTCGAGCGGCTCGATGACGGCACGGAAGTCGTCTTCGGCCTCGAAGAGGGGAAGAAAGGTCCGCAGGCCACCGTCGTGTCACTGCCGCCCGCGATGGCGTCGAAGGCACGGTAGAACACCATGGAGAAATTCAAAGTCCCTGTCTCGATGCTGGCCCCGATAATCGACCCCGGGCAACTGGGCTTCGAGGATACGAGCGAGCTGGAGCCCCTCACCGAAATCATCGGACAAGAACGGGCGGTGGAGGCGTTGGAGTTCGGCCTGGGCATGAAGAGCGCGGGATTCAATCTCTACGTCTCCGGCCCGGTCGGCACCGGAAAAGGTACGCTTGTTCGCCAGATGGTCAAACGGCTGGCGCAGGCGGCTCCCGCCCCTTCCGACTGGTGCTATGTCAACAACTTTCAGGATGCCTCCCGCCCGCTGGGCTTGTCGTTTCCAGCAGGACAGGGTTGCGCCTTCAAGCGTGAGATGGCCTCCTTCATCGAGAGTTTGCGGCGCGACATCCCCGGCGCTTTCGAAAGCAAGAAATACCTCGACGCCAAAGCCAAGCTGCACGAAGACACGGAGGGCAAGAAGAAATCCCTGTTCCATGATCTCACGGAACTGAGCCGCACCAGAGGATTCGGGTTTGAAGAAACGCCCGCCGGGTTTGGCTTGGTCCCGTTGAAAGACGGCCATGCCATGACGGACGAAGAGATGGAGGCCATGACCGAGCAGGAGCAGCAGGATCTGACCCAGCGGCGCAAGACACTGGAAGGCGAAATCCGCGAATTCCATGTGCGTATCCACGGATTGGAAAAAGAAGCGGAGCAGGAACTCCGAAATCTCGACCGCCAGGTGGTCACCAACGTACTGGAGGGCCGCCATGAAACGCTGCGGCGGACTTATCAAGACTTGCCGGCGGTGTCCGCGTTCTTAGAGCGTGTGCGCGACGATATCGTCCGCCACTACAAGGACTTTCTGCCGCGTGAAGGACCGGCCATCGCCATTCCCGGTCTTGAGATGCGGCGGCCGGACCTGACGCGCTATCTCGTCAATCTCATCGTGGAACGCGACCCCACGAACGGCGCTCCGGTGATCGACGAATCCCACCCGACCTATACGAACCTGATAGGGAAAATCGAACGGCGGGCGCATATGGGCGTGATGTACACCGACTTCACGGAGATCCGCGCAGGCGCCGTGTTGCAGGCCAACGGCGGCTACTTGATCGTGAACGCCCTCGACATGCTGCGACAGCCCTTTTCGTGGGAGGCCTTGAAGCGCGTGATCAAGACGAGAGAAGTGAAGATCGAAGACCCCGGAGAATTCTACGGATTCTCTACCGCCGGATTGAGGCCGGAGCCCATCCCGGTGAGCGTGAAAGTCATCATGGTCGGCCCGCCCATCCTTTATCATCTTCTGCAAGCCTACGAAGAAGACTTCGGCAAGCTGTTCAAGGTGAAAGCGGACTTTGACACGGAAGTGGTCCGCAGCGAGCGCCAAGACCGCCAATATGCCCGGTTTATCGCCAAGCTGTGTCGCGAGGAAGGGCTTCCGCATTTCGGCGCCGACGCAGTGGCCGAAATCATCCGTCAAGGATTCCGGCTTGCCGATCGGCATGACCGGCTGTCGCTACGGTTCAGCCTGGTGAGTGATCTCATTCGCGAAGCCGGTTATTGGGCCAAGAAAGAAGGCCGCGCCTTTGTGACCCGATCGGATGTCGATGCCGCCGTCACCCATAAGCGCCACCGTTCGAATCTGGCGGAACACTGGATCCAGGATGAGATCAAAGAAGGCACATTGATGGTCGATCTTGACGGGGAGGTTGTCGGTCAGATCAATGGACTCTCCGTCCATGAGCTCGGCGATTACTCATTCGGTCGTCCCACCAGAATTACGGCCCGCACCTATGTCGGCACCAAAGGCGTAATCGACATTCAACGTGAAGCGGAACTGGCCGGAATGGTCCACAGCAAGGGGGTCATGACGCTGGCTGGGTATCTGGCCGGAAAGTTCGCCGGGTCCCATCCCTTTGCGATGACCGCATCATTGACATTCGAGCAGACCTATTCCGAAGTTGAAGGAGACAGCGCGGCAGTCGCCGAACTGGTCGCGATTCTCTCCAGCCTTGCCGATCTGCCGATCCATCAATGGCTGGCCGTCACCGGCTCGGTCAATCAATTGGGGGAGATCCAGCCGATCGGTGGTGCCAACGAAAAAATCGAAGGATTCTTCGAGTCCTGTTCCCGCAAAGGCTTGTCCGGCAAACAAGGCGTAATTATTCCCGCCCGCAACACAAAACATCTCGCGCTCCGACGCGAGGTGGTGGAAGCCGTTGAGTCGGGGCACTTTGCCATCTATGCCGTGAACACGGTTGAAGAAGCCGTGGAACTGCTCACGGGTGTCACAGCGGGTGAACGGGGCCTCGACGGTTTATACCCGCTCGACACGGTATTCGGCCTGGCCGCTCAGCGGCTCGAAGAGATGGCGCAGGCAGTCGCGGAATGGGGCGAGGGCGAAGAAAAACCAAACGGGCACATCATCACTGAGCCGTGATGAACTCTTCGAGGCGTTCTTTGATCTGACCCTGCACCATCAGTGAAAGAGCACAGGCCGTTGCATGAGCAACACGTCGAGGCACAGCAGGCCACCGGACTTTCCCCGCCTCTCCTCTAAGAGCTACGTTGTTTGACCTTTGACCGACCAAGGCATTGATGACGTACTGGCTGCGAGACGTTCACTCCGACGAACAGAGGTTGGAGCGACTCGCTCCGAATCGGAAGGATAGGCTGGATTGCCCGATTGATGCGGGGTCCACCGTGATCTTCGGCTTATTCTCCCACATCGGTCGACTCTCTTGTGGTACCCTGAGCAAGCGATTGTTCCTGACCACAAGCACAACATCGAAGAGGACGATTATGAAGATGCTTCATATTGTCTGCGGGAAGAGGTTTGAAGAAGAGGTCATTGCAATATTTAAGGAACAAGGACTCAAAGGCTATACCGTCATTTCAGGTGTGGGAGGTAGCGGTGTGACCGGAACAGTGCCTGGTTCCGACACAACCGGCCACAACAGCAACACAATGTTCATGGTGGCGCTCGATTACGAGTCAATTTTTCTGCCGGAGATTCTTGCGGCCCTAAAGGCGATGCGCGCCAAGCATGTTCACGGACATCTTAACCATGAAATCCCGTTGAAGGTCTTTCTTCAACCCTGCGAAATCATCATTTAGAATTCGCACTCCGCGCTTCACTCGATCATCCAGTTCTATACCTAACCCCTTTCCTTCCCGGTGGGCCTCTACCCCTTCTTCGATCCCCCTCGGAACGTTGTTCACTGCCCTGGCGCAGACGGTTCTCAGAGAGGTGAATCGGTCTCAATTCAAATCCCGGGTCCGGCGTCACGGCGCTTGACCGATGCTGTGCAGTCTCGGGCCGTGCGAGAGCGGGATCAGCCTGTCATCCTCCATGTCGCCGCCTAACCCACATTATTGATGAGCGCTTCTACTGCAACCGCCGATACGCCGCTGCGACCAGCTTGGCCGCGAGGAAGAGAAAATTACTTCATGGTCAGCACCACACGAAACCGGGCCTTTCCACTCAACATGCGGTCGTAGGCTGCGGGAGCCTGTTCCAGCGGGAACGTCTCCACAATCGGACGGATGCCTGTCAGGGCGCAAAAATTGAGGGCATCCTCGGAATCGCGGGCACTGCCCGATGGCCATCCCTGAATCGTCCGGCGGGCGCCGATCAGTTGAATCGGTGTTACGGTCATGGGATCAGCCGACGCGCCAAGCACCACGAGCTTGCCGCCGACCCCCAAGCCGTCGATCATCTCCGACATCGCTTTGCTGTTCGGAGCCGTCGCCAGAATCACGGCTGCCCCGCCGAGACTCGCCAGTTCCTTCGCCGGATTGGTCGTTTCGGCATCCAGGTAGCGCTCGGCTCCCAGTTTCAATGCGAGCTCGGCTTTGTCCTGACCCCGCCCGATGGCCACCGTATGAAAGCCCATCTTATTGGCAAACTGCACCCCGAGATGGCCGAGACCACCCACCCCCTGGACGGCAACAAGATCACCGGCCTTGGCTCCGCTGTGCCGCAAGCTGTTGAATGTGGTAATCCCGGCGCAGAGAATCGGTGCCGCTTCCGTCGACGTCAGTGCATCAGGGATTGCCGCCAGCGCTTCGGTGCGGGCGATCAAGTACTCGGCATACCCGCCATCTTCATGGAAGCCGGTCACGATAAACTTCTTGCAACCGAGAAAATCGCCGCGGCGGCAGGGGGTGCATTCGCCGCAATGTCCCCCGTGCCAGCCCACACCGACACGCTGGCCTTTCTCCCAGGTCACCACTCCGGCACCCACCGCATCGATGACTCCCGCCACCTCATGGCCCGTGACACGTGGATAGTGGAGTCCCGGCCAATAGCCTTCTTTGACAAACTCGTCGCTATGGCAAACCCCGCAGGCTTGCACTTTAATGCGAACGGTGTTGGGCCTGGGTTCCGGCACCGGACCGTGGACGATCTTGAACGGACCTCCCGGCGCAGTAATCTGTACGGCTGCCATCTGTGCCATCAGAGCCTCCTTGGTTAGCAACTCATTGACCTTCTCTCGCAACACTTGTGCACCCCCGCGAGAACCCAAAATACCGAAGAGGATCTCATCAAATCCAGGCTTTGACGCCAGGGTCTTCAGGGCTTCGGGCGTCCCGGCACCAGGCCGATGATATGGACTCTTGGGCCCTGAGGCAGCTGGATCAGCTTCTCATCCTCCACCTCGCGACCCAACGCCCACTCAAACAGCCGCTTCGCGTCGTTCAGCTCCGGGTCTTTGGGGAAACCGTACTGCTCCTGTTGCATTGGCTCGTCGTAAAGCCCGATGCAGCCGTGCGAGGCGGGATAGCCCGGCAGGTCGCGCCCGTGAATCCAGTATGAGACACCTTCACGATTGATGTAGAACCGCAGCCCATAGTTCATCGGATAGGGGCGATCGGTTCCTTCGACCGTAAAGAGGCTGGATTGATGGCGGCGATGGGCGGCTGAAAGACGAAACTCTCCGGTCGGCGTGGGGCCATTCCCGTTGCCGGACGTGATCGGAAGTGAAAACCGGAGCGCGCCGTATTCATAGGCGCCGAGAAACTGTTCCGACAAATCGACCAGAATGAATTGCTCGTCCTGTTCCGCCGTCGGATAGAACAAGGGCAGCGGTTGAAAGTTCGCCGCATCCTCGATCCGTCTCGGGACTTTGATGGATATACCGACACCGACATGACGCCGGTCGATTCGATTGAACCGCGCCACGTCCACCCAATATTCGCCGAACAATGTTTCCAGAGATTCCTTCTGGCGCAGCGTCCGGCAGTCCCACTCCACCACCGCATCGCTCGGATAGACGACGGCACAGGGGCCGCGGAGTTTCTTGGCAAGCTCTGCCTGTAAGACAGCGGGAATACCCGTCATCGCAATGACGAGGAGCAGAATGCACATTCCCCGAGAAGCGGGAACCATGAGACGAGCTCGACCGGAGCGTGTCGCCGCGTGACGAATGACCATTGACGAATAACGATCTTCTCTCCCTCCTGGAAGACTGCGAAAAAACTCGATGTAGGCACCAAACAAGATTGAAATGTGACCAAAGGAACGACGCCACCCTAAACGCCAGGCTGTTCAAAAAGGCCGTCCAGCAAGGCCGCAGCCGATGAATGCACCGGAGGCGTACCCTCTGGGGTACGTTGAAGATGCATTCGAGGCGAGAACGCCGCTGGCGGCCTTTTTCAACAGCCTGTTAAGACCAGTACTGCGACGCTTTCATATAGCCGAACAGCAGGTCGCGGCGGGCCAGGATTCCCACCAGCTTCTTGTTGCGCACCACCGGAACACGGGTCACATAACGGTCCTGGAATAGATCCGCTACTTGGGCGAGTGTCTGGTCTTCGGTGACCGTCACAGGGTGGATCGACATGATTTCTGTGGCCATGATCTTCCTGAGATCACGGCCGTCGATCATCGCCTGCAAGAGATCATATTCCGTGACAATACCGACCAGCATCCCATCGTCTTCCACGACGGGCAGACTCCCGAAGTTGCGATGGGTCATCAGATGGGCGATCGTCGCCGCATCGGTGCGCGATGTGCAGCGTGTGACCGCGTCTTCCATCAACTGTCCGACGGTCAAGGTCTTCGGATCGCAGCCTTTCATGAAGAATTCGGTTTGTCGCATCGTCTTACCTCACTTTCTGTTCGTTGAACCGACAGACAGATAGGCTCTCAACACATCGCGCCGGGCAATGATACCGACCAGGCGGTCTTTGGCATCGACCACCGGCACGCGGACAAGATCGCTCGCGCGCAGCACGTGCACCAGCGTTCCCAGCTCGGTTTCCGGACGGACGGAATAGGGATTTCCCGTCATGACCTCCCCGGCCATCAGGGCGCCGAGACTCTGCCCATCGTCGATCGCGCCCAGCAAGTCGTGTTCGCTCACGATTCCAACGAGCGTTCGCGTCTTGTCGATAACCGGGACCGCCCCGAACCCTTCGATCATCAACGATGCGATCACGTCACCCTTGGTACGAACATGGACGGATTGCACCCGCGTTTCCATCACCTCTTTGACAGTCATCGAGACAAAATCCTGCTTCTTAACGACTCGTACCTTCTTCTTCATCGGCATGTATCCCCTCCTTTAACAGAATAGCCGAGCAAGACTGGCGGGACGGGCGAGAAATGCGCGATCGGAAGCTCGAAGCTTGGAACATCCAGGCCTTCGGACCCAAAATCCTTGTATCCCGCCCGCTCTGCCTTTCCCGCTCGTCGTGCATAAATACTGACGCCATTCACCACAGTAGGACTTTCCGCTCTGCTGCAAAACGCCGCAGCACCCGCTTTGGTTTTATGGTCAAGCTATCTCGCAACCCCTGGTAACAGGCTGATTCTTCCCTCCCTCAACCTCTCACTACAGGCATACCCAATGCAGATTGGATACCTGGGAGCGCGTACGTAAATGGGCAGCCCGCGTGAAAAGGAAGGACCAGCCATGAAAATCCTCTGCGCCGTGGACGGATCTGAATTCTCGCAATGGGCCATCGAAGCGGTGGGCGCCCTCGGACGAAATGCCCTCTCCGCTGTTACCTTGCTGCACGTGGCAGACACACGGCACTTGAAACCTGTCGGCGCACCCCACGTAGCAACATATCGGGGCGCGAAGGCAGCGCTGGAGAAATCCGGCGAAGACATCCTGCGCCGTGCCGCTGGCCATGCGGAGGTGGCATTGAGTCAGTCAGCTGCGCGGCCCCGCACGACGGTGCGCACACTGTTGCTGCACGGATCTCCTGCTTCCACCATTGCGCGGCGCGCGGCGCAAGAGCGGTCCGATCTGATCGTACTGGGCACACGAGGCCTGAGCGACATCAAGGGGTTCCTCCTCGGCAGCATCGCGCGGCAGGTGGCCTCGCTGGCGGCCTGCCCGGTCCTCGTCGTGAAACGACCGATGAAACAGCTGCGCCGCGTGGTCCTGGCTGTCGATGATTCGAAACATTCGCGGAAAGCGGCCCGATTCCTGAGAGCGGGACTCCTTCCGGAAGACGTGACCGTCACAATCTTCTCTTCGGTGGAATCACCGCTCACCGAACTCGCCGGCAGCTACGTCTCCGAAGCGGACAGGGAAATCCTCGTGCGTCCGGCGGTCGAACGCGCCGAGCGCGTAGTAGCCGACATGCGGGAAGACTTTTTGAAAGAAGGCTACACCGTCTTCACCGACATTCAGCAGAATCACGTCGTAGCCCACATTATGAAACTGGCGCAGGACGGCCTTGCCGATCTGCTGGTCGTGGGAGCGCGCGGTCTCTCCGGCCAAGAGCGCTTCCGGCTCGGCAGCGTGTCCGAAAGTCTGCTGCGACATGCTCCATGCTCGACCCTCATCGTACGAGGCGCGCGTGCCTGACCTCGAAGAACCACCCTTCCACCAACTGACGGTGAGTGAAATCTTCAAGCACCTGGGAACCAGGGCGGGCGGCTTGTCGATCCAAGAAGCACAACAGCGGCTCATACGGTATGGTCCCAACGTGCTGAAGGAACCGAGCCGCTATTCAATGCTTCGAGGATTCCTCCGCCAGTTTACCCACTTCCTGGCCCTGTTGCTCCTGGTCGCCGCCACCTTGGCTTTCACGGCAGAATTTATGAAGCCCGGCGAAGGGATGGCCACATTGGGCTGGGCGATCCTTGCTGTGATCGTCATCAATGCCGTCTTTGCGTTCTTTCAGGAATATAAAGCGGAGCGCGCGGTGCACGCCCTCCATCGCCTCCTCCCTGCCAGGGCATGGGTGCTGCGATCGAACCAACCGCATGACGTACCGCGAAGCGAGATCGTGCCGGGCGACGTGCTTTTGATCGAGGAAGGAGAGCAGATCCCGGCCGATGCCCGGCTTATCGAAGCCGCCGACATGCGCGTGGACCTCTCCTCTCTCACAGGCGAATCCCAACCGAAACGGCGGACGGCGGAGCAGGTAACCGATGGACATCTCCTGGACATTCCCAATCTCGTTTTTGCCGGTACCCCCGTGCTCTCCGGCAGAGGTCGCGCCGTCGTGTTCGCCACCGGGATGCAGACGGAGTTCGGCAAGATCGCCCAACTCTCTACCAGTATCGCGACAGGTCTCAGCCCGCTGCAGAAGGAAATCGAGAAAGTCACTCATGTGGTCGCAATGCTCTCTGTCGCCATGGGTATAGTCTTTTTCGTCATCGGCGTCTCCATGGGCTTGGGCCTCTGGATCAGCGCAATCTTCGGCATCGGCATCATCGTGGCAAACGTTCCGGAAGGACTGCTCCCCACGGTGACGCTGGCCTTGGCCTTGGGCAGCCAGCGGATGGCGAAGCGCCAGGCACTCATCAAACAATTGACATCCGTTGAAACCTTGGGCTGCACCAGCGTCATCTGTACGGATAAGACGGGGACACTGACCGAGAACCGGATGCGCGTGGCCCGCTTCTACGTTGATCATCACGAAGTCGAGGTGCAGGAAAGCTGTCTGGTGATCGCCGGACACGTGACCACTGCGATCGAGGCCGAGGAGTATGCGCCGCTCTTCCATGCGATCATCCATTGCCACAATGCCAAGCGCGTGAGGCAGACCGACTGCCGTCCCATCGTCACGGGCGATCCGACCGAAGTGGCGCTGGTGGAGTTCGCGCTGGATCACGGACTCCTTCACCATGAACTGTTGCCCCGGATGGGCGAGCTGCCGTTCGACTCGGATCGGAAGCGTATGGCCACGCTCCATTGGCATGAGAGCCGGCTCGTGGCCTTCGTGAAAGGAGCCCCGGAATCGCTCGTACCCCTCTGTAATCAGATGCTCCACCACACTGTACGTTCGCCGATGAGTCAGGAGGACCGCCGGCGCATCATGGCGCAAAGCCAGACCTTCGCACACCAGGCTTATCGGGTCCTGGCTGTGGCCATGCGTGACATTGAGCAGGGTGTCGAGAAGCTTGACATCGACCATGTGGAACGGAACCTCACCTTCCTCGGTCTCGTGGCCATGATGGATCCCCCGCGCCAAGAAGTGCCGGAAGCCATCGCGCGCTGCCGCCAAGCAGGCGTCCGCACCATTATGATTACCGGCGACCATCCGTTCACGGCCCTGGCCATCGCCCGTCAAATCGGGCTGGCGCCGAAAGAATCCCGCACCGAGCCGGCCGGATCCTGCCCCGTGATCGAAGGGCACCAGGTGGAAACGATGAGCGACGATGCGCTACGCCGGCTCCTCACACCTGCCGGTCCTGACGAGGCCGAGCCGGTCTTCGCACGCATGGCCCCCCGGCACAAGATGCGTGTGGTGTCGGGGCTGAAGAACATGGGCGAGGTGGTGGCCGTCACAGGCGACGGGGTGAACGACGCCCCGGCCCTCAAGATCGCTGATATCGGCATTGCGATGGGCATCACGGGAACCGATGTCGCAAAAGAAACGGCGGACATGATTCTGCTCGACGACAACTTTGCAACCATCGTCAACGCCATTGAAGAAGGTCGTGCCGTCTATGCGAACATCCGAAAGTTTTCCACATACGTGCTGGCGAGCAATGTGCCCGAGGTCATCCCCTACCTGGCCTACGGCTTGTTCGGAATTCCACTCGCCCTCACGGTCCCACAAATCCTCGCCGTGGATCTGGGCACCGATATGGTTCCGGCCTTGGCCCTGGGTGCAGAAAAGCCCGATGCCGGCATCATGGCCGTCCCACCGCGCCCCCGAACGGAACGGTTGATGAACCTTCCGCTGCTCCTCCGTGCCTATGTGTTTCTGGGCCTGATCGAAGCCGGGATCGCCATGGGCGCATTCTTTCTGTTACTCCTGGCACAAGGATGGACCTGGGGAATGCCTCTCGACTGGTCCGATCCACGCTACAAGCAGGCGACCGCCGCCACCTTCGCCGGCATCGTGATTGCCCAGGTGGCAAACGTGTTTGCCTGCCGCTCAGACCGAGTGCCGCTCTCTCAACTCAACTGGTTTAGTAATCCATTGCTGCTCTGGGGCATCGTGACGGAACTCGTCGTTCTGGGGTTGATCATCTATACCCCCTGGGGCAACGCGATCTTTGCGACGAGCCCCTTGCCCGCCTGGATCTTCGGACCGCTCTTGCTCGGCGCGCTGATGCTGCTATTGGCTGAGGAAAGTCGTAAGCTCATCGTGAGTCGATTCAAAAACCGTCGCGCAGGCGGCGTCACACACTAGGCTGGTACACAATGAGCGGCAACCCCCACGATCCGATTCATGAAATCCCTGTCACTGAGATCATTCCCCCAGGATCTTCCTCGATTCCGGCGCGCCATTCATCGAGTGACCCAGGTGCCCACGAGCGGGATCTCCCCGCCACCACGATTACGCTCCCAGCACGCCCGAAACGATCTCGTCTGTCTTGGCTGATCGGAATCGCGATGGTCGCGGCCGCCGGTGGAATGGGACTGTGGTACTGGTGGACCGCCGGTCCTCCGCCGGTCCAATACACAACCATGCTGGTCGACCGGGGCCCCATCAGCGCCATCGTGACAGCAACCGGGACGGTCAATCCAGTCGTCTCGGTCCTGGTCGGCAGCCAGGTGTCGGGAAAGATCGCCAAACTGTTTGCGGATTTCAATTCTGCTGTCACGCAGGGACAAACCCTGGCCCAGATTGATCCGCAGCCCTTCAAGGCCCGTGTGGACCAAGCCCGCGCTGCGGTGAAAAGCGCGAGGGGTAACCTGGCGAAGGCGAAGAACATGGCGGCACAGCGCAAACGGGAACGAGACCGGATTGCTGCGCTGTGGCCGGAGGCCTTCGTCTCGCAGGCCGATCTCGATCTGGCCGATACCAATTATCGTGATGCCGAGGCACACGTTGAGGTAACACAGGCCCAGCTGGATCAGGCGCAGGCCACGCTGTCCTCCGCGGAATTGGATCTCGGCTATACGACGATCACTTCACCGGTGAATGGCATCGTGGTGTCTCGCAACGTGGATGTGGGCCAAACAGTAGCCGCCAGTTTTCAAACGCCGACGCTCTTCGTCATCGCCCAAGATCTGACCAAGATGCAGGTCAATGCCAACGTCAGCGAGTCGGACATCGGCGGAGTCGTCGAGGGCAAGCCGGCCAATTTCCGGGTCGATGCCTACCCCAAACAGTTCTTCGAGGGAGCCGTCACGCAGGTCCGTAATGCGCCGATCAGTATTCAGAACGTCGTCACGTATGACGTCGTGATTACGGTGGACAACCGCGGCCTCAAACTCAAACCGGGCATGACGGCTAACGTCACGATCGTGACGGAAGAGAGGGATAACCCCCTCAGAGTTCCGAACGGCGCATTACGGTTCCGGATGCCGGATGTACCGGTCGATCGCAAGACGGCACGAGTATGGGTTGTGGACCGCACAGGCGCGGTTCGTCAGGTGCCAGTCACGACCGGGATTGCCGATTCCCTCTCCACGGAGATCGTCAAGGGCGCGCTGAAAGAAGGCGATGCGGTCATCGTCGGGATCGAACCCCCTGATGACCTCGTCGAGAAGAAGCTGCCGCCGGGATTCGAGATCGGGCCGAAGGTGAGATGAAACAGAGAACGGTTTATTTAGTTCATCTGGTTTGGTTGGTTGTTTAAGCCAGACAAACGAGACAAACCAAATCAACCAAGAAACATGACTTTCTTCTGGCTCACCATGCTCTCCGCCCTCCGGATTCTCCGCCGCAATCCCTTGCGCGCCGGATTGACGATGCTCGGCATCATCATCGGCATCGGGGCGGTCGTGGCCATGGTCAGCCTCGGCCAGGGCGCCACGGCGTCGGTGCAGTCGGAAATCGCCAGCCTGGGCACCAACGTACTGATCGTCGTTCCGGGGGCGACGACCGTGAGCGGCGTGCGCGGCGGACTCGGTTCAGTCTCCACGCTGACCGTGGAGGACGCGGAGGAGATCGAAAAGAAAGTCGCGGGCGTCGCCACCGTCATGTACGGCGCACGATCGGTCCTTCAAGTCATTCGGGACAATAAAAACTGGAGTACGGTCGTCTTCGGAACGACCCCTGTCTTTCCCGATATTCGGAACTGGCCCATCGCGCAAGGCAACTTCTTCACGCAGTCGGACCTGGATTCCGCAACCAAAGTCGTTGTGCTGGGACGAACCGCCGTTCAGAACCTTTTTGAGCCTGGAGAAGACGTGGTGGGAAGCGAGATCAGGATCAGAAACGTCCCACTCCGCGTCATCGGCGTGTTGGCATCAAAAGGGCAGTCCATCACGGGACAGGATCAGGACGACTTCGTGGTGCTCCCGTTCTCGACGGCCGAACGAAAGGTTCTGGGGACCAAATTTCTGGGAACCGTCGGGATCATCCTCGTCGCGACCCAGACACGGAATGATATTCCTGCCGTTGCGGAGGATATTAAAGACCTGTTGCGAACCAGACACCGGCTGCATCCATCGGAGGAGGATGACTTCACCCTCCGCACCATGGAAGATATCGCGAAGATGCTGGCCGGCACGAGCCGGACGATGATGCTCATGCTGATGGGCATCGCCTCGATCTCGTTGATCGTCGGCGGCATCGGCATCATGAATATTCTGCTCGTATCCGTGACGGAACGCACTCGCGAAATCGGATTACGGATGGCCGTGGGCGCCAAGCGGGCGCACATCTTACTCCAGTTTCTCATCGAAGCGGTCATCATGACCGCGATCGGCGGCCTGGTCGGCGTGGCAACCGGCATCGGTATCGCCCGGTTGTTCACGGTCATGATCGGATGGCCGACCATTATCAACATCGACGCCGCGATCGCCGCCTTTCTGTTTTCGCTCGCCGTCGGACTGTTCTTCGGTCTCTACCCGGCGAACAAGGCCTCGAAGCTCAATCCGATCGAGGCGCTACGCTACGAGTGAGGGCGGGACGAGCGGGAGAAGCGCGACGTGCCGCATCAGCGGGAAAGGCGATACTAGAGAGACGAGCGAGAGCGGAAAGAGACGCAAACGGAACATCGGGAGCGCGTTGACTGAGATAAGAGATTTCGTTGTCGCTTGTCGTGCCAGTCGCGCCTTTCCCGCTTGTCACGCTGGCTGCCCATGAATGTCCCCGAGAACCGAGAAATCGCGCAAAAACTGCGTGAGGTGGCATTGTTGCTGGATGAGCAAGGCGCGAATCGCTTCCGCATTCGAGCCTATCGGACCGCCGCGGAGAGATTGGAGCAATTGGATGTTCCGGTTTCCCGGATTATCGAGCAACGGGGCACAGACGGGCTCGAGGCCCTGCCCGGTATCGGGGTGAGCCTGGCTCGGTCGATCCATACGCTCGTCGTGACCGGTCGGCTCCCGATGCTGGATCGCTTGCGTGGTGAGCTGGACTCAACGGCGCTTCTTGCGTCGATTCCAGGGATCGGACCGGCCCTCGCAACCAGATTGCACGATGACTTACACATCCAGACGCTGGAACAGCTCGAGATGGCAGCGCACGACGGGCGGCTGGCGGACATCGAAGGAGTCGGCCCCAAGAAACTGCAAGGCATCATCGACTCCCTGTGGGCCAGGCTGGGACGGGTTCGGAGGCCGCCTCCATCAGCTGTGAGTCGCGAAACCCGGGAGCCGTCGATCGAGGAACTGCTGGACGTCGATCGGGAATACCGAGAATCAGCCAAGTCCGGCACGCTCAGGACCATCGCCCCTCGGCGCTTCAATCCCGAGAAGGAAGCGTGGCTGCCGATTCTGCACACGCAACGAGGCCCTCGCCACTATACCGCCATATTCTCAAATAGCCCGTTGGCGCACCAACTCAAGAAGACGCGCGACTGGGTCATCCTCTACTACGACGACGACCATGGCGAGCGCCAATGTACGGTGATAACCGGGCGGAATGCTCCCTTCGCGGGGGAACGCATCGTCCGAGGAAGAGAGGCCGACTGTTCCGCCTACTTCGTCGCTCGTCGTTCGTCCTGAGCGTCGTCGAAGGACGAGATACCCGTCACGAGGAGCGCGGTTCCTTTCGATCTCACCGCGAAACATTATGCACGATGCGGGCTAGATGAGACCGGATTCCACACTTGCCAGGCCTTCGGTGATCGCAAACTTGATCAGAGCGGGAGTGGAATGCAGATCGAGCTGTTCCATAAGACGAGCCTTGTGAAACTCGACGGTCTTGACCGATACATTCAGGAGAGCGGCTATGTCTTTCGTGCCCTTGCCTTCCCCAATAAGCTGCAGCACTTCCCGCTGTCGCGGCGTCAAATCGGTCATGGATGTCCTGATCGCTGTCTGGTCTGGCCGAAGCATCCCGTCGAGGACCTGTTTGGTAATCATCGGCGTAAGATAGGTCTGCCCGCCGAGGACCGCCTCGATCGCCGGTTGCAGTTCGGACGCCGCCGACTGTTTCAACAGATAGCCGCTGGCCCCGATTTTGAGGGCCTCGTTGACATAGCTCGGGCTTGAATGCATCGTCAGAAAAATGAGTTTCACGTCCGGGACTGATTTCTTGATCTGGCGGGCTGCATCCAACCCGTTCAAGATCGGCATCGAGATATCCAGCACGATCACATCCGGCTTCAGTTGTTCCGCTGCCGCCACGAGCGCACGCCCATCCTCGACCGTCCCCACGATCACGCACGTATCCCCAAGCAACCGGCGCAGGCCGGCCAGCAGGATGGAATGGTCGTCGGCAATCAGCAAACGGGCTTTCTTCTTCATCGGCGTGACCCCTCGATCCCCCACAGCCTACCGTTCGCGAGACCGCGCCCCCGTGCGTCACTCATCACGACTCACCCGTTACATCTTCCAGCGGCAACCAGATATGGATCTCCGTGCCATCGCCCACTCTCGTCCTGACGCGGAACGTGCCCTGAAGTGCTCTCACACGCTCCTCCATGCTGATCAAACCAAGCCCTTTCCTGGGTGCGGCACATTCCAGGCTCTCGATTCCACGTCCGTCGTCGTGGACACAAAGGCCCACGCCCTTGCCGGTCCCCAGAAACCGCACCAGCACATTGGTCGCGCCTGCGTGTTTCTGCACGTTGTTCAGACCTTCCTGCAATACGCGATAAAGACAGAGCGCCTGTGCGCCTGAAATGGCATGGGGCGGATCCCGAACAATGAGTTCGGTCTTCAAACCAGTCCGTGCAGCGAACTCATCGACCTGCTCACGGACCGCCGCTTCAAGCCCCAGATGTTCCAGGATCCAGGGGTGAAGGTGATGCGACACATGCTGGAGATCCGTCGCGAGGCGCTCCGCTGAGTCTCCCAAATGCTGAAGCTGCGAGCCGCTCGACGGAGCAACGCCCTGCACATCCTCTTGAACCATGCGCAAGTCGATGGCAAGCGAGATCAGACGTTGCGTGAAGTCGTCGTGGAGGTCCTGGGCGATTCTCCGCCGTTCCTCTTCCTGGGCTTGCAGCAGCCTGGCGCTCAGATCCTGCAGTAGTCCTTCCTTCTTACGTACGACCGCCTCCGACTGCTTGAGTTGGGTTACATCGCCTAGCAAGATGAATAGGCCTGTGACATGCCCTTCCTCATTTCGATCCGGCACGTAGTGCGCCGAGAACCACCGCTCGCCGACTCCAGGCACCGGCGATTCATACTCAAACGATATCTGCTGTCCGTCGAGCGACGCTTCCAGATGCGGCTGGACCATCGCATAACTTTCCGGGCTTAGCAGTTCCTGCATGGTCAATCCCAGGATCTGATCGGCAGGTCGTTGAAGCAACTTTTCATACTGCTTATTGACGAACCGATAGCACTGATCTCGATCGACATAACCGAAGCACGCCGGCACATTGTCGGCCAGTGTGCGGAATTCGCGTTCTCGACGCCGCAATGCCTCCTCGGCTTCCTTGCGCCACGTAATGTCCATCTCCGCACCAGCCATCCGGACCACCTGTCCCTGTTCGTCCCAGACGGCGACTCCCCGGTCGAGCACCCACATCCATGTTCCGTCCTTTCGCTGCATGCGGTATTCTTCCCAGAACTCAGGCCGTTGCTGCTTCCAATAGGCGTCGAGCTTCTCCATGACGCGTGCCCGATCCTCCGGATGAATCCTTTCCGACCACACCTTGCTGGATTCCAGGCTGTCCTGCTCGTCAAACCCATGCATTGCTTTCCAGCGAAGAGAAAAGGAAACACGATCATGGAGGACATCCCAATCCCACACGCCGTCGTTGGTCGCGCGCATGACCAAGCCCCAGCGCTCATTGGCCAGCGCCAGTTCGGCACTCGCATTTTTCAAGTCCTCCTCGGCCCGCTTGCGCTCACTGATCTCGAGGAGCGCCATCCGCCAGTTGGTGATACGCCCGGACTTGTCACGCATCGCGAGGCTCTTGAGCAAGAGCCAACAGGAAACACCGGACTCGCTGTGCAGCCGCACCTCACAGAAATGTGGCGCGCCCCCCTCCAAGACATCCCGTACATGATGGGCGAAGGAGTCTTGGTCCTCGCGCGCAATGAATCGCTCGAAGGACTGCCCTCTCAGCTTGTCCCTGCTGAAACCCAGCAATGTTCCGGCCGTGCTGTTGGCCTCCAGGATGTTCCCCTGCCAGTCCAGCATGAGATGGCCGACGGGGGAAAAATCGTAGAGGTCCGCATACCGGTCACGTGCGGCTTGGAGCTCCGCTTGCGTCCGGCGCAGCTCGTCGTTCTGCATCTCCAGCTCGAGCTGATGGACCTGCAACTCGTACACGAGCCATTGCACGTCCTTGGTCGGCATGGCGGCGACGTCACGCCTTGTCGTCCGGAGCAGTTCCTCCGCCTGCTGACGGAGTGCGGGCGTCTTCGCTGCTCTGGCCGGTCTCTTCGCCTTCACATCGTCCCTTTCAATGAGAGCGCGAGTTTGAGACTCACGCTGTGGGGTTCATGCTATCCGCCCCATACCCTTCGCTTCCGCCACGACGTCCCGATCCGTGATCTCCCCCATGGCGAGCAGAATTCTGCCCGCCATTGCCGCGTCCTGTTCGAGACGCCGGCCATTGAGCACCAGCTTCTTGCGGCCCACCTGCGGGAACGCATTGTCGAGGATGAAGTCCCGAAACGACGTGCGATCCGGCAGAACCTCCTCGAGGAGTGACCGTAAGTCAGAATTGTTCCAGGCCCCGTTGCACAGATGATAGAGGAGCTGCTGCTCGACTTCGCGCGGTGTCAATCGAAACGCCCGGTAGAAGGACTGATTGGCCGAAACGACGCGGAGCTGCTCGTCCAGGATGAGCAGCGGTTCGCGCAAGGTCTCCACAATGCTTTCGGCCAACCTGCGCGCCGCCTGTGAGGTCCGCTCCGCGTCCTTCAGCTTGGTGATGTCCAGAAACGTCAGCACGAGCCCGTCGATGAGGTTCTTGGAGGTGCGATAGGGCACGATCCGCATGAAGAACCAACCGCCGTCGGAGGCCCGGACTTCGCGCTCCCGCATGACGAGCTTCCTGAGCACATCCCGCGCGTCCTCTACCATCCGGTCATAGGCCAGCTTCGACACAATGTCCGACAGCGGGCGTCCGACGTCGACGACGATCAGATTGCTCACCCGCGTCGCTGCCGAGGTGAACCGTTTGATGCGCAACTCGTTGTCCAGGACAATGGTGGCGACCTCTGTGCTGTTCAAGAGATTCTGCAAGTCGTCGCTCGCATTCTCGAGAGCATCGACACCCGCGGCTGAGCGATGAGAATAGAGTGAAAAAAGATTAGTGTATGCCGATTTTACACGCCAAACAAGATCACGGGGGCTCATATCTTTTCCTTATTGAACTGGTAAGTTCCCTAGTTCTCACGGCTCATTCTTCCGCCTATCGTGTGACCCGGCATCTCACCCCGTCCGGAGAGAAAGCATATGAAAACCCAGACTTGCACTGTCGAAGATAAGATCCTCCATGTCTTACAGAGAACAGGCCCCTGCAGCCTGGACAACGTCGTTCAGCAACTTCTGCATCATGACTGGAGCGAGGTGTTTTCCGCCGTGGACCGGATGTCGCGGGACGGCCGGATCGTGCTCCGCCGCGACCCGCAATCATCGGAATACCATCTGTCTCTCTCGTTATCGCATCCCGCGCATGCGGTGCGTATCACATCCATACCGGTGCGTTTCTGCGTCGGATGCGGATACCTCTGCGATGAGATTTGCCCGGAAGGCGGGCAGGCCCAATGGATGGACGCGCACCAGTACCTGACCAAATATCGGCTTTATTGGAGCCTTCTCGCCAGAATCGAGGATGTCTGCCCGCATTGCGCGCGTGTGTTGGCCTGCGCCCATCGCCGTATTCCTACCGAAACGGCAACAGCGGCGACCGTCGCGACGTGACGGAAACCCAGGCTGCTCCGGACCACCGCAGATCTCTTGCCACGCGCAACCGGCACACCCAGAGGCCGGACGCGCGCGCCGAAAAGACCGCTCAGGCCATCAACATCGTTCCGTATCTATGTGCTCTTCACGAGAAGTCTGCGCCGCTTCGATGGCGGTGGGTTGAACGCCTCGGCGGCCTCGCGGAGGCCTGCGCGTTATTTCTTCTTTCCCCTCATTCGAGGTGCAGGTTTCGACGCGAGGGACTTTTCCGGTCCCTCCCACGTCACCCGGACCATCATGTCGCGATGCGCCCACTTGTAGGCCGCCTTCCCTTTGTACGATCGCACCAGCGCGCGCCCGATGCGCTGCGCCAACCGGTCATTAGTCGTCTGCACCTCCAACTCCTGCTTGCGCCTGACAATCTTCAGCACTCGATCGAGCGGATTCACCGATACGGCGCGTGTTTCCACATTGGCGATCAATCCCCTGATCTCAGCCTCATAATCCGGCAGATGCGACCACGTTAAGGTCACGATGCCTTCGGGATAGTCGTCCTTGATTTTCTGGCAGGCCGGACACACCAGCTTCTGTGTGCGAGGGGATGCCGCCAGCTTGGCAGCCTGAACCTCATCGAAATGCCACCGCTTGTCTGCATAAATCGCCAGACACTTCCGGCAGATTGTGGGCCCTTTCGGGGCCTTGAGCATCGCGTAGGGATCTTGCTTGGGAGATTCCTTCTTCTTGTACGATGTGCCATAACGTTTGCCTAGCCTTGTGCTCATGGGTGTCTCTCCTCTTTAAGAAAATAATCGACCAGTGACTCAACTTGAGCGCGTCGGTCGCTGACGCGGCCATTCTTATTTCATGTCCTTAACCATATCGATCGCCCCGCAGGGACATTCCTCGGCGCAAAGCCCGCAGCCTTTGCAGTAGTCGTAATTGAACGCAAACCGGTTGCCTGCCCCCAGTTTGATGACGGCATTGTCCGGACAGACGGCATAGCAGTTGTCGCACTCGAAGCAATTGCCGCAGGACAGACAGCGGCGCGCCTCCAGCAATGCGGTATCGGCATCCAACCCGCCGACCATTTCCTCGAAGCTCGCGCGGCGCCTGGCTGTAGCCAACACCGGCTGTTTGGACTGCTCCGCGTCGGTATAGTACCAGGTGTTCAACCGGTCGAACATGGCAAGCGGATGTGCCGAGGACTTCACATACTGCGTCCCGCGCAAATAGGCGTCGATATGACGGGCGGCCCGTTTCCCATGACCGGTCGCCATGCTCACGGACTGCTCACCGGGGACCATGTCCCCGCCGGCAAACAAGCCAGGATGGCCGGTCATCATATGTTCGTCGACCTCGATGGTGCCGTCGTCATGAAGACGAATTCCCGACAGGTTCCTCAGGAATCCGGTATCCGCCTTCTGTCCCAGCGCGAGCACTACCGTATCGGCTTCGATGGTTTCGAACCGGCCAGTGGGCTTCGGTTTGCCCTCCTTGTCTACTTCCATCACCTCCAGAGTCAACTTCTCGCCGGCCGCCTTGGCGATGCTGCGCAACCAGTGGAACAACACCCCCTCTTCGCGCGCTTCGGTGATCTCCTCCTTGAACGAAGGGGCATGGGCCTGGTCCCGCCGATAGATGATGACCGGTTCCGCGCCCAGCCGCTCAGCCGTACGAGCCACATCGATTGCCGTGTTGCCTCCGCCGTATACCGCCACGCGGCGGCCGAGTTTGATCGGCGACGCGCCGTCCATGCTGCGGAGAAACGTCGCGGCGTCGAGCAGGCGTTTGGCGTCGAACCCCGGAATGTCGATACGCCGGGCCAGGTGGGCGCCGACCGCGAGGAACGTGGCGTGGAAGCCCCCTTCTTTGATCGGCGCATCGAGATCCTCGATCTTCGAATTGAGCCGGATCGCGACCCCCATGGCTTCGAGTCGTGCCGCTTCCGCATCGACAATCTCACGCGGCAGACGGTAGGCGGGAATGCCATATCGCATCATGCCGCCGACTCTGGCCGACGCTTCACAGATCGTGACCGCATGGCCCATCCTGGTCAGGTGATAGGCGGCCGACAGGCCGCTCGGGCCGGCCCCGACGATCAAGACGCGCTTGCCCGTCGGAGGAGCGCATCGCACCTGCCATCCATGCTTGATCGCCTGATCGCCGAGAAATCGTTCCACCGCATGGATGCTCACGGCCTGGTCCAGTTGCCCACGATTACACGAACTCTCGCAGGGGTGGTAACAGACGCGCCCGTGAATCGCCGGCATCGGATTGTCCTCCATGAGCCGGCGCCAGGCTGCTTCATAGGCTCCCTCTTCCGCGTGATAGAGCCAGGCTTGAATGTTCTCACCGGCAGGACAGGCGTGGTTGCAGGGCGGCAGCCGATCGACATAGACCGGCTTCATCGTGCGCCAGTTCCCGGTGTGATTGGCCAGACTACTGTTCGGATCGAGCGTAATGGCGAAGGGCTTGCGGTCCATCTTGGCGTCCCTATTCCAGCAAACCGTAAAACGAGATGTTGGCATCGGCGATCGCTTGGAGCGAGGCAATCGCCTCGCTGTTCCGCCGTGGCTCGAAGAGATGTTTGAATCGGGCTTGCAATTCGAGATAACGTTCGACCGGAACCTTGTGCCGGATCAACGTGCGGCCGATGACGACTCCCGATTTCGCTTCGAACAAGGGAAACAGGCCGGACTCCACCGCCATTCGGGCCACTCTCATGGTGTGCGCAGGGTCAGACCCCCAGCCGAGCGGACAGGGCACGTGGATATGGATGTAGCGCGCGCCTGTCATACCCATCGCTGTGGTGACCTTCGCTTCCAGATCGTGCAGATCCGCTACGGAGGCCGTGGCCACATAGGAAATGCCGTGCGCCATTGCGATGCGGGGCACGTTCTTGCCAGTTCCCAACAGATTGCCCGGGGCCCCGCCGACCGCCTGGGTCGTGTTCGTGCGGGCGAAAGGCGGCGTCGCGCCGGATCGCTGAATGCCGGTATTCATGTAGGCTTCGTTGTCGTAACAGAGATAGAGCACGTCATCGTTCCGTTCGAACATACCGGAGAGGCAGCCGAATCCGATATCCACCGTGGCTCCGTCGCCTCCCTGGGCAATGACGTGCACGTCGCCGCGTCCCTTCGCGCGCAACGCGGCTGCCACGCCGCTCGCGACCGCCGGGGCGTTGCCGAACAGCGAATGCATCCAGGGAATCTGCCAGGCACTTTCGGGATAAGGACTGGAGAACACTTCGAGACAACCGGTGGCATTGATCGCGATCAACCGATTGCGCGAAGCGCGCATCGCGGCATCGATGGCGTAGCGGGCACCCAGCGCCTCGCCGCATCCCTGGCAGGCGCGGTGGCCCGAGTTCAGAGAATTCGTGCGATCCATTCGGGACTGCACCGTGCGAGCTTCCTCGTCGAGCAGGCGGTTCCCGGCCGTATAGGTGCCGGTCTGATAGAACTTGATGCGTTGCGTCGGCATCGTTGGTCCTTCTAAGTCGTCCTGGCTCCGATGGCATTGACCGCGCGAAGCACCTGCTCCGCGACAGGGCCCGCTCGCCGCTGCTCACGCCTGCGGGACTGTTCGGCGTCGATCACCGTCGTGTTGAGATCCAAAAAGTGCGGCTCATTCAATCGCTCTGCGCGGGCCTCGATCACCATCCGCTTCAGCGAAGCAATCGAGATGGACCGCCCACCCAATCCCGCAATGACCGTGTGCACGGGAACGGCTGAACCTTGCAGCGCCATGCGAATGTCGACTGACACGATCCCCCCCATTCCCACGGCGAGATCTTTTTCGACCACGATCGCGCGCGAGACGCCTTCCAGCGCGGCGCGGAGCTGCAACGAAGGAAAGGGCCGATAGCATCCGATTTTCACGCAGCCGGCCGCGATCCCTTCGAGACGCAGCTCGTCGACGGCGTCTTTGATCGTGCCGATCACCGAACCGAGCGCGATCACGGCGATGTCGGCATCCTCCATGCGATAGGGCGTGCACAGGCCTCCGCTGAGCCGATGGAACTGTCGCTCGAAGTCGCCGGCTACTTCCGGGACCAGCGCGAGCGCGCGGAGCTGTTGCTGGTACGCCAGGTACTTCACTTCGGTAAACGCTTCTGGCCCGACCATCGAACCGATCGAGATGGGATCGCTCGGATCGAGCACTTGGACAGGAGAAAAAGGAGGAAGAAACGCATCGACGAGATTCTGGTCCGGCACATCCACAGGCTCATACGCGTGTGTCAGAATGTACCCGTCCATGCAGACCATCACCGGACTGCTCAGCTGCTCCGCCAACTGAAACGCTTGGATGTGAAGGTCCGCGGCTTCTTGATTCGTTTCCGCATAGAGCTGAATCCATCCCGCATCACGCAGGGCCATGCTGTCGGAATGGTCGTTCCAGATATTGATCGGCGCTCCGACTGCGCGGTTCGCGATCGTCATCACGATCGGCAATCCGAGTCCGGCCGCGTTGTACACCGCCTCGGCCATGAACAGGAGTCCTTGGCTGGTCGTGGCCGTGTACGTCCTCGCGCCGGCCGCCGAGGCCCCGATCAAAACGCTGAGCGCCGCGAATTCGGACTCCACGTTCAGATACTGGCAACGTCCGGCATCGCCCTGTTTGACCATGCGCGACAACCGCTCCACGATATGGGTCTGCGGCGAGATCGGATAGGCGGCAATGACCTCAGGCCGGCACAACACAACCGCTTCGGCCACGGCCTGCGACCCCTCAATTTGCGCGCGCATGGAGCACTCCCTTGTCATCACGCAACCGACTCACCACGAGGTCATGCGCCTCCCTGGCGGCATCGGCGTTCCTCGCGCCGAGCGAACCGGGAAACTTTTGGCGAATCGCTGAGACGACAGACTCGATCTTGATCGCCCCTGTTGCCGCGGCGAATCCTCCCAGCAACGGGGTGTTCGCAATGGGGCGTTTCATGTGCTTCACGCCGATGTCCCCGGCGGGCACGACGCATACGTGCCCGTGCGGAAACGTGTTCAGAAATTCATCGAGCCCCAGTTCTTCCACGGAACGTGTCGAATTGATCAAGACATAGCCCTGGGTCGACAATCCTCCGAAGACATCGACCTGGTGAAGCAGGGTGGGATCCTGCACGATCACCACATCGGGTTGCGTGACCGCTTCACGGGTGCGGATCACCCGCTCATCGATGCGGCAGAAGGCCGTCACCGGCGCCCCCATCCGTTCCGATCCGAAACTGGGAAAAGCCTGAGCATACCGGCCGTCGGTGAATGCGGCCATCGAGAGCAGCTCTGCCGCCGTGACCACGCCTTGTCCCCCTCGACCGTGAATGCGGACCTGCATCATATGTTCGGCTCCTCACGGACGCCTAAGCCCCCATATTGGACCCGACGATTGACCGACGGCCTCACCGGTAGCCATGGAGCCGCCGGAGGCGACAGCTAGAAACCCGATGTGACAATGAAGTACCTCATCGGCATGGCTCCTCCGATAGTTGAAGTCCGGAGCTTTTCCGACATCTCTGCGCAATCCTCATGCCATCATGCCGGCGGCCGATTTGAGCGTGATATCGCGTGAGTCGATTGAAAGAGCGGACGTTATGAAAGTGCTATGCCTCGGTCATCAGGCAAAACGCCCCAGATCCGGTGAACCCTCTGTTGCAAGATGCACCAGACACATTGATACCGGTCGCTACTGTCAGGCATGATCGGAAAAGCGGCTCCGACCGCCCAACCTTGATGGACCACGCACAGTTCCCCCGGTCTATCGGGAAGACCGGACCGTCTCATTCGATTGAACTGCCGGATCGTGGGGATGACGGCTGCGGTCTGTGATGGTGCGGCCCCGGGATAGGGGTCGGCTGCGAAGGGACATCTATGTTCGGCACACGCGCCACGCTGTTTGAACTGTACGGGTCTACAATCCGGATCGATCTCAACTGGATCTTTCTGGCGCCGTTTCTCACCTGGTCGCTTGCGCAGGGCTACTTTCCCGAATACTACCTCGGCCTCGCCGATTCCACGTACTGGTGGATGGGGGCGTTCGGCGCGCTAGGCCTCTTCGGATCGATCGTGTTTCACGAATGGGCCCATGCACTGGTCGCCAAACATTATGGCCTGCGGATCAAGAGCATCACCCTCCTGATCTTCGGCGGTGTGGCGCAGATGGATGAAGCGCCACCCAGTCCGAAGGCGGAGTGGCTGACGGCGATTGCCGGCCCGATTTCGAGCTTTGCGTTGAGCGCCGCCTGCTATCTGGCATTCGCGGCCGGATATCGCATCCACTTGCCGATCGTTCCGTTAGGCCTGATCGGATATCTGGCGTTTGTAAATAGCCTTCTGGGGGGATTTAATTTGATCCCGGCCTTTCCTCTGGATGGCGGGCGTGTGCTTCGCGCAGCCTTATGGCACTGGAAACAGGATCTCCATCGGGCCACCCGCTGGGCGTCCCGCATCGGGTCCTGGTTCGGCCTTGCACTGATTCTGTCGGGAATCTTTCACGTGATCACCGGCGATTTCATCATCGGTATCTGGTGGTTCATCTTGGGTCTGTTCCTGCGGACAGCGGCCGGAACTGCGTATTATCAGGTGGTCGTGCGCACCAAGCTCGGGGAAGCGCCGGTTCGCCGGTTCATGACGCCGAACCCGGACACCGTCCCGTCGGATCTCGCGCTCGACGTACTGATTGAAGAACACTTCTACCGTTCACTGCACGAGATGTACCCCGTGATGGAAGACACGCGCCTGATCGGGTGTGTCTATTCCAAACAAGTCGCCGGCATCCCGCGGGATCAATGGACACAGCTCACGGTCCGAGACATCCTCACGCCCTGTTCGGCGGAGAATACGATTGCCGCCGATACCAACGCGCTGGCCGCCCTGTCGATCATGAAACGGACCGGTACCAGCCGGCTCCTCGTGCTGGAGGACGACCGACTCGCCGGCGTGGTAACGTTGAAAGACCTGCTGCAATTGCTCGCGCTGAAATTGAATCTGGAAGGCACGGCCTGATTCGTCCTCTCCTGGAAGCCTGTCCGACATTGGCCATTCTGCTGCAGCGAACGATCCACGACCATTTCGCCTATGGCGCACCATGTATGTTTGTGCCAAAATTCGGCTTGAAATCGGCTCGACCCCCTCGGAGGACTTCATGATGGCGCACTCACCCTCCCGAAACTCCTGGCTCTTGATGGCCGTGGTCGTCTTCGGGCTCACCGTCCCCTGCTTCAACGGGCAGTCACCGTACGCGCAAACGGTCGCTCCAGCCTTGAGCCAGAGTCCTCCGCCCGCTCAGCCGATAGGCGCGCCGGTCATCTTCGCCGACGAAACGCTCTTTGTCCTCTATGACAAAATCGGCTCCTTTACTCCGCAAGAGCGGGCTCGCGCCATCGCCGAACGACTTGCACAGTTGGCCAAGGACCCTTTCACGAGGATCTATCCCGTCACGGCCGTCGATCAAGAAATGACGAGCGAGCTCCTGTACGACAAGGTGGTCGTGATGACGGTCACAGATCGGGATGCGCAGCCGACTGGTAAATCCCGATCCGAGACGGCGAAAGCCTACGCGCAAAAGATCCAAGGCGTGCTCGCCAAGAGCCACGAACAAATGACGGCCCGCACCATCCTTGTCGACGCAAGCCTGGTCCTGCTCGACACCGCAATCCTCGTCGGGCTTCTGCTGCTCTTTCACAAGACCTTCCCGAAGATCTACGCCAAAATTGAAGGCTGGAGGGGCACGGTCATTCATCCGATCAAGATCCAACGCGTTGATCTCCTTTCGGCCGACCAGATTACGGCCGCACTCACCGGCATCGCCAAGACCATCCGAATCGGAGCGGTCCTGATTCTGCTCTACATCTACCTCACCACCGTACTGGGTATCTTCCCTTGGACGCGCGGTATTTCGATAACACTGCTCGAGGCCGTCCTCACCACCCTGCGGGCTATCGGCGAGGCATTCGCATTCTATATCCCCAACATCGTGTCGATCGCCATCATCATTGTGGTCGCCCGCTATATTCTCAAGGTCATTTCGCTTGTCTTTGTGGGGATCGGCAAGGGAGCCATCAGGTTCGCAGGGTTCCATCAGGAATGGGCGATGCCGACCTACAAGATCGTTCGCTTTCTCGTCATCGTCTTCACCACGATTGCGATTTTTCCCTACATCCCCGGCTCCCAATCGGAAGGCTTTCGCGGTATCTCCGTCTTTTTGGGCCTTCTCATCTCATTGGGATCGGCTGCCGCAATCGGCAACATTATCGCCGGCGTGGTCCTCACCTATATGCGGCCGTTCCAAGTTGGAGATCGCGTCAAGATTGCCGACACCACCGGCGATGTGGTGGAGAAAACCCTCCTGGTCACACGCGTCCGCACGATCAAGAATGTCGATGTGACCATTCCTAATGCCATGGTTCTCGCCAGTCACCTCATCAATTTCAGCTCATGCGCGCGAAACCAGGGTCTGATTCTCCATACGAGCGTGACGATTGGCTACGATACCCCCTGGCGGAAAGTTCATGAGCTGTTGATCGCCGCGGCCCGCTCGACCACACACATCCTGGCAGCGCCGGAACCATTCGTGCTGCAAACCGGCTTGAACGATTTCTATGTGACCTACGAAATCAACGCCTACACTGATCAGCCGAACCTCATGGCGACGATTTACGCAGAGCTGCATCAGAATATCCAAGACACGTTTAACGAGGCCGGCGTGGAAATCATGTCGCCGCACTACACTCAGTTGCGCGACGGGAACAAGACAGCCATGCCCGATCAATACTTACCGAAGGCGTATCGCCCATCCGGCCTTCGGATCTCCCCTCTCGATCGATGGACGGCGCAGCCCGGTAACGACAACGCCGCAAGGGATGAGGCTAAGCCTTAACCCTCATGGTCATGGCGCCGGCCAGAATCCTGTTTCCGGCCGACCTCTCTTCGGGTATGGTATGGATCACAGGGAGGATCGTTCGACCAGTGACCACCACACTACGACTCCGTCATTTTTTTGCTCATGAACTCTGGACCATGGATCTGGAAACGGTGCCGCGCGTGCCGCGCCTGGCCCTCCACCTGTTGCGTTTGATCCTCGCCGTGGCATTTGAAGTTCGCGTTCGACTGCTGGATGCGCGCGCGGCCGGCCTCGTCTACACCACGCTCCTGTCGTTGGTGCCGTTTCTGGCTGTGATGTTTTCAGTCCTCAAAGCCTTCGGCGCGCATCAGCAGATTGAACCTCTTCTGAACCAGGTGCTGGAACCGCTCGGCCCCAAAGGCGCGGAGGTGACCGGCCAAATCATCGGGTTCGTCAACAATCTCAAGGTCGGTGTGCTCGGCGCAGTCGGCGTGGCCGGCCTCTTCTATACGACCTATTCGCTCATCGACAAGATCGAACAGGCCCTGAATGCTATTTGGAGGGTCCGGCAGGGCCGCACCTGGGCTCGAAAGTTTACCGACTATTTGAGTGTCGTGCTGGTCGGACCGGTGCTGATTTTCACCGCCGTCGGACTGATCGCCTCGGTGCAAAGTCACGCGCTCATCGAGCGTGTGATGGCCATCGAGCCGTTCGGCACCATCCTCGTGCTGGCGGCCGAACTGATGCCCTTCGCACTGTTATGCGGCGTCTTCACATTTCTCTACAAATTTGTTCCAAACACCCGGGTGGCAGCATGGCCGGCACTGATCGGCGGCATAACCGCCGCCTTGCTCTGGGGTATCGCCGGAGAAGCCTTTGCCGCCTTCGTCGCCGCGTCCGGAAAGTACAGCGCCATCTATTCCGGATTTGCCGTGCTGGTGCTTTTTCTCTTATGGCTCTACGCCGGCTGGTTGATCGTCCTGGTCGGCGCCCAGGTGTCCTTCTTTACACAACACCCGTCGGCCTATCGAGCGCAGTTTCTTCGGCACCAGGACACACCGGCCCTGCGGGAACGTCTTGTGCTGAACATCCTCGTCACGTTGGGCCGTCGTGCTTTGCGCGGTGAAGGTCCGATGCCCATGACGGATCTCGCACAGGAGTCGGGGCTGCCTCCGTCCGTCATTGAAGAGCAGGTCAGTGAGCTGGTGGATCAACACCTCCTGGCCCGGACGGCGGAGCCGGAAGGAATCGCCCTCATCAAACCGCCGGAGTTGATGCCCCTCCATGAGATCCTGACTCTTGTGCGAGACGGCCATGGCCCGGTGCAGAACATTCCGGAGAAGCCGGAGGGACGAATCGACACCCTCCTCCGGCAACGAGACGCGGCCGTGGCGCAGAGCCTCGCCGGCATGACCCTGCGCTCGCTGATCGCCGGTCCGGAACAGGAGAGCCGTACGGCGGACTCTCCCGAGAAAGGACGAACCATGTCGACTGAGCAACGGGCGGTCGGAATTCCTGAACGTCACTGAATGAGCCCGACGTCGCAACGGGTTGCAAGTCACGCTGATACGCGGACGATGGCAGCAGTCGGGCGGTAATAAGCCGGACCTCTTGAAAGGCGTCATATGTCCGTCGAAATGGTGTTCGTACTCTTCATAGTGCTCTCTGCAGTGATCCTGTTCGTCACCGAAAAGCTCCCTGTGGATGTGGTGGCGCTGGTCATCATCGTCGTCTTGCTTCTCAGCGGGATCATTACCCCGGAAGAAGGTCTGGCCGGATTCAGCAACACGGCGACCGTGACGGTCGGCGCGATGTTGATACTCAGTGCCGGGCTCTTCAAGAGCGGCGCCCTGAATCTTCTGGGGGCCAGACTCAGCAAGCTCAGCCGGCGTGGGATCACGGTCATGCTGCTGGCGATGATGTGTGTGGTCGGAACCATCTCCGCCTTCATCAACAATACCGCGGCCGTGGCCATGTTGATGCCGGTCGTGATCGGCATGGCCCGCGAGACTCGCGTGAGCCCCTCCAAGCTCCTTATGCCGTTGTCGTTTGCGTCCATGTTTGGAGGGGTCTGCACGCTGATCGGCACTTCGACCAACATCCTGGTCAGCTCTGTCGCTGAACGGTACGGACAGCCGGGACTCGGCATGTTTGAAATGGCGCCGCTCGGTCTGATCTTCTTCGCCGCAGGGACGGTGTACATGCTGACGGTCGGCTTGCGCCTGATACCGGACCGTCGGACCGCCGGTGACCTGACACAGCACTTCGACATGGACGACTATCTCACGGAGATCGTCCTGCTCCCTGAGGCGAGATCCGTCGGCACCACGATCGCCGACTGCCCGCTGGTACAGGAAATCGAACTCGATATTCTGGAGGTCCGGCGCGGAGCCGGCAGATTACTCTCCCCGGATCCTTTCACCATACTGCAGGCGGACGACGTGCTGCTCGTCCGGTGCAACGTCGCCCAGATCAAGCGATTGCAGGAGCGGGTCGGGATTGCGCTGAAACCGGAGATGCAATGGCATGATAAAGACCTGGAGTCCGGCCATACACAGCTGATGGAAGCCGTCGTCGCTCCCTATTCGGTGTTGGACGGGAGATCACTGAAAGGGATCAGATTCCGAGACAACTTCGGTGCGACCGTACTGGCCGTCCGGCATCAGGGCACAGTGGTGCATGATAACCTGAACACACGAACCCTTCGCGGAGGCGATGTACTGCTGCTCAAAGTACGAAGGGATTCGCTCGCTCGCCTCAGAGACAGCCCGGCCTTTGTGATGATCTCCGACGTGGGACTTCCGACATTTCGAACGCACAAGCTTCTGACCGCGCTCGCAATCGTCGCTGGCGTGGTAGGCGTTGCGGCGCTCAACATTGTCCCCATCGTCGTCAGCGCGATCACCGGATGCGTACTGCTCGTGCTGACCGGATGTCTGACGATGCAAGAAGCCTACAACGCCGTCGAATGGAGGATCATTTTTCTGCTGGCCGGCGTGCTCACGCTGGGAGTCGCCCTGGAAAAGACAGGTACCGCATTATTGCTGTCCAATTGGCTGATCGCAACAGTTGGGATGTGGGGCCCCGTGGCGCTCGTGTCGGCACTGTATCTCGTGACCTCCTTGCTGACGGAAACCATGTCGAACAACGCGACCGCTGCTCTCCTCGCGCCAATTGCCATTGCCGCGGCCCAGTCAATGGGCCTGGATCCTCGTCCTTTCCTGATGGCCATCACCTTCGCGGCCTCAGCGAGCTTCATGACCCCGGTCGGCTACCAAACGAACACTCTGATCTATGGACCAGGCCGGTACAGGTTCACGGATTTTCTTCGTGTCGGCACTCCGCTGAACATCCTGTTCTGGCTATTGGCTACGTGGTTGATTCCGGTCTTCTGGCCGTTTCAGCCGGCGTGAGCCCTGGCTTCGCGGTGGGTGGATGCCGGAAGCCGCCACGGCTATTGCGAACTCATGTTTCCACTGAGCAACGGAGGATACGATGGACGCTTTGCAGGAAATATCGGGATTGATCAAAGGGTGGCTGAATATTCCGCTGTTTGAGATCGGCGCGGCACCCGTAACCCTCTGGACGATTGTTTCTCTGGTCGTTCTTTTCGTCCTGCTCCTGTGGTTGACGAAAAAGATTAAAGATTGGATCGTCCTGAAGCTCCTCGCGAACAGCCGGATCGACATCGGCGTCCGGCAGGCCACAGGCTCGATTGTCCGCTACGTCATCATCGCGATTGGATTCATCGTAATCTTACAGACTGTCGGAATCGATCTCAGTGCGGTGACGGTGCTGGCCGGCGCGCTGGGTATCGGGGTCGGCTTCGGTTTGCAATCGATCACGAACAACCTGGTCAGCGGCCTGATCCTTCTCTTCGAGCGGCCGATCAAAATCGGAGATCGCATCGAGGTGGGACAGGTGACGGGGGACGTCGTGGACATTTCGGTCCGCACCACGACGGTGATCACCAACGACAACATTGCCATCATCATACCCAACTCCGAGTTCATCGGGTCAAAAGTCACGAATTGGAGTTACACAACCAGAGACGTGCGGTTCAATTTTCCCGTGCGAGTCGCTTACCGAGAAGACCCTGAGGCGGTACGAAAACTCCTGCTGGAGGTCGCCGAAAGCCACCCGGGTGTGCTCAAAGAACGGAAGTCCGATGTGCTGTTCCAGGAGTTCGGCGAAAGTTCCTTGCAGCTCATTCTCCGGGTTTGGACGCGGGACTACACAGACCGTCCCGGTGTGCTCCGAAGCGAGCTGAACTACGCCATCAGCCGGAAGTTTCGAGAGCATGGGATCGAGATCCCCTATCCCCAACGCGACATTCACATCAAGGACGGCAGCCTGACGGTCGTGGCGTCCGCGCCGTCAACCGCCCCATGAGATCCAGAATTCTCCGGGTGATCGCGTCGCTGATGGTGTGCGTCGCTCCCGTGCCAGGCTTTGCTGAAGAGCCACGCTCGGAACCCGGCGGCGGCGAGCATGTCTCGCGACTCCAGGCAACCGGACTCGTCACAAAGTATACGCAACACCTATGGACTGAAGAGAGCGGCATTCATTCCCAGGTGAAGCGCGATGCTGGCGGCATAACCCAAGGCAATCGCCCAGATCCATTTCAGGTGGGCCGAGAACGTATAGATCCCCCGTGCCTGCCCCATAAGAGCCACGCCCGCTGCAGACCCGATGGACAACAACGATCCCCCGACACCGGCCGTCAAGGTCACCAAGAGCCATTGGCCGAGGCTCATATCCGGGCTCATGCTCAACACGGCAAACATGACAGGGATGTTGTCGACGACTGCCGACAGAATCCCGACAAGGATGTTCGCGGTCGTGGCTCCCAGATCCTTATACAGAACATCGGAGAGTGCGGCCAAATACCCCAAGGCGCCGAGCCCGCCGACGCAGAGCATAATGCCGTAAAAGAACATCAACGTGTCCCATTCCACACGCTTCATGCTGATGAACACATCGAACGGTTTGGCCGCGGGCTTGTACACTGCATTGAGGCTGACGGCGCCATCAAATGCGGAGACTTCCGTCCATTCGTTCAGCTCCTTGCGTCGAAGAACATACCCATAGGATTTCAGCACGCCTAATCCGGTCATCATGCCGAGAAACGGCGGGATCTCAAGAAAATGATGCAAGAGCACCGTTCCGGCTATGGTGATCAGAAATAGGATCACAATGACGTAGCCGCCGTATTTGACCTGTACGGGCTCTATTCTGGCCGACGGCTTCTCGTGCGGAATCGTCATGGAGATCAGGGCGGCCGGAACAAACCAGTTAATGAAAGAGGGGATGAACAGCGAGAAGAAATCGCCGAAATGCACCACGCCTTTCTGCCACACCATGAGGGTCGTGATGTCGCCGAAGGGACTGAATGCACCGCCCGCATTGGCCGCAACTACCACATTGATACAGGCCGCGCTGATGAAGCGGTCGTTGCCTGCCCCCATGGCCATGACCACAGCCCCCATCACCAGCGCTGTCGTCAGATTATCCGCGACAGGGGATATAACAAAAGCAAGAATCCCGGTCAGCCAGAACACGGCGCGCAAGGACAGACCTAATGACACGAGGCCTGTCCGCAACGCCGTAAAGATGTTCCGCTCTGCCATCGTATTGATGAACGTCATCGCAGAGAGAAGAAACAGCATCAATTCGGCATATTCCAAGAGATTATGGCGCAGGATCTCGGCGACGAGATGGGATTGATGTTGAGAGGCATAGGCGAAGGCCGTCAAGATCCAGATCACGCCGGCCGCCACCATGACGGGTTTCGATTTTCGGAGATGAAGACTCTCTTCGACAGTCACCAACACATAGGCGGCCAGAAACACGGCGAATGCCGTATAGCCTGTCCAGTGATCCGTAAAACTCACCGTCGCACCCTTTCACCCTGCATCGCACAGCTGCGGCCGCATGTCGTCGGCATCCGGGCGGATACCGACGACATTCCTCCCAAGCACGTAACACGGGTCGTTTCGGCGATCATGTCTTACCGTCCACGGATATGTGATTCCGGGGTGCGGTCGATGCGATGGACGAGAAAGCGGATCACTTCTTCTACCTCGCTCTGGTACTTGAGGTAATACTGCGCCCGCGATTCAGCCAGGCATCCAACCCGCACCCCCATGATGAGTCCTTCCGTCAGTCTAAAAACATCTTCGTCTGTCTCATCGTCGCCCACGAAGAACAGGCCTGCGCGCCGCAGATGAATCATGAGGGACCGCGCAGCTTCGCCTTTTCTCGTGCTCCCCGGAGGCAAGGCGTTCACCGAGGCTTTTCCACGGATCAGCCGCGGCGCCGGCGTCAGTCGATTGAGCAGAAGGGCCAGCGCTGCCTGAACTCCGGTAGACTCATCGGTCCCGTGATAATGGAAGGTGAGGGTAAACCGTTTGTTTTCAACCTCGATACCGGCAAGCTTGAGCGGCTGGGCGAGGTCCGTCACCACTTGCTTCATCCATCCAAGGCAGACGTACTCCGCCAAACTCAGTGCGACAGCCGGTGTCAGCGGACTCTCCAACCCATGGTTCCCGATCAGGTACGGAACCGCGCCGTTCACCCTCGGCGTCAAGTCACTGAGCGCGCGCCCCGACACGATGGCGCAGGACGCACGCGAGGCGAGTTCACGTAACCATTCATGGGTGGATGGAGGCAATCTGACGCCGCCGCGGTCCGGCGAAATCTTCGCCAGCGTCCCGTCGAAGTCGAAGGCATACAGGACAGGACGGCTCGCGACAGTCTTCAATGCTTGGCGTCCCTCATCCGACAGAAGATAAATCATGCCAGTCCACCAGTGGCAATTTGCTCGTCTCTTCCGCCCATCTGACGGACAAGCCGGGCGCGCTGCCGCATGCGGGCCGCATCCATCAACATCCGCCCGGCCCACCGGTAGACGTTAAACTCCTGCACGATGCCGCGCATGCTCCGCATCCGGGCCCGCTGCTCGGTGCCGGGCATGGTCAACGCCAGATGCATAGCAGCGGCGCATTGATCGATGTTATAGGGGTTCACCACGAGTGCCTCGACCAATTCGGTCGCCGCACCGGTGAACTGGCTCAGAATCAGCACGCCTTGTTCGTCGTCCCTCGCGGCTACGAATTCTTTGGCCACCAGATTCATGCCGTCGTGGAGACTGCTCACGACACAGAAGTCGGCCGCGCGATAGTAAGTGACGATCTCCTGCGGATCATGATGTTCCATCTTCAAGTAGATAGGCCGGTAACTGTCTCCGCCGAACCGCCGATTGATGCGATCAGCCGACGCCTGGACTTGCTGCGCCAGGTGCTGATACTCGTCGATTTTGGAGCGGCTGGGCGCCGCCAGTTGCAGGAATGAGAATGTCCCGATCCATTCCGGTTGCAGCTCCAGCAACCGCTCGACCGCCAGAAACCGCTCCAGGATTCCTTTGGTATAGTCCAGCCGCTCAACGCCGACGCCGACATGGTGCCCATGCGGCAGGCCGTACGTCGCATGGATGTGCGTTCGGCACGCGGGCACGGGAGCCGCGTGGGACAGCACCCGGCTGGGCCACTCGATCGAAATCGGGTAGTGGTTCACCGCCGTCAATTTGCCGCCGTATGAAATGGTGGAACTGTCCCGATCGATTCTCGTTTCCAATGAGCGATCCACGGTATCGATGAAGTTGCTGCAATGGAATCGGGTGTGAAACCCGAGGATGCTGCTGCCCAAGAGGCCTTCAAGAATTTCTCGATACCAGGGGCAGATGGCATACCGTTCGGGATTGGGCCAGGGGATGTGCCAGAAGGTGATGATCGTGGCGTGCGGCAGATGATCCCGAACCATCTTCGGCACGAGCGCGAGATGATAGTCCTGCACCAACACCACCGGATTGTCGGTCTTGGCTTCCTCGACGATCGCCATCGCAAACCGTTCATTGATGTCCTTATAAAGCTGCCAATCCGAGGAACGGAAGATGGGACGGACATGGGCCAGGTGGCACAGCGGCCACAGACCTTCGTTGGAGAATCCATAGTAGTACCCCTCTTCTTCCTCCGGCGACATCCAGATGCGTCGAATCTCGTAAGCGGGATCCTCCGGGGGAACGCGTACATGATTGCGCTCATCGACGACCTCCCGGTCGGCACTGCCGCTGCCATGCGCAATCCACACGCCCGAGCAGGCTCGCATGATCGGCTCGAGCGCCGTGACCACGCCGCTGGCCGGCACCTGCACTTCGATCCCCTCATCGCGCCGAATATGGAGATACGGTTCCCGATTCGACACGATCAACACCTCATCGCCGGCCAGATGGTCGCGTAGGATCATCTTGAGCGTGGCCGGCTTCCAACTCATCTGGCTCTCATCGCGCATGCGCTTGTCCGCTTGAAGCTCATGGATCATGGCGCGCAGATCCTGCGCGACCGGTTGCAATTCGGGGTTGTGCTGCTGATTTCTAATCAATCGGATCAACCCTTCGCCTCGGAGCATGCCCCGTACACCCGCCACCCAGCCGCGCCAACTCAAATGCGCAACCAGCACGGTGACGAGCGAGCTGATCGCACCGATGGCCACAAAGAGATAGAACAGATACCACTTTGTGGCGCTGCTTCGACGCTCCACCCAACTCATGTCATGAATCAGCATCAGCCGTCCCAACTGACGACCGCCGGTTTCCAGGCCGACGGCAGCGACATGAACGGCGCCTTGCTCCAGCCGAAGGAGCGATGTCTGGCCGGTTGCGATGGCGGCGGCGCCTTCGCAGGGAACCGAGTCAGGATAGAGCTGCGTCTTATAGATGAGCCGGTTGTTCTGATCGCAGAACCCGATGGCGAAGAGTCGTTCGTCCTGGAGGATCCGTTGAAAGTAGGCCATCAGTTTCGCCTTGGACTCCGAGGCGATCAACTCGGTCAACGGCGCCTCCATAGTTCCCGCGATCAGTTGCACGCGGATCTCGATGTCCCGGACGAACCATTTCAACGTCAGGGTATCGACGAGGGGAATGACGGCGTAGGCCAGTACGGCAAGGACCAGCACCAGCGGCAACAAAAATCGAAACGACAAAGGCATACATCACCTCTCATTTACATCCGCCGCAAAATCGCCTATGGTAAACGCATGTATCCATATGGGCTCGTCGGTAATTGCCAACTGTCGGCGCTAATTGGATTGAACGGCGCCGTGGATTGGATGTGCGCCCCAAGACCTGATAGCCCGCCGGTCTTCGGTCGGTTGCTCGACCCTGATGGCGGACATTTCACTATTACCAGCACGGTTCGTGCCGAGGAACTCACGACACGGCAACGCTATCTCCCCAATACCAATATACTGCTCACGACAGTCAGCCTGCCGAACGGCGACGCATTCCAAATCACCGACTTCTGTCCGCGGTTCGAGCAATACGGCCGTATCTATAGGCCTGCGGCACTCTTCCGGTTGGTCGAACCATTGCAGGGAATTCCAGTCATTCGGGTCAGCTGCCGCCCGGTTTCCGGTTGGGACAAAAACCCTGTGCAACCAGTGCGGGGAAGCAACCACCTCCGCTACGACATTCGCGGCGAGCTGCTCCGCCTGCTGACCAACATGCCGCTGACCTATCTCTGCGAAGAAACTCCGGTTGCGCTGACGCAGAAATTGTACTTCGGTCTGACCTGGGGGCTCGGCATCGAGGACGACCTGGTCAAGGTCGCCCACGACTTTCTGGAACAGACCACGCGTTACTGGCGCATGTGGGTGAAGAACTGCTCGGTCCCGCTTCTCCATCAGCGCGAAGTGATCCGGTCCGCCCTCGCCTTGAAGCTCCACTGTTTCGACGACACCGGCGCCATTCTGGCGGCCCTGACGACAAGCCTTCCCGAACAGCCGGGCGGGCAGCGCAACTGGGACTATCGCTACTGCTGGCTGCGCGATGCCTATTTCGCGTTGACGGCGTTTCATAACCTGGGCCACTTCGAAGAAATGGAAGCCTTCCTGAAATTTCTCTTGAACATTGCGCACACGCACGAACATTCCCGAGATCGCTTACGTCCGGTCTATACCCTGAACCAAGGGCTGCCCCTTCCCGAAACAGAGCATCCGAATTGGGCCGGCTATCAAAGCGGCAGACCGGTTCGCAGCCATAACCAAGCGGCGGAGCATGTCCAGAACGACGCCTATGGCGAAATGATTCTGACCTTTACGCCGATCTTCTTCGACGAACGGTACAGCGATTTGCGCAGCAAAGACCTCGACCTGCTCCTGGCCCATTTGGCGAACTTGTGCGTGCGCAGCATCGGCCAGCCGGATGCCGGTCTCTGGGAGATCCGCAACGGCTGGCAGGAACATTCCTTTACCAACCTGATGTCCTGGGCTGGTCTCGAGCGATTGGAGCGCATCAAACAAGCCGGGCACCTTGGTTCGATCTCCCTGGATTTGACCAGCGCACGGATCCACGCTGCAGAGGCCCTCCTTCGAGGCGTACATGACGGCGCGCTCCGAAACGGCCCCAGCGATTCCAGCGATGACGCCGCGCTGGCTTATCTCCCGATCCTGGGCTACCCAAACCGGCCGCTCAGTGAATCCACGGTATTGCACATCACCCGTGAACTGTCGCTTCGACACGGTAGCAAAGACACCGGGTTTTTTTACCGCTACGTGCGAAGCGACGACTTCGGAAAACCGGAAGGCGCCTTCGTCATCTGCTCCTTTTGGATCGCCCAAGCCCTTGCTCGTCTGGGACGAATGCCTGAAGCGCAAGCGATCCTCGACCGTGTGTTGGCCGCCGCCAATCATGTCGGACTCTTTTCCGAGCATTTCATTCCCGCCACGAACATCCAATGCGGTAATTTTCCCCAGGCCTACTCCCATGTCGGCCTGATCAATGCAGCTTTCTCCGTCAGCCCTCCCTGGAGCGACGTGCTGTAACTACATGCACCCGGTAACGTCGGCGATCTCTATTCCGGTCAAGAATCCCTGTCGATAGGGCGCGAAGGAAAAAACGATCTACATCGCAGGGGGATGAAACTGCTGGGAAGCCAGCACGAAAAGTTGTGCGGATTGTGGCAGCTCACCTGCCGAAATGGACTCGGAAAAGAGCGTCAGAGGAGGAAGCATTTGCGGGAGCGAGAACCCTTCCAGCACTGACCCTGAGAACTCATCGGAAATGTCTCCGGCAGAGAGCAATGTCACTGGCACGCCCAGCATCTGCATGATGATACAGAGGCAAAGGGCCAGGGCGACAACGCGCAAACCTCGGCGCCTCAGACCGACAAGACGGGGAATGCTCATACCCGGATCCTACACAGTTCCGGTCTCTTCGACAAGGAGTGATGGTAGTGGGTAGTGAGTAGTGGGTCATATACAAATAACATAATCACATATTCGTCGGACAAAGACTGCTCAATAGTGAACACATCAACCGGCCAGAGCGCCATACCATCAGCTGCAAACTCTGTCTGCGGTGGCGTAGCGGAATTCAAATGACCCACTCCCGCAGCGATGCATCTTCTCTTCCCGCTCAACGCCGTCGTCCACATGGAAGAAATTGCGACGTCAGCACGGGCTCAAGCTTCTCATCGGTTGGTTCTCACGGCTTTCACAATCTTGGCCTCTCGGATCCGATCCAGGAATCGATCAGGTGGGACTGCCGGCTGGACGATCGCCACCTCCTGCCATCCTTCGTTCAACACCCCCTTACGGCCATCCATCTCGCGCAACCACTGGTCGATGCTCTCCTGCGTAGTCCCTTCACTGAACGCGACCCAGAAGAGAAAAGGTTGCAGCTGAATATTTGACCGGCTATCGGCTGCCTGCAAAGACTGTGGGGTCTGTCCGATATCCGGAGGGCGCGTCGTCGTTGCGTTGCCATGGCCCGAGACGACGGCTTTTGAGACGTCTACTCCGGCCGCCTTTAGCTTCTTCTTCAACTCCTCATTGTCCTGCTCCAGCCCAACCATTTTTTCGGATAACCGGTCGTTGGCCACCGTAAGGCTGTGAATCTCAGCCTCAAGCTGTTCTTGCTCTGACAGTGCTTTGCCCATGAGCAGACGAGTCATCTGTCTGACCTCGCGGCCGGATCCTTTCTGCTGTTTTTCCATCTCCTGCCTCACCGTCAGCATGTTGGACACAACCTTTTCCTGAGTCGATGACAGCTTCGTGATCGTCGACTGCAACTGAGCCATGCCCTGTTGTTGCAACTGAATCGTATCCACCGTTCTCGCTTGCATCTGTGCCAGCTCGCCCAACTGCCGCTCCAGCTTCGTCACTTCGGGAAGCGAAGCCGCCCAGGGCGCCTCCGCTTGCGTGACCATCGACGGAGTACGCTCAGGCGCCATCCAGACGGCGATGCGGTCTGCCGCCAATCCCACTACGACGATCGCCAGCAGTAACTGGGCAACGGCTACGACCCGAATCCTAGGTCCCATCATCACCGTCGGAAGGCGAACCGTGGCTTCGGCTGAAGCGGCAAGGGTCTTCCAGATACGCCGCCAGCTACTTGGAGCAGGAGTAAACATGGCGGTCGCCGATCCGCCTTGCGCGGTATTATGAACGCGAAGTTGAATCGTATCCCCTGAAATCGGGATGTGGGCGGTTCGGAATCCATATTCCGGAGCGGAAAGACCGCCCAGGAGGACCCCATCCTCAGATCGGAGTTCTACGGTATCGATGCGGGTCTGGATCTGGATCTGGAAAGTGGTTTCAGTCCCTCCTCCGTCCAGCGTCCCTACCCGATGCTCATTGACAAAGACGTGGATCGGATCGGATGAGCCACAGGCAGAACGACGAGCTCTGACTTTCAGCCCATCGATCAGGCATGCACGGTAATCCTCTAGATCTCGATCCTGTGCCATATCTTCCTCCTCCGCCTCCCTGTTACATCTATCGATCGAGGCGTTTACGGACGCACATGCAATTCGACTCTGGGCTTCCCGATCGTTTCATCTCCGTTCCGACCAAGATCCCAGGCGGTTTGAATACAATCCGCACAGAGCACCAGGTGCCACAGCCGGTAATCGCAGCCATGCCCTTCGGAAAACATCGCTCCCCACTGACTGCGGGATAAGCAGGGGTAATGGTCCGGCTCACTTTTGCGATAGTGGGCTTGTGCGAATCGGACGAGCCGCTCGGCTTCATGATGGAATCGTTGCGGGTGACGCTGCTGCTGGACCACGAGTTCCTCCAACTCCACATCGGTCATGCCGATTTCGTCCATGGTCCGTTGCCAGCCGGAATCTCGCCAGCGTCGAAAGTTCTTGTAGATGCGCTGGCTTTCCAATTCATTCAGCCCGGTAATCGCAATGACGTCTCGCGGACCCATTCCGTAGCAGTGGTGATACAGGGCGATCAGCGCGTCACGGCTGATCACGGCCCGAGCTACGAGCCCGTCAAGATACCGGCCGAGCGGTGTGAGTAAGTCAGGATGATAGCAAAAGGGGTCCGGTTGGCTGTGCTGCTTGGCGACGAACGAATCCAGGAGAAACAAGGGCCGGCATGGCGCTTCGCTGCGCCCGCACACAAGAAACCGCTCGAGGTATTCGGCGCCCCAGCGTAAGACGAACTTTTCGTGCGCGACATCGTCGGCCCACTGGCCGGTTTCCCGCAAATACCGCTTCGTAGAGCTGGTAGCCCGGTCCAGAAACACCGGCAGGGCTTGAGAGACGAGTTGATCGAACTCGTCTGCGGTCCGCACCACATCCTCTAACCTGATCACCGTTGTTGTACGATCGGGCATTATCTGGTCTCTGCCGGAGACAGACGGATTTCCTCTCGGAGTCAGTATGTCTCTATCGAGAGAACATGCGCATTGGACAAATTCTGCCACCCATCCGCTGATTTTGTCCATTGTTCCGACCGCCGTTCGTTTGGTAGAGGGTTGATGCTGGTCGTGCACAGGGCATGGCCGAGCTCATCCATTCATCACTTTTAGCCTTGGAGGTTCCCATGAAACAGTTAATCGGATTGATGGCCTTGGCGGCATTCCTTGGCGCTGGCGCATTGTCCACTCCGGTGTTGGCTGGAGAAGATAAGAAGGAAGAAAAGAAGGGTGGCAATGTAATTGTGTTCGGAGAAGAAGAAAAGAAAAAGGAGGATAAGAAGGGCGGCAATGTGATCGTATTCGGCGAAGATGAAAAGAAGGAAGAAAAGAAGGGCGGCAAGTAACCCTTCCCGGAGGGGCGCGGCTCTCGGCCGCGCCCCTGCCTGTTACTCACGCTGCGCCTCGGACAACGCATGGCTAGGTCGGCCATCCCCTCAATTGATGGTCCAGGTCGATGTTCCATAGTTGCACGTGTGATTCTCTGTTATCTGTTTTGGCTGGTGTGTATCGCGCTGTGCATGCTCCTGTTATCGACTCCCGCTCTGTCGCAATCGAGCCCCTCGCCGCCGGTGAAGGAGATTCACGGCGAAGTACTCATGTTCACCAGCGAGCTCGTGGTCGTGAAACTGGCGGATGGCGTCACTATTCTCTTCCGCCTGGAAGAGGACACACCCGTGGATTCGTCGCTCAAGGTCGCTGATCGAATCGAGGTGCGCGTCACCTCCGATGATCACGTCATCTCGGTCAAGAAACTGACCACGGGTTCGGAGCCTCTTCGATAGCACTCGGCTTCTTCTGCAACCCACCGATGCTCAAAACAATGTGAAGATTCGCGGAAACTCCGTTCAACGCCGTCGCCACCCCTTGACCGCCTCCATAATGACAAACGGCAGGAGGCCCGTCGCGCCCATCAACACCCAATCCTCGATCGGCAAGGGCGCGACCTTGAAGATCGGCGCCGCAACTGGGATGGTCAGCACGGCCGCCTGAATGCCGAACGAGAGAATCACGGCAAGGAGCAGCGGACGATTCGTGTCCACCCCCACTTGGAACAGCGACCACCGTTCGCTCCGGCAGTTGAACGCATGCACCAACTGCACGATCACCAGCACGGTAAAGGCCACGGTTCGCGCTTGTTCGACATCCTGGTGCAGAGCGTACAAACTATAGGCAAACGCCCCCAAGGCGATGGCGCTCAGCATCAACCCCTCTGCGCCGATCGCCAGCAATCGCCCGCCGTCCAACAGCCGGGCCTCCGGCCGGCGTGGCGACCGCTTCATCAGATCAGGCGCCTTGGGATCCACCGCCAGCGCCAAAGCCGGAATACCGTCCGTGACCAGATTCATCCAAAGAATCTGGATCGGCAGGAGCGGGAGCGGCAATCCCAACAGCGTGGCAAACAGCATCACCAGCACCTCGCTCACGTTGCACGACAGCAGAAAATGAACAGTCTTGCGGATATTATCAAACACGGCCCGGCCCTCCTCCACCGCTGCCGCAATCGAGGCGAAATTGTCGTCCGTCACGACCATGTCGGCGGCTTCTTTCGTCACATCGGTTCCGGCGATCCCCATCGCCACGCCGATGTCCGCCTCCTTGATCGCAGGGGCATCGTTCACACCGTCGCCCGTCATGGCTACGACGGCGCCCCGCGCCTTCCAGGCCTTGACGATACGCAACTTATGCTCCGCCGAGACCCTCGCATAAACCGCCACCTGCTCCACAGTTCGGTTCAATTCATCGTCGGACAGTCGATTGAGCTCCGTCCCGGAGAACGACTGTATCGGTTCCTTCGCCCCCCGCAGTTCCTCGGCAATCGCTGCGGCCGTATCCTTGTGATCTCCCGTGATCATCACCGTCCGAATGCCCGCCTCATGACAGGCCTGAACGGCGGCCTTCGCCTCAGGCCGTAGCGGGTCTTTCATGGCCGCAAGTCCGAGAAAGACCAGCCGTTCCTCCAACTCCTGCGCCCGATACGCATCGGGCTCCCGATCCAATCGCCGCCGCGCCATCGCCAGCACACGCAAGGCCTGATGCGCAAACGATGCATTCGCATCGAGAAGGGCGGCGCGTATCGATTCCGTGAGAGGTTCATCCGTCCCGTCCATGGCCAGCCGATGCGTACAACGCCGTAACAACACATCAGGAGCTCCTTTGACGTAGGCGACCGGTCCATCGGATGTCCGCCGGACAACCGTCATCATCTTGCGTTCCGAATCGAACGGCACCTCTCCGAGGAATCGATGGGTGGGTTCCAGTTGTTCTATTCGCAGGCCGGTCTTTGCGGCCACAACGAGCAACGCACCCTCCGTCGGATCGCCGATCACCTGCCATGTACCATCGTTTTGCTTCAACGACGCTCCGTTGCACAACACGGAGGCAGTGAGGAGACTGCGCAAACCTGCTGTAAGGGGTGAGGCGTGAGGGGTAAGGGGTACGGAGTGTTCAGAGATCGCTCCTTCCCCATGAACGATGGACCATTGATCGTTCATGTCCTCCGATGGCACCTCACGTTTCACGCCTAACGCCTCACGAATCGTTCCCACCGGGGCATAGCCCTCGCCGGTCACGTCTAATACCGTATCTCCGACGAAAAGCTTGGTGACCGTCATTTCGTTCTTCGTCAATGTTCCCGTCTTGTCCGTACAGATGACCGTCGCCGATCCAAGAGTCTCGACAGCCGGCAGCTTACGGATCAGCGCATGTCGCTTCGCCATACGGGTGACCCCCAGCGCCAGGGTGATCGTCACCACAGCCGGCAGTCCCTCCGGAACGGCCGCCACGGCGAGACTGACCGATGTCAGGAACATCACCATCAACGGCTCGCCGCGCAGATAGCCCAGGATAAACACGACGCTCACGACCCCCAATGCCAGCCACAAGAGGGTGTAGCCGAATTGTTCAAGCCGGCGTTGAAGCGGTGTTTCGGTCCGCTCCGCCGCCGCCGCCTTCTGAATCATGGCGGCGATGTGTCCCAGTTCCGTTCGCAGCCCCGTGGCGATCACCACCGCACGGGCCTTACCCGACACAGCCACGGTCCCCATGAAGACCATGTTGGTTCGGTCGGCCAGCGGCACCTCCGCCCGGTCGATCACCTCGGCGCCCTTCTGCACCGGCGTCGACTCACCGGTCAGTGAGGCTTCCTGGGTCTGGAAATTCGTGACGTACGTGAGGCGGGCATCAGCGGGGACACGGTCTCCCGCTTCCAGGAGGATGAGATCGCCCGGCACCAATTCACGCGCGGGAATGGACCGGAGGACGCCGTCACGGAACACCCGAGCCATCGAGATGGACATCTTCCGAAGCGCTGCCAAGGACCGCTCGGCCCGGAATTCCTGTATGAACCCGAGCAGGCCGTTTAGGAATACGATGGCGAGGATCGCCGCCGCATCGAGCCAATCTTCCAACAAGCCGGAGACGGCCGCGGCCCCGACCAGCACCCACACGATGACGCTGGTAAATTGCGAGAGGAAGAGCTTCACCAGAGAGGGCGGCGGTGCTTCGGGCAACTCGTTGAACCCCTCGCTCGCGTGTCGACGGCCGGCTTCTTGGGAATCGAGACCCGCATCGGGATCCGTGCGCAGCTCCTTTGCCAGCGCCTCGACCGGCACTGAATGCCAGGGCCTTGCAGCAGGAACGTCATTACGAATGGCCGCTTCCCCCTTCTCGTTCATCGAAACAACAACCAGAGTCCGAGCACATAGGCGGCGATCATCAGGAGACTGTCGGGTTCGATCAACATGAAGCGTTTCTCAGCCCGATAGATGATCCCCATCAATCCGATGTTCATCATCAAAATGGACCAGAGCGCGGTGAGGGCGTGGGTTGAACTCACACTGCTCAGCAAACCGCCTTGTCGATAGGCAAGATCGGCGAACGAAAACGCCGCCATGTTGAAAGCATTGCTCCCGAACAGATTCCCCACGGCAAGATCGAACGCACCCAATCGAACCGCACCGATTGCAACAACCAGCTCCGGCAAAGAGGTCGTGATCGCGACTAAGGACGTCCCGATGAATGTCGCGGTGATGCCGGTCTCTTCGGCGATGCGATTTGCGGACCAGGCCAGGAAGGGTGCGGCCACAAGCAATGCCAGGGCGCACACAGAGAACCCGATGATTGCGCGGCGCAGTTCGGCTCGCCGACTGAGGCCGTCTTGCTGGGCGATGGTTCCTTCGACCAATGCTTCCCGTTCACGCTGGCGGTGCTCCATGTCTTCCTGCCGAAAGATCACTCTCATGCCCAACATATAGAGGATCAGGAGCACCAGGCTCCCAAGTCCAATACCGGCATGAGTCACATTGGCCGGCAACAGCACGAAGAACGCGGCAAGCGCCGTCAGCACCATCGCCAACGCAGCAGTGAGCGCGTGTCCCAGCGCGGCCTGTTGCCAGACACGCTTTTGCCGATGGAGGAGATCGATCAGACCCAGCGTGAGCATGTTGCTCATGCCGGCGCCGAACAGGTCGCCGGCCGCAAGATCCGGTGCGTTCAGCCATCCGGCACTGACGGTCGTGAAGATTTCCGGCAGCGACGTCGCGGCAGCCATCAGCACGACCCCGATCCACAACCCGCCCAAACCGGTAAGCTTCGCGAGCTGATCGCCATAGCCGGACAGTTTCGTCCCGGCATAGACGATCACCGCTGCGCTTGCCAAGAAGATCAGCCAGGACATCGCCGTTCCGCTCCTCCTGTTGGACAGGTCCCGGTTCAGAATAATGAATGAGCCGCGCGAATGTCTATTGCAGGGAATACGACTCCTTATTCCCTTCAATCCTGCGCACTCGATTCTGAACGCTGAGCGATGGCACCCGCACTCCGTTCCTTCCAGCGGCAGCCCGTATTATTCATGACGGTTCGTCGCAAACCGGTTAACTACGCGCGAAGAGCGCGGCTCGCGTGACGCGAAGGCCAGGTCTTTGCCAGTCCCGCTTGTCCTGCTGCTCTCACCCCTCTCGCGTATGTCGAGCATCAGCGATTGCAGCAGAAATGCTCATGAGTGATGCGGGCTAGAACCACATCCGCAGGCCCGTTACGAATCGAATCTGACGCGGATCTCCGCCTTCCTGACGGACCAGCGTTGCGGTTTCGCCGAAGCTTCGATCCAGGGAAAACCCGATATAGGGTGCGAACTCACGCCGGATTTCGTAGCGGAGACGAATTCCGAATTCCAGATTGTTCAGCCCCGAGCCCGTCGTGAACCGCTCGACCCGCTGCGCCGCCGCATTGGTTTCAAACCGGCCTTGAAGGATCAGCCGCTGGGTCAGCAGAAAGTCCTTGGTCAGCGACAGCCGGCCGGACACCTTGCCGTCCAGATCGATGAAGAGCGCGGCCTCGAAGTCGTAGTTGTAGGGCACCACCCCTTCGATCCCGATCACGGTCTGCCCCCGCGTGACGTTCGCCCCGCGAAACGACTGCGTTTCAACGCGGCCCCCTACTTGGATGTCATAATACTTCCGAATGAACCGCCCATAGAGGAGTTGAAAATCCACGTCGTAGTCTGCCTTGAAGGCCGTGTCCCGCTGCCCTTCGCTTTTGAACCAGAGGCGATTGTAATCCCCGCCGTACCAGCCCTCGATATCCCACCGGTAGTCGCTCGTGCTTTCCCTCCTGGACGTGCTTGGCCGGTATTCCAGAACATCCACCAGGGTGAAGAGACGGTTATCCCGGTCGTTCACCGGGCTGGGCCAATCCGGATGTGGAGCTACGTTCGGCTGTACGCGATCCTGCTCGGTCACCAAACCAGCCATCCCTGAGCTGTTCAGCAAGCGAGAAGAATCGGCCTCAATGCTCGATGTCGTTATCGGGTGAGGTGCCATGGCCTTCAGGGCGATCATGTCCCTGGTTCCTGCAGTTTGCGCAAAGGCGAACGTGGCGCCGGTTCCAGCACTGACCAGGCAAGTCATTGCTGCAGCCACGACAGCTTGTCGACCAGCGTTCACGAGTGCCCGCCGTGCTCATTGTCGGCCACTTCGACGATGCGGAACATCCCCGCCTCCATGTGAAGAAGCAGATGGCAGTGAAACGCCCAGCGCCCCGGCGCATCCGCCGTAATGACGACGGACAGCCGCTCGGCCGGCTTGACGACGACGGTGTGCTTGCGCGGCAAATGCGGGCCCATTCCATTTTCGAGGTACATCCACATTCCATGCAGATGGAGCGGATGCTCCATCATGGTGTCATTCACAAAGGTGAGCCGCAGACGCTCACGATACCGGAAGCGGATCGGGTCTCTGGCTTCTGAATATGTTTTGCCGTCGAACGACCACATATAGCGGTCCATATTGCCGGTCACATGGAGCTCGATCTCCCGCTCCGGCTCACGTTGATCGGGGTATGGAGCCAGGCTCTTCAAATCGGTATAAACGAGTACCCGCCGGGGACTTCCTTCCAGTCCACGACCCGGTTCGTGCAGCATATTGCGTGAGTACTCGGCGATCATTTGGTTGGCGGTACCGTGATCGTCGGGGCCGTGTTTGACCGGTTCGATACCGGGAATCTCCGAGCGGCGCTTTGCCTCCCTGCCCCTGGCCGGCAGCTCGTGCATCCCCTCGCTATGCTCCGTCCCTAAACCGGGATGCACAGGCTCCCCCATGCCGTGATTATCGGGCTGTTTCCTGCCGGGCATATCGTCGAGTGCCTCCATGCCCTCCATCGCCGCGTGTTTCATCTGCATGCCCATGTCAGCCATCGTACGCACCGGTCTGGGACGGCGGGGAGGAATCTCAGCCGTCATCCCCACGCGCGGCGCAAGCGTGCCGCGCGCATAGCCGCTGCGATCCATCGTCTCGGCAAAGATCGTGTAGGCGCGATCCTCAGGTAGTTCGACGATCACATCGAACGTTTCGGCCACCCCGATACGGAACTCCTCCACGATGACAGGCTGAACGTTCTGCCCGTCCGCCTGTACCACCGTCATCGTCACACCCGGAATGTGCACGTCGAAGAAGGTCATTGCCGCGGCGTTGATGAACCGCAGGCGTACCTTCTCGCCCGGACGAACCAGCCCTGTCCAATTGGCTGCAGGGGATAAGCCATTCATCAGATAGGTGAAGGTGTAGCCGGTGACGTCGGCAAAGTCGGTCGGGTCCATCCGCATCCGGTCCCACATCAAGTAGTCTTGGAGAGCAGGCCACCACCCCATTCGTGAAGCATCGTCAAAGAACTGGCTCAGAGTGCGCCGCTGAAAGTTGTAATAGCCGGGGAGCTTTTTGAGATTGCCGAGCAGAGATTCCGGCGATTCAAAGGTCCAATCCGAAAGCATCACCACATATTCCCGGTCATACTGAAACGGATCCGGCTCAATCGGGTCCACAATCATCGGCGCGTACAGACCTTGCAGTTCCTGTCCGCCTGAGTGGCTGTGATACCAATAGGTGCCGCTCTGCCTGACCGGAAAGCGATAGATGAATCTCTCGCCCGGCCTGATGCCGCCGAAGCTCACGCCTGGGACGCCATCCATGTCGGGCTCCAAAAGAATGCCGTGCCAGTGAATGGACGTGCTTTCGGTCAAGCGGTTCGTAACCCGCAGCGTCACTTCTTGTCCTTCTTTCAGGCGGATCAACGGGCCCGGGACCGTCCCGTTGATGGTCATCGCCGGTGCGGATCGTCCCCCCACCGTGAATCGGGATTCAGTGATGTCCAGATCGATGACCTCGCCGCTCAACGTCACGGATTGCATACCGGCAGGACTTCTGGGAACTAGTGAGTTGACCATGCAGGCAGGCAGAAGGTGCTGTATCGCCGCCAGCAGTCCCAGAGCCCCGGTTCGCTTGAGCATCAGACGCCTGGAGATGACTCTGAATTCGTTCTGCATCATCGTGCCTATCTAACTAACCCGCATTATTCATGACAGTTCGTCGCAGACCGGTTAACTCCGCGCGAAGAGCGCGGCTCGCGTGACACGAATACCAGGTCTTTGCCAGTCCCGCTTGTCCTGCTGCTCTCGCCCCTCTCGCGTATGTCGAGCATCAGCGATTGCAGCAGAAATGCTCATGAAGAATACGGGTCAGCAGATCCTCGGCAGTTGCTCGCCGGATAACAAGTCGAGGATGCGGTGTGTGCCCAGGACGGTCTTCAGGACGACGGGAGATGAGCCTCTTGAACCGGCCTCACCGACCAGCGAAGCCTTTCGCGCAACCGCGTGGTTGCGCATGATAACCAGGGCGCGCTCTGCGTCCGCTTTTGGTACGAACGCCACGAACCGCCCTTCATTGGCGACATACAGCGGGTCCAGCCCAAGCACTTCGCAGGCCCCCTGCACCTCGTTCTGAACGGCGATCGCCCGCTCGTCGATCGACAGCGTCGTTCCTGAGGCCGAAGCGATTTCGTTTAGCGCGCTGGCAAGTCCGCCTCTGGTCAAATCCCTGAGGCAATGGATTTCGATGCCGGCGGCAATTAAATGCGCCACCACTCGATGCAATGGCGCTGAGTCGCTCGCAATATTTCCGGCAAACGACAAACCTTCTCGCACGCTGAGCACTGCGACTCCATGCGACCCCAGGTCGCCGCTCACGAGGATCGCGTCGCCCGGCACTATCTGTTTGGGGCCGATGTTCACACCTGGCGGTACGACTCCGATCCCGGCCGTATTGATGAAGATGCCGTCGCCCTTCCCCTTATCGACGACCTTCGTGTCGCCTGTCACAATTGCAACACCGGCCTCTCTTGCCGCCTTGGCCATCGAATCGACGACCCGTTGCAACGTCTCAATAGCCAGTCCCTCTTCCAGGATAAATCCGGCGCTCAACCAGAGGGGAGTCGCCCCGCACATGGCCAAATCGTTCACGGTTCCATGCACCGCGAGGCTGCCGATATCTCCGCCGGGGAAAAACAAGGGCTGTACGACGTAGGAATCCGTGGTGAAGGCCAATGTCCCTTCGGACACGGGCCAGGTTGCCCCGTCGTGCAGGTGCGTCGAGAGCGGATCGCCGAACGACCGGACAAAGACCTCCCGGATGAGCTGCTGCATCAGCCGCCCGCCCCCGCCATGGGCGAGTTGCACAGTCTTCTTTTCCGGGATCGGCAAAGGGCAAGCCGGCTCAAAGGATTTGTTGTCGCTCATGATTCGTATCTCGTATCTCGTGCTTGCGAGAGCGGCGAGACATGCGAGAAAGGCGGGACTCCTCTCGACAACCTCCCCGACCCGCCGCGCTTTTCGCGCGACTCCCGCCAGTCTCGCGCGATACGCCTCACGCAGTTCCCATTCCCTTCACCGCTCACTCTTCACCCGCTTGCCACTTACCACTCACTCCTTACCCCTTACCGTTCCCCCGGTATCGATAATACGCCGCGCAGGCCCCTTCGCTGGAGACCATCGGCGCCCCGAGCGGACGTTCCGGCGTACAACGCGTTCCAAAGGCCTCGCAGTCGGTCGGCTTGAGCAAGCCCTGCAATACCAGACCGCTTCGACAATCGGGGTCTTCTCCGCCCCCCGAACCGGACTTGGCCAGAACGTCATGGAACCGCAACGCAGCATCGAACCCGGCATACGCGGCAGTCAATTTCAGGCCGCTCCTGGGAATCTCGCCAATTCCTCGCCAGGTCTGGGCCGCCGGCTCGAAAACCTCGCGCAGGGCCGCTTGCGCCGATATGTTGCCCTCCCGGCGCACCGATCTCGTATATTGATTTTCGACGACCGCCCGCCCTTCTTCAAGTTGGCCGACCAGCATCGCCACCCCTTCCAAGACATCGATCGGCTCGAACCCCGTCACAACGAGAGGCACATGATAGCGCCGGGCGAGATCCTCGTACTCTTCATAGCCCATCACGGTACAGACATGGCCTGCCGCCAGAAAACCCTGCACCCGGCAGCCGGGAGCGGAGAGGATGGCTTCAATGGCCGGCGGCACGAGCACTTGAGCGGTGAGCAGACTGAAGTTGGCAACTCCCAGACGCCGCGCCTGGATCGCCGCCATGGCATAGGCCGGCGCGGTCGTCTCAAACCCCACGGCGAAACAGACGATCTCCCGATCAGGGTTCGCACGGGCCAGCGCCAATGCGTCCAGCGGCGAATAGACGATACGGACATCTCCCCCCGCCGCCTTGGCGCCGAACAGATCTCCCCGCGAGCCCGGGACGCGAAGCATGTCGCCGAAGGTACAGAGGATCACGCGGGGGATCGAGGCCAGCACAACCGCGTGATCAATCAGCGCCGTCGGCGTCACACAGACAGGACAGCCTGGCCCATGCACTAACGTCACCATCTCAGGCAACAATTCGTCGAGCCCGAATTTCACGATCGAATGGGTCTGGCCCCCACACACTTCCATGATCGTCCAAGGCCTGGTGACTGTGCGCTTAATGGCACCCGCCAAGGTTTCAGCATGTCCACGATCCCGAAATTCATCCACGTACTTCATAACCGTGATCTCCTGCGACCCCGTTGTTCGGCACCATCATCCCCGCCCCATCCTAAGACCAATTGGGATCTTCGTGGCGACAGACAACCTCCAAGGGCGTCATGTCTGACCAGTCCATACCGGCCCACAGTTACCGATCCTCATTGAACTTAAGCAGTTGAATCATTCCGAGAAAAGCGTTGAGCGAGTCTTGTACGTATGACTGCTGCTCAGCATGAGGCTGGATGAGCAGATACGTTCTTACGATAGCTAGAACGCGTGCGCAATAAGCAGGAAAGAACTTGTCTGTAATATCTATGTCTGAAGGGTACCCATTTGATCCAGCATAAAGCACCAGATTGCGCTTATTCGCCATCTCACGGAGATGGTCGTCAATCTCGTTGGCGCCGTTCGCCCGAACGTATTCGTCGATCTGTTTATTGTACGAAAGCCGTCTTCCTTGATTGGATACCGAAAAATTTAGAGGAGGATTAGGAATGATTATTTTTACCTCTCCATTCACCATTATTGGGACTGCGAGAAAGAGCTGGCGGCGACCATCTACCTCTCTTAATTGAACCTCAGGCTCAATGCCATGAACGCCTAGCGATTCGTCAATGAATTTCTTCATGATTGTCATGAAAGGAATCACTGCGGTTTTATGCACATGATGCCGCGGGTTTAGTCGGCCTGCGTTCGCGTATCTGCGCTCCTTTAAGCAATGCATTAAACCCGATGCAGCTTCCTCCTCCGCGGTGTAGCAACGAAAGACCGCCATTGGGCGATCAATCGACATGATTACCTCCGCCCGCTTGAGGTGATTTATTGCAGATCTTAAACAAGCACGCGACTGCGTTTGAGGCGATTGATCAAGTAGCTCTATGCAATTCTGATCGAACCCTATCAGGTCCATCTTTGCTTAGGAGGTTTAATGAGAACTAAAGGTCAGAGCAAAATTTCAGCGGGACAATCAGCCCGTTTGGACCGCGCCCCCACGTCCCTTCCTACTACCTGCTCATTCAGCCCACCACCCTGTTGGGGAATGACACCTCGAGCACAACACACCCGACATCGGTCCTAAACGGACCATGACGTTCCCCGGGAGGGCGGCTTGCGTACTCTCCCGCTTCAAGCCAGCAATCGAAGGCCTGGTCGTACAGCCGCCCGCTGACAATAAATATCTCCTCGGGATATGCGTGGGTCTTTCCCCCGAACGCCGACGTATCAGCCCCCGGCAGAAAGCGGGTCAGCCTGGTGTATTCGGCCGTCACCGGATCAATACTCAGTGTGACCTCCTCGGCCATCCCCTCCAGACCTTTGATGGGAGTCCAGCGGGTTCGTTGCTCAGGGGCCAACGGGTTCCAGTAGGTTGTCGTCGATTTGGACATTCCAGTCCCGGGATCACGTGAAGTATGGCGGCTAACCCGTATTGGGGCCGATCCGCATCAGAGCCGGATCTGCCAATTTCGGTCTAGCTAACACGTCACCGACTGTTCCGAGCATAACGCCAGACTCGTTGGCGTTTCAATGAGAGGCGGCTGTGGGGCTATTTATCGCGGGTTCTTCTACGAAGTGATTTCTCAGGCAGCGTCGGTTTCGATCTTGCCGGGAAGCTTGCTGAGGATCAGTTGTTGTAATTCGACCTTGTTGGCGGCATTGTCGATATCAATGCCCACCAGCCGTCCGCTCGAATCGTAATCGAGCACGACGCCTTCGGACACTTCGCGACTTTCTACGCTTGGTCTTTCAGAAAGATCGATATACAGCGAATCCGTGTCCGGATGATAGTTGAGCTTCATGGTTGAAACCCTCGATCTGGAAATGCATTGTGAATGGTCTGCTTGTCCTCAAGTGTTACTACTCTTAGGTATCGGCCGCCAAGTTCAGAAATCGCAGCCCAAAAGCGGTACCGGTTGTGCTCCTGCCGTTCTGATCGGATGGAATGCTCCAGTACGAATATGCACCACTCCTTCTTTATGTATGGGCGCTTCCGGAGAACTTCCTGCTCAAAATATTCCGTGAACTTATACTGAGCCATGACTTTTGCTAAACATACCTACCTGCTGCTCAAAATCTTGGCAAACAGCCTGTCCGGTCTATCGGCGAAAAGAACAACAACCGCACGGTGTGTCACAAGCAAGTCTACTGAAAAGTCCGGTGTTTATCTACCACCCCTCTGTTTGGCATCGCCGCCAGCTTGGCGTAGGTCTCCAACGTTCGTCATTCGGTCTGAACTATTCGGAAACTCCGAATGGTTGCCTCCCGGTCAAACTCGCCGTCCGCGGGTCACGACATACGGGTCAGAGTACAATTTCTGAGCGAGCCATTCCTTTTGGTCACCCTCGCATTTTCCCGTTCATTCCCTTCCGGCCAGGTTACCGATTTCTTCTATTTTTCTGTCAATGAAATTGTTCTCTGACCCCTCGTTTTACCCGCTGCCGGATTGATGTCCGTCTTTAAGAGCCACTCATCACGTTCTCTTCGGATCAATGTGCTTCGTCCATTCATCCATCGTCGTAACCGGATGAATTGCGCCGATTTGGGTCGGCGCCAACGGTTCGAAAAATTCCAAGAGAGACTGATAATTCTTGGCCTGAACGGTGATGTAGTACGTATGTTCTGTAACCGCCACATAGGCACTCAGGATCTTCACCCCTTTCTTGGCGGCGAGGTCCCGCTTGGCCCAGAACTCATTGAGCATGGTGGCTCCCTCTTTACTTCTTCCAGGGCAATTCTCAGGCGTGTGCGTCCAATGAGCTACAAACAACATCCCCTCGCTATCATCCATACCTTTCCTCCTCGTTTATGCCCAATAGGGGTCAGCGTGCATTTTCAGCGGGACGATCAGCCAGTTTGGGCGCCAACGCGTTTCTCCTTTCAATCGCCTTCCGCCTTGGCCACTGATTTCTTCGACGTTTCAGTCAATACAATTGTTCTCTGACCCTTATTTTCACCGTGGCCTGCTCCCCCGAACTTGGTGCTAACTGGCGCGCGCGAGTTTTGAGCGCGTCCGAGTCGAGCGTGGGGTTCGCGGTCGCGAATGGTGCTCTGCATAGGCATCGAGCAGCCGGCGGATCATGCGCTGGTATTGCGTATGATGTTTCTGCGCCTCACCCTTGAAGAACTCGACGCTTCTCTTGCTCAGCGCAATGGTGACCTTGACGCCTTCGTCCCGAAAAACCAGTTCCTCGGGCCGAGGGAGGAAGTCAGGAACGACCTTGAGGTCTCCGAGGGGTTCGTCGGTGTATTTGATTTTTGCGCTCATAGATTCGCCTGCCTTTCCGCCAGTAGCCGGCTCCAAAAATCCGAATGACATCATGACGAAATGTAAATCGAACGGTCAGGACTCCTCCGTCGACCCAGCCAAAGCAGTAATGCCGCTGCTCGCTTGAGCTATGAGACAGATCTTCCGCGATCACGCGGCGTGGGTCAGCAAAGGCGAACTGAGCTCTTGCGAAGGAGATTCCATGTTTGTCTTGGTTGTCTTCATCCTTCTTGGGGTCCCACTCAAATTGGGCCTTCGCCATGGGTGGAGGTTAACACGAAGAAATCTTGATAGCCATACGTTTGTATGGGCATGAAGCAACCGTTCCGCCCGCGCAGACGCGCCGCTTCAGCCGCGGACGCGGAGCCGGATATGACACTTTCTATCCGTCGAACACACCATCGAATGTTGCGAGCCGAATGTTGCGAGCATAACGCCATAATCATTGACGTTTGAATGAGACATGACTACGAGACCATTCGTCATGGGTTCTAATGCAGATCGGCATAACTCGCCATGCCCGGCACTCAATCATCGGTCTTATCAGACGATCCTGAGGCCGCCAGCTTGGCGTAGGTCTCCAAGGTTCGCCGCGCCGCTTCTTCGTCCAGCCTGCTGATGGCAAACCCGACGTGCACGATGACATAGTCACCCACCTGCGCCTCCGGCACCATCGCCAACGACACGGACTTGGTCACCCCGGCAAACGAGACGCTCGCCGTCCGCATCGGATCATCCTCAATGGTCACCACCTGGCCTGGCACGGCAAGACACATCGTTTCTCCTATCTCTCTTGACCTGCATTTGTCATGAACACATCTCCTGCAACCGCTGCTGCACCGCTACAACGATAGGAGCATATGGCTAATGGCGTATGGCACGTAATCAGAGGGAAAGGAGCCTATAGCTTATGGCCTATGGTACGAGATCGGGCCGGAATCTTATGCCATCGGTGGCTTGTTAGTCCTGCCTCTACCATGAGTCATTCGCAATATGCTCTTCATTCTGCCCTTGCCATAAGCCATACGCTATACGCTCTGCTCTTTTGATGAGATACACGCCGCGATGACCGCCTGCCCCAGCGCCAACCCTCCGTCGTTTGCGGGAACCTGCCGATGTGTCAGTGCGACAAATCCGGCCGACTCCAGGCGCTCCCTGGCCAGATCGACCAACAGGGCATTCTGAAAACAGCCCCCGGTCAGCATAACTTGCGGCAGACCAACCCTCTCGGACATCTGACCGATCAATTCGGCTAACGCGCGATGAAACCGATAGGCGATGAGCGACCGTTCGGTCCCACGGCTGAGATCATCGGCAATCCGCTCGATCATCGGCCTCCAATCGGCAATCCACCTTTGCGGGCCGCTCCCTTCTGAATTGAAGACAATCGGATAGGCTTCGTCCTGTCTCTGAACCGACTCCGATACCCGAATCGCCTCCTGTTCCAGCGCCATCGCTGCCTGCCCCTCGAACGTGGCCACCTGACAGAGGCCGAGCATCGAGGCCACGGCATCGTAAAGCCGTCCCATACTGGTGGTGGTCGGCGAATGAGTCCGCCTGGCCAACATCGCAACCAGAAGTTGTTCCTGTTCTTTCCAGCCATATTCCTGCTCAACGCCTATGCCACCCGGCTGAGGCCCGAATGCTTCCCATCGGACAGCCAAGGCAGCGCGCCGGGGTTCACGCGCCGCCTGCTCCCCTCCCGGCAGAGAGAACGGATGCAGGTGAGCCACGCGCCGATAATCCCCATAGGTCGCCGCCAGAAACTCGCCGCCCCACAGGGAACCATCCATTCCGTATCCGGCTCCATCCCACGCTACTCCGAGCACCTCTCCCGTTATTCCATGTTCCGCCATACAGGCTGCCACATGCGCATGGTGGTGTTGGACGCGAATCAGCGGAACATCCCATCGTCCTGCCAGTTCCTCAGCCAGGCGCGTCGACCGGTAGTCCGGATGCAGGTCGCACGCGATGGCGCGGGGCCGCACGTTGAGCAGCCATTGGAGATCGTCGATCGCCTGCCTGGCGGCCCGTTCCGTTTCAAGCGTGGAGAGATCTCCCAGATGCTGACTCAATAGAATATGATCGGCGTCCAGCAGCGCCACCGTGTTCTTCAGATGACCGCCGACCGCCAGCACCGGACCCTCGACATGGCCCGCAAGCGATTCAGGAAGACGAATCGCGCGAGGAACCAGCCCTCTCGCCCGTCGAAGAATGAGCGGCCCGGATCTCGTCATCCGAACGACGGAATCGTCCATCGGGCGCGCGATGGGGCGATCGTGAATCAGAAACGCATCGGCAATTCCGGCGAGTCGTCTCACAGCTTCCTGTTCATCCGTCACGATCGGTTCGTCGGACAGATTGCCGCTCGTGGCCACAACCGGACGGCTTAGTTCGCGCATCAACAGATGCTGCACCGGCGCAGCGGGCAACATGGCCCCGACCGTCCGATTCCCCGGCGCAATTCCCTCGGCCAAAGAAGTCTGTTCCCGGCGCTGAAGAATCACGACCGGGGCAGCGGGCGAGGCCAACCACGCTGCTTCGCCCGGCGACAGGTCACAGGAAGTCCTGATCGCCTCCAGCGTTGGAAACATCACGGCAAAGGGTTTGTGCGCGCGCCGCTTACGCGCCCGCAGCAACTGAACCGCCTCTTCAGAGGTGGCATCGACCCAGAGATGAAATCCGCCGATCCCCTTCACCGCCACGATGCCGCCATCCCGGATGATCCGGCAGGTTTGCTCCAGCGCTTCCTCCCCTTCCGCTAAGACCTGCCCATCGGCCCCCCATAGGGCGACGGTGGGACCGCACGCCGGACAGGCGATGGATTCCGCATGAAATCGCCGGTGGTCCGGCGCGTCATACTCGGCCCCGCAGTCCTCGCAAAGGGCAAAGCGCGACATCGTGGTGTTCGCCCGGTCGTAGGGGACCGATGTCACCATACTCATGCGCGGCCCGCACTGCGCGCAGGAGAGCCAGGGATAGTGAAACCGGCGGTCGGTGGGATCAAACAATTCGACCAGGCAGTCGGCGCAGGTCGCCAGATCAGGAGCCATCGTGAGTTGCTTCGTGCCTGCCTCATGACTCGGATGAATCGTAAAGACCGTATCGCCGATAACCGGGATTGAACACAGGGTCATCCGTTCAATGTTCGCGCCGGGCGGGCAACCGGTTCGAAGCCGGTCGAGCAGCCGGTCAACCGCGTCAGCCGTTCCTTCCGCCTCGATCAGCACCCCCTCCGTCCCGTTCATGATCCATCCGGCAAGGCCCAAGTCTCGCGCCGTTCGAAACACGAAGGGTCGAAACCCCACGCCCTGCACGGTTCCCTCGATCTTCACCTGCGCGCGTGTCACCTGGCCGGCGATCATTCCGTCACCGTCACGTCATGCACCACCACTTCCGGTCCCGACACAACATCGAGATCGTGCGATCCGCAGGCTTCGCACGCGGCATCCATTCGGCGCACCTGCGACTTCACGCCGCAGCGTCGGCAGATCGCCTCGACCGGTACCGTCACAATATCCAAGGCAGCTCCCTCCGCCGCTGTACCATGGCTGGCCACATCGAACGCCGTCTGAAGCTGAGACGGATCATGATCCAAGAGATGCGAGAGGGCGCTGACTTTGAGCCGCACCACCGACGGCTTCGCCCCATTGGCCTCCCGAAGCGCCTGATTCACCGCCTTGACGACCTGACCCATCAGATGCACTTCGTGCATGGAATCCCCTCGATTTCCTTCAGCACCTGCTCGACGATGCTGTCCAAACCGCCGCGCACCGGTTCTGAAAGGGCCGCGCCGGATTCGAGGGAGTCGACCTCAATGCCGTACAGTATGATCTGCTTCGGCAATCGCCCCAACGTCCGCGCGAGATCGATCGCCTCTGCAATCCCTATGGCATGGGTCGAACAGGGAACGAGTCTCCCCCAGCGGCTTTCCTTCGACAAATCGAGTCGGACCGTCGTTCCGGGATGTCCTCCGCTCTTCACCGCGTCGATCAGCATGACTTGATCGGCGCCTTCCATCAGATCGAGCAGCGCGAGGCCGTCTCCTTCTGCTTCCAATATCTCGACCGAGGAGTCCAACCGCTCGCGTAGGCGGCGAGCCGCCAGGAGCCCCACCGCATCGTCCCCTCTGAACAGATTGCCGATCCCGATGACACGAATTACAGCCATAGTCTCTTTGGTCTATCTGGTCTGTCTGGTTGATTTCGTTCGTCTGGTCGACAGAATGTTGTTCGACGTCAAATGCACCGGAAACCCCCAAGATGCCTATTCGCGTTCAATTTCCAATCGCAGAAAATGGGTCGCGCAGGAGATGCATGGATCGTAGCAGCGGATGACGCGCTCGCAGGCGAGCGACGCATCTTCGTTTGAAAGATTCAACAGGCGGGGCATGAACTGGCGCAGGTCCTGTTCGATACGGCCTTGGTTCTGCGAGGTCGGCGGAACGATCTTGGCCTCGCGAACTATGCCCTCGTCATCCACCCGATACCGATGATAGAGAATCCCTCTCGGCGCTTCGGTACAGGCCGTCCCTGTGCCGGATCGGACAGTGGCCGCCAGCGCCGGCGCTGGCGGAGGGACGTATCGTTGAATCAACCGTAACGATTCCTCCAGCGCATAAAGCATTTCGACTGAACGGGCGATGATCCCATGAAACGGGTTGCGCAGCGGCAGCGAGAGGCCCGTATCGGCCAACACCTCCCTGACCATTGGAGACAACCGATCCTGGTTCAGATTCACACGGGCCAACGGCCCCACCAAATAGGGCATTCCCTGAAACGTGCACTGTAAGGCGTTGGAATAGGGCACCTGATGTTCGGTGAAATGCTGTTCGAACTCTCCCACGGAGACGCTCAGCCCGTTGCTGGTCTCCAGCCTGCCTTCATTGAACGGATATTCGTCGGGGTGACGCAATGCCACGTAGGTGTAGTCGGGTGCGAAGTCCGGATACTCGAAGGTCGCAGCCCAACGGATGGTGTCCGCCGCCGCATCACGCGCCCACAAGAGTTCGGTTGTCAGAGCTTCCAGCTCGCGGCGGCCGGGCACCCGCGAGAATCCGCCGACTTTGACCGACACCGGATGGACGGAGCGCCCGCCCAGCAGCGTCATGATCGCATTGCCGGCTTTCTTGAGCCGCAAACCACGGGTCACCAGAGCCGGGTGGTCCTTCGCCATCGCGATGCCGCTGTCGTAACCGAGAAAATCCGGCGCCTGCAACATATAGACGTGCAGCGCATGGCTCTCAATCCACTCGCCGCAATAGAGCAACCGCCTCAGATCCCGTAGCGCACCCTCGACGCGCAGGCCGAAAATCTGCTCGATCGCATGGACGGCGCTCATCTGATAGGCGACGGGACAGATGCCGCAGATGCGCGCGACGATATCCGGCACTTCACTGTAGTGTCTGCCGACCAAAAACGCCTCGAAAAACCGGGGCGGCTCGAAGATGCGCAGTTCCACATCGTGCACCGCTCCGTCCTTCACCGTGACGCGCAATGCACCCTCGCCTTCCACCCGCGCAATCGTGCCGACGGCAATCGTCCTCGTCTGCCTTACTTCCTCCGGCCCTGTCCGTCTCTCCTCTGTCACTTCTTCCCTCTCACATCTGCCTTCTTACTCCTCACCCCTTACCCCTCACGTTTCACGTCTTCTGTTCCCACGCCTCGCTCTCCTGCTTGAATGATTCCACAGCGCCGTTGATCCCGCGAAATCGCCGCACCACTTCGATCGGAATCAGTCGGAGCCCCTGATGAAACCGGTTCGCGAGCGACGCCGTATTGGGCGGCAAGCCCGGCCCGGTCCGTGCCCCCTCGGTCGGGCCGAAGCAGCCGTAGCAATCGCGTCCCATGGAAGGACAGATCGCGCCGCATCCGGTCCTGGTGACCGGCCCCAGACAGGGCACACCGCTCGCGACCATCACACAAACATTTCCGCGACGCTTGCACTCGATACACACACTGTCTGCAAAAAGTCTGGGCCGAACCCCGGCCAGCAGATCGGTGATGACCCGCAGCAATTGCCCCTTGTCGATCGGGCACCCCCACAGTTCGAAATCCACTTGCACATGTGCGGAGATCGGCGTGGATGTCCCGAGGCTTTGAATATACTGGGGGCTCGGATAGACCGCACGTTTGAACGATTCGACATCGGCCCAGTTGCGCAAGGCTTGAATCCCGCCCGCCGTCGCACAGGCGCCGATCGTGATCAACGTGGCGGCCTGTTCACGCAGAGCCAGAATCCTGGCAGCATCCTCAGGCGTCGTAATGGACCCCTCCACTAACACGATGTCGTAGGGGCCGGGCTTCATGCCGCTGGAGGCTTCGGGAAAGTAGGCGATGTCCAATGCCTGCCCCAACGCGAGCAGGTCGTCCTCCAGATTCAAGACGCTGAGCTGGCAGCCGTCGCAGGAGGCAAACTTGAACACCCCAAGCCGCAAACGGCGCGGAGTACTATCCGGTTTCTTATGATTCACCATGTGCCCTCAGATCCCTGGTGAAGCCCGCCTTACCCGTGCGCCTCGTTACGGAGAAGAGCTTATAGCCTATGGCCTATAGCACATGATCGGATCAGCCCATGGGCTCGTTTCAATTCGCTCTTCGGTCTCGTGCCATCAGCCATACGCCATCTGCTATCAGCTATTTTCCACTTCAGACTCCCGCCCGTCCCAGCCACTGCACCACCCGGTCGTAGCGCATCACCGGCCCGTCTTTGCACAGAAAGTACGGCCCCATCTGGCAATGGCCGCAGAGACCGATGCCGCATTCCATGTGCCGTTCGAGCGAGACGTAGACTGAGGCCGCCGGAATGCCCCGGTCGATGAGGATCGGCGCGCCCAGTCGCATCATGATCTCCGGTCCGCACATCAACACCGCAGTCCGTGCCGGGTCGAGCCTGACTTCATGAAACAGCTCCGTCACCACCCCGACATGGTATTGCCAATTCTTGTCGGCCCGATCACTGGTCAAATAGACCTTGGTATCAGGGTGCTGCCGCCATGTCTCGAACCGTTCGTGATAGAGCAGGTCGTGAGGGCTCTTCACCCCGTGCAGAATCCTGACGGCGCCAAAGTCGCTCCGGCGACGGAAGATGTATTCGATCGCACCCACCACCGGCGCACAGCCGAGTCCGCCGGTGACTACCACGATGTCTTTCCCCCGTATATCGGCCAGCGGCCAGCCTTGTCCGAACGGTCCGCGGATTCCCAGCACGTCACCGATTTTCAGCCCGGCGATCGCCTTGGTGACGCGACCGACCGCACGGATCGTGTGATCGAGAGAGTCCGGCTCGTCCGGGTCCGACACAATTGAGATCGCCACCTCGCCGACCCCGAACAGATAGACCATATTGAACTGGCCGGCGGAAAACCGATAACTGCGCCGCACCTGCTCATCGACAAACTGCAACCGATAGGTATCGATATCGTCCGCTTCTCTGATCTTCTCCACAATGGTAGCCGGCTGGATCAGATAGGGATTGGACACTGACTCTGCCATGGCTTGTGAAATGGGTGTCATACCTGGCCCGGTTTCTGTTGGGTTCGAATCGAAGGCTTCAGTAACGCCGGCAACTCTTCGGTCAGGTCGATCCCGACCGGGCACCAGGTAATGCAGCGACCGCAGCCGACGCAGCCGGATGCTCCGAATTGATCGATCCACGACGCCAGTTTATGTGTCAGCCACATACGGTACCGGTCTTTGATGGTCGGGCGAATGTTCTTGCCGTGAATATATCCGTGCTCCTGCGTGAAACAGGAATCCCATAACCTGGCGTGCTCCGTGCGCTGCCCGGTGAGATCCGGCGTCTCCTCCACCGTGTGGCAAAAGCAGGTCGGGCAGACCATGGTGCAGTTCGCGCAAGCCAGGCAGCGTCCCGCCACATCGTCCCAGTGAGAATGCTCATGCGCCTCATACAACGCCCCCGGCAGTTCAGCGGTGTTCAGGCGCCTTGTTTGACTCATCGCACAGGAAGTGATGTTCGCTTCTGCTTCCTCGATCGATGCCGGAGAAGAGGGATCGATCGCCAGCGCCGAGAGAATGTCGTTGCCCTCCGAACTCCCTGCTTCAATGAGAAAGACGGTTTCCAATTCAGTAAGGGCAAGGTCGAAACCGCTCGTGGCTCCGGGACCAGTTCCCATGGAGGCACAGAAGCACGTTGCGAGGGCCCGCGTACAATTCACAGCAATCACAAACATGCTGTTCCGTCGCGCTTGATAATAGGGGTCGGCGTAGGCATCGCGGAGAAAAATACGGTCCTGCATGGCCAAACCCGCCACATCGCAGGCACGAGCGCCGAGGACGGCCACCTTCTCTGATTTCGGCAGGGTGGGGACTGACGCGAAGCTGTTCTTCGATCGCTCGATGGTGAGCAGCGCTTCCCGCGGCGCGAAACTGAAGGGCTTCAGGGATTGCGGTCCATGGACGACGCCGAAAAGGCGGCCATCACCGGATTGCTCAAGCCGGTAGCGTCCCGGTTCTTGTTCATCGCGCCAGCCGATCGGAAGATCCGCCGTTCGCTCGACAGTCTCCCACATAACCGATCCGTCTCGCACAACCGGACCGACTACCCGATAGCCCTTCGCGCCCAAAACATCAAGCAGCCGTTGGAAATCGGCTTTGGGGAGAACGCCGCACCTATCGGAGGCCGTCACCATGGCGCAGATCCTTTCTGCCTGTCTCCGAAAGAGCCGACAATCCGATCGGCTTGCCATCGTAAGAGTTCTTTCACTCTCTTGCAAGACACGAACCATTGCTTCGAAACATCAACGCTTCTTCGCACCCCCTGACCGGAGCACGAACTTTGAGCGCTCATTTTTGAATTAGATCCTAGAAGACCACGGAGAAGCCACGGAGGAGAAAACTGTGTCTCTATGACGATGGGAAAACGGAACGCACGCGGTCGGGCGTCTTTGGAAGTCGGATCAGGCGATCACCAATCTCGGTAAAAGAGATAGTACCCGATCGCGACGACAATCGCCTGGAACAGGATCAGCCAACGGATCAACCCCCAACCGATCGTGGGTTGCTCATCGCCCATCCTGCGTTGCACCGACTTATTGGCGAGAATGAAGCTCCCCACCAGCTCCCTCGCCTCGTCCCTGCTGATGTTCCACTCACGCTGAAGCAAGTCGATCGCCTCGCTCCTTTTGCCGCGCCAGAGCGCGTCATGCACGCTCTCGGGAAAACCAGTGGATTGTTCCGGTTGGGTAGTCATTGCGAGGGAGAGTGTACCAGAAACTAGAGCGCTCCTGTCAAAGCCTTCTGATAAGGCGCGGGCCCCGGGGTATCATTGTTCCCCTCCTCCCGTTCTTGTCGCTATATAATAATTGGGGTACGGTGTCCTGATTTCACACACCCGAACCGTCGCACCTTGAACAGCCGGAAATGAGGAACACCATGAACACAGCAACCGCTGAGGTCCCTATGCACCATCAGGTCCGAACCTTTGTCGGCGCACCCCGGAAAATGCTGATCGGCGGCAACCGGCTCGACGCCGCGTCGGGAAAGACTTTTCCGACCTATAACCCGGCCACAGGCGAAGTGCTGGCAAAGAGCGCGACGATCAGAACAGGGGATGGTGTGGCGCTGCGGAAAAGGGAGCGGCTGCCGGAGCCTCGCCGGCATTGCCGAGAAACCTCCAGACGCCATCTTCCTTGACCAGGTAATGCACCTCACGGAACCAACTGTCGAGCGTGATCCGGTTGCCCGTTCGCTCCTCAGTCCCATATAACCCCCCGGTGCACGTGACCTCCGCCTGAAGCCGGGAATCCACCTGCCGGACTTTGATGTCAGACAGCATATGGAGAGACTCCACCCCCTTGTAGTGCATAAACACTTCGCCCCACACCCGCCGCACGTCGGTTTCTTTCAACCCGTGATAATTGTACGCCGGCGAATAGAATGCCATGAGCGCAACGAGATCTTCCCTCTGCACCGCTGTCTCGGCTCGTCCGAATGACGCAAGCAACTCTTTCACGACCGGATGACCAAGCAGCCGTTTGTGCTCCTTGATCGCCTTTCCGTCAACCATCAACTGGGCGTCCGGCAACACCTGCACTTTGGCAAATGCATCCTCTGATCCCAGCACTGCGCACAAAACCAGACCCAGACCGATTCGCACACTCACCTTGCCGTATGGCCTCATCGGCACCTCCTTAATTCTGCGCATTGACCGCCGTACGCGATGAGGCCACCAATGGTCTCAACCCCTTGTCTTTTCCGGTCATTTGAAGGGTTAGGAGCGAAATGGCTGGACATCACCTGACTTGCGCAACATCTTATTCACCTCGTCCAGATGCAGCTCTTCACCGACAATCATCTCTCGCGCAAATTCTTCCAACAGGACGGACTTTCCCTCGGAGAGTTTCAGAAGTTCGTAATAGGCGTCGGCGGCAGCCTTCTCGTGCTCCAGGCTTTCCCGCAGGATATCTCCCACGTCATGCTTCTCGGTTTCCAAGAGCGTCCCGATTTTCAGCGAGGGATGGCCGCCAAGCAAGGTGACCAGTTCCCCGGCTTTATGCGCATGGGCAAGGCTCTCGTCGGCATTACTCTTCAGCCACGACACGATAGGAATGCGGTTATAGCCGTAGACCATGAGTGAGTAATGCATATAGCGCACGACTCCCGCTAACTCGTGCTCCATAATCCGATTGAGAATCCCTACTGCGCGTTGTGTGTCTTGATCGTTCATGTGATCCTCCCATTCAGTATGACCGTCTCGCCTGAGGAAGCGCGAGCGGGTTATCGCCGTTGCAGCCGATCGTTGATTCATGCCCCTTGGATCAGGAAATAAGCAATACCGGCCGCCAGCACCAGAACTCCGATCAGCCAGCGAACCATCCGTTTTTTCGCCGTGGCGAGCACCTGGTCCAGCTTTTTCTTGAGGGACGGCTGGAAGGCGATATAGGCATCAACCAAACCCTTCGCCTCTTTCAGACCGATGTTCTGCTCCTGACGAACTACCTTGATCGCCCCGATCACGTTGCCCTGCCACAGCGCCTCAACCGCCGCTTTGGGAAGATCCGAAGCATGTCGTGGTTTGTTCAACATCTCACCCATGCTGCGGCGACAAGCGCCAACGTCCGCTATGTCTTGCTGAGAAACCTCGGTCGATCCCGAACGGAAACCATTTTCACTAAGTCCCGCACGGAGAGCACCCCGACGATCTTCCCGTTCTCCGTCACGGCCAAGTGACGCACCCCCTGTTCGGCCATTGCTTTACTGGCATCGCGTATCGTCCGATTCACATCGATGCTGAGCAAAGGAGAACTCATCACGGCACTGACGTGAGTGCTGCCTGCATCCCGGTTGGAAGCCAGCCCCTTCCGGACCAGATCGCGCTCGGTCACAATGCCGACGATCTGGCCGGCCTCGATTGTCAGCAATGACCCGATCCGCTTCTCGCCCATCAGCTGAGCGGCCGCGAGTAGAGACGCGTCACTTTGGATCGTCGCAAGGGTGGTCGTCATCAGAACGCTCAACGGGCGGTACACCTTGTCAAGTTCACAGACGGGACCGCTCTCCGCATCTACAAACGATCGCACGAGGTCCCGCACCGAGATGATCCCGACAATTTCACCGGCCTCCACCACACAGAGGTGCCGCACATGATTGCTTTCCATCAATTGGCTGGCATCCAACATGGTGCGGTCCCCATCGATCGTCAAAATCGGGCTGGCCATCACACAATCCACCATCGTGACGGTGGGGTCTAATCTCTGCGCGAGCACTTTCCGTACGAGATCCGTCTCCGTCAGAATTCCAAACATTCCTCGCTTGGGATCATTCGACTCCACCAATAGACAGCCGATCTGCTTGCCGTCCATCTGCTCAGCCGCAGTCGCAGCCGTCGTGTCTTGTGTAACCACCCCCAGGTAGCGATGCATAAAATCTTTAGCGGCTCCGCCCTCATGCTGATTCATCTCAACTCCTTATTCCCTGAACAGGTTGCACGTTCGGTGAACCAAGTAAACAAGCCCACTATATCTGATTACGAGGGTCATGCACAGACACGACTGTGCCGCTATGAGTAGAAGTAGCCAGTCGAGCGCCAAAAAGTGTAGGCTCCTGCCCATCGACCCGCTTCGCCGTCGGATAAGATACTATGCATCGACTCGACCTGAAGATTCCGCCCCTCATCGTTGGTGTGGTAATCGCGATGGGCATGTGGCTTGCCTCCTACATCCTGCCCGAATTCGCGTATCCACCGCTGCGAATTGTGGCCATGGGAATGGGAATAGCCGGGGCCGTCATGACAGGATCGGCGATGCTGTCGTTCTGGGGGGCACACACCACCGCCAACCCTATGAAGCCAACGTCCGCATCGTTCTTAGTGACATCGGGAATCTATCGTGTTACGCGCAACCCGATGTATCTCGGCCTGTTGTTGCTCTTGGCCGGCTGGGCTCTGTATCTGGCAAACATCCTGGCATTTCTCTTTCTTCCTGCCTTCATCGTCTACATGAATCGCTTCCAGATCAAACCGGAGGAACGAGCCCTGACGGACCGGTTCGGACGGAAATATCTTGAATACGCGTCTCGAGTGAATCGTTGGATATGACATAACCAGCATGCAGACGCTCAAGCCGGGCATCGTCTACTTTCTGCTGGTCTTCGGGACAGGATTTGTTCTGGGAAGTTTTCGCGAGTTGCTCGTCGTTCCTTATGTCGGCCACAGAGCCGCCGAACTTCTTGAGATGCCGCTGATGCTGCTCGCAACAGTACTCGCGGCACGGTGGATCACCCGGCGTTTCCCTGACCCTCACCATAACGCAGCACGATTGGCTATCGGTGGAATTGCGCTGTGCTTAATGCTGGCGGGAGAGCTGGCCGTCGGCATCGGACTCAGGGGCATGACCGCCGCAGACGTCATTCTGAACAGGGACCCGGTTTCCGGGATGGCCTACTACGCGAGCCTCATCCTCTTCGCCGCCATGCCCTGGCTCGTCTCCCGCCGGTGAAGGGTAAGGCAATGGCTGGGTTCGGGGCGGCAAGGGCTGGTCAGACCCAAATGCTTCCTCTCGCCGTTTGCTTTCTTCATCCTCTACATTAATCGCTTCCAATGCGCTCCCGGGCAATCGACTAGGGTTGTACCTAGTGTGATCTTTAGGTAATAGACTCTCCATCCTTCATCTCCTACACCTCCAGCGAATAATCGGGCATCCACACCTCCTCTCGACAGGTAGACCGCCTCACGTTGTAACTCATTAGAAATATTCAGGAACTACGCTCACCGAGAGAAACCTCACGAAGGGCTGGTCGAAATCTCAATCGGTTGGCATTCAATTTGCTGTTGCAGCTCACATGGGCTGGGATACCAAAAGGGTGGGCCATGAAACATTCTACTGACCTCGTCAACGTTCGTATTGCCTGGTGCCGGCGGCAGAGCGCACTGGCGTCTACAGAACCCGAGTTGGATGGGTGGCGTGCAGAGGAAGACGGGCTGCGAGACGCCCTGTTGAACAGAGACCACACAGACGACTATCGGCTCAGCGATCCCCAGGTGTTGGAGCGGTACTTACTGGGCTTCCAAGATGGGGCGGCATTGCTCTGCATCGCACGGGCAGAACGCCTGATCCATGCTGCCGCCTCTCACAAGGAAAGCTGCAAGCCCTCGGCTTCGATCTGTCGCTGATCCCGCTTCCAATCGCCGGAACGCAAGAGCTTGTCTCCGAGTCCGACAGCTAAGTTGCGGTAGATGATGACGCCGATGTCCGGGCGGCGGCGAATGAGATCGACCAGGTCGCGATGCAGCAGCTCAGCCACTTCAACCTGCTCTTCGGCAGTAGCGGTTGCGGAGTGGGGCCTCGCCGAGAGAAGGGAGACCTCCCCGCAGGTCTCTCCGGAACGGACCTTGCCGATCATGGCAGGTGGGCTGCCCCCGCTGATGGTGACCTGACCCTGAAGCACGAGATATAACCGGTCCGCAGAATCGTGTTGGACGAACAGCCGCTCACCGGCCCGAATCTCACGCATCGTACAAACTCCGGCCAGCCTTGTCGCCTGTTCCGTATTCATCCCGTGAAACAACGGAACCTCCTTGATCGCCTGCGCCATACGCGGAGCGATGACGCAGGTGGAAAACCCGCGCATCACGATGTCGGCCACAGCTTGAACGGGTTCCGTCAGGCCGAGCGGCCCGAGATCTTTCAGTTTGTTCAACCGCACCATCTTGACGATATCGAGCCGTTCGACCTGATAGAAGACCATGGCAGGCACATAGGCGACGGGAAGAAAATTCAACTCCAGAAGGGTTCGCTGCATGCGGGGAGCATACGCGCTGACATCGATCTCGATGTATTCGATCCCCATCTCCTCCCGGCACTTCCGTTCCAGTTCGGCCAGAAGAAATCGCACCACATCGTCGGCCAGGGCAATGAGTTCGAAGACCCGTACGATATGTTCCACGGGGTCCATCGTATACCCGACCGCCCCGACGACCTGGCCGCCGGAGCGGGCAAGAAAATACGTGGTCTGGCGGGCCTGAAGCTTGAAAAAGCCGTAATCCAGCCGCATGGGGCCGAAGATCTCTCTATTCCGCACTCGACCCCGTTCGATGCGCAACAACGCGGGATACCCCTCCGCCTGCAGTTGTTCGAGGCGATAGTCGCCGCCGGTTGGATACGATGCAGAGTCTTCGTCCACGATGAAATCCGGCGTGAGAGGCGGTTGGCTCATCACGAGGTTGGCCAGGGTATAGGCTTCGGGGATGATTCGTGGATTGTTACGGCGCAAGGCCAACGCATCACCGAAATACCGAGCCAGCAGCGCGAAGCTCTCCCGGTGGTGAAACGAATGTTTCAGCGGCAGAAAGCCGGTCGCGATGAATCCATGCGACAAGCTGATCCGTTGGGCGTAGGGATGCACCGTCCGCGCCACTACCAAGCCGACATGCAACCGGTTCTGAATGGCTTCGAGCCGTTTCTCCATCAGCAGCTTGCCCACCTGCAACCGGCGATAGTCCGGATGGACGGCGAGACGTCCGAACTCTCCGACCAGGTCGGAATGAGCCCCGAAGTCGAACAGCACGGAGGCAGTGCCGACGACCCGCCCCGACTCAGTGTCCTCGGCCACGAGAATGAGCACGTCGTCGGTAAAGACGGACCGCTTCAGCCACAATTCATCGTAGAGTTCGCGATGCGGATAGTCGGCGCCGTAGACGGCGAGGAAGATCTCCCGGATCTGGCCGACGTCTTCCTCACGTGCTTCTCTGATCCGAATCATGGCAGCCTCGTACCAAAAATCAGGGACGGTTGCGCTGTTCGCGCAAACGTTGCCCCGCGATCCTGGCCACGGCGCGATAATAGGCCGTGCCGACGGCCAAGGCCTCTTCGTCGAAATCGAACTTGCTGGAGTGTGCGGGAAATCCTTCCTTGCCCGGCACCTGTCCGCCGAACCGGACATAGGCACCCGGAATTTTCTCCATGTAATAACTGAAATCCTCCGCTCCCATGTTCGCGGTCTTGAGCGGCAGAACGTTGGCCTCGCCCACTGCTTCGACTGCGGCGCGCCGCGCGAGCGTCGCCATGTCCGGCGTATTGATCAGCGGCGGCGTACCCTCCTTCACCACAACGTGAATCCGTGCGCCGTGCAGCTGCGCGATCGACTCCGCGATGCGGCGAACCGAGTTCAGCAGTTGCCGGCGCACAGCCGGATCTTGAGCCCGGACTGTTCCTTCCATTCTCGCCTGGCCTGCAATGACGTTCGGTGCAGTTCCCGCCTGGAATTGTCCGACGGATACGACGGACGGACGGGCCGGGTCGATCTCGCGGGAAACGATCGTCTGGAGCGCCATGATCATGAGGCTCCCGACGACCACGGCGTCGATACTTTCGTGCGGACGGGCTCCATGCGCGCCCTGTCCGATGATCTCGATGGTGAAATTGTCCGACGAGGCATTGACGGCGCCTTCCGCGACGACAATGGCTCCCGGATGGTAGTGACGATCGAGGTGGCCGCCGAAGATCATACCGGCACCTTCCAGCGCCCCGGCTTGAATCATCGCCTGCGCCCCGGTGCCTTTTTCTTCAGCCGGTTGGAAAATCAATCGTACAGGCGCCGGCAGATCCCCCTCACTGGACAGGAGCGCCGCCGCCCCGAGCAGCATTGCAGTGTGTCCATCGTGGCCGCAGGCATGCATGACGCCGTCGTGCGCCGAAGCAAACTCCAGGCCGGTTTCTTCCTGAATCGGAAGCGCGTCTGTGTCGACGCGTAATACGACGCAGGGGACTTCTGCCATTCCGGGAATGTCGGCAATCACACCGGTGCCCGCCACATTCGTCCGGCACTGAATCCCAATTCCCCGCAGAAAGTCTGCGATGACAGCAGCCGTTCCGGTTTCCTGACCGCTCAGCTCCGGATACTGATGCAGCCTTCGCCGCACTGAGACGATTCGGTCGTACAGATCCTGCCGGATCAGTGCCATGGGATTCCCTCTATTGACCCGCAGCGGATGACCCCGCTGCGGGTGCCGACTCCTGCCTCCTACTCTTCCTTCGCCTTCACACCGGGCCGGAACGTCGTGTACACATAGACCGGAATGGGCAGGTGGCCGAGATGTTTGTCAATCAACGGCTTCACGTCGTCCCACTTCAGCCCGCCCACCCCGGTGGCCAAGCGGGGCAGCGCGACACTGTTGATCTTCTCGGTTTCGATCAACTTGGACAGGGCCTTCAGGCAGTGATTGACGTTCTCGATCGTGGCCCGACCTGGCTTGGCTCCGTGGCTGGGAGCCGGCTCCTGGGTAAACAGATTCACGACTCGGACGCCGCCGACACCCGCCCAGGTCCATAACTCACCGGGCTTGGGGGTCACCGTCTGGCAGTAGTGCCGAAAGTCCTTGTACATCGCCGGCCAATGTTCTCTCAGCGACAACGCCAGCCCGCTGGCAAAATTGTCGTTCGGCGCAACTCCGTGCGCCACCGCTAAGGCCTTGGTCAACAAAATGTCTCCCGTTACTTCTTTCAACATGTGCCGTTCTCCTCCTTGTTGACAACCCACCTACATTCTTCTGCCGAATGCGGCATGAGGTCCTGAGACAAGAGTCCGGACTATGGCGTCTTTGAACAGCGGAACCCATAGCCGAAATGCCGGTTCATCGGTTGAGCGTTGAACCGGTGCGCAGACCGCAAAAAATCAGACACGTACAGCCAGGACCCACCGCGCACGACCTTCTGATCACCCTTTGCCGGCCCGATGGGGTTCTTTCCCAAACTGGTCACATAAGAGTCATGGTCGTACCAATCGAAGACCCACTCCCAGGCATTGCCGGCCATGTCGTAGATACCATAGGGACTCTTCCCCGCCTCGAACGATCCAACCGGGGCTAAGGCCAGATGGTCGTCCCAATCCTTTCTCCCGTAATTGGCGTGGAGCCGAGTCGGAGCTTCATTGCCCCAGGGATAAATCCGCCCATCTGTTCCCCGCGCGGCCTTTTCCCACTCCGCCTCAGTCGGCAGACGCTTGCCGGCCCACTTACAGTAATTGACCGCATCCTCCCAACTCACATTGACGACGGGCCGTCTCTGATGTTGGGGTTGATTCATGATGCTCCAGTCCGGGGGCTCCTCCATGCCCGTCACTTCCAGATACCTGGCATACTGTCCCACCGTCACCTCAAACTTATCCATGTAGAAGGCATTGAGGTAGATCTGTCGTACAGGCTTTTCGTCTTCTCCGCGATTGCTTCCCCTCGTGAACTTCCCGGCAGGCACCAGCACCATCTGCATATCCAGCGAATCGGTCTCCGCCAAACTTCCTCCCGATCCCGCAAATGCCGGATGTCTCGATGCGGCAGTGGATCGTGATCGTGGAAGTTTCGCCTGCAGCTGTTGATAGAGCGGTTGCTGCTCATTGTTGAGACCCAGCTCATCGGCGCTGTGCAAGACCTCCTCCGCCTGCTTCAGTTTTCCACCGGCCAGCAGGTCCTTCGCCTCGTTCAGGAGCCGCCAAGCCGTCATTTCCTCCCGTAACCGCCACACCTTCGCTTTGGTTTTTGGCAAATATGACTTCGTGGGGCCGGATTTGGCATCCAGCTCCAAGGCAGTCTCGTAATGTTCCTCTGCGCAGGCCCAGACTTCCAGGGCTCGACAGGCCTCGGCCAGGTTGAAATGAGCCGGCATATTGGACGGATCTTTCAGCAGGCCGGCTTCCAACGCTGCCCGCGCCTCCGCATAGTGTTTGCTTTTCAGCAGGCCTTCCCCCTTGGTAAAGTCCTGCTCCCCGGCCCCGGTGGCATGAGCGGTCACGGATTGTGCGTTCACCCCGACACAGACGAGGAAGCACAGCACGGTCACTCTTATCAGCCTCTCACTCATGTACAGATCCCTCCCGGTTGACTATGATTGTCCTCAGAAATTAGCCTCGCCTCCTAGCCAAGAGAACCAGCCGTACCAGCCCGGCAAGCTCACGAAAAACTCATACAAGATTAGTGCCCACTTCACTCCGGCGAGCGGCAGGAGGCAAGCCCTCACCGCGCGCATTGAAGGAGCACATTCCGATGTGGGGCCTCAGCGAGCGCAAGGATCGACCCTACGGCCCGCCCCTCTTCACACCCATTGCGGCGCCTCCTCCTTCCTCACGTCACGCCCCGGAAACATGCTATAGAGCGCGGGGAGGACGACAAGCGTCAGCACCGTTGACGTAAAGAGTCCGCCGATGACGACGCTGGCGAGTGGTCTCTGAACCTCCGCCCCGATTCCTTGCGCCAGCGCCAGCGGCAGAAGCCCGAGCAACGTCGTCATCATCGTCATCACGACTGGTCGAAGACGCAGGCTGCAGCCGGCCAGGATCGCTTCGTCGATTGTCCGCCCCTCATGGCGAAGCTGGTTAATATAGGAGACCAATACGATCCCATTTCCCACCGCGAGTCCGAACAGTTCAATGAAACCGATAGAGGCCGGCACACTCAGGTACTGGCCACTCAACCACAGCGACACCACGCCTCCGATCAGCGCGAAGGGGAGATTGAGGATAATCAATGTGGCATAGCGAAAAGAATGAAAGGCCCAAAACAGAAGAAAGAAGACAAGGCCCAGCGTGATCGGCACGACGATCATGAGCCGCGCGTTGGCCCGCTCCATGTTTTCGAACGCCCCGCCCCACACAACGCTATACCCTTGCGGTAAGTGAAGTTGTGCCGCCAACTTGGCGCGCCCTTCATCCACAACACCGCCGATGTCCCGGCCGACGACGTTGAAGCCGATGTAGATCCGGCGTCTCACATGCTCGCGGCTGATGCGAGCCGGGCCTTCACGCATTTCGATCGTGGCCAAGTCTCTCATGGGAATGAGCGCACCGGAAGGAGACTTCACACGGATTTCTCCTATGGCGGCAACGCTGTTCCTGTACGGCTCCGGAAATCTCAGGGTGAGCTGAAACCGGCGCTCGCCTTCATACACCTGCGTCGCCGCTTTCCCACCGATCGCGGTGGTGATGATCTCCTGCACGTCCGCCACGTTGATACCGAAACGGGCGATCTTTTGCCGATCAATGTCGATAATGAGGTAGGGCTGTCCAGCGACCTGTTCGACCTTGATATCTTTGACACCATTGATTTGTTGTATCAAGGCGGCAATCTCCTGCGCCTTGTCGCGGAGCACGTCGAGATCGTCTCCGAACAGCTTGATGGCGCATTGCGTCCTGATGCCGGAAATCAGCTCGTCTACCCGCTCTTGAATCGGCTGGCTCATGAGGACGGAGATGCCGGGAATCTCCGCCAGCCTTTTCCTGATGGCATCGGTCAGTTGCGACTGCGTCGCCGCCGTTTTCCAGGTGCTCCGGTCGTGTAATGACACAATCGGATCGCTCTCATACAGATCTTCAGGGTGGTAGGGAATCTCGGCCCGTCCAATCCTGCTCACGGCCATCTTCACTTCGGGAAATTCGAGCATGGCCTTTTGCGTCTGTTTCTCCATCTCGATGGACTCAGAAAGTGACACACTCGGCAGCTTCACGACTTGCGGGGTCAGGGCCCCTTCCTCAAGGAGTGGAATGAATTCCCGCCCCACGAACGGAACGAGGGCAAGGCTGCACAGCACGATCGCTGTTGAACTTGTCAGGATGAGGCCGCGGTGCCGGAGCGTCCATTGCAACACCGGCAGGTAACCTTGTTTCATCCAGCGCGTCACGCGCGTCTCTTCGGGATGGTCGCCGCGCAAGAGTAGAGACACCAGCACCGGCGACAGGGTCAGTGTCACCACGACCGAGGCCAAGAGTGCGATCACCAGCGTGTAGGCCAGCGGCGCGAACATCTTGCCTTCCATTCCTTGCAGCGTCATGAGCGGCAGGAAGACGACGCTGATGATCAGAATGCCGAACAGGATCGGTCGACCGACTTCCTTCGTCGCATGAAGAATGACGCTGAACCTGCTTTCCTGCGACGCGCCCCTGTGTTGTGCGAGATGCCGATAGGCGTTTTCCACGACGACAAGGGACCCGTCTGCGATCTCGCCGATGGCAATCGCCAGCCCGCCAAGCGTCATTAAATTTGCCGAGAGCCCGAACCGCTCCATCAGGATGAACGTCACAAGCGGAGTGACGATCAACGTCACTGTTACGATGATGGCGCTGCGGACATGGCCCAGAAAGAAAAAGAAGATGAAGACCACCAGCACAATGCCTTCGATCAACGCGTCACGTACCGTGTGAATGGCGGCATTTACCAGTTCGATGCGATCGTAAAAAGGGATCAGGCTTGTGCCTCCCGGGAGAATATTACTCTGTTGCAAATCCTCTACCTTCGTCTTGACTGCCTCAACCACCTGGCGGGCATTGCCTCCACGAAGCATGAGCACCGTTCCTATTACGACTTCCCGCTCCCCATTGAGGACCACCGCGCCATGACGAACGGCGTGGCCAATGCGAACTTCAGCGACATCCCGGACAAACACCGGCGTGCCACCGACCTCTTTCACGATTATGGATTCGATATCACCAACGGTCCTGATCAACCCAAGCCCTCGAACGATCGAGCGTTCGGCATGACGCTCCAGCACGTTGCCCCCGACATTGGCGTTGTTCTTCACCACTGCCTCGTAGACCTGGTGGAACGTCAAGTCGAACTTGCGCAGCGCGGCCGGATCAACCAGGACCTGATACTGCTTCACAAACCCACCCATGCCGTTCACATCGATCACGCCCGGTACGCTCTTCAGCTGAGGGCGCAGGACCCACTCCTGCATGGTGCGCTGATCCATCAATTCCCTCTCGACAACCTGTGAATCGGTCGCCGTCGCATGGGGCCCTTCGATATAATAGTGATAGACCTCACCCAGCCCCGTTGTGACGGGGGCCATCACCGGTTCCAGCCCCTCTGGCAATCGCTCCTTTGCCGCCATGATCCGTTCCAGCACCAGCTGACGGGCGAAATACATATCCACGTCGTCGTTGAACACGACCGTGACCTGGGATAGGGCGAATTTGGAAAGGGATCGAATCTCCGCCAGACCCGGCAGGCCGGTCATCTGAAGTTCGAGCGGATAGGTGATGAATCGTTCGACTTCGATCGGTGAGAGACCCGGCGCCTCGGTCAGCACCTGCACTTGAATATTGGTCACGTCGGGGTAGGCATCGATCGGAATCGACTGAAAGGCAAAGAGGCCGGTGACGGACAGGAGACAGGCCAGGCCGATGACCAGAATCCGTTGCCGCAAGGAAAATTCCAGCAGAGAAGCGATCATAGCGCCGGCTCGATCTTGTGCCGTTCCATCTCGGATCTGAGGGCGAAGGAACCCTTCGTCACAACGAGCTCGCCGGCGCGCACTCCGCCCAGCACCCGCACCAGGTCTCCCTGCTCGTCTCCCAACGTGACCGCCCGCGCTTCGAATTCCCCCGGCCCGCGCTGCACGAAGACCATGGGGCCGGTCGGCCCGCTTTGAACGGCCTCTATCGGCAGGCTCAGTTCATCCGGACTCGACGCCGCATAGACACGGATCGCGGCGAACATCTCCGGCTTCAGCAGCCGATCGGGATTCGGCACTGTCACCCGCAGGCGCATCGTACGGGTAGCCGGATCGAGCGTATCTCCGATGTAGGTGATCACGCCTGAAAAAATGGCATGAGGATAGGCGGCGAGAACCACATCGACTTTCTGGTCCTTGCGGATAAATCGGACGTCCTTCTCCGGCACGTTGCCGACCACCCAGACATCGGTCAGATTAGCCACGGTGAAGAATTTTTGGTGCGTTTCGACCACCTCGCCTCGCGTAATGTTGCGCATGATGATCCGGCCGTCGAACGGCGCGCGTAAGGGTACATCGGCCTTGATCGTATGTTCCCGATCCAGCCGCTCAATCTCATCCGGCGGCACCCCGAGCAGTTCCAGACGGTTTTTCGTCTCACGTGCTTCGGCCTGCGCCGTCCTCATGGCAGCCTCGCGCCGCAGCAGTTCGGCCAGGCTCACGGCTTTGTTTTCATACAGCTCCTTGGCCCGTGCGTGCGCCAGTTCCGCTTCATGCAGCCTTGCCGCAGCTTTCAGATAATCCCCTTCCGCCACTCCAAGATCCATACTGTGGAGCAGTGCCAGCAAGGCCCCTTTCTTGACGTCTTGGCCGACATCCACATGGACTTTAACGACGCGCCCGCGGATGAGGGTCGTGACCTCGGCTAATTCGTTCTCATTGGCCTGGACGGTGGCAGGAAACTCCCGATGTGTGAGCATTTGCCCCTGCCCCACGGGCGCAAGTTCCAGCTTCACCTGGGAGGACTCTTCAGGAGTCAGACGCAAGAACCCGGATTGGGCGGCGGGTGAGTCCGGTTTGTCGACAGAATTATCGGGTGGCTTGTTCTCACAAGCAATGATCCCGAGCAGCATGAGACAGATCAGGAACCTTGCCGAAAACCGACGGGCCGGAGCTCCACTTGTGCTTCGTCTCAGCCGAATACCATCCACCATCACCGCTCCCAGTCTCTCCTCGGAAGCCCACACGCACCCATACTTCCCTCAACTGTTGAGCATGGGCCATGCCCCACAAAACAACGATTTCCTTGGTGAACAGGTTGGTGCCTGTAGCCTTTTGCCACGGTCTCGAACTCGCACCGTGGTGAAATGGGACAGGAACTGAAAAACTTTCGACGGCACCAGCGTCTATCTGTGAGATACTGACAAGGGAAGAGCGACGGTTCTCTTTATGGATGTCCGGGCACAGTTTCCCAACGAGCAATCCAAGGCCGGTGAATTCACCCGGCAATCGGATGCATTCCGAGGCTGGGTGACCGCTGACGGCAGTTCCGGATTTCCTTCCTCGCCAGACCGCTATCACCTGTATGTATCGTGGGCATGCCCATGGGCTCACCGCACGATCATCGTACGCAAGCTGAAGAGACTCGAAGAAGTCATCGGGATGACGGTCGTGGACCCGATTCGCGACGAGCAGGGCTGGGCGTTTCACGAAGGATCCGGCCATTCGCTCGATCCCATCAATGGATTCCACTTTCTCCGCGAGGCCTATGAAGCGACCGATCCGCACTATCGAGGGCGCGTCACCGTACCGGTGTTGTGGGACCGGTTCACCAAACGCATCGTCACCAACTCCGATGACGATCTGATGAGAATCTTCAACAGCGAGTTCAATCGATTCACAAACAGCACGCTCGACTTGTATCCGGAAACCCTACGCAGGGAAATCGACGAGCTCAACCGCTTCATCTACGAGAACGTGAACGATGGGGTCTATCGGGCGGGATTCGCCACATCGCAGCGGGCCTACGAACGGGCAGTGCAGCGGCTGTTTGACGCGCTGGATCTGCTCGAGGCGCGGCTTGCAAACCGGCGCTTCCTATTCGGCACGGCATTTGTCGAAACTGATTGGCGGCTGTTCGTCACGCTGGTGCGGTTCGATGCGGTGTACCACGGCCACTTCAAGTGCAACATCAGACGCATCGTCGATTACCCGAATCTGTTCGGCTACTTGAAAGACCTCTATCAAACTGACGGCGTCGCCGACACGGTGAACTTCGACCATATCAAGCGGCATTACTACCTGACCCATGGCGAGATCAATCCAACCGGCATCGTCCCTCTCGGCCCGGACCAGGACCTGACTACCCCCCACGGACGCGAGCGGCTACCCTAACCCGTCCTCCTCTCATATTGTCAAAAGTTCTGGACGGTCTTGAGGATATTCTCCACAGCGTTCGAATTCAGCTGATCATACGCATTGCACAAACCATTCATTACACTGCGTTTGCAAGAATTGGTAATCCGCCATGACCTCAGCATGATAGTTGCTCAATCAGTCTGAACAAGAGGGCATCTTCATCCAAACCAAAGGAGTCGCTATGGATATGCTGACACTGTTCGCGATTGTAATGGTAGGGCTGCTAGTCGGTGGGCTGGTCGTCTACAAGAAGAGCGCCTAGGCTGTGGCCGAGAAAAGACGACGGCCATGACTCTGTACGGAGTTCATGGCCGTTTCTTTTTCTGCGTGGCTTGTGGGGAGTGCGGCCTTCCTTACCGTACAACCAGGACTGAGCAGTCGCTCCGCTGGACAATCTTGGTCGATACACTGCCTTGGAGAAAGCGGGCAACGGCGCTACGCCCCTTGGCTCCGGTGACAATCAGATCCGGCTGTTCACGGCCCACCACTTTCAAAATTTCCTCCGCTGCCGGCCCCACTCTTGGAAACTCCCTGACACGATATCCCGATTTCTCGAGCTTGGCCGCCTCCTGCGCGAGTAATTTCTCCCCGGCCTCTTTGACGACCGTATACCGTAGAAACGGCATGACGTGGACCAGAAGAATTCCGATCGGATCAGCCGCTGACTTGACCTGAAACTGTCTGGTGAGGAATCGCAGCGCTTTGCCTGAGGAGGGAGAACCGTCCGTTGCGAACAGAATCCGCCGGATCGGCTTCGGCGGCTCTTTCACAACCAAAACAGGACCGGACGCATGGATCGTCACGGCCGTGGAGACGCTTCCCATCATGAGCCGGTCCAGCGCATTCAGTCCTCGACTGCCCACTACCACCAATCCATTGCGTCCCGCATGCTTGAGCAGCACTTTCGCGATCGCTTGCGTCTCCACACGCACCGAGCCTTTCAACCCGAGTGCCTTCATGCGCTTCTCCGACTCCGCCACCACTTGCTTGGCCTGGGATTCAAGGAAGTGAATGACCTCGCCCTCATCCGGCTCATTCCCGCTCACAGACGGATGTGTGATCAACGACGTCGGTACAGACTGAGTATCGAGGCCATGCACCCCGACGATACTCGGCACCGCCTTCAGCGGCAGTTTCGCCACCCATTCCAACGCCCAATCCCCATACTTTGACCCATCGATTCCAACGACGGCTTTCATCGGCGTCATCCTCCCGAGGTTGAGATTTCCGGTCAATTGATGTGAGACGGTACCGCTCCTCTCCCACAGATACTTGGACACCAATGCGTCGGAGCTACGGGCGAGACTAAGATCATAGAAGATCTCGACCGATGGACAGTAGTTGTGGTACCTCCCCCCTTGTCCTCCCGCTTGATTTTGCGAAAGAACGCAATGACGATGCCATAGTTGTGAGAGAGGGGAATCTCTCACTATCGAGTGATGAAGTATTTCCTTTCTCTCGCTTCCGGTGCTGTCTCTTTCGAAGGCTGGTGCCAACCGCCCCAGGGCACTCTCTCATCCTGTCGCGAAATGCAACATCCGACATAGGCTGAAATTAATGATTGGCGATTGAACCGGCTTTTGATAAAGTGCGCACCCACCTGCCGATAACGGCTTGATTTGCTTGATTTGATGGGGGGAGCGTGGTGATAACTATGATGGCCGGACTATACGAGATACCAATTCAGTTGAAGAGTACGATGGTTGGACTCACCCTGACTGTTGCGCTTCTAATATTCTCTGGTTGCGCCAGCCAAGTAGCCTCAAAAACTCTTCAGCCCCCTGGAACTGAATACTCGAACACAACGGCTCCTATTGTCGCGGCATCTTCAGCTGCTGCGCCTGCCATCGCAGTTGACCGAAATTCGCAAGAAGAACCGTTCGATCCCTTTGCAAAACCCGGGGAGACGGACATCGAAGAATACGACCCGTTGGAACCCCTCAATACGAAGATTTTTGAATTCAACCGGCAGATGGACCGGTGGGTGCTGAAGCCGGTGGCCAAGGGCTATGACTTTATTATGCCGAATCCGGTTCAAACCGGGGTCAGCAACTTCTTTTATAACGCGAGGTTCGTTCCACGGTTCGTGAATAACATCTTGCAGGGAAAGTTCCGTGGAGCGGGTATCGAGACCGGCCGTTTTCTCGTGAACACCACGGTCGGTGTTGCCGGATTTATCGATTGGGCAAGCGACTTGGACCTGAAGACGCCTGAAGAAGACTTAGGGCAAACGCTCGGTTTCTATGGAGTCAAACCAGGACCCTACATTGTCGTACCGCTCTATCCGCCGTTTACAGTCCGAGACTTTGTTGGATATGTCGGGGATATTTTCCTCAATCCCATTTACTGGCTGGCTCTGCCCGTCATTGAAATCGGCGACATTCCGTCCGCAATTCCCCATTACAACCGAACGACGACTTCTCTCATACTGTTCGGCGCAAAAGTAACCGAAGTGGTGAATGACCGCTCGCTCAACCTTGAAAAGTATCAGGGTGTCGAAGAGTCCACGGTCGATCTCTACAGCGCCGTCCGTAACGCCTATCTCCAAAAGCGGGCCAAGGCTATTCAAGAGTAGCGCAACAGCCGCCAGCATTCAGACTGTCCCTACTAAGGTCGAGGGACAATAGACGATCGGCAATACCGGTAGATGGTCGGGAAGCTCAGATGGGCGATTTCAACTGAACTATCAGAGGACTACCTGTGCTGTGATCGTTGGAAGCACCAGTGACTCGGTCATGGCACAGACCACCACTTCCCCGGAAACAATCTCGATGAGAGGAGGGCGCACCCTACAAGAGACGAAACCGAGTCACCACGTGCCGCCTATCGGCTGACTGAGACGCGACGGTTTACTGACTCTTCTTGTACACAACGATCCCGCCGACCAGGATCCCGAACATGACGACCGCGAACATTAAGAATGTGCTATCCATGGTTACTCCTTTCGTTCGAACCGTTACGCAACGAAGTGATACACCATAGCAACCCCGCAAGGGTCGAAACTAACTGCTCCCTCCTTTCTGTATCGGCACCTCTCTTTGCATCACAGCAGCCCTTAGCGCAGTGCAAGATGCGCGATACGCTCATCTCATTTACCATTCCGAGATTGATTTATACCTAATAAGTTTATTCCCGACAAATGGCCTTGTCAAGATTGAGGTGACAGATTCAAAAACGTACGCAGCCCCTTGAGTTAACCTGCGAAGAATGATCGTTACCTAGGAATTGAGCGGAGGCCTTGGTGAGAGGAACACTCAAGGAAATCGGGGTCGAGCGCTGGGGTCGTGAGCAGGCCCACTGATGGGTGGGAAGCCTAAAGCCCCTCCAAGACCTCAGGAGTTGGTTGTGAGCTCTTCGGACCTGTCTCCGCTCTGCCTTTTTATTAGCAAGCCCTTCTCCAATTCTGGACTACCACTGATTACTGATTGCGGTTGCCCTTATTTATGGGGCCTCGGTCTTGCTCCGACCAGCAAGCATGAAGCAGGCCGTACGAACCGGCGACGGCGGGAACCACGGCATAAAAAAACCGGCCCGCCCTTGTGTGGAACTACGGGGGCTACCCTCCGGCCGGGATCACACTCACCAACCCTTCAGTCGCTTAAGACCACTTACCCCGCGCCTCAGTCTTCATCCGACCCCACCATTGAAAGCGCGCCCCTTGAACCCTAATCCCCCTACTGAACAACACCCTCGCCCTATGCACGCTGGCTACACAAGAGCGAGTCTACAAACCGAGACTGGCGACCTGGCTAGGCTCAAGCCACCTCCTTCACTTCCTTGTTAACCGCCGGCATGGAGATATCAATGTTGTCTCTTGCTACATCCTACCCCAGCAGCGGGGAAATAATTCCTTTCTCGGTAAGAATGCGAAGTCCCTCACGTACGTTCCTGATTCGTGCCCCTGATTCCTCGCTAATCTGTGCCCCTGTTTTGCTCAATTGAGCCAACCCCTGCTCTTGGGCCTTGATCGCCGTGGCGACGGCGAGTCGCGGCACGACCTCCCATTCGTCCATGTTGCAGATGATGCTGTCTTCGTTAATGCCCCGCTCCTCTGCGCAGGCCGCCAATTCCATCGCCGCCGCAATCGCCATGTCATCCGAGATGTTGCGGGCTCGCACATCCAATGCGCCCCGGAAGATGCCGGGAAAGACCAAGGAATTGTTCACTTGGTTGGGGAAATCACTCCGTCCCGTGGCGACGATCCTCGCCCCGGCTTCCTTCGCCTCCCACGGCCAGATTTCCGGAACCGGATTGGCACAGGCGAAAACGATGGCGTCCTTCGCCATGGTCGTAATCCATTCGGGCCTGATGATCCCGCCAGCTGAAAAGGCGATACAGACGTCGGCCCCTCGCAAGGCTTCCGAAATCCCACCCCGTCGCTTTTCTCCGTTTGTCTCCCGGCAGACCCGCCACTGCTCGGCATAATCAGGATTGTCCCGATAGTCGGTGCGGTGGGCCCCGAGAATACCTCCAAGGTCGCAGGCCACAATCGACGCCGGGTCTGCTCCTTTCGTTTTCAAGAATCGATAGATAGGCACATTGGCCGCACCCATCCCGATCATGGCGATACGGATGGCCCTGATCGACTTCCCCACGACCTTCAGCGCATTGAGCAAGGCCGCGAGCAATACCGTCCCAGTTCCCTGTTGATCATCGTGCCACACAGGAATCGTACAGACACGGCGCGCTTCTTCCAGCACACGGAAACATTTTGGCATCGCGATGTCTTCGAGGTTGATACCGCCAAACGATGGTTCCAGGAGCTTGACCGTCCGCACGATCTCGTCGGGATCTTTGGTGCCGAGACAGATCGGTACCGCATCCACGCCACCCAGATACTTGAAGAGCAACGCTTTGCCTTCCATGACCGGAAGGCCGGCCTCCGGCCCGATATCCCCCAGCCCCAACACCCTCGTCCCGTCGGACACCACCGCGATGCTGTTGGCTTTGTTCGTCAGGTCATAGACCAAACCGGGGTTCTTTTGAATGTCCCTGCAGGGAGCCGCCACTCCCGGCGTGTACCAATACGCAAGGTCGTCGAGGCTGCGGATGGGACATTTCGGGAATGATTGGATTTTCCCCTTGTACGCGGCATGCAGCCGACGCGACTCTTCGTCCGGCTTGTGCGCCTTGGCGACCAACTCCTCTCTGGACGGCATGATGTCGTCTCCTCCGCGGAATTGGTCTACCGGCGGTGCGGAACGCAAACCCGCAGGATGGCGCTGACTGGGAAAGAAGCCCTGCGCCCCCCGTGGCACAGGGGGGCAGCCATTAGTTCAGGCGGGGCTTGCCATGACCGATGGATGGTTTCTCGGCTTCTTCGCGCGCGAGACCTTTCGGACGATGGACCTGGCGATGTGTAAGAATCACCGGATCGATCCGTTCGCCGCAACTGACACAGCGCCAATCGAACGACCCGATTTCGAAGACTCTCTCCTGAACCATCAGCCCGCCGCAGCGATGGCAGCAACCGACTCGCGCCTGTTGCCGGGTGGCAGTGGCAGAAGACTTCAAGGCCTTGACCATTGCGACTCACCTCCTCCTGGCTCAAGTTTTGAATTACTCGTATGAGCCGCCTTTCTCGAAAAGGATTCATGCCGGCTTGCCCTCCTTCAGCGCCTTCAGTAGCAGGCCCTTGAGAACTCCGCTCGGCTCCTCGAATTCGTAGGTCACACGGCAAGCGGGCTGCCGGATCGCCACCAGCCGGCGGAGATCGACCGGGGTCGCGATGAGCACAAGGTCGCAATCCACCTGATTGATCGTCTGTTCCAAATCGTGAAGTTGTTCGGGTCCGTAGCCCATCGCGGGCAGGACACACTTCAAGTGTGGATTGCCGCGAAAGGTCTCACGCAGGCTGCCGACTGCTGCCGGTCTGGGATCAGCCAACGCCGACGCCCCGTACTTCTTTGCCGCGAGCACACCGGCGCCATAGGCCATTTCTCCATGAGTGACCGTAGGACCATCCTCAATGACGAGTACGCGCTTACCACGAACCGCCTCGGCATCCTCCACCAGGAACGGCATGGCTGATTCGATGATCTGTGCCTTGGGATTCATGGAGCTGATCGCCCGACGCACGGTTTCGACATGCCGTGGATCGGCTGTATCGACCTTTGTCACCACAATGACATCGGCACGGAGTAAATTGACTTCGCCGGGAAAGTACCTTTGTTCGTGACCGGCCCGGTGCGGATCGACGAGAACAATCTCAAGATCGGACTCTACAAATGAGAAATCGTTATTGCCCCCGTCCCAAAGGATCACATCCGCTTCGGCCTCGGCCTGACGCAGAATCCGTTCGTAGTCCACTCCGGCAAATACGACATTACCCAGGGCGATATGTGGCTCGTATTCTTCCCGTTCTTCGATCGTACACTTGTTCTGCCGAAGATCTTCAAGGGTCGCGAACCGCTGGACAGCCTGTTGCGCCAAGTCTCCATACGGCATGGGGTGCCGGACCACAGCTACTTGACGCCCCTGCTCCCTCAGCCATACCGCGAGCCGTCGTGCGAGAGGACTCTTGCCCGCCCCGGTCCTGACCGCACAGACAGAGATCACCGGTTTCCGCGACCGCAGCATGGTGGCACGCGGTCCCAACAATCGGAAATCCGCCCCCCCCGCCAGCGCCCGCGAGGCCTGATGCATGACCTCTTCGTGCGACACGTCACTATAGGCAAAGATGACCTGGTCGACAGAATGAATTGCGATGATGGTTTCCAGAGCGTTCTCCGGGAGAATCGGGATGCCATCCGGATAGTGCGGCCCCGCCAGTTCATGAGGGTAGAGACGCCCCGCGATGTTGGGAATCTGCGCAGCGGTGAACGCGACAACTCGATAGGCCGGATTGTTTCGAAAGACGACATTGAAGTTATGGAAGTCGCGGCCGGCCGCTCCCATAATCACCACGCTTGTGATCGTGCCATCGCGATGTTCCACAGGATTTCTTCTCGCAATGCTGATTTCTGCGGCCGCCGGCCCTTGTTACTTGTTCTTTGGAGCGATCGAAGAGCGTACGCCACCCGGTTCATCGACGGATTGTGCAATCCCGGTCCGATGCCCCACACCCTCTGTGTGTATTGCAGAACTTATGCTCAACATCGGCTCGTGCGGTCACAAAAAGGCTCTTGTCAATGAATGAAGGTTGATTCCGCTCCTCTGCCGTCTTCGGCGCACCGGGTGCTCCTGTCAGCTACATGAATCGCCGGCTGCCGGAAGCTCTTGATTGTCGAAAGATTCCACAGTGCCCGAAAAGGTCCTGCCCTGTAATGCAACAGCGTGTCAATCCACAGTGCATGGCCTGCACCTCGCCAATCTCGCAACTCCTTGATTCTGTGCAATCGACCGAGCCTGCTCCAGCCTGCCATCAATGTGGCATTACCGATGCACTCCGAGTCTGCAACGGTCGCACCTCACCGAACAGGGAGTCCTGACGGCGTAGAGATGCCACGGTAGGAATGACCGCAACCATACCTATTGATTAACAAAACAAGGAGGGTCTGCCATGTCCGGACTCAGCAGATGGGAACCGTCGGCTCGTTGGAATCCGTGGAGAGAATTCGAAGATATGGAGAAACGCCTTTCGACGATCTTTGGGCGCGCCCCAATAGCCACGAGCGGTGAAAAGAAGGAAGCCATTGCGGTCGCTGAATGGTCACCCCTCGTCGACATCAGTGAAGACGACAAGGGATACGTCGTGAAAGCTGAACTTCCCGAGATGAAGAAGGAAGAGATCAAGATCAACGTCCTTGACGACGTCCTCTCGATCAGCGGAGAACGCAAATATGAGAAAGAGGAGAAGGGCAAGAAGTATCACAGGGTGGAACGGGCCTACGGCAGCTTCATGCGGAGCTTCACCCTCCCCGAAGATGCCGACGGCTCCAAGGTCAGCGCCGAGTACAAGGATGGCGTATTAAACGTACGTCTCCCGAAGTCGGAGAAGGCCAGGCCGAAATCGATCGAGGTGAAGGTGTCGTGAGGAAAAGGAGGACACCATGTTCCGGCATCAAAAATATCTCGAGATCCCCTGGGATGTCCATTGGCAACAGGGGGAGACCAGGCGTCACCCCCACTTCTGGTGGCTGATGGTCTTGCTGATCTTGGCCGCTATGTTTTTAATCGGAGTCGGAGTGACCAGCGGCATCAAGTAGTCTCACGGTCTGCCTGGCCTATCCAGTCTTGATGCAGGGCTGGATAGGCCAGAAAGACTGGAACGACCAGATAGACGGGATAGACCGTATTATGATTTTCAAGAATCGTGAAGAGGCCGGTCACCGGCTCGTTGAACGATTGAGCAGCTACCGTGACCAGCCGGGAACCCTCATCCTGGCGCTCCCCCGTGGCGGCGTGGCGGTCGGGTACCAATTGAGCCTGGGGCTGCATCTTCCGCTGGACGTGTTCATTACCCGCAAGCTGGGCGCGCCGGATAATCCGGAGTACGCCTTGGGCGCGGTGGGCGAGACGGGAGTGGTCTATCTGAATCCGGAAGCGATGGCGGCCTGTCGTCTCTCTCGGGCGGACATCACACAACTTGTTCGAGCCCAGCAGGAGGAGATCGTCCGCAGGCAGACTCTCTATCGGCAAGACCGCCGGTTTCCTGTGCTCACCGGCCGCACCGTCATTCTCGTGGACGACGGAATCGCCACCGGCTCCACGTTCTTCGCGTCGGTCCAGTCGATCAAAAGCCTGAATCCGCGACGCCTGATTGGAGCTATTCCGGTCGGCCCGACGGACACCATCCTGGAAGCCCGCGCGCAAGTCGATGAGTTGGTGGTGCTTGCCACACCAGACCCATTCTGGGCGGTAGGAAATCACTATGTCGATTTCTCCCAGGTCGACGATCGTGATGTCGTGGAGTACTTGAACCTGGCTGAGGAAGCGATGCGCGAGCGGGCAGAGCCTTCCTCCGCCTAGCCGTATGATTTGCGAGCGTCTGTGATGAAGCCGGTGGAGAATCTGCCTGTGATGCAACGAGGAAGGGAGAATGTGATGCCTGTTGGAGGCCGGAACATGTATGCCGCCGTCACCGCTTTATTCATGTGCTTTTGCCTGACCCTGACCGGCCCGGGAGGTACGGCGCAGGCCAAGATCGTCGTTCCGGCCGGTTCCGTGATCGAAGTGGACGAAGTTACCGTCAAGTCCGTAGTGGCCGTATTCGAGCGGGCTGAACAGGCGGTGAAGGCCCATGATCTCGACAGGGTCATGGCCGTCTACTCTCAGCACTACAACTACCATGGGCTCAAGAAGGATGATATCCGCAAGGTTTGGAAAGACCTGTTCGACGAGTATCAAGAGATTGCTAGCACCCATATCCTCAGCAAATTCACCAAGGTCGGATCGGGAAGCCAGACCGTGCTGGAGGTCACCTGCACCGGCCATCTGTGGGCACGGTCCAAGACCAGTGGCCTGTACGTACCCATCGACAGCTGGCATGAGGAAGTGCACTACCTCGTGATGGAAGAAGGTGAGTGGCGCATTCGCGGCAATCTCGGCGATTCGCCGCGTACGCTTCCGTTCGGCACATCGCCCCATCCTCTGTTTTGACGAAGAGACGAAGGAGCCTCACGTATGAGAATCGCGATCGGCGTCGATTGGTCGGATCAGGCCTTTACCGCTGTCACCCAGACGTTTCATGTCTATCATCCAACCGACGTCACACTGGTGCACGGGGTCAATCTCGGTTTTTTCGAGCAGCCGCTCTTAGCCGAGATGACCAATCTGCAAGGCTACGACGACTTTCGTAACGCGATGGTGGACGCAGGCCGTCAACTGCTTGAACGCGCAGCCGCCATGGTCCCGCCCGATGTAGGGTCCGTGCGAAAGGTCAATGAAATCGGCAGCCCCGCTCAGATCATTCTCGACAGCGCTCAAACCGTCGCGGCCGACCTCGTCGTCGTTGGCGCGCGCGGCCGCAGCCGTGTCGCTGAAACCGTCCTCGGCAGCGTCTCTCATCGCGTCCTGTCGCATGCATCTCGTCCCACGTTGATCGTCAAGGGACCCGCGCGGCCGATTAAGCGGGTACTGGTCGCCATTGAAGGCCATGATGACGCCGATCGAATCACGCAGTGGCTGACCCGTCACCAGTTTGCGACGCCGGTCGAACTCTGTGTGCTCAATGCCGTCGTCCCCGTCGGGTTAGACAGCCCCTATGACGCGCTGGGGGCAAGAGCCTGGTGGGAAGGCGCAGAGTCCTATGCAGAGGAATTCGTCAAGGCCACTGCGGCCAAGCTGCTGGATTCCCGATATACGGTCAGCACAAAGGTGGCGGTAGGCAATCCGGCGGCGATGGTCGGAGAGCAGGCGCAAGCCATGGACTTGGTGGTGGTCGCTTCGCACGGACGCAAGGGAATCGACCGCTTCCTCCTGGGAAGCGTGTCGCACGCCATCGTCCATCAGGTGGCATGTCCCATCCTTGTCATACGGTGAAAGGGATCGATCATGAAAGCGACACTGGCTGTTGTTGTCCTCCTCCTCCTCATCGGAACGTCCTGGGTTTCGGCGCAGATGTCTCGCGGAAATCCGAAGATCGGGCAAGGCGTGTATGAACAACAGTGCCTTCGTTGCCATGGATCCAAATTGGACGGGAACGGCCCAGACAGCGAAGACTTGATCGTGCGTCCGGCGAATCTGCAGTCTCGCATCACTCGATCGAAAACAGACTGGGAACTGCTCGTGGCGATCTCGAACGGCGTGCTGTTCAGCCCGATGCACGGATTCCGCGGCAAGCTGACGGACGAGCAAATCCTGGACGTGTTGTCCTATATCAGGGCCATGTCGCCGCCCGACATCGTCAGTTAGGTGTTCCGCCGGTCCACAGCCTGGCAGGAGCGGGTTCTGCAACTTGCCGCTGGTGTTTTCGCCCTACTGTGCCTCAACAGCGCACAGATTCACGCTGAAGAACGCGCTCCGGACATTGAGGTTTTCGTCCGCGCAGGCTGTCCCCATTGCGAAGCGGGTTCCATCATTGAACTGCTGTGCACCGCCGGCTTCCCGGCGCTCTATACACAGATTCTCACTCTGCACCAATTGCCGATGTGGGAATACTACGGCTACCTCGGCCTCTATAACCTGGCCTATATCTTCGATGACAGCCTCATGGTGACAATTGCCGTGGTTACACTGAGTCGGAGGAAATTTCAAGAAAGTGCGGGGCGCTGGCTGAAGCTCACGAGCGGCCTGGTGATGGCCGGATTGGGAGCCGCCTTGCTTCTTCAACGCAAGTGGCTTATCTGATGAGGGAACGCAGTGAACCAAACGTGATTATCCATGCAGGAAGGTATCGATGGCTGGCTCTTCTCCTGATTGCGGTATCAACTCGCTGAAGCCGTTTTTCTATCCTCGTCATGTCGCCGTGGTCGGCGCCTCCCGTAAACCAACCGGTATCGGGCATCGGATCATCGAATCGCTGCAACAGGGCGGCTTCTCCGGATCAATCGTCCCCGTCAATCCGCATGCGACGAAAATCGCAGGGCTACGGGCATTCCCGTCGCTGAAGGCCGTTCCCGGCCCTGTCGATGTCGCCATCGTTGTCGTACCTGCCAACGCGGTACTTGCGGTCATCGCCGACTGCGCCGACAAACAGATCGCAGCTGTCGTCCTTATCACGGCAGGATTTGCCGAAACGGGCGGATCGGGAATCTCGCTCGAAGAGCAGCTGTGTGCGAGAGTCCGTCAGCATGGGATTCGCCTGATCGGGCCGAATTGCTTCGGACTGATGAACCTGGATTCCGCCATCCATCTCAATGCGACCTATACTCCGATATCCCCTCCCGCCGGTCGAGTCGCTCTCGCTTCAGAAAGCGGCGGGGTCGGGCTCGCAGTGGTGACGGCAGCCAGACGGTTGAATCTCGGCCTGTCCAGCTTCGTCAGTGTCGGCAACCATATAGACGTCACGGCGATCGATCTTCTGGAGTACTGGGAACAGGACGTGGCGACAGATGTGATTCTGCTCTACCTCGAAACCATCGTCGATCCTCACCGGTTCAGATCGGTCGCCGGGCGCGTGGGAAGGAAGAAGCCCATCGTCGTCATGAAAGCGGGTCGGACGCAGGCTGGACAATCCGCGGCCGGATCTCACACTGCTGCGTTGGCAGCCAATGAATCGGCGGTTGCCGCATTGTTCACGCAATGCGGCGCAATCCGTGCGAAAACCCTCGAAGAATTTCTCGCGCTCGCCACTGGCTTGTCCAATCAACGGCTCCCTTCGGATCGCCGAATCGGCATCTTGACCAATTCCGGCGGGCCAGGCGTCCTCTGCGCCGACAGTTGCGCAGCGGAAGGGCTCATGGTGCCGGAATTGTCCAAGGAGACACAATCCGCCCTTTCCGTCTTTCTTCCTCCCACAGCAGCACTGAACAATCCTGTCGATGTAATCGGTTTTGCAAGCGAGGACCAGCATGCCCGGGCCGTTGTCACCATGCTCACGGCGAAGGAGATCGACGCCCTCATCATTGTCCACGTATCTGTCAGAGTCGAAGACAATGACCCGGTAGCCGCAGGGATCCTGCGGGGAATCAGAGCCGCTCGACAGACGGACCCCAACAGGAAGCCGGTGTATCTCTGCTGGATGGCAGAAGGAGATTTGGATCGAGCATTCAATGTAGACGGAGAGGTCATTCCTACCTATCGGCACCCTGAGGTTCCGGCGCGCATCATCAGCCGTGCCATCACCTATGAAAACTGGCGGCAGCAGCCAATCGGACAGGCGACACACAACTCCGACATTGACCTATCAATGGTGAAATCGATTTTTGCAAAAGCCTTATCGGAACGCGGATCCGGCTGGCTGACGACAGAAGAAACCTATGCCACTCTCGGCGCAATGAATCTGCCTCTTGCGCAAGGAATCGTGGCAACCGGCGCCGAAGAGGCGGTCAAACTGGCGCAGAAGATCGGATATCCTGTTGCCGTGAAACTTGCATCTCATCAGATTGTGCACAAGACCGAGATGGGTGGAGTGCATCTGGACCTGGCCGATGAACAAGCTGTCCGCAATTCGTTCGAGGCGATTCGGGCCAGGTTCGCACAGATGAATAAATTGGAGGCGATGGAGGGTGTGTTGGTGCAGCCGATGTTGTCAGGTGGCGTGGAGGTGATGATCGGCATGACCCGCGATCCCCTGTTCGGCCCCCTGATCGCATTCGGCCTCGGAGGGATTCACGTCGAGATTCTCGGCGACGTTCAGTTCCGTGTGGCACCGCTCACCGGCAGGGACGCAACCGAGATGGTGCGGACGATCAAGGGCTACCGCTTACTCACAGGCTATCGCGGCCAGCCGGCAGTAGATCTGAAGGCGATTGAAGAGGTCCTGCTGCGTGTGTCCCAGCTCGTCGAGGCGATCCCTCAAATCAACGAGATCGACCTGAATCCGGTCTTCGCGTTGCCTGAAGGCCAAGGCTGCAAGATCGTGGATGCGAGGATACGCATCGAACTACCGCAACGCACCGGGTAGGGAATTTTTCCCCCTGCAAACCCGACGCGCACTCTCCGTCCAATCAAACTATCGCAACGTCAGCAGCCAGGCACGGATATCGGCCATTTGCTGGCCGGTAATGACCCCGTTGAGCGGTGGCATCGCGTGCTGACCTTCATAGACAACTGTCCAAAATGCCTTCTCATTCGACAGCACGGAATTGCCTGCCAGCCGAGGACCAATGCCGCCGGTCCCACGGGGACCATGGCAGACGATGCAGCTCGCCTCGTACAGTTTCTCGCCACGGTTGCTGTCCCCGGAGGTAGGCTTCTGGCCGATGTCACTGGAACTGTTCTTGGGAATTCTTTGTGCGCCGGCATCACCAGCATGAGCAGCAGGGCTGATGAGGGGCGCAGGTATCCCGAGAAGAGCCATACAAAGCACAATGGAACTCAGAAGTTTTCTCATGGGAAGATTGCTCTCTTTCGCCGGCCATTCCACCGCATGACCGCACTTACTCTGCTGTGGGGTTGGGGTCTTTTCGTATAAACGCAAGGTAGAGCAGCGTATCGGCGAGGCCCTGATCGGTCATGGTCGTGTCGGGAAACATGCCGGTGCCCGGATGGCCTTCCCGGATGGCGCGGGACCGCTCCTTGTTGGTTTTCAGTTTCAGAACTGCCGGATTACGCAAATCCGTAGGGGGGGGACTCAGCCGTGCGATGAGAGCGGCAGTATCCTTTTCCAGGCGAGGTGTCCTGGTGAGATATCCATCGATCCCGTGACAATAGTAGCAGACGCCCTTCCCGTTGAAGATCTCCCGACCCCGGGCAACATCTCCCTTCAGTGTTCCACCGGGTGGCGACGGAGCGGACCCAGCCCAGACGGGCCTATCCGACAGCGGTGGAAGCGACATGCCCAGCCAGGCTGTGAGCAGAATGCCGAAACCGTTCAACCAGCTTGTTTTGTTCATTTTGGTCTTTCTCGTCTATCTCGTCTGTCTGGTCTGTCTTGCCTATCTGGTCTATTTCGTTTGTCTGGTTTGTTTGGTTAACCAGATCAACCAGCTAATCAGTGCTGTCCGCAACAGGTATTGTCACGATCTTCCGAAATAGTATTCATGTTGCTGAAGATCGTGGCGTGTTCTTCCGCACTGGTCACGTTATCGATTGCCCACGTTCCGTGACGATCAATCCTTTTCCGGGTTGGGATCTTTTCTGATAAACGCCAGATAGAACAAGGTATCGGCCATGTCCCGATCGGTCATGGTGAAATCTCGAAACCTTCCGGTGCTCGGATGGCCTTCCCGGATGGCGCGGGCTCGTTCCTTGTTCGTCTTCAGGCGAAGCACGCTGGGATCACGCAGGTCGGTCGGAGGCGGATTCAGCCGCGCAATGCGCGCGGCCATGTCCTCTTTCATATGTGGCAATCGATCGAGATAGCCGTCCATTCCATGGCAGTAGGAGCAGCCCCCGTTGCCGTGGAAGATGTCCCTGCCTCGTTCAACACTAGCCTTGCGCTTCATACCCGGTTGTGAGACGGATGACTCGGCCGAGGCGGGCCTATCGGACAGCGGTGGAAGCGACATGCCCAGCCAGGCTGTGAGCAGAATGCCGAAAACGTTCAAGTAGCTTGTTTTGTTCATGTGGTCTGTCTGGTCTATCTGGTCTATTTCGTTTGTCTCGTTTGTTTGGTTAACCAGATCAACCAGCTAATCAGTCTTGCCCGCAACAGGTATTGTAGCGATCTTCCGGAATAGTATTCATGTTGCTGAAGATCATTACGCGTTCTTCCGCACTGGTCACATTATCGATTGCGGGATAGAGCGCCCGCTCTTCTTTTCGATTATGAGAGCTTAATAGGTTAAGCAGCGCTTGTTCTTCCTGATCCGTCTCAGGATTCTCTTTTTCCACCTTCTGGTGAATTGTGTCAAGCAGCTGCTTGATCTGGCTATGCTCAAACCGCATCACAGGTGTCGGCCCGTCCTCGACCATGCCGGTTTTCTCTTCCCACATCGGGAACAGCAACTCCTCTTCCCACACAATATGCCGCTGGAGACCGACCTTGAATTCTTTGAACGCGTCTTTGGCTTTCACAAAATCGGACCGTTTCAATCGTTGAAACGTCTTGAACAGCTCATCCAGTCGATCATGATCTTTTTCATAGAACGTGGTGATCGTCGTCTGCTCACCCATTGTGTACTCCCATAAGTTATCAACCCGCCCCGATTTTGCACTCCAGATGACAAGCCCCACACGCTTTTATGTGATTATTGAACATCAACAAGATCTGCTGCAAGTCCTTGCTAGGAATCACTCACGAATTCCTCCGTCGTCTCGTGATGCGTTCCGGCCGGATCGTTGATGGCAAGGGAGGCCATGTGGGATAGAGCATCCCGCCGTGTAGTGTTATATTCACCTCAACCAACCACGAGTGCAAGCCATGGGACAACATTACCTCCGCACGCTGTTTTCTCCCAAGTCGGTTGCCGTCATCGGTGCCAGCGACCGCCCCAACGCGGTAGGCGAGGTTGTCTTCCGCAACATGCTGGAGAGCGGATATCAGGGCTCACTCTATGCGGTAAATCCGGCACATCAGGAGGTGCAGGGCCGGCGCGCTTATGCCTCGATAGAAGACATCAAAACCTCCGTCGAGTTGGCGGTGATATGCACCGAGGCCGAGACTGTGCCCGACATCATCGAGGCCTGCGGCAAACATGGTGTGCGTGCTGCAGTGGTATTGTCCGCAGGTTTCACTGAGGCAAGTGCCCGTGGCGCCACGCTCGAACGCACGATGCTGGCCAATGCCAAGAACCATGGTGTGCGCATCATCGGCCCCAATTGCTTGGGCATTATCCGCACAGGGATCGGGCTCAACGCAACCTTTTTCAAAGGCGGCATCAAGCCGGGGAACCTCGCGCTGGTCTCTCAGTCGGGAGCCTTGTGCACGGCCATCCTCGACTGGGCACCGGCCAACGACATCGGCTTTTCCAGTGTCGTATCGATGGGCGCCGCGTCCGACGTGGACTTTGGTGAGATTCTCGATTACCTCGCATCCGACGAGCAGACGGGGAGTATTCTCATCTACGTCGAAGGCGTCCGCAAGGCGCGCGGTTTCATGAGTGCCTTGCGCGCTGCCGCAAGAAGCAAACCCGTGTTCGTGATCAAAGTGGGTCGCCATGATGCCGGCTCAAGAGCGGTGATCTCGCACACTGGTGCGCTGGTTGGTTCGGATGACGTGTTCGACGCTGCGCTGCGTCGCGCCGGAGTGGTCCGCGTGGAATCGATCGGTGGGTTGTTTTCTGCCGCGAAGTCACTCGCCTCACCCCACAAGTACAGCGGCAACCGTCTGGCCATCATCACCAATGGCGGCGGTCCAGGCGTGATGGCAATCGATCGCGCGGTGGATGTGGGCGTCAGCGTGGCCAGCCTGTCCCCCGAAACCGTCGAACGGCTCAACCAGGTGTTGCCTACCATCTGGTCGCACAATAACCCGGTGGACATCATCGGCGACGCCACACCGCAACGCTATCGTGACGCCGTAGGCATTTGCATGGAAGACCCCGGCGTGGATGGCGTGCTCGTGATTCTGACTCCCCAGGCGATGACACAGCCACTGGAAGTCGCCCAATTACTGGTCCAGGATGAAGGAACATTCAGCAAGCCGCTGCTGACCTGTTGGATGGGTGCTGCTCAAATCATGGATGGGCGGGCACAGTTCGCGCAGGCCGGCATTCCATCATTTAACACCCCTGAAGCGGCGGTCGAGGCCTATTCCTATATCACCGCGTATTACCGCAATCAGCGCCTGCTGGCGCAAGTTCCGGCACCCTTATCGCACCGTGATGCTCCGGATGTAGCGGGCGCGCGCATGGTGATTGAGTCCGTATTGGCGGAACGGCGTAAGGTGTTGTCTGAAATGGAATCGAAGGCGCTCCTGTCGGCGTTCCATATCCCGGTGGCCAATACAGTGGTTGCCCGTTCTCCCGGCGAAGCCCTGCTGCTGGCGGAGCAGTTCGGTTTCCCGGTGGCGATGAAAATCAATTCGCCGGACATCACCCACAAATCCGATGCCGGCGGGGTCAAGCTCAACTTGATGAATGCCGCCGCGGTTCGCGCTGCCTATAACGAGACGATCGAGGAAGTGAAAAGAAACCGTCCGGATGCGCGAGTCGACGGCATCGCCATCCAGCCGATGGTGTCGAAGCCCAACGGGCGCGAATTGATGGTTGGGGTCATCTCGGACCCGATTTTCGGCCCGGTGATCAGCTTTGGCGCAGGAGGCACCGCCGTGGAAGTGCTGGGGGATCGCGCCATTGCACTCCCCCCTCTAAACGGTTTCCTGGCTAGAGAACTGATCGGCGGCACGCGCGTCGCAAAATTGCTGAGTTCGTTCCGGCATATGCCGCCGGTTCAAATGGAAGCGCTGGAAAGTCTGCTCCTCCGGGTTTCCGAAATGGTGTGCGAACTGCCCTGGTTACGGGAAATAGATATCAATCCATTAATCGTGGATGAGCACGGCCTGTTGGCCGTGGATGCCCGCGTCGTGGTGGATTATGCGCCGGTCTCAGCCGACCGATACGCCCATATGGCGATTCACCCGTACCCGACCCACCTGGTCACGCATTGGCAATTGCCGGACGGCACCGATGTCACCATTCGTCCGATGCGCCCGGAAGACGCCGCCATCGAACAGGAGTTTGTGCGCCACCTGTCGGAAGAAACCAAATATTTTCGGTTCATGCACGCGGTGCAAGAGCTTTCCGAAGATATGCTGGTGCGCTTTACCCAGCTCGACTATGACCGTGAGTTAGCGCTGATTGCCGTGACCGAAGAGAAGGGCCGGGATGTGGAAATCGGCGTATGTCGCTATGCCATCAATCCTGACGGAGAGTCTTGCGAATTCGCGCTGGTGGTCGGCGACCAGTGGCAGCACAAGGCCATCGGCCATCGGCTGATGGGCAGCTTGATCGATGCAGCGCGCAGCAAGGGGCTCAAGACCATGGAAGGCGAAGTAATGGCAAGCAACCATGAAATGCTCAAATTGGTGGGAACGCTTGGCTTTACCATTGCGACCAGTCACGAAGACTCATCTATCAAGAAGATCACCAAGGTGTTGTAACCCGCGGTTGAAGCGGTAACGAGACAGACACGACCGGTTTATCCTCCGCTCACACGAGTCCTGATCCTGCCGGCGTTGCAATTGGGAAATCAGCGCCGGGTCAAGGGCCTCACTCTTGGCCGTGGTGATCCTCCATGACATCGGGACGCAAGAATGAACACAAACACCGCTTACGGCAGCTGGGCAATGTTGTCCAGCTCCACCTTGAACTGCTCGCGATCCTTCCGGAGGCGGTCGAGCGGCAATTTCAAGAATGCTTCGATGCGGGCGCGCAGGGTGCGATAGGCCCTCTCGAACTTCGCGTCAATTTCAGCGTCGCTCCCGGTCGCTTTGGCCGGATCTTCCACTCCCCAATGGGCACGCAACACCGGTCCAAGATAGGCCGGGCAGGTTTCTCCGGCTGCGCTCCCACACACCGTGATGACGAGATCCGGAATGGCCAGAAGGTCGGCCCACGACTTGCTGTGCAAGCCCTCGGTCGAAATGCCTTCGCGCTGTAGTAAGCCCAGGGAGCGCGGATGGACCAACCCGGTCGGATGGCTCCCCGCACTCATGGCGCGCCACTCAGGCCCTGCGAGGGCATTGAATGTGGCCTCCGCCAATACTGAGCGGCAGGAGTTGCCGGTGCACAGAAATAAGACGGAGCGTGTCATGCGGAGCCCTCCGCTGGGAACCAATCACGAGTCCGATTGCACAGCGCGCAGACGGACAGCATGACGGGGACTTCCACCAACACTCCGACCACCGTGACCAACGCCGCTCCGGACTCGGGTCCGAACAGCGCAATAGCCGTGGCCACCGCAAGTTCAAAGAAGTTGCTCGCCCCAATGAGCGCCCCTGGTGCGGCCACCGCGTAGGGTACGCCCAGCCATTTCATCAGGCCATACGCCAGCGACGAATTGAAATAGACCTGAACAAGGATCGGGATGGCAATCAAGAGTACATGAAATGTCTTCCCTAGAATATTCTCGGCCTGAAAGGCAAAGATCAGCACGAGCGTGGCGAGGAGCGCCACGATGGTGACGGGCGCAAAGCGCGGGAGCACACTCTGTTCAAACCAGGCCTTCCCGTGTCGTCGAATGAGCCAGCGCCGAAGCAGGACTCCAAGGCTCAAGGGAATCACAATGAAGGCCATCACCGAGTACAGCAAGACTTCGAACGGAACGCTCAAGGAGGACACGCCGCTGACGAGAAACCCTACCAAGGGAGCAAAGAGGACCAGCATGATGAGGTCGTTCACGGACACCTGGACCAGGGTATAGGCCGGATCGCCATCCGTGAGGTAACTCCAGACGAACACCATGGCGGTACAGGGCGCGGCGGCGAGGATAATGGCCCCGGCGATGTATTGATCCGCGTCCCCTGGAGTAATCCAGGCCGAGAACACAGACCGGAAAAAGAGCCAGGCCAAGAAGGCCATGGAAAAGGGCTTCACGACCCAGTTGACGAACAACGTCACGAGCAAGCCTCGTGGCCGCTTCCCCACATTGCGCACGGCCGCAAAATCGACCTTCATCATCATCGGGATGATCATCAGCCAGATCAAAACGGCGATCGGGATATTGACGTGACTCCCTTGGCCAAATTCGAGGCTTCTGAGCACCTGCATGGTCTCCGGCGCCCACTGCCCTAACAGAATGCCCGCCACCATACAGAGCCCGACCCAGGCGGTGAGGAAGCGTTCAAAAACATTGAGCCGTTTTTCACTTGGCTCCGCACAGAGCTCAGGATGTATCGCAATATCCATCACACGACCTCCCCTGACCGCATTCGATCTCTCATTGGGTATCCCCTCTACTAATCAACAAAAGTTGATCACTTAGCGCCAAAAAAATTACCCGCACCGGGATGAGGTGCCGACTCGTGGGCGTGAGCCTCGTAACGACTCGACGACCGCCTCTAATTCATCCAGGGTTTCTTGATCGATGGAATAGTAGATCCACCGCCCCTCGGGACGATCCGTAATCAGCCCCGCGTCCTTGAGCACTTTCAAATGAAAGGACAACCGCGACTGCGCCGTCTTCATCACGTCGGTGAGATCGCATACGCATTGCTCACCGTCCTTCAAGCGCTCCATGATCTCTAACCGCGTGGAGTCCGATAGAGCGTGGAAAAGACTCACGCCTTTGTCTCGTCGCTTGGAGATGGTGGTTGCCATACCTCGTTCATATAACAACATTTATTGATATGTCAAGAGCGGGGGCGATGGATGTATAAACTGTTGTCAATACAAGCTCGTTGGGATCTTCAACAGGAACAGATGAAATACGACGACGATGATGATGGAAGAAGAGCGGGAACACTTCCGCGCGAAGCTGCCGCGATGCAGCTTCAGCAGATCTCCCAAGAAGCCGCGCGCCGACGCCAACAACTCCTGGCAAAATTGAGGGCGCCTTACGCCGCATCGAATCAGGGCGCTTTGACCTGTGCTTTCTGTGCGGAATAGAGATCGACCTTCGCCGCCTGAGCGCGGACCCCACGATCACGCGATGCCGTGATTGCGTTGAGGATGCATAACGATTGTGGGTCGCGTTGGCTGGGAATCCGTTAGGAGCAGAGACCCAATGCCGTCTCGATCGCCTGGAGATGTGCCTGAACCTGCATCTGTAGTGGGGACCGGCCTGCCTCCAGAGTCAAGGAACAGGGGATTCCTTGGGCAAATCCGTACCGAGCCATGGGCCACCAGCTGTGAGTCCCAGGTTCGAGAGGCCGTGCGATGACTCCCCCATTGGCTGACTTCCCGTCAATCGTCGCATCAAGATTCACGGGCATAATCGTGTGAATCTGCTCGATCACACGGTGTCCGATATCCGCTCCAGGCTGGACCGTCTCATACAGATAATAGCCGGCGCTATCCTCGTCTCCGTGGAGTTCCAGGCTTAGATCAAACGGCTCCTGCAGCACCGACTGAACGAACCGGACTTCTTGCGGCGGGTGCGACGAGTTGAACTCCCGGTTCAGATCACGGCCGTCACCGTTTTCACGTGTGTCATGTTCATAGCCCCACGGGTTGAGGCAGGGAAGCATCGTGATGTCCCACCGGTGAAGAAACTTTGTATAGGCGTGAGATTCCAGCCATTCACACAGCGCTTCCACTCCGGCGAGTTCGTCGCCATGAATGCCGGCGGACAGCAACACCCGCCGCGGCGCACCGCTTCCCAGGACGACTTGCATGAACTTATAGGTCTTGCCTGCCGCGGTGAACTCATGAAGACCCAGCCTCGCCTCACGATCCGTACTCACAACCAAACGGACCCGCTCGACCAGGAGCGAATGCGCTCGCAACGCGAGGGATTTAGGGGGACTCCTAAAGTTGGGAGTGTCAGGCTGTTTCAAGAACATCGCTGCTCCGAGGCACCGCATGGCAACTCACGAGTAGATGAGCAGTCTGGGCATCATTGAGGATAGCAGGGGTACCACCAGTCTTCACCAAGGCTTAGACCCGCACATCCAGGTTACTCACGGAATCCATCCGGTGATTCCCACGTCGTCGGTCATCCTGATGGCCACGTCCCGCACGCCGGGCAGCCGCCGGACCACTTCCTCACACCGTTCCTGGAATTCCATCCCCAGCGGGCAGGCCGGAGTCGTGAGGACCACGGTGAAGGAGACTCGGTCCCCTTCGATCTGAATGTCCCGAATCATGTTAAGACTGACCAGATCCTCTCCTAGTTCAGGATCCTGAACTGTTCGCAGTGCACCCAACACCTCCTCGTTCGTGACCATTGTCTGCCCGCCCTCTTATAAGGAGTGCTCCGCCGTGGCCGCGAGCACCCGCTGGATGTGTTTGGTCAGGATATCCGGAAGGCCTGGCAGATCAATCCGCATGAAGCCGCGGACCAGGGTTGAAATCGCGACATCGCGCGGGAGTCCTCGTGTCATGAGATATTCCACCGCTTCTTCGGCGATCGGGCCGACGGCGGCTTCATGCGACAACTGACTCCGTGGCGCCGAGTCAGCCAGCAATTCGGGGATGGCATGCATCCTGGCGTTCTCCGAGAACAACATGCCGCGGCAGTCCAGATGCCCCCGACTCTCGTTGTGCTGACCGACTAACTCACCCCGCAGATACATCGTGGACCGGTCTCTCGCGACAGCCCGTGAGATCGCATCGGCTCGAGTGCCCTGCCCCGTCAGCTCCACATAAGTCCCCATATCAATAAGGGACTCCTTGAGGCCCACCATGATGCTGTTGAACTGGGCCCGCGCGCCCGCTCCACGAAGGAAGACACGTGGATAGGCCTGCACCGAGCGTACAGGACGGAGCAGAATATAGTTACTGACGAACGTCGCGCCCTCCTCCACAATGACGCCGGTCCGTGGCCGGACGTGAAACCCTTCCGCCCAATTATGGATCATCGTCTCTGACAGCGTCGCGCCATTTTTGAGGAACACTTCGGTCACCCCGATGTGCAGGCCCGTTTCGACGCGCGGATGCAGTGTACAGCCGGTAATGAGTTGGGCGTCGGCGCCTTCTTCGACGAGGATCACATTGTGGACGTTCTGACTGATGTTGTTCTCCTGCACGAGCAGGCAGGCCTGGATGGCTTCCTTGACGCGTTGGCCGGCGAATACCCTCAAGAAGAAGCCGCCCGTTTGACCCAGCTCCACCGCCGCCGTGTACTTGTCCTGATCGACGGCAACCGCTTGCCACCAATAGTCCCGTAACCAATCGTAGGTCTTGAGCGCCTCGGCTGTGGTCATGAGCTCAAGCTGGCCCTGATAACGGCGCTGGATGCGCTCGTAGATCGCGGAATAGTCGACTTGGAAATACGACGCCGCGCGGCCGACTTCCTCGCTGTCGATGCCGGCCAGCAACGCGGCTTCCCGCACCTGATGCTCCAGCGATCGCAAGGCCTCGACCCGTTGGCGTTGCTGCTCGACAGGCTGACTGAACGTCGTCAGGTCCAAATCGGGGCCATAGGGTGACGGCCGTGTCTGGGCCTGGATTGCCCGAGCACGGAGCGATTCCTCCCTGGCACCTATTGGACTGGGATGTGCGAGCGACAGATCGGACATTTCCCGTACCCGTGTTTGCGAATCTCCTCCAGCAATTGGAGTCCTTCCCCTTCGCCGACGAGCGTGCCGCCGTAGAGCACATGCCCCACATCAGCCCGCAGATAATTGAGGATGTGGCCAGTATGCGTGATGATGAGCGCCGCCGGCGCCACGGCCTCGGCACTCGGCTGCTTCACGAGACAAGCGAGCGCTTGCCCCACCACCGCAATACTGTCCAGATCAACCCCGGCGTCCGGTTCATCAACCAACGCTAAGGCCGGCTGTTGGGCCATGAGCTGCAGCAATTCCGCTTTCTTTATCTCGCCGCCGGAAAACCCCACGTTCACATCCCGCGCGAGCAAGCCGGAGCAGCCAAGCTGCTCGGCCAGTTCCGAAACGTGCTTACCGTTCTTCCCTTGTGCCGAGACTTCGGCGAGTTGTCCCAACGGAATGCCGCGCACACTCGGCGGACGCTGCTGCATGAGGCCGATCCCCAGGCGCGCGCGCTCATCGACAGGAAGGTGGGTAATGTCTTGGCCCTGAAACAGGATACGGCCCTTGGTGACGCGATAGCGACTCAGTCCCATGATGGCCATCAGCAACGAGGATTTGCCTGATCCGTTCGGACCGAAGAGCACATGCGTCTCTCCCGCTCTGATCCGCAAACTGACATCGTGGAGGATTGGTCGTCCGCCGACATCAACGCTCACCTCCTCAAGCTGGAGTATATCGCTCGTGTCCATCGTGTTCTCGAGGTGCCCTGCAGATCGCTTTAGTTATTTCGCAGGGCTCGGCTCGGCTTCCGCCTGCTTGAGAATCCCTTCCACAGATTCGCGCAGACGACCCAGAATTCCCGCGTTATCGGTGCCCCGGATATCGACTGGCACGAAATGCTTCTCATTGAAGCCAGTCGCACGAATGAGTTTTTTGAAGAGCTTCTCCTGGGCCTTTGGAGCACAGGCGCCGACAAGCAGGTAGCTGTCTGGACTTGCCGTCTTCATGGCCTCTGCCAAAATGGCGTTCCCCCCCTGACCACATAACTGCGGGCTCAAGACCGTGTACTTAACGTCCAAGTCGGATTCAACCTCGAAGGGGAGTTTGTTCATGTCGGAGTCTTTGAATGAATCACAGAGCCCCTTGCAGTTGCACAACAACACCTTGATATCCATTGATCACCTCCATACAGCTGTGAATATTATCCGCTGACCAGTTTCCAATAGGTATCGACTCGCTCCTGAATGTGTCGAATGGCTTCGTCTTGTCTCGTCGGCTCGAAGAGATGCCGGAACCGGCCCTGCAGCCTGAGGTAATCTTCCACCGGCTTACGCTTGGGAATGTAGGTGTGGATGACGGCTCCGTTGATCGCCTCTTTCAATGGCCATAGACCGGTCTCCACCGCCAACTTGGCCACCTCCGGAGTCTCTCCCGGATCGTAGAGCCAGCCGGTCGGGCAGGCAGACAGCGCGAGAAATAGCTTAGGCCCCGTGAATTTGACCGCACGTGCGAATTTTTCTTCCAGATCCAAAGGATACCGCGGTGCCACTGTCGCAATGTACGGCGGTTTGTGGGCCCGCCAGATCTCGAAAATATCCTTTTTGTCCTGCATCGAGGCAGAGGGGTGCTGCAGGCTGCAGGGCGAGGTACTGGTCCGTGCTCCATAGGGTGTTGCGGCAGAGAGTTGCATGCCTGTATTGCCGTAGGCTTCATTGTCATAACAGAAGTAGTAGAAGTCCAACCCGCGATAGATGGCACCAGATGTCGAGGAAAGTGCCATATCGTACGTCGAGCCGTCTCCTCCCAAGACCACCACTTTCAGATTCTCATTCCTCGGCAATCGCCCCTTGGCGATCAGCACATCCAAGGCATCGCGCACACCCTGTGCGCCGGCGGGAGCCGATGCCATCGTCGTATAGAGCCAGGACCCCTTGAAGGGAGTAAACGGGTAAGTGGCCAGCATCGTAAAGCACCCGGCGGCATTCACATAGACAACATCGTCGCCCAATACCTTAGCAGCCAACCGCAGCGATTCCAGTCCTCCGCAGCCGGCACAGAGCGATGTTCCCGGCAGCACATGTTCTTCGCGGGGAATCTGTTTGATCTTTTTGAATGTCTCGCGTTGCCACATGGCTATTGTCCCTCGTCATTCGTGAAGCGTATCTCGCTCCTCGTGCGAGACGAGTCGGAAGTGCCATCTATGCGAGTCGCGCTTGTCATGCGCGTCTCGTCCGTCTCGCTCATCAGATACGAGCGACGTTTCACGATCCGAGTTCTCCTGCCAACATTTGGAGCTGCTTCATTTCCCGATGCTCGGCTTCCGTGTACAGAAGGACCGGCCCGATGCCTGTTTCTCGGACGCCGGCCTCTGCCGTCTGCTCAAAGATCGTCCTGAACTCGCCTTCGGAGAGATTCTTTCCTCCCAGCCCGCCGATGAACGAGCAGAGCGTCCGTGGTCTCAAGGCTTCGCCGTAGAGACAGGCCGCAACCTCCTGGAAGAGGATCCCGCCCTGCCCCGGCGCCAGATTCTGATCGAGCACCGCAACGGCCCGGCGGCTTCTCAGCGCGTCCCGGATGGCATCCGCCGGCCAGGGGCGGATCATGCGGAGCCGGAGCAGGCCCACACGCCTGCCCTCCGCTCTGGCGGCATCAACCGCAACCTTGCCCCTACTGGCAAAAGCGTTGCTCATGACGAGCACATCCTCCGCATCGTCAAGCCGATACCCTTCGACCACGTCGTACCGCCGTCCGAACAGTCGTTCGAATTCCGCAGCCGTTTCACTATGCACGTCCAAGGCGTTCATGGCAGCCAGATGCATTTGATGCCGGAAATAGGAGTATGGTGTCCCGCCGAGCACCGCCACACCGAGCGCATGCGGGGCCGAGGCTTTGAAACCCAGATGGGCAGGTCGAAACGGCGGCAGGAACTGCGCGACCTGCTCCGGGGCCGGCAGAATCACCGGCTCGCGGGTGAAGGACAGATAGAAGCCGTCCAGATTGACGATGACCGGCAACATGACCCTCTCATCCTCCGCAATCCGATAGGCCATGAGAATGGAATCCAGTACTTCCTGACAAGTCTCGGCGTGGATTTGAAGAAAGCCGGAGTCCCGCGCGGCCAGCACGTCGTTGTGATCCGGTTCGAGTGTAATCGGGGCAGCCAGCGCCCGGGAGACATTGACCAGCACCAGCGGCGCGCGCCATCCGGAGATCGAATAGAGCACTTCAATGGCATACAACAGCCCCTGACTGGACGTCGCAGTGAACACCCGGGCCCCCGTGGCCGCAGCAGCCCCCGCCGCTGTCATCATGGAATGCTCGGAATCCATGGTCACAAACCGAGCGGCCATCGCGCCGCTCTCGCACCATTTGGCCAACGCCTCCACGATTTCCGTCTGAGGCGTGATGGGAAACGCGGGAATGTAGTCCGCCTCCGCCAGCCGCGCGCCCCACGCTGCCGCCAGGTTGCCGGTCATCATCATCTGGTTTGTCTGGTTCATGTGGTTCATCTCGTTTGTTTCGTTCTTCTAGTCGGTCTGGTCACTCTGGTTCCTCCAGATCTACAAAACAAACATGGTAAACCTTCCTCCTGTTTCTCAAACTTGCTTCAGTCTCCCATCCCTATCGGGCCGTCCAAGCCACGCCACCTTCCTTCTCCCGCTCAGCCACCAGGGCATCGGTCGGACATTCATGGACGCAGATCTGGCATCCCTTGCAATGATCATAATCAATCACGGGCTTGTCGTCCTTGCTCATTGAAATGACGCCATCGGGGCAATAGCCGAAACAGAGCCAGCAGCCGTTGCACTTGTCTGGCAACAACACCGGCCTGAATGTCCGCCAGCCGCCGGTCTCCCGTAGTACTGAGTTCGCTGCGGCGCTGATCCTCGCTGTTCCCCTCGACGGAGGCTCATAGATCGGCGTCTGCAGTTTGGCAGGGCCGACCGGCTGGGGCGCGCCCGCCACTACGGAGACTGTGCTCACAGCGTCATAACACTGAAGCGCGACGTCTTGATTCTGCTCTATGACAGAGGCAGAGAGCCCGAGGTCAGCCAGTTCCTGTGCAATCGCCTCACGAATCGATTCCTGTCGAAGCCCGACGAACCGTCCTGCAACGGCACCGAGCAAAGCGCTGATTGCGCCGCGTTTCCCGAATTGTTGCAGTGCGATGTCCGTCAGATCCAGCGTCGTCAGGCGGCCGGGAAGAAAGCTCTGCGCATGGACTTGTTCAGAGGTCATCTGTGAGTTGATGAAGACTACCGTGCGTTCATCGATTCCTTCCAGCACACGGGCGGCCGGATCGGGGATGAGCGACGCGTCGGCCACGACAACCAGGTCGGGATGAACGATCAAACCCCGTTCGCGGATCGGCTCCCTGGCAATACGCGTGTAGGCGGCCACCGGGGCGCCGCGCCGCTCGGCCCCATAAATCGGCGAGTCCTGCGCCACGAACCCTTCCAGGAATGCGGCGGTTCCCAGAATGCGGCTGGCCGTCTTCGCGCCCTGTCCTCCTCGACCATGGAACCGAACGGCAATCACGGTTTGTTCTTACCTATCTCATTGCTCCATTCTTTTCTTCATCGCTTCTCGGCCGGCTTTGACCGCCGCCTCGACATCAGCCTTCTTCTCCGCCACGTAGCGCCTGCCCCGCTCAATGGTCTCATCGAGCGCTGCCCTCGCCTCCTTGGCCTTCTCAATAATCTCGTCCTCAGTCTTGTCTGTATAGTCCTTGATCGCGCGACGGGCTTCTTGCCCCGACTTGGGCGCGAGCAACATACCGGCAATGGCCCCCACAAGGACGCCTCCGATGAAAGCTAGACCGATAGCGGGCCCCGAACATTCAGCGTTCTGACGTTCCATGAAAGTCCTCCGTTAATGAATACGTTCCCGACGACTTAGTAAGCGAAATCTGCGCCGGCAATGGACGATGAATGAGTTCGAAGTTGCCTTCTCTTGATTGAGCCGTTGGGAGCCGACGGGGGCGCCCCCCTCACTGATCCATCCCAGGGTCTGAGCAAGTTACACGGTACTAAAAAAGAGAGAAGAGTGAACTCACCTGCTGTTGCGCTCTTCAATTGAATCACTCAGATCGTCAATGCTGGTGTTGCTGGCCTCCGCCCGCTCCTCCACTCCCGTGCCCACCGCCGCCCTGTCCATGCCCGCTACCTCCCATCGCTCCCCCCATCATTCCGCCCATCATCCCACCATGCCCCATCCCGCCCATTCCGCCTCCGTGTTGTCCCTCGTGTTCGCTTTTCATCGCTTCGCGATGGGCACGGTCCTTTTCCCGCTGGTCGGGAGTCAACAGGGCCATAGCGTTGTGCTTGCTCTTGATGGCCGCGAACAGACAGGCACCTTCCGAGTTTTTCAGTTGCCCGACTTTCGCTTGGATCGCACCGAGATCGGCCTTCTCATCTTCCAATAGGGCCTGCAGGTCGAGTTTTGCAATTTTGACATCGGCTTCCAACCTCGCCTCGGTCCGCTTGAACTCCAGCTGCAGGGCTTTGAGTTTACCGATCTGCTCCTGCGTCAGGCCGATCTCCTTGGCCTGTTTCAGCAAATGCTTGAGGTAATGCGCGCTATGGTCGTCCTGTTCATCCTGATCGTGGCCGTCATGCTGCATTTGCCCATGGACCTGGGCGGCAAAGCTGGAAGGATACGATGCTCCAATCACACACAAAACTCCGACTGTCACAACCATCCATTGCGTCCTCGTCATGGCACTCGCCTCCATTCCGAATCTAGAGGATTCTCCACCAACATTCGTTCCTTGTATCGTCACCCGGCCTGATCCTCAATGGACACGCCGAGACCGATCCAGGCCCGCAAAAGATCATGTCGCGTAATAGAATAAGCAACTTTCCCGTTTTTCTTGACCGGCAGGTTCAGGAGCCGCTTCTCTTCCATGATCTTCACGGCCTCATCGATGCTCGTTTCCTCTGTCACCGCGATGCGCTCCTTGGCCATGATATCTTCCGCCGTCAGACGATTCAGATCCTTGCCCGCCTCCAGCGCGCGGAGAATATCGAACTCGCTGATGAAGCCGAGGAAAGCGCCCTGCTCATCGACGATCGGGGCGCCCGATGTATGCGTGGTGAGCAACTCGACGGCGATTCCCATGGCATTCTGGTCGCGACGAAATACGAGTTCATTCGTCGCGCGTATTTGTCCGACAGTTTTGAATCCCCCGACAGGAACCCCTGGCCTGGCTAACGTGGTCATCGTATTCTCCTCCTGGTTGATGTTGGCATACCCGAACAACTTGATTTCCTGGCCTTGCGCTCGTTCAGGAGTTGAGCGCTTGCAACTGCCTATTGAATGGGAGCCGCTCCCATGAAATAGGATTCAGAAAAGTTGAGTGCGATTCTGGTGCCGTCGCAGTCGTTTCAAGCGGGATGCAACTGACATCCGCTGAAACAAGGACTTGAGATCATCCGATCGAATACAGCGGGTGCGGAAGTGGTGCAGGAATACTCAGGCCGTACTTCCTTCCTGGGGAAAAATGCGACAAAAGGATGGGAGGACGCTACCACAAACAAGACGAGGGGCCTGCAGGACCAGTCATTGAGACCGTTGAGAGAGCTACCCCTTTACGGAATTCTTGAGCCCCCACAGCCGACCCCTATTGAACGGGTCTCAGGGATTCTGAGGACGCACCGCGACCGTGATGAGAATAGCGGAATCGCTGAGCGCCTTCACGGAGTGAGGAACTGCGGATTCCAACGCCAGGACCTCACCCTTCCGGACTGGAGTCGTCCTAGTGCCGGCCGTGAACTCAATGTGGCCGTCCAACACCTGCACCGTGATCGGGCCGGGAGCCTTGTGAGTGGGAAGGCTGGCACCTTCGCTGAAGGATCGGAATATCAGGCGCAAGCTGTCCGTCTTCAATAGAATAACGGTTCGATCCTTTTCAGCCTGAGCCGAGTCCTGCAGACGGACGGACTCAAGCTGCGCGCTCACGTCGAACACCGCCATCGGAGATGCTTCAGTGAAGGTTGCGACACTGTCTCTCATTGGAAGTTCCATCATATCCTCAGCCTAGACCACAATTGTGCGGGATTGATCTCTTGAGAAGAGATCGATCCCGCACGTCCTGCACCCTTCAGCACGTTCTCGTTATTGTTTGACGATTACGCCGCAGGCAATCCGGGGGCCGCCGGGCGCATCCTTGGTGAGTGGATCAGGCACATACTTATCTTGCAGTTCATGGATGATAAAAGCGCTGCCGTCCTTGTCGAACAGCGTATTCAGCCCATCGGCCAGCGTAACTCGGCTCGTGATGGTATACAGCGAGCCGTTCCGGCTCTCATCGACATACAGATTCTGCAAGTCGCCAAGATGATAGGGATGATTCGCAAGCCCCGGGGAAACCGATGCCTCCGGATTGACATTGGCATCGACATTGCCGTCGTAATGGCCTTTGGCCGAAGCGAAGGGGTCACAGCTTCCCGTTTCGTGAATATGGATCCCGTGCAATCCCGGCGTGAGTTTGCTTTCCGGACTGCCTTTCACGGTCAGCTTGATCCGCACACGCCCTTCATATTTTTCGTAGAGTTGCGCTTCTCCGGTAATTCCAGGTCCGGTAATTGTCGCTTTCGCATACAGCGGCGCCGCGAGTTTGCCTGTGTGATACGACGAGCAGCCGCTCAGAAGCAGCCCGACGGCGACCCCTGCGCCGATCATTGAGAATGTGTTCATGCCGACCTCCCTTATTTGGTTGGCACCCATCATATCTTCTGCCATTGGCCGGTTCAAATCCTTTTTCGCCCCCGGTTCCAACCCTCACGAAACAGGAGGCGCACCCATTCGGCACAAATGTGGCGATTCCATCATGGAGTCGCCTGTGTCTGCGTTTCATGCTCTTCGATTCCGCAGTTCCGACAGAGCCTCGAGAATTTCTGACGGTCGCGGCGGACATCCGGGGATCCGGGCGTCGACGGGAATGTGGCGCTGTACCGGACCCGTCACGGCATAACTGCCTTTGAACATGCCGCAGCTAATCGCACAGTCACCGAGCGCAATGACAATCTTCGGATCAGGTGTGTGCTTGTGCACATCTTTCAACGCTCGCTCCATATTGACGGTGACCGGCCCGGTCACCACCAGCGCATCGGCATGACGCGGCGAAGCGACGATGTGAATGCCGAACCGCTCCGCGTCATAGACGGGATTCATGAGCGCGTTCATTTCCATCTCACAGGCATTATACGAGCCGGTATCGACTTCACGGATCGCCAGTGACTGCTTGAAGGGTGTGGCCTTCTCGCTGGCCTCCGGGGAAACCGGTACCCCAGGGGTCTCCGTTCCGGGATACCGTCCCGTCACGACACCGGTCTTCAGACTCTTCTTCATGATGCGAAACATGTTCGACCTCCCTACAAATCGTTTCCCGCATACGAGAGGTTAAAGCTCTTGTTGATCAACGGAAAATCCGGAATGATATTTCCCGGGACCGCCCACTGGATCGCGGGCCAGTTCACAAACGACGGGTCGCGGACCTTGCATCGATGAACGGTCCCGTTCTCTCCCGCCATCACCATGTAGACAATTTCACCGCGCCAGCCTTCGACTGCCGACAAGGCCCATTCACCAGCCTTAGGGGTGCGCCCCGGCTCAGCAGCGACCGGTCCTTGCGGAATCTTCAGGCGTATCTCTCTGACCAGCCGTATGGACTCATGAATCTCGTCCATGCGGACCCGCATCCGCGCCCGCACGTCGCCGTAACGATAGGTCACGACCTTGACTCGAAGCTCGTCGTAGGCTGCAAACGGTCGGTCACGACGGAGGTCTTGATCGAGACCTGACGCTCGCCCGACGACGCCGACGATGGCATGATCCCGCGCCGTGCGTTCTGTCAACACACCGGTCGTCTCTAAACGGTCGGTCAGGGAAGCATTGGAGACAATGATGGATTCCAGTTCCGAGAAATCCTTTTCAATGCGGTCAAGTTCGCCCACAATTTCGGACAGTTGTCCCGCTGTGAGGTCTACGGCAGCCCCGCCGATCCGGTTGGGATTGCGCTGAAGCCTTCCAGGATTCCGGCGAGAGCAAGCCGGCGACTCCAAGCACGATGCCTGCTCCACTGGCCAAACCTGCAAACCCATGAGCGAGGAAGTTCTGTATTCTGGGATGGGCAGGGAAACACAGAGGGAAAATCAGTCCCGCTAGGTAACCGGTGAAAAGGAGAAGAAAGAGATTCAACATGTACGAGTGGCCGGACTACTCCTCCTGACGAATTAAGGTTGGCACGAGGCGGCTCAGGGCCTCGTCGCTGATGCTAAACCGCGTAAAATTATTGGCCGGCTTCTCGTTGGCGTAGAGGCGACCCGTGGGGGCGGGGATTTTTATGTCCACCTTCACTTGGCTCTTCGGCTGTATTGTAACGATCTGTTCTTCTGTGCCGTTGAGGTACGGATGCCAGATCAACAGCTTGTACGTACCGGGAGGAATGTCGCCGATTTCAAATCGACCATCCCGGTCGGTCATCGCATAGTAGGGATTTTCCATCGCCAGCCCCCAACTCTCCATGTAGGCATGGAAGCCGCATTGCATGACGAACACCTTGCGTCCTTTCGTCAGGTCGACGAACTGCTTCATCGGTTCGCCTGGGTGATGCGTGTGGTACATGGCCGCGTCGTTGCCACGATCCTTCAGGTCTTGCGGATGATACGGATTTATCGGAAGCGGCACGTTGAAGAGCATGCGAGGGCCAAGCTGCGAGGTCTCATAGGCCTGAATATCATGCATGACCGGATCCATATTAACCACGACCACGTTACTCTTCTCACGCATCACGGTCGTGAAGGGAACGAACCGGCAATCCTTGGCTTCGATGCGCGGCGTTTGTTCGTGCAAGAACGATTTCCCTTTCTCGACATGTTCGAGATACACCACCACGTCACGGAACTGTCCGGCGGAACCCACGTTGAAGGGCTGGAGCAGTCGCCACCCCTGGCCGTCGGAAATCCTCCCGCAGTAGACCTGGTCGGGTAGCGTAATCAGGTTGTAGCCTTTCGGCCTGGGCACTTGGCCGTCGAGGGCAACTGTGCCTACTAATTGCCCACCGTCTGTCACGGAACTCTCTTCATATGCCCAGGTAGATGAACTGATTGCAGTCATCACCGCAAGAATTACAGCAAGAAGGAATCGCATGATTTGCCCCCTTTTATAAGGTAGATACCAGGTCCGACATTCTTTGCACTTATTTACGATAGCCGCGTTCCTTCACCGATTGGATTGGCGAGGCGGCAACATTCGACTCCGGCAGCGCGCCACTCCCTCACGAGCTTGGAGATTGTTGGGATCGCAGGACAGAATCGCGTTCCAATGAAGCAAGGCCTCATCCGGTTGGTCTAACTGCTCCAACAACGTCGCCAACTCACTTCTCGTCGCGATGTCTGCCGGACCGATTGCCAAGGTCTCTTGAAGTTGACAGATCCGGATGGTCCATTCTTCATTAGGTGGATTGCGCCTGGATGACGATGGCTCACCCAGGCTTCCGATTGTCCTCGCCATGTCCGCGCTCTCCTATTCATCTGCGCTCATTTCCCCTCAAAGCCGGTCATTAACTTCATGCCGATCTCGCCCGCATGATTCATGAGCACTTCTGCTGCAATCGCCGGCCTGCCGGTCCGACGTCGATCAATCGTTCAGGATTTGCCGCATTCGACGGGCTCATGCGCAGTTCCTTTGAGCTTAATGGCCCCGGTCGTCGGGATACCTGGAGAATAGACTCTGTTGTTACCATTACGTTTTGTCTCTGTGGTCGCCGGCCGGTCGGAGATCTGTGCGTGCGATTCTGATCTTTCCTCCGCAATTGTCCGGCGCGCAGGATCATTCCGTTGCTCTAAGCTCTGTATTTCTCGCCAGGTGGCATACGGAACAGTTGCCACGATCAGCACAAGAACTGGAATCAGACTCCAGCTCCACGCCAGGGCTCCGACTATGGCAATTGTCGCCATCAGGTACGCAATCACATCAAACAACCCGATCTGGTGTTCGCGAATTCTCGACATTGCTATAGTCCCCCCTGGAATCTGGCTAAGCCGTCATCTCCATGAACACGACTACGAGCGCCATTACCGTGATTCAAACGGTCGGCAGGGTACACACTGCCTCCGATCCTGCTCGTAGGATCATCATGTGCATACCTGATGCCGCGAGGAGCAAATAGATAGAGCGGTAGATTTATTGCACTCTTTCAACGGGAATCTCCGAACCGGAGCACCGTCTGATTCAGGAGCCGACTGCGAGCACGCTCGTCATGTGCAAGATCTGCAGATCGTAATCCTTCAACTGACAGGCGAAACTCCGATGTCTTTTGACAGATCATGGAGTTACCTCTTTCATGCCACCGATCAAGCACGTGCAAGAATTGCAGATCGAAGATGAGATGAGAGAAGAAGTGTGATGTGGTGCAGGGAGGCTGAGGAGATCCTTACTCGCGGATCCCGTATTCCTTGATCTTGTACTGGAGGGACCGCAGGCTGATACCGAGCAGTTTGGCAACTTTCTCGCGGTGGTTGGTGACTTCCGAGAGGGTTCGGCGAATCACTTCCTTTTCGATCTCTTCCAATGGACTTCCGAGGGTGACGACCATGGTCCGAATATCTTCTTTGCTGGCCTGAATCTCCTCCGGCAAATGTAGGGGCTGAAGCATATCCTCACGTACGGTCACGACCAGTCGTTCAAGAAGGTTCCGGAGTTGCCGAATATTTCCCGGCCAGGCATACAGCCGTAATAGCCGCATCGCTTCCCGCGAGACTTCCTTCGGCGCTCGTCGATGCTGTGCGCAAAATTCCGGCAGGAACGTCTCAACGAGGAGGGGAATGTCGTCTCCGCGTTCGCGTAGCGGCGGTAGTTTGATCGGAACAACATTGAGTCGATAGAAGAGATCCTCCCGAAAATCGCCTTGCTTGACGGCCTCGGCCAAGTTTCGGTTGGTCGCGGCAATTATTCGGGTATCCACGTTCACGACCTTCGTTCCACCCAGACGTCGGAATTCCTTGGTCTCCAAAACCCGGAGAAAGTCGACTTGGGATTTCAAAGAGAGCTCGCCGATTTCGTCCAACAACAGCGTTCCGCCGTGGGCCAATTCGAATCGGCCGGCCTTGGTGGTCAACGCGCCGGTAAAGGCGCCTTTCTCATACCCGAATAACTCGCTCTCGAAGAGATTGTCGGGCAATGCCCCGCAATTCAAGGTAATAAACGGACCATCGGCCTTCGGGCTTTTGTGGTGGATCGCTCGAGCGACGAGTTCCTTACCGGTTCCACTCTCCCCCGTAAGCAACACGGTGACATCGCTGTCCGCAACCATCTCCACCAGACCATAGACTCGCTGCATGGGCTCGCTCTCGCCGACCAGCTGATCGAAACGCGCTCTCGTTGCGAGGCGGTCTCTGAGTTGCTTGTTTTCAAAAGCCAGGGCATGGCGCTCGAGCGCTTTCTCCACGACCACCGGAAACCGCTCGCGATCGATCGGCTTCGTCAGATAGTCATAGGCGCCCAGACGCATCGCTGCCACCGCCGTATCAATCGAACCAAACGCAGTCATGACCACGACTTCTGTATCCGGCCATTGCTCTTTCAGTCGATACATGAACTCCATCCCGCCGATACCGGGCATCCGAAGGTCGGTGATCACCAGATCCATCCGGACTTCTTCCAGATGCTGCAAGGCCTCTTCTCCCGTACCGGCCCCGTAGAGCTGATAGCCCTTTTTCTCCAACATGGTGACCAGAGCATTGCGGATATTCACCTCGTCGTCGACAACGAGAATATGAACGGCTTGCGTCACGATCCCATTCCGATCTTTCGAGCTTGATCAATCGCCACAGGGAATTGTGTCACCACCGTCGTTCCGCTCCCAGGCACACTCGATACCTGAATGGTTCCGCCATGATCCTGCATGATTCGGTACGCAATGGCGAGGCCAAGCCCGGTCCCGCTCGACTTGGTCGTATAGAAGGGTTCGAACAGATGGGCGATCTCCTCCTTCGTGATCCCGACACCGTCATCCTTCACGGTGATCTCGATCCAAGGCTTCCCGTCAGTCTCCCGCTGCGCCACAGTAACTTGACAGAGTCCGCCATCCGGCATGGCATGAAACGAATTGACGATGATGTTCACCAACACCTGGCTGATCTGGGTCTCGTCGCCCATCACAGGCGGTAATTCCTCTTCCGCAACCTGTTCGAGTCGAATCTTGCGCTCCTCCGCCTCGAAATGCATCAGAGCCAGGATGTGGTCGATCAGTGCCTTCACATCCACCTCGTGCAGGCTCACGGATCCCGGACGAGCGAATTTCATAAAATTGTCCAGAATGACCGAGAGACGGCGGCATTCCGCATTCAAGACATGGAGAAATCGCGCTCCCTGCATTGCCAGCGTTCCCTTCTCCTTGAGCTCTTCTTCAAGGAGATGCAGATTCAAGTCTATCGCGCTCAAGGGGTTGCGCAACTCATGCGCCACCCCGGCCGACAGAGTATGCATCGCCGCGAGTTTGTCCGCGATCCGCACACGCCGCTCCAGGCCTAACAGCTCCGTGACATCTTTAAGCAGCACGATGACGCCGACCGGACTCCCTTCGTCACCCTTCAGGTCCGCAGTGGTGAGGCGTATCGTACGAGTCTGATCGCCGGTGCGATACGGCATATCATGATGATCCACATGGTGGTCGTGATGCAGTGCTCCATCAAGCACGATGCGAATCGTATCTCCTTGGGGAAACATCAGTGCATAGGATTGACCGAGCAATTCTTCCGTCGACCGTTTCAATGTTGCCGCCGCAGAGGGATTGACGGCAGTGACCTGGCCATTGCGGTTAATAGTCAGCACGCCGGTCGGGATGCTCTCAAGGATATTTCTGGCCAACCCTTTGACTTCTTCGAGAGTCCGTCTGGTGCTGTCGTAGTGCAAGAAGGTGATGACTGCTGCAATCCCGATTGCGCTGACTAAGACCACGAGGAAGGTGACCACGATCAAGTCATGCCGAGATTGCCAGAGGGCTTGAAACAACTCCGTGGGTACCGCCTGCCTTTGCGTCAACCCTTGGAGTAGGAGCTTCTCCTGTTCCAAGCTAACTAAAAGGATGACGGCTACGACCAACGCTAGAATAAGCACGACAGAGGTAATGAGGCCGTACGGTATGCGTCGAAACAGCGTGGTTTTTTGAATAGGCCTAAACATGGCGCAATTTGAAATGCTACGGTTTTATGCTATCACGGGAGGCTCATGGGATACAGTTTGATGTTCTGCCTGCGAGAAGGGGGTTGCAGGGAGCATCCTTGCAGAATGACGCGGTTCCCATGGTCGCTTCAATGCGGGGCCGCTCGGCACAACGGTCTTGGTCCGCGGCTTCATTTCGAACACACACGCCTCCGGATAATCTGTCTGATGGCGAGCGTCATGCGTGTACCGTTCCGTGGAAGGTCCGCAAGGAAGGGCGAGATCATCCGCTCACATCTTCGGTTTCGCTGGATTGCAAACCAATGAGCGCTTGCGATTCAACCGGTCGCCGCACTCCTGACAGAGCTGTTGTAACGTGAGGTCGTCATAAAACAGTACTACGGAGCGGCGGGCACACCGGTCGCAATATTTTGATGCTCTTATATGGGCTTCGGTCAACTGACTCAAAGAATCTTTCATGCGGAGTACCTCCTTTATTCCCTTTGGACATCGGCTGACTTGTTAGGTCGATCATGCGTCGTTAGACACAATGTTCCTCTTCAATAATGAACCACTCGCTTTGGAGGCTTGCTGCGACCCTGCCGGACGGGCTTTTCTTGCGCATATTGACCTCCCGCTTTTACGAAACCATTTCCACGACCCAACTCCAGCCTACTCAGACACACCCAGGCCCACTTCAGCCAAGGTTTGTACGAAACTTAAATGCAGCTGGAGTAAAGTGGGCTCCAGCACAAAAGAAGCACCGTAGCGGGCTTGTTCCAAGATTCACACCTATCTCACTGACCGAGGTCGGGGCCCACTCACCTGAACCAGCTCACCCTCCGATTGTTCTTCCGCCGGCGGCAATGCGCGGGGGCGAGCGGTCCTGAAGTGGACAAGATCCTTCGAAAAGAGCACATCGAGTGTCCAGTCCAAGGCCACGAGGACTTTCTTTTCGAACCGTGGCAACTTCAGCAAGTAAATCGTCCGCCATAGCCACCAGGCAATAAAGCCTGAAAAGTTCACGCCGAGGATGTTGGCCACGCCGGTCCGTTTCCCGATGGGGGCCAGCAGGCCGAGCGTCGAATAGAGGAACGGCTTCTTCTGGCCCCCTCGAATGGTTGCCAGGATATTCCGAGCCGCCACCTTCCCCTCGCGCAACGCGTGTTGTGCGGTCGGGGGATGGGAGTCCCCGGTGTTACGATCCGGTACGACGGCACAGTCGCCGAAGGCCCAGACGCCAGGCCACTCGGGTACTTCCAAATACTCGTTGACGAGGACCCGGCCCCGCACTTTGGTGAAGGGCAGCGTGTCCAAGAGGGAATGCGGGGAGGTTCCGGCGGTCCAGACCAGCGTATTGGTCGTCACCGTCGTCCCGTCGCTGAGGATGACGTCGCGGTCCGTCACGGCGGTGACTTTGCAGTTCGAATGGATTTCCACCTTGTTCTCGATGAGTTTTCGCTGGGCGTAGGCGCCGAGCTTCTCCCCGAGTTCCGGCAAGATGACCTTCCCCGAATTAACAAGGACGATCCGAAGCATGTCGTCCCGAAGATGAGGAAAGAACCGCACCGCCTCCCGCAGAAAGTCATTCATGGCCGCGATGGTTTCGACCCCAGCGAACCCTCCACCGGCCACCACGAAATTCAGTAAGGGGGCGCGGAGAGGCGCCGCACATTCAAAGTCCGCCTCTTCCAGATTCGCGATCAGGCGGTTGCGCAGACAAATCGCGTCGTCCAGCGACTTCATCGTGAGCGCGCGGTCTGCCAAGCCAGGGATATTTAAGAAGTTCGTGGTCGACCCGAGGGCGAGCACCAGGTGGTCGTACGGAAGCGAATGGCAATGTTGCTCGTGTCCATGCGACAAGCCGACTCGCTTGTTCGGGAGATCGATGGATTCGATGTCCCCGTGAAAGAACGCCACGCGACGCAACAGCTTGCGGATTGGACTGACGATATTGGTGATATCGAGGTCGCTCGCCGCGACTTCGTGCAGCATCGGGGTGAAGAGAAAAAAGTTGTCGCGGTTGACGAGGGTGACGTCCAAGTCGGCGCCCTGCGCAAGTGCTTGCTCGAACTCCATCGCGGCATACATGCCGCCGAACCCGCCGCCCAGAATCACAACTCTGGGCTTCCCGTTAGACATCAATCTTCACTCATCATGTAGTGCCCCCGAAGTCCGTTCCTGGTGAGTCCTTCGACTGGCTCAGGCAGACCTCTAGAACTCTGCGGCGAGCCCGGTCGAACCGTATGAACGGAACGACACGACATCTCTCGCCCGTCGACAAGCCCAGCACGAAGGAATTATCATCGAAAATTAAGAAGCGCAGCACTAGATGCTCGTGATATGAGCGTCTGAGAGAAGCTCAGAGCAAATCGTATGCCTCATGGAGGAAGAGAGGAGAATTGCTGACCTTTTCAGAAACTTGCTGAGAAAATGTCACGAGATTCTCAGTGGGAAAAATCCTCTCGCGGTGGAATCTGCAAACTTTGCACTGGATAGGGATATGTGGTAGCCCTGGCACTTATCGACTCCACTGGTCAGCTACTAGTCGCGACGACGCGCTTACTCGCCAGTTACACCACGTTCTCCACGGTGCTGCATCCCTTCACCCCCAGCCATACCGCCGCCCGGTCCCATCATGGGTCCCATGCCTTCTCCACGGCCCATTCTCCCCTGTCCATGTCCGCCGGAGAAGGTCCGTTCATACTGGATAACGCTCCAGATCTCTTCGTCGGACAGGACCGGACCGAATCCAATCATGGACGTACCGGGCGAGCCATACTTGATCACCCAGAAAATTTCACCTTCGGTGCGATGGCGCCAGAATCCATGGTGCCGGAAATTGCGCGGCGCAGGATTCATCTTGGCTGCTGCCGGCCCGTTCCCGCCCCCCTCCGTGCCATGACAATTGAAACAGCCGCCTTTGCCGTCATAAATTGCCTTGCCTTTTGCGACGATTTCCTTGGAATTCGGCAAGGGGCTCTTGAGTGCGCGCGCTTCAACCAGCTTATCGACCGGCACCAATGGCTGCATCATGTGCCGCTCCGCCGCCGCCGGAGATCCGGCAAGCATCACCGTTGCGAGTAGTAACGCGACTATGCTGGGCTTCATCATCGCACTCCTTGTTCGTCGTTTGCGAAGGATCGCACATAGCGCAGCACTTGCCAGGCTTCTTCTTCCGTCAAGATGAGCGGAATGAACGAGGCCATCGCCGTGCCCTTGCTGCCGTTCTTCAATATCCAGAATAGTTCTCCATCCGTTCGAGCAGCCTGCCACTCCTTGTCGGTGAAGTTTCTCGGCAAGGGACCTTTCAGAGTGCCCGGCTCGATGTCGCCTCCGAATCCTTTGCCGTCTTTCCCATGACAGGTTACGCAGAAAGCTCTTCCATGGAAGAGTGTCTTCCCCTTCTCAATCGTTTCCTCCGTAGCCGGTAGAGGATTCGTTCGACTTCTGGCTTCTTCGATTTGTTCGATCGGCACTCGCGGTTTGAGGACAGCGTCATCGGCTCCAAAGACCGAAAGGCCCGGTGACTCAAGCACCGCCGCAACCACCGCGAACAAGAGATAGGGTCGCATGGCTCGTCTTTTTATTGCCCAATACGTCATGAGCGATACTCCGGCAAAAGAGAACGACCAGGCCCCAAAGAACGGAGCCTGGCCCGGCCTATCGATCAATCCTACTTATTCTCCGAGAAGCCGGTGAACTTGTGTCCGAGGGATTGCGGGAAGCTCACCGTGCCGTCGGGAAATTCCTGCCCGTGTTGCCACAAGTGATAGATCACACCGTCTGTACCTGCTGCGACTTCCGCCACCTTGGCGGCCTGGTCACTCGGCATATCGAGGATTTGAACACGGCCCGTCGCGATCTCGACTTTATGATCGTGGAAATGCCGGTGCCACTGAATAGCGGGAAGCTTTCGCGTCAGGTCTTTGGCGACAAAGTACTCGACGCCGACCAACGGCGCTTTCGGGTCGGTCGACTCAAACAGGAGACATTGAAGAATCTTGTCGGAAATACCCTTGCAGTAATGATGGAACGGGCCGCCCGGTGTCCCGTCCGCCATCATGTGCGGCGCCTGGACATGGATTTCGTACCCGACGGCCGGGCTTGTCGGTTCCCCGCTCACTGCCTTGTGAGGACCGACTCCACTGCATCCGACGGCAGCGATCGCGACAACGGCTAATAGTCCTTTTCTCATCACAATCGACCTCCTAGGTTTGAGGAGTCCTCACCCAGTCCATCTGGGAAAAGCAACAACCTCTACATTCGACTGACCGTGAGAGACAGACGGCTTCGAAAGGATTCAACCGATTCATGCCCGTTCGATGCTCACCCGTCATAGATCCAGTTCCACCATCTTGCGGTGGAATCGAGTGACCACATTCGGATCGGGCGTCAGCCTGATCTGCGCCTCGTCCTTCCCTTTATAGGACAGCAAGTTCAGGACGTAGCGCAAGCTTTCCAATCGCGCAGCCTGCTTGTTGTTCGCCTTGACGATGATCCAGGGGCTGTATGTCGTGTGCGTTTTGCTGAACATTTCCTCTTTGCTGCGGGTATAGGCGTCCCACAGCTCCTGCGCTTTCTCATCGACCGGGCTGATTTTCCACTGCTTGAGCGGATTCTGGCGTCTTGCGTCGAATCGTTTTGCCTGTTCGTCCTTGGAGATCGAAAACCAGAACTTGATGATGGTCACACCGTCCTCATAGAGCATATGCTCGAATTCAGGAACCTGCTGCAGGAACCGATGATGTTCTTTCTTCGTACAGAACCCCATCACCGGCTCGACCACAGCGCGGTTGTACCAACTGCGGTCGAAGAACACGATTTCACCTTTGTTCGGCAGCTGTCGGATGTAGCGCTGGAAGTACCATTGGCCCCGTTCTTCATCCGTCGGCTTCGGCAGTGCCACGACGCGCATCGCGCGAGGATTCAGATGCTCCGTAAACCGGCGGATCGTACCGCCTTTCCCGGCGGCATCCCGTCCTTCCACCAGAATCGCGATCCGCTCCCCGCTGCTCTGAACCCACCGTTGCAGCTTGACCAATTCGACCTGTAATTGCCGCAACTCTTGTTCGTACAGCAGCGTCTTGAGCACCTCCTGGATGTCAACGCCCCTGTGCTCGAGCAGCTCAATCATGCCCTTTCTCGTATTGATCCTTCGAAGATCGTCTTCGGTGAGAGTGAACCCTGATTCGCCGGTAGGTCTCGGCTCTTGCTCAATGGCTCCCTCGCGCGACGATCGATACCCGTCCCCTTCGCGAGGCACCGCCGTTGGAATGGTCTCCAGCCCATTGACATCGAGCGACCCTGCTCGGTTCACACGTTCGTCCGCCACGCTCTCGCCCCGACGATCCTTGCGGTCTTTTGATTTCCCTGTCGAGTCGCTGTCGGCCGCCATATCAAGCCCCTTTCGTCTATCGCATTGGAGTGTGACGGTCAGAACGCCACGTTCCGGTCTCGTTCGGCCACAGCCTTGATGTAATCCGGCATGCCCTTGATCGATGCCCCGGCCACCAGATCCGCTCCGCCGATCTGCCTGGCAACGGCGCAAGCGCCGCAGACCCAGATCGACACACCCGACGCCTGCACGGCGGCCAGAAGCTCTTTCAACGGTGTCAGGTTCACGCCGATCACATGGTCAGCCACGCCTTTCCGACCCAAGGTGACGGCTTCGTTCCACAGCCAGAGCACCACATCATGCCCCTGCTCCTTCGCCGTCTTCGCCGCCATGAATGGCAGAGTTGCCATCGTAGGATCGTCTGTTCCTCGACTGCCCGAAATAATAAAAGTCGCCACTTCTGCCTCCTTGGTTCATTCCTCATATCTCGCGCACGCGAGAGAAGCGAGACGCGCGCGAAAGGCGAGACGGGGGCGACTCCAACGGATGACCACTCGAACCAGTCTCGCTTGTCCCGCAAGTCCCGCTCTTCTCGCACTCATCACTTCGCCAGCGAACGAATGTACTGCACCAACTGCCACACCTGCTCATCCGGCAATCCTGGAAACGCCATCATGCCGGTTCCCAACGACCCGTTCTTGATGATCCAGAACAGCTGACCATCAGGTATATCCTTCATCATCTCGCCGCACGTGAAGTTCCTCGGCGGCGGCATCAGCGCTGCGCCCATCAAGCCTTTCCCGTCTCCCTGTTCACCATGACACATCACACAGGCGACAGGCTGCGCCGTTTTGAGAAAGAGTGTCTTCCCGGCTGCAATCGCGCCCGACGATGCGGCAAGCGGATTGGCCTTGGCTAAGAATTCATCCGGAGCCTTGGTTGTCTTGCGGGGCTGCAGACAGGCGCTCGCCTCACTTGTGGTCGGCGCGATCGTCGTCTCCGGCACTCCCTTGAATGTCGCCTTCAAATAGACGATCACATCGGCCACGCCCTGCTGACCGATCGTTAAGTTCCAATAGGGCATGTTCGGCGATTTGCCTATCGCAGGACCTCCATGGTTGATGACATTGTAGAGATACTCCATCGGCAGTTTTTCGAAGGGTATGTTGGCATGGATCGCCGGCTTCGGTTCCAATCCGGAAGCCGCCGGCCCATCGCCTTTACCCGTCGCGCCGTGACACTGCGAACAATACTCTTTATAAACCACCTTCCCTCGATCCACGCTGGCCATCTCGAAATCACGGCTCGTCCAGGGCTCATAGTACTTAAAGTCCGGCACTCCCTGAACCATCAGAAATCCGATCACGGCGCGGAGCTGCGGCTCTGTGGCATCAGCCAGAAATTCGCCGCTGTGTGGTGTGAAGTCTTGCGGATTCTGCCCGAATCGGAAGAGCCAGTCCGAGTTGTACCGCTGGCCGGCATTCTGCAGCGCGGCACTCTGCGGGCCGCCGATGAGCTTGCCGTTCTCCTCGATCGTGTGGCACCCAAGACAGGCATGCGCCTTGTAAGCCACACGGCCGAAGGCCGCTTCGTACTTCGTCACTTTCGAGAGGTCAAATGCCCCGACCGTCACGCGCGGATCTTTGTTGTGTTCGGCAAAATAATCGGCGATGGCGCCGGCTTCCGACTCGGTGACCATCGGATGCTTTGACGGCACGGTCGTCAGATCCCATCGATAGCCCTTTGCATAAAGAGGCGCCTCTTTTCCGGTCAACCATCGAATCAGCCAGGACCGCTGATATTTGCTGCCGGCCCAGATCAGATCGGGCGCCCTCAGATTGAAGCGAGAGTCGGCCTTGCCTTCCAGCCGGTGGCATTGCGCGCAGGTCTGCTGGACGATGTCCTTCGCGCGGGGCTGATCGCCGGCCAATGACCAGCACGGAAAAGGCGCAAATCCCATCAGCGCGAACACGGCCCCGACGACCAACATTCGTCTCCGTTCCTTCATTTCACCCTCTTTTCATCGATCGTGATCCCACCCTTCGCATGTCTCTATGAACGAACGCCCGATGGCGTATGAGGATTCAACGTGATCGTGATGGTCAACGCACTTGCGATAGACTGATGGACGGTGCAACCATGCGCGACTTTCAACAGCCGCTCTTTCTGCTCGGACGGAATTCGATGGGGAAGATGTATGGCGATATCGATCCGGCCGACTCGATGCGGACTTTCGGCCATGGCCCATTCCGCATCGATACTCAACCCATCCCGAGAAATATTATGTCGCGCACAAAACTGACCTACGAAGTAAGCCACGCAGCTCGCCACGGAGCCGACGAAGAGTTCAACCGGACTCATTCCGGCATCCTGCCCCCCGTCCTCTGCCGGTTGATCGGTGACGACGCGATGCTTGCCGCTCGTGATATCGTAGCGAGTCCCGCCATGATAGGCCGCCGTGAGTTTCATTGCGCGCCTCCGGAACCTGGAAGTCTTGCCGCCAACCAGAGACAAATCCCGCCCAGTGGAATCGCCAGAATGGCGCCCTGTATCCCGAGCAGTCCATGAATCGTCACTGGCCCGTATTCGCCGAATGAGAACAAGATCGTTTCCAAATCCGGAAACATGAAAGCAAACACCAGGGCGCCGAATAGTCCGCCCAGGACTGTCACCCAGGCATCCGGTTTTCCTTCAGCCGCTGCCACGAGCGCCGTGCCCGGGCAATAGCCCGAGACGGCAAACCCCACACCGAAGATGAGCCCTGCTACGATCATTCCAGGTAGATACAGATCTTTGACCTTCATGTTCGCCCACCCCGACAGATCCAACAGATGGACTCCCATCAATCCGACTCCGATCGCGACCACGATCAGTTTGATGATCGTCAACTCTTTGAGCCGCAACGCCCCGGTGATTTTGGTATGGCTCGATGCGCCGGATAATTGAAGGGCTGCGCCGAAGGCCGCCCCCAACACTAATCCGAGCAACAACATCATTGCTTTCTCCCGTCGCCGTACAGCCACCGTGCCGTCATGATCGCGCTCGCAAAGAGGGCGACCGAAAACACGAGCGAACTGACGGCGAGCTGCGACACGCCACTGATCATATGACCGGAGGTACATCCGCCGCCGAAACGGGCGCCAAAGAGGAGGAGAAATCCGCCGACGAAGGACCAGACCAGGCGATGTCCGGGGTTCGAGCCAAACCGCTTGCTCCATTCGGGCGGCACGACTCTCGTGCTGAAGCGGGACGTCGCCATCGCTGCCAGCAATGCCCCGAGCGGGATCCCCAACACGAAAAAGAACTCGTACGTGGCCAGCGTCCAACCCGGCGCGGCCTTCGCCAGGTAGGGGCTCTTCGATGCCACATCCGGGAGCACATAGTGGAGAAGCACGCCGTCCAGCACGACGTACTGCGTCGAAACTCCGATCGGTTGGACCAATGCGACCGCCAGAATGAGCACAACCCCGATCGCCACACCGCCGGCCCACCACCCAAGCACCGGGCTCGTATCCTTCTGGCCTGTTCCGTGAAGAGCTAGGGTGTCGTGTGTCATCTCAGCATCAGGGTTTGATATAGGACCAACCTTGTTCTTGTAGTTCCATCAGTCGGACCATGGCCGGCACGGTGCGATCCACCTGATCGATCAAATCCGCCCGCGTGAGACCCTGCGCCTTCATCGTATTGGAGCAGGCGGTGAATTCGACATCAGAGGCCGACTTCAGCTGCGCCAGTTCCGCGGCCAGCACCGAATCTTTTTTCGTCAACAGCGTCAACCCGGCACCATGCACCACCAGCTCGACCCGCAAGTGCTCCCGCCCCACCTCTTGATAGAGGTGGCGGATATTGTTCAATGCTCCCCGTTGGACCTTTTCATCGCCTGAATTGAGGTGCATGACCACCCGATGCAACTCCTGAGCGGTCACGGCTGTTCCACTGAACCCCACGGCAGCGACGCCAAGTGCGCCGACCAGGAGCGTAACGAACACTCCGTTCATCTCGCTCACACCACCCTCTCAGCGATGACGCTTAATATGGCGCATCCGTCGGCTTGCCCCCGTTCGGCCAATCGCGCGCTTTACCGGGAAAGTCAGGACGCGGCTGGCTGTTGATGTAGGCCGCGACATCGAACGCTTCCTCGTCGGTCAGGGACCAGCCCCACCCACGTGGCATATTGGCCTTGATGAATGCAGCTGCCACACTGACTCGCGCCATGCCCGCGCCGACATTGTAGGAGCCGGGTCCCCAGACCGGCGGCGCGGCCATCGTCCCTTGCCCGTCGGTCCCATGGCAGAAAACACATCGCCTTTCGAACACCTGTTTGCCGCTCACAGGATCAGGCGGATGAGTCGACGTGATGCGGGGAATTCCCCGCCAGGGCACGGAGCTGCCTGGCGGCACGTTCTTCGACAACCAGTCGATGTAGGCCACAATGGCCGCGAGTTTCATGCTATCGGGGGGAAGTGCTCTGCCGTTCAAGCTCCGCTCGAAACATTCGTTGATCCGATCGGCAAGACTCATCGGTCTGCCTGCGCGAGCACGATATTCGGGATAGAGAACGCTGATTCCGACAAAGGGGGCGGCGCCTGGAGTAAGGCCCGCGTCAAGGTGACAATTCGTGCAGTTGAGCGTATTGCCGACATACCGTTTCCCGTATTCTTGCGTATCGACCACCATCTTGTAGCCCAGCCGGATCTGCTCGCCCCGAAGATCACCCGGAATGGTGTCCGGAGAAGGCGGAGAGAACAGCGCATCCACAGCCCCGCTTCGCTCCGCGACGGCTGTAGCCTCCTCTGGTCCTGCCACGCGCGGAGGCGGCACACAACCCATCGCCACCAAGAACAGTGCAACGACTGCCGTGCCGGCCATCATGCGTCGATCCATCATCCAACCCTCACTTCTTCGTCCCGGGTTTCGCCGCACAGGTATTGATTCCAAGCAGAGCCGTGAGCGGGCAAAAACCCATAGCTCCGGTGAGCAGTAAGATTGCCCCTGCGGCCAGCGCGATCCCCATGCCGACAGTAGAAAGGCCGGCCAGCGCGCCGATCCCGAGCAACAGAATACCCGCTGCGATCCGTATCGGCCGTTCGATTCCTCCGACATTACAAGTCATGGCGACACCTCCCGGCAGTCAATCATTGAGTCGGTTGCCTGTTCGTTCTGATCCATGAGAGGCAGGCACCCATAAGGGGATTCACCTCTCACGGTCGCGCATCGGAACCGACTCCGAGTGTTCGCACGTAGGCCAGCACGTCCCAGATTTCCTCGTCGGACAGCGCATGTTTCCATGCTCCCATCGCGGTATTCGGTTTGCCATCATGAATACGCTTGAACAGTGTCCCATCGAGACGATTCTGAACAGCAGGGGAACTGAGATCCGCAGGCGCGGGAACCAGCCGAACGCTCTGCGCTCCTGTACCGTCGATTCCATGGCAACGAATGCAGGTGTTCACATAGATCTCCCGCCCGCTGACCGAATCTCCTCCTTTTCCCGCCGAGGTGAGGTCCTTCAACCCCACACCTCCGGCAAATCCAGCCGATAGAATCCCTGTCAGCAGAGCGAGTCCGACCCCAATAACACGCATACAGCACCTCTTGACCGGATCGATAGTGCGAGCAGTATGCCACTCAACCGGACGCCTGGTGGTGGCAAAACCCACCAATCCATCGCGGACTTAGCCGGCTTGGATCAGACCGCCACGGCAAGGATGAAAGAGAGTTGGCGAGAAACACCCCAGTGCCATTTCTTCCACTGGCGCAGGATGCTACAGAGGAGAGAGCGTCATCGGTCGTTCAGGTCTGTCCGGTCTATCTGGTCCATATGGTTCATCTGGTCTTTGGGCAAACCTTTCCGGTCCTGCCAACGAGACAGCCCAGACAGACGAGATGGACCAGACAAACCAGCTTCGCTTCGCATCGAAGCCTTGGCTGCTCGCGTGCGAGCGTGAAGGGGCCAGGTCAAGCACCGACTTTGAAGCTTTGGATGCCCCGCGTGAAGTGGCCCTGGTCGGTGACACAAGACCCCATTCATTTGAGCAGCGGTTTCCTGGCCCCGATCGGGAAGCATAGGATAATCACAGCGTGCGGAGGGTACTGTGGTGAGGTCTGAGCTACAGAGTGAACTGCTTGAGCAGCTGTCTCGGCTCCCGGAAGTGGAGTTGAAGCGGGTCTTAGCCTTTGCAAGAGGTCTCGTGCCTGCGGCCGGATGAATGTCCGGCAAAGACCTGCTGAAGTTTTCCAGCGCGATCGGACACGGTGACTTGAAGCCGATGACTCTGGTCATAGAGGAGGGGGGGTAGACCCGAGTGAGTGCGTCCTACTTAACACCAACATTGTTATCGGCTTGTTTGCCGGTGACCCAGCCGTGATGGCAATGTAGGAGGCTTTCCACTCGCCGCTACTTCTCCCCTTACCTCGGCAGATTCCCTCTACTTCAGGCCACGTAGTCTCGGACTTTCCCCGCTGCTAACCATGACAGGAAAACAAGCCTGTCCCTATTTTCTTTTCCTGATCGCGCGCAAGCCGTGTGCTCTGGCCTATCGAAAGAGCAGCGAAACTGAGCCGTCCCTTGTGACCTTTGCGATAAACGGTTTTGCGTGGTTCTTCAGAAACCGGGTGATGCAGGGGAGCGTCTTCACGAAGATCTGCGCCATTTCTTCTGCCTGTAGATCGTCCGATGGACCCGCACTCCTACAGACAGAGAGAGATGACCGGAAACGCCGTCTTGATTGCGCGTTCACCCGGAGCATGCAATGCTGGGCCATCTGATATCGGTGCTGAACAGACGATGACCCGGCGCATCCACGATTATGTTCCTTTCGGCGTATCCGGCTTGTGCGGACTCCTGGTCTGTCTGGCCATTTCCATGGCGACAGGACGAAGGGAAGCCTGGGATTCCGGAGCCTACTTCTATCTAGGGATTCCGGTCATGTGCGCCGTGATCTTTGTCCTCGGCCATCGCTGTCCCGACCGTCCCTGGCGGTTGACCGTGAGTATGGCTACGGGCCAGGCCTTCGCACTTGTGATGGCTGGAAATTCGCTGTCGCTGTGGCCGCTCTCTCTGGTCGCCATGACGGTGCTTTCCGTCCCCCAGTTCGTTGTCGGCTCGTGGGCAAGCAAACTGGCGATAAGGAAGAGCAGGGGCTGACGAGGGGGCGGCGGGCTCGCTGTATTGAGGCCGCAAACCTCCCGCCGGTGCCTGCCAGCTGGGGGGGGAGGTTAATGGATGACCGGCTCCACAGTCACGTTGGCTTTCATCGAGTTGGAGATCAGGCAATTGGCTTCTGCTTTTTGGATCAGCTCTTTCGCCCTGGCGGCATCGTCGTCCGATTCCAAAGTAATGGTCGGCTTGATCGTGATGGCGGTGAACTGAAACTTTCCTTCCACCAACTCCAGCCGGCCTTCCGCCGCACTTTCATACGCGGAGAAGGCGAGGCCGGCCCGTTCCGCGACGGCGATGAACGTCGTCATCAGGCAGATATTCGCCGAGGCCACGAACAGATCTTCCGGCGACCAAATCCCTTCATGCCCCTTGAATTCCGGCGGCGTCGCCACCTCCACATTCGGTTTGCCTTCGCAAGACATCATTCCTTTGCGATGGTCCGTCCATTTAACCGTCGTATGGTACAGATAGACTTTGCTCCGAGTGTCCATATCATCCCCTTTCCGTTTCGTTCACTCCTCACCCCTTTACCCCTCGCGGTTCAGACCTCACGGCTTGGCATAAGCCCACCCCTGCTCCTGCCGCTCCATCAGCCGGACCATCGCCGGCACCGTATCCCCTATTGCCTCGATCAAATCATCCCGCGTGAGCTTCGCAGCCTTCATCGTGTTTGAACAGGCGTTTCTGGCTCCATCACGGAATGGCCGACAAATACCTCTGTAGGTGTGTCACGGCCCAGATGAAGAACAGGCCATAGACGCAGCCGAAGAACCAGGGAAAACTGACGGCGCGATGGGCCCACCATTGCCGGTGCTGGCGAAACGCCCAGTTCGGCTTGAAGACGGGAGGCTCGTTGCGTGGATCTTCGATCATCTGTCGCGTTTCATGGAGTCGATAGAGGCCTGTGATAAGTTTCTGCCCTTGCCACTCCGGCGCAAATTCAATTCCCCTCAACTGCCATTCCCACAATGCATTCTGCCCAGAAAGACGGCCGAGGACGATCGCCATTTGAAGACTGAGCAGAATGCCAAAGATACAAAGAAGGAGGATCAGGACGGTGAGCGACGTAGCCAGCGACTCTCTCGACACAATCAGTCCAATCACGGCAACGAAGATGGAATTGGCCGTCAAGTAGTCCGAGAGCATCGAGTGATAATCCCGCACCCCTGAGGTCCAGAGAGTGAGGAGATGATCGTAGGTCTCCTTAAGACCGGATTCTCGTTGCGTTGTCCTGGTTTCGCTACTCACCGCAATTCTCTTTTCATTCTGCTTCGACGAACCCTTGAGCCCAATCGCCGACTGCATGCGTGATCGCCACGACACACAGGGCGATGAAAAGATGTTCGCCGATCACCTTCCACGGCGGAATGGCTTGAGCCCGTGCGACGAAGAAACTGAGGGCCGCCAGTAAGAACATGCCCCAGACTATGCTGATCATTATCGCCTGGTCGAGTGGACGCAGCAGAACCGGCACCACAAAGCTCATCGCGATGACGAACTTCGCGGCGAAGGTCGCCAGGGTTGCCTCCCAGACGTGCCTCGTAGGACCGCTGTTGTTCGACTCTTCAGATATGTGGATGCCGAGCGCATCGGACATGGCATCGGCAATCGCGATCGTCAGAATTCCTCCGATCACGATGGCGCGCGAATGCGTTCCCGAGTGCAAACCCACCATCAACCCCAGCGTCGTGATGACGCCTGAGGTCAAGCCAAAACTGAGGCCTGTTTTCCAGGACGCTTTCATTCGGCTTCGTCAGCCTCGATTACCGTGGAAAGGTCAGAATGTACGCGAGCACATCACGAGTCGCCTCCTCGGACATGACACGCTTCCACGTATCCATTGCGGTATTCGGTCGTCCCTCATGGATACTCTTCAAGAGGCGGGAGTCCGGCTTCATGAGCACCTCGCTCGAGGTCAGGTCCGCAACAGGAGGATCGAACTGCACGGCTCCATCCCCCCGGCCCAGCGGGCCGTGACAGGCCAGACAATACTTCTCATAGAGCTTCTTGCCTCGGGCCAGATTGCGTTCGCCCGCCGCGAATCCTGTCGTGGAATCTGCCAGCCAACAGACCATCGTCAACATACACAAGACCGTGCGAGTCCGGTTCATCATTGACTGATCTTGCCCCATGCCCTCGTTCCGCTCAGTTCCACTCCTCACCCCTTACGCCTTACCCCTCACACTCAGATTTGCCCCCTCAACGGCTGCATTCCGGCGAATGACGCGCACATTCCCGAAGCCAGGAGGCTATCTCCTCGAGCAGCACGGCAATCGCCCGATTCGCAGCCACCACGCCGCCGTATGCGTCGTTGCTTTGCGCCTTCTCCACTGCTTCAAACGCGCGTGTCCCTACAACCCGCGACTCTTTCATCTCGACCAATTGCGCGCGAACCGTGACCCTCACCAGGCTGGGGTCCTGCATGAATTCCTGCTGCAGGGCGAACCCGTAGGAGTCGAGACGGAAATCCCCGCGAATGGAGCCCGGTGCCGGGACGACGGCGCGCCACGATCCGGTCCGCCCCAGCGCCTGCACCATCAAGGACGCAAACATGCGCGCCGGCTGGTCGGCCCATTGATTCAGGGCGTAATGCTCCAATTCATAGGGACGCTTCAGATACACCATCCGAGCTGTCTCAAATCCCGGCTCGGCCAGCGGCAGACTGACCTGTAAGATCGGGCCGTTAATGTCGGTCGGACGGACCTCAGTCCGCTCAGGGTCGAGACTCAAACGATAGGTATGGGCCGGCTGCGACTCCGAGCGGGAGGAAAGACAGCCGGCTGCCGTCAATGCCAACAGAACGCAAACCACTCGCACCATCCGATACTTCATCTACGGTCTCTCCCCCTTATTCGTCGCTCGCGCGGGCAAGAATGGCGAGACGTGCGTGAAAGGCGGGACTCGTCTCGACAATCTCCTTGACCCGTCTCGCTTTTCTCGCGACTCCCGCCACTCTCACGAAATACGATTCACGCATCTTACTCTCCCGGTCCACGCGGCGCCGGCTTCCGTCCGAAGACGAGCGACTCAGGCTCGCGTTCCAGATCCCGGGCCACCCGCGTCAACGTCGTTGCCAACCCCCTCAGTTCCGTCACCAATAACCCGGCTTCGGGCAAGGTCTGCCGCGAGAACTGTTCCAACTCCGGCCGGCTGTCATTCACGACCGACCGTACCGCTTTGCTTGTTTGAGCGAGTTCTTCTGTCATCGCGTTCAAGGCGGCTGCGCTCTTGTTGATCCGCGCCAGCATGACCGGCACCTGCTCATTTAACGCCGCCGTGACCTTGACAAGATTGTCGGCGCTTTGGGCGGCGCCGTTCAGACCTGCCTCGATCTGCGCCCGATGGGCCGCGACAGAGTGCACGATCTCGGAAAGATCTGTGATCGTTCGCTTCAACGCCATACGGTTCTCTTCATCCAGCACATCCGCCGCCCCTTTGGCTGCTAAGTCCAGATCCACCAGGAGCTTGCTCAATCCCTTTTCGGACAGCAAGCGGGAGATCGCTTCGTCCAGCCGAAAGAACAAGGAGGGACCGGTCTTGATGACCGGGTACACCTGCCCTTCCGAAACTTCCAACCGTGGCGCCTCCTTGCTGCCTCCGGTCAAATTGATCGTCGCAAGGCCGGTGAGCCCCTGTGTCTGCAGGACGGCGACGGTGTCCGTCTTGATCGGTGTCCCGCTGGCGATATCTAGCGTCAACTTCACTTGCTCAGGATTGTCGGGGTTCAAGGCAATGTCCTTCACTCGCCCCACGTCGACACCACGATATTTAACCGTCGAGTCCACACTCAAGCCCGCCACCGATTCCCGAAAATAAGCCTCGTAGCGGTCATAGCTGCCCCGGTAGTCCGATTTCCCCATCCACAGAACGCCGACCAACATCGCCGCGCCGAGGACAGCCACGAACGCTCCAACGAGAATGTAATTTACTTTCGGTTCCACTTCGATGCCCTTCTCGTACCTTGTCGTTCGTACCCTCTGCGAAGGAAAAGAGCCAATGGCGTATGGCTTATTGCACGAGACCGGAGAGCGAATCGAATCGATCCAATGCCCTGATCCGATTATGTGCTATACGCCATGAGCTATACGCTCTTTTCCCCAACGAGATACGTTTCATGCATCACGCTTCGCACCGTTCCATGCCGCCTGTTCCAACGCCGTACGCCCGCGTGGACCGTGGAAATACTCTTTGATCACCGGGTCATCGGACTGCGACAACTCCTGCATGGTTCCGACCCCCAGCACTTTCCCCTTGCCCAGCACCGCCACCCGGCTGGCGATGCGCCACAGGGAGTCCAGATCGTGCGTCACCATCACGACCGTCAACCCCAAGAGAGTTTTCAACGAAAGGACGAGATCGTCAAACCCCGCAGCAATCATCGGATCCAGCCCGGCCGTCGGCTCATCAAGAAAGAGTAGCTCCGGGTCCATCACGATTGCGCGGGCAAGGGCGGCCCGCCGTCTCATGCCTCCGCTGAGCTCGTTCGGAAATTTCACGCCGCTGTCCGGCGGCAATCCGACCATGGCGATTTTGATGGCGACGATCTCACGAATCAATCCTGGATTCAGATCCGTATGCTCGCGCAATGGCACGGCAACATTTTCCGCCAGCGTGAGCGAACTGAACAGGGCGCCGTGCTGGAACATGACCCCGATCCGGTTGTGAATCGGCCGGCCATTGCTTTCACCTAATGCCCGGCTATCGACTCCCAAAATCCGAATGGTTCCACCTGTTGGTGTCAACAGGCCGACGATCTCCCGCAACAACGTGGACTTGCCGCAGCCGTTGCCTCCGGCGATCGCGAAGACTTCGCCCTGCTTGATCGAGAGACTCACATCATCGTGCACGACGGCCGATCCGAATCTCGTCACGACATGGCGGACGTCGATCACCGGCGCGTGAACGCCGTCGGAGCCGTCTCGTGACTCAATGCCGCTCAACCTCCCGATCCTCATCTTCTCTGTACTCCCGCATCAGCGAGACCTGCGAGGAACGCGCGACCGACGCGAAACCGAAGACCGGATCCACCTGTCCCGCGACTCGCGCCCGTCGCGCCACTCTCGCACATCATAAGTCCCACCAGTTCGTCAACACGCTGCAAATCGCATCGAACACAATGACGAGAAAAATGCTTTGCACGACGGCGATTGTCGTATGCCGGCCGACGTCGTCCACACCGCCCCGGATCTGAAGCCCCTGATAACAACCGACCATTGCGATGATCATAGCAAAGAACGGCGCCTTGGCGAGGCCGATGAGAAAATGCCGCACCGCGACGGCCTCTTCAAAGCGGGCCAGGAACTCGGTGAAACTCACGTTCAACTGGCTCGTCGCAACGAGCATGCCGCCGAAAACGCCCAAGACATCCGCATAGACCGTCAAGAGCGGCAAAGCGATGACGAGGGCTAATGATCTCGGCAGGACAAGGAGATTGATCGGCGAAATGCCAAGCGTGCGGACCGCGTCCAATTCCTCCGTCACCTTCATCGTGCCGATCTCCGCCGCATAGGCCGATCCCGACCGGCCGGCGATGAGTATCGCGACAATCAACGGCGAGATTTCCCGCACCAGCGAAATCCCGACCAGATCGACGATGAAGATGTTCGTGCCGAACTTGCGGAGCTGCTCCGCTCCCTGATACGCGATCACGATGCCGACCAGGAACGTCAGCAGGCCGGTGATCGGCAAGGCGCGCACGCCGTCCAATTCGATGACCCGCAACAGAGCCCGCCATCGAATGGACCGCGGCCGCAGCACCAACCGGCCCAAAGTGACGGTGGTTTCTCCGAGAAAGGCCAACCCGTGAATGACTGCGTCTTGTTTACGACGAATAGCCTCGGTCGCGCGGGTAGCCCATCCGACGATCCGGATGTCGGCGACCTGTGTGTGGGAAGCGCTGGTCTCGATCAGCCGCACCAGCTCGGCGAATTCCGGCCTCAATCCGTGAAGAGAGACCTTCCGACCGGCACGGCGCAGACGCTCGATATTGCGATACAGCAACAAGGCACCGCCGGTATCCATGGCGGTCACCTCGCTGGCATCGCACAACACTTCGGGAGCGTCAGGCCATCGGAGTGTCTTACTGCGGCGCTCCAATTCAGTCACATTCGGAAGGGTCCAGGCCCCCCGACAGTGAATTACATTGTCGCTGACGGAAATCGTTGCCTGTTGTTCCACCAGCATAATTCGCTCGGCAATCTGCGCCTTTGTCTTGCTAGTGGTACATACTTACCCCATGCCGGTGATCCATTCAAACCTTTTCCATTATCGCTTTCAATTCCGCCCCGGTGATCACTTCCTGTTCCAGCAGCAGCTGCGCGCCTCGTTGCAACTCGGATTTTCTCTCTCCCAGCAGCCGTTTCACCCGTTCATACTGTTCGTCGACGATCCGCCGCACCTCGCAATCGATTTCCCGCGCGGTCTCTTCGGAGTAATCGCCCCTTTCAGACCCGACCGGCAGCTGAAGAAACTGGGGTTGCCGCTCCCGTTCCAGCGTGATGGCGCCCAATTTGTCGCTCATGCCGTAGGCCTTCACCATGCTCTTGGCAATATCCGTGGCCTTCACCAGATCGTTTTGCGCGCCGGTGGACGCCTCGCCAAAGGTCAGCTCTTCCGCGATCCGGCCGCCCAGCAGCACGGCGACCTTGTTCTCAAGCTCGGACTTCGTCATCAGGAACCGGTCTTCCGTCGGAAGCTGCAACGTATAGCCGAGCGCCGCCACGCCCCGTGGAATAATGGAAATCTTCTGCACCTGATCCATCCCAGGCAAAGACATCGCAACGAGAGCATGGCCGGTCTCATGGTAGGCCACCCGCTCCTTCTCCATCTTATTCAGGACGCGATTCTTCTTCTCCAAGCCGGCAATGACTCGCTCGACAGCTTCCTGTAATTCCGACACCCCGACCTGATCCTTGCCTCTGCGCACGGCCAGCAGCGCCGCCTCGTTGATGATGTTGGCCAAATCGGCCCCTGAGAACCCGGGGGTCATCGCTGCGATCGTTTCAAGATCGGCGTCGGGACCAAGCGCCACCTGCCTGGCATGCACACGAAGAATGGCGAGGCGACCGATCTTGTCCGGACGGTCCACCACCACATGACGATCGAACCGCCCGGCTCGCAGCAACGCAGGATCAAGAATCTCAGGGCGATTGGTGGCTGCCATGAGAATGACCCCGATGCGGGGATCGAAACCGTCCATCTCGACCAGCAACTGATTGAGCGTTTGTTCCCGCTCCTCATGCCCCATAGGTCCTGCGCCACGCGCTTTTCCGAGCGCATCCAACTCGTCGATAAAGATGATGCAGGGAGCTTTCAGCTTCGCCTGATCGAACAAGTCGCGCACTCGTGCCGCCCCGACCCCGACGAACATTTCGACAAACTCGGAACCGCTGATGCTGAAGAACGTTACCCCCGCCTCACCGGCCACCGCGCGGGCCAGCAACGTCTTGCCGGTTCCAGGCGGGCCGACCAATAGAATGCCTTTCGGAATTTTCCCGCCCAGCTTGGTGAATTTCTCCGGCGTCTTGAGGAACTCGATCACCTCCCGCAGCTCTTCCTTTGCCTCGTCCACACCGGCGACATCCGCGAACGTCACCTTGATATCCTTTTCCACGTAGATCTTCGCTTTGGATTGTCCCACTTGCATGAAACCGCCCTGGGCCTGGCCCAAGCGACGAAAGATAAAGAACCAGATGACGGCAAACACGCCGACCGGCAACACCCAGGAGAGGAGATCGTGCCAGAAGGTGGATTCAATCACCCCGGCAAAGACGACGCCGTGTTCATTGAGCTCACGGACCAGATCCGGATCTTCGACACGGATCGTCGTAAACAGCTTCTCTGTCTTGGCTTCTCTTTCGGGCTTCAGTTTGCCGGCCAGCCGCTGGCTGCCCACGGACACTTCCGCAACTTGACCCGAGGCGACCAGGCTTTTGAACTGGCTGTACGGGAGTTCTTCGACTTTGTTCAGGGACACGATGGCGTCATGCACCAGGATGACGGCCATGATCGCGAGCAGCACGTACCAGAGGGAAAAGGAGAGTTTCTTGTTCATCGACGGTGGTCTCCTAGTCCGCACTATTCATGACGGTTCGTCGCGAGAGCGCATGGGACCGCGTACCACGTGAAGCGTATCTCGTATCTCGCAAACAAGGGCATCCGGCACGAAAACGTTCTTTCCGTCGTGCGCTTCACGCTTCACGAGATACGAGCGACGAAGAACCGTGCGGCGGATCACCGATTGTAGCAGAAGTGTCCGTGCAGCGTGCGGACTCGCAAGCCCGCACCCTGCTTCGTCTCATCAAAACGTGAAATATGCTCCAAGCCCGATCGATTCGATCTTCTGATTGATGAAAAACTGTCCGTACGGATTATAGCCATGAAAATAGGTCGCCATGATCCGGAAACGCCGGCGGGATCCTGTTCTGGACCATTCAAAACCGCCGAGCACATTGGTGTCGATGATCCATCTGTGCTCTTCCGCCGACTTGAAGTCCGCCGACAACACGGGCGTAATAATCAGCCGATCGAGGAAGGGAACCAAGAGACTGGTGCGCATCGCAGGAGCCCGGGCTTCGAATCCCCACTGGACCCGTGTACGATCGACCGTTGCCGGTTCGCGATGCACGAGATACGCGCCGCCTCCATACAGACGCAGCCACTTGTAGTCGTAGGACAGAATCGCGTCCACCTCCTCAAAGGAGACCGTAAACCGCTGGAATCCAACGTTCCTGACCAAGAACTCATCGCCTAAGTGGCTGCTTTGGTGGTAATAGCGAAGCCGCGCGGACCAATTCCCTGATCGCCACGAGAGCGGGAGGCCCACATTGAAATCCGTGTTGATCAACTCGGCGTTTTTCTGGTCCAGATTGAACTGCGAGAAAATGCCGGTGAGCAGGCCCACTTGCCATCCATCGCATCCTTGCCGCTTGGTGTAAAAGCCGAAGTTCTCGCCGATGGCCACTGATCCCAAGTTGAAAGACGATCCGCCGTCGCGCGGCCGCGAGTGTTGCCACATGGCGAAGAACTGGGGCTGCTTGGGGTCCGCGATGAGGGGGCGAAAGACGTCATCGGATGGAAAGGCCTCGCTTGTCTCTCCGACATCGCCATGGTCGAACCGGCAATCGAGCATCGGCTGGGGTTTGTTGTCGTCCGGTTTCTTGGCCTCCGGTTCACCCGCGTACGATTGGCCGGCCAAAAGAACGGCCATGACACATACCCCGACCACCCGCAGATTGAAAGGAATCACCCGGTCCATGCTCCTCCCCTTGATACTAGCTAGTTCAGCCGCTTAGATTTCCCTTATAAAATCCTCCTTCGATAACATACTTCAGATGGAAAATTCACCCATCTCGACCGGAAAATTTGGCTGTACGGAAGTGTGTTTCCGCCTGGCGGGATGAATTCAAAAAGACCGCGCACCCTTTGTGGCATTCGTCCGCCCGCTCCACTTCCACCGGCTGATCTCCGGCATATCTTCGCCGTATTTGGCAATGTACTGTTTGTGCTCGATGCGTTTGTCCCGGAGGGCCTGTTTGGCATAGTCCGCCTGGGACCCGTGCAGGGGGACCCGATCGATGACATCGGCGACCAGATGAAACCGATCCAGATCGTTCATCACCGCCATGTCGAACGGCGTCGTGGTCGAGCTCATCTGCATACGCCGGCCCCGCCGGCAGAACGCTGATGCATACAATTCCGCCGTTCCAGAGTTTGAAAGACGCCAGCCGGCCCAGGCTTTCCATCTCTCTGACAACACCATGTCCAAGCCATGGATACGGAACTCCTCGCTGTGAGGTTGGATTGTTCGGCGCGCTGCCGGCCGCGTCCGCAAAGGGCGTGACGTTGCTCAGCCGTTCGGTTCGGCGTGAAGCATATAGGAAGTGAGCACTCGATCTCCTGCCTCCCAACGCAGCGGTCATCTTGTTTCGATCGTGTCCTTCCGGTAAGAAGAAACTACTTCGTTGCCATGCCCAGCCATCTTGAATGCACTGTTCTGGTTGGAAAACGACTCATGATCTTTCTGCGCGTGCTCATCGCATGGGTCTGCCTATCAGATGCAGCCTGGTGCGGCAACGCCGAGATTAACCCGCCCGAATCCCCCGATCCCTGGTTTACGGGAACACTGCTGTCGACGCGAGGTCGCACCCTCGATCCGGGACGTGTGGTCGTTCAGCCCTACGTCTTTTATACGCGCTACGGCGGATTATATAACGACAATTGGCGCCTCCAGTCCGCCATGGTGTCGCGCACGATCATTCAACAAACGTTCTTCATCTACGGTTTAACGAGCCGGATAGATGTCGGCATCGCGCCGCAGTGGCTTGAGAATTCCTCATCACGTGACTCAATCTCCGGGTTCGGCGACTTGCCGCTCCAGCTTGGCTTCCAAGTCCTGCGCGGCGATGAAGATTCATGGCTCCCACATGTGCTGTTCTGGATTCAAGAAATCTTTCCGACCGGTCGCTACAACGATCTCGGGCCGTCCACGGCGGATCTGGGTGGGACTGGGGGCGGCTCGTTTGGGACGACACTCGGCGTCGCGGTGCAGAAAACGCTGCGGCTCGGCGGAGACCATGTGTTGAGATACCGCCTGAATGCCTCGTACGGTTTCTCCTCGCCCGTCACGGTGCGCGGATTCAATACCTACGGCGGAGGCTTTGGCACCGCGGGCCGTGTGGAGCCCGGATCCGTGACCACCTTCACCGTCGCAGGAGAATATCCGCTCACGCGACAGCTGGTTCTCGCGCTCGATATCGGATTCCAGACGATCACTGCCACCCACTTTTCAGGAACGACAGGGGTTGATGGACAGGGAGAGCCGTCACCCGTGGGACGGGGATACAGCAATCTCCTTTCGATTGCGCCCGCAGTGGAGTACCACTTCACTGAACACATCGGGCTGATAACCGGTCCATGGTTCAGCTTGAGGGGCAAGAACACGTCCGAGTTCTTCGGAGTTGTGGCGGCTTTCTACCTCCTACTGTAATTCCCAACCGGGTAGGTTCCCTGTCGCAGCAAATCTGACGACCAGAACCGGACATCCCGCTCGTCTCAGGGCGCCTTCCGCAACTGACCGGATACCGTTCGCAGTCCTCAACAAGAAGTACTCGTCCCCGGGAAGGCATGGCGTAAGAGCCACGTCTTGCCGGACCGCCGTGGCCTCGTCAAGACCATGGACGCAAAATTCCTCGCCGGTTTTGTGAAAGACATTCTAAGGCTCGTCGGAGATACCGCATGAGCGAGTGTTCTGAGGTGGCACCTCTGTTGCCTCAACATGAATCAATGCGTGCGCGACATGGGCACCACCGTGGCTGCCTTGCGAGGGGAAGCGCCGCTCCAAGTCGAGAGTCGGCTATCCCGAACGGCGCCGTTTGGTCCTCCCCCGCCCCGAGGCCCACTTCCAGTTACGAATCTCCGGCATATCTTCGCCGTATTTCGCAATGTACTGTTTGTGCTCGATGCGTTTGTCGCGGAGAGCCTGCTTGGCATAGTCGGCCTGGGACCCGTGCAGGGGGATCCGATCAATGACATCGGCGACCAGATGAAACCGATCCAGATCGTTCATCACCGCCATGTCAAAGGGGGTCGTAGTCGTGCCTTCTTCCTTGTACAGTATGGAGCATGGTGTGTTCCGGCGATCTACAGTTGATAGACCAGATCCACCGCTTGCACGGCCCCGGGTACCAGGATGGGGCCATGCACATGATTAACCGCGCTGGACGGTTCTCCAAAACGATGGCTATGCGGTCACCCGGCGAAGGGTGTACCCCAGCAACGGAGTAGTACGAGCCGCCGCCTGTTCGACAAGCTGCTGGTCGGTGCAGGACCGGTATCTCCGTGTTTGCTTGAACTGCATCGCGAGCCACCCAGGAACGTGTCCTTCGATGACCAACATGGCCTATCATTGTGTCCGGAAGTGCAGTGACCGTGTTTATTGTATCGCCTGTTCCGATCGATCGCTCTTCTCGAACCATTGATAGAGCGCGGGCAAGACTATCAACGTGAGCAGTGTCGAACTCACTAGGCCGCCGATCACAACGACCGCTAGCGGCCTTTGGACCTCTGAGCCGATG
>JALHPO010000007.1 GCA_022842445.1 Nitrospira sp.
AACCATTGCAACTGCGGCAAGAGTTGATAGGGGACAAACGACCAGAGTTCCGCGCCGAGATTTGCTCCACTCGAATTATCGGTAGGATTTTTCGTATACCATCCGTGCTCGACCGTGCCTGGCGTGGCCGGGTTGTCTCCCTTATGATAAAAGCCTCCGTTGAACGCGTGGAGCATCCCGTCATTCGCGCCGACATAGACCACCTGGCGCCTCGTCCGATACTGCTGATAAAAGTCCGTATAGGTCCCATCTCCATACTGGAGATCGTACCGGGATCTGGGAGCGCCCACAACTGTGGGCGTCGAATGGATCGGATCACCGAGCTTCCAGACATTGTATGAGCCGCTGCCGATAGGGACTTCGAGCATCCGGGTCCGTAATCCGGGGACTTCTCGACCAAGAATAAACTCGATCAGGTTCGTGGCGTTAGACCCTCCTGCACAGGTATCGCCCGCATAGCGGAGGTACTCGCGCAGCACCGCGCAATTGGCCGTACTGAAGTTCATCTGCTCACCGGCATCGACCAAGCCGTCGTTGTCTTGGTCAACCCAGGTCAGCACATTGCGAGAACTCCAATTCGTCAGTGCCAACTCCTTTCCCGCCTCCCAGATCGGTGAAATCGATTTGAGATCGCTGGTGATGAACGGAGTCGCACTGTCTGCCACTCCATCTCCGTTCAAATCATTAAATTTATCGACCAGCACTTTTTTGTACGTCGGACTTAAGGGGTTATTATCGTACCGGGTGGTGACGATGAGATCTTGCGTATAGTCCTGCACTCCGTCCCGAACGGTATCTTCGCGAAAGTTTCCAAAGGCATCGACGAACAGCGCATGGGTATAGCCGATCCACTTGACGTTCGCGCCACCCTGTCCCACATCGTTTGTAAAAAAGTAGGCTTGATAGACGGAGCCTTCACCTGTGGCTGACGTGGCCAACACTGAAATCGAGGTGCCGGATGCACTCTTCCTGAGGATTGCTGTAATGGTGGCCATCAGCCGGTCTTGCAGATCGTCAACGTTTGCGGACTCGAAATAGTTATCGGGGACGCCGTCGGTTCCAGGCGCGCCGGTCGCGTTGATCACCTGGTCCCATTCCGAAACCAGATCAGGCAGGCCGTTACCGTTGGTGTCTTCGAATCCGCCGAGCTGCGCCGTGTGCATCAGAATTTCACGTCCGGCGATATTTCCGAAGGCAAAGAAAGTATAGACCGTCACGTTCTGCAAACCGGGCAAACAATGGCCGGTGACATTCAAGACGGCAATGGTCCCGTCCGCAGCTCCATTGCAGGGCCGCAAATCGTTCCTATGGGCCCAATAGGCTACGTCGTCGAGATAGTGATTTCCGCTGTTGGCATAATCTGTTTTGTGCTCGCCAAGAAGGAACGGAGCCGTGGTTGCCTGGTGAGCATTACACGTTCCATTGATAGGAGGCGTGGGGCTGCTGGTATCTGCCCCGACACAATGGATTCCGTGTTGGCCATGGGCATAGTCCTGTAACCCTGCCGGGATATTGGTGTCCTGCGTCGGCGCTCCGTCCGTTACAAGAATAACGAAGGTCTTGCAGCAGGGGACTTGGACCGAATTGGTGGCCCAAGCAGGGGTATGGTTACTGCCGAAGAAAAATGGATCGCGGCCGCAAGCATTGTTGATATAACCGGCTGGGCAGACTTCAGGGGCAGTAAGAACCGAAATCTCCGACCCTCCGATCGAACCGGCGCCACTGGCCTGAAACCCCACCCCGTTGGAGACTCCCCCGGAAAAAGCGATAGGGTACACGTAGGAGCCTGGCAAGTACGTAGAGTTAATTTGGGCCACATATCTCATCGTCTCATAGAGCGACTCGGACAGGGGCGTCCAGGTCGAAGGAAATGATTCTTGAACGGCATCGACCATCGCAGCAGTGTTGGTAGTGAACGTCTCTACAGTTGTGCCCGAGAAATCGATGGATTGCCGGGATCCTACCCCCACCAACATACGCGCGCCGTCGCCAGCCGGTTTGAATTCAAAGAGTCCGAATCGTGCCTGGGGTCCGATCTGTTGAATGACCCCGGTCGGCTCGGTGCTGTAGCCGAATTTAAGCTCATATGTTTGCGCGCCGAAGGTACCATCGCAGTTGCTGTCGAGACGGAAATTGGCAGACCCTATGCTGATACACATGGGTTGATTAACAGTGTAGACGGCTGTAGGAATCCTTCCGACATAGGCGTTGGCCCCTACTCCGCCGTTCCAGTTCACGCGGGCGTTCTCCGTATTCACACCCGTCGCCTGCGCACGAACCGTCTTCAGTGCCGGAGTTCCGTTCGTTGGACAGGTCCCATCCGCCGCACGTGCGACGAAACAGTCGCCGCCGATCATCGATCTCTTCAGCGCATCGAATCGTCTAAAGGTCGAATAATTCAGGAAATTCCCGTCCCATTCTGTATTGGGGCAGGCCGTAGCCAAGGCCACTTTCGCTGTTGCCGGTTCAAAGCGGGCATCGGCACCGCTGTCGTAGGTATAGCAGCGAAGGGTATCAAAGTATCCTGAGTAACTCGTGGTATTCGTGAAGACAAGATCGGCCGCGTCGACACAGTCTCCGTCGTCATTGCGATCGCAAGCCAGTCCGCTCATGCTGCCTGAGTTGTCGAGCACCAGAATAATGTTCGGGGCCACTTGATCAGCAACGAAAGGCGGTACGGCATAGTATTGGTCCATCGTCTGGGCTTGCGCCGCAATAGGCGCTGCCAAACAACTCACCAGCGCCAGCATGACGGTTCCACGAAGTGCGGTAATACGGCTACTCATGGCACCCTCCTGTTTCTGTCTCATCGCTCTCATGGCCTCATATCCTTCTTGCAACCGGTTACTCAGGCAAAAACACGATCATCTGGTCGATTTTATCCGTAGTCCCTTTGAGGAGGTGGTACTTCACATCCAGATCCACCCGGATATCACGCTCAGATAACGGATCGTTATGACGATCCAAGATCGCGACCTCAGGCGCAAAGCTGAAGGTCTTATGGTCGATCTGAATGGTTGTTTCGTAGACGCCGGTGATCTTGCCGTCCCTGTATGAGACAACTGCCGCCGGCGGCGCCTCCTCGGCGAAGGACAGGGGTGTGTTCACCACCGCAATAAGGATCACGCCAAGCACGAAGGTGGCGATGAAGGCAGGAACCCCACAAGCCGATACATTCGCATGTGAATGGCGAAGACCTTCGGTTCGACTTTCAATGTTCCTGTTCATCATGTACTCCATTTTCGTTACGCTCCCTGGCCGCCCTTCAAGGAGAAATGCTAGATCCCGGTTCGCTTCGTACAGCCTTCTCCCGTCTTCTGCAAGCAATCGAAGACGACGACGACCCGGCTCGTCGCCCCCGTCGTGGCGTTGGCCGCCGTACAGTCCACCCGATAGAAGGAATTGATAGAGAGTCCCTCTGTATCACCCAGATTGTCACCGGCCTTTTGTTTCGAATACAGGAAGTCAATGTCTCCATTGATCACGTAGTTATTGACATTCATGGTGAGATTCGGCGCGTTGCCGGCTCCCACTGCCACATCGGTGCTATTTCGATGCGTCATTGCACCGCTGATTTCCTGACCAAGAAACGCCGCGTTCAGCGCCGGAACCGGTCCCAGCGGGGCGACAACACCTGGCAGGGTGCGGTCCTCTATTCCCACGTTGATGATGCGTACTGCAGTGCCCACACAAGACTCCGCTGCATGGGTACCCTCTTCGACCATTCGCACCGCACCAGCCATCGAGTTTTCCAGTCCGGTCATGGTGAGGGCGGCCACCCCCAACACACCGGTCATGAGCGTGAGGATCATCACGGTCATGAACGCGATCCCCCGCTCGTCGGCAGCGACCTTGAAGATGCGTGAACCTGTTCTCTGATCTGTCATGATGTTTACCTTTGGTTTCTCAGTTCGACGGTCCTGGTGAGGATCCGTCTCCTGAATTGCTGATAGGCCTGCAGCTGCGCCGGCGTCGTATTATCACCGAGTGTAAATACTCCGGTTGCATGGTTGTGGTCACTGACGATAGGAACCGGTCCCCCGTGCACCATCACCTGATTGCCTTCGCCCATCCCCTGCTCGGTCCTCGTTTCTCGGGCCACGATACTGATCTGCACCATCCTGATAGTTTTCGGTTGCATGTTTGTGCCGTATGGAGCGGCGTTCCCAAACCAATTTCTATCCGTAATGAAATCGGCTTGATCGAAGGTGTTCGATAGATTGAGGTCGTCAACCTGTCCATCCGGAGTGCCCGCATTGACCCGTGGATCACAGCCGTCGCAGGCATAGGCCAGCTGAAGGTCCTCTACTCCATCCATGATCGGAATACAGGCATTCCCCGCTACGTTGCACCTGGGTGGCGTATTCGGCGCCCCCACAACCCCCACGCCACGGACTAAGCAAGGCGCATTGCCCTGACAGAGATTGAGGGCATCCGGCGGCGGAATAACTTCGTATGTGATGCACTGCACCAGATACACTTGCGCGCCGTTGCCGAACTGAGCCTGTCCTGATATCGGAGGATTCACGTTAATCTGCACAGGAGTCGTGCCGGTAATTCTCGAACCAGCGGCACCATTAATCGACACGGCCATACCCACGAGGGCGGCGGCGCCGCCCGGGATGGCATTTCCCATGGCCGTCGTGGCATTGGCAGGCAGTGGGATCGCTGCGATAGAAACAGTCGGCCCGCCGATCACAGCCGGTCCTCCTGCTGTAGCCACCTGCCACAGCGCTCCAGCCGCGGTAATTGAGTTGGTCATGGGTACGACTAAGGAAATACTGTCCGGCCCGAAATCTGCTCCCAAAGCGTTATTATCCCCGGGGACGATGGCAGCCGGCGCTCCATTGATCTGACAGTTGCCGACCGCTCCTAGCGTCGCCGCCGCAGGGAGCGGGGGGACTCCCACCAGGCCCTGCATCCCGAATCCCGCCAGCTTGATATCAGCTGCGATCATGTCCAATGCGTTTCTTGCCGTGGCTTGCGTGTTGCCTACCTGGCTGCTCGCCTGGGTCGTCTTCTGGCTCACTGTCAACGCGCCGATACCAGCCGCGATGATCGCGGTCGACATGGCGGCTGCAATCATGACCTCGGCGAGCGTGAATCCCTGCTCCCTGTCACGCTGAACATCCTGTGACTTGATCATGGACTCCCCCATCGATCGGCTGATCATTATTTCCATACGCTTCTTCACGTTCACTCCGGAACGATCTGAGTTTGAAACGCGATGGTTCGTAGCCGCTGCATTGGGCTGCGATCGTTCCATTGAAGCTGCACAGTGACTTGAACGGTTCTGGACTGATTGGGAATCGGCAGAACCGGCGGGCCAACCTGGACAATGCCCTGCACGTTAGCCAAATTTGTGGCAAGCACCAGGGCTCTCCACTGGGTGCAATCGCCTTGAACGGCTCGCGTTGCCGCAATTGGCAGCAAGTCTGCCTTAAAGGGCGCTGGCGGAGGCGGTGCAGGAATTCCTCCAGCTAAGCAATTGCCGGGACCAACCGTCTGAAGATTATTGTAGGCCCAGGCGTACCGGCGGTTGTTTTGGATCCGTTCCATCATGTCGGACGCGACATTGGTCACAATAGACAGGTCATTGGCGTCCACATTTTTGGTGAAAGACATGCCCTGCATCGCTGCCATTCCCATCACTCCCAAGCCGAGAATCGTCGCCGATACCATCATTTCCACAAGAGTAAAACCTCTTTCACTTCGATTCTTCATGTTGCTGCTCCGTTTACGGCTCCACATAAATAATCGATCAGGCCATTCGGTTAAGTGGCATTGCGCACGCAGGGGGTAATTTGCTGCTTGCACCATGTCACCTTTCCAGAGGGAGCAAGAGAGATCGTATAAATCAAGTTCGGAAGACGGACGCTCTGCAGCTGAATCGTCTGAGTTGCCAGGGGCAGCGTACTCAGACCTCGCGGGGTAAAGCCGATTGGAGTGGCCGGCAAGGGAAGGACAAAGTTGACACTGAGCGGCAACTTTTCCAAGCCCAGCGGAGGCGTGAATGTCACTTGGCTTTCAGCGCCTACAACATTAGCAGGCGTCGCCACAATCATGGCATTGCGACTGATGGCCGCCGAGCGCGCAAAGAGTATGCGGTTATAGAGGTTGCTTGTCGCTTGATTGAGCTCGTGCCGAGCATACATCGCGGTGAAATTCGGGGCCGCAATTCCTGCTGCAATCCCTATAATGACAGTAACAATCATGATCTCGATCAGCGTAAACCCGCGCTGATTCGTGTCAGATCGTATGGCTGTTCGTCGTTGATACAACATGGCGTCTCCTGATCGAGCAAGGGGCATGCCGCTAGATGTAGGGCAAGAACACAACTTAACCCTTTGTATTTACTCCGATACTTAATTGCAGCGGTAGAGGGACGCGCCACTTTTCGTGCAACCCGACGACAATTTTCGGCGCAAGAAGGATAGGACGATTTTCGCCCCACACTCTAAGAACAGGGCAAGCACGAACCGATTTGGCCTACTTTTCCCGTACTGATCGAGAGCCTACTGTGGCGTCCCCAGATGGCAGGACCTCGTGGCACGTTGGAATTTATCAGGCTCTCGTGAAGACTGTCGGTGACTGCGGTTATTGCTGGAGGGCTTTTGAAGAATACTTGCGCACAATTTTACCTTCACTTGATTGCCACTGCCCGAACCTGCCGGTATGTTGTTACACCATTGATGACCTTCCGAATTCCGTCCTGCACCAACGTCATCATACCCTCTTGCATGGCTTGTCGAAGCATGGTTGCCGTCTTGGATCGAGACTGCACCAACCTCTTGAATTCGTCCGAGGCAAGCAACAGCTCGTGGATCGCCACCCGCCCCTTGAATCCGGTGCGATTGCACAAGTCACAACCACGCCCCCGGTAGAGCTGAAGGTCGGAACAGACAATCCCGAGTTTCGCCCATTCCTCCGTCCCATACCCGCAAACAAGCTCATCATATTCCTGCTGTGACGGCTGATAGGCTTCTTTGCAGGCGTTGCATATTGTTTTGCACAGCCGTTGGGCCAATATCCCAAGCATGGAGTCGGCAAAGTTGAACGAGTCGCATCCCATGTCCAGTAACCGCGTAACCGTTTCTACCGCACTATTCGTGTGCAGCGTACTCAGCACCAGGTGGCCCGTGAGAGAGGCCTCGATCGCGATATCCGCTGTTTCTTTATCGCGCATCTCTCCAATCATGATGACATCGGGGTCAGCCCGAAGAAATGCCCTCATGGCAGCGGCAAAGGTAAAGCCGATTCTGGGATGTACCTGGACCTGCCGCAGCCCTTCCTGCGTGATTTCGACCGGATCTTCAGCCGTCCAGATTTTTCGTTCATCCGTGTTGATGTGTTTCAGCACCGCATGCAGCGTGGTCGTTTTGCCCGATCCGGTCGGTCCTACACAGAGAATAATTCCATGCGGCCGCTCGGACAGCTCCTTCACGGCGCGCAACACGCCGGGGCAAAAATCCATGCCCTCCAGCGGCATCGTTTCCTTCATGGACAGAAGCCGCAGCACAACATCTTCGGTATTTCCCGACGTCGGCAACGTCACCACCCGTAACTCGATGTCGTGATTGCGGGTCACATTGAAACGAATTTTCCCGTCCTGAGGCTTTCGACTTTCAGCGATATCAAGATTTGCCATGATCTTGATCCTCGACACGACGGCTCGCCGGTAGGCTGAGGGAATTCGCATGGAGGTGAAACAGGTCCCGTCAACCCGGAACCGCACAGACACGTCCTTCCGATCGGCATACGGCTCCACATGAATATCCGAGGCGCCCAGACGGTGAGCCTCGGAAATGACTTGATTGACCAGCCGAATGATAACGGAATCGTGTTCGTAGCCATTGGCACTCTCCGACTGGCTTGCCGGTTCAGACTCTGCCTCGATGGCCAACTCTCCAAGAGTGTCGGCAAGCGATCCTGTGCGAGGCCGGCTTGTCACGGCAGCGAGCAGGCGTTCGATATCACGCCTGAGCCCGACGGAAAAGGTGATGGTCGTTCCAGGAAACGCTCGTTGAATGTCGAGAACCCGCTCATAATCTTGCGGATCGTTCGCAACGATGTGCGTAACTACGCCGTGTCGCTGCAACGGAATCCAGGCATGCTCTTTCAGATAGTCGAGGCTGAGATTCTTCATCAGGCCGGCTTCAACGATCGTGTGTTCATCAAGGGACAGGAACGGACAGTGATAATACCGGCTGAGTGCGGCCCCAAGTTCTTCCTCTGACAGGTGGTAGCGGGTGAGCAGCAGCGCTTCCAGCTCAATCTCCTGGCTCACGACTGCTTCGATAGCGTCGTCTAGCGTTGCCTGGCTGATGAGGGTGCGATAGACGACATAGTCTCGGATGCTGCGAGTCCATGTGCGTTTGAACTGTGGCGACTGACACGCTTTCTTCGGGAGAGCCATCGCAACGATGTGCGATGGCCTATCCTGTGAGGTTGCCGGCTCAATCACGATGTGGTTCTCTTTCAATGACATTGTGCGGTGTTCTCAATACTGAGCAACCCAGGCGCCGGGTGCGCGATAGACCAGCGGAACCCCTCGATACAACCCCTGAAAAAGATCGTGGTCATACCACACTTCGAGCCTTCCGCCAGCGCTTGAGAGAATAGTTCCTCCCGTCACGACAGCCCCATAGACTCTTGCGCTTCCGGCTACGGTGATGTTTCCGGCTGCAGAGAGGACGCCATTGAAATTTACGCGCGAGAGCTGAACGGGCGTTCGAACTTGATCTGCGACTTGATCCGTATCCGGAGGGCTTAGCGCGGAGATTGACTGCCCCGATCCGATTGGAGCAACCACCACATGACCTTGCATGACCAGGTGACCTTCCCAATAGGCCGTGTGAAGCCGTAGTGTTCCGAGATTATCCTCGCGGGGCGCGGTTTGATCCAGCGTATCGATGAAAATCAGGCCCCGGTGATCTCCAGGGCCTTTCGACTGAAAGACCGCATCTGGGGTAAGCCCATGACCAGGGTTCACCACCCCATCCGGGTGTAAGAAACCATCTTGATCAATGGCGAAGTAGCGGCCATGCCGTTGCGCGATTCTCTTGGTATGTTCATAGTTCCATCGATCGAGCTGAATGCCGGGCGTCGGAGTCTGTTGCGGATGGATGTTGTGCGGAAGCGCCGGTAATTCTCCGGCAGGAAACTGAGTCATACGCACATCCCCGCCGATCCAGGCATCCATCCACCGATCTTCTCGATGGGACATCTCGTCGTATCCCAGCGCAGTTACCGGCACGAACCGGCTTTGCACCGGAAGTTCTTCGGCCCGACCGACGACAAAATCTCCGCCCACCGTGAGGTCGCCCCAGTGTACGCTGACCGACGCCTCACTTCCCGGCTGAAAGAAACCGAGGCTCTGGTTCACTTGCACGGCAGCACGAAGAGGCCGCAGATCGACAGTGCCCAACTGCATCAATACCGATTGGCGAAAAGGCGGATTCGTGTGCGTCGAGACCCTTACATCGACCGTGCACAATAACCCCGGTGTCGACGGAGCGTAGACCTTGAGTTCTTCGATTCTTCCCAGGTGGCGCAGAGCATGAAACATCCCCGTCCGGGGGTCGTTCAATGCCTGATGGTCTGATGCCGCCGCTGTCTCCAAGAGAATGTCCGGCTGGCCCATGGTTCCGATAAACTGTGAACGGCCGGTTTGATCGAAGAATGAGAGCATTCCTTCAGCATCGTGATTCTTTTTTGCCAAGATTGCAGAGAACGCCGATCCCGCCGACTTCGCCTGTGGGCTGTGAAACCATGACACGACCACTTCACCGGCCGCATCAGCCAACTGCTGAGCAACCACAGCCTCTCGCCCTACATTGGAACTGATTGCCTCCTGCCCCGCGAGATTCAAGATGGTGGCTCCCAGCAAAGACAGAATCAGCACAAGCACCATCGCCCCGATGAGCGCGATTCCCTGCTGGTTATTCGTTTCGCGGATGCGTACCATGCCTTCCTCCCTACGATCGAAGACTGACCTCTCTTACCGCATGATGTGTGGAACGATTCGCTTCGAGCTCCACCACCACGCGCTTCACCTGTGACGGCTCAAACGTAGCGCGGCCCCGGTCGTCTCGATACGCGAATCGGGCATTTTCCAGTCCCCCAACGAGTGTACCGGCTCCTCCGTCCACCATACGCATAAGTCGCAACAATCCCCGTTCGTCATGCCTGGTGTAGTACACGACATGGTTTCTCACTTCGATGGATGCTCCTGCTGGGAACGCTGATTGAACCGGTTCAGCCAACGTAAGGAAAGTGCGTTGTCCTGCACGCGCGAGTCGATGCAATTCGCATCCACGCGGCCCGCATATGGCGACCGACTTGCCTTCACCCCATCCGCTGCCGTCTTGCACCGCCAGAACCGATTGCCCCTGAACAATGTTGCCGGTGGTCGTCGTCCACTGCGCATTGATATTCGCGCGAAATTGAAATTCATCCGGATTTGCGATGACGATCGATTCAGCCGTTGCGAGACGCGCTTCCTGCTCAAACACGGCCAGGCCCAATCGAAGATCTTGTTGGTGCGCCAGATCACGCTGCTGCCTGGCAACATGCTCGCGGACGATGCTGAAGGTCTCCAGCGCTGTCGCGAGCACAATGACACCCGCCGCCAAACCGATCACCAATTCTGCGAGGCAGACACCGTTCATGCCGGAAAGAGCCGACGTCCTCTTTGCACGCTGTTCATGTGATACGGTCGCGAAGAGCTTTCTCATCGGTGCCCCACAAATGCTGGATTGGCGCGAAGAGTTGCCACCAGTACTTCTTTTTGCTCGCCCCGGCCGACATATGAAGAGACCGCCCGGATTGCCACCATGCCGACCGACGCCAACGGCCCCGGACGATCTGCCTCAACACTCCACACCACTGTGATTCCATTGCGTTCCAGCATCGCGGTGTAGATTCCATCGGCTGCCATGGTGTCGGGGTGCTGCCCATCATCCTTCATCATGGTCTCAGGAATACCATCTTCATCGAGATCGTCTTCAAGGAGATATAGCCACCGGACTGACTGCTTGACCTCCAACCGGCCCTGCGCCAGCTCCAGCGCCCTGCTATCCAGCGCGCCTTGCCGAGTATGCCCGGATGAGATCTGCACGGCTCCTATTGCCCCTATGAACGCGATCCCGGAAATCACCATTGCGATCATCACTTCGATCAGGCTGAACCCTGTATCCTGTACCTGCCTCCTCATAGAATCGACACCCTCCCGGTAATGCCGACGGTTACCGTTTGAGTCTGTCCTTCTTTGTTGCGGAGATGAATCGTAGTTGCCGTGGCAGATCGTCCGCTGGGATGAAACAGAATCTCTGGACCTGTACTGGGTTCTTCGATGTCAACTTCTTTGTCTGCATATCGATACACATGATGGGGTGTCGCCTCCGAACCATTGATGGACTCCACGACAAGCGCCTGCTGCCCAAGGTCGAAAGTAATGCGAACCCGATCACGATGTGTGATTGCAAGCTGCCTCGCAAGGCGAAGTTCAGACGCAACCTCCTCCGTGGCACTATGGATCTGCACGCCTGAATTGAGGGTCCGGAAATTAGGGATCGCCAGAGCCGAGGTGATGCCGGCGACCGCAAGCACCACCATGAGTTCCATGAACGTGTGGCCTTCCTGTTTCATATACGCCTCTCTCAAAGTTTGGGTTTTAGTTGAGTTCATTTGGAATTGATTGCATCTCAAGAGTCGTGCCGCTCTTTGAGTGCGATGATGTGGATAACGCTGCCTTGTGATGGCGATTGGCGAAGAGAGTTGAAGTTATTGAATCAACGAAGCGAATCGAATCAATTAAAGGCGCTGCCACCTGGATGAAGTGCATGTAAAGTGAAACGTTCGTGAGCCGGCGCTGTTCCTCAGGAGATACAGGGCTTCATGAAGAGATACAGCGGACGAGACACGGAGACCGTAAGGGCGTGAGGTGGAAGAGGACCTACTAGCCAGCCAGCAAACCTAGATACCAATCGAGGAGGGATTGCCCGAAGAATAACGAGACGACTGCGCCACAGACAAGAAACGGGCCGAATGGGATGTAATCCTCTCGCTTGATCACGTGAGCAGCAATCAGGGTAACCCCGACAAGCGAACCCAAAAGAGAACCAACCATAATCGTCATCAAGGCCGGTTTCCAACCGAGAAACGCGCCGATCATCGCAAGCAGTTTGATGTCGCCGCCGCCCATCCCCTCTTTCCCGAACAGATAGGGACTCACCCAGGCAAGAAACCACAGGATTCCTCCTCCGACGAGCAGTCCGATCACACCATTGACCAACCCCAGCGGCAGGATGGTGGCGGCGCTGACAAGCCCCACAACGATGCCGGGGAACGTGATCGCATTGGGAATGATTTTGTGGGAGAGATCCGTTCCGGCCACGACCAACAGAGCCGAATAGAGCAGGCCATACACAGCGGTGGACCAGCCGGGCCCGAAGAACCACAGGAGCCCGACATAGCCTAGAGCATTGAGCGCCTCCACGACCGGATAGCGGATGGGAATACGCACCTGACAATTTCGGCAACGTCCGCCCAGGATCAGATAGCTCACAATGGGAATGTTGTCGTACCAGGCAATCGGATGAGAGCAGGAGGGACAATGGGATCCTGGCCACGCAATCGATTCACGGCGGGGCAGCCTGTAGATACAGACATTGAGAAAACTGCCGATGAGGGCGCCAAACAGCGCAACGATCAGATAGACCGGAAACATGATCTGATGCTCAATCATGCGTGGGACATGGACGCTTCCGTCATGCTCTTTAGTGTTGTGACGGGTTCTTTACTGATTCAGAAACCCTGTGGAGCTGAAGATCCACCATTTACTTTCACCAACGATCATTTCTATAATTCTCTCGAGATTCGTCTCTCTGGGGCAGGTGGAATACCATCGACTCCCAGTATACCTGAATGGCCCGTTAGTCAAAGGAGAACTGATCAACATGGCAAAAGCAGTTGGGAAGCCACGGGTTCGGAAATCTCTGGCCGACCTTGAGCCTCCCCCGCGCGCAAAGCGTCCGGAAGCATTGACGTCGCGAGAGCAGGAAATTCTAGAATTGATTTGGGCGGGCTTTAAGAACAAGGAAATCGGCCAGCGATTGAAAATCAGCGTCAAAACCGTCGAGGCCCACCGGGCGAACATGATGAAGAAGATGCGGGTGTCCAATACGGCTCAACTGCTGAAGGCTGCCATCCAAGGCAGCATGCTCAAAATCCGCTAAGATTTTGCCGCGAGGCCTCGCTGGCGGGCGGCTTCGAACAGCAGCACCGCCGCAGAAGCCGACACGTTCAGCGATTGGACCTGGCCCCGCATGGGGATACGAATGCGTTCGTCACAGTGTTGCAGCAGCCCCGGCCTGATTCCTGTTCCTTCGCCGCCGAACACCAGTCCGACCGGACCGCGCAGATCGACATCCGTGTAGAGTTTGCTCGCGGACGGTTCTACCCCATAGACCCACACACCCGCGGCCTTCAATGACTCGATCAGCCGGCTCGTGTTCGTCACCCGTGCCACGGGCATATGGTCGATCGCGCCGGCGGAAACCTTTGCGACGACCGACGTCAGTCCGGCCGCTCTCCGTTCCGGAATGAAGACGCCGTGGACACCGGCACCTTCGGCAGTTCGGATCACCGCGCCAAGATTATGTGGGTCCTCCACCCCATCGAGAATGACCAGCAGCGGCGGTTCATTGCGTTCTACCGCGCGGGCAAGAATCGATTCTTCCGTCTGATAGGCTTTTGCTGCGGCAAAAGCCACAATGCCCTGGTGCCTGCCGTCAGGTACCAGCCGATCGAGCGAAGCCGACGGTTGGACATGGACCGGAACATGAAGCGACCGTGCCAACTGGACCAAATCCGAAAACTGTTTGTCGGTCCTAATGACAAGGAGACGCTGCAGCGGCCTGCTGCCCGCTTTGAGCGCCTCGCGCACCGCGTGGAGCCCATAGAGGATCTCCTGCGCGTCAGCGTTTCCAGCGGCTGGTGCCATCGGGCTTGTCCTCGATGATGATGCCAAATGAGTGAAGTTCTGCCCTGATTTCGTCTGCTCGCTTGAAGTCTTTTCGTCTCTTGGCTTCAATCCGTTCGGCAATTCTTGTTTCAATTTCAGTATCAGAGAATCGTTCGCTCTTCAAAACCGTAGCAGACTCTCCCACGCCCACCGACAAAGATTCTAAAACTGGGACCTTCTCGGATGTCGCGATTCTTGACGTTGGGTTAAACTGCCACCTGTCCAATTGAAACAGCCCGAACACATTGCCTATCGTGCGAAACGCTTGTCTGGCAATTTGCCGTGCCTCAGTCGACAGACCCTGGCTCAGCATTTTATTGATATCTGTCTTCAGACCTTGAAATGCGGCAAGGGCCCCCGGCGTGTTGAAATCATCATCCATGGCTGTCTGAAAGGCCAACTTACATTTCTCGATTGCCCCATCAAGTTCCCTGTCTGCTGTAGAGTTTTGCTCCGGTTCGGCCAACCGCGTTACCAGAAGATCGTAGAGCCCGTTCAAAGTATTCTTGGCTTCACTCAAGGCCTGGTCAGAAAAATCGAGCGGTCCATGATAGTGCGTAGACAACAGGAAATATCGAAGAATTTCACCCGTGACCTCTTCCGACCATTCCGACTTCTCGAAGATCTCCCGGATCGTGAAGAAATTTCCCAGCGACTTCGACATCTTCTCTTTATTGATCTGTACAAAGCCGTTGTGAATCCAGTAGCGGGCAAATTCTTTTCCTGTGGCGCCGCAGGACTGCGCGATCTCATTTTCGTGATGCGGGAAGATCAGATCCATCCCGCCGCCGTGGATATCAAACATCTCGCCGAGATGGCGGATCGACATGGCGGAACATTCGATGTGCCAGCCTGGTCTTCCCTGCCCCCACGGACTCGGCCATGCAGGCTCACCCGGCTTGGCACTTTTCCAGAGCGCGAAATCCATCGGATGTCGTTTTCGCTCATCGACATCGACACGCGCACCGGCCTGCAGGTCCTCCAAGCGTCTCTTTGAGAGGCGCCCGTACTCAGGATATTGGGCAACGTCGAAATAGACATCGCCATCAACCTGATAGGCCAAACCTTTTGTAATCAGCCTCCCGGTCAGTTCGATAATGTCGGCCATGTGCTCGGTGGCTTTGGGTTCGATCGAGGCAGGCCGTACGCCCAGCCGTCCCATGTCATCATGATAGGCTTGAATGAACTTGGCCGTGATCTGGTCGCAACTCACACCTTGCTCATTCGCCCGCTTGATAATCTTATCGTCAACGTCGGTGAAGTTTTTCACAAACGCGACACAATACCCTGAGTGTTCGAGATACCGGCGAATCACATCGAACACCAGCGCGCTCCTGGCATGGCCGATGTGACAATAATCGTAGACCGTAACCCCGCAGACGTACATCCGCGCAGTCTTGGGCACCAACGGTTCAAACGGTTCCTTCTTGCCTGTGAGGGTGTTGTAGATTCTGAGCATCGAAGTGGCCACTATTGAGGAGTGGGACTACGTCTCGGCCAATGCGACCAGAGAAAATATCCCAGGGCGATCGCCAAGAACAGCCCGATGACAATATCGAATTGATGGAAGTAATCCCGGAGATGCTCCCACTCTTCTCCCATCTTCACCCCGATATAGGCCAATAGATAGCACCAGGGCAAGGCACCGACAAAGGTGAGGAGCACAAACCTGGGGAAATTCATCCGCGCAACTCCCGCTGGCAAGGAAATGAACGTCCGCACCACCGGCAGCATCCGGCCGAAGAACACCGCCGCTTCACCGTATTTCAAAAACCACCGATCGGCAATATCGAGGTCATGATGCGACACCAAGACATAGGGCCCATAGCGTTCCACAAGCGGCCGCCCGCCCCAGACACCTGCATAGTACGCGACGATCGACCCGATCACGTTGCCGACCGCGCCGGCCAGCGTCACCCCCAGCATGGTGAACTGTCCGGTCGTCACGAGATACCCGGAGAACGGCATGATGATCTCACTCGGCAAGGGGATACAGGCGCTTTCAACCGCCATGGTAAACACAATGCCGCCATACCCGAACTTGGAAATGCAGGCAATGATGAATCGGCTCAGTTCGCTGATGATGCTTTCGATGAATCCACCGATCACGGGTTCAGCTCCTGTGTTTGAGGGATGATCGGCGAGGAGAAATCAGCGGACGGGAACCGTGTGTGACGATCGGTTCCCACGCACGAAAGCGATCGAGTACTCCATGGTGCGTGCTATCGAGACGGATGGGTGTGATGGAGACCAGACCCTCTTCGATCGCCTCATGGTCGGCATCCTTGCTGCGGCTCCACGAGATGCGTTTCCCGGCAATCCAATAGTACTTGCGTCCGTGGGGATCGAGTTTTTCGATAATTGGATTGTGAAAGCGGCGGCGGCTGAGGCAGGTCACGCGCGCACCCGCGATCGCCCGTCGTGGCCGATCCGGGATGTTGACGTTCAGCAGCGTTTCCTCCGGCAAACCTTGATCGAGCACCAGCCGGGCCACACGCGCGGCATAGATCGCGCCGACGACAAAGCGAAAATCCTCCGCACCCTCCTGCGACACGGCCACTGACGGCACACCCAGGATCGTTCCTTCCATCGCCGCGGAGACGGTTCCTGAATACATCACATCGTCTCCGAGGTTGACGCCCTTGTTGATGCCGGACACCAGAATGGAGGGAGCTTTCGGCATGATTTTAAGCAGCGCCAAATTGACACAATCCACCGGCGTCCCATTCACCGAGAAAGTGCGTGGCGCAAGACGATGGACCCGCAACGGTTTGTGCAATGTCACTGCATGCGCCACCGCCGTGCGCTCTCGGTCCGGAGCCACCATCCACACTTCGCCGATGGCAGAAAGCGCCTTCGCCAGGGCTTGGATCCCCGGCGACTGAATGCCGTCATCGTTGGTGACGAGGATGCGCATGACTCACTCGCAACAAAAAAAGCTGCGCGAGGCAGCTCCTGGCAAAACCGGTGATGAGTAAGGTGTGAGGGGTGAACGGTCTGTTCTCCTACCCCAATACTACGCCAGATGCCTTACCCTTCATGGCTCACTTCAATTTGGTCGGGGCGGCGGGATTTGAACCCACGACCACTCGCACCCCAAGCGAGTACGCTACCGGGCTGCGCTACGCCCCGACTCGGTTCTGATTTCACAGCTGGCGGTATTGTCCCTTGCAGAGCCTTGGAAAGGCAATGGGGCAAACCTGTTCTCCTACCGCATATGCGTGTCGATGATTTTCAAAATGGCCTGAAGATCGCCTCTCAGTTTCTTGGCCATCTCCTTCGGCCGCAATAGCCGGGAAGACGCTCGTCCGCGCCTCACCCAATATCGCTTCACGCCTTCCAGCGTATGCCCTTCATCATAGAGCATGCGCTTGATCTCCAATGCTGTTTCGATATCCCGCTGGACATAGAGTCGCTGATTTCCACGGCTTTTCTTGGGTTTCAGAAAACTGAACTGCGACTCCCAGAAACGAAGCACATAGGCGGGAAGTTCGGTCAGCTGGCTGACTTCCCCGATTTTATAGAAAACCTTGCTACCCAGCCTGGGTGCAATTCCCATGACCGGTCCTCATAGTGCAGTCAATGACGTGGGTGCAGCAGCCTGCTAAGAATTGACGTACTTCTTGAAAACCTGGCTTGGCCGAAACGTAACAACGCGACGGGGCGTAATGCCGATTTCCTCTCCGGTCCGAGGATTGCGGCCTTTACGGGCACCCTTGCTCCGTACGACAAAATTTCCGAATCCCGCAATCTTGACTGATTCTCCCTTCTGCAAGACGGACTTCAACATATTCAGCACAAGTTCGACAATATCGGCGGCTTCATTTTTCGAAATGCCGACTTGCTTGAAGATTTCGTTCGCGATATCGGCCTTCCTCATGCGATCCCCCCTACGCTCTCACCGGCCAGTATGGCGCCCATCCCAAAATCCTCTGTCTTGCATCAGCGAGTTTTGCTTAAGTTACGTGAGGTTATGAATCCTGTCAAGAATAAATTGGGCCGATTCTCGTCGCATGCAGCTATTTTTTTGTGAGCAATTTGTATTCGATACTGTCTGCAAGGGCCTGCCAGGTGGCCTCGATGATGTTCTCTGAGACCCCGACCGTTCCCCACTTATCTTTGAGATCTCCCGATTCGATCAGAACACGGACCTTGGATTCAGTGCCTTTATTCGCCGCCAGCACACGTACTTTATAGTCGAGTAGTTTGACTTCCTTGAGCTGCGGATAAAATTGCTCCAAGGATTTTCGCAAGGCATGATCCAGCGCATTGACCGGCCCGGCTCCCACGGCAGCCGTATGTTCCACCGCGTTGCCGACCTTCACCATAACCGTCGCTTCCGATAGCGGAGCGCCGTTGTCCTGTTTCTTTTCAACGATGACGCGGAACCCCAGAAGTTGAAAGGCGGGAGTATGGCTCCCCATCGCCTTCCGCATCAGCAGCTCGAACGATCCTTCCGCCCCTTCAAACTGATACCCCTGGCTCTCACGCTCCTTGAGGGTTTCAATGAGCTCATGCACCTTGGAATGGTCTTTTGACAACTTGATGCCGAAGGCCTCGATCTTGTCCAAAAGTCCGCTGCGCCCTGCGTAATCGGACACCAACACACGCTGCCGGTTGCCGACCTTCGCCGGATCGACATGCTCGTAGGTTGCCGGGTTCTTCAGCACGGCATGGATGTGCACCCCACCTTTGTGCGCGAAGGCTGAATCGCCGACGTAGGGCTGATGCTTATTGGGCATGAGATTGGCGATCTCGGTCACGAATCCTGACACCTCTTTCAAATGGCTCAAGCGGTCCGTCAGCGCCGGACGCTTCATCTTCAGCTCCAAATTGGGAACGATCGAGCAGAGATTCGCATTCCCGCACCGTTCCCCGATGCCGTTGATCGTCCCCTGCACCTGCACGATGCCCGTCTCGATCGCCACCAATGAGTTCGCCACCGCCATATCACAATCGTTATGGGCATGGATCCCCAACGGCACCCGGCACTCACGCTGTACGATCTCACAGATGGTGCGGATCTCCCAGGGCATTGTGCCGCCGTTGGTATCGCAGAGAATCACACGTTCCGCCCCGGCTTCCACCGCCTTGCGGATGGTGTTGAGCGCATAGTCGGGATTCGTCTTATAGCCGTCGAAAAAATGTTCGGCATCGTAAAACACCCGACGCCCCCTGCTGTGCAGGTAGGCGACGGAATCGCCGATCAATTCAAGATTGGTGGCCAACGAAATGCCCAGCGCATCGGTGACATGCAATGACCACGTTTTCCCGAACAGTGTGATCGTCTTCGTGTCGGCGGCAAGGAGCGCCTGAAGATTGGGGTCCTTGCCGACGGAATGGCTGGCTTTCCTCGTCGACCCGAACGCAATGACGGTGGCATGCTTGAGCGGAATAGTTTTGATGATCCGGAAGAATTCAATGTCTTTGGGATTCGCCCCTGGCCAGCCGCCTTCGATGAAATGGACGCCTAATTCGTCCAGCTTCTGCGCGACACGAACCTTGTCCTCGACCGAGAAACTGACATCCTCGGCCTGCGCGCCATCGCGCAGCGTGGTATCGTAGATTTCCAATGCCGCCTCCCGTCTAGCCGGCAGGCTCGATTGAGGAGACGGGTGGGGCGGATGAGCGGCGCGAGGAGCGCGGGACGTTGCGGTTTTTCGAGCCATGGGGAGAGAGGGTACCAGGTGAACTGTCACTCTGTCGAGACTCACTTCATGCGCGTGATCGAATTCGGATGCGAAGCACCTATCTCTGATCGAGACCGAATGCCGAGTGCAGGGAGCGCATGGCCAGCTCAAGGTACTTTTCATCGATCACGCAGGAGATCTTGATCTCTGACGTGCTGATCATCATGATATTGATCCCCTCGCGCGCGAGCACCTCGAACATTTTTGCCGCGACTCCCGAATGAGATCGCATCCCCACTCCGATGAGCGAGACCTTTGCGATCGCCTCGGTCACTGACACTGATTTGGCTTCGATGTCCTTGGCCGCGGCTTGAATGATCGGCACAGCCTTCTTGAGATCCGCCCGTGGCACCGTGAACGAAAGATCCGTCATGGCTGCCTGACTGATATTCTGGATGATCATATCGACGTTGATATGGGCCTCCGCCACGATGCCGAAAATCCGCGCGGCGATCCCGGGTTTGTCCGGCACACCGACGATCGTGATTTTCGCCTGATTGCGGTCTCCTGTGACCCCGGCCACTGCCGCCGCTTCCATGTCCGTATCTTCCTTCGTCACGAGGGTCCCCTTTCCTTCTTTGAAGCTCGAATTCACCTCCACCGGCACGCTGAACTTGGCTGCGAACTCGACCGATCTGGTCTGCAGCACTTTGGCCCCGAGGCTGGCCATTTCGAGCATCTCTTCGTACGAGATTTTATCGATCCGTCTCGCTGCCGGTACGATATTGGGGTCCGCCGTATAGACGCCATCGACGTCGGTAAAGATCACGCAGCGGTCCGCCTTCAACGCCGCGGCCAGCGCGACAGCGGACAGATCGGACCCTCCGCGGCCCAGCGTCGTCACATCAGACTGTTCGTTGATCCCTTGGAAACCAGCCACAACAGGGATCACACCCTCCTCCAGCGCCTCGCGAATCCGATCCGCTGTCACCCGCGCAATACGGGCATTGGTATGCGCGCTGTCGGTAATGATGCCGACTTGCCGACCCGTATAGGACCGCGCATTGATCCCCCGCCCGCGCAATTCCATCGCCAGCAGAGCGATCGTGACCCGCTCTCCGGTCGAGAGCAACATGTCCAACTCGCGCTCATCCGGAACCGGTGTCGCCTCATGCGCCAACTTGAGTAAGCGATCCGTTTCGCCGCTCATGGCGGACAGCACCACCACGATCCGATGCCCCTCGCGCTGAGCCCGTACGACCCGATCAGCGACCCGGTGAATCCGCTCAATCGATCCAACCGACGTGCCCCCATACTTTTGGACGATCAAGGCCATCGACTTCACCCGCTCGCAAAGAGCTTGTTGATGAACTTGGTGGCATCGCGGGCAGGCGTCTCTGCAGCCTGGGCATCGGACTCGGTAAACCGCCGGCCGGCCGGTGCTGATCCTTTGCCGCCTCCTTCTCCAAAAACATAGAAGGCAGGACCTTGCGACGCATCGCCATGATCGCATATGACCAGATAACGGTAGGGCCCCTGTTTGGCCAATCCGTCGATCACGGGCCCGACGAGATCTCGATCGAACGCTTCGATGCCGCGAACCTTCGCGTTGGGATCGGAGCTGTGAACGACTTCGTCTGCCAGCCCGGCATGCACATAGACAAAATCTTTCTTGGCGCACTCCGCCAATGCCATAGCGGCCTTCGCGCGGAGGTCTCCGGCTGCAAGCTGATCAGGATCCACCGCATCAAGGCCGGCACAAATCCCGGCGCCCCGCTGAACATCGCTCGTGGCTACAACCGCACCCTTGATACGATACTTTTCCGGCAGGCTCGGCCACATCACAGCTCGCCCTTCTCCCCACAGCCACACACAGTTTGCCGGTTTCTTGCCTGCCGCGACCCGTTCATCGTTCACGGGATGATCTCGCAAAATCAGGTGCGCGGCGTCCATGAGCTTCCGAAGTATGTCGGCGCCGTCACCGGTGGGCAACGCATCCGCGATGGACCGGCCGAGGACCGTCTTGGGATCGACGCAGACCGCCCGTGACTTTCCATTGACCCACACCATGAGATGGCGGTGGCCTGCTCCAGGATAAAATTGGATGGTCTCGGACCCAAGCTGCTCATTGATCGCCTCGATCAATTCGCGGGCCTCTTCCGTCTCGATCAATCCGGCCGTGGCATCGTCCATTATCACATGGTGGCCCAATTTCTTGATCTCGCCGCCGGTCTTCCCGCCTTCCGGCCTCACAGTCACCATCGTGCACCGGTACGCAACATCATGCTCCGTTACGGAGACTCCCAAGCTGGCCGCTTCAAGCGGACCTGGCCCTTGATAATACTTCTTGGGGTCATAGCCAAGAATCGCCGTACTGCTCAATCCGCTTCCATAGAGCAACCCGTCAGCAGGAATCACAAGCCGCCCTAGCTCTCCGCTCTGGGCCAGCCGGTCGAGATGCGGGGTTGAGGAAGCCTGAAGCGGTGTGCGACCACCCAGTTCTTGACGAGGCTGATCAGCCATTCCACCGGCATGCACGATCACATATTTCATCAGATCTGCACCATACTCACATCCGCAAGAGACGTGCGACATCCTCACGTGTCGCCTTCACGGTCAACGGTTGCTTCGACACGCTGATCGCCGTATCGGCATCTTTCAAGCCGTGCCCGGTCAAGGTGCATACCACCGTATCGCCTTCTCGCAACATCCCGGCCCGATGCAATTTGGCCACCCCTGCAACCGATGCAGCGGAGGCCGGCTCGCAAAAGACACCCTCGGTGGCCGCCACTGCCGTATAGGCCTGGAGGATTTCTTCATCGGTCACCATATCGATCGCGCCGGAGGATTCCTCGACTGCCCTCAGCGCCGCCGACCAGCTGGCCGGATTTCCGATGCGAATCGCCGTCGCAACCGTCTGTGGCTCCTCCACGATCTTTCCCAGCACAATCGGAGCCGCTCCGGCAGCTTGAAATCCCATCATGCGCGGACGTTTCGTCGTTTGACTCGCCGCGCGATATTCTTGATACCCTCTCCAATAGGCCGTAATGTTCCCCGCATTGCCGACCGGCAGCACATGGAACGTCGGCGCGTCGCCGAGTTGATCGCACACCTCGAACGCGGCCGTTTTCTGGCCTTCGATCCGGAATGGATTCAGGGAATTCACCAGCTCGATATGATGGGCGGCCGAAAGGTCCTTGACGAGCGTAAGCGCCTGATCAAAGTTTCCTTCGATTTGAATCACCGTGGCTTGATGCATCATCGCCTGGGAAAGTTTTCCCATCGCAATTTTTCCGGCTGGAATCAGCACATAGACGGCCAACCCCGCGCGGGCGCCGTAGGCGGCGGCAGCAGCGGATGTGTTGCCGGTCGAGGCGCACATCACAGCCCGCGCGCCTTGTTCGACCGCCTTCGAGATTGCCATCGTCATGCCGCGGTCTTTAAACGAGCCGGTTGGATTCATGCCCTCGAATTTGAGATGCAGGTCGACTCCGGGCGCAATCGCCTTAGCCAGTCGCGCCGCACGAATGAGCGGCGTATTGCCTTCCGCCAAGCTGATGACCGGCGTCTTCTCCGAGACGGGAAGAAACTTGCGATATTCCTCGATGATGCCGCGCCAGCGATTCATCCGATCACTCGTCCATTCACTCGTCTCGGCCTTCCACCCGAATGAGCGTCGCGGGTTCAGACACGAAGGCTTTGCGGTTGATGTCACGAAGCGCCGTTTGCACATCGCGCTCCTTGGCCATGTGCGTCTTGATCACCACCGGCACCGTTTGCCCTTCCCGACGTCCCTGCTGCAACATCGACGAAATACTGATGCCGCAACGGCCCAGTTCACCGGCAATCTGCGCCAAGACGCCGGGGCGATCGACGACCATGAATCGCAGATAGTAGAGCGAACTGATTTCTTCTATCGGTTTCATACGCAACGGCCGGCGCTGGTCCTGGCGAAACGATGCAACCGGCACACGGCCGACCGCGCCCTTGAGCAGATTACGGCCGATGGCGATCACATCGCTTACCACGGCGCTCCCGGTCGGCATCGATCCGGCCCCTCGGCCGTATAACACGACGTCACCGACTGCGTCACCGACCAATTGAATGGCGTTGTAGACATCGTCGACCTGCGCGATGGGAGACACAGACGGCACCATCGTGGGGTGCACACGGGCATCCACTTCACCGTCAACGAGCTTCGCAATACCCAGGAGCTTGATCGTAAAACCGAATTCCTTGGCATACGCGATATCGGTCGGCGTGATGTGCGTGATCCCTTCGGTATAGATTTCCTTGCAATTGACCGGCGTGCCGTGGGCCAGACTCACGAGAATGGCCAGTTTGTGCGCCGAATCGATCCCCGCCACATCGAACGTCGGGTCCGCTTCAGCATATCCGGCTTGCTGTGCGTCCTTGAGTACCGAGTCGAAACTTTCTCCCTCGCGGGTCATCCTCGATAAAATGTAATTCGACGTCCCGTTGATGATGCCATAGATGGATTCGATCGTATTGCCCGCAAGGCCTTCCATCAGCGCCCGAACGACGGGAATCCCGCCGCCCACGCTGGCTTCGAATCCCACATCCACACCCTGGCGCGACGCAGCCTCAAAAATTTCCTCGCCGTGGAGGGCCAGAAGCGCCTTGTTCGCCGTGACCACCTGTTTACCCGCAGCCATCGCCTCCAGAATAACGCGCTTGGCGATGTCGTAGCCGCCGATCAATTCAATGACGACGTCAACGGCGGGATCGTGAATCACCTGCTTCGCATCGGTCGTCAAGATCCCCGATGGCAGCAGGATCCCGCGATCCCGCGTGATATCCAAATCGGCAATGCGGACCAGGTCAACCGGCACACCGACCCGGCGGCGTATGAGCGCCGCATTGTCGAGCAGTACCTTCGCGACGCCGGTGCCCACCGTACCGAATCCAATGATACCGACCCCGATGCGAGACGTCATTCTTCCGCTCCGTCGAGCTTGAGTGCTTTGCGGATCCCCCGCACTGCTTGGCGTGTGCGATGCTCATTTTCCACCAATCCGAACCGCACATACTCATCACCACCCTCCCCGAACCCGATCCCGGGAGAGACCGCAACTTTTGCTTCCTTGAGCAGGAGTTTTGAAAATTCGAGGGACCCCATATGGCGATAGGAAAGGGGAATGTGCGCCCACACGAACATCGTGGCCTTCGGCTTCGCCACCTGCCAGCCGATACGATTCAGTCCGCCGACGAGCACGTCGCGCCGTTTCTGATAGCGCAAAACCGTCTCCTTGACACATTCCTGCGGCCCGTTCAACGCGATCACGCTGGCGATTTGAATGGGCTGAAAAATACCATAGTCCAAATAGCTCTTGATCTTTGCCAGCGCGCCCACGACCTCGCGATTGCCCACACAGAATCCCACCCGCCAGCCGGGCATGTTGTACGCTTTGGAGAGGGTATAGAACTCCACTCCGATGTCCTTCGCACCAGGCACCTGAAGAAAGCTCGGCGCTTTGTAGCCGTCGAACACCAGATCGGCATACGCCAAATCGTGGATAACGATGACGTTGTGCTCCTTGGCGAAAGCTACGATCTTTTTGAAAAACTCGAGGTCCACAACGGCAGTAGTCGGATTGTGCGGAAAATTGATAACGAGGATTTTCGGGCGCGGAAACGTCTGGCGATAGACGCGCGTCAGGTCTTCAAAAAAATCACTGTCCTGGCGCAGTTCAATCCCACGGACTTCGCCGCCCGCGATGATGAAACTATACATGTGGATCGGATAGGTCGGCGTCGGAGTCAACACCACGTCACCGGGGCCGATTGTGGCCAACGCCAGATGGGCCAGTCCCTCCTTGGACCCGATGGTGACGATGGCTTCCGTCTCAGGGTCCAGATCCACATTGTAATTTCGTTTGTACCACCCGCAGATCGCGTGCCGCAGCTTCGTGATTCCGCGTGAAGCCGAATAACGATGGTTCTTGCTCTTCCGGGTTGCCTCGATCATCTTCTCGACGATGTGCGGCGGTGTCGGCTGGTCTGGATTCCCCATGCCGAAATCGATGATATCGTCGCCGCGCTGCCGAGCTTCAAGCTTGAGCGATTGCACTTGCGCAAAGACATACGGAGGGAGTCGTTTGATTCGATAAAACCCGTCGCCTAGCCCCATGACCCTCCTCTGACGTTCTCGGTGATGCTCAACGTTTCCTCTTGGTCACTTCACGAGAGAGCCGCTGAGAAAGGCCTATTCTAATGGAGGGCCCCACTCGAGTCAATTTACCCCGTGATTCTGTGGGGTTCCGAATTCATCGCCCCCCCAACCCTAGCCGTCCGGTTTGGGTTCAATGTGAACGAGTCTGTTCTTGCTCCCTCTCTCTTCTTTCTGCTACTAATACCGATTAGTATTACCTCATCGCTGTCTTATTTTTTTGCACTTCACAGACCGGACGGAGGAGCCGTGGCCCGGCTGGGCGTCAATATCGATCATGTCGCAACATTGCGGCAGGCGCGAGGGGGGAACGACCCCGATCCGTTGGCTGCCGCCGTTCTTGCCGAACTTGCGGGCGCAGACGGACTGGTTGTCCATCTGCGCGAAGATCGTCGGCACATTCAAGACCGGGACCTTCAGCTCTTGCGTGACATCATCCGCACGAAGCTCGATCTGGAAATGGCGGCGGACGATGCGATGGCCAAGATCGCACTCACTGTCAAGCCGGATCTGGTTACTCTTGTCCCGGAAAAACGGCAGGAACTCACCACCGAGGGTGGATTGGACGTGGCGGGACAGCGCGAGCAGATCCAGAAAATCATCACGCTCTTGCATGATGGCGGTATCCCGGTCAGCGTCTTCGTTGAACCCGACCTCAATCAGATCAGGGCCGCGCATAAAGTGTCGGCGGATTTCGTAGAGCTGCATACCGGCCGCTATGCGAACGCCACCCGCTCCAAGGAAGCCGACGCAGAATTCGAGGCCATCACCCAGTCGGCAAAGCTGGCATACAAGCTGGGCATCGGCGTCAACGCCGGGCATGGATTGAATTATCGCAACGTCAAACGCTTGACCCACATTCCGGAAATCGTCGAATACAATATCGGGCACAGCATTATCGCGCGGGCCGTCCTCGTTGGCCTCGAACAGGCCGTGAAGGAAATGAAGGCCTTGCTCGGTTGACCACCATGCCATCGATCTGCCTGCGGCGCCGCCAGGTCATCACGCGCGTGAGGGCTATGACATGATTTTCTTCGACTTCCGTCGCGGCGGCGAAGCGATGCGAACACAGGCAAGCGGCTGCACCGACCTTCTTCGCTATTCTACGCTCGCCACAGGACCACAATGACAAAGATCGTCACCGGCGCGCAGATGCAGGAACTCGATCGCCGGACGATCGGCGAAGCCCGTGTGCCGGGAACTGTATTGATGGAACGCGCAGGCTCTGGCCTCGTGACCAACCTCGAGCACGTGTTTGGTTCCGCGCGTGGGAAGCGCATCACCATCCTCTGCGGAAAAGGCAATAACGGCGGCGATGGATTTGTCGTGGCCCGGCTGCTTCGCCGTCGTCAGGCCCACGTTCGAATCCTTACTATGACGCCCGTCTCCGAATTGAGCCGCGACGCCACGACGATGTATCGGCAATTCGTCCGCGCGGCCGGCAAGTCCGCCGTGCAGCCCTATCGCTCAGCGAGCCAAACGCTCCCGCTTCTCCGGGAGAGCGACATTCTCATTGATGCACTGCTCGGAACCGGCCTGTCCTCAGATGTCACAGGACGCTATGGCGACGCGATCGACAACATCAATGAATCCGGACGACCGGTCGTAGCCGTCGATCTTCCATCCGGTCTTCATGCCGACACTGGCGCCATACTCGGCCGCGCCGTCAAAGCTTCCCTCACCGTGACGTTCGGGCTTCCTAAACTGGGGCTGTACCAGAATCATGGGGTCGATCTGGCCGGGCCTATCAGAATCGTTGATATCGGCATTCCCCCAGCCTACATCGATGCCGTCACAAGCCGAACAATGTTGATGACTCCCGCCTTTGTACGAGCCTCCTTACCGACACGCAGACCATCCAGCCACAAGGGCACGTTCGGCCATGCCGGAATCATTGCAGGCTCTGTCGGCAAGACCGGCGCGGCGGCCATGGCTGCGCGGGCGGCCCTTCGAATCGGGGCCGGGCTGGTTACCGTCGCGGTCCCTTCCAGCGTCAACGACGTGTTGGAGGCAAAGCTGCTGGAGGCCATGACCATCCCGATGCCGGAGACCAAATCGCGAACCTTCGCGCGTACGGCGCTCGACCGGCTCACCGCTTTTATTGCTGCCAGAACTGCGATTGCGATCGGCCCTGGGTTATCGACTCATCCGGAAACAGTCGAATTGGTGCAAGCGCTGACTAAGCAACTTGATCGGCCTACTGTCCTCGATGCCGATGCGCTGAATGCGCTGGCCGGCCGCGCATCGATGCTCACCGCATGCAAGACGCCTCCGATCCTCACGCCCCACCCTGGAGAGATGGCCCGGCTGGAAACCGACGCGACGCCACAGAGTGTCAATGCCGATCGAATCAATACTGCCGCCAGGTTTGCCCGAGAACGGGGAGTATTTGTTGTCCTGAAAGGTGCCCGAACCGTAGTCGCAAGACCGGACGGAACTGCTGCCATTTGTCCGACCGGAAATCCCGGAATGGCAACGGCGGGAACAGGCGACGTCCTAACCGGCATGATCGTGGGGCTGTTGGCCCAGGGCCTATCGTCATGGGAAGCCGCCTGCGTGGCGACCTACCTGCATGGTTGTGCCGGAGATTTAGCCGCAGCTGAGAAGGGACAGGCGGGGCTGATCGCAGGAGACCTGATTGAGCAGATACCTTTTGCCGTCAAGATCGCCCATGAAACCTAGCCGAGCGAGATCCCGCGCGAGAAAAAGCGATCAAGCACCGGGGGCGAGGCGGAGAGCCTATGCGGCTTCGCCGGATCTCGTGCTCACATCCCTCGCTGCAACTGAGTCGCTTGGCCGTGCCATCGGCTGCGCCCTGACAGGAGGGGACGTGCTGGCATTGATCGGCGCATTAGGCGCCGGCAAAACCGCCATGGTCCGGGGCATCGCAGCCGGTCTCGGCGTGCCGCCCAATTCTGTCAGCAGCCCCACCTTCGTATTGGTGCACGAATACCGAGCCCGTCTTCCCCTGATTCACATCGATCTGTACCGGCTGCGCACCGACGCAGACATCGAATCGATCGGACTTTCCGACTATTTCACCGACCGAACGGTTGTGGCCATCGAGTGGGCCGACCGGTTTCTCGCCCTGCTTCCCGAAGACCGATTGGAAGTGCGGTTGACCCACCGGACCCCGGCCACTCGGACAGTACGGTTGGCAGCCAAAGGACCGCAATCGCGCTCGTTGCTGGCCCGCATCGACCAAGCCCGCCGGCCGGCCAAACGCCCGCCCGCTTCCCAGACGCGAAAGAGCACAGGCACAAGAAAGGTTCCGGCTCGATGATTCGATTGATTTTGGTCGGCATTCTCTTGCTGCTCTCGCTGGCCTTCTTTCTTCAAAATCAGGAGCAAGAGGTCACCCTTCGATACTTTTTTGGTTTGCTGGAGGCCTCGACGCCCGTCTACAAGCCCATCATGGCCGGCTTCGTGGTTGGGCTATTGGTTGCAGCCATTTTACTGTTTCCCCCATGGGTGCGGAGCCGTATCGAGCTGAGACGGAAAACCAAAGCGCTGCAAGAGGCCGAAGTAGACCTCGAACGGCTTCGCCGGTCCGTCGAGAACACCTCCGACCGCGCCCCGGCGTCGCCGGGGCCTTCACAGGACGTCGCGGATGATTGACCAGGACACAAGCCCCCTCATGCGGCAGTATCGGGACATCAAGCGGGGTTATCCGGAAGCCATCCTGTTTTTTCGCGTCGGAGACTTTTATGAAATGTTTTACGAGGACGCGCAATTGGCCTCACGGCTCCTTTCGATCGCACTCACATCCCGTGATAAACACAGTCCTGATCCGGTTCCCCTCTGTGGGGTCCCCTATCATGCGGCAACCGGGTATATCGCCAAGCTACTCAAGACGGGGCGGACCGTCGCGCTTTGTGAGCAAGTTGAAGATCCCAAGCTGGCCAAGGGGCTGGTGCGCCGGGAAGTCGTTCGTCTCTACACACCCGGTACCCTCGTCGATACGGAGATGCTTTCCCCGGCCGAATCGAATTATCTTGCCGCACTGTCTCTCCAACCGGTATCGGCGCAGCCGGCGGTAATCGGACTGGCGGCGATTGACGTCTCCACGGGCGAGTTCTGGGTGACGGAATTACATGGTCCACGGGCGGTGGCACTCGCGCTGGACGAGCTGGCGAGGCTTGATCCGCGCGAGGTGTTATTCCCGGCTGGACTGGACCATGACGCCGCCGCTTGGCTTGATGAAATCAAGGGAACGCGTGTGTGCGAACGACCAGCCGCTTCGTTCGATCGGCGCCAGAGTGCGAGGTCTTTGCTGGACCAATTCCGTGTCCAGTCGCTTGATGCGTTCGGGTGCGCGGATCTGACCGTCGGCCTGGAGGCAGCCGGCGCCGTCTTGCATTACTTTCGAGAAACGCAACCGGCTGCCCCGCTGGACCATATTCGGCGAATGACGGTTCGCAGAAGTCATGACGCCATGCATCTGGACGCCGCCACCCTTCGCAATTTGGAAATCCTCAAACCGATGGCCTTTGGAGACAGTGCACCGGAGTCGCGTTCTACTGCTCTCGCGGCCGTGCTGGACCGTACGGTCACGGCCATGGGCAGCCGGCTGCTGCGACAATGGCTGATCAGGCCTTTGATTCAATGCGAACCGATCCGCACCAGACTGGATGCGGTGGGAGAGCTGAAGGGCCGCCTGGAGGAGCGCGTGGCCTTGCGCGCCGCACTGCGTGAAGTGCAGGATATCGCGCGGCTCGGCAGCCGTATCGTATTGGGCTATGCGGGTCCCCGCGAACTCCTTGCCTTGAAGCAATCCCTGTCCGTGTTGCCTGAAATTGCATCCAGGCTTGCGTCGCTTCAGAGTGCATTGCTCGTTGAGGCCCGCTCGTCGTGGGATGACGGGCGAGACTTGTACGAGATAATCGAGCGCGCCATCCAGCCCGACGCCCCTCCATCGGTTCGCGACGGAAACTTCATCAGGGACGGCTACCATGCCGGCATTGATGAACTGCGCAAAGCGAGCAAAGAAGGGAAACAGTGGATCGCCGCGATTGAACGCAACGAGCGTGAACGTACCGGCATCGACTCATTGAAAGTCAGATACAACCAGGTGTTCGGCTACTACATCGAAGTGACGAAGGCCAATCTCAGCCGCGTTCCGTCCGACTACATCCGCAAACAAACTCTCGTCAATGCCGAGCGGTTCATGACGCCCGAGCTGAAAGCGCTCGAAGAACAGGTGACTGGAGCGGAGGCCAGGTTGCTGGCGCTTGAGCAAGACATCTTCGCTCAACTCCGAGGACGCTTGGCGCAAGAAGCCTCTCGTCTGGATGCCATGGCGGGCAGCCTTTCGTTGATCGATGTCATCGCCGGTCTCGCCGAAACCGCCGCGTTGAATCGTTACACGAGGCCTGAGGTGGATGAGAGCGGCAGCATCGCCATCCGCAACGGACGCCACCCCGTGGTTGAACAGCTTCGCGATGATCGAGCATTCGTTCCCAATGATACGATCTTGGATCTGAATGACAACCGCCTGCTGATCTTAACCGGACCCAATATGGCGGGTAAAAGCACCTACCTCAGACAGGTGGCCTTGATCGTCCTCATGGCCCAAATCGGCAGTTTTGTCCCGGCTGCCAGCGCGCAGATCGGACTGGTGGATCGCATCTTTACCCGCGTAGGTGCTTCGGACAATCTGGCCGGCGGCCTCAGCACTTTCATGGTGGAGATGGTAGAAACCGCAAATATTCTCAATAGCGCCTCTCAGCGAAGTCTGATTCTGTTGGATGAGATCGGCCGTGGCACCAGCACGTATGATGGGCTCAGCATTGCGTGGGCTGTGGCGGAATACATTCATGACCGGACGCGCCTCGGCGCGCGTACTCTGTTCGCCACACACTACCATGAGATGGTGCAGCTGGAGTGTCAGCGCGAAGGAATCAAAAACTATCGGGTCGCGGTCCAAGAGCGCGATGGGGACGTGGTCTTTCTCCGTAAAATTGTCGCAGGAGGGGCCGATCGGAGCTACGGCATTCACGTGGCCAAACTGGCGGGGCTCCCCGGATCTGTGATCGAACGGGCGCAAGCGGTCCTGGCGCAGCTGGAACAGCCGGAGTCTTCCATCGCAGGATCAGTCCGAGAACAACCCGATCAGGCGCCGCCCCCCCTGCCACAGCCCCATCCCGTGATCGAGGAGGTTAAACAGATCGACTTGTTTTCCATGACGCCGCTCGATGCACTCAACCGCTTGGCTGAACTGCAACGCATGGTCCAACCGGGTAACGTCCGCCATGAAAAATGAACGGCGGCCACTCCCTGTCAGGAGTGACCGCCGTTCCATCGATTCAACCGGCAGATCAGTGCGCTTGGTTATACTGTGCGGTTGCGGGAATCATCCCGCCAATGGTTTTTCCGCCCGGGATCATTACATCGTACTGCATACCGACGTTGGATCCATCCGGACTCACCGGTGACGTGTTGAGCCCGCGCTTTGCCCCAGCACAGGCTGCATCATTCTCGCTCTTTCCCGCACATTCCTTGAACTGCAGCGCGGAAATGCTGAGCGGCTTGCCGATGTTCCCAGCCACCTCGGGGAGTTTCTTAACCGAGGAAATCACCCGGTGATTTTGTTCGGTTTCTGTGGCGACAAACTCGATGAGATCCGTTGTGCTGCCCGGAGGCACTTCTTTGGCTGCGGCCGGTCCCGCATGAGGACGGCCCATTTTCTTCAACTCGCTCCATGCGTTTTTGTCCGCATAAAACTTCAAGGTCTTGCCGGGATGGACCTTCTGCCAGAACAACCCGCTTTCGGCCTGTCCGCCATACACGGACACGTTGATCCAGACCGCTTCATCATAGGGATCGAGCACGATCACACGGCCCTGAATCGTAGTGGGCTTGCTCATATCACCCCACTCGAATCGCTCTTGGAACGATTCAATTGCCAATGCCGTGGAAGCCATGCCGGCTACCAGTGCCAGAGCTGCTATTGCGGCTCCGCCTTGTTTCTGCAGCGTCATCATTACGTCCTCCTTCAACGACATGCGAGGATAGAATAATTGGCTCGTACCTACGTCTTAATCAGCTTTGATCACCTTGAATCCGGTGATTGTTCGTCCGTCCAAGGTCACTTCCATGGCCACAAGTTCTTGTGAAGCCTTGATGATTTGATCCATCAGGGCCTTATCCTTCACAGCTAAGCGCACGGTCGTAGCCGCGTGATACCAGCCGGAATAGGCGTTATTTTTTTCAGCGCCGCCGGCAAATCCCCAGGCGCAGCAACTCAATAACGGATCTGGTGGCTTCACATCCAGCATCGTCGATGATCGCCCGCCCGCCGCGCCGGATGACGGTTCGCCTGTATTCCAATATTGAATCCCAAACAGCAATTCTCCATCAGGATTATCCGCCCATTGCGACCACACGCGGCCTTGAAGCGTCTTCACGGCTTCAGCCTTGAGTGGCTTTCCACCGACGATCGCATCGGCCAGACCTATTTTTTCGATCGCACCGGCAGCCAAGGCAGATTCGACCGCCAGCAAGCCGACGGCGGAGAACAGCGCGACTGCGGCTAGAACGATTGTCCTTTTCATACCTCGTCCCTCCTTCGTACAGAGTTGAAGACAAAGCCCGTAATCTGTTGAACAACAATCATGATTTAAGAATGTTCGGCGCCGCCCAACGACCGCGGCACGTATCACATTCCATTAAATGTCTTTCCTTCGTCGCTCCGTTACGTTTCTGTATATTCTGTCAGGACAACGGAGTTGAAACGGTACCGAATCAGGCATTTTATGTCAAGACATCTTTGTCGCCAGATTTGGCGCACTATACCGCCCTCAGATTATGTAAATCAATCGGTTGCAGGCCCAACCTTTTACTGCAACGCTGCTATCTGACGAGACGAGAGCGGACCTAAGGCAGTAATCGCCATCGTGCCCGGCGCGAACAACTCCTGCGCAACTTGAGCGACGCGCTGTCCCGTGACGGCATCGATATCCGACAGCATCTCTTCGAGACTCGTGTGGGCCCCCGTGATCAGCTCATCTTTCGCCAGCTTGTTCATACGGCTATGCGAACTCTCCAGGCTGAGCATCAGACTGCCTTTCATCTGGTCCTTCGTCCGCTTGAGTTCCGCCCGTTCGATGCCATGCGCCGCCATGTTCCTGACTTCACGCCGGATCAAATCGAGCACGCGTTCTACTTCACGCGCGCGGGTTCCGGCATAGACCGTCATCGTGCCCCCATCCGAATAACCGGATAAAAACGAATAAATCGAGTAGGCTAAACCACGCTTTTCACGAATCTCCTGAAAAAGGCGTGAACTGACGCTTCCCCCCAGCACGCTGTTCAACACATAGGCCGCATAGCGGTCTTTGTGGCCTGCTGGAATCCCCTTCAGTCCGACACAAAGGTGTACCTGTTCCAAGGACTTCCGTTTGGTCACAACGCCGCCGCAGATGTCCGGTGGCCAACGTCGGCGCGGCGCGGCGCTCACGGACGGACGATGCCTCCCGAATGTACGGGCCATCGTCTGTTCGAGCCCACGCTGGTCGAAATTTCCTGCAACCGCGAGCACCATTTCCTGAGGCCGGTAGTGAGTCCCGACATAGTCGAGAAGATCGTCCCTCCTCAGTTTCGCAATCGTCGCTTCCTGCCCAAGAATCGGCCGGCTCAGCGGATGGCGGCCCATCACGAGCCCTGTGTGCAGCTCTTGGACCAAATCCTCTGGATCATCTTGAACCATGCGGATTTCTTCAAGCACCACCTGCTTCTCTTTTTCAATTTCTTTCGGCCCAAATCGGGACCGGTGGAACAGGTCCGAGAGTAGATTCAGCGCTTTAGGCAGATGCTGATCGAGCACTTTGACATAAAAGGTGGTCGTCTCGCGCGTGGTGAAGGCGTTCATCTCGCCCCCAAGCGCGTCGATCTCGCGCGAGATATCGGTGGCTGACCGAGTGGCCGTCCCCTTGAAAAACATATGTTCAATGAAGTGGGAATACCCCGCCTGCGCGGGGCTTTCGTCGCGGGAGCCGGCGTTCACCCACATGCCGACCGTGACAGATTTGAGCGTCGGGATCTGCTCGGTGACCAGGCGGATCCCATTGTCGAGAATACGTTTGCGGTACAAGGAAATTACCCGCCCGCTTGATCCTTCGCACCGCCTTCGGCCGGTGCCGGCATGGTTTCTTTTCGGCTCAGCCGGATCTTGCCTTGCTTGTCGATCTCCAGCACCTTCACGAGGATCTGGTCCCCTTCGGCCACTTCGTCAGACACGGCCTTTACGCGATGGTGCGCCAACTGCGAGATATGAACCAATCCGTCCGTCCCCGGCAGCACTTCGACGAAAGCGCCGAAGTCCATGATCTTCCTGACCGTACCCATATAGACTTTGCCGATTTCGACTTCCTCAGTCAGACGGCCGATGATATCCTTGGCCTTCTGCAACGACACTTCATCGGCTGATGCAATCGTGACAATCCCGGTATCCTCGATGTTAATCTTGACGCCGCAATCGGCCTGGATCCCGCGGATCGTTTTCCCCCCCTGGCCGATGATGTCCCGGATCTTGTCTTGCTTGACTTTCATCGTATATATACGCGGCGCAAACGGCGACAGATTCTCGCGCGCGCCCGTGAGCGCTTTGGCCATATGGCTCAGAATATGGAGCCGGCCGGCACGCGCCTGCTCCAAGGCCTGCTGCATGAGTGCCATGGTGATGCCGCCGATCTTGATGTCCATCTGCAGGGCCGTGACGCCGTTCTTGGTCCCGCACACTTTGAAATCCATGTCGCCGAGATGGTCTTCCAATCCGAGAATATCGGACAGAATCATCACGCCGTTCCCTTCCTTGATTAATCCCATGGCAATACCGGCAACCGGTTCCTTGATCGGAACGCCCGCGTCCATCATTGCCAGTGTACCGCCGCAGACCGTGGCCATCGAGGATGAGCCGTTGGACTCCAGAATTTCCGAGACAATGCGAAGCGTGTACGGGAAGACGTCTTTGCCCGGAATAACCGGCTTCAATGCCCGTTCGGCCAATGCGCCATGCCCGACTTCCCGCCGGCCTGGTGACCTGAGCGGCCGCGCTTCACCGACGCTGAAGGGCGGGAAATTATAATGAAGCATGAAGGTCCGCATGTACTCGCCTTCCAACGCATCAATGCGCTGTTCGTCGTCGGTGGTGCCCAGCGTCACCACGGCGAGACTCTGTGTTTCACCGCGCGTGAAGAGTGCCGATCCATGCGTGCGCGGCAGGACGCCCACTTCACAGGTGATCGGCCGGATGTCCGAAGGGCCTCGGCCGTCCGCACGAGAACCCTTTTCAAGAATCATGTTCCGGACTTCCGTGTACTCCAGTCCATGGAACACGATCTTGATGTGCCGTTCACTTGTGGGCGCTTCCGGATTCTTGAGCTTTTCAACTGCCTGCGCCAACACCTGATCCAACCGTTCCTGGCGCGCCGCTTTGTTGGGAATCATGATCGCCTCGCGAATAGGCTGCGCGACCATGTCTTTCACCTTCGCCGCGAGCGTCGGATCGATGGCTTCGACCTTCACCTCGCGCTTCTTGTTCCCGACTTTCTTGGCCAGTTCGGCAATTTGGGCAACGATCTTCTTGATCTCGGCGTGCGCCAATTCAAGCGCCTGCAGCATCGTTGATTCGGACAATTCGTTGGCCCCCGCTTCGACCATCATGATGGCATCGGCGGTACCGGCCACGACCAGATTCAGCTCGCTTTTCTCCATGGTTTCGAGATCGGGGTTCACAACGAACTGCCCGTTCACCCGGCCGATCTTGATGCCGGCAACCGGCCCTTGAAACGGGATGTTTGAGATGGAGAGCGCGGCCGAGGCGGCCGTGATACTGATGACGTCGGAGGACCCGGTCTTGTCTGCAGAGAGCACCGAGGCGATCACTTGAGTTTCGAAATAATATCCTTCGGGAAACAGAGGGCGAAGCGGGCGATCGATCAATCGGCTGGTGAGAACCTCCTTCTCCGACGGCCGTCCTTCACGCTTGAAATACCCTCCGGGTATTTTCCCCGCAGCGTATGTTTTCTCCTGATAATCGACCGTGAGTGGAAGAAAGTCGATGCCCGGCTTGGCTGTCTGGGCAGCCACAGCGGTTGCCAAGATCACCGTATCTCCGTAGGAGGCCCAGATTGATCCGTCTGCCTGTTTAGCAACGCGGCCGGTTTCCAGCCGGAGTATCCGGCCGGCTATCTCGATTTCAACTGTGTGCACCATCTAGGGGTCTCCTCTGTTAGGTCCCACAGATGCCCACAGAGATAGGCTCACCAGGAAGTGTGACGCATGTGAGCGCTGAGTCATTCGCCATGCAGAACAACTCATCATGCACCACTCACGACTGACAATCGTTTGTCAGTGAGCCTATGTCCGTGTTCACCTGTGCGACGTCCGTTCCATGCCGCCGCGGGCGGCGCCGGGCCGCGCGGGTGCGGCCTACTTGCGGATACCGAGTCGATCAATAACAGCCCGATACCGCGCCTCATCGACGCCACGAAGATAGTCCAGTAATCGCCGTCTCCGTCCTACCAGCTGCAGCAAGCCCCGACGGGAATGGTGGTCCTTCTTGTGCGTCTTAAAATGTTCCGTGAGATACGTGATGCGGTTGGTCAACACCGCAATCTGGACTTCCGGAGATCCGGAGTCCGTCTCGTGCTGCCGATATTCCTTGATCAGTCCTGCCTTCGCTTCCTTGAGTAACGCCATGGTCTTGCTCCTCTTTCTGATTCAATCCAACGACTCAATCTCCGTCAATACTTTGCGAATCTTGATCGGCCCCGCAGTGCGCGCATCATGGATGCCGATCGCAAGCAACCGCCCCGCCTGATTCTGCAACCGGACAGGCACCGGCTCGGCGGAGGCTGGCAATCGCTCCATCCCGGATGGAGACACCGCACCGCCATGCAGCGCCAATCGGACCTGATCTTCGGTCAGCGCAAGAACCGGCAATTGGTCCAGCACATGATCCAGCCCGATTAGGTGCCGCTGCAATGTCCCGATCGCCGCTTGTGCTTCGGCCTGAGCCACGGTCAATGCGTGATCAATCGACAACGGCCCTACACGACGGCGCTCGAGCGCATAGAGATGTCCGCCGACGCCCAGTGCCTGTCCGATGTCGGCGCACAAAGTTCGGATGTAGGTGCCCTTTGAGCAGACGACATTCAAGGTCACATCCCGACCCTCGACAGCAAGAATGTCCAGCGCATGAATGACGATCGTCCGCTCCGCCCGGTCAACAGTCACACCAGCCCTCGCCGCCTTGTAGAGCGGTCTCCCGCCCACCTTCACCGCTGAGTACATCGGCGGCATCTGCCGCTGAGGACCGCGAAATCTGGCAATCGTTTCACACAGCGCCTCTTCACGGACCGCACTCGGATCAATGCGCAGAAGGACTTTACCAGTAGCGTCCTGCGTGTCGGTGGTTTCACCAAGGCGCAGAATCGCGCGATACTCCTTATCCCAATCGATCAAATACTCCGAGACCCGCGTGGCACGCCCCACCAACACCGGCAAGACCCCGGTCGCCGCCGGATCGAGCGTGCCTGCATGTCCGACTTTAATCCCTCCCAATACTGCACGCATCTTTGCCACGATATCGTGAGATGTCCAGCCGGCTTCCTTATTGATCACAAGGACGCCGTCGGCAACTGTGCTCGTCGAACTCATGTGCGTGGCAATGCTCATCGACTTAGGATCCCGATGCCGTTCGATCTGGGTGCTCCGGCACCGGCGGGGCACCGTTCTGCTCACCGCCCCCATGTAATCCGTCCAATAGCCGCATAATCCGATCGCCACGCTGACCGCTCACATCTTTCTTGAAGATCACTTCCGGAAGATATCGCAGCGTCAGGCGCCGGCCCAATTCGGCCCGCACGAATCCGCTGGCCTTCGACAACCCGGCAAAGGTATCGCGCTCGGCCTGTTCCGTTTCCATCGTTGTGACGAAGACGTAGGCGATTCTCAGATCTGCCGTCAATTCGACGCCGGTCACCGTAACGGACTGCACCCGCGGATCCTTGATTTTTCGCATCAAGATATCCGCAACTTCCATCCGGATCTGATCGGCAACCCGATCCGCCCGTTTGTAGGTGGTCTTGGACATTGTGCGCTGATCTGCCGCTCCATCTAATGACCGACGGCACGTATCAAGCTGCCGTCATAACAATTCGAGTTTGGTTCGGACAACCTCGACTGCAGGCATGCCCTTGATGACATTCAGGGCCTGCTCAAGCACCCGGCTGACGTAGCCGCCTTCATTCGCCACACAGGCCATGCCCAAGACCGCCTTCTGCCAGAGATCCTGTCCATCCACTTCGGCGACCGACAGATTGAATTTTCCGTGCAGACGGTCTTTCAAACTATGGAGCACTTGCCGTTTATCTTTGAGCGACTGACTCTCCGAAATAAACAGCTCGACGGTACAAAGTCCGACGACCATATCAACTACCGCACAGGCTCAGAGCTTGGCCGCAATTTTGTCGATGGCATAGGCCTCGATGATGTCGCCGACCTTCACATCATTGAAATTCTCAACGCTCAAGCCGCATTCGTAGCCCTGCTGTACTTCTCGGACGTCGTCCTTGAAACGCCGCAACGATCCCAGCTTCCCCTGGTAGACAACAACGCTGTCTCTGATCACGCGCACCCCGGCGCTCGCGCGTGAAATCGTCCCGTCGACGACATAGGAACCGGCCACAGTTCCGGCCTTGGGAATCGTGAACACCTGGCGCACTTCGGCACGCCCCAACATACGTTCCTTGAGGGTCGGTTCAAGCAAGCCTTCCATCGCAGCTTTGATATCGGCAATGGCATCGTAAATGATGGTGTACAGCCGGATGTCGACCCCTTGCTGTTCCGCCAACGACGCGGCCTTCGGTTCCGGCCTGACATTGAAACCTATGATAATAGCCCGAGAAGCGGCGGCCAGCAGCACATCGGACTCCATGACCCCGCCCACACCGTTATGAATGACGCGCAACTTGACGGCCTCAGTCGACAGCTTCTCCACTGACCCGGCCAAGGCCTCGGACGATCCCTGGACATCCGTCTTGATGACAATGGCCAGCTCCTTCACCGATCCTTCCTGAATCTTTGCGAACAGGTCGTCGAGCGAGACTTTGGCAGGACCTCCCAGCTCGGCGGCTCGCCGTTTCTGGGCGCGCTCCTCGGCAATCTCCCTGGCAACCCGTTCATCCGAAACCACCTGAAACACATCCCCGGCCGACGGAACTCCCGGAAGCCCAATGACTTCGACGGGAATGGAAGGACCGGCTTGCTGCGCCTTCACCCCTCGATCGTCGATCAGTGCCCTGACGCGCCCGCTGAATGTTCCAACCACGTAGATATCACCCACTTTGAGCGTGCCGCTCTGCACCAACACAGTCGCTACCGGACCGCGGCCGCGTTCGATCTTCGCCTCGATAACCGTGCCCTTAGCCTGCCGATGGGGGTCAGCCTTCAGCTCGAGCACCTCGGACTGGAGCAGGATCATTTCAAGCAATGTATCGAGCCCGGTCTTCTTCTTGGCCGACACCTCCACCATGATGGTGTCACCACCCCAGGCTTCCGAAATCAGTCCGTGCTCAGAGAGCGCATTTTTTACGCGATCAGGGTTCGCTTCCGGCTTGTCGATCTTGTTCATCGCCACGATCAATTGAACACCGGCCGCCTTCGCATGGTGAATCGCTTCGATCGTCTGCGGCATGACTCCGTCATCCGCGGCCACGACCAAAATGACGATGTCGGTGACCTTCGCACCACGCGCGCGCATCGAGGTAAAGGCCTCATGGCCCGGGGTATCAAGAAACGTCACCAGCTTGCCGCGCACCGGCACCGTATACGCGCCGATATGCTGCGTAATCCCGCCGGCTTCCCCTTCGGCCACTTTCGTTTGTCGGATCGCATCCAGCAACGACGTCTTCCCATGATCGACATGTCCCATGATGGTGACAACGGGAGGACGAGGCTCAAGCCGTTCCTCGCCCCCGGTTTCAACCACGTCCTGCAACAATTCGTCACCGACCTTTTCCACAGCCACTTCAAGTTTCACGCCGCTCTCCTCAGCGATCATCGATGCGGCGTCCAGATTCATCGGCTGATTGAAGGTGAGCATCTGACCCATTTCCATCAGCTTGCGCACGATATCGGCCGGTCTCTGACCGATCAATTCGGCAAATTCCTTGACGCTCGTCCCGGGAGTCAGCTTGACGCCCTTTTTACGCGGCTTGGTGATCTCGCTCGGAGGGCTGTGATGCAGGTGCTTCGAGCGGTCGTCGCGCCGGTGAACGGGAATGGCACGGAGATCTTGCCAGCGTGCGGCATCCTCTCGGAACTTGACGTCCTGCTGCTCGTCTTTGGGCCGTCCCGGCTTCCGTGCCTTCTTGAGTTTGTCTCGCTGCGCCTCAGCCTCGATGGCTTCGAAGGCCATGCTCTTTTTCTTGGCCGCCACCGCCTCGACCGTTGCTGCTGCACTCGGCGGCGCAGCCGCTGCAGGCTTGACAGGCACGACTTCCTGCACCGGCACAATGGGAGGAGCTGGCGTCCATAGGACCGCCCCGCTCGGCGCCGCCGCTTCCACCGGGTGGATGCTTTCGGTTTCTACCGCGATTGGCGGCTCCGGAGAAACTGCCGATGGAGACGCGTCCGTCGGAGTGACGAGACTGGAGTCAACTTCGACGGTCTGTGCGGGAGCGAGAACCTCGTTTGGTTCATCTTCTTTTTTCCGCTTGATCAGAATACGCCGCTTATCCGGCTTGGCCGACTGCTCGATAACCTGACTCTTCACAGCACCTGCCTTGACATGATGCACGTCATGAGCGGCTTTGATCCCCTGTGGCGTCGGCCCTTCGCCGGCTTTTCCTCCGCCCTTGGCGCTCGGAGTAAATTTGTCGAATACTTTTTGAGCGATGTCATCGTCCAGCGCACTGCTATGCGAGGCGACGGACACGCCCATCTTCTTCAATTCGGACAGGAGTGTCTTATTCTCCAGCCCCAGCTTCTTGGCAAGTTCGTAGACACGCATGCTCATCGGACCGCCCCCGTCTCCTAGCTACTTGCCGTTTCGCCAGCCTCAGCTCTGGCAGCCTGCCGAGCCTCTTCTTGCAACCGCTGGGCTTCAGCTTCTTCCGCGAGAGCCGCCTTGATTTCCTTATCTCGCTCGACTTTTTCTTTTTCGTACTCGGTCGCGCTGATAATATCGATTTTCCAGCCGGTCAACCGCGCCGCCAGCCGTACATTCTGCCCGTTCTTGCCGATGGCCAACGACAACTGGGAGTCGGCCGCGACAACAAGGGCCGACTTCTTTTCTTCATCGATGCCGACTTTTTCGATCGTCGCCGGATTCAGGGCTTCCGCAATGAATACGCGAGGATCCTGGGTCCAGGTAATGATGTCGATTTTCTCGCCTCGCAATTCACGGACGACTGCCTGCACACGCGATCCCTTGATACCCACACAGGCGCCGACCGGATCCACGGCCTTTTCCCGCGAGGTGACTGCGATCTTCGTGCGGTCGCCCGGTTCCCGGACAACCGACTTGATCTCGATGATCTTTTCCATGATCTCCGGCACTTCGAGCTCGAAGAGCTTTGCTACAAATTGCGGATGACTGCGGGAGAGAATGACTTGTACATCCTTTGGCGTACGACGAACCTCCAGCAGCATGGCCTTGACCCGATCGCCGCGACGATAGGTTTCCCGCGGGATCTGTTCCTGAATGGGGAGAATCGCTTCCGTCTTTCCGAGGTCGACCAGATAATTCCGCCGTTCCATGCCGAGGATGATGCCGTTCACCAAATCTCCCTGGCGCGTCGAATACTCCTTTTGAACCGCCTCCCACTCCGCTTCACGAACCTTTTGGAAGATAACCTGCTTGGCCGTCTGCGCCGCAATCCGCCCCAGTTCATTCATCTCAATCAACGACCCGATTTCGTCGCCGACCTCCGCCTCACTATCGTATTGGCGGGCCTCCTGCAATGATATCTCCGCTTTGGGATTGCTGACCTGATCGACGATGATCCTCTTGGAGACGACAGAAATTTCGCCGGTTTTTGGATCGATTTCGACTTGAATATTTTCAGCTTGGCCGAAACGCTTCTTGGCCGCTGTCTGCAAGGCGGACTCGATGGCCCCGATGACCCGTGCCTTGTCGATCCCCTTTTGGCGTCCGATTTCGTCGATTACAGAGATAAGTTCACGGTTCATGCGTCACACTCCTGGATCCGATTACCTGCACACACCGGGCTGCTCTTCCGTCTAAATTTTCACAAACAGCCTGGCATCGGCGATCTGTTCCTGTTCCACCCTCAACGTCTGTGGCGCAGCCGCCCCTATTGACACGGTCAACGACACTGCCTGTTCATCCGCCTCCACCAACCGTCCAATCACACGCCACTGGCCGTTCAGCGGATGCCGCAGCTTGAGACTGACTTCTTTGCCGATCGCTCGCTGATAGTCTTGAAGGCGCTTGAAGGGCCGATCGAGACCCGGCGAAGACACTTCCAGTGTGTATGCGTGCGGGAAAGGATCGGCCACATCCAATGCCGGTCCCAGCGCCTTATGCGCCTGTTCGCAGTCGGTAACCGTAACACCGCCCGGCTTATCGATCAGAACGCGGACAACGGAGCGAGGCCCTTGCCCCACGCACACCACTTCGACCAACTCAAGTCCAAGCGCCCAGAGGATCGGCAAAATAACTTCCTGCACCCGGTCGACGACCGACTGCGCGCCGCGCTTCTGTGTGCTCAACCCTCTTCCCCTGACCAGACCGATATCAGCTCAAACAAAAAAGTGGGCCTGAGCCCACTTCCAGCGGCAGCACAATACCACGCACCCCACGGCAAAGCAAGGGGCGCTACCCCGTCAAGATCGACCACCGTGCGGCAAGGGTTTTGGTGATCGGGCCGGGCCGACCGGACCCGATCGTTCGTCCATCGATCCGGACAACACCCAACACCTCAAGTGTCGTCCCGGTCAAGAATACTTCGTCCGCCGCATAGAGAGAATCCACTGAGAGAAACCGTTCCTCAACCGGGATATCCTCCTTCCCGGCCAATCCCAGCAGAACCGTCCGCGTGACGCCGGAAAGAATCCGTGGACCCTCCGGCGCCGTGATGATCGTTCCGGACTGCACCGCTGCGACATTGCTCAGCGAGCCTTCCGTGACCAGCCCATCCTTCACGAGGATTGCTTCGAAGACGCCGGCCCTTTTCGCCTCTTCACGGGCCAGCACATTGCCGAGCAAATTGAGGCTCTTGATATCGCACCGGCCCCATCGAAGATCCTCAGAGGTGCACGCACTGACGCCATCCTGGCGTATCTGCAAACTCAGCGGATGGAGTTCCCGAATCGTCATGACCACGGTCGGTGGGATCTCAGGCGGAAACGCATGGTCGCGGGGAGCCGTCCCTCTCGTAATCTGGATATAGACCTTCGCCTCCTGGTATCCGGCCTGGCCGAGCCCCTGGTGAATCCACTGTGTCCACTGCGCCTTCGAATAGGGCTGTGAGAGACTCAGTTGTTGTGCGCTTCGATTGAGACGGTTCAGGTGCGCGGCAAGCTCAAACGGCGCACCCCGGTAGGTCCTGATCACTTCGTAGACGCCGTCCCCGAATTGGAACCCTCGGTCGTCGATAGAAATCGTCGCATCTTTCCATGGCAGAAAACGGCCGTTCACGAATGCGATATCCGGCATATTGGTCAGCTCCCCGGCGGATTTGCCGCGTCAATCTGAAATACACGCCGATCCTCAGCGGTAAATTTCCAGCCCATACGTTTTTCGAATACCAGGCGGTGGGGGCCCGGCGTCACGGCTTTGAATTCAAAGATACGCTGCCCGTTCTCGACCGCATTGTTGCTTGCGATACAAAGAAATTCGTCACTGAGCAGCGCAAGCCCTTTGGAGTCGTAGGACGGAACCCATTGCTCCCCCCTGGTTCGATCTTCCCATAAGTGGATGACGAACGGCCGGTCGACCGTCGCCGACAGGGAGCGGCAGTCGCTGAAATCGCGAACGGAATTGAAATCAGGCTTTGAAATAGTCACGTATCCGGTGTTCTCTATCGGCAAAGAACGCACGAGCAGTCTGAGCCGGTCCTATCAGGTCTTTCGTCGGGGACCTACCATGACATCGGTTCCCTCCACCCGCACCTCGTAGCTTCCGACGCAATACCCCCCGCCATCCGTCCCCTGTCCATTTCGGATATCGAACGCAAGATCATGCCACGGACAGGCCACCACAAAACCTTTGAGCCGTCCCTCAATCAGCGGCCCTCCTTCATGGGGACAACTATTGTGGATCGCATAGAACGTTCCGCCGACATTGAACAGCGCGATGGCGCGCGCATTGACTGTCACAATCTTCGATTGCCCGGGAGACAGCTCGTCAAGCTGTGCAACTTTGTGAAACCCTTCCATCTTCCCTCTCCCTCTGCTCCTCTCCCTTGACCTCAGCTCCCATTACTCGCGCCGGTTCGTTGTGGCAGCGCGGCGAGTCAGCGACTCTGTCAGCTACATGCGAAGCGAATACTTGAGCTCGTCGTTTCTCATGGCACCGGATTTTTTCAGAAACCCCGATTCAGCCTGAATCACGTACCGAGCCGCTTCCGGCGGAGGGCCGTAGGACGGACAGGGATCTTTCGCGCAAGGCTCCACATGCTCCAGCATATGCACGACGTGGTGGCTTTCGTCCACCCAGAGGATGTCGATGGGAAATCGATACTCTTTGGTGCGTACGCGATGGAGGCCGTTCTCTTCAAAAATATAAAGCATCCCGCCGTTCGGAGGCAACTCCTCACGGAAAGCCAGCCCGAACAGCTGCTTTTCCGGCGTATCCGCCACTTCGGTTTCCAGTTCAACACCGCTCGGAAATCGAACGACAATAATGCTCGACTCCTTACGCTCGACGACAAACATGGACACACTCATCAGCAAAATGGCGAGCAGGACCATCATGATGATCCGATTTTTCTTCTGCCCCGGCTCACTCGATCGGCTCTGACCGGACTGCATGGCGAACGTTCAACTCCTTGTCCTGCTGGGCCCAATGGCTCATCACCACCGATGATCTAGGCCTTCTGTCCGGATTCCATTCTGTTGACTTGGAAAAGAGCCACAGAATAAGATATCTACGCATTGTGCGAGCCTCTGCACTATGGTGGGGGCGGCGCGGCCTTGTCAATATCGTCAGGCTGTCTTTTGGAGTGAGAAGGAGGCGCGGGTCATGGCACTGTTGATCACTGACGAATGTATTTCGTGTGGGGCATGCCTGCCGGAATGTCCCAATGAAGCGATCTTTGAAACCAGAAGCGACGCCGAGGCTAAAGGCAATCACGTCGGCGACGGACAAGGAGTCGGCGACAATATTTATGTCATCGCGCACGATCGCTGCACCGAATGTGTGGGCCATTTCGATGAGCCGCAATGTGCAGCAGTCTGTCCGGTCGATAATTGCTGCATCTCCGATCCGCTCTATCCAGAAGCAACCGAGATTCTCCTGGAGCGGGCCAAGCAGCTAAATCCAGATAAAACGATCGACCCAGCCAAGATCTGGAGCGGCGTGAGGAACTGACAGTCTGAAGCTTGAGACCGTGACCAAAAGGCCTTGGTTCTAACTGGAACCAAGGCCTTTTGGCTTGTAAGAGTTCCAACGCAGGCAAAGACCCACCGAGATCTGTCGACTGATCGGATACCCGCGGCCTAAAATACATGGGCCTTAAGGAACATCGTTCCTTGAGGCCCATGAGATATTTATAGAGGAAATGTTGCCGGCTACTTCAGCATCAACAGCTTGCCGCCGACATGCCCAGGATGGAGATGGCACCGATACGTCAGCACATTGCCGGCTGCGTAGAACAAATCACTGGTCGGCACACCGATATATTTGGTTTCACCCGGCTTGAGCACCAGTTTCGTATCCAGCACCGTCGGCGCCGATTGATTCACAGCCGCTGTCAGTTGAAACCCATGTTCCGCTGTCGCATTGTTCGTGACCTTCAACAAAACCGGAGCGCCGGGACGAGCTTTGAAGTCAATGATCGTCGTCGGAGGATACCACGTCTTCATCGTTCCGATTTCGATTGCAAAAAATGAGGCATCCACCTCAAGCTCTTTGAACGGTTGGCCAACGACCGATCCGGTTTCCAGATCGCCGAATTCAACGCCGCCGGCTTGAAGAGCATGCGCTACAGACGCACCTGTCGCGATAATTCCAACACTAAAGAGTACCGCACACATCGTCTTACCCATTACCTACCTCCCTCAAAAAGAATCGGACATTCGATTAGGCCAAAGATGACCTTGCCACACTCTTGCAGGCGGACCGACCCTGGCGATTTCTCAATTTTGGATGCCGCCTCCCGGCACACATCCGATACCCCGAAGAACGTGCGTTTATAACATAGGGGTGAAAATGGAAGCAACCGATTCGGGCTATTTGGCGATCAGGGTCTCTCTCGTGCCCGGCACACATTCGTCTCGCTTCCAGCTCTTCAGTACCTGCGATTCGCTGAATGCCAAGGTGTACCGATAGCAATACAACGTCGGCTTGACCTGCTCGTTCGGCTTGCCCATGAGGGACCCGACCGACTGGGACGCATCCACCAGGAACGTCGGCTTCCAGCGATCCAAGTCTTGCTCGCCTAACGCAACCCGGTATGTCCAAAGACTGTCCCCGCCCAAAGCCGGGGTTTTCGCCGTATGCGGAGGCCCGAACTTTTCCCGGATGTCTTCTTGGGTCAACCGGCCTATACCATCCTTGAAATAACCATCCCAGCCGGGTGTGCTACAGGCGCCGAGCAAAAAGGCAACGGCAAGCAAACCGAGAAGGCGAGCGTAAACAGAAGCCCGATGCGGAAGGCGCACCGATGAGGGGTCACGTGTCATACAAAGCCTACGCTACACCGGTTTTGTCAGTCGGCGCAACCTCCCCGTGTTACTCGCTTCAACCACTCGCCTTGCGCCGTTAGGGAACCGATCGCATCCCGGCTTAAGTATTGCCCCGATCGTCCGATATCGGTATCGAGGAGCCGCAGCATGTCTATCATTCTAGCGGTCAACGGAGTGGTCGAGACTTATCCGGTCAAGCCGGCCGCCCAACGGCATATGCAGGTCGAAGCCGTTGAGGCTCAAGGAAATAATGATCAACGCTCATCGTCGTCGGACCGATCAAATGTGGCCGCACACAACGCGTATCAACAACAAGCCAATCAGGACCAGCACGCGAAGCCGGCCCTTTTCGCTCGCGATCTGATGACGTCGCCGGTCCTGACCCTCTCCTCGGATAGCACCGTGAGCGATGCCTGGACCATCATGACGCACAGAGGGTTCCGCCACATTCCAATCACCTCCATGCACGGCACTCTCGTGGGAATGGTATCCGATCGCGATCTTCTGCGGCATGTGCCTGGTCTGAGCACCGGCACAGCCCCTGTCCAAGCTGCTCAACATCGATTGGCCGAGATCATGGTCACACGGGTCATATCCGCGACTCCTGCGACGGATATCCGTGAAATCGCCCGCACCATGCTGAGTGAGCGAATCCATGCGGTGCCTATTCTCGACGGGACCCGCCGTCTTGTCGGCATTTTGTCTGCGCGCGATCTCTTACGCGCCATCGCCAACCACGGACCTCTGGAACTTTGGACGTGACGCCCCTCGACATTTTCGGAGGTGTGACGGTCACAGAATACCTACGCGGGGTTTCAACGAATGTCCAGAATCCGAGCTTGCCGAGCCGGCTTTCATCAGCGGCTACCCGATCACAATTTTCGCATGCACAATCTCCCTATGGCCTACACGGCAGATCGGAGCGGTGGCCGGGCTAAGGCCGTCGGCTTCTGTCCATTCGATCACCTTGGACAGGCTACGCCATCCTCGGGTAGTATTGCGGGGGTCCGTTCAGTGCGCCCGCTCAGAGAAAGCGGCGTGGGGCGGCAGGCTTGTAAGCCCACCGCCCGGGGAGGGGACTACTTCTCAACCCGCTGCAATGTGGTCACATGGGCTTTGTCGGTCACGTAGGCTTTGACGATATCGCCTTCCACAACCTTGTCGAGCTTGGTGCTTTTGTCTACATGCACTCTTACCAGTTCCCCGTCTGTATTTCTGATCGAATAATACTCCCCGTCCATCTTCATGAGCGTGCCCTTAACGGCATCCTTGGTTATCCTTTCGCCGATGCTCGGCGTGGCCTCCTTCGCTTTCATGGGATCAGCTGCAATGGCGAATCCTCCCCCTCCACTGACCAGGGCTGCGACGAATAGTATTTCAAGACTTCGTTTCATCATAAATCCTCCTGCTTTGTTAATTGAGCCGACATCAACATAATATACAGAGTAATCTTTAGGAGACGGAGGACATACTGGGGAAATCCCCTGCGATAGAGGCTCTCTATGAGTCCCCGTGGAACGCAGGCTAGATAAGAGAATGAAGAAACCGAGCCAGCGAGTCCGGGCTGGAAGGGACGATATGCAAACGGTCTGATGCATGGCGAGAGAGGAGTTTGCTTACCGCTGACGACTCTCAATCCGATGGTGCATGCGGGGACTCCGCGGCGACCGGTGGTGACAGCGAACGCGTGACGGCCAAGACAGTTGCGCAGGTCCTCCCGACTCCGCGCCCCGCTCGGGGTCGAGCCTGAGTGGCGTCGAAGGCTCGACTGTGCTCGGGACCCTGAGCTTGTCGAAGGGGCGACGATCCGTCATGAACCATGCGGGCTAAGGAAATCACCGTCCATCCATCGGATTTGGTTTGTCTATCCCCCCCAAAGGCAGGGCTCCATCCGTAGGATAGACCTGTCGATGATCCTGTAATAAGGTAACGCCGCCCAGGAGGACGTTTGCCTGCGATTGTCTTTCATGACATTGGTCACATGACACTGATTAACGAGTTTTTTAGCACCCCCATCGCCGCCGGAGTTTCTGCGGTCGCGCTTCTATTGATTGGTCTGCTCATGAGATCAGACCGGAATCGCCGCTGGGTGCTCCTGCTCAGCCTCTTCCTCTATGCCCGGTATATGGTCTGGCGGGCCCTGTACACGTTACCGACCGATGACATCAGTAGTATAGCGGTCGGCGGGATCGTCTACCTCGCAGAGCTGTATGGGCTCTGCCAGTTTTGTTTCTTTGCCTTTCAATCCTCGTCATTGACTGATCGTCAATCACTCCCGCTCACTGCCTACCCTACCGTAGATGTCTTAGTCACGGTGGTGGACGAACCGCTGCCGTTGCTCCGACAAACGCTGGTGGGATGCCTGTCGCAGGAGTATCCGCGTGACCGGTTCAAGGTGTACGTCCTTGATGACGGCCATCGAGACGAAGCCAAACAGCTGGCGGCGGCGTTAGGGTGCGGCTACTTGCGACGTCCGGACCGCCCACGCCATGCGAAGGCTGGGAATTTAAACCATGCGCTCCGAATGACAGACGGTGCCTTTGTAGCTGTATTCGATGTGGACCATATCCCGACCCGAACATTCCTGAAAGAAACCATCGGGTTTTTCGACGACCCGGACGTCGCGTTCGTTCAGACACCCCATCATTTCTATAACCCGGACGTTTTCCAACGAAATCTCCGGGTCGGCAACCATGTGAAGAACGAGCAGGCCCTGTTTTTTCGAACGTTGCAGGCAGGACGCGATTCCCACAACAGTGCATTTTTTGCGGGCAGCGGGGGTCTGTTTCGACGCGGGCCGCTGGAAGAGATCGGTGGATTCCAGACACAGACCATCACCGAAGACATCCACACCAGCATGGCCCTGCATGCCAAGGGATACAAGTCTTGTTATCTCAATAAAGTCCTCTCTGCCGGACTGATGCCGGAAACGTTCGAGGGATACCTGAAGCAACGTAAACGCTGGGCCATGGGATGTATCCAGGTCCTGCTGCGGGATAATCCGCTCACCAAACCGGGACTGACGCTGGCTCAGCGGATCGATTATTTTGGTTCCATTTTCTACTTCTTTTTTGGCATCCCCCGTTTCATCTGCCTGGTCGCGCCTCTCTTCAGCCTTCTCTTTCGTACGTCTCCGATCCACGCGGATACCGTTCAACTCTTGCTCTATTTCTTTTCGTTCTACATCGCCTCGGCGCTGGTAATGCGCCCCATCAGCCGCGGCTCTCGCAATCCGTTCTGGTCTGACATTTATGAGATCGCGATGTGCTTTGCCTTGAGCGCGGAGGCCCTCAAAGCCCTCTCCGCACCGCGCAGAGAGCGGCCGTTCGAAGTCACTCCCAAAGGACAGCGCGTCAAGAAAAACGTCTCTACGGAGCTCTCACTGGCTTGGCCTCACCTGCTCACGTTCGGTCTCCTGATCGGAGGGCTGGTCTTCGGATTCCAACGCCTGCAACAAGATCCCAGCGAGCCCGGTCTTTCAATCAGCCTCTTTTGGGGAACTGTCAATCTGCTGTTTTTGACCATCGCCATGCTCGTTGCCAACGAGCAAACGCAAGGGCGACAGGCATTCCGGCTCAATCGCGACTTCGCAAGCGAGTTGTATGTGGACGGAACGTCTGTGCCCGCACGTATCGTCAATATCAACCAACACGGTGCCGGGTTGTCTTTAGAGCAACCGGTCTTTACAGCCCAGGACTTTGTCACGCTGCTCTTGACATCACCCGGCGGCAACATCGTGCGAGTGACCGGCAAAATTGTCCGGCAGGAACGCCTGCCTTCCGGAAGGATCGCGGCTGGCCTTCAATTCACAGATCTGGATGATGCGACGAAGCATGTGCTGGTTGATAAGATTTTTGGCGATCCGACGCCCTGGGAGGAGAGCTATCAGTTGAGGCCGGGAATCTCCAGCAGCCTGCGATCATTGTTCAACGCGCTCACCGTTCCCTGGAGATCCTTCTCATGGGACCGACGCCGATCGTTGCGTCTCCGCAGCGGGGTCCCTTGTCAGTTAAACACCTCCGCGCGTTTGCTCACAGGCACGTTGCGCGACCTGTCCTTCACCGGCCTCAGCGTCTCGTTCCCCTCGAGACTGAAAGGATCGCTCGACGGCGGCCTCTTGGAACTGCCGCAGGTCACGCTCAAGGTCAGCCCGATCTCGATAGCCCACAGACGCAGGAAAACTTCTGTGCGGTTTAAGGTAGACAGTATCGTGCGGGGCGAGGAGGAATGGCGCAAACTACACGACCGACAATGGCGGCAGTCACGACCGCACGCACACGAGAAGGTCAGCATAGACTCATGAGTAGACCTCGCGATTGATCCCCGGTGCAATAACCGGTTGGATCATGAGACGGCAAGGAGTCGACGTCGACGGGGTTCTTGTCGACATGCGATGTGCCGATCGGCAGTTGAGACGGCCCGGACACGTGAGGAACATCATCCGGGTCTGATTTCACATCGCACGTGTTCAAGAAGGAGCAAGACGATGACGCGATTCACACTATGCCTACTGACAACCATGATCCTGGCGGTCATGCCCGCTCCCGCGAAGGCAGGAGATCTGTTCACCGGGTTTCAAATCGACAACAAAAGCCAATACTTCGGATATATGGGCATCCGGACACCACTCTTACAGATGAGGGGAGGGACGAATCTCTTCATACAGGCCATGACCGCCGGACTCGGTTATAGCTCTGTGAGTAATGGGAGAACCCTGGATACCAATGTGCAGTTTATCGTCCCGTCTTTCGGTATCTCTCAGACATTCGGCCGCGTGACCGTCTCGGCATTGGCTGGTCCGCAACTCCGGCGTATCGAGGAAGAGCGGCTGAACGCACCCTCCTCAACAGACCATCAAATCGGAGCGTTCGCGCAAGTCGAAGCGATGTATTGGCACGAAAAGGGAAGCCTTCACGCCATCGGCTCCTATGCCGATCTCGATAACTATTTCTGGGGCCGGCTGCGGGGAAAACTGCTTGCCCGCCAGGTCGCCAGCGGCTGTTGCAGCACGTATGTAGGATGGGAGGCTGCCGGTATGGGCAACGGAGATTTTCGTGCGGTACAGACCGGACCGTTGATCGAAGTGCCGATCGGGAAATTCCGCGTGCTCGCCAAAAGCGGCTATCAACACAGTACCTCGTTCCATAGCGGAGTCTATGGGGGTGTTGAAGTCTATCTCCCCTTCTAACTCACGATACCCTCGACCATCGTGAGAACGTCGCGGCCTGACCGAGGGATCGGCCCTGCGCGTCTATGACAGTCCATACCACGGCATCCTCGACAAGAAATCGGCGCCCCGTCGCTGAAATGCGCACGCCTCGATAGCGGTCATAGGAGCCCCGCTCTGTTACTTGTTGAAGCATGCGCGCACGCTCAGCTCGATTCATCGGTTCGGCGGTGTGATGCGACGGCGTGCGGGTCAGCCGGTCCCACGTCATCTCCCATAGATCGAGCGCCGCCTGATTCCCGTAATTCAGAATCGGGTCCGTCTCCACCCCATGCGATACGACAACGAACGGCGCGGTAAAGAGCGCCTCCGCTTGAGCTTCAATCGAGCCGGATCGGACGAGCAGGTCTCGGCCGATCCAATGGTGATAACTGTCGAGCAACTGCTTCGACCAGGCAATGACTGATGGGAGCGCCCATATAAGAGGAGTCATGCGCCGCGATGTCGGATCAGGACCTGGTGCGACGAAGCCGGACGATCTTTCTGCTAACACGGACAGAAGAACGACGCAAGGGGCAGCCGGTCCCTGGCATGCAACCGACCGCCTATGTATAATAGGGCGCAATCAGCATCCGGCGAATACACCCAACAAGGATTTGTTATGGCAGGCTCGACCTTACTCGACAAAATCTGGGAATCCCATGTCGTTCGCTCAGAGCCGGACGGAACCACACTGCTGTATATCGATCGGCAGCTCGTCCATGAAGTGACGTCTCCCCAGGCATTTGAAGGATTGAAGCTTGCCGGACGCCGGCCGCGGCGAACCGCGGCTACCCTTGCGGTGCCTGATCACAATGTCCCGACTACCGACCGGAAGCTTCCGATTGCAGACCCGATCAGCGCCAAACAGATCCAAACCTTGGAGGACAATTGCCGGGATTTTGGGATCACGCTATATGGCATGAACGATGTCCGGCAAGGCGTCGTCCACGTCATCGGGCCCGAGCAAGGATTCACCCTGCCGGGCACAACGATCGTCTGCGGAGACTCTCACACATCGACCCACGGGGCATTCGGGGCGCTGGCGTTCGGCATCGGAACCAGCGAAGTCGAACATGTGCTGGCAACCCAATGCTTGATTCAAAAGCGGCCGAAGACGATGGAAATCCGCGTCGACGGCGTGCTGTCGGATCGATGCTCGGCCAAAGACATCATCCTCGCCATCATCGGCAAGATCGGCACTGCCGGGGGAACCGGGTATGTGATCGAATACACCGGATCGGCCATTCGCGCCCTGAGCATGGAAGGGCGGATGACGCTCTGCAATATGTCGATTGAAGGCGGAGCCCGCGCCGGCATGGTGGCACCGGATGAAAAAACGATTGCCTACATCAAGGGGCGTCCACTCTCGCCCAAAGGCGACCTTTTCGAACAAGCCGTGAATGCCTGGCACAAGCTCAAAACCGATGCGGAGGCCCGGTATGACGTGACGGTCACCTTGCGGGCGGAGGACATCGCGCCTCAAGTCAGCTGGGGAACCAACCCCGGCATGGTGGTCGGGGTGGATCAGACCGTGCCGGACCCTAAAACAATCTCCGACCAGAACACGAAACACGCGACGGAACGGGCGCTGGAATACATGGGTCTCACTCCCAACATGCCGATCACCGGCATCATGATCGACAAAGTGTTTATCGGCTCCTGCACCAACTCCAGAATCGAGGACCTCCGTCTCGCCGCAAGCCTCGCGAAGGGGAAACGGGTGGCAAAAACGGTCCATGCGATGGTGGTACCCGGATCGGGGCTCGTCAAGCAGCAAGCAGAAGCGGAAGGGCTGGACCGTGTGTTCCGCGAGGCCGGATTTGAATGGCGCGAAGCGGGCTGCAGCATGTGCCTGGCCATGAATGCCGACGTCCTCCAGCCGGGCGAACGATGTGCTTCCACCAGCAATCGAAATTTTGAGGGCCGCCAGGGGGCAGGAGGCAGAACTCATCTGGTGTCGCCGGCTATGGCGGTCGCCGCTGCGATCGAAGGGCACTTTGTGGACATCAGGAACTGGCCATGAGCCGCGTCGCCTTACGCCTCACGTTTCACGCCTAACGAGGAACTCATGCAAGCCTTTACTACGCTCACCGGATTGGTCGCTCCGCTCGACCGGGTCAACGTCGACACGGACCAGATCATTCCCAAACAGTTTTTGAAGACAATCAAGCGGACCGGCCTTCGCGAAGGACTGTTTTTCGATTGGCGCAGGAAGAAAGATGGATCGCCGGATCCCAACTTCTTTTTAAATCAAGCCCGCTATCAGGGCGCCACGATCTTGTTGACCCGAGACAACTTCGGCAGCGGCTCATCCCGCGAACATGCACCATGGGCCTTGCTCGACCAAGGATTTCGCTGTGTCATCGCTCCGAGCTTTGCCGACATTTTCTACAACAACTGTTTCCAAAACGGGATCTTACCCGTCGTGCTGCAAGCGGACGAAGTGCTGTCCATAATGAAAGACGTCACCGGCACAGAGGGATACCGACTCACCGTCGATCTCGGCGACCAGCGCGTGACGACACCGGATGGCGCCGCTTATCGATTTGAGGTGGACCCCTTCCGCAAAGATTGCCTCTATCGGGGGCTCGATTCCATCGGCCTCACCCTTCAACACGAAGCGGCCATCACGGCCTACGAACGCCGGCGCAAGCAGGATGCGCCGTGGCTGTTCACCGACGTCCGGTAGCACACGGGAAAGGATCGCCGATGAAGTGGGTGCTGACTCTGGTTGTCTTTCTCCTGGCGAGCTATCTGACGATCGCCTTCAACTGGACCTATTCGGAAGGGAATCGCGCGGGCTACATCCAAAAGTTTTCCACAAAAGGCTGGGTGTGCAAAACCCATGAAGGCGAACTGGCGATGACCACGGTTCCGGGTCTCGCACCGGTTCTGTGGGAATTCACGGTGTGGGACGAGCGAGTCGCCGACGACCTCTCACGCGCGATGGGCAAACGAGTCATCCTGCATTACAAAGAGTACCGCTATCTTCCGACCACCTGCTTCGGCGACACCGACTACTTCGTCGACCGCGTGGAAATCCAGGAATAGCCGCCGGCAGACTTGTTAGCATCCTGCCGTTAGAGCCATTTGCGCTGCCGGAATCCGATCAGCATCCCACCCGCGACGAGGCCCATGATTCCCAGGATCAGCGGATACCCCCATTCCCATTTCAGTTCCGGCATATGTTCGAAATTCATCCCGTAAATGCTCGCGATAAAGCTGAGCGGCATAAAGATCGTCGTGATGACCGTGAGCACGCGCATGACGGCATTCAAACGATAGCTGACGCTTGAAAGGTAGATGTCGAGGCTGGACGAGACCATCTCGCGCAACGTCTCGATCGTATCGACGATTTGTATCACATGGTCATGGACGTCACGGAAAAACACCTTGATGGGCTCGCGCAGGAATGGATGTTCCGACCGGGAAAGGCTGTTAAGGGCCTCCCGGAGAGGCCAGACAGCCCGGCGGACGAACAATAGCTGCCGTTTGAGTGCGTGGATGTCCCTCAGCGTGTCCGGGTTCGGATTCGCCACTACCCTTTCTTGTAGCGCTTCGATCTTTTCACCCAGTATTTCCAGCACCGCAAAATATTCGTCCACGACCGCGTCCACCAACGCATAGAGCAGGTAGTCCGATCCGTGCTGACGGAGCCGCCCCTTGCCGCTACGCAATCGATCGCGGACCGGACGAAACACATCAGTTCCATTCTCCTGGAACGACAGCACGTAGTTGCGCCCGATCACGAAACTGATCTGCTCAACCAGGGTGTCTCCTCGGTCGGTCCCGGTCAGCATCTTCATAACCAGGAACAAACAGGTCTCGTAATCGTCCAGCTTGGGCCGCTGATCCGTATTCGCGATGTCTTCCAAGAGAAGAGGATGAAGACCGAACTGCTTCCCAATCGCCTCCAGCACATCGACCTTGTGCACGCCGCTGACATTGATCCACGTGACCGTTTCGTCCACGGGCAGGCGCAGATCGTTCGGATCTAGGACGGAGCGCTCGTCGCATTGCGCACCTGAATAGGTGAACAGCGTGATCGCAACCGTGTCCGCCCGCTGTTCACCGATGTGAATCAGCGTGCCGGGCGACAATCCTGTCTTCTTCGATCGCTTCTGCACCAGCTTCATAGGAGTGTGCTTGTACGCAGATTCCCGCGGGAGGTCAAGTCTGCCCGGCATCCGTTCCTTTTCTTCTGTCTCAGGCCCTGATACGCTGTCGCCACGATGTGGGACCGCGAACTTCGAATTCTGAGCGAAGCGATGCGACTCGCCGGCGCAGAGGCGCTGCGATGTGCCTCCGAGGGATTCGAGATTTATACCAAGTCTGATCGATCGCCGGTCACCTCAGCCGACCTGGCAATCGATCGGATACTTTACACGCACGTGTTGGACGCGTTTCCCGGCGACGGATGGCTGTCGGAAGAGTCACCGGACAATTCTGACCGGTTACAAAAGCGGCGTGTCTGGGTGATCGATCCGATCGACGGGACCAAGGCGTTTATCAAGAGAGAACCGGAATTCTGTATTTCCGCCGCGCTCGTCGTGGACGGACATCCCGTGGTCGCGGCCGTCTTCAACCCTTCATCCGACGAGCTATTCACCGCTATGAAGGGAGGAGGCCTTCTGCTCAACCACCAACCGGTCCCGCTCCATGAAGACCTGAAGAGCCAAGAGCCTGTCATCGCGTTCAGCCCCTGGGAGCTGCAGATCGGACGCTTCCGATCCCTGGAAACACTCGCCGCCCACCGACCTATGCGATCCATCGCCTGGGCCCTCGCCCTGGCGGCCAGCGGACGAATCCACGCAGTCGCCACGCTGGAGCCCGAGAATGAATGGGATGTCGCAGCCGGCACGCTGCTGATTCAAGAGGCGGGAGGAACCCTGTGCGATGGAAGCGGGCAGGACCTCGAATTCAACAGACCCGTTCCCCGCTATGAAGGAATCATCGCTGCACATCCGTCCTGCCCGGATCCGGTCGCGCAGCAGCTGCAAGAGCTTTCCCGCACGGGGAAATAATCACAACTGAGGCAGAAAGTTTTGGGTGGTATCCGGTGCGGGCTGGAGTTCAAGGCGCGGAAGTCGTCGCACTGAGGGTAGCGCGGGAAAGCTTCTTGCTGAGATGGAACGTACCGCCTTTTTGAGCCGGCGCACGGTCTGTTCCGATCCTGACATACCACCAGGTCCCCTCGCCTTCGGTATGGTCCCGAGACAGTTTCACAGTGAAACCGCCTTCGCGATCATTTTCCTTCTGAGACCACCGGCCCATCCATGTCTGCCCATCCAATAAGATAGTCTCGAAGCGTCCGTCTTTATACGGATAGGTCCCGTTGCCCTGTTCGTCAAGCTGGAGAGTCACTACCGCGCCGTCTTCGTATTCCCATTCCCCTGCAAGAACGGACAGATCATCCGAAGGGCGCTCGGCAGAGACGGAAGACTGAACCACTGATTGACCGGCACATCCCGTCACCGACAGGACGGCGGCAAGAAGGAGCGCCGGGTACATACGCTGACTCATAGAGGAAATTGATACCATGAATGTTTGATGCAGACAAGCCAGGATCTGCTTTGCTCGTGGGTCATTTATAAATTAGGATGATCGAATTTTCATCGGAGAAAGACTGGTCAATAGTGCACAGCCGTCAACCGAGCCCGGGCGCCCGCCCTGTCATCAGCTGCAGACTCTATAGGCGGTGGCGAAGCTGAATTCAAACTGACCCGCTACCTCTGCTTTTGATATTGGAGAGATCAGAATCTAATGTCCGGCCCGGATCAGGCGCCTACAGGCCTCCTCAAGATCTGCATCGGTCTTGGCATAGCTGAAGCGAATGAAGTCGGCGCCGGTCCGGCCCGAAAAAAAGGCTTCCCCTGGAACACCCGCCACACCGGTTTGCTCCAAGAGGTACATGGCACGGGCTTTTCCAGTTGAACCAGGCAGCTTGGATGCATCTGCCAACACATAATAGGCACCGTCTGGAATGGACGGAGTAAGCCCCGCCTCGGCCAGCGCGCTGCAAAAACGGTCGCGTTTGTCCTGATACGAGCGTGCAAGATCTCTATAGAAGTCGTCGGGCAATTCGAGGATTCCGCCCGCCACTCCCTTCTGAAGCGGAGCCGGGGCACAGACATACAATAGATCATTCATCGCGCCGATGGCTTGCGCCCATGGCCTGGCTGCGGCTGTATACCCGATGCGCCAACCCGTCACGCTGAAGGTCTTGGAGTATCCCCCGATCGTGATGGTGCGCTCGGCCATCCCGGGCAATGCCGCCATACTCAAATGGCGCCGCCCGTCGTAGAGAAAGTATTCGTAGATTTCATCTGTAAAGACGAACAGATCATGCCGGCTGGCGAGTGCTGCGATACCCTCCAGCTCCTCCAGCGTGAACACCTTGCCGGATGGATTACCCGGTGAATTCACAATGATGGCCTTCGTTTTCTGTGTCATCGCCTGTTCGAGCTGACGCGAATCGTAGCTCCACTTCGGCGGGTGCATTTTCACGAGCACCGGTATGGCCTCGACCGCCAATAATGCGCTGATATGGTACTGATAGTACGGTTCGAATAGGATCACTTCGTCACCGGGATTCAGCAGCGCCGCACAGGCACAGTGAAATGCGCCGGTGGCCCCGGCGCTGACCGTCACCTCGGTCTCGGAATCGACCGTGATCCCGTTATAGCGCGCCAGCTTCCCGGCAATGGCCTGCCGTAGTTCCGGTAATCCATCGAAGCGTGTGTATACATTGTAGCCGTCTTCGATCGCCCGCCCAGCCGCCCGTAGGACCGCAGGGGGTACCGGCGTATCACAAACCCCTTGCGCCATGTTGAGCCCCTTCGCGCTCACACAGGCCTGTGTCATGGCCCTGATTTCCGACTGCGCCAGATCCGCCATCCGCCGATTGACCGCACGTTCCCTCTTCATGGAATCCCTCCTCCTCTTTGCGATCTCCTTTCTCGCAAACATCTGGGCATCCGTCAACTAGGGAATGAGTGACGAGTTGCTAGGTTTGGAGGTTGCGCGATGGGAGAATAGGTGCCGGAAATGCGAAACTCGAAACATTCTCCGTTCCCATCAAGAATGCAGATTGTGACACCGCTTGGGTCTGCTTCATCGGCGCAGACCCGGGGCGAGACTTGCAGGATGACCGTCCCTCAGACTGTCCACATCGGTGTTGCCCCTTATAATGCTCGTAGTGCCGCAAGACCTTCCGAACGTAGGACCGCGTTTCCCGAATACGGGGAATCTTTCCGCCCTTTACGCGATGCACCCCGGCGTTGTAGGCCGCCAGGGCCAACGGCAAATCACCTTCGTAGAGATTGAGCAAATGGCGCAGTTGCTTGGCGCCGCCCCTGATGTTCTGCAATGGATCGTGGACATCAGCCACCCGCAAGGTCGCCGCCGTATCCGGTGTCAGTTGCATCAACCCCACGGCTCCCTTGTGCGACACCACGTCCTGGCGAAAGTCCGATTCGGTCTTGATCACCGCGCGAAGCAAATCCGGGTCGAGACGATAGCGGACGGCATAGAATGCGATCGCTCGTCGAATTTCCTGGGAGGAATAGCGGACGGCCCCCTCATAATCCCGTTTAGTCGGGAGAGGGGTCGCCGCGATCATCACGCATGAAAGGAATAGGACCAGCATGCAGCGCAGTGGGAACGCGGCGCCGCTGAGAGGCCATATCGGTTTTTGAAAAGCCACATTGCGACCTGATCGTTCCATGTTTCATGGAAGGACCCGGGTCACAGACTCTTCACTCAAGAGCCATGCCGTTTTAGCCGGTCATAACCCTATGATGACTCACACAAACTCGAATCATGTTCTGTGCGATATATGCGACACCCGCGATAATCCGGCCATTTTTTGCCGGATGGGCCGATTACCGATTCGGACAGACTCCTACGACTTGCCCCACAAAACCTCCAAACGCTGAGCCCGTCCGCAGCTGAACTTGTAGTATTTATATCTGACCGGATTCTTCTTGTAGTAATCCTGGTGGTAATCTTCCGCCGGGTAGAATGTCGAGGCTTTCACCAACTCCGTGACAATCGGCGCGGAAAACCGTTTGGATCGTTCGATCGCAGATTTCGATTCCTCCGAAAGCCGTCGCTCCTCCTCCGTCCCGTAGAAAACGGCGGACCGATATTGGCTTCCATGGTCGCAGAACTGGGCATTCGGCGTCACCGGATCGATGTTGCGCCAAAAGGCCTCCAGCAATTTCTGATAACTGACTGTGGCCGGATCGTAGCTGACTTCGACCGCTTCGGCGTGGCCGGTCCTCCCCGCGGAAACCTGCTCATAGGTGGGATCAGACACGGTTCCACCCATATAGCCGGACACCACCGAGACAACGCCCTCCACTTTTTCAAACGCCTCTTCCATGCACCAGAAGCAGCCGCCCGCAAAATAAGCTTTCGCCGGCGTCGCCGCTTCGCCCACCGAACCTGGCGGCGAGACCGTGATTGCGCCGAACATACAGACACCGATCGCGAAATATGACACGCGTCGAATCGACATCATGGCTTCATCCTCCTTATTCCGCTTCTGAACATGCGTCGTCCAGGCAGACGACATCTTACATCCTACGATGTCCAGACGGAATGAGTGACCGGCGCTGCGAGGAGTTGTCGTGGGGGGCTACGTCTTGGTGCTATGAGACCTGTTTTTCTTATCACAAAGAGATGTCGTCATAGCCATCGCGCCCTGCAGACCGTGGATGCCGATTGCGTCCCTCCACCTGTTTCATAATCAACGCAATGGCATCTTCCGGCGAAGCAGCGGCAGCAACCAGCCGCTTCCCCAGCTTGCGAAAGAACGCCACATCCGCCGCCGACGCCTCGACCAAAATGACGGGCTTCCCCGCCTTCACAGCCAAGGCCACTTCCGACACCGTCCCTGAACCACTCAACCCGCACGCGACGACTACCTGGCTTGTCAGCACATTGATGTTGTTGCGGCCGCTGCCCATTTCCGTCATGATCGGCACATCGACATGGCGGGATACCCTGTCCTTGGCTGTGGGCAAGACACCGATCGTCAGGCTCCCACCGACTCGCTTGGCGCCTTCGCACGCGGCGTCCATGACACCGACGTCACGACCTCCTGTCAGCACGACCCAGCCGCGCCGCGCAATCAACTCTCCCAGAATTCGCGCGTTGTCGAGGTCCTTCTTCTTGGCCTTCGCCGGCCCCATCACTCCTACAATAAATCGCATCGATCCTCCCCATCGTCGTGCAATCGATTAAAACCGCGATCCCGCCAGCGTCACATCGGCATGGGTCCATGCGGTTTTGAATCGCTGTTCCACTACCTCCGCCTCAGCCTGTTTGCCCTGAGATTGGAGACTCTGCATCAATCCGTAACAGGCCCAGCCGTTGTCGGGATGTTTGGCCAGATCTGTTCGGTAGACCTCCTCGGCATCGGAAGCCCGTTTCGCCGCCAACAAGGTCGCTCCCAGGTAATGACGGATAGGAATCGGCCAGAACGACGGTTCGGAATACGGCAAGCCGTCTTCTATCAGCACGGCATCTTTCAGCAGCTTGATCGCGCCGTCGTATTTCCCGCGGCGGGCGGCAATCTCGCCTGCCAACAGACGTTCCGCAATCTTGAGCAGGACTCGCTCAGTTTTCTCCTCAGGCGTGCGATCCCGCCCCAAGCGTTTCGTCAATCCTACTAAAACCGAGTGTTCACCTTCCGCTCCCGGGAGACGCCCGGTGCCCGCCAAGGCCAAACCGCGCCCAAGCCGCCATAGGCCATTGTGCAGACGAAGGCCCTTGCCGGGCGCCGGCTCCCGCAACAATTCGGTCCACTGCCCGAAGCGTATCATGGACCAGAGGGGGGTCACACGAAACAGTTCCTTCCATTTATCTTTCTGCGCCGCTTCCTCGCCGATCCGTTCAGCCAGCTGTCGTGCAACCTCCAAGGATTTAGCCTGTCGCCCCTCCATGGCCAATGACGCCCATAAGAAATGGAGGTTGTGCGGGTAGTAGCTGTCGGCATAGTCACCGGCTACGTTCCGACCAGCCAGGTACGCCTGATCGGTATGAGCCGCGTGCGCATTCCGCTCCGCCGAGTCATGGTAACGGCCCAGGCGCATATAGATATGGGCCGGCATATGCACCAGGTGCCCCGCGCCCGGCATCAGGCCGGGCAAGCGATCCGCGCAGGCCAGCGCCCGCTCCGGAGCCGAAGAGGCTTCGACCGCATGGATGTAATAATGACAGGCGCCGGGGTGATCGGGATGCTTCGACAGAATCGACTCCAAGGTAGACACGATCTCCTCCGTACCTGGCCTTGGCTGCCCCTCCGCGGTCCACAAGTCCCAGGGCCGTAAGTCCATCAGGGCCTCGGCGAACAACACGCCGGCATCCGGATCGTCGGGAAACTCCAGCCAGAGCGCTCGCATCGCCTCTACATACGCTTTGTCGAGCGCCGCCCTGGATCTGCCTTTAGACACATACCGCTTGCTCAATGCGTCAATGTACCCGCGCTCGACTGCGCTCAGTCTTGCACTCTGCGCGCGCGCCTTGCCCAGCGCCTCCACGGCTCGCCGCTCCTGCTGCTTGCCCATCGCCGCATTGATGTTGGGACCTAACGCGAGGGCAATACCCCAATAGGCCATGCCGGCAGTGGGGTCGAGTTTGGCTGCTTCTTCAAACGCCTGAATCGCTTCGTCATGGTTGAAGGCATACACAAACCGGAGACCTTGATCGAAATACCGTTGGGCCTGCGCTGAGGATGTTGTAATGGCATGGTGCAGGGTGCCGAGATTGTCATACAGCGGAACCCGCTGATGAGTATCCTGGGGAGCGGCCGCAGAGACTTGAGCCGGATCATAGCCCGTCCAGATTGCGGCACAGAGCAGGCATCCGTTGAGGATTCGGCTTATCAGTCGCATCTCGTGTGTCATGAAAACAGGAATTCGTCGAGAGGACAGAGCACGATGGGAGAACCGATACTCTGACAGCTCACTGGGCGAGTGTTAGAGGTTCCGCGACGACAGCATGGGATCGTTGTCCTGAACAACGGCCTTCGCTTTGATCTCCGATGTTTTCACCACTACCTTTTGGCGAACGGGCCTATTGGGCTTGGCGGCCGCTGAGGCAATGCTTCCCGTCATACGCGATAGGGAACTGGCTTCTATTTCCTTGCCAAGATACGCAAGAATCTGCCGTTGCGAGATCACTAGGGATTTCAGCTCCTGCACTTGCTCGGCAAGACGAGCGATGTCCTGCTGCTGACGCAGGAGGTAGGCCCTGAGTTCAGCGACTTCTTCAACGTAATTGCCCGTCGGCGCCGTAGCGGGAGTCGCTTGCGTGGCCTGCCGGACACATGGCGTCACGCCCTGCGACTGGTGGGGCAGCGCATGCTCCACACCCGATTCCCCGGCGAGACTATGGTCGCGATGGTCATGTCCCTCCGGAAGTGCGTGCGGCATTGCCGCCTCAGTCGGTGCCGTCACCGATGGTTCCTGTCGAGCCGGCAACGCGAACAGTTCCATGGCCGATCGAGCAACCGCTGCTCCGGTTTCCATCAACTTCTGGCCAAACGACGGTTTCGTCGGCCTTGCCGACGACAGCTGTTCCGGCGAGGGAATGCGCTGGATTAAATTGATCGGTTCATCATTGAATCGGCGAGACATCTGCGCTTCTCCACGCCTATTTGCACCACCAAACGACATATGGTGACAAGCAGTCTGTTGTCTACTCCTGCCCGACACAAGAGTCAACGATTTTCTCCGGCTATTGATGGATAGCAGGCTGCTAACCCGCATTATTCATGATCGCTTCTGCTGCAATCGCCGATCTGCTGCTGCGACAAGCCTGCGGGCGGCGGGTTCGCCCCTCGGTCCCTCGACGTACTTCATGAGTACGCCTCAGAACCTCTAGGCTCCGCGCGCCGCTCTCTCGACGCGGCTTGGCGATTTCGCGACGAACCGTCATGACTAATAGGGACTAAGGAGCGATTGGCGAGAGGAGGGAAAACAGTTTTAAGTTTTGAATGGTGAGTGTTGAGTTCTGAGTTGTTCAGGCCGGACGATGGTCCCGAACCAGACAAACCAAATGAACCAACCAAACCAGACAAGCCACTTGACGGTTGACGAGCTAGGTCAGAAGCGTGTGACACTCGAAAAATTGAACTCCGGCAGGACCATCGCAGGCGCCAGCATCTTTCCAGTCTCCGCCGTGACCGCCTCCATCGGCCCCGTTGCAGCGTCGATCTGTTGAAACGCCCGGAGCGGACTGTCGTGGAATCGAAAATTCCTGATCGCGGAGACTATTTCTCCTTTTTCCACGAGGAATGTGCCGTCGCGAGTCATGCCGGTCAGGGTGAGATCGATGGGGTTGACAGTGCGGATATACCAGAAATTTGTGACCAGGATCGCGTAATCGGTCCGTTTGATGAGATCCTGAAGGTTGCCGCACGCGGCGCCGTTGACGGACAGGACCGGCGCGTCCAGAGTCGGAACGTCTTGTACTCCGTGGGTTTTTGCCGTGAACCGATCATGGGCCAGTTGGGTGAGCACGCCATGGTCGATCCATGTGGACGGCATGCTCGGCAGTCCTTCTGAGGTCAATCCCACCCCGAGCAGATCGGCATGATTGGGCGCATTACACAACGTCAGCCGGTCGTCGACGATCTGAGCTCCCAGTCTGCCTGCAAATGGGCTGGTGCCTTTGTCGTAGGATTTGGCGTCGAGGGACCACATCAGCCATGTCCACAGACCTGCCACAGCGGCTGGTTCGAAAATGACCGGATAAGGCCCGGCTGGGAGCTCTATGGGCTCTCGGCCGCGCTTCGCCTTCGCAATGGCCGCCAGCGTCCGTTCCTGAATTTTCAGGTGATCCACCGAGCGATGCGCCGCCGCACTCCACCCGGTCGAGTCGCCGGCCTGGACGGTGAGGCTGAATCGTGCATCCGCCCGCGCTTCGTACCCGAAAAGTCCGTTGTTGGCCGCAATGCCCACCGACGCCGCCGTGGTTGAGACCACCCCCGCAGCCAGGAGATTCTCCATGCGGCAGTGGCCGATGGCTTCGTTCGCATATTCGAGACGGCGCGCCGGTCCCGCCGCCGTGGTTTCCGGCCTGGCTGTTTCACGAGCCACGAACGGGAACGGTTCAGGAGGTGGAAGATATTCCGGATCCACCGGTGAGATCCGCGCAATGCGCTCGGCCCGCGCGAGCGTGTCATGGATCGAGCCGGCGGTAAAATCCGTCGTGGACGCGGTGCCATGCCGCCGGTCGAATGCGACCGTCACGGCCAGCGTCCCGCGCCGCGTATCCACATTCTGCACGACTTGGTTATTCGCAAATCTGGTGGTTCCGGAATGCACATCGTGGAGCGTCACAATGGTCCCGTCACCTGAGGATCGGGTGAACACCAGGTCGGCGAGAAAGCGAAATTCCTCACGCCCCGTCATTTTCGGCCAGCGATTGGCGTTCCCCGCACTCATACATGCCCCTCACCTCTGATGACCTGCACGTTTCGGAATCGCGCAGGGGATGCGGCATGGGTCATCCAGCCCGATTGGCCAGGCTGTCCCTTGCCACAGGTAATAAATCCGTACCGCCGCCGGAAGGTTCGGTCCGCGACTCCGTCGCAGCTGTTCCAGAATTCCGGCGTGATCCCATGGTAGATCACATCGCGGAGCATGTGGGTGCGCTTCCCGTGTTCGATCAGCCAGAATGCGTCGCCGCCGAACTGAAAGTTATAGCGGCGTTGATCAATGCTGTAGGACCCGTGGCCTTCGATATAAATCCCCCGCTTCACGCCGGCGATCAGCTGATCGAGCGTGTCAGTCCCCGGATTAAGCCCGATATTGGCGATGCGCACGATCGGCACGCTGCCCCATCCGTCAGCCCGGTTCGATCCGCGTGAGCGTACCTCTCCGATCTTCGGCGCGACCTCGCGGTTCGTGCAGTACCCGACAAACAGACCATCCCGGACAATGTCCCATCGCTGGCATACCACCCCGTCATCGTCATAACCGGTCGCAGCAAGCGTCTCCGGTTCCGTGTTATCGGCCACCAGCGTCACATGTCGAGAACCGAAGCGAAACGAACCCAGCTTGTCTGTTGTCAGAAAACTTGTGCCGGCGTAATTCGCTTCATACCCCAGTACGCGGTCCAGTTCAGTCGGATGGCCACAGGACTCATGCATGGTGAGGGAGAGGTGCTCCGGATCGAGCACCAGATCAAACGCTCCGGCGTCGACCGCCGGAGCTGAGACCTTTTCGAAGGCCTGCTCCGCAACGCGCGGTGCTTCCTGCATGAGACCGGTCTCTTCGATAAGCTCGTACCCCTTGCGGAGATGCGGGGTATTGAATGAACGTGTGGCGAATCGTCCCTCATAGAGGGCCGTCGCACTGATCGCACCGTTTGTGGCCAGCAGGTCAAAGTCGAGAGCCGACCCTTCCGTAGACTCGAATCGTTTGCAATCCCGCCGCCACCACACTTCAGCCGTGCTCCGGACGATGCCGGGCCGGTCGTGCAACACCTCCATCGTGTTCAACAGCAAGCCGGTTTTCTGCTCCAACGGCACGGTCGCGGGATCGAGACGGACCGGCGTGACGATCCGGTCTCGATGGACCGGTTCTTCAACCAATCGGACCTTCTCAACCGCGATGGACGCCGAGCCTCGCGCGATCTCCACGGCCAGGTCTGCAACGCGCGGCACCTCTTCCAGCGACAGAATCGAGCTCGCGGCAAACCCCCACGCACCGTGATAGAGGACACGCACACCGAATCCGCTGTCCTCGGTGTGACGGATCGACGCGATGCGGCGATCCTCGCCCTGGATGTGTTCGGTCGTACTTTGTTGGATGCGAATGTCGCCGTACTCCGCGCCCGAAGCCTTGATGCGCCGCAGTGCGAGGTCGGCGAATTCTTCCCAGGTCGGAGAGCTCATGGCAATCACTCTCGAATTGAATGAGGGGATGGGTCAGTATAACAGGTGAGTAGCAAAACCGTGAGCCCGTCGGGGTCGAACGGACGGGGCTAGAACTGCCCTGCGATGCCGGTGGAAATTCTGTCCTGGACGATGGGGGTGGCTTCGGGAATGTCCAAACCGTTTCGCCGCACGTGTCCGACCATTCGTATCAGTTGCACTGTTTCAGCGCCTGATGACTGATCACCAGTCTGACGATCGATCTGCCGATCTTTCGGTCGGTAATTTGATCCGTCACGCTCAGGTAGGTCACGCCATCTTCTGTGGGCGGCGGCTGCCTACCGGGGAAACCGGACATCCCGCCGAATCCAGTGGAGTCGAGGAGGCTGGGCAGTAATCGGCCTCCGATGCTTTATTGATCGACCTCAACAGAACGGAAGTGTTGCCCAGCCCCTTGCGCTCGACTGTTGGTAATCACCTTCCCGCCGAGATCACACCACCGTGCCCATGCGGGTCTCGTCGACGAAGGTCTCGGTTGCATCGTCGATCGCCCGGCTGTGGCGGCCTTTCGGGGGCAGGATGAAGAGTTGTTTCGGGTCGATCTTGTCTTTCTTCTCCGGCGGCATCGACATTTCATACTTCACTGGGCGACGGTGATCCGCCATTTGCAGCTCGGGATTGTAGACGCTGTTGAACTTCCAGAGCATTTTGATGAAATTGGTTTGTCCCCGCATCAAGTGCCCGGCCGCAATCTTAGCCGTGCCTTTGAGCGCAGCCCATCCGAGATGCTTCTTGTTGAGCACCTGTTGGGTCTTGACCAGTTCCGCATAAAACTCATGGAGCGGCATCTTGGTCGGCATCACGGCATGCTGAATGTCAAAGAGGCGGTAATCCCGCGTGTGGAGTTTGCGAGATTCCGTGAGCCAGCTCTCGGTTCCCGGGTACGGCGTATTGACGCTGATATTGACGATCTCCGGAATTTCCAAGCACCACTGCCGGATGACTTCGAACCGTTGACGATCCCAATCCGGATCGGCGATGAGATTGATGGCCACGGTAATCCCAAGAGATCTGGCAAACTCCAACGCCTCGAAGTTTTTGCCCAACGAGATGCGCTTACGGTGCATCTTGAGACCTTCGGCATCGATGGCTTCCACACCGAGGAACATGTACTGGAGCCCAAGCGTCTTCCAGAACTGGAAGACTTCTTTGTTGCGCAGGAGGACGTCGCCGCGTGTTTCCATGTAGTACTGCTTCTTGATCCCACGCCGCGCGACCGCTTCGCCGATCTCCATGCCCTGCTTACCCTGGATGAACGCCACGTCATCGACCAGGAAAATACCTGGTTCTTGAACCTGCTCCAAATCTTCAACGGCTTTCTCCGGGCTGACCATCCGATAGCTGCGTCCATAGAATGTCCAGGCGCTGCAAAAGGAGCAATCCCACGGACAGCCTCGTGCAAACTCGACGGAAGCGCAAGGATCCAGCACGCCGATGAAATACTTGTGCCGGTTCCGCAACAGATCGCGCGCTGGACGAACATTGTCCAGATTCTCGATAAATTGCGGCGGAGGTCCTTCGCCGTCGAGCGTGACGACGCCAGGAACCTTCGTAATCGCCTTACGGTCTTGCTCCACAGCTTCCAGCAACTTGGGAGCTGTGACTTCACCTTCGCCCCTCAGCACACAATCGATGGCGCCGTCGCCGTGCTTCAAAAAGTCCTGCGCCACAAAGGACGCGCTGTGGCCCCCGACGAAGACGAAGGAATGCGGCACTTCCCGCTTGGTCAATTTCGCTAGGTCCACGATCTCCGGAACGTTCGCGAGATAATTGCATCCGAAGGCGATGACATCAGGCTTCCACGACCGAAGCAGCGCCTCATAGTCCTGCCAGGTATCGGCCTGTAGATCGATCAGACGGACATCGTGCCCTGCCTGACGAACAGCCTGCGCAACCATCTCCAGACCGAGTGGTTCCAGCCGCAAATAAATTTTGGTGTACATCAAGGGACCGGGGTGAACTGCGAGGAATTTCATTTCCTCAGACCTCCTTGAGAGACGCTCGTGCTAATTCGAAGTCGTCGTGGATAACTATTCAAACGGGCATGTCCGGCCAAGACAGGCGGTAGAGGCCCCAGGGCGTATGCAACGCGGGATTCTGACAGAACGGGCGCTGAGGTTCAACCACTAACCCACATGAGGTATGATCATGGTTACTGTGACCTCCAGTCGTCCACCGTTCGTGAAGCGCATCTCGCTGAGGAGTAAGAGCTGATAGCAGATGGCCGATGCCACGGAATCGGATCACAGCATTGGCTCGCTTAGATTCCCATTCCACCTCCCTACTATCAGCCATCGGCTATTCGCCATCGGCTCTTTCGAACGAACAGGAGCTTCCTCATGCTGGTTTTTCGTTCTCTTTGTGCTTACCATGTGTCATGCCGCCGCCCGAACGCACCGTCCGCCAGCGGATTATCGAACTGCTGATCGGCACGCGGTTATCGTCTTATCAACTGGCACAGATGGTCGGCATTGCGGAACGGCTGATCGAAGGACATCTTCCGCATGTGGTTAAGACGCTGGCCCGGGACCGCACACAACGATTCGTGCTGGAACCGGCTGCCTGTTCCGACTGCGGGTTCGTGTTTCGGGACCGGACAAGGTTCACGAAGCCCAGCCGGTGTCCCACATGCCGGAGCGAGGGGATCACAGCCCCCCGGTATGGAATCGAGCCGGTCAGAAAATGATCCGGCCATCTGGACAGACGCGCGTCAAATGAGTAGGATACTGGTCGACCATGGTTATGAAATTCCCACGTGCGATATTTTGCACCCTTGGTTTTCTCCTGGTGCTGGGCTGTTCCGACAAGGCCAAGGACTTGTTCGAAACCGCTGTGTTCGAAGAGAACCAAAATAATATACCCCATGCAAGGGAACTCTACGAAGAACTGATTCGCACCCACCCCTCCAGCAAACTAGCCGAACTCGCCAAAGCCCGATTAGCAGACTTGAAGGAACGGTAACCCGCGGCCCATTCGGAACAACCGGAGTGCGTCACAGGCTCTTGGGAAACCATGGAAAGAACGCGTTCGTCGTCTGCTGATAGTTCCGATACCCCTCCCCACGGCTTGCCAGCGCCTGAGCTTCCGTCCGTGGAATACCGGTGACTTTCAGCAGCAGCGCTCCCATCAGAATCGGCCCAACCCAGGTCAATAACCAGCCGGGCGCTCCCATCGTCATCACGACATAGGAACACCAATGGAGCCATTCGAAAAAATAGTTGGGATGGCGTGAGTAGCGCCAGAGACCGTCCCGGCATACGCGCCCATGGTTCCGTGGATCGGCGCGAAAATGTGCAAGCTGCCGGTCAGCCCTCGTTTCACCGGACACCGCCACACCCCAGATCAACAATCCGATTATCTCGACCAGCGAGGATGGAGGCTTTGGATTCCAGAGCAGCACCAGAAACGGCACGGAGAAAACCGCCACGGCCAGAGCTTGCAGCTGAAAGTACGTGAACATCTTGGCCGACTCTGAATCTCCCCATTCCTTCCGCAGGCGTTGATAGCGGGCATCCTCCTGTTTGTCGATCACGCGTTCGAAGAGAATGTAGCGCCCCAGCCGTCCCGCATAAAACACCACCAACATCGCCGTGAGCACGATCCGCTCGATCCCGCTGTCGGCTTGGGTGGTATACCAAAGCACTACCGCCATGAGCCCCAGACACCATCCGACATCCCCGATAGCGGCATTCTTCACACGCCGTTGCAACGCCCATAGCCATGCCATGACGATCGCCATCACAAGATAGGCCATCACGACAAGGGATAACGGGTCGGATTCAATCAGTTCGGTTTCAGATCCCATCATGCATCCTTCATGGTTGTCTTTTACGGCGCTCCGGGGTCATAGTCCCACAAATCGCTGTCTCGATGCATCCGACGCTCCAGCCAACTGCGAAAGCCCGGAATGGGAAACGATAAGACGGTCTGGATCTTCTCGCAATTCAGAGAGAGGTCGGCAGGCCGCGGTGCCCCGGCATGGGAGCGAGCGGACCCCTCGACAAGCCGGCCTTGCAGTTCCGGATACCATGGCAGCAGCGCCCGTCCAATGTCCCAACGCGACAACCGTTCCCGGCCACCGAGATGATAGAGGCCCGGCAGGGCCTGACCGGCTACTTCCCAGACCGCTCGCGCAATCGCGCCGGCCGGAAGGGGGCAGCGGAATTCGTCCCCGTACAGCGTCATGCTCTTGCCGGACTTGGCCGTCCGACACATGGCTTCGACGAAGCTCCGATTCCCATGCAGCGAAGTTCCCGCCGTCAGCACAATCCGCAGTACGGTATGGCGGGGATTCTCCAGAACAAGCCGTTCCGCTTCAATCTTGGTCTTGCCGTAGAAGTTGATTGGGTTCGGAGCGTCTTCTTCCCGATACCAGCTGTGCCGGCCGTCGAAGACTTCGCCGCTTGAGAGAAAGATAAACGGGATATCGTTGGAGAGTCGCGCCAGCTGAGCCGTGGCTTCCACGTTGATGCGACGGGCCAGTTCGGGATTCTGCTCACAATCCTTCGTCCGGCTCAAAGCCGCGCAGTGGATGACGGCGTGAGGATCGATCAGCTGCCAGGTCCGCTCGACTGCAGCCTGATCCGTCAGGTCGAGAGCGGCACGAGTGAGCCCATGAACCTCCCAGCCTGGCCCCCATCGAACAGCGGACTTCATCACATACTGGCCGATCAGTCCCGCTGCCCCCGTGACAATGACACGCGGCATCATGGCACGTCATTGGCGAAACAGTTTTTCCGGAGAGCGCGCATTAAGGCAACCGGTTCGGAGAGTGGATCACTGCCTACGGGAATCGATGATGTCCCATCGAAGAGGCAGGCTCACATTGCAGGGAGATTCTACGACGTCAGACTGCCGGTTGGAAGAGTTTATACACGGTCCTCCCTCGAACCCCTCATGACTACGCGGCTCGTGATTCCGATTCCGGAGGGGACGGCTCGCACGGCATCCAGCGATTCAAGGTCTCGGCGAGGGCTTTACCCGCGACCGGCTTGCTGATGAAGTCGTCCATCCCCGCCTCCAAGCATCGCTGGCGATCCTCTTGCATCGCGTTGGCCGTCATGGCGATGATCGGCGTACGTCGACCACTGCCTTCCCGGCGGCGAATGACAGTGGTGGCTTGGAATCCGTCCATGACAGGCATCTGGCAATCCATAAGGACCATGGCATAGGCAATCCGTTCAAGCGCCTCAACGGCCTCGCGCCCATTGCCGGCAACATCCACCCGATAGCCGAGCTTTTCGATCATTTTCACCGCCACTTTTTGGTTAACGGGGTTATCTTCCGCAACAAGGATGTGCCCACGAGACTGCGCCTGCGCTTCAGACAGGCTATGGCGGGTAATCAGCAGAGCAGGAGGTTGCGCCGGGCCGGAGACTGCAGGAGATGCGTCTGCCAAAACAAGACTAAGACAACTGTACAATTGAGATTGCCGGATCGGCTTCGTCAAGTAGGCGGCGATCCCGGCATCCTGAGCCGCTTTGGCGTCGCCACGCCGGCCCAATGATGTGAGGAGGATCAAGCGGGTGGCACTGATCGGCGATTCCGTCTTAATCCGGCGGGCCAACTCCAGGCCGTCCATGCTCGGCATCTGCAAATCCAAAATCGCCAGGTCAAACGGCTCACCCCGCTCCGCGGCACTCCGCAGCAAGTCCAGCGCGTGAGCCCCGCCTTCGGCACTGTCGTAGGCCAGGCCCTTCGCGCGCAGCTGATACTCCAGCGTCTTCCGACTCATCGCATGATCGTCGACGATGAGCGTGCGGCTGCCTGAGAGGCTGGCCGGAATCGGCAATCCGTAACGAATATCTTCGAGTTGCGTCTCGCACCGGACAGTGAACCAGAAGGTGCTGCCCGCTCCCGCCCCACTCGTGACTCCGATCTGTCCGCCCATCAACTCCACCAGCTTCTTGCAGATGGCCAATCCCAAGCCGGTCCCTCCGAACTTGCGTGTCGTCGACCCATCCGCTTGGGTGAACGGCTGGAAGAGTTTTGCCTGCTGCTCAGGCGTCAGTCCGATCCCGCTGTCCGTCACCTCAAACTTCACCAAGAGATCCGTTGATGTGCGGCCTTCGGCATCAGCCGCCAGACTAACCCTAAGGACGACGTCCCCCCGTTCGGTAAACTTGATCGCATTGCCGAGGAGATTCACCAGGACCTGGCGCAGACGGCCGGGGTCGCCACGGAGCCCGGCCGGCACGTCGGACTGTACCAGGCACGCAAGTTCGAGACCTTTGGCATAGGCTCGCTCTGCGACAAGCGCGAGGGTGTCTTCAATGGTCGTACGCACATCAAACTCAAGGCGCTCGAGATTAAGTTTGCCCGCTTCGATCTTGGAAAAGTCCAAAATGTCGTTGATGACGTCCAGCAGGTGCTCACCGGATCGGCGCACCATGTCGGCATATTCCTTCTGTTCGTCGGACAGCGCCGTATCGAGCAGCAGCCCGGTCATACCGATGATCCCGTTCATCGGTGTCCGGATCTCATGGCTCATCGTGGCCAGGAATTCGGATTTGATCTTCGCGGCATCGAGGGCCTTGTCGCGAGCCTCTTCCAGTTCATGGTTCTTCTTTTCAAGTTCCTGCGCAGCTTGCGCCAGAGCGGCATCGGACCGGCGGCGTTCCGTGATATCCGTCATCGCGCCCATCATGCAGGCCGGCTGACCTGCCTCATTCCATCGTGTCACCTTCCCGCGCATCGCGAACCATTTCCACTCACCTGAACGGTGGCGAACACGATGCTCAATGACAAAGGCAGCCATTCTCCCGCCCAAGTGATCGTTCAGCGCTTGCTCGACCCACGGACTATCGTCCGGATGTACGCGGGTTTTCCAATCGGAGATATTGTTGAGGACACTCTCCTCCTGTTCGAGGCCAAGGAGCCGAATCCAACTCGGGCTGTAGTAGGCCTGCTGCGTGATCAGGTCCCAATCCCACAAGCCATCGGTTGCAATCTCAATGGTGAGCCGAAGCCGGTTCTCGCTAGCCTTGAGTGCCTCCTCGGCTTGTTTGCGCACGGTAATGTCGCGCACGATGGCGACGAGATATTCCCGATCGTGGTGAAGCAATTGGGCGCTGACTTCAACAGGGAATGTCGTGCCGTCTTTGCGCCGGTGCAGGCTCTCGATGCACAAGGGAACGTTAGTCTCTCGCAAACGCTGAATGTATTCGTGAAAGACCGGTTCTGTAACCAGCGGGTCGATATCCGGCACGGTCAAGGCCGACATTTCCCTGCGCGTATAGCCGATGCTCTCATACGACTGCCGATTGCCATCCAGGAACCGTCCGCTGGAAGGCTCGATCACCTCGATGGAATCCGTCACCTTGTCCAGCAAGGCCTGAAACAGTTTCAGTTCCTTTTCCGCCCGCTTACGCTCGGTGATAACCTCCGTAAACATGATGGTGCCGCCGATGTCACCTGTGGCTTCGCGCCAGGGGCGCACCTCCCATTTGAGCCAGTCTTCGGATCCGTCTGCGCGAACGAATCGATCTTCTTCCCGACTGGCCACGGCCCCGCCCAGACAGCGCCGATGGATCGCTTGCCATTCTTCGTTCAATCGAATTTCCGGAAACACGTCGTAGTGATGTCTGCCGATGAGATCTTGATCGCCAAGCCGGTAGTCCTGCAACCAGCGACGGCTGACCGCCACGTACCGGAGATCCTTGTCCAGCATGGCGACGGCGGCGGGCGTGTGCTCGACAAAGGATTTGAGCAAATCGTGGCTTCGAGTCAGCGCCTCTTCAGCCCGCTTGCGGGCCGTGATGTCCCGGACAAACGCACAGTGGAATTCGTGGCCTTCATAGGCCAGATGGTTGACATGGACTTCGATCGGAATCACCTGTCCACTCTTGGTCCGATGGACCGTTTCAAACCCCATGGACTTGCGCCGACGGGATTCCGCCCAGAAGTCGGGCCACATCTCGGGCTTAAAATCGGGGTTCAAATCGTGGACGGTCATCGTCCGAAGCTCGTCGGAAACATAGCCCACCATGACGCTGGCTGCTTCGTTGGCGTACAAAATGTTGGCGTGCTGGTCGATCCAGTACACCGCATCCACGGCTTGATCCATCGCGAATTGCGTGCGCTGCAACACCTCCGCTGCCCGCTTCCGTTCGGTGATGTCATGGGTCACGGCGAGATGCTCGGTATTACCCGTTACCGGATTCAGAAACGGGACTGCAAAGGTTTCCATCCATCGCCGAGTTCCTTGTAACCCGACAATTTCGAACTGGAGCGTTCGGGAACTGCCCTCGATCACCGACTGATGCATCTCGATGAAAGAGGCCTTGTGCTCAGACACCACGAGGTCAAACACGCATCGCCCGATCGCGTCTTTTTCGTGACCAGCTTCGATCAGTTGGAGCCCGGCCGGATTCATATGCAGCAGAGTCCCGTCAGCGGCCACACGCTTAATACAGCCGGGTCCGGTGTTCAGCATCAGGGAGAACAGCGTTTCCTGCTTGAGACTCTCTTCTTCCGTCCGCTTGCGCGCGCAGAACTGGCTGAGCTGGTCGGCCACGGCCTGGAAGGTGGCCAGGAGCGCGTGATCCTCCGGCAGGATCTCATGGTGGTAAAATTCCAGCACCGCATAAACACGATCAGGCAATCTGACGGGAAAACCTGCAAACGTGTGGAGCCCCGCTCGCTTAGCAAATGCCAGTCGCGGGAAATTCCGGTCATGAGTCACGTCTGAAATCCACTCCGGTTTTGCGCTCGCCCAGACCCGGCCAGGTAGCCCAACGCCCACCTCAAAGCTCAATTCGCGACTCGCCGTGGCGTAGTCGTTGGACACTACGCCGGGAGCAGTCCACGTCGAATGGCACTGAAGCCTTTGGGACGATTCATCGACTACCCACAGAAGCCCCTCATCCCAGCCTAATGCTTCGCAGACCGGTTGCAGAATCGCGGAAATTGCATCGTCCAGTCCTGATGCGTTGACCAGCACTTTGGCGACCTCATGCTGGACGGTCAGCCGCCGCTCCGCTTGCTTGTGCTCCGTAATGTCTTCGGAGATACCCAGCAGATATTGTGGCCGGCCAGCGTCGTCCAAGATCGGGATCTTCTTCGTGCGCAGGATCCGCACGCCTTTGTCTTTTGTCTGAATCGACTCTTCCGGAATATCGAGCAGGCGTCGGCCCACCAGGACTTCGCGATCCTTGGCCGTAAAAAAGTCGGCTTCTTCTTTGGTAAAGAGATCATAGTTGGTCTTGCCCAGAATTTCGGATTGCGACACGCCGAGCAGCTCCTCTCCCGCCTTGTTCAGCCGCACAAAGCTGAGATCTTTTGCATCTTTCACGAACAGCATATCCGGCAGGTGTGCCACAATTGACGCCACGAGTGCTTCCGACCGCCTCAGTTCCAATACGTCTTCTTCATGTAGCCGCCAATAGATCAAAATCCCTACACTCTCCGCCAGGACTGCCCCTGCGTGAATACCGGCCCAAAGCCAGGGATGCGCAATTGCCTCCGGATGGTTATAGACCATGATCGGAGCAAGTGTGCCCACAATCCCATGGTGGAGCGCAGTCACACCCAGCGCCAACAAGAATGGCAACCAGTCTTGATAGAGAATGATAAACACAAGGATTATAAAGAAGTGAAAATGCGCCTCAATATATCCACCCGACAGATGTACCAGTCCTGCGGACGCGCTGATGAGGCCCATCGTGGCCAGCGAGGCACGCAGACGCCGACCAAGTTGCTTGATGGCGGCCAAAGCTGTGAATACGGCGACGATGGCGCTCTCAAAGAACACGACGGATGGACTGCGATGTACGATCAGGCCAAAGCACGCGAGCCCAACGACATGCAGCACCAGCAGATTAAGGAGCAACCGGTGTCGCCCGGACCATGCTGCATCGGACAGCACGAGGCCCCTAGGAAGCATGCGACCTATATACGAAAGGACCGACCGTTGTGTTTGCTCTGTGACCTTATGCTGGAGGGATGATATCGATTTCATGTAAACAACCCGGCCGCTGTGTTCTTCCAGCCCGCATAACGATAGGGACAGACGCCGTCCGCCGCGGATGCCCACTTTGGCTTGAATCATTTCAGGATAGGCGCCGGCCACGCCTATCCTCCCGAGAGGCTACCCTCAAGGTCAGTGAAGCTGCCCGCCCGAGCAATCATGGACGGGACCGGTCTCAACACTAGTCTGAATGCATGCGTCACGCCGTAGATCAGCTGCCCTGGCGATGCTGCGCCTTCGGGCTCACATCGACCGGCAGAGACCGGAGCCGCATGGAACTGACCACGGATACCATCGCCTGTCATGGAAGACTCGATGGTGCTTTTCTCTACGCACCATCGATATCGGTATGATCATGAACGATCTTGAGTGGAAACGTGGGGGTAAACGGTGAACGGGTGGGCCCGCTGGCGCGGACTCCCGATCAACCTCGGGTATGGCTGAGACTGACAGACATACAGAGACGTACTCTCTTAACGCGTGAGCTTCCGGTAGCGAATCCGGTGGGGCTGATCGGCATCCTTGCCGAGCCGTCTTTTCCGATCCGCTTCGTACTCGCTATAGTTGCCCTCGAACCAGACGACTTTGCTGTCGCCCTCGAAGGCAAGGATATGGGTGGCGATTCTGTCGAGGAACCACCGGTCGTGGCTGCTGATGACGGCGCAGCCGGCAAAGTTTTCCAACCCTTCCTCAAGGGCACGCAGCGTATTCACATCCAAATCGTTGGTGGGCTCGTCCAGGATGATGAGGTTCGCCCCCTCCTTCAGCATGCGAGCCAGGTGGACACGATTGCGCTCGCCGCCTGAGAGTTCCTTCACCTTCTTCTGTTGATCGGTCCCGGCAAAGTTGAAGCGGGCACAATAGCCTCTGGCATTGACCTCCATCTTGCCGAGCTTGACGGTATCCTGGCCTTCGGAAATGATTTCGTACACCGTCTTGTTCCCGTCCAAACTGCGGTCCTGATCGACGTAGCCGAGCTTCACCGTCTCGCCGATCTTGATCGACCCCGCGTCCGGCTTCTCCTTGCCGATGATCATCTTGAACATGGTAGTCTTGCCGGCTCCGTTCGGCCCGATCACCCCGACGATCCCGCCCTTCGGCAGGCTGAAGCTCACGTTCTCATACAGCAGGTTATCGCCGAAGGCCTTGCCGATCCCTTTGGCTTCAACCACGATGTCGCCCAGCCGTGGTCCCGGCGGAATGTAAATTTCCAAATCCTCCGCCACATTGTCCTGCCGTTGATTGACCAGCTCCTCATAGCGATTCAACCGCGCCTTGCCCTTGGATTGCCGGGCCTTGGGTGACATTCTGATCCATTCGAGTTCATGTTCCAGCGTCTTTTGGCGCTTCGACTCCGCCTTCTCTTCCTTCTCCAATCGATCTTTCTTCTGCTCCAACCAGGACGTGTAGTTGCCCTGGAAGGGAATGCCGTGGCCACGGTCCAATTCCAAAATCCATCCGGCCACGTTGTCGAGGAAGTAGCGGTCGTGGGTCACGGCGATGACCGTGCCCTTATATTGCTGCAAATGTTGCTCGAGCCATTGGACCGACTCGGCATCCAGATGGTTGGTCGGCTCGTCCAGCAGGAGAATATCCGGCTCCTGGATCATCAGGCGGCAGAGCGCAACACGACGCTTTTCGCCGCCGGAGAGAATGCCGACTTTCTGATCGGCCGGCGGGCAACGCAGCGCGTCCATGGCATGATCGAGTTCGCTTTCCAATTCCCAGCCGTTGGCGGCTTCGATCTTCTCCTGCAGCTGCGCCTGCTTGTCGATGAGCTTTTCCAGTTCGTCGGGCGTAGCCTCACCCATCCTGTTGCTGACATCCTCATACTCCTTGATCAGGGCGACGAGTTCTTTCTTGCCCTCCTCGACCACTTCCTTGACGGTCTTGTTCGGGTCAAGCTGTGGCTCCTGCTCCAGCAACCCGACGCTATAGCCTTTCGATCTGGTGATCTCGCCCGTGTAATTGGGGTCCACACCGGCAATGATCTTGAGCAACGAACTTTTGCCCGATCCGTTCAATCCGAGCACACCGATCTTCGCGCCATAGTAGAAACCGAGATAGATCTCACGCAGCACCTGCCGTTTCGGTGGATAGACCTTGCCGACATTGACGAGCGAGAAAATAACTTGTTTATCGTTCGTGGCCATACATTCCCCTATTTAGGTAGCCCGCATTGTTCATGAACGCTTCTGCTGCAATCGTGGATTCGCTGCTACGACGAGGTTTCGGCGGGCAGGCTCGCCCCTCGGACCTTCGACGTACTGCACGAGTATGCCTCAGGTCCTCTGGGCTCCTCGTGCCCGTCCCGCCACGCGACTGCGCGATTTCGCTACGAATCGTCATAAATAATGCGGGCTAGTGATCGACGACCGAGCTGAACCGCACGCTCTCCTCAAGAAATGTGCGCAAGAGCCGCTTACAACGAATGCAGAACTGGGAGTCCGGCGTTCGCTTGAGCGGCCAGACCGGCCAGGCCCGCTCTGACTTCTGATCCATTACGCACTGGACCGGTAAAGGCTACACGCCCGCCCTGCATCCGGCCGGGAGTGGTAAACCGAAGATGCAACCCGAGCCGATCCAGTGCCGTCACCGTTGCCTGCTGCGCGTCCTTATCGCCTAACGCACGGGCCAGCAGTAACAACGTCTCCATGTGATCGGCATTGAGCTCGCGGATCAGGTTCGCGGCCTCGTCCGCAAGCGGGTCCACAGCCGCCTGCACATAATCAGCCGGCATGACCCAGCCCATCGACCCAAACCCGCCGACGAAGTAAATCTCCGTGATGGCCATGCGGAAGAAACCGAAGTCCTGGAAGTCCACCCAATAAGAGGCATTGGCATGGCGTTCCAGGTAGCACGAACGAGCCTCAGCGTTATCCTCTTTCGGCACCTTGGTCACAGAGCCCATCAACGTGACTCTGGCCGCGCCAAGGGGGTCGACCCTGCTCTCAGGCGGAGTCACCAGTAAGCTGGCGCGTGGATCGCCCAGGAGGTTTTGCGTATGCATCGCCATCGTGCTGATGAGAAAGACCGGTTGCCCCTGGGCATCCAACCCGTAGGGCATGACCGACCCGAAGGGCCAGCCTGGCTGCTTGCGTGAGAGCGTCGAGAGACTGCCTGTCTGCTGCAAGTACACCAGTGTCCTGGCCCGCTCAGCATGGGAGGGTTCAGGAACATCAGGACCCTCTGAATCCGGCCCGATGTTATGTTGTCGTGATGAGGACATAGATGATCGTGTACCGACACTCACTGAAATGAATGGAGTGACAGATTACCCTGGATCTGTCGGACATTTCCACTGAGGGAGGGGAAAGAGAAGGCGATCGACGAGAATAGAGCAGCCTTGGTCAACGATGCAGTTCTTCGCTTATAATCCTCCCTGCCCGCTTTCTCCACCTGTTATCGGAGGTCTGATGCCGGAAACCCTGTCGGTTACGTGCTGCATTGCTGGTGGAGGACCGGCCGGGATGATGCTGGGTCTGTTGTTGGCGCGGGCCGGTGTCTCAGTGCTCGTCCTGGAAAAGCACGCGGACTTTCTCCGTGATTTTCGCGGCGACACCTTGCACCCCTCAACATTGGAGATCATGCACGAGTTGGGGATGCTAGAACGATTCCTGCAGTTGCCCCACCAAAAAGTATCTCGGATCAATGCAGGGTTTGGGGATCTGGAATTCACGGTGGCGGACTTTTCATATTTACCAACTCAGTGCCGCTACGTTGCCTTCATGCCGCAGTGGGACTTTCTCAACTTTCTTGTGGAGGTGGGGAGCCAGTATTCCACCTTTCACGTCCGCATGAGTGCGGAAGTCACGGACCTGATCGAACGTGACGATTCTGTCATTGGGCTTCATGCTGACACGCCTGCTGGGCGGCTGGAGGTTCGCGCCACACTCGTCGTGGGAGCCGATGGTCGACACTCTATCGTCCGCAAACAAGCGGGGCTTTTGGTAGAAGAATTCGGCGCGCCTATGGATGTGCTCTGGTTCCGATTGTCACGCAAGCCCAGCGACCCAGTCGATCCGATGGGTCGCTTCGATACCGGTCGAATCTTTATCATGTTGAACCGGAGTGACTACTGGCAGTGCGGCTTCGTCATTACCAAGGGGGCGCTGGGTGAGATTCGAGCGCAGGGCCTCCCGCTGTTCCGCGAGAGCGTGGCGAAGCTGGCTCCATTTGCCGCAGACCGCATCCAGGAACTGCACGACTGGGAACCGATCAAATTGCTGACCGTTCAAGTCGATCGGTTGCGGCAGTGGTATAGACCTGGACTTATTTGTATCGGGGACGCGGCCCACGCCATGTCGCCGGTCGGGGGAGTTGGTATTAATTTAGCGATTCAAGACGCGGTGGCGACAGGGAATCTCTTGTGGAAACCGTTGCGCAATGGGCACGTGACTGAAGAGGATTTAGCCAAGGTGCAAGCCCGCCGCGCCTGGCCAACCGAGATGACGCAACGAGTCCAGCTCACTGTCCAGAACCGCGTGATCAAACGCGTACTGGGTAGCACAGTTCCGCTGACGCCTCCTTATGCCCTCCGGCTGCTTGCACGATTCCCCTTTCTCCGCCGCATCCCCGCCAGGATGATTGGCCTTGGAGTGAGGCCTGAACATGTGCGGTCACCGGTCGGATAGCCCGAGCTGCGGTTTGGAGGAAGTCGGATGGTCGGTCTAGGACAGAGAACATGTCCTTGCAGTCTTCTCCAGAGGCTAGACCGGTTAGATCCCTAGCTCCTCCGACACCCGCACTTCCGATTCGTCGATGATCTCTTCCAGGCAGGTAAAGCAGGGAAAGGGAAATCGGTCGACCGGAACGGCGCAGACTTCGCCGACCGGAGACTCGTCCAGCGCCGGACCGCCGCATTCCTTGTGAATCAGCGTCAACATGTTAGCCCCTCATCTTTCTTCCATCACACTTCGCCGGAAGAGTTGCAGATGCTCCGGTCCGCTGAGCCGATGGTCGCCCGGCACGAGATGGAGTTCAACGGGATAGGACGGATCGTGAATCAACAGCTGCTCGACGAACCGGCTGCTGCCGACAGGCAGGATCGCGGTGTCTTGTAAACCATGGAGAATCGCTGTCCTGACCCTCCGCAGCCGATCGAAGCTGGTCTTCCATTGGGCCTCGCTTTCCACCACCCATTTCCAGGACAAGGCCCAATCTTTGTGCAACGGATCGTCGTCCCAGGGCATCCAGCCGGCCGTATGCCATTCGTGTAACCGGTCCGGCGAAATTGATTTGGCCCTGACCCCCATCATGTTGAACGCGGGAGCAATCAGGGTCAGCCGATCAACCGCACCACACTCCTGCGCCATCAACCAGCCGATCCATCCCCCAAGCGAATTGCCGACAATGGTGATGGGGAGAGACAGCTGGCCATCCGTGAGCATCTGCAATACCAGCCGCGCATCGGCGATCCAATCAGACAGCGTGTAGTCCGTAAATGCCCCCTCGGACTCGCCGAACCCGCGCACGTCGTAGCAGCAAAATCCCCAGCCCTGCTCTTCACACCACTGCGCGAGGGCCTTGCTCTTGTTGCCCCACCGTCTGGAGAGAAAACCGGTGATGAAGAGGATCTGACGATCTTTTCCGATCGAGCGATCGCCGCGAATCAGCTTGCCGTCGGACGCTCTGAGTTCAAATGGACGATGCGCGCTCATGCTGTCGTGAACACCTTCGTGAGAAATCCGCTCACCTGATGGAGCACAGAATACGGAATCTCATGCCCACCATGGAAGCTATGCCATTCTACGGCAAGACCCGATTGCGTCAGTGCGTCACGGAGGCGCTCCGCGCCGATATACGGAAGAATGTCATCCTTCGTACCATGGCTTTGGAAGACTGGCAAACTTCTCCGCTTGGTCATGAGGGGACTCCAGACAGCCTGGGCCAACAAATTCCCGGAGAGCTGCACCAGCCCGGCAAATGGATACTCGGCTTGCAAGACGACGTCGCAGGTAAGCATGGCGCCCTGTGAAAATCCCCCAATGACTGTCTTCTTGTGGTCGATCGGGAACTGCCGTGGGAGTTCCTGAAGAAATCGCAGGATACGTTCCCGCGCCAAGGCCAGGCCCTGTGGAACCTCGACAGACAGATCGCGAATGCGGCCTGCGGCGCGATCTTCCTGGATACGGGCAAAATCGATGATCCACCAGGCGCGGGTACCGCCGAAATCCAGACTGAGCGGCAGCGGCCCTTCCGGAAAAAGCCAGCGTGTACCGTCCGGCGCATCAATCACCTCTGCAAGCGGGACCAAATCGTCGCCCGGTGCGCCGAACCCATGGAGCAGGATCACGAGCGGGCCGTCTCCGCCACCCTCTCCATCGACACCGCCGGTCAACCGGACCTTGAGCCCGCCCACGGTCATCTCGTTCATCGCATCCCCGCTATTTGAGATACAGATATTGAAGCAACGCGACCAGCCCGTACAGCGAGGATTCGACCACCGGCTGCTGATAGAGCGGCACGAATGCGCCCCGTTCATTGGCTTCCACTTCACTGATGATGTACTGGATCTGCTTGACACGGATCTCGTGGTCCTTGCCGATGCCCAGAATCCGGATCATGTGCCGGCTGAGTCCGGCCAGCATGGCGGCTTTCGCGTTGCTGGCCGACCGATACAGCAGGACCGCGCCCAGAAGCGCCAGCAACACATTGACCGCCCAGGAGAGCAGCAGCAGCAACGGGTAATTCCAAATATCGAAGTATTCGTTCCTGGCCGCGATCATGATCAACAGCGCGATGAAGGGATATCGAATCAGGCGATTCACGACCTCGGTCCGCTGTGCGATCAGATCGACGACCGCCAGATACTTCAATCGCTCGAACTCGTCTTTGTGCGTCTGGCCCAAACCATAGTCGCGCAAATACTCCTCCTGCACCTGATCGGACCAGCCTCCGGTGGAGGACGTCAGCCAACTGATCCACCGGCGACACAGCATGACAGCATCGAACACGGCCAGATTGAGCCACACCACTACTCCCACACTGCTGATTGTCATGAACCAATCGACCCGGCAGCTCAGCGTCCCACGGCAGGGATGGATGTATTCGTCCTCGAGAACAAAGGACCCCAAGGCCCACATGGCCCCGAGATAGAACAGAAAGAACAACGCAGCCCGTGCCATCCACTGGATCGGCCGGCCCGCCTCCCGATACCACGCCCACGCCTGATCCACGGTCGTCGCCGTCTGTGTGGCCGCCGGATGGTAGACCCGTTTCAGATTCGTCCAGAATGTCCGGGGTGAGAATCCATGGAGCCGTGAAGCGTCTTTGAACCGGAACGTGTCCCCGATGGCCTCATTGTTCTTCGTCAAGTCCCTCGACCCTTTGGCCAGAAAAATCAGACAAAGCGCCACGACGAGGAACCGAAGCAATTCGCTCGGCCAGATACTGACGCCGCTCGTCCAGGAGAACGGTTCCCCTTCATCATGGCCGGCGAGCAAGGCAGCCGCGCCGCCGGACCAGACAAAGAGAGCGAACGACAGGGCAAGAAACGCGGCGATGCTCCCTACCACACGCGGATTCCTCTCCACCCAGGACCAGAGCCGCTGATTACTCCAGGCAATCACGGTCATGATGAAGAGACCGACGACCCCCGTAGCCGCCACCGCCGTATTGTCGAAACCCACTCCTTGCTTCAGCTGGCCATACTGTTCCGTGTAGTCAAGATCCGGCCGCAGCGGATGGACCGTCCTCGTTCCTTCTTTCTCGACGACGCTCACGTCCACCGCGCCATGACGACCCACCTCGAACAACCTCGGAGACAGTGCGGCATCGTAGACACGATCGTCCGGCGTCATCGAGACATGATATCCCGTCTTACAGGTGCCCCGTGCCGCGTCTGTCCGGCTCTCAGGCGTGCAGGCCACATGGCCGACTGCCTGCAACACGGCAAAGAAGGCCGATGTTTGATAGCTGCTCCGAAACGGAGAGACATCCCGTTGTAGACCGCCATCCAATTGCAGGCCGAACGGAGAGGCGATCACCATATTGCGGGTCCATTTGTACTCGGTCGGATGGAGATGCCGGGCATCGAGATCGACCGTAAAGAAAATGGCGTGCTGGAAATAGGGCCGAAGCGCTTTGATGATGAGCAGCGCATCGTACGGATCGGTCCCCATAATCCCGATCGCTCTGGCGCCCTCTCCCTCGTCATGAATACGGGTCACAAGCGCCCGGATATAGTCGATCTGGCTGGTTCCTTCAGGACGCTCCCGTGCGGCCTCTTTGGACTGGTCGCCGACCCCCGCATTCCTTGCCCGCGCCGCTCTCTCCCCGTCATCCCCCGGGATCTCCCCATCGAGCCCGCTGAGATAGCTGTAGCGAAAGACGTTCAGCGTAAGCGATTCATAATCAGCCGGACGCCGGATCTGCAGATCAATGGCCTGCGCGACCGTCCGGCACCATTCTTTGACTGCTACCGGCACCAGAATGGTATTCAGGTCGCTTTCTGAAAACGTCGCGACTTTGGCACAGGCCGCGGCTCGAAACTCAATAGGCAGAGCGCGTCCGTAGAAGGAATCCCATTCGCCGATCAGGATGACCGCATCCCATCCAAGACGGACCTGCCGCCGCTCCAGTTCGGCCACCAGCGTGTTGAACAACCGGTCGTCCGATCCGACATCATAGGCCAGCCGGATGTGCGTATCAGCCAACCGGCGGTAGAATTCCTGCTCGCAGGTGTCATACGTCGCACAGGCTGTACCTTGACCGGACTCTGCCTTGATCCCGTAGGCAAGCAACCCTTTCATCGCGGTGCTCCACGGTGAGTAGAGCTCAATCCAGCCGTCGGCATTCGGCCAAATGCTGCCCCCCTCGCGGGCGTCGGCAGAGAGTCTGCCCATCTCGTCCAGCAGCACACGCATCGCCGACGAGCTACGAGGCCCCATGATTTTCAAGGTGACTGATTTCTGTAACGATGGATTGATACTGACCGATTTACGCCCGTCACCGGTCAGGACACAATCGCCTTGTTGTCGAGACTCCTCACAGACGAGCGCTTGGGAGAAAGAACTCAGCGTAGATACCAACCCTCGAGACAGCGCGTCATCCGGAAACCACACGACTAAGACATCGGTTGGGCGCAGGCTCTCCTCGCCGCAGACGCGGGTTTTCCTTACCCGGTACCATTCATAGGGAAGGGCGCTCGCCGAGCCCCGGTCATCCCACTCGACAAAGGCCAGGTTGCCCTCATCCTCCGGAACATAACAAGCGACTCCCAGCGCAGTGCCGATGGCATAGCGATCGCGAATGCGGGACTCGGCGCTTTCGACATAGGGGCCTCCGCTTGTCGTCACCAGGAGTACTGTGACGCGCGCGCCGGCCTTTGCTCGATCGGCAAGGACACGTCTCAGCGGACGAAGCCGCTGGGAGAGGGATCGTGTTGATCCGGTTATCGAGGTAACTGCATGAGGCTCTTTCAGACTCCGCTGGACGGCTGCAATGGGATCTTCCCAGAGCCGCGCACGGACCATGCGCTCACCGGTGGCCGCATCCATCTGGAGTCCGCCGCCGACCGGACGGGAACTGCGCAGCGGTTCCTGCACGAGCATCACCCCGGCCACAGCCATGACGAGTGCCAGGGCTCCTGCAACTGCGATTTTTGAATCACTCTGCTTCTTAGCCATAGCCGTTGCGCTCTTCGATCGAGCGCGCCGCCACTCTACAACAGACACTCATAGAGAGGGAAGCTGACGGCCCGGCAAGCCGCGGGAGGACGAGATGAAATGAGAGTCTGACATGCTGAAGGAGGGATCGCTCTATGAACCCACCGCTCCGGTGAGTCGAGCGATCCCCCAGGGAGGCTACTTCAGTCAAAGCATAAAGGATGCCCGAATCAAGTAGTCCTTAGGACGAGCAACTGACCGCTAAATGCTTGCCCCAGTTGGGAGGTCGAGCCGCATAGGCGTCCATGTCCGGCCGGTCACTGTAGGGATTTTGCAGCAGCGTGAACAGCCGGTCGGTGCCCGGCCGAACACTGATTCGAGGTGTCCTAGACTACCAGTATCGTGTATCCTGTCGCCCTATTTAGCCTTCGTCTCCTGCCTCTGAAGTTCTTCAGAATACCTTGTGGCTGGCGTTCGATGTTGAAATGTTGAGCACCAATGTTTTCGAGACAACCGATGGATCGAAGAGGGTACTGCCCCTACGTTCTATAATTTGGCTGATATTGCTATAATTTCATTGAGGTTGTGTGTATCAACTGACCCGTCACCTGTGCGCGTCAGGGCATTGAACACAGAAAGGCTCTTCGATGGGTAATTCGAGTTTGCCCCAACCTGGCCCAGACAGTGTGACGATTCGTAACCTGCCCATACAAGAACGAATCGACTGGTTGATAGAACATGCCCACCACTATGCCGAGGTGTACCAGAGTCCGGAGTCCTACCTGGCGCGCGAACGCTACAACGCGAAACACGACACCGGCATCATTGCGCTCAAGTGCATGGATGGACGCCTCAATCTGTCCTTAGCCACCAACACACCGCCCGGCATTATCCAACCGATCCGCAATCTCGGTGGACGCTTTGATCTGGGGTGGCCCCACTTCGGCGAAATGCTGACAGAGCAGGTCTACAGCGTAGTCAGAAATGGTCGGCACATGCTGGTGCTCATCAATTACCACTATTCGAAAGGCGATGCACAACGCGGCTGTGCCGGCTGGGGCTACAACACCGAGGCCGCCCGTGACCATACGCTTCGGATCAAACGGCAGGTGGAGGAGGTCTTCGGCACAATCCACAGCACGGTCTATCCTCTGGTGTGCGGGTTTGAAACCGACGAAGACGCCCTGATTCTTCACGGGAGTAACCACCGTGATGTCTTGGACCTCTCAACTATTTCAGCTCACGATCTCACTTCCCTGCCTGCCTCGTTGTCCCGGCTGTACCCGGACATGCCCGAAGAGATGCAGGAGGACCTCTTGCCGCTCATACAGGGTAACATCGCCCATATCGAGGGAATTAGGAAAAGCGACCGCACACTCGAGATGGTGCACCACGAATGGATGATCGGTATCGGACGAGGGTTTCATTGGCTCCACATGCCGAACCTGGCGCTGATTATCGGCCCCTACAGCCCGGAGCTGGCCGATCCGCTCAGCAAGGCCGGTGGCATCATTGCGGCCAACATGAAGACCGACAAAATCCCCGATGACGGCTTTCTGCTGTTTTCCCTGGCGCCCTACCAAGACGTGGGGGTCGACCGCGCGCGGGCCACACTCAAAAGCCGCTTCATGGCCGAGTTTGCCACCCATGTCATCCGTTCGGACCATCCGAAACTTGCGGACAAGATCAACGTCCGCAAAGGCGTCCTGTCCTGGCACACGCGGGCCTTGGAGCTGATTACGTGAGCACAGGACTCCCTGGTTGAGGGTTTGACCAACTCGTGCAGACATGGGGAGAAGCGACGTGATTTCAAGACACACAACAAGTCACCATAACCGGAGCGGTCAATGATACACAAAGATTCCTGGTCTTGGTCTCGCCGGACATTTATGAAATACTCTGTCGCTGGGGCCCTGCTCGCAGGCTGCAAGTTGTTGTGGCCATCGGTCGCGCAGGCTGGCAGCCTTCCCACCACAACCCAACGCTCAGGCCACGAAGTCATTCACGATGTTGAGACGGATCCATTTGGTGTGGCGGGACTAGGAGAGAGTGGCGTGAGGAAATCACGCCTCGGATTCGAACTCTGTCCTGGCCGTAGTGAACCCAGGAGCTAACGCAGACCTCCCCAAGTCTGCCCCTAGCTCTCCAGTAACGTCTGCTCAACTGCGGCCTGCAGCCATATCATCCGCAATGCAGTGCCGAGCCGTGTTGCGAGTTCGGCTCTCGCTCTTACCGCGCTATGCAGGGACCTCGACCTTGAGCATAGCCTGGCAGTGACTCCGCGCAACACCACCTGGCGAAGGACTAGCGTTTTGAGCCGTCACGCCCTCTGGTGGTTTATCAAGCTGATTCAGGATGAACAGCTGACGGCAAGATGTTTTCCCCAGTTGGGAGGTCGAACCGCATAGGCCTCCATGCCCGGCTGGTCACTGTAGGGATTTTGCAGCAGCGTGAACAGCCGGTCGATTTCCGAAAAGTCCTTCTGCTGAGCCTTTTCAATAGCCGCCTGGGCGAGGTAATTGCGAAGCACGTACTTTGGATTCACCCGGTTCATCCGCTCACGCCGCTCGGCATCCTGGCTATGTTCGCTGCGCAGCCGATCCCGATACCGAACGGCCCAATCGTCGAACCGCTCGCGGTTCACAAAATGCTCGCGCAACGTGTCGTTAGCCGCGCCTGTTGCCGATGAGAACGAACCGAGTTCACGAAACAGGATCGTGTAATCCGCATGGCTCTCTTGGAGAAGGCCCAGCAGATCGCGGATGAGCCTGTCGTCTTCCGTCCGTTCTTCCTGCAACCCCAGTTTGCGCCTCATGAGCCGGAGATACTCCCGATCGAACAGCGGCTGATAACTCTCTAAGACCGCCTTCAACGCGTCTTTCTCCACCAGGGGCAATAGGGCTTGCGCCAAGCAGCTCAGGTTCCACAATCCGATGTACGGCTGTTGATTGAATGCGTAGCGGCCGTTATGGTCGGAGTGGTTGCAAATAAAGCCGGCATCGTAATCATCCATAAAGCCGAACGGCCCATAGTCCAGCGTGAGGCCGAGGATCGACATATTGTCGGTATTCATGACGCCGTGCGCCCACCCGACGGCCTGCCACTGAGCGATCAACCTCGCCGTCCGCTCCATGACTTCTGAAAAGAAGCGGGCATGCTTATCGGCTGCGTCTTTGAGGTGAGCATACTGCTGCTCGATCACGTAGTCCGCGAGCCTGCGCAGTTGCTCATGCTGCTTGCGGTAATAAAAAATCTCGAAGGTGCCGAACCGGACGTGGGACGGCGCCATACGAACCAGCGTCGCGCCGGTTTCGACCTGTTCGCGATACACCTTGTGGTCGCTCCCGACAATGCAGAGCGCGCGCGTCGTGGGAATGCCAAGACCGTGCATGGCTTCGCAACAGAGATATTCACGGACCGTTGAGCGCAAGACAGCCCGGCCATCGCCGTCACGCGAAAACGGCGTGAGGCCCCCGCCCTTCAGATGCAGATCCCACCGTCCTCCCCGTTCGTTCGTGGCTTCCCCTAGCAGGATGGCCCGCCCGTCGCCGAGCTGCGGCACATAGACGCCGAACTGATGCCCGGAATACAACATGGCCAGCGGCTCCATGCCGGGCGCCAGCATGCTCCCACCGAAAAGCTGAGCAAACTCCGGACGGGCCGCTTCTGCGGGATCGAGGCTGATCAGCGCCGCTGCTTCAGGGTTCGCATGAACGAGGTATGGGGCCGCCTGAAACGGCGTCGGGTTGAGTTTGGCATAGAAAGCCTCAGGCAGACGGGCATAGGTATTGTCGAAGACAAGCGTTTCCAAGGAGCGTCGTGTCATGGTTCTGTGTACCACGGGCGTCTCGCTTTTTGCTATCGGTGGGCCGACCTTTTGATCACGGCGATGCGAGTTTCACCAAACGAGCACTCGCCGATTAATAACTGGTGTGCCTTCCGCATTCTTGGAATAACCTAACCCACCCTCAATAAGATCTGGCCCGGTGCTTTCTGACGCGCCAGGCCTATCCCAAATCATTCCTTTTATAAATACGATTACACTCCATTATCTATTTGTCTATGGAGCATTTGTACTTATAGAGTCGTGAGCACGTGGCCACGCTGTTCATCTGGCAACCATAAGGAGGACGTCATGAATACTCAAGGTACATCGAAAGCAGTCTCCCTATCCATCGTTGCTTCGACGATGATGTTCGCGGCATCGTTAGTCTTCGCAGGCGACAAGCCGTCTATGGGCGGCAGCAGAGTAGAGCTAAATCCCAAGGCCGTTCCACAAGCGAAGGTGGACGTAAAGGATCTGGACGAGCAAGTGTCCCATTTGGAAGTGATCGATTCGATGGGAAACGCCTATCTCCTCATCCCACTAAAGACGGCTCAAGGAAAAGGGCCAGGAATGGCACAAGATGGAAAGATCATTGTGGAGTACGTGCACCCGTACATAGAGCCGATTAACCGCTGATTGCTCATGGAATCTGAGGAGAGCGGCACCAGGTTTCTCCTCGGGAATACCGGATATGGTTGGCGCTTCCTAGCAAGAGAAAGGAAGAAACCATGAAGCGGGAGCACCAGAAGGAAAAGAAGAAGTCGAACGGAGTGGCACCAGGAGGCGACGCCCTATCGATTCAGAAGAGTATCGCCTTGCGTGCGTACGAACTTTACCTCCAGCGTGGTGGGGTAGATGGTCACGCCGAGGAAGATTGGCTGCATGCCGAACGGGAGCTCCTCCAAGAAGAGGATCTCTGAATGTCAACCGCGGCGGCTCACCTGAGTACGAATCAGGTCGGCCGCCGCAATTTCAACTTCGCTAGCCATCGCTATAACGACTTCGGGAGGAGCACAATCGATTCAGCTATCTCATGCCATATGGCTAAGGGGAGGCATGATCATGAACAGGGTTATTATCATTCTGAGCCTGGTTGTCATCGCTGGACATGGCACTCCGGATTTGTCTCAAGCGCATCGGCACATACTTGCTCTACCAGAAAACGAGAGACAGTCGCTTACGTCTTCCGAGCCTGCGGAATTTATCGGACCTGTCCTGAGGAGCGAGAGCCTGTCCCGACACACGGAGCAGCCGCCATGGAATCGGCTCAGCCTGACCCATACCGATACAACCTACCTTCCTGGCAGCGAGCGGCATCATCCCGCTTCACACCGAAGCTTCATTGCACCGGATGGTGCCGCGTTGATATTCAGCTGGCCTTTCGCGAGTGTACCAACATTCTGGACTAGCCCACAGAGATCGTCCAGTGAACCGACCCTCGGCCAGGATTACTCAAGATGACTGGGGGGAATATCTGTCTGTCTAGATCTAGACCACTCTGATATCGAGGAGGGACGCAACATGATTAATCCTGCGAGTAATCACTCAGGTGTCGGCAGAAGGGAATTGCTTAAGACGGTTCTTTCCGGTGCGGTCCTTGGAGTAGCAGCACAAGCAGGAATCAATCTCGCCTCCCCTCGAACCCTTCATGCCCAAATCTCGTTCAGTCCCGATGAAGCCTTGCGTGAATTACTTGCCGGCAACCAACGCTTTGCCACGAATCAACTGACATCGATTGCGCACGATCTGATCATCATGAAAGAACGGACGGTTAATAAACAGGAACCGTTTGCGGCGGTATTGGCCTGTGCCGATTCTCGCATCCCCGTGGAACTGGTCTTTGATCAGACAATCGGCCACATCTTTGTGACGCGAGTGGCCGGCAATGTGGTGACCCCAGAGATTGTTGCCAGTCTCGAATTCGGCGTAGCGGTCCTTGGAATCAAAGCGCTGCTTGTGATCGGCCATAGCAGCTGCGGAGCCGTAAGGGCCGCAATGACAACCGATACCGTACCTGGCCAAATCAGCGTGTTATACCAACGCATTCATCCGGCAATAGAAAAGTCCGGCGGCAATATCGACAAAGCGATTCAGATCAATGCAAGGATTCAGGCTGAGTTGCTGCGCGCCTCCTCAACCGTGATCAGGGAGGCGACCAAAGCCGGCAAACTACGGGTTGAACCCGCAGTCTATGATCTTGCGACGGGGAGAGTCGGTTTGATCTAAACTCTGGAATCCTGATTGTCGAAGTAGCCAGGCAGTAGAAAATTGAGCATGCTCCTGGGGAAGACTGGAGGTTTTCCCAGCAACAGACCACGGATGTGCTGGCGTCCATTTGCACACTTAGAAAGTAAATCCTGGATTATCTGATCTGTCGGTCATGTCAATATTTCGCGGTGGGCCGCGTTGAAGAGAGCCACCACGGCTGGGTGTTTGAGTCGCCGCTCGGCAGTGATGGCATAGAACTTCTGGCTGAGAGAACGAACGCGTTGCACAACCTGCACTCGATACTGCTGACAGATCTCTTTTTCCATGACAGTAGATATGGGAAACAACCCATGTCCTTCTTGGCCGAAGGCTTTTAGGGTGGCACTGTCTTCGAATTCCCCGATCACAGTTGGAATGACTTTCTGAAGCATGAACCAATCATCCAATAACCTGCGAAGCATCGTGTTGGAGGTGGGTAATAAGATTGGTGCACCATGCAAGGATCGAGGGAAGTTACGACGGTAGCGCGCTGCCAACTTCGATTTTGCGAAGAACGTGACTCCCGACTCACCCAGGGAATGATTATAGACCTGCACCTTGATCGTCGGTGGCGCCGGCGTGTCTGCGATGACCAAATCCAGTCCGTGGATCGCCAGGTTGGCCAAAAGCTGGTCCAGCTTATCTTCCCAACAGACCAAGCGCATTCCGGGGAATTGCTTGAATGTCGATTCCAAAAGCCGGGCAGCCAGCAACTTCGGTACTACATCGACGATGCCCACGTTCAGGCGAATAGGGCGCCCGCTCCCCCGACCCTTCACGGTATTCATCAGGTCTTGTCCGATGGAGAAAATGTCTTCAGCGTGCCTGAAAATGATGCGGCCCATTTCCGTTAGCACCAGATGCCGGCCTTGCCGAAGAAACAACTTTTCTCCAAGCGTTTGCTCTAGAAGTCCTATCTGTTTGCTGATCGTTGGTTGGGCCAAGCGAAGTTCTTCGCAAGCTTTGACGACGGTCCCGTGTTTCGCAACAGACCAGAAATAGAGCAGATGGTGGTAATTCAGCCATTCCATATGGCGGCACTATACCGTGAAATAATGGATACCTCTAGTGTGCGTGTGCGGCATGAAACTGAGTAGTCTTGTTGACGATTGTGGCTTTAGAAACTGCCGAGAGAAACCCTTTGTGCCCTTCTTCACAAGAAGGGCACAAAGAGAAGATGAGAGGTTTTGCCTTTGCTAGAAACCAAGCAAACTCATGAACTGAAACTTGCGGACCACATTCTGGGCATGATCTCCCAACGATCTTCGCCGCCGGTTTTCACGAGAGTCGGCGGCGCACTCGTTATCTCCCCTTCTGAAATTTCCGATTCATCGTAAAGACAAACACCCGTTCTCGGAGCTGCACACCGATATCGGTAAAGAGGTCCAGAATCTTGGCTCCCGTAATCTTGCTGACTTGCTCGCAGAGCTTCTCGACGCACCGGCACCAATAGCCGGATGCCGCCCACGGGGGGCCAACACTTCATTGACGGCCTTGAAATAGACGAAGGCCCGGCGGGGCTGCTTCAGGGTTCGCATGAACGAGGTATGGGGCCGCCTGAAACGGCGTCGGGTTGAGTTTGGCATAGAAAGCCTCAGGCAGACGGGCATAGGTATTGTCGAAGGTAAGCGATTCCAAGGTACGTCGTGTCATGGTTCTGTGTACCATGACGTTCGCGGATTTCGCCACTTGCTCACCTTCATCGATGGCAATATGTCCTTTCTGACGAAGGGGCAACCCCTGTCAGACCAGCTGAAATGCATACCCACGACAAGGCTTGACAACAAGATGTCCAAACAGTTGTACTACGGTGATTTTACCCTAGGATTACTGCCGTTTTATAGGGCAGCGCTCACCATTGGCGAGAAGGGAACTGCTGATCCGGCAGCGTGAGTAATACATCACCGCCGAACTAAAGCGAGTTGACCCGTCACGACCACGCGCACTTCACCGCGACTGCCATGATGATCAGAATTAAAAAAGGACTGGATTTACCGATCAGCGGGAAGCCGGAGCAGGCTGTCCATGTCGCCAAACCTGTCCGCCACGTCGGCGTGCTCGGCGTGGATCATATCGGTCTCAAACCCGCCATGCTGGTCGCCGAAGGGGACAAGGTCAAGCTCGGCCAAGCGCTGTTCGAGCACAAGAAGTTACCAGGCGTACGCATCACGGCTCCGGGTGCCGGCACGGTGCGTGCGATCCATCGTGGAGCGCAACGCCTCCTCCAGTCAGTCGTCATCCGGTTGGACGAAAACGAAGACGAGGAGACATTTGCGGCCTATCCTGTCGACCAACTGGCCGGCTTGACCGAAACACAGGTGGTGGACAATCTCCTGGCATCGGGTCTGTGGGTGGGCTTACGCACGCGTCCCTATAGCAAGATCGCCGACCCGACCACTCGTCCGGCGGCCATCTTCGTGACGGCGATGGACAGCAACCCGCTGGCCGCCGATCCTATTGCCCTTATTGCTGCAGAGGGTGAGTCGTTCGGCCATGGCCTGACGGTGCTGTCGCGCCTTGGCACCATGCCGCTGTGGGTGTGCAAGTCACCCGCAGCCGAATTGCCGTTGCCACAGGGGATAGGCCACATACGCCAGGCCAGTTTTGAAGGCCCCCACCCAGCCGGTCTGCCGGGGACGCATATTCATTTTCTCGAACCGGTCGACGTCAGCAAGGTGGTCTGGCACCTCAACTACCAGGAGGTGATTGCGATCGGCAAACTGTTTACCAGCGGCCGCTTATCGACCGGTCGCATCGTCGCGCTCGGCGGGCCTCAGGTTAAACAGCCACGCCTGTTGCAGACGAGGCTCGGCGCCTGTATCGAGGAGTTGATCGAGGGTGAACTCCAGGCCGGTGAGAACCGCGTCATTTCCGGCTCGATCTTGTCGGGGCGTCACGCAGCCGACTGGTCGTCCTATCTGGGGCGCCATCATCTTCAGATATCCGTGATTCCGGAAGGGGTCGAACGAACGTTCATGGGCTGGTTCGCGCCCGGACGGAGAGCATTCTCCCAGAGCAACGTCATGCTGTCGAGCCTCTTCCGTCACCGCAAGGAGGAGTTTGAGCTGACCACCGGGCTAAACGGAGGTCTGCGTGCCATGGTGCCCTTCGGCAACTTCGAGGATATCATGCCCCTGGACATCCTCCCGACGCAATTGCTGCGCTACCTGATGGTGGGCGACACCGACATGGCGCAACAACTGGGCTGCATGGAACTGGATGAGGAAGACCTCGCCTTATGCTCCTTCGTGTGCGTCGGCAAGAACGACTATGGCCCGGTGCTGCGGAACGTGTTGAGCCAGATCGAGAGAGAAGGCTGATGGCAGGCATGAAACGCTATCTTGATCAGCTCAGGCCCCTGTTTGCCAAGGGCGGCCGATATGAAAAGTACTATCCCGTGTTCGAGATGGTCGATGGGTTTTTCTATTCCTCTCCCGAAACCACGCACCACGCGCCGCATGTGCGTGATGGCATCGATCTGAAACGCTTGATGGTGTACGTGGTGGTGGCGCTGATTCCCTGTATCCTATGGAGCTGGTTCAACACCGGCTATCAGGCCAATCTGGCACTCGCCAAGGTGGGTATGGCCAAGACTGGCTGGCGTTACGATCTGCTGGCGGCACTCCATATCGGGTTTGATGCCGGCAGCATTCTTGCCAATACGGTCCATGGCTTCTTGTATTTTCTGCCGATCTATCTGACCACGTTAATCGTCGGCGGTGTATGGGAAACGGTCTTTTCCACCGTGCGTCAGAAAGAGATCAATGAAGGCTTTCTGGTCACCTCCATGCTCTTCACGCTGACGCTGCCACCCAATATGCCCCTCTGGATGGTCGCCATCGGGATCAGCTTTGGCGTGGTCCTCGGCAAAGAGATCTTCGGCGGAACCGGCAAGAATTTTCTCAATCCGGCCCTGACCGCCCGGGCATTTCTGTTTTTCGCCTATCCCGCCGACATGTCCGGTGACCGGGTGTGGGTGGCGGTGGATGGCTATTCCGGCGCGACCGCACTCAGCCTTGGTAAAGTGGGCGGCGTCGACGAGATCGTCCGCGGAGGCTACACTTGGTGGGATGCCTTTATCGGCCTGATACCGGGCTCCATGGGGGAAACCTCCACCCTTGCCTGTCTGCTCGGCGCGGCGTTTCTGATCTATACCGGGGTCGGTTCCTGGCGCATTATCGTCGGGGTCTTTCTGGGGATGGTCGGGGCGTCTCTCCTGTTCAATGTGGTCGGCAGCGACACCAATCCCATGGTGGCGATGCCCTGGTACTGGCATCTCGTGCTGGGCGGGTTTGCCTTCGGCATGGTCTTCATGGCCACCGACCCGGTGTCCGCCGCGATGACGAGTGCCGGGCGCTGGGTCTTCGGCATTCTGATCGGAGCCATGACCGTGCTGATCCGCGTGGCGAACCCGGCGTTTCCCGAAGGCGTGATGCTCACGATTTTGTTTGCCAATGTATTCGCGCCCCTGATCGATTATGCGGTCATTCAGCTGAACATCCGACGGAGGCTCCGCCGCCATGTCCGCACCTGAACCGGATTCCGCCGTACCCGCTGCGCCGGTCGAAAGTGCGAGCAGGACGCTGCTGGTGACGTTTGTGGTCTGTCTGGTCTGCTCGGTGGTAGTCGCCGGCGCGGCGGTGCTCCTCCGACCGATTCAGGAATCGAATCAGAAGGCCGACCTCATACGGAATGTGATTGCAGTCTCCGGCCTCCTCAAGGAGGGACTGACGGAAGCACAAGCGCTCAAACGGATTGACGCGCGCATGATCGAACTGGCAACCGGTGACGAGGTCAAGGGGATCGATCCTGACACCTTTAATATCGTCAAGGCCGGAAAGGATCCCGCGATCTCCACCGAACTCGCCCGCCGGGAGGATGTGGCAGGGATCAGGCGCGAACCGCGATATCTGCCGGTCTATTGGATTGTCGGCGCCAACGGCGACTTGAAGAAACTGATTCTGCCGGTGTACGGCTACGGGCTCTGGTCTACGATGTACGGGTTTCTCGCGCTGGAGGAGGATTTGCGAACGGTTCAGGGCCTCCGCTTCTATCAGCATGCCGAGACTCCGGGGCTCGGGGGAGAGATCGATAATCCCAAGTGGCGGGCACAATGGACGGGCAAAGTCCTCTTCGACGAGAAATGGAAGGTTCAGGTTGAAGTGACGAAGGTTGCGGTTGACAGTTCCACGCCCGACGCTCAACATCAGGTTGACGCACTCGCCGGCGCCACCATCACCTCGCGCGGTGTGGAGAATTTGCTGAAGTTCTGGCTGAGCGACAAAGGGTACGGGCCGTACCTTGCCCGGTTGCGTCATGAAAGGAGCTAACTCCCATGTCGTACGAACACCGAAAAATTCTTATCGACCCGATCGTTGACAATAACCCGGTTATTTTACAGGTCCTGGGGATTTGCTCGGCATTGGCTGTGACGTCGAAGCTCTCAACCACGATCACGATGTGCATCGCGCTGACCGTCGTCACCGCCTGCTCCAATGCCGCCATCAGTGTGATCCGCAACCATATCCCGAGCAGTATCCGCATTATCGTGCAGATGACCATTATTTCGTCGCTGGTGATCGTCACTGATCAGTTCATCAAAGCCTATGCGTTCACCATCAGCAAGGACCTATCGGTCTTCGTCGGGTTGATTATTACCAATTGCATCGTCATGGGACGCGCGGAAGCCTATGCGATGAAACATCCTCCGCTCCCGAGCTTCCTTGATGGCCTCGGCAACGGCCTCGGCTATAGCGCACTATTAATGGTCATCGGGGTCATACGCGAGCTTTTGGGGTCCGGTTCCCTCTTCGGGTACCAAATCCTCCTTCTTGAACGGGATGGCGGATGGTATGTGCCAAACGGCTTATTGCTCCTGCCTCCGAGTGCGTTTTTCCTGATCGGCATGATCATTTGGGTGGTGCGCTCCTGGAAGCCGGCACAAGTGGAAGAACCGGAATACCGGATCTATCACGCGCCCCGTCCGGAGGTGGCCTCATGATCGACCTGGTCAATCTGTTTATCAAAGCGGTCTTCGTTGAGAATCTTGCGCTGACGTTTTTTCTCGGCATGTGCACGTTTCTTGCTGTCTCGAAAAAAATCGGCACGGCGCTCGGACTCGGCATCGCGGTGGTCGTCGTCCAAAGTCTGACCATCCCGATCAATAATCTGATCTACCGGTTTCTGATCCGTGATGGCGCGCTGGCATGGGCGGGGCTCTCTGAGATGAGCCTGGATTTCCTTGGGCTCATCACTTATATCAGCGTCATCGCCGCGGTTGTACAGGTCCTGGAGATGTTTCTCGACCGATACGTCCCGTCACTGTACAACTCGTTGGGAATCTTTCTGCCGCTCATTACCGTCAACTGCGCCATTCTCGGAGGCTGTCTGTTCATGGTCGAACGTGACTATAACTTTAGCGAGAGCGTCACCTATGGTGTGGGCTCCGGTGTCGGGTGGGCGCTCGCGATCGTCGCGATGGCAGGGGTGCGTGAGAAGCTCAAGTATTCCGACATACCGGCTGGTTTGCAGGGACTGGGCGTTGCATTCATCACCGCCGGGTTGATGGCTCTCGGGTTCATGGCCTTTTCTGGAATTCAACTCTGAGCCTGATGAGAGGCCGCGTATGACCGAGATCATACTGGGAGTCGGTGTTTTCACCGGATTCGTTCTCATTCTGGCTGTCCTCATTTTGAGTGCGCGATCGAAACTGGTGGCCAGCGGCAATGTCACGATCACGATCAACGACAAGAAATCGATCGAGACGCCGATCGGAGGCAAGTTGCTCAATGCGCTTGGCGACGCCAAGATTTTTGTCAGTTCCGCCTGCGGCGGCGGCGGGACGTGTGGCGTGTGCCGGGTCAAGGTTTTCGAAGGGGGTGGGGTGATTCTGCCGACTGAAACCTCCCACATCAACAAGCGTGAAGCGCGCGAGGGTTACCGTCTCTCCTGCCAGGTGGCAGTCAAGCAGAACCTGAAGATCGAGGTTCCAGATGAAGTGTTCGGGGTCAAGAAATGGGAATGTACCGTCCGCTCCAACCACAATGTGGCCACCTTCATCAAGGAACTGGTCCTGGAGCTCCCCCAGGATGAATATGTCGATTTCCGCGCCGGAGGGTACATCCAGATTTTCTGCCCTCCGTATGAGCACTCGTTTAAGGATTTTGATATCGAAGAACGGTTTCGCAGCGACTGGGACCGGCTGAAACTCTGGGACCTCGTGTCCAAGGTCAATGAGCCCCTTGAGCGCGCCTACTCCATGGCCAATTACCCTGAGGAGCGTGGCATCATTATGCTCAATATTCGCATCGCCACGCCCCCGCCGCGCACGCAAAATGTGCCTCCGGGTAAAATGTCCTCCTACCTGTTCGGGCTCAAACCGGGCGACAAGGTCACCATCTCCGGCCCGTTCGGCGAATTCTTTGCGCGTGACACCAACAACGAGATGGTATTCATCGGTGGTGGCGCAGGGATGGCGCCCATGCGGTCGCATATTTTCGATCAGCTGGGTCGCATCAAGACCACACGCAAGATGTCTTTCTGGTACGGGGCTCGATCGAAGCGTGAGATGTTCTATGTCGACGATTTCGACAAGCTGGCCGCAGCGCATGACAACTTCAAGTGGCATATCGCCTTGTCCGACCCGCTCCCGGATGACGCCTGGAGCGGCTATACCGGCTTCATCCATAACGTGCTGTATAATGAGTATCTGAAGACCCATCCGGCGCCCGAGGACTGTGAGTACTACCTCTGCGGACCGCCGATGATGAATGCCGCTGTGATCAAAATGCTGTTGGATCTGGGTGTCGAGCGGGAAAACATCATGCTCGATGACTTCGGAGGATGACCATCCATGCATCCCTCCGTTCCGCGCCCCCGTGCGCTGATTGCCTTGATCGTTCTGCTGGCTGCCGGTGCCGGCTTCAGCCTGCTGCGTCCTGCACCGCCTGTCCCGGAGCTGCACATGAGTGGTCGTACCATGGGAACCACCTATAACGTGAAATACCGCCCCACCCAGAGCGCTCCGGCACTGAAGGCGATGCAAATGGAAGTGGATGCATTGCTGGCCGAGATCAATCACACCATGTCCACCTATGACCCGGAGTCGGAACTGTCACGCTTTAACCGTCTGGACACCACCGACTGGGTATCCGCATCCGCTTCCCTGCATGCCGTACTCAAAACCGCGCTTGAGGTCGGCGCCCAAAGCGAAGGTGCGTTTGACATCACGGTCGGCCCCCTGGTCAATCTCTGGGGCTTCGGCCCCGAGTTTCATCCGGACCGCGTCCCGCTTGAACGCGACATCGCCGCCGCGCGCACACGCAGCGGTCTCGATAAAGTCACGCTCCGTGACACTCAACCGGCGATACGCAAGCACCGCCCTGATGTCTTCCTGGATCTTTCCGGGATCGCCAAGGGGTACGGGGTGGACCGGGTTGCTGAACTCATGACCGCGCACGCCATTGAACATTATATGGTTGAGATCGGCGGCGAGATTCGGGTACGCGGGCTCAAGGAGCACGAGACACCCTGGCGGATCGCGATTGAGAAACCGTTGCCGGGCGAACGTTCGGTACAGACGGTGCTGGCGCTCAGCGACATCGCACTCGCCACCTCGGGCAATTACCGGAATTTTTTTGAAATTGCCGGGCGGCGCTATTCCCATACCATCGATCCGGCCACCGGCTGGCCGGTCGATAATCATCTGGTGTCGGTGACAGTGCTGGCGGATACCAGCATGCGAGCCGACGCCTGGGCCACCGCGTTTCAGGTGTTGGGACCCGAGCGAGGCATGGCCATCGCGGAACGGATTAATCTTCCCGTCCTCTTCGTCATCGAACGTGATGGACAATTCAAGGAGCAGGTCTGTTGCGCCTTCGAACGGTACCGTGCACAGGAGCTGTCATGACTATTTTTTTGGTGACCTTTCTCGTCATGGGTATTGCGGTTCTGGCGATGGCAGTGGGTGTCCTGGTCGGTCGCCGTCCGATCGGCGGCAGTTGTGGCGGTCTTGACCGCCTCGGTCTGGAGTGCGATGCCGGCTGCGACAAGCCCTGCCCGGAACGTCTTGCGCGTCTGCAGTCTCCGAGGAAAGAACTGCTATAAGAGGGCCGGGACAACCACGCCCTCGGTGAATTTATGCATTGGCTACTTGAATCCGCGAGATATAGGATGCAGCGATATTCTTTAATTGGTCGCCACTGGCTTGAAAGAGGCCGTTATGCCTAACACAATCTTGGTTCCGTTCGACGGCTCGGAGAGCGCAATGCGCGCACTACATCTTGCTGTTGAGCGCGCACGCGACAAACCACAAGGTCGCGTGCATCTCGTGACTGTGCACCCTCCGCTTCGCGTTTACGGCGAAATCCAGGTCTATGTGGGCGACAAGAAAGCAGCGGAAATGGCAGCGCAGCATAATCGCGAGATTCTCGAACCGGCGGAGCAAGTGCTGCGCTCGTCGGGCGTGGCGTTTGCCAGCAGTACGGAAGAAGGCGATGCCGCCGAAAAGATTGTGGAGTGCGCCAAAGCAGTTGGAGCCGGCGAAATTGTCATGGGATCGCGTGGACTCGGACGTATTGCCGGGCTCGTGATGGGCTCGGTCACCACCAAGGTCGTCCACCTGACCCAGGTCCCCGTCACGCTGGTCAAATGACCCGGATTTCAACGCAACATTTCAAGCTACGCGCGCTCATTGAACGGAAAGCCGGGTGATGGTGATGTCCCCCTTGCATCATCAGTGAGGCGCAGGCTGGAAATCTCACCGAGTTGTCTTCGACTCATGCTCCCTGGAAAGTTTGCCTTGATTTTCACGCACCTGCCTGTGTAGCTTCTGGTTTTGTGTGGATCTTCGGTGTATCTGGATTGTCCGGTTGTCACTTCGAACCACGACCTCTGGATCTCTCATTCGGCGGGACACGACAATCCCCGTCCGACAATTCCAGATCCACCGCAAAACGAACAATCGTCCTCTCTGCTAACGATGGGGGGTTGGGGGGTCGGGGCAAAGTTGGGGATGGGACTCCAACCGCCATTCCATGCCCCCGGAAATTCAACACACTTCTCGTCGACGGTCGCCGATCGGGCGCGTGCACGACAACCGCTTTGCGATGGTAGCGGGCTCGCTCCTTCGCATCGCAAGCCCACATTGTTCATGACGGTTCGTGACGAAACCGACGAGACGCCAGGCGAGACGGACACGCGGAGCCTCGAGAGACCGAGGTGTACTTGAATCAGTACATCGAGGTCAGGAGGGGCGAGCCTGCCCGCCCGGCTGGGTGAAATGCACAGCCGGCTTGTCGCAGCGGCGTATCGACGGTTGCAGTAGAAGCGTTCTGAAGGATGTGGGCTCGGATCAACGTGAAGCAGGGGGAGCGTGATGCGCCTTGAAGAGCAGAAGATTCCGTTGTCCCGCGCCGGCATCGCCGGAGCCGCGTTCGCGTTATGGCTCGCCCCCTCGTTTGCTATCGCGGCGACTGACCCACCCACCGCGTTCGGCATCCCGTTCGATTTCATCTTGTTCGCCCTCACGCTACTTGGTGTCGCGCTGTTCCACCACCACACGCTGCAGGTGGCGCTCACTGGACTCGGAACGATCGCCTTGTACAAATTGGCGTTCACCGGGTTCAAGACCGGCGATGGCCTGCCGGGCTTGGTCGGCCACCTGGCCCATGAGTGGGTCATTCTTTCCAATCTGCTGTGCCTGTTGCTGGGCTTTGCGTTGCTGTCCAAGCATTTCGAGGACAGCCATGTTCCCGCAGTGCTGCCGAAGTACCTGCCGGGACAAGCGAAGGGTGCGTTCGCGCTGCTTGCGATGGTGTTCGTGCTGTCCTCGTTTCTCGACAACATCGCCGCAGCAATGATCGGGGGCGCCATGGCACAGACCGTCTTTCGCGGCAAGGTCCACATCGGGTATCTCGCCGCAATTGTCGCCGCCTCCAATGCGGGCGGTTCGGGCAGCGTGGTGGGCGACACCACGACCACGATGATGTGGATCGACGGGGTGAGCCCGCTTGAAGTATTCCACGCGTATGTCGCCGCAGTGGTCGCACTGGTCCTGTTCGGCATCCCGGCCGCGCTGCAGCAGAACAAGTATTCGCCCTTGATGGCCTATGAACCCGGTGGCGCGCATGTGGACTGGGGCCGCGTCGGTATTGTGGGGTTCATTTTAGTGGCGGCGATTTCCACGAACGTGTACATCAACCTGGTACACCCCGAGATTGCCGATCATTTCCCCTTCATCGGCGTGGCCGTGGCACTGGCGATCCTGGTCTCGGCGCCGTTACGCAAACCGGATTGGAGTCTGTTACCCGGGGCGACCAAAGGGACGATTTTTCTGCTTTCACTGGTCACCTGCGCCTCGATGATGCCGGTGGAGAAATTGCCGGTCGCTTCCTGGCAATCGGCCATGGGGCTCGGGTTCATCTCGGCGGTGTTCGACAACATCCCGCTCACCGCGCTCGCGCTGAAACAAGGCGGCTACGACTGGGGCATGCTCGCCTACACGGTGGGGTTCGGCGGCTCGATGATCTGGTTCGGCTCGTCGGCGGGCGTGGCCTTGTCCAACATGTATCCGGATGCGAAGAACGTCGGTCGCTGGGTGTATCACGGCTGGCATGTCGTGGTCGCATATGTCATCAGCTTCTTGGTGCTGCTGGCGGTCATGGGCTGGCACCCCACTCCCAAACGCGGCGATCCGCCGGTCACAACGTCTTCTGTTGCACAACCAGCCGTAGCGCCGGCGCACTAGAACCTCTCATCCTTCGTGATCGAAGGGAAATGCAATGGGACAGAAGCGGAAAAGATTGTTGAAGAATCAGATCACCCCTACTCTTCCAGTGACCCCCTCCTGCAGCAGATCAGCGCTGCGGCGGCAGTGTTGAAGTAGACGAGATACGGCTCCCCAAAGAAGGGCGTCGGGTTGAGTTTGGCATGGAAGACCTCAGGCAGCCTTGCCGAGGTATTGTCGAATGGGATGGGAGGGCTTCGAGCGCGCGTTCGGCCAGGCCGTAAGGATGCCGGGGCCAGCGCGCCGCTTTCAAGCGATGGGAGTACGAGGCTTACCTTCGCACGTCGTTCTTCTACCGCACTCCGCTGACCGGCTCCCGGTCCAACGTAAAGACGAAGACCCGTTCCCCCAACTGCGCATCGATGTCGGTAAACACGCCGAGGACCTTGGCCTTCGTGATTTCACTGACTTGCTCGCTCAGTTTGTCACGACCCTGTGCGATCAGGTTCTGCCGCAACTGCTTCACCATTTCGACGCCCTCCGCAGTTTTTGCCAGCTGCCTCTCGGCAGGAGTCAGCACCCCTTTTAACCGGACCACGACTAAATCACGGACGATGGAGGCCCGCACGTCGTCGGGGCCACGGCCCATGAACTCCTGCTCGAACTTGATGATGGCGTTGCGGATGGCATTTTCCATGATTGGGCCTTTCCAGAGCGAGATTATACGAGTCGCATACGCGAGCGGACAAGCACAATCGTCACCCTTTTGGCGCAATCACCTCCGACCATGGGTCTTTCGGGCCATACCATTCCGGTTCAAAGACCTCATTCACCGTTTCACGCTTGACGCTGATCGGGCAGACATATTATTGATGGACACGTACTTATGGATTGGCGATGTTGCTCATCCTCATGATCGACCGAGGATGAGTGAAGCGCCGAGTGGTCGCATCACGGGTCGTAGGGTGACCGGCAGTTCGTGCGAGAGGCCGGTCGCAGTACAAGCCAACCGAACATGTCTCGATCCAGTATCGAGCGTGCGGTTGGCTTTTGTGTTTTCAGAGCGTTGAGGTGATGATGTCCGCAGTGTTGCTCGTGCCGCTGCTTCCATTGATCGCCGCCCTTATCGTAGGCGTCGGTAGCGAGGCCACCCGCCACGCCCGGGCGAAGCTCGCCGCCTGGCCGATCGGCGCAGCCTTCTGTGGCGCCATTGCCGCACTCTTTGTTGTGGCCGCGGAAGGCCCGATTACGCTCCGACTGTACGATCCGGACGCGTCCACTGTGTTGGCCATCCCGATCGGCCTGTACATCGATCGGCTCAGCGCGGTCATGATGGTGCTGATCTCCGGCATCGGCACGATCATTTACACCTATTCCGTAGAGTATATGTACCAGGATCTGCACGAACGCCGGTATCTCGCCTTAATCGGGCTGACCGTGTTTGTCCTCCTCTGCCTGGTGTCCAGCTCGAACTTGCTGATGCTGTTCGTGCTGTGGCAATTGCTGAGCTACCTCCTCTATCTCCTCGTCCACAACCATAGCCACCAGGAGACGCTGAAAAGCGCGTTTCGAACCTTCACGCTGTTGCGGGTCGGTGACGTCGTCTTCCTGGGCGGGACTGTCCTGGCTTACTCGCTGTACGGCACATTGGAATTTCCTGATCTGTTTGCCGCAGCCGCGCAATCCACTGTCACCGTGTCCCTGTTCCCCGGTGTCGAATTGAACGGCACGACGGCGGTCACTCTGCTGCTCCTGGTCGGCGGAATGAGTAAGTCCGCCCAGTTTCCACTATACGGCTGGCTTCCCCGCTATCTTTATGCCCCCACGTCCGTGACTGCGTTACTGCACGCGGGCATTATCAATGCCGCGGGTTTTCTCATCAATCGCCTGGCTCCGCTCTTCGGGATGAGCTCGACCACGCTGCACGTCGCCCTCGTGATCGGAACGCTGACGGCCATCCTCGGCGCAACCATGATGCTGGTGCAGAACGACATCAAGAACATGCTCGGCTTTTCGACGATCGGCCAAATGGGCTACATGGTCATGGAATGCGGCCTGGGTGCCTTTTCGCTCGCGGTTTTTCATCTAATCGCCCACGGGCTGTTCAAGGCGACGGTGTTCCTATACAGCGGGAATGTCATACACAAAGCGAGACAGGAACCTTTGCTCCCCCATTCAGGGCATAAGACGGAGAAACAAGGTTACTCGCCCCTGACTTGGACGACGGGAGTTCTCACGACCCTGGTGATCCCATTGCTGATCCTGCTGGTGACTCACGGCGTGTTACGGATTCCGCTATTAGAATCCCAGGGCACCGTCATCTTTCTGTTTTTCATCTGGATTACGTCTTCGCAAGCGATCCTGACGCTGACCCGATTGCGGGCCGTCGCCTCCTGGAAGGTGTCGGCGGCGATGTTGCTGACGCTCTTGTTCATCGTGTTCGTCTATCTGTTCGCCGTCGAATCGTTCACCGCCTTCTTGTACCCTAATCCGGAGGAAGTGGCCTCGTACTTCAAGGCCGGCGATCTCCCGGACTGGCTCTTTGACCTTCTCCTCGCGGTGTCGACGCTGGTGACGATTGTGGGATGGATCTATCTGTACATGCGGGCTCATGGCCGCGCCGTGTGGATGCCATCGTGGATCAACGGCGTCCGGAGTCGCCTCTATGTGCTGTTCCTCAATCGACTCTATGTCGACACGGTCTTGCATCGAGTGGGACAGACGCTGACAGGCGTCATTCAACGCCTGGATAAACGCGCCCGGGAACGCTCGCTTTGACCGACACCGACAAGGGCCAGGCGGAGTAGAGATGCCGCTTCCCGGATGACCCCGGCGCGTCGTCCACTACGGCGCGTGAGCATGAGACCGCGGTGTGCCGCCGCTTGACGAATGCGGTGAACCCGTATTAATGGTACACCGCCGCCCTGGCGGGAGGTGTGCCCATCGCCTGACAGAAAGAGAACGAACGCTTTTCAACCATCCGGAGAAATGACGTGCTCGTATCGCTGGTAGTCATCGTTCCATTTCTCCTCCTATCCGCCGCCGGCATCGTGATGATCGGCGGTGAGACGTCGCGGTTCACCCGCGCGAAAGCGGCCACCTATCCCGTCGGTCTGGCATTCCTGGGCGCTATAGGCGTCCTGACCCTGGTCTCATCGCAGAGTCCCATCACGATTCGCTTCTATGATCCGGCCTCCGTCACTTCTTTCATTATTCCCATCGGTTTCTACGTTGACCGGCTGAGCGCGGTCATGATGACGCTGATCACCGGCGTCAGCATCATTATTTACTGCTACTCGACCAGGTATATGTACCAGGATGGGCATGCGCGCCGGTATCTCGCGTTGATTTGCCTGACCGACTTCGTATTGATCTGCATGGTCTCGAGCGGCAATCTCATGATGTTGTTTCTCTTTTGGCAAATCTTGAGCTACCTGCTCTACCTGCTGGCGCACAACCATGTTCACCCCGCGACGTTGACGGGCGCGTTCAAGACGTTCACGCTGCTGCGTGTTGCCGATACAGCATTTCTGGCCGGTATTGTCCTGGCATATCAACTCTACGGCACACTTGAATTCCAGGAACTGTTTGCCAGAGCGGCCGCCACGCCCCTGACCATTTCGATCCTGCCCGGAATGGATGTCAGCGCCGCAACGGCTGTGACGCTCCTCCTTTTTATCGGGGCGATGGGCAAATCAGCTCAGTTCCCGCTGCATCTGTGGCTCCCGGGATCGCTGTTTGCACCCACGCCGGTCCACGCATTGCTGCACGCGGGTATCATCAACGCCGGAGGCTTTCTCATTAACCGCCTCGCGCCGCTCTTCGGAATGAGCTCAACCACCCTACACGTCGCCTTTGTCATCGGGACCCTGACGGCCGTCCTCGGCGCAACCATGATGCTGGCCCAAAATGACATCAAGAAGACACTCGGCTTCTCGACGATCGGCCAAATGGGCTACATGATCATGGAATGCGGCCTGGGGGCCTTCTCGCTCGCCGTGTTCCATCTGATCGCGCACGGTCTCTTCAAGGCCACGGTCTTTCTCAATTGTGGAAATATCATTCATAAGGCGCGGCAGGAGCCGCATTTCCCGCACGTGGACCATGCCGCCGAGCAGGCGGGATTTTCTCGCTTGGCTTGGTCGACCGGGTTTGTGACGACACTATTTATTCCGCTGCTTATCTTATTGGTCACACACGGAGTCCTGCGCATTCCCTTGCTGGAATCCCAGGGAACCGTCATTATCCTCTTCTTCATCTGGATCACCTCGTCGCAGGCGATCCTGACGCTCATACGACTTCGTGCCGTGGCTTCGTGGAAAGTGTCGGCCATCATGCTGCTGACGCTCCTGTTCATCGTGTTCGTCTACCTGTTCGCCGTCGAATCGTTCACCGCATTCCTTTACCCCAACCCGGAGGAGGTGGCGTCGTATTTCAGATCCGCCGATCTCCCGGACTGGCTCTTCGACCTCATTGTCGTGATGGCCGCGCTCATGACGGTCCTGGGCTGGACCTACCTGCACATGCGTGCCCACGGGCGGGCGGTCCGGATCCCCGCCTGGATCGAAGGTCTGAGAATTCGCCTCTATACAGTGTTCCTGAACCGGATCTATGCCGATGAACTTTATCAGCTGATCAACTCGATGGCCGCGCAACTGATTCATCGTCTCGACAAGTTGGAACGCGGGTGGTCTCGATGACAGACATGGTCATACCATGGGTGTTGGCCGGAATTCCGTTCGCGGGTTCGCTCGTCTGTCTGGCTTTTGGGTCCGATCCCTACCGTGTCAGGATGTGTGCCGTCGGCTCGTCTGTCATCAGCCTTGCGGCGACCGCCGTGGTGGCCAACCGGCTTCCGATCCCGCCCGATGGTCTCTTACCGCTCTATTTACTGCCGATCGCAGCCGTGGTGGCCACATTAGGCCAGCCGGTGCACGAGCACCATCGGCTCGCCTGGACCCTGACCTTGATTTTCCTCGGCTTGGGAATGGTCGTGCTCACCGGGGGCAATACGTTCGGTCCGCTCTGCCTGATCTTGATCATGCTGATGATCATGTTCCTCCTTTACCGTCATCACACGACGCTTTGGCCCATCTCCTGGTGGGGCATCGGTTCCTTCGGTGTCGGTGTCGTCGGCGCGGGCCTTTCTCTCGTGGCGGGACCGCCCGTCTCATCGGTGGCATCCCTGGCAACCTATGCCGTTCTGTTACCGCTCATGCCCCTTCATGACGGGTACCTCACGGCGCTGACCAGACTGCCGGGTAGCCTGCCCCCGTTCATTGTGGTGCTGCTGCCCGTGCTTGGCCTTCACGGACTAGCAACCGCTATGCCCACGATGCCGAATGAATTCGTCGCGGTCGTCAGCCTCCTGGCCCTGACGAGCTCACTGTACGGCGCAATCAAGGCCTTGGCCCAATCACGGGTCCGTCTGTTGGTGGGCTACGGAAGCGTCTCCTTCTTTTCGATCCTCTGGTGGTTTGTGGCCGGAGCCCACACAGCAACGCCGCGCGCGGCCGTACTGGCCGGAGCAGTCGGCCTCGCCACCGGCGGACTGTTGGTTGCCTGGCAGGTCATCCGCACGAGATATGGCGACGATGTGGACCCGCAGGCCGTCAGCGGCCTGGCCGCGGTGATGCCGAAATATGCGGTCCTGTTTTCTCTGTTGGGCCTGGCCGCGATGGGAATCCCGCCCTTCGGGGTGTTCGCTGGATTCATGGGGTTGCTATTGACGGCCCCGCCCTCTTCAACGATCGGCCTGTTCATCGCGCTCACGGCGTGGCTGGCCGCCTCGTGGTACATCATGCAAATGGTCCAGCAATTGCTCTTTGGCACCCGCCGGCCGGATTTACGTTATGCGGACCTCAGGCATCCCGAATTTTCTTCGCTGCTGATCGTAGTGCTGGCCTTGCTCGCGCTTGGCTTGGCCCCGATCAGCTTGTATTCGTCGAATCAGGATCCGAATAAGACCGCCGCCACGGAGCAGTCTCTCGCATGGAACCGATAGAGCACGTGACTGAGATTGAATCCCGGCGGATGGAATTGCGCGGGGTCGTCCGTCTTGCAGGGGAAGTCATCGCCCAATACTGGCCGATGAGGACTTTCGTCCACCACAATCCATTGCATGGTATCGAATATCTGCCGTTTGAAGAGGCCGTCAAACGCGGAAAGCAGTTCATGGGCGGCAACGGCTATCTTCCCAGCCATCTGTATCGCGAATACCTCAAGACCGGCCGAATCCGGTCCACTCATCTCAGTGACGCACTCGGGTCGCGAGTCATCGATAAACAGGTGACCATCGGATCGCAGACCGTCACGCACAGCGCGGTCTTGCATGCCTGTCTTGCTGATGGACTTTGTGCCCCGGCCATGGAGCCGCTTGACGATCAATTGGAAGATCCGGACAAGCCGCTGATCGACGCACTCGCCCGTAAGTTGGAGTGTGTACTGCTTCCTTTTTCACTGGATGATCGAATCCGCAAAGTCGTGGATGAGAATCAAGCCGCGCTCTGCCGATGGCTCACCCTCTCGCACTGGTGCGATGACACGCTCGGCACACAAATCGTCCAGCAGATCAACGATCAAATGATCAAATGGTGCGGAGCCTTTTTGGACGAGGGCCATGCCACATGGGTGATGCCGGGACGTGAAAAGGGCCTCTATGAAGCCTGGAAGGCCATGGTCTCCCATGAATGGTCTCCCTGTGGAATCAAAGACAGTCGCAGAAAGATCGCGGAGCTGCCGGACTATCCCGAAGACGCGCTCCTCGAAAGCCTGGATGCGCTGGGGATTCCGGGTGACCTTCTACAGGATTACTTATCGTTACAATTAACTGCGCTGCCAGGCTGGGCCGGTTTCATCAAGTGGCGTGGAGAGGAGCGTCACTACCCCTGGCAGCAAGCTCACCCGGTCGGCCTGGTGAAGTTCCTGGCGATTCGTCTCTGGTACGCGCGTGAACTGGTCCGGCAGGCGTGCACGGACCATCTCGGCATCGAAGGACGATATGAAGCTGTGACGGCCTACATGCGCGACTATCCCGAAGAATATTATTTGCGACGGCAGCGGGTGGCGGGCCGGTTGCCCGCCCTCTATGCCGAGGAAGTCGACCGGCTCTCGCATCGGAAGGGGCAAAGCTGGAGCAATATCCTCACACGGTACCGTGCCGAAGTCATTCCCCGGCTGCAAGCGGCCGGGCGGCGTGGGGCCGCGCGCCGGCTTCTCGCCCTGGCCCGTTCGTTGACTATAGAGGCAACCGTACTCGTTGAAAGTGCCCCCGCGGACCTCAAGCAACTCGTCGACTGGATGGAGGCGTTCCCCGAATCGGACCATGGACCGGTATGGCTCACTGCCCTGGAGGCCGGCTACCGGGAACAGCTATTGGAACACCTGCACGCACGTACTGAAAACCCCGCTCCCTCTGAAACAGTGCGCCCGCACTCACAATCGGTCTACTGCATCGACGTCCGGTCGGAACCGTTCCGCCGTCACCTCGAGTCGGTCGGACCGCATCAGACCTTCGGCTTTGCCGGCTTCTTTGCCGCCTTCATCCGCTATCGGGCCTGGGGAAAGGAGCATGACACGGAACAGTTCCCGGTCATCATGCGGGCGAAGAATGAGGTCCGGGAGATTCCGCGCAGCTATCTTGATCACAAGGTATCGCTACATGCGGCGCGGGCCAAGTGGGTGCATGCGGGTCATACCCTCCTGCACGATCTGAAAGAAAATGTCGTCACCCCCTATGTCATGGTGGAATCGCTTGGCTGGTTTTACGGTCTGCCGATTTTCGGCAAGACATTGGTCCCGGCGCTCTATCAGCGCTGGACCGCCTGGTTGCGACGGCTGTTCGTCCCCTCTCTGGCCACCACGTTGACGATAGACAAGCCGGGGCCCGGTGAAACCGCGGAGATGCTTGAAGCGGAGCAACAGGCCACAATCAGGGAGGCTTTGCACGAACAACTCGGACTCCGCAGCTCCCGTATCACATCTGCGCTCGTCGAAGGCCTGCGTCAACGGGCGCTGACGGTGGAAGGAGACCCGGAGCCGCCGATCGCTGCCGAAGAAATCGAGCGGGCCGGACTCACGCTCGAGACCATCAACGCCTTTGTCGACATTTTACGGCGGCAATACGATCTGACGGCGCGATCCGCGTCACGACATAAAGAACGGCTCACCAGAACCGGTTTCACTCTGGAAGAACAGGTTCTGACCGTCGACACTGCTCTGCGCATGATGGGATTGACGAGGAACTTCGGGCGGCTCGTCCTCTTCTGCGCCCACGGGAGCACGTCGGACAACAATCCTTACGAATCTGCGCTCGATTGCGGCGCCTGTGGCGGCAATGAAGGCAAGCCCAATGCCCGTGCCCTCGCGATGATGGCGAACAATCCCAAGGTCCGCGAGCGAATCGCCAATCTGGGGATCGACATCCCGTCCGACACGCATTTTCTCGCCGGCCAAATGGATACGACGACCGATACCGTACTGCTGCTCGACCTCGAAGATGCCCCGCCGACCCATCGCGCGGACATCGCCCGACTCCAGGAAGACCTCAAAGTAGCCTCCGCGCTCACCAGTCAGGAACGCTGTGCACGTTTCCCTGATGTCCAACTGGTTCTCGAGGAGACGGCGGCTGAGGCGCATGTCCGCAGGCGGAGCATGGACTGGAGCCAAATCAGACCGGAATGGGGCCTCTCAAACAATACGTCGTTTCTGATCGGACGGCGGGAGCTGACGAAAGGACTGGACCTGGGCGGACGTGTCTTCCTGCATTCGTACGATTATCGGGAAGATCCGAGCAATCGACTGCTCGAAGTGCTGCTCACGGCCCCCCAAGTCGTCGCGCAGTGGATCAATATGGAGCATTACTTTTCAACTGTCGACAACGAGGTCTACGGAAGCGGCAGCAAGATCTATCATAACGTGGTGGGACGCTTTGGCATCATGTCCGGCCCCTGGAGCGATCTACGGCTGGGGTTGGCGAGACAAACCGTCATGAACGGGGAGATGCCGTACCATGAGCCGATGCGCTTGCTGACTATCGTTGAAACGCCTCGAGTGCGCATCGAAAAGCTGATCGAACGGCACAAAGTGCTTCAGCACTATTATCATAACGAGTGGGTCCATCTCGTCGTGCTCGACCCGGAAGACCGGGTGTGGTATCGATACCGTCCCGATGGAACGTGGGAACGAATGAATCTGGACAGGTCCAGCAAGGTTGAGAGCGCGGTGGCGGCCGGGCCACCCGCTTTGGCTCAGCCTGAATCTGATGTATAACCCCTGATCAATGGCCGGAAAGGAGCGCAGTAATGAGTTTTGCATTGCATCCGATGAAGGAGATTCGCGTGATCGTCGCCGGGGAACACCGGGCGTTCGTCACCGAGGTATTCGACCGAGTCAAGGCCACCGGCTATACCATCATCGGAAATGTGTCCGGGAAGGGCCACCATAGCGTGCGCGAGGCTCACTTCATGTTCAGCGAACAGGAGAGCCTGGAGATCATCATGACTGTCGTGCCGGAAGAAAAAGTGGAGCCTATTCTGGCAGGGCTTCGCCCGCTCTTCGAACGGCACTCCGGTGTGATGTTTGTGACCGATGTGGCCGTCAGCCGGCAGGAATACTTCGGCAAGAAGCGAACAGATCCCTGATGTGGCGGCGCGCCAGCGCCGTCACGAGCCATAGGTCTCTGCATCATAGCCTCGCCTCAAATGCCGCCTCTCCCCATCGGCGTCTGGGAATCTGACGGGTGGCCGCGTCCCGGCACATGATCTTGCGATACCCCTTGCAACCGCCGCATACAATGGCTACAATGCGCGCCCATTGCCGACTGGAGCCAGCGCGCCGATGGCGAACCATCCCGTGTTCTTGCGGTCCTGCTGTGCGAACTCACGTGCGATCCGTCCGGAACGCAGCACTTCCGGCACGTCTTCCGACAGATCACGCAACTCCTTCCCGTCACACTGGTTCAGACTCTATCAGACAATTAAGTTTTCTCTACTGTCTGCCTTAGGAGCACTCTGGGTTGCCGCCTTGTGGCTGATGAGCACGGCCGCCCCCGCGATGGCCGAATGGTCCGCCACTGCGAGCAGTTCGCTGTTTTACACCGACAATTCCAATCTCTTTTCGGCCACACGCCGATCAAGCCTCGACGGGGACCCATCGCAACCGGTGGTGGAGAGTTCGTCGTTTGGCCATAACAAAGACATGGTGTTTGAGCCGGCTCTCCGCGTAATAAAGTTCATTCCTTCTTCCTGGGGCAAGACGGCATTCACCGCCAAAGTTCGAGGGTTCGTCTACGCCGTCAATCCGGAATTCAGTCAGACCGGCATCTACCTTGAGGGAGTGCATGCCTTCAACCCTGATACTGCCCTCCGATTGCGGTTTTTTACGGCTCCCGACCAATTACTGGGTCAGACAGAAAGTTCCCATGGTAGTATCCATGGGCTGCAGGATGCACGGGTCAGTTCCCATATCGGTTCAATCCGATTTGACAAACGTCTTTCCGAGCATTTTGAAGTTCAATTATATGGACGCGCCGGGATCCGCCGCTTCAATGAGCCCTTTGTCGAGCGGGACACGTTCTTGTGGGCGATTGGCCCGCATTTGGTCTGGCATGTGACGCACCACACGAGAATGGTCCTCGGCTACCATTACGAACGCGGCTTGGCGGAAGGCCGTCACCATCCTCAATTTCATGATGATAGCTCCTACGTCCATCATTTTGCGTCGGTTGCTCTCGAAGCCGATGTGATGGAGAACCTGGAGTTGGAACTCGACTTCCACTATGAGCGCAACAACTTTACGACCGGTATACCCGATGATCATCATCACTTCTTGGGGGGGGAGAACATTTTCCTCGGAAGTGGACGGCTCTTGTATCAGCTCACGGACAATACGGCTTTGACTCTGACCGTCCAGCGGGCTCAACGCTCACTCAATGCTGAACACGCGCATCTGCAGGCCCACAACACCAATGTGGGTCTTGGAGTTCTGTACCGGTTTTGAGCCGGCACGGTCCGGCGAATTACTGAGACGTGTGACCTCATGACTGAGGTGGGTACTTGAAGGGTTCGGACATGCTGAGAACGGTTGCCATCCTAGCGCTGTGTTGTCTTCTCGCCGCCTGTCAGAGCGCTGACAGCGTCTCTCCCAAGGCTATTCAAGACTCAACCCGCTTGGCTTCCGTCAAATCAATCTACATCGAGGACCTTGGGAAAGAAGAAGGCGCCGATGTTATCGAGAAGTCGGACATTGTCAGAGCGCAAATTGGAGCCGCGCTGGCTCAATCTGGGAGATTCTCCATTGTGACGACTCCTCAACAAGCCGATGCCATTCTTGCCGGTATTGCCGGCATCGAGCAGTGGTACCACGGGATGGAAGGTTTCTACGGACTGGAAGGAGATCTGGATACCCACTATCTGGGAGTAGGGCACTTACGGTTGATCGATTCCAAAACGAAGCAGATCATTTGGACCCACGAGTATGAACGAGGACTTTTCAAGCTGCACCAAACCGTCGAAAGCCGCGTTGCCGAGCAAGTTGCGGACAAGTTACTGCGTGACGCCACGCCCGCCGGGAATCGGTAAGGATCCGACGGCAGCCCCCTGATCTGTGCCGAGGTACCCCGCTGTCACGCAACTCAAAAATCGAGAAAGAGATTCAGCGAGAGAACGTGGTTCATGTTATCGAGAGTGGACTTATTGATGTATTGATTCATGTACCCGATTTCGACCAGCACCGGTGGTAGCACGCGATAGCCGATCCCGGCAAATCCACGGTTTTGATCGAACCCCTGCGTGGCTCCCCAATTCGTATCATTCAGATGGATGAAGACCTCATCCCACCCCACGAGACTCACCGCCGGATACACTGGAATCGGCCAGCTGAGTTTGAACATCTGCCGAAACCGCCCGCCGGTTTCGTTTCCGTTGGTTTGCCAGCGCTGTTCAAATCTGGTGCGGCTGGTGAAGGCGCCAATCGGGGTCGCCCCTGACCACATATATTGCTGCCAGATCCTGTCTTCGTGGATATTGTCGCCGGCGGCCGGGAAATTGATCACGTGGGCATAGCCGATCCACACCGTCGAGTGGTCCGTCAGCGCGTAGCCGATTCCCGGACGAATCAAGAGTTGATCCATATCCTCGCCCTCTTCTCTCGTCCGGGGCTGGATTTCGCCCCACCAGCGGAATCGTTTGAGGTCCTGATCGATGAATCCGAAGTTGCCCCGTGCCGTGACGTTACCCCAGATTCGAAAATCCTCCGCCAACTCAGCCCATGCGCTGGATGAAGCGAAGGGCATCAGGGAACAGGCGAGCATAACGATGACGAGAAGCAGTGGCTGTGGGTGCCGGTCAGTACTCCGCATCAGTGAACATTGAATACGCTTGAGCCTGTTCATAGGAAGAATTCCCCTTGGAATGGATGGGATCGTCACCGCAAATCCGACGTGCTTGGTTGGAAAATCGTCCACGGCTTTCCGCAACCCTAAAACGAGCGGCGGTACTGTATCACGGGGCTGCATGGGACCGCTATCGTAAATTGTCGCTGGGGGTTCCGGCATTGGTCAAGACGACCGGCAGGCTTTGGGCCGACACCAATTGAACAAAGGCGCACGGTTGAGATTTGTCTCTTTCCTCATCTATAATGCCGACCTTCGCAGAAGCCAGCCAGGCTTTGCGATCCAGCGTTGTCCATATCTCACGTGGTTGATCGCTCAGCATCCAAGGAGGATCGTTCATGCAAAGATTGGCCTTGCTCCTCGCGGTAGTCGCTGTCCCCATCGTGAGTCACGCAGAAACAAAAAATATAGCAGCACTCCTTCCATCCGGCCATGCGGTTCCACAACATACCGAAGTGTGCGTAGCCGCGACCGAGGAGGACATTGCCGCCCTGTTCGACCGCTGGAATGCCTCACTCCAAACCGGCGATGTGCACAAGGTCTCCGCCAATTACGCGCCGACATCGCTCTTGCTCCCGACGGTGTCAAGTCGGCCGCGGATCACGGTTCAAGACAAAGAGGACTACTTTCAGCATTTCCTGGAAAACCAGCCGGTGGGGCGCATCGATGCTCTGGATTCGCGCGAAATCGAAATCGATTGCAACACCGCGATCGACGCCGGGCTCTACACCTTCACGTTCAAGAAGACCGGGGCCAGCGTCAAAGCCCGGTATACGTTTACCTACAAGTGGGACGGCAAGCAATGGCTGATTACCAGCCACCATTCGTCCGCGCTGCCCACGGCGGACGCACCTCCGGAACACGTTCACCAGGCGGTTCCACAACATACCGAAGTGTGCGTAGCCGCGACCGAGGAGGACATCGCCGCCCTGTTCGACCGCTGGAATACCTCACTCCAAACCGGCGATGTGCACAAAGTCTCCGCCAATTACGCGCCGACATCGCTCTTGCTCCCGACGGTGTCGAGCCGGCCACGACGCACAGCCCTCGACAAAGAAGACTATTTCCACCATTTTCTGGAAAACCACCCGGTGGGGCGCATCGATTCGCGCGAAATCGAAATCGATTGCAATACGGCGATCGACACGGGGCTTTACACCTTCACGTTCAAGAAGACCGGGGCCAGCGTCAAAGCCCGGTATACGTTTACCTACAAGTGGGACGGCAAGCAATGGCTGATTACCAGCCACCATTCGTCCGCGCTGCCCACGGCGGACGCACCTCCGGAACACGTTCACCAGGCGGTTCCACAACATACCGAAGTGTGCGTAGCCGCGACCGAGGAGGACATCGCCGCCCTGTTCGACCGCTGGAATACCTCACTCCAAACCGGCGATGTGCACAAAGTCTCCGCCAATTACGCGCCGACATCGCTCTTGCTCCCGACGGTGTCGAGCCGGCCACGACGCACAGCCCTCGACAAAGAGGACTATTTCCACCATTTTCTGGAAAACCACCCGGTGGGACGCATCGATTCTATAGACTCGCGCGAAATTGAAATTGATTGTAATACGGCGATCGACGCGGGATTCTACACCTTCACATTCAAGAAGACCGGGGCCAGCGTCAAAGCCCGGTATACGTTTACCTACAAGTGGGACGGCAACCAATGGCTGATTACCAGTCATCATTCGTCCGCTATACCGCCGAAGGAATGACCTGCCGTTGATTTGGCGCGACCCAGGCGGGTTAGATGTGGGTCGCGCCGACCATCCCAATCTTTCGAAGCATGCCTTCCTAGGCCATGCAAGACGCCGGATCGGCGCCAGCCTCTTCCATTCGTCCCATGCAATCGACAGGGCTCTTTGAGAAATTCATGATCTTCGGAGCCGGCAATTTCATAGGCTGTTAAATTCACTGAAAGAATCTGTTTTCTCATGATAGACCCCCTCCCTTTGGGGCATTGTGGAATAGCCGGCGTTTCGGCGATAAGGACGCTACACGACGCAACCGAGTCCCGACCACGATGCCGCAGATTCTCAACTGTAGTGAACATGCCGACGACGACGAGGTTCACTACCTCACGACCCTATTGCTCTACCACCTGGTCGAACGGTGCGGCGGCCAGTTGCAATTCAGCGCGCAGGACGTCCGGCAGATGCGTGAAAGTCTCTCCAGCAAGATGGTCCAGATTCAATTGGGCAACGACGTGAAACTCCGTATCATCGACCGCGTGCCAGAACTGCAATAGATACTCAGGGACAGGCCGCTTTTCTCGATGCGTTGGCTTTTTTGTGAAGACCCTGTCGGGCGAAACCGCTCATCCCGCCCCGTCTATTCTGAGTGAAGTAACGCACCGCATTCCTGTTGTCTTGTACCGTGGATCCATCTTTTCTATCGATACGCGGATGTGCTAGCTTTACTCGCGAACGGGAATTTTTATCTCCCACGACGGAGGCCATTATGCGTGCCGTACTTCTGATAGTACTGTGGATGATCGCCTTGGTGTTGCCGGCTGAGTGGCTGCATGCCGGAGAATCAGAGGGATCTCGTTGGGGATACGAGGGAAGTGTCGGGCCCTTGCATTGGGGGAGCATCGGACCGGAATTTTCCCTCTGTGATAAGGGTATGGCTCAATCGCCCATTGATTTGTTGCGAACCTACAAGGTCGACCTCGCCAAAATTGAATTTTCTTACAAAGATTCTCCGTTTCATGTGATCAACAACGGACATACGTTGGAAGAACTTGAACCACTTTCGGAGCAGGTGGCGTCCCGCTATCCTCGGCACGGCCAGACGGTACTCCATTTTGACAAGGACAGCACCATTGTATTTGATGAAGATCTCTACTTACTTGAGCAATTCCATTTTCACTCCCCGAGCGAGCATACCGTCGATCAGAAGCACTACCCGATGGAGCTACACCTTGTACATCACAACGAGCGGCACGAAGCGGCAGTCGTAGCGGTATTCATGGAGGAGGGTAAACACAACCCGTTCTTCGAAACCTTTCTGGAACATGCCCCGAAGAAGGTCGGGGAGTTCATCGAGGACCACGAACGTGCGATCAACCCGATGAACCTCTTGCCGAAAAATCTCACCTACTACCGCTACTTCGGGTCCTACACCACGCCGCCCTGTTATGAAGGTGTCATCTGGGCTGTTCTGCACGACCCCATCGAAGTCAGCGCTGAACAGATCCGGAAGTTCCGTGCCCTTGTGGGCCACGATAATGCGCGCCCGACACAGCCGCGGCATAAACGTTTCGTCCTGGAATCAACTTACCCGACCACCAAGGTTCAGACAAAGCGGTAGATTAATATCCTCCGGGAGATGACGTCGTGGCGCCCATGTTCGGAGTCTCCTCACAGATCGCCATCCCCGAATCGGAGATCGAGCTCCATGCCATGCGGTCGCAGGGCGCGGGCGGGCAGCACGTCAACAAGGTGTCGACGGCTATTCATCTCCGCTTCGATATTGCCGCTTCATCGCTCCCGCCTTTTTACAAGGAGGCATTGCTCAAGCTCCGCGATCAGCGCATTTCGGAAGCAGGTGTGATCACGATCAAGGCGCAGCAGCACAGAACGCAGGAACGAAACCGAGCAGACGCGCTAGAGCGGCTCAGCCTCTTAATTCAAAGTGTCGCCATCCCGAAGAAGAAACGGAAACCGACGAAACCGACGAAGGGCTCACAGAACAGGCGAATCGAGGGAAAGAAGCGGCAGGGGCGATTGAAACAGTTGAGAGGAACCCTCGAATGAGTGTCAGAGCGGCGGCTTGTAACTGGCACCGGTCGCATTGGTACGCAGCTGCTGGAGCGTAGCCCTTGCTTCCGGGATAAACTCGGCCCGCTTGTGCTTCCGGGCGATCGCCAAGGCATCGGAGGCCAGGGTCACGGCTTCCTGATGCCGGCCCCGCTCACACCGGACTCTGGCAAGGGCCAGCCGCGCATTGACCGCGTGCGGCGCCCGCTTGACGACCTGCTGTAACAGCTGTTCTCCTTTTTCTTTATCGCCTCCCAGGACGCCAGGGAGCTTCACGAGGAAGGTCCCCTTGGCCGAAAGCGCATCGAGGTGACCGGGATTGAGTTCAAGTGTCCGATCAAGTTCATTCATCATGCGGCGGAACCCGAAAGTGGCGGTGATGGACTCGCCGTCGATGCGAAGGATCTCTCCTAAATTGCAAAAGAGCGAAAAATGCGCATCGGCGTATCGCTGATCGAGCGCCACGGCCTGCTCTGCCAGCGCCTGTCCCGTTTGGAAATGCATGAGCCGCGCTTCGCGTACTGTCGCCACCCGCCCTTGGTCACATTCCTGAAGCGCTTCTTTGGCAAGATGTCTTGCGGAAACCTGCGCCTGAGACGGCATCGGCAAGAGAGCATGACCGGCCACGATAAGGCCGACTGCGACTCCAAGCGTTTTCCTCAACATTCGGACATCCCGTGGCAAGAGGAGGATTCGTCTGTCTGAATGTCTGAGGACACAGCAAACGCAGTGCCACGTTAGCCAGGGACCGATGGAGGTGGAACCACTTGATAAACCAACACTCTTCCCATCAGGCGACTGATTGATCCTGCGAATTCTGATGCCTGAGGGACAACTTACGGCAGAGGGGCGGACAAGCTGGAACAGAACCTTCGCGTACGTTGACTGGAGCCTGAGCTTGAATGAGTCGGTGACGGGTCAGGAGACCGGCGATTCGCCGGGAGCCATCATCCCCAGAATGTTGAATCCGCCGTCCACGTAGATGATCTCTCCGGTAATCCCCCGTCCCAAAGAACTCACGAGAAACAGCGCCGTATCGCCGACCTCCCCCTGTTCGGTGGCCCGTCGGAGCGGGGCAAACTCTTTATGAAGATCGACCATCTTCGTGATGCCTGACACACCACGGGCGGCAAGCGTCTTGATCGGCCCGGCAGAGATCGCATTCACCCGGATATTCTTCGGACCAAGATCATAGGCCAGGTACCGGACGGTGCATTCGAGCGCAGCCTTGGCGACCCCCATCACATTGTAATGCGGCACAACCCGTTCTGCGCCAAGATAGGAAAGCGTGACGATCGAGCCTCCTTCGGTCATCAATGGCATCGCGGCTCGCGCGACCGCCACCAGTGAATAGGCACTGACATCCAGCGCCGTTGCGAACCCCTGGCGCGTCGTATTCACAAACTGGCCGGTCAATTCTTCACGTGGAGCGAACGCCAGAGAGTGGACGAGAAAATCGAGTCGCCCGAACTCCTTCTCCACCTGCTTCATCAGTGCCGCAATTTCTCCATCATTCCCCACATCGCAGACATACGCCCGTGCGCCCGACACTGTGGCGGCTAGTTCTTCGACATTCTGCCGCAACCGCTCATTCTGATAATTGAACAGGAGCTGAGCCCCCTGACCGGCGGCAGATTGGGCAATGGCCCACGCGATACTGTGTTTATTGGCTACGCCAATAATGAGGCCCTTCTTTCCACTCAGCAACATAGATGTCCGTGCTCCTCGTAGCTTTTTCTTATGGTGTATTCGATTGAACGACGCCTATTTTCTACGACACAATCGGCGCGTGATCCTTGTCAGAAGACGTCACGCAGGGCACGAAAGATAGCACGATTTTCAACCGGTGTGAACCGGCTTCTTTCTGAAGTTCCCTGACGACGGTTCGGATCCATGGTTGGGGAGAAATTCCTCTCAACAGTCGGTTGCGTTGAGTTCGGACTATCTTCCAGATGAGATCCCTGTGGCAGAATGGTCTGGGCTCAACTATTCTGCCACAGGGTCTCGTAGGAAGAATCATTCAGCTCCTCATTAATCGAATATTCTAACCTATGGAATATTTGTATAAAGACGTGCATTCGATTAGATCGATACCCCGGCACCAAGCTTGCTAGATATTCAACCAGTGCCGAATGAGCGGCACATACTTCAATCATCCTCAAGCTAAGGGGTATATCATTATGAAGCACATGTTGATGGCAATCATGGCAGTGGCAGTGGCAGTGACCTTCACCGCTCCTTCTTTCGCGGAAGACAAGAAGAAGGAAGAGAAGAAGGGTGGCCACGTGGTTGTGTACGGCGAGGAGAAGAAGAAGGAAGAGAAGAAGGGCGGCCATGCCGACACCTTCGGCGAAGAGAAGAAGAAGGACGAGAAGGGCAAGTAATCTCCTTCTTATCCCGGCGAGGCTGGTTTGCTTGAGGGGGTTTCCACTTCTGGTGGGAACCCCCTCAAGTGTTTTTAGCCCGCATTATTCATGACGATTCGTCGCGAAATCGCGGAGTCGCGTGGCGAGAGCGGCGCGCGGAGCCCGGAGGACCTAAGGCGTACTAGTGCAGTACGTCGAAGGCCCGAGGGGCGAGCCCGCCGACCGAAGGCTCGTCGCAGTAGCGAATCGGCGATTGCAGCAGAAGCGCTCATGAATTATGCGGGCTCGCCCCGTCTGGTTCTGAGATAGACTGCCTGCAACCCTACGATCGTCTTCGCGTCACGGATTGTCCCATCCTCGATTTTATTCACCGCCTCTGCAAGCGGCATTTCGATGATGTCCAATACTTCGTCCGGATCCAGCTGCTGCCGGCCCGTTGTCAGCCCCGTCGCCTTGTACACATGGATCACTTCGTCGGCAAACCCCGGAGCGGTAAAGATGCTGGTCAGCAACTCGAAGGATGCGGCTCGATAGCCCACCTCTTCTTCCAACTCCCGCGACGCACAGTGGAGAGGGTCTTCGCCGGGCTGAAGTTTTCCCGCAGGGATTTCATAGATAAATCCTCCTGCCGCATGGCGAAACTGCCGGATCAACACGACCGTGCCATCATCCTTTACTGGGACGACTGCGGCAGCGCCAGGGTGACGGATCGTCTCAAGATCGATCGTGGCTCCGTTCGGCAGAGTCACAGTATCGATATTGAGAGTGACGACTTTGCCTGTGTAGATGTTTCTCGTCATCTTATCGTCCGCTTCACCTTACGCCTCACGCCTCACACCTCACGTCCTTTTTCGCGTATAGAACGGCGGCTTGACCACCGTCGCGAGAAAGGCCTTGCCTCTGATATCAACCGCGATCGAAGTCCCCGGAGCGGCATAGGCCGCCGGCACGTAGCCCAATCCGATCCCCTTCTGTAAGCGGGGCGACAGATTGCCGCTGCTCACGTCTCCGACCGGTTTCGAGGTGGCAGGATCAAGAATCTTGAATCCATGCCGTGGGACGCCTTTTTCCAGAAGCTCGAAGGCAATGAACCGGCGTCCCGGACCCGCTTGCTTCTGAGCCCATAGCGCATCGCGACCGATGAAATCTCCCTTGGTGAAACTCACGGCCCATTCCACACCGGCTTCAATCGGCGTGGTTGCTTCATCAATATCATTGCCATAGAGCAGATAGCCCATCTCCAGGCGCAGGAGATCGCGCGCGCCGAGTCCTGCAGGCTTGACACCAGCGGACTGCCCTCTGTCCAGCAGAGCATTCCAGACCGGTGCCGGCGGTCCGTAGACATAGAACTCATAGCCGAACTCACCCGTATAGCCGGTCCGGGCGACCAGGCAAGGAACCGACTCGATCGTGACCATGGTCGACTCTCTGAGCTTGAGCGCATCCAGCGCCGTTGATCCAAAGGTTGCGACGACTGCGCGCGTGGCGGGACCCTGCAGGGCAATCTGCGCGATCTCCGTCGAACGATCGTGGATCCGGCAGCCGGGAACGTGTGCGCCCTGCTCCAGCAGCCATGAATGAATCTTATCGCGATTGGACGCATTGACGCACAGCAGATATTCGTTCGGGCCCGCCAAGCGATAGACAAAGATATCGTCTTTGATACCTCCCTGCCGGTTGCAGACCATCGAATACTGCGCGTGCATAGGTTGAAGCACGGCAATGTCATTGGTGGTAATCCCTTGTAAGAAGACCAGGGCGCCTGCCCCACTGACTTCGATACGGCCCATGTGGCTCACATCGAACAGGCCGGCTGCGGTCCTGACCGTCTGATACTCATCGACCACTCCGCCGTACTGGATGGGCATGTCCCAGCCGGCAAAATCGACGAGTTTGGCCCCGGCGGCGCGATGCTGGGCGATGAGTGGAGTCTGTTTCATCATCAGTCGAAAGTCAGAAAGTCTGTCAAGTCACAACGTCTCAAGGCCGAGACTTGATGACGTTCTGACTTGATGGACGTGACGACGTTCACCGCACTCCGAGCAACTCGACGTCGAAAATCAACGTCGCATTCGGCGGAATCACTCCACCGGCCCCGCGCGAACCATAGCCCAGGTCTGAGGGAATCGTCAGCTTGCGTTTGCCGCCGACTTTCATGCCTTGGACCCCCTCATCCCACCCCTTGATGACCCGTCCGGCCCCGAGCGGAAAAGAAAAGGGCTGGCCACGATCCACGGAACTGTCGAACTTCTTTCCATTCTCCAGCCACCCTGTGTAGTGGACGCTCACAGTCTTGCCGGCGACGGCGACATCACCTGTCCCGACTGCCTGATCGACATATTTGAGCCCGGACGCAGTGACCGTCTCCCCGGCGTTCGAGCCCTTCTCGTTCGCAGTCATGGTGCCTCCCCATCCGAATAGTGGTGTGAAAACCAACGTCATGATGATGCCCAGGGTGACTCGGCGTCTCATACGTCCTCCTTATGCCGCATCGAACGGCGTTGTCAATGATGCCACGTCTTATATCGTGACTTTCGCAGAATCCGGCGCTGCAAAGAGCGCCATGCAGGCCGTATAGCCATGCAGGAAGTTTCTGCCACCGACCGGTCCGATTTCACCCTGCGCAAAAAATCCTGCCAGAGGGATCGAGCCCAACCGGTCTGCCATCGTCGCTGCGTCGTGATTAGGCTTTCCAAACAAGCCGCGTCCCCGGCCACAGCAACTGAACATAAGGGCTCCGAGCGGCTGACGGCGATGGGCAGCCCGATCGGCGGCCAGCAACAAATTCAGGTCCTCGCTGGCCGATTTGGCGTCCCGCAGTTGGAATTGCACGGTTTGCCCTTCTTGCACGACATCGCCCACCGCCACCGATCCGGTTGTTTGATCGGCCCCGACGAGATTCCTGACAAGAAAATCGCCCCGCTCGAACCGGTCCCGATGTTCATCGATGACGATGCCGAGATGTAAGGCCCGATGGGCGTGGCGCCGGTCTTCCTCCGGCAATGACTCAAAGACCGCTTGTAACCGTTCCAATGCCGGAACACCGCCAAGCTCATAAATAAGATTGTGCTCGGCCTTTGTAACGACGAACCGCTCACCGATGAGCCGGCAGCCTTGTGAGATGACCGGGCGAACATCGACTGGTCCTGACAGCCGGACTCCTACCAATCCGCCCGTCAACACTTCGTCTTGGAAGATCAACCGGTTCTCCCCCTCACCCTGCCCTCCTCCGGCTAATCCACCGATGGCCCTGGTCCCCGGATACCGTTCATCGATGAGTCCAAGCACTTCTCGCATAGGGGTGCTGAACGGATCGGCCAACAGGAGAAACGAGGACTGTATGGTACTCGGCTCCGGCCAACCGGATAGCCGAAACTGGTCTTGCACGGGCGAGAACGACGATCGAATCGGCTCCAGCGCCACATCAGGCATTGATGCCGCCCAGAGCGTGACCGCCGGGGCTGTTTCCAGTTCCTCTGCGCCGGCAATCACCCCCTCCCCGCTGCACCCGACTATCATGCGCGGATGAAGGGACTGCCGGATCATGGCCGCTAAGAGCTCGGATTTTGAGGCATGATGGGCTGAAAAAAACAAACAGACGAGATCGATCGAGGCGGTATCGAGCTTGGCTCGGATTTCATCGGCAAGGTCGCGCGCTGCCGCCTCCGTATCCGATCGTTTGGACAACGCCGCCGCAAAGCGCAACGCGGTGGTCTGCGGAAGTGATGGGGGCAAGGGGCTGGGCATGCGCGCGGGTTGAGAATGACGGAAACGTCAGACGCCTGGATCCATGCGTTGAGACCGGGTCTGTGCCAATTGTTTGTAATACCGCCACAGATAGGAGTGATAGTCGTCGACCTGCGCAAGCAGGTAGTGGAGTTCCGTCGGATCCTCGGTTTCGAGGGCACGGACCATACGGGTCTTCAAAAACTCGCCGAAGGCTTCGGTCTTTTCTACCGCCGTCAGCAGCCGCAAGCCTCCGCCGATTTGATACTCGTTCATCTGGTTGTTCTCCAATCTGAGGCGACTGGAGAATACCGAGCGGGGGGGAGAAATTGCAAGCCTCATCCATGGGTCAGAATCTTGCCCGGCATTGAGAATCGAACGATCAGTTCCGGAATGGGGCGACCATCAACGCTTTGACACGATCGAGATCGATGGCCTGGACGCGGTGGCCGTCGCGGCCTGTGACCGTCGTGGCCATGCTAAGGGCGTTGACGATGGCCTCTTCGGTAGCTTCCACCGTGGCGGTCATCAGCGGATTCAGATGGGTATCGGCAAGATGGGTCAACGTATAGGCCGGGTCTTTGGGATAGTGCGGAATGACATTCGCGGTCGAGAAGGCGAGCATGAAGTCCCCGCTGCCATGGCGCGCGGTGGATCCGGTGCGGGCGAGGCCGAGCGCGGCGCGCTTGGCCAATCTGGTGAGCTGCCGGCTATCGAGCGGGGCATCGGTGGCGATGATCACAATGATGGACCCTTCGCTCTGGCCCGGCGCGAGGGCTTCGGACATATGCTGAGGCGGCTCATAGAGTTTTCCCACCGGCACGCCGGCGATAACCAGTTCGGGCCTGCGGCCATGATTCGCGTTGACGAGCACTCCGATGGTGTAGCCACCTTCTTTCTCAGACAGTTTTCTCGACGAGGTGCCGATACCACCCTTAAATCCATAGGAGATCATGCCGGTGCCTGCCCCGACCGTGCCTTCCTTCACCGGACCGCCGATTGCACTGCCGAGTGCCGCCATTACGTCCTGCTCGGACACGTGGCGGCCTTGGATGTCATTCAATCGCCCGTCGTCGCATTCAGCGACAACCGGAGTCAGCGTGTCGTCGGAGATGCCGATCTCGGGATATTGCTTGATCATCCAGCTCATGACGCCGTTGGCGACACGGGGGACGTTGAGCGTATTCGTGAGCGCGATGGGATATTCGAGGAAGCCTGATTCGGCCACCCATGAGAGGCCCGTCATTTCGCCGGTCCCATTCAGCACGAACGATCCGGCGGCTACCTTCTTGTGCCAGACGTCGTCGCGCGGAATCACGACGGTGACGCCGGTGCGCACAGGCCCCTGGCCCGGCTTGAGCGGCCCCTCCCCTTGGATGAGAGTCGTGTGACCCACCTTCACGCCGGCTACGTCAGTAATGGCGTTGAGAGGGCCGGGCTGATACGAGCCGATGGCGATGCCCAGATCTCGAATCCGCTGACGGCCATGATTCGATTCGGCAGCAGCGACCGAAACACAGCCGGAGATCAGAGGAGCAAGGCACGACAGAATGAGCAGCCGAATGGCCCCCTTCGCCGTGAGCGGCGCCGGAGGACTGAGGCTATACCTCATGCGTACTGCCGTGATGCGGGATTCGCACATCGATCTTTGGATGTTCCGCTTGGATGGCGGCACCCAGCGACAGAGCCTGCCTCTCTTCGCCGTGCACGATGAAGACTTTGCTCGGCAACGGGGTAATCGCCCTGACATAGGCAAGCAGGTCGTTTCGGTCGGCATGGGCCGAGAGACCATTGAACCGCACAACTTGAGCGCGGCGTTGCGTCGGCACGCCGAAGATCGGCACCACGTCCCAGCCCTCAACCAATTTCCGTCCTAATGTATGTTCGGCCTGGAATCCGACAAAGACAATGATGTTGGCCTCGTCCTGAATCGCATGCTTGAGATGGTGAAGGACACGTCCTCCCTCGCACATCCCCGACGAGGAAATGATGACACAGGGCCCCCGCATGGCATTGAGCCGCTTGCTGTCCTCCGCCGACGACACAAAGTGGATGTATCGCGAGGCGAAGACATCGCCACCCGAAGAAAAGGTCTTCAACGTCTCTTCGTCATAACATTCCGGGTGGCGCCGGAACACACCCGTGGCCTTGTCCGCCAGAGGTGAATCGATATAGATGGGAATGGGATCGACCCGTCCCTCGCCCACCAGTTCCTTGATCCGCATGACCAGTTCCTGCGTGCGCCCCACCGCGAAGGCCGGCACGATGACCTTGCTCTTGTGTTGCCGCGCATGGGCGATCAGGTCCTGGGCTTTCTTCTTCATTTCCTCGCCGGCCTGTTCGTGCAGCCGGTCGCCGTACGTGGACTCCAGAATCAGGATGTCGCAGGCGGGCGGCGGCTCGGGATCGCGCAGGATCGGCATGTGGGACCGTCCCAGATCTCCACTGAACAAGACCGTGGTGCTCGTGCCCCGCGCCGTGTATTTGACACGGACAGCGGCCGATCCCAGGATATGGCCGGCATCGTGAAACGTGGCGGTGACCCGCGGCGCGATCTTCAGCTGGTCACCGTATCGCGCGCCTTCAAACTTCCTGACAATCTTCCTGACATCATCGCCGTCGTATAACGGTTGAATGCAGGTTTTCCCTCGTCGCTTCTCATGTTTATTGACATACCGGCAGTCGTTCTGCTGCACGCGCGCGGAATCCTCGAGCATGATGCCGGCGAGATCAGCCGATGCCCGGGTGAGGTACACTTTCCCGGAGAAGCCCTGCCGGGGCAACACCGGCAACGCACCTGAATGGTCGATATGGGCGTGCGAGAGCAGGACAGCCCCGAGTGATTTCGGGTCGAAGCCCAGTTCCCGGTTTTTCCGCACCGCCTCCTCTCGGCGCCCTTGAAACATTCCACAATCGAGGAGCATGCGGAACCCCGGGACCTCGATCATATGACGGCTTCCGGTGACCGAACGAGCGGCGCCATGGAATGAGAGTTTCATGTGTTGGGTACTCCATTGTGGCGCGCGATCAGGTCCCAGGCTTCCTGGGCCGTCTCAGCGTAGTGAAAGAGTTGCAGGTCCTGCTGTGCAATCAAGCCGCAGTCGACGAGCAGTTGCCAGTGGATGAGGTGTTCCCAAAAGTCCCGCCCTACCAGGACGACAACGACGCTCTCGGTTTTCCCGGTCTGGAGCAACGTCAACGTTTCGAACAATTCATCCAGGGTGCCAAAGCCTCCGGGAAACGCGACGAGCGCCTTGGCCCGAATGAGGAAGTGCATTTTCCTGATCGCAAAATAGCGAAACTCAAAATTCAGCGCCGGTGAGATGTAGGGATTCGGATGTTGCTCGTGAGGCAGCGTGATGTTGAGGCCGATCGATTTCGCGTTGACATCCGCCGCCCCACGGTTGGCGGCTTCCATAATGCCGGGCCCGCCGCCGGTGACGACGACGTGGTCGCAACGCCCATTGATCTGGCATATGGACGACACGATTCGACCGAATTCTCTGGCGACGTCATAATACTTGGCGAGCTCGAGCTTGCGTTTGGCGATGGCAACTGTTCGCCGGCATGTCGGGTCATTTGGCATGCGGGCTGCTTCCGCTTCGGCGTGGCGAAGCGCCTGTGTCGCGGCAGCGGGCTCATGCAGCCTGGCACTGCCAAACACCACGATGGTCGATTGTATGCCTTCCTCGCGCTGTATCAGCTCGGGTTTCAGCAGTTCGAGCCCGATTCGAATCGGGCGAAGTTCGTCCCGTTCTAGAAACTCCTGGTCCTTATGGGCCAGGATAGAGGAAGAGGGGATAGTGTCGGGACGGGGCGGTGACGTGTGATCAGATGAGTCCGGTCCCATGGGCCGGCATTATAGCGGGATCGTACGACGAGGGGAAGGCGTGTGATTCGTACGGAGTCCCGGCGGTCAGAACGGCCAGAACTCGAACAAGGCATGTTCGTCCGTCAAACCAAACGCGTAGGAACGCACGATGAGTCGGTCATCGCAGATGATGAGCAGCCGCTGAATATTAATTCCTGTCCCCGAGAGGGTCATCGTGGGCGCCACGGGGGATACGATTCGAAACAAGTACCCTAAATTGAGAGACGAAGACCGTGTCGTGCTCCATTTGAATTCTGCAAGGAACTGATCGGACACAGCCGTGATCTCTTCCGGAGCACCGATACGATCAACGACGTGATGCAAGGTGGTTTCACCGGCCCTGATAAACGACAGGTCTTCCGGCATGATCGGTGCGTTGAAGTCGACCCTTCGAACCGCGCAGCCCCACAAGCCCATACAGAGCATGACGACCAGGAGAAGGCGGGCGTACCGTGCAGGCATGATTGCGCTATTTCCCCCAGGGTCGCAGCGTAAAATCGACCTCGGGTGTTCGTTTTCCGTAGATCACATCCTGTACGATGCCTTGCCGGTCAAAGAACACATAGAGGTTATCACTTCTCAAATTTACGCTCAGGATGTTGAACACAAGCAGGATAAGCCCGGGGGATTTCCCATCGTAGTAGTAGTATTGGAAAATTTCTTTGTCGTTGCCGACAATAATTCGATCGGGGGCTCCGAAAAGGGTCACCACTAATTCTTTTGTGCTGATTCCTTTTTCGATTTGGCTGAGGTGTTCCTCTTGTATGGGGTTTCCAACCCGTCCGCGGCTGAGGACACAGCCGTTGATGAGAAGGCATAGTCCGAGAAGAAGGAGCACGGATGTTCTGAAGCGCATGAGTCCTCCTAGCGATCTGCTTTATGAGCCCGGTCATTTTTCTTTGATAACACAAAATCCTGCTCGTAGACCACGTACCCGGCAGGAATCAATCCGACACGTTGATAGACGGTCTGGGCCTCATGATTATTCTGTTCCGCGTACAGCCTGATGCCGCAGACTTGAGGGTCAGCGGTTGCCTTTGCAACGATCGCTGCATGCATAGCCCTGTAGACTCCTTGCCGTCGACAGGTTGGGTCTACATAGACACTCTGTACCCACCAGAAGACTCCGTTGCGCCAATCGCTCCATTCAAACGTCACCATGAGCTGACCTGCAAGTCGAGGGCGGTCCCGGTCACGAACCTCGGCGACGAGGAAAAATCCCCGCTCTGGCACATCCAGTACCGCAAGGGTCCCATTGCGAAGCCTGTCCCGATCGAGGCACCGTCCTTCTGTTTCCCGGGCCATCGCCTCGCTGAATCCGATCAACGTCTCTGCATCTGCATAAGCTGCCTGCCTGACAACGATGTGTGCCGGAAGGGTCATGGTATTACGGGTTTGATTTGGGTGCACTGAGCCAACCTGTCCGTGGTTTGTAGAATCCGGCGGAGAATTCCATCTTCATCGCGTCTTCCGGAAGCAGGTTGAGAGGCTGAAGCGCTCGTTCCGGAACGAACGCCAGGAATCCCGTGAAGGGATGGATGGCCGTCGGCACAAATACCATAAAAAGGTTCTCAGGCGGGGCGACCTGTATCGCACCCGGGGCAGATCCCATCACGAATCCCAGCGCCCAAAGTCCGTCCCGGGGAAAGGGGAAGGCAACCACCGTGCTGGTGCCAAATCGGGAGCGGAAATTCAAGATGTCGGTCATCCCTTTTAAGGTGAGATAGATGCTTTGTACGAGAGGAATCTGCTCAAGCCGCCGTTCCAGCCGCCTCATCAAATGCTCACCGATGATATGGTCGGCAATAAACCCGACGATGACGAGGAGCAGCACCAACAGGAGGAGTCCAAGTCCCGGTAGAGGGTCTGTCATATAGCTCCCGACCACCTTATCCAATGCGCTGAAGAGTGTTGAGAGAATCAAGAACGTGGCCCATGTGGGGACTAATACGGCGAGACCTGCGAAGAAACATCTCGAGAGCGATTTGATCATATGAAAAGCCGGCGATGGGTTGGATTCCCCTCCCAGTGTATCAGAACATCTGTGGGTTAGGGAGAGAGAACTGCGGTCGGCTTGCGCTCGATTCTTCTTTCCTTTATCCTACGCACCGTCACATTGAGAAAGCTTCGCACCGTTCACCCGCGTGATGATGGAGGGCCGCCCTTGTGAGCATCAGTAAGGATTTGCTTGCCATTCTTTGCTGTCCGGAAACGAAACAACCGGTCGTGACAGCCGATCCCGCTTTGGTCAAGAAGCTCAATGAAGCGGTCGCGCGCGGGGCGTTGCTGAATAAAGGCCAAAAGCCCGTTGTGGAACAGTTGGAGGACGGTCTTGTTCGAGCTGACTTGAAAATCTTCTATCCGATCCGGGAAAACATTCCTGTGATGCTCATCGAAGAGGGTATTCCACTCGATCAAATCACGGCATAGCCTCATTCACTCTTCTTTTTCCCGCTGACAGTATTGGTTCTATATCGCCGCCGGCTTCTTGCCTGCCGGGGGCTTGCCAAGGCACGCGTGAGGACTAGGGTGTGACGATCTGCCCTTTGCCCTGTGGGCTGTCGGTCTTGGAGCCGGTTGAGGTTCCACAATGAAGACAGAGATATTCGTAGAGGTTGCCGGATGGCAGGACGAGTAATAACCGTTCCCTCGTTGGCGTGGCAACTCGACAGCGAGGGCAGTAGAGGAGGGACGCATTGAGGGATCGAAACTGATCTCTCGAATCCGGCGGCGCTTGTCGTGGACGGTCCATTGCCCCGCGTGGTTTGCTTGTCAGCCAAGGCGCCATCGGCCTGCGAGGTGTTGAGGACATGCGGATTGAGATGGGTGGTCTATAGAGTGGTCCAGTACGGGTAGCTTCGTGTCAGTGGTTCTTCTGTAGACGTCCGGTTAGGCTGGTGTTTTTGCTGATTCGATCTCTGTTGCCGTAATGAGGCTGGAGAGGTAGTCCGCAACGAAATTCAAGGCCTCTTCCCGGCCATCGGCCCGGCGTCCTTTTTCTCTGCGTTGAACTGAAAGTTCATGTTCCAAATCAGATTTCACTTCGCCCAGGATCCGCTGGAGTGAAGATGGAGTGAGGTTGGCGTCCATGTCTTCAAGTTCCTGGCATCTGTCCAGCACCCAATTCAGTCCCTCAATTCGTCCCGCATAATGTTCCTGCTCCGCCGTATCGATCCGCGCCATTGCGGTCGCAAAGGTTTGGGCTTCGTAAATGAGGTTATAGAAACTGGTGACCGCACGCTGCAAAGATGGATTCATGATACTCCTTGTGTCATTTTGTAAGTGCGCTTTTCAATTATACATGAGATTGACAGGACAACAAGGAGTATTTTACGGCGCTATGTAAACAGGAGGGAATCGAACTCGTTCATGAAACCGTAGTAGAGAGGGGCAAAGTCCTTCAGACACTCCGGACTGGTTTCCTTCAAACGCTGGAAAAAAAACACCTGCGCCCGCGGGTCGAGTTGTTCCAGAAGCTTGCTGAGCTCGGCCATGGAATAGCTCCCGGATGGCACACTTAAAATATAGTGAACGAGACGCTCAACGAATTGCTGAGCGATATATTCGCTGGTCAGATAACCATCAGGCAGTTTTCCAGATGCCAAGAACTCAGCAAATGGGACGGCTTGCGCTGCAAAGGGAGTCGCTGGCTGCTGAGGGGAGTCCACGCGGAGGTCGCTCCATTCGATAAAGATACGTATATTCTTCCTTTTGAAATCTACTGGACCTCCCAATAATCGTCAAGTGCACAGAAGCAGCAGTTGGTCCTGAGCCGAAAGACCGATAGAAAGCGAAAGGGCGGGGTCCCTTTGGGGAACCCGCCCTTCCGTCTTTGACCTAGATCACCGGTTACAGGTTACAATCTGAGAACTTCTGCTGGTTCTCAAGCCCCTGCGCCGGTCACTACTCTCTTACAGCCAGGTCACGCGCTCCGCCGGCCTGATATAGATCGGCTCTTCAACCTGGATACGCGCGACTTCCTTGCCGGATTTGTTAAATCCGAGGACCGTGTCGTTGTACATCTCAAAGCGCTTCCCGTGGATCTGTGTCTCAAACACCTTGGGACCAGGGATGACATCGTAACGGAACACGATCTGTTGGCTCGCTCTCCAAAGCTGAAGCACCGCCAGCAATTCGCGGCTCGGCACGAGATACTTTTCGATGGCATTGTCCACGCCCGGACCAAACATCTGCCTGGCATACCCGCGTGGGCTGTGCCGCGGCGGAATGTAAAACCCGTTTGGCTCGGTGCCCCACTGCGGATACAGCGGCAGCGCCACTTGCTCGACTCGGATCGCGTAGTAGAGCGGGTGCCAACGATCCTCAGCCCACAGGCCGTCTTCACCGATACGCACCAGACTCTGCATCCGGATCTTGCCGACGCAGGCCGCCATACAACGGGTTTCCATCGGTTCGCCGCCCGTCAATGGATCCTTGCCTTCGATGCGAGGATAACAGGCAATGCACTTCTCAGAGACACGCGTCGTGCCCCGGTACATCGGCTTTTTGAATGGACACTGTTCAACGCATTTCTTGTATCCACGACAGCGATTCTGGTCGATCAGGACGATGCCGTCTTCCGGCCGTTTATAGATCGCCTTTCTGGGACAGGCCGCAAGGCAACCAGGATAGGTGCAGTGATTGCAGATACGCTGGAGATAGAAAAAGAAGGTCTCATGTTCCGGCAAGCTGCTGCCCGTCATCTTCCACGGTTCATCCCGTGAAAATCCGGTCTTGTCGATACCCTCGACCAGTGCGCGCATCGATGTGGCCGTGTCTTCGTAAATGTTCACGAAGCGCCACTCCTGGTCGGTCGGGATATATCCAATGGCCGCCTGGCCGACCTTAGCACCCGCGTCGAAAATGGTCATCCCTTCGAACACGCCATAGGGGGCATGGTGCTTGCGGCCGACACGGACGTTCCACACCTGTCCACCTGGATTGACCTGCTCGATGAGCTGGGTGATTTTGACATCATAAAACTGCGGGTAGCCGCCGTACGGCTTGGTTTCGACGTTGTTCCACCACATGTACTCCTGTCCCTTTGAGAAGAGCCATGTCGACTTGTCTGCCATGGAACAGGTCTGGCAGGCTAAACACCGATTGATGTTGAAGACAAAGGCAAACTGCCACTTCGGATGGCGTTCCTCGTAGGGATACAGCATCTTCCGTCCCAGCTGCCAGTTATACACTTCAGGCATAGTTTCCTCCGTATTTCGTCATTCGTCGTTGGTTATTCGCAGCATCCCTCACACAGCTCGTTTCTCGCGTGAGGGACTAGAGCTCACGAATAACGTCTTACACTTTGATCTTGATGTGTTCGCCTTTCAGCCACTTGATCATAAATTCATTCTCTTGTCCCGGGGTGAACCCTGTGCGAACCGGTTCCCACGGACCGCGTGCTCCGATACCGCCGTCTTCCGCCTTGGTAATACGGATGAGACATTCTTTCGGCACCGTGTTGATCGCGTGGTGATCGACCTGGTAGCCCCATTTAAACTTCCAGGCAATGGCATGCTTGCCGGGGAGCGAGTCGAGTTGGTGCATCGGCATCAACCAGTTTCTCGTGAATGACTGCTGCGCTCCATAGCGGAAGTTCGATTGATATCCGGTATCGATCGCAATGGCGCGTCCGTCCGGCCGAGTTTCATGTCCCTTGACCGACTTTGGCGTCGCGACATACGGAGCATGTTTCGACATGGTGACGTGATACGGATACGCCGGATTGTACTTGGCGCGAATCATCAACCGGGCGACCTTGTAATACGGATCGGACGGCTTCCAGCCACGGTAGGGCCGGTCAACCGGGTTACCATCCACATAGACGTAATCGCCGTCGTTGATTCCCCGGTCCTTGGCTGCTTGCGGGTTGATGTGCAACTGGTGTTCACCGACACCCGGGGTCCGCTTATCCATGCGGTAGGGATCCCCGAAGTTCGACTCGTAAATTTGCACCCAGTCGTTCACCGACCATTGGCTGTGCACACGATGACGGGTTTTCGGCGTGACACAGTAGAATTGATAGCCCTTCTCCCAGAGTGGGTTGCTGTGGCGCTTGATTTCATGCCACGACAACTTGATGTTCCGGATGGTCTTGTCGTCATGGTGTTGGGCCGTGATCGGAATACCGTAGTCATCAGGACGAACATAGGGGTTCGTCGTGAAGATGGCATTCGGGAGGTACGGAGTCGCCTCCGGTCCCTCACGGTGCGAGATGAAGTTTTCACCGTACTCGATCGCTTCCGGCTCGATACGATAATTCTCATACCGGCCGCTGCGCGTCCACATGGGCTTGGATTCGTTGGTCTCTTCCCAGAATGGATGCCGGGGATAGGTGCGAACCATGACCATCCAACCCTTTTCGGACTTCAACATCACGTCGGCTGAATAGCCATAGAAGGTGCTGGATGCGTCGAGCATGCGCTGCGCATAGACGTCCACGCGATTGGCATAGACCATCGCGAAGTAGTCCTTCATACGCTTGTCGCCCGTCATGTCCGACAACTTCGCCGCGACGCCCGCGAACGTGTCGAGATCGTTTCGTGTGTCGTACAACGGACGAATACCGCCCTTCCAGATCTGAACCCACGGATTGGACACCGTCACGGTCATTTCGGGATAAGTGAACTCCATCCATGAGTTGCAGGCAAACGCGATATCGTTATGGTTCACGTCCGAGGTCATTTCGATATCTTGCGTGATCAAGCACTCGATGTTCGGATCCACGTTGCGTACCATGTCGTAATGGTGCTTGGCGTTATTGAGGACGTTCACATTGACCACCCAGCGGAATTTGCTGGGCGTCGGCATGTGGGTTTTTCCGGTGAACACCTTCCGTCCATACTTGGGAGTATTGACGATCAGCGCCGTATCACCGTGGTTCCAGTATCCGACTTCTTCTCCATAGTAGTACTGCTTGGTCTTGATTTCCTTCCCATGCGCATTCGGGTCCAGCGTGATATTGAACGGATCTTCACCCGTATGCACGGACAGACCGGCGCCGGACCAGGGCGTTGCCGTCCACGTACCGGCTTTGTAGTTACCAGCCCAGGTATGCTGACCGGTGCCGAATTTCCCGACGTTACCGGTGATGATCAGGACCATGGCAGCGCCTCGGGCGTTGATGGTCTGATGGAAATAATGGCAGGTACCTTCTCCGTTGTGGATCGCAGCCGGCTTGATGGTGCCTGAATCGCGCGCCCACCGCACGATGAGATCTTTCGGAGTGCGGCAGATCTGATGCACCGTATCCAGATCGTAGTCCTGGAAATGCACCATATACATTTGCCAGATCGGCATCGCATCGATTTCACGGCCGTTGAGCAGCTTCACCCGATAGCTGCCGTTGAGCGCCGCATCGATACCGCTGTTCGTATAGTGCCATCCCACCTGTTCACGATGCAGAGGCACCGCTTGTTTCTTGTTGAGATCCCAGACCATCATGCCGCCGAGCCGTTCGATCTGCTCGGGCTTCAACGTTTGAATGCGCCCCGAGTAGCTCTTTGAGAAGTCCGGAAACTTATAGTCGGCGATGACATCGCGCGGATCAAGATACTGCAACGTATCCGTGCGGACCAGGATGGGCGCATCGGTAAATTGCTTCATGAAATCGGCATCGTGCATGTTCTCATCGACAATGATCTTCATCGCCCCGAGAAAGAGCGAGCCGTCGGACTCCGGACGCAACGGCATCCAGTAGTCGGCACGATAGGCGGTCGGATTGTACTCGGGCGTGATGACGACCACACGGGCGCCGCGCTCGATGCACTCCAGCTTCCAGTGCGCTTCCGGCATCTTGTTTTCGACGAAGTTTTTGCCCCAGCTGGTGTTCAGCTTGGAGAACCGCATGTCGGACAGGTCGATGTCGGATCCCTGCACACCGGACCAGAACGGGTGGGCCGGGTTCTGGTCGCCGTGCCACGTGTAGTTCGACCAATAACGGCCGCCCTGCGCTTGATCAGGGCTCACCTTGCGAATCCAGGTGTCCAGGAGGGCATTGATACCGCCGTTCATACGGGTGTTGCCCATCTTGCCGATGATGCCAAGGACCGGCATGCCGGAGCGATGCTTGAAGCATCTGGTACCGGCACCCTTCATCATCTCGATCATTTCAGGCGCATACCCCTGCTCACGGAGACGCCGCGCTCCGGCTTCGCCGCTGTACCGGGTCCCGATGATGATCATGGCCTTTGCCGCATAGGTGAAGGCGGTGTCCCAGGATACGCGCAACATGTCGTCCAGGAAGCGGCTGTCAAACTTGTATTTCCGCTTGGTCTCCGGCGTCAGCTCCGGTGAGCCGTCGTCCATCCACTGTTTCCACCCCTTCCGCATCAACGGGCCCTTCAATCGATAGGGGCCATAGACGCGGCGATGGAAGGTAAAGCCCTTCAAGCACATGCGCGGATTGTGCGCAAACGTGCCGCGGTTACCATAGAGATCTTCATATGTTTGGTGGTCATAGTTCTGCTCGACACGCATCACGACGCCGTTACGCACAAACGCGCGAACGCGGCAGGCGTGGGTGTCGTTCGGAGAGCAGACCCATGTAAAGGATGAATCGTACCGGTACTGGTCGTGATAGACACGCTCCCATGACCGGTCCGGATACTCACCCAACGGGTTCCCGACTTCAATGACCGGCTGAAGGGCGGTCAATGCCAGGACCTTATCAGCTACCGCCACTGCGGCAACCGTTCCCGCCGAGACTTTCAAAAACTGCCTACGTGACAAAAACATTGTGCTTACCTCCTAGAAGTTGAGGACGTCACTACTTCAAATCTCAAGCATCAATCCCGTTTTTAATAGAGCACGACCAAAAAATTTAATTGTTGTATCGCAATTGTCAGGCCATTCTTGGCACCAAGCTGGATTGGGCTAGAAAAATAGAGAAAAGAATTGAAATACCTCGAAAATTTGTCGTGATAAATATAAATCGTCTGAGTGATTTTCTAAATGCCGTTTTAGTCTTCTGAGTACTTCTCGTATCGGTATTATCCAGTGAGCGTGGGGAATATAGCGCTGTGACAACTATTATTCAACAACTTAATTGGTATCCACCAGACAATCCCGTTGCGTTACCAGAACGTAGCATATTTGTATTTGTTACCTTTGCTGGATGGTGATAGTCTCCGATCCTGATGACTTGACAGAGGGGTGAAGGCTCAGTAGAATTCGCTGCCCTTTCTCTCCGTCGCATTCATCTCAGTGAGCGGGAATAGCTCAGTGGTAGAGCATCGCCTTGCCAAGGCGAGGGTCGAGGGTTCAAATCCCTTTTCCCGCTCCAATTTTCAGCCGGTTATACCGGGCTTCTCGCCAGCCTCTTCTGCCCATCGGCAGTCTGGTGCTAACCGGGTCCCGGTATTCTTCGGCGATTCCTTTCGTACCTCACCTCCTCTACCGGGTAACGCCACATCGCGGTTGCTACGCCGCGAGTAATATATCTTGCCAGCCCTTCCGCCTCACAGGGCCCGCTGGTTTCGTGAGGTCGACAAAAAGTATGGGGGCGGGAGCAACTGTGCGGATCAGGAAGACACTGACGGACAGGTTAACGATTGCCGTCTGAAGGTATCGAAACAGAATCCCCACCAGCGCCTCCTGCTCAACCGTGACCGCCGTGTCTGGACTCAGCACCCGGCTGTTCCAAGTCAATGGCCCGGTGGTGGGAGGAAAGGTCGATCGTGTTCGTCGGAGCATTCGACACTGACTCGTGGGAGTCGAGAGCCCCTGGTTCTGGAGTCTGAAGGATTATGGCCCGGGCTGTCTTGATTCGAAGTGGAACTCGTCAGAGCAGGGCGTGAGTGGTGCGATGAAAAAGACTCCCGGTCCATGTGCGTTATTCTTCCGTCGACAAAAATTCACATCTCGAATCCCCGGAAACTGTGGAGGCACAACACAGAGGTTGCCCTCTTTTTCCGCCGACCCGAAGAAATTGTGCGGAGACAGTTTTACTCGCAGCACAAACTCTGCTATACCACAGGTACGTGATCACCATTTTTGAAATCGAAGGGAGGTGGAGTGCTCATGGCAACGAAGAAAGCAGCGAAGAAGCCTGCAAAGAAGAAGAAGTAGTTCCGGTACCATGAGGAGGCGCCGGCCACGGCGCCTCCTCAGCATCCCAAGTTCTCGAGTTTCCTCCGCCCGCAACGCATCACGCGAATCACCGTTCGATCGAGCAGTTCCTCACAACATCACCGATTGACTCGACCACCCGAGAAGGCCCACACCACCGACGAGAGCTCCCCTTCACTGACCGGCCCTTCAATTGGAATAGAATCGTCGGAGGTGTCCGGATGCAACCGGTTACGCCGGCGAAGCGCACCTCATGGCATGAAGCGCGAAGCGAAGAGAGAACGGAACGACCGGCAGGTTGGGATCGCGATAACGAAGAAGCGGCGCGGCAAAAAAATGGGGAGGTGATGGCCACATCACCTCCCCATGTTCCTTACCGCCAGGAGAGAGTCCATGGCGTAAAGAAAGCAGCACGGGGATCTTAACATGAACATTCCCCCCGGCAACAGAATAAATATATACATACAATCAATGACTTGAGAGATCGCATTTGAAGGTACGGAACAAAGGGCAGCATGAGCTTCGCCCAAAAACTAGACCATCGGCTTGGAAGTTTTGACCAGCCCCGCAGATGTAGACCACTCGAATTCTGAGGACTTGGCCTCTGCGTGATCGGCTGACAGGCGATACTGAGGCAGAGGCTATCGCCGGCGCCCCGGAGGAGTGTGAGCAGGAGCAGCAGCCGTGAGCCTCCGGCACCACGCAGCGACCTCCCTTGCAATGGGTGTGGAGCGCTTCTCGCAGTATTGCCCGTCCCGGAGTGCGACGGCATGAAAACCCTTCGTGGGCCCGCTGACATCCACACCGACGACGAGGGAACCCAGTTCGCGGTGATTCATACCGATTCAAGATGAAGACAAGACGCCCGGGACATTTTCTTCTTCCCAGTGCCCGCACTTGTTCTTGAAGTCAGCTCGCCTGCTTGACAAGGAGAGTAGTCCCAATGTAATTACAAGTAAGTCACCCATCGGATGGAGGAGAGCGGATGAAAGCACGCGTGGTACGAATCGGAAACTCACGGGGTATCCGGATTCCAAAATCCGTCATTGAGCAATGCCATCTGCACGGAGCCGTCGATCTGGAAATCCAGCAGGGGCAACTGGTTATTCGCTCGGCAGCCAAGCCGCGCGCCGGCTGGGACGAAGCCTTCGCGCAGATGCATCGCCACGGGGACGACCGCCTGAAGGATCCAGAATCAGCCGCCCCATCCGCCTGGGACCGGAGTGAGTGGACGTGGTAGTGTCCCGCTTCGACGTCTGCCTCATTCGCCTCGACCCCACCGAAGGCCGTGAAATCCGTAAGACCCGCCCCTGCCTGATCATCTCTCCTGACGAAATGAACCAGCACATCGACACCGTCATTATCGCCCCCATGACGACGAAAGGTCGGCCTTATCCCACTCGTGTGCCGGTGCGGTTTAAAGGAAAGTCGGGACAGATCGTATTGGATCAGATCAGGACCGTGGACAAAAGCCGGTTGGTGAAGCGCATGGGAAAGATCGACGAACTGACATGCGCACAAGTTCTTACCCTGCTCGCCGAACTCTTCGCCCTATAAGCTCTGCAGAGCTCCCCATCCTTCCTCACGCGAATGGGTCGTGGGGAAACGCGGTGGGAAAAGACTCCCGGTGCCGTTTCTTTTTCCCTCAACCGGCCCCCAGGAGCAAGTGATGGTCGGCTTGTTCTTCATCGACTTCGCCAATGCGCTGATCGTCATGGGCTTCGTCAACCGGATGACGTGACGGCGGGACTTCGGTGAGATCAGGCAACGCCGTCGTCCGGTGCTACGACGGCTCAGTCCTTCAACGAGAACGGCGTGAAGTCCGTATGCCGGTCGTACCAGTCCTCGTGCTCCCGGCGCTTCAGCCAGCCGATGATCGCGTAGGTCACCGGCGTGAAGAGGATTTCAACGGAGACCTTGAACGCCCAGTTGAAGGCAATAACTTTGATCATCGTCCCGGGCTGCCAGGTCCCGAGGAAGGCAATCGGATAGAAGAGGGCGCTGTCGACGAGCTGGCCGGCCGCGGTCGAACCGATCGTGCGTGTCCAGAGATGACGCCCCCCGGTCCAGACCTTCATCTTCGCCATGACATAACTGTTCATGAAGTCGCCGCACCAGAAGGCGACCATCGACGCAACCACGACCCGCCACGTGCTCTCGAAGACGACCTCCAGGGCAGGCTGGATCACGGCATTGAAGGGCTCCTCCGGATCCGCCGGCATGTGGATCACGAAAAGCCCCATGACGGTCGCGAAGATCATCGCGGCGAAGCCCGCCCAGATGACTTTGCGCGTGCGCGCGTAGCCATAGACCTCTGTCAGCACGTCGCCGAAAATGTAGGAGATCGGAAAGAAGAGGTTCCCGGCGCCGAAGGTCAGGCCGAAGAGGATGCACGTCTTGCCCGGCCCGATGAGGTTCGAGCAGAGCAGGACCGTCACGAAGGCCGCCATGACGAGGTCATAGTAGCGGTAGTGTCGGGGGTTCGAGACTGGTCCCTGATCAGGCGGTTCGGCGTGGGCGCTCATCTGCGGGCCGGGTTCCTCTCGGTCTGTGGTTCTAGTTGCCCCGTGCCGGCCTCGCACGTGAAACGGATCAGCGACTCAGGAAGGAAAAGGATAGGGAACAGGCCGTGTGGCCTGACCACGAACGTACCAAAGACCCCGTGAAGGATCAATCCCCGGGCTCTGCCATCGGACATCCGGACCCCCCTCGCAACGACCCAGCTGTGCAGACTACCCTGTGCCTCTCACAATAAACTCATGACACATGCCGGGCCCCGTTTCCACGGCGACGGGGCGACGCACGAGAGTGAGGCAGCGGCGGACGATCGGGACAGATGATTCAGGAACGAACAAGGCCTTGAGGCAGGCTATATCTAATATGGTATAGTCCATCCATTCATGTGGGAGATCTACGAACACCGACGAGCGAGCAAAAGCCTTGATCGTCTTCCGGTCGAACTACTGAAACGCTATGAGAAGTGGAAAGACATTGTGCGAGTCTCAGGCCCGGCAGGTTTACGGCTCATCAAAGGCTTCCACGATGAACGGCTTCAAGGAGAATGGGAAGGACATCGCTCGTCACGGCTGAATGCTCAGTATCGCGTGATCTATAAGATGAAGGAACAGCTCATCCAGGTGGTGGTCGTGGACGTCACAGCCCACGATTATCGGAGGCAATGATGAAGGCGAAAGATGTTCGTCCGGCAAAAGCACGGGTTGCGGTTTCGGTAGGAGAGTCCGTTCGGATCATTCGTGAGCTACAAGGACTCACGCAGAGCGAACTGGCTCGAAGGACCAGGATTCCACAGTCTACGATCTCGGCGATTGAAAACGACAGCATCAATCTTGGCGTCGAACGGGCCAAAACCCTGGCGCGTGTGCTGCAATGCCATCCAGCCGTCCTGGTCTTTCCAGGCTGGGATGTGGCCAAGCCGTCCGCAGCCTAACCGCGACGACACTCTGGACGAATCAAGTGCGACGGCATGAAAGCCCTTCTTGGGCCCGCCGACATCCACCCCGACGATGATGGAAGCGGGCTTGCGGTGAGTCATACCGATTCAAGAGGAAGAGAAGACTCCCGATACCTTTCTTTATTTAGCTCTATGTCGAGTTTCTTGCAGCTCGGCGCCGCTCGTATTTAATGAATTGATTCGCCAGATCCATGGCGTGAGGACGCTCACGATCTATTTGGGTCCTCATCCACACCCCAAGTTTCATGATCCACTGGAACTCCTCTGATCCGTAAAACCAACGGTAACTGTTGCAGAGGTCATGAGCAGGCAAATAGTTATCCACTAAATGAGGACCACCCTGGCAGTGGGCAAATACATGATCGGCGCTCCACCGCTTACCTTTTATCTTGCCACCACATATGTGACATCGGCGGCCGGTCTTCGCAAGAACCGTTTGACGTTGACGAGGCGTGAGAGATCGTCTCACTGCCTGTTTCTTTCCCACCCTTCGCTCCGCTCTGAGGGATCGGAGATGGGCCCCAAATCTCTCTGGAGTGCTGAAGAGCTTATCTGCCTTAGGCATCTCTAGATTACTCCCAAGATTGAGGAAGCGGGGCCATTCCGCTACTTCCTCGGGTGAATGGGGTATGGAAAATGCGAAGAGAAAAGACTCCCGACCCCTTTAAATCCAGCCCGGGCTAACCTTGGAACACCCACGTACTGGATTCCAGGTTGCGTCAGTCCACTCGATTTTTGAATTGTCACTCACGTCTCAATCCTTGGGAGATTTGGAAACATTCGCTGCTATTTTAATACGGTTGCCTTGGGGAATAACAGACGTCCGCCCATTGCAACATCACGGAAGACGTTGCGGTAGGTCCAGGGCTTGGGGCGAGTGGAAGGCAGGAGAGAATCCGCGACTGCCTCAGGCAAATGGGTCGTGGGCAACGCAATGAGAAAAGACTCCCGGTACCTTTTCTGCTTCTCTTGTCCTCATTTCTTCTCCTTCGGTGCCGATCTAAGGCTTCCCTCTTCGCTCTAAAGATTGATAGTTTAGATACAAAGTACGCGGTCCGGTTTGCCACATCGCCGCAATTGCCTGCGCAATGGATTTGCGAAGGCAGTCGGCAGGGTCGGTTTCACTCTGGCGACCCTGAATATCCATCACACACAATAAGAGTATTGCCTCCGAGTTTCCTTGTTCGGCGGATTTGCGGAACCACATCGCAGCTTCAGTATCGCTCCGAGGTATCCCGATGCCATGCAAATACATCATGCCTAGATTGAACTGTCCAATCACATTTTCCTGCTCGGCGGCTTTCCGGAACCATGAGACGGCTTCGGTGTCGCTCTGCAGCACGCCTCTTCCCATCGCATACATCCAGCCCAATCCGGCTTGCCCATAACCATTGCCTTGTGCCGCAGCTTTACGAAACCAGATAACTGCGTCGCTATAACTTCGATTCTTACCAGTTACATACATCAGCCCCAAATAGGCCTGCGCATCCGCATGACCCTCACTCGCGAGTTCACGCATGAAATACACTTCGAGATCAGCAGTACTTTGTGTGGACTGCTTTGGTCCACCACGCTGGTTCTCGCCAGAAGTCGTTAATTGCTTCTGGATACCATTATGATCAATATCCTCTCTAGTGAGAGTGATTTCGGTCGCGGCTTGAATTGGCAGAACACTGCAGACGGCCTGAGAGAAAGCGAGGATCACAAGAAGCCAACGGCGATACATAAATGCCTCCGTAATAGAGCAGGAGCCACTATTGAGATCAAGAAAGTACTCCCGGTATCTCTTCTTCTTTACACAGTTCTTATATCATCTAAGAACTCCGATGCCGGCTCAATACTGGTTACCAGCAGATAGTCGCGGGCACGAGTGCAAGCGACGTAAAGTAGGTGGCGCTCTGTGTCATAGACTTCCTGCAGGTCTGCATCATCCCCTACGGTCTCGATTCGTTCTTGCAATGGGATGATCTCATCGTCACAGGCCATGACAGCCACTGCGCGGAACTCCAAACCTTTGGCCAAGTGCATGGTGCTGATCGAAGCGTACCCGCTGGTGGTTTCAACATGCTCATCGAGGACCTTGAAAGGAATTCCAGCCTGTTCAACAGCCGCACGCGCACGGGTCAACTGCGCCTCGGAACGCACAAATACCCCAAACTCGTGAGGCGCCACTCCTGCCTTCGTATGTTCTGACATCCAGTCGCTGACAGCTTTGATCTCATCCTGCTCACTCTGGTGAACCTGAATCAACGGCGGCGGACCATTGAAGACCGAGACCGTACCCCTTCGATCATCGATATTGCCATCGACATCGGAAACCTCGGGCCCTAAGAGACGGTCGGCCTGCATGCGGATTTGATGAGACGTTCGGTAATTGACGCGAAGCGTACGGGAACGGCCACGAATGTCGACGCCAAGGGCTTTCCAGGAGAAAGGCTGTTGAAAGATCCGCTGGCCCAGGTCCCCGGCAAAGAAGAGAGCATTGGGCCGAGATCCTCCCATTGCAGCAAAGAACTTCAAGTGTGCAATGCTGAGATCCTGCGCTTCATCCACGACTGCGAAGTCGAACGGTGCGTTCTTGCTCGTGGCCATTGCAGCCGCAACGGCGGTGAAGACAGCAGCCTGGGTCATCACCCCACGCGCCTTCAGATCACCCCGAACTTTCTCGAACATTGACCACAGGACCGCCCGTTGGGCTTCTGGCAGCCTGGTCTTCCGACCCAAGCGGGCCACATCACGATAGGCCTCCCAATTTGCCAACTGCCAAGGATCGACAACCTGTTCCCATTCGGTCAGGAGGAAATAGAGACTGAACTTATGGCCGCTGACGGCTTTCGAGGCCTTGCGGAGCAACTCCTGTACATCACGACGACTTGCCAACTTGACCGACCCCACGAGCGATTTATAAAGCCGCACACCCAGCGCATTCAGCGAATGGACATCAATGCGTTCAGCCAGCCTCGGTTCATGGCCGACCAGCCGTCTCAATTTGGTATGCAGCGCATGCGCCAATGTATCGGAAAAGGTGGCCAGCAGGACTCGGGCGTCGGGATTAGTACGAGCCAGAAACGCCGCTCGATGCAGAGCCACAATGGTTTTCCCTGTGCCCGCTGAGCCGGAAACGCGGGCAGGCCCGGTGTAGTCTCGTTCCACCCATTGCCGCTGCTCCGGGTGGAGAAAGATCGTCCATTTTTCCCAGGGAAATTCAAACGCACGCTGCAGGTCTTCGACGTTGGTGATGACTCGAAACCGGCGTTGGGCATCCGGATGATCAAAGGCAGTGGGTGTGCCATACTCAGCCACCGGCTCTCTGACTTGGCCAACCATCGCATACGACACTGTCGGTCTTCCACCGGTCGCCAGTTCCAGCAGGGCTTCCGCAGCCTCGCCCGGTAGATGGTCCGCTAATGCCAGGAGCGTGTCGTCTGTCGCCTGCCGTACGTCTTTCATCCATTCCGAAGGAACGCCGTACCCTAGCAACTCCTCGTCGGAGATCTTGGTAAAGAGCGGCCTCTTAGCGGGCGAGGATTTCAGTACCTCGACATATTTCGGCACGACGATTTCCTGGACCGTCTCTCGAATCTCCACAAGCTGGGCGGCACCTGTCTTGGGATGGGTTTCCAGCCTGCGCCGCTCGGCCCAGTCATAGGCCTTATCGTGGTGATCGACGTAGCAGAGGAGCAGACTCCCGGGTGTCCGGTGGACAATCAGCCGGATATCGTTATTGACTCGAACTGACCAGAAATTCTTGTCCTTGGCTTTATCGAGTTTATGGAAGCTGAAACCAGGATTCGCGGGATTGAGCTGAAGGTCAAAAGCCGTCGTCTTCACGGCCTTCTGTTCCTCGCCGGTCAGGCGAGACAGACTGTCAGTGAAGGTATCAGCGATGCGGAAGTCCATTTGGTCAAGGCCGTGGTGTGTTCATAGCAGCACCAACTTTGCTTTGCTAGAAATGACGGTCGCCATTTCCTTCTGCTTTGCCTTCTGCAACTCAGGGTCGCTTTCAAACCAGGGCCAATTCCGGATTACGGCATGCCGAGGCGGAGGTTCATCTGCGACTACATCAAGTTGTGCAGCTCTGACGTGGTGGGCTTTGAAAATAGCGGCTCCATGAAGTGTGCGATTACCGGCTACATATCTGAGACCAATTTCCCTTAACCCATCAAGAGGCGTGTTACCATGTCGAAAGATTGAGGTTTCGCGATCTTGAGGATGTGGCAAAAACGCGGCAGGCTTCGCCATCTGACTGTTGAAATGGCTCGAAGATGTCAGAAACCTTGCGAGGTCCTCATCGTCACCGATTACCTCAGAGAGTCCCGACGGTAGCAGTCCCATGGCTCATGATCCCTGTAATACCCTCAATGACTCTTGGTGGGATTCTCTCCCCATCGAATCGTGCTACCCCGTGCCCCTTGTCCGACCCATCCAGCCATGCATAGGCCAGGCGGTTGGTGACTCCCACACTGAGCGAGAACATGCGGTTCCGAGACTGAATCCAATCTAAAGATATCGAGCCGTCAGGCTCTGGGGAAAATTCTGGCAATGGCAAGTCATCGGGCATCGCACGAATAAACTCCTCCGCCAAACAAACGGCTGTCCATTCGAGAGGATACGCACCGTAGCCATCCCATCCAGCCTCTATGCACTCATTTGCAAGGGCTCTTAGCTGCGAAATAGCATCGGCTTTTGCGCCAAAGAGGGACTGAGATCGCTCAGCCAATCCCACCACGCCATTGATAGCATCACGCAGTACACGGGCCTCGGAGGACACGGCGCTACGGTCGCGCGCATACCCTTGCACGGTCGCATATCCAAGCCAGATTCCTAGCGTTGCTGAAAGAGGGTCAGGCATTGTTCGGTCACCGTGCTCCTAAAAATAACGTTCTTCAAGTCCCTTAATGACTGGATCTTCGCCAGAATCCACGCCCAGTTCTCCGGCGTGGTAATTTCTTCACTCGCCACACAAATGTCGAGAATGACAGGCAGATTGTCGTTTTCCCTCGGCTGTGATGTCAAGACGATATTGGCCTGATGCCCAGTTCCCACTTCCACTGCGGCGTGCTGGTTTAAGAAGCCAGCAAATTGCAGTCGTTCTTCCGCTGGAAATTTTGGACTTACCTTGAGGTAGCGTTGCAATTCGATCCGATCGTTGGCAAACGGAAGCAGAATACGGTTGATGTAACGAAGACGGACAACTCGTATTTGAACGGGCGAGGCAATCGTCACGAAAAGGCTCCAAGTCCGCTCGATCTCGGGCAGATATTCATCAAGGGTGCTGTACGGAGCCAACCGATTAAAGGAGAAACCCTGAGCCCGCACTTGCACCAATTGTTTTTCGTCGTCCTGAAGAAATTGGAATCCTTGGATCGCCCGCTTTGCGGAATGCTTCGAGGCCTGATCTTCTTGCCATTCAATGCGATACTTCTCAAGATACTGCGCACGGAACTTGGGATATTGATCACGGAAAGCGTCTCGCATTTTTACCTCGAATGCGGCGAGGTCGAATGCCGGGGGCATGTCGCAGTCAAGATCAAGTACAGCTTCTACAATGGGAGCGTTCGGCAGTTTGAACTGAGTGGATTTTATGGGTGTGCCAGATAGTGCCATGCTAAGGCTCATACTCGTTTATACATGAATCCTAATTCAAGTTGATATAAATGCCTCATCACACCTTAAACACCTTCATCACTTCATCACCCAGATGGTTGATGACTTTCACCGCGATGCGGCCGGACTTGGGTTTTTCAAATGCACGGGAGGTATCGCTGTTCAGAGTGGCCCAGGCTTCGGGGTCGATCTCGGCTTTGAGGGTCGTCTTGAGTGCGCTATAAGGATCGTTCGCCCCTAAGAAGTAGGCGTGACGGACGAAGAAGCTTTCTTCGTTGTAGTCCGTGTCGATGAACCAGCAGGCGATGCCTTCGGCGCCGTCGCTGATGACTTCGCCTGTCTGGGGTTTGAACACGTCCACCCCCTTCACCTTCACCCGTAGCCTCCTGTCTTTCTCTGTGAGGATATCGATATCAGGCTCACCGAAGATGACGAAAAGGTTACCCTTGCCGGTGTTCTTGAGGTCATCGGCCATGTGAAGATCGGCGTTCATTCTGGCCTTCAAGACGGGAATGCGGCCGAGTTTGCTGAACTCGGTCGAGTGGGCGTCATAGTTAAAGGCACAGGCGATGAGGACATCAAATCCGGCGTCGCCGGCCTCGCGGGCTGCTTCTACAAGATCAGGCCTGGTGACGGTCCCGAACTCAGGCCCGATGAAGATGGCCGCGCGCTTCTCCTTGTCCCCTTCCAGATAGCGACCCTCCGCGCAGACGAGATCGCCAGGCCAGGGGGTGAGAGCGGTGAAGGTGATTTTGTCAGCCTTGTGTGCCTGTTGAACACCGGATGTTTTGAGATTGTCCAGAATCATCTGAGCAAACGTCTGCTTCGCCCCGTACTCTGGACTGCTTTCCTTGGACGTGTCGATCAACTCATCATTCTGATCCACGCCAAGCACACGGTGAGGTGAAAGACTCTCGACCGTAAAGGGGCCAGCCACGCGGACTTTCTTCTTGTCCTCGTAGGGCTTGTCATAGAGATATTCAAACTCAGCCTTAGCGGCGATGGACTTGTCGATCTCCTGCTGCCGGGCAATGCGGGCCCGCCACCAGTCAGCGTGCAACTTCTTCGCTGTGTCCGGCCACAGGTCTCCGGCCTCGCGCGGAATCTCCCATTCCTGCCATTGCTTTTTGAGGGCGACGTTCAGCCTTTCACGAAATGGGTCTAGGGTGGCTTGCCACTTGTCCCAGATGACATCAATCTCCGCATTGTTAGCGATGGACTTGAGCGTAATGTGGGGCACACGCTCATAGACAAATCCGTGACGGATGTTCCCCTGCACAGGCTGCGAACTCGGAGCCGCGCGGGTGACTTCGGCCTCCTTCATCTGGCCTTCACGGGAATCTGAAAGCAGATAGAATGGATAGCGAGCACCCATTATTCTAGCTCGCGCCAACGCCAGTGCTACGCGCGATGTATCAATGGTGATCCAGCGGCGGCCCCATTGCTCTGCAATCGTGGCAGTGGTGCCGGAACCACACGTCGGGTCGAGCACGAGGTCACCAGGGTCAGTAGCCATAAGAATGCACCGCTGAACAACTCTGACGTTCGTTTGCACTACATAGACTTTTTCAGCACCAATCGTTCCCCCTGTATCCTCCCATGAACTATTGAGGGGAAAGTAAGGTGATTCATCAAAATACCGAATGACGCTCAAAGATTGGCCTCCGCCATACAGGCGCCCAGCTTTCCCGGCTCGGATAAGCCCAGCTTCCGTTGTACTCCAACCTCGTGTGCCAGACGGTCGGAATATCTTACCTTGGAAGACAAATGGGAAACCCATTGCCGACGAGTCTCCAGCTTCTCTTCCTTGACGCTGTGACGTTGAGTCTCCCAATCTAACTATCCGTACCCCTAGATCAGAAACGTTTCCTGCAGCATTGACAAAGTCACTCAGTCGCATTTTCGTGCCATTCACCTCGATGGTCTGCCAAGGGCCTGGATCATCTAAACTAAAACCTCTTTGAACTAAAAGCTTTCTGAACTTTGTCTTTTCTGAATTCTTGCTGTACCACAACACGTAATTCTTTGGATTTGATAAATAATCTGAGGTGGAGCCTGAAGTAGAGTGATACCCAATCTGGCTAATGAAATTGTCAGTACCGAACAATTCATCCATAACTGATCGAACGCGATGCACGTTTTCATCACCAATCTGTATGAAGATCGAACCCGAATCATGGAGCAAATCTCGGGCGACGGTGAGACGGTCTCGTAAGTAGGTCAAATAACTGTGAATTCCATCTCTCCAGGTATCACGAAAAGCTTTTACCTGTTCCGGTTCACGAGTTATGTGATCGGCCTTGCCATCAGTTACCGTATGACTTGTGGTGCTCCACTGAAAGTTGCTATTGAACTTAATGCCGTAGGGTGGGTCAAAGTAGATACACTGGACCTTGCCACGCAGGCCCTCACGCTCGGCAAGGCTAGCCATAACTTGAAGCGAGTCTCCGAGGATCATGCGGTTCGACCAGTTCTGGTCGTGCTGATAGAACTCAGTCTTGTCGACTCCCTTGGGAATTCCGTTAAAGTCGGAGAACAGATCCGGCATCAGCAGCCCGGCTTCGTGTTCGCGTTCTCGCGTTTCACGCAATAAATCGTCGATTAGCGCCTTCGGATGAACCTTCTCTTGGATGTAGAGCGGCGGGGCATGAACGACGAGATCCGACCAATCCTGCTCATCCTTGCCTCGCCAGACGAGCTGTGGATCGAGGTCGCGATTGCGTCGTTCATAGGCAATGCGGACAGGGCTTTGCTCTTCTTTTTGCAAAACGGACTGATATTCAGCCGTGGGAATATTCTTTCTCTTCGCTTCGTCGTGCTTCAGCGCTTCGACGGTCTTGGTCGTCCCTTGCTTCTTGGCCATGATTATTTCCTTAATGGGAGAACTTCGCGCACGGCGTCGGCAAGCTGTTTGGCGGTGGGCAAGCGCCCCTTGAACTCGGCAGGCAGCTTGGCTTGCAACTGGTATTCGGCGACGCCGATCGGATTGTGTTTGGTTTTGAGCGCGAATTCGACTTCGATGTCGTCCTTTTCGGCACAGAGGATGATGCCAATGGATGGCTTGTCGTCCGGACCTCGCTCTTTTTCGTTCAAGAGGTTGAGATAGAAATCCATCTTGCCCGCGTGCTCCGGCTCGAAGGGGCCGATCTTGAGGTCGAAGGCCACCAGCGCCTTGATGAAGCGATGGTAGAAGAGCAAATCCACGAAGTATTCTTTCCGTCCGAGCGCAAGCCGGTATTGGCGACCAACGAAGCAAAACCCATAGCCCAGCTCCAGAATGAAGCGCTGAAGATGGGAGACGAGTCGGTCTTCGAGTTCGCGTTCTTTGACGGCACGGTTGATGCCGAGAAATTCAAGGTTGTACCGGCTCTTCATCATTTCGTCCGCCTGCTCCGCGAAGTCCTCCGGCAGGGCGAGGGTGAAGTTATGCGTCTTCTTGTCCTTCACCGCCCGCTCGTAGGCGCCGGCTTTGATTTGATTGAGCAGGACGCTCCGGCTCCAACCGAATTGTGCCGTGGCGCGAAGGTAGTACAGGCGGGCGGCAGGATCGGAGAGCTTGGCAAGCAGATTGGCATGATGCCCCCAAGGAATTACAGCGACCAATTCTCTCACAGCCTGTGAGAGTTTTTCCGGAGCCGCCTCCCCGGTCTTCAATCCCCTCACAGCCTGTGAGAGAAATTCAGGTGAGGTATGGACAAGATACAGCTGCTTCATTCTCCACAAATTCACAACGGAGAACCCACGCATGCCGGGGAACGAGGCCCGTAGGTCGGCGGCAAGTGTTTCTATGACCGCGTCTCCCCATCCTGCCGTCTGCTGTTTCTCCACAATGCCTCGACCAATGTCCCAATAGAGCAGGACCAGGTCGCGGTTGATTGCACGCACGGCGGACGTACGGGCATGAAGGATGCGATCCTTCAACGCCGCGAGGAAGGCCGGGTAATCCGGGTGAGAGAGCGCCTTCGTCATGATAGCGTGGCTTTGGCGATTACCTTCTCAAACTCACGTTCAACCTTGGCTTTGAAGTCGGCCTCGATCTGATAAACCTCGGTGAATTCAGCAAAAGCCCAGCGGCCGTAGGTCCGAAGGTTATTCACCCCAGGCACCCAGTAGGTGTCCATGGTGGCCTTCTTTTCCTTCGCATCCTCTCGCCGGAAGCCTTTGATCTCCACAATCAGGTGGAGCAGGTCGTGGTCTCCATGACCGTCATCGACCAGGACAATAAAGTCCGGTAGATACTTCCTCGTCTCGGAGCCATAGCGGTACGGCACTTCCAGACCAAGATTGTGGTTTTTCACATAGGCCCTGACTTTCGGATGGGCCTCGGCCACGCGACAGAATTCGCCTTCCCAGTCACTGTCGAGAATGATCCAGTTGATGTGGCAGCATCGGGCGTCTGTCTCCCAACGATCTTGCCTGGACGTATTGAAATTCACATGCCTTGTCGAACCAGTGGGATTGTAGGCATCAAGCAGGGCCTTAATCGGCTTCTTCCCCATGAACTCTCGCGTGATACCTGCCATGATCTTTTGACAGGCCATCTCGGCCAGCATCTTGTACTTAAGCTGCGCCGGATAGGTCCCCCCCTTGCAGATCAAACATTTCTCATCAAGCCACTGCTTGACCACTCGTTTCAGCTGGCCGAACAGATGCAACTGTGGATCACCATTGGCATCACGCCAGCGTGTCATCAGGAAATGCGAGGTCAGTTCGTACACAACCTGAGACGGCCGCACGTCTCCGGTATGGATGAGATTCAGGTCCACGCTCTCGCCGATGATTCCTGAATTGCGGGTCTCCGTGGCCCCGACCAAATCAGGTGTGAGTTCAAGAATCGAGTCTTCATTGAACTTCGCCGTCAACCGCTCCTCCGGCAACTCAACATGGTATCCCTCAACGCGGGGAAAGGTGATTTCGAGTGCATCACGATCGGGACGGACCGCTTTGACTTGAATGGTCTCGCGCGGCGGCTGAGGCGGTGCGATGACTGGTTTGGCATTGAAGTCAAAGGGAATGCCGAGCACATCCGCATACTCAACATTAAATTGGTTGTCGTCGTTCAACTCATACGACTGGCGTCGCAATGCGCGCCCGATGACCTGTTCGCACAAGAGCTGCGTTCCAAACGCTCGCACGCCGAGCACATGGGTGACGGTATTCGCGTCCCATCCCTCGGTCAGCATGGACACCGACACCACACACCGGATGTCCGCCCCAAGACGGTCTCGCTTGCCGACCGTATTCATCACTTCTCTCAGCAGATCTTGATCTGTCAGGCCTTCGGCTTGCCGTTGATCCCCGGTACGCTCGACGATCTCGCGACGGAAGCGTTCGATTTCGTCGGCCGCCATGGTGCGGAAGTTGTCATCCAGCGCTTCGCCGGATTCCAATTGCTCGCTGTCAATCAACAAGGTTCTGGGTCGAGGGAGAGGATTGCCGTGTTCATCGTGGTTTTGGAACAGCGGGAGTCGCCCGAACATGAGCCTGCTGGACCCGTCTTCATTCTCCCGCTGAAAGCCAGAGATGTAGTCGTACACCAACTTGGACGTGGAGGTGTTGTTACAGACGATGATGAAACAAGGAGGCACCGGAACCTTTTTCTCGGCCCAGAGCGTGTATGTCTTCTCATAGTGGCCGTACAGTGCTTCGAGCGCCGTCTGCAATTGCGGCGGCAGATCAAGCGGATCCAGGCTCTCGGCCTTGCCACGACCTTTCTTCGGCATCTTCGCCCTGATGTGCTCCCACAGGTTGCGGAACATCGGCATGTCGTTGCCTGGAATGTTGTCCGTGATGGGCACACGAGGCAGCTTCACAATGCCGCTCTCGATCGCATCCATCAGCGAGAAGTCGCTCATGGTCCAGGGGAACAGGGTCCCCTCCGCATAGCCTGAGCCGCGCAGGAAGAAGGGCGTGGCCGATAGATCGATGATCTGGGCAACCCCGAGTTTCCTGGTGACCGTTTCGAGTCCGGAGATCCACAGGCGAGCCGCCTCGTTATTCTTTTCCGCTTCCTTCTTTTCATCCCCCTTGAGGCCCTCGTCGTCGGCCTTCTCTCCTGGCTTCTCACGGTAGCAGTGGTGGGCCTCATCGTTCAGGACCAGAATATTCTTCATGCCCATCAAGTCGGGCATCACCCTCTGAAGCATTTGGCCTTCTGTTTCAAGCGTGTTCAGTTCTTGTCCCCGCCCTTGAAGCAGTGACCGACCACCTTTTGATAGTTCCAAGCGCTCCCGAAGTTTGAAGGCATGGTAGTTCGTGATGACGATTTTGGCGTCTTTCACCTCATCAAGCAGATCGTTGGGCACCAATTCGCGGCTCGCGTAGTAACTGTCCGGGTCGTTTGGCTGAAGAACGCGAAGTCGGTCTTTGATCGTGATCCCTGGCGTCACGACAAGAAACCCACGGGTGAATTTCTTGCTATTCGGGCGACGTACCGAGTTGATCGTCTGCCACGCGATCAACATGGCCATGACGGTGGTCTTGCCCGCCCCTGTGGCCAATTTCAATGCCAGTCGCGCCAATCCTGGATTGGCGTCGTTATTGGCGTTTGCGAGGTGATCAAGAAATCCTTTACCTGTCTTGGTACTGGTGGCAACCTCCGTCAGCCAGATGGCCGTTTCAGCCGCCTCGACTTGGCAAAAGAAGGGTCGGGTGTTGCTAAATTTGTGATGCCGCCAGTGTTGCAGTAAGCGAGCAGTTTCGGGCGTAACCTGCCAATCATTCGAGTTCTGCAATTTCCGCCAAGCCTCAACTTGGTCGCGCACCCCGTTGATAATGGCCGTGATGTCATACTGCTGTTCCTGAGTTGATAGCCCCTTACCCTCGTCGAAGACAATCGAGGACTGCTTTTCTGAGGTTTTTCGTTTTTTGGGCTTGGGAATCGGTGTGATGAATTCGGCTGGACGGCGGCTCTCTATGATTTGATGAGTCGGCTGGCCCTGCTCATCAAGTTCCCAATGCCGACAAGGACGCCCATACGGCGTATTCAAAATAGGTTTCGAGAAGAAATCGGTGCTCATCTATGCTTTCGTCATGAGGAAAGGACCTATATGGAAAGCGATGAATAGGCGGCAGGATACCCCTTTCCCCACCAGAAATCACGCCCTCGGAAGGGGGAGCTTATGGCGTATAGCGTATGGCTGATGGCTGATAGCAGGCCCGAAGGGACGGCCGGGACGGAGGGGAAAGGTCTGTCTCGTCTGTTTGGTCGATCTGGTTTGTTTCGTTTGTTTGGTTGGTCTGGTCTATCTGGTTTGTTTGGTCGATCTGGTTTGTTTCGTTTGTTTGGTTGGTCTGGTCTATTTGGTTTGCCTGGTTTGTTTGGTCGGGGGAGCGGGAAAAGCGGGACGAGCGTGACGGGCGAGATTGCGGGATGGGCGAGAGGAGCGAAAAGATTGTCTGTTTGGTCTGTCTGGTTTGTCTGGTGCGTGGGAGCGGGAAAGGCGAGACGGGCGAGAAACTGCCAGGTTAGCGACTGCCCACTTTGATCTCGTAGGAAGGAATCGGCTGTCCGGTCACACGGGCATACAGGACAGATGGATCCAGGTCGGCTCCGTTCGGCCAATAGATCGTCCCTAACTCTGGATGGACGCGAAGCTCACGAAACCGCATCGGATCCTTGAGCAGTGCAAATATGCCTTCAAAGCGTATGACGGTTGAGAGGTCTAGGTCGCCTGCAACCCCGTCTTCAAACCGAAGGCGCACGCGATAGCCTTCCAGCAATGTGGCTTCGACAATGTCTTTCAGCATCCTGATTCACTCCAACGGGCTAATCTTCTTCAGAGGCGCCTGACGTTCAGCAAGAGCCCAGTCTTCTCTCAACTCGTCCCGGTGCAACGCGCCCCATTCCGCGACTAACCCCAAGGCCCGCGGCGGTAGATAGCCTTCCAATAACGTCAACGTGTCGATGGCCATTATAGCCTTATGCTCGTTGTAGCGTACATGAAAATGAGGCGGAGCGTGGTCATTGTAAAACATGGTAATGATGATTCCAAAAAACCGACACAACTCTGGCATTTCAATCAGCCCTCTACATGATCATTGCCGGCTAAAGCTTACCCCTTTCCCCACGGGAAATCACCCTCTCGGGAGAGGGAGCTTATGGCGTATAGCGTATGGCTGAGGGCTGGAAATGGGACAGGGAGCTTATGGCGTATGGCTGATGGCTGATAGCGTATGGCAGGAGAAGGATGCGAGCTGATGGCGGATGGCATAGAGAGCGGGACGGGCTAAAAAGGTCTGTCTGGTCGGTTTGGTCGATCTGGTTTGTTTCGTTTGTTTGGTTGGTCTGGTCTATCTGGTTTGTTTGGTCGATCTGGTTTGTTTCGTTTGTTTGGTTGGTCTGGTCTATTTGGTTTGCCTGGTTTGTTTGGTCGGGGGAGCGGGAAAGGCGAGACGCGCGGGAGTAGCGGGACTCGGCTCAGGCGGCAGCGTAGATTCTCACATCGACCTGGACTCCAGCGCGCACTGCCTCTTCAGCCGTCTTTAATAGACTGGCGGTGACACTTTCTTCGACGTACTCCTCACCGCAGTTCTTACAGACCCGCGCGGGGACTCGCTTGATGACAACGGTTGCGCCCTCACGTTCGAGTGTCACCGTCGCGGTACCCGGTTGCGTTTCGCCCGACTTGCAAATGACACAGGTCATCGGCGTTTCCTCCTGGTAAAGCCCTGTTCCCACTCTTCAGCATCCGGTTGATACACCGTGATGATAATCGTTTCCTCTGCCCCAACATCATCGGCTGCCACAACATGGAGAGGACGAGACCCACTCCACCCCAGGATCAGCCGACTGGGAAACGGTTTGTCTGTCGGATAGCTTTCAACGGTCTCCCCCGTCACAACCACTTGCCTGACTTCGTCCTTACTGATCCGCCGTTGGAACATCCGCTGGATGGCATGGACTCGAAAGACCAGAGGGTAGTGACTCATGCTCTCAAGACTCCTGCCGGCGCCGCCGTCTCATGCCACGCAAAATGGAGTGTAGCGCACTCGACTTTCAAAATCATCCAACAAGCAGTCTCTGGCTCGGAGCGTATGGCTGAGAGATGGGACTGGCGCGACGAGCGGGACGGGGGGGGGGATTGTTGATCTGGTCAATCTGGTCTATTTAGTTTGTTTGCGTGAAGCAGAGAAACCAAGAGAACCACATGAAGAAGACAGACAAGCCCGCGCGACCGATTGACCTCGCGCAAAAGACGGTTATCCTATAATTGAGCGGAGGCCTCGGTGAGAGGAACACTGATAGGCACTGAGGTCGAGCGTAGGGGTGGTGAGCAGGCCCACTGACGGGTGGGAAACCTAAAGCTCCTCCAAGACCTCCACAATAAGAACCAGAGCTCTCAGACCCGCCTCCGCTTCGTAGTTTGTCTGGTCTATTTCGTTGGTTTGGTTGATCTGGTGCGTCGGAGGGGGAAAAGCGTGACGCGCGAGATTGCGGGACGAGCAGGGCGGGCGGGAAATGCTGGTCTATCTCGTCTGTTCGGTCTATTTGGTCTATCTGGTCTGTCTGGTGCGTCGGAATTGGAAAGGCGAGACAAGCGTGATTGCGCGAACCTGAACGAGCAGCGGATGGCTGGTCACGTGAGACGCCTCACTGAGCTTCGGATCGCGCTACGCAGCGTGGCGGCCTTTCCCTTTCACTCCTCCCCGAATGGATTTGGCAAGGTCTGCGGACGTGGCTCCGAGGAGGAGGAGCGAACTGACCAAGAGATCCATGGAGACGGACGGATCGCCCGCTTCCATTTTGGCGACGCGGGATTGGCTGGACCGAAGCCGCTCTGCCAGCTGGACTTGGGACAGGCCTTCTTGCTGCCGCCGTGCACGCAGACTGTGGCTGAGCCCTAGCTTCATGTTGATGAGCGCCTCATCCGCCTCCGACAATCCCAGGAACTGTTTCACCGATCCGACAGCCCACCCGGCAGCTTCCAACTTGGCCCGTTTTGTGTTTTTCATCGTGACACTCCTACGGTTCCATCAGCCTGTCATAGGCTCTGAGCCGATGCCGGCAGGTTTCAATGACCGACTGCGGTGTCTGTTCGGTTTTCTTTTTCACGACTTCCATGATGACGATGGCATCAGGATCGACTCGATACATGATCCGGAATGTGCCGGACTCATCGTTGATCCGTAACTCATGACAGCGCGCGCCAATGACCGGCATGGGCCGTGAGTGTGGAAGCCCGATAGACTCTCCCTCCTGCAAAAGCCTCATCAGGTATCCTGCTTCGAGACGTGCGCGATGGGAGACAGGGTGGGGTCTTGACCTCACCCTTGAGCCACACGAGAGGCTTTCCTCCCTTGCCTGGCACCACATATCCCCCTAGAAGCGCCGTCATTCTATGTCATATGTGACATATCGTCAACCCAACTCAGCGAGTGGCGGAAATGCTGGTCTGTCTTGTCTGGTTGGTTTGGTTGATCTGGTGCGTCGGAGGGGGAAGGGCGAGACGGTCTGGCTCGTTTGTTTGGTCGATCTGGTTTGTTTCGTTTGTTTGGTTGGTCTGGTTGGTCTGGTGCGTCGGAGGAGGAAGGGCGGGACGGGCGGGAGGAGCGGGACTGGTGAAGAGGGTCTGTCTCGTCTGTTTGGTCTGTCTGGTGCGTGGGAGCGGGAAAGGCGGGAAATTCTGGTCTATTTGGTCGGGCTGGTTTGTTTGGTCGGGGGACCGGAAAACGAGTGAACGAACACGCACCATCTTTACCCAATCAACGGTTGTATGCCAGCTCTCTGAAGTGACTGGGCTTCGCTGGAGTGAGAGGGGTTACTTGGCCACAGAATGGGCGGAGGATTCAATGGCCGCGAGGATTTTAGCCCGTCTCTCGGCATCGAATTCCTGCCCATAGAATCGGAGGAAAAGGCCTTTACGAATGTGCTCGACCGTGGCCTGCGGGTCCTGTGCTCTGAGAGAGGCTTCCACTAAGGCACGTGCGGTGTCCCGCATGGCACAGCCCATGATCAGCCGTTCTTCACCGGTCCGCTGCATGAGCAGAGCCCGGTAGCGCTGATCCATTTCGGAGGAGGTGTCGTTCATGCCGACACCTCCTGGTAGAGTGCGGCGAGCCCCAACCGGTTTGCCCAGCGGGTCAGATACGCCGTGTCGAGTCCCTGCACCGCTCGGAGGAGGTTCCTGACATCATCCAATTGCATCTGAGACCGACTCTCCTTGGCCCAATCCAGCTTTGAGAGGATGAGATCTTCGGGCGACACGATGAACACCTCCTGGCCTTCGATGGAGACGGCCCGCCTCCGCGCAAACTCTTCCCGACGATATTCGGTCTCTTTCCTCACGACACAGTCTACCTTGACCACCAGGGCATTGTGAATCATGTTGAACATGGCTTGGTCCCGGACCGCTCGCTGGATCATGTCTCGATCGACATAATAGTCCTGTTCAAATAAGCGGGTGACTCGCTCGACGTCCCGTTCGGACAGTTCGATGACCACATCGATATCACGAGTCATCCGAGGAACGGCGTAGAAGTTCGCCGCCATTGAACCGGTGACCATATACGGGATGCCTGCCCTTTCCAATTCTGCGGTCACTGCTTTGAGGACATCCAGCTCGTCGCTCACGGACAGATTGTGCTCCACGTTGTACTGTCGTTGGCCGCGAAGCTTACCTCTTTCCCCTTGAGAAATCACGCCCTCGTGAGGGGGAGCTGATGGTGTTCGGAAGGACTGAGGTCTGAGCGAGAGGGGAAAGTGCTGATGGCGAAGAGCTGATAGCACGAACGGGGAATAGGGAAAGGGATGAACCGGCCGCATACCGTCTTGAATCAGGATGAGGCTCCGATCGCGAGGCGCATTCTTCACTGTCACTTCCACATCCTGTCCTACGTCCGCTCCAACGCCAGCAACTGGCGCAGGCTGTCTTGCGCGGAGCGAAACTCTTCGCTCGTCAACGGCGTCCGGCCGAATCGGCCCCGGCAGTAGAGTGCCGTGATCGTGCCGACGGCTGCACTTGCGTCTTTCCACCGCTCTTGCGTGATCCGAATAAGTTCCAGCGGCGCCATGGCGGCCGGCCTCGCGATGCCCCGTTTTTCCAGATGGCGGATCATCTGACGATAGAGATGACTGATGGCCGGTTCTTCCTGGCTGTCTGCTTTGAAGAACAGTGTTCGTTCCCAGGGTCGCGCGAACCTCACCCAGAACATCGCGCCGAGTCCGATCACGGCGAGGCCGAGCAGGAGGACGAAGAGCAGGGCGCTTCTGCTGAGATACTCTCCGCTTTTTCCGAACAGTGCCATCGTGGAGGTCACCAAGGCAGAGAGGGAATCCCAGGCCTGATTTTTGGCCGACGTACTGCCGCTCTTTATTTCGCGCACGACGGCGAGCTGGTCTGCGGGACTGTACTGCACGACCAACCGGTTCCAGCGAAGCCGGACGTTATCCAACATTCTTCCCAACGTCTGCCAGGCCGGAGAGGTCGGGCCCGGGGCTTCTTCGATAGCCGGCGTTGGATCCATCATGACCCAGCCGGACTGCGGCAGATGCACTTCGACCCAGGCATGGGCATCCTGCTGTCTCACTAGATAGTAGTTGCCATACTCGTTCCATTCGGTCGCCAGAAATCCCGTCACCAGTCGGGCAGGAATGCCGACCGTGCGGAGCATGATCACCATGGCCGTGGCGTAATGTTCGCAGTAGCCTGTTTTGCGCTTAAACAGGAATTCCTCAAGCGGACTGGTCTGGTCTGCCAGCGGAGCGTCCAGGCTATACCGGTAATTACTGGTGAGATGCTCCTGAATGGCGAGCGCTTTTTCATAGGTGCTGCGTTTGGTTTGAACAATGTCACGCGCCAAGTCGTCGATCCGCTCGGAATGCATGGGCGCTTGCAGGAAATACCGGACAAAGGAGTCCGGATACGAGACCGGCTGGGGCTGCAGATCGGCCGGCAAGACGGCATTGGACCGGGAGACCACCGAGTATTCAATCCGTGTCGAGGTGGGAAACGGCAGATACAACGCGCCCGTCAAATCTGATTGCACGCTTGTGAATGTTCCGCTCACGGTCTCCGCGAAGGGCGCCGCAAAGAGGACCGGCGTGTCGAGCGACTCCAACAGAATGTTTTGCCGGAGGGCGTGCCCGTGAGCAGCCGGCCCTTGCGACGGATTCCGCCGCAGGGTAAACGTCCCCGGCGCGGTTTCACCCATCACCCGGCGGCGGCTGAGTTCATTCGCCCATGATCGGCCGTCGTACCGGTCGAATGCGACACCCCGCAAATAGAGCCGTCCGATTTCGTGTCCGGTGCGATCCGGAATCTCCACCCGCATCACGACACTGGGATCCCGCTTGATGGGTCCGATCGATCCCAGGTCCACCGTGTCGGAGAAGCCTGAGGTACGGATATTCTCTCCAAAGCCCTTCTGGTAAAACCCGCCGCCCACTCTCGGGATGGCAAAGAAAATGATGAGTGTGACGCCAAAGGTGGCGGCCGCCATTCCGTTGGTGAGCCAGAAGAGATGAGGCGAGACCAGGCGGGACGGCTCCGACGGCGCTTCCACCGGCACGGCGGTTCCCGCAGTGGCGGCCGGATCTTCCGGCTTCTTCGTGAGCTGAAAGAGGAGGAGCGTCCAGACTGCACAGACAAGATAGGCGAGGAACACGGGAAGGTACCAGAGATCATTCGTCAGGGACGCAGCGGCCAGAATCGCGACCAGGCTGATGGCATAGAGATGCAGATAGTCCCGCCGGAGTTGCAGATTAAACAGCTTGATGACCAGGAGCACCAGGAGAAAGTGGAGACCTGCCGGAAGGAGTTCTCTGGAAATCCAAAGGCTATCGATCCAGAATCCGAGAAACCCCGTCACCACCAGAATATTCCAACTCGTGGTGGACAGTGCCAGCTTTGCTGCGACGAGATCGACCCCCTTACATTCCACAGCCCGTAGAAACACGAAGAGCAGCGCGACACCGGTCAGAAGGGTGAGCCATTCGGGCAGATGCGCGCTGAGCACCAACCCGACAAACGAGGTGGCTGCGAGCAGGATGGAGACGATCCGATGCGCTTGATCAAGAGACATGAGGAGATCCGGCGAATGTGTCTGCATCAATAAAAATGGTCGGGGCCTCTGTGCCTGACAAGGCTCCTTCCCTCCAGGGCCGCACGACAATCACGGTCCCGCTCTCCGCCTCTTCCTGTTCGACCGGCAACTGTTCCTCTGTCCGGGTCTCCGCGCCGGGAGCACGCCGTTCACAGAGCGCCAGGATTCGCATGAGCGCAAGGAGGTGGGGCTCACCCTGCCCGAACGAGGAGCGAGCCGGTCCTGCCACAAGTTTGAGCTGATAGCCCCGCAGAGCCAGATGGTTGACCAGTGACGCGGTAAAGACCACGGCCTCTTCAAACAGCTTGTCATGGCTGTCCGGCGCGAGGAGAGACAGTTGGATCACGGCCCGGCGCTGGTTGTCCGCCTCGGTTTCCCGCACCATCAATTTTGCCGTTCGCGCCGTCGTAGCCCAATGAATGTTCCGGGAGTCGTCGCCGGCGTGGTAGAGACGGATGTTGTAGAGATCGCTTCCGTACCCTCTCCGATGACTGGTTTGCTCCTGCCCGGCCACCAGCAGATCGCTGACCAGGTCGTCTGCAAGCGCGGTGATCGCCGGACAGACATGAGCTATGCCCTCGACAGGATAGTAGGCCTTTTTGATAAAGAGGCCGAAGGGGAAGGACGTGGCGACACGAACCCCGTCCAGCCGCAGCAGGCCGCGGCGCGTAGCGAGCAACGGATAGGACAGGATCCGGCTTGAGCCGGGAAGCAGTTGCGGGACGATCAGACCCCGGTCGAGATCGGCCTCCTCATGCACATCGAACAGCCTGAGCGAGAAACTGGGCAGCCAGGATTTCCCGTTCTTCACGACGAGGGTGGCAGTCGCCGGCTCATCGACAAACAGGAGATCCGGCAGGTGGCGGTGGAATTCCAGCCGGCGCAAACTGTATTCGGCGGCGATCCCCGAGATTACAATCATGCTCAGCAACATGGCGAGCAGGAGGTAGAAGAGATTGTTGCCGGTATTGAGCGCCGCGACGCAGACCGCCAGGGTAAAGAGGAGGAAGTGAACGCCTTCTGATGTGAATCTGGTCGAGCGATGCCGGGTGAGACGCCGAATGATCGCACGCATGTGTGACAGCATGGCCCCCCACGATCAGAAGCGCGAGATCCTCGGAGAATCTACTAGACTGGGACGGGGATCGATTCCACCAGGTCCTGGATAATACGCTCGGCCTGCTCGAAGCTTCGCTGGCGGACTCCCTGCGATCGAGCCACCATGATGCGGTGAGAAAGGACCGTGGGGGCAAGTTCTTTGATATCGTCCGGCAAGCAATAGGTGCGGCCACGGACCAGCGCCAGCGCTTTAGCCGTACGGCTCAGGGCCAGGGCCCCGCGCGTGCTCACACCCAATGACAGCAGTTCGGACTGCCTCGTCGCCTGGACAATCGACAGGAGATACTCCGTCAGACTCTCGTCCACAAACACCTTATCGACCTCTGCCTGAAGGTCGAGCACATCCTGGGCAGTCAACACGGGGTCGAGTTCCTCCGCCGGATGGAGAGATGGCGCCCGGTCCAATACCTTTCGCTCCTCTTCAGGTGATGGATACCCGATGCGAAGCCGCATGAGAAACCGGTCCAATTGTGACTCGGGCAGCGGAAACGTTCCGTGATACTCCGAGGGGTTTTGCGTCGCGATCACCATGAACGGCTGACTCAACGGATAGGTCTGGTTATCGACTGAGATCTGGGCTTCACTCATGGCCTCCAGGAGGCTGCTTTGGGTTTTCGGCGTGGTTCGATTGATCTCGTCGGCCAGGACAATGTTGGCGAAAATAGGACCGGGCATGAATTCGAAGGCCTGCTTCTGTCGGTTGAAAATGGACACCCCCACGATGTCTGAGGGAAGCAGGTCGCTGGTAAACTGAATGCGCTTGAACGAACAGTCCAATGACCGCGCAAGGCTATGAGCCAGCGTGGTTTTTCCGACGCCCGGCACATCTTCGAGCAGCAGATGCCCGCGAGCCAGAAGAGCCACCACCGTCATCTCGATCACGAGGGGTTTCCCCTTGATGACCCGCGAAATATTGTCCTGAATCGACCGGATCGCCTGCGTAGAATTCATCATAGAGTCAGCGCCTGTTACGTGGTGAAAACGGACGTGATTGGATACCGCCGAAGTCTAACAAAGGGTCGGAGGGTGGTCAATTTTTCGTCTCTTTTGTGCGCCGGTCATCCCGATGACCCCTTGATGCTCAAGGCTTGGCATGAATGTCTGCATGTCGAGGTTCTAGAAGACTGCGGAAAAACTAGTTTTGACTTCTATGGCCACCAGAGCTATCGAGGATTGAGACAGCAACAATTTAGACAGGGGCAGGATGCTCAAAATGGCCCTCCAGCAAGGCCGCAGCGAGTGAAGAGGCAAGGCGTACGCTTCGGTACGTTGAGCCTCTGAGTGATGCGAGAACACCGCTGGCGGACTTTTTCAGCATCCTGCTAGGCAGGGACGAGCGTGAGGAACCACGGCGGCACTTCTTCTACCATCCCGGAGAATTTTCTCGCGGTGCTGCCGGCGGGAATCCCCGGAAAGGTTGCCCCCCTCCTGATTCGAACGGATCGAAATACAGGAGCCTGATGGTTCTGAGCATCGACGGATTCTGGAGACAGACCGGAGCGTCGAAGAGTCCCCAGATCGGCCAGATTGACTGAGTCACCGATCGATAGATGATTCAACGCCTGATACACCTCGCCGAAGATCTCCGGAAGATTTGCGGTGGTGAACAGCCGGTCTTGAGGCCGATAGCGGGAGTCGTCAAACAATTGCGCCAGGAGCTCCCAGAAAACCTGGTTATCGACCGCGCCCAGGACACAGAGCGCGCCGCGCGCCGCCATGAGATTGAGAAGGGCGAGGGGGCCGATAATGTCAAACTTCCAGGGTGGGAACAGCAACAGCCGTTCACCATGCCGAACCTCCAGCGCCGGCTCGCCCTGGAATCGACCGGACCGGAAGGCCCCTTTTGTATGGGACAGATCCCCGGTGATGATGGACGGAGACAGCCTCGATGGCTCATAGGCAAAGGTGGGCGTGGCCGGCGCCCAACAGGTGACGATGGTGTATCGCGGGGCCAGTTTGCCGGTCTCGTCCAGTTTCTCCAGGGCAAACATGTCCTGATTCCCGAAAAATGAAAATGTGGGCCCCAGCCTATCTCTCAAGGCCCGCAACCGGTCCTGATGAGGATGCAGGGGGCCGCCCAGTTGCGAGCGGGGATCAAGCCGGTCCAGGCAATGGAGAATCAGGCTGCGATGCCGCTGTTGGAGTTCCGGCGCATATTGCTCCACCAATTCGTCGGCGAATGACAGGTCGCCGGCTCCGAGATCCAATACCGACGCGACATCGGCGTCGCGCAGGAGATCAAAAGGATTAGTGGAACGCTCCACATAGGCTTCAATCTCCTCGCTCGACATCGTCAGCATGGGCCACTGCGAGCCTGGATGGGCGATGAGCTCAAAGAAAATACAGAGAGCCCGGATCGCCTTGGCAGGCGGGAACCCGGTGAGGGTCTTGAGCCATTCACCGTCGAGGTCTTGAACTCTGGTTGCTTGTTGCGATTGTAGAACACGCAGCAACGGTTCTTTGATCGCAGGCGGCAGGCTCTTCCCTCTCACCTGTTCAAGAAGACGGCTGATCGTCTCAGGGAACTTGTGTGGCTCGATCAATCGCTTGGAGGCTTCCCACTGACCGGGAGACTGCCTCGCACGCAGGCTGATGCCTCGGCGGAACTCGTCGAGCTGACGGGGCTCGGCACTCATCGGAGAAGAATAGTGGCCTGTAAACTCCACCGTCAAGCCGCACAACTTGTCCGCCTCCGAACAGTATGATAGGAATTGATCATGTACATCGACTGCTTCTTCAATATGAATGCCCGCTGGAATGGATTGGTCTGTCGGCTGGGGGTGGTCCTGTGCGCCCTTGTCGCCCTGGCCGGCTGTGCCCCCGGACATCAGGCGGCTGTCGATTCCGATCGCGCGGGAGAATGGCAACCCTGGCAGGTCATCGAGACACAGACCGGCCGTGTCGTCTCGACTCCCGAATGGCTCAAGGGTTTGGATCAGTACGAGATCATCTATCTAGGCGAAGAACATTTCAACAAGTATCACATCGAGGCGGCCCTTCGCATTCTCGATCGGTTGGTTTCAGACGGGATCCGGCCTACCATCGGGATGGAGATGTTCGGCTGGGATGGCCAGCCCGCCTTGGATGACTATCTGTCGAATGATCGGGTCGCTCGAAGCGAGTTTCTTGCGCAGGTCCGGTGGGAGCAAAACTGGGGACAAGACTTTGCAGCCTATGAACCGCTGGTCGCATTTGCGCGTGACCGGCACTTGTCGATCCGCGCCATGAACCCGCCCAGGCCGTTGGTCCGGCGCGTCGTCAAGTTCGGCCTGGCGCAGGTCCGGCAGGAGCCGGAATGGACGCAATGGGGCATGCATCAGGAAGAGATCGTCGACGATCCTGCCTATCGCGCGCGTATTCTCGATCAACTGGAGCGCTGTCACGGAAGCGGAGCCGGTGCGCATATGCAACCGATGTACGAGGCGTCGATGGTCCGCGATGAAGGCATGGCAAAAACCCTGGCTGCCGGTCTTGGGACGCTGCGCCGGGACAGCAGTCGAGCGCGCGAGATCATTGTGAGCTATACGGGAGCGGGCCATATTCAATACGGACTCCCGGTCCCGATGCGGGTCGCCCGGCGGTTTGCTGGTCAGGTGACACACACGACGATCTATATGACGTCGTTTGATTCGAGCCGCGTTGAAGACATCAGAGAGCTTGCGCGGGAGAAGATTGCCGACTATATCTGGCTGACCCCGATGAGTGCGAAGGGCCCGCCCCCACGCTGCCGATAGGGACCTCGGGCAGCTTGCAACCCGTTTCGCCCCCTCCATAAAACACGGGTAAAATCGTCAATTCTTGACAGTCCTGCACTGTCAGGGCAGACTACGGTGGCGCGTACTCGTCAAGCAGACGGAGATTTCAATCGTTGAAAGTGCGAAACAAAATTCCCTGCAGCGCCGAACGGCTGGGCTTATTGGATCCGCAGATGATTCAATCTGTCGCCGACGGAAATGCGTTCAACATCGGCCGTCAGTATGCGGCGGAGAACCGTGTCCGTATCGTTGAGGCGGACGACTCGCAAATTTCATCGGCGGTGATCGGCAACTCCGGCCTCTATGAGCAAACCATCAGGCTGAAAGACGGCCACCTTCTTTCCAAATGTTCGTGCGCGCTTCCTGAAGAACCGATGTGCCGCCACTGCATCGCCGTCCTGTTAGAGTACCATCGATGGGTCCAGCCTCGGCAGCCACAAAAATCCACTGTCGCCAAATCGGCTCAGGCGCCCCCGAAACCTGAGCCTTCGGCCGGAGGAAAAACATCGATGACACAGTCGTCCGCTCCCGATGTGAAATTGAGCGAGGTACTGCCGTTTTTGGAATGGCTGAGACCGGCGATGCATGCGCTCGAGACAGGCACTGCAGTTCCCGATGCTCCGCAATTCGGCCCCGGGGATCTCTCGGCCTGGATTCAAGTCATCAAGAATCAGGAACATCGGCGCCGCGAGAGCGAAGACGCCCTGATAGGCTTTGAATCAAAAATGAGAGACCGCGAGGCCTACATCGGACGTTTGACCCAACAACTCCAGGTCTCCATCGCTGAAACAAAGACAGCCCAAGAGACGTTGCAACTGACCCAGCTCGAGGTTGACGAGTACAAGGAGATCCTGGCCCATGTCGCCGAACTGGCCGGTGAAGTCGTTCGACACGACGGACAGGTTCGGGCGGCCGCAAGCGAACTCCTGAGCAGGAGCTCCCAGCTGAACACCCTCACCGGGTCTTTCAAAGATCTGGCTGAAACGCTCAAGTCAGCCTCGTCAAAGCGTCCTGCCAAGTAACACACTGCCGCGAATAACGCGGGTTACGAGGCTACCGACCCCTCTTGCGCGGGCTCCGCAGATTTCTGTACAATGGGCCCTCATTTTATTGAATCGGCTCGGTTCTGAGGAGGAGTTGCGATGAAAAATCTCTGGGTGCGAACAAGCGTGCTTGCAGCAACAGCCTTGTTGGTCGAAACACTCCCGGTGTTGGCAAATGCCCCGGAAGGCGGCGGGCCTCCGGATTACAGCGGAATCACCGGTCTGTACTATGTGCTGATCGGGGGAGTCCTCGCCTACGGCGTCTACGACACCTTCTTCAAGAAGTCCTAACGAACAACGCCCCCTCTAGCTATCGTAAGACGCACCCCGGCAGCCGCGCGGTCTGCCCTGCGGTGCTGCGTCTTACTCTATGCTCTTGAGCATTTTAGGGGGGGTCGGGTTCGCTCGGGCATGGATCACCGGACCAAGAGTTTTGAGCACCTGCTCGACGATAATCCCATACCCCGCCTTTGTCGGGTGAATACCGTCGGCCTGATTCAGCGCCGACGAGGCCGCGACCCCCTCAAGAAAGAACGGGATGAGGGGAAGGCGGTATTGCCTGGCGAGAGCCGGATAGATCGCCTCGAAACCCTTCGTGTAGTCTTGCCCATAGTTCGGCGGGAGCTTCATGCCGGCCAAGATCACAGTCACGCCGGCTTGCTGCAGCTGCTGGATAGTCGAACCGAGGTTGCTTCTTGTTTGTTCCAGACTGAGCCCCCTGAGTCCGTCATTGGCGCCCAACTCAAGAATCACGATGTCGGGCTTGCCGGCAAGCACCCAGGTTACACGACGAAGACCGCCGGCGGTCGTATCGCCGCTCACACCGGCATTGATGACCCGATAACGATAGTCCAGCTCGTCCAACCGCCGCTGCAGCTGGGCAGGATAGGCATCCTCGCCGCTGACCCCGAATCCGGCGGTGAGACTGTCGCCGAAGGCAACGATCTTCGGCCTGGTATCTCCCGCCTCTGAAGAACCGGCCTCCACACCCGTCCGGTTGAAACAGACAATAAGAAGGGCAAGGACCGGAAGAAGACAATGAAGCACGCGTTGACGTCGAGACATGGGGCCGTACAAATTCACTTGGTCCTTTCTTTCGTACAGTATAATACTATCGATAGGTCGTCATCTCCGATAGGATTGCACGGGTTATGATTTTACTGAAAAATGTGTCGATGGTGCTGACAGCGGCAGGCCGTTCCGTGAGAATCCTTGAGGGGATTTCTCTGGTGATTCCTGCCAAACAAACGATCGCCATCGTGGGGCCGTCGGGGAGCGGGAAATCCACCCTGCTCGGACTGATGGCCGGCCTCGATCGTCCGACGACCGGATCGATCGAGCTGGACGGACAGGATATTACGTCTCTGTCCGAAAGCCGGATGGCTCACGTTCGCCGAGAGAAAATCGGCTATATCTTTCAGTCCTTCCACCTCATTCCTACCCTCACGGCGATCGAAAACGTCGCAGTTCCGCTGGAGTTGAGCGGAGAACGCCAGGCCGGCACACGTGCCGCCGAGTTACTGGAAGCGGTCGGATTGTCCGATCGTATGGGACATTATCCCGTGCAGCTGTCCGGAGGAGAACAGCAACGCGTCGCGGTCGCGCGGGCCTTTGCATGCCGCCCGCCGATCCTGTTGGCCGATGAACCCACGGGCAATCTCGACAGCACAACCGGCGCGTCCGTAATCGACCTCCTGCTCTCGCTGCATCGCGACTACGGGACAACCCTGGTGCTGGTCACACATGATACGGCTCTGGCGGCATTGATGCAGCGAGTGGTGTCTATGCGCGACGGGTGCCTGGAATCCGACACCCTGCCATCCTATTCCGGTGTCATCGACGAGGGTCCGATTGCTGCGGCATCCCGGGACCGGGTCTTCTCCCCCGACCCGGCATCCCCGGATTCCGCTCCGGAATCCCGCCCATGACCTCCTTTACACTCCATATGGCCTGGCGCGAAACACGCGCGGCATGGCGGCACTTTCTCTATTTCCTGGTCTGCATTGCCATCGGCGTCGGATCCTTAACGGGAGTCTCCCTCTTCGGCACACAGGTCGAGCAGACGGTCACGAAAGAAGCGCGAAGCCTCCTGGGCGGTGACCTCGAAATCCGGTTGTCTTGGCAGGTGAGCCCTTCCGGTCAAGCCGTCTTGGACTCGCTCAGAGAGCGCGACGTGGCGCTGACCCATATCAGCGAGCTGGTCGCCATGGCGGCGAAGGCGGAATCATCTGCGACCGGGCAGCAGACGCAAATCATCGAGCTCAAAGCCGTCGAGCCACAATACCCGCTGTATGGTTCACTTCGCCTGGAACCCAACGGCAACTTGGCGGAACTTCTCGGCCGGCAGACGAGCAATTGCCTTGAACGTCTGTGTTTTGGCGCGGTTGTCCAGGAGTCTCTGTTGATCAGAATGGGACTCTCTGTCGGACATCGGCTCAAGATCGGTCAAGGGCAGTTCGTCATCACCGGCGTCGTCAGGACAGAGCCGGATCGCATGGCCAACGCCTTCAGCCTTGGCCCTCGGGTCTTCGTGTCACAAGAAGGGCTTCACGCGGCTGATCTGATCAAGTTGGGCAGCCGGGTTCGCGAACGCTATCTGCTGAAAATCCCGGGCGCCATGGCCCCGGAGCCGCTCCTCTACGAGTTACGAGGACGACTGGCCTCTGATTCAGCCCGCGTGTCGGGATACCGTGACGCGCAACCACAACTGAAACAGTCGTTGGAACAACTGACCCGTTATTTGGGTCTGATCGGATTGACGGCGCTGTTCGTGGGAGGACTGGGAGTCGCCACCTCGGTCCATGCCTTTATCCGGGAAAAGCTGAATACCATCGCGATTCTGAAGACGGTCGGGGCGGATTCCCCGACGATCATGTGGACCTATGTGCTGCAGGCGATGATCCTCGGACTGGCGGGCAGCCTCGTCGGACTGATCATCGGTGTGCTCCTCCACCTGGCACTGCCCTGGATGATTGTGGCGCTGATGGCATCGGATCTGCTTGATCAATTGGGATTCGCAAAGGGAGGGATGGAGGTGTCATTCGCTCCCCTGGCAAAGGGATTGGCGTTGGGTCTGTTGTCCACGCTGCTCTTTACCCTGTGGCCGCTGCTGACGATCCGCGACGTCAAACCGGCCCGGATTTTTCGCCGCGATATCGCTCCGCTGACTGCCTCCGTCGACCCTGAGGGAACTCGATGGCGGAGGTTGTGGCAAGGGCTGGATCGAGTGAAAGCCCTCACGTCACTCGGCATCGGCCTAGGATTGACCCTCCTCTCTATATGGCAAGCCGGATCGTGGAAAGTCGGGACGCTCTTCATCCTTTCATTTGCAGCTGCCGTCTTGCTGTTGGGCCTCTCGGCCCGTGTGGCACTCTCGGCCCTCAAAAAATGGCCGCGGCCGGAGCATCTCGTCCTTCGCCAGGCACTGGGGAACGTCGTGCGGCCGGGAAGTCAGGTCGTGGGCATCACGATCGCCATCGGTATCGGCGTCATGGTCGTGACGACGGTCTCGCTTGTTGAACGGTCGCTGCTTACGCAGGTCGGCGAGAACCGACCGACCGACGCTCCGAGCTTTTTCTTCATCGATATCCAGCCTGATCAGTCTGAAGAATTTGTCGCGCTCCTCCGCCGGCACTCGAAGGATCCGGCCCCCAAGTTGACCCCGCTGATTCGATCACGTCTCTCCGCTCTCAAAGGCCATGCCATCAAAATGGAACCGATGTCCGAGGAAGAAGAGCAGAGGGAAAAGACCACGGAGAAAGAAGAACGGCGAAAGAAATGGTATCTGACCCGCGAATACGTCTTGACGTTTCTTCAAGACCTTCCCAAAGACAACAAAGTTGTTCAGGGCTCCTGGTGGAAACCGGGGCAGGTCTTTTCCAAACCGCTGATCTCGATCGAGGAAGATGCCGCCAAGCAACTCGGCCTCACGGTCGGCGATACCGTCGAGCTTGATATTCAAGGCGCCCCCATCACGGGAGAAATCAGCAGCATTCGACAAGTCGAGTGGGGAAACTTCTCGACCAACTTCTACATGATCTTTTCGCCCGGTGCGCTGGACGGCGCCCCGCAGACCTCTGTCGCCACGGTTCGAGTGCTTCCATCGGAAGAGTTGGCGCTCCAACAGGCCGTCGTGACTTCATTCCCGAATGTGACGGCCATCAATATCGGCGATGTTCTCGACAGTTTTGCGCGAGTGCTCGATCGACTATCCCTGGCCATCCGTACGGTGGCGCTGTTTTGTGTGCTGTCCGGCGGTCTCGTCATGGCGGCGGCACTGGCCGCGACCCGTTACCGCCGCCTCTACGAATCGGTGATTCTCAAGGCCCTCGGCGCCACGCGTGGAGTGATCGCGCAAACCTTTGCCGTGGAGTACGCCTTGCTGGGGGCCTTAGGCGGGCTGCTTGGAAGCGTTCTGGCGAGCGCCTTGTCCTGGGCAGTGCTTTCAACCGTGTTCGACCTGGCCTGGAGCCTTCAACCGGCCGTGCTCGCCACGGGCTTCGTCGCGACGATCACGCTCACTCTGCTGGTGGGCTTTCTCAGCACCTATCGGATTCTCGGACAGCCGCCGCTCTCGGTGCTGCGGCATGAATAGCACCCCCTCGACCGTGAAGTCCGAACAGTCTTGAAGAGATTCCCGGAATCTGTGTGCCAACCTATTCGCCGGTCCATCCAGCTCCTGTTGGTTGCTGCCTGTCAGGCCTGTTGCGCATTGGCCAGCGCAGCTTGTATGCCGTGCCTTTCCCGTTCACGGAATGACACGGCGATACGCAATTGTTCCAGATACTGTTCCAGCGTCTTCCCGCCCAAATCAACGTGACGGGAGGCAAAGAACTCCCGAACGTCATATTCAAGCTCCGGAGTCGCGAGGCTGACGATGCCGCCGCACATGCGGCGTACGCCCTGTTTCGGAAACAACTGATCCATCTTCTCCCAATTCGTCTTCACAAAATCCCATGCGAGCTCGCGGTTATACACATTGCCCAGGCAGGCTGCGACGATGAAGGGGGCATCCTGTGTGCGGATTTCTCCGTCGATCGTACAGGCCAATGTGCGCGCCAGCAATAAGGGAGACTGAAAGGCGGCAAGTGAAAAGAGATAGCGCCGCTCCTCTTGCGGAGTCGCCGCCTTCCTATAACGTTCGGAGAACTCTTCGTAGCGCGCCTCGTCGCCGGTATGGGCCAGGATCGCGACCAGCGCCGGCACGATGTTGGGATCGACGGCAGCCGAGTCTGTCCGATATTGTGCATAGCGAACCAGAGCCTGTTCTTGAATCGCCGGATCGTTGCCCCATTTACCCAATGTACCGAGCAGTTCCCCGCGCAACTGACCGAGCAGCACATTCTCCCCCGATCGCGGTTCCCATCCCAATTCACGGACAGCCGGAGCCACGAGGGTCCTGACGAAGGTTTCAAGCACGGGCCGCTCATCCGCCGCAATGATCCGATTTAAAAAGGACAGGGACTCGAGCAGCAGGGCCCAGACATTCTTGTCCCGTTCCTGCGTGAAATGTCGAGTAAGTCGCAGATAGTCCGGAAGCGGCATCGCGCCGGAGAGCGTCGTCGCCCAGGCGTCGCTGAGGAGATTGAACCGTTCGGTCGGCGCGAGACGTTCCAGCCCTGTGTCCAACAATCGTTGGAGCAGCGGCGCGTCGTACTGCACCCGGTAGAATCCGTGTCCCCCCTCGTTGATAAGTACCTGCCGCACATCCGGGGGAAGAGGGATACGTGTCTGATGTCCTGTGAGGAGCACCCT
>JALHPO010000008.1 GCA_022842445.1 Nitrospira sp.
ATCTTAAACTTCCGCGGCAAACTCTGATTGAGCGGATTGCGCAGAAGATGGTAGGCAATCGTCTTCGCATAGGGAGTGACATCGAAGACTTCGCCCCGGCAGACACCGGCTAAGTGGCACGCCGTGACATTGCGCACCGTATTGGCGCAGGCTTCCCTCGTCGTCAGTCCGACCTCGGCCAACCCCCGCATAATCGCCGGCACGTCCTTCAGCTCGACGAAATGGAGCTGGATGTCCTGACGCGTCGTGACATGGCCGACCCCTGTGGCGTACCGGTCGGCTAACTCCGCAACTTGGCGGAGCTGATTGGCGGAAATCCCTCCGAACGGAATTTTGATCCGCACCATCTGCACACCAGGCTGCCGCTGCCCATAAATTCCGTGCTGCAGACGGAACGGCCGGAAAAGATCCGGGGAACCATCGCCGGCGATCAACCGCATGGCTTCGGCTTCAAAAGTATCGATTTCTTCAGCAATGGAAGGCGGAATAGGAACGGTCTTGATGTCGACTGTCTTCAGGCGTTGGGGAGTCATTGGCGCATCTCCTCTCACTCACGTTCCCGCAGAACACTCTTTTAAGCGGATGCCGATCGTTATCCTAATTTCTATATGTGGTACATCGGATTACGGTGCTGTTCGATCGCACGCTGGCGGCTGGCCAACTCATTGATCGTAATTCGATGGAGCACCTCATGTTCGGCTTCGGCCACTTGCTTCCAGACATCCCCAAGCAACAATTCCTGTTTGGGAAGATGCCGGTCGAAGGCCGAGTCCCGATGGACGGCATGATGAAGCACCGGCCCATCCAACACTTCGAGAATATCTGCAACCGAAAGAGCTGATGGCTCTTTGAGCAGGAGATAGCCGCCTTGCGAGCCCCGGAGACTATCAATAAGCCCTGCCTTCTTCAAGGAATGGAGGACCTGTTCGAGAAATTTGATTGGGATCGCCTGCCGTTTTGCTATGGCTCTAGCCTGAACTGGAACATCTTTCCCATTCATGGCCAGGTCAATAACCGCCATAATTCCATATGTTGTGCGTCGAGACACTTTCATTCTTTACTATTCCTGTATGAATTGTGCCAATATCTACATCTTTGCCAACCTGGCTGTCAAGTGGCAGCTCACCCATAGATCCGTGGCGTTTCTACAGTACGACACAATTCGCTGCTCCTCACTTCGTTATCCGTATAGCGTGAAACCCGTATCGTCGGCGATGCGACGCCTGCGGCTTTGCCGCGAGGCGAGCGGGCACCCGACAGCGAAACCAGTGTCACAATATTTTTGATCCCACGATAACCGGAAAGGCTTGCAGGGAGCACTCCGGAAGCCTGTCTCCATAAAATTCAATTGACATCGTTGGCACCCTGGGCAATAATCCGCCCTCTTCTTCGCGTGGTGCCTTCATGGCGGGTTCTTCATCTGGCTTTTCCATTCTGCTGCTGACTGCGGATACCGAGATACAGGCTCAGTTCAGGCAGGCTTTTAAGGACGCGTCTGTCACTATCGTACGAGATGCGGCGGCCTTTCAAAAAGAGACGGCGAAACATCAGTTTGATGCTGTGGTGATGGAGTCCCGCGGCACCCATGAAGGAGCGATGCCGCTTCCCAGTCATATCGATCCGTCTCGCAGCCTGGTCATCACCGGCTCACGCACGGTGCTGAAAAGAACGGTAAAAGCCCTCCAGCTCTTGAATCAGCACAACGGGTCCATCCCCCAGCAGGGAAAGATCCGGGACGCCTCCCTGGAGAGCTACCTCGATATGAAGATGGGCGATTTCGTGAAAGGCATGAGGAACGGATCGGCGAAAAACCTGCACCCGATTCTGATTTCAGCCGTCGAACGCCCCTTGATTACGTCCGCGCTTGAAGAGACGCAGGGGAATCAGATTCAAGCAGCCGAGCTGCTGGGACTGAACCGGAACACATTGCGAAAAAAGATCGCGGCATTGCATATTCCTTTGAAACGCACGAGGGCCAAAACACGCCGGAGGGCGTAACGCCTCTTTATCCATGAGGTATCGTCAATCCGGACTTATTGTTTCAACACCCACCAAGGAGGGAACTCGATGACAAAGGAAGAACTCATTGCGAAAATGGCCGCCTCGGCCGGGATCACGAAAGTCGCTGCCGGCACCGCCCTTGAGGCGTTCACCGGCGCAGTCACGTCCTCGCTCAAGAAAGGCCGGCGCGTGTCGCTCGTCAACTTCGGCACCTTTACCATCTCTAAGCGCAAGGCACGGATGGGGAGAAATCCACGAACCGGTGAAGCACTCCGTATCCCTGCCGCCAAGGTTCCCAAGTTTTCAGCCGGTAAGGAGCTGAAGTCGGCCGTCCGATAGACTCAGCCGGCGATCGATTTCACAAAGAGAAGGCGGCCCCTCTCGACATGGGACGGATGCCGTCTTCTCTTTGCTTTTCTTGACACTTCGGGCACCCGTATATTAGCATGCGCGGCTGTACGATAGGCGCGTAGCTCAGGGGGAGAGCGCTACCTTGACACGGTAGAGGTCGACGGTTCAAGACCGTCCGCGCCTACCACTCGGCCGAGGCATCCGCGTACCTCTCGGAGGCGGGGTGCCTTTGTCATTTTTTGTGCGTACATCGGCTCGCATCCACGATGAACATTACGATTAAAGACGGGCTCAGCAAAGATGTCCAGACCGGCCAGACGGTGGGAAACGCCCTGTCCGCGTTAGGAATCTCTCTGGGCACGGATATATTGGCGGCACGCGTCAATGGAACCGTCATGGATCTCTCGCGCCCCTTGTCGGAAGACGCGACGATTGAGCCGCTCCGGTTCGACAGCCCGGAAGGCCGTGAAGTCTACCGCCACAGCAGCACTCACCTCATGGCGCAAGCCGTGAAGGAGCTGTTCCCGACGGCTCAATTGACGATCGGGCCGGCACTGGAAGACAGCTTCTATTATGATTTCGCCTATGATCGGCCGTTTACACCGGAGGACCTTGCCAGCATCGAAGAGCGCGCCCGTGAGATCGCCAGGCGCACGCTGCCGATCGCCAGACGGGAGTTTTCCAAGCAGGACGCGATTGAATTCTTCAGGGCGCGCGGCGAAAAGTACAAGGTCGAGCTGATCGAGGGGTTCCCCGACGGAGAGCCGATTTCAGCGTATACGCAAGGGGACTTCGTGGATTTGTGCCGTGGCCCGCACTTGCCTTCCACCGGCCATATCGGCGCCTTTAAACTCCTGACCACCGCGGGGGCCTATTGGCGCGGCGACGAACGCAATCCTATGCTCCAGAGGATCTACGGCACCTCGTTTCCGACGAAAGCGGAACTCGACGCGCATCTGGCCAGGCTGGAAGAAATCAAGCGGCGCGACCACCGCAAGGTCGGCAAGGATCTGGACTTGATTTCCGTCCAGGATGAGATCGGCCCCGGGCTGGTGCTCTGGCACCCCAAAGGCGCGGCGATCAGGCTCCAAATAGAAAATTTCTGGCGCGAGCAGCATATCAAAGGCGGATACGAGCTGGTCTATTCTCCCCATGTCGCTCGCCTTGATCTGTGGAAAACCAGCGGACATCTCGATTACTACCGCGAGAACATGTTCGCGTCGATGAAGCTGGAGGGCAGCGAATATCAGCTCAAGCCGATGAACTGCCCCTACCACATCATGATCTACAAGTCCCATCTCCGCAGCTATCGGGACCTGCCCATCCGCTACGGCGAATTGGGGACCGTCTACCGCTACGAGCGGACCGGTGTCCTGCACGGCTTATTGCGCGTGCGTGGCTTTACCCAGGACGACGCCCATTTGTTCTGCCGGCCCGACCAGATTGAGACCGAAGTCAGCCGCGTGCTGGACTTCACGTTTTTCATTTTGCAGACATTCGGATTCACGGATTTTGAAGTCTTTCTCTCGACGAGGCCCAAAGAATCGGTGGGTGCCGATGAACATTGGACACTGGCCACCAGCGCGCTGGAGGCGGCGATCAAGAGCCGGAACATCGCCTACCGCCTGGACCCCGGCGGCGGCGCCTTCTACGGCCCGAAGATCGACATCAAGATCAAGGATGCCCTGGGCCGCTCGTGGCAATGCTCCACCATCCAAGTCGATTTCAACAACCCCGAACGTTTCGAATTGAGTTATATCGGCGAGGACGGGAAGGCCCACCAGCCCATCATGATCCACCGGGCCTTGATGGGCTCGATCGAACGGTTCTTCGGAATTCTGATCGAGCATTACGGCGGGGCGTTCCCCGCGTGGCTGGCACCGGTACAAGCCACGGTCATGAATATCACCGATAACCAGCGTGACTATGCAGCCGCCGTCACGGCGCAATTGAAAAGCGCCGGCTTCCGGGCCGAAGCCGACATCCGCAATGAAAAGATCGGGTTCAAGATACGCGAAGCGGAGAAGGCGAAAGTTCCGTTTATGCTGGTGGCGGGAGATCGCGAGGTCCAAGGCGGGACCGTCTCGGTCAGAGGCCGAAGCGGGGCAAACCTCGGAAGCATGACGGTCGTCCAGGTCTTAGATCTATTGCGCGCCGAGACCGCGCGCCTGCGGCAGGACAATTAACACTGACACGAGGAGGTGGCTTATCGTTCCCAAACTGCGCGTGAATCGTGAAATCCGGGTCCGGGAAGTGCGGGTCATCGGCCCAGAGGGAGAGCAACTCGGTATTCTCCCCACACCGGATGCCCTTCGCCAGGCACAAGAAGGCGGCTACGATTTGGTCGAAGTAGCCCCCACCTCGGTGCCGCCGGTCTGCCGGATCATGGACTATGGCAAATACAAATACGAGCTCAGCAAGAAGGACCATCAGAACCGGCGCCATCAGAAGTCCACGCAGGTGAAGGAAGTCAAGCTGCGGCCGCGCACAGACAAACATGATTTGGAGATCAAGATTCGGCAGATGAAGACGTTCCTGGAGGAGGGCAACAAGACCAAAGTCACCCTCACCTATCGGGGGCGCGAAATGGCCAACCAGGAAATGGGCCGGTCGGTGATGAATTCGGTGATCGCAGAGCTCACGCAGTGCGGCACGATCGAATATGCCCCCCGCATGGAGGGACGCAGTTTGATTATGATCGTGGCGCCGAAGAATTGACGAATGTGACGCAGCAATCGGCATAACCAAAGGAATGTAGCGTATGAAAATGAAAACACACAAAGGCGCCAGTAAACGATTCTCCAAAACGGGAAGCGGAAAAATCGTCCGGCGCAAAGCGGGCAAGCGCCATCTGCTATCCCACAAGAGACACGATCATAAGCGCCGCCTGGGCGGCACGGCGATCGTCGATGCCACGTCCACCGCGGTATTAAGGCAGCTGCTCCCACGCTGATCGTTCAGCACAGGGAGTTCTTTTAGAACGAAAAGGAGTATGGAATCATGCCTCGCGCAAAAGGCGGACCGAAAACAAGACATCGGAGAAACAAACGGCTGAAACTGGCCAAGGGGCAGTACGGCGGGAAAAGCCGGCTGTTCCGTTCGGCTACAGAGAGCGTCGATAAGGGGCTGGTCTACGCCTACGTCGGACGCAAGGACAGAAAGGGCGATTTCCGCCGGCTCTGGACCGCGCGCATCAGCGCCGCAGTGCGGAACCACGGGCTGACCTACAGCCGATTCATCAATGCCCTCAAGAAAGCGAATGTGTTGCTGGATCGCAAAGTCCTGTCGGACATGGCGATCAAGGACGCCGTCGGATTTGAAAAGCTCTGCGGGCTCGCCAAGCAGCACATGACCCCGGCTGCGGCATAAGTCGCAAGGGCTCTTTCGATAAAAGAGAAGAGGGAGTGACAACCTGTCGCTCCCTCTTTCTGTATTGGTCAGGATCTAATCAGACACCCCTGCCCTATCGAACTGCCGTTCACAAAGACCTGCCAGATACGACAGACTACCGTCCCGCTCGTCCCTCCTGTCCTTTCTTGCTCCTCTCGAGAGCCTGACTGCAAGTGTCGGAAGTAGACGTGCAATGAGCGACCGGTTATTGCACAGCACGAAGAATATGCTAGTGGCGACTAATCTCGTATGTGGGAGAATGGCCGGCTGATTATTTTGGCTCCGCCCAACTTGGCAACAAACTGTTCGGTGGTGTGACGCAGACGTGGCATACGGCCCTCCTTTCGGCCCGACCCTAACATAGGATCTGGACCCGTTTAAGGGGGCGAGGTCAGTGCATAGTGGCCCTGTCCTCAGTTCGGCGGCGATTTGACGCACCGTCAGCCTGGGGCGTCGAGCATGGCCACGGCTTCTCGTTCGTACTCGGCTGAACCCTTCCATCGTGCTCCCATCACACCCACATTATGGACCTTCAGTCCGGTGTCCGTAACATCGGGGCAGAACCCGTGCTCGATTAACTTTGGTATGGTTGTGCCTTCCCTATGGACTGACTGTATTCAGAATTGACCGTACGGCTTCTCGCCTTAAGTGGCGTAAATAAATTAAGAATCCCCGTTCGCTAGCACATCGCTGGCTTCGGCATGCAGTTTGCTCTCTGGCTATCAGGTGAGTGGCTCAGCCTCTTTCTAATCATAAGGATGTGGTACATGATACACGCTACTACTGATCTCTATGAGAAGCGATGGAGTCCACGGCAATACATGATTCTCCCGATTCAGTGTCAGTTGTCCCGGAAAGATAAAACCAGCGTGGGATGGGTGAGAGACCTTTCGAACATCGGCGCCGGTGTGATCAGCAACCTCACACTGACGGCTGGTGATCAACTCACATTTGCATTGCCCAAGGAGGGCGGGCCGGAAATGAAGCTGGCTGCGACGGTCAGGTGGAGGCAGGGTCTGCTTCTTGGCGTTGAATTTAAGCCGACGCCGAGAACTAGCCTCCTGACCAGCCGGAAGTTTTTGTGCCACCTCCAAATGATAGCGTTCAGCTCGCAAGCCGGAGGGTTTCGGGAGCCGGTTACTGACCTCTGCCCTGTGCAATAACCGGGACTGCTGGATTCTGGCATTACCAGAGACCACCGAGAACTACGAGGGTCTGCTCGGGTTCAAACGGCAGCCATCGGATAGGAAAGAACTGATCGGAGACTCGCTTACGCCCGATCGGTCAGCTGAGACAGGTTCACATCGAACGAAACGACAGGGACGCCGATTTGCCAGCGTTCCAGAACCTCGGGATGGACTTCGCCGATCACGCCGACGGGTTTGCCGGCCACGATGATGTGTCCCGCCCGGCCTTCCAGGAACGAAGGATGTTGCACCGGCTCCAGGCTGTATTCTTGCCCGAGATGGTAAAACAGTACATCGAGGCAGGAGTGGATCTCGGAGAAATGCGCGGTCGCATGGGCAAGAACGGCGCCGAGGACCGTATCCGTGCGTGATCCCAACTCATGGGCAGTGTCCGGAATCGCCACGTCGCCCGCCTCGAAGAGACGATGGGGATAGAAGGCTCTGTTTGAGGCGGCTTCGACACGAAGCAGCGACGGCAACATCCATTGCCGTAGAGCGGAGAACGTCACCGCCATCGCGTTGTCGACTTCGACCATCTTGCCCCAGCCCGTTCCATCGAGCCGCATGGCGGTGGAATAACTCTCCGGCGAACCGAGGATGTTGGAGATGATTTCCTGAAACCCCAGCCCGACCATCAACTCACGCGCCCGATCAGAGGTCTGTTCGATGCGCGACAGCCCCCCCACCGTAAACTGCGCAGGCATTTCAGGTGCGAATGATCCATAGCCGCAGCTCATCGCCACATCCTCGACGACATCCATCTCGTGCATGAGATCCTGCCGATAGGGCGGCAACTTCGCCTTCACCGTGCTCTTGGCGGCTGACACGTCGTAGCCATAGGTTTTGAGGGCCTGGGTCACGGTCTTCCCGCCGAGTGCCTGACCCAGTGCGCGCTCGATCGTCTCGATGCGGATCGACCGCGGCTTCCCAAGATCCTGCGGCGTCAGGACCTGCCGGCCCAGCGGTGTCTTGTGCGGATACTGTACGGCAACCGGCTCGATCATGGCTCCGCGATCGGCGAGGTTGACGGCAAAGATATTCAGGGTCAACACCACCATCGCTAGATCAGTCCCCGTCACTTCCACGAACAGTTCGTCATCCCCCACCCGCACTTCCCCGATCTCTCGGCTGTTGATGATCGGCGGAAAGGACAGCGGTTGGCGCTTCGCGTCGCGCAGAATCGGCAGGCGGCTGTGCCCGGCCAGGATACGCCCGTGCTCCAACCCCTTCGGATGGACCATCAGGATTTCGGACAGCGTCATCACCGTTTCCATACCCAACGGCGTGAACCGCGCTTCATCCGGTTTCACCAGTTCATAGGTGACAGGAAACGCGATCTTCTGCAGCTGATAGATCCCGATCGAGACCGTTTTGCGCTTGTGGCCGAAAATGTCAGCCAGCTTCTCCTGTGTTTGAATGAGCTGGGCCAATCCTTCCTTGGTGACCCGGTAGCCCTTGGCGGTGCAGGCGGCAACGTAGGGGCGGACCCGTTCCATGCCGGCGCCGACGATCACTCGCTGTGTCGGCTTCGATTGCTTGCTCAAGAACGGATAGGCGCGCAGCCTGCCCTGCTGCTTGATGCGGATTTGCCGCGCAATGCCTTCGCAACACCAGAGGTCGGGCCGATTGCTGTCTTGCAACTCGACGCGTAGCTCTCCCGTTTCCGCGTTATGGCCTTTCAACTCGCCCTTCACCAGCATGAGCCACTCTTCGATCTGGTCGATCGAAACGGCGCCTGCCCGCCGGCTGTCGAGCAGGGATTCAAGATCGTCTTTGAAGATGGAAATCGTAGGCATGGTGTCAGCTGGAGCTAGAAAATACCTCGGGTCGTGCGTATCAACTCAAGACTATCGGTAAACAGTTCGCGGATGTCGTGAATGCCGAGCGCGACCATCGCCATGCGATCGAGCCCGAGTCCCCAGGCAATTACGGGCACCGTCACACCCAACGGCAGTGTGACTTCCCGACGGAAGAGCCCGGCACCGCCGAGTTCCATCCACCCCAGCCGCGGATGGCGTACATGCATTTCAACCGACGGCTCCGTGAACGGAAAATAGGCCGGCAAAAACTTGACCTCTTTGGCTTGTGCGACTTCACGGGCGAACAGGTTCAGCAGTCCAAGCAAGGTTCTGAAATTGATGTCCTCGCCCAACACGATCCCCTCGACCTGGAAAAAGTCCGTGGCGTGCGTCGCATCGACCTGATCGTAGCGGAAACATCGCGCGATCGAAAAATATTTCCCCGGTGCCTCCGGCGCTGCCGCAAGGGTTCGCGCGGACACCGCGGTTCCCTGACTCCGCAACACCAGCCGTTTCGCCCGCTCACCGTCGAAGGCATAGCGCCACCCGGTGGAGCCGGTCGCGCCACCGTTCTCATGCGCCTTGGTCACGCGCGACACAAACGGTTCGGCGATCTTTGCGGCATGCGTCGGGTCTTTGACAAAATAGACATCATGGATGTCGCGCGCCGGATGAAACTGCGGCATGAACAGCGCATCCATATTCCAAAACTCTGTTTCAACGAGCGAGCCCCGCATTTCCTTGAATCCCATGCTGACCAATTTGGTCTTCACCGTATCCAGAAACTCGCGGTAGGGATGCTTCTTGCCGATGCCGACCCGCGGCGCTCGTAAGCTGATCGTGTATTTCCGGAAACGTTTCCGGCGCCAGCTGCCGTCCTTGAGCAACTCCGGGCTCAACTGCGAGACCTCGTCGACCGTTGCCTGGGAAGTGACCTGATTGACGGCCACCGTGCCTTCCGGAGACAGCACGTACCACCGGGCCACGCGGTCCTCAACCCGGAAGGGCTCCTTCGCGCTGCCACGCCTCACCGCATGCTCCTGAATGAGCTGGCGGGACGGCTCCGGAAACTGTTCCACCTCGCAGGGAGCTTCGTGCAGCTGTTGGAGAATCGCGCGCATGGCCTCAGTTGAAGGGCTGGGGCGCCCGGTGGATTCGAGACAGCCACCCTGCACGATCAAGAGTGCGCCTTCTTTCTTCAGCCGGCCGACCGCTTTGCTTACATCGGCGGGATCGAGGCCTTCTTTGGTATGGAGATCCGGAATGGTCAGCCGTTTCCCCGTGCCGGATGCATCCCGCGCCGCAGAGAGGATCCGTTCGATCGGTGAAGACTGTTCGAAATAGGTTTCCCCAAGCGGGGTCAGCGAGGCGACCGGCGTAATCGTTTCAGACTGCACGACGAGCAACTGCTTCGCCAGGAGCCATTCGATCGCCATGCTGAGCTGGGAAGGTTCCAGTGCCGTCGTAGCGGCCAATTGCTCCGTGGTCAGTACCGTCCCTGATGGACCTGCCCCAAAGGCGGTCAGCACTTTGATTTCGAGGGGGTGCAGATTGTCGAACGAGGATGTCGTATCCACCCGAATCCTATCGATGCACAGGAGCCTGCTGCCCCGCTGTGCGCAGCGCGGTGATGCGAGCGGCGTAGTCCGAACCGGAAAAGATCGCGGACCCGGCGACAAGGACATCGGCGCCCGCCTCCAGCACTTGGGCCGCATTCTCGGCCTTCACCCCGCCATCGACTTCCAACAACGCGTGGCTGCCGATCCGGTCGAGCATCTGACGAACCGCCTTCACTTTAGCCAGACAGGAAGCGATGAACTTCTGCCCGCCGAATCCCGGGTTGACCGACATGATCAGCACCAGATCGACGTCGGCAAGAATCTCTTGAAGCGAATGGACCGGCGTGGCGGGATTGAGCGTCACCCCGGCCTTCACACCCAGTTCCTTGATCGATTGGATCGTACGATGCAGGTGCGGACAGGCCTCCACATGCACGGTCAAATAATTCGCCCCGGCCCTGGCGAATTCCGGAATAAACGCATCGGCATTGGTGATCATCAAATGTACATCGAGCGGAAGTTTCGTCACCTTCCGCAACGATTCGACGATCGGCGGCCCGATCGTGAGATTCGGGACGAAATGCCCGTCCATCACGTCGATATGCAGCAGATCCGCGCCGGCCCGCTCGACCGCGGCCACTTCATCGGCCAGCCGCGCGAAGTCCGCAGAGAGAATAGAGGGGGCGATCTGGATCGGCTTAGGCATTAGGAAATCTTCCTCAGTCGAGCGGCATAGAAACCATCCATCCCAAGTCGATTGCCCATGGTCGAAAGCGCACCCTGAGGCGTCACAAATGGGAGAGCAGCGGAAGGAAGCCACGGCACGACGGATTCGCGCATCCAGCCGGGATGAGCGCGGCAAAACTGCTGAATCACGTCTTCGGTTTCTTCCTGCTCGGTCGAGCACGTACTATAGACCAGCACCCCGCCGGGCCGCAAGACAGGCGCCACCGCTTCGAGGATCTCCTTCTGAAGTTGATGGTGCCGGGCGAACATCGCCTGATGTTTATTCCACTTGGCTTCGGGATGGCGGCGCAGCACACCAAGCCCGCTGCAGGGCGCATCGAGCAGAACCCGATGGACCGATCCATCCGGCGTCGTGGTGGGCCGGTCCGCACGGCCACCGCCCTTGCTGACGATACCCGACATCTCCTGTGACTTTCGCGCATCTCCCATGGTCGGCGCCACGATATTGACTCCCAAGCGGCGACAATTGTCTTGCAGGCGATCGAGGCGAGCCTGTTGACGATCCAACGCAAAAATATGTCCGTGATTTTTCATCAGCTCCGCAAGATGCGTCGCTTTGCCTCCCGGCGCGGCACAGGCATCCAGAATCTGTTCGCCCGGCTGCGGATCGAGAAGCGGCGGGATCAGCTGGGCCGCTTCATCCTCGACGTAGAACTCGCCCTCCTGAAAGCCGGGCAGAGCTGTCACGGGCCCGCTCTTTTCGAAAATGACACCGACAGGGCTGATGGCTGTTGGACGCGCCGTGAACCCCAGTCGGCTGAGCCGATCCAGGAATACGTCTCTCGTCACACGCAGCCGGTTCACTCGTAGCGTGAGAGAAGGAATGTCACTGGTGGACTGGCAGAGGGATTCGGCCTGCGCCACTCCCAACTGTTGCACCCATCGCCGACAGAGCCAGAGCGGAAGCGCATACCGAATGGACAAGGCCAACTCAGGATCGGTCTCGACATCCGGCAGCGCCGGCTCAGACCCGCGCGTGAGATTGCGCAGAACCGCATTGACCAACCCGCTCCAGTCCCGTCCCAGCTTCGGCGTATAGGATTTGGCGAGTTGCACGGATTCGTTCACTGCCGCCGAGGCAGGAATACGATCCATACACAGCAACTGATAGGCCCCGAGGCGCAGCAGCATTTGCACCACAGACGGGAGCCGTGGGAGGGGTTTCTGGAGAACCGGCGCCAACCGCCAATCGATGAACTCCAGTCGTCTCAACACACCATAGGCCAGTTCCATCGCCAGGCCGCGATCGCGAGAGTCCAAGCGGAAATGCGCAGCGCTCCGCTCCATCTGATCATCAAGCATCGTGTCCTGTGATTGGCAGGCAAGTAACACGGCCAGAGCCGCCGCCCGCGCGGAAGATGGAGCGTCGGGAGTAGACCGGCCGGATGTCATAGCAACAGGCCCTTCAAAAGATGGGGAATGTTTCGGGTTTCGAATTCCTGGTTTCGAGTGTTCAGATTTCCTGCCAACACGAAACTCGCAACTCCGTTCCCTGGAACGATGGATCGACGATTGCAGCAGATATGCTCATGAATCATGCAGGATAACGTCAGCTAGCGGCAGCGCCTAACATGTCGCCTGGAATGATTCGATGTCCGGAAAGAAATTGCCCGACGGGCATGCGTTTGGAATTGGCCGTCTGGATTTCGAGGAGTTCCAACAAGCCCTTGCCGGTTGCCACGCGGAGCGACTGCTTTGCGACGCCGACGATCGTCCCAGGGACATCGCCTGTCGGCTCGTTCACGGCAACTGCGTTCCAAATATTCCAACGCGCCTGGCCATGGAACGTATAGGCGCCCGGCCAAGGAGACAAGCCCCGGATACGATCGGCCAGCGCCTGCGCGCTCATTGTCCAGTCGAGAAGTCCATCCTCTTTCTTGAGCAACGGCGCCATCGTGGCCTGCGCGTGGTCTTGTTGCTGCGCAGTGAGGAGACCGGCCTTGAGTTGTGCGATGGTCTCGACCAACAGCCGGCCGCCAAGTTCCGCTAAACGAGGGGCCAAGGATCCCGCCGTATCTTCCGGCAGAATCGGAAGCCGCGCTTGCAGCAGCATCGGACCGGTGTCCATCCCCTCATCCATGAGCATCGTGGTGATGCCGGTTTCCGTTTCCCCGTTGATCACCGCCCATTGAACAGGGGCCGCGCCTCGATATTTCGGCAGTAGCGACCCATGCACATTCACACAGCCCCTTGGTGGAAGGTTCAAGATCGGCCCGTGCAGGATACGACCGAACGCCGTCACGGCAATCAAATCAGGCTTCCAGGCGGACAGCGCCTCAAGAAAGTCGGGCGTCCTGATCTTGAGCGGCTGGAGAAGGGGAATATTCGCGCGTTGGGCGATGAGCTTGATCGGGGGAGGAGTCAGTTCCTGCCCACGGCCTTTCGGGCGATCCGGCTGAGTGACGATTCCAACGACCTGGTCCTCCGACTTGAGTAACGCCTCAAGGGAAGGCACGGCAAATTCCGGTGTGCCCATGAAGACAATGCGCATAGCATGGTTGTAACTTTGTGTCTCCGCGAATGCAACGGTGGAAGTCGTTGGCTTGACTTGCCGTTCCACGCTTTGTTAGTCTCCGACCGCGGGGTGGAGCAGCCTGGTAGCTCGTTGGGCTCATAACCCAAAGGTCAGAGGTTCAAATCCTCTCCCCGCAACCAACCTGCTCTCTTTACTCCCAAAGCGCGCAATTTTTCCGGATGATGATGCGTATACCGCATCACCATCGAGATCGTTTCCCATCATATATGATACTTGGCCAGCTCAATACGTGCCGGATCACAACTTACACAACGCCAGGCATGATAGATGTCGTCTGTCCTCTTGACTTGAATAGATCGGTCAGGTGATCAAGCAATCTAGGCATACCGAACGGTCTGAGGAGCTACCGGTCGATGCGGGCAAGAACGAGCAGTCCGTGGGCATCAACCAAGGATCGAGAAGTCGATCGGCTTGAAGCGCCCGTTGTTCGAACCTTCAGCAGAGCAGGCTGTCAGGCCACATATCATGTCCATCTCGGCCCGCAGGTCAACGTAGTCGCCCGGCTTTGACATGGGCACGCCGACCATCACCTTTCCCTGCTGATCGACCTTGACGTTCATGAAGATGTTAAATGTCGTCGAGATCTGATGTCCTGAGATACCGTACTCTTTCAACGAGTTCAGTAGGTTTTCGAAACAGCTCGGATGATAACCCTTGTGCCTGTGAAGGATTTCAAACATCTCTTGACTGCACGGCGTCAGAAGGAAGTCATGCAAGCCGACGGTGTCCTGGATGATGGTGAACATCGGCTTGCTGTTGTTGGCGTAGAGGATGTCATTCGTCGTTAGGTAGATCCGGCTCGCATAGTCCACCGAACGACCTGAAGACAGCCAGCAATCGTGATCATGTTCGTCGAAGGCGAACAGGTCAGATACCTGCTCGCCTAGGGGATCGAGAACGCGCAACACCTGCCCACGCTTGATTTTGAAGGAACAGCCACTCTGTGGCGCAATACGGGTCAACTGCTGGGTAGTCACGTCATCCTTTTTATGTGTGTGGAACGGACATGTCCAATTGCCTGAAACTGCCCGGCCGGAATATTGACTTGCCTCGGAGCTGTCGCCGAAGTTTTTCAGCATCGGGTTGATCGAGCCCTGGGCCTCCATCTCGCGTGCTCGGATTATCTGCTTCATGGTCTCAAACTTTCCGCGGGCGCGCAAGCGCTCAAACTGTTCATGTAAATTGAACACCAAGGTCGGATATCTGGCGGTTCGTGCTAGACGCGATGCCTTGGGGTGCATGCCGATGACAAACATCGCTCGCCCGCCGATGCTAAATGAAAACTTATTGTTCTTTGGGTCGGAGTCGACGCTCTTGTCCCAGGCAAAGAAATCGGAATCAATGGCGTGCATGGCCTGAAGCTGGTCCCAAAGCAGATCCTCGAAGTGCTGTTCTGATTCGATCGCGGGTCCGCGGAACATCGCGATGAAGGTGGTGAGCTGGTCGTCGATGATCGGGAATTCGTGGCAGAACTCGTACAGATCATGGCAGACGGCACGTACGGCATTGTCGCACGCAAGTTCCGGGAATAACCCGAAACGGTAGCCCTTTTGGGCGAACACTGAGATTGCGCCAGTGCACGGGTAGGAATCGCCGGCGATCTGTTGACTGAGTTGATCGTGCGCATTTATGAGTTCGGCGTCGACGGGTACGTTGGGTACCAGCGGCCGGACGACCGCCGTATCCTGGAATGCCGCGTAGCTCGAGAACTGGCTTGCCACCGGGTCGACCGACAGTGGATTCCACAGGCACTTATCGCGCCTGATGGGGTCGCCCACGTCAATCAGTCTAGAATTTACGAGGTTTGGTTGCATGTCGAAACCCATCAAATGGATGGAGTTGGTCCTCGAACAGCATCAAATCCGTACGATGGGCGTCCGCGGATCGATGACGCAAAAACAGATCAGGGCGCTATCGAGGTTCGACCACAGGCGTGGGAACTGGACGTTCCGTCTGCAAGGTCATCTGCGAGGCTCTCCTCCCCTCCGGTCACGGGACGAATTATATGAGTCGTAGGGTACACCGCATTGGTACGGATTCAACTAGTGCCATCCCTTGTTCCGTCCGGAGGTGATGATCCGATCCAGATCATCGAACGGTACAGCCTCCCGGCGGAGGTAAGTCAGCGGGTTCCTCAGGCACAGACGACTGAAAATTGCAGCAGGCTGTTTTGATGGGAGGATTGATGCCAGATAGGATTGTAAGATGCCTGCTTAGGCGGCTCGGGGCTGAACCACGGCACTACACAACTTGCAGACATAGATGCCCGTCACATAACCCGGCTCATTCCAAGCATGAGCCGGCCGGCAAACCCGTACGACAACGCCTTTATTGAAGGAGCGGGCGCGAACGGCGAAGATCAGGCGGTGATCACGCTCTTTGCTTCCTCAGACACCAAGAACCCTTTCGTGGCAGAGGCGTGCAAGAGCAGAGACTATTGTTAGTGCTTTGACCGCTGGAGAGCGTGTCGGCTACTGTTAGGAGTATTGATCACGTGATGGCGAGAAAAGAATAATTGCCATAGTCCCGCCACAGTGCCGGTGATGCTCGTAATCGGTTGCTCGGTTGTCATACAGGGAATCGTGGACTCCACGACCGGTTCCTGATGGTGATCCAGAAAGGCAAGCCGGTCCTGGAGACGTCTTTGTTCCGTCACTGAGATCTCACTCGCTTCCAGACCGATCCTTCCCTGGTCGATCCATCGGACGGTATACAGCGCACAATCGACAGGGTATTCTCCATCCGGCACCAGGACCCGGACAACGACACAGGCCCCTTCCCTGATAGCGCTTTCCGTGGCGACGCGTAAACCCTCTAGTGATATGTCCACCGTCCGCCCTTCAACAAACAAGCCGTCAGTGAATACCTGAACCGGATATTGGACCTTCCATCGCTTCGGTCGAGAAATAGCCATCAGGCCCTCCGTCGTTACGCAATCCCTGTGGCAAGTGTAGAGTGCCGATATGTGATTGCCCATTCCCCATTCGGGTTAACACATTCGCGCTAGAGATGGGTAGGAGATGGCTGTATACCGTTGAAAGATAAGCTGAAGCGAGAAACCAGACGGAAGACCGGGCAGTTCAAAAACCAGTACTTGCGGCCTCATAACTCAAAAGGCAGAAGGCTCAAATCCTCTCCCTGCGACAGTTGAATGTTTGATTCTAGTTACGTTAAGTCTTTTTCTCCATGGGCGGAGGTTAAAGATGAAGTGGTTACAGACTGTCGCGCAGGGAGTCAAGTTCTCTCCCGAGTCACACGGCTATTCTGTGAGTTGAGATAGGATAGAAGAGCAAAAGGCGGCCAGTTTCCTGGCCGCCTTCGTTCGCATATGGTCTGCGATTGGCAAAGTGTACAACCAGGCAACCCTCAAAAATTTGAAAAATCTGTTGGAGGCGGTGGCTCAGTCGTCGGAGGCGGGACAGTCGGCGGCTCAGTCGTCGGAGGTGGGACAGGCGGTGGCTCAGTCGTCGGAGGCGGAGGCGGGCCGTAAACACAACCGTTCAACGTAATGTCGTGGTGTGATGCCGCGTTGCACCGTCCCTGCAGCCCACGTGTAATCCCATGTTTGCCGGCAGCCGCCTGTGCATTGCTCAGTCCGTGGCCCCTGGCACTATCATTATCATTCGCCACGCTCACTCCTGAGAGGATGAGAGCAGTGGCAAGAACAGCACTCGTGATAATGAGTGTCTGCTTCAACATAGATACCTCCTTCTTGTACCCGATTGTGCCCCATGGCTACGGTCCATAGCACGGGGCACTCCACCTGGTAACGCATTCGTCATGCCAGTCGAAAGACTATAAAAATAAAGAAAGAATTAATCAGAAGTGCTTTGCTCTAAACACTAAATTGTTGCCAAGTGACAAATATCGTACGCAACCACCATGAAGCTTGCTGGAGACCCCGCTGCCAGCGGACGAGTCTACGCGGCCTATGGTGGTGTCTATGTGGCCGCGGCCCTCGTCTGGCTGAAAGTCGTGGACGGCGAGAATCTCTCAGCCTTCGATTGGACCGGGGCGGGAATTGCGTTGTTCGGTATGGGAGTGATCGTCTTCGGGTGGACCGCAAACGAATAGCCTTGCCCCCTTCCCCATATCGCCGGACAATCTTTATGACTGTCCGGAAGCCCACCAGCGATAGAAGCACTTCGACTTCGACCGCTCATAGAGGATGATCACCAACAGAAGCTGAAAATGGAGAAGACATAGACGCGCGGTGGGTTTTCTGATTCGATCAGGATATGAGATTCCGCCCGCTTCAGTGGCCGCAGTATTACTACTTCGCGTCGGTCATTTTTCTGTTGATCGACTGGCTGGCCGGCGCCAATGTGCGCGCGGTCGGATTCGCGGCCTATCCCACACTCCGGATGACCTACTACCTGGCCTGCCTGTTGTTCGGCCTGGTGATTCGACTGTTTCCAGCCTGGTCGGTACCGGTGACGCTGGCTGAAAGCACGCTCAACATCACGGCGCTGATGATCTCGGTGATGACCCCGCTCTACACCTTCGACGTCGAGAATCCATCGGGGCCGCTGACCGCCTTCCCACAGCTGGCGATCAATTTCATGATCTCCGGCACCGCCGCGGTGCTCGCCTGGTACCAATCCTTATATGCGATCCCGGGCCTGCGGTCCCGCTGACACCCTCTGCCAAACGATGTCGGCAACCATTCTGCCGCTTACTGTGGATGGACGCCTGGGTTGGGCAGGAAGCCATGTACACCTGGCCTCAATAACTGGCGGCCGGTTCTTCGTCCAGCCACGCATCGCCCTCAGGCTGCTCTGCCGCCGTTGTCTCCAGGGATTTGAAGTCAAAGAGGCGCGAGTCCATCAAGAGTGCCGGCGCGATATTGGTGAGAGCGGCGGCAATGCTGTCAGAACTACCCGGTGATCCCTGCTCCCACTCGCGCAGAAACGCTTTAACTTTTTTCCGCTTCAGATTCTCCTGAGATCCGCAGAGGTCGCAGGGAATGATGGGGAACGCGCGCAGTTCGGCATATCGTTCCAGATCGACTTCCTTCACCAATGCCAGCGGCCGGATGACAAGGTGACGTCCGTCCTTGGAACGCAGCTTCGGCGGAATGGCCTTGAGCTTCCCGGTATAGAACAGATTCAGGAACAGGGTTTCCGCGATATCATCACGGTGATGGCCCAGCGCGATCTTGGTGGCACCCAGTTCCCCGGCAATTCGATACAGATGCCCCCTGCGAAGACGCGAGCAAAGCGAACAGGTCGTCTGTCCCTCGGGGATAAGCCGTTTCACAATCGAATAGGTATCGCGTGTTTCAATGTGAAACGGGACTCCCCTGCCGGTCAGATAGTCCGGCAAGACATGAGCCGGGAAGCCCGGTTGCTTCTGATCGAGATTGACGGCCACCAGGTCGAACCGCACCGGCGCGCGGCGTTGCAGCACGAGCAGGATATCGAGCAGACCGTAACTGTCCTTGCCGCCGGACAGGCACACCATAACCTTGTCGCCGTCCTCGATGAGACGATAGTCGCTGATGGCCTGACCCACCAGCCGGCAGAGGCGAGTCTGGAGTTTGTCCGTTTCCTCGTCCAGTTTATGTGGGAGCTTCATCTGGATTGTCCAAATTGAATTCGGCAGGATTGTACCTGCCCCGGCGATGTCATGTCGACATGAGACCATGCAAAGAGGCTCGCACAAGCACCTTGCGGCATACGATTCTGTTTATCTGCACCGGCCACGTCTTTCGCAGCATGGTAGCCGAGTATGCCGTGCTGTCCCAGATCAGGCTGAAAAAGTGGCACGACTGCCACACTTTTTGTGAGCGGAAGACCCGACCGGCGCCGGTTTCAGTTCAATCTTGAACTGTCTGAACATTTTTTCTCCTCCTTGCCCGTTCTTCTCTCCCCTACATCGAATTCTATCCGCCATCGTACCGTCGGCTTGAAAACTGCGTGCTATAGTTTCTTGAGCACGGGAAAACAACGCGAATTCAGGACATCGATCGTATGCAGCGCTCAGGTCTGGACGCACTCAAGACACCGGTCACCGGACAGGGAGACCCCCACTGGGCCGCCTGGTCGGACGAGGCACTCCTGGATCTTCCGATGTGCAAACTCCACCTGGAAATCAAAGGCGGATTTCTCGAACAGCCGATCGCCGAGCTCAGCCGTGAACTGGAAGAACGCCGCTTGCTCTTTCGCCCGCACTTCTGGATTTCAAACGAATGGTTTACGCCCGACGGCATTCCCGGCATCGCCGTACCGTTCTACCTCGCCCATCCGCGCCTGGCGAAACTTGAACTGAGCCAGATGCTGGAGGTGGAGGGCGGAACCCCGGAATGGTGTCTGCGCATCCTGCGCCATGAAGCCGGCCATGCAATCGAGAACGCGTACAAGATTCGCCGCAGAAAGACACGCCAACAGATCTTCGGAAAATCCTCTCAGCGATATCCGATGTTCTACACCCCACGGCCCTATAGCCGCAGTTTCGTCCGCCACCTGGATCTCTGGTATGCGCAGAGCCATCCGGACGAAGATTTTGCCGAGACCTTTGCCGTCTGGCTCACACCGGACTCGCTGTGGGAAGAACGGTACCGTGGTTGGCCCGTCTTGAAGAAACTAACCTACGTCGATCAGCTGATGAAAGAGCTGAAGGGAGTGCCCCCTCCCGTCACTTCGCACGAGGAAGTCGATCCGCTCCCCGGCTTGAAAAAAACCCTGCGCGAACATTATGAGCACAAGCGTCGGCATTACGGAGTCGAGCGGCAGTCATTGTACGATCCCGATCTTAAACGCCTCTTCTCGAACCTGCCAAACCACTCAAGCAAGCCGAGCGCCGCGACCTTTCTGAACCGGTTTCGGCGGGAAGTGCGGCGGAAGGTTGCGAGTTGGACCGGCGAATATCAATACACCATCGATCAGGTGCTTGAAGACATGATCCGGCGATGTCGCGAATTGGATCTTCGCGTCCCGGTGGGTGAGGAGCAGGCCAAACTCGATTTCACCATTCTGCTGACCGTCCATACGATGAACTTCTTGCGAAGTGGACGGCATCGGGTGGCCCTATGAAACGCCTGCGCGTGCTCGTCCTCATGCATGAAGATCTCGTCCCGCCTCAACAGACCGCGGGTTGCGACCCCAAAACGGCAGAGTGGCGGACTGAGTACGACGTCGTCACGACACTGAAGAAGCTGGGACATGACGTGCAGCCGCTCGGGGTCAAAAGCGATCTGGGAGTGATTCACAAGGCCATCGCCGAATGGGAACCGGACATCGCCTTCAACCTGCTGGAAGAATTCGACGGCGTATCCGTCTATGATCAGCATGTGGTGTCCTATCTTGAACTCTTACGCGTGCCCTATACCGGCTGCAACCCCCGCGGGCTGATGCTGGCGCGCGACAAAGCCATCACCAAGAAAATGCTGTCCTTTCATCGAATCCCCTATCCGGAATTCATCGAGGTGCCGCAAGGACGCGTGGTGAGACGGCCGAAGTGGCTGATGTTCCCATTGATCGTCAAGTCGGTGAGCGAGGAAGCCTCCCTGGGAATCTCACAGGCGTCGATCGTTGAAGATGACGACAAATTGAGCGAGCGGGTAGCCTTCATTCACAGCAGCATCGGAAGCGGCGCGCTGATCGAACGATACATCGAAGGCCGTGAGTTCTATGTCGGAGTGATGGGAAACAGTCACCTCCATGTGCTGCCGGTCTGGGAACTTATCATGGACAAGCTGCCGGACGACGCCAGACGGATTGCGACCGAACGGGTGAAATGGAGCCGGACATACCAGAAGAAATATGGGATCACCTCACGGGAAGCCAAGAACCTCCCACCAGGGAAAACCGAAGAAATTCAACATTTGGCCAAACGGGTCTACCGGGCGCTTGGGCTTAACGGATATGCACGGATTGACATGCGGATGGACGCAGAGGGACAGCTGTATGTCCTGGAAGCCAATCCGAATCCGCAGATCGCGCATGATGAGGATTTCGCCGACTCAGCGGAAAAGGCGAACTACCACTACCAGGAGTTGTTGCAGGAAATCCTGAACGTCGGCCTTCGCTGGCGTCCTGCCAAAGCGGCGTGAGCCCGGGACAATCGTCCAGGGCTAAGGTTTAGGCTGAGATCGAGCGAGAGCAAATCAGATCCTCGCTCGGCCTAAACCTTAACCTCAGTCTATATTCTTCCCTGCAGACTACGGTCCCCACCGGAAACCGAACATCAGCGCCACGCTCGTTTTGTCTTCCTCGCGGAGAGCGGGCGTCAGATCGATATTGTGCAGATTCACAATCACCGTCGAAGCCAGGGCAATATTGTGAACGACCTGATATTCAAGCGAGAGCCCGATCGGGATGTACCAACTCGTGTCGCTTTCATCGATGCGCCCCCGCCCGGTCCCACGGTCAAGCCCGACGTGCATCAAGCCGAAGCCGGTGAAGGGAACCAGGTTGATGCCGTTGCTGAAACGGAGATGATACTTCGCAACGCCCGCAAAAGAGATTTGGAAGAGATCTCCCGTCGGAGTAATCTGCATCATCGGGCCGAACGAAAAATTCCGATCGGGGTAATAGTCGACATTGAACCCAAGATTGAAGACGGTGTCATGAACGGTGCCGGCAGTAAAGCCCAGGTCAGACCCAGCCCCCCAGCGGTTCTCTTCCGAAAAGGCCGGCGAAACAAACGTACCGAGCCAGAGCAGTCCCGCAAGCGTCACACTGAGCAATCGGCGACAGTCTAGGCGACAGTCAGATATTCGCATAACGACTCCTCGCTCAAAGTTGGCCGACTCTAACACAGCACCTATAGACGGACAAGCCGCTTGAGCCGCGGACAGGCCGTGCAGTATCCTCCCCGCAGCCGAACGGAATGAGGTGAATCGATCATGACTCCCGCACAAGCCGCAGCTGCGTTGCTCCAGGCAATGCCGCAGCCCCCATCCCTCGCGCAGCTTGAAGAATACGGACTCATCGCATCTGCCTCGACAGCTCAGGCGATTTCGCGAGAAATCCTTTCATTGAATCTGTACTGGATTATGGCCGCCATCGACGCGCACATTCCGATGAAGTACCAGGATGCGATCCGGGGAGCCCTGTTGGAATCGATTAGGACGACCTGGTGGGCATCGGGGCAACTCGGTCCCGGCACCTGGGACTCATATCAAACAGAATTGGATAAGCGGCGCGCCCGGTACAGCCGACTCGTCGATCACGAAGGCCTGAGCCACATGGCGGTAAGCGCCGACGCGGCATCGCAGATCGAGAATCAGGGCATCATCCCCTTTGAAGACCGGGACAAGTTACTGGTCCTCATGATCGACTACGCACCGGCCGCGGAATACGGCAGGCTGCTCGAGGAGGTGGGCTAGCGCGGGGCCCGCACGATCGGCGAGACTCGAGAAGACGAACGGACCGGCTTTTCGCGCATTTCCGGAAAGTCCCGCGAGTCCCGCACGGGGCGCTCTCAGAGATACCGGTGCGAGAGCACCTTGCCGTTCTTGTCGAGTTCGTACAAGAGAGGCGCGCCGGTGGGAATGTTCAACTCCAGGACCTGCTCCTTCGACAATTGCTCCAGTTGCATCACCAGCGCGCGAAGACTGTTGCCATGCGCCGCAACCAAAATGGTTTCCCCCTTGAGGACGCAGGGTTTGATCCTGGTTTCGTAATAGGGCAATACCCGCTCGGCCGTATCTTTCAGGCTCTCTCCGCCAGGCGGCCTTACATCGTAACTTCGCCTCCAGATCTTGACCTGTGCGTCTCCATATTTCGTCGCGGTCTCGGCCTTGTTCAACCCCTGCAACTCTCCATACATCCGTTCGTTCAGGGCCTTGTCTTTTTCGATAGGAATGGCCGTTTGTCCGATGACCTCCAACACGAACCGCAAGGTCTCGTTCGCGCGGCTCAGGACAGAGGTGAACGCACGGTCGAACGTGAACCCCTTGAGTTTGTTTCCGGCGTTCTTAGCCTCTTCAACACCGCGCGGTGAGAGCGGCACATCGACCCAGCCGGTGAAGCGGTTTTCCAGATTCCATTGCGATTCGCCGTGACGGAGCAGGACCAGCCGAGCCATGGTACGTTCCTCTCGATGGATGATAATCAAGGATCCGGAGCCGGCCCCAGAATACTGGATTGCGGCTTCAAGTCAAGCCGGTCATAACACGCGAACTGCGATCCCATTGACCCTCTGATCCGGGAATACACGGGGCGGCAGGACAACCGATCCTCGTCACGGCCGCCGATCTGGCAGGTTTCGCCGGAAGTTGGTCGGAGTCAGGCGGCCCCTCTTGCACCATCTTGATGAGCGTCATCATAAAAAGCAGGTAAAATGCCACGCCGACCCAGATGACGTAGGGTTGCACTCCACCCGCTTCTTTGAGCGCCTGCTCTTGCTCTGTTTGATTCAGCTGACCGGCCTTCTTGATCTCGCCGATCTGTTCGCGGCAATGCCAATAGTACAAGTAGTTCCCCGTTGCCCCTGCGATGACACTCCAAACAAGGCCCGATGAGACATCCCCCGTCAGATAGGTCGAAATCATGGGGCCCACGGCATAGACGAACGCATGGAGGTACATTTTCCGATAGAGAAACCAGAGAAAGGAGATGAAGAGAAATGCGGGCCAGTTCCAAGACAGGGCAAATTTTGGCTGGCCGTTCGCTGAAAACTTCTTGAACTGAACCAGATACCGATCGGCATTGGGACCGATAAATTGCCGCCACCGCGCTTCCTCGTCATAAATCGGCGGGGGTGAGGAAGTGACTGGATCGGCAGCAGATTCTGCGGCAGCGGTTGTGTCGAGGGAAGTCCCGCACTGATGACAGAAGGAAGCGTCGTCTGGATTCTGTTGGTTGCACCGGCTACACAACTTCATTGTCGCGCAGCTTATCACACTCGGAAGCGATAGAGCTGCCTCTCCGGTCCCGACCTATTGTCCCCCGCCGCCCTTATTGCTTTCACTTCGACCCTGTGCTAACTTCCCTTTCTTTATAATAGGATACGTAGTGTCATGCCAACTCAAGATTTGAAAGACAACGCGGCCAGATACCTGATGCAGACCTACACGCGTCAACCGATCTCGATTGTTCGAGGTCGTGGCGCGAAGGTGTATGACATGGAAGGCCGGGAGTATCTCGATTTTGTCGGCGGCATCGCCGTCAATCTGCTGGGCCACGGGCATCCGGACCTCGTCCAGGCCATCCAACAGCAAGCGGCACAACTGATCCACGTGTCGAACCTCTACTACACGGAACCGCAAGTCACATTGGCAAAAATTCTCGTCGAGCACTCCTTTGCCGACCGCGCGTTCTTCTGCAACAGCGGCGCGGAAGCCAATGAAGCCGCCATCAAGCTCGCACGGCGCTATGCGCACATGAAATACGGCGAGAGCCGGTTCGAAATCATCACGATGAAGAATTCGTTCCATGGCAGGACGCTGGCCATGATCACCGCCACAGGGCAAGACAAGGTTCAGAAGGGTTTCGAACCGCTGATGCCGGGGTTTTCCTACGCGCCATTCAACGACATGGCTGCGATCGAAGCCATGGCCGGGGAGCGGACTGCCGGCATTATGCTGGAACCGGTGCAAGGCGAAGGCGGGGTGCATGTAGCCGGCCGCGAATACCTCACGCGCCTTCGGGAATTCTGTACGACACACGATATCCTGCTCATTTTCGACGAAGTGCAAACCGGGATGGGCAGAACCGGCACGCTCTTCGCCTATGAGCAATTGGGAGTGGCGCCCGACATCATGACCCTGGCCAAGGGGTTGGGCGGCGGGGTTCCGATCGGAGCGTGCCTGGCGAAGGAGTCGGTTGCGTCGGCATTTTCGGCTGGCGCCCACGCGTCTACCTTTGGCGGAAATCCGCTGGCCTGTGCCGCGGCAGTGGCCGTATGTGGGGCGCTGCTTGAAGGACATGTCTTGGATCGAGTCAAGCCGATGGGCGACTACCTGGCCAACGCCTTGACTGAGTGCAAAGCCCGCCATCACGTCGTACGGGACATCCGCGGTATCGGGCTTCTGCAGGGCATGGAATTGGACATCGATGCCAAAACAGTGGTTGCCGAGGCCCTATCGCGCGGCGTGCTCATCAATGCGGCAGGCGAACGGGTGCTGCGATTTGTGCCTCCGCTGGTGATCACCACACAGGAAATCGACCAGCTGATCGACACGTTGGACGCGATTTTCACCCGGTGAATGATGGAAGAGAACAATACCCCTCGCATGACCAAGCAGCCTCACCAGCGACCACACAGGCCCGGCTATGCCAAAGATCTTCTGGACGTGGCGGCCATGCCGCGCAAACAGATCGATGATTTGCTGCGCCTGGCGGCCTCGCTGAAAACCAAGCAGCGCCGATCGACGCCCCATCGGCTCTTGCCCGGCAAGACACTGGGACTGTTGTTCCAAAAGCCGTCGACGCGCACCAGGGTGTCGTTCGAAGCCGGCATGAACCAGCTGGGAGGCCATGCGCTGGCGCTTCCCATGGGAGACATTCAGCTTTCCCGCGGAGAAACGGTCTCGGACACGGCGCGTGTACTCTCTCGTTACTTGGATGGAATCGTGATTCGAACCTACGACCACGCCGTCGTCGAGGAATGGGCGGCGGAGGCCAGTATGCCGGTGATCAATGGGCTGACAGACCATAGCCATCCATGCCAAGCGCTGTCCGATCTCCTGACGATCCAGGAAGTCAAAGGCCGGCTCAAGGGCCTGACCCTCGCGTACATCGGAGACGGGAACAACGTCGCCAATTCTCTCATTGAAGCAGGCGTCAAAATGGGCATGCGGGTCGTCGCCGGATGTCCGGCCGGTTATCAGCCGGATCAACACGTCATCGACCGGGCGATCGTCGAAGCAGAAACCACCGGCGGCGCGGTCGAGATCCTGGAAAATCCACAGGTAGCAGTGAAGGAAGCGGACGTGATCTACACCGACGTCTGGATCAGTATGGGGCGCGAACGTGAACAGGCGCGGCGGCTGAAAATCCTGGCCTCCTACCAACTCAACGGGCGGCTGCTGCAACGGGCCAAACCGGATGCCATCGTCATGCATTGTTTACCGGCCCATCGTGGAGAAGAGATCGCGGCAGACGTACTCGACGGGCCACAGTCGGTCGTCATCGATCAGGCGGAAAACCGGCTGCACATGCAGAAGGCGATTTTGGTGCAACTGCTCACTCGACAGAAAGGCGGATAGTCCGAAACCACCATGACACGCAAACCGATCAAGAAAATTGTCCTGGCCTACTCAGGCGGGCTCGACACCTCCGTTATTTTGAAATGGCTCCAGGAAACGTATGACGCCGAGGTCATCGCCTTCTGCGCCGATCTCGGCCAGGGCGAAGATCTGCGGGCCATCAAAGCCAAAGCGCAGAAGCTCGGCGTGAAGAAGGTGTATGTCGAGGACCTGCGTGAAACGTTTGTTAAAGACTATGTGTTCCCGATGTTGCGCGGCAACGCCATGTATGAAGGCTGCTATCTGCTGGGCACCTCCATCGCCCGTCCGCTGATCGCGCGCCGGCAGGCCGAGATCGCCCTGAAAGAAGGCGCCGAAGCGGTCTCGCACGGCGCAACAGGCAAGGGAAACGATCAGGTGCGATTCGAGCTGACCTATACGGCGCTCGCCCCCGGTCTTAAAATCATCGCCCCCTGGCGCGAATGGACGATGCGGTCAAGACGCGAATTGATCGAGTATGCGGAGCGCCATGGCATTCCGATCACCGCGACAAAAGCCAAACCCTACAGCATGGACCTGAACCTCTTCCATATCAGCTATGAGGGGGGCATTCTCGAAGATCCCTGGTCGGCGCCGCCGGATGAAATATTCCAAATGACGGTCTCGCCGGAACAAGCCCCGAACAAGCCGCTGGAAGTGGAGATCGAGTACGTCGCCGGCAACCCCGTGGCCGTCGACGGCAAAAAAATGAGCCCGGCGACGCTCCTGGCCCATCTCAATAAGCTGGGCGGCGCACACGGAATCGGCCGAGTCGATTTGGTCGAGAATCGCTATGTCGGCATGAAGTCTCGCGGGGTCTACGAAACACCGGGCGGCACGATTCTCCATGTCGCCCACCGGGGGCTTGAATCCTTGACGATGGACCGTGAAGTGCTCCACTTCCGGGACAGCTTGATCCCGCGGTACGCCGATCTCATCTACAACGGCTATTGGTTCAGTCCTGAGCGTGACATGATCCAGACGGCAATCGATGCCGCCCAAAAAGATGTAAGCGGCACGGCGCGCGTCAAGCTGTACAAGGGCGGGTGCACGCTTGCCGGCCGCAAATCCAAGAATTCCCTCTATCGTTTGGACATCGCCACATTTGAAGAGGACGAAGTCTACGACCAAAAGGACGCGGAGGGATTCATCCGCCTGAACGGGTTGCGATTGAAGATCAGAGCTCAGCGGCGGAAGGCTTCGACCTGATGGCGACGGCAAAACGAACCCGCCGGACGGCCGCCGCTTCCGGCAAGGCCTGGGGAGGGCGGTTTCGCGAGAATACGAACCGGCTCGTCGAAGCCTTCACCGTTTCGGTGGCAGTGGATCGGCGGCTCTATGCCCATGACATCCAAGGAAGCATTGCGCATTGCCAGACACTCGGCAAAGCACGCGTGCTGTCGCCCCGCGAAACGAAAACCATTGTGCGCGGGCTTATCCTGGTCAAGGCGGAGCTGGATCGGGGGCGGTTCAAGTTTACGCCCCACGACGAAGACATTCACATGGCGATTGAACGGCGGTTGACCGAACTGATCGGTCCCTTGGGCGGCAAGCTGCATACGGGCCGGAGCAGAAATGATCAGGTGGCGCTGGACATTCGACTCTATCTCCGGGACCGACTCGACCGGCTGACTGAGCAGTGCGCGGAATTTCAGCGCGTCTTGCTCGCCCAGGCACATGCGAATCTTCCGATCGCAATGCCCGGCTATACCCACTTGCAACGGGCGCAGCCCGTCCTGTTTGCCCATCATCTGCTCGCCTATGTGGAGATGGTCGATCGGGACAAGGGACGTTTCCGCGATGCCAAAACCAGACTCAACGTCATGCCGCTCGGGTCAGGAGCCCTGGCCGGAACGAATTATCCGGTAGACCGGCGATACACAGCCAAGCTGCTAGGTTTCCCGGCCGTGACGGCCAACAGCATGGATGCGGTATCCGATCGCGACTTCATGATCGAAACGGCATCAGCCCTATCCATTGCAATGATGCATTTATCCCGGCTCAGCGAAGAGCTGATCCTTTGGGCATCGCAGGAATTCCGGTTCGTCGATTTGCCGGACGCATTTTGCACCGGCAGCAGCATGATGCCGCAGAAAAAGAATCCCGATGTCCCCGAGTTGGTCCGAGGCAAGACCGGGCGTGTCTATGGCCACCTCATGAATCTTCTCGTCACCCTCAAGGCCCTCCCGTTGAGTTATAATCGGGACTTGCAGGAGGACAAGCCGGCGCTTTTTGATGCACTCGACACAGTAGAGGCCTCCCTGAATGTCATGACCGAATTGATGCGCCGCCTCAAGGTAAACCGGGACGTGCTCGCGCGGTCGTTAGAGAGCGGTGGTTTTCTTGCAACCGAATTAGCCGACTACTTGGTGGAACGCGGCGTGCCCTTTCGGGAAGCGCATGGAATCACTGGACAGATCGTACGTTCGGCGATTGAACAGGAGCGCGAGTTGACTGATTTTTCATTGCAGGAACTGCGCGTGTTCTCCGATCGGATTGAACGAGGAGTCTTCGCGCGATTGACCGTTTCGGCGGCAATCGACCGGAAGCGGCAGATCGGCGGAACGGCGCGTGGACGAGTGGAGCAACGGCTCAAAGAACTGGAGCGGTCACTCCGATGAAACACCTCGCACTCATCGTCACAGCAGGCCTGATGAGTTCCTGCGGTGTGGTAGGGGCTCCGGTTGCGCCGGAGACCGTCGGCGTGACGCCCACCATCGAATCCCAAAAGAGGCAGCATGAGGCCCAGACGGCGCAGCAGCGGGAAACGGCGGCTAAATCCGAAGAGCCGGACCCTGCCCTGCTGGACCAGGATGAGCTCCTGCCGCCGTTGCGTCCGGTGGGCACGAGATGAGACGTACCGGCCTGATTTGCGCCAGTCGCGCGGATGAGCACTTTGACGGCTTGAACAAGGAATTTCAGCATGAATAATTTCGAGTATCGCCACGGCGAATTATATTGCGAGCATGTGCCGGTCAGCCGCATCGCAAAGGAGCTCGGGACTCCCTGTTATGTCTATAGCCATGCCACGCTCGTCCGCCACTTCAAGGCATACGACAGCGCCTTCAAAAATATTCCCCACATCGTCGCCTTCGCAATGAAAGCCAACTCCAACCTGGCTATCCTGCGATTGATGGCGAAGGAGGGGAGCGGCGCGGACATCGTGTCGGGCGGGGAACTGTTTCGAGCCCTCACAGCAGGCGTGCCGGCTTCCAAGATCATCTTCGCCGGCGTCGGTAAGTCGGCCGATGAAATCCGCGATGCGTTGAAGGCAGACATCCTCATGTTCAACATCGAATCGTCCGCGGAGATCCACGCGATCAACGAGGTCGCTGCCTCCGTCGGCAAGAAAGCACGGATCGCGTTGCGGATCAATCCGGACGTGGATCCCAAAACACATCCGTACATCTCGACCGGAATGAAGAAGAGCAAGTTCGGCATTGCGGCGGATCGCGCGCTGGAAGAGTACAAGATGGCGTCCTCACTGAGCCACATCGACATTGTCGGGGTCCATGCCCACATCGGCTCACAATTGACGGACGTGACGCCGTTCGTGGATTCGCTGAAGAAGGTCGTGGCGCTTATCGATACGCTGAAAGGCCAAGGCATCAACATCCGCTATCTGAACATCGGCGGCGGGCTCGGCATCACCTATGATGCGGAGAAACCGCCCTTGCCACAGGACTTGGCCGATGCGATTTCGCCGCTCGTCAAGGATCTGGGCTTGACGCTGGTGATGGAGCCAGGCCGTGTCATCGTCGGGAATGCCGGAATTCTCGTCACAAAAGCCCTCTACCGCAAAGAGGGAGAATCGAAGACATTCGTCATCGTCGACGCGGCCATGAACGATTTGATCCGCCCCAGCCTCTATGGCGCCTATCACGAAATCCGCCCGCTCGATGAAGCCGCCGGCCGTCGCGACAAACAGCAAGTCGATATCGTCGGCCCGGTCTGCGAGTCGGGAGATTTTCTGGCCAAAGACCGGCTGTTGGCGACTATCCAGCCGGGCGAATTGCTGGCCGTGATGAGCGCAGGCGCCTATGGGTTTGTCATGGCGTCGAACTACAACTCCCGTCCCCGTGTGCCTGAGGTGCTCATTAAGGACGGGGAAATTCACGTTATTCGCGCACGCGAAACCTACGACGACTTAATCAAGGGCGAAACCATTCCGGCTTTTCTCAGCTAAGAGGCGCCATCATGTTCACCGGTTCGCATGTTGCCATCGTCACACCGTTTAGGAAAAGCGCGATCGACGAGCGGGCATTCTCTGATTTGATTGAGTGGCAGATCGCCAGCGGCACAAACGGCATCGTGCCCTGCGGCACCACCGGCGAATCCGCCACGCTGTCCCATGAAGAACACAACCGGGTCATTGAGTTGACGGTGGAAATCGTGAACCGGCGCGTGCCGGTAATCGCCGGGACCGGCTCGAACAGTACAGACGAGGCGATTGCTCTCACCCGGCATGCGAAGCAGGCTGGAGCGGACGGCGCATTGCTGATCACGCCGTACTACAACAAGCCTACCCAGGAGGGCCTCTATCGCCACTACAAAGCGGTGGCGGAATCCGTCGATCTTCCGCTCGTGCTGTACAACATTCCCGGACGCACCGGCGTCAACATGCTGCCCTCGACCATTGCCCGCCTTTCGGCGATCAAGACGATCGTCGGAGTCAAAGAAGGCAGCGGATCGGTTCAGCAGGCATCGGATATCGTCCAGATGTGCGGCGACCGGTTGACCGTCTTGGCCGGGGATGATTCCTTGACGCTGCCGATGATGGCAGTCGGGGGAAAAGGTGTCATTACCGTGACCGCCAATATTGTACCGGCTGAAATGGCCGCTTTAGTGAACGCCTTTTCCAGTGGGAACATTGCCGAAGCGCAGCGGATTCACTTCAAGTTGTCGCCTTTGTTTGCGGCATTGTTCTTTGAGACCAATCCGATTCCGGTCAAAGAGGCACTCGGAATGATGGGTAAGATCGACCCGGAATTGCGCCTCCCGCTCTGTTCGATGGCGCAGGACACTCGAGAAAAACTAGTCCGGGCCTTAAAAGACGCCAAGTTGATCTGATCGTTTATTTATCTCTACAACGGCAGGTAACCAGATGATTAAAGTGATTGTAGCAGGGGCAGCCGGACGAATGGGCTGTCGGTTGGTGTCGCTGGTGAGAGACTCCACCGCTTTGACGTTGGCCGGAGCCTTGGAAGGAAAAGGCCACCACGCGTTGGGGGAAGATGCCGGAGAAATGGCCGGAGCCGGGCATGCCGGCATCCCTATCACAGACGATCTGGCCGCCCTCATGGAACGAGGCGATGTCGTCATTGATTTCTCCGCCCCCGAAGCAACTCTGGGGCACTTGCGAATTGTCGCTCAGCATCGCCGGGCAATGGTCATCGGCACCACCGGATTTTCGGCTTCAGAACTCGACGAACTCAAGTCACTGGGTCGACAAGTTCCCTGTGTGCTGTCTCCCAACATGAGCGTCGGAGTGAATTTGATTTACAAGGTCATCGGCGAAATGGCCAAGACACTCGGTGAGGAGTACGACATCGAGGTGATCGAGGCCCATCATCGCCTCAAAAAAGACGCGCCAAGCGGGACGGCACTCAAGATGGCCGAGATCCTTGCGCGAGGGGTGAACCGGGACTTGAATCAAGTCGGCGTCTATGCGCGCAAAGGACTGATCGGCGAACGCGCTAGAGGTGAGATCGGGATTCAAACGATCCGCGCCGGCGACATTGTGGGCGATCATACGGTGTTGTTCGGCGGCATGGGCGAGCGGATCGAAATCACCCATCGAGCCAGCAGTCGAGATACCTTTGCCCGGGGCGCGTTGCGCGCAGCACGATGGGTGGTCCGCCAGCATCCCGGTCTGTACGACATGATGGATGTACTGAGCCTTCGCTAATAACCGCCATCTACGGAAACACGTTCCGGCTTTCTCTCTAACTCAGCGCCTACCCGTGTGGAATTGCGCAGGACATTGGCCCGCATAGGGCATTCTCAGAGCATAGGACTAGGAGTCGATGGAGGAATCGGCACCTGGAAAGAATCCGGGCGGACAACGAAACAGGAAAGACGCAGTGTTGTATGATTCTATCGACGGGGAATCATTCTGACAGTGCTAGGCCGACACCGCTCCCAATGCACAGACTTCCGCCGAGTTTAATGCTCGTCCGGCAGCCCGCAAAAATCCTGTCACCCCGTCTATCAGGATTGGGCAGGATTAAGAGAGGAAAGCGGAAAGCAGCTTGCCGCCGCCTTCCGCTCATCGTCAATCAATGATTGGGATTGTAGCCTACGGATTAATGTCGAGCCGTGATGGGCCGGGGTTCCTGGTCCGCTGCTTTCCGACGACCACAATTCAAACAGGCAAATACCGTGATCGCAAGCCCAGCGTCCAAATCCACCGCCCGTTCAGGCAACATCGCACCGTGGCACTTATCGCATGTCTTCATGAGTGAGACTTTAACATTTCTGTTTCACGAAACATATCCTCCTGAAGTACTGGATCGCAAAATGAAGGACTTCCCGTATCTGCCTAGTGCAGATGGTCCGTTTGGCCCGTCATTTTTTTCTTCCCTGCCAGAGCGAAGACCGGCCACTCCCTTGACAGGTCGCACCCCCTCCCATAGGATTGTGGTCATAGGACTATCAGACTACAATGTATAGACTTCTGTTCATTTCCGGACTTCTTGTGGTGCTCTACGTCTTGTTACGACAAGTCGTGCGCGGCTTTAAGAACAAGGAGATCGGTGACGGCGGGGCCTCAGTGGATCACGGCCAGATGGTCGAAGACCCGGAATGCCATATCTTTGTGCCGAGGAGCACGGCCGTGATTGAGAAAATTGACGGACAGACGTATTGCTTTTGCAGTAAGCAATGCGCCGTTGCATTTCAAAACCGGCAGGCAGGCTAGCAGCCAGAGTAGTTGTAGTCCGACAACTTATCTTCCTTGTCGAACTTCAGCGTAATCTGACATTGATTGGGAGAGAAGTTGAAGAATGGCGGGCCTGATTTTCCTCCGGCAATGCGATAGTAGGTCCAGGCCTCGCCGCCGAAGAATCGGGGAGCTTTACCGTCCGGAGTGCCCCAGTTTTTCTCAAACCAGGCCTTGTCCTTTCCTTGCATTTCTGCCGGTTTGAGTGACGCTTCAAGGTAGGGATTGCCTCCTCCGCAGGCCGTCAGGATGAAGCAGGACAGCAAAAGCCAAACAGGTAGTCGCATGGTGCTATCTCCCGGATCATACGCTTGTTCTCATTGAATGACCCTGAATATTATCCCCCACAGAAAGGCCTGTCAAACCAGAGGGCAAATAGAGAGATTGCGGTGAGGTTGAGTTCTCCCTACAATGACCGATAGCGACATGTCTGCATCTGAGACCGCATTGAACTTGAGTTGAAAGGAGCCGCACATGCAACTTTTTCTCGACACCGCCAACGTGAAAGAGATTTATGAAGCCGCCAGTCTCGGCATCTTGGATGGCATCACCACCAACCCCTCCCTGGTGGTGAAGGAAGGCCGTAGTTTCAAGGAAATGCTGCAGGAGATCTGCAAGATCGTAGACGGCCCGATCAGTGCCGAAGTCGTCAGCGTGGAAGCGGACGCCATGGTGAAGGAAGGCAAGGAGCTGGCCAAAATTCACAAGAATATCGTGGTCAAGTGTCCGCTGATTCCGGAAGGGATCAAGGCGACGAAGAAACTCTCGGCGGAAGGCATCCGCGTGAACGTGACGTTGTGCTTCTCGCCGACACAGGCGCTTGTGGCCGCCAAGGCCGGAGCGTGGTGTGTCTCACCCTTCATCGGCCGCCTGGACGATGTCAGCTCGGACGGAATGGCGCTGATCCGCCAAATCCTCACGATCTACAAGAACTACGACTATAAAACGTTGGTATTGGTCGCCAGCGTTCGCCATCCGCAACATGTGGTGGAATCTGCGTTGGCCGGTGGCCATATCTGTACGATGCCCTACGGCGTGTTCCAGATGCTCTTCAAGCACCCGTTGACCGATGCCGGTTTGAAGAAGTTCCTCGATGACTGGAAGACAAAGGGGCAGCAGTAACAGCAACGGGACAGGCGTACTTTCTACGCTTCATCAGAAGACAGAAAAGCTGCCTGTCCCTGATTCCAGAATAACCCGTCTGTGCGGACCTGCTCAGACACGCTCAATGGCCAGTTCAGCCTTGCGGAACACCGAGTGAAACATGGGGCGAGTCAGTTTCCCTGTAAACGTATTCTGCTGACTGGGGTGATACGAACCGAGCAGCGTCACGCCCCACGGCAAACGATACACGACGCCATGGCCAAACTTGGGGGCGGGAGATGGAATCTCCCGCCCTTCGACTCGACAGGCTTTGAGATAGTGGTCGAAGGCGATCTTCCCCAACGTCACCACCGCACGGACTTTCTTAAGAAGCCGCAACTCCTCCAGCAAGAACCGGCTACAGTGTTCAAATTCATCCGGCGCAGGTTTATTGCCTGGCGGAGCACAGCGCACGGTGGCTCCGATGTAGCAATCGGTCAATGCCAACCCGTCGTCTCGATGGGTCGAGGTCGCCTGATTGGCAAATCCATGCCGATACAGTGCTTCGTACAGCCAATCCCCGCTTCGATCACCTGTAAACACTCGTCCTGTCCGATTCCCACCGTGAGCAGCTGGAGCAAGTCCCAGCACATAGAGCCGCGCGCGAGGGTCGCCGAAACCAGGGACCGGGCGTCCCCAATAGGTCCAGTCCATAAACTGACGCCGTTTTGTCTCTGCGATCGCGCGCCGGTAGGTCACAAGCCTTGCACAGGCCGTGCAATCAGTAATCACGCTGTTCAGAATAATCAGCGTCTTCATAAGGACGGGAAGTGTACCATGAACGAGAAGCTCGTTCCGCTTGCCGGTTACCGAGTCTGTTGCTAGCATGAGCAGTCGTCACACCCTTTGCTATACTTGATGTGCCTAACAGGAGTTTCCGAATGATTGTATTACAGATACTTGCTTTTGCACTCGCAATAACGCTGAGCGGTTTCGCACGGCCCACAATGGTTTCGGCGGCCCACCCTTCGGATCAAACCGAGGACGACAAGGACCTCGTGCTTCCCGAGCCGCCGGACGGACAAGCTGAGCAGGAAGACCGCTTGGTGATCTTGCCGGAAATCAAGCGAGAAGGGGAGCGGTTCTTCCTCAGCTCGTTCAAACTACCGGACAAAATTACCTTCGCGGGAGTGCAGGTCCCGCTCGATAACTGGCAGGTCAGAGAACGCATCGAATACGAGTTTTATCAATTCCTGGAAGATCAGGGCGAAAGCATCATCCTCGCAAAACGGACCGGACGCTGTTTCCCTCCGGCTGAGAAACAACTGGCCGAAGCCGGCCTTCCGGACGACCTGAAATACATGCTGCTCGTCGAAAGCAAATGTATCTCGGCGGCATACTCGAAAGCCAAAGCCTCAGGCCCCTGGCAATTCATCCCGTCGACCGGTCGCCGCTACCAGCTCAAGAGCGATGCAGTCCGTGATGAACGCCGGAACCTCGAAATGTCGACCGAGGCTGCCGTGAAGTATCTTCAATATCTGAAGGATTTTCGGCAGAACGATTGGTTCCTGGCCATGGCGTCCTACAACGCCGGCGAAGAACGAGTCCGTAAACTGCTCAAAGAGCAAAAGATCACCGACTATTGGAAAATGCACGGCCCACGCGAAACCATGCGCTATGTGCCGAGAATCATCGCGGCCAAAGAAATTTATTCCCAGCCGGAGAAGTATTTGGGTCTGAGCAAGAAAGACCTGTATATTCCGCTGGAGACAGAAACCATCACGGTGAATGTAAAAGAGTCGCAACGGACTCTGACCTCCATCGCGGAGGAATTCGGAACCTATTTCCTTGAACTCAAGATGCTCAACCCTGAATTCAAAAAGGACGTGCTCCCGCACGGCACTTACCAAATCAGAGTCCCCCGCCAATCCTGTCCGAATCGTTGCTTCAAGCAAGAGACAACACCGTAGCACTCGTTCCTCATTATGCCGATACGCCTACCCGGCTCCCCTGCGCGATCGCTTCTCCGGAAGCTGATCGCTGCAGGACTCAATGCGGCTGATCCTTACCACGCGATTCTCCAGTCCGTTTCTTACACAGGGCAATCCGTACGGGTAGGCCGAAAAACTCACGACCTCTCTCGTTTCAAGCGAGTATTCGCGGTCGGCGCCGGCAAAGCTTCGGCGCGGATGGCCCAAGCACTCGAGCATGTTCTGGGATCACGGCTGGAAGGAGGATTCATCGTCGTCAAAACAGGCCATAGCGTTCCCACCGAACGAATCACGATTGTCGAAGCCGCCCACCCGATTCCTGACCAAGCAGGGCTCTTGGCTGCTAAACGGCTTCGAACATTAGTCCAAGACTTCACTCCTTGCGATCTGCTGTTCGTGCTGTTATCAGGAGGCGCATCGAGCCTGTTACCTGCCCCGGTGCCTGGTGTAACTCTGGCCGATACGCAACGAATGACGCGACTGCTCCTCCGAGGCGGCGCAACCATCCAGGAGCTGAATGCGGTTAGAAAACATCTCTCCTTGCTGAAGGGCGGCGGCCTCGCCGCTTCTACACACGCAACAATCGTCACGCTCATTATTTCCGATGTCATCGGCGATGACCTCGGCACAATCGGTTCCGGTCCTACGGCACCCGATTCGACAACATTCGCTGACGCGGTCGACGTCTTGCGCCGGTATGGACTATGGTCGACCGCTCCCGAGGCTATACGCCGTCATCTGCTGGCAGGGAGGCAAGGGCGCGCATCGGAGACACTGAAAGCCGGCTCGCCAAGACTTCTCCGCGTGCAGCATCATATCGTGGGCAATAACAGCGGCATGCTCCGCGCGGTCGTCCGCGCCGCTCGATCGGCAGGTCTTCGGACTATTCTCTCGCGTCCTGCGTTGGTGGGAGAGGCGCAAGAAGCGGCACACCGGTTTACACACCTTGCCAAACCCTATATCACGGGAAGAAAGAAATCGATGCGCCCGGCCTGCATCATTGCCGGAGGTGAGCCGACCGTCACGATGACGGGACGAGGAAAGGGCGGGCGGGCGCAGGAGTTTGCCGCCGCAGCCGCGTTGGATCTTGAGGGGATTCCGAATGCCTGGCTGGCGGCGGTCGGGACAGACGGCACCGATGGCCCGACTGAGGTGGCCGGCGCAGTGGTCTCCGGCACAACCCTGGCGCAAGCTAAACAACGTGGCGTCGATCTTCACTCGGTACTCCGGCGTCATGACACCTACTCAGCCTTCAAGACCCTGGGATCCCACATCTACACCGGGCCGACAGGCACCAACGTCAACGACCTTTACCTCCTCCTCCTCCTGTAGGTACTATCCGCCTTGATGACGCGTCCTTTCGTCCTTCCCCTCATCCACTGCACTGACCTTGCACTCGTTGGAGGCAAGGCCCTCGGCTTGGCCCGACTTGCAACAGCAGGATTTCCTGTTCCTCCCGGTATCTGTGTCACGACCGAAGCCTATGACCAGAGTCTGCGACTTTCCAATTTTTCAGCAAACGAGGCATGGCGCAACGCCTGCACCCTGTCAGGGCAAGAACGCGCGTCGGCACTGGCCGACTGTCAGGCCCGGATCAGAGGGGTGGACAGCTCGGCCCTTTCAACGCAATGGCTGACTCAACTACAGGCACTCGCTAGTCCACCCAATCAACGCTGGGCTGTCCGTTCATCAGCCACCAACGAAGACGCCGGACGCACAAGTTTTGCCGGCCTCTATCGCACTCAGCTGGGCCTTTCCCTCTCTCAGATCGATGCCGCAATCAAGGACCTCTGGGCCTCGCTCTGGCAAGACGCTGTCATGCGATACACCGTTGAGCGGATCGGTCATCAAACAGTTCCCGCCATGGCGGTTGTCATTCAGCCTATGCTTGATGCGCTCACCTCCGGAGTCGCGTATTCAATCCATCCGGTGACAGGGCGTTCGTTCCATGTGGCCGTGAACGCGGTGCCGGGCTTGGCGGCGCCGTTGGTCGATGGACAACTCACCCCCGACCAATATGTCGTCGAGACGGGCGAGGATCAGCAGCCGGTCAGAATTCGACGACGCATCATCGCCTCCAAGCCGCAGCGGTTGATTGCCACCGAGGAAGGCTTGCGTCAGGAATTCATCCCCGAACCGGCCCGAACGCAGTCATCGCTCTCCGACGAGCAGCTGTTTGAACTCGCGCGCACGGCCAAGAAGGTTGAGCAGGCGTTCGGGTATCCGGTCGATCTCGAATGGGCGATTGATTCCCGGATGCTTTGGACATTGCAAGCACGTCCCATTACCGGCATTCGCCCCTCAGCCGACTTAACTGATGACGACTGCGAATGGTCGCGTGCGAATTTCAAAGAAACAATGCCCGAACTGCCGAGTCCCTTGGGACTCTCGTTTCTTGAACTATTCATGAAGGAACATATCGTCGCGCCCTATCGACGGCTCGGCTGCCACATTCCCGAAGGCCTGACGTCCACACGCGTCCTCTATGGGCGCCCCTACCTGAATGTGACCCTCTTTCATTCGCTGATTGCACAATTGCGCGGCAACCCGTCCCTGCTGTCCGAACATATGGGGGGAGAATCAATCGAAGTCGCCCCGTCGGTCCAGCCTATCGGCCCGCTTGCATTCATACGGGCGGGAATTCTCATGTTGATCGAAATGAGGCGGGCGGTTGCCAACGGAGACCGATGGTTTGCCGACATGAAGGAAATGGCCAAGCGATACGACGCTCCTCGGATCGGATCGCTGTCGTTCCACGACACCATTCGGAAACTCGATGAGTTGGGCGCCTGGCTTGACACGCACGAGCTGACATTCGGTATCGCCGGCGGAGTAGCACAAAGTCTTGACGCCCTGGATCAGCTGCTGCCGCGCTGGTTGGGATCAGACTGGAGGGCGCTCTTGAACGACGCCTTGCAAGGGCAGGGCACGGTAATCAGCGCACAGCAGATTTTTCGCCTCGCGGAACTGGCGGAACTGGCACGCAACGAGCCCGTAACCGAAGCGTTTCTCTCCGCGAAACTATGGAGCCCGTCTGAGTTTCGGCAGGCCCTCAAGGGTACGGGGTTCCTTCGTGCATTCGAATCTTACGTGAAAGACTACGGCCATCGCGGATTAGGTGAATCCGACGTCATGTCGCCGCGCATAGCCGACAATCCTGAGGCCATTTTGGCGGTCCTGCGCATCCAGATAAGCGCGCCCTCACCCGATCGCAAGACGATTCTTTCCCGCCAGGAAACGGTCCGAACGGCGGCATTGAGAACAATCAAACAACGCATGGGCCTGCGCCTGGATCGATGGGCGATCTTCTCCTGGTGGTATCGCCGACTCTGCCGGTTTTTCGCCCTGCGCGAAGCCAATCGCCATCACTTGATGTACTACTCGGCAGCGGCCCGCAATTTACTGCTGCACCTTGGAGATCTTCTGGTTGCGGAAGGTCTGTGTGATGCGCGGGACGATATCTTTTTTCTGACGATCGAGGACCGTGCCGCACTGGCGGCGGGAGAGCAACGCGACTGGCGAGCCACGATCGCCGCGCGGCGGGCCGAGCGGAGCCGCAATGCAGCGGTTCAGGTCCCCGATACCGTTCGTGATTGGGAAACAGTGAGCCGGGAAAACCCCTCCTTCGATAGCCGTGACGAAACCGGCCGGTTGTCCGGCCTGGCGATCAGCGCAGGATCCGTAGTGGGCCCGATTCGCCTCATCCAGTCCTTAGCCGATTGGGGGAAGGTGACACCGGGAGATATCATGGTGGCTCCGGTTATCGACCCCGGCATGGCCCCGCTTTTCGGTGTCGCCGGAGGGCTTATCGTGGAAATGGGCGGCACGCTGTCTCATGGCGCCATCATTGCCCGTGAATATGGGCTCCCAACTGTAGCCAATGTCGAAGGGGCCATGACACGTCTACCAGAGGGACGACTCGTACGGCTGGATGCAAGGGCAGGAACCATCGATTTTGAACCAAGTTCATGACGGTCCTTCCGTGGAGTACCCATCGGCTAGGGCCGATTGGATAGAGCTTTTACGCTCCTTGACCTTTTCCAAGTATTTCCGTAGGCTCCGCAGTCACTTGCAACAATTCTTGCCGCCTCACACCCGATGACAGGGCCTACGCACAACTCAGACGGAGTAGTCAGCCTGTGAGTGATCTCATCCCCCTCTTAGCGAGCCTCGCAATCGGACTACTTCTTGGCGGCCTGCTCGCAGGCCTCTGGGTCACAAGCCGCTTGCGCGCCCAATCCCAGCGAGCCGAGGCAACGGTCGATGAACTGCGGAGACAATTGGATCGTGAGCGACAAGAGGAAGCCATGGTCCGCCAAGCGCTTGCCGAAGCTCAACAGGCACGAACCGCCGCCGAGACCAGAATAGAAGACGTGACGAAACAACTTGCCGATCAGACGACGCTGCTCGACCAGGCACGTCAGGAACTTCTCGGTTCCTTCCAGGCTCTTTCCGGCGAAGCACTCAAACAAAACAACGAGGCGTTCCTGAAACTGGCCGCCGTTTCCTTTGAAGCCCTCCATGTCAAGGCGGAAGGAGAACTGGCCCAACGGCAACAAGCGATCGATGGCTTGGTGCGCCCGCTGCATGAATCGTTGCAACGGTATGACGAACACGTGCGTCTCTTGGAACAATCGCGCCAGTCGGCTTACGGCGGGCTTGATCAGCATCTGAAATCCCTGGCGGAATCGCACCAGCGGTTGCAACAGGAAACGGGCAATCTGGTGAAAGCGTTGCGTGCACCGACAGTGCGGGGCCAATGGGGCGAAATCACGCTGAAGCGGGTGGTCGAACTTGCCGGAATGGTGAGCCACTGCGATTTTGTCGAGCAGCAATCCATCACCGGCGAAGACGGCCGTTTTCGCCCCGATATGGTCGTGCAACTGCCGGGTGGACGTCAGATCATCGTAGACGCCAAGACCGTGCTCGCGGCCTATCTCGACGCGCACGATGCGCGCGACGATGCGCAACGCGCGGATGCGTTGCGCCGCCACGCCGAGCAGGTGCGGCACCGGATGGATGAATTGTCGTTGAAGGCCTACTGGTCCCAATTCGGCCGCGCACCCGAATTCGTCGTGCTGTTTCTCCCTGGCGAACAGTTCCTCGGAGCCGCGCTGGATCAAGACCCCCGTCTTATCGAAGAAGGATTTGCGCGTGGAGTCGTCCTGGCGACCCCGGCGACGCTCGTCGCATTGCTCCGCGCCGTGGCCTATGGCTGGGGACAGCAACAATTGAACGCCCATGCCGAAGAAGCAGGCCGGCTTGGAAAAGAACTCTATGAACGCATGGCGGTGTTCGCCGAGCATGTCAACGACGTCGGACAAGCCTTGGGCAAGAGTGTGTCGGCTTATAATCGTGCGGTGGGGTCGCTGGAGACGAGAGTGCTACCGGCCGCGCGCCGATTCAAGGAGTTGGGCATCTCGTCGGAAAAAGAGATCCCGCAACTCGAAGCGGCAGAAATCGTTCCACGCAAAACCTTGCCGTTCGAGACCGACTAAGGAGACTGCATGACTGACGAGCAAACGATGGTCCAAGACTTTCACCGGAAATTCGAGATCCTGATCCAGACTGCCCCTACAAATCTAACTGACGAGATCAAGCAGCTTCGCGTTCGCCTCATCCAGGAGGAGTTCGATGAGTTGAAAGAGTCGATGGCTACGGGAAATCTGGCATCGGTGGCCAAAGAAATGGCCGACCTATTGTACGTGATCTACGGCACGGCGGTCTCGTATGGAATCGACATGAAACCGGTCTTCCAGGAAGTCCATCGGTCGAACCTCAGCAAGGTCGGAGGCTACAAACGTGCCGACGGCAAGTGGATGAAACCTTCGACCTATTCGCCTGCGAGGCTAGAACCGATACTAGAGGCGCAACGGGAACAACCGGTAACCGACGCATCCTCCGCCCAATGCACCTCAACGACACGGCGGCTGAATCCATGACGACCCTCCACTGCCCCAGCTGTGGAACGCCTTTCGTCCGGGCCGTCTATAGCGAAGGATCAGTGGAGAAGATACTTGGTCGCTTCCGCGTATTTCCGTTCCGCTGCCAACTCTGTACAATGCGATTCCGAGCCTTTTGGACGAAGCCCCCCAATTCTACATCTTCGATAGATCGGCGGCAGTACAAGCGCCTGCCCGCATCGTTTCACGCCGAACTCTTAGCAGAGAATGCCGAGCGGTCCACCCATCGAATCACAGAGATTTCCATGGAGGGCTGCACGCTCGAAACCTCCGAAGCACTGCCCCGCGGAAGCTTCTTCGAGCTCATGATTTCACCGGCATCGGAGAAGGAAGCCATCACCATCGAAACGGCGATGGTCTGTTCAGCACGGCAAGAATCGATGGGCATCCGCTTTCTTGAACTTCAGCCGAACGACAAGCAGCGCCTCAGCCAAGTCGTACTCAGCTTGCTCGTCGGGCAAAGAGCCCACCCAAGTCTCACGAACTAGCCGGACGTGCCGGGGAATGCCTGCGTCCAACCCGCTGCTCCATGCGCGTGCGAGGCGCAACAACGACAAGATTATCGATCAGGCGAACAGAGCCAAGACGGACGGCACCCAGCAGCACTGCGCGCGAGACGACCGAAGAAAGCGGATCCAACGAGAGCGGATCGCACACAGCAAGATAGTCAACCGTTAGAATAGATGTTTGTTCGATCGTCGTCGCCATCGCCGACTGAATGGCCTGAACGTCAGTCGTCCCCTTTCGCACCACCTCAGCCCCCGCCCGAAGACTCTTGTACAACGTCGCGGCAATTGCCCGCTGCTCCGGTGAGAGATACACATTGCGGGAACTCATCGCCAAACCGTCTTTCTCACGGACAGTCGGATAGACAATGATCTCCACCCCCATATTCAAATCTTGTACAAGCCGCCGAATCAACGCCGCCTGCTGATAATCTTTCTGCCCAAACAGAGCAATGTCGGGACGGACCATACCGAAGAGTTTTGTCACCACGGTGGCCACACCGGCGAAGTGATGCGGACGTACTTCTCCTTCCCATCGGCGGGCAATGGCCGGAACTGCAATCGTCGTCTGAAACCCTTCCGGATACATAGCCGCCACGGATGGCTCAAAACACAGGTCCACGCCTTCCTCCCGGCACAGCCGCCGATCGTTCGCCAGAGGGCGAGGATATTGAGTCAGATCCTCGGCGGGGCCAAACTGAGTCGGGTTCACAAAAATACTGACCACGAGCGCATCGCATCGCAGACGCGCAGCCCGAATCAACGCCCGATGGCCGTCATGCAACGCGCCCATCGTCGGCACAAAGCCCACGGTGACGCCTTCCCGCCTGAGGCGCAGACTCCACGCCGTCATCATGTGAGGAGAATGGACGATCTTCATGCGCCGGGCGGTGAGCTGCATGCGGGCCGAGAGCCGTACCGGGTCGAGGGTTGAGGAAACAGCAACCGCACCTCCGGTCGATCCTTCACAGCAGCGAGCAGCTGGGTGATAGTCTGCTGTAAAACGGGATGTACCCACAAGGGATCAAGTTCGCTCAAGGGCATGAGGACAAATCGGCGTTGATGCAGCCGTGGATGCGGGATCAATAAGCCGGCTTGATCGATCACGCGCTGTCCGTAGAAAAGGATGTCCAGATCTATCGTTCTGGGGCCCGATCGGTTGTCTTCATCCCGATCAAGCGAGCGCTCGATCTCACGGAGGATCGACAACAGACTGTTCGGGGTGATATCGGTTTCCAGTTGAACCACACCGTTGAGAAACCACCCCTCGCCTGGCTGCGCATGGTCATAGACCGGTTCCGTTTCATAGAGTAGCGAGACACCGATCAATTGTGAGTGCGGCAACAGGCTCAGCAATGTCACCGCACGGTCGCAGAAATCGACCCGATCGCCGACATTCGACCCGAATCCGATGAAGACTGTCTCCATAGAAATACCGTGAGGTGTGAGGCGTTAGGCGTAAGGTGTTAACATGGGAATGGCGTCGCCTCTGACACAACTCCCCTCACGCCTTACTCCTTACGAGGTTCAGAATCCGGCTTTGCGGATTCGCTCCACCGCTTCAGCCAGCCGCTCTTTCGATGTGCACACCGTCATGCGGATATAGCCTTCACCCGGCGCGCCGAAGCCGTTCCCGGGCGTGGTGACGATCCCGGCCTTCTCTAAGAGGTGCGCGGTGAAGGACGCCGACGTGTAGCCCTTGGGCACCGTCACCCAAATATAGAAGGCCGCGGGCGGCGCATCCACTTCCAACCCCAGTTTTTTGAGCCCTGGAATGATCGTATCCCGACGCTCCTGATAAATCTTGCGGATGCCGTCGGTCACCGAGTCGTCCAGCCCCAGCGCCGTGACTCCGGCGGCTTGCACTGCTTCGAACACGCCTGAATCCATCTGGCTCTTCACCCTACCCAACGCGGCCACCACATCCTTGTTGCCGACCACGAACCCGAGGCGCCAGCCGGTCATGTTGTAGGTTTTGGAGAGCGAATGGAACTCCACACCGACATCCTTGGCCCCCTCCACTTCCATGAAGCTCGCGGGGCGCTTCCCGTCGTAATAGATCTCCGAATAGGCCGCATCGTGGCAAATAATGATCTGGTGCTCCTGCGCGAATGCGATCGCCCGCTTGAAGTAGTCCTTGGTCATGATGACCGACGTCGGGTTATTCGGCGAATTGAGCCACATCAGCTTGGCTTTCTTGGCCACCTCTTTAGGAATCGCATCGAGATCGGGCAAGAACCCGTTGGCTTTCGTCAGCGGCATGATGTGCGACACACCGCCGCAGAAACTGGTGCCCACCGGATAGACCGGATAGCCGGGACTCGGCACCAGCACGACATCGCCGGGATCGACGAACGCCAGGTGGATATGCCCGATCCCTTCTTTCGACCCGATCAAGGTCAGTACTTCATGTGCCGGATCAAGCGTCACATTGAAACGACGCTGGTACCAATCCGCGACGGCTTTCCGAAAGGACAGCATGCCCTCATAGGACGGGTACTGGTGGTGTCTGGCATCTTTGGCCGCACTAGCCAGACTCTCAATGATCGGCATGGGCGTCGGCAGGTCCGGATCGCCGATGCCGAGGTTGATGATGTCCACTCCCTTGGCAATCGCCGCCTGCTTCATCTTGTCGATCGCAGCAAACAAATAGGGAGGAAGGGTCTTGATCCTGGTCGCAACTTCTATCGGGAAACCGCCCATGGTGCTGTCTGCTCCTTTCAGTGTAGTTGCAATCACCTGTCAGCGATCAGCCTTCAGCTGACCAAAGAATACTTGGCTGGATGCTGATGGTTGCCGGCTGAGCTCAGTAGATTACTTCACGGGACATTCGGCAATCAACGACCGGATGGGAGCAAATGCCCGATCAACTGGTCCGCCATCTGGTGGGACAGCCACATGTGAGGAAGGAAGCCGATCGAGACATTCGACGCTGCAAGACGGGCCCGATCGAGGTCAGGGGCGCACTCCCGGCAGAGGGCATCGATCCCCTCCGTCTCGATTTCCAAATGGAAGAGCAGACCGTAGGCGCGGGACCCGAACCGAAAAGCCTGCAGCGGTGCGATTTCTGAGGCGGCCAAGGGCACACAATCGTTCGGCAAATCGAAGACTTCCCCGTGCCACTCAAAAACGGAGAGGGCTTCCGGGAACACGCCGAACACAGGGTCTTGCTTCCCTTGCTCGGTTAAATGGACGCGGGTCTTCCCGATTTCCAGCGCTTTGCCCGATCGTACAGTGGCGCCAAGGGCCTTTGCCATAAACTGGCTGCCCAGACACACTCCGATCACCGGCTGACCGGCATGTAGCGCAGACCTGATGAAGGCCGTTTCTTCTGCGATCCATGGATCGGAATCATTCACCGACATCGGCCCGCCCATCACGATCAACAAGTCGCCCGCATCTTTCGGCAGGCCGTCCTTCGGCACGAGAACGCGCTCAAGCTCCACTCCGCGATTCGCGAGCGATGCTGCAAAGGCACCGGGACCTTCAAAGGGAACGTGCTGAAGACAAACGGCTTTTGGCATCCTTATCCCCTAAGCAAGATGGTGGTCAATATCGGAGCCTGACCTGGACTTTCACCGAGAGGATACATACACTGTCCTCAGATTAGCTCGCAAGCAGGGGCTTGCCAAAGAACGGTGAGCGAACTCGTTTTGCACGAAGAGGTTAGCGATGAAATACCGTATCGCCTTACACAAATCCGATGAAGGCTTTGCAGTCTCTGTTCCCGGCCTGCCTGGCTGCTGGTCCCAAGGTACAACGGAACAGGAGGCCATTCAGAACATCCAGGATGCCATCCGTGACTACTTGGCCGTCGTCGAGGATGAGATCCGGGGCCAGGACGTGCGCGAGGACCGAAGTCGCGGTGTAGCATTGCCGAAGATCTCTGGCGTCAATCATCTTGCTGCCGTGCGAGCACTTGAATCGCTCGTGATGCCGGCCTATCCGTCGACGAGTTCCGAGCGTTACTATAACCGCCTCTGAGTTCATACCCTCTCACCCATCGGCCACCTCTCACAATCAAAAGCCTCCAAGCTCTTGCGGCAGCCCTTCTCCTAGAACGAGATACCGCTCCAGCGTGACGCCTGGTCCTCAAGCGCTAGCGGCTGAGATGGAGGGGCCATTTCATGTCGATGTGTCGTAGATCTAGCGGAAAGGTCTGTGACTAAATTATCTATAGCATTCGATCCTGTCCACGAGAATTCGAGCCATCCAAGCCGATATCACCACGCTTCATCCGACGCACGATTTCCGCATCTGAGTCTGGCCGTTCTGCCCACCTTGCGCTACAATTGTCCAATGCGACACACAATCAAGACCGTTGAAGACCTCCGCTGGCTCATCGCCCATACGGGTGGATTCCGCTCCGGCTACGTCACCGATGTGCAGATGTCCAAACGCCGCTTGTTCGATGAGGAAACGGGTCGTGAGGTTCCGGCAGGCACCACAGTGTCCGTCACTATTCGCTATCAGGTGCGCGGACTGGTGCGGGTGGCCAGGCTGATGATGACCGGCGTGACGGACTTCTCGCTGTTCGAGCAGGAAGGCGCGGACTGTTCGTCCCTGGATATCATTCAGGTTGAATACGACGCGGGCCGGTTCAGATTCTGGTTCGATCCGCAGGGGGAGCTCTACATGGTCTGTGAAGAAGCGTACCTGGAAGAAGTGTCCGCGCCGATTCTCGGTACTTCCTCCATTGCCGAACTGGCCCGCTGGACGTTTCAAGGGCAGACAGCCAATGGTCCCACGGTGCAATGGCTGCTCAATGAGTTGAACGAGGCCGGGATGCCCTGTTCCTGGAGAGCCACCAAACGAATCTCTGCCATCCATCCGGCCATTCAATGGGAGGGGGACCTTATTCCTTCGAGCGATCCCTCGGCGAGCCGAACGAATATGGTGCATGTGATGGCCTATGGCCCATTGGATGGACAGGGCTTCGGCCTGATGCTGCGAATCCTTGGCGCGCAGGATCGGCAAATCTCCCGAATACTGGAGAACCTGGCCGACCGTATCACCCAACGATTCACCGGCAACTGTCTGGTCGGCACAACCATTATTCCAGGCCACGAATGGGAGACCTGGGTTGCACAGGATGGCCGGCCGAAACTAGGGTAACGCGAAGAAGAGCCGGGGATTCTGGTTAGCTTGCAGGTTCGTGCGAATAGCGGCTGCTGCCGTTGCCATTTGAGTAGGACTTGGTACCGTTGCCGTTGGGATACGCTGCCGTGCCGTGCCCCGCGCCATTACCGTTCACAAAACCGTGATCGTTCTTCCTGTTCACACATTCCACTAATGCCCACAGCCGGAGAGGATTGACCTTTTGGTTGCGGGCAACGTGTAGAGACGTTCCTTCCAAGACGGTATTGAGCGACAGGTCGGTCCGCCAACCCAAATGTTTGGTGATCGGAGAGAGCACCTTTTCGACCGCCGCAATGACCTTATTCCCATTACTGAAGTGGTTCAGCATGATGATGCGGCCGCCGGGGCGGCACACACGGATCATTTCGTTGACGACCTTTCGATAGTCGGGGACTGCCGTCACCACATAGGCCGCAACCACGGTGTCAAAACTGTCGTCCTGGAATTCCATGGCCGCCGCGTCCATCCGATGAAGCTGGACGTGGTCTAGGCTGTGAGCTTCTGCCTTTTCCTTGGCTTTCGCCAGCATGCCTTCGGAGAAATCGATCCCGACAATCCGGCAGTGCCGCGGGTACATAGGAAGCGCGAGGCCGGTCCCCACGCCGACTTCGAGAATGTGCTCGTCCGGCTGCACATCCAAATTGCGAATAACCGATTCCCGGCCTTCGTGAAACACCTTGCCGAAAATCCGATCATAAAATCCTGCGTAGGATGTGTACACGCGCTCGATTTTGTTGAGATCCATCGTGTCCTCCAAACCTCAGACAACTTGCGCCCTGCCTGCCTCAAAATGAAGGAGCTGCAGGCAGCCACATCGACGCGTGTGAAAATCTCCAGCCGGGAAAGTGTTGGCAGTCAGAGATCCCCGCCGAAACCGTAAGCGGAGCTTACTCTAGCCAAGTCACTGGCATGAGTCAACAGAATCTTGCCCTCAGAAGACCGTGAGGAATGATATCGTAATGCATGAGAGACGGCGCCCGTACCCGCTTGATTCGCGCCCGGCCCCTGTGGGATAGGTACGCGCGATGATACTAGCCGGACTGTTTGCGGGCGTGCTGTTTATCGGACTGATCCTGGGCGATTGGTTCTACTTTATCCAGCTGACGCCGGACGCCATTCGGTATGGGTGCAGTGTGGGGAGAACTCAAGACCGGTGGACATCAAGCACCATGGCGACCCTGCGTGATCGGTTCACTGCCGGCGGTGTGTTGATGCTTCCGCATGGTGTGGCCCGGTTCTATCCGGAATTGTCTCAGATTGCGATTCGCCCGCAGTATGCCCTGTTTGCCAGCGGATTTCGCACGGCCTGGCCGATCAAGGGTCTCATTTACCTCTCGATCAACGACCACGGCTTGGGCGCGCTCTGCGTCAAGCGCATCCCCTGGTCGTCGGCCATCATCACACTCATCTGGTTTGCGCTGGTGTCGATCGGATCGCTGGCGTTCGTCGCGACTTATTTAGGGGACGGAGGATTCGAGTCGTTGCAAGGCCTCCTTCTGGGTGCAGGCCTCACGGCCGGCGGGGCGCTCGTGTTGATCATCGGCCTCGTAACCGTCATCCTGTCCTACCGCTTGGAAAACGGCCGCCTGACGAAAGTGTACGAGGAACTGCGCGAAGCGCTCGAAAGATCGCCCCACCCGGACTCCGAAACGACTATGCGGTGAACAAATGCAGGAAATGATCGTATTCAGCAGGCAAATCCACCGCGGATCGGTCGCGCGCCAACCCGGCGATAATCCCGCGATGTTTTTTGGAAAGTCCCGAGGTATGAAACGCGAGCCGGAATTGTTCCCACCGTGCGGCAGGATCGGACATGATTCGGGTTTGCTCGGCCTTAGGCAGAGCGTGCACCGCCGTCGTCAAAGCCCGAATAGCCTTCTCCACGCTTTCGTACGGCGGGGCCAATTTTAGCCGGGCGTAAAAAGTTTCGAGGTGAGCGCGAAACTCATCCTGGAGGATATGAAACTGGTCCGCCATTGTCGGCATGCGATCTGACATGACATTCGACCGGATAATACGGTATCAAGAAGGAGCGTGACAACTCTCACAATGGAGGAGCCTATGAATCGGATCTATAAGGGATTGCTTGGCGTGTTCGCAGCGGCCGTGCTGGCCGGCTGCTCATCCTATCACCACCACGGCGCGATGGGAGCCGGGAACAGCGAGGCATACTGGCAGAAGGGCCAGCAAGACATGGCCGCATTGATTGACCGGACAGTGACGGATCCCGAAAAGGCAAAACTGGTGAACGGGTTTGTCACCGACATTATCGCCGAACTCAAAGCAGCCCGCGAGCAGGAGCGCGCCTACCATCGGCAACTCTATACGCTGAACGCCAGCTACACGACGACACCGGAAGAGTTCTCCAAGATTCTGAACGAATCGGCCCAGCAACGGATGGGAAGATCCGCCAAGATTCTGAGCCTGCGCTTCAAGATGAAAAATCTCATGACCGCCGACGAATGGAAAGCCCTGTCCGATCAGATGCTGTCCTACAGCGGACGGTATCAGCATGGCGGCGGAGCGAAGGCGGGATACTGAGAATGCCGTCATGCGTCACACGCCAACCGTTATTCGACGGACACAATCGGATCGAACGTTTTGTGTGGCCTCCCCGTTTGACGCATGACGAATGACGGGGCTACGGCTGAGCCGGCGCGGTCTTCAGCGGCACAGCCGTCCACGTCGCGCCGGCGTCTATTGAACGATAGAGACCGCTCCCGTTGGTGCCGGCGTAGATCGTCTGGGAGGTATTCGGCGCCATCACCAGCGCTCTGATGTTCAGCGTATCCAGCCCGTGATTCATTGCCTGCCAGGTCTTCCCGCTGTCCGCGCTCTTCCAGACACCGCCTGGTCCACCGATATAGAGCAGCGACGGGCCTGTCGGATGGATCACAATGCTGCTGACGAACGGATCGGGCAGCGACAGCCCGATCCGTTCCCACTGCTCCCCTTTGTTCCCCGTGCGAAACAGCCCCTTCGTGGTCCCGGCATAGACGATGTCGGGATTCATGCGGTCGATCTCGATGGCGTTCACGCCCAGCGCCATCGCGGCCATCAGCTCACTCTCCGGGATCAGCCCATTGTTGATCTTTTTCCAATTCATGGCTCCGTCATCAGACCGATAAATCCCGCCGGTGGTGCCTCCATAGAGAATTGCCGGATTCTTGGGATCGATCGCGATCGACGTCACGATGTGCACTTCTTTCATACCGTTCATCCGCTCGACCCATTCACGCCCTGCGTCCTTCGTGAAGAACGCGCCCACAGTAGTCGCCGCGTAGATCTTCTCGCTCAACGCCGGATGAAAGACAAACTGGTTGATGAACGACACATGTTCTTTCAAGCCGACATTGTGCGGCAGCCAATGTTGTCCGCCATCCGGACTCTTGTAGACCGCATCCCCCATCGTCCCGGCATAGACCGTCGCCGGGAGCTGCGGATCGATCGCCAGCGTCGTCACCCGCCGCGCGCTGAAACTCGGAAACTTTTCCCATGTCCCGCCACCGTCACGGGACTTGTAGACCGCGTCGTTGGTGGCAACATAGAGGATGTTCGCGTTGGTGGGGTGCAGGGCGATGGAGACGACGGACTCGCTCTCCTTTTGGCAGCCGAGGGAGAAGATCGAAAGAGTAAACAAGGCGAATGTGATGAGGATACGAAGATTCATCATTCTGGCGCCGGACCTAATCATAGGCATTGGAGATGAGTCAAGCAGGGAACGTTGAATACGCGCTGGTTGATAATCTTCAGGGGTTTCAGCAGACTCGACTTCAGGATCACTGGATCAGGTTAATCAGTACTGCATCCAGATGGTTTACCCGTCCAGGAAGCATCCATCATGGGCGAACTCGTCGAACGCATCACAGTGAACCCGGAGTAGTGTGGCGGGCGTGCCTGTATCCGTGGGATGCGGATTCGAGTCGTCGATGTACTCGATTTGCTGGCCGCCGGTCTCTCTCAACAACAAGTTCTTGAAGAGTTGCCTGACCTCGAAGCGGAAGACATTTCCGCCTGTCTGAAATTTGCCAGCAGTCCGCTCAATCATCCCATTCTTGCAGCGTGAAAATCTGGGTTGATGCCCAGCTCTCTCCCCTAATCGCTCAGTGGCTTAGCTTGACCTATGGCGTGGAAGCCCCATGCGCCCACGCCTTGCAAGCGTGACGAGCGTATCGGCGGTAGCGAGAACTTCTTCGAGGAAAGCCGGAGCAGAGAGAGGCGCGGCTTTCGCGATGTAGCCGACGATATCGTCGAGTTCGTTTCGCGCGCTCGTCGTCCAGATTACTTCACGCCGTTCTTCAGCCACTTGGCCTGCAGCTCTCGCCTGACTTGTTCGTAGCTGATGGTGCTGCCTTGCACAACTTCCGCTCTGCCACGTTCAATCGTTTGCAGCACATATAATCTCTCACCTTCCAATCCAACCGCCGCTCCGGCACATCACCGACGCTTCACCGCCCCTATGGGTCTCGGAGGCCGCAGGAGAAGCCTGGGCCGGGCAACATTTGCTATGATGCTCGCTCGCCCTCTCGGAGAAGCACCGTGGAACTATTCGTCGTGTGCGTCGCGGCATTGCTGGCTTCGAGCCTCACGCTATTTTCCGGATTCGGGCTTGGTACGCTGCTGATGCCGGTGGTTGCCCTTTTCTTTCCCTTGGACCTGGCGATTGCGATGACGGCCATGGTCCATCTGGCCAACAACCTTTTTAAAATTGGTTTGCTCGGACAAAAGGCCGATTACTCCGTGCTGCTGAAGTTCGGGTTGCCTGCGATCCTGGCGGCCTTCACGGGAGCTGCGTTGCTGACGTATCTGGGGAAAGTCACACCGATCTACGAATACCAGGTGTTCGGGAATGACCGGCAGGTAACGGTGCTCAAGCTGATCATCGGGGCCCTTATCATTTCCTTCGTTGTCTTGGAGCTTTCTCCCACCTTCTCGAAGATGGCGCTCGATCGCCAATGGCTCCCGCTCGGCGGCATCATCAGCGGGTTCTTCGGCGGATTGTCAGGGCATCAAGGCGCCTTTCGCAGCATGTTCTTGATTAAAGCAGGTCTTGAGAAGGAAACGTTTGTCGCCACCGGAGTCATGCTTGCCGTCATGGTGGATCTCTCCCGCATGGTCATCTACGGCGCTGATATCTCGGCCCATGGCGAGGCCATCGAGTGGCAGTTGGTCCTTGGCGCGAGCGTTTCTGCCTTTACCGGAGCATACGTCGGAGCGAAAATACTGAAGAAGGTCACGCTTCGGTCTGTCCAGTTGGTTGTCTCTGCGCTGTTGATGGTGGTTGGAGGTGGGTTGATTGCGGGTGTCTTATGATCAAGCCCTACGCACGAACGTCAGCATACGACTCCCGACGCGATTCTCATTCGCCATTGGAAAGTTGAGAGTACGGCGTGGGGACAGGTGGTATGCCCATGAAATCAGGGCTGCTATATTCTGTAAATTCTCTTGCCTCAACGATTCGATCCTTCATAATCAGCGCAGTACCCATGGTCGAACCACCAGATCCCTCATAGCCATCACGGAGCGCGATTATGCCTGCCGCCACTGTACTTCTATCCATCGTCCTCTTCCTCTGTTCGATTCCTCAGATTGCGGGTGCCGGTCTTGATTCCGGCGTATCGGCATTTGAGCGAGGAGACTATCAAACCGCGCAGCAAGAGCTACGACCGCTCGCTGAGACCGGCAATCCCAAGGCGCAGTATTACATCGGTCTCATGTCATACAGCGGAAAAGGTGTCGCGCCGGACAGCACCGAAGCGATCAAATGGATCAAACCGGCGGCGGAAAATGGGATCGCCGACGCGCAGTACATCTATGCGCTCTTGTTGGAGGGGGGAGCTCCCGGGGCGGCGGGAAAGATCGAGGCGATCAAATGGTTCACCCTGGCTTCCGATCAAGGCCATGTCGATGCCCAAATGAAGCTGGTCGACCGGTACAGTCGGGGCGACGGAATCAAGCCCAATCTTGTCCAGGCCTATACATGGTGCGGCGTGGCTCACCTCCATGTCCCGTCACGTTGTAATCCCCAGGAGTCCGTGTCGGCCTATCAGATGACGGCCGAACAGAAGGAAGACGCGAAACGGAACGTGCAACAATGGGTGACCCAACATCCCGTCAACACCTCACACCCATCATTCAAAAGCGCGCAGCGATTGATCGCTGAGCTCGATCGGGCCGACTTTAAGAAAAAAGAGGAAATCAAGGCATCGCTCGTTCGTATGGGAAATGTTTCAACCCCGGCCATGTTAGAAGCGCTGCACCAGCGCACGTTTGCACACACCAAACTGCTCACGGACGTCCTGTGCGAGCGAGGGCCTGAATCCTCGAGTGCCATACCGGAACTCATCCGCCTCTTGAACGACCCAAGCGTGTTGCAGCCGATCAATTCCCATTTCCTGTCTTCCCTCGCCTGCATCGGGAAAACCTCCCCTGAGGTTCAGTCTTTTCTGATTTCGCTGTTGAAGGGGGGGAGCGATGCCATGCGGCCCTGGGCCGCCATGTTGTTGGAGAATTTTGAGTCAAAAGAAGCCGTGCTTGCGCTCGCCGATGCACTTGATGATTCACGGCGAACCGTACGCGAAACAGCCGTGAGAGTCTTATTGAGCATGGGACCCAAAGCCGCCCCGGCTGTCCCGGCCCTGTCAAAGTTGATGGATCAACGAGGAACGTACCTCGCCTCAGCTGCAGGAGATGCCTTAGCGGCCATCGGAACTCCCGAAGCTATCGCTGAGATCAAACGACACCACACCGAATAGCCCCAGAGGTGCAGTCCGTCCTGTTTTCAATTACAGCCGCTGTTCGATCCGCTCCGCATAGCCTGTCAGCTCCGCATAGCCTTCACCCTGTATGGGCCGGCCCTGTTTGGTACCGGAGACCGACACAGCTCCTTCCCAATACGTCACCTGCGCGCTGCTCGTGGTTCGGAGTTCCTGATCTGCAAGTACCGGGGCAAGGTCCAGCTTCATGTCCAGAGACGGTATCGTGATCCGCCATTGGTTGGGATAGATCGCCCGACTCTTCGGACTGGTCCAGGTCCCGGTGGATTCGATACGGATGTCTCCTACCGGAAGATGGCGAGTCTGTCCGTCGGGTGACACCACCGTGCCGCTGGACGCAGGATCTGGCGATCCATCGCTTCGACGCAGGCGATACACCATCAGTTCGCTGTTGTCCGCCAATTGAATGCTGAACCAGTCCCACCCGACGAAATCCTTGCCCAGATCGGCTGATCCGAATTCATGATCCATCCAACTGGTCCCGGTCACCTCAAACCGTTCGTCGCCGATTGAAAGCGTGCCGGTCGTACCCAATCTTGTGAATGAATAATAATGCGAAGCTTGTCCGTACTCCGCGCCTTTGCGGCTGATGCCGTCCTGTCCATGAATGACCAGGGGCTTCGAGGGCTGAAGGGTCAGAGACAGCGCGAACGTCCCGGCGCGCGCAAACAACGTCTGTGTGCCGCCCGGACCGGCCTGCATCTCGGCCCGCCAATCGTCGATCCAGGCATGCAGACGGGATTCCTCCGCCCCGGCCTTGCCTAAGCCGGCCCGGCTCAGCTTCTCGGAGAAATAAAAGCGTCGCCCCCCGACATCGGTCACGGCAAAGTGGGCGAAATACAGATGATTCACCGACCACTGCGAGGGCTGTGTCTTGACCTCGTCGGGTGGAATGGCCCGTCGAAAGAAGGTCAACTCAAAACCGAAGGCCCGTCCGTTCTTCGCCTGAAGATGGCCCGTGTAATACCACCATTCGGTTCGATAGGCCGGATGCGATCCATGGTCTCTGGGAAAATCGTACCGGTAGCCTGCGGTCGCCGGCTTGAACGGCGTCGCAGGAGCATCCGCTCCGAAGGCAGCGGAGTGATTACCTGCCAGCCATGCAGCGAGCACCACGACAGCACAGACGCCGGCGGGTATGCTCCCCGCGAGCGGCGAAAACCGACTGCGTTGGGCAAACATTGTCCATCGCATCTCGCAACGGTTATAGCACGGGAATCATGACCGCACAAATCACCAGTGCCAGAGCGGCATTCGCTCACTCATCCCGCACAGCCGCGTGCCTGCGGCTCCGTTGACAATTTTCACATCCCTCAGCTATCGTGAGCCATGCAGATTGATCGCGAGCGTGAGCCCAAGGGCCCATCTTCCTCCGGACGAGTCGAACCGTTTCCAATCCCCAATCGGGTGCCGGTATTTCCGCTGCCCAATGTCGTCTTTTTCCCGAAGACCTATTTGCCGCTTCACATTTTCGAACCGCGGTATCGTCAAATGGTGGCCGACGCGGCAATGGGGCACCGGTGCATCGCCATGGCCTTGCTCAAAGAAGGCTGGGAGACGGACTACTACGGAAATCCGGCGATTTATCCCACGCTGTGCGTCGGACGCATCATGAGCGCGCAACCGCTGTCTGACGGCCGCTCGAACATCCTGCTCCAAGGACTCGAACGCTGCGACATCCAGCAAGAGCATTTCGAGAAGCCCTATCGCGAAGCGACGATTCAGCTCACGCCCCAGCTCTCGGAAGAACGGCTTGCGACAGGCGTTCGGCGCGCATTGGTTGAACTGCTCAGCCGATACCTCCAAACACGGGAGGACAACACGGCCTGGCAGGGGTTCTTCCGCGAAGAAGTCAGCGACGACGTGCTGGTGAATACCCTCTCCACCTATCTGGAATGCACTCCGCTGGAAAAACAGTTTTTGTTGGAAGCCGAGGGATTGCTCCAGCGGGCGCGCCGCCTGAACGATCTGATTCAATTTATGCTGCACGACCGGCAAGGCGCGGGAGGATGGGAGTAAATGGATCGGGCCATCGCGATTGAAGTCAGCCGCCTGTGCAAAACCTACGATGCCCACAAGGCCGTCGACGATCTGTCTTTCCAAGTCTATGCCGGTGAAATTTTCGGCTTGCTGGGCCCCAACGGCGCAGGAAAAAGCACGACGCTTCGCACGCTCATCACACTGTTGCATCCGACATCCGGCACCGCCAGCGTCTTCGGGCACGATACGGTGCGCGAAGCGGACACGGTCCGCATGCTGATCGGGTATGTGCCGCAGGAACGGGCGATCGACCGGTTTCTCACAGGCCGTGAACACCTCCAGCTGCTCGGCGCGCTCTACCATCTGACCAAAGAAGAGGCAGCCAAGCGCATCGCCGAATTATTGAAGCTGGTCGAGTTGGAGAGCCACGCAGACCGGCCGGCCAAAACCTATTCGGGCGGCATGAAGCGCAAACTCGACATTGCCTGCGGCTTGCTTCCCAACCCGAAAGTGTTGTTTCTCGACGAACCGACGCTCGGGCTCGACGTCCAAAGCCGGCTCAGGATTTGGGAATACGTACGGATGCTGAAGGCGCGCGGCATGACGATCGTGATGACGACCAACTACCTGGACGAAGCGGATCAACTGTGCGACCGGTTGGCCATCATCGACGGCGGCAAGATCAAGACCCTCGGCGCGCCGGCCGAACTCAAGATCGCGCTCGGCGGCGACATCGTCTCGCTGACCCTCAAAGAAACGGATCGCATGGCAGGCTTGGAATCGGCGTTGAAAAACCAGCCCGCGATTAAAGCAGTGCGGCTCACGGCGAAAGGGCTCGACATTCGGGTCGAGTCGCCGGAAAAGGCGTTGCCCGTCATTTTGGAATCGGCCAATCGACTGGGGTGCAGCATCGAATTCATTCAATACAATCGCCCGCGGCTGGACGACGTCTTCATCGCCCACACAGGCCGCCGCATTCAGGATGACATCCCAAAGGAGGAATAACCGTCAGGCGTCGCACGTCATTCGAAAGACTCCGGAGGGCTTCGCGCTCCGGGGCCCTCGGTTCACGTTTCACGCTTCACGCTTCACGTCATGAAAGACTATTGGCAGGAAATCCGTGCGTTGACGATGCGGTGGGTTCTCCGGCTGAGCCGCGAGAAATTCAGCATGCTGTTCACGCTGGTACAGCCGATGCTGTTCTGGCTGATCTTCTTCGGCAATCTGTTTCAGCGGGCCGCGGATTCGCAGGTGACCCAGGCGCCGAATTACATCAGCTTTCTGGCCGCCGGGGTGGTCGTCATGACCGTCCTCAACAATGGATTGGCCGGCGGCGTGGATCTGCTGTTCGACAAAGAAAACGGCTTTCTCGAACGCCTCATGTCGACGCCGATCCATCGCAGCTCCGTCATTTTGAGCCGGTTTATTTTCGTCATGACGATCACCTCGCTGCAAGTGCTCGTCATCCTCGGCGTCGCGTTCCTCTTCGGCGTCCATCCGGCTACCGGCTTGCTCGGCATCGCAACGATTCTCCTGATCGGTATGATGTTCGGTGTCGGATTGACCGCCATTTCGATGGCCATGGCCTTTTCTGTGAAAAGCCACGGCGACTTCTTCTCCGTGTTGGGATTCCTGTCCCTGCCGATGATTTTCTTGAGCTCAGCGCTCGTGCCGTTGGCGGCCATGCCGGGATGGATGAGTGTTCTCGCCCAGTTCAATCCCATGACATGGGCCATCGATGCGGTGCGGCCGTTGATTCTGTCCGGATGGAGTGAAGCCTTGCCGCACGTCGGCATGGTCGTACTGGTCATGCTGGTCTTCGATGCGCTGTGCCTGTACGGCGGGGCCAAAGCCTTCCGCCGGGCCATGGGGTAGGAAAGCGGGGAGCCGATAGCAGATGGCTCATGACACGCGACAGAGATTGAAGACTGGATATGGTCTTGTGCCGTGTCCGTGCTATGCGCCATAAGCTATACGCTCTTCTGTGTAGCACGATACGGGATACGAAGACGAACGATGGTCATTCCAGAAGGCCAAATCCGCGCCCTGATTCGCCTGCTCTCCGATGAGGACGATCGAATCGTCCGCACCATCAGCGGGAAGCTGATTACGATCGGACCTGCCGCGGTCCCGCTCCTGCAAGAGGCTGAAATCGAACAGCCGGAGATGGCCGATCGAATCGCATCCGTCCTCGAAGAAATCCGCTGGGGCAAGCTGGAAGAGGAACTGGTCGAACTGGCGGCGCTTCCGGACAAGGCCATGAGCCTTGAAACGGGGACGTTCTTGATCGCCCGCCACGCCTATGCGGCTCTGGACGTGCCCCGCTATCAAGAACGGCTGGACACCATGGCGCAGGAAGTGCGGGCCCGAATCGGCCTTCGCGCCTCCGGGGAAGAAACCGTCAACGCCCTCAATCGCTACGTGTTTGCCGAGCAGGGGTTCAAAGGCAACACCAAGAACTATTATGAAGTAGAAAACAGCTACCTCAATTGTGTGATCGACCGGCGAGTCGGCATTCCGATCAGCCTCTCGGTGGTCTATCTGCTCATCGGGCAGCGCCTGGGTCTCCCGCTGTTCGGCATTGGAATGCCCGGGCATTTCCTGGTGAAGTACGAATCCGATCGTTACAAAATTTTCATCGATTGCTTCAACGGCGGCGCGCTGTTGACCGAAAAAAACTGTGCACGGTTTTTGACGGAAGCAGGGTATGGATTCGACGACAAATATTTGCAACCGAGCCCGGTTCGCGCGATCCTGTCCCGCATGGTGAAGAATCTTCTGTCGATTTATGCAAAGCTGGATGAACCGGTCAAGATGTCCCGTCTGACCAGGTTTATCGAAATCTTGGGCGGAGAGCCTCGCGAAGAAGGGCTGTAGCCTACTACAATTTCACCGACAACAAGTCCCTCCCCTTCCTGATTGTGCCCTCATACCGTTCTCCTGCTTGAGCTTTCACATCGTACTGATCTGCAATCGGATAGAAGTGTGACAGGATCAGTTGACCAACCCCTGCCTCGTGAGCCACCTGTCCGCACTGTCCGGCGTGCAAATGGACAGGGCCCGGTTGATTGGCCGGGAATGAACAGTCAAGAACGGCAAGATCGGCATCGCCACAGAGACGCACGAGGCTGGTGCAGTATTGTGAATCTCCTGAATAAGCGAGCACCTTTCCACTGTACTCCAGTCTGTACCCCAAGCAATGCAGGCGGGGACTATGGGTCACCCTTCGTGGAAGAACTTTCGTCCGACCGATCCAGAATGGGCGGTCATCGACTTCCTTCAACGTCACGCCGAATGGCGCGCGGCTAAAGCCTGGGAGTGTCGCAAACAGAGTCTTGAAAAGACTTCTTGTCCCGGGCGGGCCGATGACGGTGAGCGGCGGACGTTTCCCGCCTTGGTACTTCGTGAAGATCATCGCATCGAAGAAAAACGTGATGAAATCTGAAAAATGGTCCGCGTGAAAGTGGGAAAAGAGGACATGCGTGATCCGATGGCGGTCCACACCGGTCTTGATCAGATTCATCAACGTACGCGGGCCGAAATCCAGCAGTAGGGTCTGATCCGTCTGCACCAGATAACCGGCGGCAGCGCGGGTGGGATGAACATTGGTGCCGGATCCGAGAATTGTCAAACGCATAGTTCACACATCGGATACAACAACTGGTGAGAATATGGCAAGCTCGGTCTCATACACTTACCTGCGCAAGAATTTTCCGAGCCTCAATCAAGTCGGGATTGGCAACCTGTCCGGCAAACCGGGAACAAGCCGCATGCAAGACTTGCTTCGCAGCATCCGGCCGGTTCAGTTTTCTCAACAGTCTGGCCATACTCACCGCGGCTCGAAGTTCAAGCATGCTTGCATGCTGATCCTGTGCAACCCTCAGGGCTTCAGCAAAACACTGCTCCGCTGCGGAGATGGATGGCTCGGACTGTTCCAGCAACAATTCCCCTTTCAGCCGAAGCAGTTCCGCTTGCCAACAGCGTTCTCCCTGGGAGGAGACAAGTTTCTGCGCCTCTGACAGTGCGCCCAAGCCTTCAGCGATGCGTTTCTGCTGTAAATGGATTTCTGCGAGGAGCGCCAACGTAAACGTGTTGTTGAGACTCGCACCGGCGGCTTGTGCAGCCGAGAGGCCCTTCACGAGCCTGCCCAGACCTTCCTCGTCTCCTTTTTGATCCAGAGCCCACCCTTGCAGAGATGTCGCCCACGCTAACGGCACTTCAAATGAATATTTGGTCGACAGCGCGATGGCTTCTTCAGTGAGATGTAATGTCTGCTCTGTGTCTCGAAGCGTGGAATAGGTCCAGGCCACGGTCGTCAAGGTGAACGCCAGCGTGAAGGGGTGTTCCAACTCTCTTGCCATCCCGATGGCCTCCCGCGAGAGCGCTTCGACCTCATCGACCTCTCCCAATATCCATAGCGCTCTGGCGAGCATGATTCTCGCGGTGATGCCGGGATCCTGCGTATAGGGGAGGGCCTGTGAGCGATGCCGGGCGGGATCATACAGGGACTTGGCGGCGAGCAAATGGGCTTTAGCTTCACTAAACCGGCCAAGGAAGGAATAGGTCGAGCCAACACTCTCATGTGCGCGGATCAGCATATCCGGGTTGTGCTCGCGCTGTGCGAGAGACAAGAGATGCTCAGCCAGGTCGCATGCTGTTGCAAGAGGCCCCCTGACCAGATGGAAGACCCACAGCCCCCACACCGCGAGAAAGTGATGCCCGGAGTCGCTGTTCTCCTGGGCGAGTTCCTTTGCCCTGAGATAATTACGCTCGATCTCCTGCGAGGCATATCCTTTCACCGTCACCATGGGGGCTCCTCGCGCGATGAGGAGCTCCAACTCCGAGGTATCCCGCTCGGGACCCTCCGGCAGTTCCTTCACCATTGCCAACGCTCGATTGAAATGGTTCAACGCTTCGACATTGGCCGACCGGTCCGCGTCTCTTCGGGCCGCGAGATGCCAGTACGTGATGGCCGAACGGGTCAGACCTGCCTGTTCACAGTGGTAGGCCAGGAGTTCCGGTTCCAACCGTACGCGCTCGGCGAATTTCTCTTCCAGTGTTTGAGCAATGCGGGCATGGAGGAGCCGGCGAGATTTTTTGGGGAGCGTGTTGTAGGCCGCTTCCTGGACAAGCATATGCTTGAACCGATATCGCGAAAGCGGTCGTTCACCCTCCTGCAGAATGATCCCTGACTTAACAAACAGATCGAGGGCGCCGTTGAGCCGGTTGTCCGTTACATCGACGGCGGCCCGTAGCAGCTCATAGGTGAACTCCCGTCCGATTGCCGCTCCGATCTGAACGATTTCCTTAACCGGCCCCAATCGATCGACCCGCTCCATGAGCAACGCTTGCAGACTGTCCGGAATGACCATGTCCTTCAACGGAGCCTTGAGGGTAAATGCGTCGGTTCCTTCGGCCAGCAATCCGGTCTCCAGAAGATTCTCCGTCAACGCTTCGATATACAGCGGCACCCCGTCGGTTTTGGCCAGAATCGCCTGCTGCACCTCTTGCGGAAGCACCTTTCCTCCGGTCATCGTGGCAATCAGCTCGACGCTCTGCCGGCGCGGAAGCCTGTTCAATGTCAGAAATGTGACGTGGCTGTATTCCGACCACACCGGCCTGAAGTCCGGTCGAAAAGTGATCAGCAGCAACACGCGCATCTGCCTGATCCGGTCGATGGTGCGTGTCATGAGATCCAGCGTAGTGGGATCAAGCCAATGCGCATCCTCCACGATGAGCAATACCGGGGAGTGATCCGCCAGCCTATGCAAATACTGCACGAGCGCTTCCAGAGTCATGTCTTTGCGTTTGTCGGGCGACACGTTCGGCAGCTGGTATCGCTCGTCTCCTCGGATCGAGAGCAGATCCGCGAGCAAGGCAATCGTGACGCGGTCGTCGAGGCCGCTGTTGGCTACCAGCGCATCAAGCTTGTGCAGTTGCGCAGGAGCGCTGTCCTCACCGGCCAACCCCGCTGCCTGTCGCAGATAGGTAACCACGGGATACAGTGCCGTATTGGTATGGTGCGGTGAGCACTGAGATTGGATCGTCTCATAGCGATCCCCGGTAAGCTGGTCACGCAGATATCGAACCAGCCGGGACTTGCCGATGCCGGCTTCGCCGCAGAGAAGCACGACCTGGCCTTCACCGTCGACCGCTTCGCGCCAGCGCCCGAGAAGCAGCGCCGCTTCGTGCTCTCTGCCGATGAAATCGGCTAATCGGCCGGATCGATACGACTCGAACCGGCTGGCCGACGGCTTGGCACTCAACACCTGCCAGATTCGAACCGGCGTCTCGTACCCCTTGAGAGAAACCGTCCCCTGATCGGCAAACTCGAACTCTCCCCCGACCAGACGCTTCGTCACTGAATCAACGATCAATTGATTCGGCGCCGCCACTCCCTGGAGGCGAGAGGCCAGATTCGGCGTTTCACCGAACACCGACCGTTCTTTGGCGGTGTCCTGTCCGATGAGTTCGCCGACGATGACGGGACCGGTCGCGATTCCGATTCGTGTCGCAATTTCACATTCCTGCTCGGGGCGATACTCCCGAGGGAGCGCCTTTACCAGCTCAATCACGGCCAGTCCGGCATGCACCGCACGCTCGGCGTCGTGCTCATGGGCATGGGGATATCCAAAATACACCAAGAGTCCGTCACCCATGTATTTTGCGATATAGCCGTTGAATCGGCTGATCGCCGCACCACAGGTATCCAGAAAACGCCTGATAGAGGCCTGGAGGTCTTCGGGGTCCAACCGGCGAGCCAGCGCCGTCGAGCCCACAAGATCACAAAACATGACGGTCAATTGGCGTCGCTCCGCTTGATCTCGGCCGGAAGGGAACGGCGTTGCTTCCGGGTCGGTTGCGATGGGTACAGTCTGAAGCCCATCGCTGTCGGCCTTTTGTGGCAGGTGCGCGATGGCGCGCAGGAGTCTTTTCCGATGGCCGAGCACAACGCCCAGAGATGCCAAATCACCGTCGTTCAGTTCGGGCAGGACATCCCATGTGATGGCGTTCTGCTGAAATACGTCCCGATAGCGATCGAGACCGAGACTTTCCAGCCATGCCGAGACGCGATCATCCATCATGACGGCCCAAGCCTGGATCGGTGAATGCCGGACATGGAATACTTGCGTCTTGCAGCCGGTGACACGTTGATTGATAATATCGCCATGCCCAACGGTGCTTCCCCAACCAAGGTCGGCCATCGGACCATTATCCGGCACATAGAATACCGACTCATCTCGATCGGAATGTCGGTGATCGCCTACTTACTCGAGAGAGCCGTCCTGCGCTCGATCAGGCGCGACAAACTCGAAGCGTAGGGTCCGCTCAATCGCCGCCAGAACAACGCACCGTCAACGTCCTCGCATCAGATCGAGGACCAATCCAAGAGTCAGCAGTCCGGCCACGATCCCGAACGTGACCGGTATCCAATCTGCGACTGTTCCCGACATGACCGTGAGCGCACAGGAGAGGATGCTTGTTGCAGCGGCAAAACCCAGCGCCAGGCGCCGCCCGGTTCGTCGAACCATATCTTCGAGCGAGTTGGCCTTGAAATTTACCACCAGCTTCTGGCCGGGACGAGCGCCAATCAGGTGTTCGATCGCTTCGGTCACCCTTTCGGCTCGCACTTGTAGCTTCTGTACTTGATAGGCGATCGCTTTGGGATCGAGCGCGGCCCCCATCCGCTTGATCATGACGCGCATCAAAAACTTGCCCGCGACGTCATACGGATCAAGCGTTGGGTCAAGATTCGCGGTCGCCAGCTGGACCTGCGCCAGCGCCTTGGCTGCGAGCGTGAGTGAGGCCGGCATCGGCACCCCGTGCCGAAATGCGATCGCGCTCATTTCCTGCAGCAGCGGCCCGATCTGCATCTCAGCAAGGGCCGCCTTTCTGTATTTCGCCATCACCTCGCCGATTTCGCTTTGAAACCGCGGAACGTCCAGATCACTGCGGTCGATCGCACCCGTCATCATCAGCGTGACATCGCTGAGAAAGGCCACATCTTCCTTCCACAGAGCCATCAGCAACAACAGAAGATGTTCCCGTACCTTGGCATCGATGGCGCCGACCATTCCAAAGTCGAGAATGTAGATGCGGTTCTTCCACCACATGAGATTGCCCGGGTGAGGATCGGCATGGAAGAAACCGTCGACGACGATCTGCTTGTAGAAACTTTCCAACAGCTGGCGGGCCGCCTCGATACGCTCCGGGCCTTCCGGCGCCTGTGCGATCGAGCCGCCTTGAATCTCCTCCATCACCAATAAGCGGGCTGTCGACAGCTCCCGGTAGACAGAGGGGACCGCCAACCGGTCATAGTCTGCAAGGACAGTCTGCATCCGCCCGATATTGTCGACTTCTTGGCAAAAATCGAGTTCGCGCTGCAGTGACGTGGCAAGGTGTTTGAACACCGCCTCCATGTTCACCACCTGGTTGAGGGCCTGACGTTGCCCCACCTTTTGAGCGAATATCTCTAGCAGAGCGAGATCCTGCTCGATGTCGACCCGAGCGGTGGGTCGCTGAACCTTGATCACGACTCGGTCGCCGTTTTCGAGCGTGGCCCGATGGACTTGGGCGATGGTCCCGGCAGCAAGCGGTTTGGGGTCAATCGACTCAAACACATCCTCCCATGGCACCCCCAACTCCTGTTCGGCTACTCGAACAACCTCACGCTCGGGCATGGGGGGCACGTGACTCTGCAACATCGCGAGTTCTTCGATGTATTCCGCAGGAAGAAGATCCGGGCGGGTCGACAGCACTTGGCCGAGCTTTGAGAAGGTCGGGCCCAGCTCCTCGAGCGCCGCGCGCAGGCGCTTGGCCTGCTGACGGCGAATGGAAACGTCCAATTGATCGGGCGGGCTGAAGAGCTCTTTGAGGCCATGCTTCGCCATGACCGTCGCGATATGCATGGCTCGGCCTGCCAGGTGAGGCTCGAAAGCTTGAGGTTCACCCTTGGACTGAAGTACTCGCACCGATTCAGGAGCCTGCTCACCCCCGGATAGGAGGGTATTCACAATAATGACGGTACAATGGGAATTGTGGCTGATGCGGTTCGGTACGTTACCGAGCAGGAACTCCTTTCGTCCGGCCATGCCCGAATTACCGACCACCAGAACATCGATGGCTTCACGCTCAGCGGCGCGGACGATGGTCAGTGCCGGATCGGGATCAATCGCGACGAGGGCATGTCCTCGCTCTCCCGCCAACTGCCTCACGACATTGCCGAGCTCATCGTTGGCGGCAGCGGCTCGTGTATGCTCCGCTGCCCCGAATTCCGTGGTGGACGGGTGGTTCGGCACGATCACCTGCACCACAAACAACTCTGCCCCGTAGCGGTCAGCGAACTCAGCGGCCCACTGAACGGCATGGTCTGCCGTTTTGGAGCGGTCCGTGCCGACCATCACACGTCGTATGGCGCTGTTGTGGGGAGCATTGTTCATGTTGGCTGCTCTCCGCTGAATACCCTGCCTCAACCATCCTGGCGAAAGCTGTCCCGCAGGCGCAGAAGCAATGCGCACGCCTGCTCCACCTCTTGAGGGCTCAAGGCTCGCTCGAAGAATGGATGAAGGAAATCGACGTGCGCCGCAAAAGTTTTGCGAAAGAGCGCATCGCCTTTTGCCGTCAACGACACTTTCGTATAGCGGCGATCCCCGCGTATCGTCTCCCGCCTGATCAACCCCTTTGACGCCAGACGGTCCAGCACTCCAGTCAGCGTGCCTTTGGTCACAAGGGTTTGCTCTGATAAATCGGAACAGGTCATACCGCCGGTATCGCCCAGCGTCACAAGCACATCGAATTGGGACGGGGTCAACCTCATGGATTTGATGTGCCGGCTGCCTGTACGCCAGAAGGCCAGATAGGCCTCGACCAAGGGCCGAACGAGCTTGAGGTAGGGATCGTCCTTCAGATGGGGCACTTCCATGAACGGAGAATAGTGGGAAGCAGATGAATCGTCAAGGCGGAGCCCGTCCAGGAGTTCGTTGACGGCTGATCGATTGCGCCCGTAAGATCCTGTTCCCATGACGGACCATCACGAACGAGGGCAGTTCTCTCCAACGGCGATCGTCATTCTGATCGGCCTCATCGTAGCCGGCGTGTGGATTTGGAAACGGCTGCCCGCAGAAACCCAAGATTATGTCACCGATCAGGCGCTGCCTGTCGCTGCCGGAGGAGCGGCCGTTGCGTCGATGGTCCTGGCCGCGATTGTGAAAATCCGGCGGCACGCGGCAACGCGCCGTGAACGGCATCGGCTCATTGGCGCCTTCCAGCGTGAGCAGGCGGAGGAGAAGAAGCTGGACCTGTCGTTTGCCCTCATAGAATGCAATGCCTACCGGCTTGAAGGACTTGAAGAGATCGCGCCGGCATTGAAAAATCTCTGGGTGGTGACGCTTCAGCGAGCCTTAGGCGACGAACGCCATCGCATCAGAGGCATGGCAGCCAGTCATCTGGGTGTCTTGCAAGATCCGTCGGTGGCGCCACTTCTGGTGAACGCACTGAAGGACGACCATGCCTACGTGCGCGCGTGCGCGGCGTTGGGGCTGGGGAGACTGCGGGCGACAGACGCGCAGGATCGGCTGGCACAGGTCGCAGAGGAGGACGGGGATCAAACAGTGAGGGGCCGGGCGCGGGAAGCCCTGGAAAGGATTCGCAGCCGATAGCCGGCCTGTCAGGTCTGACTCCGCTCCTCAATCCACTCAAGTACAGCGATCTCGGGCCGACAATTCCAGCGGAACGGGAGGAAAGACCAGCCGAGTCCCCGATTGATGTAGAGGGTGTGTTCGCCCGACTCATACCGGCCTGACACCCGGCCATTGCATCCGGGAGGCAGCCAGAACGTCGGGATGCCCGGCACCTGCCACTGTCCCCCGTGGCTATGCCCGCACAGGATCAGATCGATGGCATGATGCGCCTTCACTTGATCGAGGATATTCGGCGCATGGGCCAATAACAGGGTAAAGCGATGGTCGGCCTGAGGCGGGACACAGTGCAGATCGGCACGGTGCAGCGACGGATCATCGACACCGACGATCGCCAACTCGCCTTTTTCCGTTGAGACAAAGACACTTTGATTCACCAGTAATGTTATTTTATGCCGATCGGCCAATTCGGCGTAGTCCGTCACCGGCACACCGCTGTAGTGATCGTGATTGCCCAATGTCACAAATACCGGCGCGGTTTCCCGCAGGCGCGCAAGAAATCGAAAGAGATGGGGGAGCCCTTCAGGCACGTTGAGCAAGTCGCCCGTGATGAAAATCCAATCGGGCTGAAGCGCCCTCACGGTGTCCACAATGCGATCATGACGTGGGTAGTAGATGTCCAGATGCAAATCGGTCAAATGGACGGCGCGGTGACCTGCCAACGGCCCATGTACATGGGTATGCCGGGTTACCTCGTGGTCGGACAGGCCAAACTCCCACTGTGGGACGAGGCTGAACAGTCTATAGAGTGGCTCACTCAGACAAGCTCCGACGGAGGATCGCACGCGGTCAGGCCATGATAATCTCTGACGCGCGCTCATTCCATGATCCATGCTGTTCTCTCGCCCCTCTCGAGTCGAATAGAAAAAGTATAGCATGGGCTTATTGGCCAACAATTAATGGACGCTTGAACGGCATACAGACCATTTAGAGATAGGGAGTACCGCGTGGAACCATCAATCGAGCCCTTCCTCACAAGCGATATCCCCGGCATCGGCGGACAGATCCGCGCGACGCCGGAAGACTTTCAGGTGGAGGAACGCCCGCTCTATCTGCCCTGCGGGGAAGGAGAACATCTCTATGTGAGGATCTCCAAACGGGGTCTCTCGACGCCGGACCTCGTTCGCCGCCTTTCGTCGACACTCGGCGTGAAAGCGCAGGCCATCGGAGTCGCCGGGTTAAAAGACGCCCGCGCAATCACCACTCAAATGGTCTCGCTGCAAGGAATCACGCCTCAGCAGGTGTCGCAGCTGAAGACCGATGAACAGCTTTTGTCTGTGGAAGTCCTGGCTCGACATCGCAATCGATTACGCACCGGCCATCATGCCGGAAACCACTTTCGCTTGGTCGTCCGCGACGTTGCCGCCAGGGCCGCTGAGGCGGTGCCGGCCGTGCTCGATCGACTTGGTGCGCGCGGCGTGCCCAACTACTTCGGCCCCCAGCGCCAGGGCAAGAGCGGCGATAACTATCAGATCGGCGCCGCCTTGCTGACCGATCCGCGGCGGCGCGAGAAAATGGGCCGGGCCAAACGCATCTGGTATCTGAATACGTACCAGTCATTTCTCTTCAACCGCATGCTGGCCCGGCGTATCGACCGTATCGATCGTGTGCTGGCGGGCGATTGGGCCATGAAGTCGGACAACGGCGCCTGTTTTCAAGTCGAAGACGCCGATCAGGAACAGCCTCGCGCCGATCGTTTTGAAATCAGCCCGACGGGAATTCTATTCGGTTCGCGGGCGTCATGGGCCGATGGCGAGCCAGGCAAGATTGAAGAGGCCGTCATCGCGGAAGCGGGAACGACACGAGATGCCCTGGTCGCAGCAGGAAAGGCCTGCGGCTTCCGCGGCGAACGCCGTGCGTTACGGATCCCGTTGGCGGAGTTGGAGTGGTCACTGAATGGTTCGGTCCTCACTCTGGCCTTTGCACTCCCGCCCGGCGCCTATGCCACGAGTGTATTGCGCGAATTGATGAAAACCATCTGAACCGGACACATCACTCATGTCGTGATTTACAATGCCCCTGTGGTCTCCGGTCATTCACTGATAGAATCAGTGAGGCATCCCCAGGAGACGCCATGAGCCTCCATCAAGAAACCGTCCTCATCAGCGGACACATTATCGATTCGCTGATTCTGGCGAAGGTGCTGGACATCATCCTGATGATGGGTGGCGCCTTCGACCTGGAAGACGTGCATATCGGAACCACAAGAGAAGAACCCTCTCGCGCCCGCATCGTCATCCGGGCATCATCGACGACGCTCTTGGACGACATTCTCAAAGCGATTCAGCCGCATGGTGCTTGCGCCGAGCGTGAGGCGGACTGTCGAACCGCCGAGGCCCCTGCCGACGGCATTTTCCCCGATGACTTCTATGCCACAACCCATTTGCCCACGCAGATCCGACTCCACGGACAGTGGATCGATGTCGATCGGATCGAGATGGATCTCGGCATTCTGGTAGATACGCGGGGAACCGTTGCGCACGCCCTCCCCATGGGGGACGTTCGTCAAGGAGGCCGGATCGTGGTCGGCCGTGACGGGGTACGGGTCACTCCCTTGCAGCGCCCGCGCGAGCGGGATGTGTTTGGATTCATGGAGTCGCAGGTCTCGTCGGAGCGGCCCCATCACCATATCATCACCGATGTCGCCGCCCGGATGCGTCAACTCCGGGAAGGGCACAGGCAGGGACAGGCGGATTCAAGAGTGTTGCTGGCAGGAGGACCTGCGATCATTCATGCCGGCGGACGGGATGCCTTGACCTGGCTGATCGAGCAGGGGTTCGTCCATCTCCTGTTCTGCGGAAATGCGCTGGCGGCGCACGATATGGAAGCTGACCTGTACGGCACATCGCTGGGCTATGGATTGGCGGCCGGACGCGCGGTTCCGCATGGCCATGAACATCATTTGCGAACGATCAATAAAATCCGTGCTATCGGCAGCATCGATGCGGCAGTCACATCGGGAGTGGTGAAGCAGGGCATCATGGCAGCCTGTGTCCGTCACAACGTGCCGGTGGTCATGGCCGGAACGATCCGCGATGACGGCCCTCTCCCCGGCGTAATCACCGATTCCGTTCTCGCGCAGAAGGCCATGCGCGCCGCGATTCCGGGCGTTCGGTTGGCCCTGCTGGTTGCCTCCACGCTGCATGCCGTGGCCACGGGCAATCTCCTGCCGGCCACAGTGCCGACCGTATGTGTAGACGTGAATCCCTCTGTGCCGATCAAACTGTCCGATCGCGGCAGCTTTCAAGCCGTCGGTCTCGTCATGGACGCGGCATCGTTTCTCTCCGAACTGGCGAGACTCCTGGGAAGATCGGCATGACCCGGCTCCTCGTCTGCCCTCCGGACTATTTTGGAATCGAATATGAAATCAACCCCTGGATGCGCCTCAGCAATCGGGTGGACCATGAACGAGCCGTTCAACAGTGGCATGGTCTGATGCGTGTCTTTGAACAGGATCTGGGGGTGACGCTTGAACGGATGACGCCGGTTGCGGGGCTGCCAGACCTGGTATTTACGGCCAATGCCGGGGTCGTGGTCGACTGCACGGCTGTGGTGAGCCGCTTCCGCTATCCTGAACGGCAACGGGAGGAGGCATACTTCGAAGACTGGTTTCGCGGGCACGGCTACGCCGTGGTGACATTGGAGAAGGCATTGTTCTTTGAAGGTGCCGGGGACCTCCTTGGTTTTCCGGATTGTTGGTTCGGCGGCTATAGGCAGCGATCAGACATCCGTGTATTCCCCCATCTCAGCGAGCGATTCCATCGGGAAATTATTCCACTCGAACTTGTCGACAGCCGGTTTTACCATCTCGATACATGTTTCTGCCCATTGAGCGGAGGAGACCTACTCTATTTCCCGCCTGCCTTCGATTCCTATGGTCAGTCCGCGATTGTCCAACGAGTTCCGAAGGACCGGCAGCTCCCCGTCCCGGACGATGAGGCGTTACGATTCGCATGCAATGCGGTCTGCGTCGGGAAACATGTCGTTCTGCCGTCCGGATGTCCCGCGACCGAACATCTGCTCCAAGCCAGGGGATACCGCACCCATTCCGTTCCTCTCGATGAATTCATGAAATCTGGCGGTTCGGCGAAGTGCCTGACACTGGCGCTCGACTGACTCGAAGACAGTCCCAAAGTCGTCATGTCTTCTCACGAGGCATTACGTCTTCAAGTCGAAAGTCTGGAGAAGACTTGATGACGTTCTGACTTGAAGACCTTTTGACGTCCTCTTCAAGGCTTCCTTCTGAAGAGAAACGCTCCATAGAAGCCGGCGATCGCGATCGTGACCAGTTCAATAGTCAGGAGCATGCGGCTCACAACGGCCTCAGCAGTCGGAGGCGAGAGGATGAACGAGAGCCCGAGAAACTCCGGCTGCTGATCGGGAGGAGTTTCCCAGGGGGGGCACAGCACAGCGAGGATCAGGGCAGCAACCATTCCATACAATACCGTGATGTTCATCTGCTCCGGGGTTCCGGCATCGAGGCGAGGCCCTGAAGCTTCACTTCCGCTCTTATCGAGCCGCCGCCCACAGTGCGTACAGAAGCGATTGATTTCAGGTTGTGAACAACTACATGAGGGACAGGTTTGCATCGACCGTTCTCCAGCGCACCAACAGTCCGTACCACCACGGATAGGCTACACGGACCAGCGTTGGTTTGCTAGATGCACGGCCGAGTGCGAACTGTTAGAAGTGCATGCTGAGGCCACCGACGGTATGAATGGGAGCATACGTAGCGTCGAAACCGAAGAAGTTACTGTTCTCCTCGAAACTGAATCGAACGTAGTTGAACTTTCCCTCTGCAAACATAGACAGGTTTCTCGTGAAGTAGTATCTGAGGCCGATGAGGGCGTTGAGGCCCAGCTTTGTGCTCGTCTGAGAAGCGTCGCCTTGTGAAATCCCAGGATCTTTGATTCGAGCAATAAAGATCCCTGGACCGAAGCCGAAATACGGCTGTAATCTCGTTCCAGGATAGCGGAACATTAGATTAAGTGGTGCGATCGTCAGCACGTGAAAATTCACTCCTGGGACCGGAGTTGCAGTTGAGAATTCACCGGGCGGGACCGTGACAGCTGGTCCACCGCCAGAAGGAAGAAAAGTAGTAGGGGCGCTTGTCTGAAACGTAATGTGTTGTTGCTTGATATGAGGGGTGTTGAAAAAAACTTCGGCTTCGATACCGAACCATCGAGCTCTAGAAAAATAATGGCCTATTTTCCCCCCGAACAAGAACGCGTTCTTAAGCGATTGGTCATCTACACTTGTCCCACTCGGGATGTTCAACGTTCCTGTCGGGAATGCAAGGCTTGAACTGGTCAACTCGCCGTCGGACAGCCCCTTCATCGGGCTTGTGAACGTCAGACCAAATTGTCCGGCGATGTAGGTCTCAGCATACGAACGGGAGACATTTGACGTGGCGACATATGCCACAACAAGCACCGCTATTCCGAAGCAACGAATGGCTGCTGATATCACGTTCATTCGAACCCTCTCATATTTCACAGATTCCTGTTCCTGCTTCGATGCTAGCGCTTGCGATCATTCTGACAAAGTCATTTCTCAAATCCTGAGGGTGAGCAAGCCACGTGCCACCTTCAGGACTTATCATTGCGCGATTGGAGTCGCACACTTGACAGAATCGAGAGGCTCGTTCCATTCGTTGACAGACGATCCGGGCCTTCCTATAATTCGCTCCGCCCAATCGGCTATCGTCCATCAGTTCCTTCCAACCCCATGGGATTTTCCAACATGCAGGCAGTCCGCACTATGGGTGTGATTGGGGCCGGAGCCTGGGGGACCGCGTTGGCCAAACATCTGGCCGAGAAGGGGATGACGGTCAGGCTCTGGGCCTATGAACATGACGTGGCGCAGGCCATCAATGCCAGGCACGAAAACACGATGTTTCTTCCCGGCGTGACGCTGCCGCGGACGCTCGTCGCAACATCATCGATCGCCGATGCGGTTGACGGCTGCCAGGGCCTCCTATTCGTCGTCCCCTCACATGTGACCAGATCGGTACTCACGGCACTCGCGCCTTGTATGGCTCACCCCATTCCCCTGATCAGCGCGACAAAAGGGATTGAAGAGGAAACCGCCAAACTCATGACGCAAGTGATGGACGACGTGCTTCCCCTACCGATGCGATCCATGATCATGGCCTTGTCAGGTCCGAGCTTCGCCGCGGAACTCAGTGCGGGGAAACCGACGGCGCTCTGTCTGGCCGGACGTGAACCGGCCCTTGTGCAACAGTTTCAACACACGCTGATGACCCCTGTTTTTCGCGTGTACGCCGATACCGATGTCATCGGCGTCCAGCTCGGCGGCGCCCTGAAGAACGTCATGGCGCTGGCTGCCGGTGTGGTCGACGGATTGGAACTCGGGCTGAATGCGCGCGCCGCGCTGATCACCAGAGGATTGGCCGAGATCGTTCGCTTAGGCACGGCGATGGGAGCCGACGCGCGGACATTCTACGGACTCTCCGGCATCGGCGATCTGGTGCTGACCTGCACGGGAACACTCAGTCGAAACCACACAGTGGGAGTGCGGCTCGGCAAGGGCGAGCCGCTGGATACTATCGTAGGCGGAATGCACGCAGTCGCGGAAGGTGTGCGGACAGCGCGCGCTGCCCTGGAATTGGCGAGACGGCACGACGTAGACATGCCCATTACACAGGAGATCAATGCAGTGTTGTTCAACCAGAAGCCCTGCCGGAAAGCCGTCAGCGATTTGATGGTGCGTGACGCAAAACCTGAAAAGGGATCAGCATGAGCCCCGAAAAACTTGAACAGTTGGTACGTCAGATCCGTCAGGGACACGTCACCGTGGAGCAGGCGCTTCAGCGCCTGCGATCTCTCCCCTTTGAAGACCTCGGCTTTGCCTCGCTCGATCACCACCGGTCGCTGCGCCAGGGTTTTCCCGAAGTCGTGCTCTGTGAGGGAAAAACCACCGCTCAAGTCGTCGCCATCACGCGCTCATTCATTAAGAAACGCGGCCCCTTTCTTGCGACCCGAGCGGAGCCGGCCGTTGCGCGAGCCATCTGCAAGCTGGACCGGCGGGCGCGCTACTATGCGGATGCGCGCATTGTCGCCATCCATGCGCCCTCCCAGAAACGGCTGGGCCATGTACTCGTCGTGTCGGCAGGCACTGCGGATTCGGCGGTGGCGGAAGAGGCCCGTGTAACAGCGGAAGTCATGGGCAGCCATGTGGAACGGCTCTATGATGTCGGTGTGGCAGGCATCCATCGCCTGCTTGGAAGGAAAGAGCGGCTCTTCGAGGCGAGGGTTATCATCGTCGTCGCAGGCATGGATGGGGCGTTGCCAAGCGTGGTGGGAGGCCTTGTGGAGTGCCCGGTCATCGCGGTGCCGACCAGCCGAGGGTACGGCGCCAGCTTCGGCGGACTGGCTGCCCTGCTGACGATGTTGAATTCTTGCGCGGCGGGTGTCGGCGTGATGAATATCGACAATGGATTCGGAGCAGGCTGTCTCGCGCACCGAATCAATATGGGAGGCGCGAGGAGCGGGAAAGGCGCGACAGGCGAGCAAGGTGGGATGCCGGGCAAGTAACAACTTTCCCGCATCGCGCAGTCGCGCCCGTCCGCACGTCACGCTTAGCCTTATTTCACCTCTAACGTGCCCCGCTTCGGCCACGAGACCATCATCGTGCGAAGGCCCTTGTCTCCATTCTTCAGCAACTTCATCCGCACTTCGTAGGAATACGTGCCGGAACCGGCGAGCTGTTTGCGATGATCTTGCCCGTCCCAGGAGAGTTCGATGGAAAGCGTGGGCCGTTCCGTGATGCCGGCCACAGGATGCACTTCCACCGGCCGGCGGTGTGAGAGAAAACGAAGGGAGGTCTTCGACGGAGAACTGATCAACGACGTGACCTCCAGAATCGTGGCTCCATCCAATTCTTTCGGCACTTGGGCGCTGACTGTGAACTGAAGCGATCCGTTTCCCGGTGTGTACGGGCTAGGGGCCACATTCACGTCGAGAATCTTCAACTCCGGCTCCGGTCGGGGCGCTCGAGGCTGTTTGTTCTTCGCCCACCCGTCGTCCGAAAGCAGCAACGGAAGGCACAGGCCGACAAGCAGTCCAACGAGAGGGAAAGTTCTTCGCAGACCGGTTCGAACTCGCGTTGAAACCGACGAGCACGTACTCATAAGAATGTCGAGAAAGGGATCGTAGAGTGGCCGGCGCACCGACTGAGTTGCATTGCACAGTTGGATAGCATAGCCACTACGGACTGTCAATGAGCCGTCGGCATGGATTGCCGTAGACCACCGCCTTGGGTAAGATGGGCGGCCATCGAATGGAGGATGTAGTGGGACGGCATCTGCATTTTGATTGTTTCTCTGGAATCAGCGGGGACATGGTGCTGGGCGCGCTGGTAAATGCCGGCTTGCCATGGGCGCAATTGATCAACGGGCTCAAACGCCTCAAGCTGAACGGCTACCGATTGCGTCAGCGCGAAGTCCGGCGCGGCGCCCTCCATGCCACGAAGGTGGATGTCGTCATCCAGCGTGGTTTTCAACATCCTCTCAGCTTATCCCGCATTCGGCGAATTCTTGCGGCCAGCACCCTGCCCGATCCTGTAAAGACACAGAGCCGCGCCGCCTTCGATCGGCTGGCTGAGGCGGAAGGTCTGGCCCATCGGGTTGCGGCGCGCGATGTGCATTTTCATGAAGTCGGCGTGATGGACTCCTTTATCGATGTGGTCGGCAGTATCCTGGGATGCCATCTCTTGAACGTCACTCGAGTCACAGCCTCTGCAGTCAACGTCGGAGCCGGTACGATTCAGACCTCACACGGACTCTTGCCGGTGCCGGGACCGGCCGTGGCTGCGTTGGCAAAAGGAATTCCGGTATACTCCGACGGTCCCCGCTGTGAGCTGGCGACGCCGACAGGGATGGCGCTGCTTCGGACACTGACATCGGAGTTCGGCGCAGCCTCGGTGATAGAAACCGCGGTGGTCGGATATGGCGCCGGCGACCAAGATCCTGAAGGTTGGCCCAATGCACTGCGTGTGTTTCTCTCGGAAGAGTCTCCCCAGGCAGCACGCCAGACCGATCATATTACGCAAATCGAAACGAATCTCGATGACCTCAATCCGCAAGCGTATGAGCATGTGATGGAGCGGCTGTTTGCAGTCGGCGCGGTGGATGTCGCCCTGATTCCGGCCATTATGAAACGAGGCCGGCCCGGTGTGGTGCTGCGTTGTCTGGCCTCGCGCGATCACACCGATGCGGTGCTGGAGATCCTGTTCCAGGAAACCCCGGCGCTGGGCGCGCGAATCCAGGAACTGGGCAGACGCATCCTCCCTCGGCGCTTTGTCTCCGTGAAAGTGCCGGGAGGAGTCGTGCGCATGAAAATCGCCGCCATCGGTGCCGGGTGGGAAAAAGCTGCACCGGAATATATCGACTGCAAGAACATCGCCGATCGAACCGGCCGCCCGCTTAAGAGTGTCATGGAAGCAGCCTCTCGTGCCTATGATGGCAGGAAAGACACACGTCATCGGCCGTCATAAGAACACACCACCGTGGATTTACTTTTTTCTTTTCACTTTTTAGGACTCAGCTTGCGAGGCGATTCGTGACCACCATGCTCTACATCCTCATGTTTGTGGCCTCCGTCGCCGTGACGCTCGGCGGCTGTGCGCTGTTCACCAACGCCGTCGAATGGCTCGGGAAACGCCTCGGAGTGTCGGAAGGGGCTGTCGGCAGTATATTTGCCGCGATCGGCACAACATTACCGGAAACGTCCATTCCAATCATCGCCATTTTCTTCGGAGAGAGCCAGGAAGAAACTGATGTCGGATTAGGTGCAATTCTCGGAGCGCCGTTCATGCTCAGCACGCTGGTGCTGCCGATTCTCGCGTTCCTGCTGATGCTCTACGCGTGGATGGGCAAACGTACAGCCCGATTTCAGCTGAACTATCGTGAAGTCATCACGGATCTCACGTTTTTTACCGTCGGGTATGTCGTTGCCTTGGCCTGCATCTACATTCCCTCCCGGCTCGTGCATATCATCGCGGCAGCCGGACTGATTCTTCTGTATGGCGTATATATGAGGCTTAAACTCAGCGCGCCTGAAGAGGAAGGAGGGGCAGGCGGCCAACTCGAACCGCTGATCTTCGCCAAATCCGCGGCTACACCGTCACGAATCATGATCGGACTACAGGCTTTCGCTGGTCTGGCCGGACTGATCTTAGGCGCACATCTGTTTGTCAGCGCAGCAGAATCGATGGCCGGGATGTTTGCGGTTTCGCCATTGATCCTTGCACTACTCATCGCACCACTGGCAACCGAACTGCCGGAGATGTCCAATAGTTTTCTCTGGCTCTATCGCAAAAAAGACCGCCTTGCCGTCGCTAATGTGACCGGCGCGATGGTTTTTCAGGGGACCATTCCGGTCTCGGTAGGTTTGCTGGGAACCGAGTGGGCCATCGCCTCCTCTGCATCGGTGACGATGGTATTGGCCGTGCAAGCCGTGGTGTTCTACCTGCTGCAGCTCTTCATCGGCGGCTATTGGAGGGCGTGGTTGCTGAGTAGCGGAGCGCTGCTGTATATAGGCTATACGCTATATTTGGCTTTGGGACAGTGAGTCTCCACCCAATGAAATCGACATCGGCTACGACGGTATCAGCGCGACTCCCCCTTCTCGGAATCACGATGGGAGATCCGGCCGGGATCGGCCCGGAAGTGATCGCCAAGGCGGTTGCCGGACGGAGGCTGCGAAATGTCTGCCATCCAATCGTCATCGGGTCATTTCCTGTGATGGAGCAGACAATTAAGGCCCTGAACCTAAAACTCAAAGCCCTGCGCGTAGATAGTCATGAACGACAGCCCTGGCGAGAAGGAACGGTCGCGGTGCTCGATCCGCTTGAGCAACCGCTGAAACGATTTACACAAGGAGTGGCGGCGGCGGCAACCGGCGCTGCGTCGGTCGCCTTTATAAAAAAAGGGGTCGAACTGGCTCAAATCGGTTGCATCGACGGGATCGTCACCGCACCGATCAATAAGGAAGCCATCAACATGGCCGGCTGCCGTTATCCGGGGCATACGGAGCTGCTGGCTGATCTGACCCGTGCGAAAGAATCCGGCATGATGATCATAGGCGGGCCGCTGCGCATCATGTTTGTCACGACTCACGTCGCGATCAAAGATCTCCCATCACTTCTCACTCGGGCAAAAATTGAAAAGGCGATCAGACTGGCACAACTGGCGCTGACTCAACTCTTTGGAATCAAAAAGCCCAGGATCGGCATCGCGGCGCTGAACCCTCACGCAGGCGAACACGGCCTGTTCGGCAACGAAGAATCCCGCGTCATTCTACCGGCGGCGCGGGCGGCCCAGGCACGAGGCATCCTCGCCAGCAATCCGCTGCCCGCTGATACGCTGTTCGGCAAGGCAGTTCATGGAGAATATGACGGAGTAGTGGCTCTGTATCATGACCAAGGGTTGATTCCTCTGAAGCTCATGGCGTTTGGCACGTGCGTAAATCTCACGGTCGGCCTGCCGATCATTCGCACGTCCGTCGATCATGGAACAGCATTCGATATCGTCGGCAAAGGTCTCGCCGATCCCGGCAGTTTGCTCGAAGCAATCACATTGGCCGCCACCATCGCAAGGGTCCGGCCATGACCGCTCAGCCGGCCACGGCGCTTCAACGGCTCCAGCGACAACTGCACGAATTGGATGCGCTCGCCAAGCAGACACTGACTGATCTCAACACCGTCGCAGGAATCGAACGCGTGGCGAAATGGCGGACCGCAACCATCACAGTCCTCACAGAATCAGTGGGAGATCAAGAAGGACAGACGTTTGCCGGGATTCACCCGGGACCGTGCTTCACCAACGATATGATCGAAGAATATACCGATTTAATCGACTGCTATCGAACGCCGCTGGCCGCCTTGATTCAACGGCTTTCACGGCCTTCTCCCATTCCGCCGGTGCATGACGCGTGAGTCGCCCGGACCCGCCTGCTGCGATCAAACGTCTCGGACAGAACTTTCTCATCGATCCGAATATCGTCCGCAAAATTGTCGCAGCCGCCGCATTAGACTCGAACGATTCCGTATTGGAAATTGGACCAGGCCGCGGCATTCTCACAGAAACGCTTTGCCGATCGGCCAATCGTGTGACGGCGATCGAAGTCGATCCGAGGCTCCATGCCTATCTGAGCGAACAACAAGTGCACTATCCCAATCTTACGCTGATCCTGGACGATGCGATGACCTACCCGATCGACGGCCTTCCAATCGGCACCATTGTTGTCGCCAATCTTCCGTACTATTTGTCCACTCCTCTTTTGTTCCGGCTGCTCGATCAGCGTGATCGATTTCCCCGTATGGTACTGATGCTGCAAGATGAAGTGGCTGACCGGCTCGTTGCCAAGCCTGGAAGTTCCGCCTACGGAGTGCTGTCGGTCATGGCACAGTATGCGGCGGAGATCACGAAGGCGTTTCGCGTCTCTGCACAGTGCTTCCGACCCAGACCAGAAGTCGGCTCTGCTGTGGTTCAGCTAAAGACCAGGTCTCAGAGAGCACTGAACCAGGAACAAGAACCAAAATTCGCCGCCCTGGTCAAAGCGGCCTTCGCGCACCGACGTAAAACACTCGTCAATTCGCTGAAGGATGAGGGCTACGCTCTGAGCAACACGGCTGAAATTTTGGCATCATGTGGGCTCGCATCAACCGTCAGAGCGGAATCGATCTCGATCGTACAGTTTGTCGAGTTGTGCCGGCGATTGAACTCCACACGCCACTGATGGGTCCGGGTCCATTGAGGATCATGTATCCATCCGCCCCGCACGTCTTCTCTTCCGTAGACGAAGAATCTTTGTTGCTCCCTTCAAGTTCCGGCATCAGCGCATAGGCATCAGACTGCCCCTATACTCGATTCCATTGGCTCTCATGCCGGTCTGATAGCCATGGTAGAACCCGATGACCTTCTTTACATAGGCCCTCGTTTCCTTGTACGGCGGAATCTGGCGATAGCGGTCGACCTTCCCCTCTCCTGCATTGTACGCAGCGAGTGCAAACGGAACATTGCCGTGAAATCGATTGAGGAGATATCGGATATGTCGAGCGCCGCCGGCAATATTATCCCTCGTATCGTACATGTTCTTTACCCCATGCCGGATCGCTGTTTCGGGAATCAGCTGCATAAGACCGACAGCGCCCGCCTTGGAAATCGCCAATGGGTTAAAACCTGACTCCGCCTTCATGATGGCCATCAATAACGCCGGAGACAACCGGTTTTCCCGGGCATGGTGTGCAACCGCCTCTTCAAGTTCTTGGTCCGATACTGCCGCATGATATCGATGCCGATTCGTGACCGATATGAGTTTCCGGTCACCTGGCACGTTCGCCACGTGAACAATTCCGGTAGAACTAATGGACCGATGATCATCGCCCTCCGCATGTGCCGGAAAGGCTGAGGCCACAACGAGCAACGCTGCCGCATACACCTGTGTTTTTCTTTTCGATACTTTCTTGTTACAGAGGCCGCCTACCCGTTCAACCGGCCGATCACTCGTGCGGCGCAAGGCAAAGGATGTTGGCATCGGTGCGCTCCTCTCAATCAATTACGGTCATTATCCGATTCTGTGAGACCTCTCCAGGCTGAAACGCCCTCACACAGTCAGGACTGACATCCGCAGCTTTCATGCCAAAACGACTTGGGGCACATCGATAAAACTATTAGAATTACCAACCGTTTAGATGCTGTCACCCCTCCCAACTTTCGTAGGGAGGGGTGACACCTCGGATCGAGTTTTCCGTTCTTATCGACGCATTTTGCGTCTCTACCGCATCACCACTCTCCGTGCAACGTCGAACAATACCTAGTCTCTTATGGTATGGTTAACCGAAGGATAATAGGCGTCTCATGACCGTGCTTATCGCATCACCAGGTTAATTTCTGATGAATAGCCGTATGTCCATACGAGGGATCACCTGCCTGTGCCTAGTGCTAGGGCTCATGACCGGGTGTGCCAAGGAATTTGTTGTGTTCCATAGTGCATCGGGAGACCCTGTGCTCATCTCACGCCGAGCCTTCACATCCGAGGAATGCATCGAAAAGGTGAAAGAGGATGCTGTGCGCCTGGGCGTCACCTTTCGACATATTCACATCCGAGGAGACGCTGCAGGCCGCTCGTTGCTGTGGCCACTCCATCCAGGCTACGCCTGCGAAGCAGCGATCGGCTCAGAACAACCACCGGCAGGTGCCTATCCGATGAGAACAGACCTCTTTCTAAGGGGTCATGATGCCCGTCAGCCAGGCAACTTCCCTCAGTACCCCACTCCGTAAACAAGATTAAGAATAATTTCTCCTTAACTCATTCGATTCATTGACATCCCTTAATCTAGTGGGGTATTAATCCATAGCCCCATCCTGTTGTGGACTCACATGGTAATTGGCGTATGTCCGTGCCATTACGAAAGGAGGTCAAATGACGGATCGGGGGAAATAGCTCTCCCCTGGCCAAGCACCATATGTAGGACATTCCACGGTATTGCGAGGCAATATGTTCCGCTCAGGCTGGGTAAACATTCAACCAATTGAGATAATCCCCATTCACGTGACCGGATTGGCAAAGGAGTAAGAATGGAAGACCTGGTAATCGAAGATGGCGCAACATCTGCACTTGAAATTACGTTGGGCGACTTTCTCGTCTTTATCAATTGGATGAACCAAACAGAAAAATCCCTCGACCGCGCAGAACCCTTGCCGGCGTTGCCCAACCTGGATTCCGCAAAAGTCCGCGGATGGATTCAGTTGGTGCAACGGCTGGAAGAACGTTTCCGCCGGAGTGAGGAAAAGAAATTGGCCCTGGAAGCCAATGTGATCGCACAGGAAGCCCAGCTCGGGCAGTTGTTGTCCCATCTGCACACGAATATCGCTTCTCTCTACGAAAACCTCGGGCAGGTCCAGAAGGCCGAGGATGTCCGCCGGCGAGCTGAAGCATTGCACTGCGCGTAATCGTGATTAGATACCAGGCCCCCTGGAGAGGCAGCTTTTTGTTTTACCTCTCCAGGGGGTCACCTCTTTCATAGCCCTCATTTTCACTCTTGAGTTCGTAGCGGCCTCGAGTCCCGTCCCTGACATCGGCATGGGACGATTCAGCATTTTCCTTGTTGAACCAGTAACTTGGGCTATACTTGCTATCAGGCAAGAAAATCAGCCATGAGGTTGCTGCTACGCCGAAAAGCTGATGATCCAGCAGCGGAGAGCGATGCTCAAAATTCTGTTAGTTGAAGACAGCGACGTCGATGCCCATTTGACGCAGGATATCCTGGCCGAGTGGAGCGTCGAGCAATTCGATGTCACTCATGTTGCTCGCTTGAGTGAGGCCTTCAGTCATCTCACTCAAACACGATTTGACGCGATTCTCCTGGATCTTTCACTCCCCGACGGGTACGGGCTATCGACGCTCAGACAGATGCAAGCCGCTAACCCGACCATTCCCATTATCGTGCTCAGCGGATTCAGTGATCAAACGCTGGCGGTAGAAGCCGTCCAAAGCGGCGCCCAAGACTATCTCGTCAAAGGCCAGGGTCAGCCGGAAATGCTGGCCCGTTCCATCCGCTACGCAATCGAACGCAAGCGAGCCGAAGAACGGCTGACCTACCTTGCGCAGTACGATCAACTGACCGGGCTGGTGAATCGTACGCTTTTCCGCGACCGCCTCATTCATGCGATGGCGAGAAGCAAGCGGCTCCAACAACCCATGGGGCTGATGCTGCTCGACCTTGATCGATTCAAGGCCGTAAATGATACCCTGGGGCACGATGCGGGAGATCAGTTATTGAAAGTCGTCGCAGACCGGCTTCGTGAATGCGTGCGCGAAGTCGATACGGTTGCACGCATGGGTGGAGATGAGTTTACGATCATCCTGGAGGGCTTCTCGCACGAAGACGACCTCGTGGTCGTCGCGCGAAGAATCACCCAGTCGCTGGGTACACCCTTCAACATTCAAGACCAGCAAACCTCAATCGGGGTCAGTATCGGAATTACCACCTATCCAACCGACGATCACGAGATTGACGATCTGTTACGACATGCAGATGCTGCAATGTACCGCGCCAAACAACGGGGCGGGAACTCCTTCGAGTTCCATATTTCGAACGATTCGCCCCCTTCCACACTTTCTTCCAAATCATCCTAAGCAGCCGGCTATCGACCGATGTCGGCGAGAGGCTGATCCGATATGGTATAGGCGCCACGCGAATTCCCATCGAGACGATTCATCTCAGGAAGCTCCCTAGGCGACGGGTTGGGATGAGAATCCGGCGTCACCAGTAAGCCCCAATGTTGATTGCCTGTACAACTATTGTCGAGAATTAAACCTCCCCCGTGGTGAAACAAGAGCATCCCGCTGAGCATGTTTGTCTCACAAAGGTTGCGCACAATCTCCGGATAGCTGCCCGAATCGCGAACCGCAATCCCAAAGTGGTGATTGTCGACACAGCGATTTCCGGCAATCCGAGGTTGTGCCCCGGCAAAAACGAAGATGCCGGACTCACGATTGCGGCACACTTCATTGTCCGAAAACGTCGCCCGACATTCCGGCCCATACAATAATACACCGGACAAAATCCCTTCCATCGCCCGGCACTGTGTAATCACACAGGTGGAATCGAGCACATTCATGGCCGAGTGTTGGTCACTGCCGACATAGCGGAATGTGATGCCTGAAATTTGGCCGCCCGTGACCCGCTGCAAATACAGCGGACCGCTTCGCCGGCTGAAAATTTGCACGGCATCACGCCCCGCTCCCACAAGCCGAACCGATCGCTCACTGACAAATACCTTGTCCTCATACACGCCAGGACGGATGTAGATCTGGTCCTGATCAGCCGCCTCCTTGAGGGCCTCACTCGGCAGCGCATAACCCCGCTGACCCAGCGCGTCTACAATCAGCGTCTTCCCACCCAAAGGATTCGGTGGAATAGATTCTTCACTCATACCGCTTTGCCTCTGACCGGACAGTCGCTTCCATTGATGCGTCTGCAACTATGACGAATCTCAGAGTATGGCCCATGGCTATGATCAGGTAAGACTCCCCATCTCGGCAGAAAAGTGCCAGGACTCGTACAAATCTGTCTTGGAGACGCAGATTATAAGTTGAGGCTCATTTCCAACCGAGGAAGAGGCTTGGAACTTCATGTTTTGTATAGGGTTTCCAGCTGCAAATGGTGTGACGTGTGGCATGGCGATTGCGTGATGATCCTGTGGTCCATTACCTACTCAAAATGGAGTTTACATATGGTACGGAACATACTGGGCATTCTCCTGATGCTCATCACCCTCTTCTCGCCGAATGTGTCCGTCGCAGCTCCCGGCCAAATGCAGGATACTTCCCGGCGCCTGTACGATCGCATTATGAGCGAATTCAAACAGCGCGACTATGAAGCCGCGCTGGCCGGGTTCCGTCTATTCATCGAACTCCATGGCCGCTCTGCTCTGGCAGCCAATGCCCAATACTGGATGGGAGAGTGTCAGTATCGCATGGGACGCTACCAGGATGCGCTGAACTCCTTCTACAACGTCGTCTTATCCTACCCGCTCAGCCCAAAGCTGGCGGCTTCGACACTCAAGCTTGGCCAGACCTACGCAAAGCTTGGTGATCAGGACAACGCGCGCATCATGTTCGGTCGCGTCGCCAATCAGTACCCCGACAGTGCGGAAGCGGAAATCGCCCGGAAAGCTATCGACGTAGTGGACGGCCTGAGTAATGCGGACCACAGTCAATCAGAATAGGCAAGGGACCCTGCCTGCCGTCTCACGTCGGTTTGCGGATATTACTCTTCCGTTGCAAGGCCCAAAAGCGCAGTGATTTCGGGAATCGTATAGGATTTTGTCGCCCGCACTGTCACCAATTTGATTCCAGCCGCATCCAGCACCGACTCGATCACGCGTTGGCGCTCTATCTGATGAGGCCCTGGAGACAGGTCTTCGAGCTGTACCACCTGTTCCACATGCCGTGACCCCGGATGTACCAATACAAAATCAACTCGTTTGAGGGCCATATGGTTCAACAGAGTAAATCGGGACTTCCCCATTGCTTCGACAGACACAAAAGACCAGAGCGGCACATCAGCGAACACGAGGTACCGATCCTGGGCAGCCATCTGCAGAAGATTGTAGAGGCCAATCTCAGCTTCTGTCAGCAATGGAGCGGATGCCACGGCAACCCCGGGCGGCAGCGAGAAACCGGTGGATGGGCCGGTTGACTTCTTTGATACGGAAAAGATCCTCCGGATAGCATCCATCATCGATCGTTACTTTCGCCGTCGAGGAGAACGCAGCCGAGCAAGCCACCCTGGTCCGCTGGGAACGATGCAGCCCAACAGAGCCGGGTGAGCAGCTCCGGTGACAGAGGGAACATTTCCACATTGCTCCATCACAGTTTGATAGGCCAACACCGCAAACGCGACGGCTTCGATGGCCTTGCTGTCCCACCCCTGCGACTCGAACGCGCTCACCGGCACAGGCGCAAAGACATCGGCGAGATGCTGCATGATGGCGCGATTCTTGACCCCGCCGCCGCCGACAATCACTTCGTCGATTCCACCGCGAATCCATCGTCTGGCTGAGCCGACGGCTTCGGCCGTCCATCGGCTGCACGTTGCCAGAAGATTTTCCACCGGTAGCTGCTGCGCCTGCTGCATCGCCAACAGCTCATCCAGCATCTTTGATCCGAAGACTTCCCGCCCGGTGGATTTCGGTGGAGCCTGCGACAAGTACGGATGTGCGAGGAGTTTGGCCAACAATCGTCCGTCAACTTGCCCGCGAGCAGCCCCACGCCCCTCACGATCCATCGACATACGCCCATTCGTAATCCGGGCCATCAATCCATCCAACACCATATTGGCCGGACCGGTGTCGAACGCCATCAGGCCATCAAAGCCGGAACCTCGCGGCAGGTAGGTCACATTGCTGATCCCTCCGAGGTTGACAATAAGCCGCGCGCGGCGTGGATGGCGGAAAAGCAGCGCATGCACTCCCGGAGTGAGCGGCGCCCCCTGCCCGCCAGCGGCCATATCGCGCGGTCGGAAATCGGCGACTGTGGTGACTCCCGTTCGTTCGGCAATCACGGCGGGTTCGGCGATCTGAAATGTGGAACGAATGGCGCCGACGCCCGCATCCTTGACCCCGTACGGAAGATGATGGACGGTCTGGCCATGAGAACCGATAAGATCGATGTCCTTCGGGTGTAACTTCGCAGCGCGAATGGCGCCGAGCGCCGCATTCGCAAACCACTCACCCAAGAGCGCATTGAGATGGCACAGTTCCGATACGGTGCCCGACACAGACGCGGATAAAATGCGTTGCCGAAGCGAACGCGGATACGGCAACGGATGAAACGCGATCATCTTGATGCGAAGGCCTGCCTTCCGAGGGCCGATTTCGACCAGCGCCGCATCGACACCGTCACCGGACGTTCCTGACATCAACCCGACAACTTTCATGACTGAGCCATCCTTTCCCACCCCCTCAACCAGGAATCGGCTTTCGAATGTGCTACGCTAATAGAACTTTCACCGCCGGTCAAGCCAGACAGCGCAGAGGGAAAACCGTGTGGGGAGCGCCTGCCGCCTGTCACGTTGACATGGTAGAACCTGAGTGTTACCGTCCCCAGCCCATGTTTTCGATAGACCAAGCAAAACGATCGCCTGTTTCGATTGCCCTTTCGACCCTGCTTGTCCTATTCAGCCCGGCTTTGCCGTCTTCCGCAGAACCCGCTCACAATCCGATCAATATCGTGGTAACCATTCCAGTCCTCAAGGATCTCGCCGAGCAAGTGGGAGGGCCCCATGTGCGGGTGAAGTCTTTGCTCAGCGGCTATGAGAATGAACATACGTACGCACCGAAACCCACCGATTTGGTTGCAGTGCGAAAAGCCCAATTATTGTTCGAGATCGGCACCGGTTTAGAGGTATGGGCCGCCTCGCTCGTGAAGAACGCCGGAAGCCCGTCGCTGCGTGTCGTGACCACTTCTCAAGGCGTCGGCCTGATTCGTGACCACTCTGACCTGCATCATAATGAACACCAAGAGAAGGGCGAACATGCGTCGGGCGGGAATCCCCATATCTGGCTGGACCCTGAAAACGTCGTCATCATACTGCGCCATATCACTGCAGCCTTGATCGAGATCGACCCCGCCCATACAGAGACCTACCGCAACAACCAGGCAGCCTATCTTCAGCGATTGGATCGGCTGCGTAACGAATTGTCCGATCGGGTGAAGTCGTTATCGGATCGTCGCTTCGTCGCGCACCATCCGGCCTGGCCCTATATGGCCAGGCGATTCGGCTTCGAGATCGCCGCAACGATTCAAGTACAAACGGGCACGGAACCATCCGCTATCCAGTTGCAATCGCTGATCGCCAAAATCAGGAAAGACCGCCTCAAAGTCGTTGTGTCGGAAATCCAACTCAGCCAAAAACTCCCCGATCTCCTGGCCAAGGAAACCAAGGCCCGGGTCGTCGTCCTGACCACCTTGCCGGGAGGCTTACCGGGAACCGAAAGCTACCTCGACATGCTCCGCTATAATGTGCTCCAATTGGCCAACGCATTGGAGACCCCCTAGCAGTGTCCCTTGATCTCTGATGGCTCCCGTGATGGAAGGAACGCCTGATTCCGTGCCGACAGATTCCCACGAACCGATCATTCGGTTCGACCATGCATCATTCGGATTTTCCGGCGTCATTGCGCTCAAGGACATTTCGCTGTCCATCGATGCCGGCGAGTTTGTCGGAGTCATCGGTCCGAATGGATCGGGGAAAACCACTCTCTGCAGGGCGGTCTTGGGACTCATGGCTCCGATTGAGGGCCATCTTCACATTTTCGACTGTGCCTGCGACAAATTACGATGTCATCACCGTGCAAAAATCGGCTATCTCCCGCAGAAAGGCGTTGTGGATCGGAATTTTCCGGTCACGGTGCTCGAGACGGTCATGATGGGCCGTTACGGAGCACTCGGGTTGTTCAGGCGTCCAGGCGCCAACGACCGTGAAATCGCCATGGCGGCGCTGGCGCACGTGTCGATGGAGGGACACAAAGATACCGCGCTCGGCCATTTGTCAGGCGGCCAGCAGCAGCGTGTGTTCATTGCGCGGGCATTGGCGCAACAACCGAAAGTGTTGCTGTTGGACGAGCCCACCACCGGGCTGGATATCACGACACAGCACAATGTCATCGAGCTCGTTCAACACCTGCATGAAGAATTGAAGTTGACCGTACTGTTGATCACTCATGACATCAACATGATTCGCTCCCGCGTCGATCGCCTGGTGCTCCTCAAGACCAGGCTCTACGCCGCCGGCCCACCCGCCGATGTCCTCAAACCGGACATCCTCAGCGCGGTCTATGGCAAAGATGTGGTGATTACAGACAAGGATCAGGTCATCGTCGAGGATTATCATCATCATCATTGATCCCGACATCCCCTCCTTTTGAGGCACCTCGCCTCGTTGAAAGTCTTCTATTCGGCATCCTATAATGCGCCCCTCACCCGGGAGGCCGCTGCCATGGTTAACTTCCGCTGGGCCTTACAGCTAGCCGGTTTGCTCCTGACCAGTCTCTTATTCACAGGTTGTGGGAGCGGGGGAAGTAGCAACGGCGGGACCCCTTCCCCTGGTGCGTCAACAGCACAAACTATCGTTTCAGGGACTGTTCAAGCCCCAGGAGGCCAGATTGCTTTCTTCAAGGAAAGAAGCCTGGGAGATCTGTTCGTCTCGGAAGCCTATGCAGCTCTGACTGGCCTAACCAATGTTCCCGACGGCACCATCGTTGAGCTGGCCCGCCTCAGCCCGACTGCATCAGGTTTTGCTGTCATCGCGACGACCACGGTATCAGGAGGGCGGTATTCGTTTAATCTGACATCCCTTGGTCTACAACCCTCAAACGATCTCATAGCGCGCGTCGAAGGATCCAGCGGAATAGTAATGCGCGCGTTTGTCGTCGGGACCGTGGCCGATATTAATCCTACTTCCGAGACGACGTGTCGACTGGTTGAAGAAGCTCTAGCTGGCCGGCCATTGACTAATCTGACGTTTCAAGAAGTAGCCGATATCACAGGGGCCGTAGGACTACTATCTCAGCTGCAGAACATCGGAACTGCAACCTCAATAGACCAAGCTGTCGGTCTTGTCAGAACCGCAGTAGCTGCGAACGCACAAGTGACAGGATTTATTGCCGCCGCAGTAACAAGTGGACAGACCCCGCAAGGAGCAGGAGACGTAGGGAATTTCTATCCGTTCGAGCAAGGTAGTTTCTGGCGATACAACGGCACCAGAATGGTTTCAGGTCCTGTTGTAGAGTATGAGAACGCGGCATTTGTTTCAGGACAAGGGCCCGCCCCTGGCCATGGGATTAGTAGCACGATCTTTCATGAGACCAATGATAGCGGCGAAGGTAGGAGTGAGAATGCCTACGGAGTTAAGGGGCCTTCTGGAATTATGTCCTATGGCAGTGATGATCTAACAGACAACATTACTCGGCAGCTGACTCCGTATCAGGCGGTTCATTTCCCCTTAACCATCGGGACTACCATTCTGCTGGAGGAGCGGCGCGGACTGGACTGGGGTGGAGACGAAGATGGCGACGGCCGAAACGAATCCTTCAGTTTACGGCTTTACCAAACCCCACTGGCATTTGAGCCGATGACGGTAACGGCAGCAACCTTTCCAACAACGATTCGCGTTGAAACTAGAGCGGTCTTCATCGTGAATTTTACCCGTGGAGGGAGTGCCACTCTAATCCAGACAAATACAGCTTGGCATGCCCCTGGTGTGGGAAGAATAAAGGAGATAATTGAAGCTCGGCTCGAAGGTGGGCCAGTTCAAGCAACTCTCACGGAGGAACTCACATCCTATGTCGTGAACGGGCAAGGGGGTGGAATAAGGATCGAAGTTACACCGATTTCGTCCTTAGTTGCCCTCGGCGGAACAATTCAGTTGACCGCACAAGTGTTTGACAATGTTAGCTCAATAAGTGGCGCCTCTGTGACGTGGTCTTCCAGTGATGGGAGCGTTGTCAGTGTGGACGGGACCGGCCGTGCGACAGGTCAAAGTTTGGGTCAAGCTTCGGTCAGGGCTTCTGTGGGGTCGATTACTAGCAATCTCGTCCCCGTTACCGTTCAAGACATTCGAGCGATCAATATAGAGACGAGTGATCTCATCTATGATAGGTCCCGGCAGCGAATCTATGCTTCAGTCCCAAGCCATGCAGGTGTGAACCCAGGCCGAATTCTAGTTATCAACCCAGAGACTGCTGCTGTCACGCAAACGATCTTTGTCGGTGATGATCCAGGGAAGTTAGCCATTTCAGACAATTTCCAATACCTCTATGTGGCAGTCACGGCACCGGCTGCATCAGTACGTCGCATCAATCTCTCAACCGGTCAGGTTGACCTGGCCTTTTCTGTGGGAACCAATATCGTTTCGGGACAGCTTCGCGTGGAGGACATGGAAGTCATTCCTGGATCTCCTCAATCGCTTGTCGTTGCCCGTATGTATATTGGAAATAGCCCAAGACACGCTGGTGTTGCTGTCTTTGATAATGGAGTACAACGTCCCGATGTAGGACCCTTGGGAGAATCCAAGAATCAGCTGGAGTTCGGTGCGACACCGAGTCGACTGTATGGTGCTGATCGCGAGTCATTTCCAAACAATATGTCGACAATGAATATTGGGCCATCGGGAGTAACTCTTATCGACGTAGGATGTTGCTCCTTCGATGGGCAGTTTGATACTGGGCTCATATACTCAAAAGACGGCAGGATCATTGACCCTGAACTGAAACGACTCGTAGGTTTCTTGCCAGGAACTTCACAATTTGACAATAGCCACGATAACCTAATCACTACGGATCGGGCGAGAGCACGAATCTACTTGCTGAAGGGAATCAACGATTTGGAACGTCAGCTACTAGCCTATGATCGGACATCATTGGCGCTGATTGGATCTGCCAGTCTTTCTTCTACCTTTACTAACATTACTGGGCATGCATCAAGTTTGATCCTTTGGGGAACAGATGGCCTCGCGTTTAGAACCAGTGGAGATAACAGACTAGTCCTGTTAAGAACTTCTATTTTTCAATAACGCCATGCTCGATCTCTTCACCTACGACTTCATGCAACGGTCTCTCCTCGCTGCGGCGATGGTGGGAGGGCTCTGCTCGGTCGTCGGAGTGTTCGTCGTTCTACGCGGTCTCGCTTTTGTGGGGGCGGGCACCTCGCACGCAGCGTTTGCCGGTGTCGCGCTTGGTTATTTGATGGGCTGGCCTCCATTGTTGCTGGCCATTCTGTTCGGGCTTGCAACCGTGTGGATTACCGGGTGGGTCGAAGAGAGAGGCCGAATGAAACTGGACGTTTCGATCGGCATTCTCTACACCGCCACTATGGCGCTGGCGATCCTGTTTATCGGCCTGATGAAAACTTATAACGCCGAAGTGTACGGCTATTTGTTCGGCAGTGTGCTGTCGGTGAGTAGCGATGAACTGCGCGTGATCGGAGGATTGGCCATTCTCGTGCTTGGACTCATCCTGATATTCTCAAAAGAACTGTACTTTATCGCCTTCGATCAAGAGATGGCTGATGCGTCCGGCATTCCGGCCCGCGCCATCTTCTTTCTCCTCCTGACGCTCGTCGCCCTCACCGTCGTCGTCTCGCTGAAAACCGTCGGCGCCATCCTTGTGTTTGCCATGATCCTGATTCCGGCTTCGACGGCGTATCAACTCACACATAGCCTCATGACCCTGACCCTCTATTCCGTCATCATCGGCACCACGACATCGGTGGCCGGCGTGATGATCTCCGCCTTCTGGGACGTGCCTTCCGGGCCTGCCATCGTGTTGCTTGCGACCACGGTATTTTTCCTCTCGATCTTGCTCTCTCCCAAAAAACTCAAACGTGCCGCCTCCGCCCATGCCCACTGAAACAACTCCTCGCACAGCTCGAACGGCCCATCAGCAGGCCTCAGGTAGCTGCTTGATGTACGAAGCAAATTCGGCTATTTACAGGCTGTCCTTTTGACCTATTGGAGGAGGAACTATATGCGAATTCCGGTCTTGCAGGCTTGTGTGATTAGCTGTGCGATGGCGAGTGCCGTCTTCATCATGACTCCCGCTCACCACGCGTTGGCGCAAGAAGGAAGACAGGGCTTCGGTGGTATCGAGGCTAAGAAATGGGTGCTCGGCGCGCGTGCTGGGTTTTCGCCCTTGACGCAATCGCTGACCGATGATGATCCTCGAATTTCGAGCGACGTCGGTCCCTTGGTAAACTTCCAGGCGCTGTACAGCCTGAACACCTGGCTCTTAGTGGGGATGATGCTCGAATGGGAACGCCATGGCTTCGATAGAGAGCGGCGGTCCGGCGACCTTGATTTGGGACATCAAGACACAGTGTCGGTATTGCCGACCATTGAGCTTCGGCCCGTCAAGCTTGGACCAGTCGTGCCCTATGTGAACATGGGATTCGGCGTGAACGTCAATAGCTTCGGTGAAGACAGCGGTAATCGCATCAGCCCCAGTAACACCTTCGCCTGGCGGCTCGGCTGGGGCGCGGACTACATGCTCAATCAACAGTTCGCCCTCAACGTAGAAATGGCCTACAAACGTAACGACGGCCATGCCAGAATCGACGGCACTCGCGTGGATGATTGGAATGCCTCTTCCTTCGGATTTCTCTTTGGTGCCAAGGCATTCTTTTAGCCCGGATGACGCATGGGAGATCGTTACGAAATGGTCACCTCAGCGCGACAGGCGCGGAGAGCGAGACTCGCGTGACGCGCAAAGCCGGGTCCTGCCAGTCTCGCTAATCCCGCCGCTCTCTCCCATCTGCTTGTGGCACGCACAGGCGGACGATTGCGGCAGAAATGTCCGCGCTATTATTCCGTCCGAGCCTGCTTGCTCCGGCTCCAGACCATCCCGGTCTGTTCTTGAGAGCTAAATCCCAGTCTTTCATAAAAACCGGGGCGCCTGGTACAGAGCCAAAACAGCTCGATTTTCTTGAGGCGAGGGTGGTCGAGAATACGCTGAACGACAGCAGTACCGATACCTTGCTTCTGATAGGCCTTATCGACGATGACATCCCAAATCGTCGCCCGATAGACAAAATCCGTCAGCACGCGACCGAATCCGACTAAAAGATCGCCGTCCCATGCGCAGAGCGCGACGTCAGTGTGACGGAGCATCTCCTTGGCGTCCTCGATCGTTCGATGCGTTGCCCAGGGGGCTTGATGAAACAGCCGAACCAGCTGAGCGGCGGAGAGATCTTTCTTTTCTGAAAAGGTAATGACGGGCTTGAGGGTTGGAGGCATCTTGTACTAGATTATCTTGTACGTATGGACATTCGCCGCAAGCGGAGTGTACGAGGAAAACTATGTCAACGCAAGTCCGTAGCTGCCACAAATGTTTCCAGCTCATGTGGCTCACAGCTGATCAGTATGAGCTCTTGGATGAAGGCACAATCCGTGCGAAATGTCCCCACTGTGGCGCGCTTGTTCGCTTCAAGCTGGTGACAGAGGGCCCGAATGCTACCGGTCCAAAGATGGGACATTGAGCAGGACAGGGTGAGGGGGTTATGGGAACCGTTCCGCTTCACTATGTTTCACATCCCGCGTCCTGCACCGTCTAACTCAGGTTTGTTGCCTGGTAAAATCTTGTGGAGAGCGGCCCGGTAGTCGGCCACGTGCTTCTCATCGAGCCGCCCGACGTCGATCTCCTGGTCCAGTTTCATCCGTTCCAATTGATCGAGCAAGGCTAACAGGGACTGCACCGCCCCCAACAACCTGCCGGCTTCGAATGCTTCGAGAGATTCGATCAGCGAAGCGTTGAGACTTCTATAGGGAGTCCCTGCGCTCTGCGCCCTGATGCGGGACACCAGCTCCTCATAGTCTTCAATCGCTTCCAGCTGAGGCTTTATGCCAGCTGGCACAGCCGACAAATGGACAATCGGAGGCAGTTTAGCGGCATACAGCTTGAGCCGAGAGGTCAAGCCTCCGATCACATCAAGAAGGTCGGCAGTCTGCATAGCTCTTCCTAAGTAGTCGCGTCCGCACGGCCGTCATGAGTCAAACGTTCAATCCCCTTAGAGACAGTCTCCATATCCGTTGGAAAGGGCCTGGTAAACTCTTGAGTCTCTCCGGTCGTGGGATGCTGAAACCCCAATGTCCTGGCATGAAGCATCACACGCGGAATTTCGATCGAATCGACGGCACACACCTTTTTTCCACCGTAGGTCTGATCCCCTAGAATGGGATGCCCCAGGGATGTGAGATGAACCCGCAATTGATGCGTGCGCCCCGTACGCGGATAAAGCAATACATGCGCGGCCAGTTTGCCATACCGGCGGTCGACGTGGTACTCGGTCACGGACTCTTTCGGCCGCGCCGTGCGGGCTGAAAATTTCTTGCGTTCCTTCGAGTCTCGCCCGATGGCCAACTCAATCAAACCGCGGCCTTTCTTTGGGACGCCCCAGATCAAGGCTTCGTACACCCGCGTGATGGTGTGGCATTTAAATTGTGCGGCGAGGTGTCGGTGAGCCTGATCGGTCTTGGCAATGACCATGACTCCGGATGTCTCCTTATCTAGCCGATGGACGAGACCTGGCCGTTCTTTCCCGCCAATGGACGAGACCGTGCCGCCGGAAGTTTGGAAGTGATGAAGCAGTGCATTCACCAATGTCCCGGTCCAATTACCGGGAGCCGGATGCACAACAATCCCCGCCGGCTTGTTCAGAATGAGCAACACGTCATCTTCATACAGGACATCCAATGGAATGGCCTCGCCCTTGAGCGCGAGCGGTTCCGGCTTCGGCACATCCATCGTAATCTTGTCGCCGGGCTTGATCTTCTGACTGGGCTTTACAATGGCATTGTTGATGCGTATACGGCCGAGTTCGATCAACCGCTGAAGCGCAGACCGCGACATATCCCGTTCGCGGTTGACGAGAAAGACATCCAGCCGTTTCGGCTGTTCACCGGCCGTGATAAGAAATTCCGTGATCATGGAGATCCACGCTACTGGAGGGAACCGTCAAATTCAACTGGGCTCGTACGGAGGAAAACCTGAGGGTCAGGCGTGTCCGGTCTTACGGGTACGTTCGGCAATCTTCTTGCGAAGGCGGGCCTTTTCGAGACTGATCTGGGCTTCTTTGACCTCGGAAGGCAGGCCTCCTGCCTGGAGCCGGTGTTCGGCCTCTTCCACCTTGGCCGTGGCGCGCTCGACGTCGATATCCTCCGCCTTCTCCGCAATCTCGGCCATGACGGTGACCTTGGTCGGCGTCACTTCTGCGTAGCCCCAGAGAATCGCCATATGGCTCGTTTGATCGCCAACTCGATAACGGAGCTCCCCGATCTTCAAGGTCGAGAGAAAGTGACAGTGTCCGGGTAAGACGCCGAACTCGCCTTCCGAGCCTGGCGCAATCACTTCATCCACCTGCTGGCTCAGCAGCTGTTTCTCCGGCGTCACCACTTCTAGCAGAATCTTTCCCGCCATATTCTCTCCGTAAGGCGTGAAACGTGAGGTGTCAGGCGATGGGTTTCGGCGCTTTGCTCACCTTACCCCTAACCCCTCACGCCTAACGATCCTATACCTTCACTCCCATCTTCTCTGCCTTCGCAATGACTTCTTCGATCGGTCCAACCATGTAGAACGCCTGTTCCGGCAGGTGATCGTATTTGCCTTCCAGAATCTCCTTAAAGCTGCGGACGGTGTCCTTCAGCTTGACATACTTCCCGGGAGCACCCGTGAAGGCTTCGGCCACATGGAAGGGCTGTGAGAGGAAGCGCTGAATCTTGCGCGCCCTGGCTACGGCCATCTTGTCGTCCTCGGACAACTCGTCCATGCCGAGAATGGCGATAATATCTTGAAGGTCCTTGTACCGCTGCAACACCGACTGCACACCGCGAGCCACCTTGTAATGTTCCTCGCCGATCACCTGTGGGTCAAGAATGCGTGAGGTGGAATCCAGCGGATCGACGGCTGGATAAATGCCCAACTCCGCCAATTGCCGTGACAACACCGTCGTGGCATCCAAGTGCGCAAAGGCAGTGGCCGGTGCCGGATCGGTCAAGTCGTCGGCGGGCACATAGATGGCCTGAACGGACGTGATCGATCCGCGTTTCGTCGAGGTAATGCGCTCTTGCAACGCGCCCATTTCGGTCGAGAGGTTCGGCTGATACCCGACGGCTGACGGCATCCGGCCCAACAATGCAGACACCTCAGAGCCGGCCTGAGTAAACCGGAAGATGTTGTCCACGAACAGCAACACATCCTGATTCTCTTCATCACGGAAATATTCCGCGACTGTCAACCCGGTAAGACCGACGCGAAGACGCGCACCCGGCGGTTCATTCATCTGGCCATAGACCAACGCGGCCTTGGATTTTGAAAAGTCATCCGGATCGATGACTTTCGACTCCATCATTTCGTGCCAGAGGTCGTTCCCTTCGCGGGTCCGTTCACCGACGCCGGCAAATACAGAAAATCCGCCGTGGTGCAACGCGATGTTATTGATGAGTTCCATGATGATGACGGTCTTGCCGACACCGGCGCCGCCGAAGAGCCCGACCTTGCCGCCTTTGCTATACGGCTCGAGCAAATCGACGACCTTGATGCCGGTTTCCAGCACCTCGGTCTTGGTCTCCTGATCTTCCAGCTTCGGAGCCGGCCGGTGGATCGGATAGGTTTTCTTGGTCTTGATCGGTCCCTTTTCGTCGACCGGTTCGCCGAGCACATTCATGAGACGACCCAGCGTCTCACGGCCAACGGGGACAGAGATGGCGGCGCCCGTATCCGCCACATCCATTCCACGTGTAAGTCCGTCGGTTGTGGACATTGCGATGCTGCGGATGCGGTTTTCACCCAGATGCGAGGCCACTTCCAGGGTAATCCGAATGGCGGGAGTCCCCGCTGCCTTGTTCTCTTCCTTCGTCACCTTCAGGGCATTATAGATATTCGGCAGTTGCCCGGGAGGAAACTCGACGTCGACGACCGGTCCGATGACTTGAATGACTTTTCCTGTACTCATGTCGCTCCTCTATTTTCGTATGCGTTATAAGTTTTGAGTTGTGAGCGTTTCGAAAACTCAACACTTACAACTGAGCACTCAAAACTTTACTTTAGAGCCTCGGCGCCGCCGACGATATCCATCAATTCTTTTGTGATCGCCGCCTGTCTGGTCTTATTGTAATACAGCGTGACCTTCTTGATCAGCTGGCCGGCATTGCGCGTCGCTCCATCCATCGCGGCCATGCGGGCGCCGTGTTCGGCCGCGGCCGATTCCAGGAGTATCCGATACGCCTGAACCTGAAAGTGCTTCGGCACCAGAGCGTTGAGGAGACCCGCTTCATCCGGCTCGTAAAGGTAGGCTCCTGAGGCGACTCCCTCGGCCGGAGCTGCGCCGAATTCGGCTGCCGTATCCACCGGAAACAGCTTCTCCACAATGACGCGCTGTTGAATGGCCGACTTGAATTCGTTGTACACGACATGCAGTTCGTCGAACGTGCCTTTCACGAAATTATCGGTGAGGTCGCCGCCGATATCGATGGCATGCTCGAAGCTCAACTTGTCGAACACGCCGGTCCATTCGTGCCGAATCGGCCAGGCCCGACGCCGGAAATAATCACGGCCCTTTCGCCCGACAATGCTGACCCCCACCGTCAACCCCTGGGCTTCGCATTGCCGCAGAAATTCTGCGCTCTTCCGCACGATGTTGCCGTTGAACCCGCCGCACAATCCTCGGTCGCTGGTAATGACCAGGACTTCGATCTTTTTCCCCTCGCGCTTCTGCAAGAGCGGATGAGCCGAACGATTCACTCGCCGGCTGAGGTTGCTCAAGACAGCCCGCATCTTATGGGCATAGGGACGAGCGGCCAAGATGCGGTCCTGCGAGCGCTTGAGCTTCGCCGCCGCCACCATTTTCATGGCCTTGGTGATCTTCTGCGTATTCTTAAATGCCGCAATCTTGCGGCGTAACGATTGAAGGCTAGGCATCGTATTCTATTAGGGCTTTGGACTGCGCGCTGAGGACTGAGGTAGGAACCCGGCTCACGGCCGTCCGTCTCAGTCCTGAGTCCTCGATACTCAGTCCTGTGCTTACGCTTTGGCCCCGTATCCCATCTTCTGTTTGAAGGCCGCCAGAATTTCCTTGAGCCTGCCGCCGACCTTGTCGTCGATCTTGCCGATGCTGGCGACTTCCTTTTTGAGCTCAGGATGATTCTGCTGCACATAGTGCAGAAAATCCGCCTCAAACTGCTGAACTTTATCGACCGGCACATCGTCAAGGAAGCCATTGACGCCCGCATAGATCGACAGGACTTGATCGGCAACCGGCATGGGCTTGTACTGTCCCTGCTTCAAGAGCTCGACCATGCGCACGCCGCGCGCAAGCTGCATTTGCGTGGCCTTGTCGAGTTCGCTGCCGAACTGGGCAAAGGCGGCCATTTCTCGATATTGCGCGAGATCCAACCGGAGAGTACCGGCTACCTGTTTCATCGTCTTGATCTGGGCTGACCCGCCGACACGGGAGACCGACAGACCGACGTTAATCGCGGGGCGAATACCGGAATAGAACAAATCGCTGCCCAGATAGATCTGGCCGTCGGTAATCGAAATAACGTTCGTCGGAATATAGGCCGACACGTCACCGGCTTGTGTCTCGATGATCGGCAAGGCGGTCAGACTGCCTCCGCCGAGCTTCTCGCTCAGTTTTGCCGCCCGCTCCAACAACCGTGAATGGAGGTAGAACACGTCGCCGGGATAGGCTTCGCGGCCCGGTGGTCTGCGAAGCAACAAGGACAATTCGCGATAGGCCACGGCATGCTTGGACAAATCGTCGTAGACAATCAGCGCGTGCTTCCCGTTATCGCGGAAGTACTCGCCGATCGCGGCACCGGCGAAGGGCGCCAGGAACTGCATCGGGGCCGGATCACTGGCGCTGGCCGAGACGACCATGCTGTATTCCATTGCATGGTTTTCTTCGAGGGTCTTGACGACGCGCGCGACGGTCGATCGTTTCTGGCCGATCGCCACGTAAATACAGAACACGTTCAGGCCCTTTTGATTGATAATCGTATCGACCGCGATGGCCGTTTTGCCGGTCTGGCGGTCTCCAATGATGAGCTCGCGCTGGCCACGTCCGATAGGAATCATCGCATCGATGGCCTTGATGCCGGTCTGCAGCGGCTCCCGCACCGATTGGCGGGTATTCACGCCAGGGGCCACCATCTCGATACGCGAAGACTGCGTCGACTTGATGGCGCCCTTGCCGTCGATCGGCTGACCGATGGCGTTGACGACTCGACCGACGAGGGCCTCTCCAACCGGTATTTCTGCGATGCGGCCGGTCCGCTTGACGGGATCGCCTTCTTTAATGCCGACCGAGTCACCCATCAAGACCGCGCCGACATTGTCCTCTTCAAGGTTCAAGGCGATGCCATAGAGCCCGCCGGGGAACTCAAGCATCTCACCGGCCATGGCACCATCGAGACCATAGATCTTGGCAATGCCGTCTCCGACCTGGATGACAGAGCCGGTTTCCTTGACATCGACCTGTTTGTCGAAGCCTTGAATCTTCTCCTTGATGATTGCACTGATTTCATCCGCTTTGATCTGCATGGCTACTCCTTAGTCGGCCCCGTAGTGACCCGCTCGTCGGCGATTCCACACCATCATGCCTGCGCGACCATTATTCGTGCGTCAGCAATGACTCGATGTCCTTCAGACGCCCACGAACGGTGCTATCGACCACGGCGCTTCCGATCTGAATCCTGACGCCGGCCAAATAACTCGCATCGGTTTGAAAGGTAATATCGACCTCTCGCTTCAGCGTGTCGCTGAGGCGCTTCTTCATCTGTTGCTGCTCAGCTGCGGACAGGGCAGCGGCCGAAAACACGGTGACCGGCTGGGTCCCCTTTAATTGATCAACCAGCTTGGCAAAGGCCACTGCGATTTCCGGCAGAAATGCGGCGCGATTCTTCCTGACCAACTGGGCCAAGAATGCCTTCCCGACCGGGGGGCAGCTCAACCGGCCGCCCAGTTCTGTTAAGACGGCGATCTTGTCTTCGAGGCTGAACGCCGGAGACGCAATGACGTGCCGGAGCGAGACGGAATCCTGCATAGCCTGGCTCAGGCCATTGAGGGACCCCCGAGTCGCTTCGATATTGGATTGATCGAGAAGCTCGAAGAGCGCCTGTGCGTAACGCCGCGCAACTGCTGTCTTAATCACTGTCCTGATCCACTCGCTCTATCTTGAGACAAAGTACACACTCTCGCGCGAAACGCGCGAAAATGAGAGCGGAAAGTTATCATTGCGGGACCGGATCTGTCAATGCACGATCCAACGGCACTCTGCTCGCAAAAATCATGTGTCCGGGTATAATGAAACCATGATGGGCACAAGCTGCAAGGACACAATACGGGAATTGGCGACGAGGGTGACGAGATGCTCGATGCCACCGTTTTTCACCGTGATCGGCTACACTCTCATCTTGTCGTTCTGCTATGCAATTGGCCCGTCCTGGGCCTACCGGGAACATTTCACCTCCGAGCAAAAATCCCAACTGGAAAAGATTCAGACCGTATTGATTGAAGCCATCTCCATCACGGACAAAGCCCGTACGGACTCCGCGTCTCTCGCCAACACAGCTGCTGAACGCCTCAAAGAAGTGGGGTACCAGGTCATTCTTGATCACAGTCAGCCCCATGATGTCCTGTTTCGCATCAAATGCGAACAGCACAAGACATGGGAGGGCACCACGAATGCGGGAGGAGATGCCGATCTCCCGGATGCCCCGTCTCGACTCTGGAAAGGCCCCGCCTGCCAGCTCACCTATGTACTGGGCGGCATGAAGATCAAATGGCAAAAAGAGGTGCGGACAGAATTTGAGGATGCAGTGGCTGCCGCCCAGGCTGCGCACGCAGCCGATCCCGGCGTCTATGCGCTGTCCAAATTGCAGGAGGCGTTGGAAAAATACGAGTTCCCCCTCCTCTTGGCAGCCGAATGGGGTCATCCAGACCGCCTGCTCAAACTGCTGGACTCAGCAGACACGAGCCAGACCAGAAAAATCAAGATCATCTCGCTCCTGGGGGAAATGCAGGCCGACGAAGCGATGCCCAAACTCAAAGCGGCGTTGAAGGATCGTGATCTCGCCAAGCAGGCGCTCATGGCGATGGGCAATCTCGGCAGGGAAAGCATTCCTCTTCTGATCGAGATTTTCAACACGACCACCCAGGTGGAAGTCCAGGCGGCAGCAGCAAAAGGGCTGGGGCAGATCGGGGGAATCGCAGGCGATGCGTCTGTCGTGCTGCCGTTGCTCGCAAAACTGCAAGATCCCAAGACCGACTGGACGGTCCTCACGGAGGTGGCCTGGGCGCTCGGCAAGATTCCCGATAAGCGGGCGATCCAACCGCTGTATGACCTGGACAAGAAACTGCAAGCCATTTACCAGCCCGACAATATAATCCTCAAGAAGCTCAAAGAAGCCGTCTATTGGGCCATCAAACAGTGCGACACGTGGGATCAGTACAGCTAGCGCATAATTGACATTTCCCGTCCTGCCTCCTATCGTGCCCTGGCTGAGCCTCTATCCTGATTGGCGTGGACACGATGGACATCGCCCCTTCCCGTTCTTCCGAAAATGGTCGGCACGCCATCGAGCGCATCGCGCTCCAGATTGCGTCGAGTCTCGATCTTCAGCAGGTACTGACCACCATCACGCAAGGACTCGTAGACGAGCTTGATGGCGCTTTCGCCCGCATCTGGCTGTTAGGGCCCGGCGATCTCTGCGCCGACTGTCATAAAGCCGCTGCCTGCGTGACCCGATCTCAATGCCTCCATCTGGCGGCGAGCGCGGGGCTCTACACCGATCTCAACGGGGAGTATCGCCGCATTCCGCTGGGGGCGCTCAAGATTGGAAAAATCGCCCAGGGGTTTGGGCCGATGCAAACAAACGATGTGCTCGGCGACGACCGCCTGCCGAACAAACAGTGGATGACAGACAACGGCCTCCGCTCCTTTGCCGGCTACCCGCTGAAGTTCCGCTGGGAGCTGCTCGGCGTCATCGCAATGTTCGGACGCAGACCGCTGAGCGAGGAAGAGTTCGAACGGCTGGCCATTTTTGCCAATCAAGCAGCGATTGCGATCAAGAACGCGCAGCTCTTTACGGAAGTCGCACAGCTCAAGAATCGCCTTGAGGCAGAGAACCTCTACCTCCGCGAAGAGGTGAAGTCTGAACACAATTTTGAGGAGATTATTGGCGAAAGTCCGAGCATCATGGCCGTCCTCCGGCAGATCGAACAGGTCGCCCCGACCGATTCGACGGTCCTCATCCAGGGAGACACAGGAACGGGCAAGGAGTTGATGGCGAGAGCCATTCACAACCTGAGCCCACGGAGGGCTCGCTCGCTGGTGAAGGTCAACTGCGGAGCAATCCCGGCGAATCTGGTTGAAAGCGAGCTCTTCGGGCATGAGAAGGGATCCTTCACCGGGGCATTACAACGCCGCATTGGACGATTTGAGTTGGCGGACGGCGGGACCATCTTCCTGGACGAAGTCGGGGAATTGCCGCTGGACGCACAGGTCAAGCTGCTACGGGTACTACAAGAAAGGGAGGTCGAACGGATCGGCAGCGGCCATTCCACCAAAGTGAACGTACGAGTCATTGCGGCGACGAATCGTGACCTCCATGCGGCGGTAAAGACCGGTTCCTTCCGGGCAGATCTTCTGTACCGACTGAATGTGTTTCCGATCGAGGTACCGCCTCTCTCCTCCCGTCCATCTGACATTCCACTCTTGGTCAATCGATTTGTCGGCAAGTTTTCAAGCAAGATCGGCAAGAAGATCGACGGGGTGTCTGAATCGACTATGGATCGCCTGATGAAGTATGCCTGGCCCGGCAACATTCGGGAGTTGGCAAATGTGATCGAACGGGCCACAATCCTCGCGAATGGGCCACTACTTCAGATTGACGATGTGATGCTTCAAGGGAACTCCGCCCCGCCGTTGCCGGTCGCCGATTCTCTGGAAGAGGTCGAACGAACCCACATTCTCCGCGTCCTTCAGGATACAAACTGGGTCATTGAAGGGAAACAGGGCGCCGCGACTCGACTGGGCCTCCACCCCAACACGCTTCGCTCTCGGATGCAGAAGCTCGGCATCAAGAAACCTTTCCGCACCGCATAGCAACGAACAAATCGTTTCTCCCCACGACATATCGTAGCTCCACGACATCTCGTGGGGGCATCTCTCCTTCCTTCCACTTCATGTAACAACGAACAGCCCGACAACTCCTTGTCTCATCAGTAGTTTTCTTGCTTCACCAGAAATCGCGACACGTGGCACTGACCTTGCCATAGCGACTGGATAGAGTGAGCAATGCACCGAAGAACGCTGAACCCAACGGACATCCACAATATCGTGAGTGTCATGATTACAAAGGAGAATCCATGAAAACTGCCATCATTATTCTGTCCGATCCGAAAAGTGGTTCAGAAGAAGCGCTCGGACGAGTCTTCAATGCGCTGGCGCTCGCGTCTGAATGTAAGCAGAAGGGCGACGAAGTCGCCGTGGTCTTCAATGGCGCCGGCACGCGCTGGCCGGCTGAATTGACCAAACTCTCACATCCAGCGAATGGGCTCTACAATGCCGTGCGTGATGTCGTGCAGGGCGCGTCGTGCGGTTGCGCAGAGGTCTTTGGGGCAACAGAAAGCGTCAAGGCCTGTGGCGTGCCGATTGTGAAAGACCATGCCCTCGCCGGGACTGCGGGGCTCTTGAGCCTGCGCCGGTATGTAGCAGAGGGATGGAACACGATCGTGTTCTGATATACGAGCGGATGGGAGATCGGCCTGGCAACGGACATCCGTTGCCAGGCCGATTCGAGGAAGGACGAGCCAATGGCGATGAAATATCTCGAAACGATGATGACCGAGTCGGTCCTTCGTACACAGCAACAGTATTATGGGCATGCGGCGCAGATCACTGATGCTCCTGAGCGCGATCTCCTGGGCGAAGGAGAGGCTGAGTTTCTCGCCGCCAGAGATAGTTTCTACCTGAGCACGGTGAGCGAAACCGGCTGGCCCTACGTCCAGCATCGCGGAGGGCCCAAGGGATTTCTGCGTCTACTGAATCCCTCAACGTTAGTCTTTGCCGACTATCAAGGGAACCGGCAACTCTTGAGCACAGGCAATCTGTCCACGGACGATCGGGTGTCCCTGTTTCTGATGGACTACCCGAATCGGGCCAGACTGAAAATCCTGGGCCATGCCAGGGTCGAGGATGCTCATTCGCATCCAGACCTTGCGGTACAACTTGCCAACCCCAGCATGAAAGCACGAGTGGAACGGATCGTCTTCATCGACGTGGTCTCGTTCGACTGGAACTGTCCCAAGTACATCACGCCACGGTACTCGATTGAGGAGGTCGAGGAACTCGCAGGATCTTTGCGGACACGCATCGCTCAATTAGAGGCCGAGCTACGTACATCAAGACGCGGATCGAGTACTCCATCTGCCCAATAGGAAAGTAATAGTTTCGATCTGCGACTGCTAGACTTACGCATGGAATGCCCTATGCCATCGGACACAAACACACGAGCGCCTGTTCCGCCCTTCACTCTGGAGAGTGCCATCCGGAAAGTCCGCACGGCAGAAGACGCTTGGAATACACGCGACCCAGAAACGGTATCGTTGGCCTACACGGTCGATAGCACATGGCGAAACCGCTCCGAATTTCTGACAGGCCGGGAGGCCATCGTTCGGTTCTTAACGCACAAGCGGGACAAGGAGCTGGATTACCGTCTCATCAAGGAACTGTGGGCATTCCACGGAGCACGCATCGCCGTGCGGTTTGCCTATGAGTGGCACGATGAAGAAGGAAATTGGTTCCGATCCTACGGGAATGAGAATTGGGAGTTCCACGACAGTGGTCTCATGCGCCGGCGTATCGCAAGTATCAATGACATGGCAATCTCTCAGACGGACCGCAAGTATTTCTGGCCCATCGGCCGCCGCCCCGACGACCACCCTGGTCTGTCGGAGCTTGGCCTCTAGCTTTCGGTTGAATCTGAGCAGGCATCCAGCAAGATAAAGGGGCTCTTCCCATTGGGAAGAGCCCCTTCGTTACTACAGGCACAGGTGGCAAGGAGAATCCGCCTCTGTGCTACTTGACAATGACCTCGACACGGCGATTCTTGGCACGCCCCTCCACCGTCTTGTTGCTCGCGACTGGATTGGTCTCTCCATGACCGGCAGACGACAGGTTGCTGCTGACCCCGCCGTCCCGCAGCGCCTGCTCCGCGCTATGGGCTCGGGCATCAGAAAGCTCCTTATTCGTCGGGTATTTTTTCTTCAAGGCGCTCTTAATCGCCACGTTGTCCGTGTACCCGGCCACATGCACCTGCTTTTCCGGGAAGTCCTTGAGCACAGTCCCGACACGCTTCAAGGCATCGGCGCCGCCCGCCTTTAATTGATCCTGTCCGGAATCAAACAACAGGCTCGACGCCAGATTGATGATGAGGGCATCGCCGGAATGGCTGACCGAAACTGTCCCTTTGGCGATTTCGGGACGCAACGCCTTCAAGAGATCCTTCTCGGCCTTGGCCAAATCACCCTTGCTCTGGTTCAATTGCGATTCGAGATCCGCAATGCGCTGGTTTGCAGCGGCCAACTCCGCAGCAAGCCTGTCCTTGTCCGCCTGCAACCGGCTGAGGTCGCTTTGCGCTGCTGCCAATTGACTCGCGAGCTTTGCAGAATCTCCCGCACCGGAACGAAGCGCGGCAATTTCTCGATCGCGGTCGGCAAGCTGCCTCTCCAAATCGCTCACGCGGCTGCTCAAGGCTCCATTCTGTCTCCGAGCCGCTTCCAACTCATCGGCCAACCGTTGGCGTTCTCGCTCAAGCGCGGCCAGCCGGGCAGCCGCCTCTTGTGAGGCATCGGGCACCACAGCCTTCGCTACAGATGGACACCCGCTGCCCTGGTAATAGCCATACCACTTTTGGTCAATACAGACGGTGGGCTGCTTGATGTGGGTATCCGGATGATTCAGGGAAGCACAGCCTGTTAGGGCGACGATCCCCGTCAGCATCACGGTGGCTATGAATGTTCGCATGATAATTTCTTGCTCCTCCATTACGCGGGACTCGCCCCGCACGCTGTCATTGTGATTAAACGCAGGGCCCTATTGACGGCTCTTTAACAAATCGCGGATCTCCCTCAACAGTTTCTCCTCGTTGGTCGGCTCCGGTGGAGCAGGCGGTGGAGGGGGAGGTGCTTCATTCTTAAACCGGTTGACCTGCTTCACTAACATGAAGATGACGAAAGCGATGATCACGAAGTCGAAGACGCTCTGGAGAAATACTCCGTAGTTGAGCGTCGGAGCTCCGGCGGCCTTCGCCGCGGCTAAGGAAGGCGGGGACGTACGGGACAAATCGACAAAGAGGCTGGAAAAATCTACTTTGCCCATCAGCAACCCAAGGGGAGGCATAAGCACGTCGCTGACGAGTGACGATACAATCTTCCCGAAGGCGCCACCGATAATCACACCGATCGCCATATCCAGGACATTACCCCTGATGGCAAACTCCTTGAACTCTTTCAGCATAGTCCTCCTCCTTGATGAGCCCGGTTCATTGCACGATTCACCCTTCTGCTTACCGCTTCCGTGTGGTATCGAAGGCATAGCCCAGCGTAAAGAGATACAAGTTATCGGTATCTGTCGTGCCCGCAGGCGGTTGATTATTGTAGCGTGTCGTCACTTGGAACCCGCTCGCCAGCCCTCCCAATATTTTGACGCGAACGCCGTTATCCATTGTGAAATAGTAATTCGACGCGTTTTGGAGGGAGGGGAACATTTCATTGTAGTGATAGAGCACGATGCGATCGTCGAAGATCGGCCAGTTCCACTTCATCGACACACGCGCGCGGAAACTCGAGGCATCCGACGCGACGCGGAAATCTTCATTGAAATAGGCCAAACCGGCTTCTGTGTAGAACGTCATGTCTTTCAGCATGCCGCCGAAGTCTCCCCGGTCGATCCATTGGTAGCCTGGTCCGCTGGAGATTGCGGTCCGCAACTTCAGATCCTGAAAGTGGTCGTTTTCAAAGTAGGCCGACGCAAACCAGAAAATCCGTTTGGTGATGAAGAAGTCGAGCTTGATCGTGCCTCTGGCATTTCGAGTGTTGAGTGTCCCGGCATTGTCGCCGTAGACGTAGCGGCCGAGCAACGACAGCCGAAGTTGTTCGCTCCGTGCGACAAAGTCGCCGAGCACGCTGACGTTACGGAGCTTGCTGTTGCCCGTGGCTTGCGAGTAGCCGGCCGTGAGACTGCCTGTGTAGATGACCGGCGGCTGAGCCAGAGGATTGACCGACGTGACGGATGTCAGCGGCACGGTCATCGATCCCTTAAGCGGTTCGACTTGGATGTTCAGATTCCCATCCGGTCCTGCCGTGGCGGTGCCGTTGAGAATCGTCCCTTCTTTGAGATGGAACGGAATGGGATGATTGACCGACAACTTCGTGACCTCATCCCACTTGATCTTGATCATGTTGTCGGAACTGGATGCTGTCTTGAGGGACAGAATCCCGCCGGACATTTCAATGACTTCGCCATAGAGAACGCTACCGTCTTTGAGCGTGACGATATCGGACACCTCCGTTGCAGTAGGAACGGATTCTGACTGAGCTAACGCGCGGTCGGCAAATCCTTCTATCAGCAAGGCACAGAACGAGAAGATACACCACCACAACTCTTTTTTCACCGAAGCCTCCAAGTTACGATTGAGCACGGTTGGATAATGGATTGGACTCAACAATTGCGGGGCACGACCACGCTACACTGTTGAGCCTTCGACATCCGATGTTAGAAGTAATTCCTCTACATGACCGGTCTTTTGTTTAGCAATCATGAATGTCATGCGGGTTGAGCGCATCGATGAAGCACAAGCAAAGTCAGTGCCCATGATGACCGGCACTGATCGCGTGGATAACTGACGTTTTGAATGTTTTTCAATTTTCCCGACGGATAAGACATCGCTTCGATGGGGCGATTTGGTCCGATGCTTCCCTTCCCGCCTCATCGGTAACCTGATCGAATCAATCCACAGATACCCGAGAAACGAGAGAAGGGTCGACCGCCGGACGCGCCGATACTGCTTTAGGCTTCGAACCAGCGGAGTCCCCTCACATCGATGCGTTCACCTCGGCATAGACGGGGATGGAGGGGGAAACTCGATCTGCGCGTCGCGCAACCGTTCGAGAATTGCCTTGTTCAGTTCACCCTGTGTGGCGTTGAAAAGGGCAACCGGCGTCCAGGGTTCAATGGCGATAGTCACGGTCGAATGTCCAAGACTACTGATGCCGACGGAAGGAGCCGGATCTTTGAGCACATGCGGATGCACGGCAACCACGTCCCGTACGATTGCGAGCGCGCGATCGAGATCGGTCTTGTATGCGACATCAACGGTAAGATGGATTTGTCTGATGGTGCCGAAGTTATGCAGAATTTCCCCGACAATCTTCCGATTGGGGATGATGACCCGCGACTGATCCGAGTGCATCAAGGTCGTGGAAAAAATGTCGACCATCACGACATCGCCATGGACGCCCAACAAAGAAATATGTTCTCCGACTTTGTACGGCTTCGTGAAGATGATCGAGAGCCCGGCCATCACATTGCTCAAAACCCCCTGGAGCGCGAGACCGATGCCGACGCCGGCCACGCTGATACCTGCGACCAACGGTGCGATGGGTACGCCGAGTGCCTGAAGGGCAATCATGGCGGTGAAGAGCAGCACCAGGATTTTGACGACACGAACCATGAGCATCCGTACCGGCGGATCGAGTGCGTACCGTTCGAGCGACCGTTGCGTAAATGTTCCGGCCCAGCGGGACGCCATGACACCTGCGATGAAGATACCGATTCCCACCAGCGCTTGCAGGCCGTATTGAACGGCATATTGGGTCAATGTATCCATAGCTGCCCTCTGTGCGGCCTTTCTACCGCCCCATCAATCCCTTGAGGAGATCGCGCCCTTGCTGTTTCATGTCCTGCGGTTTGGTTGTGCCCTTGAGTAATCCACCGATGGCTTCTTCCGCTTTCTTTTTGACCTGGTCTTGCACAGCTCCCGTCAGGCCTTTCATGTCCAGTCCATAGGACGGGGCTTGGATAGTCCCTCCGATGGTCAGCGGGAGGCTTAACCGGCCTTCCTTGAGCGCCAGCCTGGCAGCCGGCGACGCACCGGCGATCTTTTGACTGAGCCCCTGCGACAAATTCAGCGTCACACCCAGATTCAGCGTCTGATCGAATCCGATAGTCCCCCCGCCGGTGGCCTGAAAATCATGGCTGTCCATCAAGAGGCGCTGCACGTTGACAATCCCCTGTTTGATCACAAGATCTGTCTCGATCGTCGAAAATGCCGTGGCCTTGGGATTGTCCAGAGTGATCCCGGCGACTTTTAGAATAGACATTGCTTCCTGCAAAAGGTTGACCCCTTCGATCTTCCCATCCTTCACCGCCATGTGACCGGTTCCTTCCAGAGCCTTGGTCAAGTCCGGCATGGAGAACCCGCGGCCTTTCAGCGTCAGATCCGCACCGGCTGTTCCACTGATAGAGACCGGCGTTTCTGCAACAGCATCCAGCGCGGGACCGAGTTGCACCCCTTGAACCGCGACGCCGCCGTTGAAAGGGGGCGCATCGGACCCGGCGATCAATTTTCCCTGCCCTTTTACCTCACCGTCGAACAGTTGGAGCGACAGGGAATTCAGTCTGGCCTCTTGTCCCTTGACTTCCACGGCAAGCTGGAAATTCTTGATGTCCACCGGCTTTTTCAATGGAAGGGCAATCGGAAGATTCGCGGTGTTGATCACCGGCGAGCTGATGTTGACCGTCGCGTCATGACCGGCAGTTTTTCCTGTGATGGTGAAGTCTGTCTTCCCCACGCCAAGCTGGAAATTGATCGCATCGATGTCCATAGTCTCTTTGAGCGGCCCAAAGGTGCCGTCCAGCTTCACCGGCAGGTTGAAGGGCTGAACGAGCGATCCAAAATGTAAGCTCGGAGTTTGACCGAGCCGAACGTCCCGCAGCAGTAGCTCCATATCCTGCAGCACATATTCGGTCGGTTTGGAGGCCGACAGATCACGGAAGGTCAGTTTCCCGCCATCGATGGACACCCGGTCCACAGCCAACAGTGCCAGAATTTTAAGCGGACCCTCCGTCGAAGGAATCGGGGCCCGCGAGGGCGTTTCAGGCACCGGCACACCTTTACGCCCGATCGTCGAAACGTTCAGAACCCCGGCTTTGTTTTTAATGACTGTAATGACGGGATCGCGCAGGGTGATCTCTTCCACCTCGACCTTACTACTGAGCAGCGGCATCAGCTTCACACCCACATCCAAGGAGGACAGCGACGCGAAGGGACCGGACCCGAAGGCCGGATCATCCAACACGGCGAACCCAGCCACCCGCGCGCCGATCCTGGGCCAGACGGTTAAGCGAATATCTTGCAGCTGGATCTTGCGATTGAGGGCTTCTTCGATGAGCGGCTTGTATTGGTCTTGGTACTTATTGAGGTCGATCAGGAAGGGGAGCGAGAGCACGAGGCCCACGATCAAGACGACCACGACGAGCAAGCCCATCAAAATTTTCATCGCGATCACCTCCAGTTAAGGAGGAAGTATATGAACGCGTTCCTTGTGAGTCAATGAGCAGCGCGGCAGCCGGCGATAGCCGCCACTCCAGAAAGCCACGCGTGAGTTCAACTCTTGATCGACAACGTGACGATTAGCGGCGGAGCCGGTAGGCTGCACAGCATGCGGCGATGAGAAGCTACCACCTATCAAGCGTCGCCTGAGTCGTCATTTGGCATGCCATTTGACGACAGAGTCGTCACTTGCTACCATGCCCTATGAGTTCGACACCGACGATTGCTCGCCTGCTGAATCTAGCAGGCCTCTTGGAGAAGAAATCCCACTTCCTCCTGGGACCCCGCCAAACCGGGAAGAGCTTCCTCATCGCACAGAGCTTCCAAGATGCCCGCGTCTACGACCTCCTGGATACATCCGTCTATCTGGCACTCAGCCAGCGGCCACAGCGATTGGCCGAAGAACTCACTGCCAAGGATAAGCTGGTGATCATCGACGAGATTCAACGGCTCCCGGGACTATTAAACGAAGTACACCGTCTCATTGAGCAGCGAGGGATTCGATTCCTGCTCACTGGTTCAAGTGCCCGCAAGCTTCGACAGGGCGGAGTCAATCTCTTGGGGGGGCGGGCGAGAACCAAATACCTGCACCCCCTCGTTCAGAGAGAATTGGGGGAACACTTCGATCTCAATAAGTTCATTGCTCGCGGAGGGCTTCCTTACGTCTATTTCTCGGATGATCCCCGCGCCGATCTTGACGCCTACACCGGTTCCTATCTCCAGCAGGAAATCGTGGCGGAGGGAGCCACAAGGAATGTGTCGGCCTTCAGCCGATTTCTGAAGGTGGCGGCCTACTGCAATGCCACTATCGTCAATTTCACCAACGTGGCCGCCGACGCCCAAGTCCCACGCACCACCGTTTACGAATACTTTGAGATCTTACAAGACACGCTCATTGTCCATGAACTGCCGGCCTGGCGCGAAACCAGACAGCGTAAACCACTCGCCTCCTCGAAATATTACTTTTTCGATATCGGCGTCGTGGCCGCTCTGCAGGAACGGCAATACCGCCGAGGCACGCCGGAGTACGGGCATGCGGTGGAAACCTATCTCTTTCACGAACTGAAGAGCTATGTGGATTATCTGTCTGGAGAGCCTCTCGCCTTCTGGAAATCAAAGTCCGGCTTCGAAGTAGATTTTATTTTGGGCGACCACACGGCAATTGAACTCAAGGCGAGTGACCACGTCGGCCCTCATGACCTGAAATCGTTGAAGGCACTGGCGGAAGAGCGGAAACTCAAACGCTATCTCTGCGTGTGCCTGGAAGCCCGGCGACGACAGGTCGGCGAAGTCACGATCCTCCCCATCCACGAGTTTGTGACCAAGCTCTGGGACGCGTCGTACTCGTAGTTCCGCATCTCCTTAGACAGCCCGCCGACGCGATTGAGCGTCATCCGGACGAGTTCGCTGCAAGCTTGGCGGCTATGCATCAGACTCTCACCTGCTGATTCGTGAGAAATCAAAGAAGCCACGTTCTCTCCGCCTTATCGGCAGAAGAAGTGGCAGTACTCAATGGGGCTGGGAGGCGCAGTCAAGGCGATGCCGAGGGTGTCGGGATCGTAGCCGACCACTTCTAGATCCTTCGCAGCACGGGTGAGTTCTTCTTCCGTGAGATAGGCGACAGTATCGGGCACTCCCTGCCGCTTCAGTGAAAGAAGCATCCCCTTCAATGCATCGCGCTCTTCCGGCGGCATATCTTGCCCCAGCGGATACGCGAGCGCATGGCTGTAAGGGCTTTCGTAGGTTTCGTTCAAAGCTTTGATCGTCTTCAGCACGAGCCGGTCCTGTTCCCATGGCCGGAGGTTCGGACCGGCAGACGGATGGGTGGCCAGCAGATCCATGAGCGTGATGACGTTGGTATTCAGCGACCGGCCGACGAATTCGCGCTGCGGCTCAAGGGCGGTCTGTTCCATTCCCAGATGCTTCGCCACATGTTCGATCAAGGCAAAGTTGATCATGAAACTGTATTGGCCGCCGAATTGGCCGTAACAAGGCTTGTCGGGGTCGTTCAAGACTTTCATATCCCCGGTGCCGGCGTCGAAGGCGCTGAATCCGACCGCCTCCGGCGCCAACAACCGCTTGGCTTCTTTCAGCGTCGCAAACGCGCCCACATGAACGGGCGCCAACACCTGCTCGTCCATCACCTTGAGAAACTCCGTGATGGTCTTCCGGAACGGCACATCCTTCCATTCCACCTTTCGATACTCTTTTTCCCAGACCAGGTCGTCGAGGAAGGGAGGGAAGGTCTTCAGCCGATCGAGGTCCTTGGCCTCAAACGCCCTCACAAAGCCGGACCAGTCCTGAATCGTGGCGTGCAGGGATTCACTGAGATTGGGACGGATATATTCTTCTTCGATCTCGCCGGCATTCTTCGCCATCAGCTTCGTCGGCAGCTCGTTCCATAGTTCGTTGCAGATGATGCGATCGACGGTCCCATCCGCCACACCGGCCATGTTCTCCATCGAGCCGCAATGGATCTCTACACGATCCCGATGCACCGCGAGATCAGGATGGGCCAGGGCTCCGTCCAACACCGGCTGTTCCCAATCGACCAACAGATAGCGAACACGAGGATAGACTGTGCTGTTCTGGTCGAGCGCCTTGAGATGGCTGAGAAAGCAGGCGGCAAGATTGCCGTTGCCGGGACCGAGTTCCAGTATCGTGAGGCGAGGCTCGCTGGACGAGCGTGACTGGCGCGACAAATCCGCTGGGTCCGACGAAGGCGTCTCGCCTTTCCCGCGTTTCACGCCCTTCTCGCGCTTGATGACTTGCGCGTAGTAGTCAGCCGCCAAGGCGTGCGCGAGACGATAATCGGCTGAGGCAAAGGTCTGATAGTAGGAACGCAGCTTGTCGCCGCGCAGCCCGTAGAAAAGCCGATTGAGATGGGCCTGCCATTGATCGAGCGGTCTGTAGTCTCCAATCAGCTGGGGAAGGTCGTCAGTACGTTGCAACATGTTTCAAGATCATCCCTGTGTGGGTTAGATGAATTGGCCGTACGGCGGGGGAAATCCTAACAGATGGCTGGAAAATGCCGCAATGGCAGATTGCTCGGCTCTTTCTTGACAGGGTCTGTGAATCCGGTGTAGCAGACAGCCATGGTGACAGCTTTTCGGCTTGTCGGTGCCATAGCGGTGGTGGTGGTTTTGTCGATCCGGCCGGTCGGCTGGGCCGAAGAGCTGCCCCTGACGGAGAATGTCCCGATCTCCGAATTTCAGAACCGAACCCAAGACGCCGGCCCGTACGATTTCGATGCCCCGCCGAAGGGGATGTTTCGTTCGATCACCACAGCGGAAGACTTCGAGGAGCAGCTGGGCTTTCAGCGAACACACGAGATCGTCCCGGTCAGGCCGACCGAGCGGTTTGCCACGAACACCCCGGCCATCTTCATCGTGTTCTCGCTCCATCAGCACTATCAGAGCTTCAAGGTGTTCGGTCGCTGCCTGCCTGAGTCGGTATCCGGCGTCGCACCGAACACACTCATCAGTGAAGACGTCATGCATGTGGCGCTGGAAGATGACAGTGGGTATCTCAAGCTGTCGCCCCCTCACGGAGGGTGGCTCCCCGGCCGGTACAAAGTAGAAATTCACGCCGGTGAGGAAGTCAACGAGATGAGCCTAATGGGCACGATGCGGTTCACGGTCGCGGCGTCTGGGAAGTAGCGAGACCTGAATCGCAGCAGGAAATACCACCCCTGGAATAGTTATTTGGACGAACTCTATAATGGCTTTGCTTTTGCTAGTAGGAGAGCCTGCCCATGGCTTCACCTGATATGCTAAACACACAGTACCGCGCCCTCCTGGATGTGTCCGCATCCATCGCAGCACACCACGACCTGACCGAGTTATTTCGTACCCTCGCCCAACGACTCCCCCAAGTGCTCACGTTCTCGTCCATGGTTCTGGGACTGCACGACCCGAGCAAGAATGTCATGCGCCTCCAGGTGCTGGAGAACCTGCGGCCGATGCCTGTGTCGCCCGGCCTTGAATTTCCCGTCGAAGACGTTCCGGGCGGGTGGGTGTGGCAACATCAGCAGCCCCTTGTCTGCACCAATCTTGAGGAAGAGACCCGCTTCCCCAAGGTGATACCGATAATTCGCCAGGCAGGTATCCGCTCACTGTGCATCGTCCCTCTCACAACGGCGCGCCGACGTCTGGGCGCGATGGGCGTCGGAAGCCTGGAGGATCATCACTACGGACAGGCGGAGATCGATTTTCTGCAACTGGTGGCCAAGCAAGTCGCTGTTGCGATTGAGAACACGCTGAACTTCGAGCGTGCGCAGCAGGCCGAGAAGGAGATGAGGTGCCAGTACGAGCGCGAGCGCTTGATGCTGGAAATCAATAATGCCGTCGTGTCTCACCTCAGTCTCCGCGACCTCCTCAAAGCGATCTCCCTCAGCCTGCGTCGGGTCATTCCACACGACGCGGCTCTGTTGACGCTGCATGAGCCCGGGAGCGATCAACTTCGCCTTCACGCGCTCGATTTGCAGATGTTTGGCACGGTTCCTTTTGAGGAAGGTGTGCTTATCTCGTTACATGATACGCCCGAAGGACAGGCAATCGCGTCACGCCAACCAGTTTTGGTCGGTCCCGTTGTTGATCTCACCCGATTCTCTTCCCCCTGGGTCCGGCACGCGGTCGAGAATGGTGTCCGGTCGGGATGTGCAGTTCCCCTGATCACACACGACCGTACCGTTGGGGCACTGAGCGTGGTGAGTTCGCGCGAAAATGCGTTCAGTGAGGCGGATGTGTGGTTGCTCAGCCAATGCGCCAAACAAATCGCCATTGCGGTCGAGAACGTACTTGCGTATCAAGAAATTGCAACCCTAAAGGACAAGCTGAACAAAGAAAAGCTCTACCTGGAAGACGAAATACGAAGCGAATTGAACTTCGAGGAGATCATCGGGGAGAGTCCTGCGATTAAGCATGTGTTGAGACAAGTGAGCATCGTGGCACCCACGGACTCCACCGTCCTGATTCTCGGCGAGACCGGAACCGGCAAGGAACTTCTTGCCCGCGCCATCCATGACCGAAGCAAACGACGAGAACGGACCTTCGTGAAATTGAACTGCGCGGCAATTCCCACGGGGCTGCTCGAGAGTGAGTTATTCGGGCACGAGCGGGGGGCCTTTACTGGGGCAATTGCGACCAAAGTGGGGCGGTTCGAACTGGCGGATGGGGGAACTCTCTTCCTCGACGAGGTGGGCGACATTCCCCTTGAATTGCAATCGAAATTGCTTCGTGTGCTGCAGGAACAGGAGTTTGAGCGGCTTGGGAGTACAAGAACCATCAAGGTCAGTGTACGGCTTCTCGCGGCCACGAACCGAGCTCTTGACGAAATGGTGGCGGAGAAACTCTTTCGGAGCGATCTGTACTATCGGTTGAATGTGTTTCCGCTCACCCTGCCGGCGCTGCGTGACCGCCGCCAGGACATTCCTCTTCTGGTTCGGTATTTCGTTCTACAGTTTGCTCGTCGTATGGACAAGGCCATCGACACGATTCCCACGGAGACCATGACGGCGTTGTCCCGCTATGACTGGCCGGGCAACATTCGTGAGCTGGAAAACTTGATTGAACGGGCCATCATTCTCACGCAGGGTACGGCACTCTATGTCCCACTGGCCGAACTGAAACAGCGCGCCGGAAACGGGATTCCACCTCCTGCAACGTTGGAGGAGACGGAACGGGAACACATCTTGAGAATCCTCAAATCAGCCAAGTGGGTGATCGGCGGTCCGACCGGGGCTGCCGCCCAACTCGGCATGAAACGCACCACCCTCCAATCCAAGATGCAGCGGCTCGGCATCGTCCGTCCGATCTAACAGCAATTGCTTCGGCACTTGCCGACGGCTCGGCAGATGCGCTCGTCAGATATGTTCCCCTCGCATAGTCATGATCTCAGTTCAGCCTAACAATCCATCGCTTTATCAATAGCTTTTCGCTTGTAACGTGTTGTCGTCAGTATCGGCACACTCTGTGCCATAGATATACCGTGTCGTGCCCAGGAACGCCAGTAGGAGAACGGGAAACAGTTCATGACCAGTAACTGTCCAATCAGACTCTGGAATGGAAACTCATCATGTTACGCATCCCGATCATACTGTTGATTGCCATTGCAAACTTGTTCAACGGCTGTGCGCACACCACGCAAGCAAGAAACAGTCAGCCATCGGACTTCCTGGATAAATGCCATTCCACACTCCAGGCAGGTCCGAAGGATCGGATGTTGTGGACATACAGAAATCCGACGACCAACTGGGCGGCATATAACAAGGTCCAGTTAAAGCCTGTGACGATCAGGGAAGGCTTGTCCTACAGACTTCTTCTCCAAGAACGCCATGATCTCTTACTGCTCGCCGGTGCTTTGGAGGACATGCTCTACCTGAAACTGTCGCAGGATTACGAAATGACCGAGAGTTCCACCGCCGGAACAATGCTCATTCAAGTGGTGATCACACATCGAGATGAGCGCTCGACGGCGCCGGCCTTATGGTCCCGCGTAGCCCAAGAGCTACAGGCTGTCGCCACGATTTATACCCTCGCCGGTAAACCTCCATTTGCCGGAGAGGTCATAGCCGAGTTCACGATCCGTGATGCACAGACAGGTGAGCTTCTTGCTGCAGGAGCCGATCGGCGCGTATGTCGGCAAGACCGCTTTGTTGATAGAAAGGTCCTCAATTCTTGGGGCGACGTCAAGAACGGTCTTGAACTCTGGGCGGACCTGTCCGCCTACCGCCTCTGTGTCTTACGTGGTGTATCAGACTGCGTTGAGCCTACGGCCTAGTTCGTGAATCACGTTCACTGTGTCAGCTAAATGTGGTGGGGCGCTTCCAAACGTAACGTTATCTGCCCGGCTGATCGAATGTACGCGGAGATCATACTCAAGGAGGATGCGATGGAACTGAAAATGCCGAGTCTCGAACAAGCTTACTGGGGATTGCGTGCCATGAAGACGGTCGCCATGGCGGATGGGATGTTTGATGCGTCCGAGCGGCACATGCTGGAATCCATCCAGCGGATCTTCGGCACGACACACGATCCGGAGCAGCTTGCTCCAATCACGCCAGCCGAGCTGGCCCGGGTGTTTCCCGATCCGCAGCTCAGGAGGCAGCTCGTGCAAGGGTTAGTCATCATGACGCTGATCGATGGGAAGGCGGGCCCAACCGAAACAGCTTACGTTGAACAGTTTGCGCAAGCGCTGGAGGTCGATGCTCCCGAGGTGAAGAATTTGCAGCATGTCCTGAAGGGAGAAATACTCCAGCTTCGCCTTGATCTGGTGCGCCGGTTCTGGTTGCGGCAAAAGGTGGCCGAGGTCTGGAACAAGGAGGGCATCAGAGGGCTCCTTAAGTTTGTTCGCGGGATGATGGGACGGTATGCGGACAAGGAATTGGCAGCTCGCTACCAGGGGTTGGAACATTGTCAGCCTGGTTCGTTGGGCCGCTCCCTTTGGGAATATTGGCATGTGAACGGGTTCGCGCTTCCTGGACAAAAGGGCGGGGCGCCTGAGCAAATCGTGTTCCATGATTGTGCGCATGTTCTCTCAGGTTACGGCACGGCTCCGGAAGAAGAAGTGCAGGTCGCCTGCTTCAGCGCCGGCTTTCAGCGGCGCGAGCCATGGATGTTTGTCTTTTTTGTCTTGCTGCAATTTCACGTCGGTATCCGCATGACGCCCATCACCCAGGCGCGGACGGGAATGTTCGATCCGTTGAAAGCCATGATCGCCGTTCGCCGAGGGGCTGCGATGAACGTGGACCTAAACGACGGTTGGGACTACTGGCCGGTGATGGCTGAACAGGTCGGGGAACTCCGGCGGCGGTACAACATTCTACCCGTCGAGGCCTTCCTGCCTGCGAAGCAGGAAACGATCGCGGCTGGGACCTAAGCGAAACAGTGTGCGCATGAATGGTTCGTCATTTAGCGACATCCTGACTACATGAAGGAGATGGTGATGACAGCAGTCAACCGTTACGCAACATCGTGGGAGAGTTTTTGGGGTTCTACGACCGGTACCGCCGGTGAAGTGTTTTGGGATGCCGATCCGATCCATGCATCCCGACAGGACCTGGCGCTATTCCGTGACTATTTCAATCCGCGACTTCCCTTGATCGATCTGGGGTGTGGGAACGGCACCCAAACACGGTTTTTGGCCAATCATTTCACAGTCGTGATTGGCACTGAGATTGCGCCTGCAGCAGTTGAATTAGCCACGACGACCAATGGCGCAGCCAATATTACGTATCGCCTCTTCGATGTGCTGCGTCCTGATGACGCACAACGCCTCCACGACAAAATTGGGGATGCCAACCTCTACATAAGGGCAGTGTTGCATCAACTGTCTCCGGCAGATCAAGCAACAGCCGTTCAGAGCATCGAACGGCTCCTGGGAGCAACAGGGACGTTGTATTTTATCGAGCTGTCATCGGCTGCAGAACCCTACTTTGCCCGACTGATCCAACAGTATGGCCCGCCTCCCGGGCTCGCACGAGTGTTCCAGCATCAGATAACGCCGGGCATGCTACGTGAAAATGCCATCAATTCATTGTTCCCGCCGGAGCGATTCGCGATCCTTGGCACCGGTCCGAGTCAGATCCGCACGGTCCATACCCTCCCGACTGGTGACGTGGTGGAGGTGCCGGCTTTCTATGCCATTCTTCGGCGGCAGTAAAGCGGGGTTCTGTGAGGGTCTACCCAGAACACAGCGAATGGCCAGCGGTTATGAGAAAGGACAAGTCATGGAACTCCCCGGCCCGTTAGATGTCGTCAGTCAACTAGTGACAGCTATGAATGCCTGTGATCTGGAATCGGCCCTGACTCTTTTCGAATCTAGCGCTTCGTTCGTCATGAAGCCCGGTGTGGTCGTCAACGGGCCCGCTGGGATACGCAAGGCGCTTGAAGGCTTCATGGCGCTGAAACCGACATTAACCATCAAAGCGCAGCAGATCGTGCAGGCAGGGGATGTTGCGCAGTACTGTGCCCGCTGGAGCATCACGGGAATCGATCCGATGGGAGCTGCCGTGCAATTCAGCGGGCGATCCTCCAGCATCTTGCGGCGCCAACCCGGCGGGCGGTGGCTCTTCCTGGTGGATAACCCGTGGGGGACGGATATTGTCGAATAGCTTACCCAGGGGTGTGGTTGAACAAATCAGTCAAACTGAAGGGGGTTGTCATGAGGATCATCCATTATTTCATCGTTGTGATGGGCTTGGTTGTTGGTCTTGCTGGAAGCAATAATTCTTTGGTCTCGGCGAAGACGCTTGAGGCTGGGTATGCGAGTACAAGTTGGATGGGTATAGGAGAGGTTCATGATCTCCCGGATGGGGGACAGGTGATCAACGCCATCGTTAAAGGCGTGATGATCGTCCGTCATTCGAATGGCGAGGTCGGTGGGATTGTTCATACGGCCCAGCTTGAATGCCCGATTCGTGTCACCCTCAACAAAGCGGATGACCACAGAGGCTACTTCGGACTCTGCACGATTCTCGCCCATGAGGGGAAAGATGTGGGTTATGCCGCATGGAAATGCGCTGGAGGGCGTATGGAGTGTGAAGGCGAATTTACCTTTACAGGCGGGGCCGGTGGATTTAGTGGAATCTCGGGAACAACGCCGTTCTTCAGCAGGATTGTCTTCGAGAAGCTGGAAGCAGGCAACGCTCGAGCCGTCGGCTATGCGTATTGGCCGAACCTGACCGTGACGTTACCATGAGTAACCCGCTGTCGTAACTAAAGGTGGCCGTCAGACTGGGGCCGCTGATCGCTGCCAGTTGGTTTCTCGCATTCCAGGTATAGGTGGTCGTACCACTTGCGTCAGTGAACGTCGCCAGATTGCCGTTCAGGTCATACGTCTCGGTGCTCGCGCCGAGTGCCGTTTGCTGGTTATTGGCGTTGTACGTCGTCGTGGTGAGTGCCGGAGGAATGTTTGAGCGTCCGAATGTGCCCCCTGTCTTAATCCGATTACCGGCTGCATCATAGGTATAGAGCAGCGTCCCCAGCGTCGTCGTACCTTTCTTATAGGTGAGAGCTCTTTGCCGAGTGACATTGTCACACGGACAACCCTTCCCATTCCCTACTTGACTCCGGCTCAGTATGACTCGATCTTGCGAATGTAGAAATCGATAAGCCGATTCCCCAGAAACTCAGCTTCAATGTTGGTTGTTACGTCGAAGTAATTCTGTATCGTGTTCGGCCACTTGCTGCGCAGCATCTTCAGTTCTTCTTGGGTGGCTGGTCGTTGCCCCGCGCCTTCGTAGGCTAACCTCGAACCGTGATAGGCGAACATAACCTGAACTGTTTTCTTGAAGTCTTCAAGGCTTTGCCCTAACTTGACTCCGTTCTCAGTTGTTAATGTGCCAACATCGATCTTGGTTGCCACACAATTGATACTTGGACGAATGGTAGAAATCCTAAATCCGGTGATGTCCTTGTAGCCACCCATGATCCCCGACTCAAAAACCAAGAACGATTCGCCTTTCGTCGAAGAATGCATGTAACAGATTGCTACATCCGCTTCTTCTTCGTTGCTGAGCCGTACAGGCTCTGCAGTACCGTAGACTTTCTGCACCTCACCCAAGGCTGTGACACCTACTGTCGCACTATTAATTGAAAACGTTTGAGAGGGCACTTCGGCAGCACACAAGGCTGTCGCCCATAAAACCATGCCAAACGAGACACTTATCGGTATATACGACGAGAGTTGTATCACGGCACGACTAGTATCATTTCCCCTCGGAAATCTGTTCTCGACAATCGCGCGGAAGGATCATGCATCCTGTGGATGCCGTATTGTTCCCTCTGCGGTTGTCGCCATGAATGAGAAAACCACCGCTTCTCCCAGCCATATCGGTTCCTGGGACCGGGGATAGTGAAAGCGTCATCGGCCCACGTCGAGTGTTTGGTTGTCCTACAACCCAAGAACCCCGCGGAAGGGGACCAATATTCAATTGACCCTGAGGAACAGAACAGGGTCAGGTCTTGCAATCACACATGGCTCGGCCTCCCGCAGAAGTCTCACCCAACCGTTAGCCTGGATTCTACCGAGAACGCTGTGCCTGTCAATCGCTCTCCACATCATGCCATAGCCTGCGACGGCAGCAGAGATTGTCCGCATCGCGGCGGACATCGCACCGGACGCGTAGACAGGATACCTCGATCAGGAGACTCCAGCTGGAGCTACGACTGAGCCTGCGCGAGGTATTGCGTCGAGTCGGGTGTGGTGGCTGGAGACAGCGGTGGCGCGTCGGGAACTCGCCTGAGTGTACCAACTGCTTGCACAGCTTGGTTTGCCGATTCATCAGCAGCGGCCCGCGCAGGTTGGCGGTCACGGCCGAGATTCTCCGATGGGATGGTCAGAATCACCGCCGTCGAGAGTTTGTCCGGCTCGTCGAGCGATTGCAGCCACTTGTGTGTGGTTGATGAGGTCTTGCCATCACGCACCCGACTCACTCGAATATCATCTTCCGTTCAATATATCGCATCCGCTGCCGCCCATTCCGATTCCCAGCGTCGCCTACAGTTGTTTGACGCTCCCTCCCCCATCCGTTAGAATGCGCGCGTGAATACCCTTTCCACAGGCCGCTGCCGGAGCATTCGCGCATTATGACGCCGCCGTCCAGTTCCAGTCCCTGGGCCTCGGTCATCATTCCCATTAAGGACGAACGGGAAAACCTGTCGCCTCTTGTGGCGGGCCTCTTCAAAGTCATGGACTCCCACGAATCGTCACAATCACGCCCCTACGAGATTATTTTTGTGGATGACGGCAGCAGCGACGGCAGTAGCCAGGAACTGGATCGTCTGGCAGCGCAGCATCCCCAGGTCAAGGTGTTTCACTTCGACCGGAATTACGGTAAGACCTGCGCCCTCGATGCGGGATTTCGGCAGTCCTCCGGCGAGATCATCATCCAAATCGACGGCGACCTTCAACAAGACAGCGAAGATATCTTGAAACTGCTCCCCCTCACGTCCAGCTACGATCTCGTGTGCGGATGGAGACAGCAACGGCAGGACGGCTTCGTAAAGATGATCTCCTCCCGAATTGCGAACCGCGTGCGAAACCGGTTCACTCACGACGGCGTGCACGATACGGGATGTCCGCTCAAAGTATTCCGGCGCCCCGTGCTGGAGCGCATCACGCTGTATGAAGGCATGCACCGGTTTTTCCCTGCGCTCGCGCAGATGCATGGATTCACCGTGACTGAAGTGCCGGTTCGGCATTACCCGCGCATTCACGGTCAGTCGAAATACGGTATGGGCAACCGGCTGTTCAAATCTCTCTACGACCTGATCGCCGTGCGGTGGATGATGGATCGGGTGCTGCGGTACAAACTGCGTGATCAGTGATCTGTGATGCACAAGCGGAAACACCATAACCACGCATAAAGATCTCGATGCTTGGAAGCAATCCATGAATCTCGCCTCGCACACATACTCATTGGCTTCGCAATTTCCCATCACCCATCACTCATCACCGGTCACGCCGTCTCTATGAGTCTCGAAACTATCTGGATCGCCATCGGCTTTCTCGGCCAAGGCCTCTTTTTCGGCCGCTGGGTGGTCCAATGGATCGCCTCTGAAAAGAAGGCTGCAAGCCAGGTCCCCGTGTCGTTTTGGTATATGAGCCTGATCGGCGGTCTCATCACGCTGGCCTATGCGATCTATCGTAAAGATCCGGTCTTCATCGCCGGACAAGGCGTCGGCTCGGTGGTGTACGTTCGCAACCTGATGCTCATCCGCCGCGCAGACCAAGCCAAGGGCCAGGACAACCCGCCGGCTCAACAGACATGATCGCCCGACCACACACCCGTTTCCACATGCCTCATCTCGCCTGTCGCAGAAAGCCCTCCCATGCTTGACGATCGCCGGCCCAATCAGTTGATGACAGTCGTGATTCTCCTTGCCCTCTCGAGCCTGCTCCTCTTTCTGGGCCTCGGCGATATGGGCCTCACTGACCGCGATGAAGGGCGGAATGCCGAAGCCGGCCGTGAGATGTTCGCCTCCGGAGACCTCGTCACCCCCACATTCAACGGAGAACTGCGCGTCGCCAAGCCGGTCTTCGTGTACTGGCTGATGACCATCTCCTATCGTGTGTTCGGCGTGAACGAGTTTGCGGCACGCGCCCCCTCGGCCCTGTTCGGCATGGCACTCATCCTCATGCAGTATCTGTTTCTCACCCGGCTGCGGGGCCAGACCGCCGGCCTCGTCGGCGCCCTCATGCTGCTGCTGAATATTGAGATGCTCGCACTGGGACGCATGGCCATCACCGACAGCGTCCTGATTTTCTTCACCACACTGTCACTCTATGGATTCTGGCTGGGGCTGCATGAGCCGGGTGCCGGACGGCACTGGATCTGGGGCTTCTACGTCGGCATGGCCCTTGCCACCCTGACCAAAGGGCCGGTCGGATTTCTGGTTCCGCTGCTGACCGCCGGACTCTATCTGACGGCGGCACGACGCTGGACAATCTTCTGGCAACGCGGCTTTCCCATCGCCGGCACGGTGGTGGTCATACTGCTCGCCGGTCCATGGTATGCCGCCATGTTCCTTCTCCATGGCGATGCCTACAGCTCGCAGGCGAAGGTCCACACCGTCGGACGATTCCTCGCTCCGATGGAGGGCCACGGAGTGGGCTTCTGGTTTTATGTTCCCGTGCTGCTGCTGGGGTTTTTCCCCTGGAGCCTGATGCTTCCCGCTGCCTTCGCTCAAACCTATAAAAGTTGGAGAGAACAGCGTAGTCTTGCAGACGCCGGCGCAACACCGGTGGACTCGCACGCCGACTCAGGATCAGGTAAGGAGTTGGAGTGGTTTGCGGCACTGTGGTTGGTCGGAACTTTCATATTTTTTACCGTGTCTTCAACCAGACTGCCGCACTATATCGGACCGCTGTTTCCGGCCGCGTCGATTTTGGCGGCGTTGTATTGGGCGCGGGCACTGAAGGACCCTTCGACCGCGGGCATTCGTGGCTCGATCCATGCCGTAACGGGTGTCGGCTATCTCTTGGCCATAGGATTTGCCTCTCTGCCATGGCTCTATAGCAAATTTGCGGGAAAACTCGTCAAGGAGTTTCCCACAGCCGTCCAATTCGATCTGGGGATCGGCCCCTATCTGGCCGCAGCAGTGCTCTTGATTGGGATGGGATTGGTCGGCTATTTCGGACTGAATGAGGCAAGACGTAACACAGCCTTCGGCATAGCAGGCGGCGTGGTGGCGACAGTGTTTCTCCTCGCCGTCCTCACCGTCATCCCCGGACTCAATCGATATGCCATCGCGCCTCCGCAAGAACTGGCTTACGCAGCGGGATTGAATCTCGCCCCGGAAGATCAATTGATCGCGTTCGGCACGCTACGGCCTTCCATGGCCTTCTATTCGAGGCGAAAGGTGCTGTTCATACCGCCCGGAGAATCCAAGCGGCTTCAGGCTGCATTGGCATATCCCGGCCGTACAATGATCCTCCTGCCGGAGGCGATGCAGGAGGCTTTGCCGAAAGAGGCAGCCACCTATCAACCAGTCCTCAAGCGATACGGCTATATTCTCCTCGCCTCTCAACCGATGGTGACGATACCCCAGTCGGCAACGCCAGAGCAGCCCTCGCTTCCTAAAATTCCCGGCCACTAATGATCTGCTAGTAGTTCATTGACAAATGGGATGACGGCACTAGAAGCGGATTGTCTACAGGCTGTTCAGAAAGGCCGTCCAGCAAGGCCGCAGCGAGCGAAGAGGCGAGGAGGTACATACCAAGCTTCGCTTGAACCGCTCCCTTCGATCAGATGCGAGCGGATAAGTTCCTTGCCTCCACAGGTTCCAGGTGTTGAGCCTCTGAGCGATGCGAGAACGACGCTGGCGGACTTTATCAACAGCCTGTCAGAACGGCAGGACGCTTCGCCCGTCATAGAGGATCAACAGGGCAAGCATGACCGCGCCGAGCACAGCGCTTTCCCTCATCACCAGCCAGGTGCGAGTATGGTGGTGCTGCTCCTCTTCCCTTGCCGCCGCTCTGTTGAATGCAATCGCCACGCATGCCAATCCAACTGCCGACACCGCATAGAAGGATGTCGTGAGGGATGCCAGGCCGTACACAATCATGATCGACGAGAGCGTTGCCTGCCGACTCGTACCTGATGTGTCGTTGCCGATCCACTCGGTTCTACGAAGCCACAACCCGCTCGCCGTAACCGCCAGGCCGAGGCCGATGAAGAGAGCCCCGACGATTCCTTCCTCCACCGGTCTCGATAGAGCCCAGAGCAGAGCCAGCGCCACGGAAGCCCCCATCGCGGCCTGCTGAATCCCGTGCCGGAGCGAGGTGCGCCATTGTGTCAACGGCGCGCCAGCGATTGCCCCGCTGATCACGCCGACGACGGCCCCGCCAAACACGTCGGTTGGAAAATGGGAACCACGCAGGATTCGGCTGAGCGCGACAAACGCCGCGATGCCCAGGCACAGCGGACCCACGGCAGGAAATCGTTTGGCCAGCACGGTCGCCACGGCAAAGCTGGCGGCGGAGTGCCCGGAGGGAAACGAGTCAAGGCCGGAGGCCCAGGATGGAGCGAGTTGCCATTCTCCGGAATGGGCAAATTTTGGTCGAGGCCTGCCGATCAGATGCTTGAGCCCATTGACAACCAGTGCCGCGAGCCCATGCGCGAGCAGAGTTTGGATCCCGGCTGCTTTGACCGTCGCCTGTGAGAAGAACCACCCGACCGCCAGAAGCCCCACGCTCACGGCAACCAGATGTGTCCCTTCACCAATCCAATCTCCTGCGTCGCTGGTGAAGGCCATCCAGGGAACAGTGAGCTGGTTCCAGGGAAGATGGATCGTGACCGACCGCACATAGCGGACGATAGGAAGATCGAACTGGGACAGCCCTACGAAGGCGACGATCAGCGCGGCACAAGAGCAGCCGAACGCCGTGATCAGTGCCGCCGTCTGTAACCACGTCCGGCCTGCGGGGCGATCAGAGGAACCCTGATCGCCACCAAGGACCGCTGGCTCCTCCTGACTCGTCACCGGTCACTCATGATCGACCGCTGCTTTATGGGATCCAATCAGCCAGGAACACGTTGAACTCGCCCGGCTCCTTCGCATTGCGGTCCGACGCCCACACCAGACGCTTCCCATCCGGAGAAAACATGGGAAAACTGTTGAACCGCCCTTCCACCGTTACACGTTCCAACGCCGTCCCGTCATCACCCACTAAATACAGATGAAAGCTCGGGCGTCCTCCCTCGCCTCGCGTTTCTACATTGGAGGAAAAAATGATGCGCCGGCCGTCGGGATGAAAGAAGGGGGAAAAATTCGAAGCCCCGTTGGAAGTGACCTGTTTCTTGCCTGATCCATCGGCGTTCATGACAAATATTTCAAGCTGGCCCGGCTCGACCAGCCCCTGGGCTAACAATTCCTGATAGCGGGCAATCTCGGCCGGATCGGTCGGATGCGCTGCCCGATAGACGATCCGCCGGCTGTCCGGTGAGAAAAATGCGCCGCCGTCGTAACCCACGTCGTCGGTCAAGCGCCGAACTTTCGTGCCGTCGGGATTCATGGCATAGAGATCGAGATCCCCATCCTTCACGGAAGTCCACACGATGGTCTTGCCGTCAGGCGAGACGGTGGCTTCCGCGTCATAGCCGGGCGTTGTCGTCAACCGCTGCAGCCCCTGACCGTCGATACCCACGGCATACACATCATAGTCATCGAGCGCCCATCGATAGGCGCCGTCCCGCTTCGGCTTCGGAGGACAATTCGGCCCGACCGCATGAGTGGAAGAGTACAACAGCCGCCGATCGCCCGGAAAAAAGTACCCGCAGGTCGTGGCGCCCGCACCGGTGCTCACGAGCCGCGCCTGAGTACCGTCCACGTCCATGACATACATCTGGTAACAGCCCAGCCCGGTATCAGCCGGACGCAGCCTCGGCGCAACCGCATCCTTCGTCCAGTTATTGGTGGATTGGAAAATCAGTTTGTTCCCGTCGAATGAAAAATATGCTTCGGCATTCTGGCGGCCGACGGTAAGCTGGCGAATGTTGGCAAGGTGGCGCTCGGTGGAGCCGGACAGAGCCTTCGCAGATTCCTTTGGCCGGTCTCCCCCTACAGCGCATGCCGACAGAGAGAACGCCAGACAAAGGCTTCCCAACAGCACTCTCACAGGCCTAGTGACTTGATCCAATCCGCACCTCCTTCATCTCCGGCTCGTTCTGCCAGAGGCCGCGCTTCACCGCAGCTCCATCGTTGAATATGACATAGCTCTGCCAGCCGTAATAGAACAAAAAGCGCGAGACCTTCGCAACCGCTTGGGATGTCCCGCCATAGAGAATCGTGACGACGCTGCCCGGCACGTCCGCCCGACGGCAAGACAGCAATGCCGCTGCCGACGGCCCACTATGGGTCTGGCCGTCGATCTGAACACCCTCGCTCCCCAAGACCGCCAGATTTCCACAGGACTCTCGTACAATCGACTGAACCAGACTCTGTTGATCCGGCCCTGCCAACACAAGCACCGACCCCTCCGGCGGCAGAGGGTTGCCCTCGATGGACAACACCCTGGTCCTCTGAGATTCCGGCAGTTGTGCTTCCTGATCGGTAATACGAGTGACGACCTGCTGCAACGGAGAAGCAGGATCCGTAAATGCCTTCACGACCGTTCGATGTCGGTCGGTCACATAACCGTTCAGCATCGGCGGCAATTGAGCCCGTGCCAACCGGCGGAAGACCACCCACTCCGGGTCAAGCTGCACCAGCAGGGGCTGATCCTGGACGGTAAACTCCGCCTTGTGTTCCGAGGAGAGCCCGAGCGATACCCATCTGGTTTCCGCACCATGTTTCATCACAATTGTGACAGGAACCGCCATCCGAAACGGACGGCCGCCCTGTTGAATATGAACCGTCAGCCGCCAGGCATCGCCCCCGTCGGTTCCATTCACTCGATAGGCAGCCGCCTCGCCAAACGACAAGGACGGCGAGCCGCCCCGTTTGACCCATTGTTCAAAAAACCACCCGAGATCCCGACGGCTTTCTTCTGCAAACACAGCCTCAATGTTCTCCCAGTCGGCGTTGCGATTACGGTACCGGCTGACGAACGTCTTCAGTCCGCGCCAGAAGGCCTCGTCACCGATTTCGCGGCGCAGCAGGTGAAACACGAAGGCGGATTTGTGGTAGCCGATGGCGTTGTCCCGTTCATCGCGTTTCCGGACGAAGGCCGCCACCGGATAGTCTTGGTCCGGAGGCACATGAACGCTATAGCCCTGAAGCATCAACCGCCGCTGCTCCATCGCTTGCCGGTCGTCGTGCGTCCATTCGTGCCAATAGTAATTCGCCAAGTAGGTCGTCAACCCTTCGACCCAGTTGGGTTGATCGGCTCGGTTGAATACCGAATTGCCGATCCATGAATGTACGATCTCATGCCCCAAGGCATAGGGCTGCACATAGTGCCGTTTGATGCTGCCGCTGCCCAGCAATGTAAATGACGGCATGCCGAGCCCGCTGGCGAAGAAGTTCTCCACCACTGCAAATTTTTCAAACGGAAACTCGCCCAGGATCGGGATATAGACATCGAGATAGTTCGACGTGGCGTCGAGATACTCATCCGCCAGCCCCGCATTGTCGGGAAAGAAATACGTTGCCAGCTCAATCGATTGCCCGTTGCGGCTTTTCCACGCACGCGACTTGATGGCAAACCTATTGGCCACCAGTGTCAACGCTTCTGATCGATCTGAAACGACCCACGTCGAGGAAACGTGCTCTCCATCCGTCGTCTCCTCCGTTTTTTTCCCTTGTGTCACCACAGACCATCCCTGAGGAACCAGGGCTGTAAGCCGATAGGCACTGAGCGACCCTTCGATGTCCGGATACCATTGGCTTTCGCTGCTCAGGTACACGCCTTCTGGTCCGATATGTCCGGCTGTCTCGCTGGGCGTCACAAATCTCAGATGGCGCGGTTCTTTGGGCGGATCGTCGATGGTTCCCCGATAGATCCATACCAGAGTCACACGCCCGTCATGCGCCCCGGGAAGGGCGACAGTCACTCTTTGCTCAGGCGGCCGCACGACTTGCTCTGTCGTAAACGACAATGCCGTATCAGATACTGTGGCCGTACTGACTGCTGGATGAGCTCTCAAGAGAATGCGGTCGATCTTCACGGTCGGCGAGATCGAGAATGTCACCGCCGCCGCACGGAACGGCAATTCGATATCGATCTGATCTCGCCCTATCAATTCATGGGTGGAAGGACGCAACTCGACAGCGAGATCATGGCTAAGTACGACAGGACGATCGGAAATAGACGACGCAGCCGCACCGGGGGCCCAAATGCCGGCGATGCAGAGAAGTCCGATGATGGCAGACACGGGGCAGGTTCTGGAAAACATCGGGAGAATTATTAACACTCGCGGCAGACGAGTACAAGCTGGATTGCGGTCAGCAGACACTCCAAATCAATCGGTTTCAGCAGGACTTCCTGCGGGCCCAGCGCCCATGCCTCATCGAGCAATTCCTCATTGTGGCTCCCCGTCATGATGATGATGCCCCCCGGATACTCCTTTTCACGCAAAGCGCGCAACACATCAATGCCCGACATACCCGGCATAATCAGATCGAGCACAATGGCGTCAGGCATGACATCTTCCACAACCCGCAAAGCATCCTGCCCATCCTTGATACCCAGTGCCCGGTAACCGCGCAAGCTCAAAAACTGGACAAGCAGATCACAGACGAGGGGATCGTCATCCACCACCAAAACCGATTCATCGATCTGTTCTGATTGGCCTCCGTTGGCGACCAGAACCGGCGCCGTATTCGGGTGTATGGGCAGCTGTGCAGCCCGCTGGACGGCTTCGACCAGAACATCCAGAGACAGTCCCTTGCGGACAAAGTCGGTCACGCGCAGAGCCCGTGCTTGATTCTCCTGCACCTCTGTAGCTCCCCCACCGAGAATGATCACCGGCGCATGGGGATCGACCGCACGAATCTCTTTCAGAACGATCAGTCCATCCATCTCCGGCATCCGCAGATCCAACAGCGTGACCCGGGGAACATGCTTGCGAAAGAGGTTGAGACCTTCGAGCCCGCTCGTGGTGGAAATAACCTGGTACCCGTGGCGGGTAAACACATTCTGCAGCAAATCACAGTTCATTTGGTCGTCATCGACAATCAAGATCTTCATCATCGGCGTTCACCCTCCAGGCCCGCGCGCATACCGCTCGTGCATGAGCTGCCAGCGAAGAAAGATTAGCACGGAATCCGGAAGACTAGAAGAAAAATGCAGAGTTACGAGCACGCGGTCGGTTGGCCGAAGAGGGCCGCGACAAAGGCTTCGGGATTAAAATCCTGGAGATCTTCAATTCCTTCCCCAACACCGATCAGGCGAACAGGAAGGTTGAGCTCTTCGGCAATCGCAACGACAATGCCTCCGCGCGCCGTGCCATCAAGCTTCGTCAAGACTATGCCCGTCACTCCCACGGCTTCGTGGAACTGGCGGGCTTGAACCAATGCGTTTTGCCCGACCGTCGCATCCAATACCAACAGCACTTCGTGGGGCGCGCCCGGTAATTCCTGGCCGATGACACGCTTCATCTTGCGCAGTTCATCCATAAGATTCGACTTGGTATGCAGCCGGCCGGCCGTATCGATGAGTACCACGTCCGCCGCTCGCGCCTTCGCTGCCGCAATGCCGTCGAACGCAACCGCCGCCGGATCGGCCCCGTGACGCTGACGAATGACTTTGGCCCCGATTCGATCCGCCCACACTTGCAGCTGATCGATCGCCGCCGCACGGAACGTATCTCCGGCGACAAGCAACGGCTGCCGTCCGCTTTGCGCCAACCGCTGAGCCACCTTAGCAATCGTCGTCGTCTTCCCCACTCCATTCACCCCGACCGCCAGGATAACGAACGGTTTGGGCGCTTGATCGATCAACTGTTCTAACGACGGTCCGGAGACCGGCTTGAGCACGTCGTACAGCGTCCGGCTTAACACATTTTGGATTCCATGCGACGTCGCTGCATCAACGCCGCGCGCGCGCTCAGTAACCTGGAGCATGAGCCGATCGACGACCCGAGCGCCCAGATCGGCGCTGAGCAGTGCCGCTTCGAGTTCTTCGAGAAGAGCCGGATCCGGAGTGCGCCCCAAAAACCGGTCGAGCGACTGCCGCACCGCATGCCGGGTCTTGCCAAGCCCCTCGTTCAAACGTTGGAACCATCCCACCGTCAGGGCCTCCTGTCCGTCTTCACCGTTCGATGGATCACCAGACGCGGGGCAGGGCCAATCGCCCTCAAGAGTTCCCGTTCACGCCGATGCATGCGGGCCGCTTCCTTTTCGCCTCGCTCGTGATCATATCCGCACAAATGGAGCACGCCATGCACCAGCAGGGCAACGAGTTCATCGTCCAATTGCCTCCCGACTTCAATAGCCTGACGACGCGCCTGCGGGACCGAGATTACCACATCGCCAAGCATGTTCGTCGCGAACCTTGCGGCATGGGGCGCGAAAGCTTCCCTCATAGGGAAGGCCAACACGTCCGTCGTTCGGTCTTTCTTGCGATACTGTCTATTGAGCCGGCGCATGCGGTGATCGCCCGCCAGTTCTATGCTCAATTCCGACTGCCGTTCTCCGACCGCACCCAACACCAGCTCCGCCACCCGCACCAAAGCCGCCCGCCGTATGACCGACCGTTTGACACGAACGCAAAGATAGACAGCCATTCAGTGAGATTGGCCCGAGGGACCCTGAGGGGACTTTCGAGGTCCGGACGTCAGCTGCTGAGACGATGTCTGAATCCGAGCTTGGCCGGTCGCTTCCGTGCGGCGATCATACGCCTTGATAATGTCCTGGACCAGCCGATGACGAACGACATCCCTCTCATCGAAGTAAACGAATTCGATGCCATCGATTCCGTTCAAAATCTCCTTCACCTCGATGAGACCGGATACCCTATCGTTCGGCAGATCTACTTGGGTAATATCACCCGTCACCACGACTTTCGAATGGAATCCCATCCGTGTCAGAAACATCTTCATCTGCTCCGCCGTGGCATTCTGGGCTTCGTCCAGAATGACGAACGAATCGTTCAACGTCCGCCCGCGCATGAAGGCCAGCGGCGCAATTTCGATATCGCCTCGCTCGATCAGGCGGTTGGCCCGTTCCATATCCAGCATATCGAACAAAGCATCGTAGAGGGGCCGCAGATAGGGATTCACCTTCTCATACATGTCGCCCGGAAGAAATCCAAGCTTCTCGCCGGCCTCAACTGCAGGCCGCGCGAGTACGATCCGGCTCACCTCTTTCTTCATCAAAGCGCTGACGGCCATGGCCATGGCGAGATACGTCTTTCCCGTCCCGGCTGGTCCGATCGCAATCACAATATCGTGCTGCTCAATCGCTTCGATGTAGGCTTTTTGAGTAGGCGACTTGGGGCCGACGAATCGCTTTTTTGTGACGATCGTCGCCTGGTGGGCGAGCACGTCCTTGAGGGAGGCGTCAGGGCTTTGGCGCAACGCGCTCAGGGCATGCGTCACGTCTTCTGCATGCAGAGTGATGCCGTCATGTGTGAGAGATGCGAGTTCGAGGAGTATCCGTTCCGCTTGACGAACCGCTTCGGGCAGACCGTCCAGAGTAAGTTCTTCGCCTCGCGCCGACAACCGCACGCCCAACCCCTCCTCAATCAGCTTGAGATGCTGATCGTGGTGGCCGAACAGAACGGCGGTATTGGTGCCTTCTCGGAGTTTGAGCTTACGCACGAGCGCGAGTTAGTCTCCCTCCAACATATCGATACGGTCCGATTCTAGCAGACAAGAAAATGAGGAGACAAGCAGAAGCGAAGTATTTGGATGGGATTGCGCTACGACTGAGCAGGTGTGGCAGGAGCCTGCGCCGCCAGCGAGAGATCAAACTCCTGATAGGCCGCCCCTCCCCGACCGTCTTGCGCAATCACTTTGACATGGAACGTCCCGGACTGGCCTGCTTGAATAGACCAGACAATGCGACCGGACTGTTGGTCGATCGTCATGCCGGGAGGAGCAGCTTCAAGCTGGAAAGCCATCCGGTCACCATCGAGATCGACAGCCTTCACCGTATATTCATATGGGTTTTTCGTATCGGATGCGGGTGGCATGGACACGATCGTCGGAGGACGGTTACCGACCGTCAAGGACGCGGAACGAACGGAATTACCTGTCGATGAAATATCTCGCGCAGTCACTTCCACCACAATTCGGTCTTGGGGAATGAACCCGGTTGTCATAAGGAACGGCTCATCGCCTTCTTTGATCAGGACATCGTTCTTGAACCAGCGATAGGATAGATCTACCCGGTCGTGATCGGGGTCGCTCGCATCAACCTGAGCCTCTATATTCTCACCGATGACGATGGGCTGCGGGGTAACAGTAACCCCGGATATATGGGGCGGCGTGTTGCCGACCACAACCGCGGCCGTTCGATAGGACTTGCCTATCTGGGCCCCATCGGCAGGAACAATTTCCACACTCACCATCTGTCCTCGCCGCAAGTGCTCCGGCGCCAACGCAGGAGACGTTTGGCCTGCGAGCGCTGTCCCATCCGCATACCACTGATAGCGGAAGGACACTGCTTCTCGATCGGGGTCTTCGGCTTCAATGGTGACGGTCACGGGCGAGTCAAGTGACAGCGGATGATTCAGAATTCTGGCAGATGTCACAACAGGCGGTCCGTTGTTTCCAATGGCAGGAGCTGCCGTTGCAGACTCCGCTGGTCCTTCTCTTGTGCAGGCGGCTCCCGCCAGCATCATGGGCAAGCAGACAAGGAGAAGGGAAAACTGTGCCGAGCCAGGACGGAGCATGCGAATATTCAGGACACGAGTATTAAAACGCCTTGCTGGAATAGGGAACCCAGTCGTGGCGCGCGTTGCCCGCCACGACCGGGCAGTTATGCCTCCCTACGGTTTCCCACGATCTCAATCTCGCTGATGAACCCAACTCACAAAACGACTACCGTAGTCGGGGGTCGTCGTCTGCGTTTGGCTGAACGCTCCCGTGCTTTGCTGGAAGTTGAGCGTTCCACTCTCACCCAGATGCATCGTTCCTGACGACGCCAAACCGACGCCGAGACTGATTTTTGTCGTCACGTTGGTATTTAGGCCGGATACAGCTGTGCCGATCACCGGCGCGGTTGAGGCTGTTCCGGTTTTATAGAACAAGGCATAGAGATAACTCTGGCCATCCGAGGAACAGAAGTCATTGGTCGGACTGAAGGTCGGGAAGAAAACCGTCCCGGCAATCAACGTGGGATTGACCACCGATCGTTCAGCTCCATAGTTGACTCCTGCGATGGTCACAGGCCCGGGCAGGGTTACACGCCATCCATCCCTGCTTTGAACAAGACCGACCATTGACGTGGCCCCGGTGCCGTTGAACGTCGTGACGCCCGGATTAGTGGGATCAGTCACTTGATTAGTCGCCCCGCTGCAAATCAAGCAGATGACCGCATTCGTCGCGTCCACAAGATTATCGTCCCAACAGCTAACGGTGCTCAATTCGACGCAGGCGCCATTCGTGACGGAATCTTTGATTCCATAGAGACGTTGAATACTGTTATCGACCTTGTCGGCATTGGCAAAGTAGCGGCCGGTCCCGAAAAAGACCCAGACCAAATTGGCGTCGTCAATCGTCACAGCAGGAGCTGAAGCCACTGGCCCGACCTCCAACGTCGTCCCGGAGGGAGCATCGAAGAAGGTGTCGATCATCTCGGTCGGAGTGCGATCCACTCCATTCGGGATTCCCCACGTCATCGGAGTACAGGGATTGGCTGGACAATTCATTTTCAGGCGATACATTTTGCCACGCCACGGCAGCGTCCCATCATGAGCCGTCCGGCCGACATAGGCCACATCGGTTCGCCAATCCAGATCCTTATCGACCGTGACAACATGACCCATAAATGATTTCCACGATCCAATCGGCATTCGAGTCACATTGACAAACCCCACTCCTGGCCCTGCCTTTAAGTCCACGACATACAACTTGGCCGTCTGAGCCGTGGCAGGAAGAGG
>JALHPO010000009.1 GCA_022842445.1 Nitrospira sp.
TCGGCGTAGAAGCGGCGGAGACCAGGGAATCAGTCGCGCAGGACGGGACGATGACGCGCGAGGGATAGGACAGTCGGCGTAGCTCAGTACGTCATACCATCACCCTGGGCGCATTAGGCGAGGGAGTCAAGCGGTATTAAGGGGTAAAGACATATTGTTGCATGATGCTTGAGTCCATCAGCATCGGACGAGTCAATGGCTCAACGGCTCAACCCCAATGTGCCATGTCAGGACCAATCCGTCCGTGAGGAGCTATGACCGGGGGACTCGCCTGTGGTGCCGTCACTGCGCGCACTGAACGGGTCCGCTTCTACTACAGAATCCAGCGAACGAGCAAGGCACCCGGCCGCCCCTTCCTCCTCCCCTTGAGTCTAACTGTCGAAAAATGCCTGTAGCGATGACTTCACCAAGCCCACATTATAGTGCTTGACTCCCATGCCTATTGCGCCCAGGGTGAAATTGTCCGGTGTGAAGCTCCGCTGACTGTTCCATCTCTCGCGCTTCCTGCTTCTTCTCCGCGTGACCGATTCCTCAGTCTCCGCCGCTCCGATGCCCGAGGTTCTCTGAACGGCTGCATGCCTTGTAGCCTGGTCTGCTGATGGAGGCGGCCGGGACAGCGGCATTGCTCCAGAGGACTCTGCGACTGATCTTCCATTCCATGGAGAGGAGTGAATCATGCTCTACTATGCACTGGTGTTCCTGGTGGTCGGCTTGATTGCCGGCGTGCTGAATCTCGCCGGCGTATCTACGGTTGCGGTCCAGATATCGTGGATTCTGTTCGTGATCGGGATCGTATTGTTGGTGATTCATCTGGTCACAGGGCGAACCGCTCGAGTGACGTAACCGGGGCCTGTCTGGTTGTCCGTCGGTTTCCGGCGTGACGACCCGCTCCAATGTCAATCGCTACGCAAGGAGGAGGATGGATGAACGCTGATCAACTCCAATGGAAATGGTTGCAGTTCAAAGGCGACCTGCAAAAACAGTGGAGCAAATTCACCGATACTGACTTGCAGGAGATCGGAGGGAACTACGCCAAGTTTGTCGGCAAGGTCCCGGAACGGTATGCCGCCAAAAAGCGCGAACTGTTGAAGTGGGCCAACCATTGGCACAAGAAGCCGGCGCCCGATGCCGCGGGGAAGAAATAGTTCTGCCGGATGGATGCCATTCGGCTACGACGATACATTCTAGCTATTCGGTTAAGGAGAAGACGAGAATGAATACACGCACTGTTTTCACATTCTGCGCGACGTTGGTGATCGGCTGGGCGTTCTTGGCGGGATCGGCGAACGCGATTGGCAAGGCCGACGAGAAGACGCCGATCAATGATGCCTGGCTGACGGCGAAGACCAAGATTGCGTTGTTTGCCGATGCCCGGGTCAAGGGAAGCGAGATCACCGTGGAAAGCGCACAGGGTTCGGTGATGATCCGTGGGAAGGTGGATTCCGATGCGGCGAAGCAGGCGGCGGAGGGAATTGCCAAACAGATCGACGGCGTCAAGACGGTTAAAAACGACTTGCAAGTGGTGGCGCCGTCCAAGCGCGAGGCGATTGACGACAAAGATGAGGCCATTACGACTCGAGTCAACGCTCAGATCGCGAAAGACGCCCAGCTCAAGGTGTCCGGGATTCATGCGCAGACGAATGCGGGTGTGGTCTCGCTGAGCGGCGAAGTGGCGGATCTGATGACCAGCGCGCAAGCGTCGTGGAAGGTCTGGCAGGTTCCCGGCGTGAAGTCGGTGAAGAACGATCTCACGGTCAAAGAGAAGGCCTAAGCAAGTTCTGATAGGACACAGTCGCTCTCCGTCCGTCGATCCGGGCCGGGTGGCATCGACGGACGACAAGAGTGACTCCCTCAGTCAACCACGAACAACACGGAAGCGTGAGGAGGTGCACAATGATCAACGCAAGGGATTCACATCCCGCGGGGCCAGCCAAGTCGGCCGGCCCCGCTCAGGGCGGCTCAAGCGGGGCGAAATCTGGTTCAACTGAACAGGCTTCAAAGAGTCCCCAGACCCAAGACCGCATTGCTCGGCGGGCGTACGAACTGTACGAGCAACGTGAACGGCGGGATGGCTGGGCCTTGGAAGACTGGTTGAACGCGGAACGGGAATTGGCCGGCGCAGCCAGCCGCCGGTAAATGACCCTGAACATTCACTGTGATAATGACAAGGAGATGAAGCCATGAATACAATCCTACGATGGGATCCGACGAGCAGGGCTCGATGGAATCCTTTCAAAGATCGGGATGAATTGGAAAGCCGGTTGGCGACGATGTTTGCCACTCGGGAGGCGGCGGGGAACGGCGGAAAGGAAGCCCTGACGGTGGCCCAGTGGACGCCGCTGGTGGACATCACCGAGGATGAGAAGGAATATCTCATTAAGGCCGAGTTGCCCGAGATGAAGAAGGAGGACGTGCGCCTCACGGTGGAGAACGACGTCCTGGCGATTTCCGGCGAACGGAAATTTGAGAAGGAAGAAAAGGGGAGAAAATATCACCGGGTCGAACGCGCATACGGAAGCTTCGTGCGCAGCTTTTCCCTTCCGGAGGATGCGGATGGGAGCAAGGTGACCGCCGGCTTCAACGACGGCATCCTCCAGGTGCATCTCCCGAAATCGGTGAAGGCGAAACCGCAAGCCATCGAGATCAAGGTGGGCTAGTGTTACATTGATTCAACGGCGTCAGGGAAGGCTTCGTACGCACCGGCGAGGATGGAGCCTTGCTGACGCGCCGTATCGTGTTTGACTCCCATGTTTCATTGCGCCCAGAGTGATGGTGCCGGTGTGTAGCTCCGCTGACTGTCTCATCTCTTGCGCTCCCTGCTTCTTCCCAGCATGACCCTTCTGCGGATGCAACCGCCGGCGAGTGGCGCACGGCATTTCTCCGGTTCAATGACCTTGAGGTGTTGATCAATGTGGCCAGGCAGGCCAAGGAGTGGAGACCGGTCACGCCGTGACACGCCGGGCGGATTCCCGGGAAGTTTCCGGTCTTCCGGGGCTTCTCACACCTTCATGTCATAACCGTCCGGTCATAATCGGGAGTTCAGTTGCCGTTTGATTGAGCAGTACAGCCCATAGACTTGAGCCACCAGTCCGGTTACGAGTAACCCAAGTGCCGTCGGAAGCCAGGGTGAGGCAGGGTCATCGAGTCCGTACATGCCGATGACGAACCCCAAGGCAACGGCAACGATGCCGACCGACCGTGCGATGACACCCCTCAGCGCCCAATTATTCGGTGACGAGTTGTTATCGGGCAGCATCGTGTCAGTCTACATCTGCGTTGAACAAAAGTTCAATTTCACCTAGTAGAAAGCCATTGTCCGCATTAACACCTTGAACCGCGGAAGGGAAATGGCGGCGGCAACCATGTTCACGAGGAGTGGGGGATAACTCATCTCAGGAGCTTCACGAGATGAGCAGGGGATTCGACGGCCGTTGGCTCGGCGAGTCAGTCCAGGCTCCGGTGGGGGTCGTCGAATATCGTCCCGCATTCCAGGCAGCGAACCTTCCCGGTCGGCCTACCGCTTCTCGTCCGAACATCGTCGATGAGACGCTGGTGAACGCAGAGCGTATTCGAGTTGGGGATTCCTGTCTCGTAACCGATTTCTTGAACCGCCTGCGTGTCCATTGGCGCCTCCATCTCACGGTGCATTGACTCCACGTCTTCAGACTTTTCGCGAGTGTTATCCATTTGAGATATTCCGGCCAGATACCTCATGAGACCACATTACGGGGCACACGGTAGCACAGCCGCTTCGGGAGCAGAACTAGGGAATGTACCAGTCTCGCGTTGACAGACGCGATTTACGGGCTGGCTAAAACAGGAGGACTCTCGGGAGTGGCGGGATGGGCAGCCGCTACTCGATAGGTCCTACCGGAATCCAGTGTCACGCGAATCTGTCCCGTACGGCTCAAGTAATCGATCGCGAGAAACACTTGGTTCCATGTGAGCTCCGGGCAGATCCCCACAATTTCTTCCATGGGACAATCGGTGCCGAGCTCCTCCAGGGCGGTGTGAACACGAGAGATGGTCGTTGAGACGGCCATAGGGCACCCCCTTTGATAGGTCCTCGTTGTACGAGGCGGATGGGAGGTTAGGTGAAATCGGCAGGAAGGAGAACTAGGGGAACTGCTAGACAAGCCAAGAAATATTACCAGGGCGCACGATGGCCGACGATAAGCCTTCCGACCAATCTGAGAGGAACACGAGAAGATACCCGGCAACCGGGGGGCCATGGTGCCGGTCCGCTCGCGCGAGGAGCGCGTTACAGACTCACCAGACCTTCGGCCACTGCATACTTGGTCAGCTCGGCGGTCGAATGGAGATCCAGTTCCTCCATAATCCGCGATTTGTGGAATTCCACGGTCTTCACGGAAATATTCAGGAGCGTGGCGATATCCTTGGTACCCTTCCCTTCCGCGATGAGCTGCAACACCTCACGCTGCCGTGGCGTGAGTGCGGTCACGGGCCGCTGACGCACCAACGTTTCCGGCGGATGCAACGTAGCAGCCAGCACGTCTTTCGTGATCAGCGGCGTCATGTAGTGTTGTCCTCGCATGACCGCTTGGATGGCCTGCTTGAGCTCCGATGCGGCAGATCGTTTGATCAAATATCCGGAAGCGCCGGCCTTGAAGGCTTCTGTTGCATACGTCGGTGTCGCATGCATCGTGAGAAAGATCAGTTTGCTGTCAGGGACGAGCTTGGTGAGTTGTCTTGCGGCATCCAGCCCATTGAGCAGCGGCATGGAGATGTCGAGCAAGATCACGTCCGGGCGCAACTTCTGCGCTTCTTCCACCAGCGCGCGGCCGTCTTCCACGGTGCCGACGACCTCGGCCTCGGCTTCCACCAGCTTCCGAAGCCCGGCCAGGACCAGGGAGTGATCGTCTGCCATCAGGATACGAGGGCGCGTCATGCTTCCTCTTTCTTGACCGGAACCCAGGCGCAGATCTTCGTTCCTTCAGCCGGCCTGGAATGGACGCGGAGGAATCCATTCAGCAGCCGCAATCGTTGCTGCATGCTGGTCAAGCCTAACCCTTTGTGATGGGCGCTCTTGTCGCTCGCGTCAAATCCCTTGCCGTTATCTGTCACGGACAGGCCGACTCCCTTGGATGAACCACTCAGTTTCACGGTGGCCTCCGTGGCACAGGCATGTTTGGCGATGTTCTGAAGGCTTTCCTGCAACACGCGGAATAGACAGGTCGAATGGTCCAGCGACAGTGAACCGGGCACACGATTCACCTTCAATGACACAGAAAGTCCTGTCCTCTTGGTGACCTCACGGATGTGATCTTCGACGGCCGGTTGCAGCCCCGCATGTTGCAAGAGAGACGGGTGGAGTTTGTAGGCGAGGTTATGGAGGTCATCGGAAAGCTGCTCGAGTTGCTCGAGAACCGGCTCCAAGGATTTTCCGATCAATTCGGGCAAGAGAGGCGGCTGTCGTTCGAGCGACGCCACATCAAGGACCAGCGCAGCCAGCCGCTGGCTGACATCGTCATGCAGTTCGCGCGCGATCCGCTGCCGCTCGTCTTCCTGAGCCTTGATGAGCTTGGCGGTCAAGTCGTGCAGTTGCTTCTGCTGGAGCTGCAGCGTCTCCTCAGTCCGCTTACGCTCATTGATATCGGTAACAATGCCGCCGACCCCGTAGACGTGCCCCGATTTATCCCGCATAGGGAATTTCACAGCAATGGTCGTGTGGGGACCGTCGACGTAGAGGGACGTTTCCTCGAATTCCATGGCCGTTCCGGCTTCGAGTGTCGTGAGATCATGGAACCGGAACTGATCGGCCTGTGCGCGCGGAAACAGCTCCTCATCGGTCTTACCCACAATACTGTTCTGATCGAGACTGAAAGCTTCCCGGAATCGGCGGTTCGCATAGAGATACCGCCCATCCATTGCCTTGATGAACGCAAGATTCGCCGCATGGTCCAGGAACGTACGAAACCGTTCCTCACTCTCGATCAGCGCCGCATTGGTCCGTTCCAGCTCCTTCGTTCGTTCACGGACTCGACGCTCCAGCTCTTCCTGAGCGCTCCGCAAGGCTTCCTCGGCGCGTTTGCGCTCGGTGATGTCGTTGCCGATTATCAACAGGCAGCGTGTCTTCCCCAGCATGACCACGTCAGCGGAGATGAGAAACCGGCGCAGGCCGCCGTGGTTCATCCGCATCGGCACCTCGAGATTCCGCACCGACAGTTCGGATTTGAGGCGCTCGTTCAATCGAGCCCGATCTTGGGAATCGGGCCAAATGCCTGACAGGAGGGTCGTCTGTCCGATCAGGTCGTCCCGCTGAAACCCGAACATCTCCAGGCAGGCGTCGTTAACATCAAGGCAGCGACCGGTCTCTAACTCAGTCACTCCCATCGGATGGGGACTCAGCCGGAACGCCATGGCCAGGAATTCATCCTTTAAAGAAGGAAGAGTCTGCCTGCGCGGGCGCGAGGCAGGGCGTCGCCTCGGAGAAGGGCGGGCTCTCACTCCAGTAGGCCGTTTCTTCTTGGTCATTTTCGGCGGCATGGGACTGGAGCAATTCTAGGCCTCATGGGAGAGCCAAGCAAGAGCGGCAAGAAGCCGATGGCAGAAACGGGTATGCCCAGGTGCGATTTGAACTGCATACTAGGACAATGCCTAGTGCCGCAGCCGGGCCAATTGTCTTAAAGATATCCTCCAGCGGTGGTCTATGAATCCTTCAGTCACAATGCCATCTCTTCCTCATGCCATCTCTTCCTCCCATCACCAATTTAGGCAAGGAGTATGTATCTATGCCCGCTTCTGCTGCGGAGTCCTGTCAAGAGGATCGGACGAGGAATCTTGGTTCCACCGGCACGATCGTCCTCTCTGCATCTTGCCGTCTCCACTTCATCGACCGGAACGCCATCAGTCTGCTGGGCACACTCGATTCGAACTGGTTCGCGCCAACGGGAACACAGCCTCTTCCCCCATGCCTCATGACCATGGTCCAGGAGATTGCAGCCTATTCAACTATCGACAGATGCCCTGATTCGTTGTCGGTGCACATGAGTCAGTTTCTTGGATCGCGTTCACAACCGATTCGAGTACAAGGTTTCATGTTGCCCTGTCACGAACAACGAGAGCGAAACTTCGTGCTGGTCTTGTCCCGCTCGAATCCCGGCACGATGCATAACATCGAGTTGCTCGACAGCCTTTCGTAGAACCACTTCTGCTTCGCCTGTTGCTTCTTGCGTCAGATCCGGGCACCAGGTTGGCGAAATTGTCCACACCAGAACGGCGGGAGTCTTTACTGAGACGATACCGGGCCGGAGGAAACTACCGATAGCGCTTCGCATTTCGTGCAGGCAATCGATTTCTGCCGGCCAGAGGCATATCTGTTGCTTCTCTCGCTGATCAGCATCGTGAAATGAATTGCATAGGTGATCTCACGAGAGCGTCGCACCGAAAAGGGAGAAGCCCATGACAACACACGTACAGCATTGCAATCGCTGCGGCGGTATGATGGTTGAAGTGTACGGCGACTTGATGAGTCCGGATGAGATAGGGATGGACGTGGTCGGGTGGCGGTGCGTCAACTGCGGGGACTATGTGGATGAGCTGGTGCTCAAGAATCGGGGGATGCAACAGGGACCAGCCTCGTTTCCCATCCGATTGGCGAAAGAGCGGGCTCCAATGCAACGTCTGGCGCCGCTGTCGATCCAACGCCGCCGCGCCGTGGCATGAACCTGACAGCCGAGTCGCCAGTTCCATCATATGCCTGACTGTTCCATCTCGATGGGATTATGCGCGTCACGGCACCGGCGAGCCGGATTTCCTGACGTCTTCACGTGACTGTAGCTTCGCCAGCTCCAACAGCAGCGCACGCTCGCGATCCGACACATCGGTCGGAGTCCGGACCTCCACCACCACAAAGAGATCGCCTTTCCCTTTTATCCCGACTCTCGGCATCCCTTTCCCCTTCAGCCGAAGGGTGGCGCCGCTTTGAGTCCCTGGCGGAATCGTCACCTGCAAAGCCTCTCCGCCCAGCCCCGCCACACACAACTTTCTTCCCAGCGCAGCATCGGGGAATGTCACCGAGTGAACCGTATACAGATCGTCGCCGTGCCGCTCGAAGGTCGGATGGCGGCGGATATGCGGGCGAATGAGCAGATCACCCGGCGGCCCGCCGTTGGCGTTTGCCTCTCCTTGCCCCGGCAGCCGGACCACCATGCCGTCATCGACTCCGGGCGGGATTTTGACTTTCAATGTATGCGGGAGAAATCGATAGCCGCCGCCCTGACAGAGCGGACAGGGAGATTCGATAATCTGTCCTCGCCCCTGGCAACGAGCGCACGTCGTCAGCGTCACAAGCCGTACGTCTTTCCTCATCTTTACGTCTTGTTTCTGCCCGGTACCTCGACAATCGGGACAAGCCAACGGCTTTGTGCCGGCTTTGGCCCCGCTGCCATCGCAATCCACGCATTTCTCCGATCGCGTGAGGTAAATCTCCCGTTCACCACCGTGCGCGGCTTCTTCCAAGGTCAATTCCACGTCATAACGAAGATCCACCCCCCTTGCCGAGCCAGCTCCAGGCCTCATGCGGCGGCCGAACAGGTCTCCGAACATACCCGACAGATCGCCAAATCGGGCTCCGAAGAAATCCCCGAATTGAAAATCGCGCATGAGGTCTTCGGACGACCACCGTTCACTCACGCCGGCATGGCCCGTCGTATCGTATTCTTTTCGTTTCGTGTCGTCGGAGAGGACGGCGTAGGCTTCCGCCATTTCGCGGAACTTTGCCGTGGCGCCGGGATCCTTGTTCTTGTCCGGATGACATTGCAGCGCCAGCTGCCGGTAGGCATGCTTGATCTGATCCCGGGTTGCAGTTCGATCGACACCCAAGACCTCGTAATAGTCGCGCTTGGATTCGGTAGTGGGCACCGGCGATCCTTCCTCACCCGCAGGATTCATGCACGCATCTGCTCCAATCTCCCATGCTCGGCTCAGGCGAGACGGATGGGATTCGCGGGACAAGTGAGACTGGGGGCCGGACTAGTGTCACGCAAGCTGTGCTCTTCGCGCGGACTCCGCCAGTTCGCGACGAATTGTCATGAATGATGCGGACTACCGTGCAAATCGGCCCATGAGTCGCGCCTCTGCCAGCACATGTCCCCTGCATGTTTCCAACACTTGCGCTTTGGTCGCGCGAGGCTTCATGTTCAGCACAGTATCCAGCGCGTACAACTTGAAGTGGTAGCGGTGCGGTTTTCCACGTGGAGGACAGGGTCCTCCATAGCCGACGCGCTTGAAATCGTTCAAACCTTGCATGGCCCCGTCCGGTAAATGCTCCTTGGCCGGAATACCCTCCGTGAGCCCGCGCCGGTCGAGGGGAATATCGTAGAGCACCCAATGCACCCAGGTCCCGACCGGCGCATCCGGATCGTCCGCAATGATGACGAAGCTTTTCGTGGCGGCGGGTGGCACGCCCCAATGAAGCGGAGGCGACAGGTCCTCTCCCTCACAGGTATACCGGCGTGGAATGGCTTCGCCGTCCTTGAATGCCGGGCTGCTCAACTCCAAGGCCATGCGCTCCTACCTCTTGTAGACCAACACGGAGCAAGGGGCGTGCTTGACGACTGTGTCGGCGACACTCCCCATGAAATGTTCCTGCGGGCCGCGCCCGCTGCGAGATCCGACGACGATCAGTTCGGCCCGCTCTCGTCCGGCCAGCCTCCTCCAGACAATCGAAATCGGCGAGGATGTCTTTCGCCGTGGGGCCGGTGGAAGCGACGGATTCGGATGCGCGCCCTTCGGCCATGGCAATTCTGGGTTGAGGCGGCTGGCAGGCCGTCAAACCGTACAGTGCTACGACAACGGCACAGAGCCCGATTGCCGATCGAGGTTTCACAGGCGCTCCGGTCACGAACAAGAGTTAGTCGATCTTCACCGAGATGGATTTCTTCTTCGCCTCCTCCGTCTTCGGCATTCGGATTTCCAGCACGCCGTCTTTGAAGGAGGCTTTGATCTCGCCGCTCTTCACTTCGCAGGGCAGCGCGACGGTACGTAAGAACGACCCGTAGGACCGCTCTCGGCGATAGTAGTCGTCCTCTTTCACCTCTTTGTCCTCTTTCTTCTCGCCTTTGATCGTCAAGTTCTCCCCTACAAGGCTCACTTGGACGTCTTCCTTCTTCATCCCGGGAAGTTCGGCCTTGACCACGACGGAGTCCTTTTCCTCGTAAACATCGAGCGAGGGCATGCGAATCGAGAGCGGACGGATGGGCAACCAGCGATCACGCCCGAAGAGGCTGGGGAATGGACGCCGCCACATGTCATCCATGAAGTGGTCCAACCAGTGTTCGAATTCCTCCCCACGCGACACGACCTCGCTCGGTTTCTTGGTAGCGACGGCCTTCTCTTCTGCGCCTGCTTTGCTCATGACATTCCTCCTTGCACAGGTTATGGATTATGGCGACCCTGACTCTGCGGCTGCTTGCGACCGCCTTTCCTTGAGTAATCCGGCACATTCACATTGCGGATCGTGGACGAACCCCTATTCGATTCACGACCTTGCCGACTAGACTCCTTATTCATTGGTCGCCCTCAGCAACTGCAATGCCATAGTCACTCAGAAGACGAAGTCGTTGATGAATCGGGCCTTAGTGTTGCCGCGCACTCGGGTGTTGGCACCGATGGATCCAATGGTGGGGACTATTTCCCCAGGCGGATCAACCTCCGTGCCGCAGAACGCTACGGTTCGAATCCAGCGCACGTGCCAATGTCCTGAGATCACACGCCGACAGAGGGCATATATGATGCACTCCTGTTTAGAAGGTATGGGAGGCACGATGACTGGCTCTCTCCTAGACATTCGCAATCTTACCTTCTCAGCGGGCAATCAGACGATTCTCGACCGGTTCGACCTCGCGATCTATCCCGAAGAAATCCACGCGCTTCTCGGAGCAAACGGCTCCGGCAAGACTACTCTGGCCTACCTCCTTATGGGATGCGAGGGGTATGTCCCGAGTGCGGGAACCGTCCTGTTCGCGGGAACGGACCTCCTTCCACTCAAGATATATGAACGGGCGAAGTTGGGCTTGACCCTCGCCTGGCAAGAGCCTGCTCGATTCGAAGGCGTCACAGTCCGCGAGTACCTCTCGCGAGGTCGTTCCGAGGCCGATCCGAAACCGGCGCTGGTGCAAGTTGGACTAGACCCTGACCGTTACCTGAATCGGCGGGTCGATAAATCTCTCAGCGGCGGGGAACGCCATCGAATCGAGCTGGCATCCGTGCTGAGCATGAAACCGAGGCTGGCGATCCTCGACGAGCCCGCCGCCGGCATCGACATGCTCTCGATCAACCACATCATCAATGTGATTCGCGCGATCAAAGACCACGGAGGGGCGGTGCTGCTCATCACGCACCAGGAAGAGGTCGCGGCGATTGCGGACTCGGCCTCCCAATTGTGCAACGGGCGCATCGTCTATTCCGGCGATCCGGGGCACGTCATTGAACACTTTCGCGGGCGGACGTGCGTCCGGTGCGATGGAGAGGTCTGCGGTTATGTCCGAGCTTGAGGCACTCACTCGCGTCTTGCCGATGGTCGGAGCGGAGCCGGCGATCCTGGATGATGAGCGGATCGCGCACGTCGTCGGGCAGGGGCATCGCATCCTGAGCCGCCGGTCTGTCCACGGACTCCGTTTGGATCTGGAGGAGACCCCCGAAGCCATCGTCGGGAAGATGACCGTTCAAGCGGGTGTGACCATCGAGCAACCGATCCACATGTGCTTTGGCCTGGCCCATCCGACCGGCAGCCAGACCATTCGCATCGACGTCTTGGTGGAAGAGAAGGCGACTGCGCGCGTGCTCTCCCACTGCCTCTTTCCTGTTGCGACAGCCGCCCAGCATCGCATGCAGGCCATGATCGACATCGGGCCCGGCGCGTCGCTGACCTATACCGAAGGCCATTATCACGGCCCTCATGGCGGGATGCTGGTCATTCCACATGCGACGGTGAAGATCGGAAAAGGGGGACGGTACTTTTCCGACTTCTCCTTGCTGTCTGGTTCAGTGGGCAGTCTCGACATCGATTATCTCGTCGAGGTGGAGGAAGACGGCATCGCCGAACTGGCCGCGAAGATCTTCGCGCACAGAAGCGATCGAATCACGCTGAAGGAAGCCGTCATGCTCCGGGGAGAGCGGTCCCGAGGGCTGATCAAGACACGCGTGGTGTTGGAGGACGAAGCCCGCGCGGAAATCACCGGGATCACAGAAGCCTATGCCAAGGGAGCTCGCGGCCACGTGGATTGCATGGAAATCGTGCAGGGCCGGGCGCAGGCGAGCGCGATTCCGATCGTGCGGGTATTTCATCCGGAAGCCAAGGTCACCCACGAAGCCGCCATCGGCAGCGTGGACAAGAAAGAACTGGAAACCTTGATGGCACGGGGGCTCACGCCGGAGCAAGCGGTGGAGATGATCGTGAGCGGAATTCTCCGGTGACCGGCCGCCTGACTCAACGCCATGATCTCATGGGCGACGCAGCACACGTCGGTCGCGTCCGATCACGAATCGGTACGCACACGGAATCGTGGTTCAAGCGCCTTCAAGTTTTCCATGATACCGGTATACTCCAATTCCGCCATGGGCAGCATGGCAGCACCAAAGAACCCTTGGCGGCGTATGCCGATGGCTTTGTCAGAGACGCTATCCCGTACTCGGTTCCAGAACGGATGAGCGAACGCGTCCGCCGGTTCGGTAAACCGTCCTTCGTGCATGGCGAAGGCGGCACAGGTGATTACCGGAGGGCCATCGAAATAGCTGATCCCCGACTGAAGCGGGACCGGCATCAAGGGCATCTGATGAGAGCCCCGCATACCGCCTGCCACATAAGGACCGATTGCATAGGGCGCTAAGACTTCGCCCGTTGCCGGGAAATCCTTCTGTACCCGCACCAGCATCACCGGATCGTCCTTGCCTGTGTACTTCCCGGCAATGTTGTGCAGCCGGGAAGTGGATGCCACCACTGCTTGTTCCCCGCTGGTGACGGACCAGACCGATTCCACCACGTAACGTTCCGTATCTCGCAGCAGTGCGGCGATTTCGTACAATTCTTTTGGAGCAGTGAGCTCGATGATCCGGTCACCTTCCGTATGATTCACGTCCATGATGACGAAACGAAAGCCTTGCGCCATGTTGGGTGCCAGGATCAAACCCGGTGAGTTCATGGGGTCGGCGAAGGCCAGATACAACGGCAGATTAAAGGCACCGGGATCGGTCTTGTCAGCCGCGAAGAACAGAAAGGGCTCATTCGGACGCTCGTTGAATTCTATTTCCGCCACCGCCGGTCCCATCCCGCGCACATTGCCCGAAAAGGCGTCTTTCAACAAATCCTGACCGGCACCGTACAGCCCCTGCCGTTTGGCCGTCTCTGTTCCGGCGAGGAAGGCATCCCAAGCCAGTTTATGGACGGCTTCGTGTCCTGCGCCATGCCTGTGGCTCATCAAGATCGCAATATCGTCACCGGTACTGCTGATGTAATGGTCGATCAACAGCGAGGAGCCATGCTGGGCAATATGACTCCGAACGCTGTCCAGCACTTGCCGCGAGGGACAGATATGGCCGCCGATAGAACCGATATCGGCTTTGATGATGCTGAGGGTGACTCTCATGGCGAGACTCCTCTTCTGGAGAATGACGAGCACAATTCCTGCGTAAGCGTAAGTTGAGCAATCTCGATGCCACAGTGGTCGTGGACAGATCTTTCATGGATTTCCGTCATTGGTTCATGGAAATACGAGGCACGCCCATCGAATCAGGTCATCGGGTGGGGTAGACATCGACAGAGAAGTGTGGCGCGATGAGGCAAGATGCACCAGCGGGCGAGTCCTGACATGGGCCTTGCACCAGGTACAGTCATGACCTTGCGACTGAGGTGAGCCGGTTTCTCATCCCGTCCGCCTCAGATCATGTGCTGACGGGCGCCTGGCCGGCGGAACTATTCGTTCTTGCAACGGAACCTCATGGTCCTCATCCGTGAACCGGGGGACAGGGGCCGCGATGAAGAGGCCCTTGGGATCTTTCCCCTGTAACCGTCGTAATGTGTTCACTCTTGCTTCTCAGCCGACCGTGGCAATGTTCTACAGCCCTGTCAACGTGTGTTGACGCTTTTGATAACAACGAGGATGGACTCCACGGCATCCAACCCCCCGAAAGCGCCATTTCGACTCTCCTATTCTGTTATTTCATCGCTCGGGGCAGCGGCACTTCCCTTGCATTTTTATTTACTTGAACATCACAGGCCTGTTGAAGAAATAGACGACGGAATCGGGTGCGGTCACATCATCAACGGGATGTTCATTTCCTGGGATCGGGGATGGAGAACGAGTGTGCTGATGTTTCATTCTTGTCAGCGATTGTTGGTGACGTGCCTTTTTCCGCTCCAGCTGTTCGTAGGGTCGTTGCTGTTTATCGGGATTCCCCCGTTGTCGGAAGCGGCCGAGAACGCGGAAGAACAATCGCGTTTTTGCCAGGGATTTCTCTATTGCAGGGAAACCAAGGGGGAGGCGACTTCGACCCAGGCGTTTCTCTATCTCTACTCAACGGAAGAACGCGGGAGCTATTCCAGACTCACTATCATCCCCTTTTATTCCCGCGAAATGAATCCGGCTCAAGGCTATCTTCGGCAGAGCGTGCTGTGGCCTCTCGGAATTTCCGAGCGCAAGGGCGAGACCTCGTACTTCCAACTTCTGCCGGTGTATTGGCATGCGGAGGACCCATCACGACGCTACACCGTCTTCCTCCCTGCCTATTTCGATTACGCTGAGGGAGACCAGAGCTACACGTACCTGGTCCCGCTCTATGGGCACCATCAACGCGGCGACCATTATCACCGTTATTACGTGCTCGGTCCGGTCGCGATCGCTACCTATGACACCCAGATCGATCTCCGGGAGTGGGATATCCTCTTTCCGCTGTTCCACTATGGCGCGGACCAAAACGGGTATGAGACCAGGGTCTTCCCGCTCTACTTCTCAGGCAAGAATAACAAAGAGGGAACCTGGTACCGGTATCTTCTTCCTTTCTACGGCCAGTCCGTTACACCAGAGACAAGTCTGAGTTATCTCTTCCCGCTCTACGGCTTACTGACCGATACCTCCACTCAGGAAGCGCGCACCTCAATCCTCGGACTGCCGCCGCTGCCACGAACGACCGCCCCGGCCCTGGCCTTCTATGAGCATGCCTCGACGCCGACCTCCTACTCGGACCGGCTGTTTCCGCTCTATCGCTACTCCTATGCTGCGACGGACGATCTCCGTCAGCTGGACCTCATCGCGCTCTTTCAGATGAAAACAAGTCCCACCCTGACGGCTCATCGTCTGTTCCCGTTGTATTTCTATGAACAGGATCGCAAAGAGAACCGCACCGGATGGTCACTCCTAGGTTACGATCAATTTTCTCTGGCCGGATATGGCCACGACCCCAAAACGACATGGCATCAGTTTATTCCACTCTATCGAGCGACCGAGGATCTCACGACGCAGACGTTCAACACCGACGCCCTCGGCATCGGCCCCCTCTCCCTTTTCCATTATTGGAAGAGCCCGGAGGGGCTCGGTCACCGATTGTTCCCGCTCTATCACTACGATCATCCTGAGGCCGAGGAGTGGCACTGGTCTGCATTGTTCTCCGGCCCGTTGTCTCTCTATCGCCATGACGCCAAAGGCGACTCCGTCCACGACCGCTTCATTCCGCTCTATGATTGGAGGCGCAATGGAGACTGGCGGGAGTTGTCGGTCATCGGGGTGTCGGATTTCTCGATATTCCACCAAGAAATCGGCCCCACGCTGTTTGCCAACCGTCTCTTCCCCTTGTATCGCTATCGCCACGATCTTGCCGCGGACGACGTGACGATGGACACGCTCTTTGTCCACCGGCACCACTCCACGCCGGAAAAGGGCGACGATAGATTCCTGCTGCTCTGGGAGGCATCGTGGCAGCGACAACAGCCGGGATGGGAACTGGATCTCTTGGGCATCAAACCGGCGACGTGGTTCCACCATGAGTCGAGTCCGGTGCGTACAGCCAACCGCCTCTTCCCGTTCTACGGCTATCAGAGTGTTCCCACGGACGAGTGGCGGTTGTCCTTAATTGGATTCCCACCACGCGAGCGGCACTTTGCCTGGTCGATCTACGAACAGGGAGGCTCACCGACGTATTTCTTGACCCGCCTGTTCCCGTTGTACCGCTTTGAGCGAAATGACGAGACGAAGGAAGTGAATTGGTCCGCCTTGCTCTTGTACCGGCACGTGGAAAAGGGGTCCCATCTTCTCGATACACTCCCCCCTCTGCACGAATATGAACGCGATGACGAGACGGGGAAGATGGAGCTGAGCCTGGCGGGGCTCAAGCCGATCACCCTATTCAACTATGGCAGAGGCCCGGATGCGAGCCACTCCTATCTCTTCCCGCTGTATGACTATGATCGGGCGGGAGATGCCAGCAGATTCTCGATGATCGGCTGGCCTAAGGTCGGCACACTCCCGACTCTGTCTCTATTTGAGCGGGTGAAGACGTCCTCTTTGACGGCGCACCGCCTGTTTCCACTCTACCGTTATCGGCGGGACGATGAGGCCAAGACACGTGACTGGGACGCCCTCCTTCTCTGGTGGCATCGGGAAACCGTGCAGCAGATGCGGGATGTCTTTCTGCCGATCGTGGATATCGCGCATGATCGGCAACGGGACGAACGCGACATCGGGGTGTTAGGCATGCGCCCACTGACCTTCTTCCGGTATCAGTCGTCTCCCACCGGCTACTCGCATTCTGCCGCCCTGCTCTACAAGTACAGTTTGGAGGCGGAGCATCAACGTCTCTCCGTCATTGGTCTCCCACACGACGGGAGCGGTCGGGCCCTCTCGCTGTTTGCCCTGGATCGGACCCCATCCGCGCTCACGCATCGGCTCTTTCCGCTCTATCGGTATGCCAGTGACGAGCAGGCTAAGACGCAGGATTGGTATGCGGTATTCCTCTGGTGGCATTGGCAGACTGAATCACACGCGCGGACTATCATCCTGCCTCTGGCCGATATGGAGCGGGACAGTCAGACGGAATCCAGCCGCCTGTCGTTGGTGGGATTTCCCCGGATCGGCGAAATGCCCGCGCTCACCCTGTTCAACCGGGAACAGACCCCGCTATTCAGCACGCATCGCCTCTTTCCTCTGTATCAATACTCGTATGACCAGGGGGAAGGCACCACGACATGGAACGCGCTGTGGCTCTATTGGCATCGGGCCACTCCGCAACACACCAGGGACACGTTCTTTCCATTGGGGAGCGTATGGCGGGACCAAAGCGCGCAGGCCTGGAGTGTGTCTGCCTTGGGAGTGGCCCCCCTGAGCTTGGGGCACTTTGCCGGCAGTCCAACAACCGCGCGCAACCGGTTGTTTCCCCTCTGGGACTATGAGCGAGAAGGGAATCATTGGGGGTTCTCGCTGCTTGGCGTTCGAGATGTATCCTGGTTCGCCCATGATCGGACCGAAACCGGCACGACCGACCATCTGTTTCCATTCTGGTGGCATGCGGATTCGCCGACGGAGTCGAGGAATGTCATCGTCCCGCTATGGAGTGACTTCCGGAGCCATCAAACCCAGGAACGGGCCATCGGTGTGCTGGGCGTCGGCCCACTCTCTCTCTACTACCAACAGTGGACTCCTACCGGCATGAGGGCTCGTCTCTTTCCCATCTGGAGCCATGAGTATGAGGAGAAAACACAGGAGAGCCGCACCGGTGCACTCGGGATTCCTCCACTGTCCTTGTACTACGGCTATACGAGTCCAACTTCTACGGAAAACCGGCTCTTCCCCTTCTTTCGCTACGCGAGCGACCACATCAAGGATGAGTCGGAGTTCTGGTTCTTGTGGCCGCTCTTCGATCACAAGGCCGCTCAAGGCAGGACGACGGAAACCAGCTTTCTCTGGTGGCTGTTTGATTACCGAAGCCCAAAGAAAGACGAGTGGGAGTATTGGGTGCTCGGCCATCCGCCCATCGCCATGTATATGCGGATCGTGTCACCACAAAGAACGCTTGTAGAGGTTAATCCCCTCATACCTGGATGGAGGCGGGAATACGTGGAAGGGGTGGGCACTTCTTGGGCGCTTTTTGGTGGGCTGATCGGGATGGATGCCAGGCCGGATGGCACACACAAACTGCGATTGCTCTGGGCGCTTCAGCTGTAGGCTGGATATATCGTCATTGACCGGATGACGACGGGGCCGACAAGGGATGCCGACCGGCTGGCAGAACAAGCCAAACGAAAGGCCCCATGCGAGGGTTGAGATGGCTTCCTCTGTTGTTCTTTCTCATCTTGTTGGCTCTGCTCCCGTTCGTCTTCGGCCAACTGTTTACTGCGGCTCTGATCAAACTCAAACTGGAACCGACGACAGCCCTGCTCGTGGTGATCGGTATATTCATGGGTAGTGCAATCAACCTTCCCGTGAAACGCATTTCCCGGACGGAATCGGTCCTGGTGGACCAGTTAGCAGTGTTCGGACTACAGGGCTGGTTGCCGATGTTCCAGCGCGTCCGCCGAGACACCATCATCGCCATCAACGTCGGCGGTTGCCTCATTCCCGTGGCGTTGGCTTTGTATGAAACCGGACATCTCATGGCGGCCGGGTGGCAACCGGTCGCTGGCTTGTCGGTCGCGATCTTCATCAACACGCTGGTGTGCTATTGGATGGCAAAACCAGTCGAGGGAGTCGGGATCGCGATGCCCGGGCTCTTTCCCGCCATTGTCGCGTCCCTGAGCGCGCTGCTGCTGGTTCCGGACCAAGCCCCTCCGGTCGCCTTCGTCGCCGGTGTGCTCGGTCCACTCATCGGCGCGGATCTGTTGCATCTGCGCGACATCGAAAAGATCGCCACCGGCATCGCCAGCATCGGCGGCGCCGGGACCTTCGACGGGATCGTGCTGTCGGGGATCGTTGCGGCGTATCTGGCATAGAACTGCCTCTTACGAAACAATCAATTCGTCGCCGCTCGCTCAGCAGGATGCGCGTACTTTTCGATTTTCAAGAAATGCTATTCCGTGGCTAAAGCCCATGGCGGGAGCAACCGTCTAGCGAATGAACCATCTATTGAGCTGAGAAGGCGCAGCAATTCTCCTCAGACTCAAGTTCCGAATGGGGCGCAACGCTACAATGAACCCCGCTGGAGTTCTGCTCGCCGATCACATGCGTAACGACTACCACCGTTCTTTCAAGGATTTCACTGGGCCTGGCGTTTCTTCAAAGAGGCCTAGTCTTTGCTCCTCCGTTCTTTGAAGAGGTATCTATGGCAACAGCGCCTATGTGGTGGGCAATTCTCTATCTAAAACAGATGAAGTTGTCATGGTGCCGTTGCAGTGAGAGTCCATTACACCAACACAAGGAGAGTTACTATGAAACCTAGGCTCACCATCACACTGGCGCTCCTTGCGCTTTTCCTGGTTCCGGCGCTTGCCGTTGCGCAGGTCAATTTTACCAAGCACAGTTACTACGTCGGTATGGGAGACAGCGTTGCCGCCGGTGAAGGCGCGATGCCTGTTACGAACGGCTACGTCTATCGGCTGTATAGCGAAAGCGTGTTTGACAAGAAAAAGGAAATGGACTTTACCAATATGGGTACCCGAGGTGCCAGAAGCTGGGATCTGCGCGATCACCAGGTGGCGCAGGTGCTCTGTGCCGAGCCTGAGCAGCGTCCGACCGTGGTCACCATCACCGCCGGGGCCAACGACTTCTTCCGAAACGATCCGGATGTGGTCAGTAGTGCGCAACGCGTCGCCCAGGCCGTCGATTTGCTGCTCAATAACGACGGCGTTCTAAGTCCGAATCTTGGAGCCATCTCCGTTCTCGACCCTGTCACGAAACAGAAGTGCCGCGCGCTTCAGAATGTTACCATCCTGGTATCGAACTACTACATCATTCCACACCCCGTGCCCGAGGTGTTTCAGTTGCTTAATGCGGCGGTGCAGGGATTCAATCAGGCGCTCAGTTTCTTGGTGCTGCAGCAAGTTGTGGTACCGACGGGGTCAAGAATCGCGGTTGTCGATCTGTACACGCCATCCCTGGGGCGGCAGGGGCTCGTGACGATCCAGCGGAGGCTGGGGTATACCGGGCCTTTCGATTTCGACATCCACCCGACCAACCTGGGCCACGCCTTCGTCGCCGGTGAGTTCAAGAAGGCCTGGAATAGCCTGCCGTAGGGCTCCCGGTCCTTCAGCATGTTGGAGCGTGGAAGATTGGATGTCTCAAGCGTAGGGGTTCGGGGAGCCATCGTCTGCTGGATCACTCGAACCTCAGTTCGCCGCGCCCTACCGTACAGACAGGCCGGATCCGATCTTGGATGGCATTGTTCTCTCCGGCATCGTTGCGGCGTATCTGGCGTGAGCGGGGGCGGCGGTTCGGATTGACACCGTTCCCGATGTTGTGTCGCTTCTTTGCAATTCAACTGAAACGCTTGTGTCATCCAGACAGCCATGCTAGGGTGACATTTGATCGCGTAAGACCTTCCGGTTCGGAGGCGGCAGTCCTCCGGGAAACACCGAGTCTGACGCGATTTTTTTGTGTTCCACGCCATCGTTCTGCATCTGCTGAGCACACCCCGACGGCCCCACGGCCATTCGCTCGCATGACAGCCCGACAGAGTCGTGTGGTTTCTCATTCAACTTCTCAAGAGGTGCATTCTTGTTTTATGAATTTGCGTCAACCGTTCATTCCCTTCTCCGCGCCGCCGCGGGAAGCCTCTATCACAGCGTCATCGTCGCCTTGAGCGCGGTGATCGCGCTTCTCCTCCCGTCAGGTGCCAAGCAGTTCCTGGCCTTCTGGTCGCACATGGAGCACGACAAGCTCTCGCTCATCGCCGTCGAGATAATCGTCGCCGTGCTGCTGATCGCCGTCTTTAGCTACATCCATCGCAGCCTGCGCGACCGGACCCTCGCCGCCGCGGCCGCCGGCGCCGGCCTCGTCTCCTTTTTCCCCCGGCGGACAAAGACCGCGCAGCGGCGCATCAAACGGCTCAAAGAAGAACAGGGCACAGGCCGCACCATCATGGTGATCGGCTCGAGCGGCTACAGCACCTTTGTCGATCAAGTCGGCGACCTGTCGTCCGTCCTCGATAAATGCCTGGGCGCGAACATCCTCCTGGTGAATCCCTACAGCCAGGACGCCAGCGCGCGCATCGAGGCCATGAACCATCCCGAACACAGCCTCGCCGCCTTCCGGGAAGAAGTTCGGCAAAGCATCGCCTTGCTCAAGCGGCTCAAAGCCATGGGCAAAGCCGTCAGACTCAAGCTCTATGCGGACCAGCCCTTGGTCAAAATGGTCATCCTCGGCGATTATCTTTGGCTCCAGCATTACCATGCCGATCTGGATGTCCAGACCCTGCCGGAATACGTCCTGCGGCACAACCGCCAGGACCACGGCCTCTACACGCTCTACACCCACTACTTCCAGCAGCGGTGGGAGAGCGCCGACATTCCAGAATATGATCTCGACCGCGACGAGCTGGTCTACCGGAACAGAGCCGGAAGCGAACTCCTTCGAGAGCGATTCGAAACCGATGCACGAGAAGAAGACAGAGCCTACTCCGAAGTGGCGTAATAAGCAGGGACGGTGAGAACCGGGGCGAGGGTGGACGGAGCGAGGTTGGAACCGACCTTCTCGACTCACAACTTGCGCCTCTTTTGCCACAGGCCGTTGATTTGCCTTGTAGCAGGGTTCCCCAATCTGATCGTCCGCCATTCCTCTTGTCCCTGCTAACCCCCTGAGATATGGCGCAACTGCCAAGCTGGTAGGCGAACGCGTCCTGGCGTCGGTCTTGCTGAACAGTCGATCGGGTGGTGAAGTCACCCAAGATTCATGATTCAAGGCGAATCACATAAATCGTGGAGAGATTGACAGGTTTTCAACTGCGCTCATGCGCATCACATGAAAGGGAGGTTCCTATGTCCGTTGCTAAAGTTATCGAGATCAGCTCCGAATCGCCCAAGAGTTTCGAAGATGCAATCGTGCAAGGAATTACCCGTGCGTCCAAGACCATCCACGGCATCAAGTCTGCCTGGGTGAAAGAGCAACATGTCGTGATCGAGAACAGCAAGGTTGTCTCGTATCGCGTGGACCTGAAGGTCACGTTCGTGTTGGATTAACGAGTAAGGGAGAGGGCCATCTCGTGTCACCGGCCGCTCAGGAGGAGGCTCGACGGTTGCCGTGGCGAGAGCCTCTGGAGGGGTCATGGGACGGGTGGTGCCGGTCCCATTTTAGGCGTGGCCGGTTGTTGGTGATCTTGGAGGGGCTGACGGGGTCCATGCACAGAGTCGCCTTTCACGCAGCCGCGTGGATCGTTCTCCTGTGCACCGCCGCCCTGGCTGCCTCACCGGAAGTTCCCGAGTCTCCGACCGAGGCGGTGCGCGCGACTGTCAGCCAGGTCATGCGTATCCTCGAAGATCCCGCACTGAAAGACCCGGCGAAGCTCATGCCTCGCCGCCGCATGCTGGAAGAGGTGGTCGCAACCCGCTTCGATTACGCCGAAATGTCGAAACGGGCACTGGCAGCGTACTGGGTTCCCCTCACCGCAGCCGAACGGGCGGAGTTCGTCGAGGTCTTCAAGAAGTTCCTTTCGGACCGCTATGCCGAGAAGATCGAAGGCTATAGCGGAGAAGAGGTGGTGTATCTATCGGAACGGATTGAAGGATCGTATGCAGAGGTCAGGAGCGAGCTGCGGTCGGAAAAAACGACCATTCCTTTGGACTATCGCCTCCTGTTGAAGGAAGGCCGGTGGTATGCCTACGACCTCATTGCGGATGGCGTCAGTCTGGTGAAGAATTACCGGAGTCAGTTCAATACGATCATCCGCGACAGTTCATACCAGGAGCTGGTGAAGAAATTGCGCGAACGAGCGCTGGCGGATGAAACGAAAAAGAAACAATCATGATATTCCCGAGCCGGAGGCAATCGATTATCAGGACAATGTCGGTCACGGACATCATGTGAATTTCAGATGGGATCGGCTATGTCGTACATCGGCGTGAATATCGGTGCCCTCACGGTGAAGGTGGTGTCGCTCCGGGGCGATGAGCGAAGCGCCACGGTTTTGGCCCATCAAGGCCGCCCGCTTGAGATACTCAACGAGGTACTGGCCCGTCCGGAGTTTGCCGATGCGGAGTATTTCGGCGTGTCCGGCCAGCTCGGTCATGTGTCTGAAGTGGCGGCGGTACAGCGGGCGCTTCGCGAGGTAGACGGAACATTTGACGCGGTTGCGTCGCTCGGCGGGGAATCCTTCCTTGTGTACCTTCTGATGGACGGCAGGATCGCGAATGTGGTTTCCCATAACAAATGCGCGGCGGGAAGCGGCGAATTCTTCGTACAGCAGATCGGCCGCATGGGGCTGGGGATGGAGGAAGCGATCAGGCGTTCCTTCAGCGGCAAGGTCGTACCTCTTGCCTCACGCTGCTCAGTCCATTGCAAATCCGACATCACCCACAAGCTGAACCGCAATGAGGCCACGCCGGAGGATATTTTCCACACGCTTCACGACAGCATGTCGAACAAGGTCATTGCGCTGTTGGAGAAAGGCGCGCGCGAGCTGAAACGGGTGCTGTTGATCGGCGGTGTCACGCGCAACGACGCCATGCTGGCGTCATTGCGTGCCAAGCTGCCCGCCACCGAGTTCGTGGTCTTGCCCGAAAGTCCATGGTTCGAAGCCTGGGGTACCGCCTTGCTCGTCCGGGACTCGCCCGGCGAGAAGTCTCCGAACATTGCCGCGCAGCCCGGCTTGGGCCGCCTCCCACCGCTCCATCTCTATGGTGACCAGGTGCACGTGATTGCCGCTCCGCCCCGGCAGGTTCCCTCAGAAGAGCCGCTGATCCTGGGAGTGGATGCGGGATCGACGACCACCAAGGCCATTTTGCTCGACCCCTCGACACAGGCTGTGGTGGCGTCGCATTACGGGCGCACCAAAGGAAACCCCGTGGCCGCCACTCGCGAGTGTCTTCAGGCGCTTATCGAGCAGGTAGGCAACCGTCCGATTGGATTGATCGGCACGACCGGATCGGCCCGGGAACTCGCAGGGGCCTACCTCGGCACCGAACATGTCTATAACGAGATTTCGGCCCATGCGGCCGGTGCGACGCATTTCGATCCGGAGGTGGACACGATTTTTGAGATCGGAGGGCAGGACTCCAAATACATCTATCTCCGCAACGGTGTGCCTATCGACTACGCGATGAACAACGCCTGTTCCGCAGGTACGGGCTCGTTCCTGGAGGAGAGCGCCCGCGGCGATCTCGGCATCACAGTATCCGACATCGCCGACCTGGCTCTGGCCGCTCCGTCTCCCGTGCACTTCAAGGCGACCTGCGCTGCCTTCATTAATTCCGATATTCGCCTTGCCCAACAACAGGGTCACCCTCGCGACAACATCATCGCCGGATTGGTGTATGCCATCGCCGGCAACTATTTGAATCGCGTCAAGGGGCCACGCTATGTCGGGAAGAAAATTTTTCTTCAAGGCGGTGTCGCCTTGAACCGCGCCGTCGGATACGCCTTCGCCCACAGCGTCGGCCGCCAGGTCGTGATCCCGCCCAGCCCCGAATTGCTCGGAGCACTGGGAGTCGGCCTGCTTGCCCTGAAACGGTCCGGCGCGATGCCCGGGCAAACCGTCGATCTGCTTGCTTTGTCGGCGCCGGAGATGAAGCGCGTCGGCCGGTTCACGTGCGGGGCCTGCAAGATGTACTGCACCATCGACCGGTTCGAGGTCGCGGGACGCCGATTTCCGTTCGGAGGCCGGTGCAGTCTCTATGAGAATGTCTGGAAGCGCAAGGCCAGGACCGCGGCGGCTCAAGATTTGGTCGAGAAGCGGGCCGGGGTGCTCTTTCAGGTCACCCCCGCTCCACCCGCAGCCACGCCAAAGCACGAGCGAGTGGAGCGCACGTACTGGGGCGTGGGGCCGGCTTATGAAAGCGCAAAGGCGTTTGTGCGGGAGTCTCTGGGGCGTACTACCGCTGCCGAGGTGGCGAGTGGCACCCGGATCGGCATTCCCAGGGCCCTGACGACGCATTCGCTGTTTCCGCTTTACGCCACGTTCTTTTCTCGTATCGGCATGGAAGTCGTGCTCTCGGATGTGGACCCGCGGGGGGATCTGAGTTCCCATTCGGGATTTTGTTTCCCGGCGCAGATTGCGCACGGCGCCGTCTTGGATCTGGTGAAGAAAGGCGTGGGCCTGATCTTCATTCCGCACGTCGTGCGGATGCCTCATCCCACCCAGTGCAAAGATTCGTACCTCTGTCCGATTACGCAGGCCGGCCCCTATTTTCTGGCAAAAGCGTTTCCCGACAGCCGTCTGTTCTCGCCTGTGTTGGAGTTCATCGACGGCTACGAGACCTGCTCCGCTCTGGTCGATATGGCGGTGGCGGACCTGGGTATCGGGCGTGAGCTGGCTGTCGGTGCCTGGGCAGCCGCCGTACAGGCACAAACAGAGGCGGAGCGCACGCTCCGTGATCTGGGGAAACAGGCGCTTGATGCCGCTATTGCGGCGGGCAGGCCGGCCATTCTGCTCGCCGGCCACAGTTACAACGCCTTTACCCCGGAGGCCTCGCAATCTGTGGGCAAGAAGCTCTCGAGCATGGGAGTGTCCGTCATTCCGGCCGATTGTCTTATGCAGTCTGGAGAAGGACCGACTTCCTGGCACTTTGCCAACCAGATCTTGAACGCCGTTGGGATCGCGAAGCAGCATCCCAATCTATTTCTTCTAAGCGTCAGCAATTTCAGCTGCACCATCGACGCGTTCACCCACTCCATGCTGGTCTCAGAACTTGGGTCGAAACCGTACCTTGTTCTCGAGATCGACGCGCACACCGCCGATGCCGGAGTGCAAACGAGGTTGGAGGCGTTCCTGGACATCATCCACAATTATCGCGATGTGCAGACCCCCAGCGCCGCACCGTTCGTTCCCTGCCGGCTCGTCGGGGGAGGCCGTGTCATGCGATCGAACGGCGAGTCCGTCCCGCTGAGGGACCCGCGGGTCCGCATCTACTTTCCGAACTTTTCGCCCTACCACACAAGGGCCTTGTCCCTGGCAGTCGGGTGGCTCGGCCTCCATCCTGGCGCAGTTATTTCGCTGGACCGAACCCAACTCGACAGAGGACTGCAATATACCTCCGGCCGCGAATGTCTCCCTTTGCCGATCTGCATCGGTCAACTCCTCCAGGTCCATGAGCGTCGTCCGGCCGGAGAAATCGCGGGGTTCTACATGCTGCAGGGCGGCGCGCCCTGCGTCAGCGATGCGTACATGGGCTATTTTGAACGGTTTCTCGCGGAACATCGGCTGACCGATCTGTTCCTCTTCAATCCCCAGCCGGAGAACGATTACCTCGGCTTCGACAAGCAGGTCCTCGCGCAGCACCTGGCACAGGCCATCATCCTCGGAGACATCCTGGTGGAGATCGACCATGTGCTGCGTGTGGTGGGAGGCCAGAGCGCGCTCGATCAACTGCAGCAGGAATGGGAGCGGTTTGCCGAGGGCGCTCATTCACGCGACGAGTTCCATGCCGGCCTCCCTTCATTCGTCGAGCGGTTGGCGCACCTGCCGCGCACCGGAGATCCCCGTACCTGCCCGCGCGTCGTCGTGGCCGGCGACTTCTTCACCCGCTTCAGCCCGTTCTTCATAGACGGCGTGCGCGACCTCTATGCCGAACGAGGCATCATCCTCAAGCCGGTCGACCTGAGTGAGCTGTTTCTCTATGTCGCATATCATCCCATGGCGGAAACGGCCGGGACGTGGGGCATGAAACCGGGCGGTCTGGCGCTGGCCAAGGCCTGCACAAGGATGTTTCAACCGGAGGGGAAAGAGTACATTCAGCAATGGCTGAGCTACCAGACTTTCAAGCACGAGGAGGAACGTTACCGGGCGCTGTTTCACCGGACCGGATTGTTGGTGGCCGGACCCAACGCGGTGTCCGCCATATTCGAGCGGGGAGCCGAGCATGTCTCGCCCGCAATTTTCGGTGAACTCCTCCCCACCGTGGGCAAAGGATTGGAAGCCGCCAATGAGGGATACGACGGGATGCTCGTCATCGGGCCGTTCAACTGCCTGCCGTACCGGATTTCGGAGGCCATTCTCAAGCCGCTCAGCATTCGGCAAGGCATGCCCATTCTCACCTATGAGAGCGACGGCTATGCGGTCTCTCCCTCTGTGCTCAGGCAGGTGGACGTGCACATACAACAGGTCATCGAACATGCGGCGCAGAACCACGTGGCGCATGGCTGATTGGCCGTGCGGCACCCGACGACGCGACGAGAAGGTTCACGGCATCGTGTGCTCCGGGATCGCCCTGCGGAGCATTGCTCTTGTGGGTCCTGACCTATGACCAGAGATGAATTTATCGATGCGGCTTTCGCTGAGCTCCACCGAATCGAACGAGACATGGCGACCGTGCAGCTCGTCGAAGGGGATATTCTGCTCGGAAAGGTCACGTACCAGAGCGGCAGCGGGTGGAGGATTGTCGTATTCAGCGACGGCGACACATGGGATTATATCGACTCGATCACTGCTCCGACCGGCGACCAGTTCCCGCTGTGGTCCGACGATCCGGCACAGGACTCAGAGGGGATGGTCAAGCTCCGTTCCTACCATCCACCGATCGATCAAGTGACGGCAAAATGGGGCTTTATGACATGAAGGGACAGGCTCAATGATCACCTCCATCGCCTTCACGGTCTACCCGGTTTCGAATATGGAACGGGCGAGAGCGTTCTATGAACATGTGCTCGGCTTGCATATGAGCTACAACTATCGGGACGTCTGGGTGGAATACGAGATCGGGAGTTCCACGTTCGCCATCACGACGACGGACATGGGCCACACGCCTGGCGCAAAAGGGGCGGTGGCGGCGTTTGAGGTGTCTGATTTTGAGGCGTTTATCCACAAGATGAAGGAGAGGGCCGTGTCGTTTGTTGCGGAGGCATTCGACACGCCTGTCTGCCGAATGGCAGTCATCGAAGACCAGGACGGGAATCACATCACGATCCACAAACGCCATGCGTGATGCCTTTAGCACACCCCATACAGGCCACGCGTCAATGCCTTGCAGAAAGACTTCATATGGCTGAAGGCCAGCTGGACTTCGCGCTGGATCTGCGGGCGAACGGCCGCCAGCGTCGTCCCACTTGCCGGGATGACTTCGACGACTACGGCCTGCGGCGAGGAAATCGGACGGCCGATCTGACTCGTGATCCAGACAGTGACATCTTGCAGTCCACGCACTTTTCTATGGATGTCCTCCGCCAACACCTGCGCCAGTACGTTGTAGATCTTCCCCACATGGGCCACGGGATTTTTCCCAGGCGCAGCCTCGGCGCTGGCAGGCCGGCGGAGTGAGATGATTCCGCAGACGCGATTGCCCCGTCCGACCTCGCCGGAATCGCCCGCCTCAGCCGACGTGCCAAGCACCGTCAGGTAGGCACCGGCCTCACCCGCGCCACGTTGATCCAACACGTTCAAGAACAGGCGCGGAGAAAAGCGGTCCCCGACCTTTCGTGTCACGAAATCCGTCAGAACCCGTCCCACCGCCGTCTTTCGTTTGAAATACTCGGACTCGCTACGGATCAATGGAGCCAGAAACGGCATCGCCACGGTCACATCGAGATCTTTCTCGCGTCGTACCGCGAGGACCTTCACGTCTTCACCCGTGTCGGGAAATTCTTTCTTGAAGGCACGGCCGTTTAGAAATTGCTCGACTTGGAACACCAGCCGCTCCGTCGGTGTGAACGGGGCGTACCCCACCGTGGCGGAGGTGTCATTCGCCACGGCTTCCCGAGGCCGCTCGGATACGGATCGAAGCTCCTCCGACGCGGGCTTCAGTTCCACCTGGCATTCCAGGTCTTTCAGCGGCTTGATGCGAGGCAGGTGCCGCTTGAACCATTTGTACGCTGCTCGCTCGGCGATCTCCTTCACCGGGAGAGGCTTGCCCTTCCATTCGAAGGTGGCTCGGTCGCCCATGACCAGACGCATCGGAGCCAGCACCGAACCTCCGCCAAATCGGCAGGCAACCTGACCCGCCACCAACATCCCCTTGTCGGCGTTGAAATGGAGGACGCGGCCGCAGGTCTTGAGGTACGCCTGTGCCAGTTGGACGGCCACGGCCTCCATCACGGCGTCACAGATGGTGTCGGGATGGCCCAATCCCTTCCGCTCGACGATTTCGACGGCTTCCTGCGCCGGGGGGATCCGAGAGGATTCGAGAATCATGGGCTCGATCAGGCTCATTCCTCACCCCGCACGAACTGTCATGAATAATGCGGGCCGGTCGCAATCAGCTTGCGATGGCCCAACGCCCGCTCACGAACTGCAAGCAATCAGGACACCGGCCGGCGCGCAGCCGGTTCTCCACCATCGCGAGTGCCCATCGCCGGATGACGACTGTCCCACAGCCGGGGCAGATCGTATTCTCGGCTCCTTCTTCTTGCGGCACATTTCCCAGATACACATAGCGTAGTCCCTCTTCTTGGCCGACCTCCCTGGCCCGCAGCAAGGAACGGAGCGGCGTTTCCTGCCAGTGCATCATCTTGTAGGCGGGGAGGAAGCGGCTGACATGCCAGGGCACATCCTCGCCCAGCTCAGTCTTGATAAAGCGCGCCATGTCCCTCAACTCGCCAACCTCGTCGTTCAAGCCGGGAATCAACAACGTGGTGAGTTCGATCCAGACGCCGAGCTTCTTGTATTCCCGAATGGCCGCCAAGACCGGCTCCAGCCTGGCTCCGCACAACTTCTTGTAGTAGCTGTCGCGGAAGGATTTGAGATCGATGTTTGCCGCGCTGAGGTACGGCGCGATCTCCCGCAGGGGGTCGAGCGAGATGAACCCGTTCGTCACGAAGATGTTGCCTAACCCAGCCGCCGCTGCCGACCGCGCGGTCGCGAGAGCCAGCTCATAGAAGATCGTCGGTTCCGTATAGGTATAGGCGATGCTGCTGCACCCTGTCTGCTCGGCCTTCGCTGCCAGCTCGGAGGGAGCCACAGGCGTTCCGATCCCCCAGCGCGCCTCCGGCGGCTCGGTTTCGGCGCACCACTCGCCAGCTGGATGGTCACCGATCGCGGAAGCCGCCTCCTCGCCGCGGTTCACCAACTCCTTGAGCTTCGGCCATTGAGAGATGGTCCAGTTCTGGCAAAACCGGCAGCGCAAATTGCAGCCGACTGTCGCAATGGAGTAGGTCGTGCTGCCGGGAAGGAAATGAAACAACGGCTTCTTTTCGATCGGATCGATCTCTGCCGAGACGATACGGTTTGCCACACGCGTGAAAAGGCGGCCGTCGTGATTGATTCGAACCCCGCAGGCTCCTCGGCGATCCGGTGCGATCATGCAGTCATGTGGACAGAGCGTGCATCGGACGAAGCGGTCCGGCATGGCTTCGTAATACAGCGCTGCCTGGAGGTCGATCGGCATCGAAATCCCTCGGATGTGTGTCGTAAGGAGCGAGCAAGGGCGGTGCCATTCGCCGGTATAAGAAAAAGCCAAGCCTCCCCGATAGGTTGGAGCGCCGGAGCAGGTGGAATGGATCAAGTCATAGGGATAAGTTGCTACAACAGTGAGCTTCCCGCTGTAGTGTAACGCGACAGCCCGATCGACTCGACTTAGCCACCGGCGTTTGTTCTCGTTCGTCATCCCATGGCATTGTGATTGCTCTTTCAACCAACTGTCTTGAGAGGATCGGCAGGGTTTCCATGAGGTCGCTTCGTCACAGTTCGCGGTGCTTCATCCTTCTATGCGCCGCCACCATCAGTCTGCCTGTCTGGGTCTCCTCCTGTAATGGAGGCCAAGGACCGGATGCTTCACCCATGAAATCAAACCGCCAGGCCGAGCGCAACCGGATGGTCGATCAGTACGTTGTTCCGCACGGCGTTCAAGACCCTGCTGTGATTGCGGCGATGAGGCATGTGCCGCGCCATCGCTTCGTACCGGGCGCGTACTCCCTGTTTGCGTACGTTGATGGACCCCTCCCCATAGGCCACGGCCAGACCATTTCACAACCCTCGCTGGTTGCCGAAATGACGGAACAACTGAAACTCAAGAAAACGGACAAGGTGCTGGAGATCGGAACCGGCTCCGGCTACCAGGCCGCCATCCTCGCCGAGTTGGTTGACAAGGTTCTCTCCGTGGAAATCGTGGAACCGCTCGCCAGCCAGGCGGAGCAGACGTTGGGTGAACTGGGTTACACGAACGTCCGGGTACGGGCCGGCGATGGCTACCAAGGTTGGCCCGAGGAAGCGCCGTTCGATGCCATCATCGTCACAGCCGCGCCGGACCATGTCCCGCAGCCATTGCTCGATCAATTGGCCGTCGGCGGACGACTGATTCTGCCGGTTGGTCGAGACATCCAGACTCTGCAACTCCATCGCCGGACGGAAACCGGCTATGAACGCAGGACCATCACACTTGTCCGGTTTGTTCCGCTCGTCCGTCCGGGAGACAACAAGTAGGGAGAGGCAACGCGGATGGAAAGGACCGGTCAAGATCCGTCTGTGCTTCCCCGTCGGATCGGCTGGTTCACCGCCGGCTGTGTGCTGGTCAGCAATGTCGTGGGCAGCGGCATCTTTACCACGACCGGATTCATGGCGCGCGACCTCGGCGATCCGGGCCTGATCCTATCCGTGTGGCTGGTGGGGGGATTGATCGCGCTGGCAGGCGCACTCTCTTACAGTGAGCTGGGAGCAGCGCTTCCGGTCGCCGGCGGAGAGTATGTGTATCTCCGTCGCGCCTATGGGCCCTTCATCGGGTTTCTGAGCGGATGGACGTCATTTGCTGTCGGCTTCAGTGCGGCTATCGCGGCAGGAGCCATGAGTTTCGCCGCCTACGTAAATCAACTCCTCCCGTTTGATGGCGAGCGAGGCCCGCTCTCGACCGTCATCGCGCTCGCCCTCCTATGGTCCATCACGGCCATTCACCTTGCCGGTATGGGAGCAGGGGGATTTCTCCAACGGACGCTGACAGTCCTGAACATGGGTGCCATCCTCTCATTGATCGCAGCGGGTATCATGGGAGGACAAGGCGACTGGGCACATCTCAGCTTTTCCGATGCGCAGACTTCCCCGAGCATCGGACTGTCCATTGTGTCATTGATCTTTGCCCTCTACGCCTATTCGGGGTGGAATGCAGCGGTCTACTTGGCCGGAGAGGTCATTGAGCCTGCTCGCACCATTCCGCGGGCTTTGATCAGCGGCACGCTCTTTGTGATAGGTCTCTATCTCGCGCTGAACATCTTCTACTTCTACGCGTTGCCGGTCACGGACTTGGCTCAGCCTCCACTCTTACCTGTCGCGAGCAAAGTGTCAGTGGCACTGCTGGGCGCGGACGCCGCTCGCTTCGTGACCATGATCCTTTGTCTATTGATCACAGGCACCATGAGCGCCATGGTGTGGGCCGGACCACGTGTATATTACGCGATGGCGAAGGACGGGCTCATTCCGGCGTACTTTTCCCGAACATCCGGCGCACGAAGCACACCCATCAACGCCACGCTACTCCAGAGCCTCTGGGCTTCGGTCCTGATCGTATCCGGGAGCTTCGAGCAGCTGGTGATCTACAGCGGGACCGTGCTCACAATCTTCAGCGGCCTCGCGGTGGGGGCAGTCCTGGTCTTGCGTCACAAAGTACCTGACCTTCCCCGCCCCTACCGCACGCCGTTCTATCCCTTCGTTCCTGGGTTCTTCATTCTCATGTCGATGGTGATCATCTGGAACGCAGTTTCTGAGCGACCATTGGAAGCGGGCTTGGGAATTGCAACGGTCTTAGCGGGAACGCCGCTGTATCTGCTGTGGCGAAGACTGAGTATCGGCAGCCATTCGTAAAGCGAGGTGGCAGTCAAGGTTGAGCAGCATATGGTGCTTGACCGATTGGCTGCCGGTGCATAGAGGGTGCAGGTAACCAGGGGGAATGCGATGCCACTCAAGAAGAAGACTCCGGGCCCGATGGGACGACGTAGACCCCGCGGGCGCGCGACGAAGGCTCCGGCGAAGAACACGACGGAATCCGGACTCAGCCTCCGGTTGGACGAGTTGACGGAGCGGATCGATATTGTGCTGCCGGAGGTGACGGCGCGGGTTGCGGCATTGGAACATCTCCTGCTGGAGCTGAACCTGTGCACGCGCGACGACCTGCGCCGCGCGCGGCAATTCGTGCGCGAACAGGAGGCGTAAGGGGCCGCGAGCGATTGGGGGCCTGAAGGGCTCGATGACTGCACGTCGGCAGGAGGTGGGGGCAAGGGGAAGCCCTTGGCCTGCGCTCAGGGTCTCGACTGGCGGCGAGATAAGTGCTGGGTGCCGTCAGAGCATTCTGATGTGTCTTGTGACACCGCGTACGCTTCATGCGTGAATGAAAGGACCTGCGTCGATGAAATTACAACCATTGCACGATTGGGTATTGATCAGGACTGGTAAACGGAGCGAGAAGAGCGCCGGAGGCATTATTATTCCGGACAGCGCGCAAGAAAAGCCGGAGGAAGGAGAGGTCCTCGCCGTGGGGGCTGGTTGCTTCGTCGAGGACAAGGATTCGAAGGAAAAGGTCAAGAAGAAAACCTTTGTGAAGACCACCCTCAAGCAGGGCGAGCATATCCTGTACGATAAACACGCGGCCAGAGAAGTGGAAGGAGACGATGAAGCGTTGGTGCTTGTTCGTGAAGAGGATGTCTTGGGCTATCTTCCGTAATTGGCATGTTTTACAGAAGGACGAAGGCACTCACATCGGGGCCTGACTTCACCTCAGGACATCTGACGCTGACCCTGATGTCTGCCTCGTCGTTTGAGCAAGGCAAGCGGTGTTAGAAAGTAGCCGAACACAATAGCATGGCAGGAAGACCACCCTATCAAGGACCGGCTGGCCAATGGCACAACGGTCCAGGAGCGCGATCATGAAGTTGCTGCACATTGTCTGTGGGGAGAAACTTGAGGAGGAGATCCTCGCTCTGTTTCAGAACCTGGGGATCAAGGGCTATACGATGATCAAGGGTGTGGGAGGCAGTGGTCAGACCGGGACGGTCTCCGGAACCGGTGGCTCGATCGATCGCAATACGCTGTTCATGGTCGCGCTCGAAGATGATCACATTCACATGACACAGGTGCTGAACGCCGTGAAAGAGATCCATGCCAAGCATGTGCGCGGGTACCGAGGCCTGGAAATCCCGCTCAAAGTCTTTTTGCAACCCTGCGAAGTCATCCTGTAACGAGGGGAGGCTCGAATCCTTGGCCGGCGCGGGCATGCCGAAGTGGAGTGGAAGCCCGCCGCCAGACCATCCACATAGCGCGCTTCTGAAACTCTGAATACTCAATTAATCGCAATAGCTTGATAGAGCGAAGGTTTCCCTGTTTGCCGTTTGCCAGCAAGGGTTTGAATGGCCAAACAATGACGCTCAACCACTTTCTCTCACCGCGCACCATAGACCCGTCAGTCACTAGTCAGGCCAGGCCCCAGCTCGCTGTTAACCCCTGTCGGCGGAAGACACGGCAGATTGTACTGTCAGCTTTCAGGAGCATAGACGGCGTAACCGCGGGGTGGAGCCCAGAATTGCCCCCACCCATCCGCCTGCGTCCATTGATCGGCAGGCCGGCTCAGATCGCTTCCACTCCACCAGGCAACCGGTGAGAATCGGATGTTGCGCCACTGGGTTGGGACCCAGGCGCCGTTCCATCGGTCGCCGCGATTGTTGAGGACAAACAGAAGTCCGCGCTTCTCGCCGTCACCGCGCCGTTGCATGATATAGAAGTCATCGTCCGCTCGTAGGACCTCCGTGCCGCCGCCCGCGTGGGTCTCATGGACCTGCACGAGTGCCGCAATTCCGTGAGGCGTTCCCTCCTTGCCGAGCTGCCAGTTGTAATAATCTTTCCAGAAAACGCAGGGATAGCCTTCGTGCGTGAGGATGTAGGCGTAGGCGAGCAACTTGTCCCGGATGATCGGCTTCTCACCATCACGCGTATCATGGTTCTCCACGAACGTGACTGCGCCCAGCGGTTGTTTTTGGACGACCGTCTCCCAGGTGGCAAGGTTCCGCAGGCTAAAGCCGTAGACATCGCACAGGGCCTTGAGCATGTTCCGTAACGGAAAGTCGAAGGCGTCGACGGGGTTGTCGTTCCACGCGTTGGTTTCGGTGATCCAGTTGTCGATGGTGCGCGCGCTGTCCCAGTCCTCGCCCACGCCGTACGGTTTGAACGGCTGGCCGTTGCGGAGGTAGCGGTACTCTTGGATCGCGGTGACGATCCAGGTTCCGTAGCCCTTGACGAAATCATAGCGAAACCCATCGAAGCCGATCTCCTCGACGAGCCAACGGGCGACCTTCAAGATCTCGCCGAAGACATAGGGATTACGGTGCGACAAATCCGGCATGTCCCCGAAGGTCCCGTCATCCCAGGTTTCGTACGGGCAGGGGTGGAAGCATTCCCAATTGCGGGTGAACTTCCCGCTCTTCGGCTCGAACTTGGTCCAGCGCGACAGGCCGGTGATCGGGTTGACCTCCTCGCCGTCCGCTCCACCGTTGTGGTTGATGACCATGTCGGCGACGACACTCAGACCATGGCCATGTGCGGACTCGATCAGATCCCCCAGCTCCTGTCGGGATCCGAACCAGGTCTTGACCGAACCTTTTTGATCGAACTCTCCGAGATCATAGTAGTCGTAGGGATCGTATCCCATGGAGGCGCCGCCGATGTTGGCGGTCTTGTGGACTGGAGGCAGCCACAGAGCGGTGAAGCCGACGTGCGCCAGGGATGGTACGCGGTCGCGCACGAATGGCCACCAGGCGAACTCGCAGCCGTCAACCCGGGGACAATCCCAGTGGAAGGCTTGCATCATCACACCCATACATTCCTCCTTCCTCGCCAGGGGGCACGGCCGGTTTTGCCGACAATAACTTCTTATCTCCGGGCTCAAGAGGGCTTTTCATTTCCACAGTCAGCAGGAGGGAAGCATTCATAATGCCAGATATGGTTGAGAGAGGAGGCCGGTCCAGCATGAATGCAATTACAACTGGTTAGACTCACACTCCGATAGAAATAGATACGGAGAGGAAGGTAGACGGCTGAGGTATTTTACGCCGTGGGGATCTTCGCCATTGTCGCCAATCGCCTCAGGGAGGCACCGTTCATCCCTTCTTCCCCGGATCAATGTGCTTCGTCCATTCATCCATTGTCGTAACTGGATGAATTGAACCGGTTTGGGTCGGGGCCAAGGGCTCGAAAAACTCCAACAGGGATTGATAGTCTTTGGCCTGTACCGTGATGTAGTAGGTGTGTTCCGTGACGGCGACATAGGCACTCAGGATCTTCACTCCTTTCTTGGCGGCGAGATCCCGTTTGGCCCAGAATTCATTGAGCATGGTCGCTCCGTCCTTACTCCTTCCCGGGCAATTCTCTGGTGTGTGAGTCCAGTGCGCTACAAACAACATCCCGTCGCCGTCATTCATCTGTGCACCTCCGTTGTTGAGAATAGGTGTCTCCCCTTCAATTCGACAGCAAGCCCTGTGCCTTCGTGCAATCGGCAGTAATCATGAACGACTACCAGGCGCGCATCTTCACCAAAGAGAGGCACATACGTGCCCTAACCGCACACTACTCTTGCTCTCGCGAAACTATCGAACGGGTGTTGACCTCCCTTGGCCGAGAGGAGTTGAGCAGGATGATTGCGGACCAGGAAATGACTGAAGTGAGCTGTGAGTGCTGCGGCCGGCGGTATCCCTTCAGCCGCGACGAGCTGGCGCGTCTGAGGGAGGAGAGCGGCTGACAGGCCAGACGATCTCGGTCCATCTCATCTTAGTAATTTGTCGGCCTAAAATTTTGTTCTTCCACGTGGATCACGGCGCCTGTGTCGGCGTCGATGTGGACCTCGATCGTCTTGTTCTCTGCTGTGATGACCTCAACTTCCCAGACGAGCTTGTTGTGCTTCTTCTCAAGCTCGGCTTCGACGACCTTCCCCGCAACCTTGGCCGATACCGTTTTGATCGCCTGCTCGATCGTCACCTTGGCTGCTGCGGCCATCTCCGCCTTGCCGTTCTTCTCATTTTCGTCAGCGGAGGCTGGTCCGGTGAAGGCAAGTGTCCCCGCTGCCACTAATAGTGCCAAGGCGAACACGATGGATGATTGTTGTCGCATGGGTACCTCCTGCTTCATTCTGTGCCCAAACAGGGCAACTCTGCCGGACCTTGCTACGCGTTGCATTCGAGGCCGAGGATTTCCCGCTCGGCTTCCAACCAGTAGTCGAGCGCGCCAGTTCGATCGCTCCGTCCTGCGATCGATGTTGGGCTCGTAATCGTACAAATGTCCCCGCCGCCGCCGGTACCGCGACGGCTATGACGAATCGGAAGAGAAGGCGAACGGCGGCATGTTCCCTCACGTCGGATCTCTTGCCATCACGTGGGCGTGCGATGCGAATTCACCGCCGTCCGGTGACTTCTCCAGGCCGAGGCCCGAATGCGAAGTTTCATCGTTTCAGGATTAACAACGCCGCGCAGGAAGAGCAGCCGATCCGTGGTGCACGAGCGAATGACCAGCGTGCCGATTCCGAAGAACTCCGCGACGATCCCTTGTTGGACCGTAATGTCACCCACGTCGTGCAGTGGCAACGATTGAATCTCACGTCCCGTATATCCGTTTCGCACCGTCAGCTCATCCCTCGTCAGCTCGTAGTGCGCCCAGCGACGCAGAATGACGGCACAGGCGATAAGCAAGCCCGTCCCCACGATCCACATCTGCCAGCCGTCCATGCCGAACCGGAACAACAAGGCGCCGCGTAGTGCCGTCAGGGCGCTCAACAAATAGAGCCAACTAAACTGCGCCCATGCAGGATAGGCTTCCCAGAGCATCCGATGGTCCTGTTCTGTCTTTTCGACAAGGTGAAGCATCGTCATCGTTCCGTCTTGGTGGTCTGTTCGAGATCTTTGATCGTTCGGCCCGTCAAGACGGAGGTATCCCATTCCTTCATCATGGTGTTTCGGTGATCGGAACGGGCCTCGTCATCTCGTTGCTTGGTCAACAGCCAATGTCCAGGGCGTTCCTTCATCCGGATCAGCGCGAATCGCCCGCGCAGCCGTCGGCCGTGCAGGATCACATCGAGTGCACCCGCTCTCCACATAGCCGTGAGCGAATCCTTTCCTCCCACCGGTTCAAACCACCCGGTATCCCATACCAGCACCGGCCCGGCCCCATAATGTCCCTCCTCAATCACGCCTTCGAAATCCGCATAGGCGAGGTCGTGGTCTTCGACCTCCACTGCGAGGCGCTTGAGGCGAGGATCGAGGGAGGGCCCCTTGGGAATGGCCCACGATTTCAAGACGCCGCCGATCTCCAATCGGAAATCGTAATGAGGGTGCGACGCATCGCGCACACCCCTACCTCATTTCTTCAATGCTTCGCGCGCCACGCCGCAGGCCAGACAGGTCGTCGCCGAAGGCAGGGCCTGCAATCGAGCCACCGGGATGTCGTTGCCGCAGCCCTGGCAACGTCCATACGAACCGGTTTCGATTCTTGTCAGAGCGAGATCAATAGCTTCAATTTCGAGCTTTTCCCGTTCATCCAATCGATCGAGCAACCGGACCATCGTTTCTGTCCGTCCTCGCTCCATCGCTTCGGGCTCCACATCTGTCTCGAGCCACAGCAGATCCTCTTCCGTCTGCGCGGCTTGACGAAACAGCTCCCGCCGTTGCGCCAGCAGCTTGGCGCGCAAGTCCTCCAAAGGCAGCATGATATCCTTCCTCCTCTTCTGCTCAAGATTCGATGGCATCCTGTGCGTTGATTCGCTCCAAGAAGATAGAGCATTCACGATGCCAGGATGGCTGAAGGGCGGTGCGAGCAAATATGAGCGCAATGGCAATAGGTTAAGGCTTCGGGTCGTTCTACACACAGAGTGGACGGCTGGCGGCTGGGGAATTTTACGCCGCGGAGATCTTGGCCATTGTCGCCAATCGCCTCATTGACACGACAACGTGTTTGCTCCCAGGTGGACGCGCGTGGTGCTCTACTCAAATTGCGAGGGGCTGGGTCTGTAATTTCTGGTCCTCAAGTGTGCCTCTTATTCGGAAGGGGTGTGAACATCAAGCAGCACGGTTTTCACGGTTCTACCGCTCGCTCATCGTGCCAACTGCCGGAGGTAGAGCAGAACATTCTGTTTCTCCTTTTCCGATAACGTCCATTTCCAGGCTCCCATGGCCGTTCCTTGCTCACCTTCATGAATGACCTTCGCAAGATCCGCATCCGATTTTCTCTGGACCGCTGGAGCGGTGAGGTCGGGAGGCGGAGGAGATACCAGGTTGTAGGCCTTTCCTTTCCCCCCTTCTCCATGGCAGAACCCGCAATACTGCCCATAGAGACGCTTGCCCTCCTCCAAATCGTAGAATTCGCGCAGCGCTCTTTCGTCGCTTGCCTGATCCGACGCGGCAGGCGCCGGAGAAAGGTACTGCAGGGCTATCAACAGTATTAAGGCGATGGATCGAGCGGACATGGTGTTCCCCCCCTCCGCCTATGCAGGCGGTCTATAGGCTATTTGACTCAGACAGCAAGCGGCCGTCATGAACAACCTCGTGCCGGTTGTCGAATATGCCGTCGCTGAATCCAACCGAACGCGAAACTCAACAGATTCCCGATTGCAAACCAATGAAGACCGCCGAAGATGGCCGTCAGAAGAAACGCTCTGAGGTTGACCCCTTGATGCCCGTGATACCACAAGTCTGTCCACGCGTCGGTCAGGCCGGCGAGGAGGCCGATCTTGCCCTCTATCTCGAACGCCAAGGGAACGGTCGGGGCGTCGACGACAAAGAAGAGAAAATAGATGAATACCGCCTGGCTGTCGTCATCGACGTGGCAATAGAGAAATACCAAAAACGATGCAAACGAATGAATCACGAGCAGGGTCGTGCCGAGAACCAGACCGTCTTTTATGGATCGATTCATTCGATGAAGCCGATGCTATCCGTTCACGCTCACCAACGGGGTCCCCCGTCGACATCGAGCCCGACCCGCTTCAGGCAAGCGCGTAGTTGCTCGATCTCATCAAGCAGATCGATCATCACCGCTGCGGCATCGACGGTTGCCCCGAAATCCCTCTGCAGGCGGGCGACGCGGCGGGCACAGATGAGATCCGCCGCGCGAAATCGCCAGCCAGATGTCTCCGTACCTTGCGGTTCCAGCAGTCCCACGGCCACCAGTTCGATGACCCACTGCGCCTCTGCGCTACAGGCCCTCGCCAACTCCTCGATCGACAGCACAGCCTCATCGCCGATCACGTTTCCTGTCAGGAGCTCCTGTTCTCTATCCATATTTAGACCCCCAGTGCTTGTCGCGGATTGAAGGCCAGTTCCCGCGCCATGGTGTGATAAATCCGCTGGGCGCTCTCTGTGTCCGCCGGCGGAAGGACGACTTCCAGGACGAGATAGAGATCGCCCGCTGGTTGGCCGGGAATGCCGCGGCTCTTCAGTCTAAGCTTTCGCCCGCTCTGCGAGCCCGGGGGAATTTTGACTTCAACCGCGCCAGTCGGGGTCGGCGTGTTGACCGTGGCTCCAAGCGCCGCTTCCCACGGAGCGAGCGGCAAAGTGAGAAAGACATCGCGTGCCTCCACCCGATAGAGGGAATGGGGAGCGAAATGGACTTCCAGGTAAAGATCGCCCGGCGGCGCCCCGCCGATTCCCGCTGCACCCTGTCCCGCCAGCCTGATCAACTGGCCTTCACGGAGGCCCTTCGGGATTTGCACATTGAGCGTCCGCTCCCGCAAGACGATCCGACCTTGCGCATCCAGGTGCGGTGCGCGCAGCGTAATCCCTCGGGTTGCGCCGGTGTAGGCATCCTCGAGCTCGATGAAGATCCTGGCATGATGATCCTCCCCAGGGGCCCGAGCAGCCTGGGCATGACGACCGAATTGACCGAACAAGCTTGAGAAAAAGTCGCTGAACTCGACGGCTTCCTCCGGTGATACGGTCCCGCGGGTGAACTCAAAGCCCGCGCCCCAGTCCGGCGGAGGCGTAAACTCCTGCCCCGGTTGCCAGCGCGCTCCGAGCTGGTCGTAGGCGGCTCGCTTCTCCGGGTCATGGAGCACATTGTAGGCTTCGCCGATTTCCTTAAAGCGCGCTTCCGCTCCGGACTCCTTGCTCACATCCGGGTGATACTTGCGCGCCAGTTTGCGGTAAGCGCCCTTGATGTCGTCGGCCGTCGCTGTACGCTCAACGCCGAGGATCTTGTAGTAGTCCTTGAATTCCATTCTGCCTCTTGCCCTGAAGGTCGGCCGATTCCGTCAATCGTCGCCCGTAGGCCTCCTCAGTCCATTTTATTCTCAGCTGACGACTTCGGTCCGGACTGCCGGAATCACGACGATCTTTCCCTCTTTCAGCTCTACATGGGCCGTGTCCCCATCCCGTAGCTCACCTTGCACCAGTGCATACCCGATGGGGGTTTCGAGATCCTGTTGAATCAATCGCTTGAGCGGACGTGCGCCGTACACAGGATCATAGCCGCGTTGAGCGAGATCAGCCTTCGCCTGAGCCGTGACGTAAAGAGTAATCCTCCGCTCGGCCAGGCGCGCTTGCAGGCGGGTCAACTGGATGTCGACAATCGTAATCAACTGCGCGGTGGAGAGCGGGTGGAACACCACCGTCTCATCCACGCGGTTCAAGAACTCCGGCCGAAAATGCCGGCGGAGATCCGTCATGGCTACCTTTTTCATCTCTTCGTACGGCAACTGTTGCTGCTGGGCTGCGAGAATGTCCTGACTGCCGATATTTGAGGTCATGATCAGCACCGTATTTTTGAAATCCACGGTGCGACCATGCGAGTCGGTGAGTCGTCCGTCATCCATCACCTGGAGCAAGAGATTGAACACGTCATGATGCGCTTTCTCGGTTTCATCAAACAGAATCACCGAAAACGGGCGACGCCGGACCGCCTCTGTGAGTTGACCGCCCTCCTCATACCCCACATAGCCTGGCGGGGCGCCGATGAGCCGGGCGACGGTGTGTTTCTCCATATACTCCGACATATCAATACGAATGAGATTCGCTTCATCATCAAAGAGCGTGGCAGCCAAGGCGCGCGCGAGCTCGGTCTTTCCGACTCCGGTCGGACCGAGGAACAGGAATGACCCGACAGGCCTGGAAGGATCCTTGACCCCCGACCGGGCGCGCACCACCGCATCGGCCACGGCCCGGACCGCCTCCTCCTGACCGACCACCCGCTGATGCAGGAGATCCCGCAGGTGCAGCAGCTTCTCCATCTCTCCTTGCACCAGACGAGCGACGGGAATGCCCGTCCACCGGCTGACGACCGCCGCGATGTCGTCTTCATCCACTTCTTCTTTCAGCAACCGGTGTCCGTTTTGCCTCTTTACGAGGTGCTGCTCCTCTGCGGTGAGTTGCCGCTCCAGCTTGGGCAATTCGCCATACCGCAACTCTGCGACCCGGTTGAGGTCGTATGCCCGCTCGGCCCGTTCCATCTCCTGTTTCATGCCTTCGATCTGTTGCCGAAGCTTATGCAGGCGACCGACAGACACTTTCTCTGTCTCCCACTGGGTCTTCAGCACATCCCGATCACGCACCCTCTCGGCCAACTCCGCTTCGAGCGTCTCGAATCGTGTGCAACTGGCGGGGTCGGTTTCCTTGCGGAGGGCTTCCCGCTCAATCTCCAACTGCAGGACCTTCCGCGAGATCTCATCCAACTCTGCCGGCAGACTGTCGATCTCAGTCCGGAGGCGAGCGGCCGCCTCATCGATGAGATCAATGGCCTTATCCGGCAAGAAGCGGTCTGCGATGTATCGGTGTGAGAGTTTGGCGGCTGCGATCAGTGCGGCATCCTTGATACGCACACCATGGTGGATTTCGTATCGTTCTTTGAGTCCTCGTAGGATCGAGATCGTGTCCGCAACTGTCGGTTCACCGATGAGGACCGGCTGAAACCGGCGTTCGAGCGCGGCATCCTTTTCAATATGCTTGCGGTATTCATCGAGTGTGGTCGCCCCGATCATATGCAGTTCGCCGCGGGCCAGCATGGGTTTGAGAATGTTGGCCGCATCCATCGCGCCTTCAGCCGCGCCGGCCCCAACGACGGTGTGCAGCTCATCGATAAACAACAGGATCTGTCCGTGTCCCGCCTGGACTTCCTTGAGGACCGCCTTGAGGCGTTCCTCGAATTCGCCGCGATACTTGGCTCCGGCGATCAAGGCTCCCATGTCCAACACGATGAGGCGTTTGTGTTTCAGGCCTTCAGGCACATCTCCTTTGACAATCCGCTGGGCTAATCCCTCCACAATCGCCGTCTTTCCCACTCCGGGCTCGCCGATGAGCACCGGATTGTTCTTGGTACGGCGGGACAGGATCTGAATCACCCGTCTGACTTCCTCGTCCCGTCCCACGACCGGGTCCAGCTTGCCTTGTCCGGCCAGTCCGGTGAGATCACGCCCGTACTTCTCAAGCGCTTGATAGGTGCTTTCTGGGTCCTGGCTGGTTACCCGTTGGTTCCCCCGTATTTGTTGAAGCGCAGATAACAGCCGATCGCGGGTTAATCCGAGTGGTCTAAAAATGCCCCCTTCTCCCACCATCGCGAGCAGGACATGCTCCACGCTTACATAGTCATCGTGCAGTCCTCGCATCTCCTGCTCGGCCTGGGACAACACCCGTGATAAGCGCTGCGTCACATAGATCTGTCCGGGCGCTGATCCGGGCCCCTGCACCTGTGGAAGTTTGGCTAAGGCCGCCTCGGCCGCCTTCAGTACCGAGGCCGGAGAGACACCCGCCTGTTCGAGCAGGGGACCGGTCAGACCGGTTTCTTGTTCCATCAGCGCGAGCAGCAGGTGCTCGATGTCAATGCCTTGATGGCTTCGGCGCATCGCGTGGGCTGAGGCGGCCTGCAGTGCCTCCTGGAGCTTCAGCGTCATGCGGTTCATGTCCATACGTCCCTCCCAAGAAGTCTAATCCGCATTATTCATGAGTACTTCTGCTGCAATTGCCGATGCTCGACTCACGCGAGAGGGGCGAGAGTGGCGGGATAAGCGAGACCGGCAGGGACCGGGCATTCGCGTCACGCGAGTCGCGCTCTTCGCGCGGAGTTAACCAGTTCGCGACGAACCGTCATGAATAATGTGGGCTACGTCAGCCCGCCGCCTTCCTTTTCGATCTTGCGCTTTTTGGACAGCGCTTCTGCCTGCACCACGTTCTTGCAGCGCTCACAGACCCAGTGGCCATACAACAGCGCCGGCCCCACCACTCCACAGAGAAGACAATAGCTGGGTGCTTCGAACGGCGGCTTCTCCTCTCGTGTTTCTTCCGTGGTCTGTTCCGTTTTCTCTGACTTCGCCATCGTAGCCTCCGTTGTACCTCAAGCGATCCTCGCGTGACGCCCTACCCCTTCACACAAATGAGCGGTTCCAGCCTGGCCACCTTCCGCGCCAGCCCCGCCTCATCCGCTGCGTCGACCACCTCGCTGACATCCTTGTAGGCGCCAGGCGCTTCTTCGGCGATGCCTCGCATCGACGGACTGCGGATCAGAATCCCGCGCCCGGCCAAGTCTTTCACCACCTCGCGGCCATGCCACTGCCGTAGCGCTTGGTGCCGGCTCATACTGCGCCCCGCCCCATGACAGGCGGACCCATAGGCCAGCGACATGCTCTCCTTCGTCCCCACGAGCACATACGAGGCCGTACCCATCGTGCCCCCGATCAGAACCGGCTGTCCAACGGCTCGAAGTGACGGAGGAATATCGGAATGGCCGGGGCCGAAGGCCCGCGTCGCGCCCTTGCGATGGACGAAAAGTCTGGTCGGCGTCCCGTCGATGACATGTTCCTCGACCTTACAGGTATTATGCGAGACGTCGTAGAGGAGCGAGAGGACGGCCTCCGGCAGAACATCGGCGAAAACTTCCCTGACGAGATGCGTGACGATCTGACGATTGGCGAGCGCGCAGTTGATTGCCGCGCGCATTGCGCCGAGATAGTCCTGGCCTACTTCGGAGTTGATCGGGGCGCAGGCCAATTCGCGATCCGGAAGTTCAATGTGATACCGCGCCGCGCTGACGGCCATGCTCTTGAGAAACTCGGTGCCGATCTGATGTCCAAGTCCTCTTGAGCCGCAATGGATGCTCACGACAATGTCACCTTCGCGGATTCCGAAGACTGCCGCCGCCTCCGCATCGAACAGGGTCACGACCTGTTGCACTTCCAGGTAGTGATTGCCGGAGCCGAGCGTGCCCATCTCATCCTGCTGCCGCTTCTTGGCATGATCCGAGACATTCTCGGGTTTGGCGCCGGCCATGCAGCCGCGCTCTTCGATGAACTCCAAGTCCTCGTGCAGGCCATAGCCTTTCCCCACCGCCCATTTTGCGCCTCCGGCGAGCATCGCATCCATCTCATGCTTGTCCAGGTGCACCAGCCCCGTACTCCCCACTCCGGCTGGAATGCGATGAAACAAGGCCTCGGCCAGCCGTTCCTTCACCGGTTGAAGGTCCTCGACTGTAAGTCCCGTACGAAGCGTGCGAACCCCGCAGGAAATATCGAATCCCACGCCGCCGGCAGAGACGACCCCTCCGAGATCGGGATCGAAGGCCGCGACTCCGCCGATGGGAAACCCATAGCCCCAATGGGCATCGGGCATTGCATAGGAGGCTTGCATGATCCCCGGCAGCGTCGCCACATTCACGACTTGTTCATAGACTTTCTCATCCATCCCGCGAATCAACGATTCGGTGGCATAGATCACCCCCGGCACCCGCATCTTGCCGTGCGGAGAAATGTGCCATTCGTCGGGCCCGCGCCGTTTTAATAACTTGAGGTCCATTGCTGCCTCATTTCTCAACGTGATCTGTCAGGCTGCTGAAAAGTCCGCCAGCGAGTCTTGTTCATGTGGTCTGTTTGGTCTATCTGGTTTGTCTGGTTTTTTGGTTGAACGAAACTGACCAGATGAACCAAATCAACCAGATAGACGAGATGAACTATATAGACAGGGCTTGGCTCGCACCTGCTATACATCCACGACACACTGTGCAATCCAACGACCCTGCTCGTCTCGCTTGACCGACAGCGCGGTGTAGGTTGCGCCTTTCACCTCGACGGCCGGTTGATGCCTCGCTACTTCGATCGGCTCTCCCCAGGCGGTCGCGTGCAACGAATGGTCGTTGAGGTGAACAGTAAATCGACTGAACAGCATCTTCCGTGTGGCCATTTCGTAGACCAGCGCATTCAGCCAATCCACCAGCAGCAGTTCTTCGTCAGGAGCCTCACAGGCGATCTGCACGGCTTGCATCGGAGAAACGGAGGCCAGGTCGGTGATCACAGCGGTCACTGCCAGGCCGGCTGCTTCAAACGCTTTCTCCTTGGTCGATCCTATGCCCCGCACACCGATATCGGCTTCGTGTGGGAAATGCTCCCATCTTGCCTCTTCGGTCTCAGAACGGGGCTGTTGCATAATCAATGATCTCCCTGGCCTGACCCTCAACGCGTATCAGTCCGCCAAATGGCTTGTAGTCGGCCTCCATGGTTCGTTCAAGAAACCGTCGCGTTAGAGCCATTCTCGTTCCGCTTTGTCGGCCCGTTCCCCCCACAGGGCGCTGAGCGGGATATCCCAGAGAGAGTAGGCGCCGGGGTCAAGATCCGGTAATGCGCGGGCGGCTGCCAGCATGACTTGGGCCGTCAGCACCGATTCGTCGAAGCGAGCCTCGATCAAGAAATGGTGATGGCCGAGCCGTCCCGGCGGACCCCGCCGGTCAAGGACCACCCCCCGTCCTGCCTCTTCAAGCGAGGAGAGACTCTCCACCGGGAAAACCTGTGTTTCCTCGCCGAGAAACAGCGGATCGGCACGAATGGCCTCGGCCACCCGGTCTGGGTTCGCTCCCTGCTCCAATTCGACATACACGTAGCGCTGCAATCGGCCGTCGGCCGTTCGGATTTCGGTACAGCGCGCATCTTTCACACCCACGACGCTCTTGGCCATGACGGTGTGGCGGAGGGTGATGCCCGGTCGATGGGTCGTCTCGGTCACCCCTCCGGGTGTGAGCAGCGCCAGCCAAGATCGAAATACCGAGAGCCCTCCGGGATCCCACCCGGCACCGACAATGGCCGGAGTGCGGTAATGAAGGGCCAGCTTATGGATCGCTTCCTTGTGGGCGTGAAACGATTCTCCATGGAGGATTGCGCAGTCCACGATCGGAATTCCGTGCTGAAGAATCTGAGAGGCAGTCTCCTTGACGGCGCTTGTCGGCACGCAGATCAGCGCTCCATCCACGGCACTCAGCTGACCGGCGTGGGTCATCAGCGGAATATGGCGCAGGTGGTCGGGGAGTCCCTCTGCGCCGCTGGCCGGCCGACGGACGAACGCTTCAACCGCAATGTCATGGCTCAGAGCGATGAGTTCCGCGCAAGCCTGTCCGATCCTGCCGAATCCGACAACAGCGAGATGCAGTGGTTTCGTAGATGCCATCGTTGCCCTTGAGACGAACTAGGAGGACGACGGAAACTTTCTCATGCCCATGCGTCCCGCCAATTCGTGCAGTTTCTCATGTATGGATTCATTGCAGTACGCCTGGACTTCGGAAAGCGCCACGCAATAGTCCGTCAGCGCCTCCAGCCAGAGCTTCTGATTCTCGCAGGTCACAGGACCTTGTCGTGCTTCGTCGATTCTGAACGAGGCTTCCTTGAGCTTGGCCGCCGCTTCATTCAGATGCTTCGGTATGGTCATGGGTTCCTCCCTTCATGAGTGTCGCCGGCGCGCATTTCGCCATCCGGAATTTCATCCAGTTTGGACAGCCAGACCGTCGCTTCACCGTCGCTTGGCGCCCGATAGTCGCTACGAGGAGATAGAGAGCCACCGGAACCGACTGCCTGGGCCGGTCTCACGATGAGGCTCCGCAATTTCGCGACGAAACCGTCGTGAATAATGGGAGCTCGTGACGCGGTCCCGTCCTTTATGCCTCGGATGGGAATGGATCGTTCGCGCCACTCTCGATAGAGCAAGTGGAGTGCCTGCGGTTGTCCGGCCGTTTTAGACGTGAGGCAGAGCGGGGCGCTGCAGAGCAAACTCGCCGGTATCCGATGACTGATCGAGGAAAGAGCCCATGAGAGAAACTGGGTGAGATCCATCCGTTCTGACAATTCATGTGCTCTTTGGCGACATCATAAAGGGAACCCTTGTAGCAGATTTCCTCAGAGGGGCTCGTTGCATCTGCAAACGGGTTCAATCAACTCCGGACAATTTCAATGAGTTGCGTGGTATCCCGTACTCATCTTCGGTGGCCCTGTTCTTGCCAATGATGTCAAAGCAACGGGCGGAAATACGCGGCAGAGCCCGGCAGCTGATATGGAGGCGCGGCTTGTTATGAGAATCAGCACGTATGTGCTCACACTTGTCCTCGTATGTGGATCGGTGAACGTCATCAACCCTGTTGCCGGTCACTCGGCAGACGCAGTTGAGCGAACCGTGCGGGGAACAGTGGTGGCTACAAACATCGCAGTCGATCCTTGGACGATCGTGGTGAACGTGGTCTTGCCGAATAAAGAAGAGCTGATCGTGGGGGCTCGCGTGTCCGGGGACACAAGAATCGCGCGTGGGAAACGGGCCGTGCGATTGGAGGATGTCAAGGCCGGCGAGACGGTGACGATCACATATCTCAAGACGAACGATGGTTTGATTGCCCGATCCATTCATCTTCGGTGAATGAAGGAGCCGGTATGGCGAAGGCGTTGTCATTGCGCAAGAGCATGTTCCTCCTGTGGCTGGTTGTCTTGACGATGATCGTCGGATGCGCGGAGCGCAGAATCACGACCGCGGTCGAAGATCAAGCGTTCCAACCCGGTCCTACACATGCGACCCCCGTCGAAGCAGCAAAAGCCCCGCGCCCGACTGAGGAACAGGGGAGGGGGACAGCTCCATCTACGACCCCGGTCGAGGAGGTGTCTGTACCGGAACAGCCTGTTGAGCCGGCTCCAACAGTCGCGGAACTGTCGGATATTTATTTCGACTTCGATCAAGATGCGATTCGCGGCGAGGCTCGATCGGTCCTGGAGGCGAACGCCGGCTTTCTCAAGTCTCAACCTCATCGAGACGTTCTGATCGAAGGTCATTGCGACGAGCGGGGAACCGGTGCGTACAACCTCGTGCTCGGTGAACGGCGCGCACAGGCCGCCAAACGATATCTGCAGGAGCTCGGTGTGGCACCGTCCCAGATCAGGATCACCAGCTACGGGAAAGAACGCCCAGTTTGCAGGGAACATAGCGAGGCCTGCTGGCAGTCGAACCGACGAGCGCACTTCAGGCGGCCGTAACCTGACACGTTGAATCCGGGAGGGTTCTGTGAAGCAAGCTATTGTGCCATTCATCGGGTGCGTGGGGCTCGTGACGATCATTGGATGCGCAGGGACCGGCGAGGTGATTCCCATTCACCTCCGTGCGACTCCGGCAGCAGCCGAAAAGGCGGCCGCACCGGCCACACCTTTGCGTGTGGCCATCGGGGTGTTCGAGGACGACCGGCGATACCAGACCGGTCTTGGAGTGCGGACTCACCTTTGGGGAGGAGTCAGTTACTTCGACGTCCCCGGAAACAAGCCGGCTGACGCGGTGGCCCACGCGCTGACAGAATATCTGACGGCCAAAGGTTGGCAGGTGGTCAAGCCAGGAAACAGTGAAGGCGCGGATGTGGCGATTGCCGGCCAGCTTCAAGAATTCATCGTTCACGCCAAGAGTCGAGTAGGGTTCACGGAAATAACCGCAAAAACCAGACTCGTTTTGCAGGCGACCAACTCAACTGACGGAAGCGTCGTGCGCATGGTCTTAAACGGCATGGGAGCCGAAGACGTGTTCTGGTTCGAGCCTCACGACGTGGAAGATGTCGTCAACGAGGTCTTCGCCGACAGTTTCAGCAAACTGTCTCAAGATACGACGGTGGTGAACCGTATGCTCCGACTCAAACAGCAGTAAGCAGACGAATCGTCGTCCATCAAGAGAGGCCCCCATCACCGTGGAACAAATCGTAATGTGCTATGTGGGTGGGCACCTGACCACGTGGTGACTGTGTAGTAGCAGACGGAGCACTCCCGTCATTCGACATTCTAGACCCTCCACCGGAGCTTCCGGAATCGCCTATGTATCGTCTCGTCATGGCGTTCGACTTCGACGGCACCCTCGCCGTGAACGGCGACGTGCCTCCCGAACTGGAGACGGCTCTGGAGCAGTGCCGCGCCACCGGCCACGTCTTGTTTCTGGTGACGGGACGCCGCTTCGAGACTGTGAAATTAGGAGGCCTACGAGAGCTCTTTACCGGCATCGTCTGGGAAAACGGCGCGGTTCTGAGCCATATCGCAACCGGGGAGACTTATCTCCCCTTCGGCCAGCTCGATGCGCGGCTGCTGAAGGCTATTGAGGAGTCAGGAGTTCCGTTCGAGCGAGGCCTCGCGATCGCGGCGACCTGGACGCCCCACGATCAAACCTTGTGGCGTGTATTGAGCTCGCACGGGGGCAGCACCTCGCTCGAATACAATAAAGGCGCCGTGATGGTGCTCCCGCCCGGCGCCACCAAGGGAGCAGGGCTGGAACGGTTGCTTGCGTTATGCGGTTTGTCCCCGAGGAACCTGGCGGCATTCGGCGATGCGGAGAACGATCTGTCCATGCTGACCCTCGCCGAGGTCTCGGTCGCAGTGGCGGACGCCGTTCCCGCAGTGATCGAAACATCGGACCTCGTCGCGACTGCGCCCGGACCATGGGGCGTCCTGGAAATACTCAAAGAATATCCCTTGGGCCCAAAGTTTCTCGACATTCCGCTCAAACGCGAACGGCCGATTCCGCTCGGGCAAACCGAGGCAGGCGTCAACATCAGCATCCCCGCTGCACGATTGGCGGGGCGCAATCTGGGCGTCTTCGGCAACTCCGGGACCGGCAAATCATGGATGGTCGGCTTGCTGGCAGAAGGGCTTCATCATGAAGACTATCAGGTTCTCCTCATCGATCCGGAAGGAGACTTTCGCGGGCTGCGCGTGCTGCCACGCTTCGTCTCGATCAGCGGCGACCGGGTGACGCTTCCCTCGCCTGCCTCTGTCGTCTCGCTCATCGAAGAGGGAGGGGTGTCGCTGGTCCTCGATCTGAGCCAATACCCGGTCACCCATCGAAGCCGGTACCTGGGTGAGTTGATGCGCGCCTTGCGCCCGATCAGAGAACGAAAGTTCCGCCCCCATTGGATCGTGCTGGATGAAGCGCAGGAGTTCCTCTTCGAAGGAAGCGAGATCACCTCGCTGCTACGTCCGGTCCTGGAAGTGGGGGGGTGGGCCTTTGTCTCGTACCGTCCGGACCGTCTGAGTGAATCGGTCCTCGCATCGCTCCATCATCTGCTCTTGACCAGGATCACGGACAGGACGATAGGGGATTGCCTGCGCACACATTGCGCCGTATGCAGTTTGAAGGGCGCACATCTCGATCAGATCCCGATGGGGAGCGCCTTGCTTTGCGGCGGAGACGTCGTCCGCATGCGTCCTGCGATTCGGCGGGTTCCCCACATCCGCCATCTGTACAAGTATCTCGATATTCCTCTTCCGCCGGGCAAGCGATTCGCGTTTTGTACCGAGAGAGGTTACCTGGGCGTCGAAGCCGCCAGTGTGTACGAACTGTCCCGTCTGATTCCGATGATCCCCTTGGAGAGTCTGGAGTATCACGATCGTCGGGAGGATTTCGTGAAATGGGCCGAAGGGACGCTCGGCGACGGAGGGCTCGCGTCACGACTCAAGAAAGTGGCCAATCGCCGATATCGAGGAGAAGAACTCCGCGAGGCGCTCAATCAAGTCGTGTCTACGCACTACGAAGAGATCCGAAGACAGCGATAGCCCTGGTGGGCGGGAAAGACAGGTGGTTACTCGTGTCGCTTCCATCGTCGATGAGTCCACTCGGCTTTGACTGAGGACGCTCCATGATAGTACTGGATCTCGTGGCCGCGCGGGCGACGCGCCAGAATCTGCTTCGGCGAACCGTCATGAGTAATGCGGGTTACTCTTTGTGCTCGCGCTTCTTTTTCGGTTCTGCCTTTTCCTCTTCCACGTCGATCACCGCGCCGGTGTCGGCATCGATATGGACCTCCATCACTTTCTTGTCCGCCGTGACGACTTCGACTTCCCACACCAGCTTGTTATGCTTTTTCTCCAGTTCGGCTTCGATGATCTTGCCCGACACTTTCTCCAACGCGGTCTTGAGCGCCTGGTCGATCGTAACCTTGGCGGCGGCAGCCATCTCGGCTTTGCCGTTCTTTTCTTTTTCGTCGCCGAAGGCGATTCCGGCGGCGGCCAGGGTTCCGGCTGCCAGCAGGATGGATAGGGCAAACATAGAGGACGATCGCTGTCTCATGGACACCTCCTTGTTATGGTGATCCGAACAGGACGACCCTGCCGGACTCACTACGCGTTGCATTCGAGACCGAGGATTTCCCGCTCGGCCTCCAGCCAGTCGTCGAGCGCTCGGCCCTCTCGATAGCCGCGTTCGGCATGGAGCTCATAGGCCCGCTGGGTGATGCGGGCCTGCAGGTCGTCACAGGGAGAAACCGGTTGACAGTGAACCGGCCCCTTCTCTGTAGCAGCAACAGCCCGTGTAACAGCCGGTTCCTTCTTCTGGATAGGTCGGGAAACCTTCCTCCTGCTCGGTTCTTTCGAGGGATGCGGTTGCATGATTCACGATCTCCTTTCTCTTTACTCTGTTTAAGCAGAGGCGTCGCAGGAAGTTGCCCGCGAGACCCCGTATCGGCCGGGACCCTTCGGCGTCAGTCTGACTTGTCCCGTTCGGCTCATGCGGTCGATCTCGCAAAACACCTGATTCCATGTGAGGTCGGGACATTCAAGCACGACTTCCTCAAGCGAACAGTCGGGGGAACGAATGATCATCTGCATGATTTTCTCTCTTGTCTCGTGCATACGATCATCCTCTTCTGCGGAGTCTCCCCCGACTATGACGGGCCTTGTGCATCTTGAGTGCCACTGTGGCTAAATCCAGGAAGTAGCGAGTCAAAAGCGGGCGCAAGCTGTTGCGGCATGCGGGTTTGTCGACGACAGTGGTTGGCTGAAATATAATGGGTGCCGGATCCGGTCTTGGGGAGTTTCGCGTCAATCAGACAGCGTGTTCTGTCGCTGAATGACGCATCCTGAATGCGAGCCGGTATTCTCTGGCCCTGCCTTTGCTATATCTCCTTGTGACCATAGGAAAGGTGAGAAAGTGGGGTATTATGCGCCACTAGAACAGGTAGACTGTTGCAGATTGGGGCAATGGTTTTTGCCTTGCCAATACGCCTTGCAATACTTGGGGTCTAACGCAACGATCTCATTTTTTCCGGTTGGAGCATGCAATGACTGAACAATGGGGCACGATTCTGGTCGTGGATGATGATGCGGATATGCGGGAACTGGCCTATGACATGCTGAAAGACCGGGGGCATCACGTCGCCACAGCCGGAAGCGGGGAAGAGGCGTTCAAGCGCCTGGCCGAAGGGGACTATGCCGTAGTCCTCACAGACCTCCGGATGAAAGGCATGCAGGGGACTGAATTGTTAGCCCAGATCAAACGTGACCATCCCGATATCAACGTGATTCTCATGACCGCCTTCGGATCGGTGGAGACAGCGGTCGAAGCAATGAAACATGGGGCGAGCGATTACCTTACCAAACCGGTCAAGAAAGACGAACTGGTGCGCGTCGTCGAGCGGGTGCTGCGGGAAACGGCTCTGCGGCGTGAAGTGAACCGGCTCAGGAAAGAGGTACACAAGGAGTACAGCTTCCACCAGATTTTGGGGAAGAGCAAAGCGATTCAAGCGGTCTTCGAATTGATCCGCCGGGTGGCCGACAGCCCGACCAATGTGCTCATCACGGGGGAAAGTGGGACCGGCAAGGAGCTGGTCGCCAAGGCCATTCACTACAATAGTAGCCGGAAAGAGGCGCCGTTTGTTCCGGTCAACTGCGCGGCGATTCCTGAACAGCTGCTGGAAAGCGAGCTGTTCGGGCATATGCGCGGTTCCTTTACCGATGCCAAGGCGGACAAGCGGGGCTTGTTCGAAGAAGCGCAGAAGGGGACGTTGTTTCTCGACGAGATCAGCGAGCTGCCGCTCATGCTGCAAGCCAAAATTCTGCGCGCGATTCAAGAGCGCGAAATCAGGCGGGTTGGAGCGACCAAGCCGGTCTCGGTCGATGTGCGGATCATCGCGGCGACCAACCTCAATCTCAGTGAGGAGGTGAAAAACAAGCGGTTCCGCGAAGACTTGTATTACCGGCTGAATGTCATCGAGCTGAAGCTCCCGCCATTACGTGAACGGCTGGAAGACATTCCGTTGCTGGTTGCCGCCTTTTTGAAGAAGTGCGGCGAGGCGGGCGGGAAAGAGGTCAAAGGCGTGAGCGAATCTGCGCTGGCGATGTTGATGGATTATGCCTGGCCGGGGAATGTCCGTGAACTTGAAAACGTGATCGAACGGGCCGTGACACTCAGCCGCGGCGAGAAAATTTCTCCGGATGATCTGCCGGCTGCGGTGCAAGGGGCCCGCGGCGATCGGCGAGTGCTGGACGAAGCGGCCGAGAAAAGCCTGCCCTTGCATGAAATCGAAAAAGAATACATCAAGAAGATTCTCGACAAAACCGGCGGCAACAAGTACCAAGCCGCTCATGCCCTTGGCATCGACCGCAAGACGCTGTATCGTAAGCTCGCCGAAATCGAAGGCAAACCTCATCCAGAAGAATAACGTTTTCTTGTCGGATGGTCTGCTCGGCCGGGAGCGATCATATGAAGGTCAACCATAGCCTAGTCATGCGTGTTATGTCCTGGGCGATCCCGGTTCTCACCATCGGCATCTTCATCTTCGACCTGCTGACTCCGGCCGGAGTGGGGATACCGATGCTGTACGTTATTCCTTTGGTGCTGACCATTTTCACTCCGCGCAAGCGGGATCCTGTCTATCTCTGTCTCCTTGTCACCGGCCTCATCTGGGTTGAATTGCTGTTCAATCCGCCGGAGCCGCTCGCCTCCTATGGCATGCTCAACCGAGCGTTAGGGACGTTTGTGGTGTCGTCCATGACCCTGGGATTGTTTCGCCATAAGCAGGTGGAACAGAGTTTGGCAGAGGCAGAAGCCGATAGGACACAGGTTGGGCGAGACTTGATGTCGGAACGCGTGGAGCGGGCCCATGCCGAAGGGCTCATGATGGCAGCGCAGGAGGCGAGGGCCTACGCTGAGACGGCGGCATCGGGAGCTTCGGCCAGCCGACGAGAAGCGGAAGAGAAATTTCTGGTCAGCCAACTTAGGCTGCAAAGCATCATCGAGTCCGCGATGGATGCGATCATCACGGTAGATCAGGATCACAATATCGTGCTGTTCAACCGAGCAGCCGAGAAAATGTTTGGTTGTTCCACTCAAGCAGCGATTGGGCAGCCGGTCGACCAATTCTTACCCGCCCGGTTCCGCGCAGCCCATCACCGTCAGGTTCATGCATTCGGACAAGGCGGTGTGACGAGCCGGAAGATGGGTCATCTGGGCACCGTGTTCGGGCTCCGAACCAATGGGGAAGAGTTTCCGATCGAAGCCGCGATTTCGCATATCACCGTGGAGGGGAAGAAATATTACAGCGTTATTCTACGGGACATCACCGAGCGGAACCGGGCGATAGAAGAGTTGCGGAGTCAACAAGAGTTTATTGAAGCGGTGTTAGAGACCGCGGGGGCGCTGGTGGTCGTCCTGGACCGTCACGGCAGGATTCTCCGATTCAATCGGGCCTGCGAGCAGACCACCGGGTACAGCTCGGAGGAGATTGTCGGGAAGACGATCTGGGACGTTCTCCTCATTCCTGAAGAGGTCGACGCCGTGAAGGCCCTGTTCGCCCGCCTCGCAGGCGGGGAGCCACGCAGTGAATATGAGAATGTCTGGGTTTCGAAGGATGGCCGCCGGAGACGCATCGCCTGGTCCAACACCGTCATTCTCAATCGGGAGAGAGTGGTGGATTATGTGGTGGGGACGGGGATCGACGTCACGCTCTTGAACCAGATTCAAGAACAGCTCAGGAAAACCGAGCGGATCGCCGAATTGGGCACGCTGGCGTCCGGCATGGCCCATGAGATCGGCACGCCCATGAACGTGATTTTGGGCCGCGCCGAATATCTGATGGATCGAGTGAAAGAGGAACCAATCAAGAAGGGCCTCCAAACGATCGTGACGCAGGTCGAACGGATCACCAAAGTGATGAACCAGCTCCTCGCGTTTGCCCGGCGTAAGCCCCCGGAGCGTGGGCCGCTCGGTTTGAAGGACATCGTGAACAACAGTCTGGAGCTGTTTCGTGAACGACTTGCCAAGAGCGGTGTGACGGTGGAATTGGCTTTGGACGACCACTGTCCTGCGGCGCAGGCCGACGCAGATCAGATGAGCCAGGTCATGATCAACCTGATCATGAATGCGCTCCATGCCATGGAGGATGGTGGAACGTTACGCGTTGGATTAGAGCCGGAGCAAGGCGGGGTCAAACTGACGGTCGCCGATACAGGCCACGGAATTCCGAAAGACTCGCTCCCGAGGATCTTCGAACCGTTTTACACGACCAAAGAATTCGGCAAGGGGACCGGTCTTGGACTCACTGTGGTCAAGGGTATCATCGAAGAACATCAGGGCTCGATTACAGTCGACAGCGAGGAGGGAAAGGGCACGAGGTTCACGGTCCTGCTTCCGAAGAGCATATAGTGTCTAGCGTATGGCATCCAGACGTGAGGGTTAGGGGTGAGGCGTCAGGAGTGGCGAACAATGGTGCGGTGTATTCAATAATTCATGACTAAGAACTCGACATTCCCACCATCAGCTATTCGCAATCCGCTCCCTTCCCAAACCCTGTGGCATCTCGCGCCAGTCTATCTGCTCAATATTGTGGTATTTCTCTCCATTTTAAGGTCGAGGTAGCCGTCTTGTGCTGCAAATCTGCTGGAATTGCCGACGATGTAGTTGCCGTTCAAGCGGCATGTCCTTTGCCATTCATCTCGATTGAGACGGGAGTAGGAACAAGATCGATGAGGATGACAACCGTGACCAAGGGGAAGGCTGCTGTCGTACTGATTGTCGAGGATGACCGGGAAATGCTCAGCCTGCTTTGCGACGAGTTCTGGAGCGCCGAGTACCGGCTGCGGCAAGCCCGGGACGGAGACGAGGCCTTTCAAATGGTCTTGCAATCGGTTCCGGATCTCATCCTGACGGATCTTCGAATGCCGGCCGGAGGTGCCGACTACATCAGCCGGCTTAGGACGGTGGCGCCCGGCTGCCCCATCATCGTCATGACGGCGTTCGGAGATGCACGGTGTAAAAGCGACGTGTTAAAGGCCGGCGCCAATGCCTATTTCGATAAACCGGTTCGGGTTGCAGATCTGAAGCACTGTGTGCACGATTTGCTCGCAAACACTTCCGGAGACGCTGGCAAGGCAGCAAGCTGACAAGTTCTCAAGGAGTACCGCATGTCAGCCTGTCAGCATGCCTCTTGGTATCCTCAAGGAACACGATGGACGGATCACTAGACGACGACAATCGTCCCGCTTCCTTTGCAGATCCCATCCTGGCGGCCAGACTAGAAGCCATCAAACAGCTTGCCGGCGGCTTGACCGACCGCGTGGCTGTCATGGATCGCAGTTTCAATGTGATCTATGCGAACGAGTCGGCCTGGTCATCGGCTTCTACCAGGAGCTCCGACGGCCGCCGGGCTAAGTGTTACGAAGCCTTCGCCCATCGAACCGATCCCTGTGGGACCTGCCTGGCCGTCAAAGTATTCGATGCTCCGGACGTTCAGTCAGTCTCCTGCCACAGCGGAGGCGACGGCACGGCTTGCGGCATGCACCAGGCCTTTCCGCTTGCCTCAGACCGGGGCGACATCGGCTCTATGCTGGTGTTGTTCAAGGACGAGCCCTGTCAGGAACTGCCAAATGTTGCGTCTGTTCCGGAAAAGCAGACGCTTCCGGCGGTGCGGGAGTCCTTGGGTGAGTTGATCGGCCGGAGTCCGGCCATGCAGCAACTGTTCGGCATGACCATTCTTATCGCGGACAGCGCGGGCACGGTCCTGATCCAGGGCGAGAGCGGAACAGGCAAAGAAGTCCTTGCCAGGACGATTCATGCCTTGAGCCGACGGAATGAGAAGCCGTTCATCGTCGTCGATTGCGGCGCGTTGCCGGAGACGCTGCTCGAAAGCGAGTTGTTCGGCCATGTGAAGGGAGCCTTCACCGGGGCGGTCGCGGATAAGCGGGGTCTGTTCGAAGAGGCCGACGGAGGAACGATCTTCCTTGATGAGGTTGCCGATACGACGCCGGTGTTCCAGGCCAAGTTGCTGCGCGTGCTCCAAGAAGGCGAGATCAAGCGGGTCGGTGGGGCCAGACCGATCTCGGTCGATGTGCGGGTCATCTCCGCAGCGAACAAGGACCTGGCCGAACTGGTCAAAGCCAAGTTGTTTCGCCAGGACCTCTACTACCGGTTGGCGGTCTTGCCGCTGTACCTCCCGCCGCTCCGGGAACGGCGAGAAGATATCCCGCTGTTGGTCAAGCATTTCGTCGCCGTGTCCTGTGGCCGGCACCGTCAGACAGTCCGGCATGTCGCTGAACGAACGATGCGGGCATTATGCAACGCGCCATGGCCGGGCAATATCCGGGAATTACAGCACACCATCGAGCGGGCTGTCGTCACGACGACCGGACCGAATCTCATGTGCAACGACATCAATGCTCTGGAACCGAGAGACGAGCCGAAAGACCTTCGATCAGCCGCCCGTGAAGCCGTGTCGCGCAGCGAACGGGCGAGTATTCTTGATGCGCTCAAGAAAACCAACGGCAATCGAGTGAAAGCGGCCAAGCTGCTCAAGATCAGCCGGGCGAATCTCTACAACAAACTGCGCGACTATTCTATTCAATAACCCCTTCATCTGTCCCTCTTCACCCCATTCCGTGGCAAGCGCTGTCCATTTATTTAGACAGCGGAACGTATTGGAATCTCGCGCTGAGTAGCTGCTCTCCTGTGTGAGCCTTGTATCTCTGTGGATTTTTTCACCAGCTCCGGCGTGGGTACGTTTGGGCCAGTCTCGCAATTGCCGCTCCTGCCAATGGGATTCTTCATGTTGTGATTCAGTAGAAGCGCGGCACGAAGGTTGCGCTATCGCTGGGCTGCTGGTGAGGGTGTGGGTGATTTTGGACCGGCCTCCGAATGACCCATTTCCTTCGCAAGAAGGAGCCCTTCACCAGCTCTATCCCACTGTGATCTAGGCCGGAAGGCAGTCGGAGGCCGGTTCTCTACATACTGTGAACGTAGGAACCGCGAGAGCGCAGACAAGGGCGACGAGACCCTGCCATCGTTAACCATCCCGCCGCACAAGGCGGGCCTATCGGGAGGAGGCCGTGTATGAGATCGTTACTAGTTGAATCACACCATAGGGGAAGGACAACCAGCTTCGGACTGATGCTGCTGAGTCTGTTGTTCACGGGCAGTCTGGTCGTGGCGCCGATCGGGCTGGCCGCAGAGCGGCACAGTCACGACGGAAGCGCGGACCAGGCGTCAGCGGAGAAGGTCATTTATCGCGAAGGCGGGCCGACGCTGCACGACCGTATGATGCAGGAAGTGAAGCGGCAGCAGGAATATGTCGGCCAGAAGGGTGGATACAGCTCCGGGGCGGATAGCCACATGCTTCAACAGGGCGTGTTGCTGGTGGCAGAAGATCCGGCCAAGGTCGCCGTCGGGGTCGGACCTCGCTGTCCCTCGAATGTTCCGGTGAAGGAGTATCACGTTTCGGCGATCAACATCGAAATCACGCTCAGCCGGTTTCTCGACTATTTCCCCGGCTATATGTACGTGCTGTCGGAGAACGTCGAGAAGGCGAGAGCCGAGGAAACGGCGAATCGGGACGCGCGGGAGAAGGACAACGATCCCGGCGCCGTGTCGAACGGGTTGCAGGGCGATGTGATCCAGCCGCTCGTCATCAGGGCCAATCAGGGGGATTGCCTCAAGCTGACGCTTCATAACCAGATCAACGATGAACCGACGAATCTCGTCATTAACGGGTCCGCCATGGTGGTGGCGGCAACGGGCAAGCCGGCGACTCCGTCGAATCCGGATGCCACGGTGGCGGCGGGCGGACAGCAGACCTTCGAATGGTTCATTCAGCCTGATACGCAGGAAGGCGCGCGATTTTTCCGCTCGCATGCCTCGCGCGAGCAGTTCAATCAGGGTTTGATCGGCATGCTCGTCGTGGAGCCGCGGGGCTCGCGCTATCTCAGCCCGTTCGACGGGAAGCCGATGGCGAGCGGCTGGGAAGCCATGATCGAAGATCCGAAGGGAGCGGACTTCCGCGAGTTCGCGATCTTCTATCACGAGGCCGGCGATGAAGCCTTCCGGCTCCTGAACAAGAAGAGTGAAATGCTGCCGCAGCGGGATCCCCACACCGATTCCTATCGTCCCGGCGCGCGGCTGCTGAACTACCGGAGCGAGCCGCACGGCACGCGCATCGAGCTTCAGGCCCATCTGGGGTTCTATGGCGACGAGTCCATGGCGTACGGGTCCTATACGTTCGGCGATCCGGCGACGACGATTCCCCGGTCCTACCTCGGCGATCCGGCCAAATTCCGGATGGCGGGCGGCTCGGAAATCGTACACTCACATCACCTGCATGGCGGGTCCATCCGCTGGGCGCGCCAGCCGGGGATCAGCCAGCTCGATTTCTCGCTATCGAAGAACGGGCCGGTGAAGTTCCCGCAGATCAGCGACACTTCGGACCGGTTGGACGTGCAGTCCATTGGGCCGACGGAGGTCTATGATCAGGTCATTGAGGGAGGGTCGGGAGGTCTGCAAGCCCTGGCCGGTGAGTTTGTGTTTCATTGCCACATTCCGCAACATTATGTAACGGGGATGTGGGGGTTCTGGCGCGTCTACAACACGCTGCAAGCGCCGGGGTTCCAGACCGACGTGATGAAGCCGCTTGTCGAACTGCCGGATCGTATCGGCAAGATCAAGCCGGGCATTCCATCCGACACACTCGTCGGCACGACGGTGGATTGGTACGGCGGGAAGAAGTACGAGATCACCAAGGACAAGACCGATTGGAAGGCTGATCCGGTCAAGGTCTCCATCAAGGACTGGGTGGAGATGATGCTCACGCCGCAGGGGAAGCCCGGCAAGAAGAACACGGAGAAAGAACAGACGTTGGCCTACGATGCAACCGTCAACGACTGGGCGTGGGACGGGCAGAAGGCCATGAGCGAACCCGAAACGATGTATGAGTGGGTCAACTACAAGTCGGCGACGCCGGGCAAGCGGCAAGCGATTCTCTTCGATGCCCAGACCGGCAAGATCGCCTGGCCGTGGCTGCGGCCGCACCTGGGCCGGCGCGTGCCTTTCTCGCCGAGTCACAGCGGGGCGCCGTGGCTTGAGCCGATCCATCGCCGCGACGACGGCAGCAATTCCACCGAGCCGCCGAGGCCGGGCGAACAGGGCCCCTGGAGCCTCTGTCCGGAGGGCGCGCCGCGGAAGTATTTCAACATCCATGCGATCACCTTGCCCATCACGCTCAAAAAGGCGACGGCCAAGACGCCGGCGATCGTGGATCCGGACGGCATGCTCTACGTGTTGCATGAAGAAGAGCAGGAGGTGCGGAAGAATCACGCCAAGCAGATGCCACTTGTGATCCGCGGCAACGTGCAGGATTGCATCGACGTTGTCTATAAGAGCGAATTGAAAGACGATCAGCGGCAAGGGTTCTCCAGTAAGACGAACCTGCACCCGCACATGTTCCAGTTCGATACGCAAGCGTCGGATGGGCCCATCATCGGATTCTCCTATGAGATGTCGTTGCGGCCCTTCACCATTTTGAAGGACGAACACCCCGGCAAGGGCATGCCTGTGCCGATGAACACAACGATCGAAGCCGATGCGCCGAAGGGCGCGAGCAGTATCACAGTGAAGGACGCCTCGCGGTATCACCTCAAAACCGAGCTTGGCGTGGGCATGGACGAAGTGGGCCGGTTTGAGTCGGCCCGGATCAGCAAGATCGACGGCAACACGATTTCCTTCGAACGGCCGCTCAAGTATGGCCACAAGAAGGGCGAGATCGTGTCGGTGGAATGGATCAGGGAACGGTGGTATGTGGACGCCGATTTCGGCACCACCTTCTGGCACGACCATGTGTTTGGATTGGATGGCTGGGGCCACGGCCTCTTTTCCACCTTCATTGCCGAGCCGCCGCGGTCTACCTACCATGACCCGGTGACGGGTAAAGAACTCCGCAGCGGGCCGGTGGCCGACATTCACACCACCGAGCCGGTGTCCGCCCATATCTCCGGATCGTTCCGCGAGATCGTGACGCAGGTCATGGACTCCAATCCCAGAACGGCGGAGTTGATCACGACCGACAATCCCCAGGCGAGAGTCGGAGCCATCTCCGTGGACGGTACCCCGTCCGCGGTCTATCCGGCCAAGCTCAATCTATCGCCGATGAAGTTCCTGAACGGCGGGGAAGCCACGACGGGGAGCGGCTACAACATGCGTGTGGAGCCCTTGTCGGTGCGGTTGGCGAACAATCCAGATCCGTCGCAGTTGTTCAGCAGCCGGATTCACGGTGATCCTGAGACGCCGATGTTGCGGGCATACCTGGGCGATCCGGTGGTGGTCAGGCTGCTCGAAGGGTCGGCCAATGAAGTTCATTCCTGGCACATCAGCGGTCATTGGTTCCCGATGGAGCGCTACAGCAAGAACTCCATCCCGCGCAGCACACTGCACGTGGTGATCGGAGAGCGGTACGACGCGGCCATTCCCGCGGCAGGAGGGCCACAGCAGATGGCGGGCGACTATCTGTACTACAGCGGCCGCGCGTCGCACTTTGCCGAAGGCAGCTGGGGCCTGTTCAGAGTCATGGACAAGGCTGATGCGTCCTTGCAGCCGCTGCCGGGGCGAAGCGCAATTCCGGAGTCGGCCAAGTCTGTCTGTCCGGCCGATGCGCCGGTGAAGAGTTTCAACGTGTCCGCTATCGACAAGACGATCCGCTACAACAAGGGAACGCCCGGTGTGATGGAAGTGGACCTGGAGCGGAAGATGGTGTTGGGCAATGAGAGCGGCAAGATGTACGTGCTCGAAGGCGAGAAGACGAAGGTAGCCTCGGGCAGTCTCGAGCCGAGTCCGTTGACCTTGCACGTCAACGTGGGTGATTGCATCAAGGTCAATCTCAAGAACGAGATGGCTAAGGATCGGGCCGGATTCCACGTGGACAATCTGGCCTTCGACCCTAAGGAATCGATGGGCATCAATGCAGGCAACAATCCCGGCGACCAGACGGTCGCGCCGGGACAACGCCGGACCTACACGTTCTACGCCCATCCGGAATTCGGGGAGAACGCCGCCCTGATTCAGGATTGGGGCAACGTGATCGAGAACCCTCGAAACGGGCTGTTCGGGGCGATCATTATCGGCCCGAGGGGATCGCAGTATCGCGATCCGGTGACCGGCGAAGATTTAGCCCAGAAGAGTTCGTGGCGGGCGGACGTGATGATTGACCGTAGCCTGCCGGGGAATGAACAGCGGAAGAACTACCGGTCGTTCGCGCTGCTGTTCCAGGACGAAGACAACATCATCGGCACCAGCTTCATGCCGTATATTCAAAAAGTGGCCGGCGTGACGGCGGTGAACTATCGGTCGGAGCCGACCGATTATCGAACCGAAAAAGGCTGTGCCTACAGTGAAGTATTCGCCTGCGTCAAGGCAGGGGACCAGCCGGTTACGCCGACCATTGCGGCGCATCTCGGCGATCCGGTCGTCATTCACGTACTGGGCGCCTTCAGCGAGCAGGTCCAACTGTTCAGCGTGTCGGGTCATGAATGGAAACATGAGCCGTACCTGGCTGGAGCGGATCTCGTGAGCACCATGGAATTTGGCGGGTCCGAGGTCATCAACGCCTGGCTGCACGGCGGAGCCGGCGGGCCCAACGGTATTCCCGGCGATTATCTCTGGCTCAACCAGCGTCCGGGGTATCTCGATGCCGGGCACTGGGGCATGTTGAAGGTCCTGGATCGGGACAGTCGGACGATCCTGCCGTTGGACAAACAGGTTCCGGCGACACAACGGGCCGAGGAGGAGCATCCGTCCCAGTCCATACCGGTATCGATGAAGGCCGACTAGTCTCGGTTGGAAACCGGTGAAAAGGACGGGGGAACCGGGCAGGTGAGGGCCTGGTTCCCCCGTTTCTTTGTCCGGTGTGGCTTGCGGCAGGCCCGTGCGATACTGTAGAACCCATCCAGCAGCTATGTGGCAACGCGTATGTGTTCTCGGACCTCTGGTTTGGCTGATGTCTATTCCCATCGGGGGGGTGGCACAGCAGGCGGCGGCGATTGATTTTTCCGCCGAGCGCATCGTCAAGAACGAACAGTCCTCCGTGACGGCTCATGTCAATGCCAAGGATGACCGCTGGCGGTTCGAATTCATGCAACCGCAAGGAGGCGCCAGCATCATCATTGTGCGAATGGACTCCCGGACATCCTGGCTCATTTTGTCCAAGCGGCGGCAATATCTTGAGGTGCCGGTCGAGAAAGACCATCGATTGGTGGTGAGCGAGAGGATGGAAGGAGAAGTCTCGCGGGAATTCATCGGCGATGAAATCCTGAACGGCTATCCCACCGAGTTGTTCGAAGTGACGGTTGCAGAAAACGGAGTAACTCGGCAATACTATCGATGGGTGACCAAGGTTCAGCGGTTTCCAGTTAAGACGGTGAGCAAGCAAGGCAGGTGGTCGGAGGAGTTTCGGCGGCTGATCTTCACCGAACAGTCTCCGTTCTTGTTTGAGCTTCCACGTCGGCTGGATCGGGCCAATCCGCCGATGGAGGTACAACCGTCGGCGAACGACATGCGGATGAAGGAGGGATACCAATGAAACGACCGATCATGATGGGGTTGTGTCTGGCGGCCTGCGCGCAAGTGGCCATGCCGGCCGGGCTCCAAACGACTGTTCTCGCCTATGAGTCCAAGACTGTGACCGAGGGCGCTGTGTTGCGTGGAACGGTGACGTTCTCTGGAACGGTGCCGGCTCCCAAAGAATTCGAGATGCGGCGATATCCGGATCAAGTATTTTGCGGCGCCTTGTCCGATGGCGCCGGGCATCGATTGCTGAAGGAAGTCAATGTCGGAGGGAGCGGAGGACTCAAGGACGTGGTGGTTGTCGTGGAAGGGGTGCAGAGCGGGAAACCGTTCACCTTTACGGATGCCCAGGTCGAAGCCAACGTCTGCCAGTTCCTTCCTTTCGTCACCGTCGTGAGCGACAAGCGAGAGTTGACCGTGACGAATCGGGATCCCGTGTCCCACGATATTCAGGGCTATGCCTATGATCAGGCCGGCGTGGATATCGTGTTGCACCGGCCTTCGCTCAAGGCCACCGGCACGACGGATGTTGTGAATCTCGTCAAGGGGCGAAAAGTGTTCACGATGCAGTGCGGCATGCATCCCTACATGCAGAATTGGGGTTATGCGATCGACAACCCGTATTATGCGGTAACGAATCAGGAGGGGGCCTTCGTCATCGGGGATCTGCCGGCCGGCACATATCGTATCAAGGCCTGGCATCCCGCGTTAGGGGTTCAGGAGCAGGATGTGACGGTGTCGCCCAGCGGGACAGTCACGCTCAATCTTCAGTTCGATTCGAAGCGATCGGCGGAATGATGCTGAACCATCGCTTACGCTTTCTCAGTCTATCGCTCGGTGTCCTCCTGATCGGGACCGTTCCTATTTATGCAGGGTCGCCGAAGGCGATTCAGGATCAGGGCAAGGAGATGATAAAGGACGCCGAGGAGATGGTGATGCATGGCGGAATGGGCGATGCGAAAGCCATCGTGCACCATTGTGCCGAGGTCACAAAGCACGCGGACGCCATTCTCAAGGCCTTACCGCCGGCCGATGATCATGGCAAAGAAGCCGCGCCGCATCTGCAGGACGCCATCAAGCACTGCAAACGGGTGGCGGAAATGGGCGACAAGGTTGATCCCGGTGCCAGTTTAAACCCCGCAGCGAAAGCCCGCGCTGCGGCGAGAGAAGCGATGAAACATCTTGCGGCGATGAAAGACAGCGGGGCATAGACAGGCAAGACGTGAGGGGTGAGGGGTGAAACGTAATACTGTCCAGTATTTTTTTCCCGAGCCCTTTCACGTCTAAGCTTTTACGTTTCATGAAACACTATCGCGGAGCTGGCACCAGCGGGCTGACCGCGTTCTGATCCCGTCCCGGCCGATAGGTCTCCAGCATTTTCTTGACCGTCTCCATCATTCTTGCCTCTTCAGCACGCGGCACTTTAATGCGCACCCCGCGTCCTTCATTGCGTCCAAGTGAAAAGATGTGGTGTTCGATCATCTCTCCCTGCGCGCTATCCGAATACGTGAAGATCAGGTCCTTTGCGGGGAATCCGGCCAGCGCCAGATCCTGATCCTGCCGCCATTTCACGGCGATCGTCCTTTTGCCGTAGTGTTCTCCGATGATGCGGCGATGGGCCGCGGCAAATTCGTCGAGCGTCTGCCGTCCGTCCTGGCTTTTGCCCTCCAGCACATTCATATGGCCGGAGAAGGCGATGAGGCTGTGCTCGATGAGAGGATAGAGCGTCACCCCGGTTCCATCAGGCAATGGATTGCCCAGGCGCCAGTCATCGGGATACCGGACAGAGAAGCCGAATCGGGCGTTCGTATAGAGTTTCCATCCCTGCGGTGCATCGTCACTCGCGGCAGAGAGCGGAGCGGAACTCACGAGCATCGCGGCAATACAGAGAACAGCCATCATTCCGAGTCTTGTCATAGATCCCCTCATCGCGCGGACCGGGCACAACGGAATCCAATCGTGGCGGCCCGCCGATCCGGCGAGGCTCCGCTTCTCGTGGCTGTTCGCAGCATCACCGGCGCGCTCTTCCAGGATCCCCCCCGCACGACTTTGTACCGGCCGGAAATCGGCCCGCGTGGATTACGGTCAGGCATCGTCGCATAGTAATCGATTCCAAACCAATCTTCGACCCACTCGGCGGCATTCCCCGCCATATGATGGAGGCCATAGGGGCTCCGGCCTTCCTCTCCGCTTTCAACAGGGGCGACAATGGGAATCTCATGGACATGGGACTGGCCGAACTTCGCCAGCTCCAGCGTGGGAGGCTGTTGACCCCAAGGAAAGAGAAGGCCGCTGTTCCCCCGCGCGGCCTTTTCCCACTCGGCTTCCCTCGGCAGCCGCTTGCCCTGCGCGCGGCAGAACTCCGAGGCCTCCGGCCATGTCGCGTAGAGCGCCGGCCACCGGGCCAGGATCTCGGGCGGCAGGGCATGGACCTTCGTCATATGATCGATCAGTTTCTGCACTTCTTCGGGAATCGCGCGCTGATGCTCCAACAGCCACGACAGATACTCTCCGAGACTCACTTCGTCGCGATCGATTTCGAACGAGTCGAGCCAGACTCGGCGTTGTGGCTGTTCCGTATCGTCGTATTGGGTTTCAAGGCTGAAGGCCCCATCACTCATACGCGCCGTACCCATGAGAAAGGGGCTCTTGGCGACGGTCAGCATCGGAGAGCCCTGAGCAAACGCGGCGATCTGCCCGACGGGGCTCGGATTCTCTTGCAGAGTCGCTGCGGAACTCATCCCGGCGGTTTCGAGGACGGTAGTGAGGAGGATGAAGCCGAGTATGTGAGACATCATAACATCCTGGACTGAGATCACCGTACAGGAGTCAATGGGCAGCCGAAATCTGATAGCTGAAAGCAGGGAACCGACTCGATTATGATACAGCACATGTATTCCACCCTGGTCGTCCTGCACATTCTTGCCGCAATGAGTTGGGTCGGTGGCATGATTTTTCTGTCCCTGGTTCTGGCTCCGTTAGTCAGGAGCCGGAAGGCAGCGCCGGAGTTCATGGCGCTCTTTCGATCCGCGGCGTTGCGGTTTCGCCCCGTCGTCTGGACGGCCATCGGCATTCTACTGATTACCGGACCGATGCTTTTGTCGCAACGAGGTCTCAGCGTGACGGACCCTGCCTCATGGCCTGGGATCGTGACGGTGAAGCTGGCTCTGGTGGGTCTCTTGCTGTTCCTGACCTTGCTACACGACCTCTTGCTCGGACCCAGAGTCAGTCGGGTCAGCGCGATTCCGGAATCGCAGCGCACAAGCGGCGAGCAGATGGTTTTTAAAACCGCCCGCTGGCTGCCGCGGGTCTCTCTCCTCTTGGCTCTGGGTGTCGTAATTGCGGCGGCAGTGCTTGCGCGTTCCTAGACCGTATTCTTCATGAATAATGGGGGCTCATGGCCTCCAAGCGCTACGGTGTCTTCGCGCAGCGAAACCCGTAGCCGAACTGCCGACCCGATGGATCGGCATTGTACCGGAACGAGGAACGCAAAAACTCCTGAACATAGCGCCAGTTCCCGCCCCGCACGACTTTAGACTTACCCGTTGCCGGTCCTTGAGGATTCTTCGTTGGGCTCTTCTTGTAGTAATCATGGTCATACCAGTCGTTGACCCATTCCCAGGCATTTCCGGCCATGTCGTAGATGCCATAGGGACTCTTGCCCATTTCGAACATCCCCACCGGGACTAAGGCCATATGATGAGCCCATTCCTTCTTGCCGAAATTTGCGTGGAGCCTGGTGGGGGTCTCATTGCCCCAGGGATAGAGGCGGCCATCCGTCCCCCGCGCCGCCTTTTCCCACTCCGCCTCGGTCGGCAGACGCTTGCCGGCCCATTTGCAGAACGTGGCTGCATCCGACCAGCTGACGTTCACGACGGGACGTTTCTGATGGCGGGGTTGGTTCATAATATCCCATTCCGGTGGCGCCTCCGTGCCCGTCGCCTCCAGATATCTGGCATACTGACCCACTGTCACGTGGTACTTGTCCATATAGAAAGCGTCAAGGTAGACGCGACGTACCGGCTTTTCGTCAGCTTTCAGGGTACTCCCCATCGTGAATTCCCCTGCCGGCACCAGCGCCATTGGTACGTCGCGGGAATCGGTCTGGAACGCCTCTCCCGCTGACCCATCTGGTTTCAGACTATCCGGCGAGCTCGTCGAACGTCGCCCAGGGAATTTCGCTTCCAACTGTTGATAGACGGTCTGTTGCTCGTTGTTGAGGCCCAACTGATTGGCGCCGTCCAGGGCCTCCTCTGCCTGCTTCATCTTATCGGGCTGAGCCTGCCCACTGGCAATCAGACTCTTTGCTTTCTCCAGCAACCGCCACGCAGTCACTTCCTCCAGCGACTGCCACACCTTCATTTTGCTTAATCGTGGTTCTCTCGTCCCCGTGATCCTGGATTTCGCATCGAGATGTAACGCGGTCTCGTAATGTTCTTCCGCGCAATCCCAGGCCGCTAATCCTCGACAGGCCTCCGCCAGGTTGAAATGGGCCTGTACACTCGACGGGCTTTTCATGATGCCGGCTTCCAGCGCCACGCGCGCTTCCGCATACTGTTTGTTCTTCAGCAGATTCTCCCCTTCGGCAAAGTCCTGGTTGCCGGCGGTGCCGGCAGGCGCCGCCATGGAGTTTGCGGTCATGTTCAAACATAGGGCAAAACCCAGCGCCCCAACCATCTGCCTCATAAACGCCTCCCTCCCTCCTGCGACTGCCTTATGGCAGTGGGTCTTGCCTCCCGATAAAGAGCACCGGACGTCGTCGTGAACACAGGCTCCACAGTCGGGGAACATAACATAACCGGGCATCAGCATAAAGAAGCCTAAGCGGTTGACCAAGTCTTGTGCGGTTGATGATTCGTCCCGCTAGAGGTCTCCGGCAGATGGCGGATGTCCGAATAGTCAGCCGATGGGAGATTGCGTCGTCTCTGAGGCGTCGCTGGGGAAGCGGATCGCCCGGTGGGCGGAACGCTTGATCGACGGTGAGAAAGTATTGTTGTTCTGTGCTAGAAAAAAGGAGGCATCACAGCCATTGGTCAACGGCCGTGCACCCTCGGCGGCCTTCGTATTGGTTGATCAGGCCGCCGAGAAGATGTGCACTCAAATAGTCTAAGGTGCCGGCTTCTCCTTGTAGCTGCCGTGACCCGCCCGGCCCTTCGCCAATGTGGTACCGGCCACCCGTGTCACGGAGATCTCCTGAGGAACGCCTTCTCGTGTGACGGCTAACTTCACGTTGGCCCCTGCTTCTCCGCGGACCATCTTCACCACCTCCTCATATGTCTTTCCCGAAACCGATGTGCCGTCGACGCTCACCAACTCGTCTCCGTGCTTCAGTCCGGCCTTGTGGGCCGGCCCTTCAGGATATACGTGGCCGACATATAACGAGGCCGGATCTCCCACGCGCAAGGCCCCAATGTGGAGCGAGATACCAATCACACCTTCCGACATCTTGGCTTCGTCTACACGACCAGGACTCTCTCCCGGTTGATCTGCGGCATGAAGCGGACCGATCACCATGAGACTGAACAACATGCCGGCTATGAGAGCCGTACGTCTGTTTCTCATACATGTCCCTCCCCTTACATAAATGGTTGAAGCAAGAACGCTCATCTGCCGGCTGGAATCCATAAAGTATAGCGCCGGCATGATCAAACTAGATTCACGCTACTAGCTGTACATGAGAAATAGATTAGGTGGGCATTAGACCTCACTCAGCTGTCGCCTTCTGCGACAAGACCTCGGTGCCGGCTGTAGACAAAAGCTACTGTTGTCGATCGGTTGTTCGTATCACGCGACGGAACCAGTGAATGTCCAAGGCTGATTGATATGTTTCTTGAACCCGTCCCGCGGTTCTCTCCTTGCACCCGTCAAGGACTGATTGGTCGAAGAGGTGGCTTCTTTGTCCAAAGAAATGACGGGATGGCTTCGACCATGAATAGAAAGGTATGGCAACAGAAATGAAATCGCGCTGGTGTACGTCGGTCTTTCTCCTCTGGATCCTGACAATCACTGTGCTGGGGTGGTTCTTCATCAAGGGATGGACGACGACGGGAAGTGACGGACGCACGGAGATACTGCTGGCGGGAGCTGAGCGTGATCAAATCCTTGTGGAGATGCGGCAACTCCTGAAAGCCGTAGATGGCATCGTCAGAGGTTTGGCGGCAACGGAGCCCGACCGGAAGCTGATCCAAGAAGCCGCAAGGGCGGTGGGGATGGGCATGGCGGCGGATGTGGAGCCAACCATCATGGCCAAGTTGCCGCTGCCCTTCAAGCAGATGGGTATGTCGATTCATGGTGACATGGATGTACTGGCCGATGCGATCACGCGGAACGAGACATCTCAACAGATCTTGCAGCGGTTGTCGAGCATGACGGCCCGCTGCACGGCCTGCCATGACATGTATCGATTTTCAGTGGATCGCTAGAGGTGCACCCCTATAACGTCCGTCCAGAAGGAGGTGGACCATGGCGCGAGTGGCGATTATCGGCGCATCAATCGGCGGCTTGCCTGCCGCCTACGAGGCACGGGCGCTGTTGGACAAGCAGCACAAGGTCACGGTCATTTCGAATGTGGATTCGTTCCACTTCGTGCCGTCGAACCCCTGGGTGGCGGTGGGGTGGCGCACACGGAAGGATATCAGCTTCGCCGTGGGGCCGGTGTTGGAGAAGAAAGGCATCGAGTTCGTCCATGCGGCGGCGGATCGGATTGAGCCGGAACAGAACCGGGTGATCACGTCGAAAGGCGAGGTGCCGTATGACTATCTCATCATCGCCACTGGCCCGAAGCTGAATTTTGGTGCGGTGCCGGGGCTCGGCCCCAGCGGCTATACGCAATCGGTCTGTAACGTCGATCATGCGGAACAGGCTTGGGGTGTCTATCAGAGTTTCCTCAAAGACCCCGGCCCCATCGTGGTCGGCGCCGCCCAAGGGGCGTCCTGCTTCGGACCGGCCTACGAGATGGCGTTCATCATCGACGCGGATTTGCGGAAGAAGAAGCTTCGGAAGAAAGTGCCGATCTATTTCGTCACGCCCGAGCCGTACATCGGCCATATGGGGCTGGCGGGGGTCGGCAAGTCGCGGAGGCTGATGGAAGATGAATTCGCCGAGCATTCGATCAAGCCGATCTGTAATACCGCGATCAAGGAAGTGCAGCCGGGAAAGATGTTGCTGGAGGATGGACAGGTAGTGCCGTTCCGCTATTCGATGATGATCCCGCCCTTTGCCGGCGTGGACGCAGTGGCGGGAACGTCCGGACTCTGCAACCCCAAAGGTTTCGTCAACATCGATGTCTATCAGGCGAATCCCAAATATCAGAACATCTATGCGGTTGGAGTCTGTGTGGCGATCCCACCGGTTGAGCAGACGCCGGTCCCGACCGGCGCGCCCAAGACCGGCTACATGATCGAGTCGATGGTGTCCGCCTCGGTGCACAACATTAAGGCCGACATTGAGAACAATGACAAGAGAGAAACGGCAACCTGGAATGCCATCTGCCTGGCCGATATGGGCGATACCGGGATGGCCTTTGTCGCGCTGCCGCAGATGGCGCCGCGCAACGTGACGTGGGCCAGAAAGGGGAAATGGGTGCATCTGGCTAAGATCGCCTTGGAAAAGTATTTTCTGATGAAAATGAAACGAGGCGTCAGCGAACCATTTTTTGAGAAGGCGATTCTCGAAGGGATGGGTATCGGAAAGCGCGAGCAGACCGGCTAAGCGGGTCGTCGTCGCCCTGAATCCTTTGTCCTGGCGGTGTCTCACACAGGCAAAGAGGAAAGGAGGGCAATATGAAACTCAATGAACGGTTGCGATTGATTGCGGGGGTCTTTGTGCTCGCCTCGGTCGTTCTTGGTGCGACGGTTCACCCCTACTGGAATTACTTCGCCGCTTTTGTGGCAGTGAATCTTATCCAATCGGCCTTTACCGGCTGGTGTCCGATGATGGCGCTGTTACGTAAGTTCGGAGTGCAAGAATAGCCGGGCGACGGGTGAAAGGTGCACGGTGTTGGAGTTTGGTCGGGATCCGGAGCAACCCATGACTATTCCTCTCGTTCTCGATGGAGCCTTCGCCGGCGAGCAGGCATTGCGGGACATGATCGTTGCGCGGAAAGTGTGTTTCGATCACGCCCCGTTCTATGTGCAAGATGGGTCCGGCCGCATCATCCAAATCGGCTTTCAACTGAGCCTGTATGCCGCCTTTCAGGATGCCAGGCATGTGCCGATCGGCGAAGACCCTGAGCTTCATGAGCTGGTCGGAGAACTCCATCGTCTCTGCCGCGTGTTCTTTCAATCGTTGGACATTCTGAAACCCTGCCAATACCCGGACCCTCCGATGCATCGCGTCATTTACTCTCCGGAGCGCCGGTACCGGGCCGAGGTCTGTCTGCAGATCCCCATCTTCGACCGAGGACACTATGGCGCCAAGCCGGATCGCCGACTGGAAGAATTGCTCGCGACGGCTGAATGTCTGCTGTTGCAGTTAGGGGCCAAACGCAGCCAATGGGAAGATCAGGCATGCACAGCGCCGCAATCCGGCATGAGTTGCGAAGGTCACGCTCAAGCAGCGTTGGGAGGATGAGCGAGTCGGCAAATGGGTCCGGTTGTTCGCACTGTCCACTCCGACCGATCTATTCCGGCGTCGGCACTGATCCCCTGAAGTGAATGGAAGAACATCCCTGACCGGCGAGGACAAGACACATGACACGATGGTTCATCGCGGTGTTTCTGTTGGCGGCGGGGTGCGGCTCGAAAGACGAACCGCCCACGTCCGTCGTGTCGGCCACTCCGCAGACGATCATCCAAGCCGCGGTCGTCGAAATCCGGACCTCCGAGGTGCCCATCCGAGTCGAAGCCACCGGGCAGGTCATGCCCATCTTCCAAGCTGTCCTCTCCAGCCGCATCCAGGGAACCATCGATCAACTGCTCGTGCGGGAAGGCACGGCGGTGGTCAAGGGGCAGACGCTCATTCTGTTGGACAACCGCGACGTGCGGGCGGAGCTGGCCCGCGCCGCAGCGGAAGTCGAGAATGCCGAGGCGCACCTCGACCGCATGAAGACCCTGCATGCCCAGGACGCCGTGTCAAAACAGGAGATGGAGAACGCGACCAGGACCTACAAAGTTGCGGAGGCGAATCACAAGGCGGTGTTGGCCCAGCTCAGTTATACCGTCGTGAAGGCGCCCTTTGATGGCGTCATTACCGAGAAGAAAGTCGAAGCGGGAGAATTAGCCTCGCCGGGGCAACCCCTGCTGAAAATGGAGAATCCCCGGCAGCTGCGTCTTGAAGCGACCGTGGCGGAAGGAGATTTGAAATCGGTGTCTCGTGGAGACAAGATTCCCGTGATCATCGATGCTTTGCAGGGGCGGGCGCTGGCCGGGATTGTCGGCCAAATTCTCCCCGCCGGCGATCCTCAGACGCACACCTTCACGGTGAAAGTGGACCTGCCTTCGGTGCCGGGATTGAAAACCGGCATGTTCGGACGGTTTCAATTGGATAAGGGAACAACCCGGACCATCCTCGTGCCTGAGACCGGCGTCGTCGAGCGAGGGGAACTGACGAGCGCCTTCGTTGTCGGTTCCGATCGGATCGCCCGCCTCCGCTGGGTCAAAACCGGCCGGCGGTTCGACAAACAGGTGGAACTACTGTCCGGTGTGAACGTCGGCGAATCGGTCCTGCTCGACGCCGCCCGCGGCGTTGATGGCGCGACGGTAAAGATCGTCGCGCAGGCGGCAGAGCCGGCGCAGTAAAGTGTGTCCCGCGAGACCGGCGGGAATCGCGAGAAAAGCGCGACGGGTCGAGGAGGTTGCTGAGACAAGTCCCGCCTTTCGCGCATGTCTCGCCTCTCTCGCAAGCACGAGAAACGATTGACGTATGACGAATGACGCACCTTCTTACGGTTTATCCGGCCGCATCGCAGCCCTGTTCATCGGGAGCAAGCTGACTCCGCTGATCATGGTGGGGGCGCTGCTGCTGGGCCTGTTCGCCATCGTGGCTACGCCGCGAGAAGAAGAGCCGCAGATCGTTGTGCCGATGGCCGACGTCTGGCTGCCCTTTCCCGGTGCATCCGCCAAGATCGTTGAAGAACAACTGACCAAGCCGTTCGAGCGGAAGCTCTCGGAGATCAAGGGCGTGGAGTACGTCTATTCCATCTCGAGACCGGGGGGTGCGCTGCTTATCGTCCGCTTCCACGTCGGCCAGCCGATGGAGCAGAGTCTGGTCGATCTCTACGACAAATTGATGTCGAATCAGGATCTGTTGCCACCGGGCGCGGAGCCCTTTCTGGTGAAGCCGAAGGACGTGAACGACGTCCCGATCGTCACAGTGACGTTGTCGAGCGAGCGGTACGGCGAATTCGAATTGCATCAGTTGGCCGAGCAGGTGTTGGAGGAGGCAAAGAAAGTCGCCGGCACGTCAGGAGGCTTCATCGTCGGCGGACGGATGCGCGAGTTGCGGGTACAAATCGACCCCACGAGATTGAAGGCCTATGGGCTCACCCCGTTGCAAGTCGCGGCTGTCATTCACGGAGAGAATCGAGCCTTGCCGACGGGCCGGTTCGACAGCCGCAATCAAAATTTCCTCGTGGAGACCGGCCGCTTCATTCGATCACGCGCCGATCTGGAAAGCTTGGTCGTCGGGGTGAGCGAGCAACGCCCGGTCTATCTGCGGCATGTCGCGGAGGTCAGCGACGGACCGGCTGAGGCGACAAGCTACGTCTGGTTTGGTGAAGCAGTCGGTAAGGGGTTAGGGGTAAGGGGTGAGGGGTTGGAGTCGCCCGCGGTGACTGTGGCCATTGCCAAGCAAGGCGGCACCAATGCGGTGACGGTGGCCGAGCAGGTCATCCGCAAGGTCGAAGACATGAAGGGCGTGACAGTCCCGGCGGATGTGCGCGTGACCGTCACGCGCGATTACGGAGCGACCGCGCAAGAGAAGGCCAATGAACTGTTGTGGCACCTTCTCATCGCCGTGGTCGCGGTGGTGGTTTTTCTCGGGCTCGCACTTGGGCCGCGCCCCGCGCTCGTCGTGTCCCTTGCGATACCCCTCACCCTTGCCTTGACCCTCTTTACGTCCATGCTCATCGGTTACACGATCAATCGGGTGACGCTCTTTGCGCTGATCTTCTCGATCGGCATTCTGGTGGACGATGCCATCGTTGTCGTCGAAAACACGTACCGGCATTTGACGCTGCGCTTGCGCCCCCATGACGAGGCGTCGATCTATGCCGTTGATGAAGTCGGCAACCCGACGATTCTGGCAACCTTCACCGTCATCGCCGCGCTCCTACCGATGGCCTTCGTCTCCGGCTTGATGGGCCCCTACATGAGGCCGATTCCGGTCAACGCCTCCATCGCGATGTTCTTCTCGCTGCTGGTCGCCTTCGTGGTGATTCCATGGTTCTGCCGCACCTGTTACCGGCCCGGAGCTGCCGTGAAAGGAGTCGATCACGACGAGGACGAACGCGGCCTGACGGCGCGCCTGTACCGCCGGGTTCTCTCCCCGCTGCTGGCCCATCCGATCCTTGCCTATTCTGTCTTGGGCGTGGTCGCGCTTTTGCTGGCCGGAGCATGCCTCTTGTTTTACACGCGCCATGTCGTCGTCAAGATGCTGCCGTTCGACAACAAGAGCGAGTTGCAACTGGTGATCGATATGCCGGAAGGGACGACACTGGAAGAAACCGCCCGCGCAACCAAGGCCCTGACGCAATATGTTCGGACGGTTCCAGAGGTGCGGGACTATCAGGCCTACGTCGGCACGGCCTCACCCTTCAACTTCAACGGACTGGTGCGCCACTACTTTTTGCGGGCGTTGCCGCATGAGGCGGACATTCAGATCAATCTGGCGGCAAAGGATCAGCGCCAGGCCCAGAGCCATGAGATCGCGCAGCGACTTCGGCCCCCGATCCAGGACATCGCCCGACAGTATGGTGCGAACGTCAAGGTCGTCGAAGTGCCCCCGGGACCGCCTGTGCAATCGGTGATGGTCGGAGAAGTCTACGGCCCGGACTATGCCAGGCAGATGGCCGTTGCGCGGGATGTTCGGTCGCTCTTTGAGTCCACACCCGGCGTCGTTGATGTAGACGATTTTATCGAGGCGGATCAGACGAAGTACGTCTTCACGGTTGATCGCGCAAAGGCGGCTCTTGCCGGAATTCCCGCGGGCGATATCGTGCATACGTTGCGTATGGCGTTGGAAGGGACAAAAGTCGGGCTGGTCCATATTCCTCAGGAGAAAAGTCCGGTTCAGATCGTGCTGCGTCTGCCGTTGGCGGAGCGGACGGGGCTTGAGCATCTCGGCGAAATCGGATTGCGGACGAAGAGCGGAGACATGGTTCAGCTCTCCGAATTGCTCACCGTCGAACAGACGACCCAGGATCAAGCGATCTACCACAAGAATCAGAAGCCTGTAGTCTATGTCGTCGCCGATGTCGGTGGCACCGGCGCGGAGAATGCCGAAAGCCCGGTCTACGGCGTGCTGGGCGTCGGGAAGAAACTGGAGAGTTATCGGCCGGCCGAAGGATACGAAATCGAGCAATTCTACAGGGCGCAGCCCTGGTCGGAAGACAAGATCTCCATGAAGTGGGATGGCGAGTGGCACATCACCTACGAGACCTTTCGTGACATGGGGATCGCGTTCGCGGTGGCGATGTTGCTGATCTATCTGCTGATCGTCGGACAATTTCAGTCCTTCCTCACCCCCCTGATTATTATGGCGCCTATCCCGCTCACCTTGATCGGCATTCTGCCGGGCCATTGGCTGACCGGATCCTATTTCACGGCCACATCCATGATCGGCTTCATCGCGCTTGCCGGCATCATCGTCCGGAACTCGATTCTGCTCGTGGATTTTATCCAGCTTCAGGAGCGCGCGGGCGTTCCGCTGTCGGAGGCGGTCATCAAGGCCGGGACGATCCGCACTAGGCCGATCCTCTTGACGGCAGCCGCGTTGATGGTGGGGGCGTTCGTGATCATTCTCGATCCGATCTTCCAAGGGCTGGCCGTGTCAATGCTGTTCGGCGTCGGTGCCTCCACACTCCTGACCCTCATCGTCATTCCCCTGCTCTACTACCATCTCATCGGGAAACGGATTAACCACACTCGTTGCTCCAACGGGCTGGCACTCGGAGACGGCGAATTCTCAAAGCGGGAGCTGGTACCTAGTCCTCGGTGAGCCTGCAGCTGTCGCAAAAGGCAACAGCCGTATTTCCCCTGCTGTAGCAAGACACTACGAAGAAAGAAGATCTCCGTTGCCGGGCGGTCCAATCGGTCGATTTTCCTATCGGAACGGACCCCGTAACGCGCGGTTCGATGCGGCTCCCTCCTTGCATTTTGCACGATATGCCAAACGTGGAGGGGGTCGATGGTGCTTCTCCGAGAGATAAGGGTGTGCCCTGTCATGATCCGATGGCTTGCCGCTACGTTCCTACTCATCTTTCCTCTTTGGCACGCCGGAGGTGGAATCGCCGATGCGGAGGAGCCTGAGGCAATAGTCCCGGAGCTCAGGCTGAGCCTTCGCGATGCCATCCAAGCTGCGATCGACAACAACGTCAACGTCCGGCTGCTGAAGGAACGCATCGCTGCGGCGCAGGCACAGGCTGACACGAGTCTTGGAGCCTTGCTGCCGAATGTATCGGGTTTCGTGAACGGACGGAATCAAACGGTCAATCTCGCTGCGTTCGGTCTCCCGGCTGACCGGCTGGCCGGTCTCGGTCTGACCCGTAGCGTGACGGAACCGTTCGAGGTCTACGATGCGCGTGCGACGTTCGTACAAAACATTTTCAGCCTCAGCCTTATACAACGGTGGAGGTCGGCGAAAACCGGAGTTGATGTTGCGGGTCTGGAGGCGGAGGTGACGAAACGCGATGTGATGGCAACGGTGGGGCTCCTCTACATTGAGGCGTTGCGAGCCGATGAAGCCGTGAAAGCCAGACAGGCCGACATCGAACTCAGCCAGCAATTGCTGAAGTTGGCAAGAGATCGTCGGGCGGCCGGCATTGCCACAGGGTTGGATGTGACCAGGGAAGAAGTTCAACTGGAGAACAACAAACAACGGTTGTTGGTCTCTCAGAATGAGCAGGAGAGTGCGCGTCTCAACCTGATTCGTGCTCTGGGAATCGCCTTCGAGGTGCGGTTGACGCTGACCGATGAGTTGAAGTTCACGCCGGTGGAGCCTCAGCGCGCGGCAGACGCGCTTGCGGCTGCGAGGGAACAGCGACTGGAGTTGAGGGCGCAAGAGAATCGGCAGAGGCTGGCGGCGCTCAGCCTCAGTTCTGTAGCCGGAGAGCGGGTTCCCGCCCTCTCATTGAACGGGGATTACGGCTGGATCGGTGTGAAGCCGGAAGATGCTTTGGCAACCCGCTCGATCGGGTTGCTGTTCTCCGTTCCGATCTTCGACGGCGGCCAGCGGGAAGGGCGTATATCGGAAACCCGCAGCCGTGTCCGGCAAGAATCCATCCGGATGAAGGACGTGTCGGATCAAGTGACACTGGAAGTCCGGAACGCGCTCCTGACATTGGAATCTTCCACGCAGCAAGTTGCCGTTTCCGAGAAGGGGATGGAGTTGGCACTCAAGGAATTAACCTTTGCACGCGACCGGTTTGCCGCAGGTCTGACGACCAACATCGAAGTGACGAACGCGCAGACCTCCGTGGCGCGGGCTCGCGACAATCAGATTGAGGCGCTGTTTCGCTTCAATGCCTCGCGCATCAATCTGGCTCGGGCGAAAGGGGAGATCGAGAAGCTGTTCTAAGTGGAGCGTGATAGATGCCGACTCTAGGAAAACCGATTACCCTCACTGTCCTGGCCGTCGTTCTTGCCGGAAGCGGCTATGTCGCGCTCGACCGATGGATTCTGAACACCGGATTGCCGGACGGCTTGATTCAAGCGAATGGCCGGATCGAGGGCGATCATGTGACGGTTGCGAGCAAATTCTCAGGACGTATCCAGGAATTGCTCGTCAGGGAAGGAGCGACGGTTACGCAAGACCAGGTGCTTATTCGACTGGATAACAGCCAGACCGCCGCTCGCGTTCAGCAGGCCAAGCATGCAGCCGAGGCGTTGGAAGCGCAGGTGCAGGCGGCGCACATGACGTTGGCCATCCTCAATCTCGACGTGCCGCTCGCGATTGAACGAGCCGAGGCACAGGTTGCCAAGGCGAAGGATACAGTGGACAAGGCTCTTTCCGTGGAACGAGAGGCGCGCAGCGACGCCCAACGATTCAAGGATCTTGCTGCAAAAGACGAGGCGTCTATCCAGCAACGGGATCAGGCCGTGATGCGATGGGAAGTCGCCCAGAAAGACATCGGATCGGCACGGTCCGCGCTGACCCAAGCGACCAAGGAGCTCGCGCAGGCCGAACTGGGGTGGAAGCGCATTCGCGCGAAGGAATCGGATGTGGTCGCGCTCGAACAGCAGCGAGACCAAGCCTATGCATTCTTCGATGAAGTCGAAAGCGTCCTAAAAGATTTGACGATCACTGCTCCCACGAGTGGGACGGTCACCACAAGAATGGTCGATGTGGGCGAAGTGGTTGCAGCAGGGGCGCCGCTGTTGGAGCTGGTCGATCTTGACCGCTTGTACCTCAAGGTCTACGTGCCGGAGGTCCAGATCGGCAAACTACGACTCGATCTCCCGGCCCGCATCTATACCGATGCCTTCCCTGATCAGCCGTTCGACGCGACCTTGCGGTACATCGCCTCCAAGGCCGAGTTCACCCCGAAAGAAGTGCAGACACCGGATGAACGAGTGAAGCTGATCTACGCGGTGAAACTGTATCTGAAAGAGAACCCGGGTCATCGCCTGACGCCGGGATTACCGGCCGACGCCATCGTGCGCTGGAAGGAAGATGTGGCCTGGGCGAAACCGCGCTCGTGAAACGTGAGGGGTGAAAGGTAAGGCGTGAGGGGTTAGCGCAAAACAGAAGAGCATGAACACGTCTCCAACTCAGCACTCAGCACTCAGTCCTCAGCACTTTGACTGTGTTGTCAAGGTGTCTGGCTTCGTGAAGCGCTACAAGAAGCAGGTGGCGGTCGATGGAGTCGATCTTGAAGTCAGGAGAGGGGAGATCTATGGCCTGATCGGTCCGGATGGTTCCGGTAAAAGCAGCCTCATGAAAGCCATGGCCGGTGTGCTGACCTATGACGAGGGAACGGTTGAAGTCTTCGGAACGCTGGTTGATTCGGAAAGGGCGGCGGAGCGAGTGAAGCAACGAATCGGCTTTCTGCCGCAAGGGTTGGGGCTGAATTTATACCCTGACCTCTCGGTTGAGGAGAATATCGACTTCTTTGCACGGCTCCGACTGGTTCCCGAGCAAGAGTTAGCTCAGCGCAAGGCCCGTCTGCTCGCGATGACCCGCCTCGACAAGTTCCGCGATCGAGCCATGAAGAATTTGTCCGGAGGCATGAAGCAGAAGCTGGGATTAATCTGCACGCTGATTCATGAACCGGAGCTGGCAATTCTCGATGAACCGACGACCGGTGTCGATCCTGTGTCACGCCGTGAGTTTTGGGCCATTCTCGCCGAGTTACTGCAGGAAAAAGGAATGACCGCGTTGGTCTCCACGGCCTACATGGACGAGGCGGAACGGTTTCATCGTCTGGCTTTCCTCTCAGGCGGTAAAGTGCTGGCCTCCGGCATGCCGACAGAGGTGCGGTCGCTGGTTCCCGGTTCGATCGTGATATTCGAAGTGAATCCTCAGTTGGAAGCGATTGCCCTCTTGAATAAGTCGTTCAGGCAGGTCGAATCGTTAGGTCCACTGTTGCATGTCTTCACTGGCACCGCCGATCAGTCTGAGGCGAGAGTGCAAATCGAAGCCGCCCTGGGCGATCTGGTTCCCTCAGGGATCAGGGTGGATCAGCCGGAGTTGGAAGATGTGTTCGTGGCGCTGCTGCTTCGAAACACCGAGCACAAAGAGACGCCCGGTGGGCTGCCGACCTCGGCAGGGGTGACTAACCATGATGGCTCCGCGATCGAAGCGGAAGGGCTCATTCGGGATTTCGGGTCCTTCCGCGCGGTAGACCGGGTGAGTTTCCGGGTCAAGCAAGGGGAGATCTTCGGCCTGTTGGGCGCCAATGGAGCGGGCAAGACGACGGTCATCAAAATGCTGAACGGGATTCTTTCGCCGACCGAAGGCGCCGGCCTGGTGGCGGGGGCGGATATGAAGACGGCGAGCGGCACGATCAAACAACGGATTGGCTACATGTCACAGGCCTTTTCACTGTACATGGATCTGACCGTGGAAGAAAACATCCGGCTCTTTGCCGGTATTTATGGACTCGACAATAGCGCAATGAACAAGCGGTTTCAATGGATCGTCGGCATGGCGGGCTTGTCGGGATACCAATCGAGCTTGACCAGCCGCTTGCCGATGGGAGTTCGTCAGCGATTGGCGCTTGGTTGCGCGTTGGTCCACAGCCCCCGTGTATTGTTCCTGGATGAACCGACCTCCGGTGTCGATCCGCTCGGCCGCCGCCGCTTCTGGGAGATCTTGTCCAGACTCGCCAGGGAGGAAGGCGTCGCAATTCTGATCACGACCCATTATATGAGCGAAGCCGAACATTGCGACAATCTCGCGCTCATGTATGCGGGCCGGATCGTGGCGGAAGGGGCTCCGGCAGACATGAAGCATCACGTGGAGCAGGAGGCTGGCCGGCTGTTTGAAGTCGTTGTCGATCAGCCGGGGCTGGCGTTGGCACATGTGCGGCAGGCGGGGCTTCGCGGGGCGGCGCTCTTTGGATCCAAACTTCATGTCTATTGTCGGGATCCTGTGCGAGACAAAGCCTGTGCATGCCGCGCGCTCGAAGAGAGCGGAGTGCGTGTGATGTCGGTGAGCGAACGACCACTGAGTCTGGAAGATGTATTTGTCTACCATGTCATGAAACTGGAGCAGGCAGAACAGCCCGCCGGCCGGCACGTGGTGGCCGCATGAACATGGCGCGCATGGTCGCAGTGGCTCGGAAGGAATGGAAGGAAACGGTCCGCGACAGACTGTTTCTGCTCATGGCCTTTTTGCTGCCGGGGCTCTGGATTGTGGTGTTCGGGTATGGGCTGGTGTTAGACGTCGAGCATGTGCCGTTTGCGGTCTTGGATAGGGACCAGTCGTCCTCGAGCCGCGATTATCTCTATCGGTTCATCGACTCCCGCTATTTCGACTTTCGAAAATCTGTCTCCGATGAGCGGGAGATCGACCGGTTGTTGGGCGACACGTCCATCCGTATGGCAATCATTGTGCCGGAACGGTTCGAAGAGCGGCTCCTGGCGGGAAGGTCTGTGATCGTCCAAACGTTGCTGGATGGAACGTTTCCTCTCCACGCGGATACCACAAAGGGCTATGTGATCGCCGTCAACAATTCCGTTACACAAGAACTGATTACCGACTTTCTGACCCGCACCAGAGGACTCGTGCCGGCAGAAGCGCGTCGGCTCACAGAACCTGTTTCACTGGAAACCCGGTATCTCTACAACGAGGAAGTCCGCAGTACCTGGTCGATAGTGCCGGCCCTGATCATGTTCGCGCTGATGGTGGCGTCGCCCCTCTTGACCGCATTGGGTGTGGTTCGGGAGAAGGAAACCGGTTCGATCTACAACATCTATAGTTCCACGGCCAGCAAGGCCGAATTTCTGGTCGGCAAGCTCGCTCCCTATTTCGCCATCTCGACGATCAATGTCGGCGTGCTCTGGATGATCGCCGTCTGGCTCTTTCGAGTGCCGTTTAAGGGCAACATCGCAGTCTTCTTCACGGCGTCGATGCTCTTTGTGCTGTGCAGTGTCGGCATCGGGCTCGTGGTTTCGCTGTTGGTGCGGACGCAAATGGCCGCGCTGCTCATCACGATTGTCATTGCGATGGTTCCGACCCTCTTGTTCTCAGGCCTGCTGGTTCCGGTATCGTCGTTGAGCCCCGGTGCTCAGGTCCAGGCCCATTTGTTTCCCATGATGTACTACACAGATGTGGTGCGAGGAAGCTTTCTCAAGGGATTGGGTTGGAAGTCCATGTGGATGGATTTGTTTGCGCTCGCCGGCTTCGCGGTGGTGTTGCAACTGGTCGCCTACGGCCTTTTCACCAAACGCCCGAAGACGTAAACCCGACCGGCAAGGCACAGAGGTAAGGGATGATCGGCAAGGGCGGCAGAGTTCCTGAGGCGGTGCGGCTCTGGACGCTCCGGCTCTTCGTGCTGACGAGGAAGGAATTGTTGCAGCTTCGGCGGGATGTTCCGTTGCTCCTCTTCCTGCTCTATTCCTTTTCGCTCTCAATTTACGTCAGCGGCGCGGGGATCTCGATGCAGTTGAACAACGCCAGCCTCCTGGTCCATGACGGCGATCACAGTGAGTCTTCGCGCGAGCTGATCCATCGATTTCGACAGCCCTATTTTCGCTTCGACGGAGAAGTGCAGGATCAGAAAGTCGGGGTACGGCGACTGGACCAAGGAACGGCTATGTTGCTCCTGGACATCCCACCGCGGTTTCATGAGTCGATCGTCGGGCGAGAACCGGTCTCGGTCCAGTTGCTGGTCGATACGACCAATGCGCCCCAAGGACTCTCGGCAGCCGCTTACGCCAGCCGTATCGTCGGGAAATTTTCGTTTGATCTTGTCGCATCCCGACTCGGCGGCGCGTCGGACGGCGGCGTACAGCTGCCGGCGGTTGAGAGCGCCCATCGGGTCTGGTTCAACCAGGAGCAGAATGAAACATGGTTCCAGTCGATTTCCCATATTCTGCGCATGATTACCTTGTTCGCCTTTCTCCTGCCCGCGGCGGCCCTGGTGCGGGAAAAGGAGCATGGCACCGTGGAACAGCTGCTCGTGTCGCCCGTCACACCGCTCCAGATCATGCTGTCCAAGGTTCTGGCTATGACATTGGTGATTCAGGCTGCAACGGCGATCGCCATGGCGACCGTACTCAAGCCGGTGTTCGGCGTGCCGGTGAAAGGCAGCGCGGCGCTCTTCTTCGTGATGACCGCGCTCTACAGTTTTACGACCGCCGGACTCGGCCTGTTCGCCGCCACGATCACCAGGAACCAGGCGCAGGTTGGGATGGTTTCGCTGCTCGTGATTTCGCCGATGTTGTTGTTGTCGGGCATCACGACGCCGTTTGAAGCGATGCCGCCGTGGGTTCAGACCCTCATGGCGCTGTCCCCGCTTCGGTACTTCGTCGACGTGACGTATGGGATCTTGCTCAAGGGCGTCGGACTCGAATTGCTGTGGGACTCCGTGCTGGCGATGGTATTCCTGGGCGGGACGATGTTCGGGCTAGGCATGTGGCGGTTCCGGAGGCAGTTGCAGTGACGGGTCATGGGGAAGCAATGGGGTCAGCATCCATTGGAGTGCCGAACCCGTCGAATCGCCACGACAAATGGTTGACGACTTCCTGGCTCGGTCAACCTGCCGGATGAATCATCCAAATTAATGGAGCCTCGCAATGGCTGAGCAAATGCACCTTTCGAAGAGCGTCGCAGTGGGGCAGCCGTTGGTGGCCTATTTCTCGATGGAAATCGGGCTTGCCCCCGGCATGCCGACGTATGCCGGCGGTCTTGGTGTGCTGGCGGGCGACACGCTTCGGTCTGCCGCTGATCTGGACATTCCCATGGTGGCGGTGACACTGTTGCACCGGCGCGGCTATTTTCATCAACGGCTGGATGAACGGGGTTTGCAGCATGAAGAGCCGGTGGCTTGGCCGATCAATGATTTCTGCGCGCCGGTGGATCAACGTGTCGTTGTCGAAATCGAGAATCGCACCGTGCAGGTCGGTGCGTGGCAGCTTCGTGTGAAGGGCGAGTCGGGCGGCGAGGTGCCCGTCTACCTGCTCGACACGAATCTTCCCGAGAACCAGCCCTGGGATCGGACATTGACCGACGTGCTCTACGGCGGTGACGACTACTATCGGCTCTGCCAGGAGGTGGTGCTGGGGTTTGGCGGCTACCGCATGCTGCGGGCGCTCGGGTACGGGCGCCTTCGCCGCTTCCATATGAATGAAGGACACGCGGCATTGCTGGTGCTTGCTCTGCTGGAAGAAAAGCTGGCTTCGCGCGTTCCTGAACAAGCGGTTCCAGCCGATCTCATCGATGCCGTCCGGGAACACTGTGTGTTTACGACCCATACGCCGGTGCCGGCGGGCCACGATCAGTATTCCCCTGAGCTGGCGCATCGCGTGCTCGGTGACCGGCGTTGTGCCTGGCTCAAGGCCTGCGGCCATGACCATCGTTTGAACATGACACAGCTCGCGCTGCGTGGCTCACGATTCATCAACGGAGTAGCCATGAAACATGGCGAGGTCTCGCACAGCCTCTTCCCCGGCTATCCGATTCACTCGATTACCAACGGCGTCCACGCGGTGACCTGGGCCGCTCCCTCGTTTCAGTCGCTCTACGACCGGCATCTTCCGGACTGGCGGCGCGATCAGCTCTCGCTTCGTTACGCGATCAGCATTCCCGGCGAAGAGATTTGGAACGCCCACCAGGAGGCGAAGCGGGTGTTGGTCGAGCATGTGAATCGAGAGACCAACGCGGGATTCGATCGGGACGTGCTGACGCTGGGGTTTGCTAGGCGGGCTGCGGCCTACAAGCGGGGGACCTTGATCTTTCACGACATCGAGCGGTTGGCCAGGATTGCCGAACTCGCCGGGCCTGTGCAAATCGTCTTCAGCGGCAAGGCCCATCCGCGCGACCAGGATGGGAAGGATATGATTCACAAGGTCCATGAACTCCGTGATATCTTGCGGGGCAGGATTCCGGTGGCGTATCTGACAAACTACGACATGACACTGGCCAAGCTCGTGTGTGCCGGCGCGGATGTCTGGCTCAATACGCCGCTCCCTCCGATGGAGGCCTCGGGGACCAGCGGCATGAAGGCGGCGGTCAATGGAGTGCCCAGCCTGAGTGTGCTCGACGGGTGGTGGATCGAAGGACATGTGGAAGACGTGACCGGTTGGTCCATCGGTGATCGGGTGGAGGCTTGCACGGAGCCGCAAGCGGGCATGGATGCCTGTCATGCGGCGGAGCTCTACCGCAAGCTCGAAGAAAAGATTCTTCCCTGTTTCTATCGGGACCGGGGGCGGTTTATCGAGATCATGCGCCATGCGATCGCGTTGAACGGCGGTTTCTTCAATACCCAGCGCATGGTAGCGCAATACCTTCACAATGCCTATCGACTGGTTGGTGAGTATGCCCGACTCGGGTAACGAAGGCAGCAGCTGGATTCTAGTGCTCAATGGCGGGTCGTCGACGCTCAAGTTTGCCCTCTTTCGTTCCGGGGACAGTCCTGTCCGTGAATTGTCGGGCTTGATCGACCGCATCGGATCGCCACAGGGTACCTTCACCTGGATGCGGGAGGGCGCCGTCCGCGCCGATCGTCGAACGGTCGACGCTCCCGATCATACGGCCTGCCTCGACCTGCTCATCGAGTGCGTCAACAACCGGCTCGCAAGCGATCCGCTACTGGCGATTGGGCATCGGGTCGTGCATGGCGGCAGGGATTATCGTGAGCCCCGACGAGTGACTCCGGTTGTGATGGAAGAACTGAAAAGGCTGAGTCCGTTCGATCCGGAACATCTTCCGGCTGAGATCAAATTGATCGAGGCCTGTGCGCGGCGATACCCCCGTCTCCCGCAAGTCGCCTGTTTCGATACGGCGTTTCATCAGGGCATGCCGAACGTGGCGCGTCTATTGCCGATCCCAAGGCGCTATGACAGGTTGGGACTTCAGCGATACGGGTTCCATGGCTTATCGTATGCCTTTCTCATGAAGGAACTGGCTCGAATCGGGCGGCAGGGCGAAGCCAGCGGCCGCGTCATACTCGCTCACTTGGGAAACGGCGCCAGCATGGTCGCCGTGAAGGACGGCAAGAGCGTTGAGACTACGATGGGGTTTACGCCGGCTTCCGGCATGCCGATGAGCCGTCGATCGGGAGATCTCGATCCGGGGCTTGTCTCCTATCTGTCTCGAACGGAAGGGATGAGCGCCGATCGGTTTCATCAGATGGTCAACGCCGAATCAGGCTTGCTCGGCGTCTCGGAGATCAGTGCCGATATGCGTGACCTCCTCAAGGAGGAACAGAGCGATTCGCGAGCGGCTGACGCCGTTGCGCTGTTCTGTTATCAGGCCAAAAAATGGATCGGCGCATTGGCGGCGGCGCTGGGGGGCGTCGATACCCTGGTGTTCAGCGCGGGAATCGGTGAGCAGGCGCCCGCCATTCGGGCGCGCATCTGCGACGGCTTGGAATTTCTCGGCGTCGGGATCGATCACGTACGCAATCAGAAGAACGAAGCCGTGATTTCCAAAGAAGGCGGCAGGGTGACCGTGCGGGTGATTCACACGGATGAAGAGCGTGAGATCGCAGCGTCCGTCATGGCGTTGTTGAGCGCAGACTGAATCGGGAGGGTGAGAAAGAGTATGGACAGGCGTCGAACCATCGGGAAGTCTCTGAGTCCGGAAGCAGCCAAGAAACTGGATGCCTACTGGCGGGCGGCCAACTATCTCTCCGTCGGCCAGATTTATCTCTATGACAACCCCCTCCTGAAAAAGCCGCTGACGCGCGCCCATATCAAGCCGCGCCTGCTCGGCCATTGGGGCACGACGCCGGGATTGAACTTCATCTACGCGCACTTGAACCGCATCATCAAGGCACACGATCTCAACATGATCTATATCGCCGGGCCCGGTCACGGCGGTCCCGGGCTTGTGGCGAACGCCTATCTCGAAGGTGTCTACAGCGAGGTTTACACCAATGTGTCGCAGGACGAGCGCGGGATGAAGCAGCTGTTCAAGCAGTTTTCATTCCCCGGCGGCATCCCCAGCCACGTGGCGCCCGAGACGCCCGGCTCCATCCACGAAGGAGGCGAGTTGGGATATGCGCTGTCGCACGCGTACGGAGCTGTGTTCGACAATCCGGACTTGATTGCGGCCTGCGTCATCGGCGACGGCGAGGCGGAAACGGGTCCGCTCGCCACGAGCTGGCACTCCAACAAGTTTCTGAATCCGTCCACCGACGGCGTCGTCCTGCCCATTCTCCATTTGAACGGCTACAAGATCGCGAACCCCACCGTGCTGGCTCGAATCAGTCACGACGAATTGGATCATCTCTTCCGAGGCTACGGCTATACCCCCCATTTCGTCGAGGGCAGCGATCCGTGGGAGATGCATCAACGCATGGCCGCGACGCTCGATTCCATCATGAGTGACATCCGACGGATCAAAGATGCTGCGCGCCGAGACGGAGCCAAGGAACGACCGCTCTGGCCGATGATCGTGCTTCGGACTCCCAAAGGATGGACCTGCCCGCCACAGATTGATGGAAAGAGGACCGAAGACTACTGGCGGTCCCATCAAGTGCCGATGGGGGACATGGACAAAGTGGCACATATCAAGATCCTCGAACAGTGGATGAAGAGCTACAAACCCCAGGAGTTATTCGACAAGACGGGAGCTTTCCGGCCGGAATTGGCGGAGCTGGCGCCAAGAGGACACCGTCGTATGAGTGCGAATCCCCATGCGAATGGCGGCCTGCTGCTCAAAGATCTGCGTCTCCCTGATTTCCGCGAATATGCCGTCAAAGTTCCGGGGCCCGGCGTCGTCGAAGCGGAATCCACGCGTGTGATGGGGGCATTCTTGCGGGACACGATGAAACTCAACTTGGGGAGTCGGAATTTCCGGCTTTTCAGTCCTGACGAGAACAACTCCAATCGCTGGCAAGATGTCTTGGAAGTCACGAACCGGACATGGATGGCAGAGCGCCTTCCGTACGACGACCATCTGGCGCCGGACGGGAGGGTTATGGAGATGCTCAGCGAACATCAGTGCCAGGGGTGGCTGGAGGGCTATCTTCTGACAGGTCGGCATGGCTTCTTTTCCTGCTACGAGGCCTTCATTCACATCATCGACTCGATGTTCAATCAACATGCCAAATGGCTCAAGGTCTGCAACCATATCCCGTGGCGACGACCGATCGCCTCACTGAACTATTTGTTGTCTTCCCACGTCTGGCGGCAGGATCACAATGGATTCAGCCATCAAGACCCCGGCTTCATCGACCACGTCGTGAACAAGAAGGCCGAAGTGATCCGGGTGTATCTCCCGCCCGACGCCAATACGCTGCTGTCCGTCACCGACCATTGTCTGCGCAGCCGCAATCACGTGAACGTCATCGTGGCGGGCAAGCAGTCAGCGCCGCAATGGCTCGATATGGATGCCGCGGTGAAGCACTGCACGGCCGGCATCGGCATTTGGGAATGGGCTAGTAACGACAAGAATAGCGAACCGGACGTCGTCATGGCTTGCTGCGGCGACGTGCCTACCATGGAAACGCTCGCGGCCGTGTCCTTGATAGGGACGTATTTGCCCGAACTATCCGTACGAGTGGTCAATGTGGTGGATCTTATGAAGCTGCAGCCACCCTCTGAACATCCGAACGGGTTGTCTGACAAGGATTTCGATGCGCTGTTCACGATCAACAAGCCGATCATCTTCGCCTTCCACGGCTACCCCTGGCTGATCCACCGCCTGACGTACCGGCGGACCAATCACAAGAATTTGCACGTGCGTGGCTACAAGGAAGAAGGCTCGACCACGACGCCGTTCGACATGGCGGTGATGAACGATCTGGATCGGTTTCATCTGGTCGCCGATGTCATCGATCGGATCCCCCTGCACGGGTCCCAGGCCGACTATGCCAAGCAGGCTCTCCGCGACAAACGCATCGAGCACAAACAGTACATTGCCAAATACGGCGAAGATATGCCGGAGATCAGGGAGTGGAAGTGGACTTCGGGACCGAGACAGAGCAAACGGCGACGCTCGTCATAACCGAATTGTCGAGATTGAGCACGTGAATCGGGTCGGAAACGTAACCGCATCTCTTTTCACTGGTGATGGTTTGACGACGATTTCATGCCCGTCTTCAGCAGCGTCTTTTACGAAGCGGCTGCGCTGTTGCTCCTTGCAGCAGGTTGCGGCATGATTCGAAGCGGACGCCTAGCAGAAACTTATTCGGGTCGAGTTTGGCCTTCAGCTTCGCGTCTTTCCGTGTATTTGGTTTCAGTGATTCGATGGCCTTCTCATGAAGCGTGTTATCCCATCACTCGCCTTGACTCTTGTGGCAGCTGTAGCATTTATTCCTGCCCTCGAAGGTTGGCTCAGTCGAAGCTGTTCCGGCCCACACCAAACACATCGCCGCTATGGCCATAGCATGCAGAATCGGATGACTCAAGACCTTTCCTCTCGTGCTCATAGATGATTCGTGTGCCGTGGGACGCTACCAGTTTCTCATCGGGTCGAGGTTCAAGCCTTTAGGCATCGGCTTACCTTTCCCTCTGCGAGGCTACCCGGGATCGGAGCTACTTGAGGAGCCATCCACACTATTAAATGGATGGCTTAAAGCTTGCCTGCCTCTACATGCTGATCCCGTTTTCAACAAAGCGGCTTGAACGTCACTTTTTCAATGTGCGGATGTAGGCCAGTACATCATGTGCCTGCTTATCGGAAAGCCGTAATGTCCATGACGGCATCACCTTTCCTGGGCGCCCGTCGTGAATGGTTCTGAGCAACTCAACATTCAGCTTGCGTTGGGTCGCGGGAGAAGATAAGTCGGCCACGTTGGCTCCAGCAATCTCAAGACCGTCGCCTCTGCCACGTGGTCCGTGACAAAGTACGCAGTGTTTTTCAAAGAGGCTCTTCCCAGTCCGTGCATCTGAGCCAAGTATGATGTCCTGCTTCGGGACAGCGCGCTCTTGGGCTGCTGCCGCGTCTAGGGATGCCGCAACAAAACTTCCGGTGGCACTCATCAGGCAAGTTACCACCGACCAGAGTTTCCAGCGCTCGGATATTCTCCTGGAGGTATATTTCGGTCGCACCATAACTGGTCCATTTGGACATTCGTGGGTATAGCATCGTGTCGCTCTTGGCGAGGCGTGGAATTGCAGTTGAGTGTGTAATGTCGAAAACATAGACAGCTCTTTTGCGGAGATAAGGTGGTCATGGATGTGTCGCAGAGATTCCACCCGCCTGTTAAGGCGGGTGGAATCTCTGATTATGATCTGGGCTCGTCCTGCTTTGTAGGACGTTGCTCTCACCCCTATCCTTCACAGACGGGCAATTCCCGTCTGGAATAGAACGCGGACTTGGATTACGGGTTCGTTTGCAACGCATTCTTCGTCCATCGGGCATCTTCCACATTGAACCTCAACAGGGGCAAGGTCCTGGCCATCCAATGGAGCACATCAGGGTCTTCCACCACTTGCATGTGTTCTTCGAATTCGTTCACGGCGTTCTGATGGTCCCGCAGGATGTAGGCCATATATTCCCGGTCGAACGCGTGCCCGGTGAGTTGCGAGAACTCCTTAACCTTTTGCTTATGCTCCTCGTTTAACTCCGAAGAGAGTGGAATACCCTTGGTGGCCGCCAACCCTTGGACCTCTTCGTTCAGCCTCTTGTGGATGCTGGCTATCTGCAGGCCGAATTGTCGTATGCGTGGGTTGGCTCCTCGATCCCCAGCCAGCTGCCCCAGCGTGATTTTCGCCTGGTTCATCTCCGCGGATTTCTTCAGGCACGCGATCGTGTGTGGTTTGGCCTCCGGTTCGGCGGCCAGCAGGCCAATGGCCGGAATGGCGGCCACCGCGGCGGCTGTGATAAGACTGATCACCATAGAGCGAATCATGAACTCCTCCTTTGTGTATGTGAGCGTTAGGTGAAATCTCGTGACTGGTATCCAGCCCGCTGTCGACGAGGGTACTGTACGAAATCACTCAGACCAGATGAACTAGGGGATCACTTAGTCGGATAGACAGAAGTTGCCAGTAAAATACCTGAGCAGAAGCGTTACGGTCGGTCGCTGGCGAGACCTTGCACAATCGCGAAGCGCATCAACTCCGCCGTGGTGTGGATATCCAGCTCTTCCATGAGGCGGGTCTTGTGAAACTCGATGGTTTTCACGGATACGTTGAGCAGCGTGGCGATCTCTTTGGTCCCCTTCCCTTCGCCGATCAGTTGCAGGACTTCGCGTCGGCGGGGTGTCAATTTGGAGACGGAACGTTTGATGGCTGGAGCACCCTCTGAATTCAACGTGCTCTCCAGCACCGGCTTGGCGATGGAGGGGGTGAGATAGTGCTGCCCTTGCAGCGCGGCCTCGATCGCCAGCGGCAGCTCCACTGGAGCCGAGTGTTTGAGCAGATATCCACTTGCGCCGGCCTGAAATGCTTCGGTCGCGTAGGTCGGGCTGGTCTGCATGGTCAAGAAGATAAGTTTCGCGTTAGGACAAAACTGTTTTATCTGATAGGCGGCATCGATCCCGTTCAGCAGCGGCATGGCAATGTCCAAGATGATCAGGTCAGGCTCAAGACGCTGAGCCGCCTCAACGAGCGTACGACCGTCTTGGGCGGTCCCGACAATCTCGCAGGTGTCTTCGAGCAGTTTGTGCAAGCCGGCCAGCATCATTTTGTGGTCATCGGCTAAAAGGACTCGCGGCCTGTTCACCAGATCATCCCTCCGTCTTGCCTCACCGATCAGGGTGAGACCTGTGTAGTTGGCACAGTCCTTACAGCTTTCCCATCACGAGGCCACCTCAGGAACCGAGCCAGGCAGCGGGACCCAGGCATGCACTTCCGTTCCTTTTCCGGGATGCGCACGGATGCGGAACTTGCCTTTCAAGAGATGAACCCGTTCTTCCATACTGATGAGCCCCAGTCCAGGTGAGAGGATTCCGGCTGGACTCACAGTAAATCCCTTTCCGTTGTCCCGGACACACACCCCCAGGCCTCTTGGAGTCTTCAGGAGTCGGACCAGCACCTCCGACGCCTCGGCATGTTTCTGGACGTTCTGGAGGGATTCCTGCGCCACACGGTACAAACAGGTGGCAGTGTCGATCGGGAGGGATCTGGGTATATCTCGATGCACATACCGAACAGCCGATCCTGTTCGCCGTCTGAATTCGTCGATCTGGTCTCGAATGGCCGCCTCCAAGCCGAGATGTTCAAGAAGCGAGGGGTGCAGCTGATACGCAAAGTTGTGGACGTCGTTAGCAAGTTGAGCAGCGGTTTGTTGAAGACGGAGAAGGTGATCGCGAAGCGATGGGTTTTGAGGGAAAGACCGTTCAAGCGAACCGATATCGACGGCGAGGACCGCAATCCGTTGCGTAAAATCATCGTGCATTTCGCGCGCAAGTCGTTGCCGCTCGCGTTCTTGAGCTGTCAGCAACTTTGCGGTCAACTCCTCGAGACGTGCTTCGTGCTGGCGTAGCTGGACCTCCGCCCGTTTCCGTCCGGTGATGTCCTTTTCCGATCCGACCAAACGGACGGCTCGGCCTGCTTCGTCCCAGAGTGCGACACCACGGTCTAAGACCCACATCCAGGTTCCGTCACATCGTCGAATTCGATATTCTTCCCGAAACTCCTGTCGTTTCCTGGTCAGGTACTCATCGAGATGGCTGAGGACACGAGCGCGGTCTGGAGTTGCGCGGTACGCCATGCAACGCGAGATTCCAGTTCTTCTTTAATGGTGAGCAGGGCCTGCTCCGCCTGTTTGCATTGTTCGATTCCCTGTTGAAGACTCACTTTTGTACGTTCCAACTCGACGGTTCGTTGAGCGAAGATCTTCCCGCCCCACAGCGCAAACCAGAGGGCGGCAAAACCGATGCTCCGGTTCGCGACAGACCAGATAGCAGGACTACCAGGCGGTGAGACAAGGAGGCCCACGATCGTGAGCCCCGAGCACAGCCAGCCCATGATGAACGCGAACCGCCACCCTTTCAGCCAGAGGCTAGCCAGACAGACCGGTACATAGAACATCGACACGGAAAAGCCGAGCGGTGTGAGGGTGTCCAGTAGGAATACTCCACCCACAGCTGTATACAGCAGGAACGATGTGACCAAGGCCGACCTGGTCGTCGGCGAAGGGCGTTCTGTCTCAGTCGAATCAATGTGACTTTGCAGGGTGGACTGAGTCATGGGGCGATCATAGACTCCAGCGACAGTCCTCGCAAGGTCCGTAGGGCATGCCATCCGCGGCGAAACGTTCCGCTAGTAACCTTTCAACTTTACACTAGGTCAATCCCTAGCGGATGCATGACTACTATGTCGTGAAACGTCACAGACCCATTCGTCGTTGAGCAGAAGACCTCCTGCATCACACCCGCTGGCAAAGTCTTTGTCGCGCACTGAGTCATTCCCTAGTAGCACAGGGGCAAGAGATTCTATTACGGTGCTAGCGTCCGTCGCAGAGTTTCCTAATAGGACGATACCGGGATGAACGTCAAGCGGTAGGGAGTTGGCACATGAGTTTGATTGCGGAACAGAACAGGTCATGTCCACGCTGCCAGGGATATATGGTACCGATGACGTTGGATGGATCCGAGGAAATCTTGCGGGATCCGTGCGAATTGCCCGGTTGGCGTTGCGTCAACTGTGGTGAGCAGATTGATGAACGGATCGTGGCCAACCGCCGCGCAAGCCGGCAAGGCATTCTCATGGGCCGTAGTCCTCGACTGCCATGATGGCATTGGGCGAAGGATTCATCGACACAATCCAGTGTATTAAAAAATGCGGGCATCATGGATTGAGTGTGGTGGTACGTGGGAGGGATAGCCGTGGCATTTGCCATCAATATCTACGCCGTGATGTCGATCGTGCGTAGCACGAATCCTCCGGCGTATGGCGGATGAGGAAAAGAGGGGGACAGCGAGACAGGGGAAAGGTCCATGAAACCTCAGAGAATCGGAGGCTGCGCATTCCGAGTGCCACTGAGAGAAGGAAATCCCAAGCCGGATCAATCAAAAGTAAAAACGACGTACTGACGAAAGGGGGGATCTCATGAACACCCGTAACGACCACAAGAAAGAGGAATTGTTGGAGCACTCGGTCAGCAGAGAATCGGTTCACTCAGCTTCGGATGACGGTGAGGTGCGACACCGTATCGCCGTGCGCGCTTACGAACTCTATCGAGAGCGAGGCTGCCATGACGGGCATGATCTCGATGACTGGCTCGAGGCGGAACGGTCCATAGTCGGCCCTGATATAACAACCGCTGGAATCGTCTTGTCATAACCAGGAAAGGAGGAACGCATGAGACAACGATATTCGTTGATGATGGGCCTAACCGTAGTGGTGCTGGCAGCCGGAACCATGACGGTGGCGGATTCAGCCTTTGGCGATGAAGACGATAAGATCAAAATGGCGGCCGCCGCCAGGATCACGATTGATGAAGCCATCAAGACGGCCTCAGAGAAAGTGTCCGGCAAGGTGATTGAAGCTGAGTTGGATCGAAAGCATGGCAAACTGATCTGGGAAGTCGAAGTCGTCACGGCCGAGCACAAGGTCATGGAGGTCCACATCGATGCCGAGACGGGAACTTTCATCGACATAGAGGAAGAGGAAGAGAAAGCGAAGTCGGGGCGGCTCAAACGGCCGAGGTCTGGTGCCGGAGCGGATGGCAAGTGAGACCAGTGAACTGACGGGCTCCGTGTGCTGCACGGGACCTCCATTCCGCTGGTGGCTCGGTGGCTTGGTGTGGACGAACCCGTCTCGGCACGTATGGAATCCTCTCCGGTATGGGATGCTCCGACGACGCTCAAGAGCGGCCTGCTCGAAATACGGATTCCGGAGTCTTCCACAGCAATTGGCCACCGATTGCTGGACCTCGGTTTTCCGAAAGGCGCCTTTATCCTTTTGATGGCCAGAAACGGCCAATGTTTTGTTCCTGACGGGACGACGATGCTGCAGGCTCATGATTCCCTGCTGGCCTTCACCGATCAACCGTCCTTTCTCCGATTACGTTCGATTCTTGACAGGCGGCATCCGACTTCACCTAAGGAACCACCGGACGACCGTGGTATCGAGGTTGTGTCATGACAAGCCATCACCATCTTCCTATACATGAAATTCTTCTCTTACTTGAAACTGACGTGGCTCAAGGCCTCGCCTCGGAGGAAGCGGCGCGGCGAATGAAACGGTTCGGGCCAAATGTCTTACCAAAAGTCAGGCGCCGTGGGCCACTGATCCGTTTCCTGCTGCAGTTTCATCATCCGCTCATCTACGTGCTGCTGGCGGCGACCATCGTGACGGCCCTGCTGGGTGAATGGGTGGATGCCGGCGTGATCTTCGGCGTCGTGTTGGTGAATGCGCTGGTGGGATTCATCCAGGAATCACGCGCCGAAGCGGCGCTCGACTCGCTGGCGGCGATGATGAAGACGGAGGCGGTGGTCCGACGTGACGGACAAAAACGGCGGATTGTGTCGGCGGATATCGTTCCCGGCGACGTAGTGTTGCTGGAATCCGGGGATAAGGTTCCCGCCGATCTACGGCTCACGGCAATTCGCGAGCTGCGCGTCGATGAATCGGCGCTGACCGGAGAATCGGTGCCGGTAGAGAAGGCCGATCACGTCTTGCCTCCTGAGACGGTGGTTGGGGATCGGAAGAACATGGCCTTCTCCGGCACGTTCGTCACATATGGCCAGGGCACCGGTGTCGTCGTCGGAACAGGAACGGAGACGGAGTTGGGCCGCATTCACCAATTAATGGGGGAGACGACGCAGCTTGCCACACCGCTCACGAAGAAGCTGGCCTCCTTCAGCAAGGTGCTCTCCGTCGCAATCCTTGGCTTGGCGGCTGTCACCTTCGTGCTCGGACTTTGGCGAGGACAACCAGTAACCGAAATCTTCATGGTGGCGGTCGCGTTGGCCGTGAGCGCCATTCCAGAAGGGTTGCCCGCAGCGGTTACCATTACCCTCGCGATTGGCGTCGGTCGCATGGCGCGGCGACACGCCATCATCCGGAAGCTGCCGGCAGTGGAAACACTCGGCAGTACCACCGTCATTTGTTCCGATAAGACCGGCACGCTCACCAAGAATGAAATGACGGTCCAGGCGATTCTGGCTGGAGACCGTGTCTTCGAACTAGCAGGCGCCGGCTACGAACCAGTCGGCCAAATTAGTGAGGTGTTAGGGGTAAGGGGTGAGGTGATTTCTCCTGACGCCTTACCCCTCACCCTTCACCCCTCACATCTTCCCCCCGCCTTACACGCAGTTCTGATGGCCGGCGCGCTCTGCAACGATGCTCAGCTTGTGGAGAGAGATGGACGATGGACTGTCACGGGCGATCCGACAGAGGGGGCATTGCTGGTGGCAGCACGAAAGGGCGGTATCGATGTGGATCAGCTTGCAAGTGACTGTTCCCGACTCGACAGCATCCCCTTCGAGTCAGAGCGGCAATTCATGGCCACGCTGCATCGGCCTGGAGCGACCTGTGACGTCACGATCTATCTGAAGGGAGCTGTGGAAAAAGTCATTCAGCTCTGTGATCGGATGCTGGCGGCGGACGGAACCGAGCAGCGGTTCGATCCACAGTACATCCTGACTCACGTCGAAGCCTTCGCCGAGCGAGGGCTCCGCGTACTGGCATTCGCACGCAAGTCGCTGGCGGCCGATGCCAGCATGCTCGCCGATCGCGATGTCGACGGAGGCCTGGCGTTTCTCGGTCTCCAGGCCATGATGGATCCTCCACGACCGGAGGCCGTCGCGGCCGTGCAAGCCTGTCAAAGTGCTGGGATCGCGGTGAAGATGATCACTGGGGACCACGCGCTGACGGCGCGCGCCATCGCGGAGCAGATTGGTCTGGACGGGCGTAAGGATCACCGAAACGGTGAATTGAGCGCACTGACCGGCCAAGAGTTAGCGGCCATTCCCCAGACGGAGCTTGCGGAGGTCGCCGACCGCACTGCAGTGTTCGCACGGGTATCCCCTGAGCAAAAACTGCGCTTAGTGGAAGCTCTGCAGGCACGCGATCACATCGTGGCCATGACCGGCGACGGCGTCAACGACGCCCCGGCGTTGAAACAGGCAAATATCGGGGTCGCAATGGGCCGGGGCGGAACTGAAGTGGCCAAAGAGGCCGCCGACATGGTGCTGACCAACGACAATTTTGCGTCAATCGAGGCGGCCGTCGAAGAGGGGCGCTGCGTCTTCGACAACCTGACCAAATTTATTGTCTGGACGCTGCCGACAAATGGAGGCGAGGGCCTCGTGCTGCTGACGGCCATTGCATTGGGGACGGCTCTTCCGGTGTTGCCGGTGCAAATTCTGTGGATCAACATGACGACGGCGGTGGCGCTCGGTTTGATGTTGGCATTTGAGCCGAAGGAGCCCGGCATCATGCAACGGCCACCCCGCGAGCCTGATCAGCCGATCCTAACAGGCGTCTTGATCGAACGAATCCTATTAGTCTCAACGCTCATGCTGGCTGGCGCCTATGGTGTGTTTCTGTGGGAATTGGAGCGGACCGCTTCTGTGGGGGCCGCCCGCACGGCGGCGGTGAACGTCTTCGTGATGGTCGAATTGTTCTACCTGTTCAACTGCCGATCGCTGGAAAATACGGTGTTTCATGTCGGTCTGTTCACCAATCCCTGGATCTGGCGTGGGATCACCGCGATGACTGGGTTGCAACTCTTGTTGACGTACAGCCCGAGCATGAACCAATTGTTCCACACCGCGCCGATAGACGGGCTAGCCTGGGCGCTGATCCTGGCGTCGGCTGTGGCCGTCTATTTGGTGGTGGAGTTGGAGACCTGGTTACGGTTGCAATGGAAGCGTCGCACGAGGTCGGCCGCATCGAGAAGGGAAAGGGCAGAGGACCATCGACATGCTGCGTAAGGACTGCGGATCAAAGCCGGTCGGCTCGTGTGTCGGCGATCGAGATGGGACATCTTTCTTATGGTGAACATGAGGCGGATTGTGTCTTGGGTGCTCTTGGTGGGGATTAGTGGGGTCGTGCTGGCCTCATTCAGTCTCCTCAAGAGCTTCCAGGCACGCGATAAGCCAATCGAGACGTCGAGTCGTACGGCTCCCACGTCACCTCCGAATATGATCACGCTCAAGTCTGAACTACTTGCGAGTGCCGGGATCGAGGTGGTTCCGATCGTTCGTGGGGAGTTCAGGCTCCATCGGGATTTTCCAGCCGTCGTCCAGCCGAATGAGAATAAGCTGGCCGAGGTCACCACATTAATCCGCGGACTGGTCGAAGAGGTGTATGTCGACGTTGGTCATGATGTGGAGCGAGGCACTTCGCTTGCCTTGGTCCATAGTACGGACATCGGCCTGTCTCAAGCTTCGTATTTGAAGGCTGCGGCACAATCACACGAAGCCTCATTGGCCTATGAGCGGGCCCGTGAGTTGTATGAACAGCAGGTGGTGAGCCTGGCTGAATTGAAACGACGCGAAGCCGCGATGCGGGTGGCTCACGCCGACTTGCGGGAAACCACGCATCGGTTGGAGTTGCTGGGTGTACCGGGTGAGGAGATTCGACGCTTAGATCGGGAGCGAACTGTCCGCTCTGATGTGCCGATCCGTGCGCCGATTACTGGCCGGATCATCATGCGCAACCTTACGCGCGGTGAAGTCGTGGAGATGGCGCAGAAAATCTTTACGGTGGCCGATCTCTCGGACGTCTGGGTCGTCGGCAATGTCCCGGAGAAGGACGTGCAGTTCATCCATCGTGAGCAGTCTGTCGAGGTGCGGGCGACGGCCTATCCGGGCCGAGTGTTTCCCGGCACGATCACCTATATCAGCGACGTGTTGGATCCCGCGACGCGTACCATGCGATTGCGCGTCACGGCCCCGAATTCGAAGAAGCTGTTGAAGCCGGAGATGTTTGCCTCGGTACGGGTCTATGCAGAGCCCGAACCGGAGGCCGTGATGGCGCCGGTCTCGGCGGTACAACGGAGCGGCGAGTCTTCGTATGTGTTCGTCCAATTGGACGGCGGGATGTTTGAGAAGCGTCCCGTGGTCCTCGGCCCGGAAACCGACCAGGTCGTCGCGGTGCTGAACGGTCTGCATGACGGGGAGCGGATCGTCACCGCGGGCACATTTGTGCTCAGGTCCGAATTCGAGAAATCACTGATTGAGCCTGCGCCATGATCGACGCGTTGATCGCCTTGTCGCTCCGACGATGGCCGCTCATTCTGATCTTGACCGGCCTGCTGGCCACGGCCGGTGTGATGGCCTTCCGTGAGTTGCCGATTGACGCATTTCCGGATGTCACCAATATCCAGGTGCAGATCTTGGCCGACGGGCCGGGACTGTCTCCGATCGAGGTCGAGCGGCTCATCACCATTCCGCTTGAACTGCAAATGACTGGCTTGCCCGACCTCACCGAAATCCGCTCGCTGTCCAAGTTCGCCCTCTCCCAGATCACGGTCGTGTTCAAAGACCATGTGGACCTCTTACGCGCCCGCCAGCTCGTCCTTGAGCGACTGCTCGAAACGAAAGCGATGTTGCCTCCTGGGGTGGAGCCGGTCATGGCGCCGGTGACGACCGGCCTCGGTGAAATCTATCAGTACTACTTGGACAGTCCGTCGGTGAACGCGAAGAGCCCCGCGGCGCTTGAGGCTGCCCTGACTGACCAACGGGTTCTGCAGGATTGGGTGCTTCGGCCGCTTCTCAGGACGGTTCCCGGCGTCATCGATGTGAATGCGCTGGGTGGGTTCGTGAAGCAGTATCAGGTGATTGTCGAGCCGGCCAAGCTGCGGAAGTACAACATGACGCTCGACCAAGTGTTCGAGGCGGTTGCGCAGAACAATGCCAACGCCGGTGGCAACGTCGTGGATCGACACGGCGAACGGGCGATTGTACGCGGGCTGGGGCTGGTGCGAAGCGTCGCCGATATCGAGGACATCGTGGTGAAGGAGGCCGGTGGGACGCCCGTGTATGTGCGCAACCTCGGTGAGGTACGTATCGGCCATGCCATCCGCCACGGCGCCGCCGTGCTTAATGGCGATCAGGAAGTGGTCGCCGGCATTGTTCTCATGCTCCGTGGATCCAATGCGCGACAAGTCGTCGAGGCCGTGAAGGCCAAGGTCGAGCAGATCCATCGCGCTGGTATCCTCCCTGGGGAGCTGAAACTCGTGCCGTTCTACGACCGGTCCGAATTAGTCACGGCGGCCCTCGACACGGTCCGCCAGGCCTTACTGGGGGGCATTATCCTGGTGGGTCTCGTCCTCTTCGCCACGATCGGCAATGTTCGAAGCGCACTGATTGTGACCGCGACCTTGATTCTCACACCGCTGTTGACGTTTCGTGTCATGAAGGATCTGGACCTTTCAGCCAATCTCATGTCGCTGGGTGGGCTGGCGATCGCCATTGGGATGGTCGTCGACGGGTCAATTGTGGTGGTGGAGAACGTGTATCGTCGCCTCTCTGCATCCGGCGGTTCGCCCGAATCTCGCTGGGACTTGGTGCTGCAGGCTTCAAAGGAAGTGGCGCGCCCGACCGCGTTTGCGATGCTCATCATTATCGTGGTGTTTCTACCGCTCGTGACCTTGGAAGGCATTGAAGGCAAGATGTTCGCCCCCTTGGGTTATACGGTCATCATCGCGCTGGTCGTATCGCTGGTGTTGTGTTTGACCTTATCACCGATCCTCTGTGCGCTGGGACTTCACGGCGGGAACCAACGCGAGATGCCAATCGTCCGGTGGGCGAAGGCGGGGTATGAACCGCTCCTCCACTGGGCACTCACCCATCGCCGGCTGGTGCTGATCAGTGCTTTGTTACTGCTGGGTGTGACGCTGCTGCTGGTGCCGTATCTGGGGAAGCAGTTTGTGCCAGTGCTGGATGAAGGGGCGCTGACGCCGCTGATCATCCGGTTGCCACGGGTGTCGCTCCCTGAATCCATCGAATTGGAGAAACGCGCCTTGCTGGCTCTGCGGGAATTTCCAGAGGTCCGCCTCGCGGTCGGCAAGATTGGTCGGTCGGAGATTGGGAATGAACCGCAAGAGGCCAATGAAAGCGATCCGGTCGTCCTGCTGCACCCGCAGGATACCTGGACTACGGCTCGGAACAAAGCCGAGCTGGTCGAGACGAT
>JALHPO010000010.1 GCA_022842445.1 Nitrospira sp.
CCGCAGTGATAGGGGCCTTGGCCCCGGCATTGAAGCGGCGCGCCGCAGACCTCGCGGTGAGCGGGAAAGATACGGAGGCGGCCGGCACGTTGCTGAAGGGAGCCGATGCGATACGAGACAGTGGATGGATGTATCTGACGTGGGCCCGCCATTATGCCGCGCTGGCTGACGGCCAGGGCGATGAGACGGAAGAGACGGATGGGAGTGAGATCTTGCCAGGGTGATTGCCTGTGCGCTCCCGACACGTCTTTCTCCCGCGTCGTTCCTACACCGGTTGTTCGACAAACGCTGCTATGGATTAAGGACCTCCGAACGAGGAGCCTGAAGGTAGAACTCCCGCATTTCTGCGCCTGATCACCATCTTAGTTTTAACTTCAAGAGAAACTCGCGCGCGTCTATTGTGACTGGAGGACCGGGAAACGGCGACGGATCGGGTGGCCGGGGCGGATTAGGCGTAGGAGCTGGTTCAGGCAATGGAGGGCCGGGAAACGGTGATGGATCGGGCGGCAAGGGCGGGTCGGGCATGGGAGTCGGTCCAGGCAACGATGGGTCCATGGTCAGCTCGCCCTGTCTGCTAGCGGGCGTGGTGAATCAATCTCTCGATTGGAACGAGGCATGTCTTTGGATTCATCGCGAGGCGACACTGCGCTCCTGCAAAAATGCGGTGACCACCTCCGTGCCCGGATGAGTAGCGCATGCACCAGCCTAGCCGGGGCCGGGAGGATCTTCACGATCTTCTCCCGTCAGCAAGTCGGCTTCTTGCGTTTCGAGTGGTTGCAGATTGGTCAGGATACTCTGTAGCACCTGCCGGCGTTGCTGCAACCCCTTCTTCGGGATATCTCGTGTCAATGGCTCCTGAGCTGATTCCGGCAAATTTACCAGCGCTTCGGCTTCCCCCACGGTGGCATATTTGTAAGATTCTACATACTGATGATTCGCGCCATATATGTTGATCAGTATGTCTTCCGTGTCAGCATCAAACTGATCGAAGGCGGGAATCACTACCGTGTGGTGAGCGAGGCCTTCAAGCTTGTCGATCTGCGCCTTGAGCGCATCGCTCCGAGAATGCGCATGATACATCGAATTGACTTGAGTCATAACGGCATCTCCTTCCCTGTTAATGTTGGTCGGTAAGTTTGCGTCATCGAACGAGCCGCTGGTGAAGAGTCTGCGCGCCTCTCACATCGCGTTCACAAAATCTCTCCACGCATGTTGCGCCGCAGGGGCAGCGTCCCTATGGGCTACTAGCGTGAATGATGGGGGATGCCACTCCGCCGAAAACCGACCCGCCGAGATCCGTCATTCGGCGCGCTCGGAGGTTCTGCTCATCAGGCGACGCGACGCAGCGGTGTATTGACCGACTCCGTACTGAACACTCAATCTCGGTCGCCATTCGCTCTAACGGTTCTGATAGAAACCTTCTCATTGCGAGAGGTCGAAGTCTGTTCAAAATAGCTCAGCTTGAGCCACGTGCATCCTAGTCCATAACCGACTTAGAGCTAGAGTTTTCCCCTGTTGCGGTCATCGGAGTACAGGGGTACTGATGGCAGTATGAGAGATGAAAACAGCGGAACTGAGTCTGTCTGGACCGCTTCCTGGCCGACGCTCCCTTTGCGTCCGTTGAATCAATCCTTAGAAGCGGATGTCTGCATTGTGGGGGCCGGAATTGCGGGACTATCCACCGCCTATTGTTTGTCTTGTGAGGGCAAATCGGTGGTGGTCCTTGATGCTGGAGTAATCGGTGGAGGGATGACTGAACGGACGACGGCTCATTTGTCCAACGTCATTGACGACGGCTATGTTGAAATCGAACGTCTGCATGGTGAAGAAGGCGCTCGCCTGGCAGCCGAGAGCCATACGGCAGCGATCACTCGCATCGACACGATTGTGACCGCCGAACGGATTGACTGCGATTTCGAGCGAGTCGACGGCTACCTCTTTCAAGCGCCTGAACAATCAGGGGAACAACTGGAACAAGAACGACTGGCGGCACTTCGTGCGGGAGTCGTCGGGGTAGTCCGGGTCGAGCATCCCTCAGTCCCTGCGCTGGAACCTGGCACGTGCCTTCGAATCCCACGGCAGGCACAATTCCATCCCTTAAAGTACCTGACCGGTCTGGCACAAGCCATTGGGCGGTGCGGTGGACAGATCTTCACAGACTGCCACGTCGAAACGGTGAAGAGTGAAAAACACATGCGAATTGAAACTCGACCCGGGCACGTCATCACGGCTCACTCGGTTGTCGTGGCCACGAATACCCCCATCAACGATATGGTCGTGGTGCACACCAAACAGGCGCCCTATACCACCTATGTCATCGGAGCAAGTGTGCCAAAGAATTCTGTCCCCACCGCCCTGTACTGGGATCAGGCTGACCCGTATCACTACGTCAGAATCCAAAAGGGAGCCACAGCAGCCGATAGCCAGGATATCTTGATCGTGGGCGGGGAAGATCACAAAACCGGTCAGGCGGACGATGGAGAAGACCGTCATCGGCGCTTGGAACAGTGGGCCCGGGCACGGTTTCCTATGATCCAGCAGATCGAATACCGATGGTCGGGGCAGGTCATGGAACCGATTGATGGCCTAGGCTTAATCGGTCGGAATCCCGGTGATGACCCCAATGTCTACATCGCCACCGGCGATTCGGGCATGGGCATGACACATGGCACGATCGCCGCCATGCTCATCACCGATCTCATTCTGGGTCGTCCGAATCCCTGGGCTACCTTGTACGATCCCTCCCGAAAGTCGCTGAAAGCGGCCGGAACCTTTGTGCAAGAAAACCTGAATGTGGTCGCGCAGTATGGAGACTGGTTGTCGTCAGGGGACGTTGAATCTGAAAATCAAATACCGAAGGGAACGGGGGCGATACTTCGGCAGGGTCTCCAGAAGCTCGCCGTCTATCGGGATGAAGGGGGAGAATTACATCGCTGCTCAGCCGTATGCCCGCATCTCAAATGCATCGTCGCGTGGGATTCCATCGAACACAGTTGGAATTGTCCCTGTCACGGTTCTCGATTTAATGCATACGGCAAAGTAGTCACCGGCCCGGCTAAGGCCGATCTGGCGCCGATGGAGCCATGACTGTCGGACGGATTCTATAAAGATGGCCCCCTCATCTGGCTCCAGGGCCTTCACTAGTAGCCAAAATATTCTTACTCGATGCTATAAGCTCAATGTTGAAGTACGGCCGTACCTTCCGTCCATTTGATCCAGTGCTGCCTTCAGTATTTCATGTATTTCTGGACTGATGATACCGCCGAAAAGGTCGCAAAAGGATTGCGGGCTGTCTTGCTCTAATGAAGAAAGGCGGCAATTGCGCACTTTGAGTTACCTAGATTCCGCAAAAGCGCGATCCCGAGCCAGGATCTTCCTGTGCGGGCTGCTAATCGCGTTCACCTACACCGGGTGTACCACGCTATTCCCGACTCCACCTGATCCATCGGTATCCTTTACTGCATCTTCAGCCACCACCGTTCCAACTGCCTGTCCCCAACCAGGAATCGTGGACGCACATTCACTTGCCAAAACGAACAACGACAAGGCCATGCAACCCCTGAAGCGTCAACTCCATGATCGAAAGAGGCGTATTGTAGATGGATTAAAATCGAGCGAGGCTGGCATCGTCATTGTCAGGGTCAAACCCGGAAGTGTCGCCGAAGAATCGGGAGTTAGAGAAGGCGATATCGTCCTGGAAGTGAATGGTCAGACTGTAACGTCAGCGAAGGCTTTTGAGCAAATTGCCAACAAGGTACCCAAAGATCAGGCGGTCCTACTTTTGCTTAAGCGGAAGGGGAGAACAATGTACCTGACGCTTCGCCCATGACGAGGAAAGCTGAACTGCCACGATCCTGCATGAGCAAGGCAGGAACTACCAGCTGAAGCAAACAGATCTATCGAGAAGAGTAGCAGTACAAAACGATCTTCATCTCGTTCAGGGCAACCAACTACGCATCGTTCAGTTCCCCTCTTTAGGGACATGTTTAGATTCGCGCGTACTTTCCACACTGTCTTTCGATCTTTCCATCTCCGCATTCGCATCGTTGATTTTGGGATCCTCCCTCTTCCTCTCCTCTTTCGGCTCCTGCACCGTTCCCTTCATCTCACCTTTGGATTTGTCCACTTGGCCCTTTCCCCGCTCTGTTATGCTCTCGAAAGCTGCGATCAACAGTCCTATCATCACGTCCTCCTAGTCATTCAATTGGGATATGTCTGACTGACGAATCAACTATACCTATGCTAGCTCCAATGGATTGTCCGGGATCCTAGAGGCATCCCTAGCTCCTGCACGGCAACCCCAAATAACAGTGCACCGCCCGTCTCTTTCCACAATGCTCATGCTGCTCTATGCGGCAGGAAGTACTTTCAAACCCGCTTTCACAAACTGCTCTTCAATGGAGAAGCGGAGATCGCTGGCCACTTTGTTAGGGTCGATATCAAGCCGAATCTCGAGCCAATAGTTTAACGTGAAGATACGGGCCTGGGCTCCGAACTCTTCCAGCAGAATCTGAGGTTGTGGGGCTTTTAGGACTTGAGGGTGCGCCCCGGTCACATTCGTTAGGAGCTCGATAACGCCTTGTGTGGACGAGCCGTACGGAGCTCCCACGCGAAGAGCAAATCGACCTTGCTGGCTTGAATGAGTCCAATTGGTCAGAGACCGTTCAAGGAAGCTACTATTTGGAATCAGGGTGTCAATACCTTTGGTGTCGCGCACGGTGGACGAGCGGAGACCAATCGTCGTCACGCGTCCTCGAACATTATCGACCTCGATCAGATCACCCACGCGCAACGGGCGCTCGATCAGGATGAGAATACCGCTGATGAGATTCTTCAACAAGTTCTGAGCACCGAATCCCACACCAATGGCGAAAGCACCCCCGAGAAACGCAAAAATGGTCAAGGGAATTTTGACCGATACCAGACTGATCACGATAAGAACCATAATAAGAAACGCCTGACTCCACTGGCGCATGAGATTGGCGACGCCGGCTGACATGCCGAGTCGCGTGATGGCCAGGCGGCCAATTTGTTTCGCCAGGATCAGGCAGAGCCAGTATCCAACCAAGAGGATGCCAAGTGCGCTCACGATCTTTCCCAACGTCACACTTCTGTATCCGGTAATCTTCTTTCCCTCCAACTCTATCGTGTCCTCAGCGGAGAAGACCTCGAAAGCCCATCCGCCTTTCACCACCTCCCATATTTGCCGGAGCCCATCATCGATTGTGGCAGACAGTGGGAGCCCTTTCTTTTGTTCTTTGAATTCAGACTTCCAGCGCTCAAAGAATCTGGACGCATCATCGGACCGCCGGAGCGAATCGTTATACACCGATTCCCGTTGCCGGTAGACCTGTAGCATGGTTGTCACTTGACGACGATCGTCTGCACTCGACGCATTTTTGAGACGATTGGCAAGTTCACTGATCCGGCCGGAGGAGGCGACGAGTTGCTGATGCATGTGATCCCGAAAGGCGCGAAAATGCGCAAAGAGTGGCGCGAGTCTGGCATAGGCCTCCCGAGCACGGCTTGCCCCTCCATCGTGCGCCACTACAAATCTACTTTCCCACAACTGTCGCTCACCCTCTACGACATCCAGTAACTGTCGGAGAAGGTCTCCCTGCACAATCAGATTGTCGAGTTCCGTGCGCTTCAACTCGACGTCCATTTTGGCACGGGTCACTGTCTGCGGAGCCTTCTTCTTAGATGACACGGGGGCTAATTGAGATGCCCGTTGCACACTGGCCTGCAATGATTGAGATCCTGCTCGTTGTTGGATGAGGGTCCGTTCCAATGCCTCTTCGAGCGCCTGACGCTCCTGTGAAAGACGCTTCCGAACCTTTTCAAGATCCTTTTCGCCAAAGTCCCTCTGTTGCTCCGCGCTCTCCAGCTGCCGGGTGGCAAATGACAGAGCCGCTTGAGTCTCGGAGATCTCCGCCTCCACACGTTTCTTGGAGATTTCGGCAGCCGCTACCCTGACACCCGCCGCACGCAACCTCAACTCTGCCAAGTCGCGCTGCGCCCGCTGGGCGGTGGCCTGTGACGGATCTGTGACGGACTCTAACTCCTCTGACGCTTGTCGGAGGTGTTTCTCCGCCGTCTCTAGTGATTCGCGCGCTCGGTCGAACCTCAGCGCAATGAAACTGACCTGGGACTGGAGGCCTTCGACGGCCAGACGAAGTGAAAACGTTGTGTCCCAGAGTTGATCGACGAAGAAAATAGAATAGGGGGGAACTTCTGCAAAACCGATCCACTCGGCGCTGGATCGAACGATGTCGGCGAGGCGGTGGGTGGCTTCCTTCACCCGTTTGTAATCCTCAAGCTGCTCGTCATAACCCCGTGCGATCTGCTCGAGCAATGCGCGTCGTTCGAGAAGGCCGCCTTGGGGGACTACGGGATCGGGATTCGCCAGAGCCTCCAATTCCAATTCAATTGTTGCGCGTTTCTTTCCCAAGTCGGTGATCGCCACTGCATCAGACGGTGTCTCCTTGGAAGGCTCGGCTTTCGTGGGAGGAATCGGGACGACGGCAGGTTGCGCGTGGCATACGGTATATATCAAGGTCATCGTGAGACAAAAACAGACGACGGCCCATGGGCCCAGATTACCAGTGCTATCCCGTTGCATCTCTCAGACCTCCTACAGGAGACTGTCTCCCAGGAACTGATGATAGGAATGTCGATGAATATGACATAGGACAAAACTGAAGCAATGTTAACTAGGGATGTTCCGAGTATTACGCCACTTACGGCGCCTGGCGCTAACGAATGTCCTAGGCAAGAGGCAGCTCATTAATAAACGAGGGGTGGGAAATGCAAATTGCATGAGCAATATTCACGGTTGCGACTGGAAAAATTGAAAGGCGATCGTGTCGGATAACCAGTATCCAGGCGGGTGAGACTCCGCAGTCAAGCTTACCCGCCGAGCGCACCTTGCAGAATCTCTTGCCTCTGTTCTGGGACAGTTTCGATGTAAAGGGTCGGATCGATCGCGTGCGTCGCAGGGGCATCATTCAGAACCATCTACTTCCCGCATTTAGTGATCGTGTGCTGACAGCCCTCGCTCACGGACTGCCGAGTCTTTCGTCGGTGGGAGGAGGTCCGAGCCTTCAAGAAGTATTGGTCCCGAGTGTGCGGGTTGGCGAAGATCCACCTTCGCCACCCGGTTACAAGGTCTTAGCGTCGATTATGAGGTGCGACAGGCTCTCCTCGGGCATCGGATGCCAGGAATGACAGCGACCTACTCACAGGGAGGTCCAGCGTGGGATCAGAAGCTACGAGAGGCAGTCACGATGCTCGATTCTGCTTTCAAACTGTCCTATGGATTTCCTAGGAACGCCCAGCTGTCGCGGTGGGTGATCCTAACTATTTGAAAAGTGGTGAGCCGGCTGGGACTCGAACCCAGGGCCCTCGCCTTAAAAGCACCGACACTCCTGAACAAAATCAACAGGATGATTCCGCTGAATCGTCCGATGAGCAGTAAGGTTTTACAACGATTTACAAGATGCGTGTCCTATATAGGACAACGGCTTTTGCGTGGTTTGGTGCGCCAGTCTTTCGTGTAGCTGGTCCAGCCAGTGCGCACAAAGACTGGAACTGTTGACTCTCAGGTGTCCCTCTTGTAACTTGTGGATGAGCGGTAAGCCCGCTGGAAGTTCTTCTCGTGTTCCCTTCCATCGGTTGGCTAAGCGAGAAGGTCACAAGCTTCCACGGCACGCTCATTTTTATTTCAGATATACGTCATCGAAGCAGATCTTCCCCGTAAACAGTCGCTTCCACGCTTCGTCGCGCCGCTCATAGCCCCGAAAAATCCCCCAGCTAAAGAGGTCTACGGCCTGGAGCCCTCGCTGCTCGTGAGAGCTTGTGTGCACGATATCGAGCGGAATCCGCGGATCGATCCGACCCTGAACCTGTCGTTCGATGTAGCAGTTGAAATGCGCGATCTCCGCCGTGTTCTTGCATTTGTCCATGGTCAAAGCAATCCGCGTCGTCGCATCGGCAAGCGGCACCCGATCGAGCACGAGACGCGCGATGAAGTTATAGAGCCGATCTTTCTCGGCCTGAAGATCCTGGTAGACCCGGCGTTTGTTGAGGGTGAGCGCGAAGATCTCGAACGGGTGGTCTTGCACAAGCCGGTAGAAGTACTGCTTGACCTCCAATGAGGTGTGCGCCCCCTTCAGTTCGACGCCCACGCGTTTCGGCAGCTTTCGCCGGATCGTCTGCTTCACGGCCGAGAGGATCGCCCGGTTGTGCTCGACGCCACGCACCAGCAGCACACACACCGTGAAGTAGTTCGACGGACTCTTCGTGAAGAAGTCGAACCCGAGATCGCCGCTTTCGTCGACGTAGAGGTACCACACGGATTGAACCTCGTTTTGTGTACCCCTGCGCTTCTCCTGAAAGGTCTAGTGGGGCATTTCACCGCGTGAAGCGATTTGCTCAGAGGCAAGAGCCTCACGGGGATTTGAGCGTCATCGACGGCTTCAGTTCAACAGCTAACGTAACGAGCTCCCGAATGGCTCCAAGAATTCGATAGGAAAGGTTTGCGATATCTGGCGCAGAAACTGGAATCTGGGGCACCCGCAATTCAAGGGGCTTCTTTGAAATCGCTGGCTTTAGTCTAATGCGAATCATATCGCCGTCCGTATCTGACAATCCCCACACGTCGTGAATCATCCTATTTCTCTCCTCCGAAAGACCTTCTATTCTATTGAGAAGGTCCATCAGACGGTTATGCCAGTTGTTTGGCATGTCTTTTCCTACTACAACCGCAAGGCCCCTGAGCAGTTGAACTTTCCGTTTCATTTCCAGGACGCCCAAAACATCACCCTTAGGCGTGAATTCGATGTCTAGCATCACATTAAGCAATATCGAAAGTTGTAACTCCAAGCCACCGATCATGATCACGAGTCCGCCTAGTGCCTCGGCATGGGGTTTCACTTCATCGGAGAGTACAAATATCGGTACCCCTTTTTGAGGGGGAAGCTGTCTCTTGTTCTCTTCCATCGTATCCATGCTCGACTCATTCACCTCGACGTCGAGCCCCAATCAGCCCCCTACTCTGCCCCTTTCTTGGGGTTTTTCTCGCGGTACTTCTTCAAGAGATCCCGGGCGGCCTCCTCCAGCAACTCGTTCACATACTTATCTTCGTCTGTCGCCAAGTGCTGAAGCTGGACCATAAGGGCGCGCTCCATCCGAACACCGAAGAGCTTGCGCTCGAGCTCTTGCTTTTGTTTCGCCATCGCGACCGAACGATAGCCTACCACCTGTTATATGGTCAAATAGATAACTTGCTATCTAGTTATGTCATGTGCTATACGTTCACTTGAATGGAGGTGACGCTATGGCGATGGTAAAGCTGCTGATCATGGTTCCGAAATCGATCAAGGCCAAGCTGGATGCGCTCCGGAAGGAGGGCACAACGGCCAGCGGGTTTATTCGGAGTCTGCTAGAGCGGGAGTTAAAGACACGGAATAGGCCGACATTCGCGCCCAATGTCCGGCGCGGCGATTGTTCGAGGTCAAATGATTCGACACCTGCACCTCACCGCTGATCCGCAGGCGTTCAGTGTGCCTGCGGATCTCGGCACCCAGACGGTGGCGATTCTCGCCCGGAAACGGGTTGGGAAAACCTATACGGCCTCGGTGATGGCCGAGGAATTCTGCAAGGCCAAGATCCCGTTCGTCGTGCTAGATCCAACTGGAGCGTGGTGGGGCCTGCGGGCGTCGGCGGATGGACAGGGGCCAGGGTTCCCGGTGGTGATCATCGGCGGCATGCACGGCGATGTGCCCCTGGAGCCGACGGCGGGTAAGGTAATCGCCGACCTGGTCGTGGAGCATCCAGGCTTCTACGTCATCGATCTCTCGCTCACGAATTCGAACGCTGAGCAGGATCGATTCGCGACGGACTTCGCCGAGCAGCTCTATCGGAAGAAGAGCACGCATCCGGATCCGCTGCACCTGTTCATCGACGAAGCCGACAGCTTTGCGCCGCAACGGCCGTTCCCTGGGCAACAGCGGATGCTCGGGGCCTTCGAAGCGATCGTCCGGCGAGGCGGGATTCGCGGGATCGGCGTCACGATGATTACCCAACGGGCGTCCGTGCTGAACAAGAACGTCCTCACGCAAGCGGAAGTGCTGATTGCGCTGCAGACAACGGGGCCGCAGGACCGGGCGGCGGTGCAGGAGTGGGTCAAGAGTCATGGCACAAAAATTCAGCAAGAGACGTTCATGAATTCGCTGGCCGGACTTCAGAAGGGGCAGGCCTGGCTCTGGTCGCCGGCCTGGCTCGATGTCTTCAAGCTTGTGCGGATCCGGCAGCGGGAGACGTTCAATTCCTCCGCAACCCCGGAAGTCGGGGCGCAGGCGATCGAACCAACCCGATTGGCCACGGTTGATCTTGACGCGCTCAAGGCGAAGATGGCGGCCACGATCGAGAAGGCGACGGCGGACGATCCCAAGCAACTCCGCGCGAAGATCCAGCAGCTGGAGGCGGATCTGAGGAACATCAAGACAGCGCCGGCGTCGAAGGTTGAACCCACGATCAGGAACGTGCCGGTGATCAGTGAGAAGCAGATCCAGAGACTTGAGAAGGTCGCCAACCAGGCGCTGACGATCATCGAGACCTTGGGGCCCATCTTGAGTGAGTACGGGTCGGCGTTGGCAAGCGTCGCTGATAATAGAAGCGTGCAAATGCCAAGCCCTCGGATGACCTCAACTGAGGTCGGGAAGTTTCCTGAGAATCTCAGAAGGGCTGTCCATGCTACCGAGCGATCGCAAGGGCATACGACGACTCGCCAGAGCAAACGTAGCCACTCGCAGCAACGCATTCTGAACGCGCTCGTCTGGGGTGAAGGTGTCGGTTTGTTCTACATGGAAAAGACCCAGCTCGCGCTGATGGCCGATCAGAGCCCAACCAGTGGCGGGTACTTTAACAATCTGGGAGCACTGCGGACCGCTGGATTGATTGACTATCCTGGGCCAGGCGCCGTGACCCTCACCGACGCGGGACGGGCCCAAGCGGAACCGGTCAATGTCCCGACCACCAGCGCCGAGCTACAGGACAGGTTGTGCGAGAAGCTGTCGAACTCGCAGGCCAGTATCCTCCGCCATGTCATCGCGCAGCACCCGCAGGAGATCCGGAAGGAGGAGCTGGCGGCCGCCACCGGCCAGAGTCCCACGTCTGGCGGCTATTTCAATAATCTCGGCCGGCTGCGCTCGCTTGGGCTGATCGAGTACCCCAGGCCAGGGCATGTGGTCGCCAAATCGGTGTTGTTCCTCAATAAGTAACCGTCACACTCACTCAAGGAGGGTCCTATGTCCGCTGCCGTTCTTGACCCGGTTATTGACCGTAGGTTCACACGCACGGCGTGTCTCGCCTGTATCGCGCAATCGGAGGTCTGCGTATATCTGACATGGTGACAGCGAAGCAGATGGCTAACGCGGAGACGCTGGCGCCTGAATTGACGGTCAATCAGTTAGCGGCGGCTGGCAGAAAATGCAGCGCTGGCGGAGCGAGTACAAAAGCGGCTATGACATGCTGAGACCGTCCGTGCGTCGATTGCTTGGCGGAATGCCAGGATCTGGAGTGAATCGCAGGGAAGAACCTTTTTTTGAGAGGAGGCGTGACGATGCCGACACGCGATGTGTCTCGACTGCTACACGCGAGCGCGACGGGTGACGGTCCCTCGTTAGGGAGCTTGAAGACGGCCGAGCAAGTGGCGCCGGTCGTCCGCCTCCCTGCCCAGCGGATTCTGGAGTTGAGCCAGGCCCAGGTGCTTCCCCACTTTCGGATCGATGGCGGAGAGCCACTCTTCTCCACACCGGCGCTGAAAGCCTATGTCCGGCAATATCTCACTATGGAATGTCCCGGCGCGCCCTTGCCGCTGGATCTGCGGCCGATCGTGGTGAGCCCCGTCGAGCGCGCCGTCCCGATGGTCTTAACCATGGTGCGCGATCGGCTGTGCGAGTGGCCAGAAATCGACTTACCGCCGTGCGTGTATTTCTTGGTCGACGGCGAGACGGTGCTCTACGTCGGCCAGAGTCGCAACCTGGCCGCGCGGCTCGCGCAGCACAACCGCAACGGCCGGCAGTGGCAGCGGGCGTTGTTTTTGCCGGTCCCGGAATCGGAGTTGTTGCGAGTGGAGCGCGAATGGATCCGGACCGTGCGCCCGCCGTGGAATCGGGCCGGTCTCATCAAGGATGTCTCTTAGTCAGTCTTTCAACCAAGGAGGTACGAGATGCGAGATACGCAAATAGATGGAATGGCGCAAGTCATCAACCGCGTGGGTCTATCACAGAAAGGAACTTCCATTGCTGTCGGCATGACTACAGCCGCACTCAAGGCGCTCGGATTCTCGCGCGGGGAGATTCAGCGAGTTCGGAACTATGCAAAAGGCGCGGGCATATCCGTGCCCGAAATGGTGCGTTGTTGTGTCGAGGAGATGGCGTGGCAGGTTGCGCTGATCGCCCCCAGACCGAAGTCATGAATGGAATCTGCGAGGTCGACAATTGACTCGACGACTATCAGCGGCACCAATGTCATGTTTCAGTATGCCTTAACCAAGGAGGTATTCGATGTCTGCTACGCAGGTTGAGAACCATAAAGAAAAGGGAACCGTGGGCAAGGAGCTGGCACTCGTGAAAGCCAAAGCTTCGACGTCGACGGACGACAGTGAACGCATTGTTCTTCTGGAAATGCTTCCGAAGAAGGAGTGGTTCATTCGGACGACCTTTCGCGGGAAGGTGATGTGGTACGTCCGGCTCGCGATCACGGGCCTACGACCCAGGATCTACGGACCATTTTCTACTAAACGGGCGGGGTTACTTTTTCTCGATGGTGCAATCGACAAGCTGGCCGATGTCTGGAACGAGGTCAACGATGTCGAGAAGCAGTATTCCTGCCGAGGTGAATTTCAGCATGTTTCCTGGGGGCCGATCATCGAGCATCCGCTCGCGGCTCCCCGTGAGACTGGTGCCCTATGCGCCGGGAGTGCAGACGTCTGCAGACAAGGACGGTGATTATGGGAACCAAGCATAAAGTTCAACCGCGCCCTCATGACGAGGGTGTGATGGGGCGAAGTACAATCGTGTATCAGATCTGCGATGCCACACCAAACGGCGACATTGAACCGATTGGGCGGTTCATGTACGACACCCCAGAGCAGGCGGAGCGCGAGCATCGAGAGAGGCAGCTCTCCTGTCCAACCGCCTTTCTTGCGCGTGTGGTGTTCACTCGCTTGCACAGGCGGGATGCACGGAAACATCTTCGGCCAGTTCGGGGTTGATCTATAAGTAACGACGCGCTACCGTTTCACGGTGGCTGGCACATCGAACAGACGAGCCTTAATGAACGCTGAGAGCTGATAACTTAAGAATCCAGGAAGGGCTAAGCGCCGGCTGATCCCCGGCGTGATGGAGTCGTCCTCGCGGCTCCGGCCCTTCCCTCTTCACGCGAGGTCCCACGAGGAATGGGCATGTCTCAAGGGTTCAGTCCGCGACGGCATAAACTCGATGTTGAAAAAGCGGTACGTTGGGCTCGTTTTCGAGAGACGGGAGAGAAAGACTTTCTCCCGGATCATCCCGGTGTACTCCTCCTCATCATCGAAGCCTTACGTCGGCGTCTCCGGCGCATGATTCGAACAAAGAAAGACCAACACCTTGCCACAATCAAGAATCCGCCCCAAATCGATATCGATGATATGCAGCGAGTTGCACTCGTGCTTCTCGGGCGCATTGAGGAACTTGATCGAACCGCAAAGAAGGAACTTGCCTGGAGAATTCGCCTCTACATTCAAGCGATGACGCAACGTATCCGGTACCCCAGCGAGGTAGAAGAAAATTGGCTTTACAGGTCGAACCTGGGGCACTTCGACATCCTATTCGAGGATGAGTTGGAGGCTATTGCGCAGTCCAAGCTGGTTAACTTCACATGCCTCCCGGCCGTGCTGCGGCACCAGCGGGATCTTCTCTATGATTTCATGAGAAGGCGTGCACCTGATGGTTATGCAAAAGAGGACACGCCGGAGACGTGGCTCAAACGAAATCATAAACGCCTCTATCAAGAGCTGACTTTCTACGGATGCGCATGCACCTATCGACGTGATCTTGAGAAGCTTTCCAAGGTCGTGGAGGTGGGCACTGCCCCGCGAAGGCGACACGACAAAAAGAAGCGCATTGCGTCCCTCGATAGCGACTCCTCATGGGTCACCAAAGAATGGCCTTTCCCTCCACGCAAAGTGATCTTCGAAGATCATCACATAGAGCTTAACGATGTCATGAAATCGAAGGGGCAAGGCGAAATGATTCCAGCGCTGCTCTCCGTGATACATGCCATCTCGACTTCGTCGATACGGCAAATTCTTAAGGCGTCGTCGCGAAGATTCAAGCTCCCACCATTCCTCCAATAACAAGTATTTCTGACACAGTTGTTACCAGCTTCTGCGGGATTCTCTCGCTAGACTATAGCCTCCATGAATGTAGTGGAGGTAGCTATGAATGATCGTCAAAGCATGGTCTCAGCAGATGCCATCATGACAACGAGAGATGTTTCGCGCGCCCTCGATATAAGCGTTGATCGAGTGCGCCAGCTTGAGCGCGTCGGCGTACTCCCAGCACGACGAACTGAATCGGGCGTCCGAATTTTTGCACGAACTGTCATCGACGAATTCCGCCGGCGGCGTGAGGCCAGAAAAGGGGCTCGATGAGTTGGGCAGCGACGAGCTATGTGAAACAGTTGCGGGTGGCTCCGAACGGAGAAGCCATCACAAAGGGCGAAAAGTTAGTGCTCTTCGTTCTTGCGGACTATTACAACGACGAGCGCTTGTCCGCATGGACATCATTTTCTCGCTTGGCCGTTGAATCATTGCATACCCGTAGGGGCGTGGTGTTGACGTTGCAGGCCCTGGAGAGGAAAGGGGTTCTTTGTGTTATTCGCTCGTCGGAATCTGCAACGAAACGAGTTACAAATCGCTACCGTTTCCCCGGGTTGGAATCACACCCGTACTCCCATACTGGTGCAACTGCTTCCCCAGGGCTGGTGAAGCCACTTCACCAGGCTGGGGAAACCACTTCCCCAGGGCTAGTGAAGCCACTTCACCCTATCTTTAAAGAAAATCTTTCTACTGATCTTTCCAAAGACACTGCCGGGCAGGTGCCCGGCACGGTCTCAAGCTTGCGTGGTGCCGTGCCCCCGAAAAGTGCAGCGGTGTGGGACGCCTACTGCAAGGCCTATGAGCGTCGTTACGGAATCGAGCCGGTGCGGAACCGGAAGACGAACGCGCTGCTCTGTCAGCTCGTTGATCGGTTGGGAGCGGAGGATGCGCCAAAGGTGGCGGCGTTCTATGTCCATCACCCAAAACCTGTGTACGTCTCGAATCGGCATCCGGCCACACTGCTCCTGCGCGATGCGGAGGGGTTGCGGACGGAATGCTTCACCGGGCGGATCTCGGGCACGATGCCGAAAACATTCGCGGATTCGTTATGAGTGCGACGACAGGCATGAGTCAGGCTGAGTTTGCACGAGGGTGGAAGCTTTTGATCATTCAGCCGTGGGGCTGGCGCTACAACCAAATGGATCAGAGCGGGCAGCCAACCAGCGCGGCCATGAAGCAGATGGAATTTTACTACGACAAGCTGAAGTGGGCACAGGCGGCGGCGTGGCTCGCGGTGGTGGATCTCTTTGCGCGCGGAGACAAGTGGCCGAGCGTGGACGATCTGACACAAGCCTTGCGCCAGGCGAACAGCAAGTTCGTGAGGGCGCTGCCCAAGCCGGAACCGCGTTGGGAGCCGATGCCGGACGAGGTGCGGGCGCAGCTGCAGCGGCTTGGGGTGTTGGCCTCATGAATTACGAGCGAGTGACAATGAACCAGTCAGCGCTCTCAGCGGCAACCGCGCGGTGGCTGTGCAATCTGGAACTCTGTAACGGAAAAGGAACGCGATGCGCGCGTCGTCAATCCTCCAGCGGCGCCGCAATGTTGGAGCTGCACTGAAGTTATCGGCACAGCTCCAACATGAAAAAGTCGGGAGGATCGGCAATTCAACCAAACGGAGGAATCATGCAACCAACAGCTGAGAGAAAGACGATCATGAGCGGAATGGGCGTGGAGCGGGATGAAGCCCTGAGAGTCAAAGGCCTCCGCCGCCCGACGCGCACGTATGTCGGGATTGGCAAGCCGGAAAGCAAGGATTACCTACTCGGGCTGAGCAAAGCCTGTGGGCATGATTCCTTCGTCGAAGGGGATTTAGTGAGCGTCGATCCCACGGGGAAGATCGTGCCGCTCGACCCGGCGCTGCCGTTTGCCGGAATCATTCGCGCGATCGGCCAGGACAATCTCGCGAAATGGTTCGCCAGGGTTTACACGCGCTGCGCGATTTCTGAAAGACTGGAAAACTTTTCCCCGGACGTGCATCAAGGGGTTCCGGTTTTTGCGATTCCAGGCCCGAACCGAACGCATTGCTTCACGGCAGATGCAGCAGCGGGAGGCGTCCCGGTGGGCGAGGTGTACGCCTTCGGGGAGAGTAGCAGGGATACAGTCGTCGGGATTCGTCAGTCTGGCGACACGCGCTCGTTCTATTTCGGTAGCCCTGCAACAGCTCAGCGTGCCCCCCGCTGAGGCAGAACGCGTCCTATGATGCAGAACGGAGGTTTTCAAATGATACGCGCACAGAAGACCCAGCACTTTCAGTCGGGAGTGTTTCAGCTAGGCCGGACGATTCACGGGCTGCTTGATGAGCTGCTGGCCAGTCAAGCTCGGGAAAGTGGGCGGATAGGTCAGTCTGGGACGGTGCGTAAGCTGCAGCCGGGTGCAAGGCATGCGGCAACGGTCACGATCTCAAACCCGACTCTGGAAAAGAGGTCGGCCATGCGCAAGCCAGCCGTTGACGCTGTCGACGAGCTGCTCGCGCGTGCACGGCGGTTTTCTGTGGAGCCCTGGTCTCAATCGAGGATCAAGCTGATCGAATCGGAGGATCTTTCCCAGCTGGCCTACAGAGCCAGTTCGTGGCTGCAACGTGAATTTGTCCGAGAACCTAATTTCATAGCGTTTTGGCGAAGGCTGAGACGATGAGACGTTGGGAAGAGGCCCGATGGATACCGCGGGTCCTTCCAGGCCCTGATCCTATGCGGGTAAGCAAAGCCGCACTTTCGCGCTAGTTCCAGGGGGGAAATCGAGGTTGACGACTGTTTAGCAGACAACAACAACGCGCATGATGTTGTATCGGAAATATTCAAAGCAGCAACTTGCAGCAATCTTCGGTGTGAATCGGTCGACGGTCTATAGCTGGGAAGGTCGCGGCCTACCAGTTCGACGGCCTGAAAGATCTGGGCGCCCCGCGAAGGTGGATTTCGAAGAGGCGCTCAGCTGGTACCTAAGCAACGAAGAAATAAAAGGCACTTCGGAAGAAGGATTGGAGATCCTCGAAAAGACTATCAGGGAAAGGAAGGCCAAATACTATGGCTGAGCAGCACGAACCGGTGAGCCAGAAAACCGATTTGCGGTTGATCGTCTGTCCTCGGCCGTTGTCGGTGACGCGGGACCGGATCGACGTGCAGATCCCGGCCGGATCGACGATTGCTGAGCATCTGCGGGCCATCGGCTGTGAACCGGATCGGCTCACGGCGCTGGTCTATGTCGACGATCGGATGATCCCGCGCGCTGAGTGGGAATGGATGGCGCCGCGCGCCGGACAATCGCTTGCCGTGCGGGCGATTCCGTTTGGTGGTGATGAGGGCGGCGGGAAAAGCATTATTCGCATGGTGGCGATGATTGGGCTGATCGTGGCTACTTGGTACATCGGCGGCGGCGGGCTGGGCGCGTTCTTGCCTGAAGCGCTAGGAATGGCGTTCGGCGCCGGTACCACGGCGTCCGCAGTCTTGGCCGGCGCCGTGACAATCGGCGGGGCGTTGGCGATCAGTGCGCTGATTCCTTTTTCGCTACCCCAACAATCGTATTTACCGGCTGGAACCGGGGGAGGCGAGCTATGCTCGAACATCTAAGTCCACTCCAATTCATCAAGAAACCGGATGGGACGATGGGGCTCAAGGGGCAACCCTCGGTCACACTCGAAACCGTCGAAGGCCAAGGGCAAGTTAAGGGCCGCGACTGGCCAAGCGAGCTTGGCTTACCGCCTTTTTACGAAGATTGGGAAGTCTTGGCCCGCCCACGCGGGATGAGCTCGCGGCGCCTGAGTTTTGTGTTAATGGACGAATCCCCGACGAATCAGAAAGGCCATCCGCGCCTGCGACCCGAGATGATCGAACTGCCGACATCCTGCCAGTTTGAGCTCGGTCATACTGGCTTCGTCGTCGGAATCGTCAATTACTTCGTGCCGCTACTGCGATCACAGAAATTGTCGTGTAATGATGAGCCTGTGCTGTTGCCAAGTAGTGAGCCCTTCTCTCTTCCATTCACCCCTGAAGGCAGCTTTGTCGTCGCACAGGCCCAGTTCTACGATTCAGGATTAGCAGAGGCAGCCTGGCTTGGAATAACACGCGGGATCTTCTCGCACGCATGTCCCGTCATCTTCAAACCGTTTGGCGCGCCGGCAGACACCGGAACGTTGCTGCAGGTCTCACTCGTGCCAGGTGATTTTCCTGGTTGCCCCAACGCCAGAATTCTGAGGCAGTGGGAGGAGGTGTCCGGTGGCTGACAATCCCGAACAGATGAATCAACAACCTAATCTGCGGTTGATCGTCTGTCCACATCCGCTGTCGATCACGCGGGATCGGATCGATGTGCAGATTCCGCCTGGGGCGACAGTGGCCGAGCATCTGCGGGAGATCGGGTGCGAGCTGGATCGACTCAGCGCCATGGTCTACATCGATGACCTGCTGGTCCCGAAGGCCGAATGGGAAACGGCGGTGCCGCAGGCTGGCCAAGTGCTCACCATTCAGACCGTCCCAGCCGGTGGGGGTGACAGAGGCGGCGGGAAACATATTTTGGCCATTGGGGCCTTTTTTGGGTTGATGATGGCCAACCAGTTTTCACGATCAGGTCAATCATCTTTCCCTGGCCTAAATTTCGGGATTCTTCCGGATATGATTAGCCGGATGGTCTCGGGCGGGAGTGCGGCCATGATGGCGAGAGCCGGTCTCTTGCCCCTCTCACCGCTCGGCGGCTGGTTGGCGGTCAGTGCGCTGATTCCTACCCGCGATTTTGAAGACATGGGAGTGAACGAGGAGGTGTCCAATGGCTGAAAATCGCGAACTCGCGTTGGTGCTGAAGCTGGTCGCCGATCAGTTCCAAAATGAAATGAAAAAATCCGGCGGGGTGGTCGGCGAGTTCCAGAAGTTCATCGGCGATTGGCGGACGCAGCTCACGCTGGCCGGCACGGCGCTGTTCGCCATTGCGAAGAGTACGGCCAATTTCGGCGAAGAGGCGCTCAAGAGCTCGCAGCGCCTCGGCCTGATGGTCGAGACGACGACGGCGTTGAAGTACGCGGCGCACCTGGCCGATGTGCCGATGTCGACGCTGGAAGTGAGTCTGAAGAAACTCTCGCAGAATGCCGTCGAAGCGGCCGCCGGGACCGGCGAAGGGGCCAAGCTCTTTGCCTCGCTCGGGATCAGCGCCACTGAGGCCTCCGGCAAAATCAAGCCGCTCGATCAATTGTTGTTTGAGTTTCAAGATCGACTGCGCGGGGTCGACAATCAAGCGCAATTTGTCGATGCCGGGGTCAAGGCCTTTGGCCGGTCATTCTTAGAGATCGTGCCGTTCATAAAACAGGGCTCGGCGGCGACGAAAGAGGCGATGGAGGAAGGCCGCAAGCTAGGTGCCACGATGTCGGGCGAACAGGCGCAGGCGGCGTCACGCTTCAACGATGAATTGAAACGGCTTGATGCACAGCTGATGGGCGTGAAGTTCTCGATCGGGAACGCGCTGATTCCGACGATGCGCGAGCTGATCGAATTGTTCCGGACGGTGGGGGTTGGGCCGGGACTCGGTGAGGGGCTGAAATTCATCCATTTCAATCTGCTCGCGATCAATACGGCGATCAAAGACTTGCAGGCCGGGTCGCAATGGCTGTTCGGGAAGGGCAAGGACGCGCTGACGTTTGAACAGTTCCGTGGCCGGCTGGCCGAGAATGAGGCGTCCGCAAAACGGTCCTGGTTCGAGGCACAGCATCCCGGCGTGCTCAGTACCCCCGGCAATGTGCTGTCTGGCGGGGCAGGCGGGACAGGTGGGGCCTTGCCTGGTGGTGGCTCAACGATCGCGGCCAGCGATGCAGATCATGATGCAAAGTTGGCGAAGGCGCTGAACGAGATTTGGCAAACGAACCAGCGGTCGTTAGAGATCCAGGATCGACAGTTCGGTGAGGTGATCGCGCAGTGGGGTGAGCGTACCCGGGTGATCGAGGCGATTGAAGCCCGTCAGCGAGAGGCCCGTGAGGCTGGTGTCAAGGCGCTGACTGAGTACGCGGAAGCGGAATTCAAGCGGGACGATGAGATGCTGGCCCATGCGGCGGCGGTCCAAGAGGCTCGCGGCGTGATGATCCGCGATTCGACAAAGCTCGAAGTGCATCTGCGTGAGCAGGCGCTGGCCGAGCAAGTGGCGGCCAACCGGACCTTCTTCGACGAATGGAAGATCGGGATGGATAAGTATGTGCGCGATACCAATTCCGGATTCGGCCTCGGCGCGGATCTCGCGCGGCGGACGGCGCAGACGATGGAGCAGAGCTTCCGGCAGTTGTTCTTCGATGTGTGGGACCGGAAGATCGAGAATATGGCCGATGTACTAGAGAGCCTGGGTGATTTTGCGAAGCAGGTGCTGGGCACGGTGTTTTCACAGTTGGCGACGAAGGCCGTTTTAAGCTCGTTCGGCTTCGGCGGCAGCATTCCCGCGTTTGCGTCCGGTGGCGCCGTGTTTGGGCCGACGCTCGCGCTGGTCGGCGAGAACGCCTCGCGCAGTAATCCCGAATATATCGGGCATGCGAATCAGCTGGGCCTCGGCAGCGGACTCAATCTGACGTTCATTGTAAATAATCAATCCGGTGCCGAGGTTGGCCAACCTGTTGTCAGCCAAGGTCCTGACGGACGAAGAATCATTGAGATGACGATCAAGAACGCAGTGCGCGGCATGATTCAGGGTGGTGATATGGATAAGTCGATGTACCAACGATTTGGGTTGAATCCCGTTCCGGGGCGAAGATGATCATTCAATCGAAAGCAAAGGTGTGTCTGTGTCTCTGCGTGGACGATGAGAAGGAGATCCGCTTCGAGGATCGCGGACCGGTTGTGCTCCCAGCAAAGTGGGCGGTGCCGGCGGTCCTCGCCTTTCCCGACGACATCGAGGTGATCTCGTCGCTGAATCCTGGCCCTGGGTGTGAAATTCTGTTCACGAGTGAAACCGGTGAAGTCTTACGGGGTATGGCACTACTACCAAAGCTCACCTATCAAGGAGCGTCGTCGTTCTTGGTCATGGTGGGAGAAACCGGCCGCCTTGTGCCCACTGAGCGGATTGTGGGTGTGAACGCTTCCCCGCTATTCCGCCTCGTCAGTCAGGCCGTCGACGTCATGGGCACTCCCGAGGCCAAAACCATGGGCGCAGACGTTATCATGGCCCTCCTGGGTTTAGATCCTGAAGAGTAGGCACTGTGGCTTTGTCCGTACACCCTACTTGACCGTTCTAACAGAAACGAGACCCCTAGTGACCGATAGAGTCAGGAACATGGAGGAAGCGGATTTCTGATCCCGCGTATGACAAATGAGACCGTTGACCCTTCAAGAAGCCGCGCAGTTTCTCCGGATGTCGAGATCGTCCCTGTACCAGCGGAAGGACATCCCTCGATATCGTCGTCCCGGATCTCGCGCGCTATTGAGAAGTTCGCCGGCATCGTCGGCGAATCGCAGAAATTCATCGGCGATTGGAAGACACCTTTCAAAGGAGGAGCGCTCATGGACAAGCTGACCGTTACCATGATGAATTTTGACGAAGCCCAAGCCGCCTTTAATGCCGCATCGGATGTCAGCGCTCGGTTCGCTAAAACAGCGTTATTTCGCTTTGCGCGGCGTGTGGCTAAGAACACGAAGCGTAACTATCTGCACGGCGGCGCCGGGATTAAGGGCGGGCGCTGGGCCCGGCTCAGCGATAAGAGCATTCGCGGATTTACTGTCGGCGGGGATCTCTCGAATCTGAAAGCGGTCTCGAAAGTCTCGCGCATCGTGCGCACGCACGTCGAGGGCGCGGTCATTACTCCACGGCAGGCAGGTTATCTCTATCTGACTAAAAAATCCGGGGTGGCCGGCCCGGGGAGTGTATTTGCGCTGATGCGCGCCGTGACGATCCCGGCGCGGATTCCGTTTGAGTCGGTCTGGAGGGGAGAATTACCTCGGGGAACGAAAGAAGTTGGGGACGCCATCCACCGTGCGGTCAATCTCAGCCTAGATCAGCGGATGAAAGTGATTTCACAATATCTCAATAAGGTCGTCTCACATAGCTGAAATCGCTCTGAGCTCGCATGTCGATCGGATTTATGATGAACAGCCGAAGATGGATGGGGAACAGAAAAATCGATGTCGCGCCTCAGTGTAGGGGCAAAAGCTTTCACTGCACAATGCATTCACCCGTGCTTGACGGACAATTTCCGGTTGTATCCCTTCTTCAAAGTCTGGTGGGCAAGTTTTGAACTCTTAATCCCTTATTCGATCGAGCGTATGACGAATGAGACCGTTGACCCTTCAAGAAGCCGCGCAGTTTCTCCGGATGTCGAGATCGTCCCTGTACCAGCGGAAGGACATCCCTCGATATCGTCGTCCCGGATCTCGCGCGCTGTTGTTCGATCAGGACGAGCTTGAGGCCTGGGTACGCACCGGCCGCATTGAACCCGCTCCTCTAGCAGGCTCGGCTGCCGGCATGCTCACGACTGTTCCAGGTCTACGCGAGAGGCCCGGTGTGCTCCGCGCAGTGCCTGCGAGCGACGATCTAGACATTCAGGCCGTAGCCGTCTACCATCGCAATTCCCGATATCGCTGAGCACCGCATGGGCTATACGATCAGCAAGCGACCGACGAAGAAGGGCCTGGCCTTCGATCTGTACGTCCGCTGGAAGGGCGTGCGGTATCGCCCGCTCCTCGGCTACGATCTCACCAAAGAGCAGGCTGAGACGGCCGCCATTGCCATGATGGCCAAGATCCAGGCTGAGTCTATAACACCAGAACGCCCGCAGAGTGAACGCACTCTCCGTGATCTGCTGCCGTTGTTTTGGGATAGCTTTACCGTCAAGAAGCGGATCGATCGCGTAAGACCCAAAGGGATTCTCGACAATTATCTTCTGCCGACATTTGGTCATCGCTCTTTGTCTTCCCTCACCCCCAAGGACGGGTTGGATTACGTTCTGAAACGGCAGCAGGACAACGCCGAGGCTAGCACCATCAGACGGGAGTGGCAGGTGTTGATGCGCTTACTCAATCTCGGTGAGCGCTATGACTGGCTGGATAAGAATCGGCTCAAGGCTGTGGAATTGCCTGATACCAAACGTCGGACGCGAGTAGCCATGGGCCCCGAACTCGAAGCCATTCGCCTCTTGCGTGATCGTGTCACGCCGAAAGTGCTGAGCGAGCTGTGGCGAGTGGTGGTTGCGGAACTCAATACCGGACTCAGGCAGTCGAAGCTCTTGAGCATTGATCGATCGTGGATCCGCCAAGAGTCGGACGGGTGGTGGTTGGTACTCCCGCCAAGTGCAACGAAGCTGAAGGGCACCCCGCCGAGGATTCCGCTCAACGCCTCAGCCTTATGGGCGCTCCGAGATCCATTGCCTTCACTCACAGATGGTCGAGCGTTTCGCCGCTGGACCGATGTTCGCGCCTTCAAGAAGTACTGGGCCAGGGTCTGCGATCTAGCGAAGATCCAAGACCTGCACTTTCACGACCTTCGACACACATTCGCGACCCGATTGCAGGGGCTAGGTGTCGATTACGAAGTGCGGCAAGCTCTCTTGGGCCATCGGATGCCGGGTATGACTGCCAGCTATTCCCATGGCGGGCCTGAGTGGGATCGGAAGGTCCGAGAGGCAGTCGCGAAACTCGATTCTGCCTTCAAAATGTCCTATGGATTGTCCTATGAACGCCCAGCTGTCGCGGTGGGTGATCCTAACCTATTGAAAAGTGGTGAGCCGGCTGGGACTCGAACCCAGGGCCCTCGCCTTAAAAGGGCGATGCTCTACCGACTGAGCTACCGGCTCACACAGGAACAGGGGAATCGACGATCGTCACAGGTCATTCGTGAAAACTCAGGCACCGGGCGGGGCTATCCTACCATTGACGAATGCCTGATGACTATTGACGTTGCTCACCGTCGCTTCGGGCGGCGGCGGGAACAGTCCAACGGATTGCGGAGCATGATCGTTTCTGTCCGTTTGGACCCGGTCGAGATCATGTCGATCCGGCATTGCGCCAGCTCTTCGATGCGGGCCAGATAGCGTTTCGCCTCCGCCGGCAGCTGCTTGTACGCGGTGGCTCCGGTCGTCGAAGCAGTCCACCCCTTCATCCGCTGATAGACCGGCTCGCAGTGGGTCAACACGTCCAGATCCGACGGCATCTCTTTATAGAGCACGCCTCCGTGCCTGTAGCCGACACAGAGCTTCAGTTCCTTGCAGCCATCGAGCACATCAAGTTTGGTGACGGCCAGAGAACTCAACCCGTTGACCTGGACCGCTTGACGAACCAGGACTGCATCGAACCAGCCACATCGTCTGGCGCGCCCGGTCGTCGAGCCGAATTCTCTCCCTCGTTCCTGCAAACCTTGGCCGACTTCATCGGTGAGCTCGGTCGGGAACGGTCCGCTGCCCACTCTGGTGGTATAGGCCTTCGCGATACCGAGGACCGCATCGATCATCGTGGGCCCCACACCGGTGCCCGTGCAGGCCCCTCCAGCCGAGGCGCTGGACGAAGTCACATAGGGATACGTGCCGAAGTCCACGTCCAGATGTGTGCCTTGCGCCCCTTCGAACAACACTGTCTTGTTCTTCTCGATGGCCCGATTCAGGAGCACGACCGTATCGACGAGATAGCTCTTGAGCCGATCGGCATAACCCATGTATTGGTCGAACACCTTGTCGACCTGGAAGGTCTCGACCTTGTAGAGACGCTCCAGAAACCAGTTCATCTCGACCAGATTTTCTTCCAGTTTCTTCCTGAACAATGGGGGATTCAACAGATCGCCGGTGCGAATGCCCACCCGCGCCATCTTGTCGGCATAGGACGGTCCGATACCCCGCCCGGTAGTGCCGATCTTCCGCAACCCCTTCGACTGCTCCGACGCCCGGTCGAGCGCCTTATGATACGGCAGGATCAGGTGCGCGCGCCGGCTGACGGCGAAGTTCTTGCCGATCACAATACCCTTGGCTTGGAGCTGATCCATTTCTTCGATCAGCGACCCGGGATCCACCACGACGCCGTTTCCGATCACACAGGTAGTCCGCCGGTACAAAATGCCCGACGGAATGAGATGAAAAATGTAGGTCCCCTGTTCATTGATGACCGTATGTCCCGCGTTGGAGCCGCCCTGATAGCGCACAACGAAGTCGGCATCCCTGGCCAGGATATCGACGATCTTGCCCTTGCCTTCATCGCCCCATTGGGCGCCGATTATGACGAGATTACCCATGATCTGTGACTACCCGGTGCTTGGCCCACACGAAAAAATGGCTCTGACCCGACTGGGAGATCAGAGCGAGGGGCTCATGGTAGGGTTCCGCCTTTCCCTTTGTCAAGCCACTCCTCCGACTCGGAATGGCGATCAGATCAGGAATCGTACCGGTGTACGCTTCAGCCTATTCCGAGTACCGGTGACTCGCCGAGCTTTGTGGGAGCGGGTTTTCAGCTGCCGGATGGCCGTTGGTTTTCTTGACTGGTCAGGACCTGCGTGTTAGCATGCCCCCACTTCTCGCGAAGTATCCATATCGCAACGAATCAGCGTGGGGCTGTAGCGCAGTTGGGAGCGCGCGTGAATGGCATTCACGAGGTCGCCGGTTCAATCCCGGCCAGCTCCACCAAACCGCACTTCGTGTGACCCGGCGGCTATTTTGAGGTTTATCGTAATTGCGCCGCCGGAAAATCACCCTACGTGCCAGACAGTTTTCTGATACTACACTAGCGCCCGCTGCCGCTGGACAGTCACCTCGCATGATTCACAGTCTGAGAATGCCACATACGCTTGTATCACCGGAGTTGTTCATCAACTTCGAGCTGCCACGCCTCCCGACCTGCTAGCTTCTGCTGCAACGTCTCTGATCAATAGACCCGTTGACTCATTTTTACACAGAAGGTTTGCGCACATGCTTCAAATTGAATCCGTCAGCAAGCAATACTCGACGAAGGTGCTGCTCACCGAAGCATCCGCGCATCTCCGTCCAAATTCACGGGTCGGTCTGGTCGGGCCGAACGGCGCGGGCAAAACCACGCTCTTCCGCATGGTCCTGGGGGAAGAATCGCCGGACGAGGGTTCGATCCGCAAACGGCCTCGTCTCCGGATCGGCTATCTCCCGCAGGAGTTGGAAACCATTACCGGCAAGACCGTGCTCGACGCCGCGCATCGCGATGAGTTTCCCGAACACGAAGCCGAACGCATCCTCATGGGGCTGGGATTTTCCGAAGTCGATTTCGCCCGTCCAATCGACAATCTGTCCGGCGGCTATCGTATGCGTGTCGCACTGGCGCATCTGCTGCTATCGAATCCCGACGTGCTCATGCTGGACGAGCCGACCAACCATTTGGATAAACCCACTCAGCGCTGGTTCGAGCAGTTTCTCATCAATTCGGATATGACGTTGCTGATCATCAGTCACGACACGGCGTTTCTCGATCGCGTCGTCACGCACATCTGGGAACTCCGGCATCACAAGATCGAAGAATATCGGGGCAACTATTCGTCGTTCCAAGACCTTCGTGCGGAACGGGACGCCCAACTGCAGGCCTCCGCAACCCGCCAGTCGAAAGAAATCGCGCGGGTGCAGAAGTTCGTCGATCGCTTCCGGTATCAAGCCAACAAGGCCAGCCAGGTCCAGTCGCGCATCAAGCAGCTCGAAAAGGTCAAACGCATTGAGGTGCAGCGCGACCCCAAACGGGTCAAGTTTCGATTCCCGCTCCCTTCCACAAGTGGCCGCCATGTTCTCGACCTCGTCGGGATCAGCAAGCGTTATGGCGAGAAAGTGATCTACGAAACCCTGGACTTCTCCGTGGAACGGGGCCAGCGCGTCGCGCTTGTCGGAGAAAACGGCGCGGGGAAAAGTACGCTCTTGAAGATGCTCGCAGGCGTACTCCCTCCCGACTCAGGCACGAGAACCGTGGGACATGGGGCGACCGTGCATTACTTCGCCCAGCATCAGGCGGAAACCCTGAATCCCGAACACACGATTCTCGAGTCGCTCGAAGAAGCTACCACGCACGCGGAGATGAATTTCTTGCGCGGCATCGCCGGCGCCTTTTTGTTCACCGGCCTCGATCAGAAAAAACTCATCAAAGCTCTGAGCGGCGGGGAGCGGAACCGGGTCGCGCTGGCCCGTATGCTGGTTGAACCGGCCAACACGCTGCTTCTGGACGAACCGACGAATCACTTGGACCCCGCCTCGGTCGACGTCCTCACCGACGCGCTGGTGGAATTCCCCGGCACGATCGTCTTTATCTCCCATGACCCGACCTTTCTGGCAAGAATCGCCACGCGCATCGTGGAAATCGAGGACGGGCGAGCCCGCAACTTCATCGGAGATTACGAATACTATTTGTGGAAGAAGGCGCAGGAGTTCGAATCGATCAAGGAAACCAAAGAAGAACTCGACGGCAAGCCGCAGGCCAAATCGTCGGGGCCCACTCGCGCCATGGCTCAGCAGATCCAAACTCCGCCGAAGGACTCCGGTGGCAATCGGCGAGACTTGACGAAGACGCAGGCCCGTCTGGAAAAGCAGGTGGCGCGGGCGGAGTCCGAGATCGCGGACCTTGAGCAGAAAGTGAAAGCCCGCGAGTCGGAGTTAGCCGATCCTGCGCTCTACAAGGAATTTGAGAAGTGGAATGTGCTCCACCAGGAGCAAGACGGATTGAAACACGATCTTGAGCGGATGACTGCCCGCTGGGAATCGCTGTCGGCGGAATTGGAAAAGGTGAAGAAAGATTTGGACGCGCAGAGCTAGACGGAGGCCTTGAGCGTTTCTTCGAGGTAATAATAGAGCCAGCGGTTCTTCTCTTTCGTCACGAGGTCGTCCCACACCACTCCGATCAGGAACCCTTTCTTCTCCCAGGGCTTGACCCACGTGACGGTTCCATCGAGCTTTTCCTGCTGCTCGACTCGATCGGAATCCAGGAACACGAGCGAGACTGTTACTTTTTCGTTGGGCGGAAAACGGTCTTTGGTATGGAGACCGGCCCCGATTTGGTTCACGTTGTCCAGGACGGCCGTGCAAGCCCGGCCTCCACTTTTGGGGGAGACGAGCGCGGAACCGACCAGCGTGGCGCGTACAAACTTCCGCCGCTCACCCGCTGCCGCCATATCGGCCGATTGCTTTGCTTCACTTCGTTTCATACTATCTAAGTATAACCGATTAGTAGAGATTGTAAACCTGGAAATTGGCCCTATCCTAGGATTGGGACTTAGGTCGGTAGTACTGCCGGCTTTTCAACGGTTCCGGTAGATGGGCTTGCTCGATCTTGGCTTGAGGATCGTCATGGACATAGCGGTAACCCTGCCCATAGCCCAGCCCCTTCATCAGCCCCGTCACAGCATTCCGAAGATGAATTGGAACCCCAAGATTACCATGGGTTTGAGCATCCTTGATCGCTTCCAGTAGTCCGACATAGGACGCATTGTCTTTAGGCCGTGAGGCGAGGTAGGTAGTCCCCTGCGCAAGGTTGATCTGCGCTTCCGGCAACCCCACGAATTGAACAGCCTGTGCGACGGACATCGCGACTACAAGGGCCATGGGATCTGCGTTACCGATGTCTTCCGACGCGAAAATCACCATCCGCCGGGCGATAAATTTCGGGTCCTCTCCGGCCTCCAGCATACGTGCCAACCAGTAGAGAGCCCCGTTCGGATCGGAGTCGCGCATGCTCTTAATATAGGCGGAAATGACGTTGTAGTGTTCTTCACCGGACTTGTCGTACCGAAGCGCCTGCTTGTTCAACGAAGCCGCCAGCAGCGCCTCATCGACCAGTCGTGTGCCATCCGCTCCGGCTGGCGCCTGAGTGACGACAAACTCGACTGCCGTAAGCAACGCCCGCGCGTCGCCGTTGCCAAAGGCCACCAGCCGTTTCCGTGCTCCGGGCGACAGACGCGCCTTCAACTGACCCAGGCCGGTATCGGAATCGGCGAGCGCCCGATCCAGGATACTGCCCAGGGCGTCTTCGGAGAGCGGCTTGAGAACGACCAGAATCGAGCGAGAGAGTAGCGGACTAATCACTTCAAACGAGGGATTTTCAGTCGTCGCCCCGACCAAAATCACCGTGCCCCGTTCGACATGGGGGAGAAAAGCATCCTGCTGGGCCTTGTTAAACCGATGGATCTCGTCCACGAAAAGGACGGTCTTCTGCTGCTGTAACGCAAGCCGATGCTCGGCCGCCTTGATGATTTCACGCAACTCCGGAATGCCGCCGGTCACCGCCGAAAACGCTACGAATTGGGCTTTGGTGTGCCGGGCGATCAGGTGTGCCAGCGTGGTCTTGCCCGAACCAGGCGGGCCCCAGAAGATCACAGAGGAAAGACGATCCGACTCAATGGCCTTGCGCAGAGGCCGATCCATGCCGACGATGTCATCCTGCCCGACAAAGTCGGCAAACTCCTTTGGGCGCATCCGCTCTGCCAGCGGGGCATCGGCCTTCTTCCCTGCCTGGGAAGCGGCAAATAGATCGGGCCGTGGATCGCGCGGAGTCGGCATGAGTCGCTCCTTGAAATGAGCGGATTGTATACGCCGATTCAATTGATCGCAAACGGCCCCTTGACCCAACGAACCGCCGGTGCTACGAACAGCGCCGGCGCAGGGAGGGAATGGTGCAAGTCACAATCAACGGCATCACATTAGCCTATAGCGACACAGGCGGCGGTCTTCCGATAGTCTTCTTGCATGCCTTTCCGCTAAATCGGACGATGTGGGCGCAGCAGGAAGCCGACCTGTCGACCCATTGTCGCGTCATTACGATCGACCTGCGCGGGCACGGGGAATCGGACGCCCCGCTTTGGCATTACTCCCTCGACCAGGCCGCCGAGGACGTACGGGCTCTGCTGGATCACTTATCGATCCGACAGGCGGTCTTCGTTGGATTGTCGATGGGGGGCTATATTCTGTTTGCCTTGTATCGGAGACATGCCGAGCGTGTGAAAGGACTCGTGCTCGCGGACACGAAAGCGCAGGCGGATACGCGGGAGGGGCAAGCAGGCCGCTTTCAGATGGCCCAGACGGCCTACAAGCACGGCCCATCGGCGGTTGCCGACATCATGATCCCGAAATTGCTGAGCCCTGTAACGATCCGGACAAGGCCGGAGATCGTTCACCAAGTACGCATGATGATTGAAGGCAATCAGGTGAGCGGCATCGCGGGGGATTTAATGGCGATGGCCGAGCGTCTCGATTCCATCCCGCTCTTGAAACAGATCAGCTGCCCAACCCAAATTATCGTAGGTGAATTGGACCAAGCCACCCCGCTGTCAGATGCCAAACTCATGGCCGATCAGATTCCAAGTGCCCGCCTGGCCATCATTCCACAAGCCGCACATCTGGCGAACTTGGAACAGCCTGAGCTGTTTACTCATATCGTACGGTCTTTTATTGAGAATGTGGTAGAGCCGCGACGTCACTGAGAAGATGCCGGTGAGGCGGCTTAGTCTGAGTCGCCGCCGCTGGATTTCCGAATCAGCTTAAGAAATTCCAGGCGGGTTTGCGGCTGGCTGCGGAAGGCGCCTAACATGGAGCTGGTGACGGCTACTGTATTCTGTTTCTCCACACCACGCATCATCATACAGAGGTGCCGCGCTTCGACGACGACCCCCACCCCGTTCGCATTCAGTTTGTCCTTCAAGGTTTCGGCTATTTGGACCGTCAATCGCTCCTGCACTTGAAGCCGGCGAGCGAAGGTATCGACAATGCGCGGGATTTTGCTCAAACCCACGACTTTCTTGTTAGGCAGGTACCCGACATGGACCTTGCCGAAAAACGGCAAGAGATGGTGTTCGCACATGCTGAAGAAATCGATGTCTTTCACGATGACCATCTCATCGTATTCGATCGGAAACAGCGCCCCGTTCAGGAGATGATCAATGTTACGTTGATAGCCCTGGGTCATAAAGGCGAGCGCCTTGGCGACCCGTTCTGGTGTTTTGAGCAGGCCGTGGCGGTTTGGTTTTTCGCCGAGCGCGAGCAGCATCTGCGTCACCAGCGATTGCAGGGATTGTAAATCAGCCGGTTGCCCGCTTCCGCCGACGTCCTCGACCGGACCCCGACGTTTCTCCGTCTGCTTCCGCTTAGCCACGCGCCCCCCCGATAAGTTGAGCCGGTCCGGCATACTCGAAGTAATTGTCCCTGGTCTCGATGACGCCCACTTTTTCAAGCTGCCCGGACGGCAGTTTCGCCTCCAACAAGTCCCAGATCAATTTCACAAGATTCTCTCCGGTCGTGGTGCGGTGGGCAAATTCTTTGTCGCCGTTGAGATCCTGGTGGTCGAACCGCCTGACCACGGTCTCATTGACGATGTGATCGAGGCGCGCAAGGCTGCCGGCCTCGTCGCTCCCGTCATGCCTGACCGTGACCAGCACCGCATAGTTATGGCCGTGACCATTCGGATTGTTGCATTTCCCGAAGATAACCTGATTTTCCTTCGGCGTCAGGTGATCGGTGTGCAGCCGGTGGGCGGCACAAAACCTATAGCGCCTGGTCACATGTATCTGATGCATTCGCACCCTGCGAAAGAACGAAAGCCAGGGTTACTCATTCAGTGAGCAACCCTGGCCTCATAATAGAAACCCCGTGGGCGGCGCTCCCCCGGACATTCGGATAGACCGCTTAGGAACTAAATGAGCTGCCGCAGCCGCAGGTCGTCTTGGCTTGGGGATTCTTGATGGAAAACCCGGATCCCTGCACGCTGTCCACGTAATCGACCTCCGCGCCTTGCAACAACGGGGCGCTCTGCGAGTCCATGATGACTCTGACGTCACCCATCTCAACGACCGTATCGTCCTCGGCCGTCTTGGATTCGAAAGCCATCCCATATTGATAGCCATGGCACCCGCCGCCGCGGACATACACGCGCAACCCGACCACATCCTTCTCTTCAGCCATCAGTTCTCTGATCTTCTGTTCCGCCACCTGTGTAATCGTAACCATTGTCGTCCTCCTATATCTCCAGATTCGCAACCCGCGCTCTGGGTTGGCTTAGTGTAACACCTCTCTACCGAATATCAACTCCCCAGGTTTCTGCTGTTTCTTTGCCTGGAGCTTCCCACTTGCTTCCCGGAACGCGCACGACGACATCGCCCAGCACCTTCGCCTGGCAGGCCAATCGGTGTTGCGGTTCGCTCAATGCTTCGCGATCCAGCAGGTCTTGTTCGTCAAAATCGATCTCTGAAAGCTGGTCCAGCCCCGTTTGAACCTCCACTCGGCATGTGGTGCAGGACGCATTCCCTCCGCAATCATGATTTAAGGGAAGCCCCAACCCTTTCGCCGCATCCAGGAGCGAGGTGTTGACGTCCACCTCTCCGATTCTTTCGCCGAAATACAGAAACGTCACACGCGGCATCACGATCTCCTAGGATTGGGCTCCGACACCGGCCGGTATGGCTCGATACGGACACCGTTGCATTCGAATATGGTCTTCGTACTCCTGGCGGAACAATTTCAGACTGCTCTGCACCAAGACCGATGCGCCCGTCACCAGGGTGCAGTATCCTGTGCCTTTCACAAATCCGCAGAGCTGAAGGAGACTGTCGAGATCCTTTTGGGTTCCCTGGCCTTCTTCAATTTTGGCCATCAACGCAGCCAGATTGATCGTTCCCATTCTGCATGGAGGACATTGGGCGCAGCTTTCGTTCTTGAAGAAGTCGGAAAACTGAAGTGTCTTGGCGATCATACATGTTGCATCGTCGACGACGATCACGCCCGCCGAGCCCAAACCCGTTCCGGCCTTTTTCAATGAATCGAAATCCATGGCCAGATCGAGCTGATCCGCCGTCACCATCGAAAAGGCCGGGCCGCCTGGAAACACCGCTTTGATCTTGCGGCCTCCCGGCACGCCCCCTCCACATTGCTCGATCAAACTCCGTATCGTGACGCCCATGGGCATTTCATACACACCTGGCCGATTGACCGCGCCGCTCAATGAAAACATCATCGTGCCGGGACACCGTTCCGTACCGACCTGTGTAAACCACGTCGCTCCCTTGTGAAGAATTCGAGGAATGTTGCACAGTGTCTCGACATTGTTCACCAATGTCGGTTTGCCGTAGAGACCGAAGTCCGTCGGGTAGAATGGCGGCTTCTGCCTCGGCATGGCCGGACGGCCCTGCATGGACTCCAGCATGGCGGTCTCTTCTCCCGCGACATAACTACCGTGGCCTTCGAAGACTTGCAATTCGATGTCGAACCCGCTTCCCAGCACATTCTTCCCGAGAAAACCCCGCTCTTTTGCCTGCGCCAGAGCTTTTCTCAGATTCTCTCGTTCTTCATGATACTCATGGTTCACATAAATGAAGGAAGCCTTGGCCTTCACCGTATGTGAGGCGATCAGACAGCCCTCGATCAATTGATGCGGCAACGTCTTGAGTAAGTGGCGGTCCTTGAATGTCCCCGGTTCATGTTCGCCCGCATTGCACACAAAGTAGCGCTCCTGAACCCGGTGATTGAGAACCTTGTCCCACTTGACCCCGGTCGGGAATCCCGCTCCGCCCCGTCCACGGAGACCTGCCTTCTTTAATTCATCGACGACTTGTGTCGCCTTTAATTCAGTGACACATCGCGTCCAGGCTTCATACCCCCCGACCTTCAAATAGCCGTCAATTTCCCAAGGGGCGCCATCGAGTTTTTGAACAAGACGTGGTTCTGCCGCCATCGACATCGTCCATCCCGCGTGAAAAATCACAACTTTGGAGCTCGTACTATACGGGTCCATATCCATGTCCGTCAAGGCAACAGACCAGGAATGGGCCTAAATCTCAATTGGTTAGGACTAGGGGACCTATTGGAGCTGGGTATAGAGAGCCAAAAACGGCGTAGGAGAGGAGCAAACCCGCTCACCGGAGGGGGTAACCCGACCGGTGAGCGGACAGCTCTATCTAAAGTGGCTGCCGGCTCCCATGAAGAACAACATGGGAATCGAGAGCATAAAATTCACACGCGAGGCCAGTAGGGCAGTCCGTCCCCATTGGGCCATCTCCGGCGGCGCGGGGGTGCCTTGGGCCGCAGCCGTCACAGCCGCAATGATTTTCTTCTGGTTCGGCCAGATGATCCCATGGACGTTGCCCAACATAATGATGCCCAGCAACCCACCGATCGCCACGGCCACCGCTCCTGTTCCGCCTCTGTGGTACATGGCGCCATACAAGAGAACCCCGGCAAGTACCGTCACGGTCGCTCCGTGACGGAACCAATTCAGCGCCATGGGCATCAGCTTGGGAATCACGACGTTCTTAGTCGGCCCATCCAAACTCTTCAAGAACGCGGCATTGATCAAGTTGAAGAAATACAAGAGCCCGATCCAGGTGATGCCGGCCAGGAAGTGAATCCAGCGAAGGATGATCTGGCCCCAATCCGCTTCGCCTGCGCCAATGCCGGTCATCCCAAGATACAACCCTATCAACACGACGGTGAGCGCGAACCCCGCGGCCATCGTCTGCGTCGGATTTTCAAGAAATTTCATAGCTCCCTCTCATCGAACGGTTGACTGTAAGCTCATACCTGTACTGTAGCCCTTCTTCGAATGTCAAGTTCGTACGCCTTGCCATTCATCAAACGTACGGAGAAGGTACCAGCGATTCTTCCTTTGATGCGCGACACCTTGACGACGACGTATTTTCCTCACGCCATGAGCCGGTCCACGGCGGCGCAGAGTTCTCGGACAGCATTCGCCGACGCTTCCAATGCCGCTCGCTCGTTGACCGTCAGCTCGTATTCCACGATCTGTTCCACGCCGCTGCGTCCGATCTTGACCGGAACCCCCACGATGACGTTCTTCAATCCATACTCGCCTTCACAGAGGACCGAGCAGGGCAGCACCCGCTTCTCATCGTGATAAATCGCCTCAACCATATCGACCGCTGAGGCGGACGGAGCATAGAAGGCACTGCCTGTTTTCAACAGGCCTACGATCTCCGCTCCTCCGTCACGCGTCCGCTGGATGATCGCATCCAGTTGGTCCTTCGACATCAGGTCTGAAACGGGCTTGCCCTTCACAGTGGTATAACGCGGGAGCGGCACCATCGTATCGCCATGGCCTCCCAAAACCATGGCCTGCACGTCAGGTCCCGGCACGTTCAATTCGGCCGCGATGAACGCGCGCATTCTGGCGGAATCCAAGATACCGCCCATGCCGATGATTCTGGATTTGGGCAGTCCGCTGACCAGGCGCGCCACATGGACCATGGCGTCCAACGGATTGGTGACCAGAATCAAGATGATGTCCGGAGAGCGGGCCACCAATTGCGACACGACGGATTTCACGATCTTCGCATTGGTCGACAGCAGCTCGTCGCGGCTCATGCCCGGTTTTCTCGGAATGCCGGACGTAATGACCGCGACCGATGAGCCGGCGGTTTCGTCATAGCCATTGGTGCCGACGACGCGGGTGCTATAGCCGCACACCGGTCCGGCTTGCGAGATATCGAGCGCCTTGCCCTGCGGCATACCCTCCGTGATATCGACCAAGACGACATCGTAGATGTCTTTCTCGGCCAAGCGCTGCGCCGTCGTTCCTCCTACATTCCCCGCACCCACCACGGTAATTTTAGGACGCCCCATCATCGCCACCTCGTGAATCGTAAAACGTGAAGCGTGAAGCGCGCCATCCCCTGACGCCTCACCCCTGACCCCTCACGCATGTTCATGCTCTGTCCAGCCCGCCACTTTGAAGTTGATCGTGCAGACGAAATTATCGCCGTCGTAAAAGTTCACTTTGATCTTCTTTTTGCCGTACGTCTTGGCTAGAAATGCTTCGGGATTATCGACCAATTCCTGATAGCCGCCCGCCGGATATTCGCCCAAGTCATGAAAGACCACGATCATGCCCGCTTTCACTTCTTGCAACACTTTGGCCCGGCATCGGGGATAGACCTCCCAGAATTTCGCCTCGATCAGCTCCTTGGTCGGCTCCTGGCGATCTTCGCCCTGTTTAAGCGGCTGCGCGAACTTCGCCAGCCGGCGGATGTAGGGATACTGATGGCCGGTAAACAGCTTATAGAGCCAGGACGGAACCGCGGGTCTCTCTACTGGATTTACCATCGATTCTCCGTACCTTTCGCCCTGCCCGTCGCGACACACATCGCTATCTGGTCAGTCTATGATACATGCGCGGCAATCGAGATGGCAGCGATTCTACACGGTCGATCACGGCAAACTGTACGTCGCCGTACATCCGACGCATGTAGAGATCGGCCTCCCGATCGATGGTCACACAAAATGGATTGATGCCTCGTTGCCTGGCTTCCCGAAGCGCCGTCTTGGTGTCCTCCAAGGCATACTCGTCCTTATATTCGCCGTCCAGCGGCCGACCGTCGCTTACGAGGATCAAGAGCCGGTGGATCGCATCACGCGCCAGCAACTTGGCCGAGGCATGACGGATAGCCGCCCCGTCACGGTTTTGTTGCCGCGGGCCGAGCCCGCCCAGCCGAAGGGCCGTGGCAGGTCCCAATCGATCGTCAAAATCCTTGATCGTGAGAAAGTCGACCGAAGCGCGCCCCTGGCCGGAATAGGCATAGAGACCATACTGATCGCCCACCGCCTCCAACGCCTCACAGAGCAGCACGAGACTTTCCTTTTCAACGTCGATCACCCGGCATCCGCTGTCAAGCCGTCGGCTCGTCGATCCGCTGACGTCGACCAGAAACGCGACCGCCACCTCGCGCTGCCGCTTTTCACGTCTGACATACAGACGGTCATCTCCTTCCGAGCCCGCTCGAAGTTCCGCGGCTCTTCGTACGACGGCATCGATATCCAGATCATCTCCATCGGCCTGCCCTGCGACCCTGCGGAACGCCGGAGGACGCAGGGTCTCAAAGATTCTGCGAAGCGACCTGATCGTGCTTCGATGTGCCGCAAGGATCTCGTCCACGCTTTCTGCTGACCCTGTCTCCGCCGGCCGTTCAGCCACCAGACACCAGTTCACTCGATAATCCTGAATCGTATGGTCCCACTCCGGGTATCGAACCGTGCGGGCCTCATGAGCTGTCGATTCCGGCATCGGCTGCGGTTCGACCTCCAGTGCGAGTAACTCTTCGACGAGAGACAACGACTGCCCGCCGGCGAGCACCTCCCTGCCCATGGATTCCTGCTCGCCACGAGTCCCCTGACCGGACCCTGTTCGTTCATTCGTTCCGCCCTGCAGGCCGGCCATCCGATCCCGTTCCGTCTCGATCTCATCCGTACGTTCGACCGGCTCCCGATCTCTTGTGATGAACTCCGGACTCATCGCGCCGCGATAGACCCAATTGGTCACGGGCCGGTAGTTGTCATGCATCGACTCCGAGGCGGTCGGCCCTACTCCGAGCTCCGTCGACTCCTCAGTCGCCTGATCCGTTTCGATCAGCTCGGCGCGAGGCGCCAGGAGTTCTTCCATCCTGACATAGAGATCATGGGCCAGGCGAACGGACTGCTCAGCTGTTGCCGTGGTCTGGAAAAGAGGTTGGCACATGGTCCATAGGATAGAGACTTCTTCTTTGACGGCATGGGGCACCGCGGAGTCGGCTGACTCGCCCGTCGAGAGCCTCAACAGACAATCGACGATCAATTCCTTGACAGTCAGCCCATGGGCAGGATCGCGTGGTACGACGGCTTCAGCGGCCAGCTGCGCCAGCTCGCGCCGCAGACCGGGATACTCTGCCTGAAGTAAGAAGTCGATGCGCGCGTCTTCCAGGACAGTCCACACATCTTGAGCAAGACGCGGGTGGGGGTAGAGCTGAAACAAGGCCTTCAGTGTATCGGATGTCGCGTCAGTCGGCCGGCCATATCGTTGCCGCACGAGCCGGACCACATCGGCGAGGGATTCCAGCCGGAGCCGATAGGTTCCGAATTCCACGTGGCCCGCTTCATGGGCCGCCATCACCAGATACAACCGCTCATTTGCTTCAGCTGTCGGGTAGCGGCGTAACACCGCCGGCAATGAAATGGTGCGTGCATCGGCGCTTACTGTTGCGCGGGCCGGCGAGGCGGCCGGTGAATCCGGCAAGGCCGCAATCGTGACGTCTGTTCCACAGAGCCCTTGGACAAAGAGTTTGACCCGGCGGGCAACGCGCCGAAGCGGGACACCGCTCATCGCCGCTTCGACCGAGGCAAGGGCTTTCTGTGACTCCATCGCAAAATAGGTCTGTGCGCCTTCCCGACTGTACGCCAGCACTTCCATCCCGGCCTTGAACCAATTCTCGAACCGGGAAAGGGCTTGAGGCGCGACGCCGATCAGACCGATGACGTCCGGACAGCGTCGGAGATAATTCAGTGTACTTTCTGCATCCTGTTCGGCAAGCAGCGCACCGTACTGCAACACTTTGATCTGCCACTCTTCCGCAGGCAGCGCGCGCAGCAGACGAGGCGACTCCGCCAGCCAGGTCACGCCGGACTGAGCCGACCGCTCGGCCAGCACGATCCCCAATGACAATGCCTTTGAACGGACGCTGGGATGCTCGATATCTTCCAGAATGGTCGGGCTCGTGCGCATAAATTCCATTGCGGCCATGTAATCCGGCTTGCCGAGTGTATTCGGCGCCACCAGTTTCATGCCGAACGCCAGCCAGTCCCGTACGTCGCCGATTGGGAGCACAGACGCCACTCTGGGAATCTGGCGAATGTATTCCAGTCCAACGACCACATCGACCGATGTCAGCTCGATGCCGATGTCGAGCCACGGCCGCACCTCGCCGAGAGAAGAGACCGACAGAATCTGGGGTGTCACTCGCAGATATTCCAATGTGACATTGGCATCCCGATCAGCCAGTTCCAACCCGATCTCAAGCACAGCCGTCCGTGCCCCGGGCGGTTCAAGCAGACCCAGAATCAGCGGACTGTCTTTGAAGTATTTAAGCGCCGTGGCGCCGGATGATTCGGCCAGCGCGACTCCCAGATCAAGCCAAGAAACAACGTGCGCGAGTCCGGCACGCCGATCCAGTTCGGGAAGCGCTTCGACCGCCGCATGCACCGCCTTGGCCGACAGGTCTTCGAGTTCATCCAGCAATTCCCGCACTGCCGCCGACGTCTGTGCTGCGCCTGCCGTCCCCGCCATCTTCGCGACGAGGGCTTCCGCAACCTCGGCTCCCAGTTCGGGAACCAGCCGTTCGATCAACGTGTTGTGTGCTGAAGAACCTGTCATGACTCTTGATCCACCGTCAGCGCAGTACGCGAAGAGGTGGATTGTAAAGGAGCGATTTTCCCTTGTAAACTAGCTGCTCACAGCAGTGACCGCCCTTGTCGAGAGGAGCATCCCGTGGCTGAGCCAAAACAGGAGAGCATTGAGAAGATCGTGAAGTTCGTGAAGGGTTTCGCTGAAAAGAGCGGGACTGCCATGCATCCCAATCCGGCCGTCACCGAGGCGGTCGTCAAAGGCCTGGCGATGCATATCGATGAACTGGGTAAGCCGTTGTGCCCCTGCAATTTCTACAAGGACAAAGAGGCCGAGGCCAAGCTACGACGCTGGATATGCGCCTGCGATGAAATGCAGATCTACAAATACTGCCACTGTCTACTCTTTGTTCGTGAAGATGGGATGCCGATCACCGAATACCTTCCCGAAGATCACGAAGGGCGAGAAGTGTACGGAGTCGTCACCGATCCGACGCCGGAAAAGGGCCGTATGCTCAGACACAAAGCGGCCCCCTCGTCAACCACGGCGGAAAATCCCTCGCCGGCACCAACGACGTAACCACCATGCGCCATCATCATCGGATACGGTGCTGGTTCGTCTGCTGCCTCCTGATCGGGAACCTATGGCCTCTGCAGGGACAGGCTATTGAGTCGATCGCGTCCGGTCCACCGGTTTTGAACGAGAAAGACCTGGCTGCCTATAAGCAGAAAGGCCGAGGCACCCTCGCCGGACAGGTCTTCCTCAGTTCATTATCCGGAAAGGCCATTACTCAGGCCGGTGTCCCGGTCCATCTGATTCCCATGAGCGCCTACACACGCTATTGGTTCGACCACAATGTACGAACCACCGGATGCATCTCAAACGACGACCCGACCGCCAATGACGGCCTCATGTCCCGCCAACAAGCGGACTGCGCCCGTGACGGGCTGGCTCAATTCCTGACCGAAAAGCGATTGCTTCCCTATCTTCGCACCACGAGAGCCAACCCGACCGGACACTTCTGGTTCATGAAAATTCCGGCCGGCCGGTATTATCTCGTGAGTCTGATCGAAGGCGGAGGCGGCGTACACCAGGACGAACGGGCAGCCGGAATTGCGTGGCTGACCATTGAGCTCGAAGCGGGCGAGAAGGCAACCAACCTGGTGGTCACCAACTGCCGAAGCAGCCTGTGCTGACCGACGATACAACAGTCTGTTTCATAGAGCTTCGAGCGACTTCCTCATCCATTCATAGTTTGTCATGCCACAGCGACCTCCGGGGCATCTTCACTGACCAGCCCGTGCCTCCATGAGTCCGACGATCTCCTGCGTGACTTGTAGGAGAGTGACCGATCAGCCGAGAGATGGCATAATATAGCCGGATCGTGATGCCGTCGAGGGTCGTTCGGAAGCGAGGAACCAGGATAGTCGATGCGAATACTGCTTGTTGAAGACGATGTGAACCTTGCTCAGTTTATTCGGAAGGGTCTGAGAGAAGAGCAATACGCGGTGGACGTCGCGCCAGACGGCGAAGAAGGCCTGGCGATGGCCTTGAACAACCCGTACGATCTGCTGATCCTCGACATCATGCTGCCCAAGCTCGACGGCCTCACGCTCTGCCGCCGCGTGCGCGCCAAGGGCAACATGACTCCGGTGCTGCTGTTGACCGCGCGCAACACGGTGGAAACCAAGGTCTCCGGCTTCGATACCGGCGCGGATCAGTTTTTGCCAAAGCCCTTCGCCTTCGTGGAATTGCTGGCTCAAATCCGAGCCCTGCTCCGCCGGGGGAGCCCGCAGCAGTTGGTGCAACTCCAAGCGGCGGATCTGAAGCTAGACCCGGCTTCTCATCGCGTCTGGCGGGCGGGGCAAGAAATTTCTCTGACGAATAAGGAATATGCCCTGCTTGAGTTTCTATTGCGCAACAAGAATCGGGTGTTGACCAGAACGGCGATCATCGAACATGTGTGGGACATCAGCTATGACCCGATGACAAACATCGTGGATGCCCATATTCGGGCTCTGCGGGCCAAGATCGACCGGGATTTTTCACCTCCGTTGATCGCCACCGTACGGGGCGCCGGGTACATGCTCGAAGAACCGGAACCAGCCGCGTGAAATCCCTGCGCAGTCTCATCAGTTGGTCCACCTTCCTCTTGATCGCGGGGCTGCTCGTATTATCCGCTCTTGTGTACGTCACGAGCGAAGTCCTGTTGAACCGGTTCGTGGACGGACTGCTGTTAGAGTTGTCGGACACACTGGCCGAGCTCGTTGAACAGCGCCCCGAGATATTTGAAAAGAGCGGCCAGGATGTGGGGCCGGCCGGCCGAAGCACTCAGGAACGGCAGGTTCTACCGGATGTCCCTCACTCGCTTCGTGTTTTCTCGGCGGATGGCCGACTCCTGTGGAGTAGTCCCAACGCGGCAGTGCAGGAGTCGATTCCCCCCCATATCCTTCGGCAAGTCCAGATCGAGCACACGGTGTTTGTCACTATTGAGTCGGCCACCGGAATGCCTGCCCGGCATCTGTTCCTCTCCATTATGAAGGACGGGCATATTCGGTATGTCCTTCAGACGGAAACCTCACTGCGCCATTACCGAGAGACCCTGTATGGTCTGCTGTTTCTGCTCTCCCTCGCATCCGGGGCCACGCTCGTCGTTGCCTGGATCGGCAGTGTGTGGCTGGCAAAGAAAGTCCTGGCTCCGATCGAGACCTTATGCGCTCGCGCCGAAACAATGTCCGAAGCAGATCTAGGGAAACGTCTCGCGGTGGATTCACCCTATCAGGAGTTTCGGCGGCTCACCCAGGCGGTCAACTCGGTGTTGGATCAGTTCCAGCGAAACAGCGAGGTCCAACGGAACTTTTGCGAAATCGCCGCCCACGAGATGAAGACCCCGCTGACCATCCTCCAGGGAAACCTGGAGGTGGCCCTCATGAAAGCCAGGACGACTGCGGAATATCGCGATGCACTCATCAATAATCTGGAACAGGTCGGGCGACTCATCGCATTGACGCGGCCACTTTTAACGCTCGCAAAATTTACCAGCAGCAAGCCTCCCATTCATCTCGCGCCTCTTGCTTTGGAACCGTTGATTCACGAGATCGTGGATGAACTGACCCTGCTGGCAGATGATTACCGCATTACCTTGATGTTTGAATCCCAACCGGTTCCCCCCATTCTCGGCGACGCACAGTGGCTCAAACAAGCGCTGATTAATCTGCTCGACAACGCGCTTCGATACACGCCGCCCGGCGGATTTGTCACGGTCCGATTGCACAGTTCCGGGGAATGGGTGGACGTGGCCGTCGAGGATACGGGCCATGGAATTGAGTCGGAGAATATTCCGCATCTCTTCGAGCGATTCTACCGGACCGACTGGGCGCGGGCGAAAGATTCCGCCGGCACCGGACTCGGACTTCCCATTGTGAAGGAAATTGCGGAAGCTCACGGCGGCACGATTTCGGTCGCCAGCCAAATCCACAAGGGCTCCATCTTTACCCTGCGGTTACCGGCGTCGACACACCACACTGTCTCCGCCTAACTTAAATAACCTCGACTTCCCAACCACTTGAGTTCCTTTGATGATATCCCATGACGGAGGAGTTTCTCCCTGCGTCGGCTGGAAAGATGAAGAATTCTTCATGGTCTCCTCATGGGCTCTTCATAGAGGAGATGTAGGATTGCCATATCAAATCTAAAGGAGGTGAGAAGCCATGGGTACGTTGATCTTTGGAATACTGACAGTGAGTGTCGTGTTGGCGGTCCTCTACAGAGGGTTCTCCGCAGAAGGCAACTAAGCCAATCCGGGCGCGGGCGCGTCATCCGGAGGGCGGCTATGGGACCGGTCGCTATTTTCTTTCTTTCATCGCCCGTTCGACTTCGCGGCCGGCTTCGCGGGTCTTGATGGACTCCCGGCGATCATGCTGCTTCTTGCCCTTGGCAAGCCCCAGCTCGACCTTCGCCAGCCCGCGCTCGGAAAAATAGATACGGAGGGGAACGAGCGTGAGTCCCTTCTGTTGCGTCTTGCCGAGCAGTTTGTTGATTTCCTTTTTGTGCAGCAGCAGCTTGCGCACACGGATGGGATCATGATTCATGATGTTGCCATGGCTGTACGGACTGATGTGGCAGTGATGGAGAAAGACTTCGGCTTCGCGGACGGAGGCGTAGCTGTCTTGCAGGTTCACCTTCCCTTCGCGTAGCGATTTGACCTCCGTGCCTTGGAGCACGATCCCGGCCTCGAACTTCTCTTCAATAAAATAGTCGTGGTACGCCTTTCGGTTCGTCACTACGACTTTGTTCGGATCATCTTTTGTTTTTGTCATCTCGCGTGAGCTCGTCGAGCGGTGACACGTGAAGCGCTTGACGGACAGAGTGTATCAACATCCGCGCGCGCGCGATACAAGAAGCAATTCACAATAAACCCGGTGCCAGATGACGACCGTTCTTGCTACAATACCGCCATGCCTCGCACCGGCTCTCTCGACTCATTCGGCTCCATTCTTGACGGCCTCGCCAAACGCCTGGGCCTCGAATCCCGACTCCTGGAGCTCCGCTTGCAGCACGAGTGGCGTGAGATCGTCGGGGAACCGATCGGATCCCACACCTGGCCGGCGCACATTCGTTTCAAGAAACTCTCGTTGGTCGTCCGGAACTCCGTGTGGCTCCAACAGCTCACGTTCTTGAAACCCGCGCTGCTCGCCAAATTGAACGAAGCCGCCGGGACGGAATTGGTCAAGGAGATCGTGCTGCGCGTCGGGGATATCCCTGTACCGACAGCAGCGCCTTCCAACGCGCGCGCCACCGATGGGACGTCTCCTGAAACCGAGGCCGCACTCGCAGAAGTCGCCGGCCATGTCTCGGCGATCCAGGACCCAGGTCTCCGGGAACGATTTACATCGGTGATATCGAAATACCCGTCTCAGGCTCCGCTTCCACCGGCAACGGGTCGGTCACGCGTCCTTTGAAGAGTGTGCGCTTGTCGTCTGAAATCTTCCCGTTTTTGAACAGGGAACCGATTCCGGCTTCTTCCTCTCGATCCTGCAATCGATAGTATCCACGAACCGACCGTTCATATTCTCTGACGACCGCCGCATCACCGTCCACATACTTTGCCAGCTTTTCAGGATCGGTCCATCCGGCGTCATCGAAAACATAGATCAGGATATGTGCGTATCGGCCGCCGGGATCTCCCGGGGTTGTGGGGTAAATCTTCATGGAGCCAAAATCGTGTGTCTGGTGGCTCACCTTCCGAAACCGCTTCAGCAGCCTTTCGATTTCTTCGTCAGTGGAGCCTCTCGGAACGTGCGCCGCGACGAGATGCCGGTTTTGAGACCCAACGGTATAGGGAGGAATCGACCGATCCGGGCGGCTGAGATACATGCCCCCCCAGATGAGCGTGAAGGAGCCGATCAAGACGCCGAGCGCCAGCTTGACGATGATATCGAGCGGTTTCTTCTTCTTGGAACCGGAGGGAGACATCTGGGGGTATACCTGTTCGGACTAGACCCCTGGAGCATTCACCGGGGCCGGATCTTCCCGCTCACTCGGTTCGGCCAGCCTGGCCACGGCGACTACACGATCTTCGTCTCCGTCGAGATCGAGAATTCGGACGCCCTGCGTATTGCGGCCGATTTCGCGGATGTCGTCCACTTTGCAGCGAAGCACCTTGCCTTGCGCCGCCATCAGCATGATCTCATCGTCGTCCCGCACTTGCAGAAAGCCGACGGCTGGGCCGTTGCGTTCGGTCGTCTTGACGCTGATGATGCCTTTGCCGCCGCGGCCTTGAATGCGATATTCGCCTACGCGAGTCCGTTTGCCGTAGCCCCCCTCTGTCACGGTCAGGATCGCCGTGGTGGAGTCGGGGGTAATGGTCTCCATGCCGATCACGTCGTTGCCTTCTTCGAGCGTGATGCCTTTGACACCGTAGGCCATACGGCCCATCGGCCTGACTTCTTCTTCTTTGAATCGAATGGTGATCCCTTGTTTCGTGCCGAGAAGAATCTCGCGATGGCCGTCGGTCAATTGAACTCCGATGAGCTTGTCCCCGCTCTCCAGACCCAACGCAATGATACCGCCTTGGCGCGGATTGCTGTACGCAGCCAACTCGGTCTTCTTGATCAATCCCTTCTTCGTCGCCATGATGATGAAGCGGTCTTCCCGATATTCCTTCACCGGCAACGTCGCCGTCACCTTCTCACCTCCGGCCAACGCCAATAAGTTTACCAGCGCTTTGCCCTTCGCTGCACGGCTGGCTTCCGGGATCTCATGCACTTTCAGCCAATAGACCTTGCCGGCATCGGTGAAGAAGAGGAGCGTATCGTGCGTCGAAGCTGTAAACAGGTTCACGACGAAATCCTCGTCCTTGATACCCATGCCGATCTTGCCTTTGCCGCCCCGCCGTTGCGCGCGGTAGAGCGAGGCCGCATTGCGTTTGATATAGCCGGAATGAGAGATCGTCACGACGACTTCTTCTTCCGCAATCAAATCTTCGATATTGATCTCGGCCTCTTCTTTCACGATCTGCGTCCGGCGGTCATCCTTGTACTCGTCACGGATCTGGGTCAGCTCGTCCTTGATGATCGACCGCACCAGCGCCTCGCTGGCCAAGACGGACTTGAGGTATTCGATCTGCTTGAGCACCTCTTGATACTCTTCGACCAGTTTGGTCCGCTCAAGCTGTGTCAAGCGCTGGAGCCGCATATCGAGGATGGCCGTGGCTTGGATCTGGCTGAGTGAGAACTGGCGCATCAACCCGGCGCGGGCTTCGTCAGGGGACTGCGACGCCCTGATGAGCGCGATGACCGCATCGAGATGATCCAATGCGATCTTCAGGCCTTCGAGAATGTGCGCCCGCTCCTCCGCCTTGCGCAACTCGTACGCGGTCCGGCGCACCACGACTTCGCGGCGGTGTTCGAGAAAGTGATGCAGAATCTGCTTGAGATTGAGCACCTCGGGACGATTGTTGACCAGCGCGAGCATGATGACGCCGAAGGTCGTCTCCAGCTGGGTGTGCTTATAGAGATTATTCAGCACGATCAGCGGGATTTCGTTCCGCTTCAGTTCGATGACCACCCGCACCCCTTCGCGATCGGACGATTCGTCGCGCAAGTCGGAAATGCCCTTCAACCGGTCATCCTGTATCAGCTCGGCGATCTTTTCGATCAGCTTGGCTTTGTTGACCTGGTAGGGAACTTCCGTGACGATGAGGCGCTCGCGATCGGTGCGCTCGTCGGTTTCCACCACCACCTTCGCCCGCAGCTTGAGGAGGCCCCGTCCCGTTTCATAGGCATCTTTAATGCCGCTCTTCCCGTAAATAAAACCCGCCGTGGGGAAGTCGGGCCCCTGAATTTTCTGCATCAACTGCGCGATGGTGACGTCCTGATTCTCCAGCAGAAGCAGCAACCCATCGATCACTTCACCGAGATTGTGCGTGGGAATGTTCGTCGCATACCCGACGGCGATCCCGCCGGCTCCGTTGATGAGGAGATTGGGCACCTTGGTCGGCAGCACGAGCGGCTCTTGACGGGATTCGTCGTAGTTAGGACCGAAGTCGACCGTATCTTTATCGATGTCGGCCAGCAGGTCTTCCGCGAGCTTGGTCATGCGGGCTTCCGTGTAGCGCATGGCCGCCGGCGAATCGCCGTCCATCGACCCGTAGTTGCCTTGGCCGTCGACCAGCGGATAGCGCATGTTGAAATCCTGCGCCATCCGGACAAGCGTATCGTAAATGGCCGTGTCGCCGTGGGGATGGTAATTCCCCATGATCTCGCCCACGATTTTGGCGGACTTCCGGTAGGCCCGGTTGGAAGCCAGACCCATTTCATTCATGCCGTAGAGGATACGGCGATGGACCGGTTTGAGCCCGTCACGGACGTCGGGAAGCGCCCGTCCGACGATCACACTCATGGCGTAATCGAGATACGACGACTTCATCTCGTCTTCGATCGCGATATGGCCTAATCTCTCGTCAGGCGGCATAGATCTCCCTCAAAGGCTATCGGCTTACAGCCCTCAGCTATCAGCTTTGGCTCGTCAGCTCCGGAAAGCTGACCGCTGAATGCCGACAGCTTCCTCGCTACACGTCTAAATTTCTTACCTCGAGCGCGTGCGTCTGGATGAAGTTCCGGCGCGGCTCGACCTCATCACCCATGAGAATCGTAAAGATCTCATCGACGCCGGTCAGGTCTTCGAGTGTGACCCTCAAGAGCGTGCGCGCTTCGGGATTCATCGTCGTCTCCCACAACTGACCCGGATTCATTTCTCCCAGTCCTTTGTACCGTTGGATGCTCAGTCCCTGTTTACCCAGGTCAAGAATGGCCTTTACCAATTCATCCGTCGACTGATAGAGCTGTTCCTGCCCTTTGGCCTTGAGTTTATACGGTTGCCTGCCCAGCCCAATGGCAGACGGCGTCAGCTTCTGCAGCTCGCGGAAATCGGCTGAACCGACGAGTTCGTGAGTGATGTCGAGACCGTACAGCACACCGTTGGCCTGCAGTCGGCACACCACTTTGTTGGAGTGGTGCTCGTCGTCCGGCAGGATCTCAAAGGTCGGCGCAAGCTTGGGATAGGCGCCTGCCAATATGCGTGTGACGCTGGCAACGGCGGAGGTCAGCGCCGCCCGATTCTTGAGCAGTTCCCGATCCAGACCCGGCTCGTCGACAAAAGCGCGCAGGATGGTGGCTTCATACGGCTTCTTGTTCAGCCGGCCGAGCAAATGCTCAAACGCGATCAGCTTCTTGAGGATCGGCAGGAGCCGACGCCCGGTTGCATATCCTTGTGCCCCTTCGAGGTACAACTCGACATCTTCCACCGCCAGATCAGCCAGATGCTCGTTCAACGCCCCCTCGTCCTTCAAATACCGTTCTGCCTTACCTTTTTTCACTCTGAAGAGCGGAGGCTGAGCAATATAGATGTAGCCTCGTTCGATCAGCTCAGGCATCTGCCTGAAAAAGAAGGTCAGCAACAGGGTACGGATGTGGCTGCCATCCACATCGGCGTCGGTCATGAGGATGATTTTGTGATACCGTGTCTTGGAGATGTCGAATGCGTCTTTGTCGCTCTTGTCGCTTTCTTCCCTCTTGCGGCCGATCCCGGTGCCCAGCGCCATGATAAGCGTCCGAATTTCGTCGCTCGTCAGCATCTTGTCGAATCGCGCTTTTTCGACGTTCAGAATTTTCCCCTTGAGGGGAAGGATCGCCTGAAATTTGCGGTCGCGCCCCTGCTTTGCCGAGCCGCCGGCCGAATCGCCCTCGACGATATAGATCTCGCTGAGCGCCGGATCTTTCTCCGAGCAATCCGCCAGCTTACCGGGCAGCGATCCTCCGTCGAGCGCGCTCTTGCGCCGGATGAGATCCTTGGCTTTGCGGGCCGCTTCACGGGCACGGGCCGCATCGATCGCTTTGCCGATGATCTTGCGCGCAACCGGCGGATTCTCCTCGAAATAGGCTCCAAGCTTTTCATTGACCGCCGTTTCGACGACGCCTTTGACTTCACTGTTCCCCAGTTTCGCTTTGGTCTGCCCCTCGAACTGCGGGTTGCGGACCTTCACGCTGACGACGGCCGTGAGCCCTTCGCGCACGTCGTCGCCCGTGAGCGACTCGGTGTCTTTCTTCAGGAGATCGTTCGCGTTGGCATAGCTGTTGATCGTCCGGGTGAGTGCGGCCTTGAAGCCTACGAGATGTGTGCCGCCCTCTTTCGTGTTGATGTTGTTCGCAAAGGAAAAGAGATTCTCCGCGTAGCTATCGTTGTACTGGAGGGCGACCTCCAGAATCATTTCCGGCTTTTCGACTTTGACGTAGATCGGCTTGTGGAGCGGCGTCTTCGCTTCGTTCAAATGCTCGACGAAAGAGACGATGCCGCCCTTGTAGAGGAACACCTGTTCCTTGGCGGGCTCTTTCCGCTCATCCTTCATCGAGATCGACAGGCCCTTGTTCAGGAAGGCGAGTTCGCGCAGCCGTTGCGCCAGGACGTCGAAGCTGAATTCGAGTGTTTCGAAGATCTGCCCGTCCGGCTTGAATCGGACCTGCGTGCCTCGGCGTTTCGTAACACCGGTGCTCTGCAGCGGCGCACCCGGTTTGCCCCGTTCGTACCGCTGCTCAAAGACCTGTCCATCCTGCCAGATTTCCAGCTCAAGCCATTCCGACAGCGCGTTCACGACCGAAATGCCCACGCCGTGCAATCCGCCGGACACCGTATAGGCGCCTTGTTCGAACTTGCCGCCCGCATGCAAGACAGTTAATGCCACTTCGGCGGCGGACTTCTTTTGCGTCGAGTGCATGCCGGTGGGAATACCCCGACCGTTGTCGATGACCGTGACGCTCCCGTCAATATGGATTTTGACCTCGATGGTCTCGCCGAATCCGGCCATATGCTCATCGACACTGTTGTCGACGACTTCATAGACCAGGTGATGAAGCCCGTCGACGCCGGTGCTGCCGATATACATCGCCGGCCGCTTCCTGACCGCGTCGAGGCCTTCGAGGACCTTGATTTGGTCTGCGCTGTAACTGTCGGACTTGGGCTTTATAGTGGTCTCGTCTGTGGCCATCCGTTTCCTATTCTCATATACACGTCATAGGATCACACGCTATGCATCCATCGAAGGAGCCGGATGCGTAGGACTATCCCCGCGGGTGATACGCCTCAGATTTTGATCGGCATGACGACGCACTTGAATCCAGGGCTCTCGGATTCCTGGATCAAACAAGGGCTGAGCGGCGTCTCGATCTGCAAGGACACAGTCTCCCCGTCCATGACGCCGAATACGTCCAAGAGATAGCGGGCGTTGAACCCGGAACTGAGCGACTCGCCTTCGTAGCGAGCAGGTAATTCCTCGGTGGCCTCACCGTAATCCGGACTGCTGGAAAACAGGGTCATCTTGCCCGGTGCGAAGGAAACCTTCACAGCGCTGGCTTTATCTCTGGAAAGAACCGAGACGCGGCGGAGCGCACTTTCCAGCTCGATCCGGTTCACGCTGATTTTTTTACCACCCTCCTTTGGGATGACCTGCTGGTAGTTGGGATAGTTGCCTTCCATCAATCGGGACGTCAGCAACAGGCCGCTTTTTCGAAAGATCATGAGGTTCTTGGCAAATCCGATCAGAGGTTCGCCATCCCCTCCCTCTTCCAGGAGACGGCGCATTTCGTGCGCTGCCTTTTTGGGAATGATCGCTTTGATTTCCTGCGGGACACCCTTGCCACCGGCTTGGCTCATCTCATGCTCCGCCACAGCTAACCGGTGACCGTCCGTGCCGACCAATCGAAGCGTGGTTTTCTTCTCCGTGTTGATGAGCGTGACCAGCAGGCCGTTCAGAATGTACCGGGCATCGTTATCCCCGGCGGCAAACAACGTCTTACGGATCAACTCCAACAGACCGTCTCCCGAGAGCGGCGTCAACCCTTCCCGTTCGATGGCCGGCAAGGCAGGATAGTCGGCGCTGGGCAACCCGACGATCTTGAACTGGCTCTTGCCCATTTGAATGGTCGTCCAGTTGTTCTCTCCTGTAGTCAACTCAATGTCGCCCGACGGCAATTCCTTAATGATCTCAAACAGTTTACGGGCCGAGATCGTCACACCCCCGGTCTCGAGCACAGCCGCTTTGTACAAGCCACGCATGCCGATCTCGAGATCCGTCGCCACAATTTCAGCCCCCTCCTGCCTGGCTTCCAGCAGAACGTTGGACAAGATGGGCATGGTATTCCGTTTCTCCACAACTCCCTGCACCCGTTGAAGCCCCGTCAACAGTTCATCCCGTCCGATCCGTACTTTCATGGCGCAGTCTCCAAATGAAACCCTTATCTACGCAGAATGTGCTCTTTCAACGTTTCCAGTGTCGTGTGCAATGCGGTGTCGGCCTCTTTGGCTTTTGACACTTGTCTGCACGCGTGAATGATGGTCGTGTGATCCTTGCCTCCGAATTGGCGCCCGATTTCCGGATAGGAGGCATCGGTCAGTTCGCGGCAGAGAAACATCGCGATCTGCCGGGGATGCACCAGTGTCTTGCTGCGGCGGCGCGATTTCAACTCGTTCATCTTGACATGGAACTGAGCGCACACAGCTTCTTGGATGTCGTCCATTGCGACGATTTTTTTCTTGTCCCCGATCAGGTCACGGAGCACGTTCTTGGCCATGTCCAGTGTAATGACCTGGCCTGTCAACGAGGCATAGGCGCCAAGCCGGACCAAACTGCCTTCCAGCTCGCGGATGTTGCTTTTCATGGCGCCGGCGAGAAACTGAATGACATCTTCCGGCAGCGTAATCCCCTCGTCCTCCGATTTTTTCCTCAAAATCGCTATACGCGTCTCGACATCTGGCGGCTGTAAATCCGCAATCAATCCCCATTCGAACCGTGACCGGAGACGTTCTTCGATATCCGGCATATCCTTGGGAAACCTGTCGCTGGATAGAACTATCTGTTTATGCCCTTCGTACAGGGAGTTGAACGTATGGAAAAACTCCTCTTGGGTCCGTTCTTTCCCGACGAGAAACTGGATGTCGTCGATCATCAGCATGTCGATGTGGCGGTAGCGCTTTCGGAGATCCGTCATCTTGTCGTATCGGATAGAGTTGATGACCTCATTTGTGAATTGCTCGGTCGTCAGATACGCAATGCGGAGGTCCGTACGTTCAGCCACATGGTTTCCGATCGCATTCAGAAGATGGGTCTTACCCAGCCCGACACCGCCGTAAATGAAGAGCGGATTGTACGTCTTTCCGGGCTGCTCAGAGACGGCCATACAGGCCGCATGGGCAAACTGATTTCCCGCTCCTACGACGAAATTCTCGAACGTGTATTTCGGATTGAGTTGAATGCCTCGGCGGGATTTCATCTGGCCCGAAGCTTTGGACGGAGTCGAAGCGGCTTGAGGCTCAACTAATCGTGACGCGGGCTTCTGTGATACGACGAAACTTACCGACACGTTTCCGCCACCGCGAGCCGATGACACCGCCTCGACCAACAACGGGGCATAATGGGTATGCAACCAGTCACCGAAAAATTTGTTCGGTACTCCGATGTGGGCGGTGGAGTTTTCAATCCGATCAAGGCGTGTCGGGATGAACCAGGTGTCATAGACTTGCCTGGGGACCTTCCCTTGGATGTACTGAAGAGCTTCTTGCCAGACTGTATCGACGCTCATAAATCACGGAGATTTCTATACACAGGATTATTCACACCTGTGGATAACTTGGTACTTTGAGATGGGTTTATCAAGCTGGACAAGGTGCTCAATACCATGTCCCCACCATCGTTGTCGAGTTGTGTTTTAGACCCCATAAGTTTTCCACAGGATTCGTCCAAGCTATACGGAGTCTGCCCGGAGGGAATCCCCAATCATATACTCATCGGGCGCGTTATTTTTTCTCTCATTAAACAATGTGATCACTACTATCCACAGTATTCCCTTCCCTACTCCGACTCCGACTCCGACTCCGACTCCTAATTTTCTTCTAATACATAACTTTAAGAGTAAAGAGTCAGAGGATAATGACCTTTGACGCATGCAGGATCATGTCCAGAAGACGTTCATACGTCATAGTCTGTCCCTCTACACCATCATCACCATATGTTGACCGAAGTGCCCCGGCTTGTTGCTCAGATGAAAGCGAATTTTTTGACGTTATCAGAGTACAGGCTGAAACGTTAAGATCCTTAGAAGAATAAAGCCGAGGGGAAAGCGTATGTGCTGAATGACGAATGAGGTACAAAGGAAAGGACATGGGAGACCTATGGTTAATGACTGATCAAAAGATCAGTGTCCGGTCCATTGATTTTATGAGCGACCTGATGGTCTCATCAGACTCATATCTGACGGAGAATTCTTTCCGGATCAGAGCTGGATCTGTCTCTGATGGAAGAATGAAAGGAATTTCAAGATGTTGGACAGATGGAAGGTATTTTTCCAGTATGTCTACATCGACGATATCGTCAAGATCGTCAGAGAGGAGACGATGAGCTTCGCCTAAGAGGACAACAGTCGTGGTATGAGATCCTGCGACGAGGCCAAGCGCAATTCGTAGGGCTTCAACCGGCCTATGGGTCTTTCGTGGATCTTCTTGAATGACAACCGCGATAGTTTTAGCCATGACAAGTAGGTTGACGTCAGGTAAATGAAAGAAATGGATCACATGCGTCGATGATTCCAGAAAGGACAACGAGTCCGGACAGGGAAATGGCCGGGTCCAGGTCCGCCGTTGAGACATGATGTTGCTGACACCCATAGGCGCAGGCAAAGACTTTTACGCCTGATTGAGCAATCTGTCGATACCGTGGATCAGACAGGTTCTTCACTCCCTCATCGATGAGATAGAGATAGACCTCATGACCGGCTGAAAGAGCTGCTTGTGCAAGTCCGTGGACTGTCACCGCACTATCATGGGAAGGGGGCAGGGCGAGGAGGAGACCGAGCTTCCGTTTCATTTTAATAATTCACAGGAATTTATATTATATAATCATATACTTATGAATGTTATGTGACATTGAAAAAGTAAGAGTTTTTGAGGGAAAAGTCAATGGGAAAAAATGGGATCAGGAAGCGCGAAGGAGAGAGGATATGTCACGAGAGAGAGAGGTGAGGGAAACATCACGCTGAGCCTTTGTAGTCATATCACGGAGGATGCCAGTACCCTTCGCAACCTCATCATCTCCGATGATCAAAGTAAATCTTGAGCCGGATCTGTCTGCCTGGCGCAAGTGGGATTTGAGTGTACCGGCCCGAAAATCAGACACCGACCGGATTCCAGCCAGCCGAAGCTCCTCAAGGGCGGAAAGACCTGTCGCTGATCCCTGGCTTCCAAACCCCGCAATATAGACGGTCGTAGACCCGGGGAGCGAGACTGGTGCCGTCTCGGAGAGCATCATCACCATGCGTTCCAATCCAAGCGCAAATCCGACAGCCGGGGTCGGTGGACCGCCAAGGGTCTCGATAAGGCCATCGTAGCGTCCGCCGGCTCCTACCGCATTTTGCGCACCTAAACTTGTCGATGTGACCTCAAAAGTTGTGAGACAATAATAATCGAGGCCACGAACGAGCCGGTGGTTCAGTCGATAAGGAATCCCGATGGAGTCAAGGCCGGCTACCACAGCGGCAAAGTACCCGCGGGCCTTTTCCGAAAGGGAATCGGCGAGCCGGGGAGCCGCCTCGGTTGCAGCCCGACACTCGGGAACTTTGCAATCCAAGACCCTGAGCGGGTTTGTCTCGACACGCCGCTGGCAATTTCCGCAGAGCCGTTCCATGTCCCGCGTTAGATAGGCAACCAGCAGAGGACGATAGGATTCTCGATCAGCAGTATAGCCAAGGTTGTTGATCTCCAAGGTCAGGGCCGGAAGGTTCAGGTCTGAAAGAATCCGCCATAACAATGCGATGACTTCAACGTCGGCGCGAGGGTCTGATGTGCCCAACGACTCGATGCCAAACTGGTGAAATTGGCGCAGACGGCCTGCCTGAGGCCGTTCATGACGAAACATCGGTCCCATATAGAAATATTTCTGTGGTAAAGGATCGGCAGCGCGATTGTGTTCGATAAAGGCACGAACTGTTCCTGCGGTGCCTTCGGGCCGGAGCGTGAGCGAGGTGCCGTCCCGGTCCTGGAATGTGTACATCTCTTTTTCGACGATGTCGGTCGATGCCCCGATGCTTCGGGCGAACAGGGTTGTGACTTCGAAAATCGGGACGCGAAGTTCCTGAAAGCCATAACGGACGGCCCACTGCCGGGCAGTCTCCTCGATGAGCCGCCAGCGGGGAGTCTCTTCCGGAAGAATGTCTTTGACGCCCTTAATGCCTTTGATCATACCCAGAACCGGTAAGGGGTTAGGCGTGAGGTGCCTCATGTGGAACCCCCTACCTCTAACGAGTTTCAGCGAACTATAGCGGCGCATTCTGAGGCAAGTCAACGGAGCCGATCTTGCGCCTTATCGGTACGAGAGGTATAGTGCGCCTCCTTCGCTCTGTACCAGAATTAGGAACGGTCTATGAGTCAGGAACAATCCGGCCGCCGTGTGATGGCCCTCGCGCCGATGCCTCCGGAGAAGTCCGCCTATGCCTTGGCGCGCTACAGCCGGTCGCCGGACTCCATCGAAAACAGCATCACGTGGGTCCACGGCCACTCCTCGGAGAAGTTCTGGGAGCAGTTCTACTTCGACTACGGCCATGCTTCGATCGCGGACTTGGGCCACGTCGTCGTCTGTTTTGAAGAAATCTCCGAGCTTGCAGCGATCCGGTTGGAAGACGAGCCGCTCTGGGATGGTCAGGCCAAATCCAGCCGGTACCAGAACTTTGCGTCGAGTCGATGGTATGTCCCGGGCCAGATTCGAGGCAGCGAAACCGAGGCGGTCTACGAGGGCATTCTGCGCAGCCTGTCCGAAGTCTATCGGCTCTTGCACGATCCCTTGATCGCCCATCTTTCTGAACGGGACCCCCGCCCCGAATCGATGAAGCCGGCCGACTATCAACGCACGATCGCCGCGCGCGCGTTCGACGCGACGCGCTACCTGCTTCCGCTCGCGGCCAAGACGAACGTGGGCCAGGTCGTGAGCATCCGTACGCTGGAAAAGCAGATCACCCGCTTGCTGTCGTCGCAGTTGCCGGAGCTGCGCGCCATCGGCGATGATTTGAAAGAGGCCTGCCGGCGCCCACCAGTCAATCTCTGGGGCGAACTGAACGGGCAAACCGCCGGACTGAATGAACCCTTGGCGCCGACACTGGCTCGGCATGCGAAGGCGAGTCCCTATCAAGAGTCGGTCTATGCTGATTTGTCCCGCCATGCGAAAGATGTCTTGCGCGGGACGGGGCTTGATCAGCCCGATCGCTGGGGCGAAGTCGAGTCAGTCGAGCTGATCGATCCGCACGATCCGCTGGACGAAGTCGTCACCACGCTGCTCTATCGCGTCACGCAGGCTCCGTATCGCACGCTGCTGTCGTTGGTGAAAGAATGGTCCGACAAGCAGAAGCAAGACACGATCGAGGTGGCGACGCGACAGCGAGGGCCGTACGATGAACTGATCAAAGAATTTCGCTGCGGCTACTCGTTCAATTTCGATATCCTGATGGACATCGGCGCATGGAGAGATATGCACCGCCACCGGCGATGCCAGCAGGTTCAGCAGAATTTCACGACCGTTCACGGATACGATGTGCCGCCGCCGCTTGTCGAAGCAGGATTGGATCAAGAGTACCGGCAGGCGATGGACGCGGTGCGCCACGATATCGAGTTGCTCAGGAAAAAGGACCAGGAGGCCTCGCTCTACGCTGTCCCGTTCGGTTTTAAAGTGCGGTGTCTGTTCAAAATGGATTATGCCGAGGCGGAGTATATCGCCAGGCTCCGTTCCGGTGTGAAGGGCCATTGGTCGTACCGCACCGTTGCGTGGCAGATGAAACAGAAGCTCGCCGCGCGCTATCCTGCTCTGGGGGAACGCATCCAAGCCACGCCCCCGGATGTTGAAGACACACTGACCCGGTAAAAGTCTCACGCGACACATGAGCAGCCATCCGCAACAATGCGAAGCCGCAATCCTGGCTGGAGCCTGGGATACGCTCTTTGCCGAGGCCTCGGTCTGGATCGCGGAACATACGGGCGCCGGACCCGCGGACCCCTGCGCGTATTTTTCACAAAACATCGTCTATCTGTTGCGTGGCCGGTTCTCCGATGCCTGGAAGACACACGTCTTCTGTCTCCAGACAGAAGACGATATCGCTGCGGTCAAGGCATGGATCAATGGCCTCCTCGCGCGGCAGAGTGACAGCAGTCTGGCGCATTTGGTCACGGGTCTCTTGCTGGCTCAGTCCGGTCAATCGGAACAGTCGGTGCAGTACTACAAGGATGCGGCAAGGCTGGATCCGGAATCTGCCTATCCCCACTATTTTCTGGCGCAAATTCACGAGCGGGCAAATCATCTTGAAATGGCGATCAAGGAGTATAAGGAAGCAGTACGGCTCGATCCGTCGTACATGCCGGCCAGAACCAATCTCGGGGTTGCCTATCAGGAGCAGGGCCGACTGGAGATGGCGATCAAGGAGTACCGCGAGGTCATCAAATTATGTCCGAGCGACCCGATGGCTCATGCCAATCTTGGATGTGCCTTGGCCGAACAAGGCAAAATGGAACCGGCGCTGCAATCGTACAAGGAGGCGCTCAAGCTGAATCCAAAGGATGCAGAAATTCACTTTGCTCTGGGCGGCTTACACGAAACGAGGGGCCGTCTGGACCTGGCGGAGAAGTCCTATCGTGATGCGCTGGGAGCCAATGGGGAATTCGGCGCCGCGTACTCGGCCTTGGGGTGGCTCAGCCTGAGGAAGCAGCGGATGCAGGACGCGCAAGAACTGTTCAGTCGGGCCTTGAAGTGCAACGAAGAAGATCCCCGCGCCTATCACGGCATTGCCGAACTGTATGCTCTTCGCGGCAAACGCCAGAGCGCAATGGAAAACTACACCAAGGCGATGAACTACTATCGGGACCCCGAGAAGAGGAACCAGATCATGAATCAGCTGTTTCAAGAAGGGCAGGTGGGGGATTGAGGTTTGGGACCAACCGAGTAGGTCCTTTGCTCGCGTCGAGCCCCCACGATGAAACGGTGGTCGCTCGCCGCGCGCAGTTAGGTCCCACTCGATTGGTCCCATTGGTGAATGATTTCTCGCAAAGCCGCAGTCCGAATCGGCGGCTCAAAATGCTGAGCCAACGAGGCCGCAGGGAGTGAGAATCCCGAGGCGTACGCGGTCAGGGTACGTTGAGGGGTTCGAACGACTGAGAACGAAGTTTGGGTAAAAGTGCGTCTCGGCGCGCTAGGGTTGGGAGGGTGAGAAGAAGGCTTTTTCAGCCGCCGACTACAGTTCGCGGATGGCGCCTTGAAGGACGGTAATCTGAGTCACCGGGTCGCCCGATGATCTGAGTTCCGTACGGATCTGATCCTTGAGATAGGATGAATAGCCGATGCGGTCGACGAGAAGTTCGAGGAATCGCTCTGCCGGCAGCAGGCTCTGGCCCTTGAGTTCTTCCACGGTCTCATCGCTCACCGGCACATAAGTGCTGCCGATGTGGAAGACCACATTGTAGTACTGTCCCTTGCCGATGCGCTCGAATCGTAGGCCCTTCACCGAATTCCTCCCTAAAGGCTGCTGAGCGGGCCATTCTAGACAAGTTATGGTGGTGAAGACAAGGGCGCTCTGTAGGCTCTGACGATACCTCTGTGACGCGACCCATGCGGTAGACAGCTGTGCCGGCTGGCTTTATCATGTGTGTCATGAGCCGTGAACGATCGGTGTATTGAGCCATCATGACAGCCAAAGAGCTCATAGAATTATGGGTAGCCCGGCTTGATGCGGAACGGCAACGGACTATCGACGCCGGGCAGGATGTTGCTTGTACGGCAACAGAGGGCCGGCTTGTTCAATCGATCGGGGGGCTCCACCTGTACGAGTTTCTCGTACCCCCTGGAATATCGTTATCGGTCGACCTGCCTCTGTCCATCGTCACCTCCGACGAGATGGATCCGACAGAAGGGATCGTTCTGCGCCAGAAGGGCAGCGCGCTCCTTGTGCAGGTCATCGATTCCCTCGGAGCCTCGACGCCTTCCGTCACGCTGATCCCAGATCAGGCCGGACTCCTGAGCACGTCGGTTACCCGGTTGAAGGAGATGGCCGCAAAGGCCGATGCGCAGAGTCTTGGTCTCTCCGAGCGCGTAGTTCCTTGGATTGCCTCACCGGAAGATGCGTCGAAGATGCCATCCTCTGCGTCGTCGGTTCTCACGACTCTGTGGTCGGAAGATCAGGCGCAGCGCCGTCACAAGCTGGCCGGCCTGGCGATGGAGCTGATTCGCGCCAACAAGCGCATTCTGCTGATCAGTCCCGATCATGAAGAATCTGACGACATCGTCGGCATGATCTCCCGTACGATGAAAGCCGGGGGCCTCAACTACAAGACGTGGCTCAGCCGATATGAAATGCCGATTACATCGCAGAGTCACGGCATCGATCTTCACGAGTTGGGCTTCGAGGCGCAAATGCATCAGTTTTATGCCAGGTCTCAAACGGAGAAGGCATCCCTGCGGCGCAAATATGAGCGGTTCCGGGAACTGGCGCCCTTTCTGGCCGGCAAGGCCCAGAAACAAAAAGACTTGGACGAAGTCCGTTTACTTGAATGGCGTCTCGTCACCCAGTTGAGGGATGTGCAGGCGAAACTTGCCGAGGTTGGCGCGACCCTGGCCGAATACGAAAACCTCACGCTGTTTCAGCGGCTCACGATGCAGACGGTCGGAAAGAACGTGGAATCACTCACGCAATACCGTACGCTCTATCAGCAGCAGATCGACGGACTGAACCACGAGCTTGATGTGGCCAAAGGCCGCATTCGGCAACTGGTTCCGGAAGCGGCTGTTCCAAGGGAACTGCGTCAGGAAGCTGAGGATCTCAAAGAAGCGGTCACCAAGTTGGGGGGCACGAAAAAGATCCGCGAGTTGCTGGCCGCCGAGGCGGATCCAAACCGCCAGGCGTTCATTCAAAATCGCCGGCTGGTGGCGGCCACGCCCGTTCGGGTGGCTAGCGACCCGCTCTTCAACCGCGTGCGGTTCGATGTGCTGATCGCCGATGAAGCGCCGCGAATCGGCGCCGCCTCGCTGCTGGCCGCATCCGGCTTGGTGCGCGAACGGATTATCATGAGCGGAGACCTTCGTGAGATTCCCGCGTCAGGCTGCTGGGCGGCGCACGACGCATCGGTTCAGGCAGGTGGATAGGGCTAAAGATTGTGTCTCTCTTCGCTTGACGGAACTCCTTACAATTCAGGATAATCCACCTTCCCTGTGGTTCTGGAATTTCCCGAATCCCTGAGGTTGCTCAAAATGGTTTCCAACAAGGCCGCAAGGAGCTCAGACCTCGAAGCGTACTCTTCGTCGGTACGTTGAGAGGGATGGGCGACTGAGAACGCCGTTGGAAGGCATTTTCAGCAACCGATCATGCCGAAGTGGCGAAACTGGCAGACGCACTAGATTCAGGGTCTAGCGCCCGCAAGGGTGTCCGGGTTCAAATCCCGGCTTCGGCACCACCCCTCTTTCACCGCTCCTATCAAGCGTCGTGATAGCACCGCGTTTCTAGTTTCTGGTGGCACAAGCTTGCCCCTTCTTCAGCTGGATCCTCAAGTGAATGTGAAGATAGACCTCGATGAGGTCAAAGAGATACGAGGAGATTGGGCATATGGTCATGCCAGGGCGGTATCGGCACTATAAGGGTCAAGAATACGAGGTTCTTGGAGTCGCAAGGCATTCTGAGACCGAAGAAGAGTTCGTCGTGTACCGTGCGCTGTATGGTGAGTTTGGCCTCTGGGTAAGGCCGTTAGGTATGTTCGAGGAGCTGGTCGACATTGATGGCCGACTCATCCCTCGTTTTTGCAGGTTGTCCTCGTAAAGAGCTGGGGACTCGCTTTCAGAACACAACCAGACCTGGAATTGGCAAAACGTACAGGGGCGAGAATATCCCGTATGACTCCATTGCACCGGATTCAGGGAGTGGCACGTATCCGTCTGCCAAAATCCGGTTCAACCGTCAGAGCGTTCGCTCTCGACTACCGACGTCCTGCATGTACTGCTGTATACATGAATGCCGTATACACGACTGCCAATCCCACACTCACTGCCATCACACCGATGACCAATGCCACCATGATTACACCCTCCCTTCCAGTTTCATGTGACCTATTTACTCCTGCTCTATGAAGGCTCCATGAGGAGATCATGAAGAATTCTTCATTGATCACGGCCTCGCCGGTGGTTTCCTATGAAGATTGGCGATCCCAGTCCTGCGCTGGCGTGAGAGAAAGATGTGCGAGACCAGGAGGTCGAAGCATTTGAAAATCAAGGGATTGGAGGAGCCTACTCCAGGCCGGAGCAAACGATAGGGCCTTCGAACATCCGGGGTTCGCACTGACTGTCGTGGATGGCCTGGGAAATGCCCGTCAGTACGGTTCCATCACCATCGGCGCTGGGTCATGCTCTGACGACGTGGTACCGGCCTGTTCTGACGGCTACGATGAGCGAAGAGTTCTGATTGCTTCCAACGTACGTTCTATTTCACCGGCGACGTTGAACAGGCTCGGCGCGAGCCTGACGTATTTTGCTGCGTAGGGGGTCACGCTACCGACGATCCCTCGTTGACTGAGCTTCTCTACCACCGTGCGAGGCATCAGACCGGCCATTTCAAAGCACACGATCCCAGCCGAGAGGTCCTGCGACATCGGTGTCTGCAGCGTGACATGCGGCATGGTGGCTAAGCCCTGCTTCAACTGTTGGCTGAGTTCATAAATGCGTTGCGTCACCTTGGATTTGCCGATGGTCTGATGAAATGTGAAGGCTTCATCGAGTGCCCAACGATGTTCAAATGAGTGAAATCCGCCCGGCGTCATATGAACCGATTGCGGGAGAGTCTTCGAGGATTTGTTCTCCATCCAGAGGTCATAAGCCTGCGAACTGAAGGTCGGGATGGTGGCTTGGGCGACAGGCCAGGCCTGTGGATTGCCCCAGACGAGGCCGGTCCCTCGCGGACCGAACATCCATTTGTGAGTTCCGGCGATCAGAAAATCGCAGCCGAGCTCGCTGAGCCGGAAGTCCTCGACCCCCAAGGCATGCACTCCGTCCACACAGAAGATGACCCGGTCCTGCTCATCCCGGGAGCGATTGATAGCTTGGATCGCGCGAGCCATCTCATGAATCGGCAGTTTGAGTCCTGTGCTGGAATGGACCCAGGTGACTGCGATAATGCGTGTCGCAGGAGTGATCGCCATTCGCAGAGACTCCACCAGCTTCTCACGAGAGACGGTCTTAAGGGACTGATAGAGGGGAATCTGACGAACCATGGCACCCGTCCGTTCGGCGCGGAGACGCAACGAGGTTTCCGTCGAGTAATGGTCGTGTGTCGTCGTCAGGATTTCCTGTCCGGCGCGAAGTTGTAACCCGCCATAGAGTAGGCCCAGCCCCATCGTCGTGCTGTCGGTGAGGGCAATATCGGTAGGATTAGCTCCCAGATAGTCAGCAGCAGCCTGGAGGACCCGCGCCTCCTGTTTCTCTTCATGCTCGAACCAATAGCCGATAGGGTTCGCATCCAAACCGGCGCGATGCCGTTCAATCGCGTTGCGCACCGGTGTGGGATGGGATGAGAGAAAAAACACGGCCAGATGGATGAGTTGAGGAGAGAGGGGAAACTGTGCCCGGACGTGATCCCAGCTCTCGAACGTGCGTGGTGGAGGTTGCTGATCGGCAAACGCGCGGGGGTAGGCGTTTGCCAGCACCGTCGCGCTCAAGGCCAGGCCAGTCCGCACCAGAAAACCCCGGCGGCCGATATCAGTCATAACACCTCCTCATTCGAATTCTCCCATACTCTACCGCTAGTTCAGAAATACTGGCAAGGAGGGGTGAATAGGGAACATGAGTCGTGGCTGGAGATCCAGCCACGTTAGGAGGTCATTGTTATGACTGATAGTGTTCGATCGGCGGGCAGCTGCAGATGAGATGGCGGTCGCCGTAGGCTTCGTCGATGCGGCTGACGCTCGGCCAGAACTTGTTGTTCCTGATCCAGGGAGCGGGAAATGCCGCCTGCTCGCGGCTGTAGGGACGGGTCCACTCCGAGGCCGTGACAATGGATGCTGTGTGGGGCGCGTTCTTCAGCAGATTGTTCGTCCTCGGCTGGCGCCCATCGGCGATCTCCTGGATCTCGGCGCGGATTCGGATCAACGCCTCGCACATCCGATCGATCTCCGTCTTGGCTTCGCTTTCCGTCGGTTCGATCATCAGGGTGCCGGGTACTGGAAACGAAACGGTCGGTGCATGAAAGCCGTAGTCCATCAGCCGTTTCGCGACATCCATGGCTTCTACCCCGGCGCTCTCTTTGAACTCCCGCAGGTCCAGAATGAATTCATGCGCCACGAGCCCGGCGCCGCCGGCATAGAGAACCGGGTAATGCTTCTCCAGGCGCTTCGCCATATAGTTGGCGTTCAGAATGGCGACTTGGGTTGCTTTGGTCAATCCGTCACGGCCCATCAGCGCAATATAGACCCATGAAATTGGAAGGATGCCGGCGCTGCCGAATGGCGCGGCAGACACCGGACCAATGGCCTCAGGTCCTCCGAATTGTGTCACAGGGTGCCCGGGCAGCAACGGCGCGAGATGCTGTGCCGCTCCGATGGGACCCACGCCTGGTCCGCCGCCGCCGTGCGGAATGCAAAAGGTCTTATGGAGATTGAGGTGACAGATGTCCGCGCCGATATCGCCGGGACGGCAGAGGCCCACCATGGCATTCATATTGGCGCCGTCCATGTAGACCTGTCCGCCATGGGTGTGGATGATTTGGCAAATGCGCCGTACGCCTGCCTCAAACACGCCGTGCGTGGAGGGATAGGTCAGCATCACCGCCGCCAATCGATCCCGGTGTTCGGCCGCCTTGGCCTCAAGATCCTGAAGATCCACGTTGCCATGCGGATCGCAGCCCACGACCACGACGGTCATGCCGGCCATGGCGGCGCTGGCAGGATTCGTTCCATGGGCTGACACGGGAATCAAACAGACATCGCGATGCGCCTCTCCTCTCGATCGATGGTAAGCCCGAATGACCATCAGACCTGCATATTCGCCTTGTGAGCCGGCATTCGGTTGGACCGAGAACGCCGCGAACCCGGAAATTTCTGCCAGCCACGCTTCGAGTTGTCGGATCATTTCTCGATAACCGCGAGTCTGCTCTTCCGGAGCAAAGGGATGCAGCCGGGCAAATTCCGGCCACGTCACCGGCAGCATTTCCGACGTCCCGTTCAGCTTCATTGTGCAGGAGCCGAGCGGAATCATGGAATGCACCAGCGACAGATCTTTCGCCTGCAACCGATAGAGGTAGCGGAGCATCTCGTGCTCGGAGTGGTATCGATTGAAGGTCTCGTGCGTCAGATACTTGCTTGTTCTGGCCAATGACGCAGGATAGGCAAGATCGATGGCGGCAATCAGGTCCGAAATCTTGAAAGGCAGCCGGTCGTATCCCACGAAGAGCTCCAGCAGACGACGGACTTCATCGTCTGAGCTGACTTCGTCGAGCGACAGGCCGATAGAGCCGTCTTCGTAGCGCCTGAGATTGATCCCCTGCTCATTCGCGCGCAGGGCAATTTGATCGGCTTGGGTTCGGGCAAGGGGCACGCGGATCGTATCGAAGAAGACTTTCGGCAACACATCGAATCCGAGCCGCCGCAGCCCTTCGGCCAGCAGCAAGGTGAGTCCGCGCACGCGCTCGGCAATGCGCCGCAGCCCTTCCGGACCGTGGTACACCGCATACATGCCGGCCATGACAGCCAACAGCACTTGGGCCGTGCAGATATTGCTTGTGGCTTTCTCCCGCCGGATATGCTGCTCCCGCGTTTGAAGCGAAAGCCGGATCGCCGGCTTTCCCGTCACATCTTTGGATACGCCGACGATGCGGCCCGGCATCTGCCGTTTGTACTCTTCTTTCGTGGCCAGGAATGCGGCGTGTGGTCCGCCGAACCCGATTGGGACGCCGAACCGTTGCGTCGATCCGACCGCAATGTCGGCACCGAATTCTCCCGGTGGACGGAGCAATGTCAGGGCAAGGAGATCCGTGGCAACGACTACGAGGACGCCGGACTCATGGGCGCTCGCCACCAAGGCGCTGTAGTCGCTGACGTAACCGTCCGTTGCCGGATATTGCAGCAAGAGGCCACACAGCCTGCCATCCGAACAATCGACCGAGGAGGCCGGTCCGGTCCGGATCGTGATGTTGAGCGGTTCGGCTCGTGTCTGCAACACGGCCAGAGTTTGGGGATGGCAATCGCGTGAGACGAAGAATTCCTTCCGTTCCCCGCCTGCGCTGCGAGCGATGGCATCACACATGGCCATCGCTTCCGCGGCGGCGGTGGCTTCATCCAACAGCGAGGCATTCGACAACGGCAGGCCGGTCAAGTCCGCGACCATCGTCTGAAAGTTGACCAACGCTTCGAGACGGCCCTGTGAGATTTCGGCCTGATAGGGCGTGTATTGCGTGTACCAGGCGGGATTCTCCAGAATGTTTCGCTGGATCACACCGGGCGTTACGCAATCGTAGTAGCCCATGCCGATCAGTGAACGAGCGACGGTGTTTTGGGATGCCAGCTCTTTGAGTTGGGCCAGGACAGCCTGTTCGCCGCGATGGGTTGGGAGCGAGAGCGATCTGCGAAGGCGAATGTCATCAGGAACTGTCGCGTCAGTGAGCGAGTCAATCGACTGCAGGCCCAAGGTCGCCAGCATTTCTTGGATGTCGGCTTCGGTCGGACCGAGGTGGCGGTGGAGAAATGAATCGGTTGGGTCAAGAAAGTTGGGTGTTGCCATGAGCAAAGCTTATCCTTGGTTCGGTCGCTTACAGATAGAGATCCAGTCGGGTCGGCAGCGTACCATGGCACCGGGCCTTTTCCAAGATGGTAAGTGAGGTTGGCCAGGGGCGCTCCGGTAAGCGGACTGTTTCCTTGACTTTGATGGCATTCCGGCTATTTTAGGCTATCGTCGGAGGTGGCTAGGCCATGGATTGGAATCTGGAACGAATGGCTGCGACAAACCAATTTCCTTCCGATGATAACAAGCGCGCACCGGACTGGCAGTCCTCCGCCGGCAGCGCCCGTCTGATAACGATCGGTCTCGGTGCGGCCATCATCGTTGTGGTGCTCGGCTATGCGCTGTATTCACGGTGGCTGGATTTCCCGACGTCGTTCTCGCCATCCTCCGCAGGGCCAACCGGCGCCGCGTCGTCTGATGGGTCGTCGCACCCCCTCAAGCCGGAAGTCCCACTGACCCGGGCGTCCATCGATCTCCTTCTTAACGAACTCGATCAGGCTGTCAGAAAAAAAGATGTCGAGGGTGTGCTTCGGCATATTGCTCCTGACGCGGTCATTGTGATTCACATGAAGCAAGGCTCGAATCAGCAGCAGGCGGCACTCACGCGAGACGACTATCGCAAGACGCTGGCCATGGAATTTGACTTTCCCAGCGCGAATGATTTTACCCGCCTGAACACGACCGTATCGCTGGCAGGCGACGAACGGAGCGCGAAGGTCTCGTTCAAGTCGACAGAAACACTGCGGCAGGCGAACCGGGAATTCAAGGTCGAAGGCGAAGAAACCCTGATCGTCAGAATGCGTGGTGATAAGCCGGCAATCGTGTCTCTTGATAAAGTCGTTCCAGGCGATTCGACCTAACTGACATGTTTCAGGAACACTCTGCGGCATCCTCGTCGTCTACTCATCCCGATACCGGAGACCCCATCGCCAATGTGACCCGTCTTGCCGGTCCGCTCCCGCTTCATCCGGTCGCGCTCTTGCCCGGAGAGGATTGGAAACGAGTCCGCTCCATCTGCGATCATCGTGTGACGTCGCCCGCTCCCGAGCACAAGTCCGGTGAGGCTCACTGAGATATCACGGACTCGCCCGCTTTGGTATAATCGCTCATCTCCGCAGATGAAAGATGCTGCGAGGGTTCCACCATACGGTACGGAGTATCTATGCGCGTGCTCGTTATCGAAGACGAAACCAAAGTCGGATGCTTCATCAAGCGAGCGCTTGAAGAAGAAAGCTATGCCGTCGATCTGTGCGAGGACGGAGCCAAGGGTCTTGAGATGGCGCTGGCGACCAACTATGACCTGCTTGTGGTCGATCTGATGTTGCCCTCGATGTCCGGCATGGACATTCTCAAAACCGTCCGCCGGGAGCGGATTCAAACTCCCGTACTGATCCTGTCGGCGCAATCGCAGATCGATCAGCGGGTGAAAGGGCTCGATGCCGGCGCCGACGATTATCTGACTAAGCCGTTTGCCATTGATGAGCTGTTGGCCCGTGTCCGTGCCCTCATTCGCCGCGGTGCGACCGAAACTCCCGGCATTCTCCAGGTCGATGATCTGATCTTCAACCCGGCTACGCGCGACGTGACCCGCGGCGGGCAACGGATTGATCTCACACTCAAAGAATACGCCCTGCTCGAATATCTCATGCGCCATACGGGGCGCGTCCTGACGCGGCCCATGATCTCCGAGCATGTGTGGAATCAGGACTTCGATACGTTTACCAACGTCATTGACGTTTATGTGAACTACCTCCGAAACAAGATCGACCGGGGCCGGACCAAGAAACTGATCCATACCATACGGGGCAGCGGGTACATGCTGAAGGCCGACTGATGCCACTACGTGTCAGGCTGACGCTCTGGTACGGAAGCGCGCTGGCGATGGTCTTGATTACGTTTTCCGTCGTTCTGTACGTCCTCACGGCCCGGAATCTTCGCGACGATGTCGATCAGTCTCTTGAAGAAACCGCCACCGCTGCTGTGCGTTCCCTCCAAGAACGGGGTTTTCTTCCGCTCATCGACGAAGAAGAATTGCTCTCTCAATTTCCTGAGCTGGCCCGCATCGACAAATTCTTTCAGATTTTCAGCCCCTCCGGTACCATCACGATCCGCTCCCCGAATATCAGGCAACACGAGGTTCCGCTCAGCCGGACGGCTCTCGAAGCCACATTCAACGGGCAGACGATTCTGGAATCGGCCAAATATCCCCATGAGCCCCCCTTGCGGCTTATCTCCGTGCCGATCATCCATCGGGGCAATCTCCTCTACATCGTGCAGGTCGGCACGTCGATGGAATCGATCGAGGATACGTTACGTCGTTTCCTCATCCTGCTGATCGTGGCCATGCCGATCGCGCTGGCCGTCTCGCTGGCTGCAGGGTGGTTTCTGGCGGGGCGCGCCTTGCGCCCGGTCGATGCCATCACGCTCGCTGCGCAACGTATCGCTGCGGGAGATCTAAGCCAGCGCCTGACCATGCCCACTGCGCCGGATGAAATCGGCCGGCTGGCCGGGACATTCAACAATATGATCGGCCGGCTGGATACCTCGTTTCGGCAGATCCGCCAATTTACGAGCGATGCCTCTCACGAACTGCGAACGCCGTTGACCGTGATGAAAGGTGAAACGGAATTGGTACTGCGGCGGCCTCGGGCGCTTGAAGATTATCAGGCAGTGCTCGAGAGTAATCTGGAAGAGATCGACCGGATGACCCGCATCGTGGAGGAGCTGTTGTTCTTGTCACGCGCCGACATGGGCGAGGTGAAGATGGAGTCGAAGCCGGTCTTGCTGGAGACGCTTGTCGAGGATATCCACCGCCAGGCCCCGTTGCTCGGACAGGATCGGAATATCGAGGTCGTGCTGGGAACCGTCATGCCGGCATTGGTCCAGGGAGACGAATTACGGCTTCGGGAACTGCTGCTCAACTTGGTTGAAAACGCTATCAAGTATTCTCATCCGGGCGGGAAGGTCGAGATCGGCTTGGTGACAGTCGGACAAGAGGCCATTCTGTCCGTGACTGATCAGGGTATCGGCATCGGACCGGAAGATCAGACGAAAATATTCAACCGCTTTTTCCGTACCGACGGCGCGCGTAACCATACCAAGAAAGGCACCGGTCTGGGTCTTGCCATCTGTGCATGGATCGTCGAATTCCACAAGGGCCGGATCAGCGTCAAAAGCGGTGTGGGTCAGGGCTCCACGTTTACGGTCACGTTGCCGCTCGCACCTCAGGCAGTGTAAGTGGCTCGCTGGCAGACTCAGTCGAACACCACGGTCTTTCTTCCGTAGACCAGGACCCGCCGTTCGATATGGCGACGGACGGCTCGGGCCAGCACAATTTCCTCCAAATCCCGCCCTTTTCGAACGAGATCGTCCACGGTATCCCGGTGGCCCACGCGGATCACGTCTTGTTCGATGATGGGCCCCTCGTCCAGATCTTGTGTCGCGTAGTGCGCCGTCGCCCCGATAATTTTGACTCCTCGCTCATAAGCCTGCCGATAGGGATTTGCGCCGATGAAGGCGGGGAGGAAGGAATGGTGAATGTTGATCACGGGACAGCCGACCCGGGCAAGAAACTCGGCGCTGAGAATCTGCATGTACCGGGCCATCACGACGAGTTCGATGCGCTGCTCCCGCAAGAGTGAGACCACGTGCCGTTCTTGCTCCGGTTTCGTCTCTTTTGTGACAGGACAGACTGCGAAGGGGATCTTGAACAGGTCAGCCCAGTTGGCGCAGGTGTCATGATTGGAAATGATGAGGGGAATGTCGATGCGCAGCTCGTCACGGCGATGGCGTTGGAGTAAATCCGCCAAACAGTGATCCTGCTTCGAGACCATCATTGCGACACGGGTGCGCCGGCTGGTCTGATGGACTTCGTAGCGCATCTCGAACACTTTGGCGATGGGAGCGAACGCCTCTGAAATCTGATCGGGCGCGATCTGCAACCCCTCCGTCGAGCACTCCATCCGCATGAGAAAATCGTTCGTCTCTTCGTCCGTGTGATGATCGGAGTCGAGAATGTTGCCCCCGAAATCATGGATGAATCCTGAGACACGGGCGACGATGCCCTTTCGGTCCTTGCACTGGATCAGGAGCACGACCGATTCTTTTCTCTGTGAGGTCATGTGCGATATCTCCTTGATACGGGTCCTTCAAGTGTAGCAGAAGGGAAGCGTCCGGGAGGTGTAGGATTATGTGACGATGTGCCCGACGAGGTCGTAGGTGGCGGATTCGGTGATCTCGACTTTGACGAGATCCCCCGGGTTTGTCGTGCCGTCATTGATATAGACGACGCCGTCGATCTCCGGCGCCAGCCCTTCATGGCGGCCTTCCAGCAGCAGCGGCGTTTCCTCCGATGGGCCTTCGACCAGGACGTCGATGACCGAGCCTATGCGAGCCTGGCCCTGCGCAGCGGCGATGTTTTCCTGTATCGCCAGCAGTTCGTTCCGCCGTTCGTCCATGACGGCCCGTTCAATTTTCTCATCGAGCGCAAGCGCCGTCGTGTCCTCTTCGTCGGAGTAGAGGAAGACTGCCACTCGGTCGAATTCGCGCTCCGTCACATAGGTCTTCAGTTCCTGGTAGGCCTTCTCTGTTTCACCGGGGAAGCCGACGATGAAGGCAGTGCGAAAGGCGACGCCGGGAATGCGGGTGCGAATGCGGTCCACCAGCTTGTCGATAGCGGCGCGATTCCCCAATCGATGCATGCGCTTCAACATCCGGTCGTTGATGTGTTGGAGCGGCATGTCGATATACTTGGTAATTTTCTCCTCGCCGGCATAGAGATCCAGGAGATTGTCCGTGATCTGCTGCGGGTAGAGGTAAAAGGGCCTGATCCAGTGAATGTCCTTCACCTTCACAAGCGCGCTCAGCAGCGTGGTTAACCCATCTCGAATCCCCAGATCCACGCCGTAGTTGATCGTATCCTGGGAGATGAGGTTGAGTTCTTTCACGCCTTCCGCGGCGAGGCGTTCGGCTTCAGCCACGATCGATTCCACCGGGCGGCTGCGTTGCTTGCCCCGCATGATGGGAATAGCACAGAAGGCGCAGTTGCGGTTGCAGCCTTCGGCGATTTTCACATAGGCGCTGTGGGCCTTTCCGAGCCGCAGGCGCGGGGCGTCCGCGTCGTAGAGATAGGGCGGCTCGCTGATCCAGAGCCGCTGTTGCCGCTTTTGGGGAGCCAGGAGATCCCGGCAGATGGTGGCGATGTTCCCGAATTCCCCGGTTCCCACCACGCCGTCCAGCTCCGGCAGTTCTTTCAGAAGATCGCCCTGATAGCGTTGTGCCAGGCAGCCGGCGGCAATGAGGACGCGGCAGACTCCGTCCTTTTTGAGCTGGCCATGTTCAAGGATCGTGTTGATGGATTCCTGTTTCGCTTCTTCAATGAAGCCGCAGGTATTGATGATGACGACCTCGGCTTTCTTGGGATTGTCGGTTAAAGCGAAGCCGTCGTGTACGAGTGTACCGAGCATCACCTCCGAGTCTACCTGGTTTTTCGAGCACCCCAGGTTCACGAAGCCGATAGTCGTTGGTTTAGCAGCCGCGGTCTTCCTGGGAAGCGCCGCTTTCTTGGTGGTGTGTTTTCGGCCGAGCTGGATCAAAGGCGTTGACATTCAAACAGTCTACGGGAGGCTTGAAAAGCCTGTCAACGAACGCTCAAGAGGGCTGTCTTGATATTCCGGAAGCCGTTCCCCTAAAGTGCCTCAATGATTCGCACCTTTCAAGGCATCAAACCGACGGTCCCAACCTCCTGTTTTATCGAAGACACGGGGGTGGTCATCGGCGACGTGGTCATGGGTGAGGAGTGCAGCGTCTGGTTCCACGCCGTCATCCGTGGCGATGTGAACTATATCCGGATCGGCAATCGGACCAACATCCAAGACCTCTGCATGGTACACGTCACCCACGATACCCATCCTCTCGTCATCGGGAACGATGTGACAGTCGGCCACAGCGTGGTTCTCCATGGCTGTACGATTCACGATCGCGTGTTAGTCGGGATGGGCGCCATCATCATGGACGGGGCTGTTATCGGAGAGGATTCAGTAGTGGGAGCCGGGGCGCTGGTAGTGGAAGGCACCGTTGTCCCGCCGAAGAGCCTGATCCTGGGCTCACCCGCACGGGTCCGACGGTCCGTGACAGACGAAGAATTAGCCTGGATCAAAAAATCCGCTGAGAACTATGTGAAGTATGCCGCGCTGTATCTGGGCGGTTCCGCCAAACCGAAGACCGGCTTTCAGATTTGACCGATCTCAGAGTTGTACCCCTTACGCCTCACCAACTTTAATAAAACAGATTGGGTCACCGACGAGCGCCGTGGGATACTGTTTCCGCTCCACGCGATAGGGAATCCTGTGTCGGTGGCACCAGTCGGCGATCCACACGACTTCTTCCGTCGAGGTTGTGACCAGGCCGGGTAGACCGAGCTTGGGCATACACTGATCGACGATCGATTGGACAATTCGACGCTGCTGTTCGAACTTCTTCGGATTGAACATCACGGGATTGGCATTGCCATAAGAGAGCGGCGAGAGGTCGGGAAATCGCTCCGGATCGTTCAATACGCTCACGATCCAGAGATGGTCAAAGAGGCCTCTTGCCTGTGCCGCTGATCTCGCGCGAAGCTTGACCGGTGTGTCACGGCAGGCGTGATTGAGCACCGTGACTTCGGATCGGCGGAGGTTATACGGTTCAACCTGGCGCTGGAGCTCGATGGCTTCAGCCAACAGGACCGGCAACTCTGCGACACCGGCGCCCACGTACAGACTTCGCCCGCCAAGCGGCAGCTTTTTCAGCAGTGCCTGGGAGAGGTTGATGCCCAGTCGCTCGCAGGGCTTGCGTTTCGCCCGCCAAAATTCATCGCCGCCTTCGTAACAGTAGAGGTTGCCCAATGTTTTGTAATCGAGCTGAGCGTATATCTTTCTGATCAGCGCCTTTGTTACCGGACTAATCTGCATCGTCATCATGGAGTCCCTTGAGGTTCTGAGAGACAGGCGATTGCTGCGGTGACACCATCTGCAACGGCGGACATGAAGTCCAGATTCAGTGTCTCAATCGTATCGGTCGGCCTATGGTAGTGGGGATTACGGAAGTTGGCCGTGTCGGTGAGCATCACTGCCGGAAATCCAGCCTCCCAGAATGGTGTATGGTCGCTCCGTCTTGTATCAGGCAACAGTTCGCCGTTGCCCGGAACGATCAAGGGCACTATCGGCAGATGAGGCCTCATCGCTTGTTCAACGGCCATGGTCAGGAAACTTGATGACTGATTGCCGATGACGGCCAGAAAGTTCCCAACCGTCGGAACGGCGATCGGGACTCCCGGCGGAGTCTTTTGAGACCCTTCTTCATCACGCGCGTAGCCGACACATTCCAGTATGATCGCACCATGCAGGGGCTCGCGTGTCTCCGTGAGATGGGCAACGTAGGCCTGACTCCCCAAGAGACCCTCCTCCTCAAGACAGAATGCGATGAAGTGGACGGGTCGGCGGAGCGAGGTCCGCGTGATTCGCTGCGCCACGTCGAGCAAGACCGCCAATGCGCTGGCATTGTCATCGGCTCCCGGTGAGCCCAACACGGTGTCATAGTGTGCGGCGACGATCAAAGGGGGCAGAACTGGTTGGCCTTGTTTTGACGGCGGATGGGCGACTCCGATCACGTTTCGATAGCCGCCGCCCAAGGCATCGAAGTCGTGCGTCGTGACAGCGAGACCAATGTTGGAAAACTGCTCACCGATATAGTGTGCTGTCTGCTGGAGATGGACCGGTGAGGACCACGGATGACGTTCTCCGATCAAGGCCTGCAGATGAGCCCTCAGTCGGAATTTAACAGCCATTGGGGGTTATGCGCTTCACGGTCTGATTAGGCGACGATCTCGGTCCCGATCCCCTTCCGCGTGAAGATCTCGAGAAGAATAGCATGGGGGATCCGGCCGTCGATGATGTGGGCTTTTCCGACACCGGCGTCGATCGCATCCAGGCAGGCGTGCACTTTCGGCAGCATGCCTTCCGTGATCGTCCCCTTCTTCACCATGCGCTGGACATCTTTGCGCGAGACGGTTGAGAGGTGCCGGCCATTGGCATCGCGAATGCCCTTGATGTCCGTCATCATGACGAGCTTTTCCGCACGCAAGGCGCCTGCCACGGCGCCGGCGACCAGATCGGCATTGATGTTGTAGGTATTCCCCTCGCGATCGGTTCCGATCGGAGCGATGATGGGGATATAGTGATCGCCTTGAAGTTTATGCAGCAGGCTCGGATCGACCCGTTCAATATCGCCGACGAACCCGAAATCCCCGTCGTCCTCCTCGTCCACGTCTCGCTCCAGACTTTCCGCCCATGCCTTGGCCGTCAGCGGCTTGCTTAAAATCAGTCCTCCGTCTTTTCCGCTCAGGCCAACCGCGCTGCCGCCGTGCCTGTTGATGAGATCGGTGATCTCCATGTTGATTTGCCCGGCCAAGACCATTTCGACGATTTCCATCGTCGCTTCATCGGTGATACGGACGCCGTGGCGGAACTTTGCTTCGATCCCGAGCCGATCCAGCATCTTGTCGATCTGAGGGCCTCCGCCGTGGATGATGACCGGATTGATCCCGACGTATTTCAACAGCACGACATCTTGCGCGAACCGCTCTTTTAAGGAGGTATCCGTCATCGCATGGCCGCCGTACTTGACCACCACGGTCTTCCCGCGGAATGTCCGAATGTAGGGCAACGATTCGATCAGGACGTTGGCTTTTTTGATGAGTCTGTTCATGGACTACTCCACCAGCACGCAATGCGCCAAAGACGAGAGTCGCATCCCACCTAGAGAATATACCGGCTCAGATCCTGATCCTTTACCACGTCTTTGAGCCGGTCACGGACATACTCAGCGGTGATGTTCACGGCTTTATCCGGCCACTCCGCTCCCGCGAATGAAATGTGTTCGAGCAGTCGCTCCATAATAGTAAAGAGACGGCGTGCGCCGATGTTCTCCGTTCGTTCGTTGACCTGGACTGCAATGTCGGCGATCGCCTCCAGGCCGTCCTTGGTGAACGCGACGGCGAGACCTTCCGTCGCTAACAGGGCTTGATACTGCCGGACCAGCGCCCCTTTCGGTTCCGTGAGAATACGCACAAAATCATCTTTCGACAAGGGGCTCAGTTCGACTCGTATTGGAAAGCGCCCTTGGAGCTCCGGAATCAGGTCGGATGGCTTGGCCACGTGAAAGGCTCCCGCGGCGATAAAGAGAATGTGATCTGTCAGGACCGGTCCGTGTTTGGTCGTCACCGTGCAGCCTTCGACAATCGGGAGCAAATCGCGCTGTACGCCTTCCCGAGAGACATCGGGCCCCGCAGTCCGTTCCCGTCCGGCGATTTTGTCGATTTCGTCGAGGAACACAATCCCGGTTTGTTCGACCTTGGCGATGGCCTCACGTACGGCGTCGTCCATGTCGATGAGTTTCTGCGCTTCCTCCTGGGCGAGGTGCTTCAGCGCCTCCGGCACTTTCATCAGCCGTTTCTTTTTCTTACCCTGGAACATCCCCCCCAACATGTCCCGCAAATTGCCTTCAAGTTCGTCAAGCCCGCCGGCATTGGAGATGACACCGACCGGCAGGCGTCGCTCCTGGGTCTCCATCTCGACTGTCCGCTCGTCGAGTTTGCCTTCTCGAAGTTGGAGACGCAGTTTCGATCTGGTGGTCTCGTGTGAATCATGGGGAGTCGATGTGGCGGTCTCACCGGTGCCTTCCGTAAATCCTGGTCGAGGCGGAGGGGGTGGCAAGAGGAGATCGAGCAGGCGCTCTTCTCCATGTTGCTCGGCCTTGTGCTGAACCGCTTCAAGGCGGTGGGTTTTCACCATGTTGATGGCCAGTTCGGTCAGATCGCGAATGATGGATTCGACATCCCGACCGACATAGCCGACCTCAGTGAATTTCGAAGCTTCAACCTTGATGAACGGGGCTTGAGCCAGCTTGGCCAGCCGTCTGGCGATCTCAGTTTTTCCCACTCCGGTCGGGCCGATCATGATGATGTTTTTGGGCATCACCTCGTCGCGTAAATCAGGAGACAGCTGTTGGCGGCGCCAACGATTGCGGAGCGCGATCGCCACCATCCGTTTCGCGTCCTTTTGACCGATCACGTAGCGATTGAGCTCCTCCACGATCTGGCGGGGTGTGAGGCTATTGAGATTGAGCGGCTCTGGATCGATTGCCGGGTGTGTCATGTTCCTTGTTTACCCTTGGAGTTCCTCGACGGTGATCTGTTGGTTGGTATAGATATCGATGGCGCCGGCAATCTTCATCGCTTCGGTAACGATGGCTGTAGCGTCCAGTTGAGACTGCCCGAGGAGCGCCCTGGCTGCAGCCAGGGCATAGGGCCCGCCGGAACCGATTGCCAGGATGCCGTCTTCCGGCTCTACAACATCGCCGGTTCCGGAAATCAGGAAAGACTGTTCCCGGCCGGCCACGGCAAGCAGCGCTTCCAAACGGCGCAGGACGCGGTCGGTCCGCCAGTCCTTGGCAAGTTCGACCGCCGCCCTTGTCAGGTTGCCCCGGTGCTCTTCCAGCTTAGCCTCGAACTTTTCGAAGAGCGTGAATGCATCCGCGGTGGCCCCGGCAAAGCCGGCGAGTACCTGCTCGTGATGGAGACGCCGCAGTTTTTTGGCATTGTGCTTCATCACCGTTGTGCCGACGGTCACTTGGCCGTCGCAGCCCATGGCAACTCGTCCGGCCCGGCGGACGCACAGAACAGTGGTGGATCGAATGATCATGACGGCTTCTGATCCTTTCGCGGCAGAGCGGTTGTGACCGAACGGGCCCGCGGGTGGGCATGGTCGTAGACGGCAGCCAGGCGATCGCCGGCCAGATGCGTATATTTCTGCGTGGTGCTGAGCGACGCATGTCCGAGCATCTCCTGAATCGATCTGAGGTCTGCGCCCTCATCGAGCAGGTGGGTTGCGTAGGAATGCCGCAGGGCATGCGGACTGACGGCTCCACCGGCAAGGCGACTGGAATATCGGGAAACGATTCGGGCCACGCTCCGTGTGGTGAGTCTGCCTCCGCGATGATTCAAGAACAGAGGAGCGGCCGGGTGCCGTTCGAGGGATTCAGACCCCAGTGATTGACGATACGCGCGGATGGCTCGAGTTGCGACATCACCGATCGGGATCACTCGTTCCTTCCGGCCCTTGCCTCTCAGGCGGACAAGCCCCTCACCCTCATCGAGATCACCGACGTTGATCCCGACCGCTTCACTGACACGAGCGCCGGTGGAATACAATGTTTCAAGCAGTGCGCGATCGCGCAGGGAGAGAGAGGACCGGCCCTCAGGAAATTCCATCAAGGCTCCGGCGTCGTCCTTGGCTAGAACGCGTGGAAGCGGTTTGGGCAGTTTGGGGCTTCGGATATCATCCGCCGGATTCTTCTGTACCGATCCTTCACGCAGAAGAAATCGGTAGAAACTCCGTACGGCAGCCAGCTTTCTCGCCAGGGACGAGGCTTTCTCACCTTTTCGATCCAACTGGTGGAGGTACGCACGGATATCTTCAGCTGTAACATGGTCTACTTGAATCAGACGGGATGCGTGGCCTGTTCCAGCAAGAAACGATGTCAACTGCCGGAGATCCGACCGGTAATTGCGAATAGTCTCGGCGGATGCATTACGCTCGACGTCAAGAAAGCTCATGAAAGCCCGGATTGCGTCTTCCATGATGCAAAGTCCTCAAGAGCCCGTTGGGCGATCATACGCCGTTTCATTTCTTTGTCCCTCGGCGTGCTGGACAAGGGAGGAAACAGGCCAAAATTCGTGTTCATCGGCTGAAAGTGGCGGGGATCGGACAGTGCCACGTGAGCGACCAGGCATCCATGCGCCGTCGTCGGCGGAGGCGTTACCGTCGGCTCCCCGTTCAATACCCGTACCGCATTGATGCCGGCCAGGCCGCCCATCGCCGCTGATTCGGTATAGCCCTCCACACCGACCAACTGCCCGGCAAAGAACAAGGTGTTGCGGGCTTTGAATTGTAGCGTGGATGTGAGCAACTGGGGCGAGTTGATAAAGGTGTTGCGATGCAAGCTCCCATAACGCAGAAACTCCGCACGCTCCAAGCCTGGAATCAGGCGGAAGACGCGTTTTTGTTCCGGATACGTGAGCTTGGTCTGAAATCCAACCAGGTTGTAACAGGTGCGATGTACATTCTCAGTCCGCAGTTGTACGACGGCGGCGGGCCGCCGGCCGGTTCGGGGATCTTCCAAGCCGACCGGTTTGAGCGGCCCGAATTGCATGGTGTGACGGCCGCGCTCCGCCATGACCTCGATCGGGATGCAGGCTTCGAAATAGGGCGTTTTCTCGAAATCCTTGGGCTGCACCTTTTCGGCTGCGAGCAGCGCGTCATAGAAGGCGTTGTACTGTTCGTCCGTCATGGGACAGTTAAGATAATCGTCTGTGCCTTTATCGTAGCGGGAGGCACGAAAGACGATATCCATGTCGATCGAGTCTGCGTCGATGATCGGCGAGATGGCATCGAAGAAATAGAGATGCTGCGATTGGGTCACGGCGCGAATGGCCTGGGAAAGTGTGTCGGAGGTCAACGGACCGGTTGCCACGATGCAGACACAGTCGGTGGGGATGTCGGCGATCTCCTCGTGAAGAATTCTGATATTCGGATGGCTTTCCAATGTCCGGGTAATGGTCGAAGAGAATTGATCACGATCGACTGCCAGTGCCGATCCGGCCGGGACTTTCGATTGTTCGGCTGAGGCGATAATCAGGGAGCCCAGCCGGCGCATTTCTTCCTTGAGCACGCCGGGAGCGTTGTGCGGATCGATCGACCCCAGCGAGTTTGAGCAGACGAGTTCGGCCAAGCCGCCGGTTTTGTGCGCCTTCGTCATTTCCTTCGGGCGCATCTCGTAGAGCGTGACCCTGGCGCCACGGTTTGCCGCCTGCCAGGCCGCTTCCGATCCAGCCAGACCACCACCCACGATGACGATGTCATCTCTCATGCGAACAACAATCCTTGCCGGGGAAAGGAGCCCATTCTAGAAACCGTGTTTTAGTGAAGTCAAGGCAGCTGGCATACAAACCCAGGTTGATAACGGAGCATCAGCACAAGGTTCGCATTGAACCCTGCCGAAAGCCCATGCTAGACTCGACACCATGGGCGATTAGCTCAGTGGTAGAGCGCTTCCTTCACACGGAAGAGGCCACAGGTTCGATACCTGTATCGCCCACCATGTGTTCCCTGCCGGTGCCACATTTCTTGTCTTCCAAAGCAGCAATTTTCATAGGAATCTTGAATCTCCGTGAATTCTGGACAGAACGGGAGATGTCGGCTACACTTCGCCTATTGTTTTACAAGGCTGAATCAGTGGTCTGGATGTGGACCAAACTAAGCGAGGTAATACCATGAGAGCAATGTCGTGGGCTGTCGGTATTGCAATGGTGACGATGGTTGCAACTGGTTGTGCAACCACTGCTCAGCAGAGCGTGGATAATAAGGAATACACCCCTCCTACAAGCATTTACAACATTCTGGATAGCACCGCGTTGGTCTATTCAAACCCGGCCGCCGGATCGGCCATCAATGACCACCCGCTTCGTTGGATCGGGTTTATTTCACACCCATTGGGCCATGCCTTCGATTATGGAGTCAATCGTCCGATGTATACTCTTGGCGGCAGTAGCCATTATCTCTTCGGTTACACTGCTGAAGATAGCATGTTGGACGCACAACGCCACTAGCTTGCATCGACAGGTCGTCTTACGATGGGCCTGCTTCTCTTTGAGAAGCAGGCCCATGTTTTTACTCTTCGCCAAGCATCCCTAAATCGTGTATCGTCTAGACAGAGCCGTCTTTCCCTTGAGGAGTTCCTAATGGATATCTCGGGTTGGCAGATACGTCTGACGAGTGTTCTTTTGGTTGTCCTTGTCATGGTTGGCTGTAGCCAGAAGACATCCGTGCGCTCAAACCTCCCCCCTTCTGCAACCGATCTGGTTCTTCTCAAATCGACGGCACTCTGTGAACGCAAACCGGAATTTTTAAAAAAGCACGCTTCGACGGTTCCCAAGTCGAATGCCTGGGGCAGTGGACAGGAGATCGTAATTTCTCAGGAAAAAAGCGCGTCGAAGGGGGATGAGTCGTATTTTGTCGATGAGGACGGACTTCTCGTCGGAGCCCTCTTCACCTTTCCGAAGGGACTGAATCTTGACCGCTACCCTGTGCTTCGAGACACGCTGTCCCGGCTGAAACCTGCGCTGGAGTTCTATTTGAATGTGTCGCAACTAGAGACGAAAGCGAACATGGAGGCCAGCAGCATCTTTGAAACGGGAGACGAGAAGAGCACCACACAATATCTGGTCACCGGTTCACGGGATCACCCGATTCTTCTTCAGGCGTCATTTACCATCGATCCCTATGTGCGGCTGTTCTCTCCCTATCGCCGGGAATTTCTAGATCGGCTCAGGAACCCCAAAGGAGGGAAAGGCGGCCTCGCCATCGAGAGCCAGGGCAGCGAGGACAAGGAGCCGTTTCTCTCACTCCAGCAATTCGCCCGCGGACAAACCGCGCAGCTGGCCTACTGTGGCGGCAAAAATTATGACATCGCAGGGGATGCGTATCAAAAAGCCATCGCCGGCGGGTTTACGAACAAGGTCTGGCTTGCCGAAGCACATCATAAGCTCGGTCTGGCCCTGGCGGCTAAAGGCCAATTCGACAAGGCGAGAACAGAGATGGTGCAATCGCTCGCGATCAGACCCAACATTCCGGAGGTCTTGAACAACCTCGGCACGGTCCATGTCAAACTTGGTCAGAGAACGGAGGCATTAGGCCTGTTTGAAAAGGCTGTGACCCTGCGTCCCAACTATGCTGTGGCCCGGTATAATCTTGCGGAGGCCTCCGAACAGACCAACCCCAAGCGCGCATTGGCGGAATATGAAACATTTCTTGCCCTGGTCGAAGGGATCCCCGAAGAAGAAGCTCGAGCTGCTCACGCGAACGAACGAATCAAAGTCTTGAAACAGTAACTCCTCCCCTCTACTCGCAGCGGGCCCCACTGGCGACGAAAATCAATTATTGCTAGGCCGGTTTTGATCCACACGATAGGATAGCGAACGTGTAGGGACTCAAAACCTGGAGGATCGCGATGCGCCGAATATTCATGCTGCTGGCCGGGGTCGGTCTTTTGGCACACGCCGCGACTGTCTCAGCCGAACAGAAGTGGGAATTTTCTGTCGGGGGGTTTGGCGGATGGGCGTTTCATGGCGACACCACGCTTCAGTACAATCAAGGAAGAAACCTTTCTACGGGGCTGGTGGAACCGGTCGATGCCAAAGGAACCAATCTTCGCTTTGAAGACTCCGGAACATTTGGTGCAAAAATTTCCGCCTGGCATTTGCCCAGGAAATACAGCTGGCAACCGCAAATCGGATTTGAAATCGATTGGACCAGGTTCACTGCAGATGTTCCGGGCGGTCAGGTACTCCCGGGATTTGGTACACATCAAACCACTGGTACGCCGATCGGATTCGTAGTAATCAACGTGGGGCGGGACTTCGCGGTCGACAACATGGCCTTGAATCTGCTGTTCCGGTATCCGATCTGGGCGACGCCGGATATGCCGCAGGGGCGGTGGCATCCCTATATCGGCGTTGGAGGAGGTGCCCAGAGGGCGAAACTATCAATCCTGGGATACGAAGAGACTAGTACGTCCCCTTCCGTTCAGGCATTGGGAGGTATCAAGTTCTTTGTGATCAAGTACTTGGCCCTGTTTGGTGAGGCGAAGTGGACACAGGGTTGGCATACCTTCAAATATGAGACAGATTCTTATTGGGAACGGTATAGTATTTCAACGATCCATTTGGTCGGCGGAGTGGCGCTGCATTTTTAGCAGGCGTGGCGCAAGGAAGGGCTAACGGTTGGCCCGTTCTTCCTGCTCTTGGAGGGTTTTGCACTCGATACAGAGAGTCGTGACCGGACGGGCCTTGAGGCGCTTGTAAGGGATGTCTCCGTCGCATCGCTCGCAGATCCCATAGGTGCCGCTGCTCATTCGATCCAACGCCTCCTCGATCTTTTTGAGCAACTTCCGTTCGCGATCACGGATCCGCATCGAAAAGTTCTGGTCGACCTCGGCCGATGCCTGATCGCTGACGTCGGGAAACGCTTCAAGGTCGGGCCGGTTCGTCAGTACTTCCTCAACTTCTTCGAGGATTGCCGTGCGCTGGCGTTCGAGGTCACGGCGAATATCAGGATACTTGGCCGACGCCGAGCCTGATTTCTTCTTATTCTTGCGAGCCGGGGGTGTAGAGGCTGCTGTTGTCGATGATTTTGCCGAGGACGCGCGTTTAGCGGTAGAACGGACCTTCATGGCCCTCCCCAAGTCTTGAGAGTGGACAGTACGGGCGAACTATAGCAGGCTGATTGAGAAGGGGTCAACGGGGCAACACTGCGGGTTTACAGATCTCGCCGTCCCTCGATGGATTTCAGCAACGTCACTTCATCCGCATACTCAATATCCATTCCAACAGGAATCCCGTACGCGATGCGAGAGACCCGTACTCCGAACGGCTTGAGGAGCCTGGTGAGATAGATCGCGGTGGCTTCCCCCTCGATGGTCGGGTTCGTAGCGAGAATGACTTCCTCCACACCGCCCAGTTTGATACGGTCGGCTAGTTCTTCAGCCCGGATGTCTCCGGGGCCGATGCCGTCAAGCGGGGAGAGTGCCCCTAACAGGACATGGTACAGTCCCCGATGGACACCGGCCCGCTCGATCGCATAGAGCGTGCTTGGTTCTTCAACTACGAGGATCTTCGTACGGTCCCGCTTCGGGTCCAGGCAGAATTCGCACAGGTCTCCCTCGGCAATGTTGCGGCATTGAGTGCAGAAGGCTAACCCGTCCTTCACCGCTCGAATCGCATCGGCCAAACGCAATGCATCTTCCCGCTCGGCCTTCATGAGGTAAAAGGCCAACCGTTGCGCGCTCTTTTGACCGACCCCGGGGAGGCGAACAAGTTCCTTGATCAGCCGTGCCAGCAACCCCTGTTGGTCGACGGCCATCGTTAAAACAGGCCTGGGATTTTCATCCCGCCGGTTAAGGCCTTCATCTCACTCTCCATCAGTTCCTTGGCCTTTCGTAGCGCCTCATTGGTCGCTGCCATGACGAGATCTTGCAGCATATCCACATCGCCGCTCTTGACGATCTCTGGATCGATCGCCACGCTGACGATCTGCATGGCGCCGTTTGCGGTCACCGTGACGATTCCACCGCCGGCTGTCCCGCTGGCGGTCTTCGACGCCGCCTGTTCCTGGAGTTTAGCCATCTGTTCCTGCATGGCCTGGGCTTGCTTGAGGATGTTGTTCATATTGCCGAAAGGACTTTTCATTCGGTGGCCTCCTTCTGGGCGACTCGTCGGACCTCGGTCAGTTCTGCGCCGAAGATCTCGATCGCTTGTTTCACTGTAGGATTGGCCCGTGCCCGTTCGAACAGCACAAGCCGCTGGTCCTGTTCTTTGGCTGCCCGCACTTGTGCCATCGTCGGCCCCGGAGGGTCCGTCTCGGTGAGCTCAACGATGCGGATCCGCACCGGAGTACCGGACTGCTCCTGGCACAGCGTCGCCAGCGCCCGGAGATGTTCTTCCTTTTCCAATCTGGTCCGTGCCAAGGTTGCGTGCTTGGCAAACCCGATTGTCACAAGACCTCCCTCTATGCCTAGAAACCTGCCGGCTTCCAGGAACGGGGCGATGTTGGGAAACGAAGCGGCGATCTCGTTCTGGATACTTTCCCAATTCAGTGTGGTTTGTCCGGCCTCCGGTTGGGAAGTGCCTGTGGCCGTGGCGATCCCTGTGTTCTTGGGCGCAGTTTCGTCGGGCGGCCGCTGTGGGATCAGCCTTTCCTCTCGTATCGGTTGTGATAGGGGGACGGGTTTGGATTGCGGCTGGGAGGAGGCCGGATCAGTGCGTCCAGATGGAGCCGTGGAAGAGGCAGCTGATCGTGAACCAATGCCTTCTGAACGGACGGGAGATTTTTGTCCTGTGGGTGCCGGCGTTGTTTGAAGGAGGCGGGGATCGCCGGTGTCTCGCCGGCGCAACAACCGCGTTGCCCGAATTGCCGCGGTTTCCAGCACGAAACGCGGATGGGCGCTGAGCCGGAGCGAATCTTCTGCCTGAATAAAGAGGGTCAGCAGTTCCTGAAGCTGTTCCGGTGTCAGGATCTTGGCATCCGTCGCAAGCTGTTTGATGTCCTCCTCGGAGGCTTCAATCAAGCTGCGCAACTCGGCCGTCGCAGGCACGACGGACGCTACGAGAAGATTACGGATCTGTTCCACGACCTCGTCACAAAACGCACGCAAGTCATGCCCCTGGTCCATGAGGTTCGCCAGCACGGTGAGTGCTGCAGAACTATCTTGGATCATCACGGCCCTGACGATGCCTTGCACCAGTTCGTGAGGCACGGCTCCGAGGATCGCTTCGAGATCCGGATGATGGATCGTCTTACCCCCGAACGCAATGGCCTGATCGAGGAGACTCAGAGCATCACGCATACTGCCTTCACTCGCCCGTGCCAGGGCGAGGAAGCTACGCTCCTCAATGGTCAGTTGATCCTGCTTGGCCACGTGGCGAAGCCGTTCGATGATCTCAGTCCGTGCAATCCGGCGAAAATTGTAATGCTGGCAGCGCGAAAGAATGGTTGCGGGGATTTTGTGAATTTCCGTCGTGGCGAAAATGAAGACGACGTGTGCCGGAGGCTCTTCAAGGGTTTTCAGCAACGCGTTGAACGCCGAGTTAGACAGCATGTGCACTTCGTCGATGATGTAGACGCGGTATTGACCTCGGAAGGGCGTGAATTTGATGTTTTCACGAATCTCGCGCACATCGTCCACGCTGGTATTGGAGGCGCCGTCGATCTCTACCACATCGACTGAGCTGCCCTGCGCGATCTCCAGGCAGTTCGCGCAACGATCGCACGGGCGGCCCGTGGGGCCTTGCTCGCAGTTCAGCGCCTTCGCGAGAATGCGCGCGACGGTTGTTTTTCCCACGCCGCGGGTACCGGAAAACAGGTAGGCATGTGCAATGCGTTTCGTCGAGACCGCATTCATCAAGGTCTGCACGACGTGCGGCTGACCGATCACATCATCGAATGTGCCGGGACGGTATTTGCGGGCGGAAACTTGGTAGTCCATACATCCGTTAGGGGTTAGGGGTAAGGCGTGAGGGGATACGCTGAAGGACAACACAAGGGAGAATCGCCTTACGCCTCACGTTTCACGCCTTACGCTTTCTACAGCGGGGCCAGGTGATCCTGCGGCACACAGAACTGACCGCTTACCGTTGCTTCCTTCCGGACCTGGCGGGGTTCACAGGGTTCTGTCGCACAGGGCCCAGCCCCTTGTTCACACACAGCATTCACTCAAGGCCCGAGACACTTGCGGTGCGTATCCGCCCTCGATCAATCTCGAGACACCCAAAAGAGCGGGCGGGTCACACGAAGTGCGGTATGGCGGATCCGCCATTTATAAAATGGCGAGATCTCGCCACCATTTGCTGTGGCAAATGGTGGCGGAGAGGGTGGGATTCGAACCCACGGTCGAGTTACCCCGACGCATGCTTTCCAAGCATGTCGATTCGGCCACTCTCGCACCTCTCCACGGCCGGGACAGTCAAAGAGGCGGCATCTTAACATGGGCTCTCATGAGCGGCAAGGTGAACAGGGGCTTTTCCGCTTGATTCAACAAGGAATCAGCAGGGTCGGTGGATTGCGACAATATTTTGCCCCCTACCCAATTCCTCGATCGTATGGGTTGACACTTGGATACATCCAACGGTACAAACGCTGTACAGCATCACGTGTTTTTTCGGTTCGAGATATCGCGGTAGCAGCTCCGCGGACAGGCGCACTTGTGCGAGAGTGGCGGAACTGGCAGACGCGCGAGACTTAGGATCTCGTGGGTAACCGTGGGGGTTCAAGTCCCCCCTCTCGCACCATACACAGTCGATGTTGATCGCTAGAGAGTATCTGACGCTGAAGAGAAGGATTCCCACCCGATGAAAATGGAAATGACAGAATTGGGCCCCATGAAACGCGCGTTGAAAATCGAGGTGCCGGCCGACGAAGTAACACAGCGATTTTCCCGGGCCTACGTTGAATTGAACCGCCAGGTTCGAATTCCAGGGTTTCGACCAGGGAAAGCTCCGTTAGCCATCTTGGAAAAACGTTATGCCAAAGCCATAGAAGAAGACGTCATCCGAAGTCTTATCCCGGATTATTATGATCAAGCCGTCAAGCAGGCGGGGATCAGCCCTGTGGTCGTAGAAATTCCGCCGCTGGATCGCGTCAAAATTAAGAAGGATTCGCCATTTACGTTTACCGCGACCGTTGAGATCAAACCAAAAATCGAACTGCGTGATTATAAAGCGCCCAGTCCTATTTCTCTCAAACCGGACAAGCGGTCGGTGGCGGATGAGCAGGTAGACCGTGCACTGGAAGTGTTGCGTGAGCAACAGGCGAGATTAGACGCAGCGCCTGCTGGAACGGCCTTGGCTGAAGGCGACTATGCCGTGGTCTCCCTCGAAGGGTTTTTGGACGGCGGGCCGCTCGACGGCACGAAGAAGGAGGGCCATCTCCACAAAGTCGGCTCGAAGGCCGCCTTGCTTGGAATTGAAGTCGATGCTCACCTGCTCGGCAAGGTGGAAGGGAGCGTCATCGAGATTGCTCAACCGTATCCGGCCAGCCACCCCGATCTTCGGGTCGCGGGCAAGACCGTCCAGTTCCGTTTGAGTGTCACGGGAGTCAAGCATAAGCAGCTCCCCGCCCTTGACGACGAGTTTGCCAAGGACTGCGGTCCATACGCCTCGATTCAGGAACTGAAAGATGCGGTACGGGGTGAGATGGAAAAGGCGCTCAAGAAAGACATCGAACAGTCGTACAAGGATACGATCCTCTCGCGCCTGGCCGACACCTATCATTTCGATCTGCCCGAGACCCTCGTCGAGCGTGAACTCGATACCATTGTTCGGCAGAAACTTCAGGAACGGCACCGAAGCAAGGACGCGGACCCGCTTCCTCCCGCAGACGCGGAGGAAAGCCGGCGAATTCGCGAGGAGCATCGGGAGGCCGCGAATCGCCGTGTGAAGGTGGGATTGATCCTCGAAGCCGTTGCGGAAAAAGAAGGGTTGTCCGTCAGCGAGGCAGACTTAAACGATGAAGTGGCCCGATTGGCCTCGGAACTCCGGGTGCCGCTGGCCGACCTGGTGAAAATGATTCAGGCCGGCGGACAGGATTCCATCGAGAAGTTGCGTACGAAGATCTTGGCGGATCAGGCGCTGGATTTCGTCTACCGACACGCGGTGATTCAAGGATAACGACGGTGCCGGCGCATCCTGGCCTCAATGCAGAGGAAGGCTGTCGCGGAAAGGATTTGACGACATGTTGGTTCCCATCGTGGTCGAACAAACCAATCGAGGCGAACGCGCCTACGACATTTACTCACGGCTCCTCAAAGACCGCATTATTTTCCTCGGAGCTCCGATCGATGACGTCTTCGCCAATTTGGTGATCGCGCAGCTCCTTTTTCTGGAAGCGGAAGATCCTGAAAAGGACATCAATCTCTACGTCAATTCACCCGGCGGTAGTGTCACGGCCGGATTGGGCATCTACGATACCATGCAGTATGTGAAGCCGCCGATCAACACGATTTGTCTGGGCCAAGCGGCCAGCATGGGCGCGTTGTTGTTGACCGCCGGCACGAAAGGCAAACGGTTCGCGCTGCCCAATGCGCGCGTGATGATTCACCAGCCGCTGGGGGGATTCCAAGGGCAGGCCACGGAAATCGACATCCATGCCAGGGAAATTCTGAAGATCCGGGATCGCCTGAACGAGATCATGGCCAAGCATACCGGGCAGACCATCGAAAAAATCTCCCACGATACCGAGCGGGATTATTTCATGTCCGGTGAAGAAGCCAAACGGTACGGGCTTATCGATGAGGTCATCACGCGGCCGCCCAAAGTCATCAAGGCGGCGGAATCCGGTGACAGCGGCAAGGACGAGGCCAAGAGCAAGTAACACAGGAGGGCACATGGCCAAGCAAGAGAAGATGGATCGACACTTGCGGTGTTCTTTTTGTGGAAAGAGCCGCGATGAAGTGCGGAAGCTGATCGCCGGGCCGACCGTCTATATCTGCGACGAATGCGTTAATCTGTGCAACGACATCATTGCCGAAGACTGGGAAGAAGCGAAGGAGGAAATCTCCTCCAAGCTTAAGAAGCCGGCGGAAATCAAACATCACTTGGATCAGTACGTCGTTGGGCAGGAGCGCGCCAAACGGATTCTGTCCGTTGCGGTGCACAATCATTACAAGCGCATTTCGTCCAAGGAGAAGGAAGTCGACGATATCGAGCTCCAGAAGGGCAATATTCTGATGGTGGGCCCGACAGGCACGGGGAAGACCCTTCTGGCTCAAACTCTGGCCAAGTACCTGGACGTGCCGTTTACCCTTGCTGATGCAACGACACTCACAGAAGCGGGGTATGTGGGCGAAGATGTCGAGAATATCATTCTGAAGCTGCTTCAAGCGGCCGACTACGATGTGGAGCGGGCCGAACGCGGCATTGTCTACATCGACGAGATCGACAAGATCAGCCGGAAAAGTGATAGTCCGTCGATCACGCGGGACGTGTCCGGCGAAGGGGTGCAGCAAGCGCTGCTGAAATTGATTGAGGGCACCGTTGCCAATGTTCCGCCGCAAGGCGGGCGAAAGCATCCTCATCAAGAGTTCATCCAGGTCAACACCAGCAACATCCTCTTCATCTGCGGTGGAGCCTTTGTCGGCTTGGAGCAACTCATCGAGCAGCGGATCAATCGGAAATCCATGGGATTTGGAGCCGAGATTCGAGGGCGAAGCGAGATCCGTTTGGGCGATCTTCTCGCCAAAGTGCAGCCCGAAGATTTCCTCAAATACGGGCTGATCCCTGAATTTGTCGGACGTCTGCCGGTCGTGGCGACTCTGGAAGAATTGGACGAGCGGGCGCTGATCCGAATCCTCACAGAGCCTCGAAACGCGCTTACGAAGCAGTATGAGAAGTTATTGTCGTTTGAAAAAGTGAAGTTGAGATTTACCGAAGGGGCGTTGGGCGCCGTTGCGCGGAAAGCCTACGCGCAAAAAACCGGTGCGCGCGGGCTCCGGGCTATCTTGGAAGAGGTCATGCTGGACATCATGTACGATGCTCCGTCCCAGAAACAGATCAAAGAAGTCGTCATTACCGAAGATGCGATTACGGGGAAAAACCCGCCAATCCGCATATTTGAGCAGGAGATCGACGCAAAAAGCGCGTAACGGCACGCACTGCGCGGGGCAATGTGTCTGCAGCCCCGCGCGATTGCCGCCTCCTGTTCCCTGTGGGTCTCTGCCTGTCCCGCCCTCTCTATCAGCCAAGTCCGCATTTCCTGTGCTGTAGAACTCTCAGCTTTTTCTCGACAAGCTGGAACGCTGCGCTATACTTGCGACGTACGACTCTGCTACGAGCAAGAAGAAGAGGATCGCCTGTGAAATACCCTGTTGCATCCAGCCTTCGTCATCGAGGGAAAACGCTAGAGCTTGATGAGACACGCGAACTGGTTACGTTATTGGGGATCAACGGAGAACAGATCGGCAGTTTGTCGTGGGACTTCGTGATCGACCAGATCATGGCGTATCGCAAATTGCCTGTTCAGAAAGAGATCCGATCCGAGCCGCGGATCTCGCTGGCGTTTCGGGTTCGCTACAATACTCCGGAAGGACAGAAATTCGAGAGTCGGGCAGGAGGTATTGGTGGTGGCGGCATGTTTATCGAAAGCCACGCGCCCCTTCCCGTAGGAACCAAGCTGTCCATGGAGTTCTCACTTCCGGAAAAGCCGGACGAATGGCTTCCGACGAAAGGGGTCGTGGCATGGGTGTGTCCCAAAGCCGATCAATATACGTTTAGTCCAGGGATGGGAGTGCAGTTCACAGAAGTCGCGCAGAATATTCGCGACCGGATTCTCGAGCTGGTGAAAGCGACGCAGGTTAAAACCCAAGCGGCCTAGAATTCTGTCCTGTTCCCTCGTGCGCGAGGTCGAATCACAACCATGAAATTTCCAGTCATCTCTACTGCGGGCCATCAGGGCAAGACCATCATCGTCGATGCCGATCTCGAAACAGTCGCTGTGCAAGATCCATCGGGGAAGCTGCTGGGCGATATGCCTTGGGGCGAGATCATCGAACGAGTGGTTGCCGGCGACGATACCGCATTCGCCCATTGCCGCGCATACCCGCGTGCCCCGCTTGCCATCAAGGTGCAGTGTTCGACGCCTGATGGGAAGAAATTCGAGAGTCTCACCGCAGGCATCGGAGGAGGCGGGTTGTTTATCGAGAGTAGTTCCCCGGTGGCGATGGGAACGGAATTGTCTCTTGAATTCTCGCTGCCTGATCGGCCCCTGGAGAAACTGAGAGCCAAAGCGAAGGTAGCCTGGGTTCGAAACAAACCGGAGCGGTATCTCCTGTTTCCAGGAATGGGTGTGCAATTCGTGGATATCGACAGCAAGGTGCAAAATCTTCTCGTAGGGCTGGTCGAGGCATTGAATCGGAGCCGAACTCGCGCTCAGACCTGAATCGCAGGGGGCGTGGTTCATCCACTGATCGAGCCGGTGCACGGTCGCCCGCACGACCGAATCCAGCGTTGCGGTGATTGATGTAGTCTCAAGAATCGCATCTGATACACAGTGTCCTTCCGAAGGCTCACCATAAAGACCCGTGCCATAGACGATCCAAAGAGCCGGAACGGCTTGAACGCCATCCATTTCTCTTAGCCCACTGAATAGTCTGTGAAAACGATACGTGCTTGATGAGAGAGCTACGCGGGCTTCGGGGGATCTTCTTGAGCTGCTGCCGGTTCTGCTGCGGCGTCAAGAGATTGTTGAAGTTCTTTGTGCGCGGCATCCATTTCAGCCTGAAGCGTACGCATCTCAGGGGCGATGCTGTTGCGGACATCGGTTGTCGCCTGCCGGAATGTGCGTAAGACGTCGCCCATGCCTTCACCGAGGCTCTGCATGTCTTCGGGAGAAACCCCTGACGGAGCAGGCGTTGCCTTGGCCTTTAGTGCGGCTTGCTGGGCTTGCACACGGGCGACCGCGTCCTTGTTCACGATTGCTGAGGGGCGCTTGCCGGATGGCTTCGTTTGGGTCCCCGGTGGCAAAGGGGGATATTGACCACGGGCTATCGGGGCAGGCGCAGCCGCGCGCTCTTCCATCGTGACCACATGCTGGGCCGCTGCCTCGGCAGCTTGTGGCGCGCGCTCTGAGGCGGTCTTCGGCATATTATGAGGGGATTGCGGCCCTGTTTTGTAGAGTAACGACGCGGTAGTCCCGGGCGTCATTTCAGGACCAGGGGCATAGGGGACGTTGGGTTTGGTGGTTGTGGCTGCGGTGGTCGATGTCCCAGGAGCCTGAATCGTCGCAGAAGCGAGCGGTTGAGGGTGCTCAGGCCGTGCAGACGGTGTTTCTTGTTGAGGCTGTGTCTCGACCGGAGGCGGGGCGTCGTGAACTTCCTTTTTGAAACCTTTCAAGGCCTTGCCGACACCTTCGCCGATCTGGGGTAAACGGCCTGCGCCGAAAATGATCAAGATAATGGCCAGAATGATGAGGAGCTCAGAAATTCCCATTGTTCCGAACATGGCTGCTCCGCTTGATGCAATACCGCACACGAGACCTGGCCGACCCGCGAGATAGAGTGAATCTAGCTGCCCTCTCCGCAGACTGTCAAGAAAGGGAGGGCATGGAGCGAGCCGGAGAGAGCGGAACGGTCGTGAAGGTCAGAGAATGGGAACGATGTCGGTTTGGAGCGGTTCGCCATACACCAATGCTTCCCGTTCCGATACATAGACATCGAGTTCGCTGCGGATGCCAAATTCCCCGGGCAGATAAATACCCGGCTCGATGGAAAAACAGGTTCGAGGCATGAGCCGACGCCCGTCCTGTGTTTCCAAATTATCGATGTTGGCGCCGTTGCCGTGGACTTCTTCACCGATGGAATGGCCGGTCCGATGGACGAAGAAGTCGCCATAGCCCGCATCTCGAATGACGTTCCGGCACACATCATCGACTTCCCATCCGAAGGGAAAGCGGCCGGAGGCGATCCGTTCCCGAACAAACGACAGCGCCGCATCGCGCCCTTGCCGGACATAGTTGAAGATCATGCGCTGTTTTGCCGGTACTTGCTTGTCTGTGTACCCGGTCCAGGTAATGTCGCCGTAGACTGAGCCGGGCTCAGTCTGTTTGGCCCACAAATCGATTAACAGCAAGTTCTCCCGGGTAATGGGAGAAGCATCGGACTCCACCGGCCCATAATGGGGGTCGGCGCTATGGGCATCAACCGCCGCGATGGGAGCGCTGGAGGTTGTCATCCCTGCGTCGTGAATGCGTGCGAGAATGAATTGCTGCAGGCCGTATTC
>JALHPO010000011.1 GCA_022842445.1 Nitrospira sp.
CCCGATCCGCACAAATCTTGGTCAACGACGCCGTCAACGTGGTCTTCCCGTGGTCCACATGCCCGATCGTCCCAATGTTTACGTGCGGCTTCTTCCGCTCATATTTCGCCTTCGCCATAACTCCCTCCGTTACTTGCTCGGTTGAGGTTCACATTGAGGGGATCCACATCCGGCCTCCTTCCCTCAACGCTATGCCTCAGCTTCACCCTACGCTACGCACTGGAGCCCACGACGCGGATCGAACGCGTGACCTCGTCCTTACCAAGGACGTGCTCTACCAACTGAGCTACGTGGGCCTCTTCCCGGTGAAACGTCATACGTGAACGCTTGTACAGCACCCGGCTTCTTTCGTCTCACGCCTCACGTTTCACACCTCACGTCCTCGGTATGGAGCGGGCGATGGGATTTGAACCCACGACAGCCAGCTTGGAAGGCTGGAACTCTACCACTGAGCTACGCCCGCCTCTTATTTCTCGCGCTGAATGCCCACAGCTGAATCGAACAGATGCTCCACACTCAGGACCCAACCGCCATACCACTCCACACCTGATCGACCCGCCACTCTCTCCCCGCACACATTATCGAGCAGGCGATATAAACCGGCTTAATGGTGGGCAGGCAAGGATTCGAACCTTGGAAGACATAAGCCAGCAGATTTACAGTCTGCCCCCTTTGGCCACTTGGGTACCTGCCCGCGACACTTCACCGTACGTTGCAATCCAAACAAATTCGACGCAGATTCAAAAAATGTTCGCTGCTTCGGTGTGTAAAATAAGAGCACACCTCTCCGCGCACAGCTTTCTCTTTTCAATCAAGATGATTGAATCGCTGCTGTGCCGGACAAGCCGATTAGGAAATGCCGGATTCTATTGATGAAGTTCCGCCATGTCAAGAGGGGAAGCAGGTCTCAGTCTGATTTTTTCTTTTTACTTGCTAATGGATCTACAGGGTGCGGATTGAGCACCACCCTGTGAGACCCCGGCAATGTTCTGAGCAAATAGAACAGATTTACCATTAAAACCAAGCACTTGACTCATAAGCGCTACGGCCTCTCCCCAGGTAATCTGTGATGGTTTGGCAAGAAACCGTTTATGGGTGATACGGCGTTCATCGATATCTTCGGGAACATAGTACCCACGAAGCTCTCCCTGCTGAAAAGCCGCGTGAAGCCGCTGAGCCCATTGTTCCATCAGACGCTGCTGCCGAAACATCGAGTCCACCCCCGGATGTTGCACGTCGAGTTGATTCCAAATAGCCCAACCAATGAAGACAGCCCATGTTTCATTGAGGGCTTCCCAGGATTCTGATTCCGTCAGATAGCGCAATTCTGTCTCATTCGGTCGCTGCGCAACCGGTGCGATCATCACGTTTTCATACCGGCAAGTCTGCTGCATTCGCGCAAAATTGATCAATTCGCTCGACACAGAACCGTCATCCCCCTGCCCTCCGATGGAAGACGCGAGATAGTCCATGTAGGCATGGAACAGTTCATGATACAGAACCTCCAACTCCTTGTGCGTCATCTTGGTGAGCGGCTTGAGCACCCGCCCGGCAGCATTAAAAGACAAGGACCGATTGAGAACCAGGCGATGCTCGCCGGGATGGTACTCCGCCGCATACGTCCGAAGATCGTCGAATTCAAACCGGATGAAATCCGGCGGGATCACCTTCAGAAACGTTGTCGGCAGATGCAGCTGGCCGGCGTCCGCCAGCAACCGCTCCCACTGTCGGCCTGACGCAGCAGACCCTGCATGCTCGGATGACAAGGCCGGAACGACAGAAACCATGCTCCACCAGCAACACAATGCAAGAACCACTCTCGTCCATAGAGAAGTCATCGCATCACAGTACCGGGAACTGTTTCGGGTTTCGAGTTCGGGGTTTCAAGTTTCCGGAGCATCCTTCCTCGCGACACGAAACGTGAAACTCGAAACCAGAAACTCATCACTTCGTTCCCCGGAACAGCAGATCGGCTGTGTCTCGGCTCACAGAGACGGACGATTGCAGCAGCAACGCCCGTGAATCATGCGGGTTAATAATCTTGATACCGGGGAGTTCCCCAATCTTCTCTGCCGTCTTCTTCAACCAGCGCGATCGTATCGAGAAGATCCGAGGAAACATGATCAAGAAATCGGGAAGGCTTTGAGAGCAGCATGCCGCTCGCCTTGTCGTATACATTGATAGGATAGGTCATAAACAAGTGCCGTTTAGCCCGAGTCACAGCCACATAGAAAAGCCGCCGTTCTTCTTCCAGCTCGTCATCCGTGAGAAAAGAATAGGCGGAAGGGAACCGGCCGTCCACCACCCAAATCACGAAGACACATTGCCACTCCAGCCCTTTGGCTGAATGGATTGTAGACAGCACCAGCCGCTCATCATCCCGGTCGGGCGCCTCGACACCCACCGCGCTACCATCCGGCGGCTCCAGCGCCAAGTCGGCGAGAAATTCGTCGATACCGTGATAGCCCTCGGCAATCGTATGAAGATGATCCAAATCTCTGGTCCGCTTGGGATAGTCGTCGTACTGCTCCTTGAGAATCGGAAGATAGTATTCGTAGATGTGATTGACGTGCTCCGCCGGATGCCGATTGTCCGACCCGGCCAGACTCTCCAGAGTATTCGCCAAATTCTTGAGTCCCTGCCCCGATCGGCCGCTGACTCCACGCAACACATCGGACGGCCGTTCGGCCTTCATGATTGCAGCGAGGAGATCCTGGGCTTTTTTCGGCCCGACCCCCTCGACCAACATGAGCACGCGATGCCAGCTGACCGTATCCAACGGATTGGCGACCACCCGCACATGCGCAAGCAGATCCTTCACATGCGCCGTTTCGATAAACTTCACCCCGCCGCGCTTAATGAAGGGCAGCCCCTTGCGCGAAAGTTCGATTTCGAGATCGAACGAATGGAAGCTCGACCGAAACAACACGGCGACCTCACTTAACGGCACGCCCTCTTCGCGCAGCTCGAGAATCTTCTGCGCAATAAACCGCGATTGCGCGCTTTCTCCCGCGGCTTCCACGAGGGCCGGCAACGGCCCGTCGATCTTCCTCGTGAAGAGGCGCTTCGTATATTTCTCCGCCGCCTCATCGATGACGCAGTTCGCCAAATCCAGGATCGGCTGCGTACTGCGGTAATTCTCTTCCAGCTTGTAGATCGTCGTGCCGGGAAAGAGGACCGGAAACTCCATGATGTTTTTGAACGTCGCGCCACGGAACGCATAGATAGACTGGGAGTCGTCGCCGACCACCGTCACATTGTTATGCGTCGTCGCCAACCGGCGGATCACCTCGGCCTGCAGCCGATTCGTATCCTGATACTCATCCACAAGGATGTAGCGATACTGGCTGGAAATGGCCATGCGGGCCGCCTCATCCATCAAGAGCAGCTGCCGGAGCATGACCAGCAAATCGTCGTAATCGAGCAACTGTTTTTGCCGCTTTGCCGATTGGTAGGCCTTGTGCAGGCGGCCCAAATCCTCCGCATGATCGGCAAAATGGCCGAACTCTTCGAGCAGAATCTCGTCGAGACTGCGGAGCGTATTCTCGCTCTTGCTGATCATTTCCATGATCGTCCCCTTGCGGGGGAAGCGCTTGTCTTTTTCGTTGAGGCCGAGTTGGGAGCGAACAAGCGCGATCAAGTCTTCCGCATCGCCGCGATCCAAGATCGTAAACCCCGGCTCAACTCCGATGGACCGGCCATAGCGCCGCAGCAAGAGATTCGCCACCGAGTGGAATGTGCCGCCACACACACGCTGGCTCCGGGCGCCGATCAGATCGCCCGCGCGCGCCAACATCTCCTGGGCCGACTTGCGCGTAAAGGTGAGCAGCAGAATATTCGAGGGATCGATCCCGGAATCGATGAGATAGGCGACCCGGTAGACGAGCGTGCGTGTCTTACCGCTGCCGGCGCCCGCGATCACCAGCGACGGACCTTCGCCCGCTGAGACCGCCGCCAGCTGTTGCTGATTCAGCGCCGCCGCATAGTCAATGGACAGCTTGCGCGGGACCGCCTCTTCAACAGGCCGCTTTAGTACATACGTCTTAACTTCTCGTTCCATAGAGATCGACGGAGCAGGTGTTCGGCAGTTCGGTCATGCAGAGGGTCGTGTGATATACCACAACTCCGCTTCCATTTTATAGCGCGATCATCGTCCAGAGCTGAGCAACCACCCAGACCACGAAGGCAATCGCGAGCAGCATGAGTACGACCGTGCTCCCGACGATTCCGCCGACATAGAACCAATCGGGCCGGGTCTCGCGATCCGGCTTCATCGCGGCTTCTCGAAGTAGCGAGGCATTCCTCATGTTACTCTGAAACCAGACCGAGAATAGATCGCCGACGATCGGGATCGCCCCCACGACACCGTTGATCAATAGATTGAGACTCATGCGGGCCAGGACAATCCGCGGAACCCGCAAACGGGTCGCCAAGCCAAGGATGATCGTGCCGATGAGATTGGCCAGCGCATCGCCGATTCCCGGAATAAGCCCAAGCAAGGGATCGAGTCCGATAGAGATGGACGTACCGGGAATCTTGACCGTCGTATCCAGCGCCTTGGCCAGAACGTCCGCAATCGCGAGCAGATGCTCCCGCGCATTATCGTGTGGCACGCGAGATCCTGAGTCGGGACTCATCATCCTCCACGATGTTCAGCGAATAATTCGAAGAACAGCATAACGGGAGAACCGGAGAAAGTCAGCTGACGGAAAAACAGAGACGTACATGCGCTGAATGCCGAACAACCCCTAATTGCGTTCAAAATTCACGTTCAGGAGCAGGTCGAAGGCGCAGTGACAGGCGACGTTGGATTGCGCAGGATATTGCAGTTGAACTGGTGGGCCGATATGGTCTTTGTGTCGAGATTGCTTCCACCATGGGGAGTCAGTTCAATCGTATTGCCCGTGACGTGATTCTTTTTCACGGAAAATTCAAAGATCTTCACTGCCTCGCTGTAGCGCGTATCAGGACCGAATACAAAATCTACTCCATACCAGGTTGCGCCCGTCGCGTATTTGACGCGATAGGTTCCTACTGGCACTAGCGCCTCAAAGCTCTGGCCCCCCTGTACGAAAAATGTCATGACGAGCACCCCTGTACTCGCATCGGTGAGTTTGATGTAGAAACTGTCCGCGCCGGATGGCGTCACGATGCGGAAGGGGGCAATCTGTTCAGCACTTGTGTAGAGCTGATGGATACCCTGTGTGACCGGCATTGCCCGATAATCCATCGGGCCGGGCGGCGGTGGGGAATGGCCTTGATTGTTGGTTTGCACATCGTTGGATGCCGGCCCATCCGATAACCGAAATTCATTGATCAAGACGGCAGCGCCGATGATGGCTCCGAGGACAATCCAGACACTGTTCCGTGCGGCGAATTTTGCTGAACGAATATGGGATGGCTCAGGTAACGGCATGCGGCATTTGCCGCAGACATTGGTTTGAGTAATCGAATGGCCCGATACTCGATTGTGCGCCCCGCATTGAGCACACTGAATAAATTTCACATCTTTATCTTTGAGAGCGAGGGGTGACACGCCAGGATTCTCCCCTTTTTCGCATGACGAGGCAAGCGGCAAGGTTTCCCACGCCGACTGCAATCAAAAGGCCCAAACTCTGTATCTCGCACAGAGCTGAATCCCTCAAGAACCTATCGGACTGCATGGCACTCACCCTATCGAACGGGCTTGATGACGGCAATACATCGCCGAAGAGCCTACCCCCAGGTTTTTCACGGGATAAGCTGGCAGACAGTGTCGCGGCACACTGTGGCTGCGCCAGGACATAAGAGGACTTGCGTCGGATCAGATCATCACAACCTGCTGTTCCATCTGGGCCTGACGCGAACCAGCTCTGGATTTCTTGTCCTTTTCAGACCATTATCCTCGATCGAAGCGCATGCCAGCACATAGAGCAGGCAACGAATTGCTGAATCGCCTCTTTGCTCGCTACATGCGTCTCCGTTATAATCGGCCTCTACTAACGGAGACCCATGGCTACTGCTAATACTGAATATAAGGACCAGCTCCGCCAACTGGCTGAACTCATGCTGGCCGTGTCGGGGGAGTCCGTCACCCTCATGAAGAAGAATGCGCCTGAGCAGGCGCTCGCGCTGAAGCGGCAGGACGAGTGGGGACTCTACCTCGAATTTCTCAAGATTCTGTTCAATGTGGCCGACCGCCTGGCCGCGCTGCATATCCCGCTGAAGGACCAGATGGACTTCATGAATGGTCTCGAAGATGCGGTGACCAGACAGTTGACGCACGCGCTAGAGCCGGCATTCGGACACAACGTGGATCAGATGGAAATCGTGCTGACGGTGGGTACTGCCGTCGCCGAAAGCCGGGAGACCTACGAGCCGTACAAATTCCTGATCACGGAAGAGTCCAAGGCGAAGAGCGAGATGTTCCGTGACTTCGGCGAGAAAATCGCCCAGACCCTCGGCGCACCCGGCAATAGCCAGCTCAGTTCGGCGGCGGCATTGTGTGCCGGCGCCATCGTGCCGGCGATCAGCGCTGTGCTCGAGGGCCAGACGGCGCCCGCGACGGACTCTGCGCCTACGGCTTCCGCATCGATGGCCGACTCGCTGGACACGAAAAGCCAGACCGGGCAGGAGATCAAGTTGATCAGCCTGATGTCGAGCGTGTCCGGAGAAGAAGTCGAAACACGCTGGGGCCTCCACCCCCGATTCCGCGAAGATCTGACTCCTGCCGAACTCCAGCAACTCACCAAGCTGCTGAACCGAGTTGCAAAAATCGTTGGCGAACGGTATGCCGCCGTGGCATTCTCCGATGAGTGGACCTCGTGGCATAAGGCGGGACACGCCTGACCCGGACCAGACAAACCGTGTCCTCGACCCCCTATCACCCCACACGCATGGCATCTCATTTATCGAAGGAGCCCCTGTGAATATTTCTACTTCCGCGAATAGTTCTCTTGCCCATCTCCCTCCGAGTCTGGGACGCCTGTCTGAGGTGGCTCATAACCTCTGGTGGAGCTGGACACTGGAAGCACGTGAATTGTTCGAAACCATCGACCCCACACTCTGGTTTCTCACACACCATAATCCCGTCAAACTATTGGCAGATGTGAGACAGGAGCGGCTGGCCCGGCTGGGGGAAGATCCGTCATTTCTCCGTCACTACTCGGCGGTGCTCCGCCTGTTCGACGAGTATCGCGCAAACAAGAAGAGCTGGTTCGGCACCCACCACGCAGACCTGACGAAGACGACCATCGCCTACTTTTCCGCGGAATTCGGCCTGCATACGTCTGTGCCCATTTATAGCGGCGGCCTCGGTATTCTGGCCGGCGACCACTGCAAAGAAGCCAGCGACCTCGGCGTGCCACTGGTCGGCATTGGATTCATGTATCCGCAAGGTTATTTCCGTCAGCGCCTCACTCAGGAAGGATGGCAGGAAGCGGCCTATGCGCCGTTCACCCGGGAAGAGTCTCCCATTCAAGCGGCACAGACTCTATCCGGAGAAGCCTGCCGGTTTACCGTCGAGATGGGAGGCCGCCACGTCACCGCCGCCGTCTGGCGAGTCGTGGTCGGCCGTGTGCCGCTCTTTCTGATCGATACGGATGTGCCTGAGAATAGCCCGGAGAATCGCGCCCTGTCCGCCCGACTGTACGGTGGCGATCAGGAAATGAGGCTCTGCCAGGAAATCTTGTTGGGGATCGGCGGCGTACGGCTCTTGCGCGCATTGGGCATCGCCCCCTCCATCTGGCATGCGAACGAAGGCCATTCCGCCTTTCTCACCTTGGAACGTCTCCGTGAGTTTATGCAGAAGGGGGCCACTCATGCTGAAGCCAGTGAGCTGGTCCGCCAAAGCACTGTGTTTACAACCCATACGCCGGTGCCGGCCGGCCACGACGTGTTCCCTCACCATCTGATGGACCGATACTTTGCAGGGTATTGGGAACAACTGGGCCTCTCACGGGAAACGTTCATGGGTCTGGGTGAGACACCCGAATCGCGCGGCCATGGTTTCAACATGACCGCACTGGCAATGCGCCTGTCGGCCCACGTGAACGGCGTGAGTCGCGAACATGGCCGCGTCACCCGCGAGATGTGGCAGCATTTCTGGCCTGGATTACCCACCGAGCAAGTTCCCATCCGCAGCGTCACCAACGGCGTGCACGCGCCGACCTGGATCTCTCCAGAACTCCACCATCTGTACGGAAAATCACTCAGCCCGACATGGACCTCTACCTGCGACGATCCGGCCATGTGGCAACGGGTGACGGATGTCCCCGACGCCGAATTGTGGGCCGTCCGTCAGGCCATGAAACGGAAACTCATGAGTTTTATCCGCGAACGGGCCAGAACCGGCTGGATGCAGGGCCATATCCAGCCCTCACAAGTGCTGGCTCGCGGCACACTCCTCGATCCTGAAGCGCTGACGATCGGTTTTGCCAGACGGTTCGCCACGTACAAACGGGCAACGCTCCTCTTCCAGGATCTCGAACGGTTGAAACTGCTCCTCCAAAACAGATGGAGACCGGTCCAATTGATCTTCGCGGGCAAAGCCCATCCGGCCGATGAACCGGGACGATACTTCATTCACGAAGTGCTCAGCTTTTGCCATGATCATAAGCTGGGCGGCCATGTCGCGTTTCTCGAAGACTACGACATGCACATGGCGAAGTTTCTCGTGCAGGGTGTCGATATCTGGCTCAACACCCCGCGCTTTCCCTTGGAAGCCAGCGGGACCAGCGGTATGAAGGCCGCGCTGAACGGGGTACTGAATCTGAGCATCCTGGATGGATGGTGGGCCGAAGGATACAACGGCGCCAATGGATGGGGCATCCAACCGTTGGCCGATCAGGCAGACACCAAAGCACAGGATCAGCATGATGCCGAACAGCTCTACCGCATCTTGGAACAGGAGGCCGTGCCGCTCTTTTACCAACGCGACCGAGACGGCATCCCTCGCGGCTGGCTGCATATGGTCAAAGAATGCATCCGCACCATCGCTCCACAGTTTTGCACCACCCGCATGGTAAAAGACTATGTGGGGATGCTCTACGAGCCCGCCACGCTGCGTGCCCCATCAACATGGTGATCATCCTCCGCGCAGAGCATCGGGGCACGGGGCGGACATCGATGCTGCATCCGGCCTGCGCCTGGGTGTTGGCCGCCGCCGTGACGCTCTGTGCCGCATTGATCGCACCAGCCCACGCCGCTGGAGCCTCGTCCTCCATAGAATCGACCGCCAGCGATCTCTTCAAGGCCGGTGACTATGCAGCAGTCGCCGCACTCTATCAGACCATCCCTTCTGGCACGACGGTCTCGAACCAATTGTTACGGACCTGTCTGTTGAGCTACGTCCGGATCGGACGCACTGATGAAGCGCTCGCAATTTATATGAGACTCGCTCCGGACGGGCGCATCCACGACCCCGCACTACTCCGTCCTCTCGCACTCACGGTCATTACTAGCCACGTCAGAGATCGCAAAGAACATGTCCGCATTGCCGCCTACACCGCCCTGGCGGAACTGGGCCTGCCGGAAACGGCCGCCGTGCTGGAAGACGGGCTACTGGACTCGTCTGTCCTGGTGCGGGCACGGGCCGCAGAAGCGATCGGGAAAGCCGGCCTGGCCAAGAAATCCGGTGCACTCCGGCGAGCATTGGGCGACCAGATGCCTACCGTCCGTATTGCCGCTATGACCGCCCTGGGAGACGCCAATGCTGCGGATCTCGTTAAGCGATTCTCCGACATCGCCCGCACTGACGAAGGCCCCGAATCTATCTTCGCCGCTGCAGCCCTCTATCGCATGGGACAATCCGACAAACTGGCCGATATCACCAACGCAGCCACGCTCCCGGATGAGGACATGCGCATGGCGGCGCTCGGTGTGCTCGGCCGGCTGAAGCGCCCGACAAGTCTGGCGGCCCTGAGTCAGGCCGTGTATGATCCCCACCCATCCGTGCGTGCCTTCGCCGCCGGTGCGCTGGGAGAATTCGGCTCGCCCGGGGCAGTCGCACCGTTGACCCATGCCATTGGAGACGACATCGCCATGGTTCGCAGTGTCGCGGCCGGAAGCCTGGGCAGGCTGGGTATTAAGGAGAATCGTCCGTTGCTGCAGGCCTTGACCCGGGACCCCAGCTGGCAGGTCCGCGCGGCTGCCGCCGAGGGGTTGCTTCGTTTGGGAGAGGCCTCAGCCCTGCCGCTCGTTGCTGAACTTGTGAAACAGCCAGATCCCTCCGTTCGAGGCGCTGCCGCTCAGGCGCTGAGTGCCACCTCGAACACAGAGGCCGTGGCTCTGCTGGAACCCCTGCTCCGGGATACGCAACCGCTTCCACGACTCATGGCCGCCAAAGCCTTGGGGAACAGTGCAGGACCTGTGATGCCACTGCTCGTTAAAGCCTTAGGCGACACCGACGAAGCCGTTCGGATCACCGCAGCGGGAAGCGTGCTGCGGCAGCTGGATCGGAAACGTTCACCGCCCAGGCATCGCTAACCGGCAAGGAGATCATGCTCAAATTCATCGCCGTGCTGCTCCTGGTCGCCGGCGCCTTCGCGGCGGGATATTACGCAGGACAACAGCCTGTCGGCACATTGCAGGCAACCGTATCGGACCTGACCCACCGCTTGGCAATTTCCGAGGAAACGATCAGCGATGCCCGCCAATCCTTGAAGAATCTTTCTCAGAATGCCTTGGCGACGACGGCAGAAATCGAACGCGATCTCCGCCGCCGCAAAGCGCTCATGGAAGCCAAATCACGGGTGGTGCAGGCCAAGGCACATGTCCTCGACCGGAATTACAGCGATGGGGCAAAAGAACTGACCGAGGCGGCCTCGACCTTGGAGGCTGCGGCGAAAGGAACCAAATCGGACGCCTCAACCCAGGCCATGCTGGATGTGGCCCGCTCACTGCGGGACACGCGCATCGAAGTCGCAATGGGAAAGATGGTGCCCTTGAAGAAGTTCGATGACTTGCAGCGCCGAATCGATCAGTCCCTCGACAAATAGCGCGAGGACGCCACGAGCGCGTCAAGGCTCACGCAGTGGCAGGCTGGGACACCGGCTGTTTTTTCCACTTGGCCAGAATACGTTCCACCCGCATCTTCACGACCAGATCAGGATCTTTGAGCAACGGCTTGATGGCCTCGCGCCCCCGCTCATCCCCGATCGATTCCAGGGCCGCCGCCGCGGTCAAGCGTGTAAACCAGTCCCGGTCTCCCAGCATGCCGATCAAGGGAGCGATCGCGTCGCCGTTCTTGAGGCGGCCCAGCGCGAGTACCGCGCTCGTGCGCACGTTGTCATCCTTATCCCGCAACGCGGTAATCAACCGGGGCAATGCCGGCTCGCCGAGTTCGACCAGCGCATTGATCGCATCGTCCTTGAACTCGTCATTGCGCAGCTGCAGCATCAGGGGATCAAGCACCCGTTCGTCGCGGATTTTGCCGAGCGCCAAGATGGCGCACTTCCGTACTTCCCAGTCGCGAAGCAGCTTGAGAAGCATCTCGACGGCGGGGGATCCCACCTGCCCCATCGCTTCGACCGCCACTTCTCGGACCTGCCAGTCGCCGTCGCGCATCGCTTTGGCCAGTGGCTCGATGCACCGCTCATCGCCCATTTCGCCGAGCGTAATGACGGCTTCGCGGCGGACCACCCAGTCCGGATCGTTAAGCAGATCGATCTGGATATCGATCTCGTCCTTGACCTGCTCTTCTTCGAGCGAAGCTGTGCCTCCCGCGCCGGACAGGGCGTCATCGGGCACTTGCGACTGTGCCTTGACGAGCTCGGCAGAGAAGGTATCTGCCGATTCGTCCCCGGCCTGTTGCATCGGTGGAAGGGTGTCCTGAGAATTGTCCGTAGGCGTCGGGTCCATCGGTAACCTGTTAGCGGTTTACACGTTCACTGTCTCGCCCAGACGAGTACTGCCTGCCACCTATGCCGAGGCAGGTGCTGCAGCTTTGCTTCCGGCCGCGTGTTTCTTTCGCAATGCCAGCGCCCGACGACGCCGTTGTTCCCTCTTCAGCCGCTTGACCAGCGACCGGGTTGCGCTCTTCCCTTCCGGGGTGCTCGCTCCGGTCCGCTTGGCTGTAATCTTTTTCTTGAGACGAGCTTCCTCCGACTCTGCCGACGTCTTCTTTCCCATGCCATCAACTCCTTTTACCGATTGCCGATGAAAAGTATACGACCGGCTCGCCCTGAGTCCGGCCGGGCCAGTCTAGAGGAGAGGTTTCCCAGCTGTCAACCGCGCGAAGAGGATTGGTTGAGTTATGAAAGCACGAGTCCCGCATGATGCCGATGGGCCGGATCGCTGGCAAGGATTGCAGGCGCCCATTTCCATCGGCGTTGGATGAGGAAATCCACAGGCCGAAGGCGATGCCCCGGTAGCATCATGGAATCGGGCATGCTCAAGCTCATCAACGGCAAGGACAACAAGGGTTGTTCATTCAACCTGTGCACCATCAGGAGAGATGAAAACTGGCTGGCCCCTTCCTCTGCATCAAGCACGAAGTCCGGCCTATGATCCCCGACCACCTCAAGCTGGATGACCGACAGCCCTCCGTCAACCATCCCTAACTGGGCCGCCGCGGCACGGGAAAGGTCGAGAATTCGTCCATTGACATAGGGCCCCCGGTCATTGATCCTCACACGGACGTGCTTCCCGTTCAAAAGGTTGACGACCCGGACCATACTCCCAAGAGGCAAGGTCCGATGGGCGGCCGTCAACGCCTCCATATTGAATATTTCGCCGTTGGCTGCCTGCTTTCCATGAAACTGCGCCCCATACCACGAGGCAACACCCCGTTCCTTGATCCCCACATCCAGCTGACTCTCGCCCTTGGGAATCCATGAGCAGGCGCCCAATGAAAGACAGAGGACAACCACCAAAACCTGGATGGGCTGCTGATCAGCTGACTTTTTCATTGCAGAAGTACGAAAGTTCATCCTGTTCCCTCTCCCATCTGGATCATCCCGAAGCGAATTTATTGCCAGGGTACGATCCAAGGGGGAATTCAACAATACCGACTCTGTAGCCTATTCCCCCTACCTTGGTATGAAGGCATGCTGCTCGGCCACGGATTAAAGACAGTGGGAAACGTGCAGAAGGGGCTGTACCACGATCAGGCGGTAACACTATATATAGGAGAGATACCGCTGAGTCAACTCCGCAGGACGAGGAGTCCGTCCAACACTATCGTCGTAACAAGCAAAGAAGGTACGGCTAACTGCAGGGCCGTGGGCCGGAATGAACCGAGAACATATTCACTCGGATACATGGATGTTTTTCATATTCTGGTATACCGCATAGCGTGGGGATTTGTTCACTCTAGGAGAACTCCCCGTCGGACAGACTCCTCTGTACGAGCCGCCATATTGACTGCCTGGAACGGACTGAGTAAGATCCGTCCCGCAGATGAAATGTGTGTTGTTTCGAGACCGGCGCCGCGAGATCCTCCGCCGTTCATCGCCCTGACATCACTCACATGATCGACGTTCAGAACATTACCAAACGGTACGGACATCATACGGCTATCGACCGGGTCACCTTCTCGGTGGCCAAGGGGGAAGTATTAGCGTTTCTTGGCCCCAACGGTGCAGGCAAAACCACCACCATGCGGATTCTCACCTGCTTCATGCCTGCCACGGAAGGAACCGTGCGGGTCGCCGGGTTCGACTGCGCCGATCAACCCCTTGAAGTCAAACGTCATATCGGCTATCTGCCTGAAACTCCACCGGTCTATCAAGAACTGACCGTGACAGAATATCTGACCTTTGTCGGCCGGCTACGCGGGATGGGGGGCCGAAACCTGACCTCAGCCCTCGATCAATCGATTGGGCGCCTCGAATTGGGGTCGGTCCGCCACCGCCTCATCGGCAACCTTTCCCGTGGCTACCGTCAGCGTGTGGGCCTGGCCCAAGCCCTGCTGCATGACCCGCCCGTCTTGATCTTGGACGAACCGACGATTGGGCTCGACCCTAAGCAGATCATTGAAATACGAGAACTCATCAAAAGTCTGGCCGGCTCACATTCCGTGATCCTCAGCACGCATATCCTGCCGGAAGCCACCGCCGTCTGCCAACGAGTGGTCATCATCAGCGGAGGACGCATCGTGGCGGAGGACTCTCCGGAGCAATTGTCGGCTCGGCTTCGGCAATCTGAGAAAATATCCGTGACGCTCAAAAATCCCTCTGCGGATTGCAACGCGAAACTCCGCGAGATCCCTGGCGTTTTGAACATTTTCCCCGGGGAACAAGCCGGGATGTTCCTCATCGAATGTACCTTGGGCCGTGACATACGAGATGAAATCGCCCGTGTCGTCGTGTCTCATCACTGGGGCTTGCTGGAACTACGCACTATTTCGATGACGCTGGAGGATGTCTTCCTCCGGCTCACACGGCATGAAGATGGCCTGACGCAGCCACCGGCCACAGCGCACAAGGGAGCACCGGCCTCACAGGAGACTACTCCGTGACCCCGGTACAGGCCATCATCGCCAAGGAACTGCGCGGGTATTTCGTCTCGCCGATCGTCTACGTGGTCGGTGCGGTGTTCCTGCTCATCTTCGGATTTCTTTCGTATCTCTATATCGTTTTCGCGGGCGCGCAAGCCATTCAACTGATGCAGATGCAGGGCGGCCCGGCCTCGATCAATCTGAACGACCTGGTCTTCAGAAATCTCTTCGCCAGCATGCGCTTCGTCCTGCTGATCATTCTCCCTATTCTGACCATGCGACTGTTTGCCGAAGAGAGAAAGCTGCGGACATTCGAGTTCTTGATGACCTCGCCCATTGGCATCCATGAAATCGTCCTGGGCAAGTTCGTGAGTATCCTGCTGATCTACTTGGGCCTGCTGGGAATCACCGGCTTGGTCCCGACCGTCTTAATGCTATTTAGCGAGTTCGATTGGAATCCGGTTCTGACAGGCTATTTGGGGATGGCCTTGCTGGGCGCGCTCTTCCTGGCCGTCGGACTCTTCGCCTCGGCCCTTACAGAAAATCAGATTGTCGCGGCCTTTGTCGGGTTCGGCATCCTTCTCACGTTCTGGCTGATCTCAGGCTTAGGTGCGCTGCTCGGCGACACGACTGCGGGCCATATCATCTCGTATGTCTCGTTTATGGAACACTATGACCGTCTCGTCCGGGGACTCATCGATACCAGCGACCTTGTGTACTTTGGAAGCGGCCTGCTGCTGATGCTGTTCCTCACCCATCGAGTTGTAGAATCGACACGCTGGAAATGAACTGGAAATCCTTCCCTCTCGGCCTCATCGGACTTGTCCTCGCCTCAGGCGGCGGCATCGCCTATAGCCTCTGGCCCGATCTGCTCTGGGCCGTGACGATCGCCGAACTTGTGGCGCTGATTTGCCTGAGCGCATTTCTCATCCTGCATTTTGAGAGGGTCAAATCCTTCTCCGGCCGGCGCTCGACCAGAATGGGACTGAACAGCATCCTGATGGTCCTGCTCTTTGTCGCCATTCTCAGCATCGTGAACTTTCTGGCATCCCGACATTCCATTCGCTGGGATGTGTCTGAAAATCAAAATTTCACGCTCGCGCCTCAGACCTACCGTGTGTTGCGCGCGCTGCCGCGCGAAGTCACGATCACGGTTTTCACACGGGAGAAAGATCCCGGCTATCAAGCGTTCAAAGAACGGCTGGAGAGCTATCGGCAGGCCTCCACCAAACTCAGAGTGGAATTCATCGACCCGGAAAAACAGCCGAAACTCGCCCAGAACTACGGAGTCTTCAAGACCGACACGGCAATTTTCGAAAGCAATGGGCAGACAATCCGGGTCACCTCTCCGTCCGAAGTGGAGTTGACGGGCGCGCTCATTCGCATCTCCAAAGACGCCAAGAAACGTATCGTCTTCGTCGAAGGACACAGCGAGCGAAGCGTGGAGGATAAAGACCGCAACGGCCTGTCGCTCGCCAAAGAAGCCTTGACCAAGCAAGGTTACGACGTTGGTGCCGTCTCGCTGCTCCAGGAAGCAGCCGTTCCGGCCAACACCGCTGTGTTGGTCCTGGCCGGGCCTCGCCGCTCCATCACCACGGAAGAGCAGGACCGTATCCGGGCCTATGTCGAAAAGGGCGGCCACGTCATGATCCTGGTCGATCCTGACACGCAAACCGGACTCGATCCCTTGCTCGCCCACTGGGGACTCGGTCTGGGGCCGGGCGTCTTAGTCGACTTGCAAGACAAGCTCGCCCAAGGAGATCTCACCGCACTGCTGGTCCGCACCTTTACCGAACACGAGATCACGCAAGACCTGACATCTGCCGTGCTGTTCCCTCTCTCGCGCCACATCACCTTCGACGAGCAGGCCGGCAAAGATTGGGACTATGTGCCGCTCGCTCGCACATCAGCGAACAGTTGGGCGGAAACGAATATGCAAGGCCGGGTCGTGAGCCTGAGCGAAAAGGAAGACGTGAAGGGTCCGCTGTCGATGGTCGCAGCGCTGGCCCCTAAACAGACACCTGCTGAAGGGGCGCCTCGTCCGGCCATCGTCGTCATCGGCAACTCCGCCTTTGCCACCAACGCCTTTTTTAACTTCCCCGGAAACAGCGACTTTTTCCTCCATACGACCGGATGGCTGGCCGAGGAACGCGACTTGATTTCCATTGCGCCGAAAGAACCGGCCCTGAGGCCGTTCACACCGAACCCGACGCAAGAACGGGTGCTGCTCTACATCCAAGTCATCTTTCTCCCGCTCATAATGTTCTTGACTGGCCTGATGGTCTGGAGAAAGAGGCGGCGATTGTGACAAGCGTACGAATCTGTGACAGGCTCATCATGCATCACCCGGCATCCGTAATGCGCCAATCGCTCCGAATCACTCACCCCTTGCAACTTGCTACTTACCACTTGCTACTCACCCCTTACCCCTCACGCTTCACGCTCTAACTATGCGCTACTGGCCGACAGTCCTTATGCTTGTCGTTCTGGCGGGGCTCGGAGGCTATCTTTATGTGGTGGAGTTCCCCACCGCACAACGCGAGATCAAACAGGAGACTGAACAGAAGCAACTGCTGTCGTTTCCCGAAACGGCCATCACAGGACTTGCCATCACAACGGCTCAAGGCCCCGTCGAGCTCACACGCACCGACTCGGGAGGCTGGACTATTACCGCTCCCTTGCAGACCGACGCCGATATCCGAGAAGTCCAAGCCCTCGTCCGTGCATTAGTGACGGGCAGAGTGACCCGATCTGTCGCCGAACGATCTGCCGGCCTGGCCCCCTTCGGGCTGGAGCAACCTGTAACAACCGTCACCGTCACGGCCGGGGGGCAACAAGACACCTTGGCGATCGGCGACAGCGGTCCCCTGTCCAATACCCTGTACGTCCTCCGTGGATCGGACGGGAAAGTCTTGCTGACCGACCTGGCCCCTAAAGACTTTGTCAATAAATCGCTGCTGATGTTCCGGCGAAAGGACCTCCTGCGCTTTGTTCAGAACGATATCGAACGGGTCAGGCTCAACTATCCTCCGACTGAAATCGTGATCTACAACATGGCCAAGGGCAAACCGAAGCCGTCCTGGAAAATCCGCTACCCGATCGAAGCCGAAGCCGACCAAACGGAAGTCCGCTCACTGATGTTCCGTCTGGAAGACCTGAAGGCGCTGAGCATTATCGACCCGGGCCCTGAGCGGGATGCGGTAGCCAAAACCCTAACCACCCCGAAACTAAAGATCACTCTGCATACGGCAGAGGGTGACCAGAGCGTCCAGCTCTACCAGCCGGACCCTCAAAGCGGCGATGCAATCGCAGAAACCACGCCTGAAGCCCCGCTCTACCGTGTCAGCCCGACAGCAATCAAAGACCTTACGAAAGACCTCTTCACTCTGCAAGACAAACGTCTGCTCGGAGTCGACTATACGGAAATCGCCATGTTGTCGGTCCGCACACGCGACCACCAATATGTCCTTATCAATGACAATGGAGAATGGGTGCTGGAGGACCGCCCCACGGACAAACTCAGCCAGGAAGCGGCCGATCTCTTTGTGAGCCGGGTGGCAAATCTTCCGGCGGAAGAACGGGTGCTCAAGCAATCCTCACCGCTCGCACCCTACGGACTGCTGGCACCAACTGCCGAGTTCGTGGCCACCGGAAGAGATGGAAGGGTCACCGGCAGGCTCACGCTTGGCAACCGAGTAGGAAACTTGATCTATGCCACTGGCGATCGACTGCAAGGCATCTTTCAAGCACGTCCCGATCTTCTAACACAGATTCCCTCTAGAGCCGCCCTTCTTGCCCAGCCCCCAAACAAACCCTGAACGGGAATAACGGGATGCCGGTCTTCGTGAGATCGTCCAGGAATGTGTGTCTTGCGATCGAAGGGGACTACGCCGCCGCCAATATTTGTTGAACCCGATCCACTAAGACCTGAGGTTTGAACGGCTTGGACAGGAATGCCACGCCGGGTTCCAATACACCATGTTGCACGATCGATTCGTCTGTGTACCCGGACATGTATAAAACTTTTAACTGTGGATACTTGCTGAGCAGACGCTGCGCCATCTCTACGCCGCTCAGGTTGGGCATGACCACATCCGTCACAAGCAGATCGATCGGACCGCTATGGGAATTGCCGACCGTGACACCCGCTTCGCCATCATGGGCAGTAAGGACCTTGTACCCATAGGATGCCAGTAATTCCTGAAACAACCTCCTGATACCGGCTTCATCTTCCACCAGCAGGATCGTTGCTTCCTTTTCCTTGCAGAACGGCTTAATCAGATGGGTTCCGTCAGCCTGAGGCTCTGCCGGAGACTCCGTCTCAACTGCAGGGAAATAGACGCGAAACGACGCACCTTTACCCAACTCACTCTCGACTGTGACAAAGCCGCCGCTCTGTTTGACGATACCATACACGGTCGAAAGCCCGAGTCCTGTGCCCTTACCGGATTCCTTCGTCGTGAAAAACGGTTCGAACACCCGAGCCTTCGTCTCCTCGTCCATTCCACAGCCGGTATCGCGGACTTCCAGACAGGCATAGCGGCCGGGCTTGACGATACCTGTCGGCTCACCACGTTCGGGCGTGATGACAACATTGTCGGTGCGGAGAAGCAGCCGTCCACCCTTTGGCATCGCGTCGCGTGCGTTGACCGCGAGGTTCATGATGACCTGATCGATTTGCCCGCGATCCGCTTTCACCGGGGCAAGGTCGTCCGCGAACACGGCCTCCAGCTGAATGTCCTCCCCGATGAGCTTGTGTAACAACCTTTCTATCTGAGCCACAACATCGTTCAACGAGAGCTGTGTCGGCTGAATCACCTGTTTGCGGCTGAAGGCCAACAGCTGCTGCGTAAGGTTGGCGGCCCGCCCGGCGGCCTTGACGATCTCTTGCACAGCCTGCTGTAGGGGATCCCCCGGCTTGATGCTCATCTGCAATATCTCGCTGAATCCGGTAATCACAGTGAGGAGGTTGTTGAAGTCATGGGCGACGCCGCCGGCCAATCGGCCGACTGCTTCCATCTTTTGCGCTTGCCGCAATTGCGCCTCTAATAAGGTCTTGTCCGATTCCGCTTCCTTCTGCACAGTTAAGTCTCGCGTCAGCTGGGAGAATCCGATCAGCTTTCCCGCCTCGTCGTAAATCGCCGCGATGGCGGCGCGAGCCCAGAATTTCGAACCATCTTTCCGCAAGCGCCACCCTTCGTCCTCGACCGACCCCTGCTCGGCCGCCTGAGCCAACAGCCGCGTCGGCTTGTCGCCCCCCACATCCTCGGCGGAATAGAAGTAGGAAAAGTGCCGACCGACAATATCTCCCGCCGTGTAGCCCATGATGCGTTGAGCCCCATCGTTCCAGTGAACGACGAGACCTCCGGGATCGAGCATGACGATGGAGTAATCCTTGACCTGGCCGACCATCTGATGAAAGCGCTGCTCGCTCAACCTGACGGCATGAAGGGCATCCCGCAAGGCAGTGATATCCACCGCTACGCTCAACACTTGGTCGTGCCGGCCGTCCGGTCCGATTAATGGACGTTTGACGGTGCGCAGCCACCGGACCTTTCCTGTCGCATCCGTCAGCGCTTCTTCTGCAATGACCTGCTCCTGTCCCTTCTCCACCACCGCCAGATCGACCCGTTGAATGCGCTCCGCTTCATCCGCACGGGCACTGAAATCGGCATCCGTCCTTCCAACGAGGGTATCCACCGACGTGCCGTACGCATCGGCCACAGCTAAATTCGCCAAGGTAAACCGCCCATCCCGGTCCTTCGCAAAAATGAAATTGGGATTCATGTCGAGCACCTGCCGGAGAAAGCCATGCTGGCGTTGCAGCTGCCGGTTGACTGATTCCAGCTCGGCCGTGCGGGCCTGAACGCGCTCCTCAAGATCCTTGGTAAACAGTTGCAGGTCCTCTCTCATGCGATCGAAGGTCCGGGCAAGGGAACCGATTTCGTCCTGTCGCCAGACCGGAAGCCTGTTCGGCGCAAAGTCGCCGCTGGCCACAGCCTCTGCGCTCTTGGTCAACTGTTCGATGGGACGCCCCAATCGGGTCGCGACAAAGATGGCCAATACCGCCGCGAGGCCGGCTAACACAAACCCGATGCCGACGATCTGTCTTTGCAATCGATAGATTGGCTCGTAGGCCTGATCGAGCGGTCGTGCAACGCCGACGAAACTTCCCGCTCTCGGCCGCCCCTGCTCCCCGGTATGCCCGACCAAGAATTGGCGACCGTCATTGGCCGTGAGGATGGCCCATGTGCGAAGTGGCGACGGCATGCCGACCCGGGATTTCCGTAAATCCTGTAACCAGTCCTGCGAAAACAAATCCTGGCCGACCTGAACAGAATCCTGTGTCTGTCCGGGCTGGCTCAAAAATAGCATTCCTTCTTTATTATTGAACAAAAGAACAGAGCCCTGTGCTTCATGAGCCTTCGACGACAAGGGATACAAGATGCCGCGCACATGGTCATCCAGCTGAAGCGGCGACAAATAGGCGCTCAGATAGCCGATCAACGGCTGAGACTTCCCTTCGTGAACAATCGGCGTCAGAAAATAGTAGCCTCCCTCCTGCGTTTTCCACTGGAACGGCTCCCATTTCAGGTGCGGATCCGTCGGTTTGTGGTGAAACCAGATCTGCTCTGCTACGGATTCCCCGATCCGATTAGGAGAGCTCGCCGCCACCACTTTCCCACCCGGTGAGATGGCCATCAACGAGTTCCAGACCGGCTGCCCCTGTGCCAAAGCGGTTAAGGTCTCGGTGATACGCCCGCCTGTATCACCCTCATTCAGATCATGCATCACGGACAGTTTGGCCCAATCCTTCAGTGAGGCCTGACCGTTGGCCCTCAGATGATCGAGACTCTCAGCAATATGCTCAGCCTGAGCCGAAAGCTGGAGGCCGATATTCTCTTCCAAGGCTGCTTGCCCGTTATGTAGGATGAGGACCGATGCGATGACCAGCGGGCTCACTGCCAATAGAAGAAAGAGTCCCGTCAATCGGCCTAATAACCCTCGAACCGATCGACCGACCGACTCAACGAGCGAACCTCTGTGTTCTGACTCCATACCAAACTGCTCCGGATACCAGCCCAATAATGAGTGAGATCGCAGAGATCGATCCTACCGGACTTTTGTGCCGGAACAAGAAAATTACAGTTCTCGTATTTCAGAAAAGCCAGCTTGTAGCTCGCGGGGAACAAGCACGTATCACTGATAACATTCGGTGGTGAGTGTTACGGGATGAAGCGTCCGGGGTAGCAGCCGATGGCGGTGTGCGCCTCGGCACTTGCCACTCAGCACCCACAACGAATTCCGGTTCAGCCATACGCCATGCGGTAACGGCTTTTCGAAAAAACGAGGCTCGCCTGGCAGCGACTGCGGAGCAGGCGAAGCGGGGTTGATGAACGACGGGCGGCGAAACGACACTTATGGGCGCGGATCCAACTCGATGAGTCCTTTGCGGATCGCGAGAATGGCGGCTTGTGTGCGATCGTACACTTGCAGCTTGTGGAAAATGTTTCGGACATGATTCTTCACGGTCTTTTCACTCAAGTCGAGATTATTGGCAATCTCCTTGTTCGTTTTTCCATCGGCGACCAATCGGAGGACGGTGATCTCCCGCTCGGTCAAATCATGCTCGGCCCAAGCCGACTTCTTGCCCTTTTTCTGGGCCATCAACGAAAACTCCGCCAAGATCTTGCTGGCGACGGATGGGTGAATGAGCGATTCGCCGCGAGAAATCGCCCGAATGGCGGCGACGATCTGCGACGACTCCGAATCCTTGAGCAAGTAGCCTGTAGCGCCGGCCCGAACCAGATCAAAGATATACTGCTGTTCCTCATACATCGTCAGGGCGACGATGCCGATGTGTGGAAACTCGCGCTTGATCTGTCTGGTCGCCTCGACACCGCCCATCCGCGGCATGCTGACATCCATTAAGATCACGTCCGGAAGCAGGGCGCGGGCCTTTTCCACTGCCTCAATGCCGTCTTGCGCCTCACCCAGGACATGGATGTCGTCCTTGGTCTTGAGAATCGCCGCCAGACCTTCACGGACGACACGATGATCGTCGGCGATCAACACCTTAATTCTCTCCATGACTCGCATCCTCCCTCTTGTCCTTATCGAACAACGGCACTTCGACTACGACCTTTGTACCTCGTCCCTTTTTGGATTCGACACGCCCTTCTCCGCCGACCAGCCTGGCCCGCTCCAAAATCCCTTTGATTCCGAAATGGTCCCACTTCTCAGGATCGCGCAGGACAGTCTCCATATCGAACCCCACACCGTTGTCGGTGATCGTAACCCGCAGCATTTCCAGACCGATCTCCAGCCGGATCGACACCCGATCCGCCTTTGCATGTTTATGGACGTTGCTCAAGGCCTCCTGAATGATGCGGAAGAGGAAGATCTTGGTCCGGGGAAAGAGAGTCTGCTCATCGCCCGTGACGGTGAACTTGGCAGCGATATGCGACTCAATCTCATACGATTTGAGATAGTTGGTCAGCGCAGGAATCAATTCCATCTTGTCGTAATGAAGCGGCCGCAGGTTGAAGATCACCTGGCGGGCTTCCTGAATGGCGAGTTTGAGTTGCGCCTTGCTCTCTTTGATGGTGGCCAGCCCGGCTTTCGGATTTTTTCGCATCAGCTGCAGGCACAGATCGAGCTTGAAATTGACACCCGCCAGGCTTTGGATGAACCCGTCGTGGATATCACAGGCAATGCGGGTGCGTTCATCCGTCACCGCCGCACCGGTCTCTTTGACATACAACCGATAGAGGGACTGATACTTGTTGAGCGTCCGTTCGATCTCAGCCGTCGCACGGATACGGGCCTCGATCAGCTCCCACATGAATTTGGCGCTGGCGCCCCCGATGATCGTCACGCCCATCCGATGGAAGTCCTGAAGCAGTTGCCACACGTCGGCATTACCTGACACATCGATAATCAAATCAACTCGTTCCATCGCCAACAACTGCCGATAGTCTCGGGTGACCGGAATTCCCAGCTGCTTGGCAAGGCTCACTCCGGGCGCCTGCTGGTCAACCTCTGCCACTCCGACGATCCGCACGAGGGGGTCGTCCGCAAAGATTTCCATCAGCGCCGTGCCGCCACGGCCTGCGCCGATGATGGCGACATTGGTGGTGCCGGAACTCGTCTTTTTTCGCCGATTGCGCTGAGATTGCAGGGTGGCCATGTCTTCGACGCTCCGCGCACACTGTTCGCTGGGACGGACGATCGAGGCCGCTTACTTCAGTCGGGGGTGACGCAGAGAAACGAGAAGGCGGCTCAAAGAACCAGAACTCAACGTTCGCGGCGCTGTTGAGCCAGAATTTTCAGCTCATCCATGAACTGATCAATGTCCTTGAACTCACGATACACCGACGCAAACCGGACATAGGCGACCTGATCCAGCTGATGCAGCTCTTTCATCACTTCTTCGCCTACCACCCGGCTTTTAATTTCGCTCTCGCCCATCTCCTGGATCCGCTTTTCGATCCGATCGGCTGCGTCTTCAATCGTCGCGGTGCTGATCGGCCGTTTCTCACAGGCTTTCTTAATCCCGGAAAGGATCTTGGCCCGGTCAAATGACTCGCGGCGGCCGTCTTTCTTGACGACAACCGGGAGAATCTCCTCGACCCGCTCATATGTGGTGTAGCGGCGGCGGCACCCCATGCACTCGCGGCGGCGGCGGATGACTTCGCCTTCCTTGGCCATCCGCGAGTCGACCACCTTGTCTTCCAGCTCATCGCAGAAGGGACATTTCACAGGCGGTGACCCTGGCTCATGAATGGGGACTCGTCAGTAGGAATGAAAGATAGGGAACCGGTTGCACAGTGCTTTGGCTTCCAGGCGAACCTCTTCCAGCACCGCCGGTTCTTGCGGGTGCTGCAGCACACGATCAACTAGCTTCACAATGTGTTTCATCTCCGGCTCCCGCATCCCTCGCGTCGAGACGATCGGAGAACCCAGCCGGATGCCGCTGGCCACCGCCGGCGGCTTTTCGTCGTAGGGGACGGCATTCTTATTCAGGATAATACCCGCCGCATCAAGAGCCGCATCGGCGTCCTTCCCTGTAATCCCCTTATTCGAGAGATTAACCAACATGAGATGAGTATCGGTCCCGCCGGAAACAATCTTGTACCCGTGGTCCATCAGCCCTTGTGCCAGCGCTTTCGCATTGGTGAGGACCTGCTGTTGATAGCGCTTGAACGATGGAGACAAGGCTTCCTTGAACGCGACGGCTTTGGCCGCAATCACATGCATAAGCGGCCCGCCCTGCAAACCGGGGAACACCAGCTTGTCGACGCCCTTCGCATACTCGGCCTTGCACATCGTGACCCCGCCGCGCGGGCCCCGAAGAGTCTTATGCGTTGTGGTGGTTACAAAATCCGCATAGGGTACGGGATTGGGATGCAGCCCTGCGGCAATAAGACCGGCAATGTGGGCAATATCGACTAATAGGTATGCGCCGACTGATTTGGCGATAGCTTGAAATCGTGGGAAGTCCAATACGCGGGCATACGCGCTGGCGCCCACCACGATCATACGGGGTCTGCATTCCTCAGCGGCTTTCTGCACGGCATCATAATCGATAGTTTCTGTCTGCCTGTCGACTCCGTATGAAAATACGCGAAAGAGAATACCGGAGAAGTTGACTTTGCTTCCATGAGTCAGATGTCCCCCTTGAGCCAGATCCATCCCAAGAATCGTGTCACCCGGCTTCAATACCGACAGGTAGGCCGCCATGTTGGCCTGCGAACCGGAATGCGGCTGCACGTTGACGTGCTCTGCTCCGAAGATCTCCTTGCACCGTTGAATCGCAAGGTCTTCGACCGTGTCGGCGTGCTCACACCCGCCGTAATACCGTCTGCCCGGATACCCCTCCGCATACTTATTGGTCAACACAGAACCCTGTGCGGCGAGCACAGCGGGACTGGCAAAGTTCTCCGAGGCAATCAACAGCAGCTTGTCTCGCTGCCGCGTTTCTTCCGCCTCAATCGCCGCGTAGACGTCGGGGTCCGCGGATTTCAGAACATCGATTGATCCGATTCCCTCGTACATTTTGTTCTCTCTTAATCCTACGGCTGGGCCGGCGCTTCAACTTCCTGTTTCTTCACGACACACACCGTCACCGTGGCCGTCACATCTCTCGGCATCTTGATGGGCACCGTGACGGTTCCCAATTCCTTGATCGGCTGCCCCAATTGAATCTTCCGCCGGTCCACAGTGAAGCCTTGCACGGCCAACCCTTCAGCAATATCCTTGACCGTCACCGAACCGAACATCTTGTCGTCCTTGCCCACTTGCGCCTCGATGGTCAGCGTCACCGCCGACACCTTCTTGGCATGAGTCTCGATCTCCAGCTTTTCCTTCTTGGCCTTTTCCGCCGCCGCCCGTTTGGCATGCTCGAACGCTTTGATGCTCCGGCTGTCGGCTTCAACCGCTTTGCGGCGAGGCAACAGGAAATTCCTGGCAAATCCATCGGCCACGTTGATGACATCGCCGAGGTGCCCCACCCCGTCCATCGTCTCTTGCAGAATGACTTTCATACCCCTCGCTCCTTCTCTGAGAAAGGATTGGAGAATACTGGGACGACTGCAAAAAGTCAATTCGGATCGGCAGGTTTCACTGAATGACGGCCAGCGCCCGACCTACCTTCGCAAAGGCCTCCACAGCCCGTTCCAGCTGGGCTCTCGTGTGGGCCGCCGACATCTGGACACGGATTCGTGCCCGACCTTCGGGCACGACGGGGTAGCTGAATCCGACTACGTACACGGCCTCGTTTAGCAGCGCTTCGGCCATCGACGTGGCAAGCACAGCCTCGCCCAACATGATGGGAATAATAGGATGTTCGCCCGGAATGAGACGGAATCCCATGGCAGTCAGCTGGGCGCGAAAAAACGCCGCGTTGGCATGAAGCCGCATCCGCGACTCATCCCCTTTCGCCACAAGGTCCAGTGCGCGCAAGGCTCCGGCCGACACAACAGGTGGAAGCGCATTCGAGAACAGGTAGGGTCGCGACCGTTGACGAAGCAATTCGACGATCTCAGCCTTGCCTGATGTAAACCCTCCCGTAGCCCCACCCAGTGTCTTTCCCAGGGTGCTTGTGACGATGTCCACGCGATCAGCCAGGCCGTAATGGGCCGGTGTGCCCCTCCCCTGGGGGCCAAGAACACCGGTCGCATGGCTGTCGTCCACAACCACCGCCGCATCGTACCGCTCGGCGAGGTCGATGATCCGGTCAAGCCTGGCCAAATCCCCATCCATCGAAAACACTCCGTCGGTCACGATGAGCCGCAGCCGGCTGTCCTGCGATGCCTTCAACCGCCCTTCAAGTTCATCCATGTCCGAATGGGCATATCGCAATCGTGTCGCCTTACAAAGCCGGATACCGTCAATCAGGCTGGCATGGTTCAACGCGTCGCTGATGACGGCATCGCGCTCATCCACCAGCGCTTCGAATAATCCTCCGTTGGCATCGAAACAGGAACTATAGAGAATCGTGTCCTCGGTGCCTAGAAACTCGCTGATTGCCCGTTCCAGCCGTTTATGCAGATCCTGTGTGCCGCAGATAAAGCGCACCGAAGCCATACCGTACCCGTGGGTCTTCAAGCCCTCCATAGCCGCTTGAACTATCTCCGGGTGATTTGCCAATCCGAGATAATTATTGGCGCAAAGATTCAGGACCGGGCCTCGATCCACCAGAATATCCGAGCCTTGTGGCCCCAGGATGCGCCGCTCGGACTTGTAGAGGCCTTTCGCGCGGATCTCGGCAATCTGCTGTTGAAGAACTTTTTTAAGGGATGTGTACGCCATATCGTCGGCACAGTGGACAAGCAGACAGGGGACCAAGCTGACAGGTGTATTCGCTGATCACCAGCTGTTTATTGGGGCCTTGCCCGCCTGTCAGCCTGTGGCCTGTCAGCTCACGGAATCAACACCACTTTCCCGCATTGCCCGGATTGGATCAAATCGAATCCTGTCGCAAATTCGGCCATCGGGAAGGAATGCGTGATCACCGGTCGGATATTCAGGCCTGCCTTGAAGAGCCCCGCCAGCCTATACCACGTCCCGAACAAACGGCGGCCTGTCACTCCATACACGCGAATGCCCTTAAAAATGATTTCATTGGGAAGGTCGAAGCACACCTGGCCGGTTGGAATCCCGAAAAGGGTCACTCGTCCGCCGTTTTTCACGGCACGAAAGGCCTGATGCAGCGCGGCAGGGTTGCCCGACATTTCCAAGGCTGCATCAACCCCTTCACCGGCCGTCAGCTCACGAATCGCCTCATTGACTGCCTCATGATGAGCGGTCTTCACATTCAGCGTGAGGTCCGCGCCCACTTGTTTGGCCAATCCCAGACGGTACTCGCTCGTGTCAGTCGCGATGATGACCGCCGCGCCCGATACACGGGCGACGGCGATAGCAAATAGACCGGTCGGCCCACAGCCTGTCACCAAAACCGTATGGCCGGTGAGGTCTTCGGCGAGAGCAGCATCGACGGCGTTCCCGAGGGGTTCCTGAACACAGGCAAACTCCCGAGGAATCTCCGTAGCGGTGCGCCACAAGACAGCTTCGGGCAGCGTGACATACTCGGCATACGAGCCGTCGCAATCGATACCAAGGATTCGGTACTGCTTACAGACATGCGCCTGCCCGGTTCGGCATTGAAAACACGCACCACACGTAATGTGCGATTCGGCTGCGACATAATCGCCGACCTTCACCAGCGACACCTCACGCCCGGCCTCCACCACATGGCCGCATAACTCATGGCCGATGATACGCGGAGGATGGATACGCCCTTGAGCCCACTCGTCCCAACGATAAATATGGGCGTCAGTTCCACACAGCGAGGTCGCGGCAACCTTGACGACAACCTCGCGCGGGCCGGGTATGGGGTCCGGCCAACTCGTTGCAGTCAAACCCGGCGCAGTCGTTGTTTTGACCAGGGCTCTCATAGAACCATTCTATACCAACTCCGTACATTGGGCATCCTGATCAGCCCCGCAAAGTTCGTATAGCCATCCTTCTGTGTAAGCCGAAAAGCAGCAGAGACTGGGCTCCGTCCGTTGTTGTTCGTATCTCGCGAAGCGTATCTCGCATGTCGCAGACAAAAAAGATGAGATCCGCTTCCGTTTCGTCCCACAACCCTGCGCTTCACAAAGAACTTGCTTCCAGACGACTTGGTACCGGACTCTCATGCCACTACATTTACCACGGCTTGCATGACATCGCCACGATGAGTAGGATGCAAGAACATGCGCCTTCCACGCTTTCGATCTGTTGCGCTCATGGCTGGCCTTCTCTGGGCATCCTCGGGCGGGCCTGCCTTCCAGCCGGAACTTCACGCCGCGTCCCCTTCCAACACGGGGCAACCGGTCTCACAGGGAAACCGTTGGGTCGCTTTTGATTTTGCCGGTCTGGACACGTCCGGAGATATCCGCGTCGGCAACCCGCTGAAATTGTCGCTGACGCTCTACGGAACTGGTCAGGACCACAGCCCAGTGATCGCCATTTGTGAATCAATTCACTTCGAACGGCAGATCCTCACGATGGAACCGGATTCCCGCTCCAAGGAAATGCACGCCACCGCCATTCTCGAACCCATTGCCCCGGGGAAACTCTCCGTGTCTCCGAAAGTCGCGCGCATCCAAGTCACCTTCGCTCGGGCTCAGACCGGCAAGAAACCGGAGCGGGTGATGAAACGGATCGTCTATGTCACGCTGGGAACATCTGTGCCGCAAAGCAACCACGACGATCTTCCCCCTCCCCATCTGTACGAGCCCGGCGAGGAGGACACCGACGACGATGACCCTCGGCCCGAGGCGACACCCATCACCGACAACTCGCTGGCGGAAGAAAATCTGTTGCCGTTGCCTACCCCGAGACCGGGACCTGGACCGGCCTATTGGCAGCATGTCAGCGCGCTCCTGAGCCAAAGCTGGAGCCGCACGGCGCCCCAGGTGCGCCATGCTCCGTCAAGCGAAACCGTTCATGTTGGGTTTCGCATGTACCCAAACGGGCGGGCTCAATTGATCCAGATTGAAAAGGGCTCCGGCTCTCGCGAAATTAACGAGGCCGGCATTTATACCGTCGTCCATGCCCAACCGTTTCCTCCCTTTCCCGAGGGCGTGGGATTGGAGCCGGTCGACGTGCATGTGCGGATGCGAACCGGCGCACGGTCGAGCGCACGTGATGTGAGGCCGGCCTCAATCCCGCTCACCTCACGGCCAAATACGGCGCCTCTCATGCCCAAGCCCTGAGGAAGACAGACGACGACAACCCTGCTCTATGGAGGCAACCAGATGAGTTCCCGATGGCGCTGGATCGCGTGCGCGGCACTATGCGGATGGCTGGCCGGACTGCCAAGCGGCGCCGGAGCCGAAACGGCCCGGTGGGACATCGATCCCGATCACTCGCTTATCGAGTTTCGCGTCACGCATATGGTGGTCTCCAAGACCGCCGGGCGTTTCACGGACTACAAGGGATTCGTCGACATGGATGGAGACGCCAAGACGATCAGGGCGATCGAAGCGACAATCAACACGGCGTCCATCGATACGAATCACGATAAACGCGATGCCCACCTGCGGGAGGCCGACTTTCTGGACGTCGCACAGTTTCCGACGATGACGTACAAACTGAAACATGCCAAAAAGCAAGGCGACACCTTCACAGCCATCGGTGACTTGACCCTGCGCGGCATCACGAAGGAAGTCGCGCTCATCGGCACCTTGAACGGTGTCGCCAAAGATCCCTGGGGCAACACCAGGGCCGGCTTCAGCGCCAACGGCACACTGAACCGCAAGGACTTCGGCATGGTGTGGAACAAAACGCTCGACAACGGCGGACTGGTCGTCGGCAACGATGTGCAGATCCATCTGGAAATCGAATGCATCAAAGCCAAGACTCCATGAATCGCGAAACATGACACCCCGATGGCTGGTATGAAAGCGATGGTACTGAATCGGACCGGCGATGTATCGGACAACCGGCTCGAGTTGCGCCAGCGCGCGGTCCCGAAACCGGAAGCGGATCAGGTGCTGGTGAAAATTCATGTCTGCGGGGTATGCCGGACCGATCTGCACGTAGTAGAAGGTGAGTTGCCCGGCATCACACTCCCATTGATACCGGGCCATCAAGCCGTCGGAACTGTGGTGCAGGTCGGCCACGACGTGCAGGATGTCCGAGAAGGGGATCGCGTCGGGCTCGCCTGGCTTCAAGGCACATGCAATCGGTGTGAATTCTGCACCAGCGGACGTGAAAACCTCTGCGAGACGGCGCGGTTCACCGGCTATCAGATCGATGGAGGGTATGCGGAATATGCCGTCCTGCCTGGGCGGTTTGCCTACCCGATCCCGCCGGTCTTTTCGAACGAGGAAGCCGCTCCGCTGCTTTGTGCGGGCATCATCGGCTATCGCGCGCTGCGGCTCAGCGGAATCAAACCGGGCCAACGCCTTGGCCTGTACGGATTCGGCGCATCGGCACACATCGCCATCCAGATCGCACGGCACTGGGGCTGCCAGGTTTATGTCAGCTCGCTTAAGGTTGAGCATCAAGAGCTGGCCAGACAGCTGGGAGCTGTCTGGATCGGCGGAGCGACAGAGATGCCGCCCGATAAGCTGCATGGGTCAATTATTTTCGCACCTGCCGGCGAATTGGTTCCGCCGGCTCTGCGTGCGCTCGAACGCGGTGGCACGCTCGCGCTGGCCGGCATCCATATGTCTCCGATTCCCTCCTTGGACTACGATCGCGAGGTGTTCGGGGAGCGGGTCATCCGGAGTGTGACGGCCAATACCAGGCAGGACGGGCTCGATCTGCTGTGCGAAGCGGCAGCGATTCCTCTCAAACCACATACAGTCCGTTTTCCTCTCGAACAGGCAAACCGTGCCTTACAGGAATTAAAAGCCGGACGTTTTCAAGGGGCGGCTGTCCTCACAATGTGATCGCAAGGAACTGCAAGAGATCAGGACACTACGCGTCCTGGTGAGCTTGTCGGCCAATCCTCACCACGTTTCTGACAGACCCCGACTTCAAACAATGGTGACCACGTGCATGCCAATAGGTGCAAGAGACGGTGCAATGGCCGGCCGGTTGTTGCACCGCCCTTCAAGTTGCCCCCTGGATCCCGTCGAACAGAACAAATTGTGCTGAGAAAATTTTACTCGCATCACAAACTCTGCTATACCACACACATAGGCGATCAAAATTTTTGAAATTGAAGGGGGGTGGAGTACTCATGGCAACGAAGAAAGCAGCAAAGAAGCCTGCAAAGAAGGCGGCGAAGAAGAAGTAGTCGCGCCATGAGGAGGCGTCGGTCACGGCGCCTCCTCACCATCTCACGTCTTCATCTTTTCGAATTCCACACCACATCACACCAGTCGCTATCCGATCGAAGACTTCCTCGGCAATGTCTCCGATAGACCCGCGCACCTGAGAGAACCTACTTCGCAGCCGAGAACTCGCCTTCACCAACCAGCCTTCTATCGGAATGGAATCGGCGAAGGTGCCGGGATGCAACCGGTTACGCCGGCACAGCAAACATCATGCAAAGAAGGTAAAAGAGGGCGGAGCGACCGGCAAGCTGAGATCACGACAACGAAGAGACTGCGCGGAAAAAGAAAGGGGAAGTGATGGCCACATCACTTCCCCCAGTTTCTTAGCGCCAGAAGAGAGTCCATAGCGTAAAGAAAGCAGCGCTTGAATCTTATCATGAACGTTCCCTTCGACAACAAAATAAAAATATCAATGCATTCAACGACTTAAGATAGCTTCGTCGAAGAGGATACACAAAGAGCTGCGTGACTGGCCCCTCGAAAAAGACCATGGGTCTGGAAGTTTTGACCTGCCCCACAAGTGTTGGCTAATCGAGGTTTCAGAAGAGGTTTCAGAATTTGGATTGCGCGTGATCGGTTGACGCCGTTGATGCGGGGAAGCAAACCTGCCGTGGGACCATTAGCTCACAATGAATAGCTCCGAGTACTGGAAACCCTCCCTGGTGCCGTGCAATACCCGGGTGGTCATTGCACAATCGGCCCATGAACAACCATCAATATCGGGATACCTGGTCGTCGGATACCGGAGCCGTCACCATTAGCCTTCGGAATCCCTCACAGCTTTGGACTGAATTTTGTAGCTGCCGCTATCGTTTGCGGTCAAGAATACTGGAAGCCCGCTCAGACGTTTCCTTGACCAGCACACCCATCTTTGGATGCGACGGCTCGAAATCAACGGGCCAATAATAGTGACGGAGACGCTCGCTCGTGGTGGGACCGATTGACGCGACAACCATCTTCGTGAGCGCTGATCGAAAGAACTCGACTTGTCCATCCAGTTCCAGCACATGCATCACATGATCCACCTGGGCGGCGTTCGTGATGAGGAGCACCGCCACTTCCCCAGCAATCAAGTTATCGAGCGCCTGTCGTAACAATACAAGATCATCCGGCAGTGCCCACTTATAGATGGGGACTTGAAAGACCTCGGCACCGCGCTGTTGCAATGCCTCAAGCAATGCCGGGTTCGGCATCCCGTACTCTTGCACCGCCACGCGTAATCCCATCACCGGCAAACGCTCATCGACAGTGCGAACCACATCGACCCATGTGTTCGGTTCCGGGACGGTCGAAGTCGGCTGGAGACCAAGCGCCCTCAAGGCCGCGGCCGGCTTCGGCCCCCTGGCAACAATGGCCGTCCGGGCAAGAGCCTCCACGATCGACGGCCAGGGATAGCGCAGCTTGAGAAGATCGAACAGTGCGATCGTGCCGGCGCCGGTCAGGAGGATCAGCATATCGATCCGTCCAGTCATCAACCGAATCCCAAACTCCAGGGCTGCCGAATTGTCTTCCAATGGAATTTCGCGAAGGGCTGGAGCGACGAGGGACTTGCCCCCATACCGTCCAATCAGGCGGGCCATCTCCACCGCCATGCGAGACTCGAATGAGGCAACCGTCAGACCGTGGAAGTCAGGTTGGCCGAAGCCGTGAATTGCAGACGTCATATCGTGTGGAATTCCATTTGACGGAGCCGCATGCCGCCCCTACTATACAAACACTACGGGGACAAGGGCCAGACGAATGATGAACCGGCCGCTCCATCGAGGGTTACGACATCTCGCACTTCGCGTGACGGATCTCGCGCGTTCACGCCGATTCTACGAACAGGTGCTCGGCATGCAGGTGGTGTGGGAACCTGATCCGGAGAACGTGTATTTCAGCTCCGGAAGCGACAACCTGGCACTCCATCAAATCCCGAAAGGCGAACTTGCAGCATACCAGCCGCCGAAGGCCCAACTCCTCGATCATATGGGAGTGATTCTCGACAGCCCGGAGGCGGTCGACCGGATGTATCACGCCATCGCGCCCACGATCGAATCACTCGGCGGACATATCGCCAAAGAGCCGAAGCAACACCGTGACGGCAGTTACTCGTTTTATGTGACCGACCCGGACGGCAACGCGATCCAGGCGCTGTACGAACCGACGATCAGCACATTTGAATTTACACGTAAGGGGTGAGGCGATGTCAGCCGTGTACTCATTCGATTTGAGAATCCTCCTCGCCTTACACCCGGCGCCTTACGTTTCACGACCATGACGCTCTGGGACCGGCTACCGAGAAATCACTACGTGGCCCTCGCCCCCTGGTGCTGGGTGCAGCTGGAGAGCGCTGACGCGCCTGGACCGTTTCCCTTTGTGGCCGGCGTCTCATCGGACGTGGCGGGAAGCCTCACCGAAGCGCACCGCCTGCTGGCCAGTGCCATCGACACAGCCATCAGCGACGTCTTTTCCAAGAGGGCGCCCGTCGACGATCCGGACCGGCAGAGGCGGCTGGAAGACGCGTATGCGGAACTGGTGAATGCGCGTCCTTACCTTAACCGACACATCACATGTGGCCGGAAGCCGGACGGCACCTTTCGCTGGGAGTTTCCGACCGACCCCACCTGCTCATCCACGGTGACGAACGGCGGCCTTCGCATATTTCATTCAGTCAAACGGCAAGCCATTCCTCTGGGATTCGACCAACGCCCCCTGGGACCAATGGTTGGAACCCTGCTCGGCATGTTAGACGGCACACGCAAGACCTACGAGATCAGGACAGTCATAGAGACCGTACCGCGCGAAGCCAGAACGGCGCTCACCCGGCTGATGGAATTGCTGATTCAGCATGAGTGCCTTCTCAGTTCGCCGAAGACCTCGATCCGGCCGCACTGGCTTGAATCCGTACAGGACCGGGATATGGTGCACCTCGGCCACGCGGCGCTGCTCTATCGGCAACTGGACAGTTTTTTCCTCTTCGACCCCTGGCTGCTCCCGTGGTTCGCCGAATCCTCCATCCCTTCCCTGTGGGGCTCGCTCTTGCCCAAGCCATCGGCCGTGTTCTTAACGCACGACCACGACGATCATGTCGATCCTCGCACACTGCTCCACTTGCCGAAAGACACGCCGATCATCGTGCCCAGTCGGCGCAACCGGAAAACATTCTTTTACGATTACCTGCCGCTCCTACGGGAACTCGGATTCGGCCGTGTAGTCGAACTGGCGCACGGCGAGAGCTGGCCGTTCGAGGGCGGAACCATCGTCTCCGTGCCGTTCTACGGTGAGGACCCCTGCGATCTACAGATGCCGAGAAACTGCTACTTGATCAGCGACCGTGGCTACAACATTCTCGTCCATGCGGACAGCGGGCCGACCAACGACGGACGGTCGCCGCTGAAGGACGGCGTCATCGCTCAACTGGCCGGCAAATATGGTCCGATCCCGCTGGTGTTCGCATCGCAACAGCAGTTGCTCGAACTCCGTAGCCACGCCGCCCAGGCGCCCTTGTCTCATCCGGGCAAGTGGCTGGAGGTGGGTGAGAACGGCTATCTCACCAACGCCTATCTGAGCGACCTGTGCCGTGCGGCGCAGGCGACGCTCTTCGTGTCCTACGCCACCGGCGGCGCCGACTGGTACCCGGACCATTTGTCGTTCATGTTCAGCCGGCGAAACCCTGCGCGCACCGCGCTCCTCACCGCCCGGTGGGAACGTCCGGAAACACTGAAAGACCTTCTCTCCCTGCACAATTGCGGGTATCATTGCTCGCGGGCGCTGGATCTGTATCGATCGACCAGCGATGCGCGGATTGAGATCGTCTCAACGGGCGACGCGCTGACCCCTCTGAGTCTTCACCGGCTGGATCACGGTGATCCGCCGTTTATGACAACCGGGCGACACGTGTAGCCGGAGTGTCATCGCACGGTTGAAAGGATTACACATGAGCGGGCCATCTTCTCCCATCTTAGTCACAGGGTCGGCAGGCTTTATCGGATTTCATGTGGCCCGGCGTCTGTTAGATCGCGGTGATTCTGTCATCGGTCTCGATAACCTCAACGACTACTACGACGTCCGGCTGAAAGAAGCACGTCTGGCCCAACTGACCGCGCACAAGGCATTTCGTTTTGTCAAACTGGACCTGGCCAATCGGCAAGGCATGCGGGATCTCTTCACCGACGAGCCGATTCAGCGAGTGGTCCATCTGGCCGCACAAGCCGGTGTACGCTATTCACTCGTGAACCCTCACGCCTACACCGAAAGCAATCTCGAAGGCTTCATGAACATTCTGGAAGGCTGCCGCCATAGCCGCGTCGCGCATTTGGTGTACGCATCGTCCAGCTCCGTCTACGGCGGCAACACTCACATGCCGTTTTCCATCCACGACAATGTGGACCACCCCGTCTCGCTCTATGCCGCCACGAAGAAAGCCAATGAACTCATGGCCCACTGTTACGCCCATTTGTATCGGATTCCCTGTACAGGATTGCGATTTTTCACAGTCTACGGCCCGTGGGGCAGGCCTGATATGGCGCTGTTCATTTTCACGAAAGCAATTTTGGAAGGAACGCCGATCGAGGTGTTCAATCACGGCAACATGCGACGCGATTTCACCTATGTGGATGATATCGTCGAGGGCATTATCCGGACCCTCGATCACCCGGCGACGGTCAATCCAGCGTGGTCAGGAGCCAAGCCGGACCCCGGCACCAGTTCGGCGCCGGCCCGCGTCTACAATATCGGCAACCACCAACCGGTGGAGCTTCTGCATTTCATCGAGGTATTGGAAAAGGCGCTCGGCAAGAAGGCAGAGAAGAAGCTGATGCCGTTGCAGCCAGGCGATGTGCCTGCCACCTACGCCGACATCGAGGACCTCACGCGCGATGTCGGATTCGCACCGGCCACGCCAATCGAAGAAGGCATTCCTCGCTTCGTAAAGTGGTACCGCGAGTTTTACCAGGCCTGAGGGGGTAACGGTCTTTCTGCTCGACGAGCTTACGGACACCCGATCGGAATGAACCCTCTCCCAAAGATATCCGACAGTGTCACATAGCGTGCGTTATCATAAAAGGAGTGGCTCGCCCCGCGCTGATTGCGGCCGGAAAGGTCTCCGCCATAAGACGGGTCAGATCCGAACCACAAGCCCCCACGGGTTTTCTGAACCAGCTGAAGCCATTCCATATACAGTCCACAAACCTCGCTTTGCACTGAGCCGGAGTTTGTATTGCTTGCGTACCACTCCCGAGCCCACTCCGGGACATTTTGCCCCAGCATACCCGATGGTCGATCCTGGTAGGCTGGAACTTGGTAATGTGGGGCGGCAACTGGAGCAGGACGGGGAACAATCGGCATATTCTCCAGTGACGGCACAACCGACAGCGGCCTTAACATCATGACTCGACAACCAGCCCGTTCCTTGTTGGTATAGATCGTGTCCCCATCCGCCGTGAGGCATTCAAATACGCCTGTCGGTTCAGGAGCCGGCGGCGGAGTATCGGCCGACGCGGAGCCAGAAAACATCGCCGCGAGTATGGATGCTGAAAACACCATTCGTATGAGCCTCATGGGGCACCTCCGTAAAAATGTACCGATGAGCCGCGCACAGGCTCTCCGATAATCCTGTCCTCGTCTACGCGCACACACAACTTACGTAATGGGACTTCCAAGAATCTATGCCACTTTGGGAGGGGGAAACCCAACTCCTGAGCCGGTTCCAGGAGATCCGGCCACCCACATCATCCGAGCACGGTCATGTCCAGGCTTGGAATTGAAGGCTTTGCCTTGTTCGCTTGAGGACAATGAGGTATCCTCCACCCCATTCCGTGTGAATAGTGCGAAGCGATCCAGATCGTGGATCGGCACTCCCTTTCTCCTGAACATGTTTCCGTTCAGGCTTGACCTCCCACGGGCCTCGCAATGAACGATAACGACGTACTCAGCAACTTGCTGCTTATTTACACCGTCTCCATCGCGGTGGTGTTCCTCTTTCACCAGTTTCGCTTGCCCTCCATCGCCGGGTTTCTCGTCGCCGGAACCTTTATCGGCCCGCATGGGTTTAATCTCATTTCCGACATCGGAACCGTGCAGGTGCTCGCGGAAATCGGGATTGTCCTGCTGTTGTTCACCATCGGCATCGAGTTCTCGTTGAGCCATCTGGCCTCGCTGAAGCGGCTGCTCCTGGTCGCCGCGCCGATTCAGGTCGGCGGAGTCATCGTCCTGGTGTGGCTCGGCGGCCTCCTTGCGGGAGTGCCGGGCCCGCAGGCGGTTTTCTGGGGTTTTCTGTTGTCGCTCAGCAGTACTGCAATCGTCTTGAAGGCGCTGGCGGCGAGCGGAGACACCGATGCTCCGCACGGTCGCGCGACCATCGGCATCCTGATCTTCCAGGACCTCGCCGTGGTGCTCATGATCCTGTTGACGCCGATTCTGGCCAGCCCCAGCGAGGACACACTCTCATCCATCCTTCTGCCCGTAGGAAAGTCCATAGTGATCGTCGGCTGTATCGTGGCGGCCGCCTGGTATGCGGCGCCGAAGGTACTCGAATACATCGTCCGCAGCCGCAGCCGCGAACTTTTTCTGCTGACGATCATCATCATCTGCCTCGGCATCGCATGGCTGACTTCCATGAGCGGGCTGTCTCTCGCATTGGGAGCCTTCATCGCCGGACTCGTCATTTCCGAGTCGGAGTATAGTCACCAGGCCATCGCGGAGGTACTCCCGTTCCGAGACAGTTTTAACAGTCTGTTCTTCATCTCCATCGGCATTCTGATGGATTGGCGAATCCTGCTCCAGTATCCCGGAGTCGTCACCGGCTTATTGCTTGTCGTGCTGCTCTTGAAATTTGTCAGCGGAGCCGGAGCCGTGCTGGCCGCGTCGGTCCCTCCACGAGCGGCAATCCTGACCGGCGTAGCCCTGGCTCAAGTGGGCGAATTCAGTTTTGTACTGGCCCAGGTCGGCCAGGAGCACGGCCTGATGTCCGGCACACCCTATCAAATATTCCTGTCGGTGTCCGTCTGTTCCATGATCATTACGCCGTTCCTCATGCAGTTGGCGCCGCATCTCGCCCGGCATGTGGAAGCCATCCAGCGGCTCCGCCATTGGCTGCCAGGCCAAACCACGGCCCATGTGCTGAAGGCGGAAGGACGGCACCTCCATATCAAGGACCATGTGATCATCGTAGGGTACGGGTTGAACGGTAGGAACCTGGCCCGCGTGCTGGGTGAAACGGAGGTGCCGTACATCGCGTTGGATTTGGACGGCGATACGGTCCGACGGGAAGCGCAGCACGGCCTGCCGCTCTATTATGGCGATGCCACGAACCCGCATGTGCTCCGGCATATGAAAATCGACGATGCCAGAGTCCTGGTGATCGCGATTTCCGATCCGTTCATGGCCCGCCGAACCGTGCAGGTGGCGCGCAGTTTGAACCCGAAGATTCATATCGTCGTCCGGACACGCTACCTGCGCGAGCTGGAAGAGCTCCATCAACTCGGCGCCGACGATGTGGTGCCGGAAGAATTTGAAACGTCGATCGAGATTTTTGCGCTGGTGCTGCGGACCTACAACATGCCGCAAGAATTCGTGATGCGGAAGGCCGAACAGGTTCGGCGGGAAGGCTATGCCCTGTTACGCCGGAGCGAGCTGCCCGAGTTGGCCCACCATCTTCGTGGCGGCACACTCAGCGATGTGGAAGTGGAGACTTGTCGGATCGAGGAGGATTCACCGGCAGCCGGAAAGACCATCGATCAACTGGCCTTGCGGCCCCGAACCGGCACCTCGATTATTGCGTGGACCAGAAGCGGCATCACAGAATCCAATCCTTCCGTGAAAACCACACTTCTCCCCGGCGATATCATCGTCTTACTGGGAACGCGCGACCAGATCCGTCGGGCAATGGGTCTCATTCTCTTACGCGAGACAGAGCCCCCTAGCGGACGCTCCCCGTCATAACCTGATACGCCTCTTCCAGTGTACCTGCGTGAATAAGCTGTACCCGCTTTCGATCGGCTGTTTCTTTCGTGATTACCCAGTCGGTGGTAAAGATCTGCTCCCGAGGTACGACCATCGCCCGGTACTGAGCACCGGCTGCCGCTTCAATTTTTACAGGTAATCCTCCGACAGCCTCAAGTCGGCCATCCGGGGTAATCTGGCCGGACAGGGCTACGTCAGATCTGATCACTTCACCCTTATAGACCGCCATGATACCCACCGCCACGGCAGCCCCCGCACTCATCCCGTCGGTCATGGCCATATGCGAACGATTTTTGATCGTAATCAGCCAATTACGGCCGTCATCGCCGACGGCGTGGGCCACGGCCCGCACGGCCCGGCGTACTCCCTCTTTCCACTCCTCACCCACAAGTGAGCCACCTCCCAGATTGATCTCGCTGAACTGGACCGTCGGACCATCCTCCCTCATCGTCCGCTCGAACTGAATGATGATGTAATTGACGACACCGGGAAGCCCTTCTTCAGGCACACCCAGAGCCGGAACGAGCACCGTCCGCGCGTCGCTTCCTGCCCATACCGGCGACACGAACAGAGCAGCAACAATGATTACGAACATGAGCTGGAGGATATTGAGACGACCGGTCAGCTTCTCCACCGCAGCGTCACCCGCTCTTTGAGGGGATGTTCCATCGGCTGCCCCGTCTGAAGCGAGGCGAGATGAGCAGCCTTGAGTTTGTAGTACCACTTGGCCGGCATGTCGGCGTCGCCAAGAAACATCGACGACGGTTTGTGACGAAGCCCCACGGCAAGATGCTTCATGGCACGTTCATCCTGACCCAGAAACATCTTGGTGAGCGTACGGAAAATCAGATTTCCAAACGGAAGCCAATGCAGCCCATGCCAATAGGCGGAGAAATCAATACGGCATTCCATGTCGGACATGGGCGTGGCCATCAGCCGATTGGCCATCCACACCCTCCCGCACTCCATGAGTTCGACGCGCTGATTCGGGAGCAGAAAATCGATCGTGGTGCTCAATGGCCCTCCGTAGACGCGCTCCAGCCAATGAAACGGACCGCTGTTCTTGGCCGGCCGATGCGCCGTCATCCGAAATCCATTGGGAATCGGCTCGAAGGTCTTTGTCTTTTCATGCATGCTCGCATCGCTGCGCCACCAGGAATGCACGTAGGGGCCATGGACCGGATCAATGAGGCCGATGACGCCGTCGTCCGCCGTACAGGTATAGATCAGCGAAATGTGAAACGACTGCTTCGGCTCGGATGGCAGCGGCATACGCGGGACAGGCGGTAAAGGGCTTGTATTCCCCCGTTCATCGGGAAGATACAGCCAAATCATACCGTCGGTCTCTTCAGCCGGATAGGCGACGATCCCGACTTTGTCTGGCTGAAGGGACGCGCCATCCGGAAGGGCCGGAATACGGCGGCAGCGGCCCTTCATATCGAACTGCCACCCGTGATAAGGACATTCGACGCGCTCACCGTCGAATCGTCCGAACGACAAGGGCATGCCGCGATGTGGGCAAATATCGCGCATCGCCGCCAGCCGCCCCTCCCGGTCCCGACAAAGCACGATCGGAAGCCCCAGCATCTGCAGGGCTTTCATCGAGCCTGACGGCAAGGTATGACTCGGCACAGCCGGGTACCAGAATCCAAAGAGCGGAGCGCTTCTAGCGGAGACAATATCGGGCGTGAGCGGTATGTTCATGGACGAGGAAAGAAGCCCGGAAGATGGGGCGCACCTACGAGGGTGACTATAGCGACCGGATAGAGGAAGGTCAAGCGACAATGATGAGGACGCCGCAGGCACATTCCTTGACACCCTCACGAACCCCATACTATTCTGTTCACAAGCTCGCACCGGGCTGAGTCTGTGTATGGGAAACGAGGCCTCACCATGATCGCCACACAAATAGAACCGACGACCACGTTAGCGCAGCTCCAAGCCTCCAGGCCGGATCGAGTGACCATCGTCCTGTTGAGCGGAGATCTGGACCGGGCGATGGCTGCCTTCATCATCGCCACCGGCGCGGCCGCGATGGGAATGCAGGTGACCATGTTCTTTACATTCTGGGGGCTGAATACGATTCGCAAGAAGGGCGCTGCCAGTTCGGCAAAAGATTGGCTCCGCCGGATGTTCGGAGCGCTCAATAAGGGCGGCGCTGAGACGCTGCCGCTCTCACGATTCCATTTCGGCGGATTGGGCACCGCGATGATGCAGAAGGTCATGAAACAGAATCGCATGCCGGGAGTCCCCGAGTTGATGGACACCGCGCTGGATCTCGGCGTGCGATTCATCGCCTGCACGACTACCATGGGCCTCATGGGAATCACCAAGGACACGTTGATCGACGGCATCGATCAGTTCGCCGGAGTCACAACGTACCTGGCGGAAGCCAAACAAGGCAGCGTGAATTTGTTCATCTGACGCGCGAGACAGCCGGGCCGGGCGAGAAGAGCGGAAAGAAATGACGCCGCTCCCGCCAATCCCGCGTTGCGCGCTTTTCCCGCGGAGGGTGGAGACTATGCAATCCGATATCAAGCTCGATACCCTGGGCTATTTCTGCCCCATGCCGATTATCCTCACGTCGAAGAAAATCAAAGAACTGACGTTGGGACAGATACTGGAAGTCCTCTCCGACGACGAAGGCATCAAGCAAGACATGCCGGCTTGGTGCGAAACCACCGGCCACCAGATGGTGGGTATGGAAGAAGAGCAGGCGAAGTCGGGCCGAATTTACAAAGCGTTCGTGAAGAAGACCAAGTAGCGACTGCGAAACCAGCCCGATCGCGCGTATGAGAGAAAGCCGGGGGGAACAACCGCTCCCTTCGGCTTTTTCGTTTCATTCAGCCCACATTATTCATGAACGCTTCTACTGCAACCGCCGATACGCTGCTGCGAAAAGCGTGGCCGCACGCTTCGCGCGGCCAGCGGGCAGGCTCGCCCTTCGTGACCTCAACATACTGTTTCAAGTATGCTTCGGGCTCTCAGGGCTCCGCGTGCCCGTCTCGCATGGCGTCTTGGCGGTTTCGTCACGAACCGTCATAAATAATGTGGGCTAGACTATGACGATGCGGCCATTCATCGAATGCGTTCCGAACTTCAGCGAAGGCCGAGACCCCGCCGTCGTTCACGCCCTGATTGAGGCAGTCACTGCTGTCCCCGGCGTCTGGCTCCTGCACCACACGATGGATACCGACCACCATCGATCAGTGCTGACCTTCGCCGGACTGCCCGATGCAGTCGGCGAGGCGGCGCTCCGCGCCATCACCGTAGCGACTGAATTGATCGACATCGACCGGCACGACGGCGTCCATCCCCGCATCGGCGCTACGGACGTGGTGCCGTTTGTGCCGATTCACGATGTTGAGATGGAGGAATGTATTCGCCTGGCCCGCACCGTCGGGCAGCAAGTCGGAACACGCCTTGGCCTTCCGGTTTTCCTGTATGAACAGGCGGCATCCAACCCTGCCCGTAAGCAGTTGGAGTCCATCCGCCTGGGAGGCCTGCAAGGGCTGGCATCGCGAATGGATTGTGATCCGGCCTGGCTTCCTGATTTTGGCCCACCTCATCTGCACAAGACTGCGGGAGCAGTCGTGATCGGCGCGCGCCCACCTCTCATTGCTTTCAACGCCAATCTCAAGACGACCGATCTGTCGATTGCTAAAACCATCGCGCGATCCATCCGACAATCGAACGGAGGGCTGCCTTGCCTCAAGGCAATCGGGGTCAGACTGGCCAGCCGAGGCATCGTGCAAGTGGCCATGAATCTCACCGATTATCGAGTGACTCCGATGCACACCGCCTTGCAGGCCGTGACAAGCAAAGCCTCGGAGCACGGTGTGGAGGTAGCCGGGAGTGAACTCGTCGGCTTGGTCCCGCAGGCGGCGCTCAACCAGGCCGCCGTGGCCTCACTTCAGTTCGAGCGATTCGATCCGGCGCAAGTCCTGGAAACAAGAATGGCCGAAGCCATGTCGGTCAAGAAGGAGCCGGACCCGCCCCTTTCAGATTTTCTGAATGCCGTCGCCGCTGCCCAACCGACACCGGCCGGGGGAAGCGTGGCGGCACTTGTCGGGGCCCTGGCAGCTGCATTGGCAACAATGGGGGCTCGACTCGTGCGTCACGCAGATACAGAACGACGTCTTGTTCAAGTGACCCAGCGGCTTCGCCAACTTGTCCAGGAAGATATGGACGCCTATACCAGGCTGCTGAACGCCTACAAGCTCCCCAAGCAACAGCCGGATCGGCCGGCCTCTATTTCAAGCGCACTCCATCAAGCAACAGAAGTTCCACTGGAGATTGCCGAACTGGCATGTGAAGTCGGACGATCGATTCATGCCTGTGTTCCCTCAGCAGCGTCTCCCCTCCGGTCAGACCTCACTGTCGGCATAATGATGGCATGCGCGGCAGTAGAAGCCGGGCTACATACCGCCAAAGAGAACTTAAAAATGCAATACAATCCATTACTTAAAGACTCGATGGCTCAAAGAATCAGAATAGTTGAGCAAAGCCTTGAGGAACTGAAGGGGCTATGCTACACTCCGCCCCCGAAATCGTAAGTAATGGATAGGAACAGGCACAAGCCTGAGAAAGCGAAAAGTCGGACCGGATGGAAATTAAAGTCTTCAATAACAACGTTGAAAAAGCTCTCAAGGTCGCCAAGAAAAAGCTGGCAGGCGAGGGATTGTTTCGTGAACTCAAGCGCCGCCGCTTCTATGAAAAGCCCAGTGTCAGGAAAAAAGCGAAGCAACGCGAGGCACAACGGCGACGCCAGAAGTGGCTCTCGAAGCGGAAGCCTGAGTAGTCTACGGCATCACTGTATCCACGTTTACGTCCCCGCGCTCCCTGCCAGTCGTAGACCCGCTTCATCCAACCCCGATGCGCCGGGACCACATCCACGCTGCGATCAGAATTCTTCAACGGGAGATCCGGCAATGGCAAGAGCCGGTGCTCGGCATCGTCGCTCGAAACTCCGACCGCAATCCATTCCTCATCCTGATTTCCTGTCTCTTAAGTCTGCGGACAAAAGATAAAACCACCGGCGAGGCAAGCGACCGGCTCTTTGCGCTGGCACAAACCCCGGCAGAGATGCTGACGGTGCCGCTTAAGAAGATCGAACAGGCAATATATCCGGTCGGATTCTATCGGACAAAAGCCAAATCGATTCATGGCATCTGCCGCCGCTTGCTCGATCACTATGGCGGAAACGTCCCCGACTCAATCGACGAGTTAGTCACCTTGCCAGGAGTCGGACGGAAGACGGCGAATCTCGTGGTGACAGTCGGATACGGCAAGCCCGGCATCTGTGTCGATATCCACGTCCACCGGATCAGCAACCGGTGGGGCTACATCAAAACGGAAACACCGGAAGAGAGCGAAGAAGCCCTCCGAAAGAAACTACCCGAACAATACTGGATAAAATTCAACGATCTGCTCGTGCCCTTTGGCCAGAACCTCTGCCAGCCGGTGTCGCCGTTCTGCAGCACATGCAAGCTAACAGCATACTGTGATCGGGTGGGAGTGAAGAAGTCACGATAGCAGGTCTGTCTGGTCTTTCTTGTCTATCTGGTCTGCAACCCGGACATTTCAAGACAAGACAGACCAGAGTGACGACACAGACGAGATAGACTGCTCAGATGAACAACTTGGTTTCCGCTACTTCCGTCAACTTCAGAATAGCCGGGAGGCCCAGCACCTCGTCGACGATTTTTTCAACCGCCTGACCATCCACACCCATGTATTCCAGGCCGGCGCTACAGGCAATCAGCCGAAACTTTCCGACATGTTTGGCGTCCTGAAACATCTCTGAAATCTTCGGCACCTTCTTTTCTTTCAAAAGACGGGCCACCTCGTCGGCGGACCGGGCATACTCCGGTGGGAAATCGAGCTCGTCGATTTTGCCTTCCGCCAGCTTCTTGATCGTCCAAAACAGCAGGACCACGATCACGTCCTTGCCCATCGCCGCCGCGGTCATACCGATCGTCGCAACCTGATGGAGCTTGTCGTAGGTGGCGTTATGGGCAAAGATCACAAATTTGGGCGGCTGCGACATAGAATTACTGCTTTCTCGCGCGCGTCTTCACGCTGTTCACATAGTCGGCAATCGCGGCATCGACTTCACCGGGCGTCATCGGGCGATCGTGTGTCTCGCTTTCATCGACCAGATAGCGTTCGCGGTCTTTCTCTTGCCGAATGACGACTGCGTTCTCCGGCGTCACGTCGATCAGCATGAACCATTCCCTCGCACCCTGGGAGATGACCACCTGTTTCCCAAGCCCCTTCTTGGTGACCTCGATCTGGAGCTCTTCACCGGAAACAGGCAGACTTCCTGCCTGGACGGCAGGAAGAACGGAGAACGCCACAATCATGAGAAGCCCGATTGCCGTCGAGTACCGCTGGAATCGATTCATGAACAGGCTCCATAGGGGCTGATTATAGCCGCCGCATGGGGCCGCGTAAACAGAGGTCTGCATCTCCTTCGCCTTGAGGGGTAGCTGGGAGCATGTTAGGATGCCCGGCGATGGACGGGCTTCTCTCAACTGTTCAACAGTATGTCTCGACCGAAACACTGGTGGCGCTGACCGTCCTCTCCATTGTCTTCTTCGTCGGCTCCTTAATCGCCATTCCATTCATCCTCGTACGGCTGCCGGCTGACTTTTTCGATATCAGGGTTCCCCGCCCCTGGATGGAGGATCATCATCCGGTCCTGCGAGTCCTGGGCCATCTCGTCAAGAATCTGGTCGGAGCAATCTTCCTCTTTGCCGGGTTCTTGATGTTATTTCTGCCGGGTCAGGGAATTCTGACCATGCTCATTGGAATCTCCATGTTGGACTTTCCCGGCAAGCGCAAAGTCGAAGCCAAGCTGATCGGCCAGCCGACAGTCTTGAACGCCCTCAACGGCATGCGCGAGAAATTCGGCAAGCCGCCGTTGATTATTGCACCGGATGCATGAAGCGAGAGCCGTCAGCTTTCGGCCATCAGCCGTCAGGAGAAGACGAAAACCCCTTGCTGACTGCTGATAGCTGAACGCTGTAAGCTATGCGTATGTCTGACTCGAAGGAACAACGCAAAACCCTCTATCTCATCGACGGCAGCGCCTACATCTATCGCGCGTTCTTTGCCCTCCCCGCCCTGAACAATTCCAAGGGCCTGCAAACCAACGCCGTCTATGGCTTCACCACAACGCTGCTGAAGATCATCCGCGAGCGGCATCCGGACGGGATCGCCGTGGCCTTCGATGAAAAGGGGCCGACGATGCGGCATGAGGAGTTCAAGGACTATAAGGCCCAGCGCCCGCCCATGCCGGACGGCATGAAGTCGCAAATTCCCTACATCCACCGCATCGTCGACGCGCTGGCGATACCCGGCCTGCGTCAGGCCGGGTATGAAGCGGATGACCTCATCGGTACGCTGGCGCGCAAAGCCGAGCGGGCGGGCTACGACGTCGTGATCGTCACCGGCGACAAGGATATGTTCCAGCTGATCACGCCGCACGTCCGCATCTACGACCCCGTCAAAGACAAGTGGTCCGGCGAGACAGAGTGCCGTGAGCGATTCGGGGTGGAACCGGCGCGGGTCGTCGAAATCATGGGCTTGATGGGCGACGCGACGGATAACATTCCCGGCGTGAAGGGCATCGGCGAAAAGACGGCGATGAAGCTGATCGCCCAGTTTGGAACGATCGAAGAGCTCTTGAATCGGGTCGGCGAAGTGACCCCAGCCCGGATCCAATCGCTGCTGGTTGAACAGGCCGAGAATGCGCGAATGAGTCGCCGGCTCGCGACCATTGAGATGGAAAGTCCGGTGGATTTCGACCCGGCGGCATTTCAGATCAAGCCGCCTCAGATGGAACTGCTGAGCGAGCTCCTCCGCGAATTGGAATTCACCTCGCTGCTCAAATCCTTCCAGGCTTCAAACGAGCCACCAAAGACGAAACACGCCGCGGCTGAAACGATTGAGAGCGCGCGTGCGGCGCAGATGTTTGTCGAATCCCTGCCGACACATGGGACGCTGGCTGTGGAGTGCCTGCGCTCCGGCGGGTCCGGAACCAGGGTGGAAGTACAAGGGATCGCACTGTCATCGGGAGGCAAGACCGCCTACATCCCGCTCGACGTGCATGAATACATGAGGCCCATCACCACGCTCCTGCATGACACGACCAGGACCAAGGCCGTACACGACCTGAAAGCGGTCTTGTTGGCCTTTCATCGCATCGGAGTGAGCCTGGCCGGCCCCTATTTCGACACGATGGTGGCGGACTATCTGCTGAACCCCAATCGGCGGGACCACCAATTAGACACGCTGGCGCTGGAGATGTTGGGACAACGATTAGGAGGGCAGGAGGAACAGACGAAGGCGCCGAAGTCCTTATTCGATGAAGACACCGGCTCTCGCGAGCAAGCGACGGAGGCGGCGCGGATCATCGCAGACATCGCGCCGATCATGCTGGATCGCCTGACGGAACAGGGCAGCCTGACACTGTTCCAAAATGTCGAAATGCCGCTCGTGCCGGTGCTGGCCGAGATCGAGCGCAACGGATTCTTGCTGGATGTCGAAGGCCTGCACCAGTTGAGCAAAGAGTTGGAACATGAACTGGACAAAATGATGCAAACCATCGCCGGCCTAGCGGGCGGCGAGTTCAACATCAACTCACCGAAACAGCTGGCTGTGGTGCTCTTTGAGAAGCTCGGCCTCAAGCCAGGCCGCAAAACGAAAACCGGCTACTCCACGGACGAAGATACGCTCACGCAACTCGCCACGCAGCACGACCTGCCCGCGCAGATCCTGAGCTATCGCAGTCTCAGCAAGCTGAAATCGACCTACGTGGACGCGCTGCCAGAATTGATCCACACAGACACGAAGCGGCTGCATACGTCGCTGAACCAGACAGTCGCCGCAACCGGCCGGCTCTCCTCGACCGATCCCAATTTGCAAAACATTCCCGTGAAGGGCGACTACGGGCTTCGTATCCGCGAGGCTTTCATCGCGCCGAAGGGCCATGAACTACTCTGCGCCGACTACAGCCAGATCGAGCCGCGCATCCTCGCGCATCTCTCGCAGGACCCGCGTCTGCTCGCCGTCTTTGCAAAGGGCGAGGACATCCACATGGCAACCGCCATGGAGATCTTCGGCCTGCCCTCCAGCCAGATCACGCGCGACATGCGTCGCGCCGCCAAGACCGTTGTCTTCGGGATCGTCTATGGAATCAGCCCGTTCGGCCTCTCACAAAATCTTGGGGTCTCCCAGGCTGAGTCAAAGAAATACATCGACACTTTTTTTGAACGATTCGCCGCCGTGCGGGCGCTGATGGACCGGAACATCGCCGAGGGGAAAGAAAAGGGCTACACAACCACCATCTTAGGCCGCCGCCGCCCTATTCCGGAACTCCAGAGCGGCGATCCGGTGCAGCGCGGATTCGGCGAGCGCATGGCGGTGAACAGCCCCATCCAAGGCTCAGCGGCAGACCTGATCAAAGTCGCCATGATCAATGTCCACAAAGCCCTCCACGCCGACCTGCCGCACGTGAAGATGATTCTTCAAGTCCACGACGAGTTGATCTTCGAAGTGCCGGACCATGACTTAGACGAAGCCAAGCGGCTGGTGAAACATGAAATGGAAGCAGTCGGGAAGCAGCTGGGCCTATCGGTTCCCTTGAAAGTCGATCTCGGCGTCGGCAAAAACTGGCGCGTGGCGCATCCGTAATTCACAACAAAGCGAGGTACGACATGTTCACCGTACGCATTTCCCTGGCATGGTTGATCGCAGGCGTCAGTCTCAGCGCCTTGGGATTCCTGCTTCTCATGGGACAGCCGTTCACGGCGAAGGCCCAGGAGCCGAAACGGTTTCAGTACAAAATCGTCGAGGTGCTTCCGGACACCCAGAATATGCAAACCAAGCTGAATGAGTTCGGAGCCGCCGGATGGGAACTCGTGGCAGTCCCGATGGGAAGCATGACGGAGCCAAGGCTGATTTTTAAGAGGTCAGCCAGCTGAGAATGAAGTCAGAACTGGAATCGATCAGGAGGCAGTGTGGTTTGCCGGTTCCCTTGAAAGTCGATCTCGGCGTCGGCAGAAACTGACGCGTGGCGCATCCGTGGGCTGCTAAGAGCAGATATTTTGACAGGGTGACGAGACCACTATAGAATTTGTCCGGTTGGCCGTTCCTTCTCCACTTAATAGAGAAGGTTGAGTGACACGATCTGATAAGCTACTTGAGCGTGTCCTACGAGGAACCTCGGACGCAAATATTCCGTTCGACGGATTGCGGCATTTACTGGCACAGCTGGGTTTTGAAGAACGAATTCGCGGAAGCCATCATATCTTCACGAAAGCAGGCGTTGAAGAAATTCTGAACCTGCAACCAAAAGGCTCCCATTCAAAACCGTATCAGGTCAAGCAGGTTCGCCAGGTGATCCTTCGATATAAGCTAGGAGGCGATTCAGATGAGTAGATACGAAGTGATTATCTATTGGAGCAAGGACGACCAGGCGTTCATTGCGGAAGTGCCTGAATTACCAGGCTGTGCAGCGGATGGCGCGACATACCAAGAAGCGCTGGCGAATGTTGAGGCCGTCATCCGGGAATGGATCGAAACAGCGAAGGAACTCGGCCGCCCCATTCCAGAGCCCAAGGGCCGTTTGGCGTTCGCTTGATCGTGTTCGTAAATGAAGGCGGCAGGTTCAAATCAAGCTAGGCATTTCCAAATGTCCCACCTGCGGCAGCAAGAGCATCAAGAAAACCCGCCGCAAATGGACCAGCCAGTTCAAAGGCCAAGCCTACTCAGTCCCAAAGCTGGAGGTTCACGAATGTCCAGCTTGTGGAGAGAAAGTGTATGGCCGGGAGGCCATGAGAAAGATCGAAGCCCACTCCCCGGCCCTTATCAAAGCCCGCGCATCGTAGGAAATTCCGCCTCGACGATACTCATGTTCAGTTTCTAACTGCTCGGGTGAACCTGAGAGCTGACCTCGGCGTCGGCAGAAACTGGCGCGTGGCGTATCCGCAGGGTTGCTGCGCATAGAGCTTCTGATAGGATGCGTGACTATCGAAATCTTATCAGGTAAAACAGATTCGCCAGGGGCACCTGAAAACCACTCCCGACCCCATTTGTTCTTTTCTTAACTTTGTCCAAGGTCGTCTTGGTATCGATAGGGATCATGACGTAGCGATTTTTAGGAAAATCGATGCAATCGGAACCGATAGCCGCATCGATGACATCCTGAACAGCCGCATCTACAACAGGAGGTTGAAGCATGAAGACGACCATACCCTTGGTGACCTAATTGAAGGATTGTCACGGATTGAGAACAGGTTCCTCGATACGACTGTGCAGAAGGCGACGGACGAAATGAGAAATCAAATGGCGGATCTATTGAACTTCGTTCGCCAAACGTTCTTTGCAGTGCCTGGTGAGTGGCTTAGGTTCTACCCCGATCCAATCGACTCGGATCGTTACGACAGAGAGTGGGCAGATCTGTGCGGCAAGATTGAAAAATCATGGGAAGCCTATAAGAGTTTTCGCCTGACTGTGAAGAATCGGTTGACGGTGTAGCGTGGTGCCAAGCTGGTGCCAAACGTACTGAACCAGGCCAACCAAGATGAGGGATTTTCATGCCTCATCCTCGCTGATTGCAGAGGATTCGTGGTCTTGAGTGTTCTCGGTTAGGTTATCGGCGGGACTCTTAATCGGCGGGCCATCGTTTGTTCCCATTTTTGCCTACCTCCGTACAACAGTTTATAATCGCCTGCAAAACCGTCCGCGCATCTTCCATCAATGGACCTCAGAGGTACGCATACGTGGAACAGATTGATCTGAAGTGTTGGGAGGACTTTGAGGAACGCATCTCTTCTCTTTTCATCGAAAAGGAGAAACTCAAGACATTAAAGAAACCACTCTACGTTTCCACGCCCCTTTTCCGCGGCCAAGCAAACGCATCCTGGGAACTAGAAACCACATTAGATCGAGTAGCTACGCGCGACTTCGGGGTAGAGGAATACTTTAAAGCCCTCCAAGCAGTTCGACCTGCTGTCAATTCGATTACAGGGAAAGAGTGGGACATACCGATCCAGTTTGATGGAGCGGAGAGAGACTTGTCCCCCAAGGCTATGAATTCATGGTTTACCTCAGACACCACGGATTTCCCTCTCCACTTCTAGATTGGACACGTTCACCTTATGTTGCAGCCTACTTTGCCTTTCGTTCACACGAGCTTCAAAACGAGGGTAAAGTGGCCGTTTATTCTTATGTAGAGTATCTCGGCGAAGCGAAGGCCTGGACATCAGGTCTCCCTAGCATTCACGGATTAGGCCCATACGTAGAGAGTCATAAACGGCACTATGCGCAACAGTGCGAATATACGATTTGTAGGAAGAAGACCAATGGGCAGCCCGTCTACACTAGCCATAAAGGTGCGATTGCGACGAATGAGAGTGGCCAGGATGAGTTGATCAAGTACGTTCTCCCCGCAAGGGAAAGAGGAACGGCCCTGAGAAAGCTGGAACTGATGAATGTTACTGCGTTCTCTCTGTTTGGGAGTGAAGAAAGCCTGATGGAGACACTGGCCTATCAAGAAATCGTGAAAACCCTCCTCCGATAATTGGGTGTCTTCAAATGGTGCCAACTTGGAACAAGAAACGATGTCGGGGTTCTTTTCACACCATGATTTAAAGAGGCACCTGCAATCGATTTGACCGTAACATGAGGTCATGAATTAGTGTCAGGCATGACTACTGACTTGCAAGCGAGACAACCGTCATCGCATGCAGGAATAATGCTTCGCAGGCAATCAGATACATCGCCCCGACGTGCTCACCTGACGAACTCCGGCACGCAAGCCCCCTCAGCGACTCTTCACCACTCCGCCCCTAGCCGATCCACTACGATCTGGTGCACCACCGCATATTTGCCGAGCGTGGCCACATAGACAGCCGTCTCGGCAATATCGAACGGGCTGATCTTTCCGCTCCGCTCGATTTCGTCCGGCGAGGCATCGACCAAGTCGTCCGCGACGCCGGCAGGACAGATCGCGCTCACTTTGATGTTGAACGACCGGCCTTCGTCCGCCAGCGACTTGGTCAGCGCCATGATGCCGTGCTTGGAGGCGCTGTAGGTCCCCGTTCCCGCCCAGGCCTGCACGCCGGCCACGCTCGACATGTTGATGATGAGCCCGCCGCCCTGTTTCTTCATCTGTGTGAATCCGGCTCGGCAGCAGAAGAAGGTGCCATAGAGATTCGTCTTTATCACTTCGTGGAACGATTCGGTGGTCGTTGCGGCCAGCCGTCCGCCGCCGCCGATGCCTGCGTTGTTGACGAGAATATCGATCCGTCCGTACTGCTCGACTGACTCCTCGATCAGCCTTTCCACCTGGCGTTCGTCGGACACGTCCGTCTGAATCGCCCAGGCTTCCCCGCCGTGTTTCTTAATCTGCGCGACGGTCTGCTCGCAAAGCTTCAGCCGCCTGGCCGTGACCACCACCTTCGCCCCTTCTTCGCCGAATCGCAGTGCGATGGCCTTTCCGATGCCGCTGCTGCTGCCTGTGACCACCGCGACTTTCCCTCGGAGCCGATTCATAGAGGGTTCTCCTTCTGCAATTTGCGCCAGTTGCTGTCCCCTTTTCTTGTTCTATTTACTGCTTTGATGCGCCATCACTTCTTCCCACAGACGAATTTCCACACTGATTGCGCCATGGTCTCTCGTGGGATAGGTGCCCAGTGTGACTCACCCGACTTCTTGTAGATCGAGTGCCCGGTCCCCATACTTCCCGCAAACCGCTCAATGGCGACCAGGCGGAAGCGTTTGTTCACACAGTCGTGTTCTTCCTGAGCGCGCGTGGAGAGGAAGGTGCTGAACCCTCTGGTCTGGGCCGTCTTGAGATCATCCAACACCCAGACGCTGACCACATCACCATTCCGGCTGATGGTCTCGGACTCGACATAGACCTTTGCCCTGTCGTTCCGATCGACGAGAAGCCATTCAGCGCACAGTGGTGCCACACTCCATAGCTGCAGCAGCGTGAGTGCAAGGAGAATTCTAGAAGATCTCTGAAAACATGCACGGGTGGAGGGCATATCTGACCATACCTTATGCACGTTGAGAGGACAACAAAAGGTGACGGAAGTCTTTTTCCCGCCCTGATCGGTAATCTGATGGTGCGCTATCAGCACCTACCCCGGGAACTTGGTGAGAGTGAGCAATCCGGATGGAGATTAACTTAGAAGGTTCAGATAGGATCCAGTCTCTGATGAAACAGGTCTTCGTGTCGCAAAGCTTGATCGAGGTTGAGATGCGCAAAGAGTGGCTGGAGCAAGCCGGCATCCGGTGCACGATCAAGAATCAGTGCATCTCGGGCCTTGCCGGAGAGATTCCCTTTACGGAGACGTTCCCGGAACTGTGGGTAATCCAAAACGAGGATTACGATCAGGCGCGGCGAGTACTTGACGAAGGTCTGGTGTTGCTGCCATCAAACCAGGACACCTGGACAGTACAGGCAACGAACCATTTCAGTCGTATTGAATAGCATCGTATGCAGGCGAGTATAGGCCGTGTGGCTGTAGTAGTGATCTCGGACGTTGGTTGATCCGGTGCAATCCTTCGTCTAAATCCACCATTATCTTCTGCAGTTATGCATGACTTATCAGCGCGTTGTGAGACTTCGTCAAAAGCACGCGCGTGAGAACTTGCCTGACGATGGATAAGGGCAGCTCATAGCATCAGTCACTACCAATTCCCGTTACTATGGTAATACTGTAAATGCCTGTTAATATTTTTTACAGAACGATTGATGGCTGCTTGAGCCAAGTAATATTATGCTTATCAAAGCCTTATAAACATTCTACAGGTAATCCGCATTCTCGGCAGAGAATACAGACTTAGATCTGTAAAGCTGATTTACATAATTTTATTTTCTACTTAAAATAAACATTGTTAATCAAATAGTTATGCGTGGCCTGTCTATTGCTTAGTTCAAGTATACTTTCTACCTTCAAGGTATAAATGAAGCAGAATTAGGATCGAATCCTATAAAAGAGGAAGGCCGGTTAAATATGTATAGATTTGCATCTAGAACGATTTTGAGTCTCTTGATGGCGGGAATTATCCCGGTTCTTGGCACCTCGACAGCAATGGCTGTGACGATCGACTTTGCCGACGGATCGTGGAATGGCGCTCAGGGACAAACATCCTTTTCCTCCGTGGTAGAAGGGACTACCGTTGGCTTGACGTCTTTGGGTGGGCCGATCACTGTCAATTATAACGGCGGGCCAAGCGGTGATAATTCCGGCAGGGACGGCTTAGGAATTGGCGACGACGAAATTACTCAGAGTAGCCCTGAGAGATTGACCATCTCATTTGCCGGTCCAGTAACGCTGCAGACGGTCAATATCACAGACCTCTTCCGGAATGAAGGTGGCATCGGACGCCACGAAGTCGGCTGGTATAGCATCAATGGGGGAGCGTATTCGTCCTTTGCTGCTGCTTTCGGTCAAATCAATGGGCTCACCAACGGCCTGTTGACCCTCAATATTAACGCGCTAAATGTGGACTCCATCACCTTTATGGCCAATCGCGATAGCTACTCAGACTTCTCGGTCCGAGGGCTAACATACACCGCCTCTGTTCCTGAACCCTCAACCCTCATAATGCTGGGTTTTGGATTCCTCATCGCTGCAGCGTTGTACAGGAGAGGATACTTCCAATCAGTCTGATGTAAAGAGCCTCGCATCGATTGTGTACACATACCGCGGGGTCTCCCATCGCTGGGAGATCCCGCGTTTGTTTTACGGTCCTCCAGAATCTCTTGCTGAAATATAAGACCTTCAATCGCGCATTGTCATGCCCCAGGCCATGACTCCGCCTGTGTGATGGCTGATCTGGCAGCTGCCCCCCCCCCCGCGAATATAGGCGCCAATGCCGACTTGAGAATTTGGCCTGTTGACCCGTTTCACTGCCCAAGAGGACCATTACGCAGAATACAGGCAGCGAACAATTTCAGTCGTATTGAACAGCATCGCATGCAGGCGAGTATAGGCCGTGTGGCCGTAGTAGTGATCTCGGACGTTGGTTGATCCGGTACAATCCTTATAGTCGGCCAGCAGGCATCGCCCCTCGCTGGGAAACCGTACCGCCCGCCGGGCGCATTCCAGCCAGCGCTCGAATCCGTCGTACGGCTCGACCATCTCCCAGAGGATTTTGTTCGCCGCCTTGGCTGCCTCGGTCGTCGGCATCGCGTCGCTGCCGGCCACGGCCAATTCCTGGACATAATCGCCGCCCCAGGCAATCGGCATTTCCATCGTAATTTGCGGCAACTCCATTTTCGCGAGCCACGTCTTGCCGTCGGTGCGAAGGTTTCGATGGTTCACAACATGTAAGATCTTCCCCAATCCGGACGGGTCCCATCCATACCGCACCGGCGTCCCCATCGCGACGACATCGAGAATCGCGCCGTTCAGCAGCGACCGGGTAGCGAGCAGAGGTTCGATGTGCCGAACCATCGCTGCCAACTCAGTCTGGCCGTTCTGTTCCGCATAGGCGGCGAGAACGCCCAAGAGTTTGGACCGTCCCGTGATCGGACTGGGACAGAGCAGATTCGAGGCCAGCGCCAGCACCAGCCCTGCGTGCCCATGGGCCTGGACCAGAATCCTATCTTCCCTGCCGAATTTCTGCCTGTCACACAGAGCGCGCAATGAATCAAGCAAGCGGAGGGCCCCGATAGCGCGGCCCAGGTGATGATGTTCTGAAGACCAGAGGATACGGCGGCAGACGATGGGTGAAGCTATGTGCTGATTGACGGCTTGCTGATACAGCGCCACATAGCTGTTCGTGAAGTTCCCCGCATCGCCGGCTTGGTCGTCCAAGGATCGCTTCGTCGCGTCATCGTCGGCCAACGGAGGCTTTCTTCCTGCGGCCAGCGATTGAATGCCGTTGTCTCCCTCCCGCATGAGCGAGAGCAAGGCATCCAGTCCGGACACGCCGCGCGAGTAGCCGCGCTTGAGGCCCCCGACTTCGTCCAGTCGCTGCACGCCGAAAACATCGGCGCCATGGATCGATCCGTGAAGGAACACAATGGCACGAACACCGGCATGCGCAAGCGTCGCTCCCTGTCGGGCCATGGCATCCAGCCAGGCCGGAGAATCCGGCTGCGCGCCGGCTGTCAGTTCGGCTGTCGCCAGACGATCGCCGGGATGCTTCCGTGACAGTTCGTCGTGCTGAAAGTTGTTTTCGCTCGGCATAGGAAGGCGGTTCTACCGCAAGAAGGCGAGAAAGTGCAATATAACTAGTGAGGCGTGAATGGTGAGGGGTAAGGGGTAGGGAGGAAGAACAGCATGACAACAAAATTTATCTGGCCACAGAGGGAAGAACCTCGCCATCGGACGCCTGTTTCGGCAGCACGGGAGTCTTGGGCATCACAGCAGTAGCGGTGCAGAGGTGATTCGCTTCGTCGATGCGGCGGTCGACAATCGTGACCCCTTGCAAATACTCCTGAACAATTTCTTCGCGAGTGAGCTCGATGTCCTGCTCTGATTCACGCCCCGACCGCTCGCGCACCCGATCGACCATGTGTTCCTTCACCAGCACTCGGATCTGCTTCGCCAGATCCGTGCGGGCCGATAGCTCGGAGACCCGCTGGCAGACGAGCTTGCCCTTAGCCAAATCACCTTGCCCCTTGCCGATCCAATATCGATCGGACAAATACGGGCCCTGGCTTGTTTCAGCGGCTTGCCTGATGCCGCCGGACGTATCTGCAGATCGAGTTCCATTCTGATGTTGTGCGAGCTGATCGAAGGAACGTTCGGCCTGCGACCGCACATCTCCCGGTTCTGCCGCAAGCGCCTCTGGCACCGGCAACCAGCCGGCGCCCCACAAGCCGGCCATGATGACGAGCATCTCGATCCCGTTCTTCAATTCCTGCCTCCCCGCCCTGGGCCCTGTCCTCTTCCGCCTCTGCCTTCCATGGCCCCGCCGCCTCTGTAATCACCTCCTCCGAACGATCGAGGCGCCACCTGGGAAGGACCGCGCGGCGCCGGTTGCACCATCGGAGAACGACCTGGATTGAACTGCCTGGCCGCAGGCGAGTGGCTTTCAAAACCCTCTCGCAGCGAAAATCTTGGCGCCGGTGGATGCCCATCGGAACCAGGCGCTTGCCCGGATCGACCGTTCCGCTCAAGAAACTGTTGCGTGCGCGGCATCGATCGCGACGGCGCCATCGGTTGCCCCGCCGAGGGCGCAAGGAAAAGATTCGGTCGATGGGCGTCCGTGAAATGGCGCGCGCCCTGCTCCTGCCCGGCACGGGTCTCATTGCCGATGCGGGCTGGTCTTGTCGGCGCCCGGTGCGTAATCTCGTTCAATGTGCGGGGAGCGTCGGACGAGCCTGGTGCAGACACAATTTCGTACGTCGGCATTCGAGAGGGGGCACTTCCCGGCACAGGCGGCTGCGGAGGCGATGGAGGCGTCAGCGGGTGCCCGCCGGCAATCACCCGTTGCGCCACGACGATATGCGGGCTGGCCGGATACAGAGCTTGGGCGCTCGCCAACAAAGCCAGGGCGTGCGGCGAACTCATCCAGGAATGGGAATACCCGACCGGCGACACCAGGACCCAGTCCGTCCAGACTTGGGAAATCATCGCGTTCGACTGCACACGATTGAGAATGTCCTGCCGCCGGTGTGCCGCCTCCTGTGTTTGCTCGGACGTCGAGGCCGTGCCTAACGCCTGATTCGCCGCATCGAGCTCCTGTTGCAGTTGCTCATTCTCTGACTTCAATGCCGCCAATTGCACGCGGGCATCTTCACTTTCCCGCAACGCCGCAATGGCTCGCGCCGCTTCTTCCGTGTCAATCTGCGCCAGAAGATCGACCTTCACGACAATGATTTCACCGTCAAGTGTAGTCCCAATGCGCTGGTCGAGGACAATCACCAAGCCGGCCGTGTAGGTACGGATCTCGTCTTTGGTGATGTTCATGCCATCTACCACCGTGACACTTTCCAGATAGGTGGCCACCTGTTCGAGCGCGTTCCGTTTGGCCGATTCGGTGGCAAGCCGGACTGCATCTTCGCGTGTATCGCGGTCTCCCATCCGATACTCCCCCTCCGCGCTAACCGTCCTGACTTCGGCCCGGGCAGGAGCCGTACCCGCACAGATGGCGATAAGAATGAGGAGAATAAGGAGATGGACAGGAAGACGCTGTGGCCGCGGAGTCACCGGCTGTTGATCTGACCGATCCGGCATCGTCTTCACTCCCCCGTTCAAGAGGACCGCCGCACTAAGACGCCGCTGGCGGATTTCTTCCGCTTCCTGCTGAATTGTCGAATGATTTCACCATACCACCCGCTACCCCGTTTCGCCAGCGACACAACTGATTCCCAACCATCTTGCCTTCCAGAAAATTCGCGTGCTAGGGTACCGGACGTGTGTGGTTCATCTTGAGGAACATCCCGCGTGAAAGTCCTATGCTAAGCGCCCTCCGATATCTTGCTTTATACTGTGTCGGTCTCACAGTGGTATTCCTTGAAATGACCGCCGGACTCCCTGCGTACGCAGCGCCGAATCCCGTCGGGGACACCACTGTATCCGCGTCGCCCACGGAACATGTCATCCTCTTCGTTTTAGAAGGCTTCGACCAGGACTCGCTGAAGGCCGGGACCATGCCGAGCTTGAGCAAACTGGTGAAAAACGGAGCGGCCACATGGTCTGCGACCGGCGTGAAACCGGCTCTCCGGCTTCCGACGATGGCGTCGTTGCTCACCGGCCTTCCGGTCGAGAAACATGGCATTACCTGGAACTTCTTTGAAATCAGCCGGGGTTACTCCCGTGCGCCCAGCCTGTTCGACTACCTCGATTTGAGCGGAGGCCGGGACAGCGCCATTTTCTTCATGGATGAATCTCTGTACCAACTGGCGAGGCCCGAGCCCTACACCGATTATCAGCTCTGCGGAGCCTTACGGCCTGAATGCGGTACGGCCAAGATCGTCTCCTACATTCAACAATACTTTCAGAAAGCGGCGAGCGGCCATGGGTACGGGCATGCGATTCTCGCTCTCCCGCATCTGTTGGTTGTCCATCTCCCGGAGCCCGGCCGGGCGGGAGTCGCGCATGGCTGGAACTCCAAAGAATATCGCGAGGCGCTACGTACGGTCGATACGGCCATACAGTCGGTGTTGGATGTATTCAAGCAATATGCGCTGACAAACCGGACGACGGTCATGGTCACGGCACTCAGCGGAAAGGGAGTCGACCTGGGTGCCGATGCTTCGGCCGCCGATTCGCCGGTAGTCCCCTGGATCGTATCAGGCGTCGGGATCAAACCGGGGCAAGTCATTCGCCGGCCGGTCTCGATCATCGACACCGGAGCAACCGTGATGCGCATTCTTGGGCTGGACACCCATACCGAATGGGACAGTACGGCAGTCGAAGAAATCTTCCAGCCTGCGGCGGCATCCTCAACCGGATCGTCCGCCAAGAAACCGTAACGATCATGATTCATGCATCGTCTACACGCCATCGAAACTTCCTGTGCTGTGGATTGCTCCTGGGACTGCTGGCCATCAGCCCTTTTGAGACAGGATTGGCGAGCGGGCTGCCGCCGGCCCACCTTAAAGAGCACACCATTACCATCGATGCGACGAAACTGGTTCCGCCCTCGTGGTGGCAAGTGCCGGGGGTCACTCCATCCATTTGGGCCTCTGATCCTGAATCGCTCGATGCGCCGAAGACCTCCGAACTGCGAGCACTTGCGTTGAAACCCGGCGCATACAAATTCATCAGCTTTACATTCGATTTCCCCTTTGCCGTGATGCTCGACGGCACACTCGATTTCGCCGCATCGCTCGATCAATGTATCGAAGGGCGCGGCACCCAGACGCTGGTCGTGCGATGCAAACGCATGTACCCCCACGGCGGCGAACGAGATGATTACTACAACCAGAAACCATCGCCATGACACAGACACTCGAAGATCTGCTGGACGCGCTGGAGGATGTGGATGACGCCACACGCGAAGAAGCCGCCAAGGCGCTGGCCGAACGAGCAGAGCCCTCGACATTGGATGCGTTGATCCGCGCCTGCGGCGACGACTTCTGGTCCGTGCGCGCCTTCGCCGGTTGCGGGGCGGCCAAAATCGGCGGACCCAAAGCGACCGAAGCCCTCATCAACCTGTTCAACGATCCCATCATAGAGGTCCGGAACCAGGTCGTCGATGCGGTGGCCACAATGGGACCGGTGGTCATAGACCGTCTGATCAGCGCCTTGAAAGATGAGCGGTGGCGCGTGCGCGAACATGCCGCCAAGGCCGCTGGTGGGATTAAGAATCCGAAAGCCGTCGATGCGTTGATCGCCGCCTGCCGGGACCGTGACGGAGCCGTCAAGAGCGCAGCAGCGGAGGCCCTTGGAAAGATCGGGGATGCCAAGGCTGTCCCGGCCTTGATCAAACTCTTTCGAGACTCCTCCAAGATCGTGCGCGAAACAGCAGGCACGGCATTGATCTATATCGGGCAGCCGTCGGTCGATCCCCTCATTGAGAATCTCAAGGACAAGGATTTCGTCGTCCGCTGCCATGCGGCCCGCGCGTTGGGCGGCATGACGACCGACTATCAGATTGGGCGAACCTGGGTGCGCGATGCAAAAGTAGTCAATGCCTTGATTGCCGCCTTGAAAGATCCGGATCGGGCCGTGCGGGAAGACGCCACTATCGCACTAGGCATGATCGGCGACCCGAGCGCGATTGAAGCGCTGATCGAAGCGATGAAGGACGGAGCGGTCAAGCGGCATGCCATTGCGTCGCTCGGCATGATCGGCGACCCGCGCGCCCTCCCGGCGGTCTTAGACGCGCTGAAGGGAAAAGGGATCAAGCAGGAAGGCTCGCCGACTCCCGGCTGCATCGTAAGTGAAGACGCCTTCATCAAGGAGGCCGCCGCCACGGCGCTCGGCCAATTCCGCGATCCTCGTGTGATTCCCGATTTGATCGTGTTACTCAAGGACGGCGTACTGCGGGAAAAAGCAGCGGCCGCGCTGGCAGTCATCGGCGACACGGCTATCGAACCCTTAATCGCCTTCCTCTATGACCCCAAAGCGTCCGAAGTGGAAGCAGAACAAGAACGGGTGCTCTCCTACGCATCCGTCCGGCTGACCGCCAAGGACGCGCTCAGGCTGATTGCACTCGAAACCCTGGAAAAACTCGGCTGGACACCTCCCGCGGAGGAGCTCGACATCAGTTCCAGCAAGGCGGACAATCTCCGGGTCGAACGACCGTTGGGCGAGACGGGACGGTTCGGTCCATCGGGCGACATGACCTAGCCCGCATGCATGAGTGGGACAGAATTGAACGGCTCATCCTGTTCGACGGGATCTGCAATTGGTGCAACGCCTGGGTCAATTTCACGATCGACCATGACCCCCATGCGAAACTCAGATTCGGCACGCTTCAGTCTGAATCAGCGCAACAACTCCTAAAAACCCTTCGCCTCCCAACCAAGGACTTCGAGACCTTTCTGCTCTTGGAGCATGGTCACATCTACACAAAATCCACGGCGGCCCTGAGAATCGTGAAACAGTTGTCCGGTTTCTGGCCGTTCTTCTACCTCGGCATCCTGTTTCCCCGTCCCCTTCGTGACGCCCTCTACGATTACATCGCGCGCCATCGATACGAGTGGATGGGCAAATCCGACACCTGCCGTGTGCCGACTCCGACGGAACGCGGACGATTCGTGTGAGGCATTCCCACGCTTGCCGACATGGGCATGCCTACATCCCGTCAGCTGACAGCTACTTCTTCACCGCAATCCCGTGGATATCGGCGGTTTCCTTCCCGTCCTTCAGATTCGTGACGGTCGCCTGGCCCTTGTAGTGGCCGACTCGTCCGCCTTCGTCCACATGAATCACGCCCACACCGGGAATGGTGCCCATGGCATTGTGCGCATCCTTGTCATTCCCGGTCAGCGGACTCGGTCCGCGCAGGCTGACAAAGACATACTGGCCGTCCGGCGCCGTATCCATCAAATCCGGAGCCGGGTCCGCATTGACACTTGTCTCCAAATCAATTGCCCCGACGCTCAAATTGCTCACCGTGTCGATGATTTCGACATTGTTCCCGGCCCGGTCTGCACCCCACACATAGCGCCCGACAGACGCCATGCCGTGCGAGTCAGCGAACTGGTCATCCCGTTGAGACACAAGCTTGACCGTAATCGCTTTGGGTAGATTCGAAATATCGAGCGCATAGATGTCGTAGGACAACGGCGCGATGGGCCAGCCGCCGCCTGAGTTGACGTACACAGTGCCGCCGGCTTGAATCCCGCCGCAGCCGGCGGGATGGATCTGGTTATTATCCAGCGTCGCCACAACCTTGAGCGGCGTAGCGGTCACATCCAAAACCAACAGTCCTCCTCCACGAAGCGTGACAAACGCATACTTACTGGACGACTCCGTAATGGGACAGATCGGCGAGGTGTCCGGACGTTCCCCATTTTCCAACGCAGCTAAATTGAGGACATCCTTCTCAGGATCGAAACTGTACTTATGGGCAGCATAATCGGTCCAGATGCGGATGAACTTTTTCTCAGCGATGTTGGCGGTAATGGCCATCTTCTGATCAGGCGTCGGCCAGGCGGCGTGCGCATTTTTTCCCATCGACAGACAGGCTTCCGGCTTCTTGGTGGCCGCATCCATGAAGAGCACATGACCGCTCAAGAATGAAAGAATGACATGGTCCTGGGCTGCGTTGAAGAACAGCATATGCGGACGGCGGACGGCTTTCTTCGTCGCGTCCTCACAAAACTTGTTGATCTCGCCTGACAAATCGATGGTCTGAAGTGGTTTCGCCGATACCGGATTGGCGGCCAGCTTAGCCCCGTCGTAAATATGGAGAAACCCGCCGCTCTCTTTTCCGGTGTCCGATTGATCCGTGATCCAGACTTCATAGGCTTGTGCGGCAGGTGTTGCCACAACCACCACGGCAAATACCGTCGCCAGGAATAGGGACCGTCCGAGCAACACGGCTGCTCTCACATGGGTCATAATGGCCTCCAAATGGATAACAGAGTCGCATTCGCGAGCCCATATTGAACTCTTTTGCGTCATCTTTCCAGAGGAACTCCAGCGAGACCTCTCCGTTGACCCTGCAAAAAACCCTGTGTTAGGGTCTTCGGCTACCGCTGAAAGGTTGCCGGACATGGCCGATCCTGTCGCCGAACACATTATCGCCCTGAGAGACGAGGACTGGGCGATCCGGGAGGATGCAGCCGCCCGATTGGGTAGTCTGAAAGATTCCCGTGCCGTCTGTCCGCTGATCTCCTCTCTCCGGGACCATGATCGGTCCGTGCGGGAAGCGGCGATCGGCGCATTGACGGCCATTGGGGCGCCGGCTGTACCGGCCTTGGGGGAATGCCTTGCCGATCCTGAGCTGGCGGTGCAGGAAGCCGCCTCGGCAGTCCTGGCCTCAATTGCCGATAGCCGTGTACTGGACCAGCTGATACAGGCCTTACGCAGCCTCGATTGGATTGTCCGCATGCATGCGGCCAAAGCCCTTGGACGCATCCGGGACGCCGGCTCGATTTCATCCTTGGTGCCGTTGCTCCAAGACCGAGTGAAAGCCGTCCGGGAAGAAGCCTCCTCGGCACTGGCGGCGATCGGCGAATCGGCAATTCCTGCGCTGGTGGGATCGTTGGCGCATCACGACTGGCTGGTGCGCTTGCATGCGGTGGAGTCGCTGGGAAAGTCGAAGTCACAACATGCCGTGACGCCGCTGCTTTCCACGTTGTTCAACGATACAGATTCCGCCGTGCGTGAAGATGCTGTTCACGCACTGGGACAGATTGGAGATCCACAGGCAGTTGACTACCTCTTCACCGCCATGAAAGAGCCCAGGCTCCGCACATTGGCAGTCGAAGCGCTCGGTCAAATCGGAGACCGGCGGGCCGTGCCCCTCCTGATCGAGGTTGTGAAAGGGACCGCTCCGCCGGAAACGACCGGGACAATCGAAGGCTGTGGAGATCAATGGAGTGAGGAAACCGTCACGCAAGCTGCAGCCGTGCGGGCATTGGGGATAATCGGCGATGAAACGGCACTCCCGACGTTGGCGACAGCGTTGAGCTCCACCTTCACCAGGGCAGAGGCGGCGGCGGCACTGGCACGATTCGGACAGAAGTCGATCCCCTGGCTCCTTCCCCTGTTGACTGGATCGCCGGACGACAATGTACGCTATCACGTCAAGGAGACACTGGCCCTCGTTGGATGGAGAGGAAAGGGCACGAAATAGTCTTGAGTGGTGAGTTGTAAGTTGTGAGTATTGGGGTCACGAAGCAATGCCGAAAGAAACGATTGAAACCCTGGTCTCTGAGCTGGTCCACGAAGAAGACTGGCGACGCATGCGAGCCACAGCGGCCTGTGTGGCTGGCGGGCCACGGGCGGTGCAGGCCCTGGTCGAGGCGCTGCAGTCAGGCACGCCTGAGTTGAAAAAAGAAGTGGCGGCGATGTTGTCCCGAATCAAAGATCCCCAGTCGGGCGTGGCGCTCGTCAGCCTTCTTGAAGATGAAGACGCTGCCGTGCGCAAGGCCGGCGCCATGGCTTTGGAGCAGATGGCAGGCATTCTGGATACGGATACAGCCTCGGCATTGGTCGCACTGCTTCCCAAACACCAGGAGGGAGAAGCCAGGCAGGTGATGACCCATCTGGTCGGCGCGATTCCGACCGCGGTCATTCCCCTCTGTACAATGCTGAAACATCCCGATCCGGAGGCCCAGATCACGGCGGCGACGATGCTCGATCAACTCTTAGACCCCCGTTCCATTGATGCCTTCATCGAGGCCATGGGCCAGCCGGCGGTCCAAGACATCGCCGTTGGGACTTTGAAGAAACTGGGCGCGATTCGTGAACGGATCGATAGTATGTTCGACGCGCTCCGTGCGATCGAAGGGGCCAGCGAGCGGGAAGAGGCCCGCATGTCGACCGTCATTGACCTCCTGGGCATCGGACGCCCCAGCGTGGAAATCCTGATCGAATATCTCGAAGACGACGACTGGCTGATACGTGAGGCAGCGGCGGACTTGCTTGGGAAAATCGCGGACGTGCGGGCGGTGGAGCCGCTGATGAAACGGCTGGAGCACGACAAGGATACCGGCGTCAAAGAACTGGCGATTAAAGCGCTTGGATTGATCGGCGACGCCAGACCGACCCGGCTCTATCTGGACGCGATCCCGATCCGCCCGTTGCGAGTCTATGCGATGGAGGCTCTGGCCAAAATTAAAGACGTAGAAGTCTTGCGCCCGTACAAAGAACTGTTCGATCGGCTGAGAACGGATCGCGATGGATTAGTGGCTTACAACTCAGGGCTCATCGCTGATAAACTCGACGCGTTGACTGAATCGTCAGTCCACAGGCAGGAAGAGATACAGGAACATGAGTAACGACACGGAGTCCGATCGGATCGATCAGCTCATTTCGGCGTTGCGGGACGACAATGAGGCCTTACGGGACCACGCGATTGCAAGTCTCGGACAGGCCGGCGCCGACGCGATTCCACGCCTCATCGCGCTGATGGCCGATGAAGATGCGGTGATTCGGGAAGCCGCAACCAGCGCAGCAGTCCGGATCGGGCCGTCGATCGTAGAACCGATGCTCGAAGCCTTACGCGACGATGAGTGGGCCATCAGGGAACAGGCGGCCTCGGCGCTCGGCAAACTCCGGGACCCGCGCGCAGTCGAACCCTTGGTCGCCGCACTCAAAGATAAGGATGGCGCGGTGAGGGCCGCAGCGGTATGGGCCTTGGAACGAGTCGGCGATGCACGCGCAGTCCCCGGCTTGATTGACGCGCTGACTGACGGCACCGTGCGCGAAGATGCCGCCCGTGTGCTCAAGAAAATCGGCGACGTTCGGGCGGTCGAAGCCTTGATTGACGGCTTGCTCGGCACGAACTGGATGGTTCGCCGCCATGCGGCGGAAGCGTTGGGCAAAATCGGCGACCCGCGCGGAATCAACCCCCTAATCGAATGCTTAAAGGATGAAGACTGGCTGGTGCGGCGCAACGCCGCCGAGTCACTCGCTCGGCTCGGCGCGAAAGAAGCCATCCAGCCGCTGCTCCCGCTGCTGGATGATGAAAATACAATGGTGCAGGAAACGGTCGAAGCCGTGTTGGCCAGCTTCGGCTGGAAGCCAAGCGCCTAACGATTCACCAGAACCAGCAGGCTGCTGGAAAAACTCGTTGCACCCATAAAATGCAAGTGAAGTCTTCTGTATGACACGGATGTCACAATAACCGCAGGATGCTCAAAAAGGCCATCCAGCAAGGCCGCAGCGAGCGAAGAGGCGAGGCTTACGCTTCGGTACGTTGAGCCTCTGAGCGATGCGAGAACGCAGTTGGGGGGCTTTTTCAGCATCCTGCTAGATAAAGGAATATGGCCATGCCAGACGATGCTCCCGTGAAATTGATTCAAATCGGCCTGAAAGGCGGAGAGAAACAGGATGGGTTCAACCTCGTCACCGAACGGGTGGTGTCGGTCAACCCAGAGGCCAAACAGCTGGAAGTCGAACTCCTCGCCTACGACGGCAAGACGGTCGTGCTGGACGTTTCGGACGAAGCACTGGAGGACCTCAAGAAGCTCAAGGCCGGAGACGGCGCGACCATCCGGGTTGTGGAGGAAGGCGGGAAACGGATCGCCAAGAGTTTCAGAATTCGCGCCAAAGACCCGAACGCGGCCAAGGCCGATGCCATGTTGCTGGACCTCAAAGACCCGCATTGGCTGAACCGCAAGTATGCGGCGGAGGTCCTGGGTGAACTGAAAGACCAGCGGGCCGTCGATCCGCTCGTAGCCGCACTGACCGACGATGTGGGCGATGTCCGTCAGCGCGCCTACGATTCGCTGATCAAGCTCGGCGGCATTTCCGTCACGTCGCTGATTCCGCTGTTGGTATCGGAGGAAGATGAGATCCGCCAATCCGCGACGGAAATTATCAGAAAAATCGGCAAGCCGGCAGTTGAACCGCTGGCCACGGCATTGACCGAAGCCGACGATCGGCTGAAAACGAGGATTCTGAAAGTCTTGGACCGAATGGGATATAAGCCCAAAACAAAAGTGGACACCGGTGCCGAGTTACCGAAACTGACCTAGCCCACATTCTTCATGACGGTTCGTCGCGAAATCGCCAAGCCGCGTCGTGAGACTGGCGCGAGGAGCCCGGAGGATCTGAGGCGTACTCATGGAGTACGTCGAAGATTCGAAGGGCGAGCCCACAGCAGGAGGCTTGTCGGAACAGCGGATGGCGATTGCAGCAGTACTGTTCATGAATAATGCGGGCTATGCGTTCTTGGGATGGTGCATCCGGCGGCCTACCGATATATGGGTAAATCCTTCCGCTACAACCCGTTCGGGGTCGTAGACGTTTCGCAAGTCGAGTAACACCGGCCTGCGCATCACCGCTTTTAATTTGTCGAAATCCAGGCTGCGAAACAGGTTCCACTCGGTCATGATGATCAGTGCATCCGCGCCTTCAGCTGCATGATAGGCATCCCGGCAGGGTTGCAGGCCGGGAAGCATTCGGCAGGCTTCTTCCAACGCCTCCGGATCGTAGGCACGGATGACTGCTCCCTCGGCTAAGAGCTCCTGCCCGATCGCCAGCGCCGGCGCTTCACGAAGGTCGTTGGTATTCGGCTTGAACGAGAGACCCAGCATTCCAAAAGTTTTCCCTTTCAGCTCTCCGACAGCCTCACGGATCTTCACCATCATCTGTTTCCGTTGAGCCTCGTTCACCCGCGAAGCAGCTGAGGCGATCTGCATCGGATAGCCGTGGCGCTCCCCCGTCTGGATGAGGGCAGCCAGATCTTTGGGGAAACAGGAACCACCGAAGCCTGGTCCCGCATGCAGGAACTTGGAACCGATCCGATGATCAAGCCCCATGCCTTTGGCCACCATTTGCACATTGGCGCCAACCCGTTCGCAGAGATTGGCGATCTCGTTGATGAAGGAGATCTTTGTCGCCAAAAATGCGTTGGAGGCATACTTGATCAGTTCCGCCGTCGGCACATCAGTCACCACAATCGGGGTCTCGATAAGATACAGCGGACGATAGAGATCTTTCATGATGGCGACGGCCTGATCACTGTCCGCCCCGATCACCACGCGATTCGGCCGCATGAAGTCTTCGATGGCCGACCCTTCCCGGAGAAACTCAGGATTGGAGACCACATCGAAACGGATGGGCGTGTTCTGTGTCTTAGCAATGACCTCTCGAAGTTTTTCTCCCGTTCCCACCGGAACCGTTGACTTGGTCACAATGACTTTATAGCCGGTCATATGACGGGCAATTCCCCTGCCGACCTCCTCGACGTAGGATAAGTCCGCAGAGCCGTCACCTCTCGGTGGAGTCCCCACGGCAATAAAAATCACTAGCGCTTTGTCGATGGCCTTGGCGATATCCGTGGTGAAACTCAACCGCCCTTCTTTGACCCCTTTGGCGACCAATGCCGAAATGCCCGGCTCAAAAAACGGGACTTCACCCTTCTCGAGTTTTTCAATTCGCTTCGCATCGTTGTCCATGCAGGTGACGTTCACACCAAACTCTGCGAAACACGCTCCCGTGACAAGTCCGACGTAACCGGTTCCAATAACGCTGATATGCATGCGCGGATCTCCTCAAGACAAGAATCCATTGCTGTTGGGTCTGAAAAGTATAACAACGCGGGGCAACACAGGCAATGAACTCTTACCTTCCATCTCAGTCCCAGCTAATATGCGGTAGCGGGTCGTTTAGAAATAGCATGATCACATTTTCGGGGGACAAAGAGCGGTCAATAGTGAACAGGCGTCAACCAAGCCAGGGCACCATACAATCAGCTGCAAACTCTGTCTGCGGTGGCCTAGCGGAATTCAAACTGACCCACTACCTAATATGCCCCTTCATTGACTCGCGGAAAATCCGTTGAGTAGAATCCGGCTCCCTTTCAAGCGCATGCAGAACAACGGAACAGGAACGTCTTCGATATGGTTTTCTCTGCCTTAACGTGATTGCGGCTTCCACCCCATGACTCATACACCGACACACGTCTCTCGCTGGTTCCTTCTTCTGACCGCCCTGGTGACAGGCGCGGTGGTGATGGCGCTTGAGATTCTGGGAAGCCGCCTGCTCGCCCCGGTGTTTGGAAACTCATTATTCGTCTGGGGCGCATTGATCGGCGTGATCCTGGCTGCGATGAGCAGCGGATATGCGTTCGGCGGTTGGATTTCCGACCGCTATGCCGGGGGAACCGTCCTGGCCGCGCTACTGATCTTTTCCGGAAGCTGGACCTTCCTGATCGCGTGGGGCAACCAGCCGGTCCTCTTCGAGATTGCCAGACTCGTGCAGGATCCACGATGGGGCCCCTGCCTCGCCGCCTCCGTCCTCCTTGCCCCTCCCGCGTTCGGTCTGAGCGGTGTATTGCCGGCGATGTTGCGTCTCTCCGTGGCAGACATGGAGCACCTGGGCCGCCAGACCGGACGTCTCATCGCCTTATCGACGGTCGGCAGCCTGCTAGGGACGTGGGGCACCGCGTTCTTTCTCTTGTCGTGGATCGGCAGCCAGTCGTTGGTTGCATGGCTGGGCGGCATTCAACTGGGACTCGGGTTCTGGTGGCTTGTGAGAGGAACGCCGGCCCGCCCATTGATCGTGGGTCTGGGCGTTGTGTATGCCGCGCTCTTGGGCTCGTTGGCACTGCATCCGCTCCAGCGTTTGAATCAGCCGATCTATCAGGAAGACAGCCCCTACCAGCAAGTACGCATCCGTGAGGATGACTTATTCCGGTATCTCGTGTTGGATCGAACCTTTCATGCCACGATGTGGAAAGCCGATCCCGTGTGGCTGTTTCTCCCCTATAGCCAGTTGATGGTGTCTTCGTTGGCGTTAGCCCCCGAGCCGAAGCGCGGGCTGATCCTCGGCCATGGCGGAGGATCGATCGCAAAATGGCTCGCGCAAAACTGGCCCGCCTTGGAGCTTGATGTCGTGGAATTCGACCCGACGGTCGTACGCATGGCCGAAGAATTCTTCGACTACCATGCGCCTGCCAACCACCATATCTCTGTGAAAGACGGACGCGCCTTCCTGAACGGGACGGATCGCACCTACGATGTCATGTGGATCGATGCCTTTGCGCGGGACATGATTCCGTTTCATCTGACGACGGTGGAATTCTTCTCGCTGGTTCGCGCGCATTTAAATCCTGACGGAGTCGTCGCGGTGAACCTGGCATCGTCCGGCACGGAAGGCGATCTCGCTCGAGCCGCGGCCGTAGTGCACACCATGACCCGCGCCTTCCCGACCCTGCAATCCTTCGCCGTCGAAGGCCCATGGAAGACAGGCATGTCTCAAGCCAAGAACATCATTTTCTTTGGCGGCCGTCCGATCGAAACCGGCTCACCCGAACGCACGATCGAGCAAGTGACGGAAATGGCGATGAATCGCCAGGTGCCGATGGAGGCCATCGCACTCTTGAATACTCGCCGCACTGAGCCATGGCCGATGGGTGTCGAATTAACTGACGATTTCGCCCCCTACGATCTGCTGATCGGGCGAGAAGGATACAGGACGCAACCGGAGTAGCCCGCAGTATTCATGAACGTTTCTACTGCGACCGCCGATACGCCCGTCTCGCGTGACGCCTCAGCAGTTTCGTCACAAACCGCCATGGATACTGTGGGTGAGCAGCTACGGGAGAGATACGGAACGAAGCTGTGGGACAAGCAAGGACCGGCCAAAAGTTATCCCGCCGAGGATGACCGGTTGAACGAGCTGAAGAATAATCCTCCGAAGACAAATGCAAAAATTCCGCAAAAGAAGATACCCGCCATGATCAATAACATTCCAGGGCCATCACTGGTCCAGTGAGCCTTCTGTCCCACAACGAAAAGAGCGACCGCAGCCGATGCAGATACCAGGGTGAGCAGGCCTGTAAAGATTCTGGCCAGAGTCCGGACGATCGAATATTTCGACACGAGCATCCAGATAAGTAAGATCAGAGCCCCGGCGCATAATAGTTCAACCATGGGACACCTCCGCAGGTAACCTCGAACCAGGACTCTACTGTATGACGGGAGAGACGATTCGAGAAGGGAAAAACGGATTAGGTCCATGGACAGAGGCCAGAAAAGTTCCGTAGCGGCGCTTATCCTGCAGTGTCAAGGAAGAGAGGCTTCGCCTGATGAGCCGCCGAACGCGCGAGGTAAGAATCCAGGCCTACTGACGGCAATGAACCCATTCGCCTCGAAGTGATCGAACACGGCGAATCAAGCGAGTGGAAACAGGAAATGACACTGGTGGGTTGAAGACTCTATCCGCTGCCTCAATTGCGATAATCCAGAAAAGAGGCCAGCGGCACGCACGAAGTGCGGTGTGGTGGAGGCGAGGCACTCAACCCATCGTTGATAGCGTATATTGGCCCCTCTCTCACTTTCACAATCCAAGGAACAGTGCGTGCCGCATGACACCTAACCCACAAGTGGACGCGTCTCCTCATTAGGAAGTGTGGCGTTCCCTGTAGCACATCGGGAGCAAAGGATAAATCAGACCTCCCCTAACCCAATTGATCGCTCTTCTCGAACCATTGATAGAGCGCGGGCAAGACTATCAACGTGAGCAGTGTCGAACTCACTAGGCCGCCGATCACAACGACCGCTAGCGGCCTTTGGACCTCTGAGCCGATG
>JALHPO010000012.1 GCA_022842445.1 Nitrospira sp.
CCGCAGTGATAGGGGCCTTGGCCCCGGCATTGAAGCGGCGCGCCGCAGACCTCGCGGTGAGCGGGAAAGATACGGAGGCGGCCGGCACGTTGCTGAAGGGAGCCGATGCGATACGAGACTGTGGATGGATGTATCTGACGTGGGCCCGCCATTATGCCGCGCTGGCTGACGGCCAGGGCGATGAGACGGAAGAGACGGATGAGGTGAGTTGAGCGTATCGTACCTGAGTGTGGTGAGCAACTTGCGCAAACAGGCCGTGAGCGCCACCCGTGACACATTACACGCCTGTATGAAAGGGCGTACATCATGACACTGACACCGTTGCACGATTGGGTATTGATCCGAGCCGGCAAGCCAAACGAAAAAAGTTTCGGCGGCATTCTCATTCCGGATGCGGCGCAAGAGAAACCGGAGGAGGGAGAAATCCTCGCTGTGGGGACTGGCCGTTTGGTCGAGGATAAGGATTCGAAGGAGAAAATCAAGAAGAAGACATTTGTGAAGACAACCCTCAAGCCGGGCGAGCATGTCCTGTACAAACAATACGCCGCCAGAGAAGTGGAGGGCGAGGATAAGGAGCTGGTGCTGGTTCGTGAAGAGGATGTCTTGGGCTATCTACAGTAGATGTGAAAAATACAGCGTAAAAAGTGAGAGGTAAGATGCGAGGGGGGAGTCTTCTCAAAGGGAGGCTCCCTCTTTTGTTTGGTGAGCGGGAAGGGGGGAAATCCTCGTCCGGAAAACGTCTCTCCATAAAAGACACGGCGCAATATGGGCGTGGCTATGTGCGCTGGCACACCCAGGCGCCGGCGGCCGACGAGTAACAGTGCAGGGCTGGTCAGCGCATTCAGACAGGTTTCTCGATCTTCGCCTCCGACTTCGGCAAAGGGTGCTGCTTCCCCGTAGCCGCATGCTCCATCGCTCAGAGTGATGCGGACAAAGATATTCTCCGCAGCGACGCGCGCGTCAGTGGCCACGACAAACGGGTCCGTGCTGGGAATATCGACGGGCCAATAGTCAATTCTTGTCATTATGACGGGGACTTTGTGCATGAACCGATCGCGCAACTGATTGCGCAGACTGGATCAGGCTACGCTGTCCGACGAAAAATGACATCAGAATTGTAATCCGCCTGGTCTGCGCAGATTCCGCTTCACATGTCGCTATGTCCCTTCCGGCTAAGAAAGAGATTTGCTTGAGCCATGGGGAGGATTTTATATACTGCATGGTTGGAGGACGTACGATGAACGATCAGCAGGCCGCATTGGCCATTCTGAGTCTCGAAGAGTGTGTTGAGCAATATGTCGAGGATTGCCGTAACCGCGTAGACAGTTTCGTAGAACGGCACTATTCGATTCAGGAAACAATCGCACTGCAAAAACAGTCGCTTGTCACCGATCTGCTGTACCATCCGGCGAATGCGCTCTGGGCGATTCCGTCGCTCTTTCTCAAGAAACTCATCGAGATTCCGGTGAAGTTAGGCTGGCGTCCCGGCACAGATTTGATCAGTCTTCTGCCGTCCGGCTTCAAAACAAGATACCAAAGAGAAATCGAACGGGTGGTCGCCAGCGAGTTGCTGGAATGGCCGCTGACGATAGAGAATCAAAAACTCCGTCCGAATGGTTTTCTTGGGTACATCGAACGGCATCACCACCTGGGGCCGTTGCTCAAAGCAGGCATGCTGCCGAATGAAACGCTGAGAGAACTTTCCGACATCCGCTCTATCATTGCCGCCCATTCTTCCAGTCGTTCGGTGATCCTCGACGCGATAGCGACAGTGGCGACTTTGGGGACCGGATGGCTCGTTTTCGGCGATCATTCGCTGAGCATCTCCGGGATTGGTGAAAAGATCGCCAGGGACAGGGCTCACGATAAGGCGGCTTCGAAATTTATCTTGGGATCGAGCCTTGGTTCGGTGTTCTATTCAGTGTTTCCACCGAACCCATCGTTCTGGGAAATCGCGAGTGCGACGTTGTTGGTGGGACTCTGTATTACAGCGATCAGCCTTCTTGTCGGGCTTCTGAGCGACCCCTGTCTCAAACGGATAGGCTTCCAGCACTCCCAGCTCAATCTGCTGATCGATGCCGTGGAGGACTGCCTGCACCGGCAGACGCGAAAGCGTATCAAGCCGGCGTTGAGACAACTGACGGCATGATGAGCGCCCGTCTCAGCCTGCGCTTCATACCGCCGGTTCCGTAATCGCATAGACGCCGGTTCCTCACGAATAGACTAGTAGAACGTATACACCAACAGCGCATTACCCTGAATGCGTGTATACACGCTGGAGATTTGCGTGTAGTCCACCATGATTTTCAGGAGCCAGGGCTTCGAGAGTCTGGCCGTATAGGCTGCGTGAGCATCACCTCCAATGCGGATCTGGGCAGCTCTCGCCGACTCATCGACATATTGAACTGCCGGTCCTGCTGCAATCGTGAAATCCTGCTTCTCATCGATTGTATAGCTGGCGGCGAGCCGGGGAATCTGATTCACAAAGACTTGCGGACTGAAGTAGCCGCCGGCAGTCGGTTCTGTCGGACTTGAACGGAAACCGCTCTGATTCTCACCATAGTGCGTCACATAAAAGAGATACTCCCCGGACCATTCCCAATTGCCGGTTTGCCAGAGGGGCATGGCCCCTTTGGCGGCGAGGCCTGCCTGCTCGTTCTTACTCACAGATTCTGCGCTCACCCAACCAACAAAGGGGGTGAGGTCCAGATGAACGGAACCGATGTCGAAGGCGACATCAGTATAGAACAGCGTCGATCGCGCCAGGCCGAGCAGTTGCCCGGTCGTTCGCGAGCCGACGAGTGCGGCAAATGAATCGTAGCGGAATTCTCTCTTCACGCCCGGGCGGATCGAGATCGACGGTCTGTCGTACACGTACTCGAATTTGTAGGCCATGCCGTCACCGCGCGGCGCGTCATGATACTCGATAAGCATATCGAAGCGGTGTGTCGGGTTGATCCGCAGTTGGTTGCCGAATGAAAGATATCCGCCGGTTCGTTGTTCCGATGAACTCCAGAAATGCTCCCCGCCGACTTCCAATGTAGTGGTGGTAAAGGGACTCACGTCCACTTTCCCTCGTGAACCCAGACGAATTCCATACAGCTCGAACGGCTTCTCCGGTTGTGCCAACACCGAGATCACGCCCTCTACTGCGGGTTCCCGTCCTTTGAGCATGTCGCGCCGCAAGGCAGTCATGTCACCGGGCTCACGGCGTGCCGCGTGCCGCGCGAGATTGGCGTGATGGAGAGCCATGTCATTCTGGCCGAGCCAGGCATAAGCCTTGGCCAGCCCCTGATGCGCCTGTGAATTGTGGGGCTGTGAAGTCAGTACTCTGTCGTACTGGGCCACAGCCTCTTGAGCCGTCTCCTTTTGGGCGGCCAAATGGCTCGCGTATCGCAACCGCATCGCCGGATCATCCTGTCGTTTGAGTCCCATGCGGTAGTACTTGAGCATATCTTTCCCGCGATACCCGGCATAGCGGGACCATTCCAGGGCCTGAGCTTGTTTAAATGCTATTTCAGGATCGTCGTCGTATTTCGCTAAATAGCGGTCGAAGGTCTCGATTGATTTATCCTTGAGTCCTTGCCGTTCGTAGGCAATACCCAAACTGCGTAGGGATTCGCGATGGTCCGGATCATGCTCGACGACTTTCTCGAACGCTTCGATCGCGGCTTTGTAGTTCTCGATTTCCATATTGGCTCGTCCGCGTGAGAGGTACCACGATTCGACAAAGTCCGCGGCGAACGTATTCGGCGAACACACGAACAGATTCCAGATAGTCAGAGAAAGGATGAAGAGACGGGGCCACATGTGTTGTGTTGCCTTTCAGTTAGATCGAGACGGGTGTTGGTGAATCGATCGATGGGTCGGAGTCCGCGACTATTGGGCCAGCTGTGTCGGACGTTGCGCCGGACCGCCAGATTCCGGGAGCGACCAGTTTGCTGTAACACGATTTGTAGCGGGCCGATCCGGTCGTGTCCTGAATTATCCAGTCCTCATTTGAAGGCAACGGTGGTCCGAATACCAAGAGGCCGATGCCGCAGGTTGAACGATTACGGAGAAGCACGGTGCGCCTGTGACCCTGAATCCGGACCGTGGCCAGACGGTAGAGCCCTAGTCGAGGATTCCTGCGCCGTCTGGTTCGTAGCGGGGTGAGGCTACGCCACAAGCCGGTCAGTAAATGGCCGGCCATCAGCAGCCTGCTGCGGACGTTGGTCCGGTGTGCAGCGGACCATGTGGCCGGATCGGCAAAGATCGTCAACACCATAGTCTGGCGATGCTCCTCATTCAGGTCGGCAAAGGCGAGGCCGCATCGAGCCCGGCCGGCCAGGGGCTCATGATAAACGACTCGAGCCTGACAGGTGAAGGGCGGAATTGTATGAATTGTGAGATTGACAATTGAGGGAATCGAGTCGGTATGAGCCGTCTCCAGGGATAATCCGGTCAGGCTCACATCCCGGCTCAGGCCATCGAGTGAGTAACCATCGGCCTCCAGGCGGAGCGGAATGGCTTTGCGAATTCGTTCCTCGGCGCGCCGCTGCGGCTGTTCCCAGGCCATGAGCAAACCGGCGCCGAGGCCGATCAGATTGATGGCGGCCCAGCTGAGATTGAAGAAATAGGCGTCTTTCTCGATGCCGAAATACCAAAATTCCCATAGTCCTTTGCCGAGCGCCAGGAGGGTGATGATTGTGGCAGCCAGCAGGCCTGCCGATGAACGCCAGTCGAACGATCGGCTGTGCGAGACCAGCCCCTTCGGGGTGACCTTAAAGCCCATCCGTTTCGGAAGCAGCAGGTCAAACATGGAGCGGAAAAGCGGAAAGCAGACGGTGGTTTCGTATACCGTCGACCACAGCAGCCGGGGCCAGCCCGGCAGCAGTACGGAGGAGATCAGGGGAACCAGCACAAGAAATGGGAGCAGGTACGCCAGTAAGATCGAGACGTCGGCAAAGATCGGGTGCAAATGGAAGAGTAAAAAGTACAGCGGGGTGATCCAGAAAATCACACGCGCAACAGGGAAGAAGAAATAGTAGAGCGAGGCAAAATAGCCGATCCGGTGGCGGATCGACAGACCGCGGCAGAAAAGAGGATTGTCTTTGAAGAAGATCTGGAGACAGCCCAGCATCCAGCGTCGCCGCTGGACCAAATAGGAGGCCAGGTTCTCTGCCGTCAATCCTACCGCCAGATCCTTGTCGACGAATGCCGATTTCCAACCATGAGCATGCAGGTGCTGACTGGTGTGGATATCTTCCGTGATGCTCATCAGCTTGAATCCATTCAGCGCTGTGATAGCCGTCCGCCGAAACACCGCTCCACTTCCCACAAAGAATGAGCCACCCCAGCCCTGGCGCGCTCCCTGGATGGCATGGTTGAACATGTCCTGCTCGTTGGGGATGTGCGGAGACGTCCGGAGCGCACGCTGAAAGATGTCCTGATTATAAAAGTGATGCGGGGTTTGGACGAATCCCATATGAGGATCGGCAAAGAACGGCACCGTTTCCTGGAGAAAGCTTGTGACGGGAATGTGGTCCGTGTCGAACACCACGATCAATTCACCGTACGTCTGAGTGAGTGCGTGGTTGAGATTTCCGGCCTTGGCATGCCGGCGGGGTCCCTTGATGTAGGAGGCTCCGAAACGGCCGGCCAGCTGCGCGACTTCGTCACGATGGCTGTCGTCGAGAACATAGATGCGTTTGGGGCCATAGGTCATGGCGCTGGCGCCGATAAGCGTCTGCGCGAGAATGGCGCACGACTCTGAATAAATCGGGATTAAGACATCAACAGTTGGGGCGAATTCCTCCGCAGTCGGAGGGGGTACAGCGGGAGAAGGGCGTTGACCGATGCCGACTTGGACGAGCAGAAGCAGTACGGTCGAGAGGGCATAGCATTCGGCAATCCAGAGAGAGAGACTGATCGCAAGGCCGCCCGATTCAATGGTGTTCAGTGTGTTGAAAAGGCGCCACCAGAGATAGCGCACACATAACGTCAACGCACACAGTAGAAATGCCACCGTGAAAACCGGATGCCATCGCGCCATAAAGAACAGAGCGATCGCGACGGCGAACAATTCCCAAGGGAAGTGGGTGGAAAATCCTTCGAAATCAAAGGGCCGCAGAAAGCCGAGGAATTCGTCGTAGTGTCTCGCCTGTTGAAGCGACGTGGCCTGGCTGAACCACAGCCAATTATGCAAGTAGTACGGCGTCGCTTTTCCCGCCAATGCAGTTCGTAGCAGATCAGTCAATTTTCGCTGAGTGAGGGTCGATGCGAAGTCCGGTTGTTCGTGGAGTGCCAGCGCAGATACCGTCGCGTAGAGCGGAAGTCCTTCGATCATGGAACGGGGAGTTCCATCGAGTCCGTAATGATCGACGAGCCGTCCATGGGCGCGCCATTCGCGTTGGAAGAAAGCGAGCATCGTGGTCCGCAACGGCCCCTCCGCACGGTTGAACCACTGTGCATCCAGGGCGACACGCCAGAAGATGGGGAATGCGTCATAGCTGAATTCCGATACGCGGCCGTTCGTGGGATGCCGCAGGGAGAGCTGCTGTGTTGTGCGATTCCAATAGATAATGTCCGGGGGCAGCGCAACCTGCTCCTGGTCGTACAGCCAGTGCAGGGTCGCATACGCATCGTCGATGACGCGCGCCCAGGGATGTGCTCCATCGACGGCTGCGAAGACTTCATAGGCATAGGGCGCAAGATAGGCGACATGGATGACCGGATGATCCTCGTATCGCGCCCAATTGCCTGCAGTGACATAGATGTGGGAATCGGTATGCAAAAGTTCGAGGTCCCAGATCGACGTGAGAATCGCCAAGGCTTCCTGCTCATAGGCCGGCTGATCGAAGCGCCGCGCGGCCAGGATGAGCGCGAGCGCGATGTCCGTATCGGCATCGGTAGCCGAATTCACCGACAAGACCGTGCCCTTCCATTTCCAGGCGAATAATTTGTCGTTGCGCACTTGAAGATGTTCTTTTGTCCAGGCCCATACACGGTCGAACATGAGGCGATCCCCGGACCACACCGCGCGGAGCATGGCATACCCCTGACCTTCGGACGTCGTGACACCCTGTTCATCCCAGCTCACCACCCGGCCATTCACAATGAAGGTTTGTTTGTACAAGCTCCAGAGAGCGGAGAGATGATCCAACTCCCGGATGTGCCGGTCGCTTGACCGCTCCGACTGCGTATCTGCGGCGAAAATGGGCGGTGCCTCTGCAAGGCACCCAAAAAGCAGCGCGAGTGTCATCGCCCATACGTGCGGCAGAGCCGGCGCAACGGCGCCCGAGATGTTGAAAGCACGGTGGGCGGATCTGATCGAAAACAATGTGTGACTCGAAATCTGTGGTCGGAAGAATGCTGGCACACGATACCGGTGTGGGTGAAACCCTGTCAACGCAGACGCGTTGGAGTCGGGGAAGCTGCGTTGGCGTGCGTCAGTCCCCTTGACAGACTTGTATAAATATTCGACAACCAACCGGACCAGTACTATGTTTGGTGAAGCCGATGTTGTCACGTCGATATCAGATCGGTCTGTTTTTCAGCGTGCTCGCTGTGGTGGGTATCTATTTGATCCTCCCGTTAACGGCATCGTATTTCCTGGCTCAAGGACTTCGTCAGGACGGCTACAAGCATGTGATGATTCAGCTGGGGTATCCACGTTGGGACGGGATGCACATTCCCGTCGTTGCCTTTCAGCAGAATATCGGCGGAGAGCAAGTGCTCATCTCCCTTACGAATGCCGAGATTGCCTATCGGTTGCCGGAGTTGGCCCGCGGGCGAGTGACCCGGGTGTGGCTTCCCGATGTCGCTGTGCAAGTGCTCAATTCGGCGGCGTCCGGACTCGATCACGGGGAAGGGGTGACGCGAAGTGAGGCTGACGACGACGAATCGCCCTGGAGCTTGTTGACGGCCGGTGATTTGTTGCGTCGTTTGCCGATTCTTCCCTTCGATGAGTTACAGCTGGATCGGGTCACAATCTTTCGAGAACAAGCGACCGGACCGCTTCGCAAGGTGACGATTGCCGGTAATCTCAAGTATCGGGATGGGGAACTGGGAGGACATCTCACATTTCAAGGCCGTGATACCGCGTCCTATGGTCTGACTGTGGCTGGAAATTCAGCAAGCACCTGGTCGGCGACCTTGGTGTCTCAACGACTCCAAACCGTGCCGATCGTGTCATGGCACTCTCAGGCGCACCCGAGCGGTTCTCAGGTTGAGATTAAAGGACAGCTTGAGGTGAATGTCCGTGAACTCGCGCCCTTTATCGCGTTACTTGTTCCGATAGGTCCGGATCTTGGAAAAGTGACAGGAGCGCTGGAGATGAACTGGACCGGAACCGCGGCGTCTGAGGCGACGCTCACCTCGCTCTGGAGGGACTCACGCACGCACCTGGATGGAAATGTCCGTCTGAACGGCACCTTGCCTGCGCTGAAGGGTGTTGCACATGACATTACAGTGGCCTACACGGGCACATTTGCCGGCAACGCGATGCAGATCGGATGGACATTGGCTCCGGGTGTGTTGGTGTCAGCGACTGTCAACGCTCAACCCCGCATCATTCCCGATGCTGTGCGGATGATGCTCCCGCGCGGGTCTCAGCCATTGAGCATTCACAACAGGGAGCCGGTCAAGGGGATGCTCTATTGGGCAGAGGCGCCGATACGCACGATCGTTGAAGGGCCGCTGCAGGTGACCTACGGAAAAACTGCAGGACCATTGGTTGGGGAGTTTCAAACGAGCCGCGCAGAAGGAGTGGGGAGCGAGCTGGTGTCGGCGGAGGGAACCTATCGGGTGACAGGAGTCGTTCCCAAAGCCATCACTGAGATGCTGTCTGCTCAGGAAGCGATGGCCGATCTCCGAGGAACCGTGTCTCTGACACACGCCTCGATAGGAGGAACGCTGTTCCCCGAATCGTTCGTGACCGTCAAGCAGATTCACCACGGGACTGTTGCTGTGCCGAAGGTGATGCTTCAGCTGTCCGACGGGCTTTCCGTACGTTGCGATCTCCCTGATATTCATTGCAGCGCCGGGCCGGCGACTGTGGCGATGCGTCTTTCAACGATGAACGTGATGGGCCAGGACATTCATGTTGATCAAGGCGCCGTCGCGCTGCAGCTTGCTGAAGTCACCGCGAAATCATGGAATGCGCAAGGTCGGATCTCAATGGCTGGCGTGTCGCCCAATCTTGCTCCATTGAAAGTTCCGGCGACGGATTGGAAAGTCCGGTTTACCGCCAATCAAGCAGGGATCAGGGCGGATCTTCGTATTGACGCTCCCTTGCGCGCGAGTTTGGTCACGGCCGAGATTGAGCAGCCGTTTACGGCAGGGCAGGGCACCGCGCATGGCATGATCGGTCCCATTGTCTTTGATGGCGAGGATCGCCGGTTGAGCCGGCTGATTTCCGGATTGCCGATGCCGGTAGAAATACTCGATGGCCGGGTCGCGTCCACGATCGACGCCTCGTGGTCGGGCGGATTGGGGGAGTCGGCGCATGGATTTCAGCTGACATCGGGAATGATCAAGATCGTCGCCGATAAACTGTCCGGCCGGTATGATGAGTATGTCGTTAAAGACGCTAATACAACGATGGCCTTACGCACAAATGGGGTTGACTCGCTGGTGACTGTCGAACCGGCGCCGGTGACCATCGGATCGGTACAGATTGGCATTGAAGTGACGAACCTGTCTGCACTGCTCCAAGGATCATGGAAATTTCATGAGGGACTACAGGTCATTGAGGCGAAAGATTTCAGATGCGAGATGTTTGGAGGCTCGGTCGCCAGCCCGGGTATCCTGGCGGATGTTGCCAAGCCACCCTATCATGCGACAGTGATACTGCGAGATCTGGATCTGGCCAAGGTCCTGAGCGTGGAACACAATCAGGGAATACAAGGAACCGGGACCCTGAATGGAACGTTGCCGATCGCGATCACGCCCGGAGGACTGACGGTCAAGGATGGGATGGTGACTGCGCTCCCTCCTGGAGGGGTCATACGCTACGGATCGACGCCGGAGTCATCAACCGTCATTTCGGAGACCAATACCCAGTTGCATCTGGTGACACAGGCGCTAAACAACTTTCATTATACATTGCTGCGAGTTGGTGTAGACTATGCCGAAACCGGGACGCTGATGCTGACGGCTCGATTGGAAGGCAGAAATCCTGATCTCAAGAAGATTCCTCCGGTGAATTTCAATCTAACCGTGCAAGAACACATCCCGGCCCTCTTGAAAAGCCTGCGCCTTGTCGATGATATTCAAGATGCAGTCGAGCGGAAACATAAACGGCAATGATCGCGATGAGGTTTGCAATGCGGCGCCCGAATAGTCTGACGACAGCGATAGGGTTAATGATCGGAGGGATAGTGGTCGCAACAGGAGCCTGTACGCCTCGTGTTGAAGTGATGGCGCCGGATAAGCCGATCACGATCAACTTGAACGTCAAAATCGACCACGAGATTCGTGTCAAGGTGGACAAGGAGTTGGATAAGGTGCTGTCCGAGGACAGCGGCCTATTTTAGCGGGAGATACGGTCATGATGGCATGGATACAAAGACTTCTATTGGGTGTGGCGGTGGGATGCCTGGTCTGTACGCAGCCTGTCTTCGCTCTTTCGCTCGAAGAAGCCAAAACAAAAGGTCTGGTTGGAGAAAAAAGTACCGGCTACCTGGGGGCCGTCGATCCGGCAAACCCTGAGGCGCAGGCCCTCGCCGAGGAGATTAATAAGAAACGCCGCCAGGCCTATCAGGACATTGCCCGCCGAGATGGAGCGAGCGTGAGTACGGTCGAATCACTGGCAGGGGAAAAAGCGATTGAAAAGACCAAGCCGGGGAACTACGTCCAAGGTCCCGGCGGCTGGATAAAAAAATAGCGCGTTATCCGTAGCGGTCGTTTTCCCATGGCAGTGCCGTATTGGAATATCCCCGGACTTCCCAGAACCCCTTCTCATCCTTGTCGGCAAAGGTAATTTCCTTTACCCACTTCGCGCCTTTCCAGGCATAGCGTTTCGGGACGATGACCCGCACAGGTCCGCCATGGTCTTTGCTCAGCGGCATGCCGTTCCAGGTATGGGCTAGGAGTACATCGTCATCGTTACAGACTTCGAGCGGAAGATTGGTTGTGTAATCGTCATACGATTTGAAGAGCACGAATTTTGCGAGTGTGACTGGTTTCACCACCGAGATGATGTGCTTGAAACTGACGCCTATCCACTGATTGTCGAAGCGGCTCCATGACGTCACGCAATGGAAGTCGGACAGGTCGGTGAATTGAGGCTGCGCCATGAATTGTTCCCAGGTCCAGGTGATCGGGGCCGTCACAAAGCCTCCGATTGTCAGCCCCCATTCAGTCAACGGAATCTCAGGTTTGAATCCAAGATCCAGCACAGGGAACGTCTCAACGAGGTGTTGCCCCGGTGGAAGGCGGCTATCGCCCTCGTAGAATACTTCCCGCTCTTCCCCGCCCCTCCGGGCTTTCGCCCATTGCTCTTTGGTTTTTGTCAGGCGATTGCTCTCATCCATGATGGCCTCCGTAGGCGGAGACTACGGCAGTGAGGGGTGTCCTGGCAACTGGGATACGACCGAACGATGTAGAGAGACCGGATGGAATATGAAATATTCGTGTAAGTAATGGAAATATTGTGAATAATGGCCCTGGTACACTTGAAAGGCTCACCGCTGGATGGGACACCAATGGCTCTACGCCGCTCTATGACGGTATGCAGAATGTTCACCTTGGGACTGATTGGACCAGTTGTCATATTCTGTCATCTTTGGATTCCCGGTTTGTCCCATGCGTCCTCACCAGCGACATTGAAGAAAGAGATGAAACGGTCTCTGGTTGAACCAGTTGCATCAGACAAGTCTGTTCCTTCTGTGCGTTGGAAGACCGCGAGCAAGAAATCTCCGCAGTCTGTCACGGGCAAGACCGTAGCGACCAAGGCAAAGAGGCCCTCGCATTCAGCCCGTGTGTCCAAGAAAATCGCCTCGAAGAAGCTGAAGAGGCGTGCGCAACCGACGGCTGTCGTTGAGCCACAGCCTCTGATCCCGGCGAATGTCGCCCATTTTGGAATGCTGGAACAGCCGCGACGGTATGATTACGGGCGGGATCGTCGGACGGGGCGAGTGATTGTTCCTCAGGCAGCAGGATTGCTGCACGACCATTTCCCGGAGCTCGATCAAAACCACGACGGAGTGATCGATCCATTCGAGCGCGCAGTAGGCCGGCTCGATATTGAACATGACGCAGCCAAACGCTGATTGGAAACAGAGGGTTTCCTGTATGGATGCTACAGTTTTCAGAAGAACTGGCCGAATAGATAACCACTCGATACAATCTAGGCATCACGATGTTGTGTTTCTGGATACTGCAATGCTTGTCATAACTCTCATGTTCCTACTGCTCGGCGTCGGATGTGCTGGTCCAGACCTCTCCTTGACCGATGAACATGCCACGATTCGCGAAGATGCCTGCTCCATTCGGCAGTACAAGGCGGAGCACGAGAGGCAGTCCTCGAAGTCCTGCCGCCCTCAACGAACGTGGCTTCAGGACGTCGGCACAACCCTCAGTGGGGCAGCCCCCGCTTTCAGCACACCCAGGCCATAGCCGGCCGGGGCTTTTTCTGCAATCCCACTTCAGTGCACTCACCAACCCGCATTATTTATACGCACTTCTGCCGCAAGCACCGCTCCGCGACTTATGCGAGACTGGCAAGAGTGGCGGGACAAGCGAGGCTGGCAGGGACCGGAGTTGCGTGTCTCGTGAGTCACGCTCGTCGCGCCTGTCGCGCAAGCGGTCACCGTTTTGCGACAAACCGTCATGAGTAATGCGGGCGAAGGTCTGTAAGAATGTCGGCTATTGGCCGACCAAGCCCATAGATTGAAGTCGTGCCATTGACAGCGCCACATGGAGCCACCATGATAGATCAACAGGTTGCTATGCAGAATGACATGCCGGTTTCTGGGCAGGCCAGGGGATTGAATGCTGGAAGGATGGTCATCGTAGCGGTTATCGCCGTTGCGATCGGCGCGTTCTTGTATTTCGATCTGGGGCAATATCTTTCGCTCGATGCGTTGAAACAAAACCGCGATCAGCTGCTGGCATTTACCGAGTCCAATTACACCACATCCGTGGCGATTTTCATTCTGACGTATATCGTCGTCACGGGACTGTCGCTTCCCGGTGCGGTGATCCTTACCCTGGCGGGAGGATTTGTGTTTGGCGGGGTAATTGGCACGCTGTTCGTGAATCTCGGAGCTACGACCGGTGCCACGCTCGCGTTTCTTGCGGCACGATATCTGCTGCGTGATTGGGTCGAGCAGAAGTTCGGCAGGTGGATCGAACCGGTGCAACAAGGATTCGCCAAGAATGCCTTCAGCTATTTGTTGACGTTGCGATTGATCCCGCTGTTTCCATTTTTCGTGGTCAACCTTGTTTCAGGGCTGACCCGCGTGAACGTCGGAACGTACGTGGCGGCGACAGCCATCGGGATTATTCCGGGGTCGTTCGTCTATGCCTATGCCGGGCGTCAGCTTGGCACGCTCAGTTCCCTGAAAGAAATCGCGTCACCGAACGTTATCGGCGCGTTCGTGTTGTTGGGGCTGCTGGCTCTGGTGCCGATCGTGTACAGGAAGTTCTTTGAGAAACCGGCGTGATCGGAATTCTGTGAAACGTGAGAGATGCCTGAGTAGTTTGCGGAAAGGTCGGACGTGATGTCGGAGTGTGACCAAAGCCTTGTTTTGCCGAATGATGAGCACAATCAACAGCTCGTCGCCAATGTCCATCCCGGCAATTGGGTCAATCCGGAGCCGGCTGGCCGGTACAACATCGTGGTCATCGGGGCTGGAACCGCCGGATTGATCACGGCGGTCATTGCCGCAAGTCTGGGGGCTAAGGTCGCGTTGATCGAGAAACATTTGATGGGGGGCGATTGTTTGAATGTCGGGTGCGTGCCGTCGAAAGGTATGATCCGCGCTGCCAGGGCGTGGGCCGATCTGCGCAATGCTGCTGAGTTCGGCCTCCATGTTCCCGCCGGGGTAAAATATGACTTCGGGGCTGTCATGGCGCGGATGCGAAAATTGCGGGCTCGCATCAGCAAGAATGATTCAGCCCATCGGTACGCGAAATTAGGGGTGGATGTGTATATCGGCAGCGGCCGGTTTACTAGTTCTGACGTCATCCAGGTCGATGGGTCTGCAGGAAACCGAACCCTAACCTTTGCGAAAGCAGCCATTTGCACGGGCGCTCGCGCGGCTGCCCCTCCAACGCCGGGATTGAAAGAGGCCGGATATCTCACTAATGAAACGGTGTTCTCGCTGACGGAATTGCCGGCGCGCATCGGCGTCATCGGGGCAGGCCCGATCGGATGTGAGCTGGCGCAATCGTTTGCCAGATTCGGGAGCCAAGTTTATCTGGTAGAAGCCGAGCATGGAATCATGCCGAACGAGGATCGTGATGCAGCGGACATTGTCGAACAGCAGATGTTGCGCGACGGCGTGAAGCTCCTCTGTTGCGGGAAAGGGTTGAAAGTTCAGAAGACAGAGCTCGGCAAACGGATGACTGTCGATTCACACGGGCGGGAGTTTGATGTGATGGTTGATGAAATCCTTGTCGGAGTCGGACGCGCGCCGAATGTCGAAGGGATTGGGCTGGATGCCGTCGGGGTCGAGTACGACAAGTCCGGGGTGAAGGTCAATGACCGGTTGCAGACCACCAATCCGAGCATCTATGCGGCCGGGGATATCTGCTCACGGTACAAGTTTACCCATGCCGCCGATGCTATGGCACAAATCGTGATTCAGAATGCCTTGTTTCCACACCCCCTTGGTTTGGCCTATGCCAGCGTTGAGTCCTTGACCATGCCCTGGTGTACCTTTACGGAGCCGGAAATCGCGCATGTCGGAATGTACGAGAAGGATGCGAAGGCGAAGGGCATCGAGATTGAAACCTACACCTACAAGCTTGATGAAGTGGACCGCGCAATTCTTGATGGGGAAGACGAGGGGTTCGCTAAAATTCATATCCGGAAGGATACGGATAAAATCGTGGGCGCGACGATTGTCGCGTCACATGCCGGCGACATGATCAGCGAGTTCTCAGTTCTTATGAAAGCCGGCGCAGGCGCGAAGACCTTGGCCGCGACGATCCATCCCTATCCGACCCAGGCTGAAGTGAATAAGAAAGTCGTCAATCTCTGGCGCAAGGCGCACTTTTCGCAACGCACGAAGGATATCCTGGTGAAACTGTTTGCCTGGATGAGACGGGGGTGAGTGGACGGAGCCTGATGATCTTCTGTGCTCGCGCAACGCGCGGCCTCGGAAGGCCCTCGCCTGGGCTAATGGCATGGCTCGGCCTGCCAGTGGGTGGGCGGGTGAAAAGTTCTGCGCGCAGTGGAAGACCAATCAGACCCCATCCCGGAAGAGATCGCGAGGAAGCTCGGTGTGTGTATTTGACGCGCGCGACCGAAGGCAAAACACGTCGGCCCTCAAAGAGCGAAACAGTAAGATGCTAGTAGTGACGAGCGTATTTCTTGGGATGTGGCTGTTATACGCTCCGGCATGGCTCTGGGCACAGAGTGAGACGGTGCTTGAGGTGGGAAAGTTTTCCGCAAGCGAACCGGGCGGCCGCCTGCCGGACGGCTGGAAGCCGCTCACCTTCAAAAACATCCCCAAGCTGACGACATACGAACTGGTGAGAGACGGCGAGCGTGTCGTCATCAAGGCCAGCAGCGATGCATCGGCCTCCGGGTTGACCAAGGCAGTGAAGATCGATCCGAAAGAGTTTCCTGTCGTGCGGTGGCAATGGAAGGTCGATAACTTGCTCAGGACCAGCGATGCTACGCGCAAAGACGGCGACGATTATCCGGCCCGCCTCTACATCACATTTGAATACGACCCCGATAAGGTGAGTTTTGGAAAGAAACTCAAGTATAAGGCGGGTCAAGTCCTGTTCGGAGACATTCCGATCGGAGCGATCAACTATGTCTGGGAAAGAAAAGCGCCGGTCGGCGCGGTGATCGATAACGCCTATACGGATTTCGTCAAAATGGTGGTCGTGGAAAGTGGTCCTCAAAAGATCGGCGTATGGACTTATGAATCGCGCAATATCTACGAGGACTATACAAAGGCGTTCGGTGAGGAGCCTCCGCTCATTAACGGCGTGGCGATCATGAGCGATACGGACAACACGAAAGAACGCGTGACGGCGTATTATGGAGACATCGTGTTTCTGAAGAAGTAGGACGGGATGCATGCACTGGATGTTGAGCTAGAAAGGGCCGGCCTCTTCAGAGCCGACCCTTCCCGAAGACACCTCCACGCTAGGCTGAATGGGTGCGCGGATTCGATGTAACGATTACTGGATGGAATTCGCGAAGCCACCCCGCGTAACTTCTGCGCGGACGGTGTCTCCCACTTTCTTTTGCCTGAGGTGTTTCGTATCCTGTCCGACAAATAGCTGCACCTGGTTTCCCTCATAGTCTTCGACCGTATAGGTATTGCCCTTGATCTGTTTTACGGTTCCGCCGATCGTCCTCCATGCGGGACCTGATTTATGATCGCGATGACCGGTTGTAGAAGAAGAGACGGTTTCCGGCGTTCCATCAGCTTCCGAAGCTGCAGCTGAAGACTGGGGTGCTGTCTTATGTGATTTCTTCGGGCTTTCTGCCAGAGCCGGAGTCGCGAGCATCGCGGTGATCGCCAAGGCAGCCGTCATGATTGACAAAGTGGTGTCGGGATTCTTTTGCATCGAGACCTCCTTATGTGAAGGATCCATATCAACTCTGGCTGATTCAGCAAGGCATATGCCCGGCGATATCGATGAAAGATGTTTGGAATATCAGCCGGTTATGAAGTCTGCTTCCACGATAGACTGAAGGCTGTTGGTTGAAATCGGAGAAAAATTGGCAGGTTGGCGTGCAGATCTGCTCGTTCGTCGTTCAGGAAGGTAGCGCAATACAGTCAGATGTTGATACAAATCGAACCATCCCGGAAGTCTCATGTGGTGTCGGCAGATCAAGCCGCACTTTCCGTTGAGGACAGACCAAGCCTTGGCCGAGCGCTCTTGGGCGGACTGACCAACCTTCTCCTTCGACGACCATTGTTGGCAGTGTTTCAGGTCAATCTTCGCTGCAACTCTGCCTGCGGGTACTGCAATCTGCCGTTAAATGTCGGCCGGTATGAGATGACTCGTGCAGAAATTCAGAGTGTTTTTACTGATCTCTATCGGGATGGATTACGGTTCGTCTTTCTCCAGGGAGGAGAACCGCTGTTGCGGCGTGACCTGCCGGAGGTTCTTGAAGACTTAGTCAGGATAGGATTTCAGGTTACGGTGGTCACGAATGGGACTAAGTTGACGGCCGGCCTGGTGCGGCGGTTCGATGAGCTCTCGATTTCACTGTCGATTAGTCTCGATACGCTCAATCAAGCCAGGTATCTCCAGATCCGCGGCGCCGATCAACTGCCTCACGTTCTAGCCGGCCTTGACCTGCTCCAGCAATACGGTTCGCCAAAATTTCTGACCTGTATTGTCAGCGACGTCAATCGTGAGGACGTACACGACGTCGTCCGATTCGCGAGGGAGCGGGGGTTCTTGCCGGTCGTGGGCGCGTACCATTGGGATGTGGGGCTCTATGGGAAGCAAGATCCAACGCTGATGTATGAGCGCCGGCAGGCACGTGTGGTCTTCGAACGGCTGCTTGCGGACGATCTGCTTCCTTCGGGCTACCTGCGGCAATACGCGAAGGACAATATCACATGGCTGCAGGGAGGCCGACTCGAAGCCTGCGATGCCGGGCGCTATAGCATCGCCATCGACGCATCCGGCAATGTCTCGCCCTGTCTGTCGCTGCCGGATGCGGGAAATCTGCTCCGGTCGCCACTCTCTGAAATATTGAGGTGTTTCAATCGACAAGAGATTCAGAGCTGTTCCGACCGTTCGGCCTGTAACAGGCTGGACGGCCGAGTGATCGGATCTGCGTTCCGTCATCCGATTGCGGCATGGCGAACACCGATTTCCCGATAAGATGAGGAGAGAGATGAGGTTGTGGACGGCGATAAGTTTGTTGCTCCTGCTCCCGGGCTGCTCCGGTGTCGGCCCATCAGGATTCAAACCGGTCAATCCGATTCCCGCCGCCGAGTTCTCCCATCAACTGTTTGAAGAGACGTTGGCTGCGCATGTGAAGGATGGCCTCGTCGATTATCCTGCGATCGAAACAGACGATCGTTTCGTGGGCTATCTGACGAGGCTCGACCTGGTTGACCCCGATGCTTTCGCCACGCGCAACGGGCGGTTAGCTTTTTGGATCAATGCCTATAACGCATTTGCCATCAAGGGTATTGTGGACGGGTATTCGCCCGCAAGTTATATCGGACGCTACCGCTACTTTATCGGACGAGAATATCCGGTTGGAGGCACCACGATTACGCTGTACGATTTGGAGCGGCAGGTGTTGATCAGACAGTTCCACGAACCGCTGATCCATTTTGCCATCGTCTGCGCGTCCGCTTCCTGCCCGCGACTCCAGCCCTGGGCCTATCAGCCGCAGAGGCTGGATCGTCAGCTTGATCGTGTCGCCAGGGCTTTTATCAACGATCCCACACGCAATCGGTTCGACCGGAAACGGAAAGTTGCGTCGTTATCCAAAATCTTCGATTGGTTTGCGGAGGACTTTGCCGCAGCAGCCGGATCAACCCTGGCCTATGTGGCACGTTATATCGGCGATCCTGAATTAGCGAGGGACCTGATTGAGTCCGACTATCGCATCGAGTTCCTGGAGTATGACTGGAGTCTCAACGGCATTCCGCCGAAGGAGGTGGCCCGTGATGGTGCGCCCTGATGAACGGGCTCCCATAGCCCGGCTGCTTACCTTTTTAGAACAGGGTGAGCAGATGGCTCAGGACTGTGCCACGACACAGGCGTCGATGGTTTGCGAGTCCGGCGCGCGACGATTTCTCCTGAGTCAGGCACGTCAGGAGGCCGCTCATGCCCTGGTCTTCAAGGGGGCGGTGGCATGGCTCGCACCGAAACACCTCGGCGATTCACTCTGCTTGCCGGCCATGGAAGCGTATCGCAAGTTGTTGCACGACCGGTTTGCCTGTAATGACCTCTTGGATACGATTCTCGCCGAACAAGTCATTCTCGAAGGCCTGGGTGAGGCCATATTGACTCACATCGAACGAGGATTGGAGAAGCGAGCCGCGCCGTTGGGCCGGATGCGCCGTATCCTGCTTCGCCAAGAAGAAGCCCATCATGGATTCGGGCGGCGCTGGCTTGAGCGGGCGATTGCGCGGGGCGAAACGGATGTGCCGGCACTTCAACGGCGGGCACAGCAGTACCTGGCCCTCTCAGACGCGATGATTCTGGATCTCGGTGATTTATTCGATAGTATTGATGAAGACCCGGCTCAGTGGGCAGCGGATGTGCGGACCTTTTTGCCGGAGTGGTTGACGGAAAAGCCGATGGCTGATGGCAGATAGCTGAGAGCAAAAGGAAGAACCATGGTCTCCGTCGTGATTCCCGCGTACAACGAAGAGAAGGCGCTTCCGAATACATTGCAGGCGCTCTTTTCACAACCAGGAGACTACGAAGTCATTGCCGTCGACGGCGGAAGTGCCGATCGCACCCGGGGTGTCCTCCGTGACGCCGGGTTTTCCGAATGCCCCGTACCCCTCACGCCTCACCCCTCACGCCTTCTCATGACGGCGCCAAAAGGCCGTGCTTCTCAAATGAACGCCGGGGCGAAGGAAGCCGGCGGCGAGTGGCTCCTCTTTCTCCATGCCGATACAGTCCTTCCGGAGGGAGCAATCGAGCGGCTGAACACAATGGAGGCTGATCACGCGATTCAAGCCGGCGGGTTCATGCATCAATTCTCAGGAGACGATTGGCGGCTCAAGCTCATCTCATTTCTTGACAATTTCCGCTGCACCAGGAGCCGGATCATCTACGGCGACCAGGCTCTCTTTCTCCGGCGTTCCCTGTTCGAGCAGTTGGGGGGATTTCCCAACCAACCGATCCTCGAAGATGTCGCTTTCTGTGAACGGCTCATCAGGGCGACGGAGCCGCTTCTGCTCTTCCCTCCCGTTATCACCGATGCCCGCAAGTTTCTGAAGATGGGCGTCTGGCGAAGTTTCCTCTGCGTCTTGCTCATTATTCTTCACGCCGAATACCGCCTGCCGATTTTGCCACGTGCGTTTTTCCAAGACATTCGCTAGGCCATTAGCAATCCCGTTTACCTTTTTTCTCTTCCTCCGTCTAACCCATCATAGGAGGCCGAGAAGGAGGGTTTTATGCAACAGGTTCGTTCCAAGGCGAGTGTAGTGATCGTGTCACTGGCATTGCTGCTGTCCGGCTGTACATCCACGCTGGTTCGCGACGACGTAAAACGCACCGCCGGATTGGACGGCCATTGCTCAGGAAGCGAATGGACAGACAACTCCTCACTTGCGGTGTTGCCGGTACCGGTCGTTGCCTTCATTGTGCCTCATTTCGATCTCAATAAAGTCTCCAGTGAGCCCTATCTGAACCGCTGTGGAGGCTCCACAAGGGTCGTCAACCGGGACGTATCGGTCAATCGCATCGCCTGTCTTCCGGCTGGCCTCACGAGAATCGTGACGCTGGGTGTGTGGCAATGGTGTCCGGCGCGTGTTACCTGGTCGGCGGATGTTTTGGGCGAGGCGCCGCAGCCGGCGAGCGCTCGACCGGTCGATCGTTCAAATCAGAAATCTTAATCATCAACTTATCAAACAGGAGTGTAGCTATGAGACAGTCATCTGTTTTGTTCACTCTTCTCGGTGTGGTCGGATTAGCAGGATTATTGAGCGCCTGCAGCGACGGTTCTCCGTCGGCATCCGCCAGTGCAGGCGGAGCCAGTGGAAGCGGATCGGCCTCGGCGTCGGGGACCGTTACAGGGTTCGGCAGCATCATCGTCAATGGCAAACGGTTTGAGACAGAAGCCGCCTCCGTGAGCATTGACGACCAGCCGTCAAGTCAGTGCGCTGTTAGTCCAACCAACCGGTGTGGGCTACATGAAGGTATGACGGTGAAGGTGTCGGGCTCATTTAACGGCTCGACGAACCGCGCGGCCAATATCGTCCAGGAAGACACGCTGGAAGGGCCGATTACAAGCGTGGATGTTACCAATAGTCAATTTGCGGTGTTGGGTCAAACCGTGCTGGTAGACGACACGACAAAGTTCGATTCCGGGGTCAGTCTAAACAACCTGCTTCCTGGTCAGCTTGTGGAGGTCAGCGGGTTTGTAAAATCTGACGGGGTGATCGCCGCCAGCTTTATTGAGCGCAAGCCCGGAACCGGTTGCTCAGCTATCTGCGAGGTAAAGGGGACCGTCAGGAATCACAATGCCGGGCTCGCGACCTTCCAGATCGGCGGACTGACCGTCATCTATGATAACGCAACGCTCATCAACGATATGCCGGTACCGACCGGGAGTAACTGGAACGGCATCTTTGTCGAAGTGAAAGGAACAGGTTTCGATGCCGCAACAACGACCCTCACGGCTACGAAAGTTGAACCGGAAAATGAGGGCATCGGCAATGCGGTTGATAAATTTGAGGTCGAAGGGTTTGTCACACAGGCCGGTACACCGAATGGCAATATTATCGACTTCACCATCGGCACCACTCCGGTGAGAACCACGGCGAACACGGAGTTTCGTGGCGGGACAGTCGATGAAATCGTGGTCGGCGCCAAAATGTCTGCGGAAGGCCGGTTCGATGGCACCACCCTCATTGCAAGGCATGTGAAATTCCATGAGAGTGTCAGATTGGAAGGCGACATCGAAACGATAGGAACGAACTCCTTAACGCTCAAAGGGCTCCCGGGTATATCTGTTACCGTGAATAGTCAGACGGAATTCAAAGCCAATGGCGGAGCAACCATCAACAACTTGAGCGATTTAACGATTAACAACCATATCCGGGTTCGTGGGCGCGTGAGCGGGGTCAATTCGGTGATCGCCACACGCATTCAGCTGCGATCCTCCGACAATGATGTGGATCTTCAAGGGCCGGTGCAGGCGGCGTCTGATCCAACCTTGACGATCCTTGGTGTAACGGTCGATACGACCGGTGTTACTCAATTTGAAGGAGTCGATGACGGGCCTATGAGCCGCGCGGCTTTCTTCGCCGCTGTGCAGGTTGGGACGCTGGTTAAGGTGAAGGGCACATGGAGTGGAGCAGTTGTGACATGGGAAGAAGCTGAGTTAGAGGATTAAATTCGTGGGAAGAAACAGGCGGCGTAGAATCGATCGCCCGTGTGAACTAACAAAGGAGATTCATGATGAATCGTAGCAGTTGGAAAGAAATCATCCTGGGGACAATCGCCGGACTCTCGTTGCTGACATCGCCCGCGATAGGACAGATGAGCAACTTCACGGAAGAGCCGCCGGCACGTACGGATAATCGCGGTCATGGTTCATTGAACAGCGGGCCAGGCTCGATGAATAGCGGGCGCGAGGACGGCGCTCTCGGTCATAGAGGAAGGCACGGCCATGACCGTACGGTCGTGGCTCAGGCCACCGATAACATCCGGCAAGAAGATCGACGGGCGGATCGACGCGAAGACCGCCAAATGGATCGCCGAGAAGATCGGCAAGCAGATCGGCGGGAAGACCGGCGTGAGGACTCACGGTCTAATGCTGGTGGTGCATTGCGAGGGCTCGATCGTGCCGATTATGTCGCCGGCGAGCATGGCCGAGAAGGCCGGGAGAATGCTCGTGCCGCCCAGATGGATCGCCCGAACAGGCCGGAAAGAGTGGACCGTCCTGACAAACTCGACAGGCCGGAGAGACCGGACAGACCTGAGAGGCCTGACCGGCCAGATCGGATGGAACGACCGGAACGTCCGGATAGACCTGATCGGCCGGAGCGTCCGGAACGGCCAGAACGACCGGAACGGCCGGACAAACCGGAGCGGTCCGGCCGGAACTAATACAGCAGGCGGCTAGTATTGCAAGATGATTGGAAGCCGGGTGTCACGAACATATGGCGCCCGGCTTTCCGTTTATCCAGGCCGCAACCGTTGAACAAGAATCGGTTTCACTGTACGCTGGCCGGGGCCGGAGAGCCCCAGAGCGAAACCTGACGAGGAGTAACAGCAGGAGCCATGATGTATCGAGACATTATGAAACGATGGTGGTCGGTGATGGGTGTGGTCGTTGTATGTGTCATTGCATTCGCCCCGGGGGTTGCGCCGGCGGCGGAGAATCAAAGGGGTGCTCAGGAACTAGGGCCGGCTACTGAAAAAAACTGGCAAGTCGGGATTACACCCAGCTACAGCAGCGGAAATTTCGGCACCAACACCACGAGTGAGTTTGTGTATGTCCCCACGTCGATCCGGCGGCTCTTTCGAGATGGTGATGTGACGGTTGTCATCCCGTTTGTATCTGTGACCAGCAACGGCTCTGCCACCCTGGTCGGCGGCCAGCCAACGCCGATAGGCGAGGATTGTTATCGGCGCGGCGGCACGGAATTCCGTTTTGACAAGCCGGAATGTGTGGCGTTGCTCAACTCCGGTCAGTTGGGCGCCCGACAACAGAAGGTGACCCATTCTGGGTTGGGCGACATTATTCTCAGAGGGCGCTACTACGCCGTTGAGGAGCAGGGGTTCCTCCCGCTCATTGCCCTGACGGCCCGGATCAAAGTGCCGACTGCCGATGAGGGCAAAGGCCTCGGTACCGGCGCCCTCGACCATGGCTACGGTGTGGAAATGTCCAAGCGGTTCGGCGGTAACTGGATCGGGTTTTTCGACGGCGGCTACAACTTCATCGGTGATCCGGATGGACGGGAGCTTCGAAATCAATATTGGTATGACGTCGGAGGCGGGTATTACTTCACCCGGGATTTCCTGGTGAGCGCCTATTACGAAGAGTATCGTTCTCTGGTAGCCGATTTTGTAAACATCAGGGATGTCTTTTTTGCATTCAACTACAAAGCCTCGGATGCCTGGCGGTATAACGGTGGGGTCACCGTCGGTCTTTCCAACGGAGCGCCGGACTATGGGGTGTCGCTTGGCACCAGCTACAGATTCTAGCCCTTATTCAGCGGCGTTATGGCTGTTTACCTTCCCTTCCGTTATCCGTCTAATGGTACAAGCAGGCCGATGCAGACGGTCCAACGGTAGTAAGCCAGGCTGACTGGAGCAGGATCATGCCGTTGGATCGTCACGACGAACCGAGCGATGCACAGCTAGTGGCGCGCAGCCTCGCTCAAGACCAAGCGGCCTTCGGGAATCTGATTGACCGGCATGCGTCCGCGATCGTCAACCTTAGTTATCGGATGGTGGGCAATCGCGCAGAAGCGGAAGATTTGGCGCAGGAGACGTTTCTCGCGGCGTACAGAGCGCTATCGACGTTTCGGGCCGACTCGAAGTTTTCAACCTGGCTCTACCGTATCGCCACGAATAAGTGCAAAGATTGGCTCAGGGTCAAGCGGCCGGGGCAGGGGCAGTACGATCTGGACGCGGATGAGAGTCTGGATCTCTATGTGACGGAAGACCGAACGCCGGAAGTGCTGTTGTCCCGGCAACAAGTCGCCCAGGAGTTAGACCAGGCGATCCAGCGATTGCCTCCGCTCTATCGCGAGGCCTTCGTCCTGAAGCATGTCGAGGGACTGAGCTATGAGGAGATGGAGGACATTCTCGGCGTGAGCGGCGATACCTTAAAAATGCGTGTGTATAAGGGGCGGGTGCAGTTGAGCCGGGAACTGGCGGCGCTGAACCCTATTCGATAGTACCGGCGCACAAGCGGGATGGTTCCTATGACTAACCACGATCTCTTGGTTCAACGGTTTCTCGACAATGAATTGTCTCCGGAGGAGCGAACGGCGTTTCTTCAGGCGGTGGATGCCGATGCTGCGCTGCGCCGGCGCTGGCTGAATCTTGAGACGATCGCTGCGGAAGCAACGCAATTGCCGAAGATCGTGCCCTCGGCACAGTTTCTCGGCCGGTTGAAGGCTCAGGTGGTTCCTGCATCTCCCGGTCTTTGGTCTCGTCTGTGTGCCGCCGTCACGACGCCGCGCACGCTGGAGTGGAATCTTGCCGGAGCGATGGCGGCTGGCTGTGTTGCTGTTGTGGCCGTGGCGGGATTGCTCAGGCTGGCGCCGGAACGGATTGTGGAGGTGCCCATCGCTGGCACGCCGGCGCAGACCGCTTCATTCGATACCTCGTCAGAGCCCAAAGTGTTCGTGCGTCTGATACTCGTGCAACCCAATGCGCAATCCGTGTCGGTTGCAGGGGATTTCAACGGATGGAATCCGGCCCAAACCAAGTTGGACCGGACGGATGGCGGGGTGTGGACCGTGACGATTCCGCTCAGGCCGGGCCGCTATGAATATATGTTCGTCGTCAATGGGAAGCAATGGATTGCCGATCCTCTTGCGGCTGAAGATGCCGGCGATGGATTCGGCTCACAAAATGCGGTGCTCGATGTGGCCATTTAGTGCAAACCGGGGAGTGCTTGCAACAGGCCTGAGCCTCCAGTACTCTCTCGCGCATGGAAGCGAGATGGAATGGATTCGGCCGCGCTCTCGGTCTTGTCCTGCTGGGGACCATTCTGATAGTCGGCTTGGTAGGGTGCTCGAAGGCCAAGGTGGTGAAGCCGGAGTTGCCCAAGTCTTTGGCCGGGATTGTCCGGTTCACAATACTTGCGCCGGGGGCCAAACAGGTAAATCTCGTCGGGTCTTTCAATGGCTGGGGGAAGAACGCGACGCCGATGAAGATCATGGATTCCTCCGGGCTGTGGTTGGTGGATGTTCCGCTGAAAGAAGGCGAACACACGTTCATGTACTTGATTGACGGCACTCAATGGATCACGCCGCCCTTGGCGGAAGACTTTGTCACAGATGGTTTCGGACAGGCCAACGGGGTTGTCATTGTACGGTAAACCGATGAGTACGCGAACTGACATCACGATGTGGGGGCTGACCTTCGCGGTGACGCTGGTGTCTGCTCAGGTCTTGGCTGAACCCCTGTCGGTTCAAGAGCGGGAAGCAATCACACGACTTGGTTCGGTGCAGGGTCGTGCCGCAAGCGAAATCAATCCTTTACTCGATCAAGTCAGCAAGGCCGGTGAGCGGGGGCTTCCGACCGATTCCTTGCTGAACAAGCTGAAGGAAGGTTTGGCGAAGGGGGTCGAACCTACTCGCATCGATCCAGTGCTGCGACAGATGACATCCCGGCTGGATTCCGCTCGCGAGGTTTTGGAGGAAGCGAAAGCTCGCGGCATGGCGGAAGGAAACCGGCAGCGCGCGCTGGAAACGCTGGCGGAAGCTTTCGCGCGGGGAGCCACGAAGGATGAAGTGCGCGAACTGAGCCGCTTGTCGCAAGACGACCGGCATAAAGCGACACAGGAAGAGCTGGCGGCCGGGGCCAAGAGTTTAGCGGTTATGAAAGAAGGCCGGATTCCCTCCAAAGAAGGGACCGCCTTGGTCGGGGAGGGCATTCGCCAGGGCTATCGCTCGTCGGAACTCCTGGATCTTGGTCGGGAAGTCAAACGCCGTGGGTCGGATTTTGAGGAAGGCCGTGCCAGCCTGCAGCAACTACGCGAACAAGTCAGCCGGGGTGAGAAAGGCGACCGGCTGTTCCGTGAAGATCGCGGCGGCTCCGGAGGCGGAGACCGCGGAGATCGAGGCGATCGGGAAAAACGGGATGACTCCGGGCGCGACCGGCCCGATCGTCAGGACCGGTCCGGCGGCGATCGGTCGGATCGCATCGATCGCCCTGAGAAGGCGGATCGTGTCGAGCGCTCCGACCGCATTGATCGTCCTGACAGGGTTGAGCGGCCTGAACGGTCCGACCGCTCAGGTCACGGGCGGGACTGATCAGAAGAGTTTGAGTTGTGAATGTTCGGCATTGAATTGCCGCGCTAGCCCGTATCACCAATTTGCCATCAGCCATACGCCATCAGCTCTTTCGACTGAACGGCATTTCGCACATCGGACGACCCTGCTAGAATGCAGGCATGGATGTCATCGCCACGCACAGCAATGCGGATTTCGACGGCCTTGCGTCCATGGTGGCTGCACGCAAACTCTATCCCGACGCCAAGCTCATTCTTCCCGCAGGCGGACAGGAGGCGCTGCGGAACTTTCTAGCCGTGCACGATCTTGGCATCACCAAACTCAAAGACGTCGACCTCGCACAAGTAACCAGGTTGATATTGGTCGACACGCAGGAGCCTGATCGAATCGGCGCGCTCAAATCATGCGTCGAAAATCCCTCCGTCGAAGTCGTGGTGTTCGATCATCATGTCGATCAAGACTCACCCTATGCCGGCCGCTCAAAGCAGTCCGTCGTGGAATCGGTCGGTGCCACGACGACTATTCTCGTAGAACTACTCCGCCAACGGCGCATTGCGGTCACCCCGTTCGAGGCAACCGTCATTGCGCTGGGACTCTACGAAGAAACCGGCTCGTTTGCTTTTTCCTCAACCACCGATCGAGATCTGGAGGCCGGCGCGTTTCTTCTTGCCGCCGGCGCTGATCTGAACATGGTCGCAGACACCCTGCGCCGTCCCCTTGATCCGGATGCCATTGCGTTGTTGAACGATTTCCTGGAACACAGCGACGTTCATTATCTGGAAGGGCATAAGGTATTAGTGGCGACCAGCACGGTCGACCGCTGCCGCGGAGAAGCGGCCGGTGTGGTTCACATGCTGGCCGATATGCAAGGAGTCGATGCCGTCGTCGTGGCGGTGATGATGGAAGACCGGGTGCAGGTGATCGGACGAAGCCGCAGGCCTGAGATCGATGTCGGATGGATTGCCCGTGAGTTCGGCGGTGGGGGGCATGCCGTGGCAGCAGCCGCCACGGTCAAGAAGCAGACTCTGGCGGAGGTCAAGGAGCGGCTCGTCCAATTGCTTACGACGCACTATCGTCCCACCTTGCTTGCCCAGGATGTCATGACTCGACCGGTCAAAGCAGTCGGCGCGGATACCACCATCAGCGAGGCCGGGCAACGGATGACGAATTACGGGGTGAACGTGTTTCCTGTGCTTGATGAGAAAGATCGTTTTGCCGGAATCGTCAGTCGGGAGCTGATTCAGAAGGCCTTGTTTCACCGGCTGGGCAAGCAGTCTGTCCGGGCCATTATGCAGACTGATGTCTATACTGCGCAGTCGGACACCCCGTTTCATAACATCGAGCTCATGATGATCGAACGGAACCAACGCTTTGTGCCGGTCATGAGGGAAGCCACGGTCATCGGCGTCATTACCAGGACGGACCTGCTGCGGACCTTGCACGACGATGTGCTGAAGACAGCCAGGAACAGGACCATTCACCCGGGTGAACCGGAGAGTGAAATGGGTGGGCCGCATCGTAACGTGAAAGGATTGCTCCGGAGCCGTTTGCCACGGGATGTTGTTAGCTTGCTTGAAGAAGCGGGGCGGTTGGCTGATCGTTCCGATGTCGCACTCTTTGTTGTCGGCGGCTGTGTGAGGGATCTGCTCCTTAATATCCAGAATTTGGACCTGGATCTGGTGGTGGAAGGAGATGGGATCGCCTATGCGCGTAAGCTCGGCGAGGTGCTGCGTGCGCGGGTGAAGGTACATGAGAGGTTCGGGACCGCGGTCCTCCTGTTGCCGGATGGGTTCACGCTTGATGTGGCCACCGCGAGAACAGAGTATTACGAGTATCCCACGGCCCTGCCGACAGTCGAGAAGAGTTCGATTAAGAAAGATCTCTACCGGCGTGATTTTACGATCAATGCGCTGGCTGTCCGGTTGAACGAAAAGGGCTTCGGGGATGTGCTGGACTTCTACGGCGGGCAACGGGATTTGAATGACAAGGTCGTGCGGGTGTTGCACGGGTTGAGTTTCGTTGAAGATCCGACCAGGGTGTTTCGCGCCGTTCGCTTTGAGCGTCGGTTTGGATTTCATTTGGGCCGGGATACGGCCGCCCTGATCGCCGGGGCGGTCAAGATGAATTTGTTTGATCGGCTGTCCGGCCATCGTGTGCTGGGAGAACTAAAATTGTTGCTGGACGAGCGGGAGCCGAAACATGCCCTTCAGCGTTTGGCGGATTTGGATCTGCTGAAGTTTATCCATCCCAAGTTGCAGTGGACCGATCGGTTGAAGGCACTGTTGGATGCCATTGAGCAGGCCGTGGATTGGTATCAGCTGCTGTATCTCGACCGGAAGATGGAGCCGTGGCTGGTCTATACGATGGGACTGTTGGAGGTCTTGCCGGAACGTGCGGTGGCAGAGGTGCTCAAACGATTTCCCTTTTCAGAACCGGAAACCGCCAAGCTCAAAATGGCCCGCGCCGGCTGCCATGCCGTGATCCGTAGGCTTGGGGGTAAAACAGTCCTCAAGCCGGCGGAGATCTATCGCCTGTTGTCCGGTCTGTCTGACGAAGTGTTGCTCAGCTTGATGGCCAAGAGCAAAGGCGATTCGGTGAAACGGCAGGTGTCGGCATTCCTGACGACCTATCAACACGTAAAGCCAATTCTGACCGGTGCCGACCTGAAGGCGGAGGGGCTGAAACCAGGGCCTCGATTCAAACAGGTTCTCGATCAAGTGCTCGATGCGCGTTTGAACGGAGAAGTAAAGACGGAGGCGGAGGAGCTTGAACTCGTTCGCCGGATGACGAATCTTTCTGTCTGATGCGACGCATAGATGAAATCAGTTCATGGGAACGATCGACGCCGCAACCTCGTTCGGCAGTAGGAGAGTGGCCATGGCCCTGTTTTCTTCGTCGGGCTGAATCAGTGCAAACAACGGCACTGGCTGCGGGACCGCGCCCGGCGGCATGGCTAACATGGCCGGAAAGTCGATCAAAGGCGAGAGTGTTGTCTGCCCGGCCAGACGGAGACGAAAGGCCATGAGCACGTCACGTACTCGCGCGCTCTTATCTTCCTCAGACATGGTGGATAGAGGGGCAATACCTACTTCCCACAGTGGTTTCGTGATCGTCACGGGAAAGGTAAGGCCGAGCTTTTGGGCATCCGCAGTCACGTCGATCAATATACCGGCCTGAATAGCCTGCTGCCGGTTTTCACTCACCTGTCCGGCTGAGACCTGGTTCTTCACTTGTGGGGTTTCTTCTGGTTTTCCAGCGAGTTCCAGATGGATGCCCTCCGTCACCGGGATCGGAGGAGCCGTTTCACTCGTGGTATTCCCATGCTCAACTACTTGATCTGATGAAGGAATTGTCTCATCCGGCAGAGTCGGCAGTGCGTGCATCAACCCGTCATAGACTTTTCTAGCGGATTCAGACCAGGCAGGATTGAATGCACGACCTGCAAACGCCGCCTCGGCTGCCTTTCGTTCATCATGAGAGAGTATACGTGGAGTTTGTGTCGTATCCATGGCTTGTAGATAAGCAGGGGGTTATGCAAGTCAAGGGTGCCGGCACATGATTTGTGTCCATCCGATGTGAGAGTGAAGGCCCCGGAACCCCCATGGTATAGTCCATTCCCATGTCGCGGATGGATTACTACCGAGTCCTGGGCGTTTCTCGTGAGGCGTCTGAGGAAGAGATTAAGAAGGCCTACCGGGCGCTTGTCTTCGAACACCATCCGGACAGAAATCCCGACAGCGCAGATGCCGAATCAAAGATCCGGGAGATCAATGCCGCCTATGAGATCGTCGGGGATGCTGAGAAACGCCGAAGCTACGACCGGCTTTTCTGGGCGGATGAACCGCGAGCCGATGTTATCGATCCAAGCGTTATTCTCGGTGAGATGGAGGCGAAGCTCTTCGATGAAGGGCGAAAAGAACTCTTTGCGGTCCTGATGAAGGATGTAACGCGAGTGAAGGCCGAACTGAATATCATCCGTGAACGGACGGTGGCGAAGCAGGGCTACGATTCCTTCTTGGAATCCGTCATCGCTGCGCGCGCAGCAGAGATCATGGATGACTTTGTGACGGACGATATGAATGGACGGAAACAGCGTCTGGTCGAAGTCGCCACGGAAATGATGTTGTCACAGGGAGTGGCGAAGCGCCACGATCAAGCCGGGGTGCAAACGCTTCGTCATCAGCTGGATACGGCCTTTCAGAATGGCCGCATCCACGGCATCGCTTCGGCGCTGGAGTTATTTTATGAGCGGCGTTAGACGTGAACGGTAAAAGGTGAACCGCAGAAGAGCGCCGAAACCGTTTTACGATTAACTTTTCACGTTTCACGTCTTCAAAAGAGGGCCTGCCAGAAACCGTCCTGCTCGCATCACGCCCATGATTCGGCTACGGTCGCGCAGGATTTCAATCCGCTTGAGGGGATTGCCCTCGATCAGAACCAAGTCGGCCTCCATTCCTTTGGCCAGCGTGCCCACTGAGGCGTGAATTCCAAGAAGATTCGCCGCGGCGGATGTGGAGGCAATCATCGCGTCCATTGGTGTCATGCCGAGCGCCACCATCCGCTCCAGCTCCTGCGCATTGTCGCCGTGGTAGTTGAACGGTGTTCCCGCATCCGTGCCCATGGCGATCAAAAGTCCGCGGCGGTAGGCCTGTTTGAAGCTCACTTGATGGCGTTTTGTCATGGCTTTTGCCTTGTCGCGAGCGCTGTCAGGAATGCCGCATCCCCGCCGGCAAGCCGCTGTAGTGGAGAGGGCCGATAGGGTCGGAACCATATAGACCCCGTTCGCTTCAAACAAATCGGCGGCTTCTTCATCCAGCAATGTCGCATGTTCGATCGAATGGACGCCTGCGCGAATAGCCGGCTTCATGCCGGATGCGCCATGGGCATGGGCCGCAACTTTTCTCCCGGCTCGTGTGGCTTCATCGACGGCCGCCTGCAATTCTTCAATTGTCATCTGGGCCTGGTCCGGCGAGGTACCTGGCGTCAGGACTCCCCCCGAGGCAATGACCTTGATCACCTCCGCTCCTGCGGCAATCTGATCACGGACAGCAGATCTCACCTGTTCGACTCCCGCCACTTCCCGGCCGATAAATCTGGCATGCCCGCCGACCATGCAGATGACGAGGCCGGCACCGACGATACGAGGACCAGGCATCAGGCCGGCCTCGATGGCGCGCTTGAGTACGAAGATGGAGTGGTCCCGCGAGCCGACGTCGCGCACTGTGGTGAATCCTGCTTCGATCGTCGCCTGAGCGTGGCGCGCTGACTTTAAGAGAGTATAGGCGGCTGGCTCCGATTCCACTGCAGAGACCACGTCCGGTTCTCCCCCCAGACACAAATGCACGTGGCAGTCGATCAGGCCGGGCATGACGGTCAGTCCACGGCCATCGATGCGTGTACAGCCCGATGGGATTCGGACCTCACGGCTAGGCCCAATAGCCGTAATCTTTGAGCCGCGAATGATCAGGGTGGCGCGATCGACGACGCCTCCGATCCCGTTGATGAGACGGACATGTTGAATCGCAATTGTCATGACTTACCTTCGTGCGCTATCGGCGCGCGCTGCTGCGTGCAGGGCTGCGCCGTTGTTGAAACCCTGGAATCCTGCGTGGTTAGCACCGGTAGTATAAGCCAAGTCTACTCCGGGTGGCTATGTGTGAAATGCATCAGAGCGCAGATCATCGGAAAAGAAATCCACATGAGCTGGGTCATGCAGAGTAGCTATTTTGAGGGGTATAGCGTGGGCAATAACACATGCTATAGTCGCCGGACATGGCTGATAACACCGTACAATTCGATCGACCACAAGAGCCGGAAGAGATCGACGCACGGCCTCTATCGGGTCGTTTTACCAAGCCGTTCCAATCCGAATTCTCCCGTGTCGTGAACGTATTTTCAGCAGTCATTTTGCTCGCGGCCATTGGAACGATCCTCTGGTCTTCTGCCACATTTCCAAAACTCGACCGGATCGAAGCACCCGATCGCGCTCTCGAATTAATGGTCAGCCGCATGATGGAAGCGCAAGACGGCCTGCACCGTGCGCCTGCCTGGCAGCAACGGCTTACAGAGTGGACCCTCGGCAGCAGCGAAAAAGAGCGGCGCCAGGCAATTGAATGGTACCGGGAACTTGCGCAGGCCACGGGTGATCCCTTGTCCAAGTTGCGCCTGGCGATCCTTCAAGGAGAGTTTGGGCAGAAACAGGATGCGTTGGATGAAGCGAAGACGTGGCAGAACCTTGCCGCGCCGATGCCTCTCTTCGGACAATGGATTGAGGCGGCCTATGGCGGTCCGACCGTGAAAGCTGAACGGGTGGGAGAGTTGCAGGCGGCATTGGCCGAAACATTACCGGCGGGGTGGTTCTACAATAGCTTGGCCGCCAGATTAGCTCAGCAAACCGGCGATCAGGTGCTATTGGCGTCAGTAGCCCGGCAGCGGGAGGTGCGAGGCAAGTGGCTTCAGGATCGGTCAGAGCGGTTGATGATCTTCGAAATTGCCTGCCTGTTCATAGGTTCCGCCGTGCTCCTGAATCTCGTGTGGCTGCGTAACCGACGGACGGAGGCGTTGCGTGTGCATTCGCCTGGTGTTCCACCGCCTTGGTCCGGCGGGATCGGCACGGCGGTGCTCTTGCGAGGCGGGGCACTCGGCGCCTTGATTACGATGGTGTTTTTGTCCTTTCCCCCTATCGAACATGCGTCGTTACGAGCGTTGGCCATTCCACTGGCCAATCTGCCCTTACTGGCTCTAGCCTATGTACATTTGCTCAAACCGACTGAACTCGATTTCAGGAGCGGGTTCGGCCTACACATTGATCGTGCAACTCTTAGTCCGTTGATCGGGGCTGTCCTTGCGGTTATTGCCGCTGGTCTCTGGGGCGAGTGGGTGATGGGACGTGCGGCGGAGTGGCTGGATCTGGCCAATCATTGGACGGAATGGTTTGATCCCAATCTCGTATGGGCCTCAGGATCGGTGCTGACCGTCAGTTTGCTGGAGTACGTCATCTTTGCTCCGATCTTCGAGGAACTGGCATTTCGCGGCCTATTGTTTGCCGTACTCCGCCGCCGGTTTTCCTTTGCGCCGGCTGCTCTCCTCAGCGCAAGCATCTTTGCACTGGCACATGGCTATGGACTTATCGGCTTCGTGAGCGTGCTCTGGAGCGGATTCTTATGGGCCTGGATCTATGAAAAGACGGGGAGTCTCATCCCCGGCATGGTTGCGCATGCGGTCAACAACCTGCTGGTGAGCCTGACCGTGATGGCGCTCCTCCGGTAGCTGCCTTTTCGGAGTGGAGTTGCTCCAGCGATCGGTAGAGGTCGACATGGGCCAACGATTTCTGGGCGGAGCTCAGCAGCAACAGGAGCTTGCAGTTCGCAATGCGTTTGCCGGTCGACGCACCATCGATTTCGACCGATGGCTGAATTCCCCAGCGATCCTGAGCCATGCGGCAGATATCTTTCCAGGTTCGCGGGGTTCCGTCGCTCACGTTGTACACTTCGCCGGGCGCGAATCGTTCTAGTGCGGTCAGACAGGTAGCGGATAGGTCTTGGACATGAATCAAATTGACGTATTTGTGCGAGGGACCTACGCGGCCGCTCGTGATCCAGTCGATCGGGTTACGGCCAGAGCCATAAATTCCGGCTACGCGCAGGATGACGGCAGCACAGTGAGTCCGCAGGAATTCTTCCCCTTCGACGCGAGGCTGGGTGAGATCAATAGGGGCTGTTTCGTCAACCCAAGGCGGAGGGTATTCGATCGAGCTGTCAGTTGTGTAGGCCGATGTACTACCAAGGACCACGAGCCGGCGCGAATACAGTTTTAGAGTTTCGGCAAATGCAATGACAAGATTGAGCGGTGTGGCGGGGAAGCACCAGAGCAGATCGGCGTCTGTCGGAATGTTCTTCCAGGTGTCTCGTTGAGTCAGATCGAAGGGAATTCGCCGGTCAGGCTGAATATGACTCAAGTGTCGGTCCGGCTCGCGGCTGGTCGCCAGTACACGGGCATATTGACGTTCGGCAAGCGGCAGCACAAAGCGAGCGGTGTAGCCAGAGCCAAGAATAACGAGGGATGTGTTCACAGTGGGTCGTCCTTTGCCTAGTTAGGTGGACAGTGTGCCAGGGAGGATCGACCGGAGTCCATTGAAAAACTTACCGTTATTATTTGCATATCCTTTTTGTGGTGTTATAAGCAAGACGAGCATTCCTATGCCGACTGCAACCTACAGAGGACACCAATGAACACAAGAATGTGGTTATGGCTCGTGCTGCCGTTTACGCTACTTCTGTCCGGCTGTGATGGAGGGGGCGGGGGGCTTGTCCCAGGCGGAGCGGGAGGGGGAGATACGATCGTTTACATGGCCGATCAGGATATCCCTGGAGTGGTTGAGCTGTATCTCGCAACCTCTGGCACAAAGGTGAATCCAAACTTGGTGGCTGGACGGAGCGTAACGAGCTTTGCTATCACCCCCGATCGGACCGCAGTGGTCTATATTGCGGACCAGGATACCGACGAGATCTTTGAGCTGTATCGGGTCAACCTTTCAACGCCAGGCGTAAGCACGAAACTCAGCGGGGCTATGGTCGGAGGCGGAGACGTCATCAGCTTTGCGGTCACGCCCGACAGCACGAGTGTCGTGTACGTGGCTGATCAGGACACTGATGAGGTGTTTGAGCTGTATCGTACGGTGTTGGGCGCACTCGCAAAAACCAAGTTAAATACGCCGCTCGACCCTGGCGAAGATGTAGCTGACTTCAAGTTGATCCCAAACAACAGCGGCGTCGTATATCGAGCTGACCAAAATACCGATACAGTGAACGAGCTATATCAAGTGTCCTTTTCTGCTCCGACAGTTTCGACTCGGATCCATCCTGGATTAGGAATTGGCCGTAATGTGCCCGCTCAGTACGCAGTCACTCCGGATAGCAGCAGCGTAATCTATATTGCCGATCATGATGGCGCGGGGATTAACGAATTGTTTCAGGTGGCCTTCGGTGCACCCGGGACAAGTACGAAACTGAATCCGGCTCTCACTCTTGGTAAGAATGTTATAGCCTTTGAAGTGGCTCCAAATAGCGCTAGTGTCGTGTATCTTGCGGATCAAGACACCAACGACATTTTTGAGTTGTATCGAACAGTTGTTGTTGGAACAGCCAATAGCAAGCTGAGTGGGTCCGTTACGGGCAATGAGGATGTGACGGAGTTTACAGTAATTCCAGATGGTAGTGGTGTGGTATATATAGCCGATCAAGATACCGATGAAGTCTTTGAGCTGTACCGAACAACTTTTGCAGGACTAGGGAATATCAAGCTGAATTCCGCTCTTGTCGCCAATGGCGACGTGAGCATCTTCGAGGTTATTCCCGATAGTACAGGAGTTGTCTATCTTGCTGATCAAGACAGCGATGGCATCGCGGAACTTTACCGAGCCACATTTGGTGGGGGAAATATCAAAATAAATCCTCCTATTCTCACCGCTGGCAGAGCTGTTCAAGCCTTTACAGTGACCTCGAACAGTAGCAGCGTGATCTATCGTTCCAATCAGGACAATGCTGGTATTGTAGAGTTGTTCAGGACGTTATTTGCTTCTACCGGTGCTAGTACAAAACTGAATAGCGCGCTTGCTCTAGGGGAAGATGTGACTGACTTCGCTGTCCGATAGACTCTCTTCTGCCTCCCGTTGTTGGTGCCATGGCAACGGGAGGCCAGCCTTGACTCGCCTCGTGACTCCGCCTAGCATCCAAGGATGGCACTTTCCTGTTTTCACCCCTTCATTGCCGACTGGTTCCAATCCCACATCGGCGAGCCCACTGACGTGCAAGTCCAGGCGTGGTCGGCGTTTCAATTTAAACTGAAACGCGCCGGTCCTTTGCAAACGAATCAGCATAGAAGCATGAAGACACAACGGCTGGCATCGCTTGTACTGCCACTGCTCTTGCTTCTCGCCGGAGGTGGCTGTGGGGATGGCGACGGAGGCGGGGGCTTTGGCGCCATTGGAGGAGTCGGTACGACATCAATCGTCTATGTCGCAAATCGCGGTTCCGACGATGTATCCGGGTATACTATCAATCCGACCACTGGAACACTGGCAGCGATTGCCGGATCTCCCTTTCCTCAAATTGCGGATCCATCGGCAATTGCCGTGTCATCCAATGGATTCTTTGCATTTGTGACGAACGCCGGGGCCAGCAATGCCGTTACAGCATTTCGAGTGGCGACTGATGGCAGACTCTTGCGCGTGACGTCTACCCAAAGCAATCCCAATCCGGCTCCGGTCGGCATGGATCCTGTCGCGCTCGCCGTTTCACCGAACAACCAGTTTGTGTACGTCGCTAATCGCGGCTCTGACACCGTGACGGCATTTTCCATCGAAGATGCAGGAGCGCTCACGTTGGTCCCTCAGACAGGGGCCACCACCAATCCCGTGTCGGTCCAAGGAGATGCTCCTTCGAGCATGGCTATTTCTCCCAATGGTCAATTTCTCTACGTGTCCAGCAGTACTTCCAATGTCATCACAGTGTTTCAGATCGGAGCAAGCGGGCTGCTGACGCTGGTCCCTGCGACCGGGGCAAATCCCAATCCAATTCCGACCGGAGGGACATCTCCTAAGAGCATCAGGGTTTCGCCCAATGGATCGTTTCTCTATGTGGCCAATAGCGGCTCCAATACCCTCACCGCATTTCAGGTCGGATCGAACGGGCTTCTTACGCAACTCCCATCGACAGCAGGCAACCCGAACCCGATTCCAGTTGGAGGGGCGGCTCCAAACGGAATCATCGTTTCATCCAACGGACAATTTCTCTACTCGGCAAACGGCGGAGGGAATGTGACGACATTCACTATCGGCGGTGGTGGTTTGCTGACTCTCGTGCCTCCGTCATCAGGCAACCTCAACCCTGTCCCGGCAGGAACAAACCCTGTGGCTGTAACATTCTCGCCGGACGGGCAAGTGCTGTTTGTGGCAAACAGTGGAGGGACGGTGTCGTCCTATACAATTACCACTACTACCGGCTTGCTAGCCCCGGTGAATCCACTATTGGGCAACCCCTTTCGCGCCGGGACCGGCCCGTCAAGCATCGCGACACCAGGCCGTCCTTAGCCACCAATCATAGCCGCAATCGACAAACTCGTGTTTCCATTGGCAAGCGTTCCCTATGGTGTTATAAGCAAGACGAGCATTCTTATGCCGACTGCAACCTACAGAGGACACCGATGAACACAAGAATGTGGTCATGGATTGTGTTGCCGATGATGCTGCTTCTCGCCGGCTGTGCCGACGTAGGTGGGGGAGATAGAGGATTTGAGAGCGCGGCCCAAGTCGCGTATGTGGCAAATTCTGGATCAAACGATGTATCAGCGTACACGGTCAGCTCGACGACGGGAGTACTGACGGCTGTGGCAGGACCGCCCTTTGCCGCAGGCACAACGCCCAATGCCGTAACGGTGTCTCCAAACGGCCAATTCCTCTATGTCGCCAATGGGGGAGGCAATGTCTCGGCCTATACGATCACGGCTGGGACTGGTGTATTAGTACCGTTAGGTGCCGGATTGGGCAATCCATTCTCTGCAGGAACTAATCCAACAGGTATCGCAACGCCAGGGCGACCGTAATTGGCAAGCCTGTATCGGGGCACAACCCGCTGCGAAAGTTTCGCAGCGGGTTCATACCACTGATCTGCCCGTCTGCTTCTGAATCGATAGAGTCCCTCCGGTTGGTGTGGTACGATCCCGTGCTATGCCGCTCGCTGCTTTTCATCCTCTTATTGCCGACTGGTTCCAATCCCACATCGGCGAGCCTACTGACGTACAAGTCCAGGCGTGGCCTGCGATTCAATCCGGATCGGATGCGCTGATCGCGGCGCCGACGGGATCGGGCAAGACACTCGCAGCCTTTCTGTCCTGTATCGATCAACTCTTCAAACAGGCCCTGGCCAGAGAGCTCGACGACCAGACGCAGGTGCTCTATGTCTCGCCGCTCAAGGCACTGAGCAACGACATTCAAAAGAATTTGCAGCAACCGCTCGCACAAATCGGCCATTCGGCGCTAGAGGCCGGATTAATGATGCCGGAGCTGCGTGTCCTGGTTCGAACCGGGGACACGCCAATGACCGATCGTCAGCAGATGCTGAAGCGCCCGCCGCATATTCTAGTCACAACCCCGGAATCTCTGTTCATACTCCTCACGGCGGAAAAAAGTCGACGGATGTTGCAGACCGTACGCACGGTCATCGTGGATGAAATTCATGCGCTCGCGCCGAATAAGCGCGGCGCTCACTTGGCGCTCTCGCTGGAAAGGCTGGAAGCCCTCACGCTCGTCAAACCGCAACGTATCGGATTGTCAGCGACGCAACGGCCGATCGAACTCGTCGCTGAGTTTCTGGTTGGAGCCCGCGCCCGCCCGACGATCATCGACGTCGGTCATCGCCGCGAACTCGATCTGGCCGTCGAAGTTCCAAAGGATGAATTGAGCGCCATCGCCACGAATGCGATTTGGTCTGATGTCTACGATCGTGTGGCCGAGCTGGTTCGGCAGCATCGCTCTACATTGGTGTTCGTCAATACACGCCGGCTGGCGGAGCGGGTTTCCCACTCTCTGGAAGAACGCCTCGCTGACTTAGGGCCCGATGTCGTCGCGGCTCATCATGGCAGTCTCTCTCGACAGATTCGTCTCTCAGCGGAAGAACGGTTGAAAGCTGGCAAGACACGCGTCGTGATTGCGACGGCGTCGCTTGAATTGGGTATCGATATCGGCACCGTCGATCTCGTCTGTCAGATCGGTTCGCCGCGTGCGATTGCGACGTGCTTGCAACGCATCGGCCGTGCCGGCCACTGGGTCAAAGCGATTCCCAAAGGACGGCTGTTCGCCATGACGCGGGATGAATTGCTCGAATGTGCGGCGCTGCTGCGGGCCATCAGACAGGGGACACTTGACCGGATTACCGTGCCGCCGGCCCCCCTCGACATCCTTGCCCAACAGATCGTCGCCGCTGCTGCAAGCCAGACCTGGTCGGACGACGAGTTGTTCGCACTGTGCCGGCGCGCCTATCCCTATCGCGAGCTGGCGCGGAAGGACTTCGACGAGGTGATTCAGATGCTGGCCGACGGGATTGCCACACATCGCGGGCGGGGCCACGCCTATTTGTTTCATGACCGGATCAATCATCGCCTCAAGGGTCGGCGCGGGGCGCGGCTGGCGGCAATCACCTCCGGCGGGGCCATTCCCGATACGGCGAACTACGTTGTCGTGGCCGAACCGGACGGTACGGTCGTGGGGTCGGTCGATGAGGACTTTGCGGTGGAGAGTCTGGCCGGCGATATCATGCTATTGGGGAATACGTCCTGGCGCATCAAGGGCGTTGAGTCCGGGAAGGTTCGTGTGGAAGACGCGCACGGCGCGCCGCCAAATATTCCATTCTGGCGAGGCGAAGCGCCTTCGCGCACGGCGGAACTGTCGGCTGAAGTAGCCGCACTTCGGCAGGAAATTGCAGAGAGAGTCTCTTCTTCAGAAGTCGGCCCGTCCGCAGCACTCAGTCCGCAGCACTCAGCACTTCGCTGGCTTTGCCGCGAATGCGCACTTGACCAACGAGGGGCGCAGCAAGCGATTGAATATGTTCTGGCGGGCAAGTCGGTGCTGGGGACGGTGCCGACGCAAGATACGATCGTCGCCGAGCGGTTTTTTGATGAAAGCGGCGGCATGCAGCTGGTGATCCATGCGCCATTCGGAGGGCGGGTCAATCGGGCGTGGGGGTTGGCATTGCGAAAACGGTTTTGTGTGACGTTCGATTTCGAGCTGCAAGCGGCTGCGACGGATAACGGCCTGGTCATTTCACTCGGCGAGCGGCATAGTTTTCCATTGGAGTCGGTGTTCGGCTATCTCCGTTCGAATTCCGCGCGTGAGGTCCTGGTCCAGGCCGTGCTGCAGGCGCCGATGTTTATGACCCGCTGGCGATGGAACGCGTCGCGGGCGCTCGCGCTGCTCCGGTTCTCCAACGGCAAAAAAGTTCCACCCCAGATTCAACGGATGAAGGCTGAAGATCTCCTGGCTGCCGTGTTTCCTGACGCGCTTGCCTGCCAGGACAATATGATGGGGGATCGGACGAGGCAGATTCCAGACCATCCGCTGGTCAACGAAACGGTGCGAGACTGCCTGACCGAGGCGATGGATCTCGACGGGCTGACCGAAGTGTTACGGAAGATCGAAACGGGAATGATCCGTTGTGTGGCAATTGATACACCGACTCCGTCTGCCTTTTCACATGAAATCCTGAATGCGAATCCCTATGCCTTCCTCGATGATGCGCCGTTGGAAGAACGGCGCGCTCGTGCCGTGGAGATGCGGCGGACGCTTCCGGCCGACCTGGCCGGGCGCATCGGCGCGCTGGATCCGGATGCGATCGAGGCCGTGCGGCGAGAATCGTGGCCGGTTGTCCGCGATTCCGATGAGCTGCACGACGCGCTGCTGACGCTGGTCTGGTTGCCGGAACCGATCCCATCTGAGTGGGCGAGTTATCTTCCTGTCCTTGTTGAGTCCGGCCGCGCTGTTCAACTCAATGTGAGAGGTGAGGCGAAAGAGTTAAGGGTCTGGGTAGCTGGGGAGAAACGAACGCAGATTGAGTCGATGGTTGCCCAGGGTAACGAGACGACACTTGATGCGATTGTGCTCGGATGGATGGAAAGCACCGGTCCAACAACGATGGCTGAACTTGCAGGTCGGCTCTATTTGCCTGCCTCAGAAGTAGATCGCTCATTGCTCCGGCTTGAAGCTTCCGGCCAGGTCCTTCGCGGCCAGTTCCGTCACCCGTCACCCGTGATACGCCAAGCGGATAAATTGTCGCCTCACCCCTCACCCCTCACCCCTCAGGGATTCGAGTGGTGTCACCGCCGGCTACTGGCCCGTATCCATCGTTTGACCATCGGCACGCTGCGCAAAGAGATTGGGCCGGTCACAGTAGCGGAGCTCATGCGTTTCCTATTGCAATGGCAGCATGTTGCGCCCGGTTCTCGCTTGCATGGGGAAGCCGGGGTCTTGGCAGTGATACACCAGCTGGCCGGCTTTGAAGCAGCCGCATCCGCCTGGGAGTCCCACCTCCTACGCCTACGCCTGTCAAAGTACGAACCGGAGGTATTGGACCGGCTCTGTTTGAGCGGGGCGGTGAGTTGGGGGCGGCTCTCGCCCCATCCGCGTATGTCGGAGCAGGATCATGGGGAACGAGCCCGCCGGATCGTGCCGACGAGCGTCGCGCCGATCGGCATCTTTCCTCGCGAGGAGAAAGAATGGCTGCTGGGGGCACTCCAAGACGATTCCGCTCGAACCAGACTCGACCCGTATGCGAGGCTCAGTACTGTGGCACAAGATCTTCGCCGCTCCCTCCACGAGCGAGGCGCGAGTTTCTTCACCGATCTCCTGCGCGTGTCGGGGCGCCTGGCCAGCGAAGTAGAAGAAGGGCTATGGGAACTCGTGGCAGCCGGTCAGGTGACGGCTGATGGATTCGATAATCTTCGCGCACTCATCGATCCTCACCGCCGCCGGGCGGAGGGACGTGAGCGGGCACGCCGCCCCCGCCACGCCGCCGGACGCTGGTCGCTGCTCAGACAAGCTGAGAGCGGGCCGCTGTCGGCTGTGGGCGTGAGGGAACACATCGCTCGCCAATTGTTGCGCCGGTACGGTGTCGTCTTTCGGGATGTGCTCGTTCGTGAGTCGTTGGTTTCCTCCTGGCGGGATTTGCTGGTCCAGTATCGACGGATGGAGATGGCTGGCGAGGTGCGAGGAGGCCGATTCGTGTCCGGTGTTGTCGGCGAACAATTTGCCTTGCCTGAGGCGATTGAATCCCTGCGCGCGATGAGAAACAACGGGGGAGGACTCGCTCAGGAAGTCAAGATTTCCGCCTGCGATCCGCTCAATCTCGCCGGCATCATTCTACCGGGGCCTCGCGTGCCTGCCGTTCCGTCTAACTTTCTGGTCTTCAAGGACGGCGGGATCGCACGGGTGGTTGTCGGACGAGAAAGCGAGTCGAACACGGTCGACCTTGCAACGGCAAGAGGCTAACACGCCGGGATTGCCAGGAGCGGGCAGCGCGCTCCCCGCAACACACGTTCCATCGTACTTCCTCGTATCATGTCGAGCAGTGAATGATGTCCTTCGGTCGCCATCACGATCAAGTCGACATCGAAATCCGCTCCCATCCCGAGGATCATATCGACGATATTCCCATGACCGATCATCGTCTGCCAGACGAATCCCTTGAGCATGGGATACTCGAGCGAATGGGGAATCGCGCCGCTTCCGATATGAATCAAAATGCCGGTCAATTTGTCACAGCCCAGCGCCAGGGCCAGCTGAGCCGTAATATCAACGGCTGTCTGAGGGCTGGGTTTCTCGCTGACGGGAATCAGCACGCGACGGAGCTTCGGCTCGCCCGTTTCTGCAACGACGAATCCTTCGACATGTGTCGGCACGAAGAGCGTTGGTGTGTGGCTGCCTCGTGCCACAGGCTCTGCGACGGTCTGATGGTGCCATCGATCGAATCCGTCGTACTGATGGGTCGCCATGACGAGGAGATCGGCAGGGTGGTCTGCCAGGTGGTGGATTAGCGCTTCAGTCGGATTGTTCGAGGCGGCCCGGATTTTCGAGATGGAAAGTCCCAATTGAGAGATATGTGCGTCGGGACTGTTTGGCGGGAGAAGACTCCAGCGCTCGAGGATGGGACCGAGACGTGGAAAATCCTCGAAATCCTCCCGAGCCGCGTCCGGATCGATATGCATCATCGACAGATCGGCCCTGGTCACAAGCGCCAGTTTCAAGGCGTGGATCAGCGCGATGTGGCTGTCGGCAGAGAAGTCTGTCGGGTGGAAGACCGTCTTGAACGGCAATGCCCTGTCAGGTGAAGGTGTGGACATGGTAGAGCGCCAAACCGGTTTCAACCGTCAGGGTGCAGTCACCAGCGCAGTGCTTTGGAGAAAGGGGAGCAGGGTTTCACGATGCTGCTCTGCGGCCCGGGCATATCCTGCTTGAGCGGCAGTAAAGAATGCCAATCGATGCTCTTCAGGCACGCCCAGCAAGTCCCCCATCGAGTTCAGGTACTCGCCCCGGCCCGCGGAAATGTCCTGCTGAAGATTCTTGTGATTGATCGTGGCAAATGCCGCGGCCTTGAACGCCGGCGTAATCTGGCCGTCTTCATTCCACCAGGCAGCCCCGGAGGTCGTGCCGGTCACATTCGATGTGGTATCGGTGATTTGATTCAAGGTCCCTTTAAGGGTACAGCCGGTCGATTGCAGCAAGGCCAGAATGGCCAAGGTCATAAACCAGTGAAAGCGGATGTTCATGGAATTGCCTCCTTCATGATAGGAAACGGCCTACTATCCACTTATTAACTATAGCATAGACATTCTAAAGATTAGCAGGCAAGGCACCGATAGAATATCTATCAGCGCGATCATGCTCATCGGTTCATTCGTCGAGGAGAAGCCCTATGCCAGTTCAAGGCCTGAGCCAGATTGATCCCAAACAGTTCTTTCGTCCCCCATCATCCGATAGTGCAGGGCCCCAGCGATTGAATACTCAAGTGAGCGGGGTCGCGGTTTCCAACGATCTCTCGGGGCGGCTCAGCGTCACAACGGCGGAAGGGGACACGATTACCCTGACGGCGGATCTTGAATATGACCTCCGTGCTGTGAACTACTCATCACGCGTGACCGGTGACGGCTCCATAATCGATCTTGAAGCGAGGTACGCCGAGTCAACCCTGAAGAAGGAATTTGGCGTGACAATTGAAGGCGATTTGAATGAACAGGAATTGAAGGATCTGGAAAAACTATTTCGCAAAGTTTCCAATATCTTTAGAAATTTCTTTCATGGAGATGATGAGGCAGGATTAGCCAAGACGGCGAAGTTGGTTGAACGGTTTGAGAGACTGCCGTCACTCTCCGGTCTTGATCTGAATGTGGATGTCCAGCGGTCAGTCACCGTACTGGCCGCGCAGATTGCCTCAGCGGTGACCGACCGGCCCGTTGTGCCCACCGGGCAGGAGACTCCGATTTCAGCAACCTCCTCGACAGATACCCCGGGTGGGGCGCCTGCGACGGATGCGGTGATCCCGCCTTCGTCCACTGGTGCCACGGCGCCCACCCCGGCATCGTCTGTTGCCGTCCCGGGAGAGGGGATACGTTTGATCGCTCCGGCGCAGAATGTGCCGCCACCGTTGTCGTTGGCTCAGCAGGTTTTGGATGCGTTGAGCGAAACAAGGACGGAGTCAGGAACAGTCCGAAAATATCTTCCTGAGTTTCTTGAGAAGCTTCGTGAGACGCTGGTGAAAGAATTAAGAGCGGAGCGGGAGCACAAGAGCACTCCTGATGATGAATCAACGAATCGGTTGCAGGCACCGGTGACTACGAGCACCAGCGTCGTCTTCGCCTATCAGTCCATACAGCAAACCTCAGTCGCTCTCTCCATCCACAGCTAGAACAACAGCGTCAGCCGCAGGGCTGGCGTCGAGACTTAACGGGTGAGGCCGGGACTTCCCGTCCTCACCCGTATTTTCTAGTTATTCCAGAGCCGTTCATACCATTTCTTTGGCTCGATCAGAGGCCCCGATGCGAGTTGCATGGCTTTTCTGATCTCGCTGATCTGCCAGCCCGTCAAATTGGCCAGGGTCTGGGCTTCTTTCTCCTGGCGTTCGCGTAACTGTTGCCGATAGGCGGTTGCTGCCGGACAGTCATCCGTTCCGTTCCAGGGATGGCGGAGGATGTAGCGGGCTTGAAAGTTCGACCGGTCCGTTGTCTCCTGGAACACGAGGTCTTCGGGAAAGTGTGCCGCGTCGTAACGGACGTGTAGTCTGGTCAGGAAGACATTCTGCGCCATCGGCATTCCTTTGCCGATTCGTCCATTGGTTTCCTGCCAGAATACACCCAGGCTGCGCAGTTCTTCCGTCGAGAGGGGATTCGCCGCACAGGGGTCGCACCAGTTCATGTCCCAGGCATATTCCAGAAAGACTCCGCGCTCGCTCTCCCGCTTCACCTGTTGTGTGAACAGATCGCGATAAAAGTCGCCGAACCTGTCCTTCACATAGACCGGAATCTCCTGGGCCTCCGGCAGGCGGATGGTTCGATAGTTTGTTGTCTCGACGCGACCCTGTTTTGTCAGAAAGTAAATGAAGAGCTCCTGCGCTCCGTCCGCATTCACGGTGCCTAGCCGGATGGGGAGCATGAACTTGGGTGATTCAAACGCAATCTGTAGTGGACGCAAATGGCTCAGACCCAGTTTCGCCTGTTCGCCAAGGTTGATCTTCGCCACAAAGAAATTCATGTGTTGCTTGAGATAGCTTTGTAAAACAGCTGATGCTCCGTTTGGAATCTTATAGCCATTCTCGCTCAGCCAGGTTTCAAGACCGTTGCTCTCCCTGGCCGAAAGAATCAAGATGTCGTACTCGCCGACGGTGTACTGCGCTTCGATTGTGACTCCCAGAGCACGGTCCCTCTCCCGCTTCAACTCGGCTGAGGCCGGAGCCATATTTTTTAAGGCGCCCATCTTATCTTGAAACAGCTCATAACGCCGACAAGGGTTTTCGTCGAAGTATTCAACCAACCGTGGCGCCGAATAATCGGCAAGATGCTTGAGGACTGCCGCCTCGCCGATATGGATCTGGTCCTTCTCCAGTATCGTCGGCACCGGCACAACCATCGCGAATTCTTTAACGTCCCCCTTGAAGTCGTTGGCCATCGTGATGACGGTCTTGTTGTCATGCCGTGCGATGGTCACCTCGGAGGCTTTATTGAAGAGTTTGGTATCGGCCTTGGCCACATAGAAGCCGCAGAAAGCCGATGCGTCACCGTTCCAGGCGAGCAGGCCGATGAGCAATGTGAATGTTGTCGCAACGATGCGCTTCATGAGAACCTCCCTGGTTGGTGAATGGACAGTAATGAACGTAGACGGTTGACGGCTGACGGTTGCCCTATGACGTGTGACGGCGGGCTAATCGCGCGCTGACCGGTCGATGGTTTGGCCCAGTCGTAGCGAGAGCCTGGAAGCAGATAGTCGATCAATGGCACAAATGGCGCACAGGCGATCAGCCCCCACAGAGGGGCGTTGGGACGAAACAAACCGAACTGAACATACAGAGCTGCCAGTGTGACGAGCAGCGCATAGACGATCCGGCCCGTTCTCGAATCCGGCGTCGTTTTCGGGTCTGAAATCATGAAAAAGGCAAAGATGAGCAGTGCGCCGCTCTCGATTTGGTGGAGCGGGATCATCAGCGGGTCGCCAAGCCAGAGTGCCCGTACTATGAGAAGACCGACGTAGAAGACGAGAAAGGCCACCGTCACATCCGCCCGCGCCGCGCGAGTGACGACGAGGCCGCCTAGACAGGCGATCAAGAAGCCGAACCAGGCAACCTGCCCCCATTGCCCGGGTGACATCCAGCCGAGGCCGCTGGTTAACACCACGGCGAGCGCCAGGTTAGTCGGGTTGAAGACGTGCTTGTCCTTCCATCGGATGACAAACTTGCCGGCGATGGCAAGGAACGATGCCAGCGCTGCGACGGGGAGCTGGTCCGTACGAAGTAGGAGGCAGAGAGAGAGGGCTGAGATCAAGGGGCTTTTGGGGTCGAACGCGGGTAGCTTGAAGAAGCGAGTGCCGGCATATTGGGTAAGGAGTGCCGTGCCGAGCGTGATCGTAATCTGCCAGGGTGAGACCTCAAAGTGAAGCCAGAGAAGGCCATAGAGGAGAAGCCCGGAGAGGCAGGCGATCTGGTAAAGACGGGGATCGCGCCAGATAGCCGGTTTTTGTGACCGATCCTTGCCGTTGTCCTGCCCCATGAGATTCTCCTCCGGTTCGCCTCCACGTTGTGGCGGCATTCACAGGAGGATATGGGGGAAGGCTCTATTTCCTTTCAGGTTATATTTTGAATCTTTGCAATGGTTTGGTGGTCGAACAGCATAGGAGACGGGCTCCGACAAGGCCGGTGCTGTCCATTTGTGCCCGGGATAGCCTCGTACCCACATTGGTTTCTTGCGCGCCTGGGAAAGACACGTATGGGCGTGCCAGGGATGGGATGGCCCCGCGTATCGGCTAGCGGGGCCGTTGTTCAGATCAATTGATCGAAGGCCGAGGTTGCAGCTTCGATCGAAACTTGTCCACCCGATCGGTGATGAAACCAAATTTCGATTTCTGCGGATAGGGGAACCGATAGGCAACAGGCTCTTCTTGTGGTGGCAAATGTTTCATGTCCCGATACACGTTCACCGGAGCCGAATCGGCGGCAAGGCGAAACATGGAGCGATAGCCAAGGCCGCAGCCCGTGATATTGAGCAGCTCGCCGAACCCGTTTTGAGAGGCTCGCTGGATTGCTCGCGAGCCGATGGAACGAAAGGAATAAAATTGTCCCTTGGCCCACTTGTGTCCCCAATACAACTGCTCCACGGTCATTTTAGCCGGCTTATAGACCACATGCTCTCCGGTGTACGAGGTCCAGTTCTCGGTGAGAATCCGACCGGCGGCCTTGAGTTCCGCAAACTGTCTTGTCCCTGGATAGGGCGTCATAATGCGCCAGAGTGCCCCGGCCAGCCCCATACGAGTCGCCCACTCGGCGGTGCGCTCGAAGTCGTAGACGGTTTCGTGATCTAAGCCGCAGATAAATCCCGCATGGATATCGATCCCATGGTCATGGATGCGGCGGATCATCTCTTCATACAGCTTGGCGGAATTTTGCTTGTCCACGGACCTGAGTGAATCCTGGTTGATGGATTCGAGACCCATGAACATCGCGGAACATCCGGACTCTTTCAAGGTCTTGAGCAATTCCGGGTGGTGGGCGATGTAGGTGGCGCTCATTTGACTCATCCATTTTTTCTTAAGCGGCTTCATCGCCTCGCATAGTTCTCTTGTGTACGCCGGATCGGACAGCAAGTCGTCGTCCCAAAACATCACCATCGGCCCGGTCATCTTTTCGACCAGTTTAACGACGTCGGCCGGTGGTTTCTTCCGGAATCCGTACCGGCCACCGCCCAGTGCCAAATGAATGGAACAGAAGGTACAGCGGTAATTGCATCCGCGTGTGGCCGTGAGTGCATCGCGGAACATATAGCCCTGCGGCAAGAGATCCCAGCGAGGAGGCTTGGCATCCCATTGTTCGACCATGTGCGGCATGTCGTATCGTGGCTTCAATTGTCCCTTCTTAAAGTCTTCCAGGAGCCGCGGAACCGTCAATTCTCCTTCTCCCACGACGATGGCATCCGCATGTTTGATAGCCTCATCCGGGAGCGTCGAGGGGTGAATGCCGCCGAGCACCACCTTCGCGCCGCGCTCGCGGAAGAGACGCGCAACTTCATAGGCTCGAACGGCCACCACTGTCGTCACTGTAATGAATACGAGATCGAAGTCACGGGAGAAATCCAATGGTCCGACGATTTCGTCTTGGATCTCGATGTCCCATTCATCGTCAGGGATTAATGCGGCAAGGGTAGGGAGATTCAAATTCGGCGTGCGAAACAGTTTCCAGACCGAATCCCACTTCTGATCCTCGGGATGGGGAATCACGAGACCGATCTTGTGTCGTCCCATAGCTCTTCTCCTCCGTGTGATTGAGTCAGGTAATGGGTGTGTTGTCTTCGGGTATCTCCTTTTGATCGAGCGAGGCTAGCGCCGTTCTGTCCTTCCGCCCCTCGTGTAGAGATGCACAGGACTGCCGGGCGAATACAGATTGCCGACGTCGTATCGTTGATTCATCGGATCTGGCGAATAGGGACTTCCGTAACGACCGAAGGGGTCGTTGAGCCACTCAGGCTCATATATATTTCGGCTCAGTCGGTTTTGGCCATGCGAAGGCGATGTTTTGAACTGCTCAAAGTTCGTGGCCGATGCAGGACTATAGGGGTTGCCGTAGGGCCACAACTGTTCGAGGGCGGACTCATCGAGGGCGCCGGTCTGGTCGTCGGTATCTTCTGCCTCTTTCGGATCAGTAGGATCAGCCGCAGCCGGTGGATGGACCGCATCAGTCGTGCCGGCGCTTGGGGCGGCGGCCCAGGCGTAGAAAGGAAAACAGGTGAGGATACAGGCGAGGAAGAGTCTCATCATGCATTGTCCTGATGGACCGATGGCAGCCTAAACTCTTTGTGGGAGGAGATCAAGAGGCGAGAGTAATGGTCGATCAGGGATCTTGATACGCTTAGCGCAGTTCCTGTCACATTACGCGGTTTGTCCTGTCTGGTCGGCCGACTCTTGTGCCGGGCAGGATGACAAGCCTCCCTCCCGGTTTGACCAAACCTTTGCCTGTAAGTCGTCGTTTCACCTCCTCATCCCAAGTGCATCCGTCTGTTCAAACTTGGGCTCCTGCCCGAAAGCATACAGCCGTACTGCGAAGATGCACGGGTCATTACGGAAGGGACTGCGTGGTTTGGTTCAGGCTTGACATCGAGTTTGAGAAGGTTCAAGAAACATAGGACATCGCTAGGGTGAACATGCCGCCTCCAGTCGACCCATTGAATTTTGTGACGCTTGAAGGACTGCTTCTCTACGGGGACGCACTCACACGTCTGCCTCGGATCGGCGAGTTGACCCTTCCTCCGCCACTGCCGACACGATCGGACCGGTTGGAGCGGGCCAGGACTGCGACATCAGAGATCCTGTCGCTGGTTCAGCGTGCCCGCCAAGGATTCGCGAATGCCTCCGAATATCGTGCCGCCAGGCGAACGGTGATCGATCACGCCTGTGGGGGTGACGCCCTGGTGTTTTATGCGGCGTGGAACTGCTTGGCGGCGGGAGGAGAACTTGCGCCGCTCTTTCGTGCGGCAATCGGACACTGTCAGAAGCCTCTCGTTCGGCGGCCTGTGGCGATTGTGTCACGCGCGCAGCTCACGCCGGAGCTTGCGGAAGGACGGATTGTTCTTGATCTCGGCGATGACCGTTTTTGGCTGTTGCCCCGGGATCTGACTGAGCGCGCCTTGCTGTTCGCGATGAGACATGGGGTGTCGCAGGTGGAGAGCAAGACCCACCGAGTCGGATGCCGGCTCGCCAATGTGCTGGACCGGGACCGGGGTTTCGCCAAGGCTGATGCCGTCGGTCTGGCATTGGCCAAGATTATCGGAGTCGTGGGCCGGCAGTTGGACTATCTGCACGTGCGCAATTATTTGGACCCAGGGGCGTTCGTCCAACTTGTCAGTCGAAGCCCCAATACCACTCAGCTCTGCCAACGAGTGTCGGCCGCCATTCTAACGGGGAAAGCAGATTTCGATCCACCACAGATCGCTGACGCATTGGACTCTCAGGATTTTGGATGGGTCACGGGGATCGAGAAATCCGCAGAAGCGGAGGCCGCGGCGCACGCATTCGGAGTCGACGTGAAGACGGCCAAGAAGCTGATCAAGCATCCGCTCTATTGCTATCCTGGGGGCAATTCATTTTTCGACACCTACGTCACCGTCGTGGATGGGGTGCATCGTCTCGCGGATACTCATCGCGGTTCTGTGTCCTGTCTCTACACGCATAGTTCGACGTTGCGGGCCCTGGTGATCTTTCTGGACCCCCGCCCGTTCACCGAGGCCTTCTCCGAGTTCGGCGAGTATAAAGAGGGGCAGGACAATGTCGTCCTCCTGACCTATGAGAACGGGCAGATCTCCGGCTATTCGACGGCAGTCGGTCTGTCGGAACGTGAGCGGGTGGAACGGGATGCTTGGGTGTCGGTAGAGCGTCAGCGACGGGATCGCGTGACATTGAAGCCGCGACAGGTAAAACAACTGGTGGCGCTCGTGTCGGGTGGAGACTTTGCGGGCGCCGGGGCGGCGCTGAAGGAATTTCGAGTTGCCGGAAACCGGTTCGGTTTGGATGTCTATTTTGTGCGGCACGGATTTCTGGGATTGGCCAACAACTGGATCGAAAAGGTTTCTGAGCAGGACACGCGCATGCTGGGCAGCCGGCCGAGCAGTCCGATCGGCAGCAGCCGGTTTGAAGACTTCAAGGACGAACAGGTGCAGCAAGCGGCGGTCCGCAATCTGGAGCCGTATCTGCGGGACGGCGCGCTCGTGGTGCTGGGGGGGGATGGAAGCCTGCGCGGGGCGCGCGCGATGTATGAGATGTTCGGCGTTCAGGTCACCGGCATCCCCGGCACGATCGACAACAATATCGGCGGGACGACCTCATTGGGCTTCCACTCGGCCATTCGACTGGCGGATCAGTCGATTGAATCGTTGAAGGCGACAAGCTCCGCGATGGGCAGCATCTTTTTCGTAGAATTGATGGGGGCGGGATCCGGCCATCTGGCCTTGGCCTGCGCGTATCAAGCCAGAGCCGAGGGAGTCCTCGTCAATGAGCATCCGGATCCGGATGGCTACATCGATGACGTGATTCTCGGAACTCTGAAGCGGTCCTTAGGTGTGCCCAACAAGAGCCATCTATTCATCGTCGCCGAGCGAACACCGCATCGGCATCATCCTGAGGGTGGTGTTCACGGATTACCAGACTATGTGGCCCGTGAAATTTCAAAGTGGCCTCAGGTGTACCCTCGGCCCGGTCACTATCCGCTCACTCCCGCCACGAAGACCACGATTCTCGGGCATACGCTCCGGGGCGCCTCGCCTGCGCCGGAAGACAAGGCGATCGCGCAGCACTTGGCGTATGAAACCGTCAAGCGGTTGGTGGAACGACCCGAAGACATCGTCGGAAGCATCGCAGCCTTTCGCGATCCGGGCCACATCGAAACGATACCCTTGCACGCGCTGACTTCCAAGCCATTCGATTGGGAAGCCTTTTCGCGCATGCATGGTCGGGACAGCCCGTCAAACGATGGCCGGGGATACGCCGTTGACATTTCTTCGCCGGACACATAAGGTCAACGATCACTGTGCGGAAATACTTTACAAGTCTGGAGGGGGGGGGGCGCATGCAGATTCAGGTCCATACCGACAACCACATCACGGGACGCGAAGATGTCGTGCGTCTTGTCCATGCCAGCGTGGAGGGCACGATAACCCGATTCTCCGATCGGATTACACGAGTAGAGGCCCATCTCAGCGATACGAACGGACATAAATCGAAGGGCGACGATTTTCGATGCGTGCTTGAAGCGAGATTGGCCGGCCTTCAGCCCATCGTAGTGAGCCATCAGGGGCCGACCATCGAGCTCGCCGTTGCAGAAGCGGCGGAGAAGTTGGAACGGTCGATCGAGAGCAAACTGGGGCGAATTCATGATCGGGTGCCGGCGCCGGACCCGGACCAGGAACCGTGATACCACGGATGGAGGATATTGCAGGCGGGTCGGGGCTATCCTACTTCATGAAGCTTAATCAAATTGGTCCCGCCGGGATGGCCCACTCTCGTCCCGGATAGAATGACAATCTTTTCTCCTGCCATGACCAGGCCTTCCACTTTCAAGCGGTGCTCAGCCTCAGTGACTCGCGCATCAGTCTGCTCGATTTGCGGCACCGTGTAGGGACGAACCCCCCAATAGAGCGCCATCCGCTGCCGGACCGCTTCAAATGGTGTGAAGGCGATGATCGGCGGAGCCGGGCGTTGCTTGGAAATCAATCGAGCCGTCGTCCCCTGTTCGCTGAAGGCCACGATTGCGCGTGCGGAAATAGCTTTGGCGGCAGAAGATGCCGCCGTGCAGATGGCTTCAGGAAAGGGAAGGTGTTCCATATCCGTATGGCGTTTGGGCAGGATGTTCGGTTCAGCGGCTTCTTCCGCTGCACGAACGATGCGATCCATGACACGAACGGTTTCGATCGGATATGCGCCAACGGCTGTTTCAGCGGACAGCATCACCGCATCGGTGCCGTCGAATACCGCGTTGGCGACATCCGAAGCTTCAGCTCTGGTCGGACGCAATGCCTGGGTCATCGATTCCAGCATCTGTGTCGCCGTGATGACAAGACGGCGCCGGCGATTCGCTTCTGCGATGATGCGTTTCTGTAACACAGGCACTGCTTCAGGTCCCATCTCGACGCCAAGATCGCCACGCGCGACCATCACCCCGTCTGCCTGTTCCAGGATCGCATCCAAAGCCGTGATAGCCTCAGCCCGTTCGATTTTCGCGATGATGGGCTGAGTACCGCCGCATTGCACAAGCCATGTGCGCGCCGCCACGATGTCTTCAGGTCCTCGGACGAACGACAACGCCACATAATCGACTCCCTGTGAGACTCCGAATCGGATGTCCTCCCGGTCTTTGTCGGTCAGCGTAGGGGCGCTGACATCCGTGCCAGGCAGATTGATTCCTTTGTGTGACGAAATCTTTCCCCCAGTCGCAACGGTGCAGTCGATGGACTCCTCGAAAATGCGGTCGGCGATGAGTTCGATCAGTCCATCGTTGATCAAAATCCTGGCGCCCGGCAGGATGTCACGCGTGAGGGCCGGATAGACAACCGGAATGACTGGAACGGAAGGGGGGACGAGGGGTTGGGTCAGGGCAAGGGAATGTGGGCTCGTCTCATCTCCTGATCGAGTAGATACGATCCGTACGCACACCGACTGGCCGGCTCGCACCTCAACGCCCCCGTCCGGCAATTTGCCCACTCGTATCCTGGGGCCCTGGACATCTTGGATGATGGCGACCGCCACCCGTTGCCGAGCTGCTGCCTGGCGAATCGCTGTAATGGCAGCGGCATGGGACTCATGCGTGCCATGAGAGAAATTCAGCCGTGCTGCATTCATGCCGCTTTGGATGAGCTGTTCAAGCATCGATGGCGATGCCGTCGCAGGCCCGATGGTGCAGACAATCTTCGCTTTACGCATGGTGGGCAGAGTAGCACAGAAGTATCGCGCACCATAGCCGGTTTTTCTAAGGAACCCGGGCGGCACTCCCGACTGTGGAAGAAACAGAGGCTGATCAAAGCAGCACCGGCTCGCTATGATCAGATGCTCAACTGCGGTTGGAAGGAGATTCCGGTATTGACGCCATCGTGTAGGCGCTACAGGCACCTAATCCGGGTGAGCCGAGCCCCACGCCCTGTGCCGCTGAACGGCGCAGGATCAAGCTTCAATGATCCAGGTTAGGGAGCAAAGGCCCAGAAAGCCCCGAGTCCTGCATCATCGGCAGGGCCGCCCACGAGGGCGGTTGCACCATCGGCACTGAGCGCGACAGAAGTCCCTTGCTCCGCGGCGCCCACAGCGCCGGTGCCGACGCGCTTCGTACCTTGCTGTATCCAGGCAATGCCGGTTTGAGTGAAGACCCAGGCCGCGCCGGTTTGTGTGTCATCGGCTGGACCACCCACGAGCGCGGTCGCACCATCAGCGCTGAGTGCTACGGACCAGCCTTGCCAGGCCGCGCCCCCCGCGCCGGTGCCAACAAGCTTCGTACCCTGCTGTGTCCAGCTGCCGCCGGTTCGGGTGAAGACCCAGGCCGCGCCGGTGTTTGCGTCATCGGCTGGACCGCCCGCGAGCGCGGTCGCACCATCAGCGCTGAGTGCTACGGACCAGCCTTGCCAGGCCGCGCCCCCCGCGCCGGTGCCAACAAGCTTCGTACCCTGCTGTGTCCAGCTGCCACCGGTTCGGGTGAAGACCCAGGCCGCGCCGGTGTTTGCGTCATCGGCTGGACCGCCCACGAGCGCGGTCGCACCATCAGCGCTGAGCGCTATGGACCAGCCTTGCCAGGCCGCGCCCCCCGCGCCGGTGCCCACCAACTTCCCGCCCTGCTGCGTCCAGCTGCCGCCGGTTCGGGTGAAGACCCAGGCCGCGCCGGTGTTTGCGTCATCGGCTGGACCGCCCACGAGCGCGGTGGCACCATCAGCGCTGAGCGCTACGGACCAACTTTGCTGCGCCCCGCCCACGGCACCGGTGCCGACTAACTTCGTACCCTGCTGTGTCCAGCTGCCGCCGGTTCGGATGAAGACCCAGGCCGCGCCGGTGTTTGCGTCATCGGCTGGACCGCCCACGAGCGCGGTGGCACCATCGGCACTGAGCGCCACGGAATGGCCTTGCCACGCCGCGCCCACGGCACCGGTGCCAACAAGCTTCGTGCCTTCCTGTGTCCAGGTGCCACCGGTTCGGGCGAAGACCCAGGCCGCGCCGGCGTTTGCGTCATCGGCCGGGCCGCCCACGAGCGCGGTGGCACCATCGGCACTGAGCGCCACGGAATAGCCCTGCTGCACGAGGCCCACGGCGGCACCGGTGCCAATAAGCTTCGGTCCCTGCTGCGTCGTGGGCAGCCCGGTACTGGCGACCGTAAAGAGGCCTGAACTTGTGAGCACGTCAGAAGCCCTCGTCACTTGAACCGGACCGGTGACAGCACCTGGCATGACCAGGGCGGTCAGTGCACTGCCAGACTGGCTTAATACAATAGCGGGGGTTCCACCGATGGTTACGGATTGAGTGGTGGAAAAGTTAGTTCCTGTTACTGTGACGATCGTGCCGATCCCCCCGGTGGTCGGTGTAAAGGCCAACACTGTGGCCGCAGAAGACGTGGCCGCACGAGACCGCGGTGCAGTATCCTCACCACCGCACGCACTCAATACCGCCAGGCACCCCATCAGCACCAGCATGATGGTGGACAGAGCGGGTCTCTGGCGGTTCCCAAACGGTGAGGATGTCGTGTTCCCGATCATTGGAATGTGCTCCTGTTGGGGCGGGTCTATCAGCTCAGTTCTGTTCCAGTCTCGTTGTGAGTCGATGCCCGTTATGATGACCGTGTAATGTATCGAGCTGGTCTCACTGGCCGCAACCCCTCCAGAGAGGGGATGAGGGCGCGCAAAGATCCCCCTTCGGAGGTCGGCGATAGATTGCAGACGAGTGCATCGGGGACACTGAGCACATATAAATAGTACAAGAGGGCTCTTGGCTGACTCAAAGCAAATGGCATTGACAGGAGGTGCGCTGGTGGAACCTGACCATTACCCTGACGGTTTAGATCAACGACGTGGCGAAGGTCCAGATCTGGTGCGCGTACGCCGAAGTGTTGCTCGGCGAAGCGTCCTTTGTCAGACCGATCGTGATGTGTCGGGGGAAGTCCGGGGCAACAGGATGAAGTATGGCAGTATGGCGATGAGCCGTTGATTGTACAGCTAGAACGACACCGAGGAGATGTCATGGCATCACCTCGGTGCGTTGTGCGTCGGTTCAAGGAATCTGGAGGCTGATGGAGAAGGAGGCTGCGTAACCCTTGTCGGCAGGAGAAGGAGCCAGCATCAGCCGGTCGCCGCCCTGCCTAAAGATCCAGTCCTGCCGGTTTCGCGTAGTGCGCGGTCCCCGCGCGGCATAGGGTGGAGTGGAGAGCACACGATCTGTGATCGTATCGTCAAAGTACAATTGCGACGTAAAGTCGAAGCTTCGGCTCGCCGATGGGTTAGTGCGTATCTTGAAATGAAGATGCACGGCCCGTCCAGGGTACCAGCCAGGATAGATTGTGACGAACCGAACCTCGCCCCGCATGTCGGTCATCTGATGGCCGCGCAAAAACTTCTGCCCCCGCGTGTCGAATCCAGAATCCTGCACATCGAAATAGATCCCCATGGCATCGCAGTGCCAAATATCCACTTGAGCACCGGGCAAGGGCCCGCAGTTTCCGGCGTTGAGCCGCACGACCTTAAACGTCAGAGTCAGCGGCGTACCCTGTTTGATTTGACCACTGGCTGGATCAGAGCGGATATCGGATCGATGTAACCGTTCGTCGACGAAATACGGCCCTTCCATTTGTTCCGGCCGAACAATACAAGCAGATTCCGCTTCGCCTGCAAATAATCGCCTTGGAATGAGGCCACCTCCCGCCAGCCATAATGCGCCAGTCGTACCGAGCAGTGTTACGACTTGACGGCGGGACAGGACATGCCCTGATGGTTTGTCTGTAGGTTCCATTAATGATTACCTGCGCCTAAGGTGCGGTGAGGGGTTTCGTGGAGGAGGCGGTGGCGGCGAGGATCTTGGAGCGCCGATCGAAGGGCCGAAACGTCCTGAATAGGGGAAATGTCCATAGGGTCTGCCCCAATATCCATAGGGTGCAAGTGGCGCAAGAAACGGGCCCAGAAACAGGGGACTGTCCGGCCTCTGCGCAACGGCTGTATTCCAATTAACGATGTGTTTGGCTTCGAGTACCGGATAGGTCAATTCGCCTTCATCAAGAGGTTTGGTCGTCGAGCCCGTCACCGCACCGATGATGCTGACGGGTGTGCCTGGCGGTAGAGTTGCCGGGTCGACAAACGTACGATGCACAGCTATGAACCGCCCCTTTGAACGAAGGCGATCATCTGTTAACGGCCCATTGGGACCGACTGGAAGTTCCAGGATTTCTATTTCGGTCTCCGTTTCAGTCCGTTTCGCCCCAAGGATAATCCCGCCGAGCATGACCACTCGCCCAACGTAGTTTGCCGGAGTCTCCTGTAAATCGACAAATCTGACACCAGAATCAATTTGGGTTGCCAACTCTGATGGCACGCCGAGCAAGCCCGATTCCCGTTGAACTTGGTGGACGGATTCTCCACAAGATATGACGCCGAAGAGTCCTGCCAGTAGGGGAGGGAGCACAGCGCCGCGAAACATAGAGCCTCCCTGTCTAAAAATGGTAGGACAGCCCACCCAGGATGTACTGCGCTCTATAGTTGCCGGCAAAACCGCCATCGGGGCCGAATGCCTGATCGAATTGGAGCGATACGCCCTGATACTTATATTCCGTAAACACGGCCACGTGCGAAGTCAGAAATGCCCTGAGGCCGACCAATAGGTTCCAGGCCGCTGTTACATCAGTGTCGCTCTGGACGGTTGCAGTATCTCCGATGCGGGCGATTGCCGTGCCGATCCCGGCACCTACATAGGGCTGAAAGGTGCGGCCTGGATATCGTGCGATGAAGTTTGCCCCGATCGTGGTGAGTCTTAAATGGACGCCGGGAACTTCATCTAAGGTTGGAGTGCGAGGCAAGCTCTTTATGTGAGGGGTCGTGTGCAGCACTTCACCCTCGATCCCGAACCAACTATGTCCTGGGAAGTAGCCTACCTTGGCGCCATAGGTGATCGAGTTCTGGAGATCAAAGTCTACGAGGGGGCCTGGCAGTCCAGCTTGCGGACCTGTTCCTCCAATGGTGTTGATTCGATCTGCGAAATTCACGCCGGCTGTTCCGGCAAGATACCATTCTGCGATAACGGTTGTGGGTGTGACAATGATTCCAGCGATGAACCAGAGGACCAAAAGAGTGGTACGTGCCGGCATCTTTATCTCCGCGATCACGAGCCCTCGATCTGATATGAGGCTGAGTCATCATAACAAGTGCCTGACGCGCTGCACAGAGGCGTAGGACCGATTAGCGAGGTTGAATCTGCTCCCCAGAGTTTACGAAGATTTCTCCTGTATTTGCCGGCGTGAGGCTGGCGGTCACGGTAGCAGGAAGTAAGTGGCATGTCATGCCAACATCATGAAAATGCTGAGAATATATGCCTTGCACCACCGAAGCTACATCCAAACCATGCGCATGGACATAGAGTTGATAACCCTAGAAGGGGCAAAACTCGACAGGATACAGTCAGCTGCTACACTTATCGCAATACGATGAAGACCGCCACTGGCCGTACAGATCATCCTTCAAAGGAGCGACTCTATGATCCACACATCATCTAGGCCGTATCAGATCCTTTCTGTCCTGAGTATCGTCATGCTCAGCGTGGCAGTTGCCGCATGCGCCGGGGGAGACTTTGCATCAAAGGATACCGGCGAAGACTCTGTTGCCAAGCAGCAACTCGATGCGCAGACGAAGGGGCAACAGACTCAGGCCAATGAAGCGGAGCAATCCAATCTCCTCAACGCTAAACCTCTGCGCGGCCCGCAGGATCCCATCTACGTCAATCTTGCGTCCACCGTCCTGGATAAGAAAATGCAGGAAGCGGAAAAGCCCAAGGGGGCAGTCGCGCAACACATTCGGAAGGAACTCTCGTCCGATCCCGTTATCCAACTCGTCCCGGGAAACAAGAAGGCGGCATCAATCATCGATGTCACCGTCGCACCAAAGGTCTCGCTGATGGAGATGAAGGGTGTGCATCGCAAGACCGGCAAACCCGGCAAGATGACGGCTGTGGTTATGGAGGCCACCATTACCTCTCAGTCCCCTCCTGCGATTTACACTGTGTACGAATCAGGCCACGTGTTGCAGAATGAAGAAGTCTCGAAACGCTTTGCCAAACAGATTCGGCAGGTCATTCTCGAAAAGGTCGGCCCGCAAATCCCGGCGCATTGATCCGCGCTGTCCTCTTGCTTGGAGTAGCCCTGGCGATCTCGCCGGGGCTGCTCATTCTCAATCCTGCGTGACGCGTGTTGATCGTTTCAAATCGCGCAACTTACAATCTGTCGTGCCTCCCGCTTCGATTCTTTTCCGGTTTCGTGCCATCAGCCATACGCCATAGGCTCTTTCAAGCGAGATGCGCTCAGTCTTCCTGATCCAGTGCGCGCAGCAATTTTCGCATGTCCCAGAACGAGAGAATGGGTCTGTTCACTTCGGGGTGGTCCAAGTCGATCTGAACGTTATAGAGCGGCAGCGCCAGATTCTTGATCTGAGTCACCTGATACCAGCAATCGTACTTATGTCCCCAGCGGTCGAGATAGCGGAGACGTAGATAGCCATTGCTGACTGGTTGTGTCCGAATCGGGGCCTCGGGACCCAACACGATCGACGCTCGTTGTTTCTGGATGCGCGCCCCGCGCGGGTAGACTTTCTTGACCGCAAAGTTTCCATCCCATCCCCCCATATGCAATTGGCAATCGTGCGCCACCCCGCCACCAACGTTTTCGAATTCGGGAAATAGCGTGAGCACGTTTCCGGAATTCATCGCCGACAAATTGGTAATTGTCACATCCGGTTGAAGCGCGCGGAACTCCTTCCTGGTTCGCGCCACGAGCGCATAGAGATAGAACGTTACGACGCCTGCGATGACAGCGAACAGGCCCAATCCGGTCCAGAATAACCAGTCCATAGTGCTTAGAAATCAGATGTTCCGTCCATGGTTGAAACGGAGGCAGGCTACGTTGTGGAGGGCGTCGTGTCAACCAGGTGCGGCCGGAAGGGCGTACTCGTACGCGGTGCAGGTGAGTCGATGTGGCGCAAACGGGTTGCTACACGTCTTTCCTCATGCCGCGGGCCGTGAATCAATGCGGTCCGTCGTCGCGCTCTCGTGTGCAGGGATTGTGGAGCTGCTCTTGCCGGGACGAGCCGGTTGCTCAAACAGCAGCCTGGCTCCCGGTTTGAAGGTGAGGTAATACCATGTCCATTCCGACATCACGCGGATCCGGTTTCTGAGACCGATCAGGAAAAACACATGAACGATGCACCAGAGCATCCAGGCCAGCAAGCCTGATACATGGATCGGGCCGATTTGGGCCACGGCCCGGGCGCGGCCGATCGTGGCCAGCATGCCACGATCTTTATAGACAAACGGGGCGCGTTGATCCGGCAACAGCTGCTGATTGATCAACTGGGCAACATACTGGCCTTCTCCCATGGCCACGGGAGCAATTCCCGGCAAGGGTCTGCCGTCGCGATCCAGGCAATGTGCGGCATCACCGATGACAAAAATCCAGGGTTCATCCGGGATCGACAGATCGGCGTGAACTTTAACTCGACCGCATGAATCTTGTGCAACCTTTAGCGTGCTCAGGAGTGGCGAGGCTTTGTTGCCCGCAGCCCAAATCACATTGGTTGACGGGACCCATTCGCTTCCGACCAGGACTCCGTCCGGGCGAACCGCACTCACTGGGTTGTTCAGTTTAACCGTGACGCCCATCTGAGCGAGAGCGGCGGCTGCCTTTGAGGATAGTTTGGGGTCGAAACCTGGGAGAATACGCGGACCGGCTTCCACGAGGATGATCGAGAGATCTTCCAGGCGCAAATGAGGATAATCCGGTCCCATAGCCCTTCTTCCGATCTCAAGGAGCGAACCGGCTAATTCGACTCCTGTTGGACCTCCTCCGACGATCACAAAAGTCAGACGGTCTTGCGCGCCGGTTTCGGCCCTCTGCCGTTCCGCCTCCTCGAAGGCGAGCAACATCCGCTCGCGCAGATGGACGGCATCGGCCATGGTCTTGAGTCCAGGGGCCAACGCCTCCCACTCATCATGCCCGAAATAGGCGTGACGCGATCCTGGAGCGACAATCAAGGCATCAAAGGCAATCGGGGCGCTGTCTCGGAGACGGACCACCCGAGCAGTCCGATCAATCGACAGGACGTCATCCATCACCACGCGAACGTTGGGTTGTGAACGGAAGAGTGTGCGCAACGGCCAGGCGATGTCGCTTGGAGACAACGCGGCGGTGGCGACTTGGTAGAGCAACGGTTGAAACACATGGTGGTTCGTGCGATCGATCAGGACGACCTCGACGTCGCGCAAGAAACGCGCAGCCGTCATGCCTCCGAATCCGCCCCCGATAATCACGACGCGTTTCTGAGTCATTGGATGAAGTAAACGGGCGGCTTAATCAAGGATCGACATCGCTCAAATAGGAATGTAATCCAGGCTATTGGGCGATGAGAAAACTGTCAAATGCTTCCTCAAAACCCGCCTAGGCTTTCTCTCTCTCAGTATCGGCAGGTCTCATACTTTCTTGAGTCTTTACGATAACACAAAGCTAACAGCTTCGACGGTAGTTTAGGTATTGCCGTACTTGTCCATACCACTGAGCCGTTCACTGCCCGATACGAGCGATACGGGGCGGCAGGTCTCCTCGGTGGTACCACGATTCAACGACCTGCCGGTCTCTTCTCCTTTCCGCAGCCAAATTATGTGAGAGTCACTGGTCATCCATGTAATAATGCATCACTGTAGCGGGACTAGCTCATGGCAAAGACACAACCATCCGCCTCTCGAGTTCTTATCACGGACACCACCAAGGAGCTGCGCATCATCATTCCATGTGGCCGGAGTTTGTTCGTCATTTGTTTTTTAGGGTTTTGGATCTGTTGCTGGGCGGTGGCCGAAGTCATGGTCCCCACCCAGTTTCTTCGCAGCGATGAAGTGTCAGAGGGTCGGTCATTGATGTTGGCATGGCTTGCGGTGTGGACAGTCGGCGGGGTGGTGGCCATCTACGCCTGGTTATGGCAGGTGATGGGGAAGGAGATTGTCACTGTGCAGGGACAGACATTCACAACCCGCCGCGATATTGGAGGATTCGGTTTTGACAAAGAATATAATCTGCTCCAGATCTCTAATCTGCGCGCTGAGCCAGTCGGATTCAGTCCGCTGAATGTCTCGTCGGCACTCCAATTATGGGGAATCGGTGGCGG
>JALHPO010000013.1 GCA_022842445.1 Nitrospira sp.
GATGATGTCGTCTTCCGGGACAGTCATGAATTTGCGATTCGCCCCTTTGGTTACCGAGATCAAAAACATGCTGTTGGATGGAGTCACGGGAATAACCACCTGCACCGCGCCATCGATGGTCTTCACAACATCTAGAAACTTCTGTTTGCCTGCTTCGATCTCGTCCACAGATCCCTCCCCCATACCAGGCTGACGGCCGACGCTGAGAGAAATTCGATCCTCACACCGGAATATTCGCCGCTTCTCTCGGCACGGCACCAATCGTTCTCATACGGAAGACATCCTATCATGGTGTTTTTTAGCGGGGCAACTGAGCGGGCGGGCTTGAACGGACCGACGCGCGATCCATCATCGCTGATTCAGCATGTCTTCCAGCTGTTGTTTGGCATCGCCCTGAAATCGAACGAACTCGATGCCGTACCGATCGTCCCGCTTCCACCGAACGATGGCGAGCGTGATAACGATCGGTGGCCGGGCACCGGACGATTGCACCTGCAGATGAAGATGGGTGCCGATCGAAACCGGCGCCTCACTCATAATCTCACCGCCTGAGATCGTGAGATTTCTGAAGACCCCCTCGCCGGAGGTATGGGCGCCGGAGAAGAGAACTGGATAATCGACAGCCACTCGTGGCCTAGACCGTGGCTGCATATCCGCCGAATTCCCTTTCTGCAAACAGCTCGACGCTGCCAGTTCCGGCCTCGCTCAGGACGCCGGTTCGAATAAGCCCAACTGCAGTTCCTCTGCGCGGGTGAATGGAATGGGGTAGCGCTCTGTAAAGCACGCGCTGCAATACTGATGCGGCGTTCCCGGCGCGGCCTTGAGCATGCCATCGAGACTGAGATAGGCCAAACTGTCCGCCGTGATGTACTTGCGGATCTCTTCCGTCGAATGGTCGGATGCAATCAGTTCCTTCTTTGTCGGAGTATCGATCCCGTAGAAGCAGGGCGACACGATCGGCGGCGAACTGATCCGCATATGGACCTCCTTCGCCCCGGCCTGGCGGATCATCTTGACAATCTTCCGGCTGGTCGTCCCGCGGACAAGCGAATCGTCCACCACCACAACCCGCTTTCCGCTCAAAACTTCCGACACCGCATTCAGCTTCACCTTAACGCCAAAGTGGCGGATCGACTGCTCCGGCTCGATGAACGTCCGCCCGACATAATGATTGCGGATCAGCCCGGTCTCGAACTGAATCCCACCCCCCTCCGCATAGCCCAGCGCAGCGGGCACGCCGGAATCCGGGACGGGAATGACGATGTCTGCGGGCACCCAGGATTCCGCCGCCAGTTGCCGGCCCAACGCCTTGCGCGTAGCATAGACGGCATTGGCCCCGAAGATTCGGCTGTCTGGCCTGGCGAAATATACATACTCGAAGACACACATGGCCGGATCCACCTTGGGAAAAGGCCGATGACTGTCCAGGCCCTGATCGCTGATCACAACCAATTCACCCGGTTCAATTTCCCGAACATATTCCGCATCGAGCAAATCAAACGCGCACGTTTCGGACGCCACAATCCAGCTGCTCCGCACACGCCCCAGACACAGCGGCCGCAATCCGTACGGATCACGCGCGGCAATCAAACCGTTGTCTGTCAGCAACACAACGGAAAAGGCGCCGCGCACCCGATTGAGCGCATCAATCACACGGGCGAGAAATGAACTCGCTTTGGAGTGCGCGATGAGGTGGATAATGACTTCGCTGTCCGAGGTAGACTGGAAAATCGCCCCGTAGGCTTCCAGTTCGTTGCGGAGCATCTGGGCATTGATCAGATTGCCATTGTGGGCCAGTGCCAAGTTGCCGAGGGCAAAATTCACAATCAGCGGCTGGACATTCTTCAGATCGTTGCCGCCGGCCGTGGAATAGCGATTATGGCCGATGGCCATATGGCCGGGCAGCTTCGCAAGCGACGACCGATCATAGATATCGGCTACAAGTCCCATGCCCTTTTGCACAAAAAACTGGTTTGCGTCTCCTGACACGATACCGGAGGCTTCTTGCCCTCGATGCTGGAGCGCATAGAGTCCGAGATAGGTGAGGTTGGCTGCCTCTTCGTGGCCGAAAATGCCGAACACCGCGCATTCGTCGTGAAATTTGTCCGGGCTCACAGGTGAAAGGTGAGGGGTGAAAGGTGAAACGATGGGCAGATCCCTTTTGAGTCGGCGCTTATCCATGCTTCAACATTTCACGTTTCACGTCTAACTATTCACGCCTGATTCAGTGTCCGTTCGATCGATAACGCCCATCGGTCATGAAGCGTGGGAACTGGCACGTCCACCACTGTCGCCTCGCCCAGACTGATCGTCAGTCGTGCGCCCGTCACCGACCCAATGACTTCTGCCGGCACACCCAGACTTTTGGCCTGATCAAGAATTGCCTGCCGATGGGACGGTTTGGCCGAAAGCACCACCCTGGATTGGCTTTCGCCGAAAAGCACGGCGTCTTTTCGAATCCGGCCCGGGGCTAATCTTACCACGGCACCCAGCTTCCGATCCTGTCCTGAGAAGCAGCTCTCCGCCAATGTCACGGCCAGTCCGCCGTCCGAGCAATCGTGCGCGGATTGGACCAATCCACGTCGCACCAGCGCCAGCACGCACTCATGCAGTGCCTTTTCAGCATCCATATTCAACAACGGCGGCGACCCCTGTTCCCGGGCGTGAATGATCTTCAAGTATTCCGATCCGCCCAAATCTTCACGTGTCGCCCCCAGCAGAATGATCTCGTCACCATCCTGCTTGAACCATTGCGTCATGGTCTGATCGGCTTGTTCAATCAATCCCACCATGCCCAGCATAGGAGTCGGATAGATCGACAGCCCGTTGGTCTCATTGTAAAAGCTGACGTTTCCGCTGACGACCGGAACAGCGAGACGCTCGCATGCGTCTTTGATGCCTTCGACCGCAAGCACGAACTGCCACATGATCTCAGGCCGTTCAGGATTGCCGAAATTCAAACAATCGGTCAGCCCGATCGGTTCGGCGCCCGAGCATGCCAGATTGCGCGCGGCTTCAGCCACAGCGATCCGCGCGCCTTCGTAGGGATGTAACATGCAATACCGGCTGTTGCAATCGACCGTCATCGCCACGGCTTTATTCGTGCCCTTGATCCGCACCACCGCCGCATCCGATCCTGGGCGGACCATCGTGTTGGTCCGCACCATATGATCGTACTGTTGATACACCCATCGCTTGCTGGCGATTGTCGGCGACTCCAAAAGCGACAGAAGGGCCGCATTCGCATCTTTCACATCCGGGAGAAGGTCATAGTTCAGATTCGTCAGCATGTCCTGATACTCAGGCGGCTGGTAGGGCCGTTCGTAGCGCGGCCCGTCATCGGCGAGCGACTTGGCGGGAATCTCCGCCACGACCTTCCCCTGATCCTTCACACGCAAGATCCCGTCACCCGTGACAGTTCCAACGACTGCGACATCCAGATCCCATTTCCGGCAGATTGCGATACACGCGTCTTCTTTGCCGGCCTTTGCCACCATCAACATCCGCTCTTGCGACTCCGACAGCATCAACTCATAGGGCGTCATACCGGGTTCACGACGCGGAACATGGGTCAAATCCAGCTCCATCCCATTCCCTGCGCGCGAAGCCATTTCGCAGGATGAGCTCGTCAAGCCGGCTGCGCCCATATCCTGAATCCCGACGAGCAAATCGCCGGCCATCAACTCGAGACAGGCTTCTAGCAGCAGCTTCTCCTGAAATGGATCGCCCACCTGCACCGTGGGTCGCTTTTGCTCGGACTCATCGTCGAAGGAATCGGATGCCATCGTCGCGCCGTGAATCCCATCACGACCCGTCTTCGAGCCGAAATAGATCACCGGGTTGCCGACTCCCGCTGCAGTCCCCAGAAAAATCTTGTCCTTCCTGGCAATCCCCAGGCAAAACACATTCACCAGCGGATTGAGCGAGTAAATGTCATTGAAGACAATCTCACCACCCACCGTCGGAACGCCCATACAATTGCCATAACCGGCGATGCCGGCGACGACACCTTTCATGAGATGGCGATTCTTCGGCGTATCCAACCCGCCGAAGCGAAGCGAATCGAGCAACGCAATCGGCCGCGCCCCCATGGTAAAGACGTCTCGCAGAATCCCACCAACCCCGGTCGCCGCCCCCTGATAGGGTTCGATGAACGACGGATGGTTGTGAGATTCCATCTTGAAGACCACGCACAATCCATCCCCGATATCCACCACGCCCGCGTTTTCGCCTGGCCCCTGCACCACACGAGGCCCGGTGGTCGGCAGCTTCTTCAAATGAACGCGCGAACTCTTATAGGAACAATGTTCCGACCACATGACGGAAAACATGCCGAGTTCCGTCAGGTTCGGCGCACGCCCCAAGATCTCGACGATCTTCTTGTGCTCATCGTCCGTCAGATTATGCTGCGCGATGAGGTCTTTTGTGATCATGACTGCCGGTTTATTCATCTCTTGATTAGGCTTCGGGACCCGGAGTTCTCAGTTGACGATGCTACTACGCCCGCTTTTGGCCTTACTCCACTTCGATCGTGACCCTGGCTTCGGCAGCCGTCGCTTCGTGATCGTGAGTGGCAGCCACGACCTTGATCTCATGCGTTCCGCGAACGAGCCCCTTGAGGGTTCCTGAAAATCCCCGCTGGTACTCGCCGTCCACGTAACAATGGACATGCGTTGCGTGAACGCCCTTGGCCAATTCATAGCGCACTTCGACAGAATCCCCTTTAATGACGGCACCCGGCGCTGGACTCAGTATCTTGATCTGTGCTTGAGCTTCAGCTGCTTCCGCAGCCCACGCACTCCGATCAAACCCCAACCCCGACAAACCAATCATCAGAACCACTGCGCAGATACCTATCATTGAGCACCTCTCACCCGATCGGCTCACCTGATACCTACAGTCCAAACCTACCGGTCATTGAGAAGTCTTTACTGCTCACTTAAAGCAGGACACCGGACCCACCATCAAACCACAGTCTCGACCCGCTTCACTTTCTTCAACCCCTCCACCATCGAGGCCAGAATCAGACGCCCATCCTCGTTGCCAAGCACCGACTCAGCGCAGCGCTCCGGATGCGGCATCATGCCAAGCACGTTGCCGGCGGCATTACGAATGCCGGCGATATTATCGAGCGAGCCGTTTGGATTCGCCTCCGGCGTCACCCTCCCATCCTGATCGCAATATCGAAAAATCACCTGGGCGTTCGCCTGCAATCCCGCCAACGTGACCGGGTCTGTGTAGTAGCTCCCATCCGCATGGGCGATTGGAATCTTGAGAACTTGGCCTGGCTTGCACCCACTGGTAAATGGCGTGGCCGCATTCTCAACCCGCACAAAGATATCCTTGCAGATGAAATGCAGCGACTTGTTTCGCAACATCGCGCCGGGGAGCAAGCCGGCTTCGAGCAAAATCTGAAAACCGTTGCAAATGCCGAGAACCATCCCGCCCTCGGCGGCAAACTGTTTCACCGCCTTCATCACAGGAGAAAACCGGGCAATGGCGCCGGTGCGGAGGTAATCTCCATAGGAAAAACCCCCGGGAAGAATCACCCCGTCCAACCCTGCCAAAGACGTTTCCTTGTGCCAAACCATCGTCACATCCTGCCCCAGCACATCATGGAAGACATGCCGGCAGTCGTGATCGCAATTGGAACCGGGAAACACGACGACGCCGATATTCATAATTGTCCCCAGTGCTGAGTGCTGAGACTAAATGCGTTTTCCCTGCTCCAACTCTCAGCACTCATCACTCATCACTATCCAAGCTCGTACCGATACTCTTCAATGATCGTATTTGCCAGCAGTTTCTCACACATTTGCTTGACCTCGGCTTCAGCCTTGGCCTTATCCTGCACATTCACGTCCACTTCCATGTACTTCCCAACGCGCACGTTCGCCGCACTCTTGAACCCCAACGAGTCCAGCGCATGCTCAATCGCCTTACCTTGCGGGTCCAAGATACCTTGCTTTAACGTCACATGAATTTTCGCTTTCACTTGTGACTCCTCTGCTCCGACGCTTTAGTCTGACGATCCACATAGCTCTTGATCCAGAATATGACGGCAATGGTCAGGCCTCCGGCACACATCAGCGCAATGAACGCCCAGCGCCACGGCGATTCGTTCAGCCGATAGGCCATCACGCCGATGATGGCCGCCCAGACCACCACCGATGCGATCAAACCATAATTCAAATATGCCCGCAGCATCGTTCCTTTTCTTCCCTCTTACTATCTCTAAGGGGATGGCGGGGTTGTCCTCAACTGCGCGCGTGCAACGAGCATCTCCCGCTTTGATCCAATCTAATCAATCCCGCATGCGCGTTGCGCGAGCAAAGAGGACGACCCAGCCGTCCCCTTTTCCCCCTTACCCGCACACCCGCTTTAATACCTCCTGATACGCCTCTTCGATCTTGCCCATGTCCTTCCTGAACCGGTCCTTGTCCATCGACTCGCCGGTCTCCATGTCCCAAAACCGGCAGGTATCGGGAGAAATCTCATCGGCCAGAATCAGTTTGTTATGGAACAGGCCGAACTCAAGCTTGAAATCCACCAGCTGCATCTTCCGCTCGTCAAAGAACGGCTTCAGCACGGCATTGACCTTGTGGGCCAGTTCGCGCAGTTCGCGCAACACCCCCGGTGTCGCCACGTTCATCAAGCGCAGATGGTCGTCATTGACCAGCGGATCCCCAAGCGCATCGTTCTTATAATAGAACTCGACGATCGCCGGCTCGATCGCGTCACCGACGCGCAAGCCCAATCGCTTCGCCAGGCTGCCGGCGACGAGATTTCGCACCACGACTTCGACCGGCACGATCGCAACTTTCTTGGTCAGCATCTCCCGGTCGCTCAGCCGTTTGAGGAAATGCGTCGGGATGCCTTTCTCCTCAATCAGCGTGAACAGCCGCTCCGACACCCTGTTGTTGACTACCCCCTTGTCGACGATGGTGCCGCGCTTCTCGGCATTGAATGCCGTTGCATCATCCTTGAAATAGTGAACGACCTGATCCGGCCGTGCAGCCGCAAATATCTTCTTGGCTTTTCCCTCGTACAGCATCGATCCCATCGCGTCCATAAATCGCCTCAGGCTGGCTATACTATTGCGCGAGCACTTCGATCATCTCGTCCAACGACTTGACGACGCCGATCAGCGTGGGATGGCCGAGCCGGCGTGTGTACTGGAACTCTTTGACCTTCTCCAGCGACAGAATCAGACTGTGGAAATCTTCCAACTTGGAGGTCTCAAAATAGGTGATAAAATCCAGATCGTCTAATCCGCTGGAGTGGTAGAGTTTCCGCTTCACGGTCTTGAGATAGGGCATTGTCGCCTCCGTATGTTCCTGCATCATTGCGGCGCGCTTGTCCTGATCCAACGCCCACCACTCCGCACTCTTTCTGACCGGAATCACAATGGCATACGGCTTGGAGCCCGGCTCACTGGCTACTTTCAAGTCCGTCTTCAGCTGATCCGGGAACCCCGGTACGTAATTGGCCTTCTTGGTGAGGCCATGCATCAGTCCGGCCCCTTTGAGATGCTTGCCGAAGGCGCTGCTCTGAAGATCCAGGAGAAATTGTTGGGTATCCCGCAGCTCGGACGCATGCACCCGGAACATCAGATCCCCATAGTCGGACAAGCCGCGCAGAAGATAGAGATCGACGGCGATCTTTTCCCGATGTTGTTCGACCACCCCCTTCAACAGAGCCAACTGACCGATCCGGGTCGCCTGATCCTGCTTCACCCATGTTTCGCCGAGACTGAACGTCGCGAAGGTGCCGAACACACCAGGCTCGCTGAGCAGCTTGTCCCGATCCGCCCCTCCAAAAGAGAGCGGCGCCCAAAGACAGATGCTCATCACAAGAGCCGAGGCAATGATACCGGCTCGCCGTATCCCGATCATGTGCGTCTCTCCTTCTGTTGGTTGGCGGTTCGCTGTCCTCCACCCCGAAACACCCGCTGAAACACTCGGTCGAGGTGCCGCAGATAATACTTTGGATTGAAACACCCGGCAATCTCGCGTTGTGTGAGATGCTGCGAGATAAAGGGGTCTTTGCACACCAGTTCCTGTAACCCGCCTGATCCCGTCCATGACGCCATAGCATTTCGCTGGACCGCCTCGTATGACTCCTTCCGCTGCGCGCCTTTGTCGATCAGCGACAACAACAGCCGCTGCGAATAGACGAGCCCGCCCGTCAGTTCTAAGTTCCGGGCCATGCGATCCGGATAGACCACCAGATTTTTAATAAGCTCCGTCACCTTCGCCAGCATGTAATCGATCAGGATGGTGCTGTCCGGCATGATGACGCGCTCGACCGAAGAATGGCTGATGTCCCGTTCGTGCCAAAGAGCGACATTTTCCATGGCGGCCAGACTGTTGGCCCGCACCAGCCGCGCCAGGCCGCAGAGATTTTCCGAGACAATCGGATTGCGCTTATGCGGCATGGCCGACGAGCCCTTTTGGCCTTCGGAAAAGTATTCTTCCGCCTCCAGCACTTCGGTGCGCTGAAGATGACGGATCTCCGTGGCAATCTTTTCGATCGTGGCAGCCAGCAGCGCCAGCGCGGTTGCGAAGGCGGCATGGCGATCGCGCTGAACCACTTGATTGGACACAGGGTCCGGCTTCAAGCCCAACTGTGCGCAGACATACTCCTCAATGTCCGGACTTTGATGAGCAAAGGTCCCCATCGCGCCGGAAAGTTTGCCGACCGCGATGTCCTCACGAACCGCCTTCAACCGTTTCCAATGGCGGCCCACTTCCTCATGCCAAATGGCCAGTTTGAATCCAAACGAAATCGGTTCACCGTGGATGCCGTGCGACCGTCCGACCATGGCCTGCTTCTTGTACCGGAACGCCTGCCGCTTCAACACAGCGAGAAACGCCTCGACCCCGTCCAGAATCAGATCCATGGCCTCGGTCATTTGAAGGGCGAGCGAGGTGTCCACGATGTCGGACGAGGTCAGCCCCATGTGAAGAAAGCGGTGTTCCGGCCCGACCGTATCCATGAGTGATTCGAGAAACGCGATGATATCGTGCTTCGTCACTTTTTCGATTTCGGCGATTCGCTCGACATTGATCTTTGCCTTCTTGCGAATTTTGGCCGCCGTGCCGCGCGGCGCCTGTCCCGCCCGTTCAAACGCCGCACAGGCTTGCAGCTCGACTTCGAGCCAAATCTCATACTTGCGTTTCAGATCCCAGATAGCCTTCATCTTGGGACGGGTATAGCGGTCAATCATCTCTGCTCCGTTAGGCGTAAGGGGTTAGGCGTAAGGGGTGGAGAAAACAGCAGCCTATTCATCTGCATTATTTCGCCTCACGTTTCACGCCTGACGCCTCACGTCTTTTAACTTCAAGCCGCTGCTCGGACGACAACACCTTGTCCAGAATACCATTCACGAACTTCGCGGCTTCGTCGTCGCCGAAATCTTTGGCGAGTTCGATCGCCTCATTCACCGTCACCTTGGCCGGCACGTCGTTCAGCCACAGCAGCTCATAGGCGCCGATTCGTAAAATATTCCGGTCAACGATCTGCATGCGGGCGATTGTCCAATTCACGGCGTACCTGCCGATCAGCTGATCCAGCTCTTTTTTCTTCTCCAGTACCCCCGCGACTAGCCGCTCCGCAAAGGCTTTGGTCTCCTCATCAGCCTTCAGTGGCTTCCAAAACTCTTCCAACCAAAGTCCCGGTTTGCCATGGATGTCATACTGAAAGAGGATCTGCAATGCCCGCTCGCGAGCCTCATGGCGGCTACCCATAGAAACACCGCTGACAGGATACAGGCTGACAGGCTGACAAGATGAAGAGCTGGCAATGCTGAATAATCATCGCTTTCTTTTTGCTCTCGCTAGCCCATTCCCACTTGTCAGCTTGCTGCCTGTAGCCTTGTCGGCCGTGATCGCCCGCATCACCGTTGCCATGTCGATCGCCGACTTTGCCGCCTCGCCGCCTCGATTGAACGTGCAGGGGTCGGCCCGCTCGATAGCTTGCGTCTCGGTATCCGTCGTCAGCACTCCAAAAATAACCGGCACACCGGAGTCCAGCGCGGCCTGGCCGATCCCTCGGCTTGCCTCGGCGCTGATAAAGTCGAAATGCGGCGTGTCCCCCCGAATCACAGCCCCCAAACAAATCACCGCATCGAGCCGGCCGGTCTTCGCCAGCGTTCGCGCAACCAGCGGGATTTCGAACGCACCCGGCACCCGGACCACTTCGATGTCCGCATCCTTCACGCCTTGTTTGGTCAGACCGTCGAGACAGGAAGAAAGCAGGCTGTCCGTCACCAGCTTGTTGAACGTCGCAACGACGATGCCAAACCTGAACCCAGCTGCGTTGCGCAGTTCCTTCCGAGGCTTCATCCCTACCTTCATACCTTTTTCAAAATATGGCCCATCTTATTTTTTTTGGTTCGGAGATATCGCACGTTCGCCGCGCGCGGCGCGATCTCGATCGGCACCCGCTCGACGACTTTCAATCCATAGCCTTCGATCCCGACAATCTTGCGCGGGTTATTCGTGATCAGCTGGATCTGGTGCAGCCCGAGGCTCGCCAAAATCTGTGCGCCGACGCCATAGTCCCTCAGATCGGCCTTGAACCCGAGTTTCAAATTCGCCTCGACCGTATCGCTGCCCGTGTCCTGAAGCCCATAGGCCCTGATCTTGTTGAGCAACCCGATCCCGCGCCCTTCCTGATTGAGATAGAGCAACACCCCCCGATCGGCTTTTTGGATGACTTCCATCGCCGCATGGAGCTGATCACGACAATCGCAGCGGAGGGAGCCCAACGCATCGGCGGTCAGACAGCCGGAATGCACACGCACAAGCGTCGGCTCGCCGGTATCCACCCGCCCCCGTACCAGCGCGATGTGGGTGATCCCGTCGATTTGGTTCTCGAACGCGACCGCTTCGAACTCACCGAACGTCGTCGGCAGCTTCGCGCTTGCCATCCGCCGGACAAAGGTCTCACGGCGCATGCGGTGTTCAATCAGCGCCTTCACCGTTACCATCGTCAGCTTGTGTGCCCTGGCAAATTTCGCCAGCTCCGGCACACGCGCCATGGTGCCGTCCTCGTTCATAATCTCGCAGATCACTCCGGCTGGATACAATCCGGCTAACCGGGCCAGATCGACAGAGCCTTCCGTCTGGCCGGCACGTTTCAGCACACCGCCATGCTGAGCCTTCAACGGGAAAATATGGCCGGGGCGCGCCAGATCGCTGGGTTTCGATTTTGGATCGATCGCGGCATGAATGGTGGTGGCGCGGTCGGCGGCAGAGATACCGGTCGTCACATCCTTGCGGGCATCGATCGACACCGTAAAGGCGGTCCCGAATGTCGCAGTATTCTCAACGGCCTGCTGAGGCAGTTGCAACTCCTCAACTCGCTCCGGCGTGAGGGCCAGACAAATCAGTCCACGCGCATGCTTGGCCATGAAATTGACGGCCTGCGGAGTCACTTTCTCTGCCGCGATGACGAGATCACCTTCATTCTCCCGGTCTTCGTCGTCGACCAGGATAATGAATTTGCCCTTCTTGATGTCCCGAATCGCGCTTTCGATACTGTCAAACGGCGTAGCCATCGCTGGATGAATGGAATGGTAAATGGATAACCGGTCGGTGTGATGGCAATCTACCATTGACCATTGGCCATTGTCACGGGCCGAGGTTCTGTTATAGTTTGCGATTCATATGGCGACTCATAAAGATGATCCGGAAGACGAGATCCTTGAGCCTGAGGTCTTGGGGCCCTCGGACGAGGAGCTGAACAACCCTCCGCCCGTTGTGGAGCTCAGCCCCGCGCCGGACCCCGACCACAGCGCGCCAGCCGGCACCACCGCCGTGGTGCCGGTCACGGCGCTGCAGCAGTATCTTGCCGAAATCCGCCGCTATCCCTACCTTTCCAAAGAAGAAGAGCTTCGGCTCTTCCAGGAATATCATGCGCACGGCAGCCGTGAAGCGGCAGTCAAACTCATCATGGCCAACTTGCGCGTGTCGGTCGCGATCGCATCGGAATATCTCCATACCGGCGCCGACCATATGGATTTGATTCAAGAGGGTAACGTCGGCCTGATGCAGGCGATCAAGAAATTTGATCCCGCCAAGAATGTCCGCTTCTACGCCTATGCGGCCTGGTGGTCGCGGGCCTATATTCTTCGCTACCTGCTCAATACCTTCCGGCTGGTCAAGATCGGGACAACCCAGGATCAGCGGAAGCTGTTCTATAACTTGAAAAAAGAAAAAGCCAAGCTCGAACGGGAAGGGTTCGCCCCCGATACGAAGCTGCTCGCGGACCGCTTGAACGTCCGTGAACGCGACGTGATCGAGATGGATGCGCGCCTGGGCAACTGGGAACTGTCGCTGGACCAGCCGATCGGCGAGAACCAGGACGGCAGCCTACTCGATATTATCCCGTCACAACAGAAACCGGCGGACGAACAGCTTGCCGATCAGCAGTTACGGACGCTCTTTCGTACAAAACTCGCGGAGTTCATCAAAACCTTGGAGGAACGGGACGAAGACATTCTCAGAAATCGTATCCTCTCTGAAGATCCGCTGACATTAGACGACCTAGGCGGCAAATATGGCATTACCAAGGAGCGCACCCGCCAATTAGAGGCCCGCATCATCAAGCGGCTGCGCGACTACATTAAGAAGGACGTCAAAGATTTCGACCAGTTGCGGACTTAGCCCCTTCACCATATGCATCGTACCTGTGGAGACACCGAAAATAGCTCTGGAATACCGAATTCTCAATGAGTTAAGATAGTGTGTTCGACAGAGTGGGAGGCAATAGAAAATCCTCTGCATCACCCCTTGACTTGCGTCGAGCCAGGGCTATCTCTGGTTCCGAGTCGTGAGGGCTTCTGCCTATTCGAGTGCGTACACTATCAGCGCGATCGAGTACAAGCCCATCCCACATCGTTCACAATGACGAGTTAACTTTCATCAGGAGGAGGTTCTGTTATGAGCACAGCTGAGAAGGAAAAGAAGAACGTTGCCAAGGGGTTCCAACCGCTGGGCGAGCGGGTATTCGTCACCTATACCGAGGAACTGGAGCGGACCGCCGGCGGAATTTATGTGCCGGATTCGGCAAAAGAGAAGCCTCAGCGTGGTGTCGTGCAAGCGGTCGGCAAGAAGGTCGAAAACGTCAAGGTTGGCGACCATGTCTTGTTCGACAAATACTCAGGAAGCAAGCTCCGCATCGAAGACGAAGAGTGCTTGATCCTGAAGGAAGAAGACATCTTGGGCATTTTCACCGCATAAGACGCGCAGGTGTCTCAAGCCAGCAAGTCTTAAGGTCGTCAAGTCTCCAAATCCGGCTTATGACTTTTTGACTTTAACAACTTTTAGACTACACACGGAGGAATCATATGGCAAAGCAACTCATGTACGGTGACACAGCGCGCGCGTCCATCCTGAAAGGGGTGAACCAGCTCGCAGACGCCGTGAAAGCAACGCTCGGTCCGAAGGGCCGGAATGCGATTTTGGATAAGAAGTTCGGCGCACCGACGATTACCAAGGACGGCGTTACCGTCGCGAAGGAAATCGAACTCAAGAACCCCTATGAAAACATGGGCGCCCAATTGGTCCGTGAAGTCGCCAGCAAGACCAGCGACACCGCGGGCGACGGCACCACAACCGCAACCGTGCTGGCCCAGGCCATCTACCGCGAAGGCGTCAAGAACATCACCGCCGGCGCAAACCCGATGGAGATCAAACGCGGGATCGACAAGGCGGTTGAAGCCATCACCGCCGAGCTGAAGAAGCTCAGCAAGCCCTGTCAGAACAAGACCGAGATTTCCCAGGTTGGCACGATTTCGGCCAACAACGACAAGACCATCGGCGATCTCATCGCGGAAGCCATGGAGAAGGTCGGCAAGGACGGCGTTATCACGGTCGAAGAAGCCAAGTCGATGACCACCTCGCTGGATGTCGTTGAGGGCATGCAGTTCGATCGTGGCTACATCTCCCCGTACTTCGTCACCAATGCCGAGCGGATGGAAGCGTCCCTTGAAGAGCCGCTCATCCTGATCAACGAAAAGAAAATCAGCAGCATGAAGGATTTGCTCCCGCTCCTCGAGCAGGTGGCCAAGATGGGCAAGCCGCTCGTCATCCTCGCGGAAGAAGTCGAAGGCGAAGCCCTCGCAACGCTGGTCGTCAACAAGCTGCGCGGCACGCTGAATGTGGCGGCCGTGAAGGCTCCGGGGTTTGGCGATCGCCGGAAAGCCATGCTGGAGGATATTGCAATCCTCACCGGCGGCCAGGTGATCTCAGAAGACATTGGCATCAAGCTGGAGAACGTCAAGTTGACCGATCTCGGCCGCGCCAAGCGCATCACGATCGACAAAGACAACACGACGATCGTGGAAGGCTACGGCGACCCGAAGAAGATCGAAGGCCGCGTGAAGCAGATCAAGGCCCAAGTCGAAGAAACGACCTCGGACTATGACCGCGAGAAGCTGCAAGAGAGACTTGCGAAGATCGTCGGCGGAGTGGCCGTCATCAACGTCGGCGCCGCGACCGAGACCGAAATGAAAGAAAAGAAAGCCCGTGTCGAAGATGCGCTCCACGCCACCAAGGCGGCCGTGGAAGAAGGTATCGTTCCCGGCGGAGGAACCGCCTACCTCCGCTGCATCAAGGGACTCGATGGGATCAAGGATGTTCCGGCCGAACAGAAAGTCGGCTTGGATATCGTCCGCCGCGCGCTCGAAGAGCCGATCCGGCAAATCGTCGCCAATGCAGGCGGCGAGGCCTCCGTTGTGGTCGGCAAGGTGCGTGAAGACAAGAACGTCAATTCCGGCTACAACGCGGCTACCGACGAATACGTGGACATGATCAAGGCCGGTATCATCGACCCGACCAAGGTGTCGCGCTGCGCATTGCAGAACGCGGCCAGCGTCGCGGGCTTGATGCTCACCACCGAAGTCATGATCACCGAGATCCCCGAAGAGAAGAAGGATGCAGGCGGCGGCCCTGGCGGACACAGCCACGGCGGCGGCATGGAGGGGATGTACTAAATAGTGAAGAGCTGATGGCGAATGGCTGATAGCCGATAGCTACAGGCTCGGAGTGAAGAACGAAGGCCCCGGCGGGAAACCGCCGGGGCCTTCGTGTTTGTTATCCGTTTCAGCCTCGATCAGCCCTTCGCTCCAATCAGCCTCAGTGTCGCTTTGAATACCGGCGACGTAATGGGCTCATAGAAGAGCGACTGAAACGCGCGGTGCACGGCAGCCGTATGAGCCGCATGATCCGCCAGAAACTTCTTCACGGCAGCAGTCCGATCGCTGCCGTCATAGCCCCCGCGGATGGCGCAACGCGCCAACTCCTCCGTCTCATCCGGCAGCGCATGGGTTTGGAGGTCATGGACCATCTGAAGCTTGTGCTCCACATCACGTAGAAAGAGGTATGCCGCTGTCAGCTCGTCACGCTCCCGACCCGAAATCAACTTGCGCGTCACGAATCGGGACAACGCCCCGAGCGTGCTGCGGTCGAGAAGCGCCGGTGCCTGCTTCCCTGCCAACACCTGAACCGTCTGCACGAGAAATTCGATCTCCCTGATGCCGCCGATTCCAAGCTTCACATTGCGCCGCTCATGGCCACGCTCGGCCATCTTCGCATCGATCATCTCCTTCACCGCCCGCACATTCTGCACGATCGCCAGCGCTTCATCACAATCCATCTTCCCCGCACCAAAAATGAACGGCTTGGCCATGCTCAAGAACGCCTGCCCCACCGCCATCGCCCCTGCCACCGGCCAGGCTTTCAGGAGCGCCAATCGTTCCCACGCCATGCCTCTGGTCTCGTAATATTTTCTATAATCCGCCAGCGAGCGGGCTAACTGCCCGATGGACCCTTCGGCCCGCAGACGCAGATCCACACGAAAGACATACCCCTCTCTGGTCTGTTCGACCAGCGCCTTGGTCAGCTCGCGCGAGAGGATTTCAAAATATTCCTCACTGGAAATACCGGCACCCGCCGGCTTCCCGGCTGACTTTCCGCGCGGGGCTCTTGTCTCTCCTTCATGGGATGCGTAGACGTAGATCAGATCGACGTCGGAGCTGTAATTCAGCTCATGACCACCAAGTTTTCCCATCCCCATCACGGCAAAGCCGGTCTCCACCCACTTCCCCTGCCGGTTCTTATGCATAGGAACGCCGTAGAGGGAGCGCAAGTCCGCATCCACCACGTGATAGGCTGCGTGAATCAATACCCCGGCCAAATCGGAGAGGGAGGCCATAGTCTCCGATACATCGGCCATATGCAGCAAATCGCGCACACCAATCCGCAACATCTCCCGCCGCCGCACCCGGCGCAACACGTCCAGCTTCAACTCCTTCACCGTCAACCTGGCCAGCTGCTTTTGCAATGACTGTTCGATGTCGACACGGGTTGCCGGCTTCGAGAGCACAGATTCCTCAGCCAGCCAATAGACCAGCATGGGATCGCGAACGATCGTGAAAGACAGCGAATCGCTGTTGCCAAAAATCGTCGCGAGGACCTCCACCATGCGCGGCCAACTGCGCAGATAGTCCAGAAAGGATGAGCGGGTCACGTTTGATAGCAGCCGCTCCCAATGATTGAGCGCTTGATCGGGGTCGGCCGTCCGTGCGACGGCCTCTAGCATCTGCGGGAGGATTTCAGCCAACTGACGCCGCTCATGCGGTTCCCCGGCCATCGTGCCAAGATTGCGGTCAGCCTGTTCGATATTCCTTAATCCATAGGCCGATAGAATGGCTCGGACCTGCTCGGGCTTCCGCTCTTCAGCCAGCAAGACAGGAGTCGGATCAGGCCCGGTCGATGCCCTCCGTAAACCCGGCGCCAGTTTCCCAGCCGGTGATCCTGGCTTACCGGCTTTCTCAGACTTTCCCCTCACGTTTCACGCCTCACGTTTGACGTTCCTCGCCATCTCCGTCTGGCGCGGCATTATACTGGCGCGCTCCCTCTCACACAATGAACGGCATTGCGGTATACTGCCTGCATAATGGACAACCGTGAAGAGATTCTCCGGACCGTCACATCTCACTGCCAGGACGTCCCGTCCGACATTTTGCACGACTTTCTCAGCAGAATGGATCAGGAATATTTCCGGCGAGTCGATCCAACCGCCATTGCAAGGCACATCCATCTGGCAGCTCAACTGACGCCGGACCATCTCTGCGAACTCTCGATCACCGAACAAGAGAGCGGCCGTGCCGATGTGACCATCGTCGCCTATGACTATTTTGCCGAGTTCGCCACCATCTGCGGCCTCCTATCCTCCTTCGGATTGAACATCGAAGAAGGCCAAATCTATACGTTCGCCGAAGCCGCATCGGCCAAACCAACCAAAGCCTCCTACAGTGAAAGTCCGCGCCGACGTCCACCGAGGCGGCCGGGGCTGAGCAGCAAGAAAATCGTCGACATCTTCCGCGTCCAACCGGTTCACGGCGCCTCGTTCGGGCCGGCTGAACAGGACCGGCTCGCGCAGGAACTGCGCTCCGTCATCGGCCTGCTCGACACGAACCAGTTCGAAGAAGCCCGCCACGCGGTAAATCGCCGTCTGGTCGAACAACTCGGCCGGCGCCGCGGGTCCTTCAGCGGCCTGCTCCACCCCGTCCAAATCACCTTCGACAACAGCCAGTCTCCAACAGACACGATTATGGACATCCGATCGGACGATACCCCCGCGTTTCTCTATGCCTTCGCCAACGCGCTCGCAATGCGCAATGTCTATATCTCCAAAGCGCAAATCGACATCGAAGATGCCAAGCTGCACGATCGCTTCTATGTCCGCAATCGCTACGGCCAGAAGCTGACCGATCCGACCGATCAGCAACAGTTGCGGTTGACAGCCGTGCTCATCAAACAGTTCACCCATGCGCTGACCTGGGCGCCGGACCCGACCAAGGCGCTCGAAGCCTTCGACCAGTTCCTCGACCTCATCGTGCAAGAAACGAAAGGCAAAGCCCAGCAGCAGGCGCTTGCGCTGCTCAGCGACAAAAAAACGTTTCCGCTCCTGGCCCGATTGCTCGGCACCAGCGACTTTCTCTGGGAAGACTTTCTGCGCCGGCAACACACCAACCTCCTGCCGCTCCTGCAGGACTATCGTGACGCCCCGCTGGCCAAGCCTCGCGCATCGCTCCGCAGGGAAATCGATCGGTTTGTGGGCCAGGCCAAGACCGCCGACGCGCGCAAGACGGCCTTGAATACGTTTAAGGATCGCGAGCTGTTTCGGATCGACATGAAGCACATCGTGGAACCGGGTATCGCGCTGGCCGACTTTTCCGGCGCGCTCACCCAGCTGGCTGAAGTGATCGTGGACCGGAGCCTGAAGGACTGCCAGGCCAAATTGAACAAACTCTACGGCCCTCCCCGTTTGGCCAATAAGAAACCCTGTCCCTTCACGATTCTTGGGTTGGGCAAATTCGGCGGCCGTGAACTGGGCTATGCCTCCGATATCGAAGTCCTGTTCGTCTACGGCGACGCAGGACGTACCGGGGGCAAACACGCCATCGACAACAGTGAATACTTCGAACGCCTGGGGCAGGAGCTGCTGCAGTGGATCGAGTCCAGACAGGAGGGGATCTTCCATCTCGACGTGCGCCTCCGTCCCCACGGCGGCAAAGGCTCGCTGACAAATCCGTTCGACGAAATCACCAGGTATTACAGTGAGACAGGCCTCGCCGCTCCGTTCGAGCGGCAATCCTTGATCAAACTGCGGCATGTGGCGGGCGATGCAGCCCTCGGCAAACGGGTCGAGGCGCATCGTGACGCCTATGTCTACAGTGGAACCCCGTGGGACATCGCAGTCGCCCTGGACCTGCGCCGGCAGCAACTGAAGCAACTGGTAGAGCATGACACGGTCAACCTCAAGTACAGTCCGGGCGGGATCGTCGATATCGAATATGCCGTGCAATACCTCCAAATCATGCACGGCCATAAGCTCCCCGTGTTACACACACCCAACACGATGCAGGCGCTCGCCGGGCTCGTCGAGTGCGGGATTGTCACGAGACCGGACGGCGAGAATTTACGCAAGGCGTATTTCTTCATCCGGATGCTCATCGACGGCCTTCGGATGGTCCGGGGCAACGCCAAAGACCGTGTTCTTCCCCCGGCTGATTCGGATGAGTTTATCTTCCTGGCGCGGCGGGTGGGCTATACCACAGATGATTGGCAAGCCGGGGCCAGGCATCTCCAGACGGATATCACGCAACACATGACGCTCACCAAGGCCTTTTTCGAACGAATGTTCGGCGCGCTGTGAAGCCTATCCCATTTTCGTGTGCGAGAAACACTTTACGAGACACACGCGACAAAGCAAGCGGATCAGCCTCGCCTCGGCTCATAAAGCCGGATGATTCCAGCGGAAGTGTTCATGAATAATGCTGGCTCGGTACGCATTGACTAGCGCCATTTTGAAAATTAGAATGTATCGGTATGCTCTATCGGTGAACGACGGGTCAACAAGCATAGGGACATCCGGCAGAGCAGGACAGGCCGTCGTGTCCATTCAGTGAGTTCAAACTAGGGAGGTTACAATGCAGCAGATGGGACGTATCGGGTTGATGGGATTGGGAATCGTATTGGCCGGCTGCCTCAGCGGAGGGCTGGCCTTGGCAGGAGATAAGCCGGCGGCAGCGCCGGTTGAGGACGGATCGAAGCTGGTGATTACGTCCCCCAAGGACGGAGCCAAAGTCAGCGACACCTTCGAGATCAAGTATGACTTGACCAAGGGAACGCAGGCGACGCATGTCCATGCCTATGTAGACGGCGAATATCAGAAGGGATTTTCCGGAACGATCAAGAGCCTGAACAAGGGATCGCATAAGGTTACCCTGACCGGTGCCACCAAGGACCACGATCCCGTCGTGGCTTCTCATACGATCACCGTCGAAGTGGAATAACCCCCACTCCGGCATCTTCAAGTCCCAGACCGCTCGTAAAAGCGGTCTGGGGCTTCTTGTCTCTAGCTACTCAGAACAGTTATCAGTCTGCCTCCCGTCACTCCCATGAACCGAAAATGGCCACTATCCGGCTCATGTTTTTCATCGCAATGAACTAGAGGCGGGTGGCATTAGTGCCAAGAGGTCATGATCATCACCGACGCGTCGAAGGCCACAGCCACGCGCGATTTACAGGATTTGGCGGACAAAGGCCTGTTCACTCCCACCGGCGGCGGCCGGAGCACCCATTACCAGATCCATCTGTAGAACCGTCCTCGCCTGCGGCGTGCCGATTCTCACCTGGCAACCTGACCTGACTTGAATGAGCCATAGTCTGGCCTTGCTAGCTCAGCTATCTTCCTTGCAGCCGTTGCCAACAGCCATTCTATCGCACGGCAGCGGAGGCGTTCGCAGACTTGGGCATGTAGCAGGTCGGGTGTTTGTGACGGGCACAGGTCAGATTTCAGATCAATGAGCACCGACGTCACCCTGTTGCCATTGCAACACCCTGATAACAGCACCAGCTCTTAGTAGGTAGTGTGCCCAGCTGCTATTAGGCCTCCTGTCCAGTTGTTATTAGGTCTCATGCCCAGTTGCCAGTTAGGCCTCCTCAGGTAGTATTATACCGTCAGTTTACATCCATGCCTTTCATGCATTTGGTAGAGAGCAGACCAGGGAGGGCCCTCATGATCACGCCCAAGGTCAAGTTTGGCCGGCATGCTTTGGAGGCCCTGACAGTTGTATTCGTTTTCGGTGCTCTCTCGGTAATCTGGCCCAGCATCATTGCCCTCAGCTTCGGTATCTTCCTGCTGCTTCAGTCTTTTCTCGGGGCAGAGCAAGAGATTGCAATACTGTCGTGGGCCGAAGTCAGTCATTTACCCATTGTCCTTTCCTCTTTTCGGCGATTCGGCTCTCCGGCTATTCTTTCCTGACGAGTCTGAGCGGCGATTGCGTCAACTGATTGCATTTCTCCAAGCGCTTGACCTCATATTCGTCGGGAACCTTTCCCATTCGACGCCCATGAGCTCACTCACGTCGGCACAGAAACTCCTCACATCACGCTGATCGACAAGCTTCCTTTCCTAACAACTCGTGAATTAATGTCTGGCACCCCTTGCCCTGCCTCGCCGCCATTGTGCAGAAGACTACCCCAATGGAACGCTGGTCTGCCAGGAAGTAGCCCGCAAGAATCACGCCGGACACATCTGCCTTTCTGATCAGGGTTAACAGAGATTTTACATTGAAGTCACGATCCTGCAACGTACGCGCAGTACCCTCCATACAAATACATCAAACAACAATGAACGGGGCTTCCTGAAGGAGGAGTTGCATGATCACTGTCGGACAACTGATGAACAAAGAATTAGTCACGGCGCCGGGAACGATGAGTGCCGTCGATGCAGCGAAACTAATGGCCCGTCGCAAGATCGGGAGCATCCTTGTGTTGCATGACCATCATATCGTCGGCATTGTGACGGAGTCGGATATCGTCCGGAAGGTGGTAGGGACCGATCAAGAATCGTCCCACTTTCCCATTGCAACGATCATGAGTGCACCGGTGCTCGGCATCGACGAGCGGCGGCCGATTACTGAAGCAGCAGACCTGATGCAGCGGCACGGCACACGACACTTGATGGTGTGCAAATCCACCACCGTGGTTGGGGTGCTTTCTGTTCGAGACCTGCTTCGCCCGGTGTCAACCGATGACTTCTAACCCGCTCAGAACAACACCCATAGAGGCTCACCTGCTCGACGGGCACTCCGGATGGGGTCGACTGCGCAATCTCGACCTGATGGATGTATGGGCCGTCGGGATCAAGGGGGTGCTTAGTCTGATGATCGTCACCCTCCTGGCTGCACTCACCGGAGGTGTCCTGAAATCATTTCTCGACCTGTTCATGCTTGTCGGCCATCCGGCCGAGGTGGTCTTGCGACAGGTTATCATCGACATGCTGATCTTGCTGGCGATCGTCGAAGTGTTCAAGACGACGGTGACCTATTTCAGTGAAGGCCGTGTGAAGGTAACCTTCATTGTCGATACGATCCTTGTGGTCATGCTGACGGAAGTGATCTCCCAGTGGTTCAAGGGTGGGGATTGGCAGGCGCTGGCGGCGCTGGGCGGCATTCTGTTTACCTTGGGAATCATTCGCGTAATGGTCGTTCGATGGAGCCCGACACAGACGAGACTGTCGGCCTATTCATATATGGCCCAGGCCGACGAGGGAGGTCACCCATGAATACTGCTGCGGGACACACGGAGGCGAAGATCCTGGCCATCGTTCACGAGCGAGGATCTGTTGTGATGGAGAAACTTCTGCCCTGCCTCCCGGAATCGACCTGGAACCAGGTGTTCACGAGTGTGGATGCATTGAGCCGACAGGGAGCGATCTGTTTGCGACGCCGGGGGTTTGACTACGAATTATGGGCGCCCGCTTCGTCTGCCGCCGGCCCGGTCGAGAGCACAATCATCCCCTCAACGGCACGATACGACCTCTTTCCACATGCCGTCTAGAAGGCGGCTCCCATCATACACGTTATGGAGCGAACCGGAGTGGGCATCCTCTGCACGCCTCAATCTGACACTCATGTACTCATTGCCGGCTGAAATCTATTTGCGCATCTCTTGACGGTGCTCCAGAAAACAGGAGGGCCACATCACGACGGCTTGACTGTCAGAACGATTACTGCCCCTTTTCCTCGTCCAATATCGAATCTGCGCACCGAACACTCATAGTCTGAGCGCTTCCCTGGCGTCTTCAATCGGCATCTCGCGCCAGGAACCGGGCTGAAGATCTTCCAGTTTGAATGGACCAAATTGGATGCGCCTGAGCCTGGTCACTTCATGGCCCAGCGCCAGGAACAACCTGCGGATCTCGCGATTCTTTCCCTGGACCAACACCACCTCCAGATGCGTCTCGCGGCCTGAACTCTTTTGAATCTTCACTCGATGGCATTGGAGGCGTTCACCGGCATCGACAACGCCAACCATGGCTTCTTTCGCTTGGGCTTCAGTGAATTCGCCTCGCACGGACACTAGGTACGTCCGCATCACCTTATTGGCCGGATCGGTAAGATAGCTCGACAAGGTCGAATCATTGGTCAGCAGCAGGAGCCCGCTGGTCGCCTGATCCAGCCGCCCGACGGCATGCAGATAGCCCAAATCCGCCGGCAACACATCGAAGATGGTCTTCCGGGCCTGGTCATCGCTATGTGTCGTGATGACCCCTTTGGGTTTATGAAAGAGAATCCATCGTTTAAGCGAATCGTGAATCGGTTTACCGTCGACCGAGATGGAGTCCTTCGGCCACAAGACCCAGGTTGCTGGATCGCACACCACCCGTCCATTGATCCGCACGCGCCCGGCGCGGACCCACTCCTGGCTTGTGCTACGTGAAGCAATGCCCAGCTTCGAAAGCAATCGATCGACCGTATACCGTTTTGCAGAAAGAGCGGGGCTCGATGTCCTCGATGTCATTGTGAACAAATTTCCGCGGTCACATCTGATCACAGATCGCTATTGAGTATAACAAGTCACCCTCACACCTGAGAGATCTATGACAGCCCTCACTATAGCGTTATTTGAGACGGGCGTCGCGCCTGAAAACAGAGGGCCGCACGCATGACAATCACACGTGCGGCCCATGTTTTATGCAGCTGCGCAATCTGTTGTCTTGACTCCCTCGCCCTCTCGCTTATACCTTCTCTCATCGACGATTCACTCGTTACTCAAAGGAGCACCGATGCCCACGTTGTTGACGCCCCTCCAAGCCGGGGACATCCTCTTACCCAACCGCATCGTCATGGCGCCCCTCACCCGTGTGCGGGCCGGGGCTTCTCACATCCCTAACGACATGATGGTGGACTATTACTCCCAACGTGCATCGAGCGGGCTCATGATGACGGAATGCACCATGATCGACGCCCACGCCTGCGCCTTCATGGGAGAGGGCGGCATTTACAGCCCTGCCCATGTGGCCGGATGGCAACGAGTAACGGACGCCGTGCATGCCAAGGGTGGCCGCATCTTCATGCAGATCTGGCATCCCGGCCGTGCCGCGCACTCGTTATTGAACGACGGCGAACAGCCGGTCTCCAGTAGCGCCGTGGCGATTCGTCATAGCGTGACTTCTACCCCGGAGGGGCCCAAACCCTACGAAGTCCCGCGCGCGCTCGGCACCGAGGAAGTCCCGCGGTATGTGGAGATGTTCCGGCTCGCCGCGCACAACGCTCACCGGGCCGGCTTCGATGGAGTGCAGATCCACGGCGCCCATGGCTATTTGATTGATAACTTTCTGCGCGACGGCGTCAACGCGCGCACGGATATCTATGGCGGCTCCATCGAAAATCGTGCTCGTTTTTTGCTGGAGGTGACTGATGCGGCCGTCAGCGTGTGGGGCGCTGGACGCGTCGCGGTGCGAATCTCGCCCCTAGTCCCGTTCAATGACATGGTCGATAGTCAACCAACCGCGTTGGTGACCTATGTGGCGAGGGAATTGAGCGGGCGAGGGATCGCGTTCCTTGAAATACGGCACGAGAACCATGCCTTGCCCGAGGAGCAAGCCATCCTGGCGGTCGCCCGCCGGAATTTCCAGGGTGTGTTGATGAGCAACGGAAGCTATACACGTGAGAGCGGTGAGTCGACGGTAGCTTGCGGAGCGGCTGATGCGATTGTGTACGGGCGTCCGTACATCGCCAACCCAGATTTGGTCGACCGTTTCGTGAAACAAGTCCCGCTCAACGAGGTTAACTACGATCGCCTGTATGGAGGCGGACCCGACGGCTACAGCGACTATCCCGCTCTGGCTGCAAATTGATTCACGATAAAACCGTCGCTACCTGCTCTTCTCTACCCGTCCCACATTCTACGCCTCACCCCTTACACCTAACCCCTGACCTCTCACGCCTCACTTTTCGCACTTCACGCAGCCTGGGCACTGCACAGTTGCTCGATTTGCTGCTGTACCCCGGGATGCATCTTGGTGAAGGCAAGGCCGAACTCTTCACGGCTGATCCAGCGCACGGTTGCTCCATCAATAACAAAGGGAGATCCTGCCCCCTTTGGGAAAATACGGCACTTCAAGTCTGCTCCAATAGGGACAGCCACCGTACTCGTCATGCGGCAACCCCATGGAGAGAGATCACGCAGTTCTCCCTCGCCTCCCACGGTCCGGCCGTCCGCTGAAAACTGGCTTCGCAAACGTACCGGCACACGGGCATGCCGGCGTGTGTTGACCATGCGATCCCGTCCGGCCGACTGATTCCGTCGCTTGGCCATTGCGATCGAATAGGGGCCCTGGCCGGCCCTATCCGGAGAATCGGAATTCGCTTTCTCGAACCAGCGATGTCCTTTAAGAGTTTCCGCCTGCCGGCCTAACCATTGTCCCGTCTGTTCCAGCAAGGCCAGAACGGTTGGCGTCAATGTTCGCGCCTCATCCATCCAGGACCGCCACGACATTTCAGACTCTGAAAGTGTCCGACGCCCGCCGTCGCACAGCCGTTTGATCTTTTGTGTCACATCACGGAACTCAGGATCCTCGTTTCTCAACTTGCCATACGCCTCAAGACTTTCCGCATATCGGCCTAACGATTCCAGCGTCTGGCCGATGTGATAGAGAATGTGCCGTCGTTCTTCGGATGACAATGAGGGCGAGGCAAATGCCTTCCGGAATGCCACAACCGCTTCCTCCTGGTTGCCATCGGCCTTCAAACACAAGGCTATATGCACATGCGCTCTCCCGGCATACTCTGGACTCAGGGCAGCTTTTTTAAAATTTTCAATCGCCTCATGACACATTCCTATCCGTTTAAGCACCAACCCTCGTTCATAGCATTCGACTGAGGACTTCCGTTGATCCATGCCAATTCCTCCGCATGTTAAGTCCATATATTGTCACAGGCAGCCAAGGTAGCCTGTTGAGCAAAAATGAGGCCCTACAGAGCAGATTAACTCTCTCGCAATTTCAAGCACTTACCATCATCCCCATGTAGAAAGAGAAGGTTACCCCCAACAGAATGGTCCGTATGGTACAGGCCACCTCTAACCTTGCATGAAAACAGGGGCGGACGGCACTGCACTGTGTGGGAAATAGGTACTATACGCGTCTGCGGAGAACAGACCGTCAGGCACCACCATGCCGTGGCTAGGGGCAGGTGGAACCGACATCACCTATGGACTTGAATCGAAAACCCGATACCCGGCAAAGTAGGGGCGATAATCGACGGTCGCGAACCTATCAACAACCGACACAGCCAAATGATCTTGGCTGTGCCGGTCCTCTCTCTTCTTAGCTAGACATCGTAATAGAGGAAAAACTCGTAGGGGTGCGGACGAAGCCGCATCGGATCGATCTCTTTATTTCTCTTATAGCCAATCCAGGCTTCGATCAAATCCTCTGTAAAGACCTCTCCCTTAAGGAGAAACTGATGATCTTTTTCCAAGCTGTCGATCGCTTCATTAAGACTCCCGGGCATCGTTCTGATGTTGGCCGCCTCTTTGGGGTCAAGATCGTACAGATCCTTTTCGGCAGGTTCACCCGGATCAATCTTATTCTGAATCCCGTCGAGGCCGGCCATGAGCATCGCGGCGAATGCCAAATAGGGATTGCAGGCAGGGTCAGGAAACCGTACTTCAATCCGTTTGGCCTTCGGACTGGGCGAATACATCGGAATACGGATCCCCGCCGACCGGTTTCGGCTGGAATAGGCGAGCAACACCGGCGCTTCGAATCCCGGCGTGATCCGCTTGTATGAATTGGTCGTCGGATTGGTAAAGGCCGCCAGCGCCGGCGCATGCTTAAGAATCCCACCGATGTAATGCAAACACATCTGTGACACACCCGCATAATCCTTACCGGCGAACAAGGGCTTCCCTTCTTTCCAGATACTCTGATGAGTGTGCATACCGGAACCGGCGTCGCCGAAAAGCGGCTTCGGCATGAATGTCGCGGTTTTGCCATGCCGGCGGGCCACATTCTTGACGATGTATTTGTACATCATCATTTTGTCCGCCGTCTTCACCAGCGAATCGAACCGAATATCGATCTCAGCCTGGCCGGCCGATGCCGTTTCGTGATGATGCTTCTCAACAACGATACCGACCTTTTCCATCTCGACGACCATTTCGCTGCGGATGTCCTGTTGCGTATCCGCAGGAGCCACAGGGAAATAGCCTTGCTTGTGGCGGAGCTTGCCGCCCAAATTGAATCCCTCCTGCCCCATGTTCCATGCGCCTTCCTCGGAATCAAGAAAGTAGTACCCGCTGTTGCTGGTCTGGTCGTAGCGGGCATGGTCGAAGATGAAGAACTCGGCTTCAGGCCCCCAAAAAGATGCATCACCGATCTTGGTGCTTTGAAGATACTTTTCCGCCTTCTGGGCAATAAACCTGGGGTCACGCTCATAATTCTCGCGTGAGATAGGGTCCACCACATTGCCGGTAAGGCTGAGCGTCGGCACTGCCGTGAAGGGATCCAGACAGGCCGTCGCGGGATCGGGGACCATCAACAGATCACTGTTGTTGATCGCCTTCCAGCCACGAATGGAGGACCCGTCGAGGCCGGAGCCGTCCTTGAACAGATCTTCCGTCAGTTCGCTCACAGGGATGGTCATGTGCTGCCACACTCCCGGCAGGTCCACGAACTTCAGGTCCACCATCTGGACCCTGTGCTTCTTGGCAAACTCCAACACTTCTCGCACGTTCATCCCCTCCTCCTTTCAGAGCTCATCCGCAATGACCGGCCCGCCTTTCGGCCCATGCTGCCTTTGGCTGAAAACATGTCCCACCGCTATCTGATCCGGCACCCATTCCAATTCCCAATCCATGCGATACTGCATGATGGGCGGTCGTTCTCGATTCCAACACGACAGGGTGCTGTTGGATTCTCAGGCCTCGTCACAATGCCGTTTCCCCGGTTTCTCCTGTTCGGATTCGCACCACCGCACTCAGGTCTCGCACAAAAATCTTCCCGTCGCCGATGCTGCCGGTTTTGGCCGCGCGCGTAATCGCCTCGATCACGCGTGGCACCAGTGCGTCCGTGACAGCCACCTCAATTTTGACTTTTGGCACAAACTCAATCGTATACTCCTGCCCACGATACGTTTCTTTATGGCCTTTCTGACGGCCGAAGCCTTTGACTTCAGACACCGTCATGCCCAGCACACCTATTTCCAGCAGCGCATCCTTCACTTCATCCAGCTTGAAGGGCTTGATGACGGCTTCCACCAGTTTCATCGCTTTGCCTCCTTGCCTAGAAGCCTGCAGACTGCATCAGCATAACCTAGCACCCTGCCAGGAGAAATAACGCGAGACGGCTGCGATTACAGGCGCTATCGGAAACAACCCTCATGCTCGATAACCGGGCACGCCACGAAGATGCCGATCTCGATGTCCCTGAGATCGGAGGAGGCATCATAGCCCAATCCTCTCATTCGGCACAACGCTGAAAAACGTAGACTTCCTGCAATTTCGCCGAGAACGACTACGGGAACCGAGCAGTGCAGGCGAGAGAGAAGCCAAATCCGGCGAGCGGTCGTCCCAATCAGCTACGAATTGCGATACCCGTTGGTGATCGGCATTCGACAATCCTTGCCGAACGCCCGATGTGTGACTTTGATGCCGATAGGCGCTTGGCGACGTTTGAACTCACTGCCATCCACCATGGCCACCACTCGCGCTACTGTGGCACGATCGAATCCTGCATCAACGATTTCTTCGATCGAACGGTTCTCTTCCACGTAGAATTGAAGAATGGGGTCGAGAACGGCGTAGGCCGGCAAGGAATCTTCGTCCTTCTGATTGGGTCTTAGTTCGGCGCTAGGGGGCCGATCTAATATCCGTTTCGGAATGACATGCGTACGGCCTCGAAGATTCCGAAGCCGGGACAACTCATACACCATGGTTTTCGGAACGTCCTTGATCACCGCAAAACCGCCGGCCATATCGCCATACAACGTGGCATAGCCGACACTCATTTCGCTCTTATTGCCGGTCGTCAACACAAGGTGGCCGAACTTGTTCGAATACGCCATCAAAATATTCCCGCGAATGCGGGCCTGCAGATTTTCCTCCGCCGTATCGACCGCCTTCCCATGAAATGTCGGGGCCAGAGCAGTCCGGTAGGATTCAAACGTCGGCGTAATCGGGATAGTCCGATACTCGATGCCGATTCGATGGCTGAGCTCCTCTACATCCTCCGCGCTCTCAGCTGATGTATACGGCGACGGCATGAATATCCCCAGCACATTATCAGGGCCCAGCGCATCAACCGCAACGACCGCTGTCAGCGCACTATCGATTCCTCCACTCAGTCCGATCGCGACCTTTCGAAATCCGTTCTTCCGCATATAATCCTGCACACCCAATACCAGTGCGCGATAGACGGCATCGGAATCCCCAAGTAACGCCTCCAGAGACGGCACCATGTGCGAGCGCTTTGCCGGGCGCGCGGGAGATTTAATCGTCACTCGTTCGACGGCAGCTGCCATGGCAGCCGTGAAGCGTTTTCTCCGCCCCTGCACCATCCGAGTTCGCGCAACAGCATCCACCGAAAGGTCTGCGAGGATCAAATCCTCCGAAAATTCCTTGCCCCGGGCGATCACATCACCCGTTTGATTGACGATCATGCTATTGCCGTCAAACACCAATTCATCCTGTCCCCCGACCATGTTGGTATATGTCAGAATGATTCCGTTTTCCCGAGCCCTGGTTGCCAGCACCTGTTCGCGCGCACGGCTCTTCCCAATATGGAACGGCGACGCATTGATATTCACGATCACTTCCGCCCCCGCTGCCGCCTGCATAGACGTGGGCCCGTCCGGCGACCAGATGTCTTCACAAATGCTGACAGCGACTGCCACACCACGTAGCGTCATCAGTACCACGTGGCGGCCGGGATGAAAATACCGGCTTTCGTCGAAGACTCCGTAGTTCGGCAGGATCCATTTGCTGTATCGGGCGATGACCCGCCGGCCTGCGACGACCGCCGCCGCATTAAATAGTTCATGCCCGGCTACGGTGGCAGTACACGCTGTCTGTGACTTCCCTTTGCCTCCACTGCCTTGGCCGACATACCCGATCACGGCCACAAGCCCCGTACACTCTTTCGCGATCTCGTCGAGCGCCCGCCGGTTGTCCGAGACAAAGCGCGGCTTTAAAAGCAAATCTTCAGGAGGGTAGCCGGTCACCGTCAATTCCGGAAACACCACCAGATCGGCGCCGGCCTTCCGCGCCTCCTTGATCCATGCTTTGACAAGCCGCATATTGCCGGAAATATCACCGACCGTCGGGTCAATCTGTGCCATGGCAATCCGAAGTATGCGCATCAGACAGACCTACCGTTTCCGTTGGACCGGCTTCTTGCGGGAAAGGCTCTTGCCGGAATTGGGCTTAGGCAGCGTTTGATGCCATTGGCAAAAAGTCGGTTCATCGATCGGCATCATCCGAACATGTCCGATCCGTTCCGGCCACACACCGACAACTTGGCCTCCGGAGACTTTCTTGTCATGAAGCATCGCCTTCCAGATTTTGGCTGCTGTCCACTGCGGCATGCGATCGGGCAGGCCGGCGGCCTGGACAATGGCTTGAATACGTTGCACGACACTGCGATCACAAGCCCCGAGAAAACATGCGACGTCAGCTTCTTGAACCAACCCGATCCCGACAGCCTCACCATGAATGAGTGATTCGTATCGCCCCAGCGTTTCAAGCGCGTGCCCGATCGTGTGCCCATAATTGAGGATGCGCCGCCGGTCAGACTCCCGCTCATCTGCTGCGACTACTTGAGCTTTGATTTCGCAAGACCGCTTCACTGCCACTGCAACAATATCTGGTTTTCGTTTCAGCAAACCGGGCATCTCCCGCTGAAGATATGAAAAAAACTCCTCATCCGCGATAATGCCATACTTAATGACCTCCGCCAGCCCAGCAACCCATTCGCGCACCGGCAAAGTCCGAAGCGTCAGCGGATCAATCCATACTTCCTTGGGTTGATAGAACGCCCCGATCAGATTCTTACCCAGCCGATGATCGACTCCCGTCTTTCCCCCGACGCTCGAATCAGACTGGGCAATGAGGGTGGTTGGAATCTGAATGAATGGAATACCGCGCTGATAGATCGCCGCCGCAAATCCTGCTATATCGCCGACCACACCTCCCCCAAGTGCAAAGAGAAACGACGACCGCTCAAACCGATGACGCGCCATCACATCAAGAATGTTCGTGATCGTATCCAGTTTCTTCGACCGTTCACCGGGAGGCAGTACAATAGGAACCGCATCGACGCCGCACTTCTTCAGCTGCTGCAGCATCCCGCTCAGATAGTAACCGGCCACATGACGATCCGTCACCACGCCGACTTTCCCCTTCACCGCCAGTTCGCTCAACCTCCCTTCAAGCCGACCCAAAAGACCGGCTTGAATCAGAATCTTGTAGCTCCGCTCACCAAGCGAGACCGATACCATCGATGACAATGTCATAGCCGATTCCTACACCATGGCACTCATTGTATCGTCATGGCACATCACATATTCATCAGAAACAAGAAGGCCAAGACGCGGGGGGATGGTAGCACAGCTCATCGTCAAACTAAAAGAATTGCACGTCGCTCTGTAAAGGGGCGGGAAGAGCAATCGGGACTGATTATGGATAGATCAATATGAGGAGCTATTCTGCACAGGCCCGGAGCGGCGCCTTCAGCTAAAAGCAAACGTGCGGGGCGACGCTGATCAGCATCGCCACGCACATTCTCCTACTTCAGAACATCTGACTGGAAACCACTACGGTCTATGTCTTCACAATGCTCGGCGTTAAGAATATGAGCAGCTCTTGCTTGGAGACCGACTCGGACTTGTTCTTGAATAACCAACCAAGGACCGGGATGCGGGACATATACGGCACTCCTTGGACGTTGTTATTCTGCGTGTCGACGAACACCCCGCCGATCACCATCGTCTCTCCATCTCGAACAAGCACTTGAGTATTTGCCTCGCGCCGATCAATGCTCGGACCGGCCGGATTGCTCCGAGCACCCACGGCATTCCGAGTCGCCCGCACCTTCAGCAGAATCCTCTTGGCATCCTCCTTCGGATCGCGCGATGTGATCTGAGGTGTCACGTTCAGTTCCAAATTGGCATCCACAAATGTCGTCTGTGTTCCCTGTAACGAAGTGGTTTGAAATGGAATCGACTCGCCCTGAGAGATCTTTGCTTCGCGCTTGTCCAGCGTCATGATCTTCGGAGCGGCAATAACTTTCGTCAGACCCAACAATTCTCCGGCAGACAACCGCATATCCAAAGCAAAATCTCCACCCAACTTTCCAAACGTCCAGCCGATGCCGGGAACTGCGGGCAATCCGCCGACCTGGGCCGGCAAATTCACCAGCCAGCTTCTGGATATCGTACTATTCCCCGTGCCGGCAACTTCGCCGAACGGACCGTTGAGACCGCCGATGGCGTTGAACGTCGAAGGCGTTCTGTTCGCAGCCTGGAAGCCCCACTGAATTCCCAATCCTCTGGCGTAGACCGTATCTGCCTGAACGATGCGCGCTTCAATCTGGACTTGCGGCACTTCCAAATCGAGCCCCTCGACCAGCTGCCTCATGATCGCCAGCTTGCTCTCCGTTTCCCTCACAATGAGCGCGTTGCTTCCCGCATTAAACTGCATCACGCCGCGCGGGCTCAAGTATGTGCGCAACGACGCCATGAGCTCTTGGGCTTGGATATTCTTGATGTAAAAGACACGGTCGATTAATTCCTCGGCCTTGACTTTGGCATCTTTCGCTCTTGCTTCTTCATCCTGTTGCTTTGCAAGATTCGACAGCGTGTCCACCCAGACAATCGATCCCTGGCGAATCATGCCGAGCCCATTCATCTTCAGAAGCATGTCCAAGGCCTGATCCCAGGGCACGTTCACCAGCTTCATGGTGACTTTGGATTTCACACCCTCGCCAACGACGATATTAAAGCCACTGACGTCGGCAATCAGTCGCAAAATATTCGTGATGTCCGCTTGCTGAAAATCGAGTGAGATGCGTCGCCCGACAAACCGGGTCTGCCCCGCAACCACATCATCCGACCGGCTATCTTTCTGATCTGGAACACTCTCCGCTGCCATTTGTACCGGCTGGACCCTAAACGGAGACTGTGCGGGGCCGATGATTCGGGCGATCTTTTTCACGGTCCGAGGTCCCGAGTCAAACAGCACCTTACGCTCCTGAAGTGCCGGCCGTGAGACATCGAGAGGATTAGCCGACTGCGATACTTCACTGTGGGACCCCTGAGGCCCTTTTGGACTAAGGACAACGAGGACTCTATTACCCTTTGCTTCAACTGAAAAATCCGGCTGTTCGAGCAGGTCAAATACAAGTCGAACCCTATCGGCGTGATGCCCTACCCTGATTGTTTTGAGCAACTGGTGCTGCCCCTGCACGGTCGAGTGCCGGAATGCGGAGGCCACAGCCGGCATATCAATGACTAACCGAGACTCATCCAGCAACTTCGCATCGGGAAAGAATGTTCCGTCTCCGACGATTGCCACCGTGACCCGATCCCCTTCCGGATGTACCTCGATATTGGTCACCGACTGAGCCGGCAGCGAGCCGATACCTTCCTCGACTTCTGCGAGACCGCGCTTGCTGGACTCACCAGCTTCATCGTCAAGTGGAACCATCCCGGCATGCGCTCCCAAAGCAATGAGGGATACCCCCAAGGCTCCGATGAACCGTCTCGCCGTCATCAAACCACACACGCTAGACAATAATGGTTTCATTCTGAGCCTTCTTTCGGATGGAGGAGCTTGACATACTCACGCTCCTGCTTCTTGCCATACACATCGGTGAATCGCTCCTGTACAATAATGCCTCGCTCAGTAATTGCACTGACCACTCCGTTGTTCTGCCCGACTCTTGTCCCCCGCTTGACCGTATATCCATGCCCTTCAGGCGTCTGAACCATGGCCGTGTACCCATAGGCCCCCCATACAATGGCGATCAGATTGAGCTCGGTCAATGTTACACGTTGGAGCGGGGGAAGATTCACATCGACCCTACCCAGCTGAAGATCCTGTATGACTGGGGCAAATGGGTCGCGGCGCCCGGATGGATCATAACCGGACCCAACTGCACCGTCGGGAAACGGCGCCTGGGGCGACACCTGTGCCAACTCTCCGGATGGTAGCGGATCAGCAGCTGAAATAGGCGCCTTCGGAACGTCCGGGACAGAGGACATCTTAATGGATTCCTGTCTCATCGGACTCATCTGCGCGACAAGAGGATCTGCTTGAGCAACGACGTTGTGGAGACAAACAAGAGCAACAATGCCAAGGAAAGCCGCTGTATCTCTAGCGCCCGCATACCGATGCCCGTCCGACCTCTTGGTTTTTAGACTATCCATGTGCCCTACGAATCTCCCTTATTTTCCAGCTGGAGCGGGCTGAGCAGGCTGAACCGGCTTGGCCCCTGCAACTGGTGCGGCAACAGCGGGTTTTTCCTGTGGTGCAGCATACGCAACTAAGTCAAACGTCGTTTGTGACACTATCCGCCCTTGATCAACCTTCGGCGATCCCATTTTCAGACCGGACACTGTAATGATCCTTGGCAGCCTGTTAATACGGTCGAAAAACAGCGCGGCCGTGTGATAGACCCCGGACACCTCGACATTCACGGGCATTTTCACAAAGAGCTTCGACGGATCCTCAGCTGGGGTCCCCGGCTTCCACAATCTGATATCGAGCCCTAACCGGACACCAAGATCAGACACTTGCTTGAGCAGCATAATGGCTTCCTCCTCCGGAGGGAGGCGCTCCTTCTTCTTTGCCAACTCAATTTCGAGCTGCTTACTCGCAGCGATGATCTCATCTAGATGTTTGACTTTGATGCTGAGCGTTTGGACTTCGCTCTCCAACCTGCTATTTTCAGCCTCTAAAGCCGCAATCTCCGCTGCTTTGGGTTCAGCGATATAAAAGTAAAATGCGGCGACGAGACCGCCGACAAGCAGAAACAGGAGCGCCACCTTTTGCGGGGCGGGAACATTGCGTAGCGAGTCCAGATTGACCGATGGCAGCTCCATATTCATCCCTTCAGGCGAAACGTCAATCGAAACTGATATACATTGATCTTGTTTTCAACCGTCGCCTTGCTTTCCTGAAGATTGATGCCGGCAAAATAGTCTGTCCGCCGAAGATTATTCGCAAATTCCACGACATCATCGTTCGTGAGCGCTTTCCCTTCCAATTCCACCGTATCGGATGACACACCTAACCTTGTCAACCAGATCTTCAGAGGCTCGATACTCTGGCTGACATGATCCAGCACTTTCACCGGCCCCATTCTCGACTGCTCAAGCTGGTCGATGATTCGATTTTTATCCTCTAGCAGTTTCTTCTTTTGCTCAAAGTCTTGAACTTTTTTCACCTGCTCTTTTAATTGCGCAACCTGACTTTCCTTCTCCCGCTTCTCTTCCTGTCGCGCCTCAATTTCACTATCGAGCGTAGAGGCGTACCACCAACATCCGGTCACAATAATCAGAATCACTCCCACGCCGAGCAGTACTTGTGCGCGGACGTCATACTGAGGCTTAGCTTTTCTTGCTTTTGCCCCCGAGGCAAGCAGATTAATGCGAATCATCGGTCCCCCACCGCCCTCAGTGCCAACCCGACGCCGACTGCCGCCGATGGCGCCAGATCGGCCAACAGGTCTGGATCCATGCCGCTTCCGGTCACATCGATTTCACTAAACGGGTCGGCCAGCTCTACAGGAATTTGCATCCGATCGCCGAGTTGCTGGATCAATCCTTTAGCTTGCGCGACACCACCGCACACAAGCACTCGATCCAGTTCGGCATTTGCAGCGGATGTTTTAAAATAATCCACTGTTCTGGCGATCTCAGAAGCGACCTCGCCATTCATGCTGTTCATCACAGCACTCAACGCACCCTCGCCAGAGTCTTTTCCCTTCCCTACTCGTTTACTTTCTTCCGCCTCTTCATAGGACATACCCATCTCGCGTTGAATCGCCTCGGTGTAACGATTGCCGCCCAATGGAATATCCCGCGTGAACAGAGAGGCGCCGCCGCGGATGATATTCACATTCATCACACTCGCCCCGATATTGATCAACGCCGTGGTTTCATCCTGCGCCATCGGATAATTAATGGCGTGCATATTCTCGATCGCAAACGCATCCACATCCATGATCATCGGCGTAAGGCCCGCGCCCTTGACAAGTTCGGTCAACTCATTGATCTTGTCCTTCTTCGCAGCAACGAGAATAACCGCCATATCTGTCTGCTTGTCCCCTGACAGATCGGCTGGCAACACATGAAAATCGATATTCACTTCATTGATATCGAACGGGATATACTGCTCCGCCGCTAACTTCACCTGCCCTTCCAACTCTTCGTCCGGCATTGGGGGCAAGCTGATCTTCTTCACGATGACAGCGTGTCCGGAAATTGAGACTGCCACCTGCTTATTCTTGACTCCGGTCTCATCGAACAACTCTCGAATGGCCGAAACCACACGACCTTCGTCCATCACCGTCCCATCAACAATCACCTCGGGCTCAAGAGGCTTCACACCGAATTTCTGAAGAATGTACCGCCCTTTGCTTTCCCTCAACTGAACAAGCTTAATCGCGCTGGATCCGATGTCGAGGCCCACCAGCTGCTTGCGCGGCGTCAGGAATGAGATCAGATCGGTCTCGAATACGTTTTTAAATGAGCTCAGCATATGTATTCCCTGTCACTCTACACGACAACCTTTCATACACGAATTCTTTTCTCGTTTTCATCCATCGTCAATTGTAGGTAGCGTTCCCAGGTGCCCCAATCTCGAAACATCGGGCAATCACACACTCCGCATCCCGGCAGACACATATCGTCTCTACGCGTTGATTGAATCGCACGGCTGGCATACCTTCAACCCCGTTCGCCGGGAAGAGAATATCTGCCGCTTCACGTCGTGAACTCACGTTACAAGCCGTTTGCATGCTCACATGGGCAAGTATAGTCACTATGTTCTACCTGTCAAGAAATGGGCAGAATGACGCAATCGCGCTTCGCTGAAGAAGCGCAGACATGTCCCTCTTTGCAAGACCTATGATTTGTGAATGTCGCGATGCTTTAGTGCGACGTCGTAGCCCATGGCAGAAAGGCCTTCTTGTAGACGCCCGGCGACCGCAACAGATCGATGCCGACCGCCGGTACACCCGATTGCGATCGTCAGATAGCTGCGTGGCTCGCGCTCGAACTGCGGAATGAGAAACTTGAGCAAGCCTTCAAGCCGCTCGATCAACGCAACGGCATCGGGGTTTGACAAAACGAAGCTGCGAACTCTTGGGTCATCCCCGGGAAGCGACTTCAGGTCAGGAACGAAATAGGGATTCTTGAGGAAGCGCACATCGAACAACAAATCAATATCGTAGGGAACCCCGAACTTATAGCCGAATGTGAGCAGCGATATCGTGAGCTTTTTTTCGCCAGGATCCTGGCTGAACTGCTTGGTGAGCAAGTCGCGTAGTTCATGTACGGTCAGATCCGACGTATCAATGACACGGTCTGCATGCCGCCGAAGCTCTGCAAGCCGTTGGGCTTCGAACCGAACCCCTTCCAATACAGGCAAGTGAGGCAAGAGCGGATGCGGGCGCCTCGACTCGGAAAATCGCCGAACCAAGACTTCCTCGCGCGACTCAAAGAACAGCAGCTGGACAGAATGGCCAAGCCCTTTGACACGCTCAAGAATACCGACCAGGTCAGAAAAAAATACCCGCTCTCGAATATCGATGCCCAAGGCCACATTGGTGATCTCACCTTTCTGCTGATTGCAGAGATCGACAAAAGTGGGCAGCAGGGCCGGCGGAAGGTTATCGATACAGAAATATCCGGCATCCTCAAACACCTTGAGTGCGTGAGATTTCCCAGACCCGGACAATCCACTAATAATGACTAAGCTGAGTTGTGCCATATCATTCTCAGTCTAATGGATGACTCAAAGCATCCTCTGTCATGGGCACAAGATATTTTGAGCGGGATCAACCGCCGCCTACTTCATCGACAGCGGTCTTCTGCCAGACTAGTTTTGGTGAAAGTATGGGAGAACCATGGGCGTTGCACGACGTTCCAATTCCCTCGCGGGGCATCTCCAACTTTGAAAACTGCTCCCGCAGTCGTGCTATAGCAACTCGGCATCGGCTCGCATCTGAGACTTTCTGGTTCCTCCGGACTTGTGGTTGACCAGACGCTCCTTCCACTTCCTGAACTGTGCGTCGACCCGATCCACCAGGGCATCGATTGTCGCGTACATTTCTTGAGTGGATGTTTTCGCCTGCAGCGGCTTCCCGTTTACCGTTCCGATTACTTCAGCCATATGCCGAAGCTTTTCAACACCCAGCACAACTTGAAGCGATTCGATCTTCAACTCGTAGCGATCGAGCCGCCCAAACCGGGCTTCCACATAACTCTTCAGCGCAGACGTGATGTCCAGATGGCGTCCGGTAATTCTCAGCCTCATATCACACCTCCTACTGGTCAGTGAATATGGCCTTGACGCAGACTAAAAGAAACGTTTCCGTTGGCCGGCAGAAGGAATATTATCCTCCGCCCGATATTTGGCAACCGTTCGTCTGGCAATAAGGACTTGGTGCGTGCGAAGGCGGGCGGCTATTTCTTCATCCTTTAACGGCCGCTTGCCGTCTTCCTCCGCCACCATTTTCTTAATCATCTCTCTCACGGATACGGACGAGTGCATATCCGACGGCTGGTCGGTCCGTTGCAGCCCGGCGTTGAAAAAGAACTTCAGCTCCAACATGCCCTGAGGACAATACATATACTTATTGGCGGTGACGCGACTGATGGTTGACTCGTGCATCCCAATGTCTTCGGCGACCTGTTTAAGCACGAGGGGTTTGAGGTGCGAGACACCGCGCTCAAAGAATTGCTCCTGAAACTTCACGATACTCGATACGACCTTCACAATCGTCTTATTGCGTTGTTCGATGCTCCGAATGACCCACTGGGCAGCCCGCAACTTCTCATCCATGTAGGCTTTCGTTTCAGGAGCGCCTCCCTGGCTGGAAGCCATCAATTGTTTGTAATACGGGCTGATCCGCATGCGAGGGAGACCATCGTCATTTAATAGTACGACCCACTCCCCTTCATCCTTGACGACGAACACATCCGGAACGATGACATAGTTCTGTGTGTTCGTGAACGGCCGGCCCGGTTTGGGCTCGAGATTTTCAATAACCTTGGTGGCCTGAAATACTTCGTCAACCGTCACATCCAACGCCTTGGCAATTTTGGCATACTGCTTCTTTTCCAAATCCTTCAAATGATGAAGGATCACACCCTCAACGATCGACCCCTTGAGCGCGCCTGGCCGCGCACCCAACGAACCGATCGGATTGCGGCCTAAATGCCCGAGCTGCAGGAGGAGGCATTCGGGCAAGTCTCTCGCCCCGACACCGGTTGGATCGAAAGTTTGGATGTCTCTGAGGGCAGACTCCGCCTCGGATTCCGTGAAATCGGTTCCTGCGATAACCTCAGTCAATGTAATGCGGAGATATCCGTCATCATCAAGGTTCCCGATGATCAACCGACCGAGCGCTTTCCCTCGATCCGTTAATCCGGACAATGACAACTGCCAGAGAAGATGCTCCTCAAGCGATGTCGCTTTGGCAACGGTCTGCTCATAGGATGGGAATTCATCCTGGGAGGAGGAGGCACGTTCAGAATCGCCGATCCGACGGTCACTCCCAAAATACTCTTCCCATCCGGATGCACTGAACTCTTCGGGCGAACCACGCTCCTCCGGCGTCCCTCCTTCTTCGGGCAACTCTTGGCCGGCCGCAGCAGGGGGCTCTTCCGACTTGCCGTCGGCAGGGGCAGGCTCCACATCCTCTACTTCTGCCTGGACTTCATCCAACAATGGATTTTCCAAAAGGTGCTGCGAGAGGCTCTGCTGAAGCTCTAGGCGAGACAACTGCAACAGCTTGATCGCCTGCTGCAATTGCGGCGTCATAATCAATTTTTGACTAAGCTTTAGATCAAGTCGAAGTTTCATGCCCACCTATCCAGCTACAACTTGAACCGTTCCCCAAGATACACCGCCCGGGCAGTTTCACTCTTCACGATTGCTTGAGGCGGTCCCGATTCCAGGATCAACCCCTCATTGATAATGTACGCCCGATCAACGATCGAAAGCGTCTCCTGCACGTTATGGTCGGTAATCAAGATGCCGATCCCTTTGTCCTTCAGTCGCGTGATGATCTGCTGAATATCCGCTACCGCGATGGGATCAATACCGGCAAACGGTTCGTCCAGCAGCATGAACGATGGAGCCGTAGCCAGTGCCCGGGTAATCTCCAACCTCCGGCGTTCTCCGCCTGAGAGGGCGTAGGCCATACTCTCTCGAATATGAATGAGGTCCAGCTCTTTCAACAATTCATCCACCCGGCGAATGCGTTCCTCACGAGCATACCCCAGCATTTCTAAGATCGCCAAGACATTATGCTCGACGGACAAACGACGAAACACCGACGACTCCTGCGGTAAATACCCGATTCCACGGCGTGCCCGCTTAAACATCGGCAGATCGGTTACAGATTCCCCATTGAAAGTAATGTCTCCTTCATCAGGCTGACAAATCCCGACCATCATATCGAAGATCGTCGTTTTCCCTGCCCCATTCGGCCCTAATAACCCCACGACTTCCCCGGCCCGCACTTCGATTGCAACCCCCTTGACGACCTTGCGGCCTCGAAAACTCTTGACGAGTCCGCTGGCGCGCAGACATTCCGTGCGTGTCTTCGCTGCCGCATCGATGACTGCCTCTGCACCTGTGGGAGTCCCCTGCGTCATGGTGCGGCCTTTTCCTCCTCCTCAATACGGACATGTGAGTCTCCCTCGACCACACTCCGTTCCTCTGCCAGGTAGATCGTGATTTGTTTTCCGCTGACGCGTGTTCCCTTCTCCCAGGCCACAGGTTCCCCCGTCAAAACAATCTTATCACCCTCACTGAAATACACGGCTTTCTGGCACGTCGCATTACCGGTCGCATACTTTATTTTGACATGGTCAATCGCTTCGACTCGATGCACGGAATGGTTCGACATTGTCGGCGGCGTATCTTTCCCCTTATCTGACGACTGTCCGGCAACCTGCCCGGTAGAAGTTGTTGGCGCCTGCCCACCGCCGAGCGAATGAAACAGGACGATCATCTTATCCGAATAAACAAGAAGTGGGCCCCTGCTCAGAACAACAGTTCCTTCAAATACGGCCCGGTTGTCTTGTTTACGTACCGTGACTTTCTTGGCTGTAATCGTGGTGGGGACAGCGGCGGTTACTCCTTTGTTTTGCAGGATCCCAGGTTCCGCAGAATGGCTTGGCAACACGTCTCCGAACAGAACTACATTAAGAAACAGGAACAAGATCCACATGAACATCCCCTAAAATCTCGAATTCCTGCGCAGCCATCCGGCCGAGCAGTCCACGCCCGGTCACTTCAATTCCATGACCGACGATTCGAACATTGTCATCCGTACGAATCTCTTTGGTCTCGTCTTTCCATGCCAGATGATTCGTATAAATGGTATATCCACTTTTCGTTTCAACAACCAAAGGCTCTGTCTGATTAGCCAGTTCAAGATTCTTCGTTGCGATATCGAGTACTCCCTCTTCTCCCGACAGAGTCAGCTCCGTCCCCTTCTCGCCATAAAACGTGATATCGACCCCGGTAAGCCGTGCCTTTTTCTCCCGCTCGAACAACCGTGCCTGCTTGGCCTGCACTTGCCACTCGACAACATCGCCTTTAGTTTGCGTAAAGATAAACTCTGAGATCTTCGCATCCGCACGCTCAATCGATCCGGAAGAGGCCGGTTGGGTCGATGGAGTTGAATCGGCATTGACAAAGAGCAGATAGCCCAGAAACGCGGACAGGAATATACTCAATGTCAGAAGTGTTCGCCGTACGATTCGTTCCCACATATGCCGGCTCTCAAATGGTTACAGATATGCTGGCACGATCGTAGCATGCACGACAGGGCAAGTAAATGTCTCTGAGGATCTCTGGAAGCGCCTGACAACACGATGCCCTCCATGTGTTTCCACATGGAGGGCATTTGAGAAAGATAGCCCGAGAGTTCTGATTACAAATAAAATCTATACTGACTTTTGAGGTTCGCCAGCGGAAGGCTGCGCGGGGGGGCTGGATGATTTCTGTGCGGCCGGCGCCTCTGGACGTGAAACCAATTCAATAGCAACCATTTCTCCGCCATCCCCGATACGTCTGCGGGTTTTCACAATCCTGGTGTACCCTCCGCGACGATCCTTAAACCGTCCCGCGACATCTGCGAACAACTTGGACACGACGTCCTTGCTTCGCAAAAATGCGAGCGCGCGGCGCCGCGCTGGAAGGGTCCCTTCCTTCCCCAACGTAATCATGCGATCAGTGAACCCGCGTATCTCCTTGGCTTTCGCTTCCGTCGTCTCGATCCGCTCGTGGTCGAGCAACGACGTGACGAGATTGCGGAACAACGCCCACCGATGCTTGGTTTGTCTGCCGAGTTGTCGCCCTTTTTCCCTGTGTCGCACGGCGTTCCCCTTGACCTAAGAATTACTCCGACTTCGGACTCCCATTGTGAGACGGTGGCAAATCCACCTTGGTGCCCAGCGAGAGTCCCATTTCAGACAAGATTTCCTTGATTTCATTGAGAGACTTCTTCCCGAAATTCTTCGTCCGCAGCATCTCTCCTTCAGACTTCTGCACCAGATCTGCGATCGTTTTGATATTGGCATTCTTCAAACAATTCGCAGCACGGACGGACAGCTCCAGTTCATTCACACTGCGGGAAAGGTTTTTATTCACCTCCCGCTGAGACTCCTCATAACCTGCCTCGCTCTTCCCCTCGCCACGCTCCTCCGGATTGATGAAGATATCCAGATGTTCGCGCAAAATCCCGGCGGCAGTCGATAGCGCATCACGTGGGCTGATCGTCGCATCGGTCCAAATCTCCATCGTCAACTTGTCATAGTCAGTCATGCGTCCGACACGAGCGTTCTCAACCTGAAAATTCACCCGCTTGATCGGAGAGAAAATAGAATCGATGGCAATCACACCGATCGGCAAGCCTTCTTCCTTATTGCGTTCGGCCGGAACATATCCACGGCCGTGCTTGACTGTCATTTCAATATCCAGAGTTGCATCCTTATCTAACATTGCGATATGCAAATCAGGGGTCAGAATGGTGACATCGCCATCATGAATGATGTCGGATCCCTTCGCTTCACCCGGCCCCTTTTTCTTCAATCGAATCGTCTTGGGCTTGTCGGTATGGAGCGCCAATCGCAGACCCTTGATATTCAAAATAATCGCCGTCACATCTTCCGTCACACCGGCGATCGTCGAAAACTCATGTACCACCCCTTCAATCTTCACCGTGGTGACTGCAGCGCCCGTCAGAGACGACAGCAAGACACGCCGCAGGGCGTTTCCGATCGTAGTCCCGAATCCCCGCTCGAACGCTTCTGTGGTGAATCGACCGAATGTTGGGGAATGTGCATCCTTATCGACTTCCACCCGCATCGGGACCTGAAAGTCTCTCATCGCCTTGATCATGACTCCCCCTCCATGTACCAGCGTATACGCAACTAACCTGTGGAACGTCCGTTCGCACAACGACGCCGCCCCTGGGTCCAACGGCTATCGTGAATACAATTCCACAACCATCTGTTCATTAACCGGCAACGGGATATGTTCCTTCGCCGGCAATGCGCGCACGACCCCTTTAAATGCGCCCTTGTCGAGCTCGAGCCAGTCCGGAATCCCACGGCCGTCGACGGCCTCCAAAGCTCCCTGAATGGTTGCCAGATTCCTGCTCCGCTCACGAACTTCAATGACGTCCCCGGCCTTCACAAGCGCGCCGGCAACTGTGATCCTCTTCCCGTTCATCAAAAGATGACCGTGACTGACGATCTGCCGGGCCTGCTTTCGCGACATGCCGAATCCCAATCGATAGGCCACATTGTCGAGCCGGCATTCGAGCAACCGCAGCAACGCATCGCCCGTGACACCGATTTGCCGCTCAGCCCGCTCGAACACGCCGCGGAATTGCCGTTCTTGAAGTCCGTAAATTCTCCGCAACTTCTGCTTTTCACGCAACTGGAGACTATAGTCAGAGGTCCGTTGACGCCCCTGTCCATGCTGGCCGGGAGGGTAGCTCCGCCGCTCGATGGCGCACTTTTCGGTCATGCAACGCGCACCTTTGAGAAACAGTTTCTCACCTTCTCGCCGACAGAGCCGACAGACGGGACCGCGATACTTTGCCACTTCTCTACCTCCAGTTGCCGCAGACATGCCCTCGCGCATGTCCAGAATCGTTATTCAATCCGACGTTCGGTTCCTCTCGACTTAGACACGCCGTCGTTTTGGCGGACGGCAGCCGTTATGCGGAATGGGCGTCACGTCACGAATCAGGTTAATCCGCAGTCCGGCTCCTTGCAGTGAGCGGATCGCCGATTCCCGACCGGAGCCAGGCCCATTCACATAGACATCGATTTGCCGCATCCCGCTCTCCATCGCCTTACGAGCCGCAGCTTCTCCAGCCCGCTGTGCGGCGAACGGCGTGCTTTTGCGGGACCCCTTAAATCCTTGATTACCTGCACTGGCCCACACCACCGTATTCCCGCTCATATCGGTAATCGTCACGATCGTATTGTTGAACGACGCTTGAACGTGCGCGACTCCGCTTTGAACGATTCGCCGTTCTTTCTTTTTCCCCTTCTTGACGCTCATGCGAACTCCTTCATTGTACGTTCGACGAATTATGCGCTCGGGGCGGACTTCGTCATCGACGGTCTCGGTTTGCTGCCGACGCCGGAACGGCGTCCTTTGCGCGTCCTGGCATTCGTTTTGGTTCGCTGTCCGCGCACGGGCAACCCCTTCCGATGCCGGAGGCCTCGGTATGTTCCCGTATCAACCAGCCGCTTGATATTCAATGAGACTTCTTTGCGAAGATCACCTTCCACCCGGTGATCACGGTCGATGATCTCGCGCAGCTTGACAATCTTGTCCTCGCTCAAATCCTTGATGCGGACAGCGGTATCAACGCCGGCCTCCTTCAGAATTTTCAAGGCGGCCGCCCGTCCGATTCCGTAAATGTAGGTCAAGCCAATATCGGCCCGCTTGCCTCTAGGCAAATCGACGCCAGCGATACGTGCCATTGCTTCTCCCTTCCGTCGAATCGTGTACCGTCATCCGCTCGATATAAGACACGCCATACCCCATGCGCGCTCGACCGATAGCGAAGGACATCCTTACCCTTGGCGCTGTTTATGGCGAGGGTTATCGCAAAGAATCCGAACTACCCCTCGCCGGCGCACAACTTTACACTTTGCGCAAATCGGCTTCACTGATGATTTCACTTTCATGAGAACTCAATGCTCCCTGCTACTTGAAACGATACGTGATCCGGCCCCTGGTCAGATCATACGGCGACATTTCCACCGTCACCTTATCACCAGGAAGAATGCGAATGAAATGCATCCGCATCTTGCCAGATATATGGGCTAAGATGATATGTCCATTTTCGAGCCTCACCCGAAACATCGCATTCGGCAGAGTTTCTGCCACGGAACCCTGTACTTCGATAATATCTTCTTTGGCCACGTATTTCTGCGTTCTTTTCTGCGACTTAAATTTCGCCTGCGACTCGACGGCTCAAGATTCGAGCCGGGCCACTTGGTTGTATGGCAATCGTATGTTCGAAGTGAGCAGACAAGCTTCCATCAGCCGTGACTGCCGTCCAACGATCCTCAAGAACTCGTATGGCGCTCCCCCCCATATTGACCATTGGCTCAATGGCGAGCACCATGCCGCTCTGCAGCCGCGGCCCCTGTCCAGGCTTCCCATAGTTGGGAACCTGCGGTTCTTCATGCAAGTGCCTGCCGATCCCATGCCCCACAAACTCCGTGACGACCGAATACCCAGCTGACTCGATATGACGTTGGACCGCATGGGAAATATCTGTCAACCGATTACCGACCACCGCCTGCTCAATTCCCAGATACAGCGATTCTTCCGTGACACGCACGAGCGTCGCAATCTTCTCAGGCACCCGACCGACTGCCACCGTTACCGCTGAGTCTCCATAAAATCCACCAACAATGGCACCAAGGTCAAGTCCGATAATATCGCCATCCTTGAGCTTCCGCCCGGATGGTATTCCATGAACCACCTGTTCGTTCACGGATGCGCAGAGCGTCTTAGGATAATTTCTGTACCCCTTGAACGCCGGTATCGCCCCTCTCGCTCGAATCTCTTTCTCGGCTAGACGATCGAGCTCGTCGGTGCTGATTCCTGATCGAACTTCTTTCCGAACGATCTCCAGCACCTCGGCAACCACTCTCGACGCTTCCGCCATAATCTCAATTTCAGCAGGCGTCTTGAGAATGATCATGCCGTATCGTATGCTGCCAGCACCTTCGACAAGCTCTGATACACAGACTCGACAGGCCCCTCGCTCTCGAGATGCGACAAGATATTTTTCTTTTCGTAGAAGCCGATCAACGGGGCAGTCTGCTCTTCATAGACCTTCAGCCGTGTCTCAATCGCTTCCCTCTGATCATCGCTTCGCTGAACTAACGTATCCTTGCACCGATCACACACTCCGGCTTCTTTGGGGGGCGCAAACTCCACGTGATACGTCGCCTGACACTTTGGGCAGCTCCTCCGCCCGCTCAGCCGTTTTACGATCTCAGCACGAGAAACCTGAAAGTTGATGACACGATTCAGTCCGATGCCCTGCTCAACCAGCACCTTTCCTAACTCTTCTGCCTGAGGAACCGTCCTGGGAAACCCGTCCAGGATAAATCCCTTTGCGTAACCGGGATCGGACAACTTTTCACACACCAACCCGATGACGACGGAATCTGGAACGAGCCGACCTTGGTCCATGTAGGCCTTGGCCTCAAGGCCTAAGCTGGTACGATTCCGAACGGCCTCTCGAAGCAAATCCCCAGTCGATATTTTCCGGACACCGTGCTGGGTGGCGACCTTATCTGCTTGCGTGCCTTTACCGACGCCCGGCGCGCCAAGAAACACGAGCCGCATGGGGCACTATCCGTTTCTTCCGCGTAGCGGAGCCATGCCCTTACCTAAGAACCCTTCATAGTTGCGCATCAGCATATGTGATTCGATCTGCTGCGCCGTATCAAGCCCCACCCCGATCACGATTAACAATGAAGTGCCGCCGAAATAAAACGGCACATTCAATTTGTAAATGAGCAGCTCTGGGATGACACACACTACGGCCAAATAAATGGAGCCGGCAAACGTGATTTTTGTAAGCACATTATAAATGTAGTCCGACGTTCGTTGACCTGGCCGGATGCCGGGAATGAATCCCCCGTACTTCTTCATGTTGTCAGCCATGTCAACAGGATTGAGAACAACCGCCGTATAAAAGAAACAGAAAAAGAGAATAAGCCCGACATACATCAGCGTGTAGAGGACGGATCCTGGCGACAGTTGCGTACCGATCTCTTTGATCCATGGCGTTTCAAAAAATCCGGCAATCGTGGCAGGAAACGCGATAATCGAGGATGCGAAAATTGGCGGAATCACGCCTGCCGTATTGATCTTCAACGGAATATGTGTACTCTGCCCGCCGTACACCCGCCGACCGATGACACGCTTGGCATACTGAACCGGGATTTTCCGACGGCCACTTTCCAAAAATACGATGGCCGCTACAACGACTACCATCAGCGCCGCGAGGCCGACGAGCATCACGATATTCAACTGCCCGACCTTATAGAGGTCGAAGGTCTGAGCCACCGCCGACGGCAAGCGCGCCACGATGCCTGAAAAAATGATCAGCGAAATCCCGTTCCCGATCCCGCGTTCGGTGATCTGCTCACCGAGCCACATCAGGAAGCCCGTCCCCGCCGTGAGGGTAATCACGGTCATGAGGCGGAATCCCCACCCCGCACTCAACACAAACGCACCTTGATTCATCTGCTCCAACCCAACTGCGATTCCAAAGCCCTGAATCAACGCAATACCGATCGTGCTGAACCGGGTATACTGAATGATCTTTTTTCGTCCGCGCTCCCCCTCCTTCGCCAGCTTGGTGAGGTGGGGAACAACCACCGTCAGCAGCTGAATGATGATCGAGGCGCTGATATAGGGCATGATGCCCAGCGCGAAAATCGTCAAGCGGGACAGCGACCCGCCTGAGAAAATATCTAAAAACCCAAGGAGGGAGCCGCCCTGTTTTTGCAGAAATTCAGAGAGGGCCTCGCCGTTGATACCGGGAGTCGGGATGTGAGCCCCGATGCGGTAAACGACCAGCATCCCGAGCGTAAACAAGATACGAGTGCGAAGCTCGGGAATCTTGAAGATATTCTGAATACTGGTCAGGAGCCGCTCAAACACCGCCGATGACCTCGACTCTCCCTCCAGCCGACTGAATCTTCGCCTCCGCAGACTTGCTGAACTTATGGGCCTGAATGACGAGTGATTTCTTCAGCTCTCCATTGCCGAGGATTTTGATCGGCAGTGTCTTACGCTTGACCAAGCCGGCATCCACCATGGCTTGCGGGGTGATGGTACCGCTTCCGTTCCAATCCTGGAAACTACTCACATTGACGATGGAATATTCCGTGCGGAAATTGTTGACGAACCCAAACTTCGGCAACCGCCGAATCAACGGCATTTGACCGCCTTCAAAACCAGGCCGCTTTCCGCCTCCGGATCTCGCCAGCAATCCCTTATGTCCCTTGGTCGCGGTCTTTCCATGGCCGGACCCTGGTCCGCGGCCGATCCGTTTTCTCCGCTTCTTTGCCCCTTTTGCCGGTGTCAAATCATGAAGATTCATGGCTTTCCAACCTCGAGCAGATAACCCACTTTCTTGATCAATCCGCGAACTTGTGGAGTGTCTGGATGGACGGCCGTCTGGCGTATATGCCGAAGCCGAAGCCCTCGCAGTACCAGGCGATGCGTCTGCGGTGTGCCGATCGGACTCCGCATAAGTGTCACCCGAACGCCTGACGCTGTCGCTTTTCTAGATTTAGGTGTCGAAACCGTACCCATTACACCGCCGCCCCTTCCTGCCGCTCCGCCATGGTCCGACGACGCAGACGAAGCACTTCTTCAGGATTTCTCAATTGCGTGAGTCCATCTAATGTTGCTCGAACCGTATTGAAGGGATTACCACGGCCAAGCGTCTTGGCAACCACATTATGCGCGCCAACCAATTCGACCACGGCGCGAACTGCACCACCGGCGACAATTCCCGTTCCGTCGGCTGCCGGCTTGAGGAGCACATGCTCACCGCCAAAGAGGCCATGCACTTCATGTGGGATTGAGCCGCCCTTGAGCGCAACATGCACGAGATGTTTCTTGGCTTGTTCGACAGCCTTTGATATGGCGACCGGGACTTCTGCGGCCTTCCCTTTGCCGATCCCCACCCAGCCATGGCCGTCACCGACCACGACCAGGGCACAAAAGTTAAACCGTTTGCCGCCCTTCACGACCTTTGCGACGCGATTGATGAAGACGACTTTATCTTTCAGGCTTAGTTCATCAGGATTGACTCGCACACAGTGCCTCGTTTCTGCTCTTCCCACTCGAAATTGGTGGGGATGAAAAGGATGACCGCGTTAGAACTGAAGACCCCCTTCACGCGACGCATCGGCAAGCGCTTTGATTCTGCCGTGATACATCCGTCCGCCGCGATCAAAAACCACAGTATTCACATTGGCAGCCTTCGCCCGCGACGCAATCAGCTTCCCGACCGCCTTCGCCGCTTCAATGCTGCTCGTCGATTTAAGGGCCGTGCGCAGCGACTTATCGAGCGACGACGCTGCTGCGAGCGTTTTCCCCTCGATGTCGTTGATCACCTGCGCATAAATATGTGCGCTGCTGCGGAACACGTTCAGACGAGGTCGTTCCGCAGTCCCCATGATCGTCTTGCGCACACGCCGCCGCCGCTGTTTCAGTTGTCGTAATTTTTCAGCCGTATTCATGTTCGCTACCTACTTCCCTGTCTTGCCTTCCTTTTTCCGCAACTGTTCGCCCGCATAGCGAACACCCTTCTGCTTGTACACATCGGGAGGCTTGATCGCTCGGAGATTTGCCGCCACCTGGCCGACGAGGCGTTTATCGACTCCCTTGACATTGATAAGGGTTTGCTTATCCACCTTCACATCGATGCCAGCCGGCACTTGATACACAACGGGATTGATATACCCAACATTGAAACTCATCGTCCGGCCTTGAATTTGTGCCTTGTATCCGACTCCGGTGATTTCAAGCGATCGTTCGTAGCCCTTAGTGACCCCAAGCACCATGTTATTCAATTCCGCTCGAACAAGACCGTGCAGGGCCCGCAGTTTGCGATCTTCACTGGAGCGAGTGACAACGATCTGGCCGTTATCCAGCGCAACGCTCACACCCTGAGCTAATGACCAATCTAGCTTCCCCAAAGGACCCTTGACCGACACACTCGATCCGGAGACTTTGACATCCACTCCACTGGGAACCGTGATTGGTTTTTTCCCTATCCGCGACATGATTTTCTACATCCCTATTCAGTCGTTAAAACTTCGCCCCGCCTACCACACTGAACACAAAATCTCTCCACCCAACTTATTCTTGCGGGACTCCTGATCCGTCATGATACCTTTCGAGGTCGAGAGGATGGACACCCCGATCCCATTGCGGACCTTTGCAATATCTTTGCTTCCGACATAAACTCGGCGTCCGGGCTTGCTGATCCGCTCCAGACCCGTAATCATGGGCTGTCCTTCCCCCACATATCGCAACCGCACATCAAGAATCGGATGCCCGTCACGCATCCCGTCCTCGATGCCATCGACATAGCCCTCTCTCTTCAAGATCTCTAAAATTGCACGCTTCAATTTTGAAGTCGGAACAACCACTGTCTCATGACGGCGCTGAGCGCCATTTTTCAACCGAACAAGGAGGTCACTGATCGGATCTGTAAGCATCTGATATCCTTCTACATTCTTAAGACGATCGACCGTAGGCCGACATACCGGCTACCAGCTTGATTTGCGTACGCCCGGGATTTCTCCACGGAGACTCAGGAGCCGAAAACAGATCCTGCACATCCGAAACCGGCGAAGATACCCACGTACACGGCCACATACGCCGCAGCGATGATACTCCCGGCACGGAAACTTTTGTTTGGTTGCCGCCTTATTTCTCAGCGCTAATCGTGCCACAAACACTCCTTCTCTTCGAACAATGCCTCACACCGAGTGTGTCCCTAGGTGCGAAACGGCATGCCCAGATGCTTCAACAAGGCCTTCCCCTCGTCGTTCGTCTTGGCTGTCGTCACAATCGTAATGTCCATGCCATGGATAGATGCCACTTCGTCGTACTTGATCTCCGGGAAAATCAGCTGTTCCTTCAGGCCGAAGGTATAGTTTCCACGCCCATCGAATGCCTTCGGTGAAACGCCGCGAAAATCTCGGATGCGCGGAAGCGCCAACGATACCAGACGGTCAAAAAATTCGTACATGCGGCGGCTACGAAGCGTCACCTTAGCTCCGATCGGCAACCCCTGCCTCAATTTGAATCCGGCTATCGCTTTCTTGGCCCTGGTCACAACCGGCTTTTGCCCTGTGATCGTCCCCAGTTCTGTCACCGCACTCTCGAGCAACTTGACATTCTGCAGAGCCTCTCCCATACCGACATTGAGCACAACACGCTCAAGTCGAGGAACCTGCATGACATTCTTGTAGCCGAACTCCTTCATCAGCGCCGGCACGACCTTTTGCTGATAGGTGTCGCGAAGCCGGGGCCTGAATTTCGACTCTTCGCTTCCCTCATCCAACTTCTGCGGCGCCGCACTCTCTTTTTTCTGCGACTTCCGTTCGGCCGGCTTTCCGGTTTTGCCTTTTTCTACTTTCGCCATTCCAAATTCTCCAGCCCTACTCGATAGGCTCGTTCGATTTTTTACTGAACCTGGTCCGCCGCCCATCCCCCAATGACCGTATTCCTACTCGTGTCGGCTTCTGCGTGACGGGGCAGAAAAACATTACCTTTGAAATATTAAGAGGGGCCTCACGCTCAAGAATGCCCCCCTGCTTGACCTTCTGGTTCGGCTTGGTGTGCCGCTTGATGATATTGAGCTTTTCAACCGTCACCTGCCCGGCTCCAAGATCCACAGAGAGGACCTTCCCGGTCTTCCCCCGGTCACGGCCTGCAATCACGACGACTGTATCGCCTTTTTTTATTTTGCTCTTGCGAAGTGCCTGCACAATGTCCTCACTTACCGATCCCTACAGCACCTCAGGTGCAAGGGAAATGATCTTCATGAATTTCTTCCACCGCAGCTCGCGCGCGACCGGTCCGAAAATGCGCGTCCCAATTGGCTCGCCATCCTTATTGATCAACACACAGGCATTTCGATCGAACTTAATGTAGGAGCCATCTTCCCGCCGCACTTCTTTTGTCGTCCGCACAATCACCGCGCGGCTGACATCCCCCTTTTTCACACTCGCCTGGGGAATGGCTTCCTTGACGGCAACGACGACGATGTCACCCAACGATGCATAGCGACGTCTGGTGCCTCCAAATACGTGGAAGCACATCGCCTGCTTCGCACCGGAATTATCGGCCACATCCATATACGTGTAGTTTTGAATCATATCTGCGTTCCGCGCATGCCATGAGATCCGATGATCTCAGAACGGTGCTCCCTCTATTTTTCAGCCTGTCCCTTTTCCATGACCTGAACGACCCGCCAGTTCTTGTCCTTACTCAATGGCCTGGTCTGAATAATCTTGACCCGATCGCCCACCTTGCATTGTCCACTCTCATCATGCGCTTTCAATCTCGTCACCCGCTTGAGCACTTTCCTGTAAACAGGATGAATGACGGATCGTGACACAGCCACGACGACGGTCTTCTGCATCTTATTGCTGACGACACTTCCAAACCGGTGATGCCTTTTCACACCCTCAGACATAGACCCCTACCCTTTGGCTGCTTCAGCCTGCTGCTCGATCTGCCGGATGACAGTTTTAATCCTGGCAATATCGCGCTTGGTTCTTCGAATTTGCATAGGATTCTCAAGCCGACCAGTTCCGAACTGGAACCGCAGATTGAAGAGCTCCTGGACGAGCTGCTTTGCCTTATCTGCAAGCTCGATCACTGTTAGTTGCCGCAACTCTTTCAGTTCCAATGCCATACCCTTACCCCTCAGGCCAGACTCAAGGCCTTACGCGAACTCTCCACGAACGACCAGCTTTGTCGCAACAGGCAGCTTGTGAGACGCAAGTCGGAATGCTTCCTTTGCAACCTCAGGCGTGACGCCATCCATCTCATACAAAATCCGGCCAGGCTTCACAACCGCTACCCAATACTCTGGATTGCCCTTGCCTTTGCCCATTCGAGTCTCGGCAGGTTTCTTTGTGATCGGCTTATCCGGGAATATGCGCGTCCACACCTGTCCGCCTCGCTTCACATAACGGGTGATTGCGATTCTCGCCGCTTCAATTTGGCGACTGGTCACCCAACCTGGTTCCAAGGCCTTAAGACCGAATTCACCCAGCGTAATTTGACCGCCACGATAGGCCTTGCCCTTCATGCGGCCCTTCTGCATTTTTCTGAATTTGACTTTCTTCGGCGCTAACACAACTCGATCTCCTTACCCAATCCGCCGCTCAAGAAGAGAATCCGGTTTCATTGGCTGAGCCGGAAGCAGTTCACCCTTGTAAATCCACGTCTTGACTCCGATCTGCCCCATAGTGGTGTGCGCCTCAGCAAACCCATAGTCGATTTCCGCCCGCAGAGTATGCAACGGCACACGTCCTTCGCGATACCATTCGGTTCGTGCGATTTCCGCACCACCCAACCGGCCTGCCACCATAATTTTGATTCCTTGCGCACCGAGCCGAAGCGCCGACTGGACACTACGCTTCATGGCCCGCCGGAACGCCACACGCTTTTCGAGCTGAGCAGCGACATTTTCACTAACCAGCTGCGCATCAAGTTCAGGCTTTTTGATTTCCTTGACGGTAATGTACGCCTGCCCGCCATATTGCTTCTCAAGATCAGCCTTGAGCTTATCAACCTCAGCTCCCTTACGGCCGATGATAATACCCGGACGAGCTGTGTGGATGATCACTCGAGTCTGATCACCGGACCGCTCAATTTCCACCTTGGCTACACCCGCGTGGTACAGCTTAGCTTTGACCGTCTTTCTGATCTTGATATCCTGGTGAAGCAGCTTGGCGTAATCCTTGCCGGCATACCAGCGAGAATTCCAGGTATAGTTGTAACCCAGGCGATATCCAATTGGATGTGTTTTCTGACCCATACGACGTCTGCCTCAGTACGCGTTAAAAGTGTCCCTACTGCTTCTTATCCTGAATTGTCGGCGCCGCCACCACCACCGTGATATGGCTGGTCCGTTTCTGAATCGCATTCGCCCGGCCCATCGACCTGGCCCGAACTCGCTTGTAGGTGGGCCCACAGTTGACGAAGGCTTTGGAGATCACCATCGACTCGCTGTCTCCCATTTCCTTCTGCTCAGCGTTCGCCACCGCAGATCGAAGGATTTTCTCAACGACACGGGCGGCATGCCTCGGCGTATGCTTCAACATCGCCAGCGCCGCGGGAACATGCTGCCCCCGAATCATGTCAATCACAGGCTTCGCCTTGCGTGGCGCGACCCGAACAAATCGTAATATGGCTCGTGCTTCCGTCATCGTCTTTAGATCCCGTCATCCATCACCGGCCGTTGGACCGGGATGCCCTCCGCTATTGACTGCCGACCACCAACCTCTTCTACTTCAGCGCAACGGCCTTTTCCGTCCTTGCCTGACCATGCCCCTTGAAGAACCGGGTCGGCGCAAACTCTCCGAGCTTGTGGCCTACCATATTTTCAGTCACAAACACGGGAATGAATTTCTTTCCGTTATGGACGGCAAACGTATGGCCGATCATGTCCGGAATAACCGTCGATCGCCGAGACCATGTCTTGATCAGTTTGCGATCCTTCACCTGGTTCATGTGCTCAACTTTCTTAAGGAGATGAGCATCCACAAACGCGCCCTTACTAATCGATCTAGGCATTGCGCACTCCTGACTTACGTCGGGCGATAATGAACTTATCGGTCTTCTTATTCTGTCTGGTCTTATACCCCTTCGTCGGCACTCCCCACGGCGACACAGGATGGGGATTCCCTTGGCCCGACTTCCCCTCTCCGCCTCCATGTGGATGATCGACCGGGTTCATAACGACACCGCGGACATGTGGACGCTTTCCCTTCCATCGGTTTCGTCCGGCCTTTCCCACCGTAATGTTCTCGTGATCGACGTTTCCAACTTGCCCGACCGTCGCCATACAGGTCCCCAGGATCCGCCGCATTTCTCCGGACTTCAAGCGAACCTGGATGTAATCTCCGTCACGGCCCATCACCTGAGCAGAACCGCCTGCGCTCCGGATCAGCTGCCCACCCTTGCCAAGCTTTAATTCAATATTGTGAACAGTCGTACCCAGCGGCATATTGGCCAGCGGAAGCGCATTACCGGGACGAATTTCAGACTGCGGGCCCGATTGCACTTCATCGTTTACTTTCAGTCCGACGGGAGCCAGAATATATCGCTTCTCTCCGTCCTTGTACTTTAACAGCGCGATACGGGCTGATCGGTTCGGGTCATACTCAATCGCCTCAACACGCGCGGCAATACCGACCTTATCCCGATGAAAATCAATCTTTCGATACAACCGTTTATGGCCAGCCCCACGAAAACGGATGGTCATACGTCCGTCGTTGTTCCGCCCCCCACTTCGAATATGAAAAGCGGTCAGCGACTTTTCCGGTTTTTTCTTTGTCAGCTCCTCAGTCGTGACCGCAGTCATCCCACGACGTCCCGGAGTTGTCGGCCTGTATGATTTCACACCCATAACTCTGCCCTACCTTTTACGCATCACGCTGATTATGCGCTTTCGTACATCTCAAGCTTCTCACCCTTCTTGAGGGTGACGAAGGCCTTCTTCCAGTCTGAACGACGGCCCGAAAACCGTCCGAGCCGCTTAACCTTGCCACGGATGTTCAGTACGTTGACTTTTTCAACCTTGACCTTCAGCAGCGATTCGACCGCTTGCTTGATCTGCACCCGATTCGCATCAGGGTGGACGATGAATCCGACGGTGTTCGTCTTCTCACGGAGACCCGTTATTTTTTCTGTCAACAGAGGCTGAATCAAGACTGCATGCATTTCGATTTTCACGACCAGACCTCTTGCACACGTCCCAGTTCCTGCTGGGAGACAACGACCACGCCGGCACGCACGATGTCATACACGTTCAACCGATCAGGGCTGAGCACTTTGACCGCGGCCATGTTCTTAGCAGCCTGAGCGACCGTCGATTGTCCACTGCCAAGCACAACCAAGGTATGATCCCCTCCGCTCAGACGCCCCAGTGCCTGCGCCAGCAACTTCGTCTTGGGCTGCTGAAGCGATACCTCCGACAAGACCACCAATTTTCCTTCCGAAACTTTCGCAGAGAGAGCACTCTGAAGCGCCGCCCGATACTTCTGTTTCGGCATTGTATACGCGTAGCTTCTTGGCTTCGGCCCAAACACACTCCCACCGTGACGCCATACAGGAGACCGCAGCGACCCAGCTCGAGCCCGTCCGGTATGCTTTTGCTTCCACGGCTTCTTGCCGGATCCGCTCACTTCGCCTCGACGTAGCGTAGACGCCGTACCCTGGCGCTCACAGGCTCGCTGCATGATCACCGCTTCATGCACCAAGGCTGCTCGGAGCTCGCACCCAAACACGCTCGGCGCCAACTCGACCGTTCCGACCTTTTTGTTCTGCCAATCGACGACATCAACTGTGGGCATAGCTTAACTCTTCTTTGACTTTCTTATGACGACGATTCCGTTTGCTGCACCTGGAATAGCCCCGCGGACGAAAAGCAGGTGCTCATCAGGCCTCGACTCGACTACCTTCAATCGTTGCGTCGTGATCCGCTCCGCCCCCATATGGCCAGGCAACTCTTTCCCCTTCCACACACGCGAAGGATATGAACTTGCCCCGATCGAACCGGGATGCCGGTGGAACATCGATCCGTGAGATTCCGGCCCGCCGGCGTAGTGGTGGCGACGAACCACGCCCTGAAAACCCTTTCCCTTCGAGACCCCGATGACATCGACCCAATCGCCCTTCTTGAAAATATCGACGGTCACCGACTGCCCGACCTCCGGAGCGCCATCCTTCTTAAACTCACGCAGCACACGGCTGGCAGGCGACTGGCTCTTCTTGAGGTGTCCCAGTTCGGCCTTAGAAAGCTTGCGCTCCTTGACTTCGCCGAAGGAGAGCTGAACCGCCTCATAGCCATCGCGCTCTTTAGTCTTCACAGTGACAACACGGCACGGCCCCGCCTCGATCACCGTCACCGGGGTCAAGCGATTTTGATCAAAGACCTGCGTCATCCCAAGTTTTTTTCCAAGCAATCCGTTTGTCATTCACTCACCGCGAGGCTGAAGCTGAGCTTAGCCCTGTCCTTCCTCACAACTTGATTTCCACATCCACGCCGGCAGCCAAATTCAACTTCATCAGCGAATCCATCGTTTCCGGCGTCGGCTCCATAATGTCCAGCAGGCGCTTGTGCGTGCGCATTTCAAACTGTTCACGCGATTTCTTATCGACGTGCGTCGATCGCTGGACGGTAATCTTCTCGATTCTGGTCGGAAGTGGAATCGGGCCAACTACCTTAGCCCCGCTACGCCGAACAGTTTCGACGATTTCCATCACCGACTGGTCCAGCACGCGGTAATCGAACCCGCGCAATCTGATTCTGATTCGCTGATCGACCTTCACTCGGAACCCCCGTTATTCATCGTCTGTTACTCGAAACCCCTCGGCTTCCATGTCAACCATGCTGACGCATGGCAGTTGACGAATACCCGCGTCTTCTTACGCCAGAATTTCCGTGACGACACCGGAGCCGACGGTCTTGCCGCCTTCGCGCACCGCAAACCGCAGCCCCTGATCCATCGCGATCGGGCTGATCAACTCGCCCGTCACA
>JALHPO010000014.1 GCA_022842445.1 Nitrospira sp.
TATCATGGTTGATCGTCAACAGATCAAACAGGTGCTCATGAATCTCGCGCTGAATGCCATCGACGCGATGAAAGCCAACGGCGGACGCCTGACCGTCGCGACGCGTCACGTGACCGGCACTGACGGCACCCGATGGATACAGATCGAAGTCTCGGATTCGGGCTGTGGGATCGCGCCTGAGGACCTGCCGCACATCTTCGATCCATTTTTTACCACGAAGCATGAAAGCACCGAGCATGTCGGAACCGGGCTCGGTCTTTCGATCGTCCATCAAATCATTCAAGAGCACGCGGGCAAAGTCGAAGCTCGCAGCGTCGTCGGCCAAGGAACGACCTTCATTCTGACGCTTCCCGAAAAAACGGCTCTGGACTCCGAACCGGCGCCTGCGTCCCCGATCCGGCAAGGCGCACTCATTCCCTTTCCTACCATAACCTCCCTGCTTCAAAGACCTACCGGAACAGAAGGCCCATAACCCGCATGATCCATGAACACTTCTGCTGCAATCGCCGATCCGCTGTTGCACAAGCCGGCGGCCGGCGGGCTCGCCCCTCGGACCTTCGACGTACTGCACGAGTACGCCTCAGGTCCTCCGGGTTCCATGCGCCGGTCTCACGACGCGGCTGAGCGATTTCGCGACGAACTGTCATGAATCATGCGGGCTTACCATTCCCCTCTCCAAATTACCGCCACGCACGGCTCCTCCACTTGACCCCCCCTCCCAGACAACTGTATAACCACCTGTCCTGCAAAGTGCGAGTTCTGAATTTTGAGTGTTGAATGTTGGATTTACGGGCGGACTCATTTTGATTAGTTGTCGCTCGTAATGCCTCCTGCACTTCCCATAACTCAACACTCATCACTCACAACTCAACACTGCCTTTAGGAACGCGCCCGTAGCTCAATGGATAGAGCATCTGACTACGGATCAGAAGGTTACAGGTTCGAGTCCTGTCGGGCGCACCATACCGCACTTCGTGTGAACCGGCGGCTCACCCGGCGAGGCCGTTCTTCTTTGCGCCGCCGGATAAATACCTTCAGTGGTTTTATTATCCGACGCCTTGCTGACGGATCCAGGCCTAGACGATTCAGCCGCTACGTTTTCATCGGACGCTGAAGGAAGAGGATGAGGGCCATCAGGGTCGGCAATGGGGCAAGCAGAAACGGTACGAGCCAGACCCACACGTTCCTCCCCCGCACCCGCGCTTGATCGATCATCCACACGAACACCCACAGCACAAGCCCGATATAGTTCAGGGTAATCCACCGGGTGGTATGCATTTTCAACTCGCTGGCTTCGCCCCCGGCCCCCTCGACCAGAAAGACCCCCAACATCAGCACAAAGCCCCCCAACAAGGTGAACACCAGCCGCTTACTCCACACGTACATCTCAACCTCCTTGGCCTTACAGTCGCACTCGTCAACCGTCAACCGTGGTTCGTCAACCGCGAACCCTCGCGCTCGTCGTCAGCACGATATCCCTCGCCTAAAAGCGTCCACGCATTATCCAGAGGCTTCAGCCGCAATGCAATGTGCGTCGGATTTCCCGGTCCGAAACACGGAGGCTGAGGGTGCGGCTCAATGCACGTTTCTTGTGAAGCGTATCTCGTTAGGGAGAAGAGCGTATAGCTGATGGCGTATAGCACGTGATCGAACGAGAAAAGAGTTGATAGCGTATGGCCTGTAGCACGAGATCGGCGGGGAATGTCGCGCCATCGGCGACCCACGGTTCTGTTCCGTGCCACAGGCTATCAGCCATAAGCTCCCAGCCTTTTCGTGCCATACGCCATAGGCTCTTTCCGCCGACCGGGCCTCACGAGATGTGCATCCATGTACGCTTGCGACTCAAGCAGTACCCGCTGGACCGGCGCTAAAAAAAGTTAGCGGAGTTTTCGCACGATCCTGTTAGGATAGGGGTTATGCCGTCACATACTGGGGTACCGACCGAGGATCTCGACCGGCTCATGGCCGGTACGCACTGGAATCCACGATCGATCTTAGGCCCACAACACAGCACGATCGACGGCGCGCCCTGTCGCGTCATCCGGGCCTGGTTCCCCTATGCGGCGCATGTCGATGTGATCCCGGCGCCATTATCGAAGTCGCTCCTGCGCATGACGCGCCTCCACGAGGCCGGACTGTTTGAAGCCGTCGTTCCGGAAGACATTGCGGTCCCCCTGTATCGGTTCAGAGTCACGCAGCACGACGGAACCATCATAGACCAGCATGACCCCTATGCCTTTCCACCGCTCTTGACGGATTTTGAACTCCATCTGTTTGTTGAAGGAACCTTCTACAAAGCCTATGACAGTGTAGGGGCCCATATCCGTACGATCGAACAGGTCACGGGCGTCCACTTTGTCGTCTGGGCGCCCAATGCCGCCCGCGTGAGTGTAGTCGGCGACTTCAATCGGTGGGATGGGCGCTGCCATCCGATGACCAATCGTGGCGCGAGCGGCCTCTGGGAGCTGTTTCTTCCCGATCTGCCCGAACACACCCTGTATAAATATGAAATCCGCGCCAGAGCGCACGACACGTTATTGGTGAAAGCCGATCCCTACGCGCAGGCCGGTGAATTGCGCCCGCGCACCGCGTCGATCGTGCGCGATCTGTCCCGCTACACCTGGAACGACCGTGACTGGATGACGGCGCGCGCAGGATGGAACCCTCTGACCGCGCCCCTCTCCATCTATGAAGTCCATGTGGGGTCCTGGATGCGTGTTCCAGAGGAGGGCAATCGCTGGCTCACCTATCAGGAGCTCGCGCAGAAGTTGATTCCCTACGCGAAAGACCTCGGCTACACGCATCTCGAACTGATGCCGGTGACCGAACATCCTTTCGACGGGTCCTGGGGCTATCAAGCGACGGGCTATTTCGCCGCCACCAGCCGCTATGGCCCGCCCGAAGACTTCATGGCCTTCGTCGATGCCGCCCATCAAGCAGGCCTGGGCATCATCATGGATTGGGCCCCGGCTCATTTTCCTGACGACCCCCACGGATTGGCGACGTTCGACGGCACCCACCTGTACGATCATGCCGACCCGCGTCTTGGTTACCATCCCGACTGGCACAGCCGTATTTTCAATTACGACCGCGCCGAAGTCCGCAGCTTTCTACTCAACAGTGCGCTCTTCTGGCTGGACAAATACCACATCGATGGCCTGCGCGTGGACGCCGTCGCCTCGATGCTCTATCTCGATTACGGGCGTAAACCCGACGAGTGGATTCCCAACGAATTCGGCGGCAATGAAAATCTTGGAGCCGTCTCACTCTTGAAAGAACTGAATATCCTGGCCCATCGAGATTTTCCCGGCGCCATCACGATCGCCGAAGAGTCCACGTCCTGGCCCGGCGTCTCGCGTCCCACCTACACGGGGGGACTCGGTTTCACATTCAAATGGAACATGGGCTGGATGCACGACATGCTCGACTACTTCGGCTACGATCCGGTGCACCGCCGCTTCCATCAGGACCGGATCACATTCGGGCTGCTCTATGCCTTCACCGAAAACTTCGTATTGGCGCTGTCGCACGACGAAGTCGTCCACGGCAAGCGGACGCTGCTCGACAAGATGCCCGGCGACCTATGGCAGCGCTTCGCCAATCTCCGGCTGCTCTATGGGTACCTCTTCAGCCATCCGGGAAAGAAAATGCTGTTCATGGGCGGGGAGTTCGGCCAATGGCGTGAGTGGAATCATGACACCAGCCTGGACTGGCATCTCTGCGACCTTGAACCGCACCGCGGCCTGCAACGCCTGATTCGCGATCTGAATCATCTCTACCGAACGGAACCCGCGCTGCACGAGGCGGACTTTGATTGGAGCGGATTTGAATGGATCGACTTCAGCGATACCGACAATTCCGTGATCGTATATCTGAGAAAGACGCCTGCCTCTGACGCCTCCGTCGTGTGTGTGTGCAACCTGACGCCTGTTCCTCGCCACGGCTACCGCATCGGAGTTCCCAAAGCCGGGCAGTACCGGGAGTTAATCAATACCGATGCGTTTGTGTATGGCGGCAGCAATGTCGGTAACTTCGGCGGCGTCCACTCCACCCCGATCCCCCTGCACAACCTGCCGCACTCGCTGACGCTGACCCTGCCACCGCTTGCCGTTCTGCTGCTGAAATGCGAACCCGCATGAAAACCCGGTGAGGAGTAAGGAATGAGAGATGAGTTGAAGGGATTAAGCCTTGGAACGACGGGCCCGACGCGAGCCCTCCCAGTGGCGGAAAGGACCGGAGTCCAGATGTACGAACTTCGAGCGAGGATAGTAGCCGACACCGCCATAACCCAGTTCGAGCGCGGCTTGACGGACCGTTTTAGGATGGATCCCGGCAATCTGCACATCGATCGCCTGCCCTTGCACATGTAAGCTGTTCTTGGCGGCCCGCCGGCCTGACCGCACCAGGATCGCATTATACTCCGGAGAACGAAAGCCGGAGACGACGTAAATCTCGCGGTCACCTCCAAGCTTCTTCTGCACCAGATTGACATGCTCAATGACACGCACATCCATCGCGCCCACTTCGCCGGTGTGATGGCAACGGAGGATATGATTCACGTCGTCGAGCGCGCCTAAATCGTAGGTCCCGAATTCATCGCGGTAGGTGACGTCCAGCCGCTCATCCGTCCAGAGATTGACAAACGTCAGCCGTCCTTCCGGCAAATCTCCGGCGGGCGATACCGATGGCCGGATCAACTGTCCGGCCATCGCGACTACAGCCCCTATCAACGATGTGCGGAGAAGAGCGCGGCGGGTCAGGCCCCGTTCAGACTCATACAACTTGTTCACGAAATCACTTTCCGGAAGTAGATACACAAAGGGGACCGAATGAACGTAAGGCATTCGTAGCAAGAATCCCCGAACCGGTCAACTCATTTCTTCCCCTTCATCGAGCGGCAGTGTGGCAAGCTCGATGAGAGCTTCCATAGTGATGTAGCAATCCTTTCCGAACTCGGCACAACAGCATTCTCCTCTCCCCCATTTATTTCCCCCTGGACAGCGATCACCGTCACCAGGTAAGATTCGAAAAATAGAGGACTATTTCGTATGGCAACCATCCTCATTATCGATGACGAGCAATCTATTCGCGCGCTCCTCAAGGAGGTCCTTGAAAAGGAGGGATACCGCGTACTGGAGGCAAGTGACGGCTGCGAAGGACTTGCGGTGTATCAGAAAGATCCGGCAGACCTCGTGATCATGGACTTGCTGATGCCCGCTACGGACGGGTTAGAAGCAACCCTCCAACTCACACGCGAGTATGTCGATGCCAAAGTGATTGCGATGACGGGGGCGCAAGGAGACCGGAATTTCCTGGACGTGGCCAAACTCTTCGGCGCCCGCCGCGCATTTGAGAAGCCATTCGATATCAATGCGCTCGTCAAAGCGGTAAAAGAAGAACTCGCAACTCCGTAACCTCTGCCTTCAGGACCGCCCACTCAACGTTTTTCTCGCCAGCCCGCGCATCATTGCAGGATCGTTGTACCCTACTTCGCTGAGCGCATCCATGAGATGCAGTCCCTTTCCCGCTACCAAATTCTTAGCCTTGGCATAATTCGCCGCACTGAATCGCGCCACCGCCGGCTGCCCGTTCACAATTTGACAGGCCAGCACTTCGTCCTGCACGTCAAGCGTGCCGCCTTGCTCGATAAGCTGCTTCGCTTGAGACATCGTAATGCCATGCAATCGGGCGAACTCCTGCAATCCGCCTGTTTCAACCAGTCGCCCATCCGGCATGATGCACAGACGCTTAAAATGCGGCGACCAATCTTTGCGAAAATCGATGTATTTGATCTCGCCGCCCTTGGCCACCGCGCGATCCAACGTCCGGTAGTCCAACCCTAAATTCTTCTGCCGGAGCTTTGCCTTCAACTGATCGGGCAATGTCCGCTGAAATACGTCCAGCGCCGCATCGATCAACGAGAGACCCCGCGCGCGTACCGCTTGCTCCGCCTCGGCGAACTGCATCAGATCCAAGACGAACGTCTGCTTCGGGCTCCCGCCGGTCTCGTCCACGAGGCAGGCAAACAGTCCGCGCGTCAGGACTCCGCTCACCTGTGGATAGATATAGACCCCGCCTTCGGCGAGCAGCGTTGTCATCAGGTCCAACGGCACGTCGTAGCTTTCCGCGAGAATCTTGGCATGGGCGGTCAGATCCTCCGTGAGCGTCATGGCACAGACCGTCACATTGCCCGGCGCATCGAATTCTGAATAGTCTTCGACGATGTTATAGAGCACCGTCGGCTTCGGCTTTTCAGCTTTCTTCTTGATCTTGAACATGTTTTCCTTCTAGTGAGTCGTAATGAGTGATGCGTGATGAGGCTGCCCTCAATTCCCAAACTGATCACCCATCACTGATCACTTGTCACGTGCCCATAGGGTGGCAAGGTCTGTAACCTGCTGTCTTCCACCGGTCCGCCGATAGTGAAATGATACAGTGATTGAAGAGTCAACGTCTTGATTCCCACAACCTCGTGGACCGGGTCGTCGAAAAAACAGCCGATTCCGGTGGCTCTGACGCCCGCGGCCTCCGCTTCCAGATACAACAGCTGACCCAGCAGCCCCGATTCCCAGAACATCCGGGGGTACCACCAGGCACCTCGTTCCCGTAACGTTCCCTCGAATTCCGCCAACATCCCGAATGAGAACGCGCTGTCGCCTGCAATATCCTGGTGGCAACTGACCTGCACCGCCAATTTTCTTGCATCGCCTTCGAGCAACCGATAGAGCGGCAGCCCGTCAGGACATCCCGGTGCGATCGTCCATGTGAGCTCGGGATTCATCGATTGCTGAACGAACGCCAATTTCTTCGAGTCGCGCACCAGAAAATACAGCCCCGGCGTCAGTCCATCCACACGGTGCACGAATATCACCAGATGAATCGCAGGCTCATACGGCCAGACGTCCCACGGCATCGGCCGTTCCTGGTGCGGCCGGTCAGCGCAGGGCAGAACCCGTTGCATCATATGAAAGAACGTCGCGGATGAAACTCCTGTCTTACCATCAAACGCCACGGCACTCCGGCGCTGACGAATAATCTGGCCCGCTGAAAACCCGTGAGGCGTGAGGGGTAAGGAGTGAGGGGGTGGCTGAGGATGTGACTCCGGCAAGGAAACAATCAATTGCTGAGCCTCAAGTTTCCATGAGGCATCGGCCGCCTCGTCGATGATGTCCCAATGAACCCCGTGCTCCCCGCTCAAACGATTCGCCTTCCCATGCCATTTTCCACCAGCTAGTTCCTTCACAATTTCCGAATCGAGAAACAGCGGTATCGTTCCTCTCTCTCCCCTCACCCCTTCGCAACTCCTCACGCCTAACGCCTCACCCCTTACCTCTTCATAGCCCCTTACCCCTAACGCCTCACCCCTTACCTCTTCATAGCCCCTCACTTCCCCAGAGGGCCAGATCACCGCCAGACAATCCGGGTGTTCCGCCTCAACATCTGCAAAGTCATCTGCTCGATTCGTTCCCAGCAACAAGGCAACCGTATTCTGGTCCACGCCGTCCAACAGGGTCACGTTCCAGCCCAACGTCGCAGCGGCAATCCTCGCTGTCCCGATCGCATGCCCCACATCGTGATTGCAGTAGCGAAACGCCCGTTCGCCATACTTCCAGGCTTCGCGCCAGTGAATCGACGTGAGTCCAAAGAGAAAGGCTCCTACTGGAAACCGGCTCAGCAAGCGAGCCACCGGCTCAGCGGGAAACTCCGCACGCCATTCCAGGCCATGTTCCTTGGGCGCATAGTGGTACAGCCCCGGTTTGAGATCGAGTCCAACCACATCCGGCAACACCACGTACCCTTCCGTCGGATGAAGATTGCCGGACGAAGGATTCATTCGCAACGGCCACTCTGAGTCTCCAGCCTTTTTCCAGGCTGACAGGGCAAGGGCGAATTCAAAAAAACGGGACAACGTGCTCAAGCTGACAGGCTGACAAGGGACAGGCCCATGTTCGTAGATTGCATCGTACGCTGGTGAGACCGGGTCCACGTCTGCCTTCAGCAACGGGAGCGAGAACAGCTGCGCGCCCTCAAACCGCCGAAACGGATTGGGCTGATTCACCCAATCCAGAAACCCGAGCGATCGCGCATAGCGGTTGAAATGGTGTTTGGTCCGGATGTGATAGTTGATGACCCGATCAATAGGATCGGTCGAGAGAGGTTCGGCTGCCGGAACAAAAGATGGCTGTTCATCACCCATAGTAATAGTGTGTGCAGTCTACCGAGCAACGAGTCGCAATGTAAATGCATGGGGTGCCCACAGCACGTTGACCTCTGTTTCAATTCCCTCGTATGCTAGGAAACGGGATGGAGTGTAAACCATGCAATTTGACGCAGCCCTTGCCGCACAAGACGCATTCAGCCAATCGGAAAGTGAACTCGGCCCGGACTGGGACCAGGCTACTGAGCTCGAGGACACCTTTTCCTCCAACGCGGGCTCGACGGGACGGAAAGCCTATGAGGGGCTGCTCGAGCTTGCGCAACGGCACCCCGCCGCTTATTCCTTTCACGCCTTCTGCATTTACATCACCTGGCAACAGGCGACAGAGGAAACCATCACCCGCCATTTTGAGACAGGGATACGACTGTGTGAAGCGTATCTCGCGCCTCGTGAAGCGCAGACGGGAAAGGATTTTGACCAGATCAAGGAACTGTACGAGTCATTCAGGGCCGGATTAGGCCTGGAAGAGGAAGACGAGATCCAAATCGAGTTTAGAAAGGACACGCCAAAGGGGGGCGACTGATTACGTAGGTCGTGCGTGACTCGCGAGACTGGCAGGAAAAGCGGGACACGCCAGAAAGTTCATCTTTCCACGTCGCGCTTGCCCCGCATTTCGCGCGCTTCTCGCTCCGGACATGCTCAGATCCTGCGCCTCACGCCTGAGGAAAATCCCATGGCTGATGAGCACAAACATCGGGGGCGGATTTTTCTTCATCGTGGCGACCTCACGCAAGCCCGCGCTGCCTGGGAAGCCGCCGTGGCGGATGACCGGGCCGCACACAATCCCCGTGAACTATCCACCTCGCTCGGCAACCTGGGGAACACCTGCGCATTGATGCAGGACTTTGCCGCCGCGGAACACTGTTATCGCGAAGTGCTGGACATTCAACGGACGGAAGGCAATCGGCACGCCATCGCCCACACGCTGGCCAATCTCGGCAATCTCCAGATCGGCGCGGACCGTCCGGACAAAGCCCGCCCCTACTACCTCGAAGCGCTGGATCTCTTGCGCGCGCTCAACGATGACCGCGCGCTCGGCATTCTGTACAACAACCTGGCGCTGCAGGAGGCGCGCAACGGGCAGTGGGAACAGGCGATCGCCACATTCACGCAGGCCTTGGATTGCCACCGGGTCGTCGGCAACGAAGAAGGCCTGGCCGTGACCTATAGTCAATTAGGGAAATGCTACCTCGACCAGGGGGATCTGGTCCGAGCCGAGCGCTGTCTGAACAATGCCTCAGAACATTACATCAAACTCGGCAACGAGCCGGCGGAAGCCGCGGTGCTTCGATGGCTTGCCACAATCTATGAAACTCGGCGTGACCAGGTTTCGGCAAAACGCTGCCTGGACCGTGTCGTTTCGCTCGACCGGCGCTACACACTGCCTGAACTCCAAACGGATTTGGTACGCCTCGCCGGACTGAGCCGCGCCGGTTAGCCTCGCTACTCACGATCTTTCCATCTCCCGGTACATTCCATCCCCTGTCCAGTATTCTTGTATTTTCCGACAAGCCATGCCTTTCAAATCGCTGGACAGGATTAAAACCTCTGCTACCTTTGAAACGTCACACCTGGACGCCTGTTGATCAAGTTTCACCGCATACAAGCCGACAGGGTATTGCCCCGGAGACAGCATGGCCTTGCTTGCGCGAACCGTCACGACCCTGACACTCATCACCATCCTGATGGCGCCCGGCGTCCGGGCCGACGATGTTTCCCCGACAATCACCGTCGGCACACAGGAAGTAGGGCTCACCGCCGGCTATATGTTCTCTCACCGCTTGACCGAACTGCACACGACTAAACAGCATGGCCCGGCGTTGATGCCGTCGTGGATGATGACTCTGACCGATCCCATCGGCGAGAGCTGGTACCGGGGGCAAGTCTCGATCGGCGCCGAGATGGTCTATCTCCAGTTTCGCGAACCGATCCTGACCCATGGCGTCGGCTTTACGCCAAGAATCAAGTACACATTCGTCGCCTTGGGGCGTCTCCGGCCTTATGCGGAATTCACCGGCGGGCCCTTCTGGACCGATCTCGGCGGGAATATCGACGAACAGGCCAATGAGTTCAACTTTGTGCTCACAGGGGGAGTGGGCGTATCCTGGTTTCTCACGCCGCAACTCGCCGCCAACGCCGGCTACCGCTTCCATCATATCTCCAATGCCGGAACCGCATTCCCGAATCTTGGACTGAATGCAAGTCTGCCCTTCGGCGGGTTTTCATTCTATTTCTAAGGAGACGACGATCATGACGATATATGCCCGTTGGTCGGTCCTGGGTCTCGTGGGATTCGTGCTGTGCGGCATGACCGCATGCACTCGATGGGTCGAGGTGAAACCTTCCTCATCAGGTCCACACGAAACCATCTCCCATGCGCTCTCCAGCGATGAACGGGTCCCGTTGGTGATAGACACCTTCCGCTTGTCGCAGAATGGCACGCCTCAAAATCCTTCGTCCGAAGCCGAGCGCCGGGTCTTGAACGCGGTTCAGGAAACGCGCCTCTTTTCCACGCTCGTTCCTCTCGGAGGAGCCTCCGCTTTGTCCGACGGCAAGGCGGTCACTGCCCGGGTCACCTTCGACGAAACGATCGACACGCATTCAGGGCACACGGCCTTGAAGGGCATCGTCATCGGCGCCTCCATGTTCCTCCTCTCGCCGCTCATCGAGCTGGACTACGACTATACCGCGCAGGCGCATCTGGAACTTGAGCGCTGGGACGGGCACGTGACGCACTATGAAGCACGATCATCCGGGACAGCCCATTACAATCTGTTCGGCGCCAGTCCCGTCGTGATCAATGAACTGAAGGGACAAGTGATCGAAACCTGCCTGAACTCATTGATGAATCAATTGGTGCAAGACACTCCTTTGTATATGGCGAGCAAGACGCCCTTGCCAGCCTCGACGATCCACACTGTCACCGTGAAGGCACGGCGGCCTGCAACCCTCCAGGGAACTCCTCCTGCTATTCCAGTCTCGGATCATTCAGCTCCCTAAGCCGTATGCGATTCACGAAGACTGCTACTGCAACCGCCCGCACGCTTCGTTGCTTGTAGCGCGTGAAGCGTCATTCCGTGGCAAGAAAGAGCCTATGGCTTATAGCAAGAAAAGGCTCGGAGCTTATGGCTGATAGCCTGTGGCACGGGACAGAACCGTGGATCGCCGCTGGCGCGACTCCCCTCCGATCTCGTGCGACAGGCCACACGCTATCAACTCTTTTCTCCTTCGATCACCTGCTATACGCCATCAGCTAGACGCGCTTCTTCTTAACAAGATACGCTTCACCGGGACGTCACCCGGACATCTGGCCGATCCAACTCTTTCAATGGTATAGTGGCGCATCGATACAAACGGAGACGCACGTCATGGACATTGCTGCATTTCGCCTCATGGTCGCCAAACACCCACGAGGATTTCTCGGCCGGTATGGCCTCGGCAACAAGATTCTCCAGGAAGGCGGCAGTGTTGAGGAAGCCGTCGAACATCTCACCGTCGCCACACAATTGGACCCGACCCATGTCGCATCCCATCTGGCTCTGGGCCGTGCGTTGATTGGATTAGGCAAGACAGCCGACGCGAAACCCATTCTCGCCGCCGGCATTGCGGCCGCACTCTCGGGACGATCCAATGGCGGCAAGGACCTGGTACCTGAGATGCAGCAGTTGTTGCTCACCCTTGGATGAGTACCCCTGTACAAGAGAGGAGTCGCCTGTGAATCTCGACGATGCCAGAAAACGGATTGAAACAGCCGTCACACAATATGGACAGCACGCCGCCCCGGCCATTGACCTCGTGATGGCTGAAGTGCGCTCCGATATGGGAACCGGCGCATTCAACGAATTGGTCGAAGAATTCGATCTTGAATTGTTGTACAACATCGCCCCGATGGAATCGGACCATTCCTCCAGTTGAGCTGAGTGAAAACACATATTAGTAGGATAGCAGTGCGCTTCTGCATGCTTCTCCATCCCAATCAGCTCGCGCTTCACGTTTCACGTCTCACGTTTCACGTCTTCTAAACATGCCGCTCCTCTGGGCTGCGATCTCAGCACACGGATTCGGTCACGCTGCGCAAGTGGTGCCTGTGCTTAATGCCCTGGGCCGGCTCGTTCCCAATCTCCGCGTGCTTCTGCGAACAATGGTCCCTGCCTCGTTCTTCGAACACCGCCTGACGGTTCCTTGGGAGTTGAGCGCGGTCCAACAGGATATCGGTTGCATTCAGAACGGCCCGCTGACAATCGATGTGGATGCCACCTGGCGCGAACACAACCGGTTTCATCTCACCTGGAACGACCGGATGCGCGCAGAGGTCGAGGCGATGCGCGCCGTCCATCCGGACATGATCCTGGCTGACACGCCGTACCTGGCCGTAGCAGCCGGCGCGCAGGCCGCTTGTCCCACCGTCGCCCTTGTCAGTTTCACCTGGGATCTGGTTCTGGCAGAATATCCGGCACCGCCTGACATCGCCGGATGGACACTGCTCCAATCAATTCGACAGGCCTATGCCAAGGCTGATCTCGCGCTCCGGATCACGCCTGCTCCGAAGATGGAACTCTTTACGTCTCTCATCGACATCGGACCTATCGCCGAGCCGGTAGCCTCAGCCCGAGAACAGCTTGCTGCGCTGTTGCACCTTGCTCCGGGGGAACGGACCGTGCTCGTGGGATTCGGCGGGATACCTCAGGCGTCACTTCCTTTTTCGCAACTTGAACCGCTGACCGGCTATCGCTTCCTCTTCGACGGACCCATTCCTTCGGACAGCACTCGAGTCATCTCTACTCGGTCTCTCCCGCTCTCATTTAAGACGCTGCTGGCATCCGTCGATACCATTCTGACCAAACCGGGGTATGGCACCCTCGTTGAAGCCGTCGCACTTGGCATACCGCTCGTCTATGTCCGTCGATACAACTTTGTCGATGAACAGCCGCTTGTAGACTATCTCCATCGCCATGGGCGCGGAGTGGAACTGACCAAAGAGGATTTTGTCAGCGGACGATGGGCACCTGCAATCCGATCGGCATTCGATCTTCCAATACCGGCAACGCCGGCAGCCGCAACAGGAGCAGAAGAAGCGGCTTCCCACTTAGCACGGTTTTTCTGACACTCAGCTACCGAACGTCCATTCGTATTTCACATATCCTTTTGCCCGATCCATCCGGTAGGTATATAGTTCTTGTCGTTGACAAACTCTGATGTTCGCGTCGAACAGACCACAGCTATGGATAGTCCATTACAACAGGCACAGCTCGCGGCATCGACCATTGACCCCAAACTGATGGCCCGCGTGGCGAAGGGGGACCACCAGGCCTTTAGCCAGCTCTACGACCAATCCAGCACACTGCTATACAGCTTGGCCTTACGGATTCTGGGCAGCCGTGAGGACGCCGCAGAACTTCTGCAAGAGGTCTATCTCGAAATCTGGAGAAAGGTCGTGCGCTACGACGTCGGGCGAGGCACGCCGATCGCGTGGCTCATCACCCTGACACACAGTCGTGCCATAGACCGATTGCGCATGCCTGGCGCTCGTCCCCGTCACCAAGCCGGTGAACTACACACAAGCTCGTTGGCACCGACCGGCGCAGACCGCAGTTCCAGCCCATTTGAATCGCACGCCGATCAAGAACTCAAAAGCCTGGTCAGCGGGGCATGGGCCGACTTGCCGCGACCTCAGCAGCAGGCCATCGAACTGGCCTACTATGAGGGATTGTCCAGGGCGGAAATCGCAGCCCGGCTCAATGAGCCGCTGGATGCCGTGAAGACGCGCATCAAACTGGGCATGTCTAAGTTACGCGAAGCATTGCGCTGCCATTGGGACCGGGCCGGTTCGTTATGACACACGAAGAATTGGAAGATGCAGTCCCCTTGTATGCCGTTGGAGCCTTGGAACGGACCGAACGGCAAGTGCTTGAGGCGCATTTGCTCTCCGGATGTCTCGCCTGCCACGCCTCCCTGAAGGAACATCAGTCGGTGGCCGTTCTTCTCCCGTTCAGTCTCACCCTCACACAGCCACCCCGCGCCATCAAGGCCAAGATTATGGCGGCACGAACACCGGCCGCTGCTGCAGAATCTGTCACTCAACCACCGAACAAGCCCAGCCTCGAGCCAGGCGAATGGATGAATCATCTCTTTCCACCGGATGAGCCGTCTCCAGCCTCGTTGTTTGCCTGGGTGACAGGAGTTGTCCTCCTCGCCCTCCTCGCCGGCGGCGGCTACTTCGCATGGGATTCCTATACTCGAATCGCCGAGGACACGACAAAACTGGCTCAATTGCAAACTGAGTTAGACAGAACCAGATCCACCCTTGCTGAGCGCGAGCGATCTCTTACCGCGTCGCGGGAGGACATCCAACGCCGAACGTCTGACGTGGCAGCCCTGAAAGACCAGCTGATCCAGCGTGAGGCTGAATTGGACGATGCTCAGGCACAACTCGCCCTGCGAGGCGGGCCGCCGCTGCGGGCGCCGCAGGATGAACTGGGTCTCTTGCTGCGCACTCCGGACGTGAAAGCGATCCCCATGGCCGGCACAACGATGGCGAAGCCGGTAGCGGGCATGCTCCTGTTTGATGCCCGAACGAAGAAAGCATGGCTCTATGCGGTCAATCTCCCCGCCTGCCCGGATGGGGCGACCTACCAGGTGTGGGCCATATACGAAAAACCTGTGAGCGTCGGCCTGTTCTGTGTGAACAACGGAGACACCTCCCACTTGTTCGTCACACCCCTGCCCAACTTCAAAAGTGCCAAGCAATTTGTCGTCAGCCTGGAACCGGTCGGCGGACGTTCCGAACTCTCAGGCCCGGTCTATCTCTCCAGTCAATTGCCCTAGAACCCTGTCGCTCGTATCCCGTCCTTCGACTCTGCTCAGGACCGTGAGCCTGTCGAACGGTGCAGTGTGAAGCCCGCTTCGCCGACGGTGCGAGGCGAGCGCAGGACGGAAAAAGCGTTTCCGTAACTCGTATCTCGCAAACCATGATACAGGCACGCGTTTGCGCACTGCGCCCGCCTCCGCGCGGAATGAAGGAAGTAGAACTGTTCGAGCCTGGCTCGTCTATGTTAGCATCCCCGGCCTAGACTGTGACTCCACACCACCCGGACAAGATGCAGCAGCCAGGGGATCACGACCTCCTATTTATGCAGATGGCCCTTCAGCAGGCGGCGCTGGCGCCCGCAGTCGGCGAAGTGCCGATCGCCGCAGTCCTCGTGCACGACGGTCATGTCCTGGCCTCTGCGCACAACGACCGGGAAACCTCACAAGACCCGACGGCCCATGCGGAGATGATTGTCATCCGGAAAGCGGCAGAACAGCTGCGAACCTGGCGTCTGACTGAAACCACGCTCTACGTGACCTTGGAGCCCTGTGCCATGTGTGCCGGCGCCATCGTACAATCCCGCATCGCGCGGCTCGTCTTCGGCGCCTGGGACCCCAAGGCCGGCGCCTGCGGGTCGATCTTCGACATTCCCGCCGAGCGCCGGCTGAACCATCGGGTTGAAGTGCTGGGCGGACTCCTTGAACAGGAGAGTCAGGCACTCCTCCAGGAGTTTTTCCAGCAACTCAGACGTGAAACACCGCCTACGGAAACGAGCCGCAGCAAACCCATCCATTAACCCACGGCACGGGCACGGGTTCGGAATGTCGCGGTGGCCACTGTCACCGCTGATCTCAGTGCCTTGGTCCCCCGGGAAATCACTGAAGGGCTTGGCCTGAAACCCGGCCAAGCCCTTGAGCTAACCGGATATTGAAATATAGTCGTCACACAATTCGCATCGCGACCATGAAAGGCGCCACGATGAGCCATGTCGCGATAAGCGCTAGAACCCAGCGCAAATAGTTCATGGTTAGCCACCTCCTTTCACAGCCTTACAGCTACGATGTCCAACCGTTCATCATCTTCGGTCGTGTCCGGCCGACTACATCGATGCCGTCTATCCACCTGCATGACCGTCACGCATACTCTCTGAACGAGACATCGCCGCTTGCCTGTTTTGAATCACAGGATCAGATGTTGGAACGGGAATGCTCAGTTCCCGCTGCCGACGGCGATGCTCTTGATCCTCCTCGAAAGCTTGTTGAAGATTACGGTCTGTAATCGTCAAGATCAGCTCACGTCTGTCGTCAAAAATCTTGCGGGACTCCGTCAAACTGGCCATCGTGGCATGATCCTTCCAGACCGTTTTCTTCACCAGGACGACATCAGGCCCCGAATCATATTCTCGCAGATTCTCTGCAATGGGCTTCCCATAGGACTCTCGTAATCTTTCGAGCAGTCGTTGGTACCCCCCGGGCACTTCGCTAGGGTTGTAATGGATGACCAGCTCTCGGAGCTGATCATCGGAAAAGCGATATTCGACACGCTGAAGGGAGCGGTCTTTTGATGGAACCACCACCGTACGTTGTGTCTGATCGCGCCTTGCGAGTGAAACACGCTTTGCTTCAGGGACGACCGCTGCGAAGTCAGACAGGGGCATCCCCAGACTGGCGCCTTGAAATGCGCGTGGCAACGCGGCTTCCCTTGCCACATCCTGGGCGGCAATTCCAGGGACAGCCAAGGTTCCCAATAACAGGCCGACCATAAAGATGATACGCAGGACACCGGATTTGTTTTGCATGGCAATTCCTCCTTTCCTTACGATGCGGCTTGCAACAGAGACATTCCGTGTGGAAGTCCCCTCCCATTCATCGTGATCATCGCATGCATGGCCACGAGGAACGGCCAAACCGCTCCAAGACTTTTGCTTTCTACTTTCTCCAAACCTCATCATCGTTTCCTCTCTGATTCATGACCTCAGCAACACCAAAACACCGGCAATCGGCCTTTCTAAGTCATAGCAATCCCCTCCCTGTGAGTGCTGGAAGATTGTTATGAAAACTGAGCCGGAGGTGGAGGACTGCGTGAAGGGCCGGGTCATACACCGCCATGACAGCTGGCTAGACAGTGAGCCCTTCACCAACGTCCATCCAGTCCAGCCTGTCTACTGCGCGTAGATGAGTAACCCAAGAATTTGATGAGTCAAGGGGGGGGAAGCGCGGGAGAGAGCACAGGTGTCAAACCGTTGAAGAGGACCCCGGAGAATCCCCGCCAGTTCCCACCTTGATTTTCTTCTCCCTGTTGTTACCCTGCGTCGTATCACGGCATGGCACGAGATAAATCGATGGCAGCCGGCATCGGAGGATGTCTTCACAGCTTCACAAGAAGGGGCAAGACAGCGGCCATGGATTGGCTCCTCTCAAATCGACAATCCGCAGAAGGACGAAAGGCGACTGCTTGGTGCGGGCTTTATCCTGAACCAACACTTCGGCAGACGGTCGAAGGCTATGAGTTCCGGCATCCTGCGGTACTACGTAATGTTCCGCCCCCTACCATCACCTTTCCCGGGCCGCTCCGATGGTTCTCGTTGGATCGTGCTAGGCGTCGTGCCATGGCCATGCGCCTTCGCGATCACTTGCAGGAGCGGATCCTCAGGCTGGAGCGTAGCCCCGATCATAGGATCTGAACCTGGCACGAAGGGTGAGCACAATGACTCCGACGAGAACTGTTCCTGGTAGGATTAACAGGCCGTTCTCTGAACCCTTACCCATTTCCGCTCACCTCCTTGCCCTCTCTTTGGGACATACCGGGTTAATTTGGATTCAGTGAAGCCGGGCAGGAAGGCTGCGTGAAGGACCGGGGCTGAAGACTGGTATGACAGCTGGCTAGGCAGGGGGCCCTTCACCAGGTCCATCCAGTCCGGCGGTTCGATGGCTTTTCAACAATACCGGGGCAGACACAGCCAAGGGGCATCAGGTGCGGGAGACAGAACGGCCCGTCCCTGCTAAGAAACGGGCCGTTCACATCGGCATCGCGATGCCGGGATGGGATGACCGCTGTTACGCCACTTTCACTTCGATGGTTCTAGGTTTGGTCTTCTCTGATGCCAGCTTCACAGAGAGCCTCCTTTCTGACGTTTTAGATTTCTTGCAGACGCCTCTCCCCCTGCACATGAAACGTGAGTGATCCTTCTCCGTTAGGGCACCGACTCATGTGCTCATTACATAGCGAGCCAACGGCGGACGTGGCCCATCGACAAATAATTCCTGTTTCACTGTGGTCAAGAGCCTGAACTCTGTGGACCCTGCGGCTTGAGGTTCAGAAAGGGTCTTGACTTGTTTACACGAAGAATTATTCGTACTCCCGCAGGCGGAATCGTCATACGCCCATTGGACGATGGAACCGTACGGCGGCTTGTCCGTCTATAGAACTCAACCCAAACCCTTAACCCAAGGAGGGACACATGAGAGTTACAGCTGTTTTGTGCGCGCTGTCCCTTGTGATCGGCGGGATAGCGCTGATGCCATCATCAGTAGAAGCAGCGGGCTGGATCTCCGGCGCTGACGCCTACGCGGCATCGTGGGTCAAGGACATTGAGCAGGAACTTCTCAAGAAGGATTACCGGAATGTGTATGCCAGCGATCCGCGGACTCCCCAGGCATCCGTGCTTCGAAAGTTGGATGAGGCAGCCAGAGCTCAAGAGGCCGGAGATAGTGTGTTGGCACAACAACTCGTGCGTAACGCATTGAACGTGTTCGAGGAAGGAGTGCGAAAGCACTATTACTCAGAGTCAGATGTCGAACCGATCATCACCTTTATCCGTCAGCATGTGCCGATCAAGATCAGTTAACAGAAGTCTCGAAGACCATAGCACTCGCAACACGGCCCCCCCCCTCAGAGCATTTGAGGGGGAGGGCCGATATTCCAGAATGTGACCGCTGTGGAGGATTCACCATCGAGGAATCCTTCTCCGGCGGAAAAGCCGCAACCAGAGGGTGGGAAAATGACGGGTGCTTCACTGTGGATATATGACGGATTCATTCATTCGGCGGGACAAGGACGCTCAATCCTGGTGTAGAGGCCTACGAGTTCCAGGACAGAGAGTCGACCGGCTCTGACCGCCGCTGAGGCAGTGACGCAGAGCAGGCTAGACGTGCGGAGAACCTAGCATCGCATCACTTCGTACGGGTCGTAAGGTGTCGGCATGAACCAATCTTCTAAATTGATCCGATCGCGTTTCAAGTTTCCGTTCGTATGCGGATTGCTCCTGTTCGCCGTAGGTCTGGTCACCTGTTCGCCGCCATCTGACGTCACGGTCCAGGAAACGATGGCGGCGTCCGTACAACAGGGCCCTCAACCGGCGGGAGACATGACCGTCTCCGCACAACCGTTCGTCGCCGTAGCCAGGCAGGCGAAAGCTGCCGTCATCAATATTTCCTCGGTCAAGAAGAGCGCGCGTCGTGGCGAACACGGTCCACTCCCCTTTTTCGATGACCCGTTCTTCCGCCGTTTCTTCGGCGAAGAATTTCAAGGCCCCGTCCCGACTCCCCGCGAACATCAAGAACAAGGCCATGGCTCCGGGGTCATTGTCACAACTGATGGCTATATTGTCACGAATAACCATGTGGTCGAAGGTGCCGATGAATTGACGGTCTCCCTGCCCGACAAGCGCACGTTTAAAGCCAAGGTTATCGGCACAGATCCCAAGACCGATGTGGCCGTGATCAAGATCGACGCGTCGAACCTCTCCGTACTGCCCTGGGGAGACGCGAGACAATTAGAGGTCGGAGAAATGGTCCTCGCCATAGGCAACCCGTTCGGGCTGAGCCAGACAGTGACAATGGGCATCATCAGCGCGGTCGGCCGGGCGAATATGGGGATCGTGGACTACGAAGACTTTATCCAGACTGATGCGGCCATCAACCCGGGCAACTCCGGCGGCGCGCTCGTCAATCTCAAAGGTGAGCTGATCGGTATCAATACGGCAATTTTTACGCAAAGCGGCGGCTACATGGGCATCGGATTCGCCATTCCGAGCAACATGGCTAAGAGCGTCATGGAGAGCCTGATCAAGCACGGTAAGGTCGTGAGGGGATGGATCGGCGTCTCTATCCAAGAGATCACCCAAGATCTCGCCAAAGAGTTCGGAGTCACAGATACCAAAGGCGCGTTGATCGCCGACGTGACGGAGAACAGCCCGGCCGCCCGCGCCAACCTCGAGCGCGGAGACATTATTACGAACTATCACGGGACGACCATCCGCGATCCCGGTCAATTGCGGGCGTTGGTGGCCGAGACTGCGCCCGGCACGACGGTTACGTTATCGCTTCTCCGAAACAAGAAGCCCCATGACGTCACCATAACCATCGGCGAGCTGCCCGTTGAGCGCACGAAAATCAGTCGACGGGACGATGGGCGAGGCAAAGGCGAGCATGTCCTCACGGGTATCACGGTCGAGAATGTGACCGATCAATCGCAACGACTTGGACAGCCGAACCTACGATCAGGCGTGGTCGTCACAGAGATTGAAGCGGACAGTCACGCAGAGCGGGCGGGATTACGAGCAGGCGACGTCATTCGCGAAATCAACCGCAAACCGGTGAAAGATATCCGTGATTTTGAGCGGATCACGAACCAGCTGAGTCCAAATTCTCCTGTTCTGCTCTTACTCAGCCGCGGTAATGCCACCATCTTTCTCTCGGTCAATGCAGAGCATTAACAACGCGCCCTGCAGCACACGAAAACTCTGCATGCCGCGGCCCGGACGGATACATGGACTTCCCAACACGGCCGATCACAACTTCAGCCGGAGAAGCTCGTGTCTGCTTCACTACGTTTCCTCATCGCAGCGTTGGTCGCATTTCCTTCGTTCCATCACCAAGGGAAGAGCCTACCGTCTTGAAGCAGCAAAGCGGTTACGAATCCGGCGGCTCACTGTCACCACGCCCTGCGTGACCTTGGAGCCCTGTGCCATGTGTGCCGGCGCCATCGTACAATCCCGCATCGCGCGGCTCGTCTCCGGCGCCTGGGACCCCAAGGCCGGCGCCTGCGGGTCGATCTTCGACATTCCCGCCGAGCGCCGGCTGAACCACCATGTGGAGGTAACGGGCGGTGTGTTGGAAAGAGAAAGTCAGGCGCTGTTGGAGAATTTCTTCCGGCCGAAACGGCAGGGGACGGCGTCGAAGCACGACCATCGCGCATAGCTTGTCCAGCGCTCAGGCAAGTGGCCTTGCTGTTGAAAGATGCAAGTGCTATATGATCTGCAACGTCGTTACCAGGAGAGTTGATCCGACCGGCAGGAGGTTGGTTACCTATCCGGAAATTCCCTACACCCGCGGCTTTCTTCTTCGTCATTGCCTTGTCGGCAATGGTGTCTCCTCCTGGCGCATCGGCCATCGAGGCGGTTCCAGTTTTTTTCCCTCTTCGTCCGTTTAGTTTCGACGTGTCGTTCAATCAGCGCTCATTTGGCCCGCAGTTGAGGACAATCGCCATCCAAGCCGGCTTCACCGCCCTTCGCTACGGACCTCTTGAGGTGAGAACTGTCTACCAATACTATAGCAACCACACTCCGATCTCCAAGACCGACCAGAATTCGCTGTACCTGAACCCCCGTTGGAATAATTTCATTGACTTGTTAGATTTCCCCCAAAACAAGCCAATCAATCGGATTATCCGGCATGTCCTTTTTGGACCGCTGGAAGACAGGGCGGTTCCCTATGTGGGCGCGTTGATTGGGGGAACGCTACCCGGCCGAGATGCCTTTTCTCCGGGATATCTGTATGGAGGCCAGGTCGGGGTCCGGTTCCCCGTTGCGCAGGGAGTGTCAGTGGATATGGGATTCCAGTATTCGCGGTTCGAAATTGACTTCAAAAACAAGTCTGATTTAACGGACCAATGGCTCTTTACCATTGGCATTCGACTCTGAGCAAGATGACTATCAAGAAAGCCTCCAGCGGTACGGAAAGCAGCCATGGGAACGCCACACGCGACCGAGGGCAATCGGGCGCTGACGCCGCGGTTCTATTGCTCCTGATACTTGGCATGCTGCTGCCGGGATGCGGGCTGATCTTCGACGCAGTCGAATTGATTCACCCCTTGACCCGTGATGAACTATCGACCATTTGCGCCCACAGGCAGATTCGTGTCGGCATTTCCGTCGAACCGTTCCGTCCCTTTGTGTTTCCAGCCGTCTTTACCGACGAAGGCGTTCGGGTGACCGGCCTCGATGTCGAGCTGATTCGCGAAGTGGCCGACGCGCTGACCGTCCATTGCGGCGGGCAGCACCCCATCGTACCCACGCTGCATTTGACCAGATTCCGTGATCTCTTCATCGAACTGAATGAAGGGCATTTCGATCTGTTTGTCTCATCGTTCAGCGGGAACGTTCCCGGTGGAACCCCCTCAGGCCTGTGGTCATCCATTCCGTATTTTCATAGCAGCGGGGTTGGCGCCATGACTCACGACCCGAAAATAGCCGAGAATGTCCGATCACAGCTTCGCAAGCAGGGCAAGGAGGCCGATACGTTGGCGGCAATTCAGGAAAGCCTATCCGGCTTGACGGTCGCCGTGCAAAATCGAAGAACTCCTCATCTTTACGCAGTGGCCAATCTTCGGAATATCCGGTTGTTGGTATGTGATTCGCTCCCCGCCGCAGTGGAGACGAAGGCCCCGCACATCGACGTGATCCTGACCGATTACCCGATCCTCCAATATGTAACCAAGCGCGTCTGGCCTGACTGGCAGCTTCTTGAACGGCCGGACGGATCACCCTTGATGCTCTCCCGAGAATCTTTTTCCATCGTCACCGGTGAAGAGAAAAGGCGCCTGCAGTGGTTCCTCAACAACTTGCTGTACCGGTTGGAAGAATCAGGACGGCTGGCACAGATGCGAAAGCGCTGGTTCGAAGAGGACTATGCACCGACTCGGCGGGCAGGGGCAGAAGGTCTGCCGTTTGAGATTTCGAAAGTGCCGGAACATTATGACCAGGGCCAGTGCCGGATGGCAGGCGGAAAGTAATCGCAATGGAGCGCCCATGAAACCTCACACCTGCCTGCGCATCGTCCTTATCCTGGCGTCCATGCTTCTGTGGTGGAATCTCAGCTGGGCACAAACGCCCCGCGCGGAACGGGAGCACACCGCTCAGAGTCTGGCCACCCTTCTCAATGTGGGTCGCCTCGTCGTCGAGCGCAATCAACCACTGATCAATGATCCCCAGAAGGGCGACAAGGGGTTTACGCCGGAGGCCTTTGAGCACCAGGTTGTCGAGGAGTTTCTCCGCCAAACGGCGATCGATCTGAACCGCCTCCCCTCTGATCTCCCCGCTCTGGAGAAAATACAATTGCCGCTGTTGCTCAGAGCAAGCAAGGAAGTCGTCGCCGATGCACAATTTGTCATCAATCAACGAGGCATTGGATATAAGAACTTTATCCCGGCCACGTTCGGCAGCCAGGCCGCGCGAAAGTTCTCCAACCGCTCTCACGTCAAGATCAAGCAAACCGCGCTGAACCCCAGGAACTTGAAGAACCTGCCGGATGCCTACGAAGAACAGATACTGAACCGGCTGGCTGCGCAACCGGTCTCGCACGCGCCCGTCACCGAATGGATCGACGACGGAAAGCTATTGAGAACCTTGACGCCGATCTATTACTCGCAGGATTGCCTGGTCTGTCACGGCGATCCCAAAGGGATGTTGGATATCTCCGGCTATCTTCGGGAAGGCGCCCGGGAGGGCGATCTTGCCGGTGCGATCAGCATTCAGATTCCGCTGAACAACCCGTAGCCACCAGACCCGTCGAATGGCGAGATCCGAAACACCGTTAAAATCTGTCTGACGTACAGGAAACAAGGCGTCATCAGGCCCGACAACCGCCGGCTGTACCGGCTGTTCCCTCCTCACCACCATCGTCTTGCTCGACAAACTCTCCTTGGTGGCTTGCGGTCTGAGCCCGCAAAGCACCACCGCATGCTTAGTACATGCGAGCTCCAAAAGTGAGCAATATTGATCAGACTGACAAATCCGTCCCTGGCATAATTCCGCTCAAATTGTATCCATTTTCCCTGAAAGAGTTCTGAACCGGGGCACACCCGGCGTAATCCGACGCTGTTACATCTGTACAGTCACGGTTCGCCACGGACAGCGTCTGAAACATCACACATTGTGAGGCCGACATGCTCGTCTATCTCATCCACGTCCGCGATCCACAGTTCTACGCGCTTCCAGCGAAGACACGCGCCACCAACGGCAATATTCGCGTCATGGGATTCCCCCCCATCGGCATCATGTCGCTGTCGTCCGTCATCAAGCAGGCGGGGCACGAATGCGTGCTGTTCGATCAGGCCAATCCCGACACCCCGAACCAGGTCATCATTGACCGGATCAACCGGGAACAACCGGACCTCGTCGGCCTCAGTTTTCTGAGTACCACCAGCTATCCCTACGCCAAAATACTGGCGCGGGAGATCCGTGCGACCAATCAGAACGTGAAGCTCGCATTCGGCGGTGTATTCGCCAGCCTGAATGCCTCCTTAGTGAAATTGCAGTGTCCCGAAGTCGATTTTGTGTGTCGCGGCGACGGGGAGCAGTTATTGCTCGATCTCCTTGCGAATTTCGAGAACCCGCAAGCAGTCGCAAGTCTGACGTGGATGAAGAACGGGCAGGTCATCCAAAATCCCAACCGCGCAATGGAACGGCAACTGGATCAGTGGCCCTTCCCGGATCGCGAGAGCCTGAAACTCGACTATGTCGAGTCCATGCCGTTGGACGTGCCGGTGGTGCTCTCAATGGACCGGTTCACCACGATGCAGACCTCCCGGGGCTGTCCCTGGCCCTGCATCTTCTGTGACATCCCGATCTTCAACGAAGGGAAGTGGCGAGCCAGGAGCCCGCAGCATGTGGTCGCGGAGATGAAGCATCTCGAAGAGCTTGGCTATAAATCCGTCGGATTTGTCGACGATCATTTCCTGCTGCAGCCCAAGCGGATCGAGGCGATTTGCAACGGCATCATGGAAGAAAAGCTGACGATCCGATGGGGCATCGAGGGACGCGTCGATTCGGTCGCCCAGCATCTCTTCCCCGCCATGGCGAAGGCCAATTGCCGCGCCATGATGTTCGGCATCGAGAGCGGCAGCCAGAAGATTCTCGATCGACTGAAGAAGGAACAGACGCTGGACCAGGTCACGACGGCCGTCAAGAACGCGAAGAAAGCCGGCATTGAGATTGTCCACGGATTCTTTACGGTAGGAAATCCCGACGAAACGGTCGAGGACATGGAGGCGACCTTCGACTTCGCGTCGGCGCTCCCGCTCGACACCTTCGGGTTCAACCGGCTCTGTGTCTATCGGGGCACCCCCTTGTGGCAGGAATATGTGAAACGCGGGCTGGTCAACGAATCCACGGATTGGTACAAGTATTTCAAATGTTCGGAGGTGGATCCGACCTGTCTCTCAGGCGAAACGATCAACCTCGTGCGGCAGGCAGGGATTAAGAAGCTCTTTCTCTACAAGCTCCTCCATTACCCCCGCCAGACCTTTCAGCTCCTCCGCCGTTTCTTGCGGCATATGCCGTTGCGAGATGTCGCGTATCTCCTCCTCAAACCGTTCATGGGCCAGCAGAAAGGCGCGACCAAAGCCGAAGTGCTCTCGCGTGCAGTCGAGCACGCGGATATGAAAGATGCGGCAGCGCAGCTGACCCAGGTGGCGGACGACATGCTTCACGATGTGTTTGAAGCCTCGCGTCTCGAACGCGTGCGGATTCAGCAAGCCGCGGAAGAGTCACGCGAACTCCCGATGGTTCAGCCCAGGTAGGATCTAGCCCGCATCCTGCCGAAGAACAGGGACCGCAGCTGTATCAGGCCGATCCTGTGCACTCTTCGATGAAGTGTCTCTTTGCGGGGGAGGCTGCGTGGAGGCAGCCCGAAGAACCATGCGCGCCAGGGCCGCCTTTTCAAGAGGCCCTGGCGGCTTGAAGCCGGCTGGTTCAAGTACTACTGCACGTCGACGGTAATGGTCTGGCTGGCAGCGACGAGGGCGTGATCCTTCGTGGCGCCCGTCACGGTAATCTGGTGCGTCCCCCGGCTCAACCCCTTAACTGTTCCGCTAAAACCCTTCTGATACTCGTTGTCCACGAACACGTGGGCATGGACAGCTTGGGAGCCCTTGGTCAACTCGTATTTCAACTCAAAACTGTCACTGACCTTGTCCCCGGCCTTAGGAGACGTAATCATGATCTTCGATCCATCCTCTATTGGTTTATCGGCTGCGAAGACTGGTGCTCCGCTCAGATAGCCGGTTAATGCAATTCCTAATCCCATGAACGCGATACGTCTCATCACATGCATCAGAACCCCCATGTTTTAAATTGTTTAATGACTCTTTCACTCTAACACCCCCTATGGGACAAGTGTTGACCTCATTTCAGAGATTCGGAAAGAATCGAGGGTCGAGAGTCGTTTCTTTCGTCACAGCGCTTTCTCAGTGCGTGGCGAGCAGATCGCAAAGCCCTTGTCCTGGAATCCGCTTCGATGTAGCCTTCCCCGGAGCACATACCCCATGAAAGACAAGAAACGCCTTCCCATCGACGGTGGGCCCGTCAAGTGGGCCAATCCGTTCGCCGCGCTGAAGCAGGCGCCCCGACCAGCAGCTTCACCCAGGGAGCCTGGCGACGAGAGTGCGCGCATATCCGCCGCGCCCCAGAAGAGTCGCGGGCGCGTGGATATCCTTCGCCAGACAGCGCACCGTGGCGGGAAGACTGTCACGGTGGTCACAGGGTTCGTCGGAATTGCTCAGGCGGAGAAAGAGCTCCTCGCCAAGCAGATGCAGAAGGTCTGTGGAGCAGGAGGCACGGTCAAAGAGGGCCGGATCGAGATCCAGGGAGATCAGCGTGACGCGATTGCCCGTATTCTCACCGAGGCCGGATTTCGTCCGGTCTTCGCCGGAGGGTAACCCTCTCAGTTCAACAAGCGCTCAGCATCACGACGGCACCATCGTTGACGGCCGGGTGAAAATTTTCTTGACTTTGCCGCAGCAAGATCGTGACAATAGCCTTGAAAGGGAAACTAGGGTTCCGGCTTCCTTGACGGGAGGTGTCTGGTCCAAGAGTTTCCGGTCTCGCATGACGAGGCTCCACGGAGGGATAAAAGCCCGGGAGATCATGTACGCAGGTACATGGCCCTTTCGGAATTTAACCCGCTCGGCAAGGAGGCTTCGTGATGCATCTCCAGTCCATAACTCCACTCCATAGTTCTCTCCGTACCGGACAGTCAGACCTGCTGCCAAGTCAAAGAGGTCTGCCATGCGCATGACGGATGGTCCGGATACACCTGCTTCCGTTGCCGCGACGAGTGCTCCCGGAACACTCCACCGCAGCCTCAGTCTCTGGAACAGCCTCACCATCGGCTTCGCGACTGTTTCGCCTGTGGCCGGGCTGTACGCCATCATCGGCGTACAGACGGTTGTCACAGGGGGAGGATGGTTTCCTGCGCTGGCGCTCTGTCTGGTGATGCAGATGCTGGTGGCAACCGTGTATGCGGAGCTGTCCTCACAGATCCCGATTGCGGGAGGCGCATACAAATGGGCGAGACAGCTCGGAGGCGCCACCACCGGCACCTATGCCGGAGCCATCTACGTCAGCTCCACGATCGCGATGCTCACCACGACCGCCTACACCGGCGGGGTCTGGCTGGCAATTTTCTTCGGATCAGGAGGTGGAACCGGAGTCAGTCTCGTCATCTGGGGCGCGGTCTTTATGCTGGTCTGCACCGTCCTCAACCTGGTCCATGTCACGGTCTTTAAGTTCCTGATTTCCCTGGGTGTCTACGCGGAAATCGTCGGCTCGTTCGGGGTGGCGCTGCTGCTGTTCTTCTTTTTCCGGCAGCATGGATTATCCGAACTGTTCGCGCATCTCGGAACAGGCACAGCTCCAAGCCAGACCGCGGCCTTTCTGGCGGCGCTGGCGATTTCCGGTTGGGCGTTCATCGGCTTCGATGCCTGCTCGACCATCGCCGAAGAAACCCGTGAGCCCAAGCGGATGGTGCCTCGCGCGATCTTTTTATCCCTCTGCATGGTGGGAAGCGTGGTGCTCTTCAACTCTGCCGCACTCACCCTGAGCTTCAACCCTGACACCTTGCGCCACACGAGCGCGGCCTCCGATCCCGTCACACCCGTGATCGTCGACAACTTTGGCGCCTGGGCGGAGACTCCCTTTCTGGCGATCGTCATGATCGCGTTCCTGGCTTGCGGGTCGTCGATGGTGCAGTACACCTCCCGCATCGTGTTTTCCATGGCACGTGAAGGCAGCATGCCCGCCGTCCTCAGCCGGGTCACCGCGGCCGGAGCTCCGCACAATGCCGTGCTGTTCACGGTGCTGTTGGCCACGCTTGGATTGCTCTTCGGGCTTAATGATGAAGCGGTCGCCACGGTCCTGGCCTTCGGGACAGGCGGGTTGTACGCCATGTTTGCGATGACCACCGGAGTGGGACTCTACACCCGTCTCACGGGGCGCTGGGATCCCTCATTGGGCGAATTAAAGCTGGGCGCCTGGGGAGTATTGATCAATACGGCAGCGTTTCTCTGGTCCGTATTTGAATTCGTCAACATCGCCTGGCCGCGCCCCTATGCGGTGTCGCCCGACGCCCCCTGGTGGCAGTTGTGGGCTGTCCCGCTGGTCCTCGGCAGTATCCTGGGGATGACCACCCTGTATGTGCTCTTCGGCAAACCGACAAGGAACAACTTATTGATACATCCGGGGGAGTCAGAACCGAGTCAAAAATGAACAGTCAGTTTCGCGTCGCAACAGAGAGTGTCACACAGAGTCAGAATCCATTCATCATGTAGAAAGGAGCACCGATGGCGAAGAAGAGGACATATCAAGGCAAGGTTCCCCTGCACGACAAGTACGGGCCGGAGGCAAAGTTCGCAGTCGAAGCGGAGGCGCTGTTGCCCACCACGAAGTATGAAGAAGAAATCGCCCGGGGCCTGAAACTGGGCCTGCAGGGCGCCGATTCCATCAAAGACCGCCGCATTCCCACGTTCAGCCGTGGAGAGCTGCCGCATTTCGCCGGCATCAATACCTTTATCAAGGCTCCGTATGTGGAAGATGTTCACAAGTGCGGCCAGTATGATGTCGCGATTCTTGGCGCGCCGTTTGATGGCGGGACGACCTATCGCGCCGGCACCAGGTTCGGGCCTCAGGGCATTCGCAAGATTTCGGCGTTATACGGAACGTACAGCTTTGAGCTGGGCGTAGATCTGCGGGAATCCATCTCCATCTGCGATCTCGGCGACGTCTTTACGATTCCCGGCAACATCGAAAAGACCTTCGATCAGGTCACCAAGGGCGTCGGGCATGTCTATGCCAGCGGCGCGTTTCCGGTCGTGCTCGGCGGAGACCATTCCCTGGGCTTCGCGACCGTACGGGGCGTGGCGCAGAATATGGGCGGCAAGAAGCTCGGCATCCTGCACTTCGACCGGCATGTGGACACGCAGGAGACCGATCTCGATGAACGCATGCACACCACGCCCTGGTTTCACGCGACGAACATTCCCAACGTGCCGGCCAAAAATCTGGTGCAGATCGGCATCGGCGGGTGGCAAGCGCCCAGGCCCGGTGTGAAGTCGGGCCGTGAACGCCAGACCAGCATCATGACCGTGACCGACTGCGTGGAAATGGGCATTGAGAATGCCGCGAAGCAGGCGCTCGAAGTGGCGTTTGATGGTGTGGATGCAGTCTGGTTGAGCTTCGACGTGGATTGCCTGGATGCCGCGTTTGTGCCGGGCACCGGCTGGCCGGAGCCGGGCGGGTTCTTACCGCGTGAAGTGCTGAAGTTCCTCCAGATCATCGCCGACACGAAACCGCTGGCCGGCATGGAGATCGTGGAATGTTCGCCGCCCTACGACGCGGCGGAGATTACCAGTCTCATGGCCACCAGAGTGATCTGCGACGTGCTCGCGTGCCAGGTACGATCCGGCAACCTGCTCAACCGAAAGAAACAGTGAGATCCAGCGGGGATCTCCTGAGCCACAAACACGAAGGCCTTCGGTCAAGAAACCGAAGGCCTTCGTGTAGGCCCCCGGCAACCCCGTCACCTACTCTCGACGCTCCTCTAGGCCTCATTCCGGGCCTCTGACGCCTCATAACAATGTGATAAAAACCGCCATCTGATCAGTTCTTGTGATGGATTCCGCCCCCTCTTGACTTCAAGGTCGCTGTAATTATCTTTCTGACCGTTGCTGGTACTTAACAGCTGGATTGGTGAAGGCCCAACACTGTTGGAGTAACGGCGGCAGAGATGCCCCGACCCCTGTTTGGCCTGCCCCGATCCACCATTTTAACCCTTAACCCATAACAAGACCTCTCGTAGAGAGGAGGAGGGACCGTTATGAACAGCTATGTACCGAGTGTCATGTCGTCTATTCGAACCGATGGTTTTGATCACCAAATTGACCGGCTTCTCGACGAAGCCTTGCGTGCCTTCGGCACATCCAACAACTGGGCTCCGGCCTGCAATTTCTGGGAAAACGAGAACGGCTTTTACCTCCAGATGGCGTTGCCCGGTTGGGAGCCCAAAGACATCAGCTTAGAAGTGACCAACCAGGTGCTCACCGTGAAAGGCCAGCGAACCGGAGACACTTCAGAATCACAGAAATACCACCTGCGTGAGATCGCCGAAGGGCAGTTCACGAGGCTCTTCCGGCTACCGACCTTCGTCGATCAGAACAAGGCCTCTGCCACACACAAGCATGGCCTGCTGACCATTTCGTTCCCCAAGCGAGAAGAGGCGAAGCCCCGGCAAATTATGATCGAAGGGTCGTAATCGCTGTCCTGCCGTCCTCTGCATGCCTTGGTGAGAGGGCCTTACCCCCACCACCAGCTGGTGAGGCCCTCTCATCGCCGGGGCATCAAAGGCGAGTGTTGCCGGACCGCTCCGATGGTACTCGTTGAATCGTGCTACGCGTCGTGCCATGACCCTACGCCTCCGCGATCGCTTCCAGGAAGCGATTCTGCGAGTACCGCGCCAGCCCACCAAAGGATCTGAACCCACGCGAGAGAACTAGGTCATGTCCGCATGCTAGTATCAGGCGCATCAGTAAGGAGATGCGAGACATGGCTGAGGCCATCGTTACGCTGACTGTGCTAGGGATCGTCGTGGCAGTGGCTACCGGTCTGGCTTGCCTTGCAATCTATGTGAATCGGAAATGAGAAAGGCCTTTGGCCGGAAAGCCAAAGGCCTTTTCAATGAACGCTGAACAATCCGTTAGCCGCCGAGCGTATCGAGGGTTTCCTTGAGGCTCTTGCGGATGCAGGTGAAGATCGGCGTGTCCCGCAACGTATAGCGCGAGCCTTCGGTCTCCCGCAGCGCCATCACCAGGTCCAGAAAATCCTCCGGCTTGTCGCTCTCGAACGCCACCACCCATTCCTGATCATCCAGCCCGAACGAATAGGTCGTGTTCAATTTGACCGACGGAAACCGGTGCCCCACTTCGATATGCTCGTCCATCATCCCCTGCCGCGCCGCTTTGGTCAGCAAAAACCACTCCCGCGTCTTCAGGAACGGATAGACGAAAATGTACTTCCCCTTCCCCGGCACCACGGTGAGCCGCTTGCTCTCCTGGCCCTCATGGGTATGGTGATCCACATAGACGGACCGCTTGGTCATGGCCAGATAGGAATAGGGGGTGCTCAGATACTTCCCCAGCCCGGAGGCCAGCATCTTGGCCGACATGTCCTGAAACAGATCCAGATCGTAGCTGATGCGCCAGAGCATGATCTCGCAATCGCCCCGGATGCCCACGGCCGAATAGGGCACCACCAGGACTCGGCCGGTGTATTCTTCCACGGCCCGCAGAAATTCCTGCTTGCCTTTGGTGCGCTCATCTTCCGGCAGCCGCCGCCAGGCCGGATCGACCTTGTAAAACACAAAATTGACAAATTGGCGCCGCGGGGGCTGTGCGGGCTGTGCTGCAGGGGCCTGATCGGGAGCTGCCATGGGATCCTCCGTGTAACGGCTAAACAAGTCAGGGATAATTGAGAAAGAATTCTCTAGCATTTCGGCTTTTGTTCTGTCAACCGGGCGTGGGGGCTTACGGCAATCAGATGTGGCTGTAGGGCGAAAACCAACCAGGCGAGGCACATGAAAATTGGGGCGCTCTCTTCACACCCGTTCCGAAAAAACCCGGCAAACGCCCCTCAAGTGCCAAGTCAAGCAACAACCCCACTTCCCGGTTCTTACTTCATACAATGGCTCCTGGCACCATTCCTATTACATCCTCGCCTCAACTCCAACCCGAGCGTTCAACATAAATCCGAGCGCACTCACAACTTTGTCCACTCAACTTGGAATATGGAGTCGTGTGTACTATCTTTTGCTAAGTGAGTATAATCATTAAAATATTCCTGGCTGAATTCTTGATCGATCAGTCGCCAGGATGGGAGGGTTGGAAAATGAAACGCTGCAAAATTTGTTCGGAACTTGGGGCAGGCGATTCTGCCAATATTTGGAATAGGCCACTATTCGAAACACCAAATTTTGTGGCACTTCCTTCGCTTGGCTCGCTTGTGGAAGGTTGGCTTCTCCTTGTTTCCAAAACCCATTTCATCTCATACGGCGCGATGCCAGACGCGCAGATGGAAGAAATGAACGAATTTAAAGATTTCCTATGCTCCAAACTAAAGCAATGCTATGGCCCAGTCACAGCTTTCGAACATGGCCCAAGCATGGCGAGCAGAAGTGTGGGTTGCGGAGTTGATCATGCGCACCTCCACCTTGTTCCTCTAGCTTTTGATCTTGAGGCCGAAGTTTCACCATTTCTTCCTGCAAATTCAAGATGGATGGAAGCTGGGATTAAAGAATGCCAAGACGCCCACGGACGAGGTGAAGATTATTTATATCTCGAACAGCCAATCGGGATTGGTCGAATTGTGACTCACGACGCACTAGAGAGCCAGCTCTTTCGCCGTGCTATAGCAATGCGAGTTGGTATACGCGATCAATACAACTGGCGGGAGCATGAACGCTTACCTACCGTAATGGCCACCATCCATAGGCTCCGCGCTCGGGCAGCAATCAGGGCCTCTAGTCCTCAACCTGAATTCGTAGCATAAATGAGCCTGCCAACCACTGATTTCGCACCTGCGGACCCCCATGACGGGCGCAAACCACTTGAGTGGCAGTCTAGGTATACAGATCCTGTAGCTCGTCGATGGATTCTGATTGAAGCAACCTACTTGGCCCTCCTGATCTTAATTGCGCCAGCAGCAATATTATTACTTTGGTCAGAATACCCTCAAGATTGGTTCCACCTATCCAACGCAAAGTATCGAACACTCTTCTTGTATGGCCTCGCATGGCTAGGTGGCACGTTAGGAGGGACACTCTTTGCTATCAAGTGGCTATACCACTCAGTTGCAAGGCAGATTTGGCACATGGATCGCCGCCAATGGCGATTCTTCACACCCCACATCTCTGGGGTACTAGCTCTTGCCGTAATCGCACTTATTTCCTCTGGATTAGTCCGCGTATTCGACCCCAAGGCCACTGAGTCTTCGCCACTCGTATTTGGCGTTGCATTTCTAGTCGGTTACTTTTCAGATAGTACAGCCGCAAAACTCGCAGAAATCGCTGAAACCATTTTTGGGACGAACAGGTCAAGCCAGAACAAGGACGGATCGCCAGACGCACCAAAATGAGAGATGCCTCTCCGCTACGATATCCTGGGGGCAAATGGCGGATATCACCGCTCTTCGAGCAAGTCATTCTTCTCAACGGGATGACTGGCTGCAAATATTTTGAGCCTTATGCTGGTGGCGCAAGTCTCGCGCTAAGCCTTCTGTTCGCAAATCATGTCTCCGAAATCCACCTCAACGATTTAGACCCTGGCATCCATGCGTTCTGGCATGTTGCTTTAAAACAAAACAAAGACTTGAGGGGACTCATTGAATCGACAGATGTCACACCCGCTGAGTGGGTTCGTCAAAAGAAAATATTCGCGCAAGGTCATAAAGCTGAATTACTCGCTTTGGGATTCGCCACGTTCTTCCTTAATCGCACAAACCATTCCGGAATTTTGAATGGTGGAATGATAGGTGGAAAAGCACAAAGTGGCACGTGGAAATTGGATGCGCGTTATAACAAACCGGAGTTACTGCGACGGCTAGAAAGGATTGATGGGTATAGAGACCGCATACACATCTCGAAACTCGATGCCATCGACTTTCTTCGAAAGAACACGCCCCCCCGTGAAAGCCTCGTCTATCTAGACCCCCCCTACTACAATGCGGGCGCGAGGCTATATCTCAACGCGTACGGGCCCAACGATCACGCTGCCGTACGAAAGTCTGTAAAACAATTGGATGCTCCGTGGATAGTTTCCTATGACGATGTTTCAGAAATACGAAATCTGTACAACCCCATGCATTCGAGAAGAATAAGACTCCTACACTCAGCTCGATCGTCAAAACTCGGGAAGGAAGTATTATTTTTCTCTCCTCGGCTAAAAATCCCGCTCCCTCGCTAATGGTCAATGAACATGGCGAAGAACCCCATAGGCGCAAAGGATAGCCAGACCAAAGCCAAACGACCTAGCCACTCACCCTTCCTACCGAGCAGATCCATACTTCTGGTTACACCAGCAGGTCCACGGGAGATTCCAAGCGACCAGGTTTCCTCGTCTGCTGTCGGCTGGAAAGCCTTGGGATTAAGTGCGCTACCTCCTGAATGGGCACCGCCATTCTTCGTGGTCTCGAACCAATGTTTCGAACAAGAGACTCCGGCTCAATCTGTGAATAATTGGATCTCCGACGCTCTAGCTCAACTCTCACTCGGATCTGATCTCATGATTCGATCGAGCGGGACAGCTGAAACAATACATGATCGAGGAAGTCTTGATTCTACCCTATGCACATCCACAGACATTTCGGCATCTCTCAATAGGCTGCGGACCAAACTCAAGGAGTCATCTCAGGCTCACGTGCACTGGATTATCCAGCAGGCTATCACCCCTCAACTTAAAGGGCACCTATCAAACGAACGACGCGTCAGCAAGGAACCCCGAGACTGGGGCATTGAGTTCGAACCTATAGGTGATCGCATTGGATACGCTGTTTCCATTGGTATCCGAGCGTGGCGCGAGGGAAAGGAACCCTCATCCTATGATTTAAGCTGTGGCTCGGAGAAAACACTAACGGCTAATCTCAGAGAGGTTGCAAAGTGGGGGCTACAGTTTTCAACGCGTATTCACTTTGAATGGGTTTGGAATGGGACAAGGTTGTGGGTTGTCCAAGCTGATGCGGCGAAATCAGGTAGCGGAATCGACCCAACTCATGTACTACCAGCCAAACTCCCAAGCACATCGGTTGTCGCGCTAGAGGCATTTCGCCCTGCACATGACAATGATTACGCGATCTATAAGAAGCTTGGAAATGCAGCACTTTATAAGCAGCTCGGATATGACATGCCCTCTTTCTTTCTAATCGATGACCGTTCGACCATAACCGATTTACTAGCCGGCAAGATCTCGCCAGGAATAGAAAAGGACTTTGCGGAACTCATAAAGCGGCCTCTTATCATCAGAACCGACGGCACTAATATCCCGGAGGAAAAACGTGAGATGCTCCCTCGCAGTGATCAACTTGCAACTTCTGACGAAGCTAAGGAATGGCTTCAAAACACGTTCACTCCAGAAATCATAAAGCTTGACTTAGCAAATCAGAACCTCTGCTTAATAGCCCATCATTTCATCCCATCAGTAGCCTCAGCCTGGGCGCGCGCTGAGCCTGGCAATCCTATAGTTCTAATCGAATCGCTCTGGGGAATCCCTGAGGGGTTGTATTACCATTCGCATGATACTTTTGAAGTTGACACGAGAGAAGTCAAGCTTAAGGACATAAAAAGCTTTGCCGGAATGTCATTCCCTGTATCAGAACATTTGCGCCATAAAGGCATTTTTATTGCCGCCGACCATAATGGCAAGTGGGCTCCAGCTCAAGTTCGGGCTCCACACGACTGGACTTCTAGCATCAAGAAGCAAGAATGGCTCTTTGAAATTGCACACACTACAAGGCGAGTTGCTGAAGGCCAAAACGATCCTGTGGCCGTAATGTGGTTCATTGACAACCACCCTGAGGCAACTCGACATAAGGTACTGCCTTGGTATCACAGCAAATCAGAACTGTTCGGTATACCTAGAGCTGCTCCACGTCGAAAGATCACCACTGCAAACGATTTCCACATAGAGAATGAAGCTGACTGGGCCAAGATACAGCAGCGACTTCGTGAAGGCCCACGAATTGAGCGCGTTGTCGTACAGCCCTCCGATGTGGCGCTCATTCGAAATCCAACATTTGCCAAGGAGCTTGCTGATCTCGCCGCAACCCACAAATTCGTTATTGAACTGTCAGGCGGAATACTCTCGCACGCATACTACATGCTGACAAAGAGGGGCGCTCAGGTTGAATGCATTGACCTTTTTGGCCTCGATGAGGATCGCGTTGACTACAACAAGATTGTCCGAGACAAGATTCCAACAATAATATCGAAGCGAGGTGAGCTGGCAGAGATAATTCGGCTGCAAGGTGCAGCCCTAACTACGGCCTTAAAACAGAAATTGGTAGAGGAAGCCCTTGAAGCTCTAGACGCGAGATCTAGAGACGACCTAGTTGGCGAACTTGCTGATGTTCGTGAAGTTATTGACGCACTATGTATTGCGCTGAAGGTTTCTGATTCACACTTAGACACCGTGCAATCCGAGAAACGTCAGAAGAGAGGCGGTTTTGAAAAAGGAATCATGTTAGCAAGGACAACAACGCCTCACTCCATCCATAGGTATACGTCCAGCCTGCCTGAGACGATGTTACAATTTGAAGCGAGATCAGCTTCCTCTCAAATAATCGCTGACTCAGCTGATCTTCCAGCTGTACCACTATACAGACGCCCCGACCTCCGCCAGGTAGAGCAACAAATAGAAAAGCTTTTCGCCTTCGCAACGGAGATTAATAAGCTCGAAACCGTGAAGGCATCTCTTGAATTCTCACTGCCAATTGGCGCGGAGGATGCGAGGGCGCTTGCTCTGACGATAGAGTTGCGGCGATCGAGAAGCACGCTACGCGGAAATATTCGCGTACGTGTATTGCCATCCCAACTTCCCATTACATTCCCCGATGAGTCGAAGTGAATCATGAAGGACCAGAGCAACGGGAACATTCTATTTTTTTTGCAAGTTCGCTGGAGCCTGAATCCACATCGCGTCACAGATATAGCTCATGACCGATACCTACAACCTCCACCGCTTTCTCGACGCTCAAGAGCGCGTCTATGGCACAGTCCTTGATGAGCTGCGGGCCGGGAGAAAGTCCAGTCACTGGATCTGGTTTATCTTTCCGCAGATCGCCGGTCTTGGTCACAGTGGGATGGCGCAGCAGTTCGCCATTGGCTCACTCGACGAGGCCAAGACCTACTTGCAACACCCGGTCTTAGGCCCCAGGCTCCGAGCCTGCACGCAGCTTGTGCTCGACGTGAACGGTCGTAGCGCTGAGGAGATCTTCGGATATCCCGACTATCTTAAATTCCGGTCCTGCATGACCTTGTTTCTGACTGCTGCCCCCGACAACACCATCTTCAACGATGCCCTGCTCAAGTACTTCGACGCCAAGCCCGACACCTTGACGCTCGACTTCCTGGCGCGGCAACAGTCTTAGCTGCCTCTCATGCCTGAATCCGATCGCGACGTAAGCCAGATAGATCTACGCTGCGCCTTTGCGCGGTTCGCGATGCAGGGCCTCGGCAACCGCGCGAGGGTTCCGAGTCGCAACGCGCAGAAGCGCGAGTGCCGGACCGTCAGGGGTGCGCCTTCCCTGCTCCCAGTTGCGCAAGGTTGCCACGCTCACCCCGATCATCAGGGCAAACTCGGTTTGTGACGCCTTGAGCTTTTCCCGAACACTCTTCACATCGGTCGGTCGAAAGGTCGTCACTCGAGCAGGCTTCATGACGCCTCGCCGTATTTTCCCCGCCTGCCGGATGCTCGTCAGTAGTTCCTGAAATGCCGCGTCCTTCATAGTGACTTAGGCTACGCCAATGGCGTAGCCTCTTGCAAGATGGTTCCATTGCTCTATTCAGAAATGAGCCGGAACAATACTCCCTGATTGGGCTCCATCGCGCTGTGACGGAGGTAGGTTCTATTGCGTTTGACCAACACAACCTAACTGAATGGTGAAACGCTTGCCGAAAAACTGAGCCAAGAAACTAGACACCTCCCCAATCCTGAGTATAATGGCCTCACTCCATGCGCGATGCACGGAATCCACTTCAACCCTGAACCGTCACGATAGGCCTATGCCAAACACACGCAAACAAGTGCTCACCATCGCCGGCTCCGACTCCGGCGGAGGCGCCGGGATACAAGCCGACATCAAAGCCATGTCCGCCAATGGCGTCTTCGCCATGTCGGTGATCACGGCCATTACGGCCCAGAATACGGAAGAGGTTACGGACGTCTTTGAATTGCCGCCCGCGATCATCGCCTCCCAAATCGACGCCGTGTTCGACGATTTCGACGTCGCCGCCGTGAAGACCGGCATGCTGGGTTCCGCCGCCATTGTCGAAACAGTAGCCGCGATGTTGAAACCTCAGAACCTCGCCAACCTCGTCGTCGACCCGGTCATGATCTCCAAGAGCGGCCACTCTCTCCTGAAACCGGACGCGATCGACGTCTTGAAAACGCGGCTTTTTCCACTCGCCCTGGTGGTCACGCCGAACGTGCATGAAGCGCAGCAACTGTCCGGCATCGAAATCAAGTCGCTGGCCGATGCGCGACGGGCAGCGAAGGTGATCCACGGTTTCGGGTGCAAGTATGTCTTGATCAAGGGCGGTCATCTGCTGACTGAACGGGCTACCGATCTGTTGTACGACGGCCGGTTCTTTACCGTCTTCAAGGGGGAATTCATCGAGACTCCGCACACCCACGGCACCGGCTGCACGTTCGCCTCCGCCATCGCCGCGCATCTTGCGCTCGGCAGGCCGATCGGCGACGCAGTCCAAACCGCCAAGGCCTACCTCACGGAAGCGATTCGCCATAGCCTGGCGATCGGCCACGGGCACGGCCCGACGGACCACTTCTATTTCCTCGAGCGATAAGAGGCACGGATGCTGCGGCATTGTCCTCCCATCGCATTCCTCCTCACGGGTTTCAGCTGGCTCCTGCTCGCGTCGATCCTGGGCCTGGCCATCCTGATCGGGCTGGTCCATGGCACCCCGCTCCCCCCATGGGTTCGGCAGATCCACGTGCATGCCGCGCTGGTAGGCGGCATGACGCAGATGATCCTCGGCGGATTCCTCGCCATGATGCCGCTCTCGCATCCACCCGGTTCGGCACGACAGGACTCTCAACTTCCGGCGTTTCTGGCGCTCAATACCGGCACCGTCGCCATGTTGATGGGATTCTGGCTCCATCACTATCAGGTCGTAGGCGCCGCCGGGGTGCTCGTCGGCGTCGCCTGTATCCGGCTGGCCTATGTCGCATGGTCCCGATCGAGCCGGAATGCTCCATCGAATTGGAACCGCTGGTATTACGCCGTGGCCTTCCTGGCCCTGTTCGGCGGGCTGGTCCTCGGCGAGACGCTCGCCTTCGGCCTCATGCCGGAAGCGTACGGCCATCTGCGGATCGCCCATATTCATCTCGGGCTGATTGGCTTCGCAGTCGTGGTCATCATCGGCGCGATCGTCATCCTGCTGCCGACCGTGCTACATACGTCCGGCTCTAACTCCACACTCGAGCAACCGGCGTTGATCCTCATGCTGCTGGGCGTGGCGGCACTCATCGGGGGATTCCTGAACACATCGGTCACAATCCAGCTTGTGGCCGGAGGGGTCCTCTTCGCCGGAGGAGCACTGTACACGGTGAATCTGTTTCGAACCTGGATGGGATCAGCACACAATGGCAATGCTGCCTCGGATCACCTCTTAATCGGCCTCTTCTTTCTCCTCTTCACAATCGTGCTGGGTATGCTGGTAGGGGTCAACAGCCTGTCCAGCCCGCCTGTGATGCCCTTTGGCACATTGCACCTCATCGCCTACACCCATATGGCCCTGTTGGGATTCATCCTGCAAACGAGTATGGGCGTGCTTTCGCATCTCATCCCCGTCACCCTCGCCGCAAGCCGGGTGCCCAACAGCAAGAAGCGCGGCCCCTACCTTGATTGGCTCACCACGATCATGGACCGCTGGCGCACCATCCAAGTCGGCGGGCTCAGCCTTGGCACGATGGGGCTGGGCATCCTGGCGTCACTCACCTGGAATGTGCCGCTGGGCTCGATGTACATCCGGACAATGACCTGGGCTTGCTTCGGACTCCTGCTCAGCAGCCTGATTCTCTTTTCCGTCAAACTTGTCCTGCTGCTCAGCCTGCAACCCAAAGAGTCCTCGTCATCGGTGACTTGACCCACTTCCATTCTTCCCCTTGCCGTAGCCGCCCTCTTTTCCCTACACCTCCTGAACAATTCTGGTCCAACTGGCCGCATCTAACCTGCCGTATTTTCAGAATACCTGGTCCTTATTTCTCAGCCTGTTTCTTGCTCTGTGTGTGATACCGGTCCGCTTGCGGCGGGACAGGACATACGTCGCACATCACGAAGACAGTCTGAATGCGCTGCAGTTTGAGCAAAGGGAGGCTCCGGTAATGACGAACTGGAATTCATGGCTCTTTTGGCCGGATCACGTCGCGTTGTCCGTGCTCGTACTCGCCTTGATGGCGATGGTATTTCTCTACGCCGCGCGCAAGCCGATGCACGGGATCATCCATTCGACGTGCACGCTGATGTCCCACAGTATGCGATTTGTATCCCGGTGGCTCTTCCTCGCCGCGGACAATATGCGGCTGCGCAATCAGTCGGTCTTGCTGGCTCACGGGCAGGAAAGCGAAGCGGTCATCATTGAGCGGGAATTCGAGCGAGTCGGAAATATCCTCCGCAAGGACATGCAGGAGTTTCCCGCCTTGCAGCGAAAAATGCTGGAAGAGGCGACACGCATGGAGGACGAGTACCGCAAATGTGGAGTCGTTCCGCCCCCTCCCCCGGAATGGGTGACGGCGCTCGAATCGGTTGCACAGATCAAGTCGGGAGGAGACATCCCCCGCAAATTACTGGAAGACATCGGTAAGTCCATTCAAAAGATCCACGACAAGACCATCGCAGAGTTCCGCCGCTCCTACGAAGAGCGGCACAAGATCTTGAATGCCATGCAGCCGTCCTGGCGAACCGTTGAGAAACTGATGGGCGAGATGGACAAGAAGATGGTCACGCTTCAGACCAACGCGAAGCAAATCGACGTGCATATCGGGAAATTCGAGGGCATCCGCGCCAAGGACACCAAGACCGAACACGCCTTGACGATGTCCTCGTTCGTCCATCTGGCCATCTCGTCGCTGGTGATGGTCATCGCGCTGGGCGGCGCCTTCATCAACTACAAATTGATCGCCTTGCCGATGTCGGAAATGGTCGGGGCCAGCGATTACCTCATGAGTAATCTCAAGACATCCGATGTCGCGGCGCTGGTCATCATTCTGATGGAAGCGTCGATGGGGTTATTCCTGCTCGAATCGTTGCGCATTACGCAATTGTTTCCCAGGATCGCCAGCATGGACGACCGCATGCGACGCCGATTGATGATTGCCTCGCTGGTGTTTCTGACCATTCTGGCCGCGATCGAATCGTCGCTCGCGCTGATGCGCGACATGCTGGTCGCTGATAAGGCGTCACTGATGCGCGACCTGGCCTCCATCGCTCCGGCCCCGTCTGACGGGGTGCTCACCAGCATCCCGATGATCGGACAAATGGTCATGGGCTTCGTGCTGCCTTTTGCCTTGGCGTTTGTCGCCATCCCCTTTGAGAGTCTGGTGCATTCGATGCGCACCGTCGTCGGCGTGTGCCTGGTGCAGGGCATGCGCGGCCTCGGCGTCATGCTCAGATTCCTGGGCCTGCTGTTCAAGCGCCTCGCCAAGGTGTTCGAAATGGCCTATGACGTCACGATCGTCGTTCCGCTGATGGTCGAGCGCTGGGTGCTGACAATGCGTGCCGGTCCATCAGTGGAGATGGAAGAGCCGGCGCTTTCAAAACAGAGGAGAGCGGCATGAAGAAGTCTCTCGCGATCTTAGCCCTGTCGTTGGGCATGGTGTCCCTCGGCGCGTGCAGCGATAACCGGATGCATAGTCACGGGGTGTATATGCTGGTCGATACCTCCGGCACCTATGCCCGCGAGATGGGCAAAGCCGCGAAAATCGTCAACTACCTGTTGGCGACCCTGAATCCGGGCGACTCGCTGGCCGTCGCCAAGGTGGAGAGCCGCAGCTTCACCGAAAAAGATATCGTGGCCAAGGTCACCTTCGACAAGCGCCCTTCGCAGGCGACCTCGCAAAAACGTGTCTTCAAAGACAAAATTCAAACGTTTGCCAAGGAGATCAAGGGGAGCGCCTATACCGATATCACCGGCGGCTTGATTCAGGGCGCGGAATACTTGAATGAGACCAAGTCCGGCATCAAGACCATCGTGATTTTCTCGGATATGCAGGAAGAATTGGGCAAGGGCACAATCCGGGACTTCCCCATCAGCCTCGATGGTTTCCGGGTCGTGGCGCTCAATGTCACCAAGCTCGGCACGGACAACGCCGATCCCCGGCTCTACCTGGACCGTCTGGCCCGCTGGGAAGCCCGGGTACGAAAGGCCGGCGCGAGCGAGTGGGTGGTCGTGAACGACCTGGAGCACAATCTGGAATCTATCTTGACGACTCGCTGACGGGACGATGCCGTGCATCACTCGACGCGCAGGGCCTTGAACAGACTCCGCATCGGATCCTCCGGCACGGACAGCCGACTTCAGGGACGCCGTTCTGGTACAATCCCACCCCGTGGAAACACACGATTGGTTTCATGACGCTCTCGGCCACCGGATCTCCTCCATCCTGACCACACCGGACGGGGGCACCGAACGGATCGCCGTGTTGTGCCACGGATTTCTTTCCTCTAAAACCAGCTCGACCAACAACACCTTAACCCGCATCCTGATCGAGCGGGGAATCGCCACGTTCCGTTTTGACTTCTTCGGGCAGGGAGACAGTCCCGGCCCTTTCGAAGAGATCACCACCACGCTGGCGATAGGCCAAACCCTGGCGGCGCTTGACCATGTCACACAACAAGGTTATCGCCGGATCGGATTGATGGGTTCGAGCTTCGGCGGGCTGGTCTCGATCCTGACCGCCGCGCAACGGGCTGATCTGGCCTGTCTTGCGCTGAAATGCCCCGTGGTCGATTTCGCGGAAGAACTCCGGTTGGGGTTCGGGGACGAAGAACTGGCGCGCTGGAAAGCGACCGATACCATCCCCAACATCATGGGCGGCCCGGACCGGATCGCACTTCGCTATGCCTTCTACGAAGACTGCTTACGCCGGATTGCCTACGAGCCGGCGAGATCGATCACCGCCCCCACCGTCATCGTGCAGGGAGAGCAGGATGAACATGTTCCTCTTCACCAGAGCCGCCGACTGTATGACGCGCTTCACGTGAAGAAACACCTGGAGCTGCTGCCCGGCGCCGACCATCAATTTACGAAGCGAGAAGATTTTACGCGGATGACGACCGTGATCGCCGATTGGCTGACGGAACACCTGACATGAGTACGGGCGCGAGTACCGATTGACGTCATGCTGGTTGGCGCTTGGCGGGATTTCAGCAGTCCCGGCTGTCGAACAAGATGGATTGTCGCTCATCTCGACGTCACTTTGAAGGTATCACCGGCGAAAATGAGCCCCTCGGTCCCGTCCGGCAGCTTGACGTGGAAGGCATCATGGTCCGTGCCGTGATACACGCCGATGGCTCTTGCCGTTTCGCCTGGCTTCAGAATCGCAATGACTTTCCCCGGCTGAACACTCGCGTTCGCGGCTTCAGAAGCAGCCGGGGCCTGCTCTATGCTGAGCACCTCCGTGGGCTTTTCGATCAAGAGGATCGTCTCGCGATTGTCGCACCCGACCGGAATGACCGCACTACAGACCGCTAGCGCAACTACCGTGACGCGACTTCGAAGTCGTTTTGCAACAGCGTTCAACCACATACCCTCTCGCACCCCGCTTCCTGTTATAGATGTATTCACAGGTCACAATGTTCACGTTAAAGTAACCGTCACCACCCTGCTCAATAAATGACGCCGCCGACTACCCAATGGCGGTCATCCGGGATGTCGATCAAGAGCCGCGTGAGATTCATGCGGGCGAGCTGCGTCGTCACTTCATCTTCGGTGAACGCGGCCAGCAGGGAATTATAAAAATCCCGGCGTAACATATCCGGCTCACCCGCGGCATACCGATCGACGATGGCCTGCGCCTCTTCCGGCGAATCGGGCCGGAGCAAATCCATCACCAGCACCGGCGAACCGGGTTTCACCAACAAGCGCAGCTTGTGCCAAAACTGCAACGGATTCGGCAGATGATGCAGCAGGCTGTTGGACAGAGCCGCATCGGCGATCCTGGCGCCAGGGACGGCATCGACCCGTTCGCAACTCAGCGTAATGCGGTCGGAGAGCCCGGCTTCCTTCACTGCCCGCTCACCCAGCCGGATCATCGGGGCCGAGGCATCGATGCCGACGACCTGACAGGCCGGATACAGCCTGGCGAACCGAATCGGGATGTCGGCCGGGCCGCACCCCAGGTCCAGAACGCGGCCCCCGGAAAAGTCCGGAAAGTACTCGCGAAACCGGTCGACGAATCCTTGATTCTCTTCCGCGAAGTCGGCGCGCGCGTAGACCTCCGCCTGCAACGGATCGTCCATCAATTCCGGTTCAAGTATCCGGTCCATCGGTTAGCTCCAAGAGCAGATGGCGAATGGCTGATGGCACGCACAAGAACGAGGACACTGCCTGCAACGCCCCTGCCATATGCTATACGCTATCAGCTCTTTATCTCGACGGCGTCCCCCGGCCTGGCCACGCCTTCGCGCAGTACTTTTGCATAGACCCGGCTCCAACCGGGATTCGTTTTCTGTGAAATCCGGGAAAAGTCTCCCTCTCGAAACCACGAGGCATTCTTGCTGCACGGCGAGGTGTAGCCGGTCACTTCAAGCTGAAGCTCAGGCCCGATGGACAACACAAGGCCCGGTTTCACCAGATCCCAGTCCAACCCCGCAATCGTCAGATTCTCGCCGGACAACCCCGCGTCGATTGAATGTCCCTCATCTTGCAGTCGTTCGATCAATTCGAGCGAATAGAGACAGACCGCGCGGTCAGGTCCGCCATGAAACTTCAAATTCTCCTGCCGATCCCCCTCCACACCGTCCTTGCCGACTTTCACCTCGAACACAGGGCGTTTCGGCACGCCTCCGTCCGAGACGCTGATTTGATGCACATGCGGATACGGAGGCCGTCCGGCATTCATTCTTCTACTCCTTCACAAGACTGCGTACGCAGGAATTCCATCGCGAGCCAGCCATCCTGTTCCCGCTGCCGGCATGGATACAGACCCGCCGCTGCAAAAGCGGCCACGATCTCCTCCCGCTGATTCAGCAACAGACCGGAGACCAGCACCCTGCTTCTCGTACAGCCTGTCAATCTGTCAGCCACGCTCAGCAGGGTTTGCCGATCCAAATTCGCGAGGACCAGGTCGAATGACGTTTCTTCCTGAAGTTCTTCCAGCCGGCCACAGTGCAACGACAGCTCTGAACCGAATCGATTGAGTCGGGCATACTCCTGTGCGCATTCAATGGCAACCGGATCGTAATCGACACCGACCGCCCGACCGGCACCCAATCGAAGCGCGGCCATTGCCAAAATCCCGCTGCCGGTCCCGACATCCAGTACTGACTCGCCCCCTTGGACAATCTCCTCCAGCCATTCAAGCAACATCCGGGTCGTCGCATGGTGGCCGGTGCCGAAGGCTTGCTTGGGATCCAGGATGATCTCGAATTGCCCTGCCCCCAAGGTCACCCTCTCCCAACTGGGACGGATCACCATCCGTTTGCCGATCCACAAGGGTTTCACCGACTGCGCCCACAGCTGATTCCAGTCCTGGTGAGGCAGTGCATGGACCTGAATCTCCGGTTCGTTGGCTCCGTCGAGTTGCCGGAGAATCTGTCTTAGTTTCACCAGATGATCGGGCGACCAGATCTCACTGGGCCAGTAGAGATGCACCATCTCGCCTTCTTGCCAGCCCCCCTGCGCCGTTGGATCGTCAAGTAATCCCAGCACCTCCCCGGCATCAAGGCGCGACACAATCCGCACGTCGACCCAGTCGGAAATCGTTGACGGCATCACGCGGTTCCCAGTAAGGTCGATGACATCATGGCCAATCTATTACCTGCCGCGCGCGCGGCACAACTACAACGGATGCTCATCCGAATCGACCGCCTCATCCAGCGGGGGACGAACACCAGCTCTCGTTTCACAATGTGTCGCCTGGCCATTTTCCTCGCCGGCCTCGGCTGCTCCATCGCACTCTATAAATCCGGCTGGTACATCACGGGCAACTCAGCGCTGGCCGGCTTTGCGGGCTTGTTCATCGCCGTGGCCGCGTATCATAACAGGCTTGAGCACCGGATTCACCGGCTCCGCTTGTGGAAGGGCATCAAAGCCGTTCACGTTGCCAGGATCACATTGAGCTGGCCCGATATTCCTCCGCGGCCCTCCGAAGCGCCCGCGGCGCATGTCTATGCCAAGGATCTTGATCTGGCGGGGCCCCACTCCCTGCTCCATCTCCTCGACACAACCGTCTCCGACCATGGCCGCGCGCGACTGGCTGCGTGGCTGCTCGATCAGCCGCCGGCTCATGAGGTCTGGTCCCGCCGGCGACGACTGGTGCAAGAATTGGCGACCCGCCCGCTCTTTCGCGACCGCCTCACCCTCCACGCACGACTGGCCGGCGAGGAAGAGATTAACGGCCGCCGCTTGGCCGCGGTTGTCCAACATCCGGTCGGATTCCCCCGGCTGAACGTGACCCTGGTCATCCAGATCATCCTGGCACTGTCCACGGCGTTGCTGGGCTTCGGCGCGCTGCTCGGAGCGCTCCCCGGTTATTGGATGTTCTCGTTCGGCGCGTACGCAGTAATCTATTTCATGACCGACCAGGGCGAACACCTGCTCGAACATGCGGTGGGACTCCATCATGAAATGGAACGGCTGGGAACCGTCTTGCGCCATCTGGAACGGCATGCCAACAACACCACGCCCGCCTTGGCCGACACCTGTGCGCCGCTGATGCACAGCACCGCCCGGCCTTCGCTTCACCTGGCGCGCGCGGCAAGAACCCTGCACGCCATCAGCGTGAAGGCCAATCCCCTGCTGCATCTGGGCCTCAATGCGCTCGGCCCCTGGGATCTGTGGTTCACCCGGCGGCTGATTCATGTACAGCAGTCCATCAAAGACCATCTGCCGCTCTGGCTCGACTGTTTGGCCGGCATCGAAGCGGCGTCGGCCCTGGCGAACTTTGCCTATCTCCATCCCCACTATGCCTGGCCCGAACCGCTCGAACTGTCCACCCGACACAACGGCGCGAACGTCGCCATCCGTGCCAGCCGGCTCGGGCATCCGCTGCTGCCTGCCGACGCTCGCGTGGCCAACGATGTCCGTTTGGACAAGCTCGGCTCGATCCATCTCATCACCGGCTCAAACATGTCCGGCAAGAGCACGTTCCTGCGTACGATCGGCATCAATCTATGCCTCGCGCAGGCCGGCGGCCCGGTGTGCGCCACATCGTTCACATGGAGTTGGAGCCGTCTGACCTGCTGCATCCGCGTCGACGACTCGCTGGATGCGGGCCTGTCGTTTTTCTACGCCGAAGTCAAACGGCTCAAGACGATCCTCGACGCGACCCAAGACCGGACCGCGCCCCCTGTGCTCTTCCTGATCGACGAGATTTTCAAGGGGACAAACAATCGCGAGCGCCTGATCGGCAGCCGTACATTCATCATGGAACTGGCCAGAGGCAACGGGCTGGGCCTTGTCACGACCCATGACCTCGAACTCACAGACCTCGACAAGACGGTTCCACAGCTCACCAATGCGCACTTCCAGGAAACCGTCGCCGCCGGCGCGCTGCAATTCGATTACACGCTCCGCCCCGGCCCCTGCCCGACCACCAACGCATTGCGGATTATGGAATTGGAAGGACTGCCGGTGCCGAGGCCGGATGACAACAGGCCATTGTAGGACGTTCTGAGTTGGTTACGTGGCGTACCAAGGAATGTGCGTGAGGGAAAGACGTTATCGCGCCTTTACTACCGTGATGTCGTGCATGGGGTAATCTTTCACATTGCCGGTCGCCAAGGTCGCGCCTTCGACAAAGGCCGTCGCGGCGATCAAGCAATCAGCTAACTCGAGGCGCCGGGTTTTCGTCCTGCGTTTGAAACGCCCCGCGACCTCGGCCATCTCTTGCGTCACGGGAAGTATCACCAACCCGTCCAGCAGCGCACGCGTTGCCCGCTCCTCCTCCGGATGCATCCCCACGAAAAGTTCCGCCACCGAAATGACGGAACAGCAGGGAACAAATCGATCAGCCGCATCTTCAAGAAAGGCCCTGACAGTTTCCCGCCCTCTGAGCACGTCTATGAGGACATCCGTATCCAACACAATCTTTGTCACTGAACACCCACACGCCTCAGGCGGGACGATTTCCGAAGCGAGCGAACAAACTTGCGGGCACCTTTCGCAAGATCCGCATGCTCGGCCTTCATCCACGCCCCAAAGCTGAGTTGCAAGGATTTCTTGAACTTGATCCGTTTCAACTCATGACGCAACGCGTCACCCACAACCTTGCTTTGTTCCCCTTTCGGAACCGCCCGTTTCAATTCATCAAGCAGATCCTCGGGTAGCGTAAAATTCGCCTGTCTGGTTGTGCTTGCCATGCATCACCCCCGTCAACATAGAGAATGGCCTATATAATAGCCTATATGATGTCCTAGGTCCAAGAAGCTGTCGAAATAAGTTCCTGCCCGACGGCCAACGCGTTGCGGATTATGGAATTGGAAGGACCGCCGGTGCCGAAGACCAACCCAGGCGACAATACTTGAAGGATGCCGGGGAAATATTGAGAAAGGGCAGAACGGACTTTGTCAGTCGCCTGCCATCAAGACGGTCGATCGGCTCTACCGATCCGTTTATATCGCCTCGCCGCGCACTCCTCGTGCCTTCATGCCTTTGGAATACCTCGCCTGCCGGTGGATTCTGACGATCGCTTCGGCCCGGGTCTGCACTTCAAGATTCCGATAAATACGCTGCAGATGTTTTTGGACCGTCCGCGGACTGATACTGAGCGCCAGACCAATTTCCTTATTCGACAGGCCCTGCTTGAGCCAACTCAGCACCGCCTGTTCTCGCGCTGACAGCCCGTTACTCATCGCCCCTACGCCCTCCTGTCTCCCTGCCTGAACCCACGGCCGGCACAAAGATCCGGCCTTCCCGACCGCACATGATCAGGACAGTGAACCATGCACTCAATGAAGATTGGATTTCTGCGTGCCTCGAGCCGACACCATGAGTTCAACTGACCCGTGCCGGGCAGGCTACTCAGCCTGTGCCCGGCACGGCCAATGGCTGTTCCCTCAACTCATACACACTTCTACTACAATTGCCAGTCCGCATTCTGACGAACCGTCAGCGACAATGCAGGCCAGGCTCGCCTCCTTCGTTAGTGGCTCATGGGCGGGGTGTAGGAATGCACCGGGCCCTCGGACCCGATGTACTCAATGACATCCACGCGCATCAACCCCTTCCCCCGCATGCTGTCCGGCTGCACCACAACCTCTTGAAGCGACTCGATCAGGTCCGCCCGGTGAAACGCCAGTGCGGCGCTGCTCGACAAAGCCGTTACCCCGAGTGCTACAGCCATCGACACCATGCCCATCCCAAATACTTTCTTCACGGTCACAACACCCTCCTTTTAGTTAATGAGTTTTGGTGAATGAGTAATGAAATATACCGGCACTCCCCTGGCCCAACACTCGCTCACACCTCCGGCGCAAGCCCCGTCCAGGCCAGATTGGGAAAGGGTTTTACCCTCTAGACCATGGACCTGACAATGGGCCGAATGGCGTACAGTTTTTCACCTAAGTTGAGAAGCTCTTGCAGACTCAATCTTCGCTTCTCCGACTCACTCACTCGCCGTCACTTTCACACAATCTCTTCAGCCCTCGTCAGCCCCCTATAGAGCATATTCGTTCTGCACAGCACGCCTGTTGATGCCGAACACCAACCCGATCTCTCCTTACGCTACAGATCGTGCCCTAACACCAAGACCACCCCACCTTGAATTGCACAGGGTGCGCGACCATTTCTCATTCCAGTAGCAACACTCATATATTTAGTTTGCAATGCTTCCTGAATGAGGTGTATCGTTTTGTTCGCAATCTGTATCTTTTTTGAATAGGACGGCCGCGCGATATGGCGGCACGACGTACCTTTTCTCACGCACATCTCTTGCAGAAGGTTCGCTGCGGAAGGCTGGCAGCTCACCGATCCGCAGCTCATGCCAATCTCAAGGCAGAGTGATGCCGAAACACATTCTCGTGGTGGACGACGACCCGGATATCAGGCAGGTCCTTCAAGACCGCCTTCGATCCTATGGCTACGAGGTAGATACGGCAGCAGATGGGTGGGCTGCAATCCGGGTGTTGGAGCGCACCACCCCCAGCGGCATCTTCCTGGACCTTCGCATGCCGGGGATGGATGGCTTGGAGGTGTTGGGGCACATTCGGGATCTTCTCCCGTCTATTCCAGTTGTCATCATCACGGCAGCCAGCGCCCCGGAGCAAGTCCTTCGCGCCATCAGTGCCGGGGCACAGACATGCATCCTGAAACCGTTTGAGACATCCCAGATCAAACAGATCGCAGAACGCTGGTTCGCAACGCCCTGAGCATCGCGCCATCATGGACACCGGCCGCTCTTCCTGTCATCCCGCTGTCGATACCCAGCCAGGCGGCCCCATCGCACCCGGCATACTCGGCTTGCTGCTGGTGTTCTTTTCAATGCCTGCCGCTGCCGCTCCGGAACCGGCCCGGGAGTCGAAGGATGCACCCCATGTGTTTTCATTGATCGAGGAAGAAACCGTCAGCACGGCAATCCGCCGGGAACAACCCATTTCCCAAGCGCCATCCAATGTCTATGTCATTACCGCCGAGGATATCCGTCAATCGGGCGCCCCCGATGTCCCGACCATCTTGCGCCGCATCCCCGGCCTTGAAGTCATGCAGGTGACCGGAGCGGACTTCAACGTCAGTGTGCGCGGCAACAATCAACTGTTCGCCAACAAGATGCTCGTGTTGGTCGACGGCCGCTCCGTCTATATCGATGTCCAAGGGTTCATCTTCTGGAAAGGCCTGCCGGTGACCCTGCCGGAGATCAAGCAGATTGAGGTGATCAAGGGGCCTGTGGCGGCGCTGTACGGCTTTAATGCGTTCGACGGGGTCGTGAACATCATCACCAAGTCCCCGAAAGAGATGGAAGGGACCACGTTGCAAGTGGGCGGCGGGGAGGTCGGCACCATCTCAACCGCGGCCGTGCATGCCGGGGCAGAAGGGAATTTCAAATACCGTATCTCGGGAGGCTATGAACAGAGTCATCAATGGCGAACGCGCGATGCCGCGGCCTTTCGCTCCTATAAATTCAACAGCCAAACCGAATATGCGCTATCAGGCCAATCGAAGGCATCTGTTTCAGGCGGTCTCGTCCATATGGATCCCCACGACGGACCGCTGGTCGGCTCCGGCAGCTCCCTCCTGACCTCCGGTGTCAACCTGCCATACGCAAACCTCTCGTATGAAAATCAGGGGTTCTTCCTCCGCACCTACTGGAACGGCTTTTTCGCGGATGTGGACGCCTCCGCCCACCCTCTCTTGCAACGGTTCGTCACGGTCACGGATCCAGCAGGACGGTCAGATCTGAATTTCTCAGGCAATACCTACAATGTCGAAGGCCAACACTCCATTAAAGTCACAGAATCTGGGCAATTGACCTATGGCCTCAACTACCGTCACAACACGTTTTCGTGCAACTGCATTTCCAGCTTTGGACAAGAAAACCGGCTGGGCATGTACGTCCAAGGCGAGTGGTCTATTCTTCCTTCGGTCAACGTGATCGGGGGATTGCGATACGATCTTCATACCCAAATCAATCCCACCTACAGTCCGCGTCTCGCCGTCCTGTACACCCCGATTCCCGGACACACGCTGCGCGCGCAAGCCTCTGTCGCGTATCGTCCTCCAACCTTGTTTGAGACATATGAAGATGTCCGTTTGACCCCGACTGTCGCAAATCCGCTCTTTCCCACATCCAATCCAATCACTGGATCACGCAATCTTCATCCCGAGAAAATTGTGTCCTATGAGCTCGGCTATCAGGGGTGGTTCTATCGTCACCGGATTCGGGTCAGAGCCGACCTCTTTTTCAATCGCATCTCAAACCTGATCAGCCTTGAGTCGACCAGCATCATGACGACCACTGTGAATAGCGACAAGACGGAAATCTACGGAGGAGAAGCCGGCGTCGAGTTTCAAGCCGCCTCCTGGCTGACCGGTTTTGCCAATTACTCCTTCCAGGAAATCGAGAAAAACATCACAGGACTCGGCCGGCGCGGCGCACCCCAGTCAAAAGTCAACGCCGGATTGCGAGGCGAATGGGACAACGGTATCAGCAGTGAGGTCGTCCTGCATTACATCGGACCGGCAACATACCCGCTGGCTCAGTCATTCGATATCTTTGGAGTGTCGCCAGGGACGCGAGTCAGCGACTACACATTGCTCAACTTCCGCACCGGCTATCGCTTTTGGGACAACGAGACGGCCGCCGGTCACAGACAGTCGGCCGAAGCCGCTGTATCGGTCTTCAATGCGCTGGACGACGGCCATAAGGAACACCCGCTCGGCGACCTGATGGAACGGCGCGTGATGGCCTGGCTGACACTCAAGCTGTAAGGGATGTCCCATGCAGGAAATCCCTGACCCACTCAGCCAATCCCGCGTCCTTGCTCCATTTACTGCACTCCTTCGGTGCGCTGCCGCATGCCTGCTTGCCCTACTCCATACGGCCTGGTCGCCTCCCTTCATCCAAGCCCATGAGGTCGCCATTCTCAAATCGGCCAATATCGCCCCCTACAATCAGGCGATCAGCGGCTTCAAATCTTCCATGCCGCGCGAGACCATCTTCATTGAATACGATCTAAAGGGCGATCCAGAGGCCGGGCGGAAATATGCCGCAAAAATACGCGCGTCCGGCGCGGATCTCGTACTGGCGGTGGGATCGAAGGCCGCGATCGCGGCGCGGCTCGAACTGTTCGACATCCCCATCATCCACAGCATGGTCCTGCATCCGGCGAAATATGACCTCAAAGCCCCTAATATCACCGGCGTGGCCTCTACTCTTCCGATCGGCCAGCAACTGACCCACCTGCGCGCCGTCCTGCCGAATCTCAAACGGATCGGCTACCTGTACGATCCCGACAAAACCCCTCCGTTTCCCAGCGACGCGGCGAACCAGGCGCGGCAACTCGGGATCACATTTATCGACCGGCAGGTAAGAACCGAGGAGCAAGTCCCTATGGCCTTGCGGGAACTCCTCTCCGAAGTGGATGCGCTCTGGCTGACCTCAGACAGCACGGTCTTGACCGAAGAGTCCTTCTCCTTTCTGCTGTCCGCCGCATTTGAACGGCATGTGCCTGTCATCGGGTTCGATCCGGAATTCGTGCGCAAAGGCGCGTTGATGAGTTTCTGGATCGATTCAACTGATGTCGGACGAGGGGCGGCCCATCTGGCGCAGTCGATCCTCGCCGGCACATCGGTCCCCTCCTCCAAAATGTTTCTGCCAAAGCACCGGATGGCGCTGAATCAGGGAACCGCCGACTATCTTGGGATCACGATCCCACCGAGTGTCCTGAGCCTGGCGGATGAAGTGCGATGACTGTGGTAAACATGGCAACCCGCAACCAATCTGTTCGTCTCACCGCATTTATCAGCCTGAGAACGAAATTCGTCCTCTTCGTCAGCCTGGTCATTATCGCGGTCTGTTCCGGCCTCAGCTGGTACTTTATCACGCAGCAGTCCGACTCCATGACCCGCTCGCTGATCGGGACCGGCAGCATTCTGGTCAAAAACCTGGCCTACAACGCCCGGTATGGCCTCGTCGCCAAAGACCGAGTGCTCCTTGAACAACTGATCAACGGGGTCATGGAAGTGGAAGACAGCGTCTACGTCGTATTCACCGGACCCGACGGCAAACCGTTGGCCGTCAAGAGCAAGCGCGGGATCTATCCGGATCAGGCACTCACCACATCACTCTTTAGAACAGGCTCGACCGAGACGACCATCACGCCGTTCATCGCCGAAGCCGGTGGAAGGCGCGAGCCGGTTTACGACTTTGCCGTACCGGTTGGACGCGGCAGCGAGAACAAGGCTCCGTTTCCCCTGCTTTCCTTGGAAATGGAAGATGCGCAGCCCGAATCATCCGCCCGGCTCTACGGCGTAGTCCGGATCGGCTTGACCGGGGAAAAGATGAATCAATCTCTGAGCCGGACCGTCGGCAACGTCGTCCTCATCACGATCGCCGTCATCTTCAGCGGCATCTTGGCAGCCGTGCTGCTGACACGTCGGATCACGACTCCGCTGAAAAGCCTGGTCGGAGTCGCCGAGCAGGTGGCAGGCGGCGATCTGACGGCATCGGTCTCGCCGACGACGCATGA
>JALHPO010000015.1 GCA_022842445.1 Nitrospira sp.
AAGCAACCAGGCCGGGAGTAATCCGGCACAAGGAGCATCCTTCGATGGCCGCTCTCTTATTCGTGATTCTGATCTTGCTTCCCGTGACGACACTGGCGGAACCGGCGCAGGATTCAAGTACCTTGAACTTGCAGTCCGCTCGCGCCGAGCCCCTGACCATCGGTGAAGTCCTCGCCCGTATCGAGTTGACGCATCCGCTGCTTCGAGCCACCGGGGTGGAACGGACGCAGGCCCGGGCGAAGATTCTGAAGGCGCTCGGGGCCTGGGAACCGACGCTCAGGAATATTACGGAGGCCGCTCGTTATCAGACGTGGAATTTCCTGTCCTACATTCGGGAGAATACGGGGGGATATAACGACACCAAGCTCGAGGTCGGGCACCCCTGGGGCTTCCGGGTCCATGGCGGGATCCGCAATGGCTTCGGGGATATCTCCACGCAGCACCTCCACGCTCAGATCCCTGATGTTCTGCTTTTCTATCCTCAGCAGCAAATGATCTTCGGCGGGTCGGCTCGCCTGCTGCGAGGCCTCATCGTCAACGAGGAGAACGCCGAGTTTCAAAAGGCCGAACTCGCGGGACCGCAAGCGGAAATCACCATCGCCCAAAAGCGACAAGATCTCTATCTCGCCGGGGCCATTCAATACTGGGATTGGCAGGTCGCGGTGAAACAGGCCGAGGTCCGGAAGCAGAACCTGGCGGTCGCCGAAGCCCGACTCACCCAGGTCGAGGGCCAGGGCAAAGCCGGAAAGATTGCGCTCCTGGATGTGGTCGAAATGGGTCAGGAAGTCCAGCGCCGCCGGGAGGCCGCCATCGCCGCGCAACGGAATGTGGAGTATGAGCAGTACAAGCTGGCGCTCTTTCTCTGGGAGGGCGGCCAGCCGGTGACGCCACGACCGGAGTGGGCGCCGGAGTTCACGGGCGAGACGCCACTCCCGACCGAGGAGGACATTGCCGCGGCCAAGGTGTCGGCCAAGGAAGATCGGCCGGAAGTGCGGGATCTCTATATTAAGGCCAAGATGAACAATATTGATCTCAAGCTGGCCAAGAACTACTTGCTGCCGAAGTTGGATTTTAAGGGGGGACGAATGGACGCCCCTGCGGACTGGCTCATGGGGGTCGGCTATGGTTACCAGGGGGACTTTGCGATGCCCCTGCTCCAGCGGGAAGGGCGCGGGAAGGTCATGTATGCGGAAGCGGACCAGCAGCAATTTGTCTTGCAACAGCTGTATACCGAGCAACAAGTCGGCGTAGACGTGGATAACTGGTTCTCGGCGATCGTGCGCGCCAGAGACCGGGTGAAGGCGGCGACGGAAGCTTACCGGTTGGCCAAGACGTTAGAGGAAGGCGAACGGACCCGCTTCAATTTGGGAGCCACCAGCATTTTATTCGTAAACCTGCGAGAGCAGAACGCCGTTGAGGCGGCGTATGAGCTCTATCGTGCCCAGTATGATTATGTGTTGGCGCGCGGAGGTCTCCTCTGGGCCAGGGGTGCTTTGTCGAAGCCGGTGGCGGACAACGTCTTGGCCAAATACGGGAATCCTCTGACGGCGGCCGGCATGAACGGCCACAAACAACCGGGACGCGATTAATTCAGCGACAAGGGGGCATTATTTCGTGATCACTTTGTTGGTGGCCTTGTTAGTCTGGTTGCCGGTGGCTGTTTTAGCGGAGCCTCCAACGGTCATGGCACCGCCGAGTCCGACTCCGGCTAGGACCGCCCCCTTGACCATTGAAGAGGTGTTGGCCAAGATCGAGTTGACCCATCCGCTGCTCCGGGCAACCGGACTAGAGCGGGCGCAGGCTCGGGCGAAGGTGCTGAAAGCCTTGGCTGCGTGGGAACCGAAGCTTCTGAACGACGTCGAGTACGACCGCTATCAGACATATAATCTGACGAACGTGGTTGGCACCAATACCCTGGGTGCCGGCTATAGCGATACCAAGCTCAAGGTTGCGCACCCCTGGGGGTGGGAGATCTTCGCCGGCCTCCGTAACGGCTTTGGGGATAGATCTTCTATCGGTGGCTTCGACGGCGTCAGGGCCCAACGTGTTGGGAGTCCTGCGGTGGCGATCCCTCAAGACCTGCAAGGGTTCTGGCCGCAGCAAATGATCATCGTCGGCGGAGCGTTTAATGTCTTGCGGGGGTTCATGATGAACCCTGAGTTTGCGGAGTTACAACAGGCTGAAATCTCGAAGCCGCAAGCTGAAGTGAAGGTGGCCCAGAAACGGCAGGACCTGTTCCTGGCCGGGGCCGTTCAATATTGGGATTGGCAGGTGGCCGTCAAGCAGGCGGAAGTACAGAGGCAGAACTTGGCGGTCGCGGAAGACCGATTTACCCAGGTAGACGGCCGGGCAAAAGCAGGAGCCGTGGCCCTGCTCGATGCCGTTGAGGCGGCGCAAGAGGTTCAGCGCCGCCGTGAGGCTGCCATCGCCGCGCAACGGAAGGTGGAGTACGAACAGTACAAGCTATCCCTTTTTCTCTGGGAAAACGGCGAGCCAGTGACTCCGCTGCCGGAATGGGCGCCGGAATTCACGGGAGAGACGCCATTGCCGACCGAGCAGGAGATTGCGGTAGCCAAAGAGGCGGCAATGGAAGACCGGCCGGAAGTGCGGGAACTGGCGATTGAGGTTCAGATGAACGCCATTCAGCTGAAACTGGCGAAAAATAATCTGCTTCCAAAGCTCACGGTTTCAGGTGGACCGGTGACGGGCGGTATCTATTATTTTGGAGGGTTCGCCTACCATTGGGGGGCCATCTTCAGCATGCCGCTGTTCAATCGAGCGGCCCGTGGAGAAGTGACCTATGCGGAAGCTCAGCAAGAGCGGCTGCATTACCAATTATTGCACGCAGAGCAAAGTGTCACTCTTGACGTCGACAACTGGGTGTCCGCAATCGTACGTGCCAGAGATCGAGTGAGGGCCTCCACGGAATCCTATCGATTGGCCAAGGCGCTGGAATCCGGCGAACGCACCCGCTTCACGATGGGGGCGACCAACTTGTTGTTCGTCAATATGCGCGAGCGCAATGCTGTTGAAGCGGCCTATGATCTGTATCGTGCCCAGTACGATTATGTGTTGGCGCGAGGAGGGTACCTTTGGGCGAAAGGGGCCCTGTCGAAGCCTGTCGCGGAAACAGTTCTTGCGAAGTACGGCGACCCGTCCGTCTCGGCCGGAACGTCCGGCCAGCAAACGGGGGGACGTGATTAAGCGTTTGTAAGTAAGGTAGGGGGCACTAACCCATAGTAGGCGTACACCTACCTTTGTAGAATTGAGAAGGCTATCTTGCCCCTGGTAGTTGGTTAAAGGTGAGATGGGCCATTTTCGACGATGGTAGGAAGATAGAAGCAACGGGCCGATAGCTTTTTTATCCTGGAGGGGGAGGTGGTATGAGAGAGCAACACAAGTCGCAACAGCCGAACCTGTTACAAGCGCTATTGAGCCAGCTCGCTTTGGCCGCACGCCTTGAGCGCAGGGTTCTGACCCTGATGGTCTCCTACGCTCTTGCAATCGCATTTTTTTCTCTCATCATTCCCCTGACCGTCCAGGAGTTGGTGAGTACCTTCTCCTACGCGGTCCAGCCGGTCATGGTGTGGACATTGACCGGCATCATGATGACGGTGCTGTTGTTTGTCGGTATCTTCAAGGCGTTCCATTTCTATGCTGTGGAAATGCTGCAGCGCCGCCTCTTTGCGAGGGTGGCGATCTCAATGGTGCAGAAGATGCCTCAGTTCCGCTTTCAAGGGTATAAACCGCAAATGGCGAACTATTTTACAGAGACGATCTACATGCAGCGCGCACTCTCCGCAGTGCTCCTTGATATGCTGAATGTGATCGTCGGCGGAACCGTCGGCATGACCCTGTTGGTCATCTACCACCCCTATTTCCTGGTGTATGACTTGATGCTGATGGTCGGCTTCGTATTCACGTTTTTTGTCATGTCTCGTGGGGCTGTGCGGACGCATCTTGATATGTCCCACGCCAAGTATAACGTCTTGAATTGGATTCAGGAGGTCTCGCAGAACCTGCTGCATCTCAAGTCTACTGATAGCCAGCCCTGGCTCATGCAGAAGACCGACGACCTCGTCAATGCGTATACGGAGACCCGCAAAGCTCGTTTTGCCGTGCTCCTGCGGCAATTCCTGTCCGCGGTGGGAGGGATGGCGATTGCGCAGGGCGGTGCGCTGGCAACGGCCGGCTGGCTGCTCTCCGACGGGCAATTAACCCTCGGCCAGTTGGTTGCGGTGGAAGTCGTCGTGGGCGCGCTCGTTCTCAATTTCGAGGCGCTCATCAAGAGCATGGCTCATGTCTATTACTTCTTCACGGGCGTGACGGAACTGAACGCCTTCTTCTCGACTGCGGAGGATGAAGTCACAAAGGGGACTGCAGTACCCCTGCCTGCTCCGTCAGTTCATGGTCTCATGGTTACCTGCAAAGGGGTCAGTCTCGTTCATAACGGAGCGCAGATATTTGAGAATTTCAACCTGGAGGTCGCGCCCGGCGAGAAGGTCGGTATTTATGCCCGGACCCCTGCGGCGAAAATGGCTCTGTCCAGAGTGCTGGCCGGGCTTGAGGCGCCGAGTAGCGGTGTCATTCAGTACAATGGTGTGGATATCCGCTACGTCGATCCCAGTGCCATCAACAGATGCCGCAGCCTCGTGATCGATTCACAGCATACTCTGCTGGAAGGGACCATCGAGGATAACATCGTACTGGGACGCCCCTATGTCTCCTATGACAGTCTGGCCTGGGCGCTCCGTTTCACGGAGCTTGAAGAGGTCATCGAAGCTCTTCCGCGTGGTATCAAGTCCGATGTCGGTGCGCTTGGAGACGTCCTTGCTCCGACCCATATCGTGCAAATATTGCTGGCCCGCGCGATCCTCGGGCGTCCGCAACTCCTGATTTTCGATGGATTGATTCACAGCATGGATCCAGCCTTGCGGGAGACGATCTTGCGCCGGCTGTGCTCCAAGCAAGAGCCATGGTCGGCCATTTTCATTTCAACCGATCCGAACTTGACGGAGCACACAGACCGTCGTGTGATGTTGCATCACGTTCATGCGTAAGTGACGCAAGGAAACGATCGATGATGATCAACAAACATGCTGAATCCGTACAAGGGAATCAACAAGGTACAGTAACACCTAGCGTAGGAAAAATGGAGGCTCCATGGCTGGCCTAAATCGCAATCCGGGAGAGAATGCCCTGACGCTTGCTCACCAAGGGGCAGGCTTACAGGCTGTATCGATCGAAAACGTCAGTGCCACGACGAAAATGTCCTCGTGGGAGGCCGTCAAGATTCCCAATCGGTTACTCTCAATGGGTCGTCTGACCCTGACTCTTCTGATCCTTTTTCTATTGATCATTGAATTTGTGCCGTGGACCCAGACTGTGACAGCCACGGGTCGACTCTCCGCCTATACGCCCTATGAGCGACCGCAAGAGATGGAAGCCCGGATCACCGGCCGCCTCAAGGAGTGGCATGTAATGGAGGGTGTCAAAGTCAAGAAGGGCGATCTGATTCTCGAACTCGAGGACTACGATCCGAACTTTATTGCTCCTGAACTTCTCGCCCTGTTCGAACAGCGCAAAGTCGCGCTGCAACAGACTCGCCAGGCAGCCATGGCCAGGGCCGACCAACTCAATAAGCGCATCGGACAGATGCAGAAACTTGTGCTGGCCGCAGTGCCGTCGGCGGATGCCCGTGTCACCGAGGCCGACAACAGAGTGCGCGAAGCCCAGCAAAAGGTTGAGGCTGCCAAGATCGATGTCACCACCGCGCAACTCAATGTGGACCGGCATCGGCAGCTGATCAAGGATGGGTTCGTCTCGCAGCGCGAACTGGAGTTGACGATTCAAACTGAAATCGGCACCAAAGCCATGCTGCAGGCGGCGCAGGCCAATCTGCAGGCAGCCGAGCAGGCCCGCGCATCACTGAGTTTCGGCCGGGATCAAATCACCGCAGATGTGCAGCAGAAGCTCATTGATGCGACGGCAGCCCGTGACAACGCGATTGCCGAAGCCGCCAGGGCGACTGATCAATTGGCGGACATCTCAGTGAAGCAGGAAAGCGCTCAACAGCGCATTCACTTTGCGCGCGTTGAGGCCCCAATCGATGGCACAGTGGTCAAGATGGCGCGGGTTGGTATCGGAGAGACGGTGAAACAGGGTGACACTCTGGTGACTATTTCTCCATCCGCTCAAGATAAGGCGATTGAAATGGTGGCAGAGGGCCTGGACTCTCCGTTGTTGACCCCCGGACGGAAGGTCAGACTCGTATTTTTCGGAATTCCAGCGATCCCGCTTCCGGCCTGGCCTGAATTGATGGCCGGCACTCGCGGAGGCATTATCAAGGTGGTCGATCAGATCGACGACGGCAAGGGGAATTACCGGTTCTGGGTTGTTCCCGATCCGGAAGATGGTCAACCATGGCCGGAGCAGGCTCAAGTGCGGCAGGGAACCAGGGTACTGGGGTGGGTTGTTTTAAATCGTGTCCCGCTCTGGTATGAACTGTGGCGGCGATTCAATTTCTTCCCGCCGGATTATAAGGAACAGTCCCCAAGCCTGTTTGACATGCTCATGCCCAAATCAACCGGGAGAGTCGCGAAGTAGTTCTAGAGCCAGGGGTGTTCCCCAGCAATGGGGGACACCCCTGAAGTGGACGAGGTGGGCCCACACTCATACGTCAGCTCACCCAATCTCTCCTCAGATTCTCCACACCCGAATCAATCACTCTGCTGGTAGCTTGTCTCAGTCCTAGTTCAAAATCCCATAGGTTTGAGCGAAGGCTGCTGGCCGCAATTCTCAGGGGATGTTGCCTGACAACGGCGTCATAGGTTTGTGTCCAGTCGCCATGGGATAGGTGGATTCTCCACGGTTCAAACCAGGGTGCCATATAAAAGCCATGGCAGGACTCCTGGTTCACTCCAACTCTCCTGGCCTCTCTTACCTGCTTGACCGTGCCGTACAGAGCCGGTAAGGTGGGTGTACTGATACGTCTTCAAGGAAGAAATGTTTGTGAGAAGGAAGGAGCTGTGGCTCATGGGCGGGATCGGGCGAACGGCAAAGAAGAGCCAGAAGAAGCGTCATCGTACGGTTCACAATGGCAAGATAATTGTGGGAGTCCTGGGAGGTAGCAAGTCAGATTTCCCCATTTTGGAGAAGGCCGGATCCATTCTGGCCGAGCTACAGATCCCCTACGAATTATTGGTCGTCTCTGCCCATCGTACGCCGGACCGACTTTTTGAGTACGCCTCAACCGCGCCGGGTCGCGGAATCGAAGTTATTATCGCCGGCGCCGGCGGGGCGGCGCATCTCCCGGGCATGTTAGCGGCCAAGACCCATCTCCCGGTAATCGGAGTGCCTATTCCAACGGAAAATCTGCGAGGTCTCGACTCCCTCTTGTCGATCGTCCAGATGCCCAAGGGGGTTCCAGTGGCGACCGTGGCGATCGGCGGAGGAGAGAATGCCGGACTGCTGGCGGCGCAGATTTTAGGCGGATGCTATCCGGAGATTGCAGAACGGGTAAAAAGTTTTCGTACTGCCCAAACGGAGAGCGTGTTGAATTCTGCCGAGGCCAAGGGAACGAGTTTGGCTAATCTCGGAGCCGATGGGGTGAGCCGGCAGTCGTGACCGACGTGACGGTCGAACCTGGATCAGTTCTCGGCGTCCTGGGGGGCGGCCAGCTGGGGGCGATGTTCGCCGCTGCAGCGCGCCGTCTGGGCTATCGCATTGCCGTATGGGATCAGGACCCTGATGCCCCTGCGCATCGCCAATCAGACCATTCGTTTACCGCGGCCTTCTCGGATCTCCCCACACGAAAGCACTTTTCAAGCCTTGTTCAGGCTGTCACATTTGAATGGGAGAATGTGCCAAGCGATCTGTGCGAGTGGCTCGAAGAGCGTCATCGGGTTCGGCCTTCCAGCGCTGTACTCAGGATCATTCAAGATCGCGTCGACCAAAAACAGTGTCTGCAATCAAACCATCTTCCCGTCGTCCCTTTTGTCGCCATAGGGGCGCCGGATCAATTGATGGACGCCGTCAAACGCATCGGTATTCCGTCTCTCTGTAAGACTGCGACGTCCGGTTACGACGGGAAAGGTCAATGGCCGATCCGACAGAATTCGGATGTTGACGAAGTCGCCCGGACGTTGCGGACAAGTAAACGGTCTGCGTCCAGATGGATTCTTGAGCAGTTGGTAGAGTTTGAGCGGGAGCTTTCCGTGCTCGTGGTGCGTGGGGCCAGCGGCGAGTGCCGGACCTATCCAGTGGTAGAAAACCGTCATGAGCGTGGCATCTTACGCATGACGCTGGCTCCGGCCACGGTTTCTGTCCAGGTTACGGCACGAGCGTCTGATCTTGCCCGCCAAGCTGTGGACGTACTGAAAGGCGTCGGAGTGTTCTGCGTCGAATTGTTTCACACTGCGGACGATCGCCTCCTTATCAATGAAATTGCGCCGCGCCCTCACAATTCAGGCCACTACACGCTGGACGCCTGCACGGTTTCGCAATTTGAACAACAGGTGCGCGCGGTCTGTGGCGCGCCGCTGGGCGAGGTGAGACAGTGGAGTCCGGCGGCAATGGTCAACCTCATCGGTGCAGAAATGCAGGCCGTGACCTCCGGTCAGGCCTTCAAGGATCTGCTTTCTCTGCCGGGAGCCGTGCTCCATCTCTACGGAAAGACAGTCGTCCGTGCAGGGAGAAAGATGGGGCATGTCACATTTTTGGGTGAAACCCGCGAGGCGGCGGCGGAACCGGCTCACCGGCTGCTAGCGCGTCTCGCTGCACTCTCAGCGGTCCCACCGGCGTGAACGGCCCGGTGAGAAGAACGGCACGTCCGGGCGCTTGAACAGGCCGATCAAGGCCATGCCTGAGACGAATCCGCCGATGTGCGCGAAGAAGGCCACGCCGCCACCCTGGGCGCCGATACTCATCCCGCCGCTGACGAGTTGCGTCACGAACCACATGCCCAACACCACGCCGGCTGGGACGCGAGTCATTCCTAGGGCGGGCAGTAGCACCAGCACATGGGCGCGTGGGAACAACAGAAGATAGGCGCCGAGCACTGCGGAGATGGCGCCGCTGGCTCCCACCATGGGGATCTGCGACGAAGGATCGGTCATCGCGTGGGTGAGCGCAGCCAGGACCCCACACAGGATGTAGAAGACGATGTATTTTACGTGCCCCATTGCGTCTTCGATGTTATTGCCGAAAATCCAGAGGTAGAGCATGTTGCCCAGCAGATGCATCCAGCCGCCGTGGAGAAACATGCTGGTGAGGAGGGTGAGAGAAGCAGGAATGGCAACGGCGGTGTCTTCCGGGAACGCGGCATGGCCGAACACAATGGCAGGGATTGCACCATAATGAAAGACGAACGCCTGGCCGGGATTCTGGGGCAGGCTCTCCTGATAGAGAAAGACGGATACGCAGACGGCAATGAAGATGATCGTGACGAAGGGAAACCGTTCGGTGGGATTGTCGTCGTGAAGGGGGATCACGATCGGGCGATCCTAGGGAGCTCGGCGGCGGTCGGTCACCGCGCGAGGCAACGTGGAATTGTTGGGAAGTGTCCCGTCGGCTCCGAGTGGCACAGAAAATCCTGCGGCATGAGTATGGCCCCCTCCGCCAAACGATGCGGCGATGGCTCCTACGTCGGTGCCATCCGCGCGAGAGCGCATGCTGAAATAACGACGCCCGTCGCGATCGTGCCAGATCAGGCAGAAGGGATGGTCCGGCGAAAGCCGTTCGCCGATTTGGCTGGTCAAGACGGCGCTTTGCACAGACGGAACGATTTCCCCTTGGAATTCGACTAAGACGGCTTGGGCGGAGAGTTTCCCGACTAATTCGTGCTCATAGCGAAGAATCGCGCGTCCCTCCTGCTCCAGGGTTGCCTGGGAAAATCGATCCCACAGATTGAAATCAAAGGGGTGCGAAGCCAGAGCCGCATTGATCTCACGGCTTGCCGGCAGTTCCCATGTCCACAAGTCCTTGTCCTGAACGTAGCGGAGCAGCCAAGGAGGTACCGTGCCATGAGCCCACTCCCAGCTGAGCACTGCGCCAGACTTGGCTTGATCGAAGTAGGCGTAGGGCAGATCAGCCAGCGCCTTCTCCGCCGTGATGTGGTGATCCAGAATGAGCAGTTCTTTGGTCTCAACCGCCAGTGTTTCAAGGATCGGCCGCGCATAGCTGAAGTCGGCGATCACGACGCGATGATCCCGAAGATCCGAAGGGGGAAGGATGCCGTGTTTGACCGGGATAAAACGGGTATTGGGGAATTGCTTCCAGATCGCCCAGGCTGCCCCGAATCCATCTGAGCACTCGGCATGGTACAGAACGATGTCCGGGGGATGATGGAATCGTCGCGAGTAGGGTGAATGATCCATATAGATAGGTCAGAGAATAACATGGCCGGTGATGCCAGCTAAAGAGGATAGTGACCGTTACTCCGGAGCGCTGAACCGGTCAGCCGCCAGGGCTCAGCGCGCGTATGGGTCGATCAGAGCCCGTTGAGATGGTCGATCAGCTGGCGGAGTCGACCGGCGCTGCGCCGGTTGAAACTGAACACGAGGCGAGGCAGATTCCGGAGGGCCGGCTCATCGAGCTCTTCTTCCATCGGGCCGCGCAGTTCAAACGTTCCGTCGATCAGGAGATCGCGGAACTGTTCCTGAATCTGGTCGAGCTGTTCAGTGGAGATGCGATCTTTCAAGCGCACGGCCAATTGCCGGCCGACAAACCGAATGGAGTGATAGCGGCGATAGAATCGGAGAATATGGTCGACAGCCGCTTCGGCCGAGTTTGTGATTGTAAATAGGCTCAGGTCTTCTTCATTGATGAGGTTCCGCTGCAGGAGTTGTGTTGTGACGAAGGACGACCAGCCGTCCCAATAGTCGCATCCCGGCGCCTGGAGGCAGATGATCGGCTGAGGGTCGCTTTTCCCGGTCTGAGCCAGCGTCAAAATCTCAAATCCCTCATCGTGCGTTCCAAATCCTCCTGGAAACAGCACGATGGCGTTGGCCTCCTTTTGGAACATCAGTTTTCGAGTGAAAAAGTATTTGAAGGTAATCAGTTTTGGATCGTCCGCGATTGTCGCATTGGGGCCCTGTTCAAATGGGAGCATAATGTTGACGCCGAAGCTATGCTCGCGGCCGGCTCCTTCTTGGGCGGCTCGCATAATGCCGTCTGCCCCTCCGGTGATGACCATGAAGCCTTCCCGTACCGCGGCTTGGGCGAAACGATAGGCCAGTTGATAGTTGGGGTCGTCCGATGGGGTCCTCGCAGAGCCGAAGACGCTGATTTTTTTCCGGTCGTGGTAGCCGCGAAACACACCGAACGCATGGCGCAGTTCTTTGACCGCTCGGTTGAGAATTTTAAGGTCCAATAAATCAAGGTGTGCGTCGTGTATTTTGAGCACGCCCCCCAAGAGTTCCTTCGTGAGGGCTGCGTGCATGTCGTCTTCGGGGCTTTCCAACAAGGTGGTGATCTGTTGAAGGAGCTCTTCTTTCGACAGGGAGGGGCGTGGTCGAGCCTGCTGGGATTTACCGGACATATTCATGCGTGGTCCTCTCGCTGATGAATGGCGTAAAAAATTTTACCAATGGATAGGGCTCCGGTCAAAGGAGTTTCAATGAATGCACAGTGGCCTAGTCCGGATCGGACGATTTGGGCATATTCTGAAGCACCCAGGCCTTGATTCTGGACTGATCGGTCGGGGAGAGTTCGGCGAACTGGATGTCTACGTTTGACATCGAGGTGACAGGCGACGCGCCGGTACCGCGGGTCTGATCACAACGAGACAAGACCGTTCCCCGGATGGTCAATGGACTCGTGAGACCGGGGAGAGAGAAGTTCAGGCTGACCATAGTGTCCGGCAACAACGAGGTGGGAGATTCCACCGAGGCGCCGACATGGCTCAGTTGTACGATGGTGGCGCGATGCTCGGCCCCCGGCCCGGTGGCCTCTATCGTGCTGAGGGTGGCCGGAATGTTTGTGCGAGACCGTTTCGGCGAAAGGATCAAATCTCTCGCTGTGAGGACGCCGACCGGCTGTTCCTGTTTTGTGACAATAAGAATGGGGGCGCCGGTTGCCATCATGAGGGTAGAGGCCTCATCGATCATGCGATCGTACTCAATAAACTGTACCGGCCGCGTCATGATCGTGCGTACTTCGATATCATCAGGCTCCAGTCCTTGAGCGACCACCTTCTTGACAATGTCGGCCGGCGTCATCAGTCCGAAGTGCGACTCCGTATCCTTGACAAGCAGGCAGGGCATCTGCTCTCGTTCTAGGAGCGATGCGGCTTCGGTCACGGAAATATCGCCAGGGATCTGAACTACGCCCGGTGTCATCATGCGTGCGACCAATGTGTCCCAGTGATTAAGGGTTCTTGACCGGTCCTCATCTTTAATCGGCATCGATCAGCCCGGTCCTTTCTTCGGAGAAAACCGGGCTTCCGGTCCCTGCGGTGTAGGCCAAGTATAGCAGAAGGCCTCCCCTACCCATGGTTGGGCGAAACCCTTGTCATTCAACGGTTTCACGGCATACACTAGGAACGAATTTTGGCTGTCGGCAAGGGAAAGCAAGTGGCGATTGTGAGTCCTGTGGAAAAAGAGTTCTGCCTTCGCCTGGAGCAGGTTCCAGCTCATGGGATGGGCCTCTCTGTGGATATCTACTCCCCGGATCTTACCAGCTTGTGGGGAGCGTTACAGCAGTGTCAAATGACGCCGGCCTACCTTGAAATCTTTCGCGCCGCTCCGGCGGCATTGGCCGCTGTGAGGAAACAGGCTCAGAGCAGCTTGTTGGCCTATCATGGCGAAGGACTGTGGCTGACTCAGCCGGAAACCCTCGATGATCCCTCGTTTGTGCAGGAGGTGTGTGAGGTTGCCGGGCATCTCCAGACGTTGGATAGCGCCTGGCTGAATCATGAATGCGCGACGAAATACATCGCCGGCTATTCATATGGCACCTACCTTCCTCCGCTCTATACGGAATCCAGTGCGTCGGTCGTGGCTGAGAACGTGATGCTCGTTCAAGATCTTCTCGACCGGCACTGTCGACTCAAGAACGGAGCGTCTCCGTTGGTGCTGCTCGAAATGCCTCCCCTGACGTACTTTGTAGCAGGTACGCTGGCAATTCCAACATTTTTCCGCCTTGTTACGCAATGGGCACCCTGCGGACTTGTTTTGGATGTCGGCCATCTGTGGACGGTGTTTCGGTATTCTGGGGCCTGGCGAACCTCAACGCTTGCGCAATTTGTCGATGACTTCCTCAAGCAGTTCCCTATGGATCGCGTCGTTGAAATCCATGTCGCCGGGCTTGCGGTCCATGAGTCGAGCCTGGCCGGTCGTTTACAGTGGCTCGATCGCGGGGAAAGTGATGTCCTGCCCGCTTGGACCGATGCCCATGCGGCCCCTATCCCGCCGGTTCTCTTCGAGATCCTCGATCGAGTTCTGAGCCATCCTCGTCTGACAGGATTGCGAGGCCTTGCGCTGGAAGTGGATACGAAACCGATACCGCTGATCGTCGAGGAATTCGTCCGATTCTCAGCACGGTACGGTTCAGTGCTTGCCCCAGTGAAGAAGGAGGTTGGGGACACGCAGGAGCAGGGGTATGAGCGGCTTCCGAGGAGAGCGTCTTTGCCGGACTCAGTCAAACATGAGCTGGAGGCAGCCTATGAGCGGTACGCTCGCGTAGCCGCAGGCCGAATCGAGCCTGAAGGTCCTGAATGGAGTCTGCCGACGGCCTGCCTCGACGAGCTCGATACCTACCGGTCTATCTACCTTCCGTATGAGATCCTTTCCTGGGGCGGGCAGGTGGACGCCATGTTTCCACAGTCGTGCCGCAGGCTTGAAGAACGGGGCGTGCCGCTTTCGGGGTTTGTCCCGTTCTGGTTTCGACGACCACGCACGCTGTCCGGCTCGTACGATTTCTTTCTTGTGAAGATTGACCGGTTTGTGGAATTTGTCCTCGAAGAAGCGCCGGATCTGGCCGCTGTGGTTGAGCAGGAAGCCAATGAACTTCGGCGGGCCTATGATCATGCCAATGAACCGCCTATGCAGGCAGTAGGTGAAGGAACATGAGTTTCTGGTCGGCCCTCCCTCGCCCGATCATCGGCCTCTCTCCGATGGATGGCGTCACTGACGCGAGCTTTCGCGCGATCGTTGCGCGACAGGGGAGGCCGGATGTCACGTTTACCGAGTTTACGCATGTGCACGATATCTGTCGCGGGCCGGAGGTATGTTTAGAGACGCTGGTCTACAGTGAGATCGAGCGTCCGATGGTGGCGCAGCTGTATGGGAATAACCCGGATTTGTTTTATCAAGCCGCTCACGCGGTATGTGAGTTGGGGTTCGATGGATTAGATATCAACATGGGTTGCCCATCCAAAAGTGTGGCCTCATCAGGGTCCGGTGCCGGCCTCATCAGGACTCCTGAATTGGCCCGTGCGATCGTGCAGGCCGCCAGGCAAGGAATCAACGATTGGGCGGGCGGCCACACGCTAGAACAAGCGGGTTTCAAACCGGCACGGGTAGCCGCATTTCAGCGTCTCAATGAGGAGCGTGGCGGCTCAAGTCCTGCTCTCCGCCGTGCCGTGCCGCTTTCGGTGAAAACCAGACTGGGCTATGAGTCTGTCATGGTCGAGGCCTGGGTCGAGCATCTTCTCTCAGAGCAGCCGGCGGTGATCTCGCTCCATGGACGAACGCTCCGTCAGATGTATCGCGGCGAGGCTGATTGGTCGGCTATTGCGCGTGCGGCGGCACTGGTAAAGGGAACCGGGACACTGGTGTTCGGGAATGGCGACATCAAGAGTCTGGAAGAAGCTGTGGGGCGTGTTCGAGAAACCGGCGTGGACGGCGTGTTGGTGGGGCGGGCCGTGCTTGGAGCACCCTGGTTCTTCCGGGAGAAGGAACAGGCCCGCGCATTTGCCCGGGAGACGGATTGTGTGAACGTCGAATCATCGGCCGGTCATGCGATCCCGATCGAGCAACGCTTCACCGTCCTGCTGGATCACGCCCGCCAATTTCAGGCGCTCTGCGGGCAAGGCCGGTTTCACCGTATGCGCAAGCATTTAGGCTGGTATTGTAAAGCCTTTCCGCATGCCGCGGCACTTCGCGCGCGGATGGTTCGAGTGTCTTCCGTCGGTGACCTCGAAACGGTCCTCGACGAGTTTCGGGCTCATCGTATCTTAGATTCGGACGGGAATGAGTCGATCGATGAAGCCAGTCTGCCGGCGTCGCGATGCGGCTAGTCCTGGCATCTACATCCCCCCGGCGCAGGGAGCTACTTTCATTATTAGGGCTCTCGTTTGAGGTCTGCCCTCCCACATTTGTTGAGCAACCGATTCCAGGCCTCTCGCCTCTTGAGCAGGTAGCACGGTTTGCTCTGGAAAAAGCGCGATCGGTGGCCCGCACCTGTCCGGAAGATCTGGTGCTCGGCAGCGACACCGTCATTGAGTCGAATGGCCGTCTCCTGGGCAAGCCGCGCGATCTGAAGGAGGCGCGAGCCATGCTGACGAGCCTGGCAGGCAGGTCACATTGTGTCCACACCGCGGTGGCCTTATGCGGTCAAGTACGGGGGATCGACGTCGTCGAAGTCGCGACTGCCATGGTGTACGTGAAGCCGGATACCGGTGGTGCCGTTGAGCGGTATCTCGCGACCGGTGAATCGCTGGGAAAAGCGGGGGCCTACTCGATTCAGGGCCAGGGTGCTGAGTTGATCGAGAAGATCAACGGCGATTATACGGCTGTGGTGGGCCTGCCCTTACAGATATCGGCCCGGCTGCTACGCGCTGCCGGTTACCCTGTCGTGGTGGATCTCGAAGAACTGTATCGGCGGAAGCCCTATCCAAACTGGAGCCGGTTCACGCCCTGATTGAATCAGGGCGGCCAGTTCTCCTACAATGCATGGAATTTCTCACTTCCCGACAGGTTCGGCGAATGTCAGTCATGATAAGGGTGACATGAATATCTACAGACATAAAAGAATTTGGGGTCTGGCCGGTTTCTTGGGAGTCTGTCTGCTCGGGTTCGGAACGGCTTGGGCCATCGATGTCAAACTGTCCGCAGAAGATGCCCAGAAAGCACTTGAGGCCGGACGGATCCCCATGGAAAAGGCCAACCTGCCCGAGGATGTGAAGAAGGTATTGCAGCAGGCGTCACTGGCTGCCCGCGTAGGGGCCGATCCGGAGAAAGAACCTTGCGGCGCGAGCGCGATTTTGCGCACCAAGCGCTATCGGTTGGAAGCGTTCGGCCGGCAGGAGGCGGTGGAATCCAAGAAACGAAAGATCGACGTGCGCATGCCAGAAGAGTTCATCAAGAAAGTCATGGACATGCCCAATATGGAAGTCGAGGTTCAGCTGTGCGGCGATGACGAGTATTTTGCCGAAGGGGCCGTCATCGAGCTGCACCAGGGATCGAAGCGGATCAAGCCCATCGACATCGGCAAGGCCGAACGGGGACGAAAGAACGAAGGCCAGGGCCCGGCCTTCCGCTCCCGCTTCACCGCACTCTTCGCCTACGAGCAGTTCGACTCGAATGCGAAGTCGGTCTTCGTTGTGAATCTTCAAGACGGGCAAGAGGCCAGAATCCCAGCCGACTTCTCCAAGGTGCGGTAATCCCTCCGCCTGGTTTTATCAATCGGCTTACGCCTTGCCGGGATTGTGCTCATGCGCTCGGCTCATTGAGCCGGATCGTATAGAGATAGTGGTACAATCCCCTGCGTTCCATCAGCTGATCGTGGGTGCCGTCTTCCACCAGTCTGCCCTTGTCCAAAACCAGAATGCGGTCGGCGCGCTGAATGGTCGAGAGCCGGTGGGCTACGACGAAGGTCGTCCGTCCTTTCATCAAGCGCTCCAGCGCCTCCTGCACCAGCCGTTCCGATTCGGTGTCGAGGGACGACGTGGCTTCGTCCAATAGCAGGATGCGCGGGTTTTTGAGAATCGCCCGTGCGATCGCGATGCGTTGACGCTGCCCGCCGGAAAGATTGACGCCTTTTTCACCGACGACGGTCTCATAGCCATCGGGACAGTTCATGATGAAATCATGCGCATGCGCGGCTTGACTGGCCTCCCGCACCGCCGCGTCATCCGCGTCCGGGCTTCCGTAACGGATATTGTCGAGGATTGTTCCGCCGAACAGAATCGTTTCTTGCGGGACGAGTGCCAGCTGTCGATACCAGCTTTCGACGCTCAGCTGGCGCACATCGTGCCCATCAACCGTGATGCGTCCGTCGGTCGGATCGTAGAACCGGTGGAGCAGATTAATGACGGTGGTCTTGCCGGCGCCGGTCGGCCCGACAAAGGCGATGATCTCGCCGGGTTTGGCCTCGAACGACAGATGTGAGAGCACAGGGGTGCGAGCGTCGTAGGCAAAGGCGACATTTTCGAAGCGCACGTGGCCGGCGACTGCGGAAAGAACTTTTGCGCCGGGCTGATCGTGAATGTCCGGGCGGATATCCAGAATTTCAAATACCCGTTGCATCGCGCCTTGCGCCTCTTTCACTTGCGCAAATACACGGGCTGCCGAGCTGAAGGGGCCGATCAGGATACCGGCGAACAAGACAAAGGCGAACAGGTCGCCGGGGGTGACTGTGCCCTCGATGACTTGGCGGCCTCCGTACCACATGACGGCGGCTGCGGCCGAGAATGTGAGCAGGCTGATCACCGGAATGAACAGCGCCATGATGCCGGCCCGCCGCATTGTGAGTTCCAGCGTACGGTCTACCTGGCTGGAGAAGCGAGCGTCTTCTCGTGTGGTCTGGACGAACGATTTGACGATGCGGATGCCGGAGATCACTTCTTCCGCCAACGTACTGAGCACGGCAGTATGGTCTTGAAGCGAGGTCGAGAGCGCCTTGAGCTTGCGTCCGAACAGTTTCGCCACCAACACCAGCACGGGAAGCACGATCAGGATCAGGAGGCAGAGACGCCAATTCATTGTGAGCAGAAACGCGATGCCACCGACCAATGTGACGAGTTGTTTTGCGCTGTCGATGGGCGTTTCCGTCACGACCGATTGAATGACCGTGACGTCGCTCATGAGGCGGGACAGTAATTCGCCGGTGCGGCGGCGGGCGAAAAATCCGATGTCCAATGTTTGCAAGTGGCGAAACAGATATCGGCGAAAATCGGCGACGATTCGCTGAGACACCCAGGCGGTCAGGTAGCTGTGCCCCATTGCGCAGAGACCTTGGAGAACAACCAGACCGAGGAATACGCCGATCAATTCGGTCATTCTGGCGCCGTCATGTTGGACGGTGATGATGTCCCACAGCATGCCTGCGAGTCTGAGCAAGGCCAGGTTGATGGCTGCCACGCCCATAACGAGCAGGCCTGCCAGCAGCATGCGCGACAGATAGGGTTGAACGAACGGGAGGAAACGTTTGAAGATCGGCATGGCAGGTTACGAAGTATGAGGAAGGCGGCAGAAGCCGCTGTTCAAGTGTCCATCATATTCTGAGGAGCGGGGCGTAGCCGGGCAAGAACAGTGCTGGACGCGGATCAGAGTTGGGCGACTGATTCGATGAGATTCTTATTGATCGCGATGAAGTCAGTCCGATCCTTCTCGCCAACGACGACATCGGTCAGGCTGATGAACATGCGCGTCTCTTCGTTCAGCGCATCAGAGATGCGATTGCGCATCGGAGGAACCAAGAAATCGCCCACGTACGTGCAGTTTACCGTCCGAACGCGAATCCGAACCCTTCTGCCATCGGCCAAGGTGTCCTCCTGCATTGTAGACGGCAATTAGCTTTTACGGCGAAGGAATTTTTGGCGCTGGCGCAGCTTCTTGTACTTGTGCTTGCGCATTTTCTTCCGGCGCTTTTTCAACACGCTCGACATTCTGTGTATCTCCCAGGGGCGGGAGTCTAGAGGCTTTCTGTTCAAAATGCAAGTCTGCCGCCGCACTATTGTCTTATGCGGCGTTTCGTCTGTATAGGTTCAAGAGCGTCCCTTGACCCTCTGTTCCTTGCCTTCTTATACTGCGCAGCATGGATCTGAGAAGGACGTGTTTTGCCGGTTCGAGTCTATCGCTTGCCGGATGGGTTGTGCTGTGTGCCCTCGCCGCGGGTAGCTGTTCGTCGAAGACGCTTCAGTACCCTGCGGATTATGAACGGATGCAGCGTATCGATCGCGCAGTGGAATCGTTACGGGATGCGTATCAGAAGAAAGACCCTTCCGCGTTTCGAGCCATGATGGCGCCGTCGGATCATCTCGAATCGCTGCAGCATCAAGTCAAGGCGGACTTCGAGACCTTTCACGCAATCTCACTCGAATTTAAAGTCGAACGGGTCATCATCGAAGGCGACAATGTCGACGTGTATGTTCGTTGGCAAGGTGTGTGGAAGAAGCATGCCGATGATACGGGTATGCGGCAGCGAGGCCATACACGGCTCCAGTGGGCCGGGACCCAGTCGGTTCTGCTGCGCGATATTCAAGGCGATCTGCCGTTCGGTATGAAAACAAAGCAAGCGCTGTCCGACCTTCCGCCACCCAAGCCTGCTCCACGATAGCAATCCATGCGTCGGTCTACTCCACCACAAGCGGATTTTCTTGTCATCGGTAGCGGAGTCGCCGGACTCCGCGCGGCGCTCGATCTCAGCCGAGAAGGCCGGGTGATCATGCTCACCAAGGGCCATCCCTTACAGAGTGCCTCCATTTTTGCACAAGGGGGCGTCGCGGTGGCGCTGAGCGAAGAAGACGACGTTGCGATCCATCTGACGGATACGGTGAGAGCGGGACATGGGCTATGCCGGCGAGAAGCGGTGCGGGTGCTCGTCGAGGAAGGGCCGGATCGTATTCAGGAACTGATTCGATGGGGAGCGAAATTCGATAAAGCAGGGGGCAAGTTCGCGTTTGCTCGGGAGGCAGCGCATAGCCGTAGCAGGATTCTCCGTGCCCGAGGTGATGCGACGGGGAATGAAATGGTGCGCGTATTGATGGCGCAAGCTCATCGGCAGAAACGGATCCATCGGATGGATTTCCATTTTACTGTCGACCTGGTTGTGGAAGACGGCCGCTGTTGCGGAGCGGTGGTATTGGACGAGCATTCGGGTGAGCAATTCATCTTGCCTGCCAAAGCGGTCGTGCTGTCAACGGGCGGGGCCGGCCAAATCTATGCGCGGACGACGAATCCGCCGAACGCCACCGGCGACGGCATGGCCATGGCTTTTCGAGCAGGGGCGCTCTTACAGGACATGGAGTTCGTCCAGTTTCATCCGACGGCGTTGTTTCTGCCGTCCAGCCCGCCGTTTCTTCTCTCCGAAGCGATGCGAGGTGAAGGAGGGCAGCTGCGCAATCATAAGGGTGAGGCATTCATGCAACGGTATCATCCATTGGGTGCCATGGCTCCCAGGGATATCGTGGCGCGGGCAATCTGGGCGGAAATGGCGGCGACCAAATCCCGGCATGTGTATCTCGATGTGACTCACCTGGGCGCTGACTTTGTGAAGCGGCGATTCCCGACGATTTATTCGACGTGTCTCCGGTACGATATCGATATCACGGAAGAATGGATTCCGGTGTCGCCGAGCGCGCACTATATGATGGGAGGAGTCTGGACCGATCTCAACGGCGCGACGACCTTGCCGGGTCTTTTTGCGGCCGGAGAGGTGGCGTGCAGCGGTGTGCACGGCGCCAATCGCCTGGCGAGTAATTCGTTGCTGGAAGGCCTGGTCTTTGGCATGCGGGCCGGCGTTGCTGCTGTCGCGTGGGCGGCTCGCCAGAAGCTGCCGGATTTGTCAGGACAGGTTGCGGCCTTGCGGCAAACGCTGAAGCATCGACTGGACGACACAGAAAAAATGCGAAACTCGCTTCGTCGAACGATGTGGGGCCAAGTCGGCATCATTCGTTCCCGCGAGTCCTTGGTTCGTGCGACTGCCCAACTGTCTCGGTGGGAACACATGATTTCGAAATCGTTTGCCGGAAGGGCCGACCTTGAGGTCAAGAACATGGTTCAGGTGGCGCATTGTGTGGCGGAAGCGGCGCTATGGCGGGAGAACAGTGTCGGCGCCCACTTCCGATCGGACATTCCAGAGTCCAAACGGCCAGGGTGGAAACAACATAGCCAGTTGTCTGTGAAGAAGTCGGTTATCGGGCAGGAGAGACAGAAACATTCTGGACAGGTGGTTGCGCTACAGTCTCCGAAGACGCAATCACGTGGCCGGTTGCGGCAAGGTCTCGCGTGAGAAAGACCCGGTAATAACGCAACACCTTACGGACGTACTGCCGGGTTTCAGTGAACGGCGGAAGAGTCCGGTAACGGTCGACGACATGCTCGCCCGCGTTATAGGCTGCCAGTGCAAGCGGGAGGTTTCCGCGAAATCGATCCAGCAGCTGTCGGAGGTATTTCGTTCCTCCGCCGATGTTGTCTTCAGGATCGTACAGATCTCGTACATCCATTCGAGCGGCAGTTTGCGGCATCAGCTGCATGAGACCGACTGCTCCTGCCCGTGACACGGCATGAGGATCGAATCCCGATTCGGCTTTGATGACGGCTCGAATGAGCGCCGGGTGCAATTGATGCTGGCGTGAAAACCGGCTGATCATCGGTTCCAATTCTTGTTCGGAGATCGTGGGGTGGAGGTGATTTGAAAGGATATCGATTCGGCGGTAACGCATATCAGACGGGACGTTTGTGAGAGAAATGGTCCCATTGGCGTCGATGTATTGATACATCTCTGCGCGGGCAGTGGGCGATGCAGTCAAGAGGTAGCTCGTGATCAGAAGACCCATCGTGATGGGGAGCGTGGCAAGGCTGAAAGGTTTTCCTGGTTTCGGCATGGTCAAACGATAACAGTCTTCCATCACCTGTCAAGGAGAATGCAGATCTCGTGCCTCTCGGGTGGAATGAAAATGGATGTGAAAACAAGAAGTTTGAAGTCTAGCCGGGCGAAGTCGTCTCCAAAAAACGTTCCCGCGCTCCGAGAAACAGTTCGTGCAGCTTCTGAGTGAGGGGGCCCGGTTTCCCCGTGCCGATCGGTTTGCGATCGACGGCCGCCACCGGCATGATTTCCATACTGGTGTTGGTCAAAAAGCACTCGCAGGCTTGGTACAACTGTGTGGGAGTGAAGCGGCCCTCTTCTGTCGGAATCTGTTGTTTTCTCGCCAACTGGAGCACGATCGACCGAGTGATGCCGTCCAGGAGACCGCATTCGAGGGAAGGCGTGTGCAGGCATCCGTCAGTTATGAAGAACAGATTGCTGACGGTACATTCTGTCAGGTGATGTTCCCAGTTCAGCAAGATGCTGTCGAATGCCCCGGCCGCGATGGCTTCTCGTTTGGCAAGAATGTTGTTGAGAAAATTTGTGGCTTTGATCTGGGGAGAAAGGGCGCCGGGCAGGTTCCGTCTTGTTTCAGCAACGATCAGCGTTACACCGTTTCGGTACAGGTCGGGGGAGGGGAGATGAAGCGGTTTGGCCATAATTACGACGGTGGGGGTGCGGCATAGGGCTGGATCAAGGCCGATGTCTCCAGCGCCTCGTGAAATCGTAATCCTCAGATAGGCATCGTGTTGGGCGTTGCCGATCCGATTACGTTCCATCGACTCATGGAGAAGATCCGGCCAGTTGAGGTCGGGTATGGATAGTCCGATTGCATCGGCGGATCGTCGGAGTCTGGCAAGATGGTGGTCCCGCATGAAGATGCGGCTCCCGTAAGAGCGGATCGTTTCATAGACCCCGTCGCCATAGAGAAACCCATGATCGAAGACGGAGACGACGGCGTCCACATCCTTCACAAACCGGTCGTTGAGGTAAATCCACATGGCGGCTGGCGTTAAGCGAATGCGCTCAAAAAGGCTTGGGCTTTGTGGATGGTCTCTTCGTATTCACGCGCCGGATCGGAATCGGCCACAATACCGGCGCCGACTTGGAGGTACCCCGTGCCGCTCCTTCTGACGAGGGTTCTGATCAAGATATTGAAGTCCAAATCGCCGCTCCAACTGAGATAGCCCATCGAGCCGGTATAGGGGCCACGGCGAACCGGTTCCAGCTCTTCAATGATTTCCATGCAGCGGATCTTCGGCACGCCGGTGATGGTTCCACCCGGGAATAAGGCTCTCAGCAAATCAAACCCCGTGGCGCTGCTTCTCAGGGTCCCGCCGACATGAGAGACCAGATGGCTCACGTGGGAATACCGTTCCAGTGTCATCAGTTCATCGACCCGGACGCTCCCGAAGTCACAGACTCGGCCGAGATCATTCCGTTCGAGATCAACCAGCATGATATGTTCCGCGCATTCTTTTTCATTCGAGCGCAACTCGCCTTCAAGCCGCAGATCGTCGGCAGCATTCTTTCCGCGTGGTCTGGTGCCGGCGATCGGCCTTGTATCAGCCCGGCGTCCGTTGAGACGGACGAGTCGTTCAGGCGATGAACTGATGAGGCTGGTGTGATTGAAACGGAGTAGTCCGGAGAATGGTGAAGGATTCAGGGTGCGCAGACGGCTGTACGCAAGGAGATCCGGCTGCAATCCGGATTGAGACGGAAATGCATCTCCCGTCACAGTAAAACGGTGAGAAAGGTTGGCCTGATAGATATCGCCGGCTGCGATATAGTCCTGACAACGGTGGACACGATCGATATAGGAAGACCGTTGTTGTTCCGGTGAGAATGCGAGGCTGCCTCGTGTGTCGGTATCGGCTTCGGTGCAGGCGGGGCTGGACAGCCGCGCTTCCAGTGCCGCCAGGCGATCGCGCCCTTCCCGGAATAGTTTCTCACGCGGCTCACCCAAAAAACGCTCGAGTGGCGGGCAGAACATGAGCATCAGGCAGTCCTGCTCATGGTCAAGTGCAGCGACAAGATCGAAAAATGCAAACTCAAGATCGGGGGTTGCAAGATCATCGAGGGCGGCAGACGGGAGCCGCTCGAATTGGCGGACGAGATCATAGCTGAAATAACCAACCGCTCCACCGAAAAAAGGCGGGACATCGACGGGCCGCGTGATGCGGGAGTTGCCGACGAGTCGGGCGAGATGCCGGAAGGGCGCCTGCCCGGACTCTTCGTGGCCGTGCGCCGGTTGCTGCAGGTACTGATCAGCTTTTCCGCTCAAGGTTTGATAGGGGTCACTGGCAAAGAATGAATATCGTCCTGTCGTCGCGCGTCCGTTGCCGCTCTCAAAAAGAAAGGAAGGGCGTTGAGCTGAGGCCATTCTTGTGTAGAGATCGAAGGGACTTGCCGGCGGGCAAGGCAGCGTCGCCACAAGAGGCGACGGAGGGCCTTGTAGGAAGCGAGTCGTTGAGAGCATCGTCATTGGCATGGTGGCGACACATTCTGCCGGGAGAAGGTACGTCACTATACCGCAGCGACCGCTGCAGAAACAGGCCCATGTCTGCTTGACATTCCGAAGTGAGTTCTGCTTGAATTGCGGACCCATTCTCGGCAGAGTTCTGCTCATGTGTTGCATGTGCACTTGCCGCCTGTGGGTATAAGTATGTCCTCTTCACAAGATCCGCTCTATGCGGGGCTTGGCCAGGCGGTCAGGATCGCAACAGATCTGCTTGCCGCACTGATTGCCGGAGGAGGATTGGGGTGGGTGTGTGATACCTATCTCTTCGACTCCACGCCCTGGGGGATAATCGGGGGGCTGGTGTTGGGCGGTGTAACAGGAATGAGGAATGCCTATCGGTCCGTGCAACGGTGGACGAAGACGTAACCCGACACTAACACAAGTATAAGAAGTATAAGGTCGCCATGGAAGACAATCCGCTTCATCCGTTCGAACTGCATGACTGGATTCCCATTGCCCTTGGTGGACTGGATATCTCCATCAATAAGGCCGTCGTGTTTATGTGGATCGCTGTGTCCCTGGCGGCTGTGGTGATGATCATGGCAGGATCGTCACGCAAGCTGGTTCCCGGCAAGTTGCAGAACCTGGCTGAAATCATGGTCGATTTCATTCGCACGATGATCATGGAGACGATGGGCAAAGAGGGGATGCGGTTTTTCCCTTTTATCGGGACCCTGTTTGTCTTCATTCTCTTCTGCAACCTTCTCGGAATGATTCCCGGAAGCTACACGGTTACGAGTCAGATTGCCGTGACCGCCGTGTTCGCATTCGTGGTGTATGGGATCAGCTTGGTGGTGGGCTTCATGTTGCATGGCGTGAAGTTTCTTGGCGTGCTGATCCCCCCAGGGACGCCGGGATGGCTGGTTCCGCTGATGATCCCGATCGAGATCATGAGTCAGTTGGCGAGGCCCATTTCGCTGGCCGTTCGATTATTTGCCAATATGACGGCGGGCCATGTGTTGCTCGGTGTGCTGTTCGGCATGGCGATCAGCGGTGGACTGTTGATCGGATGGTTGCCTTTTGTCTTCACGGTGGGAATCAACGTCCTGGAAGTGGGCATTGCGTTCATTCAGGCCTATATTTTTACCATGTTGAGTTGTGTCTATTTGGGAGACGCATTTCATTTGCATGGCCATGATGACCATGCGCATTGACCGACTGTAGAAAGGGCTGTCCGGCAGGGTTCGTATTGCCGTCCACTCGTTGACGTATTACGCGGTATGCTGCAAGGCGTTCGTTCCTTGCAGCCTGCCGGAGGGTCTGGTCGATCGGGCCTCGGGGTAAGCCTGGGATAGGCGTGAGTTTTTATTAAAGGAGGATAGACAAACAATGGATTCAGCAGCAGCAGGGTTGATCGGGATGGGCTGTGCCGCAGCAGGGTTTGCCGGAGCTGGCGTCGGCATCGGGTATATCTTCGGGAAAATGATCGAAGTGGTCGCGCGCCAGCCGGAAGCCGAAGCTCGCGTCACAAAATATATGTGGATCGGGTTTGCGTTGGTGGAAGCCATTGCGCTGTACGGCCTGGTCATTGCCTTCATCATTATGGGCTTTCGGAAGGGGTAAGAGGGACCGGAGGGAGGCCCCGCGCCTTCGTCTCCTGTTGTCCTTCTCTCCTGGGGAGTTGACATGCCGCAGTTCGAATCTCACTTTTTTTCTTCCCTGATTTTCTGGGAAGTGGTGTCGTTCGCGATTCTCTTTTTCGTGCTCTACAAGTTTGCGTTTCCCGGCATCTTAAGCATGCTGGAAGAACGGGAAAAGAAAATCAAGGACAGCCTTGACCAGGCAGAACATCACCGGTCTGAGGCTGAACGGAAATTCAAAGAATATGAGGCCAAGCTGAATGCCGCTGCGAAAGAGGCGGAAGGAATTCTGGCTGCGGCCAAGGAGCGGGCTCAACGGCTCATGGAAGAAAATGAGCAGCGGATGACGGTGGAAGCCGAACGGATCAAAGGCGATGCAACGCGTGAAATCGACCGTGAGCGTCGCAAGGCGATTCAGGACATTCGCGCTCAAACCACCGACTTAGCCCTGCTTGTTGCGGAGAAGGTTGTCCAGAGAAGTTTGAATGAAGCGGACAACAGAAAGTTCGCAGACGACGCACTCGAAGCGTTGTCAAAATCCTACCAGCAGTAACGCGATGATCGGGTCGCGCGGGATCACCGAAGACTGATCCCGCCCGGCCTGTATCCCTCCAAATCCACACAGACGAAGCGAAACCCTGATTTGCGGAGACATGCGCTGATATGTGCGCGCAAGTCCGGTTCATTCAGCCGGGCGAACTCATCCGGTCCGACCTCGATTCGCGCGACGTCTCCGTGTTCCCGCACACGCACATGACGAAATCCTGCCGCCTGCAGGATTTCTTCAGCCTCTTCCACGCGGCGGAGGCTTTCGATGGTGATCGGGGTGCCGCGCGGAATTCTCGATGAGAGACAGGCGGCTGCTGGTTTGTCCCAATTCGAGAGCCCGAATTCCTTCGCGAGAACACGGATGTCGGCTTTCGACAGCTCGGCTTCGACCAACGGGCTGCGCACTCCCCATTCCCGCGCTGCCTTGATGCCGGGCCTGTCATCGCCGAGGTCGTCCAAATTCGTTCCATCCACCACATGAGTGCCGCCGCTGGATTGCCGTATCGTTTCGATAAGTTGATACAAATCAGTCTTGCAGTGAAAGCAGCGGGCCGCATCGTTTCTGACGAATTCGGGAATCTCAAGCTGATCCGTCCGTACAATGTCGTGGCGCGCTCCGATTTCCTGGGCGACACGCGTGGCAATTTCCAGTTCGATCGACGGAAACGTCGGAGAGACAGCCGTGACGCCGACAGCGTTCTCACGGAGCTGCTCATGTGCCACCTTCAGGACGAAGGTACTGTCGATTCCTCCGGAATAGGCAACGAGGACGGAGCCCATCTCGGAGAGCAGGGCGCGGAGGTGATCGAGTTTGTGTTGGAGCAGCGCGGTTGGCATGGCAGTAGGCGTCTCGTAGATGCGTGTATTAGTGACGAATCTTTGCTTTTGCGATGTTGCCGACGACGACGAGGGCGTAATGTTGCGGGTTAAGATACTGCTTGGCGACCCGCTGCACATCTTCCTTCGTGACCCGTTCGATCCATTTGGGATACTGGACGAAGTAGTCGAATCCCAATCCGAAAAACTCCACTTGCGCCAACACCTTCGCCAGTTTGGCGGTCGAGTCCAACCGTAACGGAAAGCTACCCATCAAGAACGATTTGGCTTCGGCCAGCTCCTGGTCGGTGACGGGAGCCTCGCGGATGGCCTTCATTTCAGCCAGCACGCCGCTGATCGCTTGGTTGGTGGTTTCCGTCTTTGTCTGGAGATTTACCCAGAACGAGCCCTGCATGGCGCGTGCTTCGTAATGGCTCATGATGCCGTAGGCGAGTCCCTGTTTGTCTCGGATGGAGTCCATCAAGCGCGACGAAAATCCGCCGGCGCCGAGAACATGATTCATGACGGTCACGGCGTAAAAGTCCGGGTTTGTCCGGCTGATGCCGCTATGGCCCAATACGATGGTGGATTGGGTCAGGTCTTTTTCGATGAATTGCACGGCTTTCTTGCCGATGGCAGCGGGTTTCTTGACTGTCCGGGCCGGCGCCGGGCCCTTCTTCCAGGCCCCGAAATGCGTTTGGACCAAGACCGTGGCGTGCTCCACCGTAATATCGCCGACGATGGCGAAAATGACCTGGTTCGGCAGGTACTCCTTCGCGTAGAAGGCTTGGACGTCGGCCAATGTGAGTTTATTCAGGGCTTCTTCGGTCCCATTCACCGGCCACCGATAGGGGTGGTTGTGGAAGACCAATTGGTTGAACGCTTTCATGGCCACATGGCCGGGGTCGTCGTTGTCGCTGATGATTTCTCCCAGAATCTGCGACCGCACCCGATCGAATTCCTGCGGGGGGAATGCCGGGCGCAAGAGGATATCCGCCAGCAGCGTGAAGCCGAGGTCGACGTCCTTCTTGAGCACTCGTGCCGCTGCAGTGGTGTAGTCTTCGTGCGCGGTGACTTCCAGCGCGCCGCCGACAAAGTCGATCTGTTCAGCCAATTGTTTCGATGATCTGGTCGTCGTACCTTCTTCCAGGAGGCTGGCCGTCAGATTTGCCAGGCCGGCTTTTTCCGGCGGATCGTACGCCGATCCGGTCTTGATGAGCGCATGGATTTCGACGATGGGCAGAAAGTGTTGCTCGACCACCAGCACGGTTATCCCATTGGGTGTCGTGATTTTAACCGGAGAGATATCGGCGGCAAATCCCGGCTCTGAAAAACCGGTCATTGCGGTGAGAACTCCCCATACGACCAAGGCCGCACCGGCGCGTAAGGACCGCAAGGGGCGATGGCGCGAACGACGATGGGTGTTGTCTGTCATTCTGCGAGGCATGGGTGGTTCGCTATGGCCTTCCCTGTTGCAATGACGGAAGAGACGCTTCCTGCTCCTTGGGAGGCAGGGGAATGAGAATCCCCACCGTCCGGTTGTCCTGGGTCAAGTACTGCCTGGCGACGCGTTGAATGTCTTTGGCGGTGACGGTCCGCATGCGTTCCAGAAATTGATCTGCCCGCTGCCAGCCTGCGCCGATGGATTCCAATTGTCCAAGCAACATGGCATGGCGAAAATTTGAATCCTGCTCGAAAATGCGGGAGGCTTCCACCTGATTTTTGGCCCGCTGGAGTTCCAGGTCGGACAGCAGTTCATTGTGGAGCTTGGCGATCTCGCGATGCAGTGCGTCTTCCACCGCCTCAACCTTCGCGCCTGGGCTGACGAGGGAGTAGAAATAAAACAAACCGGAATCTGTTTGCAGTAGGCTGTATTCCGCGCCGACCGACAGGGAGTTTTTCTGGTCATGGACCAGGCTCTGATAGAGCCGGGAGCTTTTCCCGTCAGACAGAATCGATTCGAGGAGGCCAAGGGCATAGGCATCGTCGCTCGAATAATTGGGGACGCGGAATCCCATCATGACAGAGGGAACCTGGGCTTCTCGTTTCAGCACGATACGTCGTTCGCCCCGTTGATCCGGCTCTGCCGAGATGGTCTGTTTGGGCGAAGGCCCTTTGGGAATCGGCTCGAAGAGGTGTTTGATCGTCGGGAGCAGCGTGTCTGCTTTGATGTCTCCCACGACGACCAGGGTGGCATTATTGGGAGAATAAAACGTGTCGTAGTGGCGCTGCAAATCGTCAAGCGACATCGCATCGAGATCGGCAAACCAGCCGATGACCGGCCAATGATAGGGATGGCTGAGGAACGTTTGAGCAAACAAGGCCTCGACCAGCGCGCCTTGCGGATCGTCCTCGCTTCTCAAGCGCCGCTCTTCTTTGACAACCTCGCGTTCAGTCGTAAATTCGTTGTTGTCGAGAATCAGACCCTGCATGCGGTCCGCCTCAAGTTCCAGCGCCAGTTCGACGCGGTCGGCCGCGAGGTTTTCAAAATAAGCGGTGAAGTCTTGTCCGGTAAACGCGTTGTCGATCCCGCCGTTCTTGCGGATGATGCGGGAAAATGCGCCTTTGGGATACTTCGCCGTGCCTTTGAACATCATGTGTTCCAGCATGTGGGAGAGTCCGGCACGGCCCATCACTTCATTTCTGGAGCCGACTCTGTACCATACCTGCACTGTCGCCACCGGGGCCTTCGGAACCTCGACCAGCAGCACTTTCATGCCGTTGGACAGCACATGTTCAAGGGGCTCCAGGGCCATTGACGGGGCAGCGTCAGTGAACGCAAGCAGTGTGGCAAGGAGGCACGTCGTCGAATAGTGATGGAGAGCCGGCCGCTTCATGATGAGATAAGCAACACAGGGCATGCTAACAACGGGATTCGATAGGTGTCAAGGTAACTGATTCTCGGTCGGCGGGAAGATCCCCGAGTTGTCCGCATGCACCGAGTACGTCGCGTCCCCTGCTTTTACGGACGAATACGTCGATCCCGGCCTGGCGGAGCGTGGCTTGAAATCGGAGCACGTCGCGATCCGGCGGGCGATGGAAACGACTTCCCGGAAATTCGTTGAACGGGATCAGATTCACTTTGCACTTCATGCCTCGAAGCAGAGTCGTCAAACGCTGGGCGTCCATAGGCCGATCGTTGACATTCGCCAGCAGGACATACTCAAAGGTCAGCCGCCGGGTCGGCGCCAGAGGATACCGGCGACAGGCCGCCAGTAATGATTTAAGTGATGCGATTTCGCTGGCGGCGGGCATGAGCTCCCGTCGCAGTTCTTCCGTGGTGGCATTGAGGGAGATGGCCAGATTGACGCCGAGGGCCGCGACTCGTTTCAAGCGGGACGCGAGGCCTGCCGTCGATACGACGATCCGTCTGGGCGACCATGCGAGGCCCCACGACGTATCCGTCAAGCAGGTAATGGCTGCTTCAAGCGCATCCACATTGGACAAGGGCTCTCCCATTCCCATGAAGACCAGGTTGGTGATTCGCTCACCGGCTTTGAGCCGGTCCTGGGCGGTCAAGACTTGGTCGACGATTTCATGGGCTTTGAGATTGCGCTTGAGCCCCATGGTGCCGGTCAGGCAGAAGCCGCAGTCCAACATGCAGCCGACTTGGGTGGAGACACACAGTGTCAGCCGATCGTCGTCGGGGATGAGTACGGCTTCGATCATCAATCCATCGTCGAGCGTCAGCAGCAATTTTCTCGTGCCGTCTTGAGACGGCAACACGGTACAGTGGGACGCGCGCCCGACGATCGCGATCTCGGCCAATGCCGATCGATCGCGAGAAGGCAGGTCGGTCAGCTGGGCGATGGCGCGTGCACGCCGGCGATACAGCCAGCGGAGGATTTGTCCGGCCCGATAATTCGGCCAGCCCCGTGCGCGGACGAACTTCACCATCTGCGGTTCGGTGAGGGCCAATAAGTTGGTTGGAACGGGCAGTGTCGGCATCAAGAGGATTCCCGATCTCGTTGTGTGACGAAGAGCCTACCATAAGTGAGAATGAACCGACACCATGAGAAGCGCCGAGTTATGAGGCGGTTGCAAAACTTCTTCCATTGCGGCTCATGCTGTATATAATGAACGGCGATGAAAAGACCGACCCTCAGCCCTCGATCTGCTGCAAGCCTTGGCCGAAGCTTTGTGCCGGTTTCGCTGGCCTTGTTTCTCATCGTCGCCGGCTGTCTCTTTTTTTATGACGCACAGTCTGCCCCGGTTTCGGATTCGGAAAAACTTCGAGCAGATGGTTGTGGGTCGGCTGAGGAGTGCTTCACCGCCGCTGCATGGCCAAAAGAGCGGTTCGGCCATGCGCTGACGAAAGATCAGGTCGCTACGCTGAAACTGGAGCGGCTTCGACGAGTGATGGAGCAATTCCCGGCTTCGCCTTGGGCCAAGCGGGCAGGATTGTTGTCGGGAGTGATGCTGATTCAGCGGAGTCCAAGCGAAGCGCTCACCTATCTCCGTTCGGCCCAACAAGACTTTTCAGTTCTCGATGATTACATCCGGTTCTGGATCGGTGAAGCATTGCTCCATCTGGGGGAGGCGAGAGAGGCGGCCAGGACATTCGAATCAGTGCCGCAATCAGTCCCCGATTCCAACCTGCTTGATCAGGTCGCCCTCCGTGCGGGAGAAGCCTGGTATCAAGCCTCCAGTTGTCCCGAAGCGCTGGCATGGCTTACCAAGGCCGTCGGTATCAACGACAAAGAGCCGCGAGTGCCCCAGGCGTGGCTGCGGCTGGCCGATTGTTATCTTCGAGCCAATCAGCCGGTTGAGGCCAGGGAGGCGCTCAAAAAATTATGGATGAAGTTCCCGCAGACGAAGGAAGCCAAGGAGGCGGGAGCTCTGCTTGCGACCAATATCGGTGGTGAGTCCTGGACCCCTCAGCCTGATGACTTCTATACCAGGGCTCAGGCCTTTTTGGGACAGGCTCTGCATGCGGAAGCGATCGACGAACTGAAAAAGTTTCTTGCAAAAGACCCGTCTTCTTCACGCCGTGGGGACGCCAAGCTGAAATTGGGCATCGCGCAAGTCAGATTGAAACTCTATGACCAAGCGCGTGAGACCTTTCAGGAGCTCGCTGGAGCTCAGATGGTTCAGTCCGATGAGGCCGTGGTCTGGTTGGCTCGTGTTTATCTCCGACAGGGAATGGGTGAGAAACTGTTGGAGTTGAGCCGCGGATTACCCAAGCGGTCCTTGTCTCCCGAACAAAAAGGGCAGATCACGTTATTTGCCGGAATTTGGCTGGAGGATCAGGCCCAGTTTGATGAGGCCATCGCGAAATACAGGCATGTCGTCAAATCGGGAGAGCCGGCATCTCAGCGGGCCGAAGCCCACTGGCGCGAAGGGTGGGTGTTGTATCGAACGGGTCGCTACCAGGATGCGATTGCCGTGTGGCAACCAATCGTTGATCAGCGAGACAGCGAATGGGAACCGCAAGCGCTCTATTGGATCGCGCGGTCTCAGGGGCATGCCAAAGAGTCCAAATCGAAAGAAACCTTCCATCTCCTCTGCAAGCGCTATCCTCTGACATATTATTGTCAATTGGCGCAGGGGCGGACCGACGTCCCCGCTGTGGCGCCCGTAGATCAGGAAAAGACTCCGAGGGATTCTTCGGCTACGGCCGTTGCGGGGTCACTTGCCACGGATTTGGCTCAGGGGCCCGTGCAGCATAGCAATGGCCGGGCGGAAATCGAACAACAGCCGACCTATCGGCGGGCGATTGAACTCAGAACGCTGGGTCTTGAGCAGGATGCCGCGAGAGAACTCGCCGTGCTGACTGACCACTACAGCCGAGATTCCAACGTGTTGGCGGCGCTGCCTGTGATGTTGAATGAAGCCGGGGCTTACCATCATGCGCTGCGCCTTGTGCGGGCTCGATTTCGAGACCGTCTGGAGCGAACCGGGGGGGCTGTGGCGGACGATTTGTGGAATGTCGCTTATCCGACGGGATTGATTCACACGATCAAAACACAGGGAGTCAACGGGGTGGACCCGTTTCTCATTGCGGCGATCATCAGGGAGGAAAGCCAATACGATTGGCGCGCAGTGTCCCGTGTCGGGGCCATCGGTCTCATGCAAATCATGCCTGCAACGGCCAATGCGGTGGCTCAGCGGCATCGTCTTCCCGGCGTGATGCGGGAGGATTTGTTCGATCAGGATACGAATATTCAGATCGGGGTTCGGTATGTGGAGCAGTTGCTTGCGCAGTTTTCCGGCAACGTGGCGCAGACCATCGCCGCGTACAATGCGGGTCCGATCGCCGTCGAGGGTTGGGCGGCGACCTATCGAGGCCGGAGCGAAGACGAATTCGTCGAGTTGATTCCGTTCCTCGAAACCAGGCAATATGTGAAACGCGTCCTCCGCAGCTACAAGGAATATCTCCGCCTCGCCGGTGCCGCAAAGTCCGTTTCTTGACAAGATTTCGCAAAGTTTTTTATAGTGCGGCTCAAACTATGAGAAGAGAGGGCACACAGAACCGCTATGGCGTTAGATCGGTTGGATGCGCTTGAGGCTCGGATCAAAGACCTGGTGAAATTAGTCCAGGAACTGAAGCGAAAAAATGCGTCGTTGGAAGATGAAGTCAAGGCAGCCCGCCAGAGGCTTGCCTCGCAGGATGATGTGAATCGCCGGTGGGAGAAAGAACGAATCGATATCAGGTCGAGAATCGAGCGGGTCATGAGCGAGATAGAACTGCTGGAATGTGCGGACGATACCAAGGAGGTGGCCCTTGACTAAGACGATCGATGTTGAGATCTATGGTCAGCGGTATGCGATTCGCGGTGTTGCCGACGATGCATATATTCGGCGGCTCGCTCATTTCGTTGATGATCACATGAAGCATCTTGCTGAAGGCATGAAGACCGCCACCCCCTCGAAGTTGGCCGTGTTGACGGCCATTAATCTTGCCCATCAGTTCTTCGAGTCAGAAAAGAAGCGGGCTCAGGGAGAGGCGGATGTCGATCGGCGGATGGATACATTGATGGAATCCATTGAAGAGCAGATGCCGACGTCGCTCTTTCGGTAAGTCTCCCCGGTTCATCTCCTCTCCGCTCCTCATCGAGAGCAAGTTTCGCCTTGCTTTCATAGAAGCCCTTTGTTATCGTGGGTCTATAATCCGTGATCGTGTGCGTGCGGTGTTGTAACGGACAAGCGGGGGATTGAGAATAGATTTTCAGAGCAGCTGACTCGACTGGAAACGAACGTTGTGAAAGCGATAGAGAACGGTGTCATGTCCCTGTACGATGCGGTAATCGGGTGGATTCTCACTAGGGTGGTCATGCCCAGACGGCAATTTTGGGCAGATTTTTTGCGACAAGATGTGAATGACAGAGGGTGGTCGCATGCCGTTCATAGTGGGTGTCAACAGATGGTTCTTGTTTCTCACACCGATCCTTTTCGGCGGCTTGGATCTCGACAAGGGATCCTGCGGTCAAGGGGAAGGCAGAGTGGCAGGAACCTGACGGATGTCGTACTAGCGGGCAGACGATCTCGCGCGTTTCTCGACTGAACTGTCAGCAATCTCCTGGGCGTTATTCTCCCCCCATTCCTGTCTGTTAGAAGCACCCCGCTCAATCCGTGTACACGTACTACGTGCAACCGGGCAGCCCGGATACCTGGTTTGCCAAGAAGGGGGTGACTCCCATTTCTACTTCAATCGTTTTCTACATCGTCTGTGCAATCGCCGGAGCCCTTGTGGGGGTCGTGGTATTTGAATTGGTGCGTCGCAACATGGCCGGGGCGAAACGGGCTGAGATGGAAGAGCAGGCCAAGCAGGTCGTGCACAATGCCCAGCGCGAAGCCGAAAATGTGCTGAAAGAGGCCAGGCTGGAAGCTAAGGATCTCGTATTTCAGGCAAAATCAGAGATCGAGAAAGAGCAAAAGGCGAAGCTTGTCGAGCTCGCAGCCGCCGAGAAACGTTTTCTCCAGAAGGAAGAGGGATTTGATCGCAAGCTCGCCGCGCTGGACAAGCGGGAGAGCGAGTCGCAGAAACGCGATCAGGAGTTCGCGAAGCGTGAGGAGCGGCTTAACGCCAAAGAAACAGCTTGTGCCAAGGCTGAGCGTGAGCATCGTGAAGCATTAGAGCGCGTGGCCGGTATGACGGCCGAAGAAGCCAGAAAACAGCTGATCGTCGAAATGGAGTCGCAGGCTCGGCTTGATGCCGCCGGCATCGCCAAGCGGACGATCGAAGAGGCGCGTGAAAATGCCGAGCGGGAAGCACGTGAAATCATCACCAGCTCCATTCAGCGGGTGGTGCGCGACTACGTGTCGGAATCCACGATTTCGGTGGTCCAGATTCCAAACGACGCTATGAAGGGCCGGATCATCGGCCGGGAAGGGCGAAATATCCGCGCGATCGAGGCGGCCACAGGAATTGATTTGATCATCGATGAGACGCCGGAGGCCGTGATCATTTCGGGGTTCGATCCCTTGCGGCGTGAGATCGCCAAAGTGTCGCTTGAGCGGTTGATGCATGATGGCCGGATTCATCCCACCCGCATCGAAGAGATTGTGGAAAAGGTGAAGGTCGATATCGACAAGCTGATGTATGAAGAGGCCGAAAAGATCATTTTCGAATTGGGGCTTGCGGATTTTCATCCTGAGTTGATCAAAGTGCTGGGACGGCTCAAGTATCGGACAAGCTACGGACAGAACAATCTGTACCATGCGCGGGAAGCGTCGTATATTTGCGGCATCATGGCGTCGGAGTTGGGACTCGACGTCAAGTTGGCTCGGCGCGGCGCCTTGCTCCATGACATCGGCAAAGCAGTCAGCCATGAGGAAGAGGGGCCGCATGCCATGCTGGGGGCCGAGATCGCCAAAAAATACGGAGAATCTCCCAAGATCGTGAACGCGATTGCCGCACACCATGAACAGGTGGAGCCGCTGTGTCCGGAGAGCGTACTGGTGGCTGCGGCCGAGGCACTCTCGGCTGCCCGGCCGGGAGCCAGGCGAGAAGCGCTGGAGTCTTATGTCAAACGGTTGGAAAAACTCGAGTCCTTAGCCACGGGACTAAAGGGAGTGCAAAAGGCGTATGCAATCCAGGCAGGGCGTGAAATCCGTGTGATCGTACGACAGGAAGATATCACCGATGCCGAATCGTTCCAGCTTTCGCGCGAGTTGGCGAAGAAAATCGAGCAGGAACTGACTTATCCGGGGCAAATCAAAGTGACTGTTATTCGGGAGAGCCGGTACGTGGAATACGCCCGATGAAGGTGTTGTGTATCGGCGATATCATGGGCGAACCGGGGCGGCGCGCCGTCGCCCGTGCGGTCCCGCGCCTTGTTGCGCAGCGCCAAATCGATGCCGTGATCGGAAACGGCGAGAATGTCGCAGGCGGGTTCGGCATTACGCCGGAATTGGCCGAAGAGTTGTTTGAATTGGGCCTCTCGGTCATCACCACGGGCAATCATGCCTGGGATAAGAAGGAAGTGCTCGATTATTTCCCGCGCGAATCCCGTCTGCTGCGCCCTTCGAACTATCCCCCCGGGGTGCCTGGCAAAGGCAGTGTGGTCATTGAAACTGCCGGCGGGGAACGGCTGGCGGTGCTTCAGCTGATGGGACGGGCCTATATGCCGACGATCGATTGCCCGTTTCAAACGGCCAAGCGCGAATTGTCGAGATTGAAACAGGAAACATCGGCGATAATTGTTGATATGCACGCAGAAGCCACGTCTGAAAAAATGGCTATGGGCCACTATTTGGACGGTGAGGTCACGGCGGTGGTCGGCACACATACCCACGTGCAAACAGCCGACGATCAAATTCTGCCCAAGGGGACGGCCTACATTACCGATATCGGGATGACCGGTCCGCTGCATTCGGTGATTGGAGTGAAAAAGGAACTGGCGATCGAAAAATTTCTGACCGGCATGCCGCGGCGCTTTGAAGTCGCATCAGGCCCGTCGGTGTTCTGTGCGGTGCTGGTGGAACTTGACGCGCGTTTGGGTAAGGCCATCGCCTTTGAGCGGATCCGCATGATCGATTGAAGGAGGACGTCACGAGTCGCGCTCGCTCCTTCCCATCGCCCGGTGATTCCCCGTCGAGGCGTGTTTTCACGGTATCGGAACTGACCGGTCTGGTTCGAGCATCCCTCGAAGCCGATTTTTCAGAGGTATGGCTCGAGGGAGAAATTTCCAATCTTCGCGCGCCCGGGTCCGGGCATCTCTACTGTACGCTCAAAGACGATTCCAGCCAGATGCGAGCCGTCATCTTCCGGTCGACCGCGCTTCGATTACGGTTCGGTTTGGAGGATGGGCTGCATGTCGTGGCGCGCGGACGAGTCACCGTATATGAACCGCGCGGGGAGTATCAGGTCGTTCTTGAGTATGTCGAACCGAAGGGGCGCGGCGCGCAGCAGGTGGCGTTTGAGCAACTCAAGACTCGCCTGGCTGCGGAGGGGCTTTTCGATCTGGATCGAAAAAGGCCCTTGCCGGTGTTTCCTCGAACTGTCGGTATCGTTACGTCGCTGTCGGGGGCGGCCGTTAGAGATATGATGACGGTGCTGCATCGCCGGTGTCCTGTTCTCCGCATCATCATCGCTCCTGTGTCGGTACAGGGAGAGGACTCTGCAGAGCAGATTACCTCCGCCATTCGATCATTGAATGCATTAGGCCGTGTCGATGTCATGATTGTGGGGCGGGGCGGAGGCTCATCGGAAGATCTCTGGAGCTTCAACGATGAGCGGGTCGTGCGTGCAATTGCAGCGTCGCCCATTCCGGTCGTATCGGCAGTGGGTCATGAAACGGATGTCACGCTCGCCGATTTTGTCGCGGACCTGCGGGCGCCGACGCCCTCGGCTGCCGCAGAGGCTGTCGCTCCGGTGTTGAGTGAGGTTGTCGATCGCCTCGGTGAACTGACGGCTCGCTCCCGGCTGGCGATGAGCCGCCGTTGCGAAGCCGATCGGCAACAGCTCGATCTCATCGTCACCCGCATCGCGAACGTTCGGTATCGCGTGTTGGAGGATATTCAGCAGGTCGACGGAGCGGTTGCTCACATGCGCCGGGCCGTGCAGAGTCTTCTGAGGCGGAGATGGGACAAGGCGCACTCGTTCAAACACGAATTGATCGGGAACAGCCCGGATGCGCAGGTGCGTCAGGGGCTAACCCTGGTACCTCAGTTAGGCTCGCGTCTTGTACAAGTGATGCGATATGGACTAAACCGGAGGACGCAATCGGCGCAGGCCTGTCTCGTAAACTTGCATACGCTGAGCCCGCTGGGGATTCTTGACCGCGGGTATAGCATTTTAGAGTCGGTGTCGTCCCATCGCGTGATCCGGGATGCCTGCGACGTTGCAGTGGGGCAAGAGGTGTTGGCCCGTCTTGCAAAAGGACAACTGCGCTGCGTGGTGACAAACGTGATGCCCGATGGTTCCAAAGCCGGGTCAGCCCCGCTATAATGACCCATTTCTCGATGAAGAGGAGATGACGGTGGCTGGTGTGAAGTTCGAACAGGCGATGGCCAGATTGGAAGCCATCGTGGCGGAATTAGAAAAGGGGGATTTGCCCCTGGATGAGTCGTTGAGGATCTTCGAAGAGGGTATTCGTCTCTCGAAGAACTGCTTGAAGGTGTTGGAAGAGGCCGAGCGGAAGATCGAAGTGCTGGTCCAGGACACAAACGGCAAGAAGCATCTTCGCGCATTTTCTTCCGACGGGGACGAGAGACGGGATTCCGACGCCGACGTATAGCACCTGAGTGGTCCGACTGCCTTATCGAGGTCATGATAGAGTCCGTCTTTCCATGGGCGCCAAAGCATACCCTCAAAAAGATCGTCTTGATCAACGGCTGGTCGCGCAGGGTTTGGCGCCGAGCCGGGAAGCCGCGGCACGGATGATCCTCGCCGGAGAGGTCAGGGTGAACGGCGCCATGATCGACAAACCGGCCAAAGCGGTGTCTGTGGGGGCGGCGGTCGACATCGTTTCACACGGCTCCCGCTTTGTCAGTCGCGGCGGGGACAAGCTTGCAGCCGCTTTGGAGGCGTCCGGGACCGACCCTCGTGGTCTTGTCTGCCTTGATGTAGGGTGCTCCACCGGAGGGTTCACCGATTGTCTCTTGCAACGGGGCGCGACGCGGATTTATGCGGTCGATGTCGGCTACGGCCAATTCGACTGGCGGCTTCGGCAGGATCCGCGTGTCGTGCTGATCGAGCGGACCAACATCCGCTATATCGAACGATCCGCCGTTCCTGAACCGATCGCGCTCACCGTCATCGATGTGTCGTTTATCTCATTGACGAACGTGCTCCCTTCAATCCTCCCGTTCTTAGCGCCCAACGCCCGCGTCATTGCGCTCGTCAAACCGCAGTTCGAAGTCGGGAAAGGACAGGTTGGTCGAGGCGGAATCGTTCGTGACGAGACGCAACGGCAGGCTGTACTCCAGCGGATCGTGCGCCATGCGGACGAATTGGGATTGCGGGTGCTGCAGACATTGGATTGTCCCGTAAAGGGGAAGAAGGGGAATCACGAAATGTTGGCAATTTTTGAGCTCGCGGGGCGGTTTCATGGTATGTAAAAGGGCGATGCGGCTCTTAGCAGGTTGCGGAAACACTCAGCTTGCCCATAAGACATCGTTGACATATTACAAATGGCGCTAAAGACCCAATCGCATCAGGGTGCTCAAAAAGGCCGCTGGTCTCACCCGCCCAACCCCGGCGCGCCGAGACGCACCATGCCACGGGGCGGCCGCAGCGGGCGAAGAGGCGAGGAGGTACATACCACGCTTCGCTTGAACCGCTCGCTTCGATCAGATGCGAGCGGATAGGTTCTTGTCTTCGCTGGGCTCATGACGGACTTTTTCAGCATTCTGCTAGAGGATACTCATTTATCGGAGGAATGATGAAGGTACTCGTAACGGGCGGCGCAGGATTCATCGGCTCTCACGTGGTCGATCGGCTTGTGGAAGAAGGGCACCAAGTCGTCATTGTGGATGACTTGTCTTCCGGGACGAGAAAAAACGTCAATCGCGCTGCCAGCTTGTACAAGCTGGATATCCAAAGCGGGAGACTGGAGCGAGTGTTTCGCAATGAACGGCCCAACATCGTCATTCATTTGGCTGCTCAAGTCAGCGTGAGAGTCTCGGTTGACAATCCGGTATTCGATGCGCAGGTCAACGTGCTGGGGACGATGAATGTTCTGCATCAAGCTGTGCATCATGGGGTGAGAAAGGTCATCTTCTCCTCTTCCGGAGGCGCAATTTACGGAGAACAGGAGGTGTTTCCAGCGCCGGAATCTCACGTGACCAAACCGCTCTCGCCCTATGGCATCAGTAAACTCTGCGCCGAACATTACTTGTCCTATTTTCAGCGTATCAGCGGAATTCAGGTCGTGAGCCTGCGGTATGGGAACGTATATGGACCTCGGCAAGATCCGGAAGGGGAAGCCGGTGTCGTGGCAATTTTCATTCGAAAGATGTTGAACAACGAGCAGCCGATCATCAACGGGAACGGCCGCCAAACCAGGGACTTTGTGTTCGTTGACGATGTGGCGGAAGCCAACCTGGTGGCGATGAGACAGGATTCACAGGGTGTCTATAATGTCGGGACCGGCATCGAAACGTCGGTCAATGAACTGTTCCGGATACTCGTGGGCCTCACTGGCTCTTCCTGCAAGGAAGTGCATGGTCCGGCTAAGCTGGGGGAGCAGATGCGCAGTGTGATCGACCCCTCAAAGCTCAAGCAAGAGCTGGGCTGGGAACCTGAGGCCGATCTTACCAAGGGTCTTGAGAAAACCGTCGCGTATTTCCGTGAACTAATGGGCTAGCCCGCTCCGCTGACGATGTGAGGGGAGCGGGCAATGGGGTCCCATTGGTTCACCGGATCAGTATCGTGGAACTTTCCCGTCTACCTGGAGCGACCAGGCATCGATCCCGCCGATCAGATTCTTGACGTTTGAGAAGCCTTGCTGGAGTAGAAATCCCGTCGCGTCTCCGCTTCTCATCCCATGATGGCAATACGCGATGATTTCGGTATTCTTGTCCAGCTTTGAAAGCGACTGGGGCAAGGTGCCCAGCGGGATCAGCAGAGAGTTGTCCAGCTTGGCCAGTGCATTCTCCCAGGGTTCCCGAACATCCAACAGTACCAGGTTGTCCCCCTTCTCCAAGCGGGTTTTCAATTCTTTCGGCGTAATCGTGAAACTCATAAGATGCCCTCCTCTTAAAGAAAATGAATCATAAGTGAGATGGGAAAAGACTGTCAAATTCAGGATCGTATGACGGGGACAGTATCAAACGTCCATCTTCCGTAGCGATTGGATCGGCCGGTGGCTTCGGACAGGCAGGCTATGAACTCGCGCCGTGGGATTTCTTCGGCGCCGAAGCGACGGACGTGTGGCGAGGCTTGCTGGCAGTCGATGATTGAGAACTCCCAGGCTTGTAACTGACGTACCAGTGCGACCAACGCGGTCTTTGAGGCGTCGTCTACTTGTGTGAACATGGATTCGGCAAAGAATGCCGTCCCGAGGGCCAGGCCGTACAGGCCGCCGACCAAGTCTGTCCCGATCCAGGTTTCTACAGAATGGGCATAACCGAGTTCATGCAGTGTTTCGTAGGCCTCGATCATCGCGGGCGTGATCCAGGTGCCGCCGTCGGGATATTGTGGTCTGGGGCCGGCGCATCGGGTCATGACTTCCCGGAAGCAGCGGTCGAGCGTGACCGTGAAGAGACCGCGACGCATCGTCCGCTCCAGGCTGCGTGGGATGTGGAGCTTGGAGGGGAAGAGCACAGCCCGTGGATCCGGTGACCACCATAAGATCGGCTGGCCCTCGCTGTACCAGGGAAAGATGCCGTGGCGATAGGCTTCAAGGAGCCGTTCAGGGCGGAGGTCTCCGCCGACTGCCAGCAAACCGTCTGCGTCAGCCTGTTCAACCGGCGGAAAGTTCAGATTCCTTCCGCGTGCGCTCAGGACGAACATATCGAAAGAGACCGGTCAATTCTTGGGTAGCTCGTCTTATCCGTTTCTCTTCTCTGTGGAAGCCAAGATCGGTTGGAAGGTCGGATCGGCATCGAGCACCGCTTTCAGCAGTTCACTGTGAAGAAAGTAGCGCCAGACCGCGTCGTCTTTTCCCGGCACTTCGTCGAACCAGCGTTTTGCGTCGGTCAGATGCCGCAGCATCTTCGCCTTGTCTCCGTAATCCGGCATGAAAATCATGCTGTAGGCCATGGTGTATTCTGCGAGAAATTTGTCGATCGGCAGCTCGGCCAGGCCCGATGACTTTTCGGCATCGGCATAGGCCTGGAGGCTGTCCGGATCGTGCAAAATCCGGTTCCAGGCAACTTTGTTGATGCGGGACCAGGCTAGTTGGAGGAGGGCTTCGGCCTTGGGTGTTTTCCGGTTGTCGGGAATGTCACGGACCAGGGCTTCAAAGGTTTCGATCATCGGGAGCTGATCGTTGTTCCATCGGTAGGCCATGCCGAGACGGAAGCGGTTGTCCAGCTGTTCGGGACGGATCTTGGCGAGGGTCTCTAGGGCCGGTACCATCCGGTAGAGAAAATCCGCTGGTGTCGGCTGGGGCAGGCCGCCCATCTCCATTCCGTTAGAGAGGTCCAGACGGGCTGCTCCTGCATAGATGTTCCAGTAGAATTCGTTGACGGTGAACGAGAGCGCCGGGTCTTTCACGGTCAGGCTGTGTCCCTTGGCGGCATCCCCGAGCAGCACGGCGTACAGGTGTTTGGTGAGGACCTGCAGGGCGTCAACCTGGTTCGGATCGATGATCAAGATACGGTTGAGCAGTGCGATCCGATCGCGCAAATCGGGGAAGCTTGCGGCCCGTGCTGCGGCGGCCGTGAAGGTGCCTGGTTGATCGTTCGGCCCCCACCACACCAGCGATTCAGGCAGGGCCCGGCTGACTTCTGTCGTGAATGGAATCTGCTCGGCCACCATGCCCGGCGCTTCCGGGGTGGTGTCCACCGGCTGCTGAAACACCGCGGTATCGTTCGGAAACCCGTGTCGTTTGAGCCCGGTGAACACGACCCATTGGGTGACGACGGATTTGATTGCGCGCCGGGGGCGTTTGACCGTGCTCGTCCATTGCACGGTGCCGGGCGCATAGGTAACCGGTGCAGTTAACGGGTCCTGGTATGTCACCGTAATCGAGACCAACGTGGTTGGGACGCCGATGACCTTGCCGTTCGGCTTGAGCCGAAATGACCCGTCGGGGACTCGACGGCTGTTCGTGACGGTCAATTGCAGGCCGCTCCCTGGCGGTGACGTCCCGATCGCATCCATGACGAATGCCGAGGCCGGAGTATCCGACAGCTCGTCCCCGTAGAATACCAGCGGGCCTGCGCTGGGCCAGAGGACATCCATGCCGACGTCCGTCCGCTTCAGGGCCGGTGCGTGGCCGGCGGTCATTTCTTTCCAGCAATTCTCATAGGATGAGTCATGTGCTTCGGGAGCAGTCTTACGAGCACGCGGCAAAGCTGCCACAAGCCGATATTGGCAGGCGAAGTCCAATTGCCCAAAAGTCAGACGGTCGCCCTTTGAGATGGCATCGGCGTATCGGCGAGCAGCCTCGGTGGCCGGGCTCTGGACCGTCGCACGTGCGTGTGGCGTGCGTGAAGCTGCTGCCGCAGCAAGCATTGCCGAACTGGCATCGAAAATGGTGAACAGCCCCCCAATGATTAATGCCGCTGTGAGTGGTCTGCATCGAGTCATGATGAACGCCTGTATTGAAAAAGGTTTCACTCCAGATCAGTTGGTCAATTTAGCATGGAGGCCGGCGGGTTTGACAGAGATTGATCACCGGGATCGGACTGCATTCAAAATCTTCTCGCGCATCAGGGCCCGCTCGTTCGCCGACAGGGCCGGGACGGGATTCCCGCGGCAGAGCGACACGGTCTGGCGAAGAGAGGCCACGAACTCTTCGCAGTGAGGGCAGTCGCCCAGATGCCGACGGATTTGCAGACAAATGTCATCCGGCAGCTCATCGTCGATAAAATCCGACAATTCACGAAGAATACCGAGGCATCGTCCGGCTTCATGCCGATGGGGTGTGGCTGCAAGACGTCTTCGTGGTTTCGGGGCGGCACGTTTTACCATCACGGTTTCTCCCTGCGCTACGTCAGTTACTCGTGATCCGGCTCGTGAGTTCCTTCCGCAAGGCCTCGCGCGCTGAGTTCGCGGCGGACAAAGAGACGCGCGCGGTGGAGCCGTGATTTCACCGCGCGCTCGCTCAAACCCATAGCGGTTCCCGCTTCCTTAGCGCTCAAACCTTCCATGTCGCGCAGCACGAGCACCATCTTGTATTTCTTGGGCAGTTTGTCGATCGCGGCATTGAGGGCTTGCCGCAGCTCCTTGTTCTGGAGGGCCTCTTCCGGACTGAGCCCTTCGACGGGGATCTGCAGGTGGAACTCGCCCTCGGAAGAGGGAATGAACTCTTCCAGCGACAGCTCTCGTTCCGGCGCCCCCTTGCGTTTTCGTCGCATACGCAGGCAGGCCCGCGAAGCGATGGCATAGAGCCAGGTGGAGACCTGCGCGTCGCCGCGGAAGCGGTTGAATCCACGGTAGGCATTCAAAAAGGTTTCCTGCACCAAGTCCTTCGCCGCTTCGGCTTCGCCGCACAGCCTGTTCGCGTAGCGATACATCAGATCGACGTGATCCTTGTAGAGCGTGTCGAACCGGTCTCGCATATTCGGCGATACGGATAACCGGCCGTCTGAGGCGCGTGGTATTCGCGTAGATTTCATAGACCGTGCAGTCTACGAAGGGATGAAAAAGAGAGTCAAGTGAAAGGGGAGGAGAACGGAAGGTTAGTTCGGTCGATGGAATTCGATAACTTCGCCCCGTCCATTGAGTTCAATGGTGATCGGGCTGCCTTCCCGTAGCCCCGCCAAGGCGGATTTTCCCCGATCCGTCTGATAGATCTGCTCGCCCTCGGGAGTCCAGAGTCTGATGTCGGCATGATCCGGCGACGCAAATTCCAGCGGGCCGGTCAGGAAGCGGCGAGCCGGAGACGTCGTATTGGGAGCGGCAAGATCCGCCGCCATGTTCCGACGATGAATGCGGAGGGTCAAGGTCTGTCCCACCTTCGCATCCTTGATGCCGATCTTGGCGTTGACGTTCACCACGCCGACGGGGGTTCTGAGGAAGATGAAGTTCGATTTCAGCTTGGAGACAGTGCCGGTCAGCAATAGCTGTGCGTCGGCCCCTCCCGAAGCAATCTGGCCAATCTGGAGATCGAACTGCAAGTCATGGACACCGATGACGGTACCGTTGTCGTCGACTTCGACCGTGACCGGACTGCCTTCACGAAGCCCGGCGAGCGAGCGTTCATGGGCGCCGAAGTCGAAGGAGCGCTCTCCTTCCGGTGTCCACAGCAGTAACTTATTCTCGCCGTCTCCGCTCCGCTTGAACGGTCCGCTGAGATAACGATGGACCAGGGAATCGTTGCTCCTCTTTCTGATCTCGACAGCAAGATGAGTGTTATGGATCCAGAAGAAGACATCTTGAGAAGCGAGGAAATCCTTGAGGGTCGTCTTCGAGCTGAGCGTTAACAGTCCGATCGGCGTTTTTAAGAAGACGATCCCGGGTTTGGTCCGCCACACCGATGCTTTCAGGGTGATGGATGGATTTGCCTCCATCCGGGCTGGATCAGTGACGGTCTCGGTCCGATTGGGAGTTGGCTTCACGGGGGTGGACTCGGCGCGTGTCTCGGATTGATCCGGATTTGCTTCGACCGGGACCGAGTCGGCCCTCGCATCAGACTCAGCCGGAATGGCGTTGTCGGGAGCCCGAAGTTCGTTGTCGGCAAAGCCCGGCGACGTCGAACAGACGAAACCGGCCAAAACAAGGACTTGAAAGAACCGTCGATTGTTCGATAGTCGCGTCATCGGGGCCGAGACCTCTGATTGAACCCTTGCGGTGCCGCAAGCAGGTGGGATTGTGTGTCCCGTTCGGAAGATTGCAGGTGTCTTCGCAAGACACGCACATCTCCTATGCGAGTAACATGAGTCTGCGAAGCCGTCAAGTCGAAAACGGTTGTGCACCGGCGGCCGGTCATTTTTTTCTAATGAGGAGGCGTAGCGGAGTTCCGGTAAACCCGTAGGAATCACGGAGCTGGTTTTCGAGATACCGCAGATACGACGGCGTGATGTTTTCCGGATGGCCCACGAATAAAGCGAAGGCCGGCGGCTTCGTCGTAACCTGGGTGACAAACGCGGATTTCGTCACTTTCGCCGGTTTGCCTTTGCGGACCGGCAATGGATGGACCAACAGAATATTTTGCAGCCAGGTATTCAAGGTGCCCGTGGAGATTCGCTTGGTAAACATCGCGTACACATCGTCTATTTGGGCGAATACCGTACGGGCGGACTCCGATTTGAGCGCCGAGCCGTAGAGTACCGGAGCCCAAGTCAGGAAGGGGAAGCGGCGGTGGAGCTCAAGTTCGTAGTTCTTCCTGGCCTCGGCATCGCCCACACGAAGGTCCCACTTGTTGATCCAGAGAATACAGGCGCGCCCTTGCTTGAGGATGGCCCCCGCGATTTTCGTGTCTTGCTCCGTTACGCCTTCCTCTCCATCCAGCACGAGCACGGCCACATCGGAGCGGCCGATGGCGCGGAGCGAGCGCAGAACGCTCCAGCCTTCAATCCCGCGATCGATTTTCCCCCGCCGCCTGATGCCGGCCGTATCGGTGAACACGTACCTTTTCCCCGCATGCGTCACAAGAGAGTCGATGGGATCGCGTGTTGTGCCGGGAATGTCGCTCACGACCACGCGTTCTTCTCCCAACAGTGCATTGATCATTGTAGATTTGCCGACATTGGGACGGCCCACCACGGCAATGCGGGGCAGCTGCGACAGCTCATTGGTTCCATCGGCTGCAGGCAACAGCGGGTAGAGCGCATCCAGCAGCTCGGACACGCCGATACCATGCTCGGCGGAGACGGGATAGAGCTCGTCTACCCCCAGTTGATAAAAGTCGGCAATGAGCGGTTCGGACTTGGGGGTATCGATCTTGTTGATCGCCATGAACACCGGTTTGGTCACACCACGCAACAACCGCACCACTTCATGATCAGAAGGCGTCAGGCCTGAACGGCCGTCGAGGAGGAAAATCAGGATGTCGGCTTCGGCGATGGCAATCTCGGACTGACGGCGAATCAATGCCAACATGCCGTCCGAGGCCGAGAGGTCGAGCCCTCCGGTATCGACCAGCCGAAACGTCCGTTGCCGATAGGTCGCGTCTGCATAGTTGCGATCGCGTGTCACGCCGGGAACGTCATCGACGATGGCAGTCTTGACGCCGAGGATTTTGTTGAACAGTGTGGACTTTCCTACATTCGGCCGGCCGATGATGGCTACGAGGGGAGGTGAGAGGAGGGGAGTGAGGGGTGAGGTCTCAGTGGTGAGAGGCACCGGAGGAGATGTCAGGGGAGAGGGTTTGGAAGATTTTCGGCGTGTCATTGGTCAACCGTCATGTGATAGAAAAATCGTCCCTGCTGCAAGTCGGGTATGATGACAGGAACCTAAGCCCACAAACAAGCGGTGCGCCGTGGTACACTCAGAAAATTCCTTCATGAATGGCGGATGCCCGATGGCGAATGGCGGCTTTTCGTGGGATCAGATCGACGACGTGCTCCTCGATATGGACGGCACGTTGCTGGACCGGCATTTCGACAATTTCTTTTTTGAGGAGGAATTGCCGCGTCGGTATGCGGTGCTCCAGGGTCTGTCGTTTGACGAATCTCGCAGCCGCTTGATGGCCATGTATCGGTCGATGGAAGGCGAGTTGGCATGGACCGATCTTCACTACTGGAGTGAGCGGGTGGGTATCGATGTCGTGGCCATGCACAAGGAACTGGATCACATGATCGGGTTTTTGCCGGGAGCGGAGGAGTTCTTGCAGTACCTTCAGCGCCTGGGGAAGCGCGTCACCATCATCACGAACGCGCATGAATCGGGCCTGTCGGTCAAAACCGCCAAGACCGGGCTCGATCAGTACGTCGATCGCATTGTGGACGCATTCGAGATCGGCTATCTAAAGATGCGGCCCGAGTATTGGCCGAAGTGCCAGCGCTTGCTGGGGTTCGATCCGGCGCGATCACTTTTTATGGATGATGACGAGGGGTGCTTGGTGGCCGCAGAGCGATTCGGCGTGGCGCATCTCATTCACAGCGCTAAGTCGAGTTCCCGGCTGCCGCCCGCGCCGCTTGCGCAATTTTTCTCGGTTGCTGGGTTCCGGCCGCTTCTCGATGGTCATCCCGTCATCCGACAAGAGTAGAAGCGTGAAGAGCCTTGATTTGGATCTGGTAATCTTTCGAACTGATTCCAGCAGGAGGTTGATTCCACGGCCTGCGAGAGGTTAGCTTGGTATCCGTGATCATTCCATCAAGATAGTATAGGATAGCACCCGGGTAGGTGGAAGAGAGGGGCTGGTATCGTACGGTCGAGCGAATACTCATTCTGAAAGGGCTGAGGGCAACGTATGAGAAGCGTCAAGAGTTCCAGTGTGAAAAACCTGCTGTTTTGGTTGGTCGTGGGCCTGTTCCTCGTGCTGCTGTTCAATCTGTTCAGTGCGCCGCCACCGCCTCAGGAAGAAATGATCGTATTCAGTGAGTTCATGGCGAAGCTCGACAAGGGCGATTTGGAGAAGGTCGTTATCCAGGGCCACCATATTAGCGGACAGTTGAAGGATAAGACCCGGATCCGCACCTATTCGCCTGATGACCCTGCGATGGTAAAAGAGCTGCGAGAGAAGAATGTCCAGATTGAAGTGAAGCCGCCGGATGAAAGTCCCTGGTACATCACCTTGCTTGTGACGTTGGGTCCCTTTGTTCTTTTTCTCGGCATTTGGATTTTCTTCATGCGCCGGATGCAGGGCGGAGGCAATAGCGCGTTGTCGTTCGGGAAAAGTCGAGCGCGGATGCTGACGGAAGATCGCAAAAAGGTCACGTTTGCCGATGTGGCCGGCGTTGAGGAAGCGAAGGAAGAGGTTCTGGAGGTCGTAGAGTTCCTGAAGGATCCCGGGAAGTTCCGGAAGCTTGGAGGCAGGATTCCCAAAGGCGTGCTGGTGGTGGGTCCTCCAGGAACGGGTAAAACATTGCTGGCCAAAGCGGTGGCCGGCGAAGCGGGCGTGCCATTTTTCAGCATCAGCGGGTCTGACTTCGTCGAAATGTTCGTGGGAGTCGGAGCGTCGCGTGTGCGGGATTTGTTCGAACAGGGGAAGAAGCATGCGCCCTGCATCATCTTTATCGATGAAATCGATGCGGTAGGCCGGCTCCGCGGCGCAGGACTCGGGGGCGGTCATGATGAACGGGAGCAGACTCTCAATCAGTTGCTCGTCGAAATGGACGGGTTTGAGACGAACGAGGGCGTCATTCTCGTTGCGGCGACCAATCGCCCTGATGTGCTTGATCCGGCATTATTGCGTCCTGGACGGTTTGATCGCCAAGTCGTGGTGGATCGCCCCGATATCCGTGGACGAACAGAAATTCTCAAGGTCCATACGAAGCGCGTGCCGGTCGGGGACAATGTAAAACTGGAACAAATTGCGCGAGGGACCCCAGGATTTGCAGGCGCCGATCTGGAAAACTTGGTGAATGAGGCCGCATTGTGGGCGGCGCGCCAGAACAAGAAGCAAGTAGAGATGTCGGATTTCGAGATGGCGAAGGACAAGATTCTGATGGGCGCGGAACGGAAGAGCATGATGCTCACCGATGAGGAAAAGAGGGTCACGGCCTATCACGAGGCGGGCCATGCATTGATGGCGAAATTGCTGCCGGGCACGGACCCTGTGCATAAAGTGACGATCATTCCCAGAGGACGGGCTCTGGGTGTCACCATCCAGTTGTCGACCGAGGACCGGCACAGTTACTCCAAGGAGTATTTGTCCGATCGGCTGGCTGTGCTCATGGGTGGCCGGGTCGCCGAGGAACTCGTGTTCAAACACGTCACAACCGGCGCAGGCAATGATCTGGAGCGTGCCACGGATCTGGCACGCAAGATGGTGTGTGAATGGGGCATGAGCGAGAAATTGGGACCGCTGACATTCGGCCAGCAGGGGAGCCCGGTCTTCTTGGGCCGTGATGTTTCAGCCAGGCGGGAGGTCAGCGATCAGATGGCGCAGGAGATCGATTCGGAGATCAAGCGCGTCGTGATGGAAAATTACGAACGGACCAAGCGCGCGTTATCGGAGCACATGACCGGCTTGAAGGCGCTAGCCGAGGCGCTGATAGAGAAAGAAGTGCTGGACGGGTTGGATGTCGACCAGATTCTCATGCAGTCGTCCACACAGCCTGCCGGCTAAGGACGGTAATTAAGCAGGAAAAGGGGTTGCTCGTCCCCGATACATCTCGCCCGCGATCCTGGGAACGTCCGGCAGCAGGAAGCGATCCAGATGGGCGATCCTCAGACCGCCTTGGGTGATCAGCCGGTCGATTGGCCGGTTCAGGTGACAGCCGCAGCCGATAACATTCTGAATGGGATTCAGCCGATCCTGCCAGGCGGCGATGGTTCGATCGTCGCTCCGGCCATGTTCGAGAAACAGCAACGTGCCTTCCGGCTTGAGGACGCGTGCGACCTCCCGTAAGGCCTGTACCGGGTCAGGAATCGTACAGAGTGTCCAGGTGCTGACGACCCTATCGAACTGCCGATTGGGATAGGGTAGGATCTCGGCCGTAATCTGCGTGGTTCGGACCGGAAAAGAGACCGTCGCGATTCGCTCGCTGACCCTGTGAGGGAGAAGATCAGCCGGATCCACGGCAGAGAGGTTTGAGACACTCGCAGGATAGTGAGCCAAATTGAGCCCGGTCCCGAAGCCGATTTCCAAGACCTCCCCGCGCGCATCTTGCAGCAGATCAGCCCGCAGCCGCTGAAAAGCCTCGCCGCTCATTACCCAATCCATCAGCCGAGGGAAAATATGCCGACTGTAAAGTTCCATTGGCGGCCTGTAGTATAGCAAAGACTAGCAAGGCCGGGATGGCTGCTGCGCCAGTCAGCTCGCGTAACCGGGTGATGCGGCGTATCCAGCCTATGGCCCGGTGTTTGTGGGGGCGGTTATTCAATGAGTCTGGACGGAAGAATTGCGATCGGTGCACCCATTGCTCTTGCGCTGGGCAATTCTTGTGACAGATAATCACCAAGCGTGTAGGGTGAGACCATGCGTATGGACGGACGAACGGCGCGGGTCACGATAGGCCTATCCGTTCTAATGGTGGTTCTCTCACTCCTGTCCGTTCCTTTCCCCACGGAGGGAGAGGGATCCAGCAAGATCATGTCCATCGGTCCAGTACTCCCGGTGGTGCCCGCCCTGCCGGTGTCGTTCCTTGTTGAAATGACCAACGCGAGGTCTCTTTTGGGGGAAGGCGATCGTCCCCTCGGGTCCGATGCCTCCGATACCCGGCAGGGGGACCCCCTCGTCAGGCGCTTGCTTCGTATGGCGCTGCTGATGGCGTTGGTTGGCATCCCGATGTGGTATTTCTTCCGGCATCTCGATCGGGAAGAGGAGCTTAAGCGGTTGAATGTAGGATTGCAGGCTCGCACAAAGGAGCTAGCGGCGGTGAACGAGTCGCTCGTGGCGGAGGTGTCGGAGCGGATGCGCACCGAGCAGTCGCTCGAAGCCAGCCGTGGGGATCTCCGCCAACTCGCTGCGCAACTTATCCGTGTACAAGAAGAGGAGCGGCAACGTATCGCGCGCGATCTGCACGATGACATCAATCAGCGCCTGGCGCTCCTGACGATCGACGTCGAAGCCTTGGAGCGGCAACTTTCGACGGCCCCCACTCACACCCTTAGAGCCGTGCGGGCCATTGAGGACCGGGTCATCGAGCTCTCCGATGATGTCCGTCATTTGGCTCATCAACTTCATCCATCCATCCTGAACGATTTGGGTCTGTCTATCGCCCTGCAGCGCTTCGTCGACGACTTTACGGCCCGCACCGGAGTGCAGGGCGATTTCATCGACCAGGATTCGTTGAAAATACGGGATCAGCAAATCGCGACCTGCCTGTATCGCGTTGCACAGGAGAGTTTGATGAACGTCTCCCGTCATGCCAAAGCCAAACAAGTACGGATTGAACTTGGCCGATGGCAAGATGGAGTTCGGCTCATGATCAGCGACGATGGAGTTGGCTTCGATCGGGACCGCCAGCATGACAAACGGGGGCGTCTCGGCCTGTTGAGCATGAAGGAACGTGTTGCGCTCGTCGGTGGAATGCTGGATATTGAATCGGTGGAAGGACAAGGGACGCGTGTTTGCGCCTGGGTCCCACTGGAACAGCAGGGATGAATATGAGCAAACCACGTGTGTTGCTGGCGGACGACCACACGTTGGTGTTGGCAGGATTCAAGAAATTATTAGAGGACTATTGTGATGTGGTCGGTGCCGCTGAAGACGGACGCGCCTTGCTGGAGGCCGCGCAACGATTAAAGCCGGATGCGATCGTCTTAGACATTTCCATGCCGCACCTTAATGGTATCGATGCGGCGCACCAACTACGGAAGATGGTACCAGAGGCAAAGCTGATTTTCATCACCATGCATGCCGATCAAGCCTATGTGAGCCAAGCCTTCAAGGCCGGCGCGTCCGGCTACCTGCTCAAACGTTCGGCCGGTTCTGAGCTTGTGCAAGCAATTGAAGCCGTGATGAAGGGAGATTACTACGTGACCTCCCTCGTCGCCAAAGATCTGGTCCATTCTGCGCTGGATGGGACGCATCAGCCGATCATCCAAACCAATCGGCTGACGGCTCGTCAGCGGGAGATCCTGCAATTGGTGGCGGAAGGACTGGCGGTGAAAGAAATCGCCGCTACGCTCGCTATCTCTCCCAAAACGGTTGAGTACCATAAATCCAAGCTGATGGAACAGCTTGATCTTCACACCACGGCCGAGTTGACGAAATACGCACTCACCCACGGGCTCATTCCATCCGAATAGTTGCTGCGTTGTTGCTCTCTGCATCTGTCTGGCCAGGTGCCGCCCCGTCATCTTCCTGCTCGGCATGAGGGAAGTCCCTAGTACCGCTCAGCGATTCATATCGGTAGAGTTTCCAACAGGATATGGAGAGGCGTTTCACGATCCAACTCCGACAAGAAGGTAAACGATGGCAGTCTTTTCGCAGGCACCTGACGACGGACGGTCCGGCATTGGGCGGTCGAGGGATATGAGGGATATGAAGGTCAGCAAGATCGGGTGGGTGGTGGGTTTGGGAATCGGGCTCCGCGAGCATCGACCGTTGTACGGGCTCAAAGCGGTGGTTCGCCAGCTCTAACGCCAGGGAGGAAGGATCATGGCCACATTTCTTCACGTGACGAGGGTGCTCGTTCTTCTCGCAGCTTTCTTCCCCAGTATTGCCAACGCCCATGGCAAGGTGGCGCTTGAGGACGACCCCTGCGTGCACCGTGTCGGTGGCAACTTGGTCCATTTCAATGCCTACCAGCCGCAGTACGAAGCGAAGGGGCAATACTGCACCGACATTCCGAAGGAAGGCGAGACCTTCCTGGTCGTAGATCTCCTGGACCCGGGGCTACGTGCGATGCCGGTTGAAGTACGCGTGGTCAGGGGGAGCAGCGAGTCAACCGAGGGGCAAACGGTGGCGTATTGGCCTCCGGCCGTCCATCCGGACGGAGTGGTCCGAGGCGAAGCCAACCTGAGCAAGGGGTTCTACAAATTGATCATCACTCCACAGGGATTCAGTCCTTCTCATTATCTCTTGCGGGTGCAGCAGTTCGACTACGGGAATCTGACGCGCAATGCGGTCGGGCCGCTGACCATCCTGCTCCTGCTGGCCGTGATGCTCTATGAGCTTTCCAAATCAAAACGATTCTGGAGGTGGCGGGTCTCCAGCCATTCGTAGAATGCGGAGGGGTAACATGTTTCTAACACAAGGAGGGGTGGACCATGGCAACATCAGATAGGGGCTACGATATCTCGCAGTGGTACGATTCCAAGCCGGTGAAGATCGGCTGGTTGGCGATGCTGGGGATCGGCGTGTTTTGGGTATTGTACCAGCGGGCGTTTGGGTAC
>JALHPO010000016.1 GCA_022842445.1 Nitrospira sp.
TCGGCGTAGAAGCGGCGGAGACCAGGGAATCAGTCGCGCAGGACGGGACGATGACGCGCGAGGGATAGGACAGTCGGCGTAGCTCAGTACGTCATACCATCACCCTGGGCGCATTAGGCACCGAAGTCAAGCACTACTATTGAAAATCATGTGCGCCGGCAAGAAAGGGGCGGAAGATCGCCGTCGGGGGTCGTATCTCATGAGCCTCTTGGACGGCCGCTCGACGTCGATTCCAGCCTGCTTTGTTCATGAACATTTCTGCTACAATCGGCTGCACATGAAGACGGAATGGCCGAGTTTGAGACGTAATCTGCGCGCAACGACAACGGATCCCTGATGGCAGATCTTCTTGCCGCTGTGATCGCACGAGTCGAGTGCTGGTCCATCGATATTCCTATTACGGATCCGTTTATCGTTGCGACCGGAGCGCGAGTCGTCGCGGAGAACGTCTTTGTCCGTATCACCCTGCGTGACGGCACAAGCGGCTATGGGGAAGCGGCGCCGTTTCCCGAAGTCGGAGGAGAAGATCGGGAGACCTGTCTAAATGCGCTGTCCAGCCTTGCACCGTCACTCCTCGGCCAATCGGTTCATGACACCCGCGAACTAGCCGCCCGCATGGCTCACGCAACTCCTCTGCAACCGGCAGCCCGCTGTGCCCTTGAGACTGCGCTGCTGGACGCCTCCTGCCGGAGCGCAAAGATTCCCCTGTGGCAGTTCTGGGGCGGCGCCGACGTGCGACCGCGCGTCACCGACATTACGATTCCGATTGCCACTCAGGAAAAGACATTATCGCTGGCGCGCGGCTGGTATGAGCGGGGCTTTCGTCTGTTCAAGATGAAGGTGGGGAAAGATGTCGATGAAGATATTCGCCGATTGGAATCCCTGCACCGGGCGTTACCCGGCATCTCATTCATCGGTGACGGCAATCAGGGATTCTCACGCGAAGAATGTCTGGCCTTTGCCAAAGGCGTCCAACAGTTCGGCGGGGTGATGGTCTTGTTGGAGCAGCCGGTGGTACGGGATGATCTCGACAGCATGGCCGCTATTCGACGAGAGAGCGGCATCCCGGTCGCAGCCGATGAATCCGTGCGCTCTCTCGACGACGCACGTAGGGTCATCGAACAGGGCGCGGCAGACTATATCAATATCAAGATCATGAAAACCGGTGTGGCGGAAGCAACGGACATTGCAGCGTTCACTCTGAGTTCAGGACTGAAGCTCATGATCGGCGGCATGCTGGAGTCGCGCATTGCGATGGGCTGTTCCTTCAGTCTGGTCTTAGGCATGAAGGGGTTCGACGTGCTGGACCTAGACACGCCGTTGCTGCTCTCGACAGATCCCATCCAAGGAGGCTATCGATACGACGGCCCCACCCTTCAGCCTTGGACCGAGGCAGGCTTAGGCCTATCCGTGACGGTCCCCGCAAATGCCCGCGCGGCAGTCTTTAGATAAGGCCGCCTCAGAGAAGGGCCCTCGATTGACTGAAACAATGGACGAGGCTATCATATCTCATGCGCCGGTTGGCCACCTTCCTTGTGCTCTTGCTGCTCGTCCTTACCTTTAACGCCTACGCCTGCATCCTGCCATTACCACCCTCAACCCAAATGGACTGTTCCTCAGGAACAGAGGACCCTGTTCGAGAGACCTGCGATGCCTTTCTTGAAATAGGTCCGCACTCACAGTTTTCTTCTCAGCTTTCCATCAGCTCGCTCCATCTTGAATGCACGGTACCCGTCCATGTTCTTCCCGATGCGTTTACCCCGATTGTTCGCGTGACCGAACCACCACGCAGTGCCGATACTCCTATCCACCCGTCGATCCAAACCACGGTTCTGAGGATCTGATACCTTCTCCCGTCTCGCTTCCTGCTCTAGCTCGCTAGGCAGTTTCATACTTGTTCTATTGCCAGATCTACAGGACTGGCCGTGGGCAACAAGCCAGAAAAGGGGGAATTATGTCTGACATCAGCAGAAGAACATTGGTGACCACCGGCGCTTCTCTGCTCGCGACGGGCGCATCATTGATGATGCTACGGGGGGTAGAGGCCGCAACACATGATGCAGCCCATGATCCGATCCCACCGTCTACTAGGATCTCGGAACCTGCACTTCTTCACGCTTCAGAAAAAACGCCCGCCGCGGAACGCCACCACATGATGGATGAAATGACGCAATGTATTCAGCTCTGCCAGGACTGCCATGCGCTCTGCATCCAAGTGATCGGACATTGCTTCAGACTCGGAGGCCGCCATGCAGCCCCGGACCACATCCGCCTATTAATGGATTGCGCGCAGATATGTACGACTGCGGCGGATTATATGGCCAGAGAGTCTTCATTTCACGATCGCACATGCAGCCTCTGTTCCGAAATCTGTCGGCGATGCGCAGAGAGTTGCGAGCAACTACAGGGAAACGATCAGTTGATAAAGCAGTGCGCCGAAATGTGCCGCCGCTGTGCGGAATCTTGTGAGCGGATGGCACCAAAAGGGACGGCGTAGCCGCTGAATAACACCATGCACGCCCGGTCGCCACCCCGGCGACCGGGCCATGCGTAGAACATCAATCACATCTCGCTATCTATGCGGTGTCAGAAAAATAGCCCGGTGCTTGGGGTCAGGAGACAACAGAGGCAGGAATGTCTTCCGGTAGCTGAACCGCGCGGCATTATGGATCTTCGTCCTTAGGATCGAAGTCATCGGGTCCACTTGCCCTGGTCAGTCGTAGAATGGCAGCAACCTGTATGAGAAATGCTTGTATAACGGAGGCGTCCACACGAGAGTGTGACAGGTTGGTCCTTCGTACTCTATTTGCACCTATGTGTTCCAAGAGAAATGGTTATCCGGTGTTTCTCTTCGTGTCGTCGGTCATCCCATGAACAACTGGTTTCTCTGGTATGTCCAGCAGTCTGCGGAGCAAAAGGATTGGGCGATGTATCGCGATCGCTATCTCTGTCCCTGCTGTTTCATGCCGACACTGAGTGCGCGGGCTGCGTATGAGGTTTGCCCGATCTGCGATTGGGAGGACGACGGGCAGGACTCGAACGATGCGGACCTCGTCCGGGGCGGACCGAACGCCGACTATTCCCTCCGCGAGGCGCGGGACAATTTCGCGCAGCACTTCACCATGTATCGGCCGGCCGATACGCGCTCAGTTACCTTCGACCAGATGGATCGCCGCTTCAAGGAGCAATTGCACAGGATTCTGAGCGATGCCATGTTGGATGGGTCTGAGGATGGGTGGCGCCGCGCTCTGGAGTCTGAGACAGAGGTGTGCTCGACCCGTGCCAGACAGGACGGCCTAAGTCACTGACTCCAGGGCACATCGGCACAGTGAGCGCATCTTGACATCCTCCCTTGCCAGGTATAACGAGGTGGCATCTTGGATCAGAGCCTACAGAAGAGGTTAGTTTGAGGGATATCGGGAAGCTTACACAACCAGCGCGATCGCTCAGAGCCTTCGTCTTGGCCTTGGCTTGTGTCCTGCTCGCCGGCTGCTTGTTCATTGAGGCGCCGCAAGAAGGAGAACGGGCTGGACCAGCCGGATCAGCGACTGCTCTTGCCTCGAGCGAGGGCGATACCGAGTACATGAAAACCTGCCGCGCCAAAGCTGTCCCGATTCCACCTGACTGGAAACCCTCCGCATCGGAATGGGAACCCCACGGCAACCTCAGTACGATCTTGTTGACTCCCAATCATATGGACAAAGTTCAGCCCGACGACACCACGTTTGCGAGCGTTTGGTCGTATGCCTCCCCGACTGTTCGAGGCGCCTGCCTTGCGCTCGGAAGGAACGGTGGGGCATTCCAAGTCATCTGTCAAAGCGCCACCACCGGACATGCCTGTTTTTGGGGAAACGATCCGAATCAGGCGAGTTCCGGTTGGAATCCAGAAACGGCAGAAGTAAAGCTGTCCTCGCTCCGAGATCCTGAGCAGGGATTTGCTCCGGGAACAGTGGCATGCACCGAATGCCATCGCGGGACCAATGCCTTTCTTGTCGCCCCTGATGACCCGACATGGGCCACAGTGTTGAGGCCGAAGAAGGCTCGCCCGACATTTACGACACGGGTTGAGCAGTCATCACCACAAGAACAATCAGCCCCCGGTGGAATACCGATCACCAATCCGCGCTTTATCCCGATCGGAGGGAAAACCGTGGCCCTCAAGAATCCGCTTCCGACGATCCCGGGCTGTTCAGGAGCTTGCCACGAGTCTCATTATGAGATCCTGGACAAAGGCCATACGACCGAGGGCTATGTCAGGATACCGAGGCCCATGGGCCCCAACTGCGCGCGCAACTCCCCCGACAATGACCCGACCAGGAATTGCTATCAAAATTAGGAAAGGAAAGGGAGAACGTTCGATGAGGTGTTACAACGAGGAACCCGGATCCGTCGGCGGTTCCTCGCATTTCTTGCAGTTCAGGAAGGTACCAAGATACTGATTCCGCCCGGACTCCGTCAGTACCCAAGGCCGGCTGAAGAACGGCGGCTGATGCCGCACATGTTGTCCATGACCGCAGGCTAGATCTGCTACCCAGTCCTTCTCTTCATCCTGATGATAACCGACAATGGGTTGGTTCATGAACGCACAACAATGTCGGACGATTCACCATCGATTATTTGTTTGTCTTTACCGTTTCTCAAAGGGCAATTCCGGACGGTCAGCGGCTGAGAAGTAGGTCCACCGTTTGTCAGGGCTTTGGTCGAAACTTCCGAGAAACACTACCTGCCGGTCGAGGTGGCGAAACTCTGACAGGATTGCCCGGCAATCCTGTGAATCGATCACTCGCGCATCGAACTGCCCCACCACATAAATCTGACCTTTTCCTGCCAGGTAAATATTGCGGCGTCCCGCGTAACCCGTGTCGGGGAATAAGTCCGTTGACGATGAGCACCCATTCAGTCCTTGCACCTTCAGAGCGAGATTGAACCTCTGAAGAAACAAATCCGTGGCGGTCCGAACGATGGTGAGCCGGAGCTTAGCGGATGGGAAATCCGCCGAAGCTGGCTCCGGCGCACTGCTGTTACATGCGGTGCTGAGCAAACAGAGGCCCCCGAGAAATACCAGCCAAAGCAGCGGCCTCACTTGGGCGCAGCCACCTTCGGCGCGGCGCCGATGGCATCGAGGCCATCCTGCGCGCAGGCATCATCAAGATGAGCGCCCGGCGCTCCACCGACACCGATCCCACCGACTATCTCACCACCGATCTCAATCGGCAGCCCACCGCCCAGGATCAACATGTCGCCGTTGATATCACGCAACGCCTGTAACGTGGGTACCTTCATGATGAGATCCGCCAACTCCGTCGTAGACCTGCGCATACCAGCCGCCGTATAGGCTTTTTTCCGGCTGCTGTCGACCGTATGGGATGCCGCTCCATCGGCTCGTTCCATCGCGCGCAACACGCCGGCCCGATCAACCACGGACACGCTCACGCGATATCCGTCCTTCTTACAGGATTCTAAAGCCGCGTGAATTGCCTTGTTGGCAACTCCAAGGGGCAATACCGATTCTTTGGGCAACTCCTCGGCCGAGAGCGGCCGTGCCGCCGTCGGTCCGGCTAACAATGCAATCATCGTGGAGACTGCTGCAACCAGCACCCATGGACTCTTTCGGTTATTGATAGGACATGTCATCGCAAACCTCCGCCATCGTTGGTTTAACACCTAGTGATGAATCGTCTGTGGAGAGTACGGACGCTTGTATCCTGCTGTCAAGAGAAGACAAATGGCGGCTGACTCAATTACTGCAGACGTTTCCGTGGCTTCGGTGTCTTTGCCTCTGAAATGGCAGGCCCCTTGGCCTCTTTGCGTGCGCGTATGGTGATACGCCTGGGGCGAGTTGTGTTCGGCGCGATGGAGACTCCGAGATCCTCGATCATGGCGCGCAACGGTTCCGCGACTGACCAGGCTTGAGCCGGACATCCGCGCGGATGATGCGGGGGCTCGCCGTCGAAAATTTCCGAGACCTGCCCCACACAAGCCTCCCCTACGTGTGCCTCCAAACCATTAAGAAATGATCGGGCCTGGGTCTTTGTCTTGGCGGTCTTCCCGAAGACGGCAAACCACGCCGTGATGAACGGGCCGAGCAAGAACGGCCAGACCGTTCCCTGATGATAGGCGCCGTCCCGTTCGACGACTCCCCCGTCATAATGTGGACGATACCGGCTGTCTTTCGGGGAAAGCGTCCGCAACCCTACCGGTGTGAGCAGATGATCCCGGACGACTTGGATGATCCTGGCGGCCTGCTCCTTCGCCACGAGATCGGCGCAGAGGGCGAGGGCATAGATTTGATTGGGACGGATCGAGGCGTCGCTGCCGTCTGGTCCATCGATCACATCGTAGAGGTATCCCCCCTCCTCATGCCAAAACTTTTCGCGAAAGGACTGGATGGCCTGCACCCGGTCCTCACGGCATCGTGCGGCAAACGAGACGTCCCCGAATCTGGCGGCGAGATCCGCCCCAACCTCCAACGACCGTATCCACAAGGCCTGAATTTCGACCGGCTTCCCTTGTCGCGGCGTGACCACCCAATCCCCCACCTTCGCATCCATCCATGTGAGTTGGGCGCCGGAGACTCCACCGGCAATGAGCCCGTCGTGATCCATGTGGATATTGTAGCGCGTGCCTCGCCGATAGCCGTTAATAATCTGTCGGACAGCCGGCCATGCGGTGGCATGGACGCGCGCTTCGTCTTTGCTATACGCAAGATAGCGCCCAATCGCGTGGATAAACCAGAGCGAAGCGTCAATTGCATTGTACTCCGGCTGTTCCCCGGCATCAGGGAAGCGATTCGGCACCATGCCTTCCGAGACATGGGCGGAAAACGACTCGATGATACGCCAGGCTGTTTCATGCTGCCCGCTGACAAGACACAGGCCCGGCAGGGAAATGAAGGTATCCCGTCCCCAATCGGTAAACCAGGGATACCCGGCAATCACCGTCTGCCCGGCGCCTCGCTCAGACAGATAGGCCGAAGCCGCCCGCTGGAGTGCGCAGGCCAAAGGATCTGTAGCCCGAGCGGTTCGATTGAACGGCTCGCGGCGCGTTGCCTCAAGCTTGGCAAGAGCAGCCGTATCAAGGTGATCCACCGCTTCACTCGTGAAGACCAGCGTATGATCCTCTCCGGGCTCCAACTCAAACCGGAATTCGCCCGGTGACCACCAATCTTCTTCACAATCGAGCCCGCGTTGGCGCTCAACCGGAAACTGTATCCGCCTATACCAATCCGGTCCATGGCGATACGTTCCGGAGTGGACGGCCCGCACAGGAGGCACATCTGGATAGGGCTGCCACACCACCCCGGCCGGCCCGATTGAAGCATTCGTCGAGAGGCTCCGGTTTTCGTGATGAGTCACATGATAATCGCGTCCGCTCAGCATCGGCCGGACGCGGAGAATGACGGAAATCTTCTTTGCGCCGACGAGCCTCCATCGAACGATGACGAGGTCTCGACCAGGCATGCAGAAGATTTCACGCTGAATGACGGCTTCGCCGCAGTCAAAGGTCCACCTCGGCCAAGGCGACGAAGAGAATCCTGTGCACGCAACATATCCGGAAGGATGTACGGCGCCTGGATAGAGATTTGTCGAAAGAGGAATCGACCGGCCGTCAAGATCAATCCACTCATCGAGATGATTCACCAGCACACGACGATCAGCCGGGGGGTTGCGTGCAACCAGCAATAACGCATGGTAGCGCCGCGTATTCGCCCCGGCCACGGTACCGGACGCAAACCCTCCCCGGCCGTTCGTTTCAAGCCATTCCAGACTCAGGGCCCGATCGAGATTTTGGCAATCCTCCTTCTCAATCTTCATCTCACACCATCATCCGCGCCGTCCTTACGCCTCCCCCCTTACCCCTTACGCCTCACGTTCCCCTTACTCCCCCGACTGCTGAATCAGCTTCGCCACCAATCCCGTCCACCCCGTCTGGTGGCTCGCACCGATGCCGGCCCCGTTGTCGCCATGGAAATATTCATAAAAGAGAATCCTGTCGCGCCAGAGCGGATCGTCTTGAAACTTCGCGGTGCCTCCGAACACAGGGCGACGGCCTGTGTTGTCGCGGAGAAAAATATGGGTGAGTCTGCGCGACAGCTCCGCCGCGATTTCATTCAGGGGAATCGACCGTCCGGATCCGGTCGGGTACTCGACCGTGTACTCATCGCCCAGAAAGTAATGGAACTTCTGGAGTGATTCGATGAGCAGATAGTTGACCGGGAACCAGATCGGCCCACGCCAGTTTGAATTGCCGCCGAAAACTCCGGTGCTCGACTCTGCCGGCTCATAATCGACGCGATATTCCATGCCCATGGCTGAGAGTGTGTACGGATGATTCTTGTGGAAGCGTGACAAGGCGCGGATGCCATAGGGAGAGAGGAATTCGTCCTCACTGAGCATATACCGCAGCACCGACTTCAGCCGCACGGGGTTGACCAGCGAGAGGAACCGCCGAACCTCTCCATCCCGCGATTGGGTCTCCACATGGGAGCTGAAATCCGGCCGGTTTTCAATGAACCACTGCATCCGATGTTTAAACCTGGGGAGACGGTCGATCAGTTCGGAATCCAGGGTCTCGACCGCAAAAAGCGGGATCAACCCGACAAGCGATCGTACTTTGAGTGGAACCGTTCGGCCGTCGGGCAAATGCAGGACATCGTAAAAAAAGCCGTCTTCTCTGTTCCACAGCTCGATCTTTTCACCCCCGATATTATTCATTGCCCGGCAGATATAGACGAAATGCTCGAAGAACTTACTGGCGACATCTTCATACGCGCGATTCTCACGGGCCAACTCCAGGGCAATCGACAGCATGTTCAGACAATACATTCCCATCCAGCTGGTCGCATCCGATTGTTCGATATGTCCCCCGGTCGGCAACGGCGCACTCCGATCAAATACCCCGATGTTATCCAACCCCAAAAAGCCGCCCTGGAAGATGTTCTTTCCCTCGGCATCCTTTCGATTGACCCACCAGGTGAAATTCAGCAGCAGTTTTTGGAATACCCGCTCGAGAAAGGTCCGATCGCCCACACCTCTCCGCTTTTTCTCGATCTTGTATACGCGCCAGGCCGCCCAGGCATGGACCGGCGGATTGACGTCGCCGAAGGCCCATTCGTACGCCGGGATTTGCCCGTTCGGATGCATATACCACTCACGGAGCATCAGAATGAGCTGCTCCTTTGCAAAAGTCGAATCCACGATCGCCAACGGAATACAGTGAAACGCCAGGTCCCACGCGGCATACCATGGATATTCCCACTTGTCCGGCATCGAGATGACATCGGCATTGTACAGATGCGTCCAGTCAGCATTACGCCCACGAAGCCGGTCACACGGCGGTTCCGGCATGCCCGGATCTCCCTTGAGCCAGCGATTCAGATCGTAGTGATAGAACTGCTTGCTCCACAGAAGCCCGGCGAAGGCTTGCCGTTGCACCAGCCGCGCATCGTGGGAGAGGCCCGGCGGCGCCAACTCATCATAGAACTCGTCTGCTTCTAGGATTCGCTGCGTGAATACCGCGGTAAATTCATCGGACCACAGGCCCTGCTCACCGTCCTCATTTGTAAAGCGCAGGTGGATCACTTCCGATGCTCCAGAGTCAAGAGTAAGGATGTAATGCGCCGCGGCCTTCGAGCCTACCCTGTCAGGATTAACTGCGTTTTTACATGATTTTATGACATATTCATGAAAGCTATCCTTTACATAATTCGACCCGTCTACATCGCCATACAGTCGCCGGCTGTTCGTTTCATTTTCTGTGAATAACAACTCTGGTTGCCGTTCACAAAAGAGACGACGCCGGCCATAGTATTCGTGATCCAACTCGATCACGCTCATGCCTTTTGGCGCCGTTCCTTGCCGCATTCTCGGCCGACGGGCATCGAGCCCCCACGACCAGGTGTTCCGGAACCAGAGCGTGGGCAAGAGCGTGAGTTCAGCAGGGCCTGGTCCCTGGTTCGTAACCTGAATACGGATCAGTACATCTTCAGGACCGGCTTTGGCATATTCCACGGTGACATCAAAGTAGCGATTGTCGTCAAAGACCCCCGTATCGATCAGTTCATATTCCGGATCCCGCTTGCCCCGGCGGCCATTCTCCTCAATAAGCTTTTGATAAGGAAATTCGGCCTGAGGGTATCGATAGAGATACTTCATGTAGGAGTGCGTCGGTGTTGAATCGAGGTAGAAATAATACTCTTTGACGTCCTCCCCATGATTCCCTTCGTTGCCGGTCACTCCGAACAGCCGTTCCTTCAGAATAGGGTCTCGTCCGTTCCAAAGGGCAATCGCGAAACAGATGTGCTGGTGGCGATCGGAAATCCCCGCAATCCCGTCCTCATTCCAGCGATAGGCGCGTGACCGGGCGTGATCATGAGGAAAGGCTTCCCAGGCAGTGCCGTGCGGACTGTAGTCTTCACGCACCGTGCCCCAGGCGCGTTCGCTGAGATAGGGCCCCCACCGCTTCCAATGCTCCGTCCGGCGGGCGTCTTCTTCCAGGCGCCGGCACTCAGCCGATTGCGGCGACGGAACGATGGGTGTTTTGAAGGTTGTGTTGGCCATGCGATCCCTTTATGGAAAGATGTGATGGATACGTGAGCATATCGCCGCCGTATCGCCAACTCGAAGCGACCGTTACGATGCACTCATCCCGCGGCCAAATCAACCGTAAGCCGCCTCAATCCTGGAGCGCGCCTGTCTTCTTCTCGGTCGGTTTGGCCCCCGACTCAAGAGCGCGGAGTCTGCCCGTATGATTCTTGCGTGTTGGTCCAATGAATGGTGTGAATACTACTTCTGATTGATGATTCGGTGCCAGGCTTACCGGTCACTCACACTGCATCGCAATGGAAAAAACGATCAGGAGGAGAAGCGGGGGTACGATCGAAGGATGAAGACTTAACTCCAGACAACGCGTTCCTGATTTAAAAGATAATCGATGACCTCAATACTATTCTGCATTTGCATCTGAGCTTGCTCAGACATAGGCAGGACCGCGCCCACCAACTTGCCCGACTCCATATCGTGGAGGGATGGAATGTTTTCGCCCCGAAACTTTTCATGATCACTGTGGAAACTGGCCACGAGAGACCTCCCTGTTCCTGTTAATACCTTTTCGGCTTCTTTTTCTGCTACTTAAATACAAAGCTGAAACCGAAAGGCTCTATGCGCTTGAAAGAAAGCATAGCACATGCTTTCCCCTTATCACTGGACGCACCTATCTTATTGTATTTAATAGATGTTTACTGACTGATCGAGACAGGCTTGAGCGGAGGGAGAGCGCCCAGATACCCGAATGCCCCCTTATTGAGGAGCACCGAGTCAGGACGCAGGCGAAAGTCGTCATGCTCGGCATCCACAAATCGTGGATCAGCGAGAAGATCCGATTCCGACTTGAGTTCCGGGGCAGGAGCGTTAGGTGATCCTGCGATCATGTAGTCGTACTCGCGATTGAACATGGCATTAAATGAGAGTGTGGCCTGACTGGTAGCGGCAACGCTAAAACCAATCTTATTGAATCCGACAATGTTTCCGGATGCCTCGCTGCGGGACGAGCCCAGAAAAGACGCCCCGCTGCCATTTTTTACCAAGGTATTGCTGATTAGTTTTGCTTTGGCCTGATCGCCGACCAGGACTGCTTCAAAGAGATTCCGTGTAATGACGTTCCGCTCAAGCCGGACCTCCGACTTTCCCGCCACATTCACCCCGTAATCATTGTCATGAATGACATTGCCGATGAGCACGGCCTGAGAATCGGCAAATTGCACCCCGGTCGTTTCACTCCCCCCAATGACGCAATCCTCGATACGCACATCTCTGACTTGTTGCCCAAACACCATCCCCTTCACATGAAGACCTCGGAAAGTGATCCCTTTGCCGTTGAAAATCCCCACTGCATGTCCGCCACGCTCATTGACGGTCATGCCGGTGATTTCAATATCAGTCGCCCCATACGGCCACTTACCGACATGCAGGACGCCCACGAGATCGCCGCGTCCCAAGAGAGTGACCTGCTCGACTCCGGCGCCGACCAGCTTAACCCCCTCCTTGCTGTGAATCGTAATGTTTTGAGGATACGCGCCGGGCTTTAGAAAGACCGTGTCGCCCTTCTTAGCGCTGTCGACAGCCTCTTGAATCGATACGAAGTCGCCACTGCCATCCAGCGACACGGTGATGGTGCGAGGAACGTGGAACGCAGGAGTTTCGGCACAAGCTGAGCCGTAGGTCGCTGCAAGAACCAGGATAAGAAAAATCACAGACCGCATACCCACGGTATTACAGGCGAACGAGACAGCCTGTCAACCAGGGCAGGGTCTGTGAAACTCGGCTTTCACCTAACCCATGTCACATATGACTGCTTGTCCCGACATTGTCGGGAGACGTGCTTTTCGTGAAGTGTATCTCGTGAAGCCCGCTTCGACTCAGCGAGGCGAGCGTGAGCGCAGGAGGGAATGGGAGCATGCCGTAATCTTTGTTTGCGAGATAGGAGATACGCTTCACGAGCGACGACGATCGGCACCGTTGATCGGTGGTTACAGTAGAAGCCTGTGTGAATAATACAAACACAGAGGCGGCTGTCGGCATCCTCAGCCTCGACCTGAGCCTTCCCTCTCATGTATGCTCCGCGCCCATGATCCTTGTGGGACTTACAGGCGGCGTGGCGACTGGAAAGAGCACTGTCGCCGCGATGCTCAAGGAATGTGGCGCCGTCGTTATCGATGCCGATCTGTTGGCCCGTGAAGTCGTGACACCAGGCAAACCGGCCTGGAAGGAAATCGTCGCGGCATTCGGAAAGAGTGTGCTCAATTCCGATGGTACCCTCAACCGCCACGCACTTGGCGCCATCGTCTTTCGCCATCCTGCTAAACGTCTGGTGCTTGAGCGCATGATCCATCCCCGAGTGGCACGGGAACAAAAACGTCTCACCAGAGAAGCTGCCCGGGATAATCCCAACGCCGTCGTCATCTACGACGTCCCGCTGTTGTTCGAAGCCGGCATCGATAAGCGAGTGAACACAACCCTCGTCGTCACCGCCGACCGAGAAACTCAAATCGCCCGGCTAAAATCACGAAACGGTCTCTCGCGTGCCGAAGCCATCCGGCGCATCAAGAGCCAGATGCCCTTGTCGAAGAAAATCCGGTTGGCCGATCACGTAATCGACGGGACTCTTCCGTTGAGCCAACTCCGCAAACAGACTGCGCACCTATTCAAACAGCTCACAATGTTTTCTTAACCGGGCCGACAGCTTCTACCGTCTCCTTCCCTTACTGTGATACAGTCCCAGCATGCGCAATATCGTCATCATTGGATCCGGTCCGGCCGGGCTGACCGCCGCCATCTATTCCGCTCGCGCCAACCTGGCGCCGCTTCTTATTGAAGGCTGGCAATCCGGCGGACAACTGACCACCACGACGGAAGTGGAGAACTACCCGGGATTTGCCAAGGGCATCATGGGCCCGGAGCTCATGAAGGACATGCGCGCACAGGCGGAACGCTTCGGAACCGAATTTCTCACGGGTGATGTCTCAGCCGTCACGTTCACGCAGCGTCCATTCAGTATCACGATTGACGGCGAACAAACCGTGCAAGCAAAGACCGTTATCATTGCCACCGGCGCATCGGCGATTCAAATCGGGTTGCCGAATGAGAAACGGCTGACCGGCCACGGAGTCTCCACCTGTGCCACCTGCGACGGGTTTTTCTTCAAAGGAAAAGAACTCATCGTGGTCGGTGGTGGAGACAGTGCGATGGAAGAAGCGAACTTTTTGACTAAGTTCGCCACAAAGGTCTCGATTGTCCATCGCCGCGATAAGCTCCGCGCATCGAAGATCATGCAAGACCGGTCCATGAAGAACGAGAAGATCTCGTTTGTCTGGAACTCCGCCGTTGAAGATATCCTGGGTGAGGAGGTTGTGACCGGCGTTCGGCTCAAGAACCTTGTGACCGGCAAAACCGTGGTACTGCCCTGCGCGGGAGTCTTTGTCGCCATCGGCCACATGCCCAACACCGCCTTATTTGCCGGCCAGCTGGGCATGGATGCCAAGGGATATCTCATCACGAAGAACGGCACGGCCACCAGCGTGCCTGGAATCTTTGCAGCCGGGGATGTGCAGGACTCGACCTATCGCCAGGCCATCACCGCCGCCGGTTCCGGCTGCATGGCTGCAATCGACGCCGAGCGATTCCTTGAAAGCCGTGAGGGGTAAGGCGTGAGGCGTCAGGGGTAGGAGTACACCGGATGGAGAAGCCCCATCGGCGGCTTGATGTTTGGAATTCATCGGTCGAGCTTGTCCTTGCTATTTACCAGGCGACGGAAAAGTTCCCCCAGGAAGAGCGATTTGCTCTCACCAGTCAACTGCGCCGGTCTGCCACCAGTGTGCCAAGCAATATCGCCGAAGGTGCGGCACGGCAAACGAAAAAGGAGTTTGCCAACTACATCCACATCGCTCAAGGTTCCCTGAGTGAATTGGATACGCATTTGGAAGTCGCGCGTCGTCTCAATTATCTTCCAAATAGAGACTGGGAAAAACTTGATGGCCACATTCAGCGAATCGATAAAATGCTGAGCGGGTTACTCCGTCACCTCAAAAAGAATAGCCGCCTGCTGACTACAAACGCATCCGCCAACCCCTCACCCCTCACGCTTCACGCCTCACGGCCTTCACGATGAGATGCGCCATCGTCCATTACCATGAGCTCGCTCTCAAAGGGCGCAACCGCGACTATTTTGAACAACGCTTGGTTCGCAATATCCGCCTCGCCCTTAGCGGGTTGGGCATCACGCAAGTCGAGCATCTGCGTAGCCGCATTCGCATTGTTCTTCCACCGGACGCTGACACCGGCCGGGTGCGGGACCGGCTTGCACGAGTCTGCGGAATCGCCAACTTTTTTATGGCCCGGTCGTCGCCGCTTAATTTGACGCAGCCCAATCTTGATGGCCTCAACACAGCAATCATCGACGATCTCCGGCCGAAGTCGTTTACCACATTCCGTGTCACGGCGAAGCGAGCCGACAAACGTTTACCGATGACATCAATGGACGTGGAACGCGTCATCGGCGCCGCCGTGTGCGATGGACTCGGCAAAGCAGTCAGTCTCAAGGATCCCGACATCACCATTTACATCGAATTGCTCTCCAAGGATGTCTATTGGGCAATCGACAAAGTACAGGGGCCAGGTGGAATGCCAGTGGGAGTCAGTGGCACGGTTGCCTGTCTGATTTCAGGAGGGATCGATTCCCCGGTCGCTGCCTATCGCATGGTCAAGCGAGGGTGCCGCGCATTCTTCGTCCATTTTTCAGGCCGTCCCTTGGTCAGCCGCGCATCAGAGGAAAAGGTTCGCGACCTGGTGCAGGTCCTGACAGCCTACCAATACGAGTCGAGCCTCGTAGTGATCCCCTTCGGAGAAATTCAGCGGGAGATTGTCTTGAACACGCCGGCGCCATTCCGTGTCGTGCTCTACCGGCGCATGATGCTCCGGATCGCGGAGGAACTGGCGCGGAAAGAAGGATGTTGGGGCCTGGTTACCGGCGACAGCCTGGGCCAAGTGGCATCCCAAACACCGGAGAATCTGTCCGTCGTGGGAGAAGCAACGCAGCTGCCGATGCTTCGGCCTCTCATCGGCATGGACAAACTAGAGATCACCGACGAGGCCAAGCGTATCGGAACCTACGAGACATCCATCGAACCGGACGAGGATTGCTGCAAACTCTTCACCCCGCCCCACCCCAGCACAAAAACTCGAATCGATGAACTTCGTAAAGTCGAACGCGCCTTGGATATCCCTCATCTGGTCAAACAAGGACTGGAAAAGGCTGAGCGGTCTGAATTCAAGTTTCCCGGTTGATGTGAGATTCGCTCCTATTGCAGACGGTGACAGTCCAATCCGTTCCCTCCGCCGCCACCGCGCCGATCCATCCGGGACCGAGGGAGAGAAATTGAACGGGCCGCCTCCTCTCACCGGAGGCAGTATCGCCCAGGACCAAACAGTCCTTTATTCCATCGCCCGTCAACTCAAGATAGTCGCGATGGAGAGGGAAGGTGATCCCCCTGCCGTCAGCCTTGAAGACCGCTTCCCTGGCCACCCAGGCTTTCAGAAACCGCTCATGCCGATGTGCCGGATCACCATGTTTGACAAATGCCAGGTCCCTCTCCGACAAAAACCGCTCGGCAAGGCGGACCACATCGACTTCTCGCCGCACCTGCTCAAGATCAACACCAACCTCCTGATCTCTTGCGACAGCAATGAGCGCCCGGCCGTGCGAATGGGTCAGATTGAACCGCAGGGAGGGATAATCTGAGAGAATAGGCTTTCCATCCGATGTTCTCCGAATTGCCAATTGTTCCGGAGATGCACCGCAGTAACGGCTCAGGATCAATCGCAGTATGGCATGTGCAGCCATAGATTGACGCCGGTGCTCTTCGGATATCAATCGCTCAGCGCGCTCCCGCTCATCGTGCGAAAGGATAGACGCGGCACGAGAAAGTTCGGAATCAGCGACTTCCAGTACGATTCCCCACACCTGTATGTCGTCACGGGGTATGGCGATTGGAGATTGCCATGCCCCGTCGGTCTTGAACGGCACCCGTTGGAAGGTCACCTTTGCTTTACCCACTCGCCTCTCCGCTCCCTTGCCGTACCTATTTATTAACGACCCGCAGCTTGGCCGTTGCAATAACCACCTCCGACACGGTAAGCTCCTGACAACGTCGTCGAGCGATTGCTCCTTGCCTGCTCACGATTCTACACATCGACAACCCGGCCTACGGAGAGGTGCGAGAGTGGCCGAATCGGGCAGTCTCGAAAACTGCTGTCGGGGTAACTCGACCGTGGGTTCGATCCCCACCCTCTCCGCCACAAGGTTTCAAGAAGAATTCAGTTCTTCTTGAAACCTTGTGGCGAGATCTCGCCATTTGCACTGCAAATGGCGGATCCGCCCTTCGGCATTCCTAAGACCACATGTATTACCTATACATCCTGCTAAACGAGGCCGGAACAAGGACTTATACAGGCGTAAGCAATAACGTTGCTAAACGCCTAACAGAGCACAACGAAGGCAGGGTGAAATCTGCTCGCCCCTACCGTCCATACAGAGTGATTCATATGGATGCTTTTCTAACATTGAGCGACGCGCGCAAAAAAGAACGGTTTTACAAATCGACGACGGGACGCCGTAGGTTGAAAGATATCCTTTTGTCCAAATGATAGCTCTCTACTACCCCGCTTTCTCCCACAAGGCTCGCCGCAACTCCACCATGGCCAGTGTGTCTCGCTTGCAGTACGCGAGTAACGATTCCCTGATGGTCTCCTTGTTGACCCAATCGGTTTCCTTGAACACCATCTGGTAGTAGGCCTGCGCGGCAACTCCTCCCTCTTGAATCGCCAGATCTCCATAGGCCAATGCCGGCACCATGGCAGGCAGCACGGACTTGATCGAATAGGATCCGCCAAATGCGGGATGATAGTAGTGGTCCCGAATCACCGGGAATAAATCCCAGAGCCGGCGGATCACCCGCTTCAGTTCAGCCTGCATGGACGGATACCGATCGGCAAGCCGTTCGAGAATCGACTGCTCATACGGTGAATACACACAGATGCTGCCTTCCGAGGCCAGCGACTCGATCAGCTGTGCCGTCAACGCTTCACGAGGGTCGCTCGGATCGGTATGAAGATACTCCTGATGTCGCCAGCAGCCGGGGGCTTCCTCGATATGATTCGACCATTGGACCGGTATCGGCTCATAGGGCCTTGTGTCCGGATAACAGGGAACCCCCGGCATGATGGTTTCAAAATCCAAATGATGGACGGGATATCGAACGGACGCGAGGGCTTCCTTGAGTTTGGGAGAGATCCATTCGACGTTGTCCTTCACACGACGTTGAACGGCTGACAGTTTGACTCCGTCAGGAATATCGTCGATGGTCGTCACGCCCTGCCTGGCCAGATCGGCCAAACCACGCAATGATCCCGGCAAGTGATAGATCCAACGGGCCGGCTTCTCCTTCGTGCAATAGGCCCAGTACGGACATTCATACGGAGTGTGGCAGTGATCATCCGGTTCGATCGCCGGTGGGTCCGGTCGCAAAACGGCCTGCTGCATCGGCACCAACTGGCCCGGCAAATCAATACCGCGGGCGGCAACGAGCTCGGTCATGTCTTGCAACTTGAAGAGCGCATCCAGGTCGAGAACGTCACCCGGGTAGACATATTGCGAATTCAAGTGCATGAGGCAGGCCGAGAGAACCGTGAGCCCCGCTCCCTGCAGCACATAGCGCTGAATCGCCAGGTCATGGAGATGAATATCCTTCACGCGCGACGACGATTTCACCTCGATGAGCCGCCAACCGACATGTTCTCCTGCGTTGCCTCGCACACGCTCAAGAATATCGACACGGACAAGGACGCCGTCACACAGAAACGCTCCTTCAAAGATAGCCGGAATCGTAAGATCCGCCACCACCGATGCCGTATGAGCCAGTGCCGCCTCGCGCTGCCGATAGCCTTCGCCGATCAGCACCCCGCCGGGGAAACGGCACCGTGCCCGCTCGCCGATTTCAGTGCCCATATCGAGGATGGCCTGCGTCGAGGGGTCCGGGGGGCTGGCCCGGTCAGGATGATGAACATCAAAATAAACCCGCTTATGACATTGGAGGCCGGCCAGGAATTTAGACTTTGAGAGGCGCGGGGAGACAACAGGAATTGCACGCTGGTTTGAATCAAGCATCGTGGACAAAAGCTAACGGACCGAAGAGCGGTTTGTCTACTACGCTTCTGCTAGCCCACATTATTCATGACCGCTTCTACTGCAACCGCCGATACGCCGCTGCGACGAGCGTGGCCGCAAGCGTTGCGCGACCAGCGGGCAGGCTCGCCCCTCGTGACCTCACCATACTGTTTCAAGTATGCTTCGGTCTCTCAGGGCTCCGCATGCCCGTCTCGCAAGGCGTCTGGGCGGTTTCGTCACGAACCGTCATGAATAATGTGGGCTAGGATAGTCATCCCATGGCCAACGGTGTCGCACAAATCAGACGCTCCGTCTTAACCCTTGCCCTCCCGGTCACGGTGAGCAGTCTGCTCCAGCGGGCAGAAGGCATCGTGGCGGTCTTTCTGGTCGGCGGGCTGGGAGCCACCCACATTGCGGCCGTCGGGTTGGGGCAACTTCTGGCTTTCATCGCAACGACATTAGTCTCCGGCCTGTCGGTAGGCACCAACGTCATTGTCGCCCAACTGTGGGGTGCCCGCCGGTTTCAGGATGCTGGAGAAGCTGCGCGCCATTTCCTCTGGCTCTCAGTCGCCATATCGTTAGTATTGGCCGGGCTTGGAATGGCCATCAACCACCTCGTCATGCAGCAGCTCGGCGCGGAGCCCGGAGTCATCGAACTGGCGCTTCCCTATTCAACCATCATTTTTTTCGTGATCCCCTGTACCGTACTCCTTCAGGTCTTGTCGTCGGTGCTTCAAGGCACCGGTGACACGCGGACGCCGATGTATGCCCTGATCGTCGTCAACCTGCTCCACATCCTCATGGCCTACCCGCTGATCTATGGCCGGTGGGGGCTCCCCGCCTTGGGAATCAAGGGAGCCGCCGTTGCCGTCGGTTTCGCCGAAGCGATCGGGGTCGCCTATCTTCTCTGGCAGTGCCGTCCAATCTTGAAGCCATCGCTCGCGTTGCGCCTCGACCTTGTCCGCTCGATTTGGGATGTAGGCGCGCCTGTGTCCGGTGAACGGATCGTGCAGCAGGCCGGAATCCTGATTTACACAAAACTCGTGTTGATCTACGGCACAGTCACCTACGCAGCACATCAAGTCGGGCTATCCATCGAGTCGCTATCCTTCCTGCCGGGCTATGGATTCGCCATTGCCGCCGCCACCATGGTGGGACAGAGTATCGGCGCCGGGAAATATACCCGCGCGAAGCTGGAGAACTGGGAGGCCAATCGACTCGCGCTCGTCATCATGGCGGGCATGGGGATCGTCTTTTTCTTTTTCCCCTACCTGCTGCTGCGCGCGTTTACCACCGACGAGGCTGTCATCGAACTCGGCACCATGTTCCTGAAGATCGTCGCGGTGCTGCAGATTCCTCTGGCCCTCACGATGGTCTTGGCCGGCTCGCTGCGAGGCGCAGGCGACACCCGCTTCATCATGGGCGCCACCACAGTCGGCATGTGGGGCGTGCGCGTACCGATGGCGCTCATCGTCGCCCTCTGGCTGCACCTGTCGGTCTATTACGTGTGGATGGCGATGATCGCCGACTGGACGGTACGGATGGCACTCCTACTGTGGCGCTATCAATCGGAGCGCTGGCGGGCGATTCAGGTGATTCGATGAACCATGAGACCCCATCAAGGTATTTTCTGCAAGGCCGTCTCGTCTAATCCGTCTTCCGCTAAAAACTCGATGTCTCCCGTAACAACGTCGTACATGGCGCCCACAATCGCGATGCGCCGCTCTCGGACGAGGCCATCGAGCGTTCGGCTCTGCCTTCGTATCTCTTTCACAACTCGCAAGACATTTTCTCTGGCCACCGCATCCACGATCGCGAGCGCTTCAGCCGAAGGCGGCTCACCGGCGGCCTGAGAAGGAACCCCATCAGCCGACCGCTGGATCTCGTTCACGATGGAATCGAGATGCTGACATCCTGTTGCTTCAGCAGCTGTCAGGCGTGAACCCAGGAACTTGACCGCGGCAGAAACCGCACCACATCGGGTGTGGCCTATCACCAACATAAGTTTTGCCCCTGCCACGGCACAGGCGTATTCCGCACTGGCCAGCACCTTTCGACTTGTGATGTTCCCTGCAATCCGGATGCTAAAAATATCTCCCATACCAAGGTCGAAGATCAATTCGACCGGTGTACGGGAATCGATGCAGCTGAGCGCGACAGCCAAAGGATGTTGTCCCTCCGCTGTGGCGCGAACCTGGTGGCTAAAGTATCGGGTCAGCCGCCGCCCGGTGCGAGCTCGTTCGTGGCCTTCCTTCAGAATTTGCAAGACCTGCTGCGGCGTGAGTGCATCTTGGAGTTCACGGGTCGAATAATCCACATATTGAATTTGATCTCCCAACTTGTACTCGCTCCGAAATCCGATCAGGCTCACATCAATCCCGTGAGCCGGCCCTGCCTGTTCCTTGAAATCACGAATCAGCGCGAGCACGTCCGGATCGATGTAGTCCGTATTCTGGGCATCAAGCAACACACGCCCATTGCGAGGCACTTCAGCCAGCACCTGAGACAACGCCGCACGATTGAGAAAGCTCTCCTGGTTGGCCAGTTCGATATGGACGACGTCGCCGCCGAGATGCTTTTCCACGAAACGGCGCACCGGGCGGCGCATATTGCTATTGAGGATAAAGCCAATGGCCACGACAAGCCCGATCACGATGCCGATCAAGAGGTCGGTGAAGACGATGGCCGTGACGGTTGCCGCGAACGGGATGAATTGATAGCGGCCTTCGCTCCACATCTGCTTCATCAGGGCAGGACTGGCCAGTTTAATGCCGGTCATCAACAAAATCGCCGCAAGGCAGGATAAGGGGATGGTGTTCAGCCAGGTCGGAAGAAGCGGAACGCTGACCAACAGCAGTGTGCCGTGAATGATCGCAGCCAGCTTGGTTTTACCGCCCGCGTTCACATTCACGGAGCTACGGATGATCACGGACGTAATCGGGAGTCCGCCGACCAGCCCGCACGCGACGTTCCCGATGCCTTGCGCCACTAGCTCTTGACTCGGCGGCGAGGTGCGTTGGTGCGGATCAATCCGATCCACTGCTTGCAGATTCAGCAAGGTCTCAAGAGAGGCCACGATGGCTAGTGTGACACCGGCGGTATAAATCGCAGGATTGGCCCACTGCGAAAAGTCCGGCCGTGGAAGGAGCCGAAGGAATTCACCTACGTCACCCGCCACCGGCACCTGAACCAAATGGCTCGGCTTGATGAGCCAGGGATCGCCCAGTTGTTCGAACCACAAACCTGCTCCGATCCCGAATAGGACCACCGCGACGGGAGCCGGGAACAGAGAGGTTTTGAGCGGTTTCCATTTATCCCAGAGGACGAGGATGGCTATCGAGACCAGACCGATAAGGGCAGCGCCCAATTGAAAGTCTCCAAACATACTGATGAGCTCAGAAAACGTTGTTTGGAGGTCCGGCTGAAAGAAGGACATCTCACCTTCGGGGTCCGAGTCATGTCCGACCAGATGGGGGATTTGCTTTAAGACGATGATCACCCCGATTGCAGCTAATAACCCTTTGATGACGCTGGATGGAAAGAACGCGGCGATGAACCCTCCCTTGGCAAGGCCCAGCGCGACTTGAATCAATCCGGCAAGAATCACGGCCATAAGAAAGGCTGAAAATGAGCCGAGGGAGAGAATCTGGGCAGCGACAACCGCCGATAAGCCGGCGGCAGGGCCGCTCACACTGGTATGTGATCCGCTAAATAGTCCCACCAGAATGCCGCCGACTATTCCCGCTAACAGCCCGGACAGCAGCGGGGCACCGGAAGCAAGCGCAATCCCCAGGCATAAGGGCAGCGCGACAAAAAACACGACAAGACCCGATTTGAGATCGGCAAAGAAAGTACCGGGAGATCTATCATTTGCTACAAGCATTGATCGTCCCTTATTTCTGCAGAGAGCATACCGTTCACTTATTATCTGACGGCATGCTCTCTGATCTGGGTCTTTGTGCGCATGTGCGCAACTGCCCAAATCGGCCGGCACCTCTACCATGTCCGGGACGGTCCGGGAAGGGAGAATCGTTCTGCCATCCGGGCGGCGCGGTCCAACGCCACCTGGCACATGACGGCCGTGTAGGTAACGGGCCGCCCGCTCATGCGTATACTACGGCGGACAACATCCCCGTTCCAATCCCGCCGGCTGATCGAGTTGCCCCCAATGTTCGAAGACCCAGCCCGCTACCGCGCCCAATAGAAACACCACCGACAGGTAGTAGAGCCATACGAAGAAAAAGAGAAAGGCGCCCAACGCCCCGTAGAGAACAAGGCCCGCTTGGGCGAAATGCACGTACCAAGCAAACCCCTGCTTGGCAAACCCAAACAGGACGACCGCCACCCCGGCGCCGACCGCCAGGGAACCGATCTTCAACGTCGTGACCGGAGAGAATCGATAGAGCCCTAGAATCAAACTCCCGCCGAGTATGACCGCCATGACTTGATGGAGCACTTGCATGCCCTGTCCCCACAGAGCCCCTGCCCAGGGGACATGCTCACCGAGATTGCCGATGATGGTCTCCACTGACGCGAGGCCGATCGCCACAATCAGCAGTGCGACACAGAAGACCATCATCAACAGATCCTGGGCCGTCCCACGCAGGAAACTCCTGGCAGGGCCGGCCTGGAACACGATGTTGAGCGCATGACGGATAGAACCAAAGACCATCGTGCTGAAGAGCAGAAACGAGATAAATCCGACGATCCCCAGCAGTCCCCGGTCGGCGACGATCGCGCCCACATTTTCCGCAAGCACCTGTTCCGACCGGGGAAGAAATTGTCGAATGACGGATTGCACTTCTTCCATGGCCTGCTCTGACTCCAACACCGTGTATCCCAGAATGGAAATCATGAGGAGCGCCAGCGGGATCACATACAGCAGCAGGCTGAAGGCCAGACCACTCGCAAGAAACAGCCCGTTATCCTGACTGAACTTGCTAACCATTGCGCGGACGATCGTCCATACGATGGCCCCAATCCGATTCACACGTGTGCGCACAGACACTTCGCCCCACCCTTTCTCCCTAGACGGTTCGCCCAGGTTCTTTGCGCTATGTCTCCGAGCCGGTAACAGTCTTGAGAGATATGTCCGTCCTGTAGCTTTCGACCAAGGTGATTCCCACTGCGACCACCAACGGGCCAGCGACAATTCCGACCAGTCCGAAAAACTGTAGCCCTCCCAATACAGAGAAGAACACCAGCAACGTGTGCAGGTGTGAGTGGCCGCCGATCACGATCGTGCGGACAAGATAATCCAGGACGGCAATCACAACGCCAACCGCGACCAGGAAGCCCCCTTTGAGGTAGGCTCCCTGCCAGAACAGATAGCCGGATGCAGGGATCCATACCAGTCCGGCGCCAAGCAGCGGCAGGTAGGCGAAAATCGCCATCACCGCACCCCACAACACTGCGGACGGCAGCCCAACCGACCAAAAGGCCAGCCCGCCGATGACGCCCTCCATCACGGCAATAACCGTGTTCCCATACACCGCCCCTTTGACGACCTCATCGAACCGCCTAGCCAGCACGTCTTGACGGTCGGATGCCATCGGCAAATGTGTGCGGAGCCAGTCGATCATCATCTCCCCGTCCCGGAAAAAGTAAAACGCGCACAGCAGAATCATACCCAGTTGCACGAATGCATAGAGCGCATGCGTCACCATACGTGTCAGTTGTCCGACAAGCATCTTGCCCAACTCGGCAAGGTTTTCGGCGATGCTCATTCGCAGATCAGTCCCTGTCACCCGTTCCATATTTTGAATCGCCTCGGCCAGTGTCGCGAGAATCGGATACCTTCGCCAACTTTCGAGCAGCGGCAGATCTCCTTCACTCAGCGTCACGACCAGAGCCCGATAGCCCCCCGTCAGATCCTCCGCAACACGCAGCGACAAGTAGACCAATGGTGCGATGACCCCGACAGTCAGAATGAGGCACATCACCAACGCGCTGAGCGCCCGACGGCCCCCGGTCACACGAACCGCCCGGCGATACAGCGGGTACAGCGCATAACACAGGACCCCGGCCCACAGAAGCGGCGAGACGAATGGGGCGAAGAGAGCGATGCCCAGAGCCAGAATGCTGAACGCAAGGACCATTCGAATGACCCGCCCGGATTGATCCCCCGTCTTGTGATCTGATCGTTCGGTCATTGAGAACCTATCGTCCGCCCTTATACGGCGTCTCCCGACGCCCGGATCGGCCTGGTCCGATTGGAAATTCGAGTTCTATCTTCGCGGCGGGTACACGCAGGAGATGATCGCGTGTGATTATGCCCACGAGCCGATCGCCCACCACAACCGGCACCTGATTGACGTCTTGGCCTTCCAGGAGTCGTAACACCTCAAGAAGCGGCTGTATCGGGAGCCATGACCGGCACCTGCGCTTATTCATAGGGGCCCCCGAACAGGCCCTGCTCCACTTTCCCTCGAAAACTCACGTAGACCCAGATGGTATAGCCGATGACCAGGCTGATGCCGATACCGAACCAGACAAGGCCGACACGCAATCCGTAGGACGACGCAGCGCTGTTGTGGATAGTCAAGCTGGAAGACGGGTCTTCTACCGCAATCAACAGGTTTGGAAATAGACCCCAGGCCACGCTGCCCACGCTCCCGAGGATGAACAGGCTCCAGCTCACGAAGACAGCGCCATCCCGTTGACGGCGACGGAAATACTGTGCGGCGAACAGCGCCGCCCCTACCGTCAGGGGCAAGACACACCCAACCGGGTGTGCGACATACCCATCCTGTAGGGCCGGTTGGACAAACAGAAGCACCGGAACCGCCATGAGCGCCAGGAGGACCACAGCCCAGCTCCCGCGATCGGCAATCCGCCTTGCTCGGGTTTGGACAGCCGCATCCGTCTTGATCGCGAGATAGTTCGCCCCATGGACGGCGAGCATCGCCACGGCAAGCAGGCCCACGAAGACCGTAAACCAGTCCAGGATTCCAGGGATCGGTCCGGGCGTGAAGGTGGTCCACAGCGCAGCAAAGAAATAGCCGTCGGGACCGAGCGGCACACCTCGAATAATGTTGCCCAAGGCAGCGCCGAAGACGACGGCAAGCAGAAGATTGAAGACTGAGAAGATCGCATCCCAGAATGTTCGCCATAAGGGATTACGCAGATGGGACCGTAACGCAATCGACAACCCGCGCATGATCAGAAACCACAAGACAAGATTGAGAGCCAGGTAAAAGCCGCTGAATCCGGCGGCGAAAACCTTGGGGAAGGCGAGGAACAGGAGGCCCCCGCCCGCCACGAGCCAGACTTCATTGCCCTTCCACACGGGACCGATGGCCTTCAAGACCAGTTGTCGCTCTTCATCAGTTCGAGCGACGAACAGGTAGATGATGCCCGTCCCAAAATCGAATCCGTCCAACACCGCATAGACGGCGAACATCATGACAACGATCACAAACCACAGAGTCTCGACCGCCATACTCTCCTTGCCCGCTCAACCCGTCGGCTCGGAAGAAGACCGCGGTCCGCCAGTGACGGCCGGACCGCGGGAGACCATTTCGAAAAACAAGAACAGAAACAGCAGGCCCAGCAGCACATACAGACCGAGGAAGCCGAGCAACGAGAACAGGACATTGCCCGACCCCACCAGCGGTGAGTTGCCGTCGGCGGTTCGGAACAGGCCATAGACGAGCCACGGCTGCCGCCCCAGTTCGGCAGTCATCCACCCCGCGGTCGTGGCGATGTAGGGAAACGGCGCCATGAGCATGATCGTCCAGAGCATCCACCGCGCCTGAAACAGACGTTCCCGCCAGAGCAGCACCACGGCCGTCAGCATCAACGGGATGAACATCGTCCCCAGGCCGACCATGATGTGGTAGGTGTAGTAGAGCAGCGGCATGGTATCCGGCCAGTCTTCACGAGGAAAATCGCTCAGCCCTTTGATCTCCGCGCCGAAGTACTTATGGATGATGAAACTGAGCATTTTGGGAGCGACCAGCGGATTGTCGATTGTCAGCGTGTCCATGTTAGGCTGACCGAATATCACCAAGTCGGCTCCTGATTCGGTGTAAAAGAGACCTTCGAACGCCGCCCCTTTGATGGGCTGATGCTCGAAGACCTGCAGCGCGGCGTGATGACCGGTCGGAAACAGCAGCGCGGTGGTGGCGATCGCGCCGACGACGACCCCTGTCCGGAGAAACGTCTTCGCCGCATCGATGTGAATTCCGGAGAGCAGATAATAGGCCCCCACTGACGCCATCACAAAGGAGCCGGTCGCGACCGCGGCCGTCATCGTGTGGGTGAATTGCCAGACCAGCCAGGGGTTGGTCAGCAGGCCCCAGAGACTCGTCATGTGGACCGTGCCATCCTGATCGACGCCATAGGCCACAGGATGCTGCATCCAGGCATTCGTCGCGAGAATGAACAGCCCCGAGAGCCATGAGCCGAGGAACAGCATCACGGTCGTCATCCACTGGACAAATGGACCGAACTTCTTCCTTCCGAACAGGAGGACGCCGAGAAACGTGGATTCCAGAAAAAACGCGAACACGCCCTCCATGGCCAACGTCTGGCCGATGACGCCGCCGGCAAACGTGGAAAATTTCGCCCAGTTCATACCGAACTGAAATTCCATGGGGATGCCGGTGACAACGCCGAAGGCAAAACTCAAGGCAAAGATCTTCGTCCAGAAATGGGCTGCCTCGTCGTAGTGGGCGTCCTGCGACCAATAGGCGCGGCTCTTCAGGTACACGATCAAGACCGCCAACCCTATCGTCAATTGCGGGAAAAGGTAATGAAAGGTGGCCGTGACGGCGAACTGCAGGCGATCGTAGAATAATGCGCTCGTCATGAATATCGCTTCCTTCGTTCAGAGGTTCCCGCCCACGGTCATGTGTTCTCGTCGGTCGCCTGTAACCACGGGAACCTGCGCGCATCTCCTGTTCCAGCGCCACCGGCTTTTAGCGCAAGACGGAACAGACTTGCCTTCACCCTCTGTCTATTTGACTTCTCTGCCCACAGCATCGTCGATGCGCCTTGACTGCAACTCCATCTCTTGCCTGAACGCCGCATTTCAACAATCTGCCAGACGTGCACCATATCCAATCAGCCGTCGCTGTTACGACGCCGGAGATTCTTCACCGGTGCGAAAAAGACGGCTCGGTCAATTCCGACGCAATTATCACTATCCCTGGCGGGGCAAGGACCCGAAGAGTCCCCGATAGTAGGGCATTTGAAAATCACATCCTTGCATGTTCGTTAAACCAGGTCTGGTCAATAGTACACATCGCCTAATTGAGCCTGGGCGACATACAACCTCAGTTGCGGAATTTACATGCGGCGGCGTAGCTGAATTCAAATTGACCGACTACCTAAGGAAGCTCTTGATAGCAAACCATCCAGTCTTGTCGTGTTGGAGAGGGCACCCTACCAATCACTGGGCGATGTCTACGAGAACGGCATGGAGGAAGCCACTGACGTGTGCGAAGAATGTCTGTCTGTCCTCATCATTCCACTCACCTCGCCCAGGAGCCCGGCGGCCTCCGCTCCTAGGCGGGAGATGGCGGCAGGGTCGCCAGCCGCCTCAGACTCAGCAGCCAGCCCATTGGATACGCTTCGTCACGGACCGGCAGCAAACCACGGCGTTGAAAGCGGCGTGCCGGCATTTCGCCTCACTCCAGAACTTTTCCATCTTCTTTCTTGCCCGTTGCGAGAGCTGCTAGCCCACCCCTGCAACCCAGGCGACAGACTGATAGCAAGTGGCGTTCAACAACCTCCGAGGTGTCCACAATGGAACATACTTTCTTGGGAGCACATGCAATCATCTGACGTTAATTGGGAGGGTACCGATATCTCTCACCACATGTTCGCAAGAGCGGATATGCTCTCAAGGCCGGGGGGGTCCGAGCGATATACATTTCCACAGTCATGGCTGGACAGAGTCACTTTTTTTTAATTCTTTCACAACAGGGCGACCCGATGTCGCTTAGTTCCGTGGTCGGAATGTTACCGCCAGCCACAGAAACAAGTGAGCGCATTATTCGACGTATACGAGAGGACGCAGCCCAAAGAACAAGAGGCCATGTGCCAGCCGTCAATCATAGACCGACCCTGTTCGGCGCAGAGGCATCCGCCCGCCGACTCTACCATGCGCGACATCAAGGAGCGTCTCGGACTAAGCAGACGCGTGAAGAATAAAGCGACCGCCATAAACGTGCCTGCACAGGTCAGCGCTGTAGGCCACGAACGAGTGAGGTTATGACAGATACACCGACGATTGCACAAAGATTGGGAACCTTAATTATTACCGGCAGCAGTGGGCGGATCGGGAGCGCGCTCATTGATCACGTGGGAGAGAGTTACACGGAGATGGGCTTCGACCGAGCAGGACCGCCCCATCCGCCGCCCGGAACCGAACACGTGATCGCATGCGACCTCAGCTCCGATGAGGGCGTGTGGGCTGCGTTGGATGAAGTTCGTCGTCTCGGACATAAGCGAATCGCCTCAGTCATTCATTTGGCCGCGTACTACAGTTTCTCCGGTGAACCGAGTCCTTTATATGAGCAAGTCACCGTGCGCGGCACTGAACGACTATTGCACGGGCTGAGAGACTTCGAGGTCGAGCAGTTCATCTTTTCCAGCACCATGCTCGTGCATGCGCCATGCAAACCGGGCGAGCGCATCCACGAAGATTGGCCGCTCAGGCCCAAATGGGATTATCCAACGTCGAAGGTCGCGACGGAGGCACTGATTCTGCGAGAGAGAGGGGACATACCGGTGGTGCTGATGCGCATCGCCGGTGTCTATGACGATTACGGCCATTCGATCCCGATCACGCGGCAAATCCAGCGCATTTACGAAAATCGTTTTATCGGTCACCTGTATTCCGGTGAGATGACGCATGGAGCGTCCTTCGTGCATATGGAGGATATGGTCCAGGCTTTGGTGCTCGCCGTCGAACATCGTGCGCAACTTCCGCAAGTCACGACGTTGCTTATCGGTGAACCGGAAACGCTCAGCTATCATGAGCTACAGCGCATCATCAGCGGCCAGCTTCACGGCAAAGAATGGAAGACGTATCCTATTCCCAAGGCATTGGCCAAGATTGGCTCCCGAGTCCTGAACGTGGTGCCCGGGACCGACCCATTTATTAAGCCGTGGATGATCGATATAGCTGACGACCATTATGCGCTCGACATCTCCCGAGCCCGGGCGCTGCTCGGCTGGGAGCCGCGCCACTCTCTCCGTGAAACGTTACCTAAGATTCTCACAGAGTTGAAATCTAACCCGATCGCTTGGTACCGAGAAAACGACCTGGGGGCAGCACCTAGTCCAGATGGGCCTCCCTGGCCGCATGTGGCAAACATGTTGCTCGGTCTGTGGCTCATGGGGAGCGCGCCGGCCCTCGGAATGACCGTGCCGGCACTGCTCTGGAGCGATCTTGCGAGTGGAGCAGCGATTATTTTCTTCGGCATGCTCGCGATGCGCCATGCATGGGCCGCGTGGACCGTGTGCGGCGTGGGTCTTTGGGTGATGAGCGCACCGCTGTTGTTCTGGGCGTCGAACGCCGCTGTCTACAACAACGACTTGCTCATCGGCGCACTGGTAGTCACCTTTGCGGTCATTGTCCCGCAGCTCGGTCGTGACGGCTCCGGCTCAGGCGCTCCACCAGGCTGGAGCTACAATCCGTCCGGGTGGGTGCAACGCTTGGGGATCGTGTTCCTGGCGATGATCGGATTTTTTCTCTCTCGTTATATGGCGGCGTTTCAACTCGGCCACATCGTGTATCCGTGGGACCCATTCTTTGGCGATAGCACCAGCCTCGTGCTCACCTCAGATATTTCGAAAGCCTTTCCCGTTTCGGACGCCGGCCTGGGCGCACTGTCCTACCTGCTTGATGCCCTGGCCGGGCTGATTGGGGGAAAACAACGCTGGCGCACGATGCCGTGGATGGTTGTGCTCTTCGGTCTGTTCATCATTCCCCCTGGCGTGACAAGTATTGTGCTGGTGATTCTTCAGCCGGTCAGTATCGGCGCCTGGTGTACCCTGTGTCTGGTGGCATCTGTGGTGATGCTGCTGATGGTGTCACCGGCTCTTGATGAAGTGATTGCCACCGGTCAGTTCCTCCTTCGTACCAGACGTGAACGCGGTCATGTGTGGCGGGCATTTTGGCGGGGTGAAGGCAGCACGGCAGAGGAACCGGAGACATTGGAACGGCGATCGCGCCTTTCGGAGTTTCTACACAGCATTGAAGCCTTCTCTGCGCCATGGAACCTATGGCTGAGCACATTGGTTGGCATTGGACTGATGTCTGCGCCTACGATGCTGAACCTGGTCGGATCCGCCGCTCATAGCACACATATCATGGGCGCACTGGTGGTGACGTTTTCAGTGGTGGCGTTCGCCGAACCCGTGCGCCTGGTGCGTGGACTGAACGTCCTTTGCGCCGTCTGGGTGCTGCTTGCAGGATGGATTCTTGACGGCGGATCGCCGTCCTGGCCGTGGATCAGTGCCGTTAGTGGACTCGCGCTCATTGCGTTGAATTTGCGATGTGGTCCGGTCGAGGACCGTTATGGCGACTGGCAACGTTTTATCCATTGACGATGTGGTGATTTTTCCTGGTGATCGACCTCGTTGGGCCCTGCCGCCCTGCTCAATTTCCTTTAGCAGAGAGTCCATTTGAACTCATCAACCGACTCATCGCGCTTTCCGCACTTCCGACCAGACATAGACGGCTCCAAAACAGGCCCCGGCGACAGCGGCAACTACGAATTGTTCGGTCGCTCGAACAGCGATGGCCCACCAGACGATGGCAGTCAGAAGACCTGCCACCGCGCCATGGACGGTCTTGCCCCCCGCAAGTTGAAATCGATCGGTGAGCAACACCAATGCCGTCATGTACAGAGGCCCCGCGATAACCGCCGCCGCGAAATGAGCGAGGTCATGATTGAACACCCATAGCTCGATCATTCCGGCTATCGTTCCAAGAACAAGACCCGTGATCGCTCTTCGGACTAAGACAGAAGAGAGCAACGCTGTCACAGCCACGCCATCCCCCGTGTTAAAAAGTACATGTGTGTGCTTCTGGAATCATGAGTTTGTGATACGGCCCTCTTGGTCGACGGACAGGCATAGTACGCTCAGGCAACTCACAACTCAATGCGCAATCTGCACAACTCTCAGATTTCTCGCTACAAGCTTCACCAACGCGTTCACCTCTTCCATCTTGCGCTTCATGTTCCACCGTTCGACACACGCACGGTCCTGAGCAGCGTCGAAGGACGAAAGACGAACGACGTAAATCAGTACAGCCGCACCTGCCCGCCTGAGCGCAGCGCGACACCGGACTGCGGAGTGCATTGCTCGACGCCGAACATCCAGCGGCGTTCGGGGCGCAGAAAGTACAATTTCACGCTCTCAACCATCGATCCCCGAGTAGACTTTGCCTGAGGTTGAACTCCGAGAATCTGTTGCCAGACAGGACGCCAGAGCGACGGGCGCACATGGATGGGATCGAAGCCATACCAGGCGGGATCAAGCCGAACCAATTTCGTGCCGTGCGTCGCGGATAACTTCTCGATCCCTTCGCACACCAGCTCAGATCTGTCGATGACCTGAGACAGAGACAGCCGGCAGGATGGCACCAGGGCGGACCGAAACGCCAAAAACTTAAGATGTGACAGGCGGTGAATACTGGCAAGAGGTAAGTCTGTCATAACAATGTCGTTCGTCACACGTCCCAGGCGGACAAGTACCTCCTCGACCCATCCAAGCGTTCGTTCGACTGAGAAGCCATAGAGGATGTCATTACCGACATCCGTCACGAGTCCCCTGATGGCGGTTGGAGAACGCCGCTCCAATTCAACCCACAAGCCGGATTTGATGATGCCGGGCAAGGTGCGAAAGAGAAACCGGCTGGGAGCGCCGTAGGATCGCCCATGGCCGAGGGCCGCCAGTACTTCGACATCGGGCCCCCATGCAGTTCGAGCAGACGAGACCACGGTCTGGAATCCTCGTGTCAGATTGCTAGCGCCAAGAGCCACGACGCACGCGACATCAGTGGACATCACCAGCTCTCAGCCGACGATCTGCAGGACAGCGCTCTACTCGATGAGAATCTGCCCCTGTCCGCTCGCATCCAACCTGACGACGACTGCCGCAACATCCTCCCTGCACCGATATCGCCGTATCGTGGAATCATTACTATCGAGAATGGCACAACGCGACTCCATATCCCCTAGGTCCCCCGGCTGAAACCTGAATCGCACCGTGACAATCCCTCCACTGACTCGATGCGTTTCATTGATGTCATAAGAAGAATTGGGAATGACATGCGACACCCAGCCTTGGGTCATGAGCTCGGACTCTTTTAACTTCTGATAGGTGTCATAGTGAGACTCGAATGTCTGCGCATTATCCACGAGCCATACCGCGCCCAAAAGCACTGCCCCGATGATCAACAGACTACCGCCGATTTTCTTCATATCTCGATACGTACTGAACGATTACACCGCCGGCGGACAGGTGGTCTGTCTCGTATCACGGCCCGGCCCTTTGGTGATCTCGATTTTCCCCACATTTTTCACGTTCGCGCAGAGATCCCCCAATCCCGGCGTGATGAGCCGAAAGGGTCCGCCCTTTCCATCGGGCAATGGTTCGCCGTCGAGCTCATACACAAGGACTCCAAAATCACGGGCCTGCTGAAGCGTGAGCGCCGCAGCATATTTGCCATCCAACGAATGAAACGTCACATGATCGGCATCAATGTTCAGCGCCGGCACATCCAGCAATCCCCTCACCGCGATCGCCCGCCCCTTCATGCCCGGCATCACGGCACTGACATCGGCAATCTGATGTTCATCCGGCAATTGCTGCAGCGCCTTGCGATCGAATGAAACAGGCTGCACGACCGCACCCTCAATCTTCACGATGCCGGGGCCGGTCTGTTCCTTCTCCGTCACGGCCTTGATCATGGCCGTCAGGGCTTCATTCACCGGCGTGGGAATGCCGAGTTCCCGCCCTTTCTCCACGATATATCCGTTCAAGTATGCGATCTCCGTCGGGCGGCCTGCTTTCCAATCGTCATACATCGACGTATGGATATCCCGAATTTCCTGTGTCGCCTTCACGACTCGCTCCGGCATATCCAGCGGCAACGGCACCTTGACCGCGGCCGAGACCGCCGTTACCTCCCCGACGATTTGTCTGATCACGGCAAATAATTCAGGATGATCCAGCGCACGTGCGACGGAGTCGTTAATAAGCACGGTGATGGGATTGAAGACGCAATTCCAACACATCTTCTCCCATTTGCTGCGGCGGATATCTTTGGACAATTGGCAGGGAATTCCCGCGGTGGTGAAGAGATCCTTGATCGCGAGCAGCCGTTCGCTTTCATGCCCCATCAGTTCGCCGATTGCCACGGCGCCTTTCTTGTAATGGTCAATCACACCGGGCTCGGCAATCTTGGAGTAGATATAGGCCACCCCGCCCACGACACAATCGCGCTTGAATCGAGCGATCAGGCGATCTTCGTTATCGATCCCGTTTTGCAATGTCAGGAGCACCGTCTTCGCCGAGACCACCGGTTCGATCTGATCCATGACTTCATCGAGGTGATAGGCTTTGACTCCAAGAATAATGAGGTCCGGCTTGGGAAGCTGCCGTGCGTCTGACGCCGCCTGTGGCCGGACAGTAAAGGTTCCACCGGCGCTGCGGATCGTCAACCCGTTCCGTGTGACTGCGGCCAGCGTGTCCGGCCGGAGCAGAAACGAGACATTTGGATTCCCCTTCGCCAAGTGTGCCCCAAAGAATCCGCCCACCGACCCCGCGCCGACTACTAAAATCTGTTTCATGCTCATCTCCACATCCTCCACACATTGCACAGGACGCGGCGGTACTATAGCATGCGACTGCGAGCAGACGCAGCGGCCTTCTCTCTCACTCGGCATGAATCATGTCTGGTTCTGATTTCAGCATTCTGAAAGAACGTCTCGCCGCAGCACGATCGATTACGGTCCTCACCGGCGCCGGCATTTCTGCCGACAGCGGCGTGCCGACCTTTCGCGGGGTAGAGGGCCTGTGGCGAAACTTTCGAGCTGAAGATCTGGCAACGCCGGAAGCCTTTGACCGGGACCCCCGACTGGTGTGGGAATGGTATAACTGGCGCCGCGAGTTGATCGCCACCAAGAAACCCAATCCCGCCCATGAGGCCATCGCGGAATTGGAACGGCGTTGCGCGCAGTTCTGGCTGATCACACAAAACGTCGATGGATTGCACCGGACGGCAGGATCACAACGGCTGTCCGAGATTCACGGCAATATCTGGATGGTGCGCTGCACGGCATGCGGGCAGGTTACCGAGAATCGGGACGTTCCGATTCACATCCTCCCGATATGCCGAGACTGTCGGAACCTTCTTCGACCCCATATCGTCTGGTTCGGAGAATCCCTGGCCGAGAAAGATCTACAGCGCAGCTATGCCGCGCTTAGGGCAAGTGACCTGTGCCTTGTCATCGGCACCTCCGGAGTAGTCTATCCGGCTGCCGGCTTTGCCTCGATCGCGAAAGAAGCCGGCGCGTTCGTAGCCGAAATCAATCTGGACCAAACTCCCCAAACCGATCTTGTCGATCTCTCTCTGCAGGGGCGGGCAAAAGACATCGTGCCGCTGCTGCTTGAGCCGTGAAGCGTGAAAGGTAAAACGTAAAAGGTGAGAGGTGTGGGAGACGGAGGGCTCGGCAGTTCTCCATTCTTACATTTCACACTATGTCAGCCACCGGCAAGCCGATCCATCAGAGGCATCAATTCGTCGAGGGATTTAATCGTCTGGACTCCCGAACGCTGGGCCGTGCCCCGACGATCGAGCAGGACAGCATGGAGCCCCGCTTTCTCCGCGCCTTCGACATCCTCCCTCAAACTGTCCCCGACATGCAGCGCCTCCTCCGGATCGACGGCATGCTTGTCCAGCGCAAGCTGAAATATCTTGGTTGCCGGCTTTGCGGCCTGCGCCAGACTGGAAATCGTGATGGTATCGAAGAGATCGGCAATACCCAATCCCCGCATCACCGGAAACAGTCGCGAGTCGAAGTTGGAAATAATTCCTAATTCCATGCCCGACGCCTTGAGGCTGGTCAAGGTCGAGAGCACCTCAGGAAAAAGACTCCATGAGCCGGCATCTTCAAATACCTCGAAGATCCGGTCGAAAAAATCATCGAACCGCTCGAACATCCCGACCCGGTAGAACACATTGTGGACGACATCGAACCACCAGAGCCGCTCGCTCTGTTTGAGCTGCGCCGGTTCGGTCGCCACAAAGATCGGAGGCGGCGCCTCTCGAAAGGCCCGGCTAAACGCCTGCCTGATGGCAGGCAAAGACTCCTGCGTTTGTGAAAAGCCGTATTGCACCGCGTAGTGAAGATAAATCTCAGCGACCGACCCCTTCACATGAAAGAGAGTGTCGGCCGCGTCGAAAAATACGACCCGGATCGATACACCGGTCTCCATTATCTCAACAGGCCTCCGAAGGGTTCACTCTGCTCTTCACTGAGAGACACCCGCACTCACTAAACAGCCGTTTTCTTGACAAAGAATACCCTCGCTGATAGCTTCGTAAAACCTATTAGATCTGGAGATTTCGATGCCTTCTTCCATCTTTGTGGTCGATAGCAGCCCCGCTGTGCGCCGCTTGGTTGAACAGACTTCGACCCCTGAAGGATTTGAGGTTATTGGATTCAACGACGGCCCGGCAGCCCTCGCCGCCGCCAAACAGGGCAACCCCTCCCTGATCATTGTGGACTACTATCTTGAAAATATGACCTTTTCCGGTTTTTGCAAAGAGATCAACAAGCTGGACAACTTGACTGAAACCTACCTTATTTCGCTGGTCAATCAGGCAGACCACCTGGATGAGAACCTGTTTCGCTCACTGGGCGTGAAAGCTTTTCTCAAGAAACCGTTTCAACCGGACGAGCTGCTCACGATCATCAAGCATCTCCAAGAGAAACAGCAGAAATCGGAACAGGGAGCAAAACTCAAGCGCCGCGCCTGGCCGCCGGCTGCAGGCGGGGACGAGGCCGCCGAAGAAACGGGCTCCGTTCACGTTGCAACGGCCGCCCCCAGTCTCTCACTCGGCCCCTCGCTCGGTGTCGCACTCAGTGCCGCACTCAGCGCCGCGCCAAGCCCTGCTGCCAAGCCGGTGGAACCGGTCATCGCTCGAACCAGTACGCCGCCGCCTGCTGCCCCCGTCATCCGCGCAGCAGCGGCAAGTCCGGAAGATCCGATGAAAGGCATCTTCGACCAGCTCACGCAGTCGATGACACACCAGGTCGAACAAAGACTGGCCGACGTACTACCGCAGGTCATTGAAGAGAAACTGACGAGCCAGGTCCAGCCCATCGTCCAAAAGGAATTATGGGCGCAACTGGGCGATGTGCTTTCTGAGGAACGTCTCGCCGCTATCATACAGCCCATCCTGTCGCGGGAACTGCCGTCTCTGCTGGGAAAAGAAATCGCAAACCATGAACCCATCATTCGGCAAACCATCTCCGACTTGATCGGCACATTGGCCAAGGCGAAACTCGACATCTGGGTAAAGGAGCAGGCCGAAACCGGCCTCCGACAACACCTATCCGACGTCATTCGTGAACAGATCGGTTTGATCGATCAGATCGTGAAGGATGAAGTGCAGGCTACTGTACACAAGCTCGCGCCGCCGATTGTCGATGAAACCGTACGGACGGTCTCCGAGCGCGCCATCGAACAAGCCGTACAGCAGATCGTCCCTGAACTTGCCGTACAGCACATCACCGCCGAACTGAAACGCCTGACCGCCTCCAGCTGACGGAAATACCGCTCGCCCCGCCTATCCTTTTTTCCCGCGCTTTGCGGCTGCTCGTCGGGTCTTCACCAGCGTCTTCATCCGCTTCACGTTCTTCCGATGCTTCCGTCTCGTCTTCCGATCTTTCTCACGTCCTCGTGGCATACCGACTCCCTACAATAAAAGTGATGGGCCCCTGCCTGACCGCGATGGTATAACACAGCCTCGGCAGGGTCACAAGCTGTGCGGCCATGCCATTTGCTGTGCCGCACAGACATGTTAAGATGCCCGCCTGTTCGATCGGCAACCTGTCCATGACCACACCGCAACTCGACAAGTCCTACGACCCCAAAACCGTCGAATCCCGCTGGTATCAGCTTTGGAATGAGCGCGGCTATTTCCATGCGTCCCCCCATCACGCCGGCGCCCCCTATTGCATCGTCATTCCTCCGCCGAATGTGACCGGCTCGCTCCACGTCGGTCATGCGTTGAACCATTCGCTCCAGGACATCTTGATCCGGTGGCGGCGCATGCAAGGCCGCAACGTGCTCTGGCTCCCCGGCACAGATCACGCCGGTATCGCCACGCAGAACGTGGTGGAAAAACAACTCATGGCCGAAGGCCTCTCGCGGGAATCCCTGGGACGCGATCGGTTCATCGAGCGTGTCTGGAATTGGAAGGCGACATCGGGGAATACGATCATCAGCCAGCAGAAGCAACTCGGCGAATCCTGCGACTGGGACCGTTTGCGCTTCACCATGGACGAAGGCTTATCCAAGGCCGTCATCGAGGTCTTTGTGCGCCTGTATGAAGACGGCCTGATCTACCGTGGCGAGCGACTCATCAACTGGTGCCCCCGCTGCCTGACCGCCCTCTCCGATATCGAAGTGGAACACGAGGATGTAAAGGGGAAACTCTATCATCTCCGTTACCCCCTGGCTGACGATCCCGGCGATGCACTCATCGTCGCCACGACCAGGCCGGAAACGATGCTGGGAGATACGGCCGTCGCCGTACATCCGGACGATCCTCGTTATCGGCATCTGATCGGAAAAAAGGTCCTGCTTCCACTGACGACGCGTCAGATTCCCATCGTGGGTGATTCGATCCTGGTGGATCTCGCATTCGGCACCGGCGCGGTGAAGATCACACCGGCGCACGATTTCAACGACTATGAAGCAGGCGAACGACATGCCCTGGAACGGCTGGCCATCCTGGACCATCATGCGAGGCTCGACCCTGTCGGCCTGCAGCACGCACTGGTCGAGCCGGAATTTATCGACATGTTGAAAGGGCTTCCGGTCGCGAAGGCCCGTCCGAAAGTCGAAGACCTCCTGCGCGAACGAGGCTCGCTGACCAATATAGAAGACCACAAGATGGCAGTGGGAAAATGCTACCGCTGCAAAACGGTGGTGGAACCCTATTTGTCTCCCCAGTGGTTCGTCAAGATTCAACCGTTGGCTCAGCCGGCGATTGAAGCTGTCGAGACCGGAAAAATCAGGATCATTCCTGAAGGCTGGACCAACAACTATCTCGGCTGGATGCGGGACATCAAAGACTGGTGCATCTCCCGCCAAATCTGGTGGGGACATCAGATTCCGGCCTGGTACTGCCTCGCCTGCAACGCACAACAGATCGTCACCGTGGACGATCGAACCGTCGTACTGCAAGGCGCCAAGCCGATCGTCTCGAAGACAACTCCGGCTCGCTGTCCCGCCTGTGGCAGTCAACAACTGCTGCGCGATGCCGATGTGCTCGATACCTGGTTTTCGTCTGCCCTCTGGCCCTTTTCGACGCTGGGATGGCCGGATCAGACACCTGAACTCAAAGCCTATTATCCGACCTCTACGCTGGTCACCGGCCTCGATATTCTGTTCTTCTGGGTGGCCCGGATGATTATGATGGGTCTGAAGTTCATGGGCGATGTGCCCTTCAAGGACGTCTATATCCACGCCTTGGTCCGGGATGCCGAGGGCCAGAAGATGAGCAAGTCAAAAGGCAACGTGATCGACCCGCTTCACGTCATGAATCAATTCGGCACCGATGCGCTGCGGTTCACCCTGGCATCGATGGCCTCGCCCGGACGCGACATCAAGCTGGCGGAAGAACGGATCGAGGGGTATCGCAACTTTGCCAACAAAATCTGGAATGCCGCGCGCTTCGGCCTGATGTATCTCGACGGGACGCGCACCGCCCTTCCTCCGGCACAACGAACCTTCCCCGACCGGTGGATACTGAGCCGGCTGGACCACACGATCCACACCGTGACGTCGGAGCTGGAATCCTACCGGTTTGATCGCGCCGCCGGGACGCTATACCACTTTATCTGGCACGAGTACTGTGATTGGTATCTGGAATTGATCAAGCCCGTTTTGCAAGACGCCGTACATCCCGATGGACCGGGCACCAGACAGACGCTGGTCGAGACACTCGAAACGACAATGCGGCTGCTGCATCCTTTCATGCCCTTCATTACCGAAGAGATCTGGCAGACCATTCCACATCAAGGAGCCAGCATTGTCCTCCAGAACTATCCGGTTTCAAACCACACCTGGTCATCACCCGATGCAGAACGGCAGTTTGCGCTGCTCGAACAGACCGTTGGACTCATCCGCACCGGCCGGGTTCTGTTGAATTATCCACCGGGACAGCACATTCCGTTTTATATCGACCATGATGACCGGAATAGACATGAGCAGCTCCATCAAATTCAGCAGCACCTGGCTCACCTAAGCCGTGGCGAAGCCGCCATCACGGCGTCGAAGAATTGGCCGTCAGTGAAACTGCTGCGGCTCGTCACCGAAGGCCTTTCTGTCGGAATCACGGTCTCCGGCGATGTCGATCTGCAGAAAGCGCTCGACCGCCTGACGAAACAGCTCGCGGAGAACGACAAGGAGTCTCAACGGCTCAACGGCAAACTGAACAATGCAGAGTTCGTGTCGAAGGCCCCGCCGGAGGTCATCACCGAGCACCAGGAACGGGTGCGGACGATGGCCCGTGACCGTGAGCTCCTGGCCGGCAGCGCACAGCAGTTGCGCACCATGCTGGGAACCTGACCGATGGTACAGCTTCCCGCCGCAGACATCCGCCGCGCCGTTCGGCTTGGATTGGAAGAGGACCTGGGACAAGGCGATGTGACCACCGCCGCCCTTTTCCCAAAACCGGTTCCCGCCCGCGCTGACATCATCGCCCAGCAACCGATCGTCGTGGCGGGACTGGCCGCAGCCGTGCAAACATTTCTCGCGGTCGATCCGACCCTCACGCTCACAGTCGTACGGCGGGACGGCGAACCAGCCAGGACCGGCGAGCCGATCCTATCGATCGCCGGTGACGGGCGAGCCATCCTGCAAGCGGAACGGGTCGCGCTGAATTTTCTCCAGCATCTGTCCGGGATCGCCACGCTGACACACCGGTTCTGCCGTGCGATCAAAGGCCGTTCCATCGACATTATGGATACACGAAAAACGTTGCCCGGCTGGCGAGCCATTCAGAAATGGGCTGTCGCACTCGGCGGCGGCGTGAATCACCGGATGTCGCTGGGAGACGGGATGTTGATCAAAGACAATCATCTGGCGCTTCTCAATCGAGGCCCGCAGACGGTTCGCGCGGCATGCCGGCTAGCCAAAGCGTACAAGCCCGGCACCATGCCGGTCATCGTCGAAGCAGAATCCCTCTCCGAAGTTCGGCAGGCCCTTGCCGGCAAAGCCGATATCATTCTCCTGGATAACATGACGCCCGCCATGGTGCGACGCGCAGTCTCGCTCATCAAGGGCCGCGCAGTCATCGAAGTCTCCGGCGGTATAACCATGAAGAATGTCCGGGCCATGGCGGCTACGGGAATCGATCGGATCTCGATCGGCGCGCTGACCCACTCTGCACCGGCGGTGGCATTCAGCCTGGTCATGATCCGGACAGGCCGGCAGCGCTAGGCCATGCCGCTCTCTGCTCCGCTCACACTCGATAATATTCGCAGCACCTTGGCAACCACCGCGTTGGGACAGTGCCTCTACCTGCATCAGGAACTCCCCTCGACCAACTCCGAAGCCTTGGCACTGGCCCACGCCGGCGCCGCCCACGGAACCGTCGTGGTAGCCGAAAGCCAATCGGCTGGAAAAGGCCGGCGAACACGCACCTGGCACTCTCCTCCCGGCACAAACATCTATTGTTCTGTCCTCGTCCGTGGAATCGGACCGGAGTGTACGCTGGCTGAATGGCTGTCATGGGTCCCGCTGACCAGCGCCCTGGCGGCGGCAGAAGCAGTCCAGACGGTCACATCGCTCTCGCTCTCCTTAAAGTGGCCGAACGACCTGCTGTTGCATGAGCGGAAAGTCGGCGGCATTCTCTGTGAGAGTTCTCATGTCTCAGCCTCAGACCCCACCGTCGTGATCGGAATCGGCCTCAATGTGAATCTGCAGCACGAGTCTTTCCCCGAGGAACTGCGTTCGATCGCGACATCGTTATTCGAAGTCGCGCGTCATCCAATCGACAGAAACCGGCTCATTGCTCACCTGTTATTCGAACTTGAACAGGGCCTGAATGAGCTGCGCTCCCACGGATCTGAACGGTTGCGGCGGGCCTACACCGCTCGCTGCAGCACACTCGGCAGGCGCGTGCGTGCGCTCATGGGGCCTGAGCAGGAACTGCTCGGCACGGCTGAATCCATCTCCACCGACGGCGCCCTGCAAATCCGGCCCATATCCTCGTCTCCGACAGTCCCGCCCCTCATCGGCATTCGCGCAGCCGATGTGATTCATCTCAAAGAGTAGCGAAATCTTTCGTCAGCCAGGTAGAATACCTCCATGCTGCTGGCCATCGATATCGGCAATACCAACGTCGTCTGGGGAATTTTTGACGGCCGGACTCTCCTGGCCCATTGGCGATTAGCCACCGATCCCAAGACCACTGCCGATGAGTACGGCATTCTCTGCGCCAACCTGCTTGCTCGAAGCGGACGCACAGCGGAACAGATTACCGGAGCCATTATTTCCAGTGTCGTACCCGCCCTTACGGGAACATTCGAATCGATGGTCGGCACCTACTTTGCCTGCACGCCGCTTATCGTCTCCTCGGACATGGATACGGGACTGACGCTCCGATACCAGAATCCCAAAGAAATCGGGAGCGACCGCATCGTCAACGCAGCCGCCGCACATCATAGATTCCAGCGAGACCTCATCATCGTCGATTTTGGCACGGCCACGACTTTTTGCGCGGTGACTCACGCCGGCGAATATCTGGGTGGAGTCATTGCGCCAGGCCTCGGCATCTCAGCCGAGGCGTTGTTCGCCCGCGCAGCCAAATTGAGCAAGGTTGAGCTGGCCCGCCCCAAAACCGTCATTGGAACCGATACGGCAGGAAGCATCCAATCCGGGCTCCTCTTCGGCTACGCCGGACTTGTCGACGCCCTTGTCCGGCGAATGGAGCAGGAGTTGGGCCGCCCCTTCTATGTGATTGCAACAGGCGGGTTAGCCTCGGTGGTTGCTCCGGAAACATCGTCGATTCGCAAAGTGGAACCCTTGCTGACCTTAGAGGGGCTCGAATTTCTATTCCGGCGCACACACGGTGCATGTTCAGACACTGAACCCCGATAACTCATCTCGCGAGACTATTTTCCAGGACATTTCTTCCTCCTCCTGTTGACTTCCCATCTCCTATGGATATCTGCTGGCCTGTATAGGTATCGATGTGGACCAAGAACAGAACAATTCAGAGGAAACAGTGAATACAATCGATGATTTAGGGAGTGGCGCCTCTGAAACACGCGAGCCTGGCGCAACCACAGCAGACCCTGCTCTTCTAGAAACACAACAGGCACTCGCCGCAAAAACAGAGGAAGCGAAGGCCTTCAACGATAAATTTCTGCGATTGGCGGCGGAGTTTGAGAATTACAAGCGGATGGCTCAGCGTGATCAGAGGGACCAGATCAAGTTCGGCAATGAACAGTTGTTGAAGGAGTTATTGCCGGTCGTCGACAACCTGGAGCGCGCAATTAAGGCGGCACGCGACGACAAAGGAGGCAGCTCAGCTGTGGTTCAAGGCGTCGATCTAACCCTCAAGCAATTGTCGAGCTGTCTCGCAAAATTCGGCGTTCAGGCAGTGGAAACGATCGGCCTGGCATTCGACCCTGCCACGCACCAGGCAGTCTCGCATCTGCCGTCCACCACAGTACCGCGCGATCATGTGATCGACGAGTTTCAGAAGGGCTACCGGCTGCATGATCGTATTCTCCGGGCTGCCATGGTCAGTGTCTCGGCCGGGCCCACACAGACAGACGGACATGAATCAACTTCGCACTAACGGATTGTCGCTATCGGGAAGGAAGGAGTCTACCAATGGGTAAAGTCATCGGCATCGACCTCGGCACTACCAACTCATGCGTCGCGATTATGAGCGGCGGAGATCCTGTCGTCATCGCCAACGCCGAAGGGAGCCGCACCACTCCATCGGTCGTGGCCATTACGGACAAGGCCGAACGTCTCGTCGGGCAAATCGCAAAACGGCAGGCCATTACCAACCATGAAAACACCATCTTCTCGGTCAAGCGCCTCATGGGGCGCAAGTTCAAGAGCCGTGAGGTCCAGGAGGCCATGAAGCGCCTTCCTTATAAAGTCGTCGAAGCCGACAATGGCGATGCCCACGTCGAATTGCGCGGCAAACGCTACAGCCCGCCGGAAGTGTCCGCCATGATTCTGCAAAAGATGCGGCAGACCGCAGAAGATTACCTCGGCGAAAAAATCACCGAAGCCGTCGTCACCGTTCCGGCCTATTTTGACGACAGCCAACGGCAAGCCACAAAAGACGCGGGGCAGATTGCCGGCCTGAACGTGCTCCGGATCATCAATGAGCCGACTGCCGCCTCGCTCGCCTACGGACTCGACAAGAAGAAGGATGAGCGCATCGCGGTCTACGACCTTGGCGGCGGCACCTTCGATGTGTCCGTGCTGGAAATCGGCGAAGGTGTCTTCGAGGTGAAATCCACCAACGGCGACACCTACCTGGGCGGCGACGATTTCGACCTGCGCGTGATGGATTGGCTGGTAGACGAATTCAGGAAAGACCAGGGAATCGATCTCCGCAAGGACCGTATGGCACTCCAACGCCTTAAAGAGGCAGCGGAGCGGGCAAAGATCGAACTGTCCTCATCACAGGAAACTGAAATCAATCTCCCCTTCATCACGGCAGATGCGAGCGGCCCCAAGCATTTGGTGACCAAGCTCACCAGGGCCAAGCTGGAACAACTGGTGGACGATTTGATCCAACGCACCATTGAACCCTGCCGGAAGGCGATGTCTGACGCCGGAGTGACCGCGAAAGATATCCAGGAAGTCGTGTTGGTCGGCGGCATGACCCGCATGCCCAAAGTCATTCAAGTCGTCAAAGAGTTTTTCGGAAGAGAACCGCACCGGGGCGTGAACCCCGACGAAGTCGTCGCCATCGGCGCCGGCATTCAAGGCGGCGTGCTCAAGGGCGAAGTCAAGGATGTGCTGTTGCTCGACGTCACGCCGCTCTCACTCGGCATTGAAACGCTCGGCGGCGTGTTCACCAAACTCATCGAGCGCAACACGACCGTTCCCACGAAGAAGAGCCAGACCTTCTCGACCGCCGCAGACAATCAAACTGCGGTGACGATCCGGGTCTTCCAGGGCGAACGGGAAATGGCCAATGACAACAAGCTGCTCGGCCAGTTTGACCTGGTCGGCATTCCCATGGCTCCACGCGGTATGCCGCAGATCGAGGTATCCTTCGACATCGACGCCAACGGCATCGTTCATGTGGCGGCCAAGGATCTGGCCACCCAGAAAGAGCAGTCGATCCGGATCACGGCCTCGAGCGGCCTGAGCAAGGACGAGGTCGAAAAACTCGTCAAGGATGCCCAGTCCCACACCGAGGACGACAAGAAGCGGCGCAAACTCGCCGAAGCCAAGAACCAGGCCGACAATCTGGTTTATCAAACAGAAAAAAATATCACGGAATACGGCGACAATGTGACGGCGGAAGAAAAAACACAGATTCAAGATGCCGTCGCGGCGCTGAAGAAAGCGCTCGAAGGGACGGACGCCGAGGCCATCGAGTCGGCGACGCAAACACTCACCACGGCCTCGCATAAGCTGGCCGAAGCCATGTATAAGAAAGCCTCGGCCACAGCCGGCGCCCAGAGCACCGCACCTGGAGGACAGGGGGCAGCGGGAGACGGAGCCGGTTCTGCCAAGACCGACGAAAAGGTCGTCGACGCAGAGTTTGAAGAAGTGGACAAGGACAAGAAGTAGCCTACAATTCGTCTCAGAGAGGCCGAGGCTGCGTCGATGACACGACACCTCGGCCTCTCTGTATAACGTGAGCACTGATATCCGTGAGCAAACGCGATTACTACGATATCCTCGGCGTCGAGAAAACCGCATCCGACGACGAACTCAAGAAGGCCTACCGAAGGATGGCCCGCCAGCACCATCCTGACTTGCAAACCGGCGACCACCAGAAAAGATCCGCCGAAGAGAAGTTCAAAGAAATTAACGAAGCCTACGAAACCCTCAGCGACCAGGACAAACGCAAGCGGTACGACATGTTCGGACATGCCGGAGCGCAACAGGGTGCCGGCGGCTTCGACGGATTCGATTTCAACCGCGGCGGATTCGGCGACGTCTTCAACGACATCTTCGAAGATTTCTTCGGACAGTCCCGTGGGGGCGGCCGCACCGAACGGGGAAGCGACCTTCAATACAATCTCGAGTTGTCCTTCGAAGAAGCCGTCTACGGCAAAGAGGCGAAGCTCAAGATTCCCCGCTGGGAGGGCTGTGTCGACTGCAACGGCACCGGAGCCAAATCGGCATCATCCATCAAAACCTGCCCCAGTTGCAAAGGCGCGGGACAGCTTCGTTTCCAACAAGGTTTTTTCAGCGTCAGCCGGCCCTGCGGCCAATGTAACGGCGCCGGACAGATAGTGACGGAACCCTGTCCGGTCTGCCAGGGCCGCCAGCGCGTCTATAAAGAGCGGACGATCGCCGTCCATATTCCCGCCGGTATCGAAACCGGTATGAGACTCAGGCTGTCCAATGAAGGCGAGCACGGCGCCAATTCCGGTCCTCCCGGAGACCTGTATGTGGCGATTACCGTCAAGCCCCATCCTATTTTTCAGCGGAAAGGCCTCGACATCCTGTGTGATGTGCCGATCAATCTCGTGACGGCCGTGCTCGGCGGAAAGGTGGAAGTGCCGACGCTCAAAGGCGATACCGTCATCAAGATTCCACCGGGAACCCAGCAGGACAAGGTGCTCAAGATTAAAGGACTCGGCATTCCCAGCCTCAAAGGGGGAGCAACCGGCGATCACCTGTACACGATTAAAGTACAAATCCCCACCAAATTGACCGCCAGACAAAAAGAGCTGCTCACGGAGTTCGCCAAAGAAGGCGGCATGTCGATGGAAGCCGACGGCGACGGGTTCTTCGACAAGATGAAGACGTTTTTCGAGTAGACCGCGACAGCCTATCCATACCCGGATCTCCAGAGCTCCCCATGCCCGTCTTTTTTGTACCTTCTGAGTGCATCGCTTCACCGACCATCTCAATTACCGGCGACCTGCTGAACCATCTCCGGGATAGTCTCCGCATCACCGTCGGCGAGATCGTCCTGTTCGGCGACGGGGCGAGCCACCGGTACCGCGCGGAAATCACCGAGGTCTCCAAACGGGCCATCACCGGACGCATTCTCGATACGGTCCAGGAACCACCCCGCCACTCTCCCCGCCTGATCCTCGGCCAATCCCTGCTCAAAGGCGAAAAGATGGACTGGGTGATTCAGAAAGCTACTGAGCTGGGTGTAGCTGAACTCGTACCGGTTGAAAGCAGGCACAGTGTGGTGCAGATCAAAGCCGATCGCATCGACTCGCAGATCGCCCGGTGGCAGCGCATCGCTCTGGAAGCAGCGCAGCAGTCCGAACAGTGGCGTCTGCCGACCATCGCCCCGCCGCAATCCCTTGCAACACTTCTGAGAAACTGCGCGACTGGCACTGTAACACTCATGCTTGCCGAACGGCTGGAAGGGAAGAGTTTGCGAATCATTGAACTACCGCAAGACGCGACCGGCTCCGTACTGATCTTGATCGGGCCGGAGGGAGGGTGGAGCAAGGAAGAAATGCGGATGGCCGAACAGGCTGGAATCGAACAAGTGACCCTGGGCCCACACATCCTACGAGCCGAAACCGCCGCCATCGCCACCATCAGCGTCCTCCAATCCCGCCTCGGCCAGCTGGGATAAACAAACCCGATGGTATGGGAATGATCGATGTTCTTTATTTCACCATGGTGACCAGAGTTGCGTCAGGCGGCCAAGAAATGCAGAATGTCCCCATTCTTTGCTCTCAGCGGATCAACTTTTCCAAACGCTGAACAATCGATTGAGACGTCGGAGTTTGAATTGAATCTTGATTCCGCAGTCCAGCTAGCCACGAAGAATCTTGCCAAGCATGGCCTCAGCGATATCTCATCAGCTCACCTTGAAAAGCAGCTAATATCGAATCATCTGGATGAGTTTCAAGGCAATGTGAGATCCATGCTCAATCGTGGATCGATCTACGAAATGGAATTCAAACCCGTTCAATTTATGCTAACACCAAAAAATCGGTTCGTTTTTGACTATAGAAGGGCTGCTATTATCGAACCTAGCTGCCTCGCAAAATACACTTCTCTCGTCCTAATGCTGGCAACGGAAATTGAAAGACACAGGATCCCCACAACCTCCCAGACGGTTTTTTCAGCTAGATTCCGCCCTACAACAGAGGATGTGTTCGACCCATCTATTACCTATAGCACCTGGCGTGAACGAACAAAGACCCTCGCGAATTCAAGCGAGTGCTCCTATGTCGTTCAGTGTGACATTGCAGCATTCTATGATCGCATTAATATTCACCGCATTGAATCAACTCTAGATAGCATTGGAGTTGAGAAAAGCCTCCGAGCCAAAATTAATGACCTGCTTCTGTTCTGGACCAAGAAAGATAGCTATGGTTTACCAGTTGGAAACGTCGCGAGCAGAATTCTTGCCGAGGCAGCCCTCATCGACATCGATAATTATCTGATCGGAGAAGCTGTTGTCTTCACCCGCTACGTAGATGATTACCGCCTTTTCGCCCCTGACATTGTCACTGCCCAACGGTGGATGAACAAGCTCAACACAAGATTGTTTCGAGATGGCCTAATGCTGAACACAGGGAAAACCAAATTGGCGGTAGCCCATAAAGATGATACGACGTCATTCATAGAGGATCTGCCCGAAGCTCATGATGCTGAAGCTGTCTTAAGGGTAATCACAAAACTCACTGGTGGCTACAACCGAATTGCCAGAACGTTCTTCATGCCCGCCTCCGATAAATTTGACCCTTTCAGGAAGATCTCCATAGGAACAGGTCTCGAGGAGCTTGGGAAAACCACGATTGTGGACTTCACAAGCATTCAAAAGCTCGTAATCGCTTGCATCGTGCAAGAGAGGTTTGACCTCCTAGTAAGACTCGCAGAAGCATGCGGCAAGTATATGTATGCGCTGGACTACTTTGTAGATATGCTGATCAAGAACGCCGAGGCTATTCCCAGCTCGTCTAGAAATGCCGTCGCAGACTACTATGCTGGACTCGTCATGCGACACGAGTTCTATGCATTCGAATGGCACGAAGCAACTATCGCCAAATTGCTCAGTTCACCAAGCTATTTCAGAAAACCGGCTCTACTGCACATCTTCAAACACGCAAGTAAAGAAATGGTCACTTATCCTTCGACAATTGCACTCGAGGGTCTCTATGGCAATCTAACAAGAACCGAGTTCAAAACGATTAGAGAATGGTTCGATCGGTGCGACGATTGGGAAAAGCGAAGAATAATTCACCTTTCCAACGCGCTACCAGAAGAAGAACGAAAAGCATGGGCAAAAGCAATCAAGCCTTCACTGGGAAGTGACACCCTTGGAAAATGTTATGTCGACACAATAATTAAAGGACACACCACGTTGCCAACTCTACCCGCTAAAACATGAAGCATGAGTGAAATAATGAGCGCCAGGTCTTGCAATCGAACACCTCTAGCAGATACCACACCCTCCGGCCACGCGTGGATCGTTTCTCGCGAACCGCCATTCGTCAACCCTACCCCATATCCCCTCTCGCGTAGAGTTGTGCTGAACGAAGCCCTTCGCATAGTCGCGCCACCCCACCGACACAGACGCGTCGACCCTCGTGACTGGTGGTCGTTCCTTCCCCCAGTGAGCATCAATCAATTAAACCGGACCATGGCGAACGGGGCAACTATCTCAGGCGACGATCTTTAAACCGTGCGTCTTGACCAATTGCAGCAGTTTAAGGGCGGTGCCTGTTGGTTTTTTCTGGCCCACCTCCCACTTTTGCACCGTGGACACGCTCGTGTTCAACAGACGGGCAAAGACGCCTTGGCTGACTCGTGAGGATTCACGGATGCGCTTGATTTGCACAGGCTTGAGCGGCTCCACGGACGGCACACAGAGACGGTCAAATTCCCGCAGCGTCAGCTGATCCATCACACCTGCCGTATGCAGACCTCTGGCTGTCCTATGGACGGACTCAAGAATTGCCGACTTCGTTTTTCGCATTGCAGTCCACCTCCATCAATTCTCCCGCACGCCGCGCCTTGCCCAGCGACTCCTCCGACAATGACAGCATATGCGCGGCCAGTGTTTTCAGTGCGACCAGTTCATCCTCATCAATGTTGCCGCGCTCGTTCTTCGAAAAGCCGAACAAGAATACCCACCGGGTCTTTCTATTGCTCGCAACCAAGATACGAAACCCGCCACTTTTCCCCTGTCCCGATCGCCCAATTCGCTTTTTGAACAAGCCGCCACCGAGATTGCCATCATACAATCCGGCTCTCATTTCACGCACAGCGTCGCACAAGGCAAGCGTGGTCACCCCCCGCTTTGCGTGCCCAACGACGAAACCATCGAGTCTCATAGACCGCCACGCCAACTCCCAGCTCCTCACATATATAGCACTAAGTGCTACAGTCGGCAAGTCAGTCATCGCCAAACAGGCAGATTCTTACTTGGACTGAACACGACGGTCAGAATCAGTGGGGTCAGGGATGGAGACAACGGTGGCAGCAACCATTCTTTCTCACCCAAGACCCTGTCTATCGCTCCATCAAGCCTGATAGTTTGCGCACAGTCTGAGCTGGCGCTTCCTGTGCAATCAATGGTTCCCGCCATCATTTCTTACTTTGTGTTCGAAGCCACCCATTGAATCCCTCGAATCGGATTCGCCAGGAGTTACAGGAAGGTTGTGCCCGCGAATCGTCTACCAACCACCAAGCCAGCTATCGAAATGTGGAAGTTTGGTCGTGCCTGCCCCATTCTTCTACAGCACCTGAGGATGAATGATTCGCAACTTCAGGAGAAGAATTTCCTAACCTGCTGATTACCCAATAGTCTGTGCTTCATCTTACGAATAGAGCAGAACGGCACTAATTTTGCTGGGCATCTGGGGAGGTGCCAAATGAGTGCCACACATATTTTATAATTTCTTACTCATAGGAGGGTCTCATCATGAAGAGCAGGTTGATGGCAGTGATGGCAGTGGCAGTGGCCGTGACGTTCAGCGCCCCGGCGTTCGCGGGGGATAGCCCGAAGGAAGGCGGCAAGGACAAGAAGCCCGGACAGGCAGTTGAGACGATCTACGGAGACGAGAAGAAGAAGGAAGAGAAGAAGGGCGGCCATGCCGACACCTTCGGCGAAGAGAAGAAGAAGGACGAGAAGGGCAAGTAATTTCCTTCTTATCCCGGCGAGGCTCGTTTGCTTGAGGGGGTTTCCACTTCTTGTGGGAATCCCCTCACGTGCTTTTATCCCCGGAGTCGAAGCTGGCGCTTCCTGTGCGATCAATGATTCCTTGTATCTCTCGGCATACGGCATAATACTGCCGCGCATCACGAATTGGGGCCTGACAGACCGTCGGTTCCATGGTCGTTCCCAGACCGAGTGTCAGCGTGGGTCGTCAGGCCTCGTCACCTGTAAAGCCCGAACAGTTGCGAGGGCCGTGGAGCCCGCATTTCGCAAGGCTGGGCACGACAGGAGGTTATCATGAGCCCGCTCGTTTTCGTCGGGATCGATGTCTCGCAGGCTCGTTTGGATATTGCGGTTCGTCCTGGTGCGTCATCTTCGCATCCGCATAATGAGTCGGCCATCGCCGCCGTCGTTGAACAACTCTGTGCCCTCAGCCCCACCCTGATTGTGTTGGAAGCGACAGGCGGGATGGAAATCCCGCTCACGAGTGCGCTCGCCACCGCGGGTTTGCCCGTGGTCGTCGTCAACCCTCGTCAAGTGCGTGACTTCGCCAAAGCGAGTGGGCACTTGGCGAAGACCGATGCCCTCGATGCTCAGGTGCTCGCGCAGTTCGCCGAGGTGATGCGCCCCCAACCACGACCGCTTCCGGATGCGGAGACACGGGCGCTGGCTGCGGTCTTGACGCGCCGCCGACAGCTGGTCGAGATGCTCACGGCCGAGAAGAATCGCCTCCTGAGTGCCGCGGCTCCGATCCGGAAGCGAGTGCGGGTCCATATCGCCTGGCTTGAACGAGAGCTGGACCAGACCAACACGGACCTGGCGGAGGCGATTCGTCACAGCCCCGTGTGGCGTGAAAAAGATGATCTGCTGCAGAGTGTGCCGGGAGTCGGCCCGGTCTTGACCTCGACGCTCTTGGCAAGTCTTCCGGAATTGGGCACATTGACGAACAAGCAAATCGCCGCGCTCGTCGGCGTCGCGCCACTCAATCGTGATAGCGGCACGCTCCGCGGGAGACGGACGGTCTGGGGCGGACGCGCACAGGTCCGCGCCGTCCTCTATATGAGCGCCATCGTCGCCGCCCGATTCAATCCAGTGATTCGGACCTTCTATCAGCGTTTGCTGCGAGCAGGCAAAGCGAAGAAGGTCGCGCTCACGGCGTGCATGAGGAAACTGCTCACGATCCTCAACGCGATGCTGAAGCATCGGACACCCTGGCGAGTGGTGGAGGCCCAACATGCTTAACTCGCAAGACAGTTGCTGTGTGAGTTCAAGGTCCTAGTGCAACACCTGTATCCTGGAGATTCCAGGAGCGAAGGAGTTGTACATGGGACACTATCACCGATTGACCCTTATGGAACGTGAAGAACTCAGTCGCATGTTGGCCGCCGGGTATAGTCTGCGCACGGCGGCTCAGGCGCTGCAACGAGCGCCGAGCACGTTGTCGCGGGAACTCGCTCGGCACCGCACCAGCCCGGTGACCTATCGCGCGGTGCCTGCCCATCAACGGGCCCAGCGGTGGGCTCGTCAGCCCCGTACGCCTCGGAAGCTGGCCGTCCAGCCGCGCTTGTGGGGCGCGGTCCTCCGGTTGCTCGCCCAGCGCTGGTCGCCTGAACAGATTGCGCACGGCTTGCCGCAGCGGTATCCTGACGACCCGACGATGCGCATCTCGCATGAAGCCATCTATACCTATCTCTATGTGCTGCCCAGCGGCGCCTTGAAGCGGGAACTCGCCCGCTATCTCCGTCGGCGCCATCGTTTTCGCCGACCACACAAGGTGCGGCTCTGCTCCCGACCGATCGGGCAGGATCTCAT
>JALHPO010000017.1 GCA_022842445.1 Nitrospira sp.
TCTTCGTCGTCGTCGTCACGCTCTTTCCCGACGGGCTGGTCGGGATTCTCCGCAAGCTGGGGGCGCGGAAGGACGAACGCAGCGCGCCGGGGCCGACGGAAGCCGGGCCGGCGGCCCCGAGCCCGACCGGGCCGCGGACCGGAGGCGCCGTCACATGACCGCCGACAACCTGATTTTGAAGTGCGAGAACGTCGTCATGGACTACGACGGCTTCAAGGCGCTCAACAACTGTAACTTCAGCGTGCAGTACAACGAGCTGCGCGTCGTGATCGGGCCGAACGGCGCCGGCAAAACGACCTTGCTGGATGTCATCTGCGGCAAAACCCATCCGACCTCCGGCACGATCATGTTTGGGAAGAACACCAACTTGGTCGGCAAGAACGCCGAGGATATCACCAAGCTGGGCGTCGGGCGGAAGTTCCAGGCCCCCTCGATCTACGGGAACCTCTCGGTCTGGCAGAACCTGGATCTGTCGTTGAAGCGGGCGAGCAAAGGCGTGTTCCCCACGCTGATGGGCCGGTCCACCCCGGCCGAACGGGAACGGATCGGGGAGACGCTGGAGACCATCGGCTTGTCCGCGGACGTGCATACGCGGGCCGGGTCGCTCTCGCATGGCCAGAAACAGTGGCTCGAAATCGGCATGGTGATCCTCCAGGATCCGTCCCTGTTATTGGTGGATGAGCCGGTGGCCGGCATGAGCGATAAAGAAACCGAGCAGACCGGGCGGTTGCTCCAATCCCTGGCGGAGAAGCATGCGATCGTCGTCATTGAGCACGATATGGACTTTGTCCGGCAGATCGCGCGGATCGTGACCGTGTTGGCCGAAGGCACCGTGATTTGCGAAGGCACGGTCGAGCAGGTGCAGGCCGACAATCATGTGCGGGAAATCTATCTGGGCCGGGCCAGGGTGGCGCATTGAGCGCCCGCCCGGCGAGCGGAGTCTGACCACGACCATGGCCCTCACCCTGGAACTGACCAACGTCAACGCGTACTACGGCGAAAGCCACATTCTCCGGAACGTCTCCTTTACCGTCGAGCCGGGGGAAGTGGTCTGCCTCATGGGGCGCAACGGCGTGGGGAAGACCACCACGCTCAAGACCCTCACGGGCCTCTTGCCCGTCCGCTCCGGCACGATCACCTTTAACGGCCGGGACATCACGCACGAGAAGACGGATCGCCGGGCCAAGAGCGGGCTCGCCTATGTGCCGCAGGGGCGCGAGATCATTCCGCACCTGACGGTGCGGGACAATCTGCTCCTGGGCTATTGGAATCGCCCCGCCATTAGCGGCGATGTCACCGAACAGGACGCCTTTGACGAGGTCTATCACTTGTTCCCCAAGCTCACGCAGATCTTGAATCGGCCCGGCGGGGTCTTAAGCGGCGGCGAGCAGCAGCAGCTCGCGATCGGCCGCGCGATCTTGTCGCGCCCCACGCTGTTGTTGTTGGATGAGCCCACGGAAGGCATTCAGCCCTCCATTGTGGATCAGATCGAGGACGTGATCATCGGCTTTAAGCAGTCGCGGCGGTTTGCGATTCTCTTGGTCGAGCAGGGGCTGCATTTCGCCGCCCGCCTGGCGGAGAAATATGTGGTGATGGCCAAAGGCGCCGTGATGGCCGCCGGCAAAAGTGATCAACTCAACGCCGATATGGTCCGCCAGCACCTCACGGTCTAGCGGGCAGGACAGCTGGTCGCTGTGTAGAACCGAATCGTGCAAACTATCGCCGTGTTTGTCGTAGCGAGGCTAAGGACGAGCCGCCTCGGCAGTCAATGCAGGGGGCACATGATGCCTACTCTCTCCCTGCTCCCAACTCGCATGTGTCTCTTGCTCTCCAGAGCCGAATGCCTGTTCGGGGCGGCCCGCGCCTGTATCAAAGGAGGTGTGTGCGGCGGCTTCGCAGAGTGAGAGAATGATAAAGGAAGGTGCTGCTCGGCGTACATGCGGAGCGAAGCATCCATGACAAGGGGGTGGAGCAACATGAATGTGAAAGGCTTCATCATAGAAGACGATCAAGGGCGGGAAGTGATGATGGTGTGCGAGCAACTGCAAGTGGGTCCGGTGAAGACGTTTGCTCTCCGAGGATGGCAGCGGCGTCGGCTGGTTCCTCTGCAGTATACGGAACAGGAACTTCACCAAATCATCAATAGCATTGCGATCACGCTGAACGATCTCTTGATCAGCCTTCCAAAAAGCCCTGAGGAGTCCGGTGACGATGTCTCCAATCAGGTGCGGATTGCGGCGCATATGTTGCCAGAGTGAGGGGTGGGGCGGTTGTGTGATGAATTGAGTAAATGGAAGAGGGCATAAGGTCGCGACCTCATCTCCGGCCCGAGTTGCGCAAGAATATTGAGTCTGTTCCGTTACTCTTTGTTCGATTGACCCTGGTAGAAATTATCCTCGCCGCACTTTGGTCGGTTGCAGTATGATACGGCTCCGCTTGCCAGAAAGGAGCCCGGTGCTGCAACAACGTATCGAAGAAGTGACCAAAGCCAATCAGAAATTTTATGACGCGTTTGAGGCTCTCGACATTGCCAAGATGGACGGGGTCTGGGCGCACCAGGAGTACGTCACCTGCATCCATCCGGGATGGACGCTTCGTTCCGAGTGGCCGAACGTGCGCGACTCCTGGGTGCTCATCTTCAACAACACGTTCTCGATGAAGTTCGAACTCACCGAAGTGATGGTGCAGGTGGCGGGCGACGTGGCCTGGGTCGTGTGCGTCGAAAATATTACCACCCAGCAGTCCGACGAACCACAGCAGGCCAAGGTTCTCGCGACGAATCTCTTTGAACGCATCGGCGACGAATGGCTGCTGATTCATCATCATGGATCGGCGGTGATGGGGTAAGCGCGCGGGTCCTGTCGCCGACCAGCCTGGCCGTCCTCGCACCCCGCCCGGTGTAGGGACCCCGCTGCGGGCGGCCAGGCAACCTGGTCGGCGCCCCCCGCGCTGAAGTGGAGCGGGAAGAAGAGACGGCGGTGCCCGATCGACGCGCGCAGTGGAGAGAGGAACCGTCCCATCCCATTATTTTAGGGTGGAGAGGGGGATATAGGGTGTGCTCGATCAATGCGCGCAGATGAAACACCCCCGGGCCCTACCGCGTGGTAAGGGAGGAGGAGAAGATCTGCTGTCATTGCGTGCATCAACAAACTGTTCGGAGCATTGAATGAGAATCGTGTCGCTGTTGCCGAGTGCGACGGAGATCGTGTGCGCTTTGGGGTTGGGAGACCAGCTTGTCGGTGTGACGCATGAGTGCGACCATCCGCAGTCTGTGCGGAGCCTCCCAAGAGTGACGCGCACATTGATTCCAGTCGATGCGGCGAGCTGCGGGATCGACCGCTTGGTGAGCGAGCAGCTCAATGCGACGAAAGCACTGTATCAGCTGGATCTGCCGCTCCTTAAAGAGCTACGGCCCGATGTGATTGTGACGCAATCGCTGTGCGATGTGTGCGCGGTCTCGCCGAACGAGGTACAGACGGCTCTGGCGCAGTTGCCCGGCACTCCGCGTGTCGTCAACCTTGAACCGCAGTCATTGGACGGCTTGTTCAAGGCGATCCGGCAGGTGGCCTCTGCAGTTGGCGTTTGCGCTGATGACACAATCCGACGTTTGCGTGGGCGAGTCGAGGCGGTAGCCATGCGCTCTGCTGGGGTGTCCGAACGCCCCCGAGTCACGTTCTTAGAATGGCTGGATCCGCCGTTTTCAAGCGGCCATTGGAATCCGGAACTTGTTCGGATTGCCGGCGGTATCGAGGGACTTGGTAAAGAAGGGCAGCCATCGCGCCGGATTCGATGGGATGAGGTGTCTGCCTGGCAGCCGGACGTCATTGCTATTGCCTGTTGCGGATTCGACGTGAAACGGACGTTTCAAGATGTGGCGGGCGTCCAGTCAATGTCTGGGTGGCGCGAGTTACCCGCTGTTCGGTCCGGGCGGGTCTATGTGGCGGATGGGTCGCACTATTTCAATCGGCCCGGTCCCCGTCTCATTGAGAGCCTCGAACTTCTTGCCCATGCCATTCATCCGGACCGGCATCAGGTACCTGCCGGCCTGCCGGCTTTGCATCGCGTGGCTAGCCCGCATGATTCATGACAGTTCGTTGTAAACATGTCCCAGGGAACATGTTCCGGATTTCTGGTTTCGAGTTGCGGGTTTTTAGAACGCATTTTCTGACAGCACAAAACCAGAAACTAGGAACTCGCAACTCCAGTCCTCAGCGCAACGGATCGGCGCCTGCAGCAGAAGCGATCATGAACGATGTGAGCGAGGTCAGGTTTTCGGCGCGTTGGCCGGGACTTCATCGATCCGGATGGTCTTGATCCATTCGGCGGCGATGGTGTCGCGCGCTTCCATCGTCATCGCGGCATATTTGTGAAACATCTGCGGGCCTCGCCGACGCCGCCAGGTGAGGAAGTTTAGGAAGTGGTCTTTGCACAGGGACTGGGTGCCGGCTGGAGCGTAGGGTCTGGTTTTGCAATTGGGAACGCAGCAATGAATGTCGTGCATGGCACTCCTCGGTTCGGAACAACCAGTATGCCGATCGGCGCGCTCAATTTTCAAGGCCTCCCCTCGTACTGACACTTGATCTCTGCTGCTCCATGGGATAGGACTGCCCATCATGCGTGGCTTGTGTCTATTGGTGAGTGCTTCTCTGCTGGCGGCTGTGCCGGTTGGTTGCGCCTCACCCTCGCGTGATGGACTTCCTCCGAGTAGCCCATTTCAAACATCAGTCGTGTTGGCGGCGGATTTCTTGCCTCAAGGCATCGCGGTCGGCGACGTGACCGCCCATGACGCCGTATTGTGGGTGCGCACCGAGGGCCCCGCGAGCGTGTACGTGGAATGGGCCCCGCCTTCAGTCTGGGAGAAGGCGGCACTGATGGGGACTGTGATTGCTCCGGTGTCGAGAACGAGGCCGCTGGTGACCAGTGCGGAGACGGATTATACCCTGTCTATACCGCTTGTCGGCCTGGCCCCGGCGAGGCACTATCGCTATCACATCATGGCCAAGCATGCCGGAGACTCAATGGGTCAGCAGCCAGCCACGCTTGCGGCGAAGGGTGAATTTTCGACATTGCCTGATGCCAGGACTTCTGTGCCGATCACGTTTGCTTGGAGCGGGGATTTGGGTGGGCAGGGGCGGTGCCGCCAAGGGGCGGGCGGGTATCCGGTTTTTGACGTGATGGGCCGGCAGCACCTCGATTTTTTCTTGTTCCTGGGCGATACGGTCTACAGTGACAGTCCCTGTCCTTCCCCGCCGAATGAGCCGGGCGCCGATTTCAAGGCAACCACGCTGGCGGAGTATCGTGCGCGCCATCGTTATCAGCGCGGGGCCGAATCGCTTCGCCGGTTCCTTGAACGTGTCCCGGTCTATGTCATCTGGGACGATCACGAAGTGCGGAACGATTTTTCGGGACCATTCGATCCACAGATGCCGGCAGGCCGCCAGGCCTTGCGGGAGTACTGGCCGATCTCGACGCATGCGGACGAGCCGCATCGGTTGTATCGCTCCGTCCGGTATGGAGCGGATCTCGAATTATTTATTCTGGATACCCGGCAATATCGAAGTCGGGATGCCGACCCGGACGGACCGGCCAAGACCATGCTGGGGGCCGCGCAATTACAGTGGCTGATCGAAGGACTGACACATTCGTCGGCGACATGGAAAGTCATTGCAACGTCGGTTCCACTGTCGGTCCCAAAGGGAGGGGCGGGGTATTCTGACGGGTGGGCCGCCGGGCCACATGAGCCAGGATTTGAACGGGAACGGCAGGTGATTGTCGAGGCGATTCTTGCCGGCAAGATGAAGAACGTCGTGTTTCTAGCCGGCGATGTGCATTGGGTCCAGGCTAATGCGTACGATCCAAACCAAGACGGCATCGTCGACTTTCATGAGTTCGTTGCGGGTCCGTTGTCTGCGCGCCCAGGCCGGCTCACGCCGGCGAGCGAGGCCCTGCACCCAACGCGGTTGATCAATGAGGAGGGGTACCACAATTTCGGCTTAGTCAGAATCACCAAGACGGTGTTTGAGGTTGCCGTCGTAGACGATGCGGGCCAACCGAAATTTTCTTATCGCCTCACCGCGCAGGAAGGCTTCAATTCCCCATGAGCCTCTTGCAATTTTTGTCGGGTGCCGGTTACGGTACAGCTTCTTGTTTGCCAAAGTGAAAGGGGAATCAGGTATGCCAGGATTGTTATCTGCGGATGATATTTTCTCGAAGGTAGAAGCTGCGGCTGTGGCGGCGACAGGGCCGGATGAGAAAGCGCTCCAGATCGATTATCCGTCGCTCAAGGAGAAAATCCACGCGGCGCTTGGTGACCGCAAAGTCGCCTTGTGCCACATCAACAAGTTCCTGCCGGAAGGGTATGAGGATCAAGGCCGGTTCAACCTGGCGCTCCTGACCGTAGGCAACGTGGTGTTCGACATCGTGATCGGTGATTCCTATTTCCGGTACGATGTCGTGTCGGTCGGCCAATTGGATAAAGTGCAACTGATCGATGCGATGTGGGACAACCGGGAAAAGCGGCGGGAAGAACCGTTCCTGAGCCTGCGCTTGATGCACGGCGAGGAAGCACATCTTTTGCTGGCGTTGGACGATGACGAGCGAAAGAGCCTGCTGACGTTTGCCTCGGCGGTCACGGCCGCCAGAAATCCCGAGCGATGAGCGTCTGATTTAGTGTGCGGTGAGACGCGCGCTCATTTCAGGAACAGCTTGTTCTCTCCGGGCAACGCGAAGACCTCGTCGAGCTGCACCTTGCCCGCCACGATCTTATACGGGAAATAGATCACCACGGAATAGTTGTCCTGGTGGTCGAGCGCGGCTGCGATCGCACGGGTTTTTTCTTTGTTCCCCGGCGGGGAAGCCTCAACGTCAGAGAACAGTCCTGTTGCCTTGTACGTGCCCGTGAGAGCTCCGGTTCGGAAGGCAAAATTCAAGGCGTCGATAATCTCCTGTGACGGAGGCGGTTCAGTGCCGCTGTATCCCGCAACCGTGACCACCTTGCCATCCATCGTCATAGCGCCGCCGTACGGGACGAACTTGCCCTGTTTCTCCAGCAGCTGTTTGCCTATTGGAATCATGGCGAGCAGGATTGCTTCGGTGTCAGATCCGGCATCGCCGATAGGCGCCGCATGAACTGTTGCAGCGGCCAGCAATGAGAGGGCAAGAGTCGCGGTGTGTAGTCGAGCGGCCCAGTGAAATCGCGTGGTAGGCAGCATGTGGCACTCCAAGAAATACTGAGGTACTCTCCCATCCTGAGTGGGCGTCAATTGGTTACTCTGGTCTAGTTCCAATTCAGATTCAAGCCCGTTCTCGTAACCGAGCTGCGGCCACGTAGGCTAGAGTTCTCCCGCGTTCACTTGCCTGACCCGTTCCGCTGGAATGCTGAGCGCGGCCAGGAGATAGTCCTTCAATTCATTACTGTATGGCTGGATGGCCAGGGCCCGCTGCATACACAGCAGCCAGGCATCGCGTTCTTCGTATCCGATCGGGAACCGCTTATGCGCGCCGGGAATGCTGATCGGGCCATAGTGCTGCTGAAACAGTCTCGGCCCACCGAGCCAGCCGCAGAGGAAGTACGTCAGCTTCCTCCGCGACTCGGCAAGATCCGGCGGGTGCATCTCTCGGATGATCTTCGCTTCCGGCAACGTATCCATGTTGACGTAAAACTCCTCCACCAACTTCGTGATGCCCTCGATCCCGCCTGCCGCTTCGTAGGGGGTGGTGCTGCCGCTCTCTTCCTGCTCGTGGCCTGCCATATGAATCCTTGAGGATGTGTGCAGATATGTCGAAAAAGTTCGTATCGGTTGAAGATAACCTTGCAGGGTTTTTCTTTTCAACCTCTGACAACGGCGAGTCTAAGACTGCAGTGAGGGGCCTTGTTGGGTAAATTGGCACATTCCTGGAGCACAATGTGCTGATCGTCGAATAGAGCAAGCCCGCAATATGACCAGCGGGTTTCTTGCCCCTGATGCGATGGCCCCGGCCCGATGGGTTGTGGTTGGGAGGCTTGTTAGATTGAGGATAGTGTCAAAATAGAAAAGCCTGACCCCACAGCGCCTGGACTGCCCAAGAAGTGTCAGGACGTTACCCTAGCTCTTTGTGTAAAAGGGCAGGGCGTGGACCGTGGTTTCGTGCCGCGCGCCTTCGATTTCCACGGTCAGCTCTGTGCCGGGTTTACTGAAATCCCGTAGCGGAAATCCGAAGGCAATCACCTGATTGAGCTGGGGCGAACGGACGGCGCTGCTGATCCAGCCGACTTCACGATCTCCGCTGAAGAGTTTTGCGCCCTTGGCAGGAACGACAGAGTCTTTGACGACCAGACCGACGAGATGGCGGCGCACGTTGCCGTAGGTGTCCATCCGCGCGACGACTTCCTGGCCTGGATAGCAGCCCTTGCTCAAGCTGAAGGCTTTGCCTTCCAGACCGGCTTCGGGCGGGACGATCTCTTCATTGAGATCCGGTCCGGCCTTGGGAATGCCGGCTTCCATGCGCAAGGCTTCCAGGGCGTGGGCGCCGATCGGCTTGATGTCGAATTTGGCGCCGGCTTCTCGCAGCGCGCTCCATGCGGTGGACAGGCCTGCGATCGGAAGCAGAATTTCGATATCGGTTTCACCAGTTTCTTCCGTTCGAATCACCAGGGCCTGGGTCCCGCCGATCTGTGCCGTGACAAAGTTCAACGGCTTGAGCGATACGACATCGACGCCGAACGCAGATTGGATGACTTGGGTGGCTTTGGGTCCACTGACCAGCAGCAGTCCCCAGCTTTCCGCGCCATTCTCCATTTTGGCCTTGGTGCCATAGAGCAGAAACTTGCGCAGGGCTTGAAACGTTGTCTCGCCGATCTCGCCCGCGTCTTCCACCATAATCGCGTCGCCCTGCAGATATAGGCGGAAGTAGGTGAGCATCTTGCCCTTGTGAGTCAGCAGGCTGGAATACAGGCCTTGGCCAGGCTTGAGTGAAAGGATGTCGTTGCTGATGAGACTTTGCAGCCACTTGACGCGATCGTCGCCTGTCACTCTGATTTTCCCGCGATGGGAGAGGTCGGCGATCCCCACAGCCTGGCGCACGGCATGATGCTCCGATGCGACGTCGCCATAGTGTGCAGGCATGTTCCAGCCGGCTGTTTCCTCAAACGAAGCGCCCAGTTCTGTGTGAAGGTTGTGAAGCAGTGAATGTTTCATCTTCTTTTAGCCGAAAAGTCTGAATGTCGAAAAGTCAAAAGTCCACGGACTTGATGACTTTCGGACTTTATGACTTGATGACAGGGCTGTTGAGTACTTCCTCCACCAGGTCTCTTGTGCGGGCGGAAAACTCATTTCGTGAGACGATTTTGGTCACACCGAGCGCTCTGGCCCTGTTCCACGTGTCGACTTCCTCGTGGTTTGCGTAGGCTAAGATCGGAATAGCACTGAGACGAGGATCAGCCTTCAATGTCTCCAATGCCTGAAATGCATCGACAGTTCTGTCATTCATATCGAGAACCACCAGGGCTGGATTGCCGCTCGACGCCTTTTCAAGAATGTCCTGCTGCGCCCGCGCTTTCTCCAGCCGGTAGCCGTCAGGAAGCAAAGCGTCGCGGACCTTCGTGTAGAAAAAGATATCGTTGACAGCGACCAGGATCGTCGTGGGGTTTGTCTGGTTCATTTGGTTGATTTGGTTTGTCTTGTTTCTCTGGTTATCTTGTTAAGAAGGGCTAGTAAAGTTGAACCACACTCTCCGAGTCGAGACAAACCAGATAGACCGGACAAACCAAATGAACCAAACAAACCGCCTTAGTTCAACGAGCTAATCAACCGTCCCAGCGCTTTCTTGGCGAGGGCGTAATTGGGATTGAGGGCAAGCGCCTTCTTATATGAGTCGATCGCCTCCGTCCATTTACCTTTTCGCTCATAGACCCGGCCCAGATTCAGGTGCGGGAACGCCGGGCTTTCATAGCGTTTGGCCTTCATCGCCTTCTGAAACCAGACGATCGCCTCGTCGAACTCGCCCTTCTCGATCAGATACGCGCCGATGTCATTGTACGGATTGCCGAATTCCGGGTCCTGCGCGATAGCCTTGTGGCATTCCTCAATGGCCTCGTCGAGCCGCCCCATGAAGCTGTAGGTCCACCCTAAGAACGTGTAGGCCTCGGCGGTCGGGTGGGTGGCCAGCGATCGTTTGTATAGGCTGACGGCCTCTTCCAGCTCGCCTTTCATCTGCCGTTCATAGGCTTGCTGAAACAGCGTCCAGGCTTCGCGTTTGTCTTCTTCGTGGCCTTCGCCTTGTACCAGAAAGTCTTGAACGTCCATGGGGGTTTGTAAGAGCTAGTGGCGTATGGCAAATGGCTTGTGGCAGGAGACGGATTCTCTTTACGCTTTTGCCATAGGCTATACGCTATATGCTCGCTCTTGCTACTCCTGTTTCAGCTTCTTCTTAATCAATTCCGCTCCATACCGTCCGGACAGCAGCATCGAGCCGAAGGCCGGGCCCATTCTCGGTGTGCCATGGACGGCGGCGACGGCCAATCCGATGACGAAACAATTGGGATAGACTTCGCCGGTTCGGTCCATGATTTCTTCCTCGGAGCGGGATACCCACATGGCGCCATTTCCCGGAACCTGTTTGTACAGGTTCCGTTTGTGAAGCAGTTCGACGACAACCGCATCATGGCCGGTGGCATCCACGACGATCTTGCTCTCCAGGGCAATGGGATCGACATGAATCATATCATGGCCGGCCATCTCTGCGGTGGTGTTGTTGACGACGATGCCTTCAAGGATACCGTCTTTTCTCAAGATCAGATCGACCACACGGGTCAGGTTCAGCACCTTCGCGCCCCCGCGATAGGCCGCGGCGACGAGCGCGCCGGTCGCGTGAGGAGGATCGACCATGTACATGCCGTCGCATTCATTGATCTTTTTGCAGGGCACGCCGATCTCTTCGAGAATCTCATTGGCCGGTTCACAGATCGTGGCTTTGTTCATCAAATAGCCGCCATGCCAGAAGCCGCCGCCGAGCGCGAGGCTCTGTTCGACGATGAGCGTGCGGAAACCCATCTTCGCCAGATCATGCGCACAAATGAGCCCGGATGGACCGGCGCCCACGATAATCACGTCGCTCTCGATGAGCTGGTCGAACTCTTTGTAGTATTCCCTGGCAATATGCCGGGTAATGTCTCGTTCTCTTAAGGGGGCCGGTTTGGGCTTAGGCATAAAGGTCCTTGCTTACCTGTAGATTTCTGCTCCGGTTTTTTTGAACTCTTCCGATTTTTCTTTCATCCCGATCTGAATGGCTTGCTGCTCGTCCACCTGCTTGCTGGCCGCATAGTCTCGCACGTCCTGGGTGATCTTCATCGAGCAGAAATGCGGGCCGCACATCGAACAGAAGTGCGACACTTTTGCGGCGTTGTCCGGGAGCGTCGCGTCGTGGAATTGCTTCGCCGTATCCGGATCAAGGGATAGATGAAACTGGTCTTCCCACCGGAACTCGAACCGGGCTTTCGACAGGGCGTTGTCGCGGATCTGCGCGCCCGGATGGCCCTTCGCCAAGTCCGCCGCGTGGGCGGCGATTTTATAGGTGACGACGCCAACCTTCACATCTTCACGGTCCGGCAGACCCAAATGCTCTTTGGGCGTCACGTAGCAGAGCATCGCGCAGCCATACCAGCCGATCATCGCAGCGCCGATGCCGGAGGTGATGTGGTCGTAACCCGGCGCGATGTCGGTGGTCAGCGGTCCGAGTGTGTAGAACGGCGCTTCATGGCAGGCCTTCAACTGCTTTTCCATATTGACCTGAATCATGTGCATGGGCACATGGCCGGGGCCTTCGATCATGACCTGCACATCGTGGTTCCATGCGATCGTGGTCAATTCGCCCAGGGTGTCGAGTTCGGCGAATTGCGCGTCGTCGTTGGCATCGGCAATCGAGCCGGGACGAAGGCCGTCGCCCAGACTGAAGGCCACGTCATAGGCCTTCATGATCTCGCAGATTTCCTCAAAGTGGGTGTAGGCGAAGTTTTCCTGATGGTGCGACAGGCACCATTTGGCGTGGATCGATCCCCCGCGTGACACGATGCCGGTCATCCGTTTGGCGGTCATGGGCACGTAGGCCAGGCGAACACCGGCATGGATGGTGAAGTAATCCACGCCCTGCTCAGCCTGCTCGATCAGCGTGTCTCGAAAGATCTCCCAGGTCAGGTCTTCGGCTTTGCCGTGGACCTTTTCCAGTGCCTGATAGATCGGCACCGTGCCGATGGGCACCGGCGAATTTCGGATGATCCATTCCCTGGTCTCATGGATGTTCTTGCCGGTGGACAAATCCATGACGGTATCGGCGCCCCAACGAATCGACCAGATCATCTTCTCGACTTCTTCTTCGATGGACGAGGCGACGGCGGAATTGCCGATGTTCGAATTGATCTTCACCAGGAAGTTGCGGCCGATGATCATCGGTTCGCTTTCGGGGTGGTTGATGTTCGATGGAATGATCGCGCGGCCGCGGGCCACTTCGTCGCGCACGAACTCCGGGGTAATCACCGAGGGGATGCCTGCACCCCAGGCGAATCCAGGGTGCTGCGCGATGCCGCCGCCGTGGCCGTTGCGCGAGGCCAGCTCACGGGCGACTTCGCGTGATTGGTTCTCGCGGATGGCGATGAATTCCATTTCGGGGGTCACGATCCCTTTCCGTGCATAGTGCAGCTGCGTGACATTCCGGCCGGGCGTTGCCTTCAGGGGCTTGCGGATATGTTGAAACCGGAGTTCCGCCAGTTTGGGATCGGCGGCGCGCATGCGGCCGTAGGAGGACGTCACAGCGGGGAGCTCTTCGACATCCTGCCGGTTCAGCACCCAGGGACGGCGCAACGGCGCGAGTCCGCTGCGCACATCGATTGCGACGTTCGGGTCGGTGTAGGGGCCTGACGTATCGTAGACCGTCACCGGTTCGTTGGGCGTCGCGGAGCCGCCGTTCATCGGCTTGGTCGGCGTGAGTGTAATTTCACGCATAGGCACACGGACACCCGGTTGAGCGCCCGTCACATAAATTTTGCGTGAAGCAGGGAAGGGTGTGGTGCTCAGTGTGGAGGTCGGCACACCATGCCCGTTTCCATTGGTGCTTCCATTCTTCTCGACCATATGGACATCCATAAGGAGATCCTTTCTTGCAGAATGAGCTATCAGTTTACAGCGTTCAGTTGTCAGCCACCGAATCTCTGTCGACAAGCTAATGGCTGAATGCTCATGGCTGACCGCACGTTCCCACAATAAAAAAAGCCGCGCCTCCATAATCTGGAGGCACGGCTGAATCCTCACAATATCCGCTGTAGTCCGGCTTCCCTACGCTGGTATTACCCAGGTCAGGTTGTGAGGGTCGTCCGATCGTTCGGACTCTCAGCCGCGGGGCTCCCCTAGCTATTATGATCATCATATGCTTCAGGACAAAACGAAGTCAATCGGCCATTAGACCTACCGCGAACCGTCCGGGTTCCATGCCGTTAGGGGCGGTCGGGATAGGGCTTCTTCCATTGAGGATTCATTGAATGTGCAGGGAGGCTATCGTAGAATAGCAATCATTTTTGATCGGGGGACTTGTGACCACCAGCACGATATCACCACGATTGATTGCCGAGTATCAGACTCTGTCGGCTGAAGAACTGTTCAGCCGGACGGTTGAGGCCAAGCGGACGTTGGGCGCTCGCGTCATGATCCTCGGCCATAACTATCAACGTGATGAGGTGATTCAGCACGCGGATTTCCGGGGCGATTCATTGCTACTGTCCAAGCTGTCTGCCGAACGGTCGGAGCGGCCGTATATTGTATTCTGTGGCGTGCACTTTATGGCTGAAACGGCGGATATTCTCAGCCGGTCGAATCAAACGGTGATTCTTCCCGACATGGCGGCCGGTTGCTCGATGGCTGATATGGCGGCGATCGAACAAGTCGATCAGTGTTGGGAAGCGCTGGGTCGCGTGGTGCCGGTTGAGGAGACGGTGATGCCGGCGGTCTACGTGAATTCTGCGGCGGTCCTCAAAGCTTTTTGCGGCGAACACGGCGGAATTACCTGCACGTCTTCCAATGCGCGCGCGGTCATCGAATGGTGTTGGGCCCGGCGTGAGAAAATTCTCTTTTTCCCGGACGAGCATTTGGGCCGTAATACAGCGAACAAAATGGGTATTCCCCGTGACCAGATGATCGTGTGGGACCCCTATCAGCCTAACGGCGGGAACACCAGAGACGCTATTACGCGTGCCAAGCTGATCCTCTGGAAGGGCCATTGCAGCGTGCATCAGATGTTTCAACCGGCGCATGTGGATCATTTTCGCAAGCAGTATCCGGAGGGCAAGGTCATCGTCCATCCTGAGTGCCATGAGGATGTGGTCAACAGGGCCGATCTCACCGGCTCCACTGAGTTCATCATCAAGACCGTCACGGCTGCGCCGGCTGGTACGGCCTGGGCGGTCGGGACCGAATTGAACCTGGTCAATCGCCTCAAGCGTGAGATGACCGACAAGAAGGTTTTTTTTCTCTCCTCGACGATCTGCCAGTGCGCCACGATGTTCCGGATCGACGCCGCGCATTTGTGTTGGGCCATGGAGAATCTGGCCGACGGCCATGTCGTCAATCACATCGTCGTGCCGGACGACGACAAGCGGTGGGCCAAGATCGCGCTGGACCGCATGATGTCGGTCAGCTAGCCCTCACAAGCAGTTTTGAGTTATAAGTTGTGAGTGTTGAGAGAGACCGGGGCACTCATAACTAAGAACTCAACAATTCATCCCCTCATCGTACCCATGGATTACAAAGCAACCCTCAATCTGCCTAAAACCGATTTCCCGATGAAGGCCAATTTGCCGCAGCGGGAGCCGGAGCAGCTCGCCTGGTGGGAACAGCAGAAGCTCTATGAGCTGATTCAAGAGGCGGGCAAGGGCCGGCCACGGTATGTCCTGCATGACGGCCCGCCCTACGCGAACGGCCGCATCCATATCGGCCATGCGCTGAATAAAGTCCTCAAAGACATCATCGTGAAATCCAAGACGATGGCGGGCTTTCATGCGCCCTATGTGCCGGGCTGGGATTGCCACGGGCTTCCCATCGAGCATCAGGTGATGAAAGAGCTGGGCGACAAGAAAAAGGATCTGGATGTCTCAGCGATTCGCAAACTCTGTCGGGATTATGCGGAGAAGTACGTTACGATTCAACGCGAGGAGTTTCAGCGTCTCGGGGTACTCGGCGAATGGCACCAGCCGTACCGCACAATGACTCCGGCGTACGAAGCGGCGATCATTCGCGAATTCGGCAAATTCGTCGAACGCGGGGGCGTCTACAAAGGCCTGAAGCCGGTGCTCTGGTGCACGCAGGACCAGACCGCGTTGGCTGAAGCTGAAGTGGAGTACGAGAACCATACGTCGCCGTCGATCTATGTGAAGTTCCCGGTCGTCACGTCTCCGGCGGTCCTCAGCCGTACTTTTCCCGGCATTCCGTTTCCGGACGGGATCACCTCAATCTCCGTCGTCATCTGGACCACGACGCCCTGGACACTGCCGGCCAATCAAGCCGTCTGCCTCCATAGCGATTTCGATTACGCTTTTGTCCAGGTCGGCAGTGAACTCTTGATTGTGGCCGAGAAACTGCTGGAGAGCGTGGCGAAAGCCTGCGGCATCGAGACGTATCGGGTCGTGGGAGTCAAAAAAGGCGGAGCCGGGTTCGAGGGATTGGAAACGCAACGCCCTCTCTCCACCGGTCTGTCGCCGATTCTGCTCGGCGATTTCGTGACGCTCGATCAGGGCACCGGCTGTGTTCATATCGCGCCGGGCCACGGCATGGAAGACTACATTCTTGTGCTCAATCACAATGCCAAGGCCTCCCCGGGTGAGCGGTTGGAGATTCTTGCGCCGGTCGACAACGGCGGGCGTTTCACAGAGATCGTCAAAGAATTTTCCGGCCAGCACGTCTTCAAGGCGAATCCGATAATCGTGGAGTATTTGCAGGCCAATGGGCGCTTGCTCGGCCATGGATCGTTGAACCACTCATACCCGCATTGCTGGCGCTGCAAGAGCCCCGTGATTTTCCGCGCCACGGAACAGTGGTTCGTGTCGATGGAGACGAACGATCTGCGCCGCGAAGCACTGGCGGAGATCGAGCGAGTCCGGTGGATCCCGGCCTATGGCCGTGACCGGATCAACGGCATGATCGAAAAGAGGCCGGACTGGTGCCTCTCGCGCCAGCGGGTCTGGGGGGTGCCAATTCCAGGCTTCACCTGTGTCGGATGCCGCAAGGTCCTGGCCGATCCGAATATCATCGAACACATTGCCGGCCTGATCGAGTCGAAGGGAACGGATGTGTGGTTCGAGCGATCGGCGACGGAATTGCTTCCGCCTGGAACGACTTGTTCCGGGTGCGGCGGAACGACGTTTGAAAAAGAACGGGATATTCTCGATGTCTGGTTTGAATCCGGCGTGAGCTATGCGGCGGTGTTGAAACCGAGGAAGTGGTGGCCGGCCGATCTCTATCTTGAGGGTTCCGACCAGCATCGAGGCTGGTTCCATAGTGCGCTGCTGGCCGGCGTGACGACGGATCGGCGCGCCCCCTATACCGCAGTGCTCACGCATGGATTTGTGGTCGACGGGCAGGGCAAGAAGATGTCCAAGTCAGCGGGGAATGTGGTTGCACCACAAGATATCATCAAGCAGTCGGGGGCTGAAATCCTCCGGCTCTGGGTGGCGGCTCAGGACTATCGCGAGGACCTCCGCATTTCGCAGGAAATTCTGAACCATCTGATCGAGGCCTACCGCAAGATCCGGAATACCTGCCGATTCTTGCTGAGTAATCTGTACGATTTCAGCCCGGCACAGCACCGGGTGCCGTATGCTCAATTGCCTGAATTAGACCGTTGGGCACTGATGCGGCTGGGCGACCTGATCCCGCGCGTGCGAAAGGGATATGAAGAGTTTGAGTTTCACACGATCGTGCATGCGCTGAACAATTTCTGCTCGGTGGATCTCAGTGCCGTCTATCTCGACATTTTGAAAGATCGGCTCTATACGTTCCGCAAGGACGCATTCGAGCGTCGGAGTTCCCAGACCGTCCTCTACGACATTCTCGTGGCCATGACGAAGCTGATGGCACCGGTCTTGAGCTTTACCGCTGAGGAAGTGTGGCGAACCCTTTCGGATCAGATGGCTGGATTTGCGACGGCTCAAAGCGTGCACCTGGCAGCGTTTCCGGAGGCTGATCCGTCATGGAAAGATACTCAGCTGGCTGCACGGTGGGAGCGACTGCTGGAGTGCCGCAGTGTGGCGCAGGGAGTCTTGGAAGAGAGCCGACGGGAGAAGGCGATTGGTTCTTCGCTCGAAGCGCATGTGCGCATCGAGGCCGACGCTGACTATTTCAAATTCTTGAAGCCCTATGAAGCGGATCTCAGCTCGCTCTTCATTGTCTCGAGCGTGACGTTGGCGCAAAGCGCCGGCGGGCCGGAACCAGTCCGGGTAACGGTCACGAAATCATCGGCGGGGAAGTGCGAGCGTTGTTGGAACTATCGGGACGCCGTGGGTAAGGATGCCGTGCACCCGACGCTGTGCGACCGGTGTCTGGAGGCCATTCGTTGAACGGCTCCTACCTGCACAATTTTCTCCTGGCCTCGCTCACCGGCGTCGTTGTCGCAGTGGATCAAGTCACGAAGCTCTACATCATGCAGACGATGCGGTTGCATGAATCCATCACCGTTATTCCGGATTTCTTCAGTTTTACGTACATCAGAAACCCTGGCGCGGCCTTCGGACTGCTGGCCGGCAGCAGCAATACGTTTCGCATGGTTTTTTTCGGGCTCACCTCGATTTTTGCGCTTGGACTGCTGGGGACCATCCTCTTGAGAATGCCGGCACACGATCGGATGGGGCGTTTGAGCGTAGCGGCTATTTTAGGCGGCGCGATCGGAAACTTGATCGACCGGATGCGGTACGGCGAAGTGATCGATTTCCTCGATGTGTATATCGAGCAGTATCACTGGCCGGCGTTCAATGTCGCGGACTCGGCGATTACCGTCGGCGTGATTCTCCTGATCGTCCACTTTGCCTTCGAGAAGAAGGACGATCCGCCTCTCGCCCCGGAAACGTCTTCAGCGCCGTAACCCGCCTCTGTTGCGGGGCTCGCGAGACTGGCGAGAAACGCGCGACGAGCCAGAACTTTTACCTTCGCGTCGCGCTTGCCACGCACGCGCGCTCCTCTCGCGTGTCGCACGCTAGGCCGGCATCGGCACGATAAATCCGCCCTTTTCCTTCACCTGCTTCTGCTGCTCCGGGGAAAACATGAAGAGCGGCTCGCTGTGGCAGAACTGGCATTCCTTCGTAGTCACCGATGTTGTCGGCTCACCGATACTGACCAAATATTCCTTGGCCAGCTTTAACGCGGTCGTTTCATCTGTCGTCATCACATCAAAGTGAATGCGGCCTTTCTTGCCGGTTACCCACGTATCGTAGACATGAATCGTATCTGAAGCCATCCGGACACTCCTTTCATCTGAAGATCAATAAGACGGCAACGCCCAGAATAATACGGTAGTAGGCAAAGACACGCAAGGTGTGGCGTTGGACATAGGTCAGAAAGGCGGCGATCACAGCCCATGCGACCAGGAATGAGATGATCATGCCGAGGCCGAGCGCCAGAAAGTCCTGGTCGGTAAATGTTCCCCTGGCTTTCCAGGTTTCATAGACCGTTGCGGCGATGATGGTCGGGAGGGCCAGGAAGAAGGAATATTCCGTGGCTACTTTTCGGTCAAGTCCGGCCAGCAGGCCGCCAATAATGGTTGAGCCGGAGCGGGACATGCCGGGAATGAGCGAGGCGCATTGCGCCAGGCCGATCCAGAAGGCCTGTTTCGGCGACACTTGATCGAGGCTCATCGCCCGGCTGGTTTTTGCGCTAGCTTCCACGATGAGGATCACGATCCCGCCGAGGATGGACGTGGCGGCAACCGTGTGAGGCGTGAACAAGTGGGACTTGATCCAACCGTGCGCCGCCAGGCCGACCAAGGCGGCGGGCAGGAAGGCAATACCCAGGCCCAGCATGAACCACAGATTAGGATGGGCCTGTATGGAGGCGCGGAGGCATGCTGCCCAGGTTGGGTGTCGGGTATCGTGCAGAGAGGATCGAAACCTCGCCTGCTCTTGCCAGGCACCTGAGACAAGCCGTCCGATTTTCTCGCGCTCGAAGACGATGACGGCCAGGATGGCTCCCAGTTGAATGGAGATCTCCGCGTTTGCCGCTACATCGCCGGTGAAGCCGAGTGCGTAGCCGACCAGGATGAGATGTCCCGTGGAGGAGACAGGCAAGAATTCGGTCAGCCCTTCCACGATGCCGAGGATGACGGCAAGAACAGGCCCCCATTCATTCACAAGCATGCCTTTGGGTTATGATGGATGAGCATACGGTTGATCGATTAACGAGCGATCATCACAGAGCGATGCTGTTCCGTCAAGCGCAGGATTGAATGGCGCGGCCGGTTCCGGTAACAGGTCCTGAGTGCAAATATGTTGACAAAGAACGGATGTTGTCTTACACAATCAAAGAACTGAATCAGGCAGATAGACTAGCGTGGTAAATGTGAAGAGAAAGTCATGTCGATGCGTGTGCGCACGCGTTCACTGAGCATGTGAGGAAGAGGAGGATCGTATGAGACGGGAGTGGATCGCAATCATGATGGCCGGGGCCATGCTGTCGGCAGGATGTGTGACCAACTCGCAGTACCAAGAGGCGTTGACGGAAGCCGATACTGCCCGGGAAGAATTGGAAAAGGTCCGCCAACAGAAGACCTCTATGGAGCAGCAGATTCGCACGTTGAAAGAACTGAACGTGAAATTCAGCAACGAAGCGCTTGCGGCGCGCGATGAATTGCAACGGATTGAACATGGCCGCGACAAGGAGCGGGGCTCGGTCGATGGACGGACGAAAGACCTTGAAGCGCAGCTCAAGGCGTTGTCGGCGCAGAATCGCAACGTGCGGCAGGAATATCAGGATGTCAAACGCCACAATGACACCTTGAAGTCCTTGGTGGCACGGTATCAAAAGGAACTGAAAGACCGGTCGCATTCGACAATGGCGGTGGTCGTCCCTCCGGCGGCTGACGCGAAGGTCCCGCCCCCATCTGCTCCCGCTCCGTCGGCTGGACCTTCCGCTGCGATGAACATCAACCGGGTATCGGCAAGCGATCTGGTGCTGTTCTTAGGGTTGAAGCAGGAGGAGGCCGATCGTATTGTGAGCAATCGTCCCTATCGCGTGAAGGGGGAGTTGGTGGCGAAGAATGTCGTGCCTAAGGAGACGTTTGACTTGATCAAGGACCGTATCTCTGTGAGCCAATAGAGCCTGCCGGCCATCCGCCGGGCGATCTGTACGGGCCGTCCTCCCCAAGGAGGACGGCCCGTTTGTTTTCTTATGGCCCCGTGACGATGTCCACAACAAGCTGATTCGAGGACAGATCCCGGTTCACGGCGTAGGTGGCGTCTTCTCCACCGGTGACTGACTCGCGTACCGTATTCAATGTGTGGAGTCGGTCGGGAGCACGGCGATCGCGTAACAGGGTTTCCCGTTTTGCAGGCGACTCCTGCAGAACACGGGATAGGCGTACGAAGAGGGTGACAGGCCCACGCTCTCGTGGCAATGGAATGGTCTGCCGTTGACCGGGAACGATTTTGATGAAATGCGGAGTATTGTCTCCGTCTGGATATTGCAACTCTAGAGGTAAGTCACCCACCGCTTTCCAGACTTGCAGGTAAGCATCTTGGTTCGTCTCCAGGGTCAGCCGTACCGGCCCCAGGCTCGTTGCTGCTGTTTTAGCATCTACCTCATGCTCCAGCCCGCCGGGATCCTGAACGACAAAGCTATAGCGGAGACCCAGGGGAGTCGCTTCCATAGCGGGTACTTTTGCTTGGCCGAGATCGGGAAACGGCTCGAGCCGTCCGTCAGGGCGATTTGCTCGAGGGACCGATTCAGGCAGGAGGGGCCTCGCAAGCTTCTTGTCCTGCCCAATCAGACCTGCGCCAAGCTGTGGCGCCGGCCTCCCGTAAAAGAGTGATCGCGCGTTGACAGTCGGGACGGCATCCGGGCGCGCCGATTCGCCGGCTGGGGCCTGTGCGGGCGCCTGCCCCGAATCCGGCGGGGCTGAGCGTGCGGGATCGATCGTGTTCTTGCCACGTTGAAGGGCCGGCGTCTCAGTGTACTGACGCATAGCGTCTTGTTCAGAGAGGCTCTGGCGTTCAGTGATCGCAGAGTCCGATGCCTTCCGCTCCTGGGTTGGCGATGCAGCCCGTTCCCTCTTTGCGAGCCTGTCAGGCGACGCGTCCTTTCTCGCGGCGGTACTTGCCGGGGTTTCCGTCATCGTGGATTGCGGCTGCGGCCGAGCAGTATGGGGTGAGGACGGAAAAGGCGAGGGCGCGGCAGGAGCGGGTTGAACAGACGGCCTGGTCTCCTCCGTGGCAATTGATTGGGCAGTCTGCGTGAGGCTGTCTTGATAGACTTTGGTCCCGAGCACGACAGCAATGGCTGCCGCGGCCAGACCGCCTGCCCAGGCCAGGCCGGCAGGCCGGCGAAACCAATTGAGCCATGCCAGTGAACCACCGGGGCTGGATGCACGAGTCTGGTTCAATGCCTGGAGCAATCGGCGGCGGACAGCCGGGTCTGCGAACAATTCCTTCAATGCCTGTTCATCCGCCAACGCGTTGAAGAGTTGTTGGTCTTGCAGGGCGGCACCGTATAGCCGCTGTTTCTCTTCCGGTGTCAGCGTGTCGGCCGCAAAGCCGCCCAGGAGTTTTTCGAGGTCATGTTCAGCCATGTTCACCGCCCGGTAAGGGGTAAGGGGTGAAGGGTGAGGCGGCAGGACTTAGATGCTGGCCCGTCATTCCCATGAACCACCCATCAGGCTGAGGAGTTGTTTCCGGCAGCGCAGGTCCCAGGTGTAGATCGTATTGATGGAGGCTTGTCCCATCAGTTTCTGGATTTCCGGGAAGCTGTGTCCTTCCAACTTCCACTTGAACAGTTCACGGCAGCGATCACCCAATTGCGTGATCGCAGAGAGCAAGCGGGCAACGCGCTGCTGTTGGTCCAGCTGTGTTGCAGGATCATCTGCAGGATCGGCCAAGGGAAGTTCCTCGATGGACTCCTGATTATACTCGCCTCGCCGGAAGGCTTTCCGGTTGGCGTCAAGCATCTTGAATCGTAAGACTTGAAATGCCAGGGGCACCAGTTCGGTCACGTCGGTGACCGCGGGGTACTTCTCATGAAGGACGACCAGCGTCTCCTGGGTCAAATCTTCGGCATGGTCCCTCGATACTCGTGATGTCGCGAAGGCGAGAATCCTTTCGCGAAGCCCTGCCAGTATCTGATTGCGGTCCATCGTTCTTGAGATTATTGGTTGTGTTGAGCCACGATGTCGCCGAGTGAACGGAAGCCAAGACCGAGCCCCCGGCACACTTCGACTTGGCGGTCGAACCGATTACTTGTGCGGATCAGCTTCCACATTGTGCCGGGCCCCACGCGCCCCCAGGCAGCCAGATGGAAAACGGACAGGGGATAGTCGGTGCCGAACAGCAGCCGATCCTGCACCTCGGGATGTTTCCGGAGGTGCAACAGCATCCGGAGGCGATTGGGCAATGTCAGGGCGGAAATGTCGGCATAGAAGTTCGGGTAACGGTTGGTGAACTCGTGGAAGGTGGGGATAAATTTTTCATAGAGCATCAGGCCGTAGCTGCAGGCATGGGCGGCGATGACGGTGACGCCTTCGTCGAGTGCCAGACGGAGCCGTTCGGGGTCTCCCAGAGATTGGTCCTTGCCGATCAAGCTGAATTCGTAGCCGACATGGCTCAGAAACGGCAGTTTCCGTTGGGCCAGCGCGCGATAGAACGGGGTGTACTTGGGATCGGCCGGGTTGAAATGCTGGGCGTTCGGCAGGACCTTGATCAGCACCGCACCGGCATCGGCGCAGCGATGCACTTCGTCCACGGCATCTTCCCGTTGGGGGTTGATCGAGGGGCCGGCCAGAAAGACATCGGGATGGTCCCGCACGGTCTTGAAGACATAGTCGTTACTGATGAGAAAGTCGGTGTGCTGCCGATTGAGGAGGCCGGTCTGGTCGTAAAACCCGTCCATCCCAAGCAGGACAGCCTTCTGCACATGCTTCGAAGCGCGCAATTCGGTGATGAGGTGTTCCAAGTAGCGGGCGTTCGCCTCACGCGGATGAGCCGGGGAAAGGTCATGTTTCCACAAGAGAAACCGGAACAGCGGGCTCTTCAACATCTTGGGCGAGATGAAGCAGCCGTTGTCGCCATCCGGCAGCGCAGCCAGATGCACGTGGCAGTCGATCAATCGCCTGTCGGGCAAGTCGCTCATCGCGTGGGTCCTATCCTATCCGGAAGCGGCCGGTTATTCCCATGTGGGCCTGTATCCCTCTTCCGCCAGGAGCGTGACCGTGTGTTCGAGCATGGCCATGAATGCGCCCTTGTTGCCGTTCCACCGCAGCGGCTCTCCAACGAACACATCGCAGAAGAAGGGCACGAGCAGCGCTTCCCCTTTCGGAAGGGCCTTACCGAGGCCGTGCAGGAAGACCGGCGTGATCGGAATATCGGGATGGCGCTTGGCCAGATGGGCGATGCCGGTTTTGAACGTGCCCATCTCCTCCGGATCGCCGCGAGACCCTTCCGGGAAGAGAATGAGAATGTCGCCGTTCCTCAACGCGTTGGTGCAGCCTGCTAAAGGATCCTGCGTCCGGTCGGCGATCTGCCGTTCCAAAGGGATGATGCGTATGATGTTCAGGGCGAACCAGGCGAGCAGACGGTTGCGGAAGAAGTAGTCCCTGGCGGCGACGGGCCGGAGGATGCGCAGAAAGCGCCCGGGGAAGAGAGTCATCAACACGAGCGTATCCAGGTGGCTGTTGTGGTTGGAGACGAGGATCGCCGGTCCTTGGGCCGGCAGCCGTTCTCGATGCCGGACATTGAGCCCCAACACGATCAGGATCAGAGGGCGAACCACGATGAGAAAGAACAGCTGCTGCAGCACCAGGCGCCTCAATAGTGGAGATAGTAAATGTAGTGAAAGAACAAGGGCGCGGTAAACGTCAGGCTGTCGATTCGGTCCAGGATACCGCCATGCCCCGGAAGCAGACTTCCACTATCCTTGACTCCGATGTCGCGTTTCAAGGCCGAGATTGTGACGTCGCCGATAAAGCCTGAGCATCCGATCAGTACACCTGCGCACAACGATTCCGGAAGGCTCAGCGGTGTCAGGTGCGGCGCCAATATGGCTGCCAGGGTCGTCGTCGTCGCAAGCCCGCCAAGGAATCCTTCCCAGGTTTTGTTCGGACTGACCTTCGGAATAATCTTGAGACGCCCGGTGAGTTTCCCCCATACGTATTGAGCGACATCATTGAATTGCGTCAGAAAGATGAGATACAGAACCAGCCCTGCGCCGCCGGCCACGGGGTTCTGCTCCTCGGCCAGCACGAGGAAGAACGCGGCATGGCTGATGCTGAACACCATGACCATGAGGCCCCAATGCAGCGTGCCTGCGGCACGCAGAAAGTCCTTCGTTTCGCCGATGATGACCATCCGCATCGGCAGGAAGAGAAATAGAAAGACAGGAATGAAGATGATGAACATGCCATACCATTCGAGATGTACCCAGTAATACTGGATCGGAATGGCGGCATAGGCCCAGAACAGCACGCGGCGATCGGCGCGTCTTGTCGGAATCAGCGAGAAGTATTCTTTCAAGGCCAGAAAGCTGACGAAGGCAAAAAAGATGATTGAGGTGGTGCGGCTCAGGAGGATCGCGATGGAAAACACCCCGACCATGATCCACCAGGAATTGATGCGTTGAGCCAGTTCAGTGTACGAGCGTTCAGGGTGCAGCCGTCTGAGGGTCATGACAACGGCAGATGCGAAAACAAGCACGCCGACGATGCCGCCGAACCCGTACAGCACGGGAGGATGCAGGTGCGAGTACATCAGGAGGCCTCCGCGAGGGCCAGGCGGGACCGGTTCAGAATCGTGACCGCAGACAATAATATTCCCATGCTTAACAAGGCTGTGCACCAGAAGCCGGGTGGCACGCCCAATCCCAGCAGCAACGTGATGAGGCCGAAGAGAAACGCCCGGTCGCTCTTTCCCATCGGGCCGGCGTAGTTGCGGGCTGCGCCGATCTGAACGGCGACGATACCGGCCATTTCCACGATGATGCCGAGCGTCGTGAAACTCACCACGAGCAGGGCGTCAAGTCCCGACGCCAGTGCCAGCGGCAAATAGAGCGCGGCATCCGAAACCACATCGCCCAGTTCGTTCAGTACCGCGCCAAGGCGACTCTTCATGTTGTGCTCGCGGGCCAGCATGCCATCAATTGCATTGAGGGCCATGCGTATAAGCAAGGCCAGCGGGACCAGCAGAAGGATGGACGGCTCGTGGGGTTTCCAGCTAATGATGCCGCCGACGAAGGATGAAAGGGCAAGTGCAGCCAGGGTCACTTGGTTCGCCGTGATACGCGCTGAGGCCAATCCGTGCGTGAGCGGCCGGAGGAGATCCTGAAAGGCCGGTTTCAGATCGTAGATGCTAGGCATGATGAAACGAGTATCCCTGCTTGACTGTGCAAGCCTAGCAGGTTGTTTCGTAATACCAAGCTAAATCGGGCTTCTATAGACGCTGCGAGCCGTCCGGCAAGGCGGCCAGGTGAACGTGGCCGCCGATCAGGGAGTTTTCTGTCATGAGTCAATGGTCATTGGTCGATCGTCCTTGGCCGACCGTGAGCTCCTAGTTTCTCGGTTTATCTGGTTTGTCTGGTTTATTTGGTTGGCCGGAACCAATCTTTTTGAACGAGTACACCAAAGAAACGAGACAAACAACATAAACCAAATGAACAAGGAATTGTTTCACGCTTCACGCGAAGCAAGCCGTTCCATCGCGATTCTTTTTATGCCGCGCAGGTCAAGTTTCCCGGTGCCGAGCACCGGCAGAGCTTCGACTTTGACGAATTGGTTTCGTCCGGGGATGAAGAGGTTCGGCAATCCCTGCTCTGCAAGCTTGCTCAGGATATCCGGGAGGCGGGATTCGTCGAGCGTGTGCAAGACCGCAAGGCGTTCGCCTTTTTTCTCGTCCGGAATGCCGGTTACAGCGAAGACTTGCATGTCGGCGCCGGCGGCCAGTTGTAGCGCCTCCTCGACCTTGCCGTGAGGGACCATTTCGCCGCCGATTTTGGAGAAGCGTGACAGCCGATCGGTGATCGTCAAGAACCCGCCTTCATCCAACTTGGCAATGTCGCCCGTAATGTACCAGCCATCGCGGATAGCGCTGGCGGTCAGGTCTTCACGTCCCAGGTACCCCTGCATCACGTTGGGACCTTTGACCAGCAGCATGCCGGGGGTGTCGGCAGGCAATGGAGCGAAACTGTCCGGGTCGACGATTTGTACGGATACGCCCGGCAGCGGTTGGCCCACAGTCCCTCTCCGCGAAGCGGGTTGGAAGAATCCGGCAGCCCGGAAGTCCGGACAGTTGACGGCGATAACGGGGGCGCATTCGGTGACGCCGTATCCTTCGACCGGTGCGATGCCGAAATGATCTTCAAAGGCCTGTGCGAGCTGGGCCGGAAGCTTTTCAGCCCCGGTTATTACCACGCGCAGAGAGCTGAATTGTTCCGGGGTGCAACGGCGTTGATAGAGCTGGAGAAACGTCGGTGTCGTGACCAGAAAGGTGAGGCGATAGCGCTGAACCAAGTCGCCGATGGCGGTCGCATCCAGGGGCGAGGGATGAAACACGATGCTCTGTCCATTCAACGTCACCAGCCAGAAGACGAGATAGCCGAACGAATGGAAAAACGGGAGAATGCCGAGCACCCGCTCATCCTGGTAGAGATGGAGGACCTGGCTCGCGCCCTGCACATTGGCATCCACATTGAAATGGGAGAGCATCACGCCCTTGGGGTCCCCGGTGCTCCCGCTGCTGAAAATAATGGTGGCGAGATCGTCCATAGTCAGCGGCTGCGTCTGGCCGCAGGCCCGTTCGATCACCCGGGTGGGGGCGCAGAAGGCCAGGAGAGCGGCGGTGAGTTTTTGCCCTGTGCCGATGGCACGGGCGACATCTTCCAGCCACACGATCGACGGTCCCTCAGGCAACTCCAGCTTGGCCTTCTCGACAAACGTTCGGCTGGTGACGATTGTGCGAAGGCCGGCAAGCCTTACGGCGGCTTCGAGTCCCGATTTGCCCACGGTATAGTTCAAATTCACGCTGGTTTTCCCGCAGAGCAGCGCAGCCACGTTGAGCAGGGCGCCGGCCACAGTCGGCGGGAGGAGGATGCCGACGTGACGTTGATCATCCCAATGCCGTCGAAGCGTTCTCGCGAGGACGATGGAGCCGATCAGGGCCTGGAGCGATGACACGTGCGGCCGGGTCTGGTCTGCCATGGCAAAGCGGAAAGGGTGCCGCCTCGCCGCATGGATGAATTCACGATGGAGTGTCCGGCGTCCTGATTTCCGCAGGTACCAGGCTTCCTCGCCGAGCCGGCGAATGGCGTGGCGGAGTTCGTACGCTGATGTATCGGAGGGGAGCGGTGCGCCAAACGATACCGTCACCGGGTAGGGGATGCGCTCCGGCCGTTTCCAAAAGAAACGGCCCCGGTCGAAACTGAAGATGCTGCCCCAGACACGATCCAAGTGGACAGGAATCACGGGCACAGAACGTCCTTTGACGATCCGTTCAAATCCGCGCCGGAAGGGCAGCAGCGTTCCGGTCCTGGTGATCTGTCCTTCAGGGAAGATGCAGACCAGTTCGCCCTCGTCGAGCGCCTGTCCCGCGCTGCGCAATGCGCGGAGGATCAGGCGGGGGTTTCCATCAGAAGAAATCGGAATAACCCTGAGCATCGTCATGAAGGGTTTGAGGAGCGGGTACTCTGCATAGCGCTCATCGACCACGAATCGTATCGGCCGATCCAGGCTGGCGATTAGGAGTAAGCCGTCGATGAACGACACATGATTGGGGATCAGCAAAGCTCCGCCTTCGCGGGGGACGTGATCCTGTCCGATCGCGGTGAGTCGGTATACCACGCGGGGAAGGAGGACCACTGCAAATCGCAGAAGGCTGTCCGGCAGGAGCCAGAAAATCAGGAAGGTGCCGGTCAGCGAGATGGCGGCGCAGGAGAGGAGGATGTCGGTGGCTGAAAGGCCCATCTTCGACAGCAATCCGGCACCCAGTGAGCCGGCCAGTATGCCGCCGAACATGAACGTGTTGCCGAGCGCGATCACGGCCCCACGCCGGTCGGCCGGGGTCCGCCATTGGATGAGTGCGTTGATCGGCACATTGATCAAGCCGCTGGTGATGCCGAGCAGGGCCATCAGCATCAGCGCGCCGGTGAGGCTCGGTGGAATGAGGCCGAGCGCCAGCAATCCCGCGCTCAGGCCCAAACAGCCGGGCGTGATCAGGCCGATTTCGATTTTCGAGGCGGAGAGACGGCCGGCCAGCAGGGCACCCATCCCGATGCCGATACCCAGGACCGCGAGCGGGAGTCCGGACAATTCATCGGACAGTGCAAGCCGGCTCTTCGCATAGATCAGCATGTCCTGACCGAACAAGCTGGCGATTGTCCAGAACATGATGTTGATACCGATGGCCAGTTGCAACATGCGATCCGCGCGCAGCGCCGCCCAGGCGATAGCGAGCGTGATGCCCACGCCGCCTTCGGACCGGGCAGCCGGCACGTGCGGGATGGTCCAGGCAGCGAGAAAGCCGATAACAGAGAAGAGGGTCAGGGCAAGCCCTGCCAGCCAGGGACTGCTGCTGGACAGACCCAGAAATAGGCCTCCCGCCGTCGTGCCGGCGATGATAGCCAGGAACGTCCACATCTTCAGCAATCCGTTGCCGAATGAGAGCTGTTCGTATGACAGCAACTCAGGCAGAATCCCGTATTTCGCCGGACTGAAGAACGCGCTGTGCACACCCATCGCTCCCAAGACGATCAGGGCGGGCCATCCACCCGTTGGATCCCTCCAGAGTGCGACGGTGCCGGCCCCCATCAGTGAGACTTCGACGGCCTTCAGGGCAATGATGACGGTCCGCTTGCTCAAGCGATCGGATAGCGCGCCGGCAACCACGGAGAACAGCATGAGCGGCAGGTTGAAGACGACAAAGGCGATGGTGGCTTGTGCCTGAGAGGCTGCTTCGAACTCCGGTCCGGTCGAACCGACAGCAGCCGTGACCTCCCGGATGGCCAGCAGGGCGACCATCAGTTTCCAGGCGTTGTCGTTGAATGCGCCGCAAAACTGCGCGACCAACAGGCCGCGGAGCGGATGAGAGACCGTCTGCGGTTGAGCATCCGGGGGTGAAATAGAAGCCTCCTGAGAAATGGTGCCTTTGCAGTGTGCCAGTGTTTACGACCGCAGGCAAATATTTCCCGCTGTTATTTTCTGCAATCACGGATCTGGTCGACCATCTCAGATCGAGAGAACCCAGAGCAACGTCAGTTTGGTTCGCTCGCGCGTCGATTCCGCTCCAACCAGTCCATAGAAGATATCCCACGAGGCTCCCCGGCCAGGTTCGTTGCGATAACGATAGAGAGGGATGACCGGGTTGATCTCGAAGATGGATGCTTCCGGGGATGTAATGCGTCGAATCATCGCCATTTGGGAACCGCCGAGGGCGTGGAAATTCGAATGCCTCTGATCGGGCCGGTCGTAGGCGATGAACCACCACAGCAGACTTGCGGAGGTGATGACCCCATGTTGGCTTTGATAATGGGCCAGCGGCCACAGCATCGAGAATTCGGTATCGCCGGTGTTCGTGTCAGAAGCGTAACGATACAAGGGAAAGAATCGGTCGGTGGTCCTGCCCGGTTCCCTGTCGTGTCCGTAGAGTGAAAACCTCCCAATCCCCAGTGCGTTGAACCGGCGCTCCTCCCGGTCGATCCGATGTTCATATTGCCACAGAGGAATCAGCGCATGGCTGGTGTGTTGAGGGGATTGTTCCTGCTGATAGAGCAACAACGCGTTCATCGACGTTCCGTCATTCGTGAGATCGTGATGGTACCGGTAGAGAGGGAACAATCGATGGAAGTCCGCCGTCGAGGTGTGTTCATTCCGATAGAAGGCTAGAGCGGAAATGCCTCCGATCGACAGGCTGCTGTCATCACCGTTTCGCCGATAGTCGTAGAGCGGGGCAAAGAACCCTCTTGCGTGGTTGGGTCCCTGGCTGTGTCGGAGCCAACTGACTGGGATCATCGGGTCGAGTCCGAGAATGCCGACGTCCCAGCCGCTTGCTTGGTCAGATGTCATGCTCCCCAACGGGAACAGGCTGGTCTGGCTCTTTGTCGGTGAGCTGGTTTGCCAGAAAAGCCAGAATGCCGTGAGCGATTGTTCATCCAGTTGGTGATCCTTCGAGTAGCTGTAGATCGGAAAAAGACGATGGCGCAGCATGAGCGGCGTAGTCGAAGCCTGGTATAGGGAGAGAGCCGGGAGCCCCAACACTGACGTTTCCGTGCTGTCCACATCCCTGTGGTATCCATACAGTGGGATGAGATGGTGGGAACTTGTTGCGGGAGTCGCGTGGTAACGGAAGAGGCTGACCGGTTCCCACCCGGCGACGTTGATCGTTGTGGCATCCGTGGCGACATTATGGCTGCGCCGGTAGAGAGGGAACAAGCGCTCGCTGGTCATCGCCGGTGAGCTGGTCCGTTCGTACAGCGCCCAGGCGGGTGCATCCGCGCTAGGCGGAAGTCCGAGAATCGACAAGCGGGAGCTCCCGTCTGCCTCTGTCCGGAAACCGTAGAGCGGCAGCAGGTGAGTCGTAGTGTCTTGCTCGGACTTCCGGTGATAGTAGAGAGCTGTTACGTCCATGCCGAGGAGGCTGAGGCTCCAGGCATCGTGCTCTCGCGACGCCGCATAGTCCCACATCGGCAACAGCCGATCGGCCAATCGGGTGGGAGTGGAGAGGTGACGATAGAGCAGGAGCGCGTCATATTCCGTCTCATCCGATACCAGATCATGACTGTACCGGTAGAGCGGAAATAGACGGTGACGGACCAGCGACGGGCTGGATTCCTGCCGGAACAATGCCGCTTCCGAGAAGCCGAGCAATGACAGGGAACTCGACTCCCCGCGGCGAAAATAATCGTGGACCAGCAGCAGCCGGTCTTCGGTGAGCTCTTCCTGGCTGCGATGCAGATAGAGGGAGTTTTGGCGACGCCCGAAGAGCGAGAAGAGCAGGGCGCCGTCTCCGCCCCGTTCGTAATGATACAGGCCAAGCAAATGATGTTGGACGTGCACGGGATTGTCGTCATACCGAAACCACGAGGCCCATCCATATCCGGCGAAATCAAACTCGTGAGTTTGGGCCGCCGTATCATGCTCGTATCGGTAAAGAGGGAAGAACCGGTCGAGTGACCCTGATGGGGAAGACAGATGCCGGTACAGCAGAAGGGCATCCAAGGTATTGGAGCCATCACTGCCCGATGCATAACGATAGATCGGAAATATTCGATGGCTGGATCCATCCGGCGATGTTGCAGCCTCAAAGAGGGAGAGGGTAGGGGTTCCGTACGCTCCCTTAAAGGGCGGCAGACCCAGCAAGGCCAGCCGGCTGGTGTGCTTCACCGTGTCGACATCAGACCCGTAGAAGGGAAACACGAAGTGGTAGCGTTGCGTCTCGCTGCCGGACGAACCATGGAACGGAAGCAGATAACGATAGGATGTGCCGCTGAGACGGTCTTCGCCGGACCAATAGATCGGCGCCACCCGTGTGTGCGACGACTCGCGATCGGCACGATGATGGACTAACGGGAAAAGCAGATCCCACTCCAAGAGATCACGGTGCGTATCGCTGGTGCTGATGAAGATAGGCCCCAGAATATAGTTGCGCGCATAGTAGTCGCCGATACGTTGGCGACTCAGGAGCGGGAACAGATGCCGCCATGACACGTCGCCGTCTGTGGATGCGAGGAACAGCGGGGCTGCGAAGGTCCAGTCATGCCCGGGCTGTTCTGAATGCCAGTAAACGGGGACCACATGCATCCATGTGGAGTCAGCGTGGTGTTCATAGGTGCCGAGCGGCCACAGAAAACTTCGGCGCAAGAGATCCCTGGTCGGATCTTCTTCCATGGAGTAGAACGGGCGGACGGCCATTCGGGAGTAGCTGCCTCGATCTTCGGCGGAGTAGAGCCACAACAGCCCGTCGACGGATCGGCCTTGCGCGGATTGTTCCGTGCACCAGAGCAGCCCGATGCAATGGCGGTGACTCTCCAGTTGAACTGGTTCCCCTTCCGCAAAGCCCGCCATTGGAACGAGCAGGCCGGATAGCAACAAGAGTCCTCCAAATATCCAGCGATGGCGATTGTTCATCATGGCGGCGCTCCTTCGTGAGATCAGTTGATGATGTCTGATCAGAGAGCAATGGATATGCCGCAACTTCGCTACGAGGATGCAGCCCACAAAATCGTGCGCAGTGCCTGAAAATTCAGCGGATCATGTGCTCCCCAGCGGGTGGCTGGTTCGCATGAGTGAGAAGGTGGCCCACGGCGACTATGAACGGTGGTTCAGAGCACCTGAACGGCTGTGCGCAGCAGGGTGCGGGAAGGAAGCTACTCGAGGGCGGGGTTCAAACCAGAAAGAACGGAGGGGGAAAGATGGATCTTCGGCTATCCGTGCCATCCATCTCGCCCCCTCCGTCCATGTGCGGCTGACTCTGTTTGCCTATTCAGGACGTATGCGGACTGCCGTGCCTGATGCAGCGCAGAAACGTTCTGTAAAACCGCCTCCCGCGAAGGCTAGAGTTTCTTTCACCGCCGGGATCGCGGCGCCGAGAGTGAGAACTGAGCCGTCGGCGCCGATCTGCCCCACTATCTTCGCGCCGGTGAGCGTGTACGACTGATCCGTTGCGGTGAAGGTTCCTTCTTGAGTGAAGCTCCCGTTACGCTTCACCTCATATGTCAATTCGGCCGTTTCCTCGAAATTGACTTGAAATGGGCCAGGGAGAAAGATCGTGCCGCGTTCGGTGAGCCTGGCGTTTCCGTTGCCATCATAGACGGTGGTTCCGTTGAAGAAGAGGTGCACCGTGGACCCTGTCGCGGTGTCCGTACAGGTCTTCACCATGTTGAGACGAAACTTGCCTCTGAGGGACGCGTTGGAATCTCCTCGGTCGTCCTCGGCGAGGGCCGGTCCCGTGACCAGCAGGATGAGACTAGCCGCGACCGCTAGCGATGTACCGTTGAGTTTCATGATGTTCCCCCCTTTGTATGCGCGGCCTGCCATTGAAGTGAAGGGGTGTGGCCGCTTGACCCCCTCGGTTTCGTCCTTCCCTTCGACCTTTGTCATCAGCCCACTGTAAGGCTCGGCGCACATGCGTCGTTCGTTGCGCAGAACGATGCTTAGGTCGCATAGCGCGTGAATCGATGGGTCATGAGGTTCGCGACGATCGGCGATCCCATGCGCCACAGCACCGAAGTTGTTTGTACAGGGCTAAAGAGCATGCGTTGAGCCTCCTTGAAGGGGAAATGCTGCCGCATAACTTGCGCGGTGGTTCGGAGCAACGCCGGATAGGACCAGGGTGCGAAGGGAGGTGGACACTTCCAGGCTCTGTTGAGCGGAGCGAACGCCAAAGCGAGATCCTCGTCCCGGACCAATTCACTCCTCGCCAGCAAGGTGCGCACCCGCGCGAGGAGGCTCGTTCTTTCTGTCGATTGATAGAGGAGATGGAGGTCTTTGAATTTCCGGAAGTGCCGGGCCTCATCTGCGCTCATCCGCTTGAGAAGTATTTTCAAGTCAGGGTCGGGTGTGTAACAGGCGAGACACCGGTAGAACGTCGCAGCCTGAGTTTCCGTGACGCATCTGGCCAACGCTTCCAATCCGACCGACGGGCGTAGTCGTTCAGTGGCGCATCGTGGAATGTAGAGCGCCGAGAACTCCGTGAACCCGCGCTCCCAGTCAAACTCCGGCCACGTCTGTTCGACGAATGATCTCATGAACCGGCCGTGGGCAGCCTCCTCGGGCAACCACACCTCCTGCAACCACTGGAGCGTGTCGGGGTCGCAGCGGAAGAACGGCTCAAGGTTGTCGACGTACGTGGGGACACGACTTTCGAGGAACGAGATCATGGCGCAGGTGTAGAACGAAAACGTGTCTGTGTATGCGAGAGATGCCATGGTACGAGCCTCCCCGGTTGTTAGCTGAGCTGCGTCTTCGATGTGTCGACTCCATCCGCCGATCGTGCTTGTTGCTGGTACGGCAATATCAAATGGTGTGCCGCGGGCGACTGCGATCAACGGTTCGCCGACGGTTCACGCGATGCATGCCGCTAAGTTCGCGAGGGCATGAAGGTTTAGGGGAGAAGCGCCTGATGCCAAGTATCGGATACGGAAGCGCGAGGCGGAGAGACGTGAACGCAGATTATGAACAGGGATTCATGGTGAGAGCGCCGATGTTCATACCCACCGGGGTCTGGACGCATGGAGGTCGGTGCAGACCGAAGATAGGTCAGGAGTCCGGTGTGGATCGTTGAGTCGGTGGCTTGCTGCTGCTCATCTCGCTTTCAAGCTTGCGCAGCCAGCGGTAGGTTCGGCCGAGCACTTTCGCCGCGCGGCTCTTGTTGCCGCCGTATTCCATCACGGCGCGTCGGGTGATCGCCCATTCGAGCTGGTTCAAGAGTCCGGTCAGGGATCCGCGCGTCTCCAATGATTGCTGCATGGTGCTCCAGTCGATTCGATCCACGAATTCGGTCAGGTCGAGGGAAGGGGCCGGCTGCGACGCAGAGCGGAGGACAGGCGGAAGGAGGTCGGGCGTGATCCATTTCTTGCCTTCCGGCGCCAATGTCACCGCGCGCTCCATCACGTTCTCCAGTTCGCGGATATTGCCCGGCCACTTGTATGCCAGACAGAGTTGCAGGGCTTCCGGGGTCAGGCCAGCAATCAGTTTCTCCATTTTATGGGCGAACGAGCGGACGAAATGGTTCGCCAGTTCCGGGATGTCTTCCGTTCGCTCGCGCAATGCCGGAACATAAAGCTGAATGACGTTCAAGCGATAAAAAAGATCCGATCGAAACTGGTTCTGCTCTATGAGCGAGGTCAGGTCACGATGGGTGGCGGCAATCAGCCGGACGTTGGCTTTCAGATCGGTGGTTCCACCGACGCGTTGAAACTCCCGCTCCTGGAGCACGCGCAAGAGTTTCACCTGAATGGCAGGGGAAATGTCCCCGATTTCGTCAAGGAAAAGCGTGCCACCCTCGGCGAGTTCGAACTTGCCTTTCTTCTGCGCAACGGCGCCGGTAAACGAGCCTTTCTCGTGGCCGAATAACTCGCTCTCCAAGAGGGTTTCAGGAATGGCTCCGCAGTTAACCGCCACGAACCGGCGCTCTTTTCTGCGGCTCAGCCGGTGGATCAATCGGGCGGTCAGTTCCTTGCCCGTTCCGGTTTCTCCCGTGATCAAGACGGTAGTATCAGAAGGAGCGATGGTGCGAATCAGTGACAGCAATTCTTGTAGGGGGCCGCTCTTTCCAATGATCCCGCCGGTTTCTTGTTGTGCCGATAGTTCTTGTCTTAGTTCCACGTTCTCTTGTGCCAGCTCCACGTTTCGAAGCAGCATAGTCAACGTATGCCGGTGGGTAGTCTGCAAATTCTTCAGATGGCTGAAGAGGAGCCCCGCGAAGGCTCGTCGATCACTGAATAAGGGGGGCTGTCCGGCGGTGGATGGGCTATTCCCATTGTCCGACTTGGCGCGCCAGCTGAGCCGGTAATGTGTATAGGGGGCGTTGTAGATGGCGCCGGGTTTCACAGTTGTCCTGAGGGAACCGTTCGTCAGCACACCGCCCCGTTCAATGCGGATGGCCGTGCTGCCGGTGGGCTGCACGGAAGCGAGTTGCGTGAGGCTTTGTGGAGACTCGGTGATGCTCCATAGGGGGAGGGCGCCGTCTTGCGGCTTGGCGATCATCTGTTCGTTCGGCTGGTCCGGTGTCGTGGGCTGTTCTTGTCTGACCGGAATCGATAATTCTACTAGAGGGATGGTTCGTCCGGTGATGACGACTTCGCCGCTTGATCGGCGCACGACACTGATCCGGCCCTCATTCGAAGTAATGGTATAGCCATCCCCGAACTCGCTGACTAACGTCTCCAGCCGAAGTTGCGAGTACAGCTCCTCACAGGCCACTGTGTGAACGGATGGGTCCAACCTCGCAATGCCTTCGAAATTGCCTTGCACGAGTCGTAAATTTCCGAACACGGGATCGACGGGTGGTAAGTATTTGGACAAGATATGGACGGTCTGCGGCTCGTCGGGACAGACGAAGGATTGGAGCTGAAGGTAGTTCGTGTAAGCTGAGGCCCAGTCGCCGATTGAGCGAAAGACCATTTCCACGTTGTTCAGGAGGATGACGATCGTTTCAAGCAGTGTTGGAGTTTCGGTTTTGACAGTGTCGTAGTAGGACAGCGCGGCGTGGTAGGTGAAATCCTTCTCGCCCGAAGCGAGCTCGCAGGCTTTAACCAGTTCTTTAAACACCGGGAGCGGAATCCAGTTGGTTGAATCGGTGAGAAAGGCTTTGGCATCGCGGATTTCCTGGAGCGATTCGGCGGTTCCCATGATCCGCTGGAAATCGACCTGCAGGGCCTGATTCGGATAGCGAGTTTCAAGATGACGGATGAGGAGCCCGGTTTGCAGGCAGGTGATCCAGGGGTGGAGTGCCGTCATACAGCAACCCTTCTTCTATTGATCGACCATGGGGCCGATTCATAGCACAGCTGCGTGCCGAAGCCAATCATCTCTGTTATGGCCGGGCGATGGGGATGGTAAATGAAAAGCAGCTGCCTGTGCCGAGGACGCTTTCGACCCGGATCGTGCCGCCGTGCAACTCAACCAGATTCTTGGCGATAGCCAGACCCAGCCCAGCCCCCCGCGCTTCTACGGGAGCGGACTCGCTCCAATAGAATTTATCGAAGATCTTGTCCAATTCATGGGGAGGAATTCCACTCCCGCTATCGATGACGCACAGTTCGACAGCGTTACCACGCAACTGGCCTTCGA
>JALHPO010000018.1 GCA_022842445.1 Nitrospira sp.
AAATAGGTATTACTTCTGAATTTGGACCAAGGGCCACCACTTCAATACACCTTACACCTTGCTCAACTTCCTCTATTCAGTTGTCAAAGAACGATCGCACTCTCCATGCGAGCCGTGCACTATACAGCGCACAATCTCCCATGTCAAGGGACCCGCTCGAAAAAAATTCGGGTAGTTTCCCTCAGGCACCGCACCGTGACTCGCCGTCAGGCGCGGTCATCAGGCAGGAACAAAACAACCATCGAACAGGTGGGAAGATACCAAAGGTAAATCAGGAGAGTCAAGCATCATTTCCGTGTATATTATAGCCATGTCGATTCGCTCTACATTCCTTGCTTTGCAGCGTCGAACGATCCTCAAGAGCCTGGGCCTCGGCACTCTTGCCGGCCTGAGCGGAGGATGCGATGCCGTCGGCGGAATTTTCGGCCGGATGTTCGCCGTCCCTCCGCGTGAAACAACATATTTCACACCCACATCAAAATTCTATGTCGTCAACTACGCGGACGGCGCAGTCTCCGCATCACGGGACGTGAACATCGAACAATGGAAACTGAATATCAAAGGCGCCGTCAAAACCCCGATGGCATTGGGCTGGCGCGATTTGCTCAACCGCGATTCGTACGATCAGGTGTCGACGCTCATGTGCATCGATACGTTACCGGGCGGAGATAGCATGGGAACCGCGACCTGGCGCGGCATCTCGCTCAAGAAGCTGTTGCTGGAATGCGGCGCCGATGAAGACACCGCCCGCGACGTCGTCTTTCGCGGCATCGACGGCTACGACGACAGCATCCCCTTCACGCGCGCGATGCAAGACGATGTGATGCTCGCCTTCCTCATGAACGGCGAAAAGCTGACGAGAGAACACGGCTTTCCGGTACGCCTCATCGTGCCCGGACTCTACGGTATCAAGAACGTGAAGTGGATCGCGGAAATCGAAGTGTACCCCGGCGACTACAAAGGCTACTGGCAGCGCAAAGGCTGGACCGACGACGGGACCATCAAAATTTTCTCACGCATCGATTCACCCGGGCACTACCAAACGCTGCGCGGACCGGAACAGAAATTCCGCGGCATCGCCTTCGGCGGGCCCAATTCCATCAGCAAAGTGGAGATCAGTTTCGATGCCGGCCGCACGTGGAATGAATGCGGAGTTGAAACACCGATGTCGCCCTATTCCTGGGTCATCTGGACTTACGCCTGGAGACCGCCGAATCCGGGAAAATTTCAAACCGTGGTGCGCGCGACGGATACGAAAGGCCAATTACAAATCGCCGAGATCGTGCGGCCACAGCCAGCCGGCGCAAGCGGCTATCACACGATCATTGCGGAAGTGGAGTCGATATAACCTGCTCTCCACCCACGAGAGATTCAACGAGAGCTGCCGGCGAAGCGCATCCCGCACGACCTCGCTCCGCTTCCGTTTCGACCGGCGGCAAAGCTTGATGAGCATTCGATCGAGATCCTGATCGAGCCGGACAGTGGCAGCATTTCTCATGTCTGACATGTATTACAAATACTCGTTGGGCGTAAGCCATTAGGGCTGCTGCTCGGGCACAGCCATTGAGTATTCCCACTAGCACATGCTGATGCCTGCCGCTAGAGCATCCGCCGAATATCGGCCTTCACATTCGCCAAGCACAGCTCCTCCTTCGGTTCGGATGCCGTCGTCACCACGATGGCTGCAGGAACATTCTCCCAATGCCGCAGGTCCGGGCGGAGCGAGCCTTCCAGCACTTGGGGCGCCGTACTCATGATGGCCATGCCCCCGATCACGGACAACTGGCAGAGCGCCCCTTTCCCCTTTGCGGCTAAATCGACCGCACATCCCCCTACCATGACTCCCGCTCCGGCAGCGACCGGAATAAGACTATACGTGAGGCCCAAGGGGAACCTGATCCACGTCTGCGCATTCAAGAGCGGGTGATAGGCATGGTTATGACGGATGGCAATCTTATGAAACCAGCTCTCCGTTGAAAGACGCAAGCCGGTCCTGGACGAACAGGATGAGAGGAACGGCTGTTTCGGGGTGATGGAAAAGTAGCCGCTCGTGGAATTAGTGAATTGCAGTTCCCAATCGATTTGAGGAAAGGTGCCGATCCCGTACACACGCCACGGTGCACCAGCAGCTTCTCCGCTATCGATGCGGTTGACACGCTCGCGGGCAAACTCACGCAGGGTCCTGTCTTCCTGCTTCGTCTGAAATTGCAAATCCCTGAGACGCAACCAATCGACACGAGCCTCACCAATCTCTCCAAGCTTCTCCCACAAGACAGCCGAGAGCAGGAGATTGACCGGATCTTCACCATAATTATAGATCGGCGCGAAAAGCTCATGGTCCAAGTCCCTGAGTTCAACCTTCGCCTCTTCGGCTTTCTGCATACTCAGATAGCTCGCAGCCAGGAGTATGCTCAGGTATCCCCGCTCGTAACTCTCCAAGACGTATTCAATGAAGGTTCCGTCAGGGACAAACACGTTGGCTGCCTCCCCGGTAATCGAAAAGGACTTGTGCCTGAATTGCGATCGCGCCAGCGCCCCATATCTCACCACAAGGTCATCGCAGCGGGCCCTGGAGGCTTCAGACAGGAGATTCAGCGTCTCGATTCTGTTCGAGAGATCGATGCTCTTCTCGATCTCGGCACAGCCACGTTCGGTCGGTCCTCGCATGTCCCCGGACTGGCAACTCATAAGAAGCAGTGCCACACAGGTTATGGTCACACAGGCAGCGAAGCCACGGATTGCCGTAGTGCGGAGGGGGCCGGACATTGCGATTCTAACCTCCTGAACAAGTTGGATGACCTACCGCAGCCCAGGAGCATGTCATACGTATCCTGCCAACTGCGAGAGGGGAAAGGTGTCATTTCCACTGACCCTGTACCCACGGCAATCAGCTGGTTCTTCTGTCGTTTCTTGACCAAATTCCAGAATCCGCGTAGGTCGGTGATTGTCAAACCACTGACCTCTACGGCTTTGAATACAGCCTCGTCTGTGAGAAAACCCGTGCCTCCGCGAGCGATATGACCTTGTGGCGGAGCTGCTCAAACATCATCAATGAGAGCTGGCGGCGAAGAGCATCCCGCACAACCTCGCTCCGCTTCCGTTTCGACCGGTGGCAGAACTTGGTGAGCATTCGATCGAGATCCCGGTCTAATCGAATAGCGACAGCATTCTTCATGTCATACGTTGTAGTACAAGAAGGTGGATGCAGCAAGACCGGCGTTACGACTGGCTGCTACAGAATCAGCACCGCAGATGGCAGGTTTCAAGAAAAAACAAGACGGCGTCTATTGCAATGCACCGGTCCGCAATATTGAAGATATCAGCAGAAGACTGCCGATGCTGAAGTTCATGAAGGCAGTAGCCCGCCCGTCGCGAAGCGTTCGATCGAGTGAGTCGCTCACCCCGCCGCTCATCACATCTCCCCGGACGAGAGCCGTGAGAACGATGCACCGGGTTCAATCGTCCTGACCGCATGGCTTGCGATCTCCTTCTGTCTGTTTTGAATTCCATACAGCAGTCCCATACAAACCTCAGCCTACACACCTACACTCGATTGCATCGATTCGTGGGGAGACCGACGGGTCTTACGTTTTAGGTTTTGCACGACATCCCTGCGATATCACTGCGCCTCTTCTCGTTGCATTACCGCTATCGCTCCATTGGCACCATTCTTGTTCTACGGGACGCCGATGATCGATCGAGAATTCCAGGCATCACACATTAGGAGGAACCATGTCCTTTGATCACAAGACCTTCACGTCACTGGGTGTTGCGGGAATGCTGTGCTGCAGCATCCTTGCAGGTGTCGCTGAGGCGCAATCCTCAGGACTAAACAATCTGCATCTTCCCGGCATGAGGGACCGGCCTCAGGCTCCGGATAATACCTTTACCCGGATGTTCCCTGAGTTGCCGCCCTTCGCCCGGCCAACCGACGAGGCGCGCGACATGGCAAAGAAGCTGGGTGAAAAAGGCGGACCTATCGACGCACTGGATAATCTGAGTGATCCGATTCAGTCCATCATTAATCCCGGCGTATTCAGCCCGAACAATCCCGACAATCCTAACATGACTGCGGGCTTGACCTTCTTCGGCCAGTTCTTGGACCATGACATCACACTCGATCCGAGATCGCCATTGCTCTCACCCAGCAACCCCGGGCGCACAACCAATTTTCGCACCGCGGCATTTGATTTAGACAGCGTGTACGGCGGCGGGCCCAACGGGTCTCCGGAGTTGTATGACACGAGTTCGGGCGACATCAAGCTGCGCATCGAAGCCATTCCCGGTTCAGAGCTTGTGTCCCGCAAGGGAGCCGTCCGATTCGACCTTCCTCGCGACGCGGGCAATAACGCCGTCCTGGGAGACAGCCGAAACGACGAACATGTGGTCCTCGCTCAATTCCACTTGGCGATGCTGCGGTTTCATAACGCGGTGGTCGACCATCTGCGCACAGATTCCGCCAATGCGGGCAAATCCGCCGATCAGATCTTCAAGATGGCGCAGCGTCAGGTCCGCTGGCATTATCAATGGATCATCGTGCACGAATTTCTCCCATTGACGATCGGACAAGCGCGCCTTGATGACATTCTCCAGAAAGGACTTCGCTACTATCGGGTATACGATACGTTCGACGGCCGACGGGACAAGCAGTTACGAAATCCTCAACTTCCCATCGAATTCTCGATCGCCGCCTACCGCTTCGGTCACTCGCAAATCCGCCCGAGCTATCGTCTGAATTTCGGCCCGGATGGAGGGCAGCCGGTTTTTGCGTTCCTCTTCGACGATACGCAGGACCCCAATGACCCAGACCCCATCGACCTCCGCGGCGGAAAGCGCGCCGCGCGCCGGTTCGTCGATTGGCAAACGTTCTTCAATTTCGGCGACGGCAACTTCCGTCCGAACAAGAAGATCGACTCCAAACTGTCCAGCGTGGTGATGCTCCTTCCGGGTTCGCGCGGACCGGCCCCGGGTCTGCCGTCAGATGGAGTACAATCGTTGGCGTCGAGGAATCTGATGCGCCACGTCAATTTCGGAATCCCGTCAGGCCAAGCGATCGCCCGGAGAATGGGCGTTCCAGCCTTGCCCCCCGCGCAATTGGACATGCTCACGCCGTACGGCATGGAGAAGAACACGCCGCTGTGGTTTTACATTTTGAAAGAGGCGGAGCTCATGGAAGAGGGGCTTCGCTTGGGGCCGGTCGGAGGCCGGATTGTCGGTGAAGTGTTCGTCGGTCTGTTGAAAGCGGACGAATCTTCCTATTTGGCCGCGCAACCGGGCTGGACTCCGGTGTTGCCGTCCGCAACGCCCGGAGACTTTCGTATTACCGACATGCTGACGTTTGCGGGAGTGGTCCCTCCGCTGAACTAGGCATGCACCCACTGCGGTGAGGTAGGGAAGCTGTTTCCCTACCTCACCGCTACATCTCCCGACGTGACCGGTCTTCACCCGTTGCGCCGGACTTCGAGCAACGTCACTCGGTCATTCCACACAAGCGAGCGCCTCAGCCCTGACTTCTCCCTCGCTCATTCTATCCTGCGAGCAATCTGCGAGATCTCCTCCGGCGCTAACTCTCGCCACTTACCCGGAGGGAGATCGCCCAGTTGAATCGGCCCGATGGCAATTCGAATCAAACGCAGCGTGGGATGCCCCACCGCAGCCGTCATGCGCCGCACCTGCCGATTCATGCCTTCGTACAGCGTGATTACAATCCACGCGGTCGGCACATTCTTCCGGAACCTGATCGGTACCGGACGATCCAGTATGGACGGCGCTTCGGTGAGTACCCGGACCTCAGCCGGTCTTGTGCGCTGCCCGCTCAACACCACACCGCTTTGCAACCGGCTCAAGGCCTCGCCGTTCGGTTCGCGCTCGACTTGTGCCAGATAGATCTTCCCAAGCTTGTGTCGGGGATCAGTGATCCGGTGTGCAAGGGTGCCATCAGACGTCAGAATCATCAACCCTTCGCTGTCCTGATCAAGCCGCCCCGCAGCATACACTCCCGGCACATCGATATAGTCCGCCAAAGTCGGACGGCCGCCTGAATCGGTAAAGCACGGCAACACGCCGTAGGGTTTGTTGAACGCGATCGTGCGGGACACCGGCATCCCCTTGACGACCGGCCCCTCGACTCCGCGTTCCCGATTCATGCGCAATCATTCCACATGCAATTGTTGAAACACCCACTCCCACCGGCCATCCGATATCAGGAACAGCCAGCCCAGCAAGAGAGCTACTATATCATCGCTGTATGACGCCTCCTACAGTCGGCAGACACGAAAGCCCCCGTTTCTCGTTGTCGCCATAGACGAATCTGTCCTTCCCTCAGCAACACGATGAGAATTAAGCAGTTCTTTTCAGGCGAATGTATGAGCGATCAGGCATCAAGTTTGCTCTACTCAGTGTGTTCCATTTGCTCTCATTCATAGGAGGAGACCATGCGATACCGATTACGTCATCGAACTGTGCCATTCCGGATGTCTGCGTTGGCACTGCTCTGCGCGGCAACCCTCGGAGGCTGCGTGAGCGCGGATACGCACAAGAAAGCGCTGGCTGAACTCGAAGCGGCCAAGAAACTGACCGCGCAACAGCAATTGCAGCTCACCGGGATGCGCGAGTCGCTCGATCTGGAAGCGGCCCAACGGAAAGCCGCCGAAGAACAAGTCGCCGCGTTGGCGAAAGAACGAGCGGACCTCCAATCTCGTTCCGAACAATTGAACGGCGAACTCACCAGCGTGCGCAGCCAGATCACGGACCTTGAACAGAAACATGCAAGCGGCAGCGCATCCGCGCAGGAAGAAATCTCCAAGCTCCAGCAGCAGGCCGCGGCTATGGAAGCCGAGGCCGCCGCAATCGCGAAGGAACGCGAGGATCTCCGCCTGGAACAGGCGAAATTAGCCGCGAAGCTTGAACAGGAGCAGGCCGCCAAAGCAGCGAAGGAGGCAGAGATCGCACGACTGACGCAAACACAGGAAGAGTTATCGAAGTCGCTCCAGGATGAAATCGCCAAGGGCAACATCACCATCCAGCAAGTGCGCGACCGGCTCACGATCAATATGGTGGACAGAGTGTTATTCGACTCCGGCCAGGCGCAAGTGAAATCAGCCGGTCTGGAGGTGCTGAAGCAGGTCAGCGATATTTTGAAGACCGTCTCGGACAAACAGATCCGGATCGAAGGCCACACCGATAATGTGCCCATCAGCGCAAAACTGAAAGGCCGCTTCAAGTCGAATTGGGAACTTTCGACGGCGCGGGCCACCACCGTCGTACGCTATTTGATCGATCAAGGCAGTGTGGACCGCCAGCACCTTTCAGCAGTCGGCTACGCGGACACGCAACCGCACGCCTCGAATGACACAGAAGAAGGACGGTCGGCCAACCGACGGATCGAGATCGTCCTCTATCCGAAGGATCTCAACGAAATCGCCGGCCAGACAAAGACCAGCTCGGTCACACCATAAGAAAGAACAGCAACCAGCCTGAGGCGCGGGCAGTACAGCCTGCGCCTCCGGCCAAGCCTCGCTCGACACACATTCTCCACGCTCTAACCAATCGCGCTGAACAGCCACCCGTCTTCGGCCGCCGAACCGTTCATACCCTCGCTTCTGGCACTCAGCACTTCCACGCACCGACTGAAACAGACTTCATATCCGGCGCGCCGAGATTTCCACCCTGTTTTGGTAGCGCATCGGCCATCCACCGATGACATTCAGTTTCCAGCATCTTCCCCCCCGTCAATAGGTTCTGTATGATACAGGATCCCTTCGCGTATTCAGATGGCCGCTTGCGTCCGCCCGGCGTATGCGGCATTGCTCACAGGAGAGCTATCTATGACACGCCTTGCACGGTCACTCACGCTCCTCATCATTGTCCTCACCATAGCGGGTTGTGATACCGCCTACATGGCTGCCATGGAAAAAATGGGCTATGCCAAGCGTGACATTCTCAGCGACCGGGTCAAATCCGCGCGAGACGCCCAGGAAGACGCGAAGAAAGAGATTCAAAGCACATTGGAGCAATTCGGCAAAGTCGTCGCCTATGAAGGCGGCGATCTTGAAGACACCTATAAGAAGCTGAGCGGCGAACTCGAGACGAGCGAAGACAGCGCCAAAGCGGTCCGGAAACGGATCGCCGACGTCGAAAGCGTGGCCGATGCGCTCTTCTCGGAGTGGGAACGAGAACTCGGCCAATACTCCAGCGCCGACCTACGGCGGAAGAGCCAATCGAAGCTCACCCAAACCAGGAGCCGCTACAAAGAAATGCTGGGGGCGATGAAACGGGCCGAACAGCGGATTGAACCGGTTCTCAAACCGCTGCGCGATCAAGTCCTTTATCTGAAGCACAATTTGAATGCACGGGCGCTATCCGCCATCAAAGGTGAACTCGTCAAAATGGACGCGCAGGTTGAGCAGCTGGTCAAAGATATGAACCGTTCCATCGCCGAAGCCGACAAGTTCATTCAGTCGATGGAGAAAGAGTCGGACTGATTGTCCGGCCCGGAGGAGGACGCCGATGCGCATCGAAGGCCAGCGCGAAAGCGACAATGTCGAAGATCGTCGCGGCCTGGGCCCTAGCCGGATTGGAGGCAGAGGCCGCCTCGGCATCGGGACCATTGTTCTGGCGCTCGCCGTGAGTTACTTCACTGGAGCCGATCCCATGACCGTCCTGAATCTGCTCACCGGGGTCCAAGGCATGACCGAGGTCTCTGTTCCGTCTGAACCGGGACCGGTCGGCCCTCCACACGACCAACTCGGCAAGTTTGCCTCCATCGTCCTCGCCGATACAGAAACCACCTGGCGTACTCTTCTCGGCCCTCGTTATGAAGACCCGCGCATGGTGCTCTTCACCGGTGCCGTCCAGTCTGCCTGCGGCACGGCCTCGTCAGCCGTGGGGCCCTTCTATTGCCCGAGCGACCATCGCGTGTATTTAGATCTGACCTTCTTCGACGAAATGGAACATCGCCTCGGCGCATCAGGTGACTTCGCCCAGGCCTATGTGATTGCCCACGAAGTCGGCCATCATGTGCAAAATCTCCTCGGCGTCGCCGAAAAGGTGCATCGCCTTAAACGGCAGGCATCCGAGACAGAAGCCAATGCACTGTCGGTCCGAATGGAGCTGCAGGCCGATTGTTATGCCGGCGTCTGGGGCTACCATGCCAAGCGAGAACGGAATGTCATCGAACCGGGCGATTTCGAAGAAGGGCTGCGCGCAGCAGCGGCCATCGGGGACGACCGCTTGCAGAAGATGTCACGTGGCCAGGTCCAGCCGGAAAGCTGGACCCACGGCTCGTCTGAACAGCGAATGACCTGGCTCAAGCGCGGCCTCGAATCCGGTGACCCATCCACCTGTAACACGTTCGAAGCCACCCGGTTATGAGCGACGTCGCGAGCGAGTCTCAAGGCAGCCTCTTCACTAAGACATTTGCAGCAATCCTGGCCGATCCTCCCTGGGCCGCCAAATCCTTCCTCGCCGCCGGCGCAACAACAATCGCCGGCCTCGGCGCCTGGCTCAACGACATGATGTCGCCTGCCATGGCCAGAGGCGGGGCCAGTTTCATCGGTGGATTCTTGCTCGGCTGGGCCCTCAGAAAAACCCTGATTATCGGGCTGTTCATCACCGCATCCTTGGCCGCGCTCATCGCGATCCTGAACACCACCGGCTGGATTCACCTGGAGTGGAGCCTAATCGAAGCGGATGTGACTCGCAGTCTGGCCTGGGTGCAAGGGCAAGCCGAGAGTTTCAAAACAGTGCTGACAGGGTACCTTCCATCAGCCGGCGCCGGCGGCGCCGGGATGCTGTTCGGATTTCGGAAGAAGTAAGGGACCAAAGAGTTCTACTCGATGAGCCGTCATCCCGGCAAGGCTTGATACCAGCCGTTGGCTTTCGCAAGGACGATGGGAAGATCAAAGAGCGCACTGATCCTGTCATTGTTGAGGAGGACAGCCTTGGGTCCATCTGCAACAATCTGCCCTCCCTTGAGCAACACCACCCGCTCAATCTCCGGCGGAATCTCATGGATGTGATGGGTCACGAGCAACACGGTCTTTCCTTTCTCAATCTGTGCCCGTAGGAGATCGAGATACTGAAAACACGCCTTCAGGTCGAGCCCGCTCGTCGGTTCGTCCAACACAAGCATCGAAGGATCATGAACAAGCGCACGGCCTAGCAGAAACCGCCGCTGCTCGCCGGTCGAGAGATGGCCAAAGCGGCGGCCTGCCAGCGGCGCGATCCCCAACTCCTGCATCACGTCATGTGCCCGTGAAACCTGCGACTCAGTGAACTCCTGATAGGCATACGTGTCGTTGCTCGCGTAATATCCGGAGAGAATCACGTTCAATCCCTCAGCACAGATGAGATAGTCCCGCTGAAGATCGTGCGACACAATGCCGATCCGCTTTCGCACATCCCAGACGTTTCCACCTTCCTCCCCGAAGAGACTGATCCTGGTCTCATCCAGGGGTAACGGATGGACACCGCCGGCTAAGAGTTTAAGCAGGGTCGACTTGCCGGCTCCGTTCGGACCGACAATCGCCGCATGCTCCCCCTCGTGCAGCGCAAAAGAGAAATCTGAGAACACGCAGGTGTCGCCGCGATAAACCGTCGCATGCTGGATATCAAGGATGGAGCGAGAGAGAGCTGTCGCATCCCGCTCTTTGACGGGAGGGGCGACCGCTATAGAAGTAGCAACTGGACCGCCGACTTTCTTGCCGGCGCTGCGCGATTGTTCGAGACCGGCCCGAGCCAATACATCCACACGTTCATTCTCCGGATGCCCGCTATGCCCCCTCACCCAATGCCATTCAAGCTTGTGCCCCGAAGCCAGTGTATCGAGGCGACGCCACAGGTCCTCGTTTTTCACCGGCTCTTTCCCGGCGGTTTTCCAGCTTCGCTGCTTCCAACTGTGAATCCATTCGCTGATGCCTTTTTGGACATACTGCGAATCGGTATAGACCCGTGCCGTCACCGGTTCCGTAAGCGACTGCAACGCCTCAATGACCGCGAGTAATTCCATCCGGTTGTTCGTCGTCGCCGGTTCTCCACCACAGAGTTCTGTCTCAACATCGCCATCCCGAAGCAATACACCCCAGCCACCAGGCCCTGGATTTCCGCTGCAAGAACCATCGGTATAGATTTCAATCATTCGTCGACTCTTCTCTTGGGCCCCAACCATTTCGCGCGGCGATTGTACTACGTGCCCTTCACCAGGACCAGAGCGAATCTCGTGACTCGCTCAACGCACTTGAGTACAATGGCGCGTCACACAGACTCACACTTTTCAGCGAGTCACACCCTGCGCACACTTGTTCTCATCGGCACAGGCGGGTTCATCGGATCGATCCTTCGCTATCTGCTCAGCGGCTATGTGCAGCAGCTCAGCAAGGGTTCCCAGTTTCCCTTTGGCACGTTGGCGGTCAATGTGGCGGGCTGTGTGCTGGTTGGCTTTCTCGCGGAGCTAGCGGATCAGCGCAGTCTCATCTCAGACGAAACCCGTGGCTTTCTCATCATCGGTCTACTGGGAGGATTCACCACCTTCTCAGCCTTCGGCAACGAAACCATGAATCTTCTTCGTAGCGGAGAATTGTGGCTGGCTGGCGCCAACATCGTCGGCCACATGCTGCTCAGCCTCATCGCCGTGTGGATTGGCTATTCGACGGCTTCTCTGCTCTGGAAATGATTGGAACGCCCGTTACGCTTCAGCCGGGTCAGAATCGATCTTCGCGGCGGATTCCTTGTTCGGCGTTAAGGTACGCCGGATAACCGCCCCTGGGATCTTCGGGGTCTGGGTTTTCACATCCGCATTTTGGGCACGATTGAGAAGCGCATGGTCCATGAGGACCAGCGCCATCATGGCTTCGGCGATCGGTGTGGCACGGATACCGACACAGGGATCGTGGCGGCCGTTGGTTTCGACCGTGACCGGATTACCCTGTTTGTCGATCGACTTGCGCGGGATGCGGATGCTCGATGTCGGCTTGATGCCGATCGTCACGACGATGTCTTGGCCCGTCGAGATGCCCCCGAGAATCCCGCCGGCGTGATTCGTAACAAAGCCTTCGGGTGTGAGTTCGTCGCCATGTTCTGATCCTCGCTGGGCAACCGACGCGAATCCTGAACCGATCTCGACCGCCTTCACCGCATTGATGCTCATCATCGCCGCAGCCAAATCCGAATCCAGCTTGGCATAGACCGGCGCGCCCCAGCCGACCGGCACCTGTTCAGCAATCGTGGTGATTTTGGCCCCGACGGAATCGCCGGCCTTGCGCAGATCGTCCATGAATGATTCAAGGTTCGCGATCAACCCCGTGTTGGCGGCGAAGAAGGGATTCGACCTGACAGCCTCCCAGCTCTGGAACGGCACGTCGATCGGCCCAAGCTGGCTCAAATAGCCGCGGATGACGACGCCGTGCTTCTCCGCAAGCCACTTCCTGGCAATCGCCGCAGCGGCGACACGGACGGCCGTTTCTCTGGCAGACGACCGTCCTCCCCCCCGATGGTCACGGATGCCGTACTTCTGCCAGTACGTGTAGTCGGCATGGCCCGGACGAAAGGTGTCGATCAGATTTCCATAGTCGCGGCTGCGCTGGTCTTCATTGCGGATCAACAGCGCAATCGGCGTCCCGGTCGTTTTTCCCTCGAATACCCCGGAAAGAATTTCAACGGTATCCGACTCTTGCCGCTGAGTCACATGACGAGACGTACCGGGCTTGCGCCGGTCAAGGTCTTTTTGAATATCATCTGCAGACAGTGCGAGACCCGGTGGGCAGCCATCGACCACGCAGCCGATCGCCGGCCCGTGGCTCTCGCCGAATGATGTGACGGTAAAAATTCTGCCGAACGTATTGCCGGCCATGAGGACGAGAACTCCCTACTCGACCAGATCCAGCTTGATGCGTAGCTCTTTCAGCTGCTCGGCGCCGACGGTCGACGGCGCATCGGTCAGCGGGCATTGAGCACGCTGCGTCTTGGGAAATGCGATCACGTCGCGGATCGAATCGGCCCCACCGAGCAGCATGATCAAACGGTCGAGACCGAAGGCAATGCCTCCGTGCGGCGGCGCGCCGTAGTCCAACGCTTCCAGCAAGAATCCGAACTTGGCCTGGGCCTGTTCTTTATTGATGCCGAGCAAATCGAGAATCTTGAGTTGGATATCGCTGCGATGGTTGCGAATGCTGCCCCCGCCGATTTCGCTGCCGTTCAGCACCATGTCGTAGGCCTTGGCCCTGACCTTGAGCGGCTCCGCGTCCAGGAACTTCAGATCTTCATCCATCGGCGCCGCAAAGGGATTATGCATGAATACGTACCGCTTCTCTTCCGGCGAATAGTCCAGCAAGGGGAATTCGGTCACCCAGAGCGGTTTCCAGGCGTTCTTATCAATCAAGTTCAACTCTTCGCCCAATAACAGACGAATACGCCCCAGCACGTCGTGCACGACAGCCGGTTTGTCAGCCCCGAAGAGAACCAGGTCCCCGGGCTGGGCGTCAGGCAAGGCCGCCGCAAAGGCCTTCGGATCGAGAAACTTGGCAATCACCGATTCGAGCTGTCCTTCAGGGGTAATCTTGAGCCACGCAAGCCCCTTGGCACCGAAGCTCTTGGCTGTTTCTCCCAGCGCGTCGATGCGGCTTCGTGGCGTTGCGGCCCCGCCTTTGACGATCAACGCCTTGACGATCCCGCCCTTGGTCGCGGCATCCTTGAACACCTTGAACTCGCTCGCAGCGGCGAACGCCGTCACGTCATGAAGCGGCAGGTCGAAGCGCAGATCGGGCTTGTCCGACCCATACCGGCCGATCGCCTCCGCATAAGTCATACGCGGGAAGGGCGTCGGTAGCTGCACGCCTCCCGCGTCGCGGAATATGGTGACGATCATCCGCTCCATCATCTCCATGACTTGTTGCCGATCGACGAAAGACAGCTCAAGATCGATCTGCGTGAACTCCGGCTGGCGATCGTTCCGGAGATCTTCGTCGCGGAAACAGCGGGCAATCTGGTAGTACCGATCGACACCGCTCACCATCAGCACCTGCTTGAACAGCTGGGGCGATTGCGGTAACGCAAAAAACTGCCCGGCGTTCACCCGGCTTGGTACCAGGTAGTCTCGGGCGCCTTCGGGCGTGCTTTTCGTCAACACCGGCGTCTCAACCTCCAGAAACCCCTCCGAATGCAGAAAGCCTCTGGCAGCCTGGGAAATGGCATGCCGCATGCCCAACAGTTTCTGCATTCTTGGCCGGCGCAGATCAAGATAGCGGTACTTCAGACGAATGGACTCGGTGACTTCCGCATCGTCCTCGATGAGAAACGGCGGCGTCTTGGCTTCGTTCAAGATCTCGACATCGTCCACAAACACTTCAATCTCGCCGGTCGGTAAATTTGGATTCCTGGATTCATCCGGACGGGCCATGACCTGGCCTGAAATCGACACTACGCATTCGCTCCGTAACGTATGCGCAGCCTTGTGTACGGACAAATTCCGCTCTGAGTTGAACACCACTTGGGTCAGGCCCGTTCGGTCCCGTAAATCGATGAACATCACCGTCCCGTGGTCGCGCCGCCGCTGCACCCACCCGTTCAACACAACCGATTGCCCCACCTGCTGCTTGGTCAATTCACCGCATTTGTGAGTCCGTAGTTTCATGGTCACGCCACTTTCGTTTTCTTCGGCCTGGCCCAGCCTTCACGCCTGATCGGACGCTTCGGCTTCGTCGCCGGCTCTTCGCCCCGCTCAATCGCGGCAACACGCTCCCCGACCGACTCCCGCAACGCATTGGCTTCCCGGTCGGTCAAAAACCGAAACTCTCCCGACTCCAGCCGCCCCAGCGACAACGGTCCCATTTTTACTCTGGTTAACCGAATGACCGGATGGCCGACCGACTCCAACATCCGCCGCACTTGATGTTTCCGTCCCTCGCGGATCGTGACCTCCAGCCAGGAATTCTGCTCGGCCTTTTTGATTTTCTTCACCTGCGCCGGGCTGGTCATGCCGTCTTCGAGCTTTACGCCGCCTTCCAATTGCCTGATCTCCTCATCCGTCAACACGCGCTTGACCTTGATCAAATAGGTCTTGGGCACATGGTAGCGGGGATGCAGCAGCGCTTGCGCCAAATCTCCGTTGTTCGTCAACAACATCAAGCCTTCGCTCTCGAAGTCCAGCCGCCCGACCGGAAACACCCGGACCGAGACTCCCCGAATGAAGTCTTTCACGGTCGGCCTGCCGCCCGGATCATCCAATGTGGACATGACATGCTTCGGCTTATTCAGCATCAAATAGACAAACGGCTGCGCGTGGCTCAAATGTTTGCCGTCGACTTTGACGTGATCGCGCTCGGGATCGACCTTTGTCCCGAGTTCCGTCACCACCTTGCCATTGACCGTCACCCGTCCGGCGGCAATCAGCGTCTCTGCCTTTCGACGCGACGCGAGCCCGGAACCGGCGATCATCTTTTGAAGTCTGATTTCCATAATTTGTTAGGCGTAAGGCGTCAGGTGTGAAGCGCAGGGGAAGACCGGACTTCCTCTTTCGGTTCACGCCTAACCCCTCACCCCTTACCCCTCACGTCCATTATTCCCATTCTATAGTACTCGGCGGCTTGGAACTGATGTCGTACACGACCCGATTGACGCCCTTCACTTCGTTGATAATCCGATTCGACATGCGCCCAAGGACGTCGTTCGGAAGCCTGGCCCAGTCGGCCGTCATCCCGTCGACGCTGGTCACCGCACGAATCGCCACAACGTTTTCATACGTCCGTTGATCGCCCATGACACCGACTGTGCGAATCGGCAGGAGGACGGCAAAAAATTGCCAAATTTCCCGATACAGTCCCGCCCCTCTGATCTCCTGGTCCACAATCGTTTCTGCGGCGCGCAAGATCCCCAACCGCTCCGGCGTGACCGACCCCAGCACCCGAATGGCGAGCCCCGGGCCTGGAAACGGCTGGCGCCAAACAATCTCGTCGGGCAGACCCAATTCTTTGCCCAAGACGCGCACTTCGTCCTTGAACAATTCCCGCAACGGCTCGATGAGTTTCAGTTTCATCCGCGCCGGCAGGCCGCCGACATTATGGTGCGTTTTGATCGTGGCCGAAGGGCCTTTGAAGCTGACGCTTTCGATCACATCCGGATACAGCGTTCCTTGGACCAGATAGGATGCGCCCTTCAGCTTCTTGGACTCCGCTTCGAAATGCTTGATGAATTGCCGGCCGATGATCTTCCGTTTCCGCTCAGGATCCGTCACGTTCTTCAATCCGGCCAGAAACGCTTTCGTGCCGTCGAGCACGCGAAGATTCAGATGCAGCTGCGACGCAAACGTTTTCTGGACCTGATCGCGTTCGCCGGACCGCAACACGCCGTTGTCGACGAAGATGCAGGTGAGCTGATCGCCGATCGCGCGTTGCGTGAGCGCCGCCGCCACCGAGGAATCCACCCCGCCGCTCAAGGCGCAGATCACGCGTGCTGAACCGACCTGTTCACGAATCTGCTTCACCGCCGTCTCGACATACGACTGCATCGTCCAGGTCGGCTTGCAGCCGCAAATCTCATAGACGAAGTTGCGGAGGATGGTCGCGCCTTCCGGAGTATGGGCGACTTCAGGGTGGAACTGCAGGCAATAGATGCGGCGCTTCTGGTCGTCGCGCTTCATCGCCGCAATCGGAGAATTACCCGTATGCGCAATGGATCGGAATCCCGGCGGCATCCGTTCGATACGATCGCCGTGCGACATCCACACGGTTGTCGAACCGCCCTGCCCGACCCCTTTGAACAGATCGCCGGGATCGTCGATCGTCAAATCGGCCCGGCCATACTCCCGGTGTTTCGACTTGGCGACGTCGCCGCCGGACAGATGCGTGACCAGCTGCATGCCATAACAGATGCCGAGGATCGGAATCCCCTGATCGAACAATTCTTTCGCGACAGTCGGCGCTTTTTTCTCGTAGACGCTGGAAGGCCCCCCGGACAGGACGATGCCTTGCGGACGATAGGCCAGGATCGTAGCCAGCGAAGCCGTGCAGGGGAGGATCTGTGAATAGACCTGCGCTTCACGGATGCGGCGCGCGATTAATTGAGTGTACTGCGACCCGAAGTCGAGGACAAGAATTCTATTGTGCCAAAGTTCCATCAAAGTCCGTGAGGCGTAAGGGGTGAGGGGTGAGGTGAGTGGGGGGTCATAGTTTGGAATTACGCGTTACTCGCCTAACGCCTGACGCCTAACCCCTCACGGAAAATCACTCCCAATCCATCCGGTAATTCGGCGCTTCCTTCGTGATAATCACGTCATGCACGTGGCTCTCACGGAGGCCTGCGACTGTTTGACGAATGAACGTGGCGTTCTGTTGCAAATCCGCAATCGTCTTGCACCCGCAGTACCCCATCCCCGATTTGACGCCGCCGACCAATTGGTACACGACGGCAGCCAGCGGTCCTTTATAGGGCACCCGTCCTTCGATTCCTTCAGGGACCAGCTTCTGCGCCGGACGCCCGCCCTGTCCATACCGATCCCCGCCTCCTCGTTCCATCGCGCCGATCGAGCCCATGCCGCGATAGACCTTATAGGTTCTGGCTTGATACAGCACAGTTTCTCCGGGCGATTCCTCTGTGCCCGCCAAAAGACCTCCGAGCATGACGGACGAAGCCCCTGCCGCGAGCGCTTTGGTGATATCACCGGAAAACTTGATGCCGCCGTCGGCGATGATCGGCACTCCGCTGCCACTCAACGCTTTGGCGCAATCGGCAATGGCCGTCAGCTGCGGCATGCCGGCGCCGGAGACGATCCGTGTCGTGCAAATCGATCCGGGCCCGACGCCTACCTTCACCGCATCGGCGCCCATCTTCAGAAGATCCTTGGCTGCTTCAGCCGTTCCGATATTCCCCGCGATCAGCTCCAGATCCGGATACAATTTCTTGATCATCTTCACGGTATCCAACACGGCCTGCGAATGGCCGTGGGCGGTGTCGACGACGACCAGGTCTACCCCGGCCTTCTTGAGCAGGTGCACACGCTCCTCGGTCTCCGGCCCGACTCCCACTGCCGCTCCCACCCGCAAACGGCCGTGCGCATCCTTGCAGGCATTGGGATACTTGATGCGCTTTTCGATATCCTTGATCGTAATCAGGCCTTTGAGTTCGAACTGTTTGTTCACGACCGGCAGCTTTTCTATCCGGTGCTCGTGAAGAATGTCCCGCGCCTTCTCAAGGCTGGTGCCTTCAGGCGCCGTGATCAATTTATCCCGCTTCATCACCTGAGAGACTTTGAGATCCATCCGGCCTTCGAATCGCAGGTCGCGGTTGGTGAGAATCCCAACGAGCTTGCGTCCCTTGGTCACAGGAATGCCGGAGATCCGGTACTTGGCCATCAAATTGTGCGCGTCGCGGATCGTTTGGTCCGGTGAAATCGTGACCGGATCGAGGATCATGCCGCTCTCGGACTTCTTGACCTTATCGACCTCTGTCGCCTGATCGGCCGGGGCCAACACCCGATGGACAATGCCGATCCCGCCTTCGCGCGCCATCGCGATGGCCAGCCGCGCCTCAGTCACGGTATCCATCGCCGCGCTGACCATCGGAATATTGATGCGGATATTGCGCGAGACGAATGTGCCGGGATCGACGTCGCTCGGCAGCACCCGCGAGATGGCGGGCACCAGCACGACGTCGTCGTAGGTCAACCCCTGTCGCGGTTCTTTATCCAACATGATGGCTCCTCACAAATAGTCTAAAGTCTGAACGTCATACAGTCAGAATGTCGCTGAAACCGCATGCCTTCATCCGTCCTCGCTAACTCGACGACTTTTCGCCTGGCGACCTTACGACTTGAGACTTTCAGCTCCCCTGCTCAGATCTCCCTCAGCCTCATCCTGCAGCCGCTCGCTGCCCTCTTCGGCCGACATAAACTGCTGCACACGGGTATTCCCGCTGTCGACGACAAACACGCTGCCTTTCGCATCCACGGCAATGCCGTAGGGAAAGTTGAACTGGCCGTCGCCGTTGCCGAAGCCACCCCATTGCGTGATGAAGTTCCCTTCGCGATCGAACTTCTCAACCCGATGGTTCCCGGTATCGGTGACAAACACATCCCCCGCCCCATCCACTGCAATACCCCACGGCGATCGCAGCTGGCCGGCTTCCCGTGCGAGCGGACTGCTGGCATGGCCGGCTTCCGGACTGCCGCCCCATTTGGCCAGCAACTGTGGCAGCACATTGGTGCTGGTGTCGAACTTTTGGATACGGTGATTCCCCATGTCGACAATGTAGACGGCTCCATCACTTTGATCGACGGCAACGCCGCGCGGAAAATAGAACTGGCCGTCGCCCGTGCCGAAGCTGCCCCACGCCATGATGAACTCGCCCATCATATCGAACTTCTGCACACGAAAATTCGCGCTATCGACGACATAGACGAATCCGCGCACCCGATCCACCGCAATGCCCCAGGGCGCATTGAATTGGCCTTCGCCGTTGCCGCGCGAACCGAATTTCATCAGGTATCCGCCCAACTTTCCATCGAACTTCTGAACCCGGTGGTTATTCGTATCCACGACCCACACATCGCCCTTCCCGTCGCAGGCCACGCCGGTCGGGTTATGGAAGTTGGCGTTCGCCGATCCGAAGTTGCCCCACAGAATAATGAAGTTGCCCGCGTTGTCGAATTTCTGGATGCGATTGTTGCCATTGTCGGCCACGAACAGCGATCCCTGCTGATCGATGCAGAGACCATACATCGGCGCCATGAATTCGCCGCCGTGCAGCAACGACGCGCCTCGGCCAGGCTTGCCCCACTTCGACACACAGAGATAGCCCGACGTGTTGACTAAAATCGTCGCGCCGGCCGGCGTGGACACGTTGTTGCCGACATCTTTGAACCAGACATAAATCGTCTTTTGCCCGTCGGCCGGAGACAGGATGAACGGAATCGTCGCGCCGAACTTCAACGCCGGCGTCACATCGACCCATCCGGGCGTGCCCGCCATCGGCGTCAACGGACTTTCCGACACGAAATAGGCGCCCACGCCGGTATCGACGTCTGTGGCGGAAATCGTGACCATCACCTCCGGCGAATTCGTCATGAATGCGCCGTGGTTGATCACCGCATAGGGATTTTGCGGAGCGGTAATATCGATCAGCACCGGCATCGCGGTGACTTCTTCGGACAGCCCGCTTTCGACCTCATCCTCGAACAAGGCCGTGACGGCGTAAAAGTACGAGGTATCGTTGGTCAGGCCCGTGTGGATGTAGGGGTTGCTCACGCCTTCTATCTTGGTGGCACCCTGAGTGGTCACGTGCGGAGCCGTGCTGAAATACACGTTGTAGGCGATCGCGCCCGGCACTTCCAGCCAACTCAAGAAGATTTCCGTATCGCCCGCCTTCACGGCCACACTGCGCGGCGGTTGAACTGCCCCCGGCTCAAGGGCCTGAGTCGTTTCTTGCTTGCCGCGGGCCATTTCCTCTTCCGTCGGCGTATACTTGAGCACCCGGTTATTCCCGCTATCGACGACGAACACGCAGCCTTCCTTATCCACGGCAATGCCGTAGGGAAAATTCAACTGCCCTTCCGTCTTACCGCGATTGCCGAATGAGCAGAGAAAGGTGCCATTGCCGTCAAATTTCTGAATCCGGTGGTTGCCGCTGTCCACCACATACACATTGCCCAGCGCGTCACAGGCAATGCCCCAAGGCGATTTGAACTGTCCCGGTCCCTTGCCCTCGCGCCCCCATTTCGTCAAGAAGCTTCCGCGCTGGTCGAATTTCTGAATGCGGTTATTGCTCTCATCGGCCACATAGATGTTGCCGACGAAATCGACCGTCACGCCGCGCGGGAAAAAGAACGCGCCGTCGAAGCTCCCGTCCCGGCCCCACTTCAAGAGCGGCTGTCCGTCTGATTGAAACTTCTGAATGCGGGCATTGCTGGTATCGGACACATACACGTTGCCGTCCTGATCGGTCGCGAGTCCCCACGGCACATCGAACTTGCCTATGTCGGCCCCGCGCCAGGCGAACCCGAACTTCCCCCAGGCTTTCTGGACATTCCCTTCCAGGTCAAATTTCTGCACACGATTATTGCCGCTGTCCGCCACATACATGACACTATCCGGTCCCACTGCCAGTCCGCGCGGATAGTAGAACTGCCCCTCCTGCGAACTGGGCTCACTGCCCCAGCGCGCCAGAAACTTGCCGGCCTTATCGAATTTTTGGATTGAGTGGTTATCGGTATCGGCTACGTAGATGTTGCCGTCTGTGTCGAGTGCAATGCCGGTCGGAGAACTGAACTCGCCGTCACCCACCCCTTCCTGGCCAATGCTCATGGTCAACAGATAGGGGGAAGGAATCGCCATGACTTCCTGCGATTCAAGACTCTCGCCCTTGGGTGTGACCACGGTGACAACGTAGTGATAACAAGTGCCGTTGGCCAGATCGTCATGAACGAACGGACTGGTCGAGCCTTCCAGGCAAGTGGCTTTGTCTTTTTTTACGCCGATGATGCTGTTGAAATCGTCCGCGCCGGCAATCGGACGGGTCAATTCGGAGAACTTGATCTGTACGCCCTTGGTCGTCTGGAAGTACAGGTTGTAGTACATGGCCTCCGGAACCGGATCCCATGTAATCGTGATTCGTCCATTGCCGGGTTTCGCCTGCACATTCTGCGGCGACGGAGGAAGTTCCTCTTCCTCGGCAATCGAATCCCCGGCGCCCCATTCTCCCTGGATGCCCTCGATTGAAAACAGCGATCGATCAAACCGGAATAACTCATCCAAAAGCCATGTGTTGATCACAGCGGGTGCCTCATGTTGCCAGGACAGATGGGCTTCCAGAAACGATGGAAGTATCAATAACTTAGAATTGGATTGAGGAGTCTAACAAAGCGACGGAAAAAGAGTCAAGAAGCGGGGAAGCGGTGAGCAGCGACACTGTTGAGTTTTGAATTGTGAGTGCTGGGTTATCCGGAACTGATGAGTGCAGCTCAATCTGGAAAACGGACAGTGTTGCGCGGTTCACTGCCTGTAACGATTGACGACCGGCGACGAGCGCTGCGGGCGGAAAATACCCACCGGAACAGGAGCCAGTTAGCCCTGCTCGACCGGCTCGCCGGCGAGCTCTTCGTGGCCCTTTAACTCATCATCGGCCTTGAACTCGACGGAAACCTCTTCTCCATTCAAAGACAGCGACTCCTGGCAGATCCCCTCGATCGACTTCGCCACGTGGTCTGTGGCTGCTTCATCGACTGTCACCGGCAGAGCCTCATCCATCGGCAGCAACGCCTGCTCCGCCTCGCCGAGTTCTTTGAACTCGCGCAACGGCGGAAGCTGCGACAGATCGTTCAGGCCAAAATGCTCGAGGAAAAACTTCGTCGTGCCGTACATGATCGGACGGCCCGGCACCTCTTTGCGTCCGACGATGCGCACCAGCTTCCGCTCCAATAACGTCCGCACCACACCGGATGTCTCCACCCCGCGGATCTCCTCGATTTCCGAACGGACAAGCGGCTGCTTATAGGCAATAATGGCGAGAGATTCGAGTGCGGACCGTGACAATTTCGTGGCTGACTTGGCCTTATCCAACCGCTTGATCCACGGCGCATATTCCTGCTTGGTGACCAAGCGATACCCACCGGCGACTTCCACCAGCCGGATGCCCCGCCCTTCCTGCTCAAGCTCTTCCCCAAGACTCCGCAACGTCCGCTCGACCTCGGCCTTGGTCACATCTCCCAACACCGAGACGAGCCTCACGGCCGAAAGCGGCTCGGGAGAGACAAAGAGCAATGATTCGAGAATGGCCTTCAGTTCCCGCTCCGCAATGGTCTGCGCGGTGTCGGCTACGGAGGCCGTCTCTGCTGTCTTGTCCGCATCGGATGAACCACCCGATTCCTGTTCCAGCCCGGCTGTCGCGGACTCAATCTCAGACACCTCTTGAATCAACTCTTCCGTCACTGGAGTCATGTCCCCCTCCATTCCACATCCACATCATCGAGTTCGGCAGGGTCTGGAACCAGCGAGAATGCCCGCGAGACCAGAATCGGCCCGAACGCTTCCGCTTGGAACACCCGCGCCACCCGCAGCCGAATCAGTTCCAACATCGCCAAAAATGTCACGATCACGACCAGCCGGTGGCTGGTCTGCTCAAACAGGTCGACAAACGACACCGAGTCTTTGCCTTCCAGCAGTTCAAGAATCACATTCATCCGTTCCCGCACCGTGAGATTGTCAGGCATGATCTCGATCAGCTTTTTCCCGGGATTGCGATCCAAAATCCCCTGGAGTGCATCCACGAGATCGAACAAGGTGACGTTCTCCAGAAGCGTCTCATCCGTCTCGACCGGTTCTGTCGGTGCCTGCTCCCGGCTGAAAATCTCGCGCCACATCTTTTCCTGCCCATCGAGCCTGGTCGCCGCTTCTTTGTACGTTTTGTACTCCAACAGCCGCCGGACAAGTTCCTCCCGTGGATCGGGCCCGTCTTCCTCATCCAACGCCGCCTCATCGGCTGGCAACAGCATCTTCGATTTGATCTGGAGCAGTGTCGCCGCCATCACGAGAAAATCCCCGGCCACGTTGAGGTTCAGATCCTTCATCGCCTCAATGTATTCTAAGTACTGTTGAGCGATCAGGGCGATCGGAATGTCGTAAATATTGATCTCGTTTTTCTTGATCAGGTGAAGCAACAGATCGAGCGGTCCCTCGAACTTTTCGACACGGACCTGGTAGGGCAGCTCAGTTTGTTCGTAGCTGTCGCTTGGAGAATCCATGGGGCTGGTTATACCAACTTATTGGGGGGGCGGGCAAGCCGGAAATCTATATGTAGTGGCTAGCCCACATTATTCATGACGGTTCGTGACGAAACCGCCAAGACGCCAGGCGAGACGGGCATGCGGAGCCCTGAGAGACCGAGGCATACTTGAAACAGTATGTCGAGGTCACGAGGGCGAGCCTGCCCGCTGGCCGCGCAACGCTCGCGGCCAAGCTGGTCGTAGCGGCGTATCGGCGGTTGCAGTAGAAGCGCTCATGAATAATGTGGGCTCACCTGTGATGGCAGGCTATTTCCGCTTCAGCGCATAGGCCAGGAGCATCGCCGCGAGGAATAGCAATCCCACCGTCAGGGCATATTGGCCGATCGGCGAGTCCATCCCCTTGTCGGGCTGATCTTGAACAGCCCGCTGCGTGCGCACCAGGAGTGCCGGCTGGTCAAATCGCGCCTTGGCCAGATCGTCCGGCTGCTTGAACTCCGCATCGGAGAAGTCCGCCTTCCCCAAAAATTGCGCCCCTGCAAATGACGCAGCCCCCTCAAAGACGACAAATCCAAAGAACGTGTCACGGCTGAAGATGGCTTCATGAAAACTGACCTGCTGCACGAATCGGCTCCCTGAAAACCCGGTTCCCGATCCGAATCGCACCCGTGCAAAGAGAGCCTGTTGTTGAAATGTCACTTCGAGAAACTCCGCCAGACCATCGAACAGCGCACCGGTGCAATCAACCGGGCCATGAAACATGGCGCGATGGAATCTCGTATGGGGCCCAAACTTGGCCTCTCTGCATGCCAGCGACTGAGTAAATTGTCCTTGAATGAAGAATGCCTCTTTTTGAAATAGTACCCCGGATAGATCGACGATGCCTTGAAACCGCGCACGCGAAAGGTCCACCCCTTCCGTGAATGTCGTTCCATGAAAATCCACCGGTCCGTCGAACTGAAGTGTGCCCTGGGCAGATCGATGACGCATCGCTCCCAAAACGACCGAGTCGCTGATCGTCAGCGCCCCTCGGACGAGTCGCACTTCCTGCCCACTTAACTGATTCGGTGGTTCCTGTTGTTCAGGGGGAGAACCTCGCTTCATCTTGGCCGTCTGCAGGGGTAGACGATCGAAGCTCAGATCACCACGAACAATCACCCCCGCCAGTTCGACCGCCTGCCCTTCTTCCAGCGCCGCAATGATCGCTGCGCTGTTAACGGAGTGAGTTTCCCGCTCAGCTGCTGTGCAGCCGGGCGCCAGTTTTTTCACAAGCGGGCGGCCTGTTCCACCGGCAGGGGCCTCCACCCGGCACATCGCGCTCACGTCTTGCGAAAAGACAAGAGCGCCGCAACCAAGCAGCAATGCCAGGCATCGACTGCCCCAATGAATCATCGGATATTCACCCACGGGCGCCGTTATACGAGAGGCCTACCGGTAAGGCAAGTCCAGCCCAACCGAATATGAATGACGTTACAATGTGGGAGCGGAGGGAAAGAATGGGGACGCACTCAGCATTCAGGACGCCACCATTGCACGATAAGGACTGACATGCTCTGAAATAGACAGTGCCGGAACGGCCCCTCCCCCTATTGAGTACCCCGGGAAGCGAAGACTTCGTTCCGGCACTGTTCAGCTGACAGCTGAAGAATCAGTTGTTCCGATAATCGTCGTGCTCGTCCAGAAGGTCTTCTGACTTTTCAATGATTCCGTCGCTCTCGTCATCTTCATCGAGGTCCAACTCTTCCTGCACATCTTCCTCGATATCACTCTCCATCTCCAATTCCTCACCGGCTATCTCTTCATCCAGATCTGCTTCCCGCGGCTCAACCGGAGCAGCAACCGCTGCCTTGCGAGGCATTGCCTCTTCCTTGGCCACGGCTTTGGGAGCGGATGGGGCGGGCCGACTAGGCTTGGGAGCGGCTTTCTTCACAACTTTCTTCGCAGGCTTCTTGACCGTTTTCTTCGCAGGCTTCTTCTTCGCGGCCGCGGCTTTTTTCACCGGCTTCTTTGCCACCTTCTTCTTATTCGTCACCTTCTTTTTGGATGATGCCGAAGCTTTTTTCTTTCCTGACGATTTCTTGGTTGCGGCCTTCTTCTTCGCCATTCCAGTCCTCCTCTTGTCATCGGGCCGATTTGACCACGAGCTGTCGGCCACCATCTAGCATGAACGAATAGGCTCTTGCAACAATCTCATGGATGAACCCCGTCTCAAGCCATCCCTCCTCATCGTTCTAGATTTGAACAGGCCTCTCCCTGTGACACGACCGGAAAATCTTCCATTGGAAAAACCTGTGCTCGTGATAATAAGATGGAGAAAGCCGACGAGTGACAGAGAATCCTCTACTGATTTTCCGGCTCTTATGACAAGTCCCTCTTATCCAGGAGCACTGACGCTGTGAACCGGTTACTGGCAATTACTTTCATCGTTGTCATAGCCGCCGGCTCAAGCTGGCCGGCTACGGGCACGTCCCTCTCTGCGCAGATCGTCATGGAAGACGGGTCGCCCTATTACGTTCCCGTCACTGCCACCGTGGCCAGCGGCAACCCCATCCGCTGGGATAACCCGACGCCAACCCACCACACCGTGACCCACAACGGGTGCGTGGAGGATGGCCATCCCTGCTTGTTCGACTCAGGGCCTGTCCCTCCGGGAGCCCAATTTACCATTCCCGGCCTGCCGGCCGGGCGTTATCCTTATCACTGCCGCATCCATCCCATCATGCGAGGCGTCCTAACCGTGACCGACGCTGCTCCGGCGCCGTCACAGTTGTAAGGCTGCCTTGCAGGACCACCAACTCCTCCTGTAGGCTGGCGTGTCCGCAACACTAAGAGCCGCTCGCCATGAAGCCTGTCGCTGCTGTTCAAGACCCACTACCGCTGACCGGAGAGACGTTGAATCTCTTCGCCTGGCACATCCCCGATCTCGTGGCCTATCAGCACCACGAAGACGAGTGGTGGTTCGCCCCGCTTGATGACAATCTTCCGCTGATACGACTGAACAGGACCGGCCTGGACATGCTCCGCGCGATGAACGGCCACACAACCGTGGATGCCTTGCTTGAGCAATATGGGCGCAAGATCTGCGGACCGGACGGCCAGCCGGGGCTCTGGCACCTGGAACGATGGGCGACGCCCAACTACTCGCTCTGCTATTACGGCGCCGAACCGCCGGGTGGCCATCGGCACAAAGGGAAATGGGACCTTCTGCTGCAACAAATCCGCGAAGGCTGGTCGGGGCAGGAAGGATTCGAGGGCGAAGCACATCTGGAAGACTTCCACCATCATGAACTGAGCCAGGCCGCCGATGACGACGGCCATTTCGATGTGATCGAGACGACGGTCTCGCATCTGTTCCGGGAGCCGAACGAAGCGCTCAACGGCCTGACCTACGGCCGGCTCCTGATGCGACAACTCCGCAAGCTGGGCTGGTTTACCCCCAAACCGCGCATCATCGTGGAAATCGGCGGAGGCCTCGGCTACGTCGCGCGTGAACTCGGCAAAGAACTCCTCCCGTTCGAGAAACAGGGCATGACCTATTGCTCGCTCGACATCACCGGTCCGTTTTTGAAGCGGCAAGTCTCCCGCGCCAAGGCCGGAGGATGGAATGCCATCGGCACACAAGCCAATGGCGAAGCGCTTCCCTTCACGGACCACTCCGTCGATCTGGTCATCGACAACGAAAACATGGCCGACATGACGCCGGTGAAGCTGACGAAACAGGAACTCTCGTCAGGCCGTGGCGAAACCGCGCAGCACCAGGAAGCCCTGGATTGGATCAGGCGCGCGCGCCTCCCGATCGGAACCGATCTGCCCGAAGCGGTCATCTTCAACCTGGGGCCAATCCGTTTTGTGGCGGAACTCTGGCGGGTCCTGAAACCAGGCGGACATGCCTTTCTCTCAGAGTTCGGAATCGACGAAGGCTGGCCCGCGCCGGTGAAACTGCCGGGCCATACCGAATATGAAGTGCAATATAGCCATCTGCGGCAGATTGCGCGTTGGCTCGGCTTTCAGGAACGGTATCTCTCGCTCCCGCAATTTCTGGGACTCAAGCCGGACACAAAAGTCCTCTGCACCGGCGCAGCCTATACGATTCAGCGCTTCTGTCAGGCTATCGACAAGCCATTCATCATCCGCGCCTACACGGAACCGGAACTCACACAGACCCTCGGCGACATGCTCCCCAAGCTCCAGGGGACGCACTACCACGATGTCGCCGATCCCGCCTGGTTCGGCCTCCTCGACTTCAAAGTGTTGTTACTGGAAAAACCAGGCGGCGCGCCGAAAGCTCAGTTCACCGAGCAAAAAGGCTATCGGTGGTATTCACAACGATAGAAAAACTGGGTTCCTTAATTTAGGCTAGAGCAATAGATCTTTTTCTGTGAACCCCCAATCTGTTTTGATTTGGCCATGAACCCTTTCGATAATACCTACAACGGTGCCAACGTTGGACTTCTTGGGACTATTGATCCACATGAGAAAATCATCAACATTACCGCTCAAAACTTGATCAAGCCGCTCCTCAACCTCCTGCACAGTTGGAGATCGATTCACTTCTTCGTCCCAAACATGTCCCACCACCGTATTTCTAAACTTTCTTACTCCCCGGTCCTCAATGTCCTTTAAGAGATCCTTGGCATCTTTGCTTACATTCTGTGGAATTACATCTCTATAGCGCTTATAAAGTTCGCTCCATTTAGACAACGCAATAACAAGATGCATGATGCACCGCCGCCGTATAGCCGTGGGAGCTGGTTCGCCAGCTGGCCACGACTCAAGCTGCTTCTGGAATATCCAATAAGCCTGAGTGCCAGCAATAAGATCCTGCATGAGCTCATTGCTCAAACGCCATGCAGCACACGCCTTATCCATCCGCGTTCCCAGATCGATCAGCACCCCTTCCCTCAACCCCAGATCGCTTACCAGCACGCTCGACATCCCCAGCGTCTCCATGATCGTCCGGATGATGATCGCCCCGGCGGCGATGACTTCTTCACGGTTCTGTTCGAGACCCGGGAGACCGATACGATCGGCCTTCTTGCGGCTCAACAGAGTCTGTTCGAGCTCCTGAACCGTAGCGAGGGCCAGCCGGCAGTTATGGATGCGGGCCGGTTCATAGGCAGGCAGTTTCTGCGCCATGGCGGCAAGTGCAGTGACCGTGCCGGCGGTTCCGACGAAGGTGGCAGACTGAAAGCCCTCCATTCCAACGACGGCGGCTTGAGTCTCGTCTCGCACCCAGTCCCGTGCCCTCTCTATTTCTTCCGCCGTCGGCGGGTCATGTTTCAGTACCCTCTCGCACAGACGCACCACACCGATATCGATGGAGCGGACGACCGGCACTTGACCCGGCCGGTCCAGAATGAACTCGGTGCTGCCGCCGCCGATGTCCAACGCGAGAATGTCTGTCACTCCGGCGGGCAAACCGGAACGAATCCCGAGTAGGGTCCGCCGGGCTTCTTCCTCGCCCGTGATGACTTCGACGTCGAATCCTGTCTCCTGTTTCACCCGGCGGAGAAATTCATCGCGATTGGCCGCATCCCGGACGGCACTGGTCGCGACGGCCGTGCTCGCATCGACATAATGGCTCTCAATGAGGCCCCGCCAATCCCGCAGACACTGGATCACCCGATCCATGGCGGCAGCGCCGAGCCGTTTGGTTTGATCGACGCCCTCCCCCAGCCGGAGAATGCGCCGCTCGGATCGGAGTGCTTTGAGAGATGCCTGTGGAGAACAATCAGCGATGAGGAGCCGGCAGGTCAGAGTCCCGATGTCGATTCCGGCTAATCGACGCGTGCGGGCAGGCGGGGCGGTCATTGCTCGTTCCGAATCTCGTCCATCTCCGCTTCCAGTTTCTTACGCGACTCCTTCAGCGCCTGCACCTCTCGCACGAGCCGGCCGACTTCTGCATCGTGGAGGATGTGCTCCGCCGTCTCGCCGCGTTCTTTCATATCGACGGCCCGCTCACCGATATCCTTATAGAGATCGGAGAGTTGCTGGTCCAGCTTGCGGGCTTCCAGCCGCATCCGGAGCAGTTCCGTCTCTTCCAGCGCGCGGCCGGCCGCATGCACGGTTCCCAGGCGCACGGTCGCGATACCTGCCCGCAAGTCGTCTTTGAGCCGCTGCAACAATCCCATGGTCTCTCAACCCCTCTCCTAACATGATTCTACGGGTGGCGCCGATATGGGAGCCCAACCGCCCGCAGCGGGGTCCCTACACCGGGCGGGGTGCGAGGACGGTTGGGCTGATCGGCGACAGGACCTGGAGAACTAGCTCACCGACCCCAGCTCCAATTTCTCCTGCCACTTCCGCAACATGGCTTCCCGCAAGGCTTGATGAGCCGGAGCCTTCAAATCCGGGTCCATTTTCAACAATGCGAAGGCTTCCTGCCTGGCCTGTTGCAGCAAATCTGCGTCCCGCACGATATTGGCCACACGAAACTCCGGCATGCCCCATTGTCGAAGACCGAAAAACTCTCCAGGCCCTCTGATGCGCAGATCTTCTTCAGCGATGACAAACCCGTCGTTCGACCGCACCAGCGCCTCCAACCGTTCTCGTGACGCCGATGGCCCATGCTCATCAGCAGCATCGGATGCACGTGCGCTCTTCAGACCTCCAGCCCTCGCCCCTCCCTTGCTCCATCTCCCCGACACCATCAGCAGGCAGTAGGATTGATGGCCTGCGCGCCCGACACGCCCGCGTAATTGATGCAACTGCGCCAGGCCGAACCGTTCGGCATGTTCAATCATCATGATCGTCGCATTCGGCACATCGACGCCGACTTCAACGACCGTCGTCGCCACGAGGGCATGAATGGCTCCGGCTTTGAACTCGGCCATCACCGCTTCCTTCTCTGCCGCCTTCATGCGCCCATGCAACAGACCGACGCGAAACCCGGCGAGTTCTCCGCTCTGCAATTGCTCGGCCCCTTGCATCGCCGCCTGAAGATCCGTCTTTTCCGACTCCTCAATGAGGGGATAGACGACATAGCCCTGCCTGCCGTTGCGCAATTCATCACGCAGAAGCTGATACGCCCGCCGCCGCTGCGATTGGTCGAAGAGCAGCGTGTGGACCGGTTTTCTCCCCGGCGGCAGCTCATCGATGACCGACACATCCAGATCGCCGTACACGGTCATCGCCAGCGTCCGTGGGATCGGTGTCGCCGTGAGGACCAGCATATCCGGCTTATACCCTTTATCGATGAGCGTTTTCCGCTGGAGTACGCCGAACTTGTGTTGCTCGTCCACAACGGCCAATCCGAGGTTCTTGAACGCCACGCCCTTTTGAATCAGCGCATGGGTACCGATCGCCACCTGAATTTCCCCGGACGCAAGTTGTGAGATCTGCGCAATCTTCCCTGATGCCTTGTCTCCACCTCGCATGAGCATCACCTTCAATCCCAAGGCTTCGAACATCCCGGACAGATTGCGATAGTGTTGCTCCGCCAGAATCTCCGTCGGCGCCATCAATGCAGCCTGATAGCCGGACCCGCAAGCCATAACGAGCGCATGGAGCGCGACGGCGGTCTTTCCCGATCCGACATCGCCTTGCACCAGACGATTCATCGGCCGCGGCGCCAGCATATCGTGAAACACTTCCCGAATCACCCGATCCTGCGCGGCAGTAAGGCGGAACGGCAGCAGCCGGCTCAACTTCTCCAAGAGCGGCGTGCGCGAATTGAACGTCAGCTGCTTCGGCTCGTTCTGCACCGACCGCTGCCTGGTTGCCAAGGCTGTTTGGAGGAGAAACAGCTCTTCGAACGCCAACCGCCGATGCGCCGGCGTCTTGCCCTGCTCCAGCAGCGTGAGATCAGCGCCTGCACCAGGAAAATGCACATCGCGCAGCGCCTCTTGAATCGGAATCAGCCGCCGGCGGGCCCGAAGTTGCACCGGAAGACAATCGTGCAGTTCACGCGCATGCTCCTCCAACAGATCTCTTTCCAGCACCCGCATTTGACGGGATGTCCATCCCTTCGTTTCATGATAGACCGGCACGATCCGCCCCACGTGCAAGGTCGATTCCGTATCCTCTCCCAGCACCTCATACTGGGCCACTTCCATTCGCGGAACCATCCAACCCTGGCGCCCGGCGATTACACGCCCGCTCATCATGACGCGCGTGCCGATGGCCAACACCTTTTCCAAGTATGGCTGGTTGAAAAACACAGCCTGCATGCGCCCGGTCTGATCCTCCACCCCGATATCCAGCACACTCAACCGTCGATTTCTCGTCCGCTTGGCCTCGCATTTTCCGACAGTTCCACAGATCGAGGTCGTCATGCCGGGGACGAGATCGCCGAGCGGTGTCATCATCGACCGATCTTCGTACCGCCAGGGCAGGGTCCAGAGCGCGTCTTCCACTGTGTCGATCTTCCACCGCTGCAATAGGCCGACACGCTTGGGGCCCACGCCCTTCGCAAAGCGGATCGGAAGATTCCAAAGACCGCCTCGCTTCGCCCCGTCAGAACGAGACTCCGGCACGGCTCGCGGCATTTCCGATTCCGGCGACTCCGGCAACTCCTGCACAACATTGCGGAGCGCATTCACGATCGCGACAGCGGCTTGCAATCTACGGCGTTGCTCATGAGACGGAAGCACCCGCTGAAAATCGACGAACAGATCCCGCAAGGAAACTAAACGCGCCTCAACGGTCTTGGGATACACCCGGTTGGCCAGGGCGGACAACACCTGCCCCGCGACGAAGGAACCAAGATTCTTCACGGCGCTCAGATGCGCACATTCGTCCCGAGTCGCAAATTCGATGGGACGCGCGACGCGGTCCAACCAATCCTGAAATGCTTTTGCGGAAGCCGACTTGGAGGGAGTCTGCATACCGGGGGAATCGTAGCACAGCACTCTCCAGGGCTCAACGACAGCGAAACAACCAGCCCTGTAAAGCTTGGCGCGCCGGTTTTCCCGGAATACTTTGTCGGTTCTGCCTAGGGTGCTACACTCATACTCGACACAACATGTATCGCCGCAACATTACGCATATCCTGATGCCCATGGCGCTGGCGCTGGCGCTGGTCGTGGGATACCACCTGTTTCTCAAAACACCCGCTGCCACCCGGCTTGCCTCCACAGCTTCGACCGTCGGAAACACAATCGAACCAGTCGCGCCGCCGCCACCGCCTGCCGCAAGCCCCCGTGAAGTCCACCCCGCGCAGATCCGTGTCCTCGATCATCCTGCCATACCCGGCTCTCGTCATGAGACACTGCTGATCGCTATCCGCGACGAAATTGAAAAGCGCAATTTACCGCTCGCCGAATCCAAGCTTATGGCCCTTCCCCAAAACGCGGTCTCGGACGCCACAACCAAACCATTTGTGGCAGTGCTCTGGAATAACCTCGGTATCGAGCAAGAAACACTCCACGGCACACAGCTCTCAGTAAAGGCATTCAAGAAAGCGGCGGCGCTCGATGGCTTGAACCCGGTCATCCTCATGAATTTGGCCCATGCCTACTGGGAACAACGGGACCCTGCCCTGAATCGAGACCTTCTGGAACAATTGATTCGGCTCGCCCCGGAGGAACCATTTCCGCACCTGGCGATCGCCGAGCTGCTGCATGAGCAGAATCAATCGTTGGAAGCCGTGACACATCTAGCCCATGCCGCAGATCGTGTGCCGCGCGATCCCGCGCTACGATCGTATCTGGCCGCCGTCACCGCCAAGGTTCAGCATATGGAATCCGTCGAATCTCGTATGACGGCAAGGACGAGCGAACATTTTGTGGTGAAATTCGACGGCGCCGAGGATCACGGCACGTGGACCACCGTGCTGGAGATACTTGAGGACGCCTATCGAGAAATCGGGCAAAAGTTCGGGCACTTCCCGTCCAAGCCCATTGTAGTCGTGCTCCACACGAGAGATTCGTTTCAGGGCGCGACCGGAAGCCCGGCATGGGCCGATGGCCTGTTCGACCCGACGTTGGGGCGCATTCAACTACCCACCCAAGGAGCGACGACGGACACGAAGTGGTTGACCTCGGTGTTACGCCACGAATATGTCCACGCCCTGCTGCACGACCGGCTGGGCACGAGCAGCGCATCGCTTCCCACCTGGTTGAACGAGGGACTGGCCATGCAATTAGCCGGCGACTCATGGCCCGATCTCGATGAGGCCTTGCACGGGAACGTTACACTCATCCCGTTGAGCTATCTCGAAGGCCCCTGGGGTGCATTGCCGGCCACTGCCGCAGACCTGGCATATCTGGAAGCGAATTCCGCGACGCACTATCTGATCGAACGGTGGGGTATGGCACAGGTGGATGGACTCCTGAAGGCATTCAAGGCGCGAACATCAGCGGCAACGGCCATTCAAAATACGTTGTTCGTCTCGTACGAACAATTCCATCATCAGTGGCTGGAAAGTTTCCAGCACAAACGCTCCTAGATTTCCTCCGGCATGGAGTCTTGTTCGATTGTCCCCGTCCAGGCCGGCAGCATCTGGGCACGATCATCGACCGCACCTTGAACCTCTTCATCGGCCGGCTGCTGAAGCACCTGATCTTCCCACAAAACCGTCCGGCCGTCGTGGTCAAACATGCGAATTCTGAAGTCGAATAGGTCGGCTACCGGCGAGCCCTCCACGGCATCGACCAAGCGCGTGGCGATCTGCCTGGCTTTCGCCGCACCTACGCCCTCGGCGGAGAACTCATCTTCCCAGAGAATCCCCCCGGTCAACACATCCACGGCGCGCAGCACAAACAGCGGCGACTGCGCCACTGTGTCGATGCCATGAATTTTCATAATGGTGGCGCGTCGCGGCACCACGGTGGAAATCAAACGTCCCGCCTCGCTCCCGTCGCCCGGCGTGAGATTGAGTCGCCCGGACCACTGGAACTCACCCGTCTTTGCATCGTATACACGGACGACAAAACTGGATAGATCGGTCGCACCCAGGCCGACCCCACCGGCAAAAATACGGCCCTCTGAGCCATTCGATCCGCCAAGACTGTCTTCTTTGACGCTCAATTCGTACACATCTTCTGATAGCACCTCGCCCGAGGCAGGATTGTACACCTTGACCGTAATGGTCGACTCAACACTGTTCTGATAGCCAAAGCCTGCCGCGACGATGGACTCATGGCCTTCTTTCTGTTCGGTCTCGATCTGGCCCCACGCCGGACCACCCATCAATGAAAGACACAATCCAACTCCGACGAGCCGGCAAGATAGACTCCATGTTCCGCGGACAGACGTAGCCGGCGGTTTGCAATCGAGAACCGAAACAGTATTTAGGGAAGAGACCGTCAGCCTGCCAAGGAGTTGAGAACAACAATGGATCTGCGACATAGACCCTCCTGATGCGTGTCGGCATTCTGCAAGGGATCCTGTCGCGGGTAAATTCCCCACTATCAGTACACTTCCCCCCAAAAGGAGGGGGCTGTACACCGACAATCATGGGCCATTGCCGATATCGCTTCCCCCGACTTATAGTCTCCCCATGAAACACACCCTCTTACCCATCCTGCTGGCGGGACTCCTAGCCGTCAACATAGGGGCTTTGACGATAGGGTCTGAAACCTCCACCTCACCAACAGGGGCCTGGTGGATCAGCTTTTTCGCCCTGGTCCCCTTCGGTCTAGGGCTCCTGGTTTGGCGTGGGTTTCGTTGGGCCGTGATGGCCTGTGTGATGTATGGGACGGTAGGGTTGGCGATGGACGTCGCCACGATAGTCCAAATCCTGTCAAAAGATTCGGACAGCATACTGACCCTGCTGAGCAGCCTGGTCAGCGGCTTCTTAAATTTCCTCTTGATCCTGTTCGGAGGACGCTCATTTTTGGATGTGCGGTAGGGGCCACCGCCTCAAGAATTCCGTTTTCCCAGTCCTCAGTCTTCTTCTTAAGCGGGAGGGATTTGATTCGTACGAACCCGGCCTCTTTGAGCCATGTTGCAGTCTCCGACACCGGATAGGTGTTCCCACCCTCTGTAAACAGTAACATCGAGACGGCGAACAGGCTGGATTCCGCGGGAAGCAGCCCCTCGCGGCCATGGAGAAACGCGTCTTGCATGATGAGCCGCCCGCCCGGCGCCAACGCAGCCAAGACCCGGCGAAAAACCGCTCGATTGACCTCCGGCGAGTAGATATGCAACACGTTGGAATACCAGATCACGTCATACGTGCCCGGGATCGGCTCCTTGGTAAAATCACACGGCAGATACGACAACCGCCGCCCTGCCCTGTGCGTTGCAGCAATCTCTTTGGCCACATCCAATGCCTCGTCCCGGTCGCAGACCGTGGCGCGCAACCGGAGATTTTTCGCTAAAAACGCCAGTGCGTAGGTGCCGGGGCCGCCCCCAAGATCGAGAAACGTCCGGGCC
>JALHPO010000019.1 GCA_022842445.1 Nitrospira sp.
GGCAATGGAGACAGCGTAGCCTTCCTGCACAAGCGTCTCGTACAGAATTTCCCGAACAGCGGGATCATCGTCGATTACGAGAACATGCATCTGGCTCATCGGTACGCCCTTCAGAAGCTGCAGGCTGCGTGGCGCACAGGATAATGATACGCGGCGGTCAATGCAAGTCAAACTCTCACGGATGTCCACCCACTTTAGAAGTGTCCGCTTCTTCCCACCGTAAAAATGTCCGGTTTACATTCTTGGTGACGCCGTCTGAGTTCTGCGTTCGGGCAACAGGCACTTTTGCCACGGATGCGTCGCCGAGGGCTTGACCGGACGGTGAAAAGCCCGAACCCGAGGGACCGCTACTATCTTCTTGAGCCGCTCAGGGATCACGCGATACCGGAGCAATTGGCCCTGATGGCGAATCCGCAGGGTCCTATCCAGATGGTCTTCGACTATGAGCTGCGCCGTGTGGACCGGCTGATCGGTTTGGTACAGCTGGCCGTGATGGGCCACGGCCCAATCACGGCGCACGAGGCGGGTGGTCTTGAGACACAGGATCGGTTCGAGCCTGCGAGCAGCGGGCCTCGGCCGATGCAGATCGGCTGCCTGCAAGAGTCGGCAGCCTATCGAGGACATTATCATTGTCGGATTACATGAAGAGATCTGAAAACGCAAGAAAATGACCGGAGGAAATCTCTGTGGAATCGCTGCGTTATGTGTCGGCGAAGACCTCGTTCGAGCAGGGGCCTTCGATACCGTTATAGGCGCTTACTGCAAAGTAATAGCGACTGCCTGCCCGTAGTCCTGCGACAGTTCCGATAGAGGTTATCACGAAAGTGGAGTCTTCATAGGAACAGGAGCCAGGTCGACCTGAGGATTGTTGCCCATAGTGGATGTAATAGCCAAGGATTGATCGATCCCCTGCCTGGGATTGTACCGGACTCCAGACCAACGTTGCCATGGCCCCACTTGCGGTAGAGGTTGTAGAAATCGTCGGTTCCCCGGCACCCCCTGATCCACAACCTGAGAGGGAGAGGAATAGGAGGCTCAAGGTGATCGAACAGGCCAGGCCAATGGGGGATTTCTGAAAATGAATGTTAGCCGAGTTGTTCATTCTAAGAAATGAAGCATTCGTTACAGGAGTTCCACCGCTATCGCAATGCCCTCTCCGCCCCCGATGCACAGGCTGGCAATGCCACGCCGGCCCCCGTGACGTTGCAACGCGTGGATCAATGTTGTCAGAATCCTCGCGCCACTGGCGCCAATCGGATGTCCGAGCGCGACAGCACCTCCATGAATGTTGACGCGCTCACTTTCCAATCCCAATTCGGCCATTACCGCCATGGGTACCGCGGCGAACGCTTCGTTGATCTCGAACAGGTCGATGTCATCGACCTGCAAGCAGAGCTTTGACAGAATGTCTCTGATCGCGCTCACTTGGGCAAGGCCAAACAGCTTGGGCGCGGATCCTTTCCGTGAATAGGCGAGAACCTTCGCGACCGGCGAGAGGTTCAGAGAAGAGGCCCGACCTTCGGAAAGCAGCACCAACGAGCTGGCTCCGTCGTTGGTTCCGGAGGCGTTCCCTGCCGTGACAGTGCCCTCTGGAAGAAACGCCGGGCGCAGCTTCCGCAATTTCTGCTCGTGAAACCGCCTGGGCCGCTCATCTTCACGGACCACTGATTTTTCATTTCCTTCAGACGTCACCACTTCGACGATCTCCGCATCAAACGCCCCCATCCGCCACGATTCCAGGGCTCTTGTATAACTGCGCACACTGAAGTCATCCAGCGCCTCCCTTGAGAACCCATACTGTGCAATCATCTCCTCGATGCAGACCCCCATATGCTGATTACTGCTGACATCCCAAAGCCCGTCGCACACCATGCTTTCCGTAAGATCCCCGACTTTCCATTCTGCCTTGTGCTTGACCTCCCGCTTTGCCAGTAGATACGGCGCCTGGCTCATACTTTCCATGCCGCCGGATACCACCACCTCCGCCCCTCCCGACTGAATCGCCTGGCATCCAAGAATGACGGCTTCCAATCCTGATCCGCACACTTTTCCCACGGTGGTGGCAGGAATCTCGTCACGGAGACCTGCGGCCCTCGCCGCTTGACGGGCAGGAGCTTGCCCGACGCCCGCAGTCAGCACATTGCCCATCAACACTTGATCGACCGTGGAAGGATCGATGTGGGATCGATGAAGCGACTCGCGAATAACCTGCCCCCCCAGCGTCGTGGCCGGGATGTTGCCGAGCCCGCCATTCAAATTTCCGATGGGCGTTCGGACTGCGCCGGCAATGAATACCTGTGGCTTGATCATGTGGTCTCCCTACACCGCAATTTTCTGTAGATCACTCAGCAGATCACGATCTTGCTCACAAACCTCACCCCATGCCGTGACTCGAACACGAGGTACTCCTCCCACCTGCAAGTAGTCCATTAGCGCCACTTCGCGAAACCCCGCTTTCAAGACCGCCCGCCTCGAGGGCACATTGTCTACCTCCACTTTTGTCATGATCGTTCGAACCCCCTCCGCCTTCAAACTTTGAGCGATCAAGGACCACGCTGCCGGCGCAATACCTCGCCCTCGATAGTTTTCGCCGGTCACCGAGGCCTCCAAACACACCGTGTCCGGTGGAAGCCCCTTCCACCCGCCGCGTGCTGCGATGACCGGCATGCGGCCGCGAAATATCCAGCAGCAAAACGCGGCCCGTTCGCCTTCCCATACAATCCAAAGATCGGCGCCCGCTTCCAGAAATCTTGCTGCTGCGCTCCGCCCGCAGAGATTCAACTGCGACAGCACGTCCAGGTGTTCAGGACCAGCAGGCTGCAAGTCCAACTCCGAGGACAGCGGCCGCTCGGCTCTGATCGCCGAGGTCGCGGCTGCATACCAGACGTGGCGTTCATGTTGGTAGAGAAGCCTGAAGAGGTACCGGCCGATAAGGCTGGCGGCAAGGGTCAGGCAGCCCGTGAGGCCATGCCGGAGGATTAGACGTCTGAGCCTGTCCATCTTACATCCGTTCTTGTGCTGCGGGCGCTCTAGGAACCAAACGTACGCGAGGAGCGACTGCTCCTCGCGTACGCGCGACTGCATGGTGCCTGCGCCTAGAAGTTGGTGATTCCAAGGCCGCTGGGCCCATCGAGATCAACCACGGTCGGATCGGGGAATGTGCCCGACGGAGTCAAATCACCTGTCGCTGAATCGATCGCAAGCCGTGAGATGTTGTCGGATGCATAATTCGCCACATATACAAATCCGCCTCCGGGATGCATGGTGAGATCGTTCGGCTGAAGACCCGTTGGGAATGGAGAACCCGGCAACGGCACCAACTCACCCGTCGCTTGCACAATTTGATACCCGGAGATGTTATTGCTATCAATATTGCCGACATACAAAAAACTTCCCGTCGTATCGATCGCGATGGAGTGCGGTCTGGTCCCGTTGGTGCCAATCGTAGCTCCCAACGCATTCGGCGTCAGGGCTCCCGTCGTTTGATCGATGTCGAAAATCTGAACGATGTCTCCCTCATTAACGACATACGCAAACCTGCCTAACGGATGCACGGCGACCGCCGCCGGTCGATCGTAGCCGGCCACCGGTGCGCCTACTGCCGTGAGAGCACCGGTCGCTGGATCAATTGCATACACAAAAATGTTGTTCGAGGTATCGCTCGCGACGTAGACGAATGTATTTCCCGGGTCGACCGTCAGGTTGTGCGCATGCGTGCCGGCTGATAAGGGAGCGCCAATCGCCGTCAACGTGCCGTTCGCATTGACGGTATGGGTGGTGATGACGCTGTCCGGTGTGGCGCCCCCGGGAAGCCCGTTGATGACGTAGAGAAAGCGCCCTGTGCGATCAAATACGCTGGCATGGACGGAATCGCCGATCGTGAGGGGACCCGGGACGGGCGTCAAGATTCCCGTTCTAGAATTGATCCTATATCCGGACAGAAAATTCTCTTCATGATTCGAGACATAGGCGAACCTGCCCCTGGGATCGACATTGATGGTATGGGGCAGCCGACCAGCAGGAAGCGGCGCCCCTAATGACACCAGCGCACCAGTGGAATCAACCCCGAACATCGAGACATTGCCGGACTCAAAATTCGCCGTGTAGGCGAATTGCGAGTAACTTCTTCCCGTTGGAGGAGCGGTCGTCGTACCGCCACCATCGCCATCTCCACTGCTACACTGAACCATAGTCACGACCGAAGCGATCGCGAGTCCAATCAACAAACCCTGGCGGATTCGGCCCCCAGTTGGTACACCCTTACGGTTCATGATGCTATGCCCCCCTTCGTGTAATGCCCTCCTATCAACACCACACTCGTGGGAACGCCGTCCCAGCGAGGATGGAGTGAGATACAGAGGTCCTGTGTTGCAACGCCATACGCCCACGTGTGAACACAACCTTGCCTAGCAAGATATGCACCGACGTTCGGTTAGAGCGTTTCGGAGAATTTTCAGGGGTAATCGCGAGCGCCGACGAAGGTGGGAAGGACAGTCTGTCCTGAAACCGCGATGGGCAAGACGACTTGTCCGGTAACAGGCCTGAAACGGAGGTGGGGTATGGAAGAAACCCTGACATACGGACGAAGCGGGTTCCGGAGAGAGCAGACGATAATCACGGTCCGGCTGCCCCTGTCCGGACCGAACCTACGATCTTAGAAGGCTCTGCCCATGCCGCGAGTACATTGTCGATATCCGGATGGCGCCAGGCACGATGTTGGAGCTATACCGAACACACGACGGAGAACAGCCATGCAAATGCGGATCGTCGGGATCGCGCGGATATCTCGGGAAACGCCTATGGCCATGGGTTGGTGCACCCACGCTGCACACGCGCCGGGCTGCTTCCGCACGGAAGATCACGTCGGTTGCTGACGCGCAATGACACCACTGCCCCAGACGTGTAATTGTCGTCGCCAATCCGTCGCCAGCACGATCGCGCAAAATCTAGTGACGTGCAGTTCATCTGGGCACACAGCTCGAAAACCATTCGCGTGCGTTCAACCACATCACATTACATTGCGTTGGCACGCTCCGTGCTCCCAACCAGGCGCGTGACCCGGCTCCGCATCGGGAGCTTAACCGCCTATGCCGGACCGGAGGTCGCATCGCTGCGCGACTGCGGATTACCAGACGCCCCGGAGCAGATACAACGACTTGTCGGCCTCAACTAGGGTCATCCCTAGCACTATAATTCCGGCATGCGTGCGCTTCAGGCTTGAACGTGCCGGAGAAAGGCCGGTATAGTAGTAAGAGCACTCGAGCGTTCTCTTAAATTTTAGGATAACTGATGACTAACCCGTGCCGCGTGTTACTGGCAGCCGATCATATGCTTGTTGCTGAAGGCATTCGTAAGCTTCTTGAACCGACGTGTGAACTTGTCGACATCGTGGCTGACGGCCGTTCACTCGTGGCGGCTGCGAGCGCGTTACAACCCGATATCGCCATCGTCGACATCTCCCTTCCCTTGTTGAACGGGCTGGACGCCTCGCGCCAAATCAAGAAGGCCGATCCCAACATCAAAATCATCATCCTGACCATGCATTCAGAACCAAACTTTGTCACACAGGCGTTCCGCATGGGTGTTTCGGGGTATGTGTTGAAACAGGCCGCAGGATCCGAGCTGCTCCAGGCAATCGACGAAGTGCGGAAAGGGCGCGCCTTCGTGTCGCCCTTGGTCACCCAAGGCCTGGTCGATCAGGCGGTCAATCCAACGAGTTCTGCGTCACCACAGGGCGGCGATGATTTCGCGCAATGCCTGAGTTCACGCCAACGGGAGGTCCTGCAGTTGGTGGCCGAAGGTAAGGCCACCAAGGAAATCGCCTCAATTCTCTCGGTCTCGATCAAGACAGTGGAGTTTCACAAAACGAGAATCATGAAGGAACTGGGCCTGAGGAGTGCTGCGGAATTGACCAAGTATGCGATCTCTGCAGGATTAACCTCCATCCACTGATTGTTACTTCCCTGCTTCGCCCGTGATTCCACACGCCTCAACCCCGAGCAGCAAATAGTGAATCGGCCCTCGTGCAGGAACTAGAGCGTGGTGATGCCGTGAGCCAAGGCGAACTTGGTCAAATCCGAGTTGTTATGGACGCCCAATTTGCGGGTAATATTCGCTTTATGAAAATCGACGGTCTTCATAGAAATAGCCAGAGCCTGCGCTATATCCTTGGTCGACCGTCCATTGGCTAGCAGGACGAGAATCTCGCGCTGTCGAGCAGTAAGCTCGCTGGAATATCCTTCGGGCCGAGACCATTTGTGCTCCACCGATTCCCGTACCTCCGCATGAATCTGCCGCGACACGAAGTTTTTATTCATCATGACGCTCTCGATCGCCTCGTACAGCTCATCGGGCGCCGACTGTTTCAGTACATAGCCGCTTGCCCCAGCCTTGAACGCTTCACTCACGGCAATCGCCTCCGCCAGCATCGTGACCATAATAATCTTGACCGATGGCAGGATGGTCCTGAGCCGACGGGCCGCCTCGAATCCGCTCATCCCCGGCAATGATGCGTCAAGCAGGACGACATCGGGGTTCAATTCTTTCGCACGATCCAAGAGTTCGTTGGCGTCGTGGACAGAACCCACAATCGTAAAATTGGGCTCAATCAGCTGCCGCAAACTATCCAAAACCAGCGGATGGTCGTCGACGAGAAGCACTCTTGTTCCGGACCTAGTCATACGCGACTCCCTGACACCCAACGAGCCTCACCAGCACAAATACAGGGCCTCGCTGAGATAACTGCTTATCATCATACAATCAGCTTGAACAATTCAACCGGATTGAACAGATGTCCGGCATATATCTCCGGTATCTTGCACAACAGACACTATAAGAAGTGCACAACACCCGCCATAACTGGGGATAACCCTGAGTGAATACAACAGCTGCTTCGCAGTATCCGGCCTCAAACACCCTCTTCACATCAAGGGGCACAACCCTCAAAACGGAAAAGGCCAGACCAAGCGAGAACTCAAATGCCAATGAAGCACATTGAAGGACAATACCCCCCTGCAGCCGCTCGTTGACTAGGGCTCATGCTTCTGCAATCCAGGCAAGGATCTAGTCAGCTAACCAAGGCACTTCTAGTAGACTGAATTCATGGATAGGGACAATCGTGAAGACAAACAGATGGTCAAAGCGCATCAATGGTTGGATCCCATAACGATTATGGCGCGATTGGGGGAGAGGACCGCATGCCATCAGGTACCTGCACAGACATCTACCGGCACCTTGTAGTCTCTATCGCGATCATCTTAACGATTGCATTTACGGGAGGAACGGTCTGCGCACAGGACACCTTGTGGCATACATGGCGCAACGGCGGGATTCTCGCGATGCAAGAGGGTCGGTTAGGGGATGCCGAACGGTTGTTCATTGCTGCGATGGAACAAGCGGAAAAGTTTGGAGCCGACGACGTGCGGGTATCCGAGACCGCCAATGACCTCGCCGTGGTCTATGCGACAACCGGCAGATCAGTGGAAGCGGAATTATTGTTTCAACGGGCCCTTGTGATCGCCGAACATACCATGGGAGCGGATCATCCCGGCGTGGGGACGATCAGTCAGAATCTAGGAATTCTGTATACGACACTGCAGAGGTACCACGATGCCGAACCGCTTTTGAAGCACGCCCTGGAGATCAACCTGAAACGATTCGGAGCAGACCATACACGCACAGCGCTGACGCTGAAGACTCTCTCCAGCTTTTACGCCGCACAGGGTCAATTGGCAGAAGCGGAACACTTGATCCACAAATCTCTGGCCATTCTGGAGGCCAGACAGGTCAAACGAGACGATCCGCAATGGACGGCAACCATGGAAATATTCGCCGCCATTCTAAGGCACACCAATAGGGAGCGTGAAGCCAGGGAGGTCGAACAACGCCTTCAGGCGGGAGAAATCGTATACCAATAACTCTCTCAACCGAAAGGAGCCGATCATGCTGAGTTGGGCAATTACATTTCTAGTCGTGGCCATTATTGCGGGAGTGCTGGGCCTGTCCGGAGTAGCGGGTACGGCGACTCAAATCGCCTACGTCTTGTTCGTCGTGTTCCTGATATTTGCCGCCGTCGGCTTCATCAAGGGCCGGCGCCCTCCCGTGACGTAACAGGAGATGTCCTGGCTTGAGGGCGTGAGGGATCGGCACGCCTCAAGCCGACACGGGAACCGGCCCACCGGGAACCTTCAAGCCGTATCCTACGGTGCAGGGGTAGACGGTCAATTGCTTGATTGTCACCGCAAGAATGGTACAGGCCCATGCTCGCCACGCTACTGATAACGGTTGTCATGATAGTCGGATCGGCTGCGCTCTGTCGGGCGAATATGCCGCAGCAGGGCCAAGTGGAAGGCGATGTCGTACAGGTCTTCCCGACAATCATCGTCATCCGAGATGGTCGCGGCAACATCACTATTTTGCAATTGAACCCTCGGACACAGCTGGGGGGCCCATTGAAGGCCGGGGACAAAGTGGTCGCCTTCATTACTCCCTACGGGGTCACATCCGTGCAGCTGAAGCTGAACATGGCGACTTTCCCATGACATTCTGGATTGTCTTTGAGCTTCCTCCGGCGGGCCTCAATTCTCGTCAGCCCGAAAGAACGCACGCCTGAACACGTCCGTCGCCGCGCTGCGGATCTCACCGTCTGTGTCATCAGCGTTGCGCCAATGCTTCCTTCTCCCCATCCCTCACCTCGCCGGTGACGAAGCAAGACGCACCGCATACAGGCCGTTGCTCTTGCGGAGCAGTCGAAGCGTCCCCGTTCTGCTCAGATGGTCCACTTCCAGAAATACTTGATTCCACGTGAAGGACGGGCAAACACGCACCAACTCCTCCAGGTCATATTCGTTCTCGCGCCGAACAGCCTCAAGAATATGGTCACGAACATCCGCGCGAGGATCATGATGAATCTGGGACGACTCCCTGAGCATATCCTGAGTGCTGTTCATCATCACAACCTCCCTTTGTGTTTATGACCGTTATGCGAACCGGTTTGTCCTGAACTCTTGGCGAACGTACAAAAACAGGAGAAGCTTCGCCACTGGGAATCCCCCTGGGTAGAGATAAGAGTTGCGTTCATCGTATGGCAGGGCAACTCTCCGGCTAGGGTTTATCCCAGTGTACGCGCTGCCGGCATTGGGGCAGACTCCACGTCGGGATAGGACTCCAGCACGCTCCGCAATCCCTGCCGCACCATGGCGTGATCGTCCACCAACAGCACCCGGATGGCTGTGGAACGCAAGACTCGCGAGGCAGGCGAGTGAGGCACAGCTGAACTGAGGGATACTTCATACTCCTCTCCTTTAGTTTGCCCATCCCGCCCGCCGAGATTTGCCAGTGGCAGCACCAGCGTCGCCATCGTGCCTTGCTCCGGCACAGATTGCAGGTCGAACCAGCCCCCTAGCGACATCATTCGTTCACGGATACTGAGAAGTCCGAGCTTGGAGGACATGGCTGTATTACTGGAAACAGCTACCAAAGCAGCACAATGGAAGCCGACTCCGTCATCGCGCACGGTGATCTGCAGTTTCCCCCCGCCCTGTTCCAGCCGAACCGTCGCCTCTTTGGAGCCGGCGTGTTTCAGGACGTTCATGAGCAGTTCACGAACCGATTGGAACAGGAGTATCGCCCTATCTTCAGGAAGCCACCAGTCGGCGCCGGTGGCGACGTCAACCGTCACCATGAGACCACGGCGCTGCATCTGCTCGCCCAGCCATGTAAGCCCGGCAGGAAGGCCATGCTCAAGCAGGACTGACGGGCTCAGCTCCGCCATCAACGTGCGGCTGTATTGCAACGCTTGGTTCAGGACCTCTTCAGTCTCTTTGACTATTTCATTCGTTTTCCCGGGCAGACCCATCCGTTTCACCTGACCCAGATTGAGGCGGCAGAGCACCAGCAGTTGCGCAAGATAATCGTGCAGTTCGCCCGCCAACCGCTTACGTTCATACTGCTCGGCAAGATTCAGCTCCTTGGCCAGCCCCCGCAAGCGAGCCTGGGACTCCATCAGTTCCACTGTTCGTACTTTGACTAACTCTTCCAATTGGCCGGTGAAGGACCGCAACTGTTTCTCACTTTCGCGTAGGGCAGTCTCTGCCTGTTTGCGGTCGGTAATGTCCCGGGTAACGGAGAGCATGCCGATGAGCCGGCCCGCTTTATCCCGCAAACTTGTCTCATTCGACTCGACCTGCAGCTCGCGTCCATCGCGGGTGCGGATGGTATATTCCGTCCGCGAGCGGCCACTCTCGCGGGGGGTGGCATGATCCAGGGAGCTCGAGCGGCAATCGTACAACTCGGTCAGATACCGGCCCATGACCTCGGCGGCATTGAGGCCGTAGAGACTTTCGGCAGCGGCATTATAAAACGTAATACGGTGGTCGAGATCCACTGCGCAAACGGCATCGCCGACCTGTGCGAGAATTTCGCCGCGGAAGCGGTTTGATTCACTATCCACACCTTGCAATGTGAAGATGCGCTGGCCTTCGGCACCGTCGACAATCAGTGCATCCACTTCGCCGGCGCGGATGGCGCGGAATATCTCCTCCGATTCCACCAACCGCTTGCGCAGTTCGGCCATTTCCGCGAACAACGCCGCCCGGGTGGTCGTCTTTGTGGCCATCAACCTACAAGTCCTTCCTCCAAAACGGCTGTTACTAATCCACTTTCCGCAGGTCAAGCCCCAGCAGAATGCATTCGGTCTGCGACATGTCACCGATGAAGCGGCGCAGGGGTAGCGGCAGCTTTTTGATCAAAGTCGGCGCCGCGAGAATCTGCTCGCCCTGCGCGAGCGTTGGGTGCAGGGAGAGGTCCACAACTTCCAGGTCGTACTTACCTAATAAATGCTCCTCGCAGATTTTTCGGACATTTGCGATCGCGCGATTGGAGTTCGGCGTGCTGCCGGTGACGTAGAGCCGCAGGACATAGTGGGCGGTCGCGGCGGTGGCCTTTTCAAATGTCTGGATACTATGCCCGGCTCGAGCGCGCTTCTTCATGACCGGATCACCCCCTCACTCGCTGCACTTCGAGGCCGACGAGGACACGTTCTTCGTTGGATAGGTCGCCGATGATTTTCTTGATTGGCTCCGGGAGCCGGCGCACAAGCGTAGGCAAGGCGAAAATCTGGTCGACAGCGGCAAGCTGCGGGGCCCTTACCAGGTCGATGATCTCGATCCGATACTGCCCGGCGAGATGCGCCTCGCAGATGCGCTTGAGGTTTGCCAGAGCCATAACGGACTTCTCAGTCTGTCCTGCGACGTAGAGCCGCAGGTCGAAAACACAAGCGGCTTTGGCGCTCTTTCGTTTTGCTGGGAATTCCCTGAGCTTCATTGTTTTCCTTTCGTTCGGCCGTTGTCGCCGATGCGGCCACCGCGCATCCTCGCCATGGCCATGATGTTACTCTGTGAGGTCTCGGCCTGCAGCGTTTCCTGTGCGATGGCAAAGTCCACCTCCGCAGTTTCCGATTCAGCCTGCGCGTGCAGAGCCGCGATCTGCGCATCGATCGCCCTTCGTTTACTCGTGAGCTGTTCCACTTTGCGACGATGGTCACGCACCCGCAACTCTGTCGCGGCGCGCTCCTGCGCTTCCTGCGCCGCACGCGCCGTGCCCGTGAGCACACGATCCCCTCCGAGATAGACGTCCACGAGGTCGATACCCTTGTCGCTCAAGATAAATTCGCGCACTTGGTTCGAGTGCGCCATTCCGCGCGATTTCAGCACGTAGATGGTGCGGTTGCGCTCGCCGTTGAACTCCACATTGCGCAACAGCAGCCAGGTATCCATGAGCGAAGATACGCCGAGTTGCGAATCCTCCGGCGTCGGGCCGCCACCGATAGCGAGGCTGGTGAACAGCGAAGTGATCTGCTGCTGCTTGAGGAAATCGATGAGCCGCATCAACATCGGCTTCACCTCCGTCTCGCGGCTGTCGAGAGTAAGATTGCTGATTGGATCGACGACCATCACGCTCGGCTGAAACGCTCGCACCAGATCATGCATCACGACCAGATGCTCCTCGAGCCCCTGCATTGTGGGGCGCGAAGAATGAATTTGCAGCAAACCTTTGGCGACCCATGGCCCAAGATGTATGCCGATGGAGCGCATATTGCGCAGAAGTTGCGCGGGCGATTCCTCGTAGGCGAACACGAGTGCGCGTTCGCCGCGCCGGCACGCGGCATCGATAAACTTCGCGGCGAGACTGCTCTTGCCCGTGCCCGACGAACCCGTGACGAGCACGCTGCTGCCGCGATAGACCCCCTTGCCCCCGAGCATTTCGTCCAGCCGCACGATGCCCGTCAGGATGCGATCGGCAGACGCTTTGTGATTGAGCTGCAGGGACGTAATCGGCATCACGGAGAGGCCGCGCGCGCCGATAAGAAACGGGTATTCGTTGGTGCCATGCACGCTGCCGCGATATTTCAGCACGCGCAGCCGCCGCGTACTGATCTGCTCCTGCACTCGCTGGTCGAGCACGAGCACACAGTCGGCCACATACTCCTCCAGCCCGAATCGCGTGAGCGAATGTTCTCCGCGCTCGCCGGTGATGACCGCGGTCATGCCGCGATCTTTCAGCCAGCGGAACAGGCGACGCAGTTCAGAGCGAAGGATGGCGTGATTCGGTAATCCTGCGAACAACGCCTCGATGGTATCGAGCACCACACGCTTCGCCCCGATGGTATCGATGGCGTGCCCAAGCCGGATGAACAGCCCTTCCAGATCATATTCGCCTGTCTCCTGGATTTCGCGTCGCTCGATATGGACGAAATCGAGTCGAATCTGTTTTTTGCGCTCGAGCTTCGCAAGATCAAAACCGAGTGAGCGCACATTGGCCGTGAGGTCCGATGCATTTTCTTCAAACATCATGAACACACCAGGCTCCCCGAACTCCGTCGCCCCGCGCACGAGGAACTCCATGGCCAGCATGGTCTTCCCACACCCGGCCTCGCCGCAGACAAGCGTCGGCCGCCCGGCCGGCAGGCCACCGCAAGTAATTTCGTCGAGTCCCTCTATGCCAGTGGGCGCCTTGGGAATGCCGGGCTGCACGTCAGTCGGCTGAATCGTCTTCTCCATAAAGCGTCCTTCCTTCACTAAACATTGCACTCTTCACTTTTGCATTGCATCTGTTTCGGCGAATCGTCGTCATACCCAGCGCATTCTGAATGCTCTGATAAAGTTCCTCCACCGCCGCTTCCTTGGTCAGCAGGATTGCCGCGCCGGCATCCCTCATGGCAGCCTCGTTGGCGCCGTCCGCATTCACCGACAAGCCGATCACGACGATGTGAGGATAGCGGGATTTAATCTGCGCGGTCGCTTCGATGCCGTTCAGCTTCGGCATATTGATGTCCATGAGCACGACAGTCGGCTGCAGATGCTCGACAACAGCCACTGCCTCTTCTCCATTACAAGCCTCGCCTACTATTTCCACGTCGGGATAGGATTCCAGCACGCTCCGCAATCCCATCCGTACCATCGCGTGATCGTCCACGAGAAGAATGCGAATGCCTGAGAGGTGGGGCATATCGGGTGTGCGGCAGTTGAACCGTTGACCGTTCACCAGCGACTTTTCATACGTGACCTCTGCCCCATTTTCTGTTGCCTCTGTGTTTCTACCGACGTAACCATTTGCCTCTTCTCCACCGAGTGGTAACGCGAGGACGACCGTCGTGCCCTTGTCTGGCGAAGACTGCAACTCAAATCGACCACCGAGCGCCCGCATCCGTTCACGGATGCTATACAGGCCGAACCTCGACGATAAGGCGGTAGTGCCCTCAGCAGCAGCAGCAGCAGCAGCAGCAGCAAGATCAAATCCAGGACCGTCGTCTCTGACGTTGATCACAAGCTCTCCGTCGAGCTGCGCAAGCACAACGGACGCGCGACCGGACTTGGCATACTTCCCAGCGTTCATCAACAATTCGCGGACGGATTGAAACAAGAGGAGGGATTGATTCTCCGGGAGCTTCAGATCATCGCGCTCGATTTGTACGGTCACGGTCAACCGATGCTGCTGCATCCGCTCACCCAGCCACCTGAGCGCTGCCGGCAATCCCAGGTCGTGCAACACCGGCGGGCTGAGTTCCACCACCAGGGTGCGCGTGTACGTCAGGGCCTCGGTCAACATCTTGTCGGTCTGATCGATACACTCAGCACACTTCGGCGCCGCCCCGGCCAGGCGCTTGCCTTGTTTCAATTTCATTTTGCCGAGCACCAACAATTGCGCCAGATAATCATGCAGCTCCATCGCCATGCGCTTGCGCTCGCGCTGCTCGGCCAGATTGAGCTCGGTTGCCAACGCCCGGAGACTGGCTTGCGACTGTGTCAATTCGTCGGTACGTTCGGCCACCCGCACTTCCAATTCCTCGTTGAAACGGCGCAGATCCTCTTCCGCCTGCTTGCGCTGGGTAATGTCCGCCACGATGCCGAGCATGCGAATGGCTTTGCCTTCCTCCGACCGGTAAATGCTCCCGTGCTGGGCAATCCAATGCACGTTGCCGTCCGGCCACACCACACGGCACTCGACACGCCAGTCTGACAACTGAGCCACCGCCGCCTGAAAATCCTGTGCGACTCGCGCTCGATCCTCCGGATGCACGTGCTGCATGAATCGCTTGAAGCTCCAGTCCACCACCGGTTCGTTGTAACCGAAACACTGGTCGTGGCGCAGGGAACGGCGCCAGACATCGCGAGGTAAATCCAAATCCCAATCGCCGATTTCCGATGATTCCAGCGCGAAGTCCAGCGCAGCCTTGGTCTTGCGAAGGCTGGCTTCAGCCATTTTCCGCTCAATACCCAAGGCCAGTGTTCCGGCAATCGCACGCGCAAGACTGATATCTTCATCGTTCATCGTATAGGGCCGGTTGAAATACACCATGAATTTGCCCAGAAGGCGCCCACCGTAGGTCAAGGGAATAAAACTGAGCGCCTGGATACCTTCTTCCTGGATCAACATTTGTAACTGTCGATCGAGTCCGGCCTCGGCAATATTACCGATCACAATCGGCCGGGGTTCGACCGTGCCCTGCTGCCAGGGAGAATGTCCCTCAACCTCACGGCGATAGCCGTCGGAAATTCCTCGCCAGGCCTTAAACCGCATCACACCGTCCTCATCGAAAAGCAAGATTGACGCCCGGTCGGCATTCAACGAGATGATGATCGCGTCGAGCGCCTTACTGTGCAGATCGGAAAGTGCCTCGGCCCGGCTCACCGCATTGGCCAGTTCATAGAGCAGCGCCTGTTGCCGACCTTTCCGTACCTGCTCCTCTTCCTGACGAATGCGCTCGGTGATGTCGATGATCGAGCCGGTATACCCCGAGAGCACACCGTTCTCTTCAACAAATGGCACGGTGATATCCATGATCCAACGATATTCACCGTCTTTCCGTCTGAGCCGGTAATCCAATTGAACCCGTTCCGCTGTTTCCTTTGGCGCTTGAAATATCGTGGCTATACGGGTCCTATCTTCGGGATGCACCACGTCTACCCATCCGAGCCCCAGGCCGGCCTCGGGACTCTGACCCGTAAAGTCGTACCAGGATTTACTCAGGAAGCTACAGCGGCCGTCGACGTCCGTCACCCGGACCATGCCCGGCGCATGGTCCGCCATGTGGCGAAATCGCTGCTCGCTCTTGCGAAGGTCTGCTGCCGCCTCGCTTCGTATGCGCACCAGCGTCAGATGCACTCCGACGCGAGCCAGTAATTCCCTTGCCGTGAATGGTTTGATGAGATAGTCGTCGGCGCCCTGCTCCAGTCCCTCAATGCGGGTTTCTTCCCCTGCGCGAGCAGAGAGCAACATAACGGGAATGGTCTTCGTGCAGGGATCGTCTCGCAAGGCACGCAGCAGAGCGAATCCGTCAAGGCCCGGCATCATCACATCGCTCAAGATCAGGTCCGGCCGCCGCGCCCGCGCCGCCGCCAACGCCGCTGCGCCGTCCCGCGCGGTCTCGACCTCGTAGTGATCGGTCAGAAGTCGCCGGATATATCCCCGCATGTCGGCGTTGTCGTCGGCAACCAGTACCCGCGGTTTCGCTGAATGTTGAGTATTGCATTGTGCATGTTGAATCGAGCCTGGAGTTGCGTCCGATTCAGCCTGCAATTGAAAACCTGGGGGCTGCTCATCGAGAGAACTGGGGAGCCACTGCTCCGCTTCTTCGACGAATGAGGTTGCGGTCAACGCTGGTACGGACACCAGCGTGGCCGGCTCACCCATCCGCTCCGGCGGCAGATCTCTTGGACCTGTCTGAATGGTCACACGAAATCTACTGCCCTTACCGGGAGCGCTGTCCGCCTGCACAGCCCCGCCATGCATCATTGCCAGCTCCCGGACGAGCGCGAGCCCGATGCCGGTTCCTTCGTGCGTGCGGCCTTGTGCCCCTTCAACGCGGTGGAAGCGATCGAATATCTTCGGCAATTCTTCCGGCGCAATACCGATGCCCGTGTCGCGAACACTGAACTCGACTTGCCCGTCATCGGACCGCAGACTGACGGCGATCTCCCCTGTAAAGGTAAACTTAAACGCGTTGCTCAGGAGATTCAGGACGATCTTCTCCCACATATCGCAATCGACGTAGACCGGCTTCGGCAGCGGTGGACAGTCCACAAGAAACCGCAGTCCGGCCTGTTCGATGGCCGAACGGAACACCCCTGCCAATTCGGATGTGAAGGTCGCGAGGTCGATCGGTTGATAGCTCGCCTGCATCCGGCCGGCTTCGATGCGCGAAAAGTCGAGCAGCGTATTGACGAGCTTGAGCAGACGGAGGCTGTTGCGATGCGCGATCTCCAAACGTGGCGACTGCGGGCGCTCTCGCAATTCTTCTTCGATCGGTCCCAGCATCAGCGTGAGCGGCGTCCGGAACTCATGGCTCACATTGCTGAAAAACGCCGTCTTCGCGCGATCCAGTTCGGTTAGCGCCTCGGCGCGCCTTCGCTCCTCCTCATAGGCATGAGCATGCGCGATCGCCGCAGCGATGTGGCCGGCCAGGAGTTGCAGAAAGCCGTTATACTCCTCGTCTAACGACCGGCACGGATTGATACCAACTACCAGGACCCCCGTCACTCTCTCCTGTCCCGGCGCTGCGAAAGGGAGCACAATCGCCTTATCCGTCTCCACCGACCACGGCCCGTTCGGGAGCGGACCGAGACGCCTGTGAAGCCCTTCGAGCACAACCGCCTTGTGCGTCCTGACTACCTCCGCCAGTCGCCAGCCATCCTGACCCACTACGACGGACTCGTCGAATTTCTGCTGACACCAGGCCGGGGACCCATTCTCAGGTATTGACCCGCTGAGGGTGGCACGCGCGCCGTCCGGCGATACGCGGTACAGCAGAGCAAACGGCACGTCGGTTGAGTGTTCTGTGAGCACCCCCATGGTGAGATGACAGGCTTCATCCACCGTTTTCGCGAGCCGCGCCTGTGCACCGAGATCCCGCAGCACCCGCAGCCGCCGTTCTCCGATCACGCGGCCGGTCGTTTCGCTCACGGCAGAAAATGCGCCGCCGACCGTTCCATCGGAGAGGTAAATGGGACTATATGAATAGGTGAAATAGGCTTCCTCCAAATAGTCGTTGCGATCGAGCATCAGCAGTTGATTGTCCTGCCACGTTGCCTGACCGGTCGTCAGGACCGCTTCCAACATCGGTCCGATAATGTGCCACACCTCCGGCCAGACCTCCCGCCCGGGCTTCGCAATCGCAGGGTGTTTGGTCCGTCCAAGAACCGGCCGCCAGGCATCGTTGTAAAGCATGAGCAGGTCCGGTCCCCACCACAGCACCATAGGAAAACGCGAGGTCAGACAAATGGCGACGGCGGTCTTTAAACTGTCCGGCCAGGTAGAGACTGCGCCGAAGGATGTCTGTGACCAGTCGAGCTTACGCATGAGGCAGGCCAGCTCGCTGTTACCAGGAAACATACGCTCCAGGTCACAATAGCGCTGTCGAGAAGAAAGCATGGTTGGTGGCTCTCGCTCCTCTTATATGTATGCGGCTCGCAGACGGTCACGGGTCACCTGCCACGCACTGGCTTGAAACTGTGGATGGCTCGAAGCAATCTAGAGTATTCCCTGCCGTTCACCTACTAGGAAAACCCCTGGTTCTTCAATGAAGTTCCCGCAGCACCCTGCGGGCATTAAGCGAGGGATAACAAATAGATGAGCGAGATGAGCCTGGAATTGGGGCGCATAGTTCAGGACGAACCGGAAGGTGACGGTGAGATCGCATGCGATGGAGTTAATGGAAGGGTGAAGCAGAAGGTGCTTCCCTTGCCAAGATCTGAGGTTACCGAGATTCGGCCGTTATGAGCTTCCACGATCGACCGGGAAATAAACAGCCCAAGCCCGAGGCCATGTCTGTCGTTCGTGGTAAGCTGCGAAAACTTCTTGAAAATGTGCTGCTGTTTATCCTTCGGAATTCCCGGCCCATTATCGCGTACGGAAATTTCTGCTTCGGTGGCCTGTTTCCGTGCCGACAGCTCGATGGTGGTGCCCCGGGGAGAAAATTTCAGTGCATTGCCGATCAAGTTGGATAAGACTTGAAGAATTCTGTCGTGATCGACGTCAACGAACATTCCTTCAGGGCAGGTTATCGTCAGAGACAATGACTTGCTTGACACCATCGGGGCAAAGAAATCCCTGCACTCCCGGAGCAACGCGCTCAGTTCGACGCTTTCAGGCGTAACCACGAGCTTGTCGTTGGTCATTCGCTCCACATCCAACAGATCACTGATCATGCGGTTCATGAACACAACGCCCTGCTCGATGATCCCGAGGTTTCCCAGAAGACTCACGGTATCCACCACGCCCTTGGACAGGTGTTTTCGCATCAATCGCGTGGCGATCGAAATCGAAGCGAGAGGGTTTTGCAAATCGTGACTGAGAATCCCGATGTATCGATCTCGCGTAAGAAGGGCGGTCTTCGTTCGACGATGAGACACTTGTTCATGCGCCAGCAGCGCAGATTTCCGCGCAGCCTCTGCGTCCAAGCGGCCTCGCTCCTCGAGAAGATTGCGGTCTGTTTCTTCACGCTCACGTTCAAGAACCGCGTCGGCGTCCAATCGGTTTTGCACACGTTCATTCTCTCGCGCACGATCATCCGTTTCCCGTTCGGCAGATTGCGCCTTGTCGGACCATTCGCGCTCCTGGACCAACCTTTCATCGTCCATCGGTGACGGCTGAACAGTCGTATCGGCATGCCGGTGCTCCATTTCACCGGTGGCGGTTTCCGCGCGAAACGTCTCACGATCAGCATCAGCGGCAACCCGGTTCTCACGGATTGCGTCTAGCGCCTCCTCTTCGGCCTCCTTGCTCTTCCGAATGATGAGTTCGTCGGTTTTGCCTCGTTCATCCTTTAGGCTTTCGTCGGTTCTTTCCCGAAGCTCCGGAGAGGTTTCTGTCTTGTCAGTTTTCATTGAATGAACCTCGCACCCTGTTTCAGAATTCAGATTCATCACCGCAAGCCATTATCATTCCAAGCGCTTTGAGAGAATGGCTCCAACCATAAATATGGGTGTGCCCTAGTGGCGGTTGAACTCGGCAATTCCCTAGGAGAAGGCCGTTTCCCCCTGGTTCCTCATCCTCGACTGGGGAGGGTCCTAGTAGGATTTCTTCGCAGAATTCGCAATGATGACTCTTACTTCAATGAGCGGCACACACCTTTACGCGAGAACCCGCGCATGTGGAATGTCCTGTTGATTATGTTCCTCGCCCTCGGTGTCTATGCTTCCCCTTCGGCGCTCGCAGCTCCGGAGCACGGACCGGCCGGTGAGAGCCATCAAAAGGAATCGCCGCTAACAGAACATAAAAAGAAATCCGACGAAAAGAAGCCGGACACAGAACCGAAATCGACCGATGCCGGCCCCAAATCCGCACCGGACGAAAAGGCCGGAAAATCGGAAGAGCCGTTGTCTTCAGGACCGAAGACCGAAGAGGCCGGCGGGAAAAAAGCGGTCACGTCGTTGAACCTCACCATCAAGTTGGCCTTCATGGCGAATCCGTTCTTGTTCCCGTTCGAGATAGAGGTGGAGCTGGACGGCCAGAAGGCAGTCCTCACAGGGGCGGTATCGTCTGAAGACGAAAAACTCCAAGCGACAGAGGTCGGCCGAAAGGTAGAGGGCGTCGAATCGGTGGTCAACAAGTTGACCGTGGCGCCGGTGCTCCGATCCACCTTGGCCAAAAAGCAGGACGAGGCGATCATACACTACGTGAAAGATCGCCTGAGCAGGAGTGAGACACTCAAGGCCGTCGGGTTCGATGTGAAATCGGAGAACGGGCTCGTCTCGCTGAGCGGCAAGACCCGCTTTCAAGTCATCGCTCTTGAAGCGGCAGAAGCCGCTCGCCACATTCCCGGTGTGCGCGCTGTGAATACCGATGCCGTGCAGATCACAGGGAAAGAATAAGCAGATGGTTCAGAATACCGACTAAGGGTCAGGAAGAGGGGACCGACTCACGCGTGGGAGAGGATCGGGCACAATGGCTGTGGACACGAATCCCAATGACAGCGAAGCGACACCGGTTGCTCACGCGGGACTTCTCTCTGGTCTGGTGGGGCCAGGTCGTGGCGCAGGTCGGGGACGGCGTCTCCAAACTTGCGTTGCTCTGGTTCGTCTATTCGGTAACCGGCTCCCCGCTTAAAACCAGCATCATCGGAGTATTACAAACAATTCCTAGCATCGCTCTGGCGCCCCTCATCGGCGTCGCAGTGGACCGCCTCCCGAAGAAAACGCTCCTCATTGCGTCAGACCTTGTCCGGGCCGTCGTCATCGGCCTCATTCCCTGTTGGATTTCAGGCGAAACCTTTACGGTTGAGTACCTGTACATCCTGGTCGTGCTCCATGCGGTTGCCACCGCCGTGTTCGGCCCGGCACTCACCGCATCCATACCCTCTCTGGTGGCGCCCACGCAATACACCGCGGCCAACGCATTGCTCCAGAGCACGACCAGCCTCGGCATCATTATGGGGCCGGCGCTCAGCGGGGTCGGGATCGCATTTCTCAGTTCCAAGGAAGTGTTGTGTTTGAACGCCGCGACTTACGTTATCTCCGCTGCCTGTTTTCTGCCGATTCGAATGGGACAACCGGCAGCGCATGTGGCGCGCAGCTCCGTCGTCCTGTCGGCAGCACGCGACATCGCCGAGGGTCTCCGTTATGTCGTGACGGGGCAGCCCTTCTTTATGTTCCTGACCGCCATCGCCGCCATGTATACGTTCGGTACGGCCGCCTTTACGACACTGTTCCCTGTATTCGGAAGAACCCTGCTGGACCTTGGCCCCATCGAAGTCGGCTATCTATGGTCGATGCTGGGGCTCGGGCTCCTGGCCGTCTCGCTGGCGCTCACCACGATCAGCTCCTGGACGGTCCGGCGACGCATCGGTATCGTTGCCATCTCGAGCGCCGTCAGCGGCGCGGCACTCTTCGGCCTGGTATGGGTGCGGCACCCGGTGGCGACCGCTGCATTGTTGAGCCTGCTCGGCGCCGGCATCGGGGCACTCACTCCGATCGCCTGGGGCGTCATGCAAGAGTTAACACCGCCGAATCTGCTGGGCCGCGCACTGGCGTTTTATTCATTGGGCGCAATGGGCGCCGCGATGGGCGGCATTACTTTTTTCGGATGGGTGACCGAACGGTTCGGCGGATCAACGACAATCACGGCCATCGGTGCGACCATGCTCCTGACAGCCGCGATGGCTGCACTCCTGGCCCGGTACCATCAGGAATGCCCCACACCTTCGCAGCTGAAACAATCCTCCTCAAATACAACGATCGTGGGGAATTACCCATGAAAGTGTGGGAAGTGAACCAGCAGTGGTTTCCCGTTGCAATGGTGAACGGATCTGGGGTGCCGGGGGACACTTTGTCCGCCACGTTACAACTCTATGCGATCACGCCCTGTTCCACCAGGGACAGAAGGTCCGATCGTCGAGGTATCCGGAGGATCCACCGTCAGTAATCGGAGCAAGGTCTGTGCAAGGTTTACAGCGAATGCAACAGGAGATCGGAACCATGTCGAGTGTGCTCCCCGGACAAAAATCCGATATTGGAACGAGCCCGGGCGAATCCCCGGGCTGGCGGCTGCTCAAGACCCGCGATTTCAGCCTGTTATTTTGGGGACAACTCACCTCTCAGATCGGCGATAGTCTCAATCGCGTCGCGTTATTGTGGTTCGTCTATCAGATGACGGGTTCGGCCATGAAGATGATGGTGGTCGGCATCCTTCAAACAATCCCGCCGTTGGTGTTGAGTCCCTTCATCGGCGTCTTTCTCGACCGAGTGGACAAAAAATCCGTCATGGTCTGGGTCGATTTTGCGCGCACGCTGCTTGTGCTGCTGATCCCGGTCTTATACGCCTTTGACCTGCTGACCCTCAACCGGCTCTACGCCTCCATCTTCGTGTTGGCTCTTGTATCGACACTATTCGGGCCGGCGCTGTCGGCGGCCGTTCCACAGATCGTTCGGCGGGATCAACTGACCGCCGCCAATGCCTTGTTGCAGACCACGGCGAATATCGGCCTCCTGATCGGGCCCTTAATCAGCGGCGTCGGTATCGCTCTCGTCGGTCCCCAGAATGTGTTGTATGTGAACGCTGCGACGTTCTTGATTTCAGCGCTGTGCCTCATCCCGATCCGGCCTCGACCCCGGGCTACTCTTTCCAATACGGCGACGGGCAGCGGCCACTGGAGGCAGGAACTGCTGGCGGGAGTCCGCTTCATCGGTGTCGAGCATCCGACGATTCTGAACCTCATGCTGGCGACGGCCCTCTACAGTTTAGCCGCCAGTGCCTTTTCCTTTATGCTGCCGGTCTTTAGCGTGCAAAACCTGAATGCCGGAGCCCTGGAAATCGGGATACTCTGGTCCGCGTTAGGAGCAGGCATGTTGATCAGCTCGAGTTGGTTGGCATCACACGCACAAGGAGACTTGGCCGGACGATTTACGATCATCTTCCGGTCCATGGTTGTAGGGGGACTCGCCATGTGCGGGCTCAGCTTGGTCAGTACACCGCTCATCGCAGGCGCATGTATCCTGGTCATCGGTGGGAGCACCGCGCTCTTCATGCCGATTATGTGGGGTGTCCTTCAAGAAATCATCCCCGACCACCTCCTGGGACGCGTATTTTCCATGTTCAGTATCGGTAGTATGGCCTCAGCCATGGTGGGAATGGCTGTGTTTGGCTGGGCCACTGATACCCTGGGGCCGCATGTCAGCTTACTGGGAATCGGGCTGGTGCTGCTCATCGGCGCCTGCGTAGCCGCTTTATGCATCCGGCGCAGCCACCTGCTGGCCGAGGCCTCCTGTATTCCTCTGGGGCAGAAAACCCATATCGAGGCTGCGTAAGGGAAAAACCCGGTATGCATGAGCTGCCGAAAGGCACGCGGGAACTATCTGTGAGATTGCCCGCCCGACTTTCCGGAACCTACCTATGCTTACAACATTGCAGCGTCTTCTTCACACCCATTCGGTGTGGAAGGGATCAATCACAGAACAGGAGCATTAAGAAGGCGTCTCAGGGTATCCCCCAATACATGCATCGAGGAGGTGCCTTTCACGATGAACTCGCTCACTCCCAATGCCCGGACTTCCTGCTCCGTTTCCTGTCTACTGTCTCCCGTCATCACGATCACCGGCTGTGTCAGATCCGCACCGCGGATCCGTTGTAAGACTTCGATCCCGCCCATCTCCGGCATTGCCAGATCAAGCACAATGACATCCGGATGTTCCCGGCGATACAGCTCAAGGCCCTTAAGTCCATTATCAGCGAGGACTACATCGTATCCCAGATGCTTGAGCAACAGCCCGGTGAGCGTGAGGACATCCTGCTGATCGTCAATTACCAGAACCTTCGGCATGTATCCCCCCCTCTTGGTATGGAATGACGCGAGGTACCAGCCCGGCATGGTAACCACGATGCCCCGGATAGAATGATGCCTTAGATATGCGCTTCAAGGCTCTGGGAAAGCCCCTAGTCAAGATCACAGATTTCGGGGAGAGCCCACAGTGAGGTGAACGACGGACAGCAGGAAACCGCGTCCCCATCACACTTCCCACTTGCTCGGCGCTGTGGAAGATTACACGCAGACGGGAGAGAGCTGAGCCATATGCAAGAAAAGACGTCCGGAACACAATTGTGGAAGAGCCTATCGCCAGGAGAACAGGCCCGCAATACTTGACGGCAAAGAGGTGAGCAGGTAAAAGTACAACACTGTATAAGTATTCAACAGGCTGGCGTAGCTCAATCGGCAGAGCAGCGGTTTTGTAAACCGCAGGTTGGAGGTTCGATTCCTCTCGCCAGCTCCACACTGCACCACTGGCGAGCCTCGGCATCGAACCTCTAACCAGGGGTTTCGAAGGGGTGCGTCCCCTTCGTGGGGAGCGTGCGAGGGGGCTGGCCCCCTCTGCAAGAGCCGGTGAGGCAGGCTTCAGAGCCGATCCGGCGACGGTTGGACGGTTCGATTCCTCTCGCCAGCTCCACAAATTCCGCTGACGATTCAACCCCTTTGCGACTTACAGAACTCCTGCTCTCCCCTCTCAATTCAGCCAGTGTAACCGCGATTGTAACCGTCTGTTTCTCGAAATAAGCTGACAGCGACCGCGCAGCCTGTTCAAGGTCCTTCTCATTCACAATATTGTACCGGTCAAAGACACTCCTGGTCTTGTGACCGGATATCGCCATCGACACCTTTTCAGGCACGCCGGCCCGGACCATGTTGCGAACGGCCGTCCGTCCATCGGGGCGGGATTCGACTCCAAACCCTTAAACATTCTTGGCGGAAAGCCTGTGAGACGGAAAGATCGATCATGAGTGAGAGCCGCTATTTCTTCTTCCGCCACTCCCACAGCGGCACGGGATACGGATCAGCCTCAAAGCCTTTGCATTCCACGACGCGAAGTCAGATCACTAATGGTCGGAAACGAACACGAGCGGAAGTTCGGCGGCAAGATTGTATCGCCATAATGCGGTCCTCAATTCTGTCGCATTGACGGTTGAGTTAAGTGGCCCTGTTGGGTCCGCTTCAATGAAATGTTATGTGACACTTTCATTTCCCAACTGCCTGAAGACAATGTTGCAAGAACAGGAGCGTCATAT
>JALHPO010000020.1 GCA_022842445.1 Nitrospira sp.
GCCATACCGGAGGGGCCCCACCCGTTCCCATACCGAACACGGAAGTTAAGCCCTCCAAGGCCGATGATACTGCTGCCGTGAGGCAGTGGGAAAGTAGGACGCTGCCGGGTTACAAAAAGAAGCCTGCTGGTGAAAGCCAGCAGGCTTTCTTATTTTCTGCATCAGTGCAGAGTCTCAGGTGATATCCAAATGGGTGTGTGTCCGTCATCAATGACGTGCCTGTGATAAATAGCTGGCCGTTCACACGGCGTGTGATATGGACGTCCGTCTGCTTTTGATAGGGATTCTGTTGAGACGGTATTATAAGGGAGAGGACAGCATGACGCGCTGGTTGATGATTCTGCTGCTGCTGTGCATCGGTGTTGGCCCGGCGTATGCCGGTTGGGTATCGCTTGGGGGGGATGAGAAGCTGGGTCTGACGATTTATATCGATCCCTCGACCATCGAACGCAATGAAAACCAACGAAGTCTCTGGGTCCTTTACGACTTTAAAACCACGCAGACCAAGGAGGGTGGCGTCTTGTTTCGGTCCGCCAAGATGCAACGGGAGTATGACTGTGGGAAATCACGCACGAGACTGCTGACGATTGTGCATTATGCCGGCGCGATGGAGAGCGGCGAGATGGTCTTGAAGAGCAGTCCGCCCGATCGGGAATGGGCGTCTGTAGGCCAATTGGAATCCGGGACCATTGCCAAAGATCTGTGGACCCTGGCTTGCAGCGAAGACTGAGCGCCACACGCTATTCAACCGCCTGTTTTTGGCGATGCTGGATTGCATGACTTGCCCCGATCCCTCCGATCTCCACGCCTGTTCTTCCTGGTTCGATCGTGAACAATTTCAACTTCTTATTGCCGGTTGCACAGCATGGGGTAAAATGGCCACACGCAGCATAGGGCCTGGCAACAGACAGACATATAGGCACTTCAGCCGCCGTATCGACGAAATCCAGCATGGCGAAACAGTTCCGAAGAGCGATGGAGCGCAGTCTGTTGGACTGCCTTGCCTACCGTGGCCTGATCAGGCAGGATGACCTGGATGCCGCCGTCAAAGAAGCCTTATCCCGCGAAGTGGATCTGGAAACCGTTCTCCTCGATAAGTATCGCGTGCCGAAGAGCGATCTCGGTGCGGCGCTGAGTGAGTTCTATCAGTGTCCGTATGTGCCCTTCGATGAACGGACCGTCATCGATCCGGACCTCTTGAAAAATCTCAGCTTCGATTACCTCAGGAACAGCGCCTGGATTCCGCTGAAGCGCCAAGGAACCGTACTGGACGTTGTCATTAATGACCCGCATGACCTGGACAAGGGGCTTGATATCCGTCGGGCCTTTCCCGGCGTCACAGTCCGGTTTTCGGTCGGTCTCCGCCGTGATATTGAACAGTATATTCTCGTCGTGACCGGGCAGGCGGACGGGGCGTCGATCACGGAGATTCTTGGAGAGCTGGTCAATGAGGCGGGATCAGAGAGAACCAGTGAGGCGGACAAAGGAGACGTTGACGAAAACGATTCCGCGATCGTACGGCTGGCCAATCAGGTGATTGCGGATGCCTACCGCCTGAATGCGTCCGACGTGCATATTGAGCCCTATTCGGACAAGAAGGAAACTGCGGTGCGTCTCCGTGTCGACGGCACGTGTTTCACGTACATGCGGATTCCCGCGGTGTATCGACGGGCGATCATCTCCCGTATCAAGATCATGGCGCACCTGGATATCGCGGAACGACGGAAGCCGCAAGACGGAAAGATCCGGTACAAACTGGCCAAGGACCGCCAGATAGAATTGCGGATCGCAACGCTCCCGACGGCCGGCGGCAACGAGGACGTCGTGATGCGGTTGCTGACGGCGAAGGAAACGATGCCGTTGGAAGTGATGGATTTTGCGCCGGACATCCTGCAGACCATCAAATCCCTCTCGCTCAAACCGCATGGGATCGTGTTGTGCGTGGGACCGACCGGGTCCGGGAAAACGACGACGCTGCATGCCATCCTGAGGCATATCAATACCGACGAGCGGAAAATATGGACGGCGGAGGATCCGATCGAGATCACCCAGGAAGGATTGCGGCAGGTTCAAGTACATCCCAAGATCGGCTTCACCTTTGCCGCTGCGCTGAGGGCGTTTCTGCGTGCGGACCCGGATGTCATCATGATCGGCGAGATGCGCGACAAAGAGACTGCCGACATCGCGATTGAGGCTTCGCTGACGGGGCATCTCGTCCTGAGCACGCTGCATACGAACAGTGCGGTCGAAACAGTCACGAGACTGCTCGACATGGGATGCGACTCGTTCAATTTTGCCGATGCCATGCAGGGCATCGTGGCCAAACGTCTGAGCAAACGCATTTGTGAAGAGTGCAAAGAGGGGTACCATCCGACGCGGCAGGAATACGACGAGCTCGTTCAGGGCTATGGGGCGGGCTATTGGGAAAGGCTCGGAGTCGAGTATGGGGACAACTTTGTGTTGTATCGGGGACGAGGCTGCGAAGTCTGCAATAAAACCGGCTTCAAGGGGCGTGTCCCGCTGCACGAGCTCCTGGTCGGCTCGGAAGACGTGAAGGGACTGATCCAATCGAAAGCCAGGTCGGCGGAGATCCTGAGCGTCGCGATGCGCGAGGGAATGGTGACGCTGGTGCAGGACGGCATACAAAAAGTATTGCGCGGCGTCACGACGTATCGCCAGATCCGTGCCGTGGCTATGAAGTAAGCTCGACCCCGTCCGGCGTGCATCCGGCGCGCCATGTTACGGGGTGTTTTCCAGCAACGCGACGAATACGCGCAGTCGTGCCAGCGATTCGCCGGATACCCGGATGAACTCCAGCCCGCATCGATAGTCAGTTACCCACCGAACTCCGGCCAACTCGATGTCAACCGGTTCCGTGCTGTCCGGAAGATCTATCTGGATCGACACGTGCGTGTGTAGTTCCGGGATGCGTTCAGCCGTCAAGGCGCAGCCCTCCATTGAAATGTTGAGGATCGTCCCCTGTTCCGATGGGGCCATGTCGCCGAACAGAACCGGAAGTTGAACTGCAAAGCGTTGGGCTCGTCTAGACTCTTCACTCACCGGCATTCCTCCCGCACAGTTGGTCCAATGTGAGCCCGCACAGCCTAGTGGCGACCACGGGGCCTGTCAACACCGGTCTCGTCACATCGCAAGGCGAACAAGAGTCCTCTGCCACCCATGGCGGAAATTGTCGTCCAAATGCGTAAAAAGCACAAGAAGAGGTCAAAGGAGCAGGCAGGGCCTGCGAATAAAGGGGGTAGAGTCTTGAGGTCTGCATCGAGGAAAATGGAAATGAGACTTCCCGTCCTATGGCCAGGACATCTACGAGGGTGCCGGTGACTACTAGGACACAAGAAGTCTGCTAGGGAGTAAGGGCGCAGTCATGGACGGACGGCTGACGACAGGAATGTTGTGGCGCTAGCTGGAAAGTGGGGATTGCCTAGCGAGAGTTAGGAAACTCGTTCTTTCCAGGTGGCCCTTCTCACCAACACAGATTTGCGAAAAGCCAAATGTGTGTCGGACTAAAGAGTGTGCAGAAAGAAAGGGCACACTCCCCGGAACCTCAAGCGGCTTTTGCGGGTTTCCGGAGCTGTCTGTTCGCTGCCGCGACAACGTTGTCCGTCGTGAACCCGAATTTCTTTTGGAGTTCCTTGAGGGGAGCCGACGCTCCAAACGATTGCATGCCGATGATCTCCCCCGTCAACCCCGCATAGCGAGCCCACCCGAACGTGGACGCCTGTTCCACGCAGACCCGTGCCGTGACGGTCGGAGGAATCACGCTGTCGCGATACTGTTGGGGCTGATGCTCGAACAGCTCCCAGGAGGGCATGCTCACCACGCGCGCCTTGATCCCTTGTGCCTTCAACTGCTCCGCTGCTTCAAGGCAGAGCCAGACTTCACTGCCACTGGCGAGGAGCAGCACATCCGGTTTCCCTCCGGGCACGTCGGCCAATATGTAGGCGCCTTTTTCCACTCCGGATGCGGCGGCATATGTGACCCGGTCGATGGTCGGGAGGGCCTGGCGGGTCAGGATCAACGCGACCGGCTCGTGCTGCATCTGCATAATGACGCGCCAGGCTTCCGCCACCTCGTTTGCATCGGCTGGGCGAAGGACGATGAGGTTTGGAACCGCCCGTAGCGAGGCCAATTGCTCGATCGGCTGATGTGTCGGCCCGTCCTCTCCGACTCCGATCGAATCATGCGTGAAAATGTGGATGACAGGGATTTCCATCAGTGCGCTCAAGCGGATTGCGCCCCGGCTGTAATCGCTGAAAATCAGGAAGCCGGAGCCATAGGGACGCACTTTCGAGAGGGAGAGCCCGTTCAACACCGAGCCCATCGCATGTTCCCGGACGCCGAAATGCAGGTTGCGCCCACCGCGGTCCGTTGCAGTGAAATCGCCGGCTCCTTCGAAGGTCAAGCGGGTTTTTGTTGATGGCGCCAGATCCGCAGACCCTCCGAGCAGCCACGGAATCTCTTGCGCCAGAGCGTTGAGGATTTTGCTCGAGGCATCGCGGCCGGCCACTCCCTTGGCATCGGGAGGGAATACGGGGAGAGCCTTGTCCCATCCATCAGGCAGTCGGCGCTGTTGCATATGAGAAAGATCACCGGCGAGCCGGGGAAACTGGCGTTGGTAGTCCTCAAGCTTGGCCATCCAGGCTGCGCGCGCCGCTTGTCCACGCTGGCCCATGCCTTGCTGGAAATGCTCGCGGACGCCGTCTGGGACCAGGAACTTTTCCTGTTCCGGCCAGCTGTAGTTCCGTTTGGTCAGTCGAATTTCTTCTTCGCCCAGCGGTTCGCCGTGTGCCGCGTGGGTGTCTTGTTTGTTGGGGGAGCCATAGGCAATATGGCTGTCGACTATGATCAGCGTCGGGCGATCCGATTCCTTTTTGAACGTGGTCAAGGCCCGTTCAAGCTGGTCGAGATCGTTGGCGTCGCCGACTCGGGTCACGTTCCATCCATATCCGATGAACCGGGTGGCCACATCTTCGCTGAAGGCCCACTCTGTGTGCCCTTCAATCGTGATCTTATTGTTGTCGTAGATCCAGCAGAGGTTGGACAGTTTCAAGTGTGCCGCAAGAGACGCCGCTTCGGCTGTGACACCTTCCATCATGCAGCCATCGCCGCAGAGTGCGTAGACGTCGTAGTCAAACAGATCGAAACCAGGACGGTTGAAGTACCGGGCTTGCCACTGGGCGGCGATCGCCATCCCGACGCTGGTGGCCACCCCTTGCCCGAGCGGACCGGTCGTGGTTTCCACGCCGGAGGTCCAGCGGTATTCGGGATGTCCGGCACATTTGCTGTTGAGTTGGCGGAAGCGTTTGAGGTCTTCCAGGTGCACTGAGAGTTCCCCCAGCCGTTCGTATTGGGGATTCACCGCCTTCACTCCGGTCAAATGCAACAGTGAGTAGAGGAGCATGGAGGCGTGCCCCATCGACAGTACGAACCGGTCCCGGTTCGGCCAAATCGGATCGTTTGGATCGAATCGGAGGATTCGTTGCCACAGACAGTAGGCGACCGGGGCCATGGCCATCGGGGTTCCGGGGTGGCCGGAATTGGCCTGCTGCACGGCGTCCATCGAAAGGGTGCGGATTGTGTTGATACAGGTCTGGTCGAGTTGTGTGTTCGTCACCATGGCCCCCTGTGCGGTGGTGTGTTTCTGGCGCGCTGTCGGCGGTGGTCCTCTGTAGTTGTGTCGGTCGTTTTGAGCACAGGCTTGAGCGAGATACGGTGGGGGAAAAGACTGATTGCGAAACTTAGCGCGCCCTCTGCGGAAACTCCGGAGCCGGTGGTTGAGCTGGAATGGGGGGTGGAGGAGGCAGTTGGAGCGGCTGACTGTTCAATTGAAGGGGAGGGCCAAGATTGAGTCCTGATCGGTGGGGTGGTTGTACAGTGATGATTCGCTCGCCGTCGGGCAGCGTGATCGTACTTTCGACGGTCCCTCGATGGTCTTTGTACACGTGAATGCCGCCTTCAGAATTCAATACGTGATTCAAGCGTTCTCGCGCGCCCGGCTGCGAAGACGGGCGGTCCTCAGAAGCGGTCAGGAGGCCTGGTCTTATGACTACGAGGGCTACGATGATGCCGAACGCGATCGCCCGCATGAGCACATTATACATGCCGCGTGTGTGGCAGGGTGCCGACAAGGTCAACCAGGCTGTGTTCCCTGCCTCAGCCGACCCGCTTCGCCCAGGCAGGTCGTGGCGCTCACAGGCTCAACGTACCGAAGAGTACGCCTCGCCTGCATCGGTGATCCGAACTATGGGCGTGCCATCGCGGGAGCAGGCAGAGAGAGCTCGCCCATGGCCTCATGCGCAAGTGTCAGCTCCTGTTCGATCAACTTCACCGACACGTCTAGAATCTTCATCGATTGTGTCTGGAGGGCCTCTTCCTTGATGGCATGGTTGAGGTAGTTCTGACAGAGGTTGTACATGGCCTCTCGATATAGTTGAAGCCCCTGCGTACGTCTGACAAATGCCGGTAAGATCTGGGCGAAGGAGCGAGCCAAGGCTATCTTCACGCTTGCATCGAGCTTGTCAGTAGACAGGTCCCGCATGGCTGCTAATGCGCTGGTGATATTCTGGTCGGCATCGAGTGGCGGGTCAGCACAAAACCGGCCGGCGTCACTCGCCGAATTCTTTTGGAGCGGTATGAGCACAACCCTCCGATCGGGGGCGAACGACAACGTTCCCATTCGATTTTCTACATCGTCGGCAATCACCGGCGCTTTTGCGCCTGTAAACATGTTTAATCCGCATCCGGATAGCGTCAATAGGCCGATGATGCAGCCGATGCGTAGAGACAAGGTCAGTATCATGGGGGCGCCTCCAATTAGAGTAGAAACTATTGCCGAATCATGGAAACAGGAAAGGCTATAGAACTGTCAGCTCGTATGGCGCGGCAGGATAGCGAAGTGGGATGTGTGATTACAAGGCCGGAGCCTTCGAGATGGGCGACCGCTTTTGTGCACGTCACTTACACAGTTGATTTCGGGCAATCCCGGGCTCGCGGGCAATTGCCGAGACAGGACGGCTCTCACGTTCTAACAGCTGGACCGCCTCACGTTTAAATTCTGGCGTGAACTGCTTGTGTGTGTACCCATCGGACACCTCCTGGGGAAATCCTGTCCCCGTTCAAGGGTGTCTGTCAAATCCGGGCCACCTTATCCTGACCCTCACCGGCACGACGACCGGGGTGTTTGACCCATTCAGCCAGATACTGAGAGTGGCAGTATAGGTACCGGGTGAAAGGTACGAGGAGGTGACACTGACTGTGACTGTGCCGTTTTGAGTCCCAGAGCTCGGGGTGAATTCGAGCCATCTCGCGTCGCTCTTGGTGACAGTCCAGCTGAGGATGCCACCCCCGGTGTTGGAAATATTCAAGGTTTGGGACGGGGGGTTGTTACCGCCGTATTTCCCGGTGAAAGAAAGGTTTGTAGGACTCACGCCGATGGCAGGTGGCAAAGAAGAACCAGTCGTGATCGTGAATGTCACCGGCACAGCAACGGATGAGGCTCCGGTGCCACGTACTGTGATCGTGCTATGGTAGGTCCCGGCGGCCAAGGTGCCGGTCGACACACTCAGCGTGGCAGCTCCGTTCCCGGTCCCCGAAGCCGGACTCAACGATAACCAGGTAGCATTGTCGATCACAGACCAGATCAGGGTGCCGCCCCCCGTGTTGGTGATGCTCAAGGTTTGAGCCGCAGGGTTGGCGCTGCCCTGTATCGCAGCGAAGGAAATGCTCGCCGGACTCACCTCGATGACCGGCACGGGTGCGCTAGCGACGGTGAACTCCACCGGCACGGTGACCGAAGAGGCTCCGGTGGCGTTTATTGTGATCGTGCCATAGTGGACACCAGCGGCCAAGCCGCTGCTCGACACATTCAGCGTTACAGCTGCGTTCCCGCTCCCTAATGTCTGACTCGGCGTTAACCAGGTGGCATTGTCGCTCACAGTCCAACTGAGGGTGCCTCCTCCGGTGTTGGTGATGTTCAAGGTTTGAGTCGCAGGGTCGGCACCGCCTTGCGTCGCACCGAAGGAAAAGCTCGCCGGACTCACCCCGATGGCCTGAGGCACGGAGGAAGGTGGAGTGTAGGTCACGAGGGCGCTCGCCGCCGATTCATTGTTGGAAAAATCGACAGCCGTCAGGAAGTAGTATTGAGTCGTTGCCGGTGTGCCGATATTGAAACTTGTCACCATTCCTAGTGTGGCGAGGAGAGACGCATTCCCGGATGTTTCGCTGCAGGTTGAAACGCTGCAGTAATATACCCGATATCCTGCCAGATCCGATTCAGTGTTGGCGGTCCACGTCAACGTGTAGCCCCATGCAGAAGTCGACGAGAGCACAAGTAGCGCAGCGATGGATCGTGCCCAATTCATTGAGAACTCCTCTTGTGTTTAAGTCATCAAGGATCTGTTCATTCGATACCCGCTGTGCTCAGGACAAATCCTGATCGTCGGGTCCTTCTGCCAACCCAAGACACCGCTATACCTCGCACACGAAGTGCAGAACTTTCCGTTTCAACCTTGCGGTTGTCTGTGTCGGATTACGGCCTTGGGGAGCTGCTAAGCGAGCAGAGAGGGAACAGTTCGTCTCTTCAATTCATGTCAATACGCAAGACGTATGCCATCACAAGTCCGGCAATTACCACTGATAATCGCAGGAAAATCGAGCATGAAATGAAATGAATGTGAAGAGGTGTAGGGATGCGGAAAGGAAACTCACACAGATCAATGTGTAACCATCAGATATGTTTGAGGATAGGTGTTGCAGTACTTTCCCTACAAGTACGCAATACTGACTGAGTGGGCGTCTTCAATTTAGCGGCTGTCGCCCGATGCGACGATTCAGGACGTGATAGGCAAGGTTGCCGGCAGCGAGACGTGGCCGGCTCGGCATGGGGGGATCTTGTAGTGAACAGGGGGCCGTTGTGCCAAGAGAATCCTCCTGACTATTTTTCTTCCCCTCCGTTCAGAAGGGTTTCGCCCTGTACCCATGATCGTGACCCGACTCGTCCTCATGTCGGCTCCGCTCTCGCAGTTCCCGTTCGGCTTCCACACGGCGCCGCTCTGCCACGATCATCCGGTCGAGTTCTGCCATGTGCTGCTGGGCGAAGGCGTTGACCGCCGGTCGTGTGTCCGTCAGCCAGCGCGCCAGCGACTCCTTCCTGACTCGCCAGGCTTCCGCCAGCCCGAATTCACCGGAGACCGTGCCGGGGCTGTTGATGCTGATCCGGACTCCGTCCATTTTGCGATCGTCCTGTGGAAAGCGCGACACAATCTCTTTCAAGACGCCGTCGGCGGATGTCGAACCACGATAGTTCTGGAGCAGCGCCAGCGAGAATTCCACCTCCGTGTCGCCGCCCGATTGGACCAACGTGCCGAGCGCGGCTGCGAGTTCGGGCGTACAGGCGGGAAACGCTCTGTTGAGCAGGCTCCCTCCTCGAAAGGGGAATTCCGCCCGGTCTTGAGCGAACCAGGCGAGCCCCTTGCTGACGGCCACTTCTGGATTTTTCGACAGCACCGGTTCCAGTCCTTGGAACTCAACCGGCACCAGGTTGCCCTGTTTGCCGTCGCCGTCCTCAGACGTCCTCGCGAGCCGGGTGGTCATGACGTCGTCGAGTCGCTGCCGTTCCGTTTCTCTCATTCGAACAAACGCCAGCCCGGCTCGGTCCTCGTCCGTCCACTGCACATCCGCCCCATCGATCATCAGCGCCCATTCCAAGCCGGGCACGGCGATGCGCAGTTCTAACGAGAGGCCGGGCAACATGAGGAGCGGGCTTTCCAGCCGGCACCCGCTCCGTGACAGATCGAGAATGATGCCCGTCCCCTCAGACTGTACGGAGCCCGATACCAGGGCGTGAAACTGCACTGCAACCCGGGGCGCAGTCCGCTGATCCTCTGCTTTTAGATTCATGATCAATCGACGCTCCGCGTGTCCATCACGGGACCAGTGTACTCTGTTCCTTCAGGGGCACATTATCCGTCGTCGCGATCTCAATCGGCAACAGCCATTCGAGCGGAATGAAGGGGCGGGAGACTCTGTGTAAGGCTGCGATTCAGGACGTGGCAGGCAGAGTCTCCGGCAGCTTGACTTGGTCACATTTCCGAGCCTAATCTGCGCCACTTTTCGCCTGTGTCGGCCTAGCAATAGAGAAGGCGGGCTGTTTTCTAGGATACCAGGTCACGTTTCTTTCCATGGGTCATCACTGTTAACGGCCTCACGGGAATCAGACAGTCGATATGATGAACATGTTCCTAGCGGCGGTCGTCCTTCTCCTGCTCTTACTGCTGATCGGGGTCGTGCTGTACGTGCGAGTCCCCCGCAAATATCAGTCTGCCGATTCTGTCGCCAATTCCTATGATGACTGGACGAATGACGGCATTCTCGAGTTCTACTGGGGCGAACATATCCATCTGGGACACTATGGCTCTCCACCCGGCAAAAAGGATTTTCTCAAAGCCAAGTCCGACTTTGTGCATGAAATGGTGCGTTGGGGCGGGTTAGACAAGCTTCCTTCCGGTACGACGGTGTTAGATGTGGGCTGCGGCATCGGCGGCAGCAGTCGCATGCTGGCGCGGGACTATGGTTTTGCTGTCACCGGCGTCACCCTCAGCCCTCAGCAAGTCAGACGGGCTCAAGAACTGACCACCCCGGAGGTGAATGCCCGCTTTCAGGTCGATGATGCGCTGGCCCTGTCGTTCCCTGATGCCAGTTTTGATGTGGTCTGGTCGGTCGAGGCAGGACCGCACATGCCGGATAAAGCCCAATTTGCCCGGGAGCTCATGCGCGTGCTGAAACCGGGTGGAATTCTGCTTGTGGCCGATTGGAATCAGCGGGACGATCGCCAGGTGCCGCTCAATTATTGGGAAAAGCCGGTAATGCGGCAACTGCTGGATCAGTGGTCTCATCCGGCATTTGCCAGCATTGAAGAGTTTTCAGAATTACTGGAGGCAACCGGACTGGTGGCGGGTAAAGTCACCACAGCGGATTGGACTGCCGAAACCCTACCCTCATGGCTCGATTCCATCTGGCAGGGAATTATCCGTCCAGCAGGGATTGTCCGGTTCGGCGTGAGCGGGTTGATTAAATCATTACGAGAAGTGCCCACGATTCTGTTAATGCGTCTGGCATTCGGGGCAGGGCTGTGTCGCTTTGGCATGTTTCGGGCCGTGCATGCCGATGTTCCTACGAATGAGCTGGTGTCTGCGCAGATGGATGACAGGCTTGTGCGGTCATGAACATGGAGACGCCGTGAGGTGGGATCTATGAGCCTCTACGACATCGACCTCGTCACGATCGACGGCACGCCGCAGAAGATGGATGTCTATCGCGGTAAGACGCTGCTTATTGTGAATGTCGCGAGCCAGTGCGGCTATACGCCGCAGTATGAGGGACTCCAGGCACTCTACGGAAAATTCAAAGACCGGGGTCTCGTGGTGCTCGGGTTCCCCTGTAACCAGTTCGGGCAGCAGGAGCCGGGCGGCGAAGCAGAGATTGAGCAGTTCTGCACCAGCAAATTCAGTGTCACATTTCCGATGTTCGCAAAGATCGATGTGAACGGAGCAAACGCACACCCGCTCTACCAATACCTGAAATCGGAGAAGCCCGGGATGCTCGGTACCGAGGCGATTAAATGGAACTTCACCAAATTCCTCGTCGGTCCAGACGGCACGGTCCTGAAACGCTATGCGCCGGGCGATAAGCCGGAGACGATCGAGGCCGACCTGGCCACGAGGCTCTAGACGACCAGGAGCGTCGAGAAGCGAAGTCTTTGCTTGCGTGCAAATTCAGAATATTCCCCTTTTATCTTCTTCCCCGTTTTATCTTCTTCAGGCAGGCGATATCTTGGGTGCGCGAGTCAGGGACTCATGTCGTGAATCTTGAATGCTTAGCTCAAGGCTTGACCCGAAGTCTTGCACACCCTGCCTTCTTCCCGACGGTGGAATTGCTTTTGGCATTGTTCGGAGTAGGAATTGATCCGCATCTTTTGAGGGAAATAAAAGGTGTCAGGAACCATTCCGCGACAGAATTCATAGCCGTCAATCGAATCATTGGTTCCTGCCACCATTTTCTGATCTCAACCTAGTTCCCGGCATCGTCCACGACCGCGTCCGGATTCCATGCTGAGACGACGAAGCGTAGCTGGCCACGCATGCCGGGCGTTGTCTTGCTGTCGAATGGGACCGCGATCTCAACTTTTCCTCCCCTGAGTCTCTTTGGATCAATCTCATGGTCAGCTGGCTTGGCTCCCTGATCTTGCCATGCATAAGTGACCTTCCAGGCAGCTCCCTTTTCGGAAGGTGGGACCAATTCCAGCACAATGGAATTGCGGTATAGATAGCTTCCTTCATAGTGTTTATTGAGCCAGAGTACCTTCTCGATCTCGTAATCAGGGACTCGAACACCGAATGACATACGATAAGACAGAGAACGCCGTTTTTTGTTCACTCTGGCTCGGTTGGATAAAAACACAGTAGACAAGAATTGGCGCCCATGCTTCTTTGGGGCTGAGGTCCATTCCTCATGAGTCAGACAGGCAACAGAATCTTCTTCGGCTGTACGCCGAGTGAGATACCAAAGCTTTCCTCTTGGGGATGCAAGCACCTCAAACTGGTATAACGCACTTATCTTTCTCCCCGCCTTGGCCTCCTGCTCTACTTCGGAAGGCAGACGGATCTCTTCAACATCAGCCCAGATATCCACCCGAACATCGCCAAACAGAAACCGAATAAGGTTCTGATAGGCTTCTTCACAATTAACGATGCCATAGAATCCTGAGTGTGCACGATACGCGAAGGCCTTTGCGCAAGGCGCACTCGGTGTCCCGTCCGACTTAATCCCCTTGAGTGTGGCGTTCTCAATCCGTACCAGCCCATCGCTGCCGTGGCCGGCGAATGTGCGTGATAGTCCAAGCGCAACCTCATAGTCCATGCGGTTGGTCCCCACCATGCAAAAGATCTTTTCAGAGGGAAACCGATCCTCGGGGATCCAGTCCACACTCCCCGTTCTTTTATATTCGGCCTTAAGATCAAGATAGCCCGCCATCCTCTCACGATTGAAATTATTCATATCAGCCTTGTCGAGCCACTTGGGAATATTAATTCCAGCCATCTCGATTCCGTTGTGGGGAGTGGCGTATGTAAAGAGCTTATCAACATACTTCGCAGCATTCTTTTTGTCATTTCTTGGATTCTGCAGCAGTCCACGACACACCAAGCCTCCCATCGAATGGGCTACCAGATAACATCGAAAGGCGTCCTTCGTAACGCCATTCTCTGGGTTTGCACAGACTAGGTCACGCACACGGAGAATAAGATCCCCGAGCTTAGCGGAAAACACTTCAATGTCAGGGGTTTCGCCAAGACCAAGTAGCCGTGAGGCCTCATCATAGTAGCGGTAGATGATAATTGATCTGCTCGTCAGTTTGTTTTCCGGATCATCGGTCCATTCGGGGTCAAGAATATCGTATCCCTCTTCATAGACATCTCGATAATGGAATTCCGATGCGAGGCGAACCACAGGCGACTCAAAGATGTATTTTCGAGGGGGACGGGACTTGTCTTCGACAGCGCGGTAGACCGTCGAGCCCAGATTAAATCCGCAGAAAGGATCCGCCGTGGTGGCATCAATTTCTGATGGCGTCATGGCATACCCGCGAACGTAAATGATTGGATGAAATGGCGCGTTTGTGTTTGGCATGATGCCTCCTAATATGAATTCTGTCTTGATGCGCGCGAGTGTGATTGGAGCATGCACTGACCGGTTGCGTGGGCATCCTAGGAATGTGGCGCGTGTTGCCTGAGGAGAGGGCGATTTCCTATGCCCCACGATTGGACCATATCGGCTTAGGCGAACATTGTCGAGCCCAAAAGTGTAGGCGTCTGAGATCGTGACCGTCCCGCTTGCAGATCCTCGCTGAGCGGATATACAGGAATTACTTGGCGGGCGATCGGTATGTTGGATATCGGGGTTGGGCGAAGGATCGAGGATGGTCATGAGGTCCATCGCATCGATGTGAATCCGATTTGTGAGAAAGACCACAGCCCTGGTCGGGCACAGAGCGAGCAGAGTATTGCCGTGCTGTGACAAACATGGATTGTGCGGCGAAGAGGCCGGGCAAAGCCCAACCTTCGGTTAACCCTTGCCGACCTTAGAGTAAATTGGGATGAATGGCAAGGCAAGAGCTGACTCTTGTTGACGATCTTCACGGGCAGCAGGCGTTGCTTAGGCTGCGGTTCGAACTCTGACCTTGAGACGAACCTCAGCTCCCAGGCGGGCCAGGAGGTCAATGAGCGCGTCTGTACTGAACAGATCGATTCGTCCGCGAAGGAGATCGCTGACGCGTGGTTGTGTCACGCCGAGAATTTTTGCCGCAGCTTTCTGCTTGAGCCGGCGGGAGGTGATGAGCTTTTGGACCTGGATCATCAGGTCTGCACGGACCAGCAGATGCTCGGCCTCCTCGTGTGGGAAGCCAAGGTCTCGGAAGACATTGCCGCTTGATTTTGTCATCTTGAGTTTCATGATGCTGCTCCCTGCATGCCGAATCTTATACTGAACGTTGAGTTAGAAGGGCCTGATAGCGTTGCTTTGCGAGACTCACATCATGCTGCGACGTGTTCCTGGTCCGTTTGGGAAACGCATGGAGCACATAGATGGCTTCGGAAAACTTCGCCACGTAACAGATTCGGTATTCAACGGCCGTATGCACTCTGATCTCATACACACCCGGTCCAATCGTCGGCATCGGCTTGAAGTCATCCGGGGATAATCCTTGTTGAACCTGTCTCAGCTGAAAACCGGCTGATCGCCTGGCATTCTGCGGAAAGGCTTGGAGGTCATTGCGTGAGGATCCAAGCCACACGATGGGCTTTTGATTCACAACCGATAATATGCGAGTTTTAGTATATTCCTGTCAAGGGCCGAAGCGGAAGGAGGTGTTCCCGACCCTCATTATTCAAGGACGTGTCTGCTGCAATCGTCCATCCGTTGTTCTGGTCGTCGTCGCGACGTATTCCGTGAAACATGAAGCCCGCTTCGCCGACGAGGCGAGAGAGCGTCAGTTCCCCCGGTCGCTTTCGATGAGCACGGGACGGGATCCATTCAGCTGCGGGGTCACGTCGGTCAACACCATGGGGGATTGCGGAAATTCCTCAACCACCGGATGGGCGCCCATGTTCGTGAATCCTTTGAAGTAGACTCCTTCTTCCATCGAAAACGACGGAGTCTGTACGTCGCCGATGAGGACGGCCGGCTTGAGGAGCTGTACCTTGCCGCTGGCTGCGACATTTCCCTGGATTTTTCCGCTGGTGATCAATGTGCCGGCGGTGATCGTGCCTCGAATGACGGCATTTTCGCCGATCACGATCGTGCCTTTTGCATGAATTTCACCTTCAAAGCAGCTATCAAGCTGGACGGTGCCTTCGAAGTGGACGATGCCCTTGAACCGGACGTCTTTTCCGAGAATCGTGAATGCTTCACTGTCGGTATGGTGCTCGGCTCGCTTTTTATTGTCCCACACGGCGGCAGCCTCCCCTTCGTGAAAGGTTTTGTCGGAACATTCAAGAACAAGCAACAGCCATGCCTTCTACTGATATGGGAAATACGTAGTAGTTTCAGTCATCTCTGAAGATGCAGCATGGCGATTCCATACCCATTGTCTGTAGGGAAATGGCAACAACCCTACAGGGTCGAAAGGAGTTGCACCCTGCGCGAAAGCAAGTCGTGGTCACCTCACGGTCCGGAAAAGCGGGGGAGAACCAGGGTGAAGGGGTAGGTTCACAGAGGGTCGAATCTTACCGGGCCGTGGTGATGGCAGGATGCCTGGTGCGGCGGCAACGCCGGACAGAGCCGGCGTCTCCTCACTGCGCGCCCGGCGAGAGTAAAAAGTCGAAATCGGTTTTGGTCAAGACGCCCTGTCCGGAGCCGCGCACTGCGCCGGCCATGACTGCGTCGTACAGTTCGAGCTTCCGTTGTTTGAGCGCGATCATCTTTTCCTCGATGCTGTGCCGCATGAGAATGCGCACGATCGACACCGTCCGCTGCTGCCCGATGCGGTGGGCGCGATCCGAAGCTTGTTTCTCGACCGCCGGATTCCACCAGGGGTCCAAATGAAACACATAGCTCGCTTTGGTGAGGTTGAGTCCCTGGCCTCCCGCCTTGAGGCTCAAGAGAAACACGCTCGGCCGTTCGCCGGTCTGAAAGGCCGACACACGGCCTTTGCGGGCTGCCGCTGCAGTCGAGCCGTCCAGCCGGTGGTACGGCAGATGATGCTTGGCGCAGGCTTCTTCCACAAGATCCAGAAAGCTGGTGAACTGGGAAAACACGAGGGCGCTGTGTCCCTCCTCCAGCAGGACGTGCAACCGCTCCACCAGGAAGCTGAGCTTGGGGGAAGGCTCATCGGTTCGGTTCGTCAGGAGGCGAGGCGATAAACAGACTTGGCGGAGCTTGAGAAGAGCCGTCAAGGCAATGAACTGGGCCTGGCCTGACGTCTTGGTGCGGTAGGCTGCATCGATCGTGGAACGGACCTGAGCCACGGTCTGCTGATAGAGGGCCTTTTGGCGATCGGTCAAATCGAGAAAGACCTCGTGTTCGATTTTCGGTGGCAAATCGTGGAGGATCTCGGCCTTGGTTCTCCGCAAGATGAAGGGCCTGGTCCTGCGAAGCAGTCGTTCCAGCGTGGGGCCATCAGCCCGCTTCAACTTCGGCGTGAACTCGCCGAGCAACCCCGGTATACAGAGGTCGATCACAGAAAAGTATTCGCCAAGGTGATTTTCAAGCGGGGTGCCGGTCAGTGACAGTTTGAACCGCCCCTTCAGCCGGCGGACGGCTCCTGTCGTGTCCGCGAGAATATTCTTCACTGCCTGCGCCTCGTCGAACACGATGATGTGAAACGCCGTGCGTTCCAAGCATTCGATGTCCCTGCGAACCACCCCATACGTCGTGAGAACCACTTCACCGTCCTTCGCCTCAAGCGTGCGCTCGCTGCCGCTGTAGACGTGGACCTTCAAGCCGGGCGCAAATCGGGCCAGTTCCTGCTCCCAATTGAATAGGAGACTTGTCGGGGCGACGACCAGATGAGGCCCTTTCGTGCGGGATGCTGCTCCGATCCGGCCTTCCCGTACGGCGGCCAGGAGGCAGATCGCCTGGAGTGTCTTGCCCAGTCCCATATCGTCCGCCAGACAGGCGCCGAAGCGATGTTCGTAGAGAAACGCCAGCCAGGCATAGCCGTCTTGTTGATAGGGGCGGAGCGTCGCATGCACACCCTTGGGGAGAGGCCGAGAGGCGATCCGTGTGAATCGCAGCAGGCGGGCGAGCACGGCTTCGTCTTCAGCCGGCAGTGAAACGGTAATGCCCTGTTCGCGCAAGGCCAGCCAGTCGAGGACCTGAAGCCTCGGCACCCGGACGATCTGCGCGGTGCCCCGGTTGGCCGGCGTTGGTCCGGTCAGGTCAAGGATCGCACGTAGCCGCTCTATGGTATGGCTGTCAAGCACACGCAGTTCGCCCTTGATAGTGACCAGTCCTCCCTGGCGGAGCGCCGTCTGCCAGTCGGTTTCATCCATCACGACGCCGTCGCACCGGATCTCCGGGCGGATCTCGAACCAGTCGATCCCGGTCGCTTCCTGTTCGCCGCGGCCCACATGAACCGAACAATCCCAGCGCGAGGACTGAAGCGGCTTGTCTTCATACAGCAATGTGATTCCTGCGGCGGTGAGCGCTTCCAAGAGAGCCGGCAATTGATGAAACAGCCGCAACGCGTCGATCATCATCTCGTCGCTGCGCCGCATGCCGCGAAAGATTTCAGGACCGTACAGGCTGAATGGTATGTGGTAGAGCAACGCCTCGCGGGCCTTCTCGACGGCCAGCAACTCCCAGCGCCCTGCGCGTATCTGTAGCCGGAGATCCTGCCTGGCATAGTCCGATACACGCTGTGTGAGCCACTGGGTCGCCTCGCTGCTGACGGCGCGCGGCCAACCTTCCAGGGCAATGGTTGTGTTGATGCGCCGATCCCGTTCCTTGGAGTCGCGTACCGTCAGCAGCCGGAAAAACGTGTCATAAAGCACAGCCTTTCGTTTATGTGCGCGCATCGCTCCTGACACGGCGCGGCCCTGTTCCAATGCCCGGATCCATCCGAACGATGCGAGACACGGAGCGAACCGGACATCGCCGCGACGGCATTGCGCCTGCAACGTCCAGAAGGCGGGTGGCGTGTTGTCGGTGTCGGACGGAGGTCTTAAGATCAGCGCATAGGAAGGCCTGTCATTGGAGGAGAGAGAGGTGGGCCGGTGAACCGGAACTTCCCGCCCCTCCACCGTCAGGATCAGATTGCACAGGATCCGGTCCGCTTGTTTGTGTGCCATCTCGATTTGCGATGATTGGAATTCGTCCGACGAGATCGAGAACTCCATCTCCTGGTCGGCGCTGCGCCGATACCCATGCCTCTCGTTCGACAACACCGGCGGGGAAGACCATCCGTCGAGATCGTCGTAGGGATTGAAGAGCGGCTGGATCTTCTTGAGTCGATGCCGGAGTGAATGGAAGGAGGACCATCCGGCGTCATCTTTCAGAAGGAGCAGCCGTCCGCCGTTCACATCGGCCACAAAATCTCTGAAGCGAACGATGCGTTCGAGCAGGACACCGTCGGCAAGACAGACTGCGCGGACTAGGACCCGGTCTCCAACGAGGCCGAGTTCTGTCTTGCTCCGGCATGTGACCGACCGGTCCCAGCGGAGCGGGATCGAGGCTGCCGCAGTTGCCAGCACGATCGGGTAGGGATTGTTGTGGTGCCGGAGGTAGTGGAGGAGAGGGTCTTCTCCGAATCCTGAATGCCAGGACCCATGGAGGAACGGAACCAGTTCGGACGGGAGCGTGGAGACCCATCCTCCAGACACCGGCAGGCCATTCCGGTGGAGCAGGAGCCGCGGGTGCGGCTGCCTGACATCGATGACGATTTCGTAGGCCGGTCCCGTTCTGACGGATGTGTTGAGCGTTGTTCCGATGGCCGCTCTGCCGGCCTGCGCAGTCTGGTCAGACCTGTTGCCGAACAGTTCGGCCTGGAGCAGCGGCAGTCCGGTGTCCTGCCGGGCCTGCACTTTGAACGTCCCCGGCGAGAGGACATGTTTCGTCGTGAAACAGGCGCACAGCACATGTTTGCAGTGCCGGTCCGCGGTCCAGGCCGGACAATCGCAGGACGCGTCAAGGAACCCCTCATCGAGCGCAAAAAGGACTGAATAGAGACGAGTCCCTTGCACCTGTGCCGTCAGGGTCGTGGCATCAGGACTCCACTGATATCGTTGAAGGCGCTGCTGCCGGTAATACTCGTATCCACGGACGACGGACTCCTTAGACGCCATCGTGTACAGGTCATTGGTCGATAGCGCGCGAAAGGCAGCGAGGAGCGCGGGCGACTGCAAGGAATCATTCAAGAAGGCCTGAGAGCTGTCGCGACCGGGCGTGAGGCCTTTTGCAAGATCAGGCGATGTCTTCTTCGGCATGGCGCAGTGCGATACCGGGGAGAGGGCCTGTTATTTCTTGGGAGAGGACTGTTTCAGCCGTTCCAGTTCGGCATTCTGCTCAGCCAGCTTCTTCTGCATCGCTTTCAGTTCTTCTCTGAAAGCGCGCAGCTCCGCATCGCTTGCAGCCGGCGCCGGCTGATAGGACTGGACCGGGGGCGTTGACGCCGATGGAACCGGCCGTCCGGTTGGAGACAACGCAGGGCGCGGAGGCTCCGGCGGCATGGCCAGCAGTTTGGTCAGCAGCTGATAATCGATGACCAGCGTGCGGTCGGTGGGTCCGCTGAACCAGCTCGATTCATTGTCGGCATCCTGGCGTATCGCGGCTTCCGGGATGAATTTGATTTCGCGATCCCGCAGGCCGTCCGGGTCCGGCAGCGGACGCGGTTCCTTTTTGCTCGTTTCAACCTTGCCGGGCACATGGCGATACTGGGTCAACGTGAGATGAAGCGAGAGGCCGTCTGCGAAGAGGTACCCGGCCGTAACTTCAAGGTTCGGACCGCCGTTTTTCGACTGGACCGGAACTGCCGGTGTGTGTGACAGGCGGAATCCAATCCGTTGATTCGGCGTCGCTTGCGCCAGCGCTGTGGTGAGGTGCGGTACCAGGATCTCGATGTCGTCTTCAAAAAAGGTGCGGGCGTCGCTCAGATCGGTGGTGCGGAGTGCTTTGCCGATCAGCAGGAGCATGTCGGTTTTTTCTTTGGTATGCACGCCCCGTAACACGTCTGCCAGAGTCGCGCTATCCAATGTGATGGGATGCGCCGCGCGAAATGACTTATCCGGCACCGTTTCGATAAAGACGGCGCTTCGAGAGTCTTGATGGATGGTCGTGACAGGAATTTGCGGGCCGACACAGGCGGCCAAAAGTAAGCCCAGGCATCCCATCAACAGGTGGCGGCCACGGACAGGCATGTGTAACGACGATGTCAGTACGGAATTCATAGAGATCATCTCTCGCAAAGAAAAATGATAAAGCAGGTAAGTCTAGCAGGAATCGTTGTCAAAACAAAAGGCGGCGGCGGTGATTTTTCACGATGAGCTAATGTCCATTTCAAGGAATTTTCAGTCCTCCTGACCCTCCTCAGTGGTTTCCCGACGCTCTTTCAGGGTTTTCCTGATAGGCCTCCGTCGATCTTTATGAGATGGTTGCCGCGAAAATATGGAGAGAATGATTCGCACCGCATTCGATCTGCCGGGTCACTGTGAATTGTTCATCGACATCCGAACACTCCGTCGATGCAACTGGTTGAACTCCCAGCGAAAAGTATTGACACGCTTATGATGAAGGGATATAAGGGCGTACGCTTGAAAAGGTGCAGGCAATCCGGCTACGTGGGGCGAGGGAAAAGGTCAACGTGACACAGGTTGCGCGCGCTCGCAATACCGGACAAGGTGGAAAACAATCAGAGGGGTGCTCTCGGTTCTTCTGCTCAGCGAGTCATATAGGGACAGGCTGGAGAAGGTATTCGCAATCGCTCGATGGAGCCTTTGACTTGTCTGGAAAGGAGGGGATGGGCTCTATTTGAGCCGCACAGCATCGTCACAACAGCCGCGGCCGATTCAAGATCGAGCTCAGGCTGGTACCGTGTTGGCACAATTTCATAGGCCGTACGCATCAACTGGAAGTTCGCCACTCACAGCAACCGAAAGGAGTGATGCAGATGGAAAAGAAAGAGCCACAGGAAACAAAGGGTGTTCAGGACGATGTAGCTGCTCCCGAAGCGATCGGATCCTCCAGAAGAGAGTTTCTCGGCCAGACCGGTCGAGTTGCCGCAGGTGTCGGGGTTGCCGCACTCTTAGGCAATCTTGGCCACTATGCCCTCTCCTACGCCGCAGGCGGCCCTCCCATTAAGATCGGCATATTGCACTCCCTCAGCGGCACAATGGCCATCAGCGAAGTCTCGTTGCGTGATGTCGTGTTGATGGCAGTCGAAGAAATCAACAAGGCAGGCGGCGTGATGGGCAGGCAGATCGAACCGGTCGTCGTCGATCCGGCTTCGAACTGGGACCTGTTCGCCGAAAAAGCGAAACAGCTGCTGCTCCAGGACAAGGTGTCCGTGGTGTTCGGTTGTTGGACGTCCGTCAGCCGGAAGTCGGTGTTGCCGGTTTTCGAAAAGAACAACGGGATGTTGTTCTATCCGGTGCAGTACGAAGGAGAAGAGTGCTCCAAGAACGTGTTCTACACCGGGGCGGCCGTCAATCAACAGGCGCAGCCGGCGGTGGAATACCTGATGAGCCCCGAAGGCGGGAACTACAAGAAGTTCTATCTCCTGGGCACCGACTACGTGTATCCCCGCACGACGAACAAAATCCTCCGCGCCATGCTGCTGGCGAAAGGCGTTCCTGCCGCCAATATCGCGGAAGAATACACGCCGTTCCATCACCAGGACTATCAAACCATCTGCGGCAAGATCAAAAAGTTTGCGGCCGGCGGCGGTGCAGCCGTCATCAGTACCATCAATGGCGACAGCAACGTGCCGTTCTACAAGGAATTCGGCAACCAGGGTCTGCGCGCGGAAGATGCGCCTATCATGGCCTTCAGCGTGGCCGAAGACGAGCTGCGCGGGATGGACACGAGCGCCTTGGTCGGACACTTGGCTGCGTGGAACTACTATCAGAGCGTGGATACGCCGCAGAACAAGAAGTTCGTGGCAAACTTCAAGGCATACTGCAAGCGGAACAACCTGCCGGACGGCGAAAACCGGGTCACGGACGATCCGATCGAAGCCGCATATTTCGGTGTCTATGTCTGGAAACAGGCAGTTGAGCAGGCGAAATCAATCGAAGTGGATAAGGTCCGCAAGGCAGTGTACGGCCAGAAATTCCTGGCGCCGGGCGGCACGATCATGATGGACGAGCGCAATCAGCACACCCATAAGCCGGTGCTGATCGGTGAAATCCTGAAAGACGGCCAGTTCAAAGTGGTCTGGCGCTCGAAGGGATTGGTCAAGCCCGAACCTTGGAGCGAATTCACCAACCCGGAAAAGGGTTGTGACTGGATCGATCACCAGGGGACCTATACGAAGTAACGGAAGAGATGTGTAGGTGGCGTTCCCTCTGACGGGGAATTTCCAGATGATGGCACTGCCGGCAGGAAATAGGCCGGCAGTGCCTTATCGGGATGGTTCAAGCGAAGCGCGTTCAAGTGAGTTGAGGGAACGTAACATTCGATGGAGTTGTAGAAAAGGACCCATGAATAAAGGGTTGTGTGTGCTGGCCATCGCGTGGTCGATGGTTGTGCAGTTCGAAATGAATCCAAGTCAAGGATTACTGTTTGCGGCGGACCAAACGCCGGCATCTGCTTCCGACTCTGCTCCCTCTCTTGTCGCCGTCTCTCCCCTTGAGCAAGCGCTGCTGGATATCAACAGCGAGGACGGGGCAGTGCGGACCGCGGCGGCGGCGGTGCTGATCGAGCAGGGGGACGCGAGCCTGATTCCGCAGCTCGATGCGATCCGGGCGGAGGGGAGCCGGGCGGTGCGGCAGGCGATCAAGCCGGTGGT
>JALHPO010000021.1 GCA_022842445.1 Nitrospira sp.
TCCCGCCAGCGATTTTGCGCGGTCCCCGCACGCAGCAGCCAATGAATCACATCGGCATCATCGGGGTTCTCCGCAAGAACTCGTAGAAAGGTCTGCCAGGCTCCCTGCGGATAGGCGCGACCCATCGACGCCATGCCGATTCCCATGAGGCATTTCTTCCGGTTCGCCCCCTGATTGAGCGCGGTGGTGAAGGCGATTTCCGCTTCGCGGTATTGTTCCCGCTGCATATGAAGGATTGCCCGAAGGAGCAGTGCCTCTGCATGGGTAGGATATTGTTTGAGTAGCGCATCAACGCGACTCGAAGCCATCGAGAGTTGTCCGCCGGTTAATGCGGCACGAATCTCCTCCAGCTCGCGAAATGCGGGATCATTGAGGCTTTCAACCCGGCGTCGATACTCATCCGCAATGCCCGGAAGTTTCATGGCCGTCGCAACGGACGCGGCCCATTGCAGAATAGACGCGTCGGCTGGCCAATCCGCATAGCGCCGCAAGACAGCCTCGACTGTTGCCAAGTCCTGATGATGTGCCGCCTGTTGCATGGACGCGACGAGGTCCCACGCCTGTCGCTCTTCTGTGCTGTCGATCAGATGGAGCTTATACGTCGGTCTTCCATTCTGATCCTCCTCGACGGCCTTGTAGCCGTCTCCCGCGTAGATGGAGTCGTCATCCACCAGCCACCAGCAGTGCCCCCAGCGTTGGTGTAAACGATTGGCATTCGCTTGGTCGTGTTGTTTACGGCCTGGGGTTTGGCTTTCCAGGTGATACAAGACACTCTTCGGCTGATAGACGATGCGGCCTTGTTTCTCCCGTACTCTGAGGCAGAGATCGACATCTTCGAAACCGTTTTTAAATCCTTCGTCGAACCCCCCGAGCTCTGCAAAGACAGACCGGCGGATCAGGAGACAGGCGGCGGTCACGGCATTCAGTTCCCGCCGTTTATTGACGGCCGGATGATCGGCCGCGAAGCCATTATAGATGTGATAGGGCGTGAGGTTATTCCGGTCGATCGCGACGCCGGCGTGTTGCGCCGTGCCGTCTTGATACAGCAATTTACTGCCGACGACGGTGACGTCGGCGTGTGTCCGTACTTCATCGACCATCGCACTCAGCCATCCTTTGAGCGGAATGGTATCGTTGTTCAGAAACACGAGATATTCGCCCGTTGCAACGCCCGCTCCCTGGTTGCAGGCCTTGGCAAATCCCAGGTTCTCGTCGTTCGTGATGATTCGGACATCGCCACCCAACGACGCGAGGAATTCAGGCGTGCGATCTGTCGAGTGATTGTCGACGACGATCAGTTCGAATGAGACATCCTCCGTCGCCGGACCGAGCGCGACCAGACATTGCTGGGTAAGCTCAACCTTGTTCCAGACGGGGATGATGATGGAACAGGTAAAGCGCTTGTGCGCGTGAGTCCGCTTCATGTCCCGGAGGCGCTCCTGTTGTCCTTCAAACACCGTGGGGTATTTGGCTGCATAGGGAGCGTATTTGCGATAGATGATTTCGGTCGTTCTCAGAAACGCTTCACGGGAGTGGCTGGTCATCGAAGAGCCGTCGACGCGCCAGGTGAATTCGGCCGTGGTTTTTGGAATATGAGCAAAAGGATAGCGGGTGGCCATACGGATCCAAAGATCCCAATCCTCATGCACGAAGAGACTTTCGTCGAAGAGGCCGACTTCATCCAGGCAAGCTCGCGCATGCATGACGCAGAGAACGGGAATGTAATTCCCGATCAGCAGCTGATGGGGATTGAACTCATCCGCATAAGGTTGGTCACGGTTGATTTCCGTGATCGTCTCGCCGACGATCTGTTCATGGACGCGCCAGGCATCGGTATAGGCCACTTTGCAATCACTGGTCTCTAACTGATCGACCAGCGTGCGGAGATGATCCGGAAGGAACCGGTCGTCGTCATCGAGATAGCACACATAGGTCCCTGTGGCTTGGCGGAGGCCGGTGTTGCGTGAGGCCGCCAGACCTCTGTTCCGGTCATGATTGATCAGGGTGATCCGTCCGTCACCATTGAATGCGGCGATAACCGGTTCGACCGGCATGGCGCCGTCGTTGACGACAATGATCTGGAAGTCTCTGTATTCCTGAGCGAGGACACTGGCCAGCGCAGTCCGGAGGCGATCAGGCCGATTATATGTCGGGATGATGACACTGACCTTGGGCGTGCGAGTCACTGCCTGTCGCTGCACGCGAGAGTCCGCCGCCGCCCGCTGCGCCACCCACACCTGGTAGATCGGCAGCAGATTCATGGTCTTCAAATCATGCGGGGTCGGCGCTGGAATGTAGCGAAGGTTCGGGATCTCGACGTAGATTCGTTCAAGCCCCAAAGGAGTCAGCCCTTGGGCAATAAAGTGTTGCTCAAGGTCCTGTTCCGTAATCCAGTCTTCGACCGGTTGACAGGGAGGCGCGATGGTCTTCCATCGTTCCCACATTTCTCCCCGGGGGGTAGTGAGGATGACATAGCCCTCCGGAGTCAGCAGCTGTTTGAGCTCGTCCAGGAAGGCTTGTTTTTCCGGATCCGGCACATGTTCGATCACTTCGGAGCAGAGCACGACATCATAAGGGGAAAAATCCGTCCGTTTGAGGACCGTCTCGGCCGTGCCAGCCTCGAAGCGAATGTGAGGGAACATTTTGCGGGCGTGATCGATGACTCCTGCCACCGGCTCAATACCCTCCACGCTGCCATACTGTGAGGCCAGATTGCTTAGCCACCCGCGTCCGCAGCCAACCTCAAGTATGCGGAGGGTGCCGTTAGGCTGAGCTGTCTTGAACCGCCGGAGGATGTACTCCATGAAGCTGGCGATCTTCGACCACCGTGCGGCTTCGTCCTGATTGGGTTCGGGCGTTGACCATGCGTGGCTCTTGACGAACATGTTGACATAAAACTGATCCTGATCCATTCGGTCCTCTTGTGATGGTGTGGCACGGATGTGCATTGGGAGTGGTGTGTCAGAAGGGGTGCCCGCTTGTTTGCCTGATGGGCCTGGATGGTTTGTGATGCTCTGTGGCATCGGTGTCGATCTATCGTCCATGAGGGAACGGAAGCGAGCCCGCAGGTCGTCACGTGTACGGGCCATCGCGTCCGGAGTATCAAAGGATCTGGTCAGGCGTCCTTCTTTGACCAATTCCACCCATCCGGCCAGAATAGATTCCCACTGGTAGCATCTGGCCCAATGTTCGTAGCCGGACTGTGCCAACTGTGCGCAATAGTCGGGATGGGCCATCAACACGTCGACGGCTCCTCGAAACTCCTGCAGAGGTAGGATCAAGCCGCCCGCCTGTTCATTGGCCGTGCCGCAGCCGGGGGTGGCGAGCCAAGGCCGCCGCAGGCTCATGGCTTCCAGAAGGCAGAGCGGCGAGACTTCGGCATCGGAAGAAAGCACGACGAGATTGGCGGCTTGAAACGCTGCCGCAACCCCATCCCGATGGAGCCCGGGAATATAGAGAACGTCTGGCCGAGTCGAGAGGGCGCGGCGCACTTCTTCGACGTAGCCGGTTTCGTGTGTCGGATGGCCCACGACGACCAGCATGGCTCGCGGCGGCAATTGTTCCAGTGACTTGAGGAGGCCAAGATGGTTCTTGATTCGGTACAGATTGGCCACGTGGACGATGAGAAAACGCTCTTCTGCAATCTTGTACTTGTCTCTAAAGTCGAAGGCGGGACTGAGTGTGGTGGTCCCATTCGGGATGATCGTGGCCGGAATCCCAGTCTCCCGACAGAAACGGGAATCAAGGGTGTCATGGCCGAGCGCGATGATGGCCGTCGTTTGTTCCATAAGTTGCTTCAAGAGCGAGGCCACGACCGGTCGTTGCTGGATAAAGTCGTACCCCTCCTGATTGATGGTCGGCTGAAAGAAGATTCTTCGCTTCTGCAAGTCAGGAAGCTCCAGAATGGCATAGAAGAAGGAATTCATCGGGGAACCGAGTAGGATGCATGCATCGTAGCGGTCTGACGAGATCAGTTGCTTTAGTTGAAGGGCAGCCGTAGGCATGCCATTGGTCATGCATTCCGGTGCGGCAATTTCAATAATTCCGATGCCGCGATGGACTATTTCTTTCCTGTCCTGATGTCGATAGCAGGCCACGTGAACCGCTATGCCAGAGGCAATGAGGCCGATTCCAAGGTCTTCTGCTACCGTTTCGACGCCGCCGACCGACGGCCAAAAGTATGGCGTCACGATGAGGATGTGACGTGGCTTCTGCGTGGCGCGATCCAGTGATGGCGCAGGAGAGGGATACGGGCGCCCCGACTCCAGTTGGGAAGAATCGGGATACGATGGGCCCCCTGCACTCTGCCACTGCACCTGATCAAGGGGAAGCGGTGGATTCTTCAGCGGTACAGCTGCCCGAGAGGAATCGTAGATCTGGCTCACTGGCGGGGTGTTCTTGAACAGCCGCCCGAAGATCTCCAGCTCTTTCAGATTATACAGACGGGCATCTTTTTCTCGATCCGCGACACGTGGCGCATCGATGATGCCGTGAGCGGCCCCCAGGAGGGCAAACAATTGGACGATGTCTCCTGTTTCACGGAACTTATGTGCCTTCCGGTGAATATCGGAAGTCAGCAGATTCCACTGCCGGATGTCTTTCTCATACATGGTCTTATAGCGCCGGTAGATCGTGTCCGGTGTGTACTGAGTGCCATGGCGTCCGAGCACGTCGGGATGGAGAATCCAGCGGATTCCCTGCTCTCCCATTTGGTCCAGCAGATTCATCTCACTGGCTTTTAAGTCGCGGAACATCAGTCTCTTCATCAACTCGGTCCGATAGATCTTGATCCCTTGGATCGGGCATTCACGATCTTCGTCATAGAGATGGAAACAGATCATGCCGACTTCAGCCGGTGCCTGCGTCATCGCCTGCTCCATCCGGTGGACTGCATCGGGATGCAGGATCATGTCTTCATCGACCTGGATGAAGTATGGAGTCGCACAGCGCGTAATCATTTCCTGGGCGGCGGCATTGAAGGGACAAACGTCTTGGATCGTTTCGATCGTGAAGACCGATCCCGTTTGCTGTTCAACCGATTCTTTACAAGCCTGGAAGGCCGGATCACCGACTGTCAGCAAGAAGACAGTCGAGGAGACAGGAGGTTGCGTGTTAGGACGTGGGTTGGCGTGCTGTCCGCAGGGTGTTGTGAGTCCGATGCCTGTGGGTAGTTCGGCGACTGTGGGCTGGGCCCCGTAATCGGGTTCTTTCCCGGTGTCCAGCCACTGGAGAATGTCCTTCATCCGGCGTTCCGCTGTGTGGTAGGCAAGCAATTTCCGCTGCCCTTGGATGCCGATCGCCTTGGCGAATTGCTTATCAGCGAGGAGACGATCGATCTGGTGTGCCAACGCACCAGGATCATCCGGGGAGAACAGCAGGATCTCCCGTCCGTCTTCAAACAAGGCATTGACTCTGGGCCTGTCGGGAATGCGCCAGGAAATCACCGGACGTCCGGCCGCCATCGCTTCATAGACACGGCCGCCGAAGCAACGAGTCAGACCGGGAAGATTGACGATGCCGGCCCAGTCGGCGAGTCCTGACAGCCAGTCTCGAAATTCTGCCTCACGCACGTGGTGCAAGGCCTGAACGTAGCGTTCCAGATCTACGGCGGTCACGAGTGGAAGATGGCGAACCCGCTCGCTCGCAATCGATTGGAGTTCATCGAAGCGTCGTTGATTCGTCGTGTATTCAGCTGGAGCCTTGGCAAACGTCAAGCGATCGCGCAGCAGCGGATTCGCAATCCACTGGACGCGTTCTCCGTACACATTCCCATGGAACACCGCTTGATTCCAACGGGGCGCGCGTGTCGGACTTGTCACGAAGCGTTGAGGGACCAGGCCGGGAAACCACAACGCCGGCGTCTTTCCCAAAGCCGTAAGTTCGGCGACGTCACGCTCGTCAACCAACAAAGCATGCGTCAGGTAGTCGAGCTGGCGATGAAACGTCACATGGCGAATCCGTAATTCCGGAGCCCATCGATAATCCTCCTCCTCGTAGCGGAGGGACTCCATGAAAAAGCCGATGCGCACCGGCGCAAGCTCGGCGGCCCATTCCAACACATCGGTATCCAATGGCGTGTGTATCAGCCATATCCACACCTGGTCGAATCGCTGCCCTGCCAGCATGCGGCGCGCATGGGAGAGCCATGAGGATGGGGACGAGGCCGACGCATCTGGACCGATCGGCACAGTGAGGCAGGTCACGCCGTTGGCCGCGAGTCCGTCGGCCACAGCAAAGCTCCCTCCGTATGTCCAGGGCCGAGCCGTTTTCCATGTCGGAAACTCGAGCTGTAGGAGCAGTACTTTCATCAACATCCAATGATGCGGTCAGATGGTTTGCAATCGTGCCCCGCTATCGTGAGTCAGGGACGCAGTCGGGAGATGTTCAAGGAATGTGCCAGCGCAGGTTGGTCTACCTGTGAGAAAAATGCGGCGGAACGCACGGGCACAAACTCACAAGACGGATAAACGGAAATATTTGCCTAGTGATCCGGCACAGAATTCCGCTGCGCAGAATGGCGCGAAGAGTACACGAGCGAGGATCTGTCACGTAATGAGCGTACCTACCCTATGCCGCAAGAGGGCCTGTCAAGGAATTGGCGGTCTGAACGCGATCAGCGATCTCCATCATGCCCAAGACGGTAAACCGCTTGGTCCAGTAAGCCGACTCCTGTTGGTACCGGATCGCCAGCGCCAGGCGTTGCTGACTTTCGTCGAACTCGTGCAGCTTTGACGCAATCACTGCAAGAAACAGGTTGCCCATCGCATTGTCGACCGTGTACTCATCGGTAATTTGCCGCAACATCACCCGGATATTGCGGAGCTTGACCGGTTCATGAATGTGGAGCAGTTTCTCGTAGTTCATTTTGTAGTCGGCCACAAACCAGAGGTCGTCCAATTCGGCGGTCGTCGGGACATGGTCGGCGGGCAATGTGGCCAGCAGATCGACGAACTCGCGGGCGGACACTTTCTCGGTCTGTTCGCGCTGGCGGAGTGTGCCGCCGCCTTTGCTCTTGGAGCCGGCCGCCAGACCTTTGAAACTTGCGTCGGTCGGCGGCTTGATCAGCCCTTGTTCGATCATGCTCAAGGTAATTTCCGTTCCCGGCAGCGTGGTCAGCAGCTGCAGCGGATACCAGCCGAATTGCAGTTCGCATCCCAGGGTCACGGTGTCGCGAATCTGTGCAATCGTCTCATGGGGAAACCCGATGATCATGAAGCCTTTCACAAAGATGTGCGGGTACCGGTCAAGGATGCGACGGGCCTTTCGGTAGCTTTGCGTCGTGCCAGGCTTGTGAATTGATTTGAGGATCCGGTCGTTTCCAGACTCGAGGCCGAGATTGAACCCGATACAACCCGAATCAGATGCGGCCTCCATCAGCTCAGGTGTAATGGCCGCTGCGATCAACCCATTGCTCGCATCCCAGGTGATATTGAGCTTGCGGCGAGTGATTTCCTTAAAAAGAGAGATCGCACGTGTGGTGTTATAGAGCAAATCGTCATCGAGCCACATGAAATGAGTGACCCCAAATTGATCGCGCACATGTTCCATCTCATCGACCACGCTAGATACCGCTCGTCCTCGCACACTGATATCGTTAAAGTTGCGCACCGCGCAGAACGAACACTTGGCCCGACACCCTCGATTGCTGATGACGGTCGATGCGAGCCGCTCTCCCCGCATGAAGTTATACGCTCCCATGGAACCGTACCGGGCATACTCCCCGATCGGCAGATCATAGTATTCCGGTTGCACGTCGATTTCCTGATTGGTAGGAGTGGCGCGCTCTCTGGTCGACACGAATGTCCCATCTTTGATGATCGCGACTTGGCGAATATCGGACACCGGCCTGAGGCCGTTCACCACGTCGAGCAGATCCGGCAGGCTGCGATCCGCTTCGTAAAAGCTCCCGATATCGATTTGGGGAACGGTTCGCAGAACCGATTCGACATCGTTGGAGACGAAAATGCCTCCGGCGATGATGGGAATAGATGGATGAGTCTTCTTGAGGTAAGTGGCCACGTCGGCAAGCGACGGCCGTGAGATGGTGAACATCACGCTGATGCCGATCAGGTCTGGTTGGAACGCCAGGATCTTCTCGTCCAGGTACTCTTCCCACACACGAAAGTTGAAGTCCTGTGGATGCTCATGCACATGCTTCAGGACTTGAAAATTCAGATCCAGCAAAGCTCCCTGATAACCCCGTTTCTCAAGATTGTGGGCCAGGACTCCCGGGCCGTAGGGAGGGAAGCATGGATAGCGCTTGCTCAGGACCAGATCGCGGTTGAAGTCCTTCTCGGGTGATTCCGGCGGCGTGATCAAGAGCACGCGGCGGCATCCATGAGGGAATAGGGCCTGGAGCTGCCCAAAGATGACGGCTTTCGTTGCGGGCAGGGATGCGTCGCATCCGCCCGAGTCTTCAGTGTCTGTAGGTTGCTGTATGACGTTCAAGAGTGGCGTTTTCATACCGGTTCTCCTCGGAGGAGCGCAGCCGCGGTCTGGCGGTCAGCGCTGAGCGTAATTCCGCAAATCTATCCAGATAATCGAACTCTCGTGAATGTTCAAACTCCGCAAAACGCTGTGCCGGAAACTCTTTTCTGCCGGATAAGAGGTCCGTGCACGCAGCAATAAACGGTTCTCCGCTGTCGATTACATTGATGAACGGATCGAGGGGCGAGCGTATCGAGGTGCGTTCAAACACATGCGGGATGCGATGTACCAAATGATAATATGCTCGCGTGGTGGACAGGATCTTCGTGTCTTCGGACAATTTAAGGCCGAGAGACAGCTTGCATCGATTGATATAATCATTTCTGAGATAGGCCGGTATATGAGCTTCGAGTGCCACGACCTTGAAGTTTCTCGACCGGAGTTCGTCAAGCACCTTGATGCGATAGGGAGTCAGTGTTCCGGTAAACAGAATATCGATGTCTTTGTCACGCTGCCGCACCGAAGCTGTCGCGCGCGATGGTGCCGGCGGATGACAGAGTGGCACGAGATGCACGGGCTTGCCCAATTGAAAATAGCTCGCGACTCCTTCCTCGTACCCCGCAGGGAGCATTCCCCGGACCTTGTGCAGCCCGACCATGATCAGCCCATCAACGACCGGCACGAACCGCATGAAATCCATTGTTCTATTGGTCCAGTATTCACCATCATCGTAATGATCTTCGGGATTTATTCGGCCCGCTTGCTTCGAATTCGACGAGTTAAAGCCCGACGGCGTGAGCAATTCAGTCACAATCAAGAAGAGCTTGGAGTGAGGTAATGACCTTCGCAAAATGTATAGTTGCTCATAAACGGCTCCGAACGGATGTTCTATGAGAATGTTGATGCCGTGCGTTAAGTATTCAGCTTGCGAGTATCCGACTTTCAGTCCAGCGCTGGTCAGCCCTTCACGCACATACTCCAGCAGGTCTTCAGCGTGAATGGCCTGCCCGAGATTGCCCGTGATGATGTTGACGTCTAATCCCATGCTCGTACCGTTCTCTCCATCGGCCGGCAGGTCCGGTACCGATGGTTCCTTCTTCAGGCTGCCTCTGGTTGAAGAGGTGCTTCTGCAAATTTGCGTTTTAAGCGATGAGTCGTCATCGATCGAATATGCGCGACGGTCTCCTTCCCGAAGCGCCGTTCTACATGCGCGAGATACCCCGGGTGCTCAAAAAAGGTATGGAACGCCTGATCGCGGAATTGGAGTACCGCGGCGGCCGAGACGTGGTCAGTCGGCAAGGGAAGCGCCTCGTACGCATGCTGGGAATACCCCACCCACGTGTCCGGCAAGGTTGTGCCGTTGGTGATCGCGAGGTCATACAATTTCGAACCGGGATAGGCCATGGCTGAATAGAAGTTCGCCCAATCCGGGCAGAGTTCGATGGCCAGATCCAGCGTCTCCTGCATGGTGGTCAGTGTGTCGTCAGGCAGGCCGAAAATAAAATTCGCCCCGATATTGATATCCGCTGCACGAATCTTGTCGAAGATCTCTTTGATGTCCTTCTTCCCGAAGCTCTTGTCTACTCCGTCGCGTACATATTTGCTGGCTGATTCAATGCCGATTCCCAGCCAGTTGACCCCCGCCTGCTTCAGCTTCTTCAGCATACTGTCCTTGACCGTATCGATCCGCGCGTACGCCCAAATGTTCAGGTCATAGCCCCGCTGGATGATGAGATCGCAGATGCCGAGGACCTGCCGCTCATTTAGGATGAACATTTCGTCGGCCATCTTAATGTTGCGCACGCCGTATTTCGTGACAAGTTCATCGATTTCCAGGATCACACTGTCCGGACTGCGGTAGCGAATCATCGGTTTTCCGAATGGCGTATTGATGCAGCAGAAGGAACATTTAAAGGGGCATCCGAGGCTGGTATACATGGACGCATAGGGCTTCCGATCGTCGATACGCCCGAAACAGTGCCAATTGTGGGCACGGTATTTATCCATCGGCAGCAGGTCCCAGGCGACGGCGCGCAGATCCTTATCCAGATCCTCGATCACCGGGGCTTGTGGGGTCGAGCAGATGACACCCTGCTTCCGATACCAGAGTCCGCTGACCTGGGTGTAGTCGACGGGCCCCTTCCACTCAGGCTGCCGCAGAAGGCCGAGCAACGTGTACGGCCCTTCACCCTGACAGACAAAATCGACCGACTCCTCCTGCATGGTCCGTTCAGGCAGGGCCGACGGATGCAGGCCGCCCATGAGCAGCGGCTTGTCCGGCACAAGACGCTTGATGGCCCTGCAAACCTCTCCGGCGGCCGTCATGTTTTGGGTCGAGGCAGAAGGCTGTTGGCCATAGACAATGACGGCGGTCAATCTCGGGTTCAGTTGACGGACCCGCTCTGCCACTTCTTCAGGTCCGATACCTTCTGCTTCGGCATCCAGGATCTTGACGGAATAGCCACGGTCCCTGATGAATGTCGCCAGCAAACCGATCCAGACCGGCGGTTCGACCGCAGCCAGATCGGAGCCGAGACTTTGATACACCCGGGCACGAGAGTTTGGATTGATGAGCAGAAGATCAAGCCGTCCGGGAAGTGTCACGGCACGTTCCTGTGAGCTGTGGGCTGACGTTACTGGTCCGATCTGGAGCATTGTTCCCCTCCCCTGCCTTTCAACGACGACTCTCGATAATCGGTGCTATTCAATCGTGGCTCCCGCAGGCACGTTTCGTCCGCTGCGGACGAGTTGCCGAATGACGCGTACAATGCGTTCCGGAGTGGGGGTTGGATTGTCCAGCGATTCAGCGACGCCGGCCGAGCGGTCTTCCAAGCCAAGGGCGAACACCGGCGCTCCGGATTGATGCATGAGATCATAGGCCATTGACCGTGACGGGCCGCCGATCTCGAAGTCCGAATCGATCACGAGCCCAAGTTTCGTGCGTGACAGACTGCCCCGCATCTCGTCGGTCACCGTGAAGGGTTTGAGCCACATTAGGTGCTGGATATTGCAGATGATCCCTTCCTGCCGTAAGGCCTTCGCCGCTTCGACGGCATTCAGGCGGGCGGCAGAAATCGGGAACAAGGTGATGTCTGCCTCTGGCTCGATGCGGTTCTCGAATTCATAGTCGATGGTAAAGCTTCTACGATGCTCGCTGACATAGAGGGGGTCGTCATGGCGCATGAACCAGTTCCAGGCTTCCGTCCATTCGTTGGGCGACATGGGCGCGCACACCGGCATTCCGGGCATTCGCATGATGAGACCATGCTGTGATGCAGAAGCCACCGGACCGATGCCGTTCCCTTCCATGGCGATGGCGCGGAGAAATACCGGACAGGGCACGCCCCAGACGTCTTTCGACTTGGCCGCATAATTCACAATGGGGGCGGCGTTGTACCACATGAACCCCTGATAGCGGACGGTATAGATCGGTCTCCGACCCGCCAGCGCCGCCCCGACGGCAATGCCGGCATTCGTGACATCGGCGAGCGAGAGCTCGACGATGCCCTCCGCTTCCGACATAGCCGGAACCGTGCCGCCGATCCATCCGACGGCCGTCACACACTGGCCCAAAAAGAGACCGTGGTTGTGCGTCAGATGATGCCGGGTGGTGTCTCTTATGACTTCCGCAACTGTTCTACCCATAGGTTCTGCACGGCCCTTTCAGTGTCGGACTCGATGGCGAGGGCATCGCGCTCCAAGCCAAGCATCTTCATGGTGTCCTTGATTAAGGCAAACCGATCCCACTCCGGCGGGCCGTCACAACCGGACCCTGCGTGCCATAAGCCACGACAGGTTCGAATATTGATCACGGCCGGTAATTGCAGGCTGAACTGTTTCACATGATGGGCAATCAGCCAGGGATCGTCAGTGATGTCGACTGCGGGAAGTCCCAGCCCTTGAGCGAGGCCGCAGAGGGTCCACGAACGGCGGACAGGCGTCCTGGTCAGAATCGACAGATCATTGTCTTCGCAGACAAAGAGGACCGGGAGTTTCTTGGTGACGGCAAACCCCAATGCTCCGTAGATGTAGTCCTCTTCTGCGGAGGCATCGCCCATGACCGTCAGCACCGGTTTCCCCGCGCCTAATGCCGCTCCCACCGCGATGGGAACCTGGTCGCCCATAAGTCCGCTGTGCCCGAACATGCCGATCTCCGGGGAATGTATGGAGGCAGAGCCTCCCATGCCGCGCGCACACCCGGTCGGACGACTCAAGAGCTCGTCGATGAGTTGGCGAGGATCGCCGCCGAATGACAGATACACTGAGTGGGCCCGGTGCTGGGCAAAGATCAAGCAGTCGGCAAAGACCGACGCAATGGCCGCCGGGATATGTTCCTGCCCAACCGACAGATAAATCGGCAGCTTCATCAAACCCCGGTCGTAGGCCTTCTTCACTTCGAACTCGAAGAAATGGTTGAAGCAAGTCTGCGCGAAGAGCTTCCGGGCATAATCGTTTGAAAAGGTGTTGGCCACGTCGGAGATAAGACCGAATGCAGGAGTTCTCTGTTCAAGCTCGCTCTTCATCGATGATCCTCGTAACCAGCTATCGGCCACTGGCTCAGGAACTGTTTGAGACGAGTCAGACCTGCCATCAGCTTTTCAACCTCTGGAGTAAACGCGATACGGATGTACTGGTCGGACGACGGTCCGAAGGTCGCTCCCGGGGCCACGACGACATGGGTGTCTCTGAGGAGGCGATCGGCGAATTCGTCGGAGTGAAGTCCGGTGAATCCAATATCGACCAGCAGGTAAAAGGCTCCGTCGGGATAGCGTCCGGCGTAAGGCCCGAGCATGTTCATCACCAGATCGCGTTTCTGTTGATAGACGGCTCGCATGGCCTCGGGATAGGCGCCGCCATCGGCTAAGGCCTGGAGCGCAGCGTATTGAGAGATCGAGGGGGCGCAGGAAATATAGAGCTCTTGCGCGTTGAGCAATGCGCGGCGCAACGCCGGATGTCGTGTGACGACATAGCCCACGCGAAGGCCGGTGATGTTATAGCTTTTCGAGAAGCTGTAGAGCCCCACGACATGGTCATTTCCGGTAAACGACAGTGGTGAGACATGCCGGCATCCGTACACATAGGTTTCATAGACTTCGTCGGACACCAGCCAGAGTCCCCGCTCGCGGGTGAGCCGGACCAGTTGCTCCATCATGCCGGCATCGATGACCGCGCCGGTGGGGTTGCCCGGAGAATTGATAATTAGGACTTTGGTTGCCGGAGAGATGAGCGCCGTCAGCTGACTCAGGTCCGGAATAAAACCTGTGTCTTGTCGTAGTTGGTAGAACTTCACGACACCACCGTAGTGGCGTACGGCGGCGGCGAAGTTGGGATAGCCCGGATCAGGCACCAGGACTTCATCGCCCGGGTTGATCAGACATCCTATGGTGACGGCCACGCCATAGGTGGCACCAGGCGTGACGAAAATACTCTCGATATCCGTGTTGATCTGATTGCGAGCCGCGAGTTTCGTGACAATGGCGTTTCGAAGCGCCCGCATGCCGGCATTTTCTGTATACCCGAGCGTACGTTCATCCGTGGCCTTGATGATGGCCTCCCGGATGAGGTCGTCCGTCGCTTCCTGAGGCTGTCCGAATCCCAACTGGATCGCGTCGTCCATGTCCCGGCTTCCCATGACCTGGTCCGTCAGCCGGCGAATGCCTGAGCGAGGCAGAGTCCCCAGCACATCGTTCACCGTGTGCCGGGCAATCGTCGTCATGGCTGAAGCCGTGATGGTCATGGTTAGCTCGCTAAGAGGACACCGGGTTCATGCATCCACTGGCTAACCGACTCGTAGGAGATCTTGTTGATGGCGACATGCGAATGGATGGCATGCAAGATCGAATCGGCGGCTTCCTGCACGGACATGCTCTCGTCGTTATGGGCTTTTCTCATGGCCTTATCCCAATGGGCGGTGAAATCGGTGTTGACGGATCCGGGATTGATAAGGGTAAAGACCATGCGGTATTGGACATATTCCTTCTGCATCGCTTCGACCAGCTTCTCCACGGCCCCTTTGGCGGCAGTATAGACGCTCAGCTTAGGTAAGGTGCGCTCACCCGAACGGGATGACAGCATGAGCACATGACCCCGCTTAGTGTCTCGCCGGTCGATCTTGTTGAGCTTCATATATGGCAACAAGGCGCGCATCCACAGGATCGGTGCCTTGGCATTGACGTCGAAAATCGCATTGATGTCCGCCATGGTCATTTCTTCCAGTGTGCCGTAGACGTGGCTTCCGCCCGCTGAACTGACGAAAATATCGATCTGATCCTTCCCTTTGGAATAGACGTCGCCGATCCAGGCCTGAGCGGATTCGATATTGCGCACGTCCATTGCACAGGTATTGATTTCCGTATGGATGCCGTTCCGCTTGTTCTTTTGCAGGCGGAGCAGTGTCTCCTTCGCTTCGGCGAGCTTGCCGTTCTCATTGCGTGCGATCAGGGAAATCTTTCGGCAGACCCCGTTGAGGCGCTTGGCGACTTCGAACCCAATGCCGCTGGATCCGCCGGTAATCACGACATGTTTCCCAATCCCCCAGACCGGTTTCGCGAGTGTCAAAGCATGTTTCATAGCGTCGCTCCTATTGTGACAGTGAGGTGGTGTAATGGTGCTCGGGTGTTTCCTTATCGAGCGCTTCGAACGCCGCCAGCCGTTCCGGCGTTCCGATGTCGTAGAGGGGAACCTGGCAGGGATAGCCGTAGAGCCTCCCGTCCACCAGGCGAGGAAACACATCTCGCTCGAGTGAACACGGGACGGAATCAGGAATGAGGTGAATCGCGTGCGTCTGGATGGCGTAGATGCCGGCATTCAGAAACGTGCCCCTATGTTTTTCCTGAAAGGAGCGGATCCATCCGAGTTCATCCATCCTGACTCCCCCCGCATCGGTCCGGTCATTCGACGGAATCACGGCCATGGTCGCCACGGCTTGACGGTGACGATGCCGGGCGAGCAACGCTTGCAGGTCGATCCGGCACAAGGAATCGCCGTTCAAGACGAGGGTCGTGGCAGTGGTGAGTTGGGAACGGCAGCCTCGGAGGGCTCCGGCTGTACCGAGCGGTGTCGCTTCCTGCGAGATGATCGTTTCACAGTCTGTCCGTCGGCGGACATGCTGCGCGATCCAGTTCCCGTGATGGCCGGTGCAGAACACAATCCGGCGAAAGCCGTTCGAGAGGATATGATCGACCACCAGATCGAGAAATGGCCGGCCATTGATCGGAGCCATCGGTTTGGGGCGGTCCTTGAGTACCGGTTGAAGCCTGGTCCCCAAGCCTCCGCAGAGAATGACCACGTCGGACGGTTCGTGATGCATCAGGCGGCGTCCTTATTCCCGGTCTGAATCGAGTGTTCTTCGAGTTCCGCAGACGTCGGCAGGTCATTCCAGAGGGGCGCCCGCCTGATAGGAACTTCTTGTTGAAAAAACACGATCTGGCTTCCCGAACCTTCAAACTGAAATGGAACTTGCAAGAGCCCTGGCAAGGCTGCATTGATTTTAGCGTGCAGCTCCGGTTTGGCATAAATCAGCATGAAGCCTCCCCCACCAGCGCCGAGCAGTTTCCCGCCGAGTGCGCCGGCGTTGCGCGCCGCGTCATAAATCTGATCGATGAGGGGCGTGGTAATTTTGCTGGTGAGTCCCCGCTTGACCATCCACGCCTCATGCAGAAGCTCTCCGAACTCAGCGAGGTCATGATCGCCGGTGAGGAGAGACATGCCTTCCTGAACCATCTGCAGCATGGCAAACAGCTCGACCCGTCGCTGCTTGGTCTTTTCGATTTGTTCTTTGGCTATCTCGGACGCGGTCCGTGAAAAGCCAGTGAAGTACAACAATAGGTGATCTTGAAATGCCTTGAGCCGCTCGGGCTTCATGATCAACGGCGTGTAGCCGATTTCTCCGGTCGGAGAGAAATTCAAGCGGCACAATCCCCCATAGGCCGCCAATACTTGATCCTGGCAGCCGACGGATTCACGGACAATATTCTGCTCAACATGGATGGCAGCATGGGCGAGTTCAGATTTCGTCGGCATCCGGTGTTGCATCGCATAGAGTGCGTGCAACAGACCAACTGTGAACGAAGAACTTGATCCGAGTCCGGTGCGGGCCGGGAGGTCGCCGTCATGATGGATCTCAAGACCTTCGGTCATCTTAAGGTACTGGAGAACCCCTCTGACGGCTGGATGTTCAATGTCAGCATTATTATTGGCATGTTCGATACGCGAGTAGGCAATGCGAGTCTTATGCTCAAAAAACGGCGGGAGATGACGACAGGAAATATAGCAATACTTGTCGATCGTGGTGGCGAGGACGGCGCCGCCGTGCTCTTTGAACCACACGGGGTAATCGGTTCCGCCTCCGAAGAAGGAGATGCGAAAGGGTGTGCGGCTGATGATCATCGAGCCCCTCCTTCTATCAGTTGGACGCCGGCGCTAGACATTGCCGTATCCCGTTCCGGTCACGATGGTGTAGCACTTGCTCAATTCCCGGATGCCGCGTTCTAACGACCAGTCCGGCTTGAATCCGGTCGAGAGAATCCGTTCATTCGAGACGATGTAGTCCCGTTTGTCGGGATCTTCTCCGATCGGCGCTTCAAAAAAGACAAATTGAGGAATGTGTCGTTGGATCTCCCCGCACAATTCAATTTTCGAGAGATTGGCGTCGTCCAGACCGACGTTATAGGCGCGATTCTTCATGCTCTCGAAGTGATCCATGGCGTGGAGAAAGGCCTTCACGACGTCGCGGATATGAATGTAGTTCCGTTTGCAGTGGCCCTCGAATACGACGACGGCTCGATCGTGCACCGCGCGCCACACGAAGTCGTTGACCAGCAGGTCCATCCGCATGCGAGGCGAGGCGCCGAAGACTGTGGCCAGCCGAAGGGTGATCGCGTTACCCCGATCCAGCACCACCCGTTCGGCCTTCACCTTCGTCTCGCCATACAGGCTGATTGGCCGTAACGGCGAATCCTCCGTGCACGGGACGCCCGGTTGCCCGATACCATAGCCGCTGTTGGTGACGGGGAAGATGATCTGCTGTTGTTGCGAGGCCAGCTTGGTCAGCATCTGTACCGCCTCGAAGTTGATCGTGTAGGCGCCCACCCGATCGCGATTGCACAACGGAGCTCCCACCAGTGCAGCAAGCGGAATGATGACATCCGCGTCACGCAGGAGGTCCGTGATGATTCGTTCATCCCGGCAATCCCCGCGCACGACACGAAAGGCGTCAAAGGAACAGCAATCCAAGAGGCTGTTTTGCCGATACAGAAAACTGTCGAGAACGGTAACGCGATGCCCCCGGTCAAGGAGCTGCTTGCACAGCACCGATCCGATGTAACCCGCGCCTCCGGTCACCAGTACATGTGTCTGTTTTGTCGGCATTGAGATAACGACTCCTTAAGGCTGATGACAGAGCGGAAGCGATGCGAGTGACACCCCTTCCCCCGCTATTGAGTGATTGATAAACCATCGCACCGTCACTTCAAGACCCTGTTTCAGGTTAGTGAATCGGTAATCAGGAAACAGCGACGCAAACGTTCTGCTGTGCAAGCGTTTCACCAGGACGCCTTCAGGTTGAGTAGAGTCGAATACAATTGGACCCGTATACCCCATGACGGACGCAATCGCTTCGGCTAAGGCTCGAATCGTGATGCCGCCGTCTGGAGTAATGATCGTTGTCGTCGAGTCGAGATTGCGCTCGATCGCATCGACGGCGATCTTGGCCACATCGTCGACAAAGACGAATTGGCGCACCGCGCGGCCGCTTCCCCATACGACCAACGGAGTACCGGTTGTCTTCGCCGCCCAGCAACGGCTGATCAGCGAAGCCACCACATGACCGCGTTCCGGATCAAACGAATCTTGGGGGCCATAGATCGTGACCGGTGCCAGTGTGGTCCACTTCCAGCCAGTGTCTTTCGCGACGAGACGAGTGTGGAGATCCAGCATCCGCTTGGCATAGCCGTACCCCGCATTACCCTCATATGGCAGCGCGGCCTGGAGATCGCTTTCAGTCGTCGCCCGATCGGAAAATAGAGGAAAGGCGCAACTTGAAAGGAACGCCACAAGTCTTTGTATTCCAAGGGAGCGAGCAGCGGATAGTACTGCCGTATTGATCAGTGCATTATCTTCAAAAAATTGGCTATTGTTCGCTGCATTGGCTTTTACGCCCCCGACCAATCCAGCGAGATGAAGGATTTGCCCTGGCCGGATGTTCTCAAGCAGACGCTGTGCGACGCTGCGGTCGCGGAGGTCTCCGTCTGCGCGCGAGAGGAAAATCGCATCGGGACGGATCTTCCGAATCGCCGATCCCAGCAGGCCGGTCCCACCGGTCACCAGTAGCGGGCCTGTCATGCAGCCTCCAGGACAATCTGCGATATCGTGGCGACGTCGACCGGCGTCAGTGCCGCGTGGTTTGGGAGAAAGAAGCCGCAGTGGTGAATCCGATCGGCTACGGGGAAACTGGTCTCTCCATATCGGCTTGTCCAGAAAGGGTGAAGACCAAGATTGCCGGCAGAGAAAATGCGGGTTTCAACCCCTCGCGCCACGAGTGCTTGAACGATCCGCTGGCGTTGCTGGCGGGATTCCGCCAGCAAGCCGACCGAAATACTGGCGACCTGACTATTCTTCGGAGCCCGTTGGACATAGAAGCTGGAACTGAGACGCTCCAGGTAACGCCCGTGATTCGCCCGACGCTGTTCCGTCATCCAATCCAGTTTCTCCACTTGCCCGATTCCAATGAAGGCGTTCAAATCGGTCGAGCGAAGATTGAATCCCGGTTCGTAGAAGACGAACGGAGAATGAAAGTCATCGATCAGGTGTTGCGTGACCAGTCCACGATGGGTCGCGGCATCCAGATCCTTGCTCCACCCGTGACTCCGGAGCATCAGGAGGAGATCGTCGAGGGCTTTGTCATTGGTAGAGACCATGCCGCCTTCGATGGTCGACATTTGATGGCCGAAATAGAAGGAGAAGCTCGCCATATCGCCGAATGAGCCGACTTTCCGTCCTTCATAGCTCGCGCCGATCGCGGCACAGGCGTCTTCCAGTAAGATGAATCCATAGCGTTCTTTCAGTGCCATCAGGTCCCGCATCTTATGCGGGACACCCAAGACCTGAACGAGCATCACCGTCTGCGGTTGATGCTGTTTCAAGAGCGCCTCAAGATGGTTGAGGTCGAGTGCAAACGTATCCGGATCGGCTTCGCACATAATGGGTTCGAAGCCGAATTGAATAGCGGGCGCAATCGACGTCACCCAGCCTACGCTGGGTACGATGACCTTCTTATTCCTCAGTCGTCCGGAAGCCAGGAGGGTGTAATACATGAGCAAGTTCGCCGACGATCCCGAATTGCAGAACACGGAATGGGAGGCTCCCAGCCATTGCGACCAGCGCGCCTCGAAGTCGACGGTGATCGGACCTTTGGTCAAACGAGGATAGGTCTGGAGCCATTCGACCAAGCGATCAATGTCCTGGCGGTCGATCGTGTCGTAGGCCAGGCACCACCGAGGGTTCAAGGTCTGCTGTACTGATTGACGGCCTTCCATGGCATCCTCTCCTGGATCGTAATGTCGATGAGCTGAGTCCGGCGGAAGAGGTTAGTTCAAGTTATATGCCAATGATTCCAACCTGAAATCTGTAGGCCGGATACCAAACTATGGAATAGGACGTGATGGGATCGGCAAGAATTGCCGGGACAGGCGGAAAGAAACGACGGGACGAAGAAAGGAGGATAGACGAGAGCGCTCCGTCTTTATTGAAGCGGAAATTGATCGGTCGCCTTCTGCGCAGTCCATTGCTCAATGGCTTGCTGAACGGACCCACCCCACCCTCGATATTCGATGTATTCCATTTCCTGGAAACGGAACTCAATGCCGAGTGTGGAGTTGCCCTGCTGGGCGTCGGATGTTTTGACAAGGCCCGTCAAGTTTGTGACGTGACCAAGCCCAGCCAGCTCAAACTCCATGCGCAGCGTGGTTCCGGCCCGGAGCCATGCCGGAGCGTGCGGGACGAGCACGCTACAGCCGCCGATACTCAAATTTTGTAGAAGTCCGCCGACGATCGCTGACGACCGCGCTCCGCTGATCGTGTTGCCATCCACCCGTTCTAAGACAATCGGCTCACAGGAGGACACGCGGGCATGTTTGCGCAAATGCATTTCTTCCACGGTAAGCGGAAAAGCAATGAAGAGAAGCGGCACCGGCGCGCTTAGCATGTCCCGAATTTCTGTCCGATACCCAACCAGCTTTCCATCGTAGAGATAGCTGACCGTACAGGGAGTGCCTCGCGGAATCTCCGCCCCATGACCGACTTGCAACGGCCATTCACAGACCAGCCAGGCATAGTCTTTCCAGCCCAGGAGTGTCGACCCGTACATCCCCTTCTGCCCGTTGACGGTAAAGGACAGCTTGAGGGAGAGCCCAACCGTGAGAAAGGATGTGGGCGTAGGTTGTGTCGTGGTCACATCATTCATGCGGGCTCCTGATCGAGATAGACAGTGGGATTGATGCCGGTGCTGACGGGATCTGTGACCGCCACAATTGATCTCCTGAGCGGTCCTTCAGTTTGGGCAAGGTCGATCGTCTCGGGGTGCGACACGATGGTATTTCCGGCGTTTTTGACTACGATCACTACGGGTTCAAGAGGCGTGGCCCGATTGATTCGGCTGACGACCGCTACCTCCCCAGTATTGAGCCGGACGACTGAACCGACCGGATAGACGCCGACGACCTGGATAAACCGCTGGACAAGGGTATGTTCAAGATGGCCTTTTTGCGAGATGAGATACAGGAATTGCAGGGCTTCATGCGCCGGTTTGGCCTTGTGATAGCAGCGATCGCTTGTGATGGCATCGTAGATATCCACAACCGCGGCCATCATCCCGAATTGGCTGAGGTCGTCTTTGCAGCGCTGATACGGGTAACCCGTCCCGTCCACACGTTCGTGATGTTCGAGCGCGGGCTTCAGATAATTATCCGTCAATCCGGTCGTTCCTGATAGGACTTCAGCGCCACGCATCACGTGTTGCTTCATGATTTCAAATTCATGGGTTTCGTATTTGCCTGGCTTGTTCAAAATCTCCAGAGGGACTTTCGTCTTTCCGATATCATGGAGCAATGTACCGACGCCGAGTTGATGCAACAGGGCTTCGTCGATTCCCAGGTTGCGTCCGAGCGACAGGGCCAGGAGGGATGTGTTGACCGAATGGAAAAACGTATATTCGTCAAAATGCTTTAACCGCGAGAGGCTCGTGAGGGCGTCAGGATTCCGGAGAACACTGTCGGCCATCTCAGATACCACCTGATTGACCGCGTCCATGTTGATGTCGCGGCCCATTCGAACGTCGAGCATTGCTTCTTCGATAACATTCTTAGCTGCGGTATAGACAAGCTTGGCTGCCGGCAGTTCCTCTTCGAATGGAATACCGGTGACCTCCGGAGGCGTGGTAAGGACGGGAGCTGGAGGACTTGGTTCAGAAGGCTCTTGGATTCCTTCATCCATTGCGGGAGATTCAGCCCCAAGCTCCCCTGAAATGTCGAGTGTTTCAACGCCGCAGGCTTTGAGTTGCTCCACCTGCTCCATCGATGTTACCGCCATGCGATGACGGAAAAAGGGTGTGGCAAACCAGGAACAATCGAGTTTCTCGATGCGCATGCCGGGACGAAGCTGGGTGATGTGAATGCGTGTCGCCATGAGTGACTGCTGTGGGTATCCGTCAGAATT
>JALHPO010000022.1 GCA_022842445.1 Nitrospira sp.
GGCGGGGTGGCGGCGCAGATCGTGTCGCGCATGTCGAACCTGGCGGACGTCATCTGGAACAATGCGCCCAAGAGCATTCTGGATCCGTTCCCCAGCCAGGTGGCCACGGGCCAAAAGACAGGCTACTAGGCTGTAGAGAATGAGACGGATGGCAAATTACATGAACCGTAAGTCTGTGCAGGGTGGCAAGTCTTTAAACATAGGACTTGTCATCCTGCGGACTGGAATGACGGAGGGTGTCATTTATGTTTAGAACCGATGAGATTATTAAGGCCTCGAAGTTGCCGCCGGAAGGCGTCGCAATGTCCAGGCACATCGACTACATTTATTTTATCCCGATCTTGTTTGTTACCATTATCGGGACGTTCCATATGCACTTTGACTTGCTGGCCGGGGACTGGGATTTCTGGATCGATTGGAAAGACCGGCAATGGTGGCCAATCGTGACGCCAATTACGGCCATTACCTTCTGTGCCGCGTTGCAATACTACAACTGGGTCAACTATCGTCAACCGTTTGGAGCCACCATTTGCATCCTGGCGCTGTTGGCAGGCAAATGGGTTACCATCTGGGCCGCCTGGTGGTGGTGGTCGAACTATCCGTATAACTTCGTGATGCCCTCCACGCTTCTGCCCAGCGCGATCGTGCTCGACGTCGTGCTGTTGCTGACCAGAAACTGGACCATTACGGCCGTGATCGGGGCGTGGCTGTTTGCCGCGCTGTTCTATCCGACCAATTGGGCGATCTTCGCCTATAGCCATACGCCGGTTGTGGTCGACGGCACGCTCCTGTCGTGGGCGGATTACATGGGCTTCGCCTATGTCCGCACCGGGACACCGGAGTATATTCGGATGATCGAGGTCGGCTCGCTGCGGACGTTCGGCGGCCACAGCACCATGATCTCCTCCTTCTTCGCGGCGTTCGCGTCTTCCTTGATGTACATCCTGTGGTGGCAGTTCGGGAAATTCTTCTGCACCTCGTACTTCTACCTGACGGATGACAGACAGAAAACCACGAAGGTGCATGACGTGTTTGCATATGCCACATTAGCGCATGCCGATAAAGCCAAAACGTCTGGGGGGAAAGCATGAACGCCAAGAAAACCTTCAAACTGTGGATGCTCGGATTCTGCGGGATAGCAACACTGGCGGTTACGCCGGTGTTCGAATCCACTCCGGCTTTCGCCCACGGAGAACGTTCGCAGGAACCGTTTCTGCGGATGCGTACTGTCAATTGGTATGACACCGAGTGGGTCGGAAAGTCGACCGCTATCAATGATGTGACTTATTTGCGTGGGAAGTTCCATTTGTCCGAGGACTGGCCCAGGGCGGTTGTGAAGCCAAACCGGACTTTCCTCAACATCGGTTCTCCGAGCTCTGTGTTTGTGCGATTGAGCTCGAAAATCAACGGTACGCCAATGTTCGTGTCCGGTCCGATGGAAATCGGTCGGGATTATGCCTATGAAGTCACGTTGAAGGCGCGCTTGCCTGGCCACCACCACATCCATCCTATGTTTGCCGTTAAGGATGCTGGTCCTATTGCAGGACCAGGCGGATGGATGGACATCACAGGCAATGCTGCGGACTTTAAGAATGAGATCAAGACTCTCACCGGAGAGACCTTCGACTCTGAAACCAAGGGTACGGCAACCGGCGTCATGTGGCACCTGTTCTGGGCTGCAGTGGCCATCGCCTGGGTCGGATTTTTCGCGATCCGTCCAATGTACCTGATTCGTGCTCGCGTATTGGCAGCCTACGGCGATGAGATCCTGCTTGATCCGATCGATCGCAAAGTAGGTATTTTCTTTCTAGTGTTTACTGTCACGGTCGTGACTGTCGGCTATCTCTCTGCTGATGCCCAGTATCCTGTGACCGTGCCTCTCCAGGCGGGTGAAGCCAAGATCAAGCCTATGCCGATCAAGCCAAATCCGCTGGTCATGGAAGTGACCCATGCGGAATACGATGTGCCTGGTCGTGCGTTGCGCATGGTGGTTCATGCGACGAATAATGGCACAGTGCCGGTGACCATCGGTGAATTTACGACAGCCGGTATTCGGTTCACCAACAAGGCTGGAGCAGCCAAGCTTGATCCAAACTATCCGGCCGAGCTCGTGGCGGCGTCTGGGTTGACGATGGATAACGAGGCTGCGATCCAACCAGGACAGACTGTCGACATCAAGATCGAGTCGAAGGACGTCCTCTGGGAGGTTCAGCGCTTGGTGGACATTCTTCACGATCCGGATCAACGCTTCGCGGGTTTGATTATGTCGTACACCGATTCCGGTGAGCGGCTGGTCAACCCGGTTTGGGCTCCTGTACTCCCGGTCTTCACCAGACTCGGAGCATAAGCGAGACTCAAGTAGCGGTGTTCAAAGGAATGCCGGTCCGTTCCCGTCGAAAGGCGGAAAACGGGCCGGCATTTTTTATTTTCTGTTGCGCCTGCTCTGTTGGTCACTACGGCAATGAAATTGAGGAGAGCTCTCTCTGTCCTTTGCCAGCGACGGGTTGGATCTAGTGCGGGCTGCTTCAATCAAGCCGATCGTTTCCGGGGCAATTCAAATGGGACCGGATGAGATCACGTAGCTACTCTCTGCAAAGCAAATGCAGCCCTTAAATGTCAGTAGACATAAGTTCGATGTGGGATTCAGAATGGTGTGGTGTTGCCGTCGCTTCGATAAAAATCCTGACGAGATGAGGGTCGAACTGGGTTCCAGCCGCGACGTGGAGAATTCTCAGCGCAATAGTATTACGTACCGCGTGATCTGAGACATCCGGAATCTGCATGGCATCAAATGCGTCGGCAATCGTGAGGATTCTGGCGCCGAGGGGGATAAACTCCCCCCGGATACCGTATGGATAGCCAGATCCATCCCATCGTTCATGATGGTGAGCGATGAGGGTTGTCGCCTCTCTCAGGAACGAGAACGGCTCGAGCAAGGTCGCTCCAAGCCGAGGATGATTCTGCAGGGTCACGTAGGAGTTGCCATCTAGAGGCCGTCTGGCTGTTCTGAGATGGATTGGAAGCATTAAGATACCGATATCGTGGAGCAGACATGCGAGCTTAAGGTGGTGCATCGCATCGGAGTCAAGCCGTATCGCGAGTCCAATCCTGAGCGCTACGATCGCAGCCCGTTTGCCGTGTCCGGCCTGCCAAGGCAGCATTCGATCGATTTCCTCGCTGATCTGACAAACCAGAATGCTTTCGACGTCGCGACGGGAGGATTCCGGGAGCCGAAGACGATCGATTTTCTGGAGTAGCGCCTGGATTCTCAAAACGGCCGGCTCAATTTGTGCTAAGGCTTCAATCTGCATATCAACTTCTCCACGAAAAAGAGGAGCCCAGGACCATCCATATGATCCTGGGCTCTGGGTGCAAACCTCTGGCCGCTGAGAATGGAGTGAAGTACGTCAGTCTATGGATGCCATCTCGAGAGACCTCTAATGCGAGACAGGGGAATCGTCACGAGTCTTCGGCATCGTTTACACTTCAGCTCGATCCCAGCTTCCACTAGACGAGCGACGAGTTGTCCACACAGGCACCGGACTTCTTCCGAAGCACAGACAGAGCCTGAGAGTGAAGCCGCTCGATGGTTCATCGCGTCCGGCTTCATTAGAACGTCCACTTCGCTCCGGCTTGCCAGAGAGCGGGCAGGCCGGGATAAATGCCGCGTGACCGGTCCATGATGGCGTCATGACCGAGCATATTCTTGCCTGTGAAGAAGAAGGTCGTGTTGATCATCTTCACATGCTGATTGATCGAGGCATTGAGCATGCACCAACCCTTCACGAGGCCTCGTTGCCCGCTTGGCGTCGGGATAACGGTGTTGCGATCATCCGCGAATTGATCGCTGACACACTGGGTTTCCACGCGGGCGTTGAACGGGCCGAGACTGAAGGCTCGATTGGCATAGCCGACACCTGCCGAAATCAGGTGTTCGGGCGTATAGGGAATTCGATTCCCGCTGGTGCTGAAAACAGTTGATTCCCCTGGTAGCAATGCTGATGCTGCGAGGGAGCTGTTGCGGGTGCCTGTCAAATCCGCCTGAGCTACCCACGTATAGTTCAGGTCGAGGGTCACATCTTGCTCGTCGTTCCGGCCGGTCACCGCATCCAGCAGATCGATTTGTGTCGCCACCTCGGCGCCGCGGTGTTGGGTCCTGCCTGCACTCGTCAGGGTGGCGCCTGAGCCGCCTGCGACCGACTGGGAAATGATCTGGTTGTCGAAGTCCATTTGGTAGCCGGTGACGGAGTAGGACGCCCAGCGGGTCAGATTTCCTCGCATCCCCAATTCGTAGGTCCAACTGAGTTCCGGCCCCAGGTCCACGACCTGACCTGTGGTGAGGGCAACCGCGTCGGAGATCTGTGGCGGTGCCATACCCCGGTGCGCTCCGAAGAAGAAGGTCGTGTTCTTGAACGGCGAATAGGTGATGCCAGCTCCCGGCAGGACTTCCGTGAAGTTCGTCTTGCCATAGTTGCCACTGCCGTTATTCGCCAGTCTGTTCGTTTGATCGTAGCTGATATGTTCGACCCGAAAACCTGGGGTCAGGGTAAAGGGACCCAAAAACAACCGTTCCTGGGCGAAGAAGGCATAGGCATTGGTTGTGCGGAATGAATTCTCTCCCAAACATGTAGTTGCAGGGGCAGCGACGGCGCAGCTCGAAGGGAGTCCCGTACCAGAGACGGTGTTGAGCAGCTGCTGTCGATCCGATTGTTCAAACATATACCGGGCGCCGAAATCCGCTTCGGCTTTGATTCCCAGTAAGGAGTGGAGGTAGTGGAACCGGGGCTCGATGCCCCAGACCCAGTATTCACGCGCGTTTGTGAAGCGCTGATTTGCAGGCACGACACCATACGCGCTTGCCGGAAGACTGTTGCCTCTTTGTATGCCGCCGACGGGGTTCCCGTTGACGTCCACTCCCTGTTGAGACTGCCGGCTCCAGTCCCGCTGGATATAGTGGCCGAAGAAGTTTGTGGTCGATGTCAGGTTTGCCGTGAACATGTGATTGACTGCTACGTGGTAGCCGAGTCGCATGAAATCGAAGTGATCATTGGTGAAGGGAGTCTGTCTCTCTTCTCCTCGCGTGGCCCATTCCGCCTGAGTCAGTCCTTGATAGCCGGTGCCTGAGATCTCCCGATAATAGTTGAATTTGGCCAGAACCTGAGTGCGATCGCTCAATTCCTGGACGGTCTTGAACGTCAGGTCATCGATTTTCGCGCGGATATTGGTGAACCGCGGGGTGTCGGTTTGAGAATGAGTGTAATCAACCAGATAGCCGCTTTTCCCCCAGGTGCCTCCGTAGTCAAAGTGGGTACTGAGGTAGTTCAAATTGCCGCCCGACACTTGAAAATGGCCTTCCGGATTGAGCGGCGGCATGCGGGTAATGAGGTTGATGACGCCGCCGATGGTTTGAGGGCCATAGAGGAGTTGCCCGCTACCTTTCAATACTTCGATTCGGTCAAACCGGGTGATCGGAGGGAAATAATAGGAGGAAGGGTCGGCATAGGGCATCAACATGATCGGGACCCCGTCCTCCATGATGTGCACTTTCCTGCTGCGCGTCGGATCCAGGCCCCGGATGCCGATATTGGGCCTGATGCCTAAACCGTCCTCGTCCCTGACATGGACACCGGGAACTTCACGGAGAGCTTCATTGATGGTGAAGCGACGGTTGCGCTCGATGCTTTCACTGGTGACGACCTTTCCCGATCCGGGAATATGGTCCAGGGAAGTCGGGGATGTTCCGATGACTTCCGTTAGCGGGATTTTCAGAGGCTTTGGTTCGGCCGGCGCTGGTTCAGTCGGCGAACCTTCTTGCGCTGTTTTCGTTGAGGACTTTTCCGGAGCTTCTTTATCCGCTGATGGCTTCTGCGATGGCGTCTCCGTTGTTGTGGAACTCTCCTGAGAGGGCGGCTCCTCGGCGCCCGCAGATAGGGTGCCCATCGGTAGGACCATTACGACGGCAAGGCCAACGATAATGATGTTAGTTCTTATTCTCATTTTAAAAAACGACAAATGTTCCACGCACCTTCTCCTTGTGCGATGGGCTCTAATGGCCGCTGGGGTTAAAAATGAAGCTTCCCTTAAAAGAATGGGAAGCCCGGGGTGTTAAACGGTACTGTTTTTCTAAGACGAACCGCCTCTTCTTACTTGTGCCGGTTTTGCCTAGCCGACGGCCACTCACTCAGTTTCCCTTGACCCGTGCATCAAAAAAATACCGAGTGCCGAGATCGCGAAAACATTTCTTGATTCATTTATCATGGCACCGATATCAGTATCATGACGGAGCACTCCTTCAAGGCGTCAGTGCGAGCCTAACGAAGCGAATAGCTGATTGGCATAAGTATCGCTACTTGGGGCTTTCCTAACGGCTGATCCAGTTTTAGCGGGGAGGCTTTTTTCAAAGTTTCCATCGCATCGTTATCTAGGATCAACCGACCTGAGCTTTCTTGCACGTCTACCATCAGCACTTGACCATCGTCTCTGATGACGGCTCGGAGAATCACCCTGCCTTCCCAATGATTGATCCGAGCCATGACCGGGTAGTTCTTGAGTTCATCAATTCGTCCGAGTAACGCTTTCATCAGCCATCCATAATCGGCCTTGATTACGGGTGCCGTGGTCATCACGGCTGCCGGTTCGGCGGCGGCCTGCTGCGGCGCTGATTCTGCAACCGGGCGGCTGACAAACGGTTCTGTGACGGGAGGCGCAACAGCTTCCTGTATTGAGGCGATCTTCGTTTCAACCGGCTGTTCTTCCGGAACAATCCTGTCCTGCGTCACAACCGGCATTCTGACTTCTTCCTGTCTGACTTCCTCCTGTTGAACGGGCTGAGGGATGATGGTTGACGCCGTGTGATTGACCGGAATGATGTCTTCCACCGGGTGCACCACTTGCCGCTGAACGGGCTTTGCGACCGGCTCAACTTGTTTGGGCAGCGGTTTGGTCTCCGGCATCGGGGTCGTTGTCGGTTGAGGGGCCGGAGATTGCATCAGCGCCACATTCCATTTGAAGGAATCCGGTTCGAACGACGGCGTCAAACTCGACGCCAGCGCGAACGCGCCGGTTCCCATGAGCGTATGAAAAAGCACGGAGTAGATCCAGCCCTGCTTGTGTCGGTGTGTGGTATCTGGACAGTTATGCGAAAGAGTCATCACGATTTCACCACTTCCAGGCTGACTTGGCCAAACCCGAGACTCCGCACTTCATCAACTACCTGAACGAACCGTTCCAAAATAGTCACCTTATCGGCGCGAACGACGACCAGCGACTCCCGCGGATGCGGTTCAAGCACGATCCGTAATCCATTCTCAGGAACGGCCGAATCGTTAAGGTACAGCTGCCCTTCTGCCGTCAATGTGATGACGACTGGTACATCCTTTCGATCTCCAGCCTCAGTCGCTTTTGCCAGATCCACAGGGATCTGGCCGGTGCTGATAAATGTAGCCGTCGTCAGGACAATAACGAGCAAGACCAGCATCACGTCAACCAACGGGATGACGTTGATTTGATTGAATTCATGATCCATGTTGATGTTGTACTTTGTACAGCGTGATGAGTTCGGTCACGCGTCTTCTCAACGCGTTGTTCATGACGACACACGGGATGGCCACCAGAAGCCCCGCCGCAGTCGCTTTGAGCGCCAGACTCAATCCGACCATGACCGAACTGACGGCGATTGTCTTAGACGTTCCCATCGTGTGAAACGTCAACATGATACCGAGGACTGTTCCCAAGAGGCCGATATATGGAGCATTGGCCGCCACAGTTCCAATGACTACCAGCCGCTTTGTTAGAGCGATTTCGAACAGTTGCTGGTTCGGGTATTGCGCGAGGTCGACCCGGCGATAGAATTGCCATCGCTCGACGGCCACCGCCACTGCCCATACGCTGAGGATCAGCAACAGCCCGATGATTCCGTAGTCAACGATCTCTTTTAAAGCATCCATGAGGCGGCCGCTCCATGACGACCATTATTGATAATGCTTCTCAATACCATTGATTCTCGGGTTCTGTCAATAGAAAAATCAGGCCCCTTCACCAGAGCTTGGGGGAAGGTTGGTCTGTTGCGTTTGATGAGAAGAGCGAAGAAACAGCACGGTATGGGTTGCGGTCACCTGCACCTCCACCGCCGTGCCTTCCTGGTAGACGGCGGTCGAACGTTCGCTGCTATGCACGATCAGTCCGGAGCCGAGTTGAACCGCATAGAGATTCTCCGATCCTCGGAACTGCCGGGTGACGACTCTCGATGTGGCCGATGGGTCCGGGATTATGTGAATATCGTCCGGACGAATCATCATCACAACCGTCGTGCCTTCGGAACAGTTAAGTGTGTCGGGAAATTGCCCCAGTTCTGTGTGAACCAGCCCCTGTTCGATTCGTCCGGGAATAAAATCGGCTTGTCCCACAAAGTCTGCGACAAATGGCGTGGCTGGCACATGGTAGATCAGCTCCGGCGCGTCGATCTGCTCCAATACGCCTTGGTTCAGCACGGCAATTCGGTCGGCCATGGCAAAGGCCTCGTCATGATCGTGGGTGACTAAGATGGTTGTCGTTTTCATCCGGCGCAACAACGTATGGAGCTCTTGGCGCATGCGGCCGGCCATATCGGGGTCAAGGTTGCTGAACGGTTCATCCAGCAACAGCACGACCGGATTTTGTACTAACGCCCGAGCCAATGCCACGCGCTGCTGCTGCCCGCCTGATAGCTCGTGCGGATAGCGCCGCTCAAAACCTTCCAAGCCAGTCAGCCGCAACATCTCTTGAACCCGGTTCTCCCGATCAGATCGGGACAGGTGGCCCAGGCCAAAGGCAATGTTGCCGACGACGCGCAGGTGAGGAAACAGGGCATATTCTTGGAAGACCATGCCGACATGCCGTTCTTCAGTGGGGATCGTATCCGAGGAAGAAGAGACTCGCCGGCCTGACAGGAAAATCTCTCCGGACCTCACCGGCTCAAAGCCGGCGATGGCCCGTAGCACAGTGGTTTTGCCGCAGCCTGATGGCCCGAGCAGGCAGAGTATTTCCCCTTCCCGCGCTGAAAATGAAATATCACGAATAGCCGGGCGGTGCGGATCATAGGCGCAAGACACCGAGCGCAGTTCTAAAATAGGAGCTGCCGGTGCGCTTAGGCCGGCCTGGCTGTCGAGCCCGTTGGTGTCCGCAGGGGTTGGATGTGATTCAGTCGTCATCGTTCAACCTAGGCCGCACGCCAATCACGCGATAACAGAAGTGCCAACGCCGGCAAACCTACCAGCACGATCAGCAGCGCGGAGGGAGCCGCCAGTTGATAGTACTCTTCGCTCGCCTCCAGCCACACACGGATTGCCAGCGTGTCAAAACCTACCGGACGCAGGAGCAGTGTCGCCGGCAACTCTTTCATCGTTTGCAGAAACATCAGGACCCAGGCTGCGATAAAGCCATTGCGTATGAGCGGCAGCGTCACACGACGCCAGGTTGACTGAACACCGAGCCCCAATGTGCGGGCTGCTTCTTCAAGATTGGGCGTAATCTGCTGAAGCGCCGGTTCGAGCGATTGAAGCCCGGCGGGGAGAAAATGCAGCACGTAGGCGACGATCAAGACGACCACCGTGCCATACACGAACGGCACCAGTTTGAGGCACAGCACTAAGACGGCCAGGGCTGCAACCGGTCCGGGGAGGACATAGCCGGCGTAAGCCGCTTGTAGGCAGCCCAGATTGAGCCAGGTTGGTTTCCGGCTTGCGAGATAGGCCAGCGGAAGGCCGATCAAGACTCCTGCAGTAGCGGCAAGGGCTGAAAGGAATGCGCTATTCCAGACAAAGCCGACGAAGCGGGCATCCAAAATCGCCAGCGCTTCCGGAGATAGGCTCCATTGCACGAGCAAGTAGAAAGGAACACCGAAGGCTGCACCGAGGATGGCGGAAAGATATGCAGTAAAGGTTGCCGTCTTGATCCAGTCACATCTGATACGCAGTGGCGCACGGTAGCGGCCTGTCGTTTGGTGAAACCGGCTTTTGTGACGAAACCAACGCTCGGTCAGCAAGAAGATCAGGGCAAGTATCACCAGCAGGATACTCAGAATGCTGGCGGCGGTATTGTCGGATCGGCCGGTCATTTGCTGAAAGACGGCATAGGTCAGTGTTTGGTAGCGTAAGAGAGAGACGGCGCCGAAATCAGAAACCACGTAGAGAATGACCAGCGCCGTTCCTGCTACGATTGAAGGCCGAAGCAGTGGCAGAGTCACACGGAGCATCGTACGCACGCGCGAAGCGCCGCATGTACGGGCCACTTCTTCGTACGACACGTTTAAACTCAAGAGCGCGCTACGCGTCAGGAGATAGACGAACGGGAAGGTATCAAGTGCCATCACCAGCGTGGCGCCCCAGAAACTCTGTGGCGAGAAGATTCTGGCCTGAGGCCCAGCCAAGACTTGCCAGAGGTGTTCCACCGGCCCGCCGAATCCCAACAGATAGTTGTACACGTAGGCCAACACGTAGGTCGGCATCGCCAACGGCAGTACGAGGGCGACTTCCCAGAGCCGGCGCCCATGAAAATCGAATCGTGTCACTATCCAGGCAGTCGAGACGCCTAACAGGAGGGTCAGAACGGCCACGGTCCCAGCCAGGGCCACGGTGTTGGTCAACAGTTCGGGGATGCGTGTGGCCCACAGGCGTTGCCACACCGCGAGATCGGCCGACATGGCCAAGCCAGTGACATAGCCCAGCGGCAGAAGAATGAGTATAGCACTGCCCAGCACGGCCAACTGGAGGGGGAATGTCGCATGGAGCCGTAGATTGGTCACAAGCAGGCTCGCGTGTTACCGGAGGCCTACTTGTTCGATGAGCAGCTGTGTCGGTTCGCGCAACTCGGCCAGCTTGGTGAGCGGCACCAGGGCTGCGCGAAAGCTCTTGCGTTCGATAAGGGCAGGATCGGCCTTGACCTCCGGATGAAGCGGATATTCCTTGTCGAGATCGGCAAACATCTTCTGGCCTGCCTGCGCCACCAGAAACTCGACGAGCAGCTTGGCGTTGTCGAGCCGCGGGGTATGTTTGAGAATCCCGACGCCCGCCACATTCATGATCGCGCCCATACCACCCTCATGTTGGTCCGGCATCAAAACGGCGAGCGGCGCAGTCGGCTGCGCGGCGAGATGCCGATACACGTAATAATGATTCACGATGCCGATGGCGACCTGGCCCTTGGCGACCGCCTCCACGATTTGAGAGCTTTTCTGATAGACCTGGCTTCCGGCATTATCTCGAAGCCCCTGGAGAAAACTCTTTGTCCGTTCGTCTCCCACACTCGCGCGGATGACGGAGACCCCCGCCTGTAAGTACTCACTGCCGGAATTTGGAATCGCAATTTTGTCTTTCCATTCAGCATTGGCCAGATCGAGCAACGACTTGACCTGATCGGGTTTCACCAGGGTGGTGTTATAGACGATGATCCAGAAGCGTCCGGACAAGCCGATCCAGCTATTGTCCACGGCGCGGAATTGCGAAGGGATGGCGCGGTCGATTTCCCGCATGTTCAGCGGGCGAAGCAGCCCCGCAGTACGGGCTATCTCCAGGCTGCCGGCGTCATTGGTAATGAACAGATCAGCCGGACTGCGGTCTCCTTCTATCTTCAACCGGTTGACCAGTTCGGTGGTGCCGGAGGAGAGCAGGTCGATCTGAATGCCGGTCTTAGCAGTAAAGGAATCAAGCACAGGCTTGATGAGCCGTTCAGCGCGTCCTGAATATACAGTCAACTTCTCCTCGGCCCAGGCTGGGGTTGCGGCAATCGGCCATGCGGAGAGGAGCAGGCCGCAGACCACCAGGGCGATTGAGGCGAATCGGAGACGGAAAGCACGAGAAGAAGAGAGCCGATGCTGTAGGATGTTCTGCACAGGCCACACCTTTCATTAAATTGAAATTGATAAATCGTCTCAAAAAGAATACCAAAAAAACGGGTGGAGGTCAATGACGACAGCGAGAACAGAGGCCGTAGAGTTCCAGGCGGTGGGTTTTGATGGTGAAGCCGTTGCGAGCGGCGACTTCCTCCTGAAGACGTTCAATGTCGCAGTTTTCAAACTCCACGATCTTTCCGCAGTCTGTGCAGATGAGATGGTCGTGATGGCCTTTATGGGAGACATTGTCGTACTGGGTCTGCGTGCCGAAGTGCCGGGCCTGTGCCAGGCCGGCTTCGCAAAAGAGATTGAGCGTGCGGTAGATCGTTGCCAGCCCCAAATGCGGATCTTTTTTCGCCAACTGGTGATACATCGCCTCAGCGGTGATGTGCTCTTGCTTGAGAAAGGCATCAAGAATCAGCTCGCGTTGGCGGGTGCATTTCAGCTGATGTTTTCCGAGATGCTCTTTCAGAGCCGTAATTTCTTTTTGATGCTTCGACATGGTGCCAACCTGACTCCTATTGAGAGGAGCTATTAAAGACGAAACGAGCTATAAGGGTCAAGGGCACGGGGTGGGACAAACAGGTTTGACGATCACCGATCGTCTATTTATAGTAAGAACCCGTATCTTGCTATCAGAATCACAGCATGAGAACACCGAACCAAATCACCGTTGATCGTGCGCTCCTCTCCTATGTACTGCATCTGGCGGAGCCGTACGGGTTATTGAGTGATGTCAAACTGCAGCAGTTGTGCTTTCTATGCGAGCTCCAAACATTCGGGAAAGGATTCAAGGGGCTGCACTTTGAATTCTTCCGGTTTGCCTATGGTGCGTTCAGTAAAGATCTTGATAATGACCTCACGTCGCTTCGTCGAAAGGGGAGGATCGAGAATTTCACCTTGTCCGATCAGGCCAGGGATGAGGTGATTCCGCTGCTGTTGACGTCGATCGAAGGGGTGGAGACCAATGAGAAGATCAAAGAGATCATTGATGCCGTTGTGGCTGTCTATGGCCCGCAGGACAGTGGCGCGATCACCTATTCCGTCGAGGCGGTAGAGCTGAGCACGCCGCAGCAACCGGAATTCAAAATTCCCATTCGGGATATTACCTTTCACACCACGCTCCTTGTGCCCGATCGGATCGACGTACAGGCTGAATTTACCTGTTCCCCTGAGGTGCTGGCCAAGCTGAATAGGGTGATGGGCTATGACAGCAAGGCCGTGTCGAGCATTCAGAGCTGGTAGATCTCGCCGTATTTCTTCTCCACATACGATAAAAATGGATCGGGACTGATCGTGGTGCCTGTCACGCGTCGGGCAAGATGGTCCGGGGTAAGCATCCGACCCCAGCGATGAATCTTCTGTTCTAACCAGCGGCGTAATTCCAGCAATTGCCCCGCGGCGATGCCTTCTTCAAGACGGGGAATCTCCAGTTTGGCTTGCTCGAAAAATTGCACGGAGTACAGGTTGCCCAGCGTATAGGTTGGAAAGTAGCCGAAGGCGCCGAACGACCAGTGGACGTCCTGCAGCACGCCTTCCGCATCTGATGTCGGGGTGATCCCCAAATACTCCTTCATCTTTTGGTTCCACAAGGCGGGCAAGTCTTCGGGCTGCACCTTGCCTTCAATGAGGTCCTGTTCAATTTCGAATCGCAGCATGATGTGGAGGTTATAGGTCAACTCGTCGGCTTCCACGCGGATGAACGAGGGTTTTACGCAGTTGATCGCGGCGTAAAATCGCTCGACGTCCACTCCCTTCAGCTGGTTGTGGAAGGTCTGTTGCAGAACCGGATAGAAGAAGCGCCAAAAGGCGCGGGAGCGCCCGACGCAATTTTCCCACAGCCGGGACTGGCTCTCATGAATGCCGAGTGAGGCCGAGTCGCCGAGCGGTGTGCCGAAATACCGTTGGTCGAGCCCCTGGTCGTAGAGGCCATGCCCGCCTTCATGGATGCAGCTGAACAGGCAGGATTGGAGTTCTCGCTCATAGACGCGAGTGGTCACCCGCACGTCAGTCGGATGAAATGAGGTTGTGAATGGATGGGCCGAAAGATCCAATCGGCCGCGCTCGAAGTCATAACCCATGGCAGTCAGGACCAGGCGCCCGAACTCCAGTTGCCGGGTCTGATCATACGATTGTCGGAGAATGCTATCGTCGATCCGAACGTGGCTCTCGGTAATTCGCCTCAGCAACGGGACGAGGCGGGCTTTCAGTTGGGCGAAGACGGGTTGAAGCGCGGCGATCGTGGAGCCCGGTTCATACACGTCCAGGAGCGCGTTATAGGGCGAATCGGTGTATCCGAGATACTGAGCCTCTTGGCGTTTGAGCGACAGAACCGTGCGGAGGTTCGGCAGAAACTTGGCGAATGTGTTCTGTGTCTTCGCCTCGGCCCAGACCTGCTGTGCGAGCGAACATTCCCGGCTTAGCGTCATCACAAAATCAGACGGAAGCTTCTTGGCGCGGCTGAAGTCCCGCCAGACTTCCCGCAACAGCGAGCGAGAGGGCTCATCCCACAGATCTCCCGGTTGTTCGGCGGCCTGGCCCGTCGCGGGATCGACCCATTGCGACAAGAGCTGCTCAATATCCGGGGACACCAGCTTCTGATGGGCCAGGCCTTGGAGGACGGCGATTTGCTCGGCTCGCGCGGCTCCTCCTCCGGCCGGCATATAGGTCTCTTGATCCCATGACAGCACCGAGGAGGCGCTGTTGATACGCTGGATTTCCAGCAGCCTCGTCGTGAGGGGTTCCAGCGTGGCCAATGTTTTCAAGCGAGGCCTCCAATCGTAAGGCTAAGACTGCTCGTCACGCTTCGCGCGAAGGTGATGTATGATGGCGACGCAGTGTACGCAACCTCAACCGTATTTTTCAAACCAGCGAGGCCTGTATGAAGCACCTGGTGTCTCCGGAAATCGAAGCCTATGCCCAAGCCTATTCAAGGCCGGAATCGTCGGTGTGTCGGGCGCTCAGGGAAGAGACGCAGCGGACGATGGAGTATGCGCAAATGGTGGTCGGCCCCTTGGAGGGGGCTTTTCTTCAAATGATGACACAGTTGGTGGGCGCCAAGCGGGTGCTCGAAATCGGAATGTTCACGGGCTATAGCGCCCTGTGCTTTGCAGAAGCGCTACCGGTGAACGGAACGGTGGTCACATGTGAAATCAATGAAGAGTCTGCGGCGGTGGCTCGACGCTACATCTCACAGGCTCCGTTCGGGGGCAAGATCAGCATTCGCATGGGGCCGGCCCTCGACACAATGAGTACGCTCACCGGTCCGTTCGATCTGATCTTTATCGACGCAGACAAGATACATTATCTGAATTACTACCGGCGTGCCCTAGAGTTGCTTTCTCCGAACGGTGTGATCCTGATCGATAATGTACTCTGGAGCGGAGAGGTGCTGAAACAACCGCCGCCTGATGACCAGACCGCTGCCATCCAGGAGTTGAACCGTACGGTGGCCAACGATCCGCGTGTGACCGCTGTGCTGGTCACGATCCGAGACGGGGTGTTGGTGGTCAGGAAAAGGACGTGAGGCGTAAGGTGTGAGGCGTGAGACGATGACGAGATCCTCTCACGCGGTACGAGGCACACCTCACCTTTCACGCTTGACGCCTTACGTCTTCACATCCGCTTCCCAGGATACGCGAGCCGGGCACCATTGCCAGATGCCCAGGGTGATAATGCGGGTCAGCCCGGCCGGGATACAGCCGGTACGGTTGACTGTCACCTGCCGGTTGATGAGCTTCGTCGAATCGCCGCAGCGCTTCAGGTAATCATCGGCCTTGATATCGTGGAGATTTACATGCGGCACGATGAACGCGACGATCGGGACAGGCAGCACGGCGATCGAGGAGTCATCGACGCCTTCGGACCCTGAGCAATGGGCGCCTGTTTGCGCATAGCGCACATCATCGCGGACCAGATCCTTCGTGCACCCCGCCGCCAGGAGAGACGCAGCCAATATGATGGACACGTATCCGCGGAGATGTTGCTTCTGACGCATGAAATACCTCCTCTTTTTTTGATGGGTCTCAATGGTTAGACGAATGGTAGTGAGAAACGTAACCTGGGTCAAGCGTTGGATCGGTGGCGGAATACTCCTTGACGGGATGGCGAAACAGCGGTATGTCCCATGGCCATGATGCCCCCATCCGCAACGTTGGCCTATGGGTCGGTCGTGCTCGCAGCCGTGCTTTGGGGCGGGTCGATCGTTGCACAGAAGATGGCACTGGGGTCTTTTTCCGCCGTCGAAGCGTCGGTGTTGCGGGATGTCGGCGGATTGGCGATCCTCCTGGCAACCTGGTGGTGGCAGGAAGGCGGCGTCATCAAGATCAGCAGGCCGGATCTCCGCCTGTTGGGCCTGCTCGGGCTCGGCGTGTTGGGAAATCATCTGCTGATCCTGATGGGGCTGAAATATGTGAGTGGAGCCGTCGGGGGCGTTATTATCGGATCGAGCCCCGTGGTGACCGCGCTTCTTTCGGCCATGTTGATCCGCGATGTTCCGCTTCGTGCCGTGTGGGCCGGGGCCGGTCTTTCCTTTGCCGGTGTCGGGTTGGTATCTGTGGCGGGTTTCCAGGCAGCCGGCGAGCAGCCGTTGCTGGGCAGCACGCTGGTATTTCTGGGCGTCGTGAGCTGGGCGCTGTATAGCATCGGCAGCCGTGCGGTCATGGAACGGGTCTCGGCGTTGACCGTCAACTGGACTACACTGTTGGTTGCGACCGCCTTGCAGGTCCCGTTGCTCTGGACCGATCGGAAGATGTTGGATGCAGGTGTCGCGTCGGTGACCCTGTCCGACTGGATGGCGCTGGGCTATCTCGTGGTCTTTGCCACGGCCGTGGCGCAGCAGGCTTGGCTGTTCGGCGTGAAAGGCATCGGTCCGTCGCGAGCCTCAGTCTTGGGGAACCTCACGCCGGTAGCTGCTATCGGGCTGTCTGCGCTGATTCTGAACGAAGCGGTCGGCCTTATCGAAGTTATCGGCATCGGTCTTATTCTGGCCGGCGTCTGGGTAGTTAACCGCCAAACGGTTGAGACAACTCACTAGAGCCCTATCCTCCCCGCTCTCGATCAGGGCTCCTGTTTGGAGTATCATGCACATCTGGGCGTCACTGGGCCTCTTGTTTCGTCGTGGTCCAAGCCGTCGGATGTCGGGCGGTCGTGATTTGTAGGTCGCATACGTATGAATATTAACTATGCCAGAGCACTCATTCCGCTGATCCTGGCTGGAACGTTCCTGGCCGATGTATTCATGCCGTGGGGTTATGCGGTCTGGGTTGTCGGGGATGCCTTCGGCGTATTCTTGGCCCTCTGGATTGAGTGGCCGATTGCCCCTTATGTCGTTGCGGCCATTGGGACCGTTCTTGTGTATATGGGGCACACGCTCTCTCTGCCGGGCATCCCCCAGGACATCGCAATCTTCAATCGGATTCTGGGCATTATCCTCTTGTGGACTACGGCGGGGCTTGTCGCACGAGCGAGAAGGGCGAAGCTCGACGATGCCACCAGGCGGCTGGGAGCGATCGTGGAGAGCAGCAGCGATGCCATTCTGAGCGTGACCCCCGACGGATTCGTGACCACATGGAATGCCGGTGCAGAGCGTATCTTCGGATATACCGCCACTGAGATGATCGGTCGTTCGATCCTGACGCTGATTCCCGCACATCTGCGTCGGGATATGGCCTGGCTGCTGGCTACGGTACGGGGTGCGCATGACATTCATACCTATGACGCCGTACGGTTGACCAAAGACGGCCGGTGTATCGATGTCTCAGTCACCTTGTCGCCGCTCAAGGATGCGGTCGGTCAGTTTGTGGGGGTCTCGAAAGTCATCCGTGATATTAGTGAGCGGAAGCGAGGGGAAACACTGCTGCAGCAGGCGCATGAAGCGCTGGAAATAAAGGTTCAAGAGCGAACTGCTGAATTGAGCGCCGCCAACCGTTCCCTACGGATACTTTCCAGCCGACTGATGCAAGTGCAGGAAGAGGAGCGAAGCCGGCTTGCGCGAGATCTGCACGACGAAGTCGGACAGTTGCTGACGGCACTGAAGATCGACTTGCAAGACATCCAGCATGGCGAGGTCAGGGATTCCCGTTTCAGTCCTCTCACGGATAGTCTTGAGCTAGTGGACCGCCTGCTGACTCAAGTGCGGACGCTGGCTCTTGACCTGCGACCGTCGCTCCTTGATGATCTGGGTCTGGTGTCGGCACTTCGATGGTACGCGAACCGGCAGGCGGCGCGTAATGGATGGACCCTTTCGCTCTCAGTCGAAGGAATGGACAGCCGAATCCCGGCCTCTATCGAGGTCACCTGCTTTCGGGTCGCGCAGGAGGCGCTGACCAACATCGCGAAGTACTCGCACGCCAAGACGATCGGTCTTGCGTTGCGTCGGCAAGGTGAGGAAGTCACGCTTGTTATCCAAGACGACGGTGTCGGATTCGATGTGATACTGGCACGGCGGCGGGCACAGAGCGGGGAAAGCATCGGGCTGCTTGGCATGGAAGAGCGTGTGCGGCTGGCCGGCGGCAGCTTGGTCATTTCGTCAGCGCCGGGTGAAGGAACCAGGCTTGAACTGTGTTTCCCACTCACAGAGCAAGAGCAGACGAAGCCACACGTAACGGCTGAGGTGATATCGCCATGAGCCACATCCGAATTATTCTTGTGGAAGATCATGCCTTGGTCAGGGCCGGAATGAAGGCTCTCTTGCAAAAAATCGAGGGCACCGAGGTTGTCGCGGACATGGGAGACGGGTTGGAGGCTGTCAAGTATGTGCAGACGGATACTCCTGATCTCGTCCTGATGGATATTGCGATGCCCGGATTGAACGGACTCGATGCGACCGCCAGGATCCTGAGGGAGTCCCCTACCACACGCGTGATTCTACTGTCGATGCATGCCAATGAAGAATATCTCCAGCAAGCGTTGCAGGTGGGCGCGTCAGGCTATCTGTTGAAAGGCGCAGAACTGGCCGAACTAGAGTTGGCCATCAGGACCGTCGCCAAGGGTGAGAGGTACCTGACTCCTGCGGTTGCGAAATATGCCATCGAGGCCTATCGAGAAAAGACTGAAGGACCGGTAGGCCCGTTGGCCAAGCTTAGTATGCGCCAGCGAGAAATCCTCCAGCTCATCGCGGAAGGGCATACTACGAAAGATATTGCCCAACGTCTCAACTTGAGCGTCAAAACGGTTGAAACACACCGAAGCCAATTGATGGAACGGCTGGAAATTCATGATGTGCCCGGCCTCGTTCGCTTCGCGATCGGTGTCGGATTGGTCCAGCCCTACTCCTAAGTCTTGTCTTCTCTTTATCCCCAGTCCCTCAGTTCTCCGAAGCTCCTCAGTGATCTCCCGGCTTGCTTTCAGGGTTTTCCTGATAGGTCTGCGTCGGCTTTCATGAGATGGTGGACCCGAATACGGGTCACATCGTTCGCGAAGTGCTTTTTACGACAGGCTCACACGGGCTGGTTCTGCTGTAGGAAGATTCTCATCAGCTGGGTGGTCATAGGGAGGTTGTTGTCGATGAACCTGGCCAGTGTTTCGAAAACAATACTTGGACTCGTTCTAGGTGTCTTTCTCCCGTTAGGGATTGACTGCCAGTCGGTGCTAGCGCTTGATGAAGCAGTGTCGACTACCGCCGGGGATCGGCCACCTGTAAATGCCATCGCCCAAGCCCTCCTCGATATCGCCAGTGAGGAGGTCGAGGTGCGGACCGCGGCGGCGGCGGTGCTGATCGAGCAGGGGGACGCGAGCCTGATTCCGCAGCTCGATGCGATCCGGGCGGAGGGGAGCCGGGCGGTGCGGCAGGCGATCAAGCCGGTGGT
>JALHPO010000023.1 GCA_022842445.1 Nitrospira sp.
ATCGTCTCGACCAGCTCGGCTTTGTTCCGAGCCGTAGTCCAGGTATCCTGCGGGTGCAGCAGGACGACCGGATCGCTTTCATTGGCCTCTTGCGGTTCATTCCCAATCTCCGACCGACCGATCTTGCCGACCGCGAGGCGGACCTCTGGAAATTCCCGCAGGGCCAGCAAGGCGCGTTTCTCCAATTCAATGGATTCAGGGAGCGATACCCTTGGCAACCGGATGATCAGCGGCGTCAATGCCCCTTCCTCCAGCACAGGCACAAACTGCTTGCCCAGATAAGGCACCAGCAGCAGCGTCAGACCAAGCAGCACTAGGGCACTGATCAGCACCAGTCGCCGATGAACGAGGGCCCATTGGAGCAGCGGTTCATACCCCGCCTTCGCCCACCGGACGATCGGCATCTCGCGTTGGTTCCCACCACGAAGTCCCAGCGCACAGAGGACTGGTGATAAAGTCAGACACAACACCAGTGAGACCATCAACGCGATGATGACCGTATAGCCCAACGGGGCGAACATCTTGCCTTCGATGCCTTCCAAGGTCACGAGCGGCAGAAACACGACGATAATGATGAGCATCGCGAATGCGGTCGGGCGGGCCACTTCCTTCGAGGCCTGCAGCACCACATCCCAGCGAGATTCGAGCGGGCCGTCGGATGCAGAAAGGCGACGATACACGTTCTCCACGACCACAATTGATCCGTCGACGACCATCCCAATGGCGATCGCCAGACCGCCCAGCGACATGAGATTGGCCGAAAGGTCCAGATCCTTCATGACCCGAAACGTCAACAACGGTGTGAGAATCAAGGTCGCCGTCACGATCAGTGCGCTTCGAACATTGCCGATCGTGATGAAGAGGACGAGACCCACCAGGATAATGCCTCCCAGTAAGGCCTGGCTGACCGTGTCGAGAGCCGCCGTGACTAATTCAGATCGGTCGTAGAACGGCACGAGTTTCAGCCCACCCGGGAGGATGCCAGCGCGATGGATCTGCTCAATCTTGGCCTTGACGGCCTCAACGACTTGTCGCGCATTGGATCCACGAAGCATAAGGACAATGCCGGCGACCACTTCCCGATCGCCGTCAAGCACGGCGGCACCGTGGCGGATGGCATGGCCGATACGTACCTCGCCAAGATTGCGCACATACACGGGCGTCCCGCCGGCCTCCTTCACCACAATGTCCTCGATATCGGCGATGCTTCGTACTAGCCCCAGCCCGCGCACGATCGCCCGTTCGCCGTGTCGATCGATGACATTGCCGCCGGCATTGGCATTGTTCTGCGCGACTGCGTTGAAGACCTGGGCTAACGTCAAGTTGTACTTGCGCAGTTGGGCAGGCTCAATGATCACCTGATACTGCTTCACGAATCCGCCCAGCGCATTGACATCGATGACGCCTGGAACCGTCCTGAGAAGCGGCCGAAGCACCCAGTCCTGCAGAACCCGATGGGCAGTCAGGGTAGTCTCGAGCGCTGCGGGGCTCTTCCCGTTCTCCGACGGCCCATCCAGGTAGTACTGATAGATCTCACCGAGGCCGGTCGTCACCGGCGCCATGACCGGTTCCACTCCAGGAGGCAACATCGCTTTCGCCTCGAGCAGTCGCTCAAGGACAAGCTGGCGGGCGCGTAAGAGATCCACATGGTCTTTGAACACCACCGTGATCTGGGAGAGGGCAAATTTCGACAGTGAGCGAATTTCGGTGAGGTCGGGCAAGCCGGTCATCTGCAGTTCAAGCGGAATGGTGATGAGCCGCTCAACCTCGATCGGAGACAGTCCCGGCCCGTCGGCCAAGACCTGCACCTGGATATTGGTGACATCCGGAAATGCGTCAATCGGCAACTCACGGAAGGCCATGACACCGGCCGCGGCCAGCAGGACGGTCAGAATCACGATGAGCGGCCATCGTCGGAGCGATAAGGCGATCAGCGCATCGATCATGGCGCAGGCTCAATCAGCGATTTCTCGAATTCAGACCTGAGCACGAATGTGCCCGCGGTGACGATCCGCTCCCCGTCACGCAGACCGTTCAGCACCGCGACGACCTGGTCGGTTTCCGAGCCGAGGACCACGGGACGCTTCTCAAACGTCCCGCCGTCTAATTGCACGAACACGTATGAAGACTCGCCGCTCCGTTGCACCGCCGAGACCGGCGCCATCACGGCCTCCGATTCGGGCTCTGCATAGACCCGTACCGAGGCAAACATCTCCGGTTTCAGCAGCTTCTTCGAATTCGGGGCCGTGACGCGCAATCGCATGGTACGCGTCGCGGGATCCAACACGTCGCTGATATAGGTGATCGTGCCGGGAAACACTCGGCCCGGATAGGCCGTCGCCCGCACCTCGACAGACTGCTCACGATGGATGAACTGCACGTCCTTCTCCGGGACATTGCCGACGACCCAGACGTCCGAGAGATCGGCCACCGTAAAGATTTTCTGCGCCATCTCCACGACTTCACCGCGCGTAAGGTTGCGCATGATGATCCGGCCAGTAATCGGCGCACGGATCGGCACATCAGAGCGGACAGTTCGCTCCCGATCTAAGCGTCGAATCTCCTCACCCGGTACACCCAGCAACTCCAACCGATGCGTGGTTTCCCGCAAGTCGGCGTGAGCCACCCGCATCGCGGCTTCGCGTCGTTTCAATTCAGCCAGGCTCACCACCTGCTGTTCATACAACTCACGGGCCCGCTCATAGGCCAATGAGGCTTCGTGTGATTGTGCCGCAGCCTTCAAATACGAAGCTTGAGACAGGCCGATGTCCGTACTATGGACCAAGGCAAGCGAAGTGCCTCGCTCCACATCATGACCAACGTCGACATACACCTCTTCGACCAGTCCGCGGATTAATGTGGTGACCTCGGCCAGCTTATTCTCATTCGGCTGGACGACGGCTGGAAAATCCCGATGGAGCCTGAACTCCCCACGAACGATTGGAACCACCTCAATGCCGGCACTCGCGAGTACTTCGGGCTTGAGCGTGACGGTATTCGGCGGTGATGTGGGAGCCGTACGACTCGACGTCTCGACCGGTTCATCGCGTGCATGGAATCCCTTGAGGAGGCTGAACGAGGCCAGCACGACCCCACTAATCCCCACCACAAGTGTCCAAGGCACAATCGGTCTCATGTTCACCATCAAACGATGTCCCATATCAATCGCCTATACGAGCCAACCAACCTCGATCCCGTGGGGGGCCGCATACTATCGCGTTTCATGTTCAGCACACTCCAGCTCGTCGGATCGCGTGCCCACGACCATCGTTCCATGGCCACGAGCCCCCAACAGGAACGTGGTGAATCACACCATCGACACGCGTGCCAGCCAGGAATTCCGATATTGCATTGTCACGTTTTCAATTTTAACATACGCCTCCTGTTGATCTCGTCCGGATAGATACCGCAGGGTCCATTAGGCCCCGATCCGGAACAAGAGCCACATGCTTAATCCATAACTCACGATCATCAACAGACTGTCAGGCTCGATGAGCATGAACCGCCGTTCAGCCCGATAGATGATCCCCATCACGCCGACACTCATGAGTAGGATACTGACGAAGGCCGTCACGGCGTGGGTTGGTTCGACGGCCGCCAGCAACGGACCTTTCTGATAGGCCAGATCCGCGGGCAGTAGAACCGCCATGTTGAAGGCATTGCTCCCGAACAGATTACCCACGGCCAAATCATAGGCGCCCAAACGGACCGCCGCAAAGGTCGTGACCAGTTCGGGCAACGTGGTCGTTACAGCGACCAACGACGTGCCGATAAAGGTCGTGCTGATGCCGGTCGCCTCCGCAAGCTCTTTGGCCGCTTCGGCCAATACCGGCGCCGCCACGAGAATGCACAGGGCCGCCAACGAAAACCCCATCAGGGCCCGTTTCAGTGCGCCGGTCGGCACAAGAGAATTCACCGAGGCTGCCTCAGCTGCCACCAGTCTCTCGAGTTCTTGAGCTCGGCGCCGCATATCCTCCTGGCGAAAGACGACGCGCACCCCAAATACGTAGATCACGGCGATCGCAAGGGTGCCCAGACCGACATGCCATAACGGGAGCGGTTGTCTGATCACAATCAACAGACCGGCCAGTCCCGTCAAAATGATCGCCAACGCGGCAATCAGCGCATGCTCCAGGGCCGCTTGTTGCCAGATCCGTTTCTGTCGATACACCATGTCGATCAGTGCGAGAGTCAACATGTTGCTGAGCCCCGCTCCAACCAGGTTTCCTACCGCGATATTCGGCTCATCAAGGAGCACCGCGCTGACTGCGGTGAAGACCTCGGGCAAAGAGGTCGCTCCAGCCAGCAGCACCACCCCAATCCACAGGCGCCCGAGGCCGGAATGCTCGGCAATTTGATCGGCATAGTGAGACAGTTTGGTTCCGGCAATCAGAATGACCACTGCGCTCAGGAGAAACATGCCCCCTGCTGTCAGCATGATCGATCTCCTTCCGATCCGGCATTCACCGTCTTCGGCTCCTCACCACAAGCACGGAACAAGACGTATGCCTCGCCACCTTGCGCGAGACATTGCCCAACAGATAGCGCTCAAGCCCCGTGAGTCCTTTCGAGCCCATTGCGATCAGATCCGTTCGGTGGGGATCAGCGGCACGAATAATCCTTTCAGCAGGATCCCCTTGCGCGAAAACGTGATCAACGGTCGGCCCCTGCCGTGCAAACTGGTTTCCAAGCCGCTCCAACATGGTCAAGACATGACGGTTCATGAGTGTTCCGTTACTGATCCTTGCCGAGCCGTTTGGTCCGTCGAATGAATGGGTCGTATACGCCTCCTGATCCACTTCTCGAATCCAACGACAAGATACACAGCCAACGACGTCCCAAGAATCAGCGCCCAAGACGGGCCATCAATCGGCGCGGTATGGAACAATCGGTTCATGCTCGGACTGTACGTCAACAAGAGTTGCAATCCGGTCATGACGGCGATGCCCCGCCATATCCACGGGTTACTGAACAATCCGACATGGAACATCGTGTGTTCCAGCGATCGGCAGTTGAACAGGTAGAACAACTCGACCATCACGAAGACGTTCACCGCTGCAGTGCGGGCGGCCACTACAGAAGCGGTCCGCTCCAATTCCCAAAGAAACACACCATAGGCCCCAGCCAGCATGAGTGTTGAGACTAATACGATTCGTTCGATCAAGACGCCCGTCAGGATCGGTTGGTCGGGATCGCGGGGCGGCCGTTGCATGATACCCGGCTCCTTCGACTCAAAGGCCAACATCAAACCCAGCGCGACTGAGGTTGTCATGTTGATCCAGAGAATTTGCACCGGCAGCACCGGCAGAACCGTTCCCAATGCAATGGCCGTCAGTAGCACGAGACCCTCTCCCCCATTGGTTGGTAACGTCCACACGATGAATTTTGTCAAGTTATCAAAGATACAGCGGCCTTCTTCGACAGCAGCCTCAATAGCCGCGAAGTTGTCATCGGTGAGCACCATATCGGCGGCTTCCTTCGCCACTTCTGTCCCGCCACGACCCATGGCGACCCCTATGTTTGCCTGTTTGAGCGCCGGTGCATCGTTGACACCGTCCCCCGTCATGGCCACAATGTGATCACGTGCTTGCAGGGCTTCCACTAAGCGCAGTTTTTGCTCAGGGGATACCCGCGCGAACACTGCGGTGCGGTCGGCAACCTCCACAAGCTCCGTCTGGGAAATGGCCGCTACCTCTTGGCCGGTCAGTGCGCTCAAGTCACCGGTCTGATGATCTTTACGCCCGTCCAGACCGACCTGCTTCGCAATGGCGCGCGCCGTCAGCGCGTGATCGCCCGTGATCATCTTCACCGCAATTCCCGCACTTTGACAGGCACGCACAGCGGCAATGGCTTCCGGTCTGGGGGGATCCATCATGGCCTGAAGCCCGAGAAACGTGAAGCCGCCTTCCATCTCGCGATCCGCTAACATCGTGGTATTGGTCGTCAATGATTTACGTGCCAACGCCAGCACGCGAAGTCCCCGTCTTGCAAAGGCCTCCGTGCAGTTCAAGACACGCTCTGGATCAAGCCGATGCTCAGTACCATCTGCCGCAACCACTCGATCGCAGAGCCGGAGCACTCTCTCCACGGCGCCCTTGAGATAAACCGTACCATCGCCGTCCGATTCCAGTCGATGCAGTGTCGCCATGAACTGCCGCACCGACTCGAACGGAATCGCGTCGACTCTGATAGCGTCACTCGCGTGACGATCCACCTCGATGCCACCCTTCCGTGCCGCCACTAACAACGCTCCTTCTGTCGGATCCCCCACAACAGTCCATTCACCATCGCGTTGCACGAGCTGGGCGTCGTTGCACAACACTCCGGCCAGCAGGACCTCACGTAAGGCAGGATGTTTGCTCAGTGCTGCGTTCTGAGTGTTGAGTGCTGGGTCATGAGGGCGAAGTTCATTTTCCTTCTTCAAGTTCTCAACGGTTGCTTCACGTATCACTCCGATCGGTTCATAGCCTGCGCCTCCAACGTCGAAGACGTCATCTCCAGCCAGAATCGCCTGGACCGTCATTTCATTCTTGGTGAGCGTGCCGGTCTTATCGGAACAAATGACGGTGGTACTGCCGAGTGTTTCCACTGCCGGCAGCTTCCGGATGATGGCGTGTCGCCGCGCCATGCGACCGACGCCAATCGCGAGGGTAATGGTAACCGCTGCGGGCAACCCTTCTGGAATGGCGCTCACGGCCAACGCGACCGCCACCATGAAGATTTCGGTTACTGGTTGTCCTCGCCAAAGTCCGAGCACGAAGGTGACAGCCGCCAAGCCAAGGATTGCGACGGAGAGCACCTTGCTGAAGGAGGCCAGCTTCTTCGTGAGCGGTGTGGCAAGCTGCGTCGTCTCCCCCATTAATTGGTGAATGCGGCCCAACTCCGTCTCCGTTCCTGTTCCGACGACGACACCGGTGCCCTGGCCATATGTGACGAACGTGCCGGAGAAGGCCATGTTCTTCCGATCCCCAACCACCGTCTCAGGAGGCAAGACGTGATCGGCCTTCTCTACCGGCACCGATTCCCCGGTCAGCGCCGATTCATCGACGCGCAGTTCGCGAATTGCCGTGAGCCGTAGATCGGCGGGAACCTTATCCCCGGATTCCAGCAACACCACGTCGCCGGGAACGATATCCGCCGACACAATCCGCCGTTTTTGTCCGTCACGTCGGACCACCGCCTCAGTCTTCATCATCGCCGCCAGCGAGTCGAGCGCCGCTTCGGCGCGTGATTCCTGGATGAATCCCACCAGTGCGTTCACCAACACGACGCCGAAGATCACGCTGGCATCCACCCACTCACCCAGCAGGGCCGTCACAATGGTCGCCGCCAGCAGCACGTAGATGAGCGGATGATGAAACTGAAGCAGGAAGCGGATCAACGGCCCATGGCCCCGGACTTTTGGCAAGACGTTTGGCCCAAAGCGTTCCAATCGCCGCGCCGCTTCGTCCGAGGCGAGGCCCTTGGCCACGTCGGTCTCCAGTAAGAGCACAATTTCGTGTATGGGAAGATGATGATGGCTTGTCATGACACAACCTCGATACCCCGGTGGTCCGGTGGTTCCTTAGGTGAAGTCGGATGCCGCCTGTCTAGGATCGATCGTAATCGGAGGAAAGACTGTTGACCAGTGAAGGCCAGCAGGAAATCATCCTGCGGGCTACCGGTGAGGAGCGCGAGTGCTACCACGCGGAGAGATTGGGCGCGCCAGTGGTCATCGAAATGAATGCCGCCCGGCCCATCGGAACCGGCGAGCATGCCGATGAGGAGAAACAACAACGCCGGCACTCCCCATCGCCCCGACACTTTGCTGGTAATGATGCTGAGCAGCAGGAGCCCGGACGCCGCAAGAAGAATATATTCGATCGTCAATGTCATGGTGTCATCGCTGTTGGGGCTTATGCTTTACCGTGAGAACAGGACATCCAGCTCGTCGAAGCAGCGTCTCCGCCACACTGCCAATAACTATCCGGCTGAACCCTCGCCGCCCGCTGGTACCGACCACAAGAAGATCCGCCTGATACGCTGCAGCCTGAGCCAGAATCGTCTCAACTGGCTCTCCTGGCACACAGGCACCCTCCGCCTCGATCCCGTCATCCCGAAGCACACGGACATGTCTCGCGATCATTCGCTCCGCATGCCTACTGCTCGGGGATGAGTGCGACGCGTGTATGACCCGAACCATGGCATGGAGCTTCGGAGCGAGGCCGCGAACGACCTGGAGAGCCGAATTGGCGTCGCGTGAGAAGTCCGTCGCAATGAGGATGTGTTTGAGACGGATCTTGGCTGGATGGCGAAATTCATCCCCAGCGAGACCACCGTGGACGGTCAGCACGGGACAAGACAGCTCACGAACAACCCCTTCCGCGGTGCTTCCGATCCGGAGCCGATCCCACCCGGTGCGTCCTTCGGTGCCGACGACGACCATCTTCGCATGAACCTGCCTAGCAGTTTCCACAATGCAGCCAATCGGGTCACCATACAGCAACAGTGGTTGTGCCGACACACCACGTTCTTTTGCCAGCCGAGTCAGGCGTCCGAGCACCAGCAGCGCCGAGGTCCGCAGCGATCGCAGCGCCCGACTGTCGGGGGCCTTGCGGGAGAGATCCATCGGCGTCTTCACGACATGCAGAATGGTCAACGAGGTTTCTAACGCCGTCGCCAGCTTGATGCCATGGAGCAACGCCCGCCTGGCCGGCTCTTGGAAGTCGGTCGGCAACAGAAGCGACCAGCGTCCCCTACGTGCACCGGCGTAAATCATGGAGTCCTCATACCCTTTCTTCCCTTCTCGGTGCCCTGTGCTCATCCTACAGGCACGTCCAAGAGATACAGTTCACCTTCCAGGTTGGGATGCAGGTCACAGCGGAAGGTCATCTTGCCCTGTTGGCCGTTCGTCAGTCTGATCACTGCCGTCTGGCCTGGCGCGACGTGCAGGCCGTCGATCCCCCTTCCGAACACTTCGATGCCTCCCGCCTCAATTGTCACCGGCAAACCGGCAAACATCGGGGAGCTAAACCCATGGGGGATCGGGTCTTCGTTACGGACCACCAGGACCATGGGCATCCCGGCACGGACCGGTGTGGTCTTGGTACGCAGATAGGTCGAGTTGCGAATGGTGATTTCAATGCGTGACTTCTGCGCCGACATCGTCTCCAGCGCCATGCCGCGTTCAGCGTTGAGCCACGACAAACTCATGATCGTCGCCACACTCAGCAAAATCCAGCGAGTACTCCATATTCCGAACCTTCTGCATGCTCTCATGTCGTTCCTCCAATCCGATGACCGGACCAACTGCCTCAGTGTCCGGATTCAGCGCACGTTCTTCTTTCGACTTTTCAGCAGCACGCCCAGACCGACGAGACCAATGACGACGGCCAGGATGCCGAGCGACAAGAATGGATCCATGTCTGCCTTCCTTTCATGACGACGTACGGAGTCACGTCTCGCGTCACGCTTCCTTCAACACCTTGATGATGGCCTGGACCATTTCGCGAGCGTCGCCGAACAGCATGATCGTCTTGCTGTCCACAAAGAGCGGATTCGGGATCCCAGCAAACCCAGGGCTCAGGCTTCGTTTGACGACGACGACGGTGGCGGCCTTGTCCACGTCGAGGATCGGCATGCCGGCAATGGGGCTCGCGGGATCGGTCCTCGCCGCCGGGTTCACCACGTCATTGGCACCGATCACGAGCGCCACGTCCGTGCGATTGAACGATGCGTTGCTTTCTTCGAGATCCTTCAGCTGATCGTAGGACACATTGGCTTCTGCCAGCAGCACGTTCATGTGGCCGGGCATGCGGCCGGCGACCGGATGGACTGCGAATTCGACTTCGATCCCGCGCCCACGTAACAGCTCCGCGAGCTGCGCCACGATATGCTGAGCCTGAGATACGGCCATCCCGAACCCTGGGACGATCACGACTCGGCGTGCCGCATCAAAAAGCGGCGCGACTTCTTCCGGTGAGGCGGCCTTGACTCGCCCTCTATAGATATCCTCGGTCCGTCCATTGCCAGGTGTGGCCTGTGTTCCACCGGTCATCACGTCGATCAGCGAGCGGTTCATGGCCCGGCACATGATCTGCGTGAGAATAAGCCCCGAGGCGCCCACCAACGAGCCGGCGATAATGAGAACATTGTTGTTCAGGACGAAGCCCGTCGCCGCCGCTGCCAAGCCGGAACAGGAATTGAGCAGGGCAATGACCACCGGCATGTCCGCTCCACCCACCGGCAAGACGAGTAACAGCCCGAGGATCGACGACACAGTAACGACGAGCCAATAGGCCGCATGCGGTTCCGGCACCAGCCACAGCCACAGTCCGAGGGCTCCGACGGCCGCCACCAGAGCGAGATTGACCAGCTGCTGGCCGGGAAACCGAATCGCGTTGTCCGTGATCAGTTCCTGCAATTTGGCGAACGCTACGAGGCTTCCCCAGAACGTCACGGCACCGATCACTCCTGAGGCCACCGCAGCCACGGTGAAATGATTGAGCGCGGGAACCGTCGCATCTCTGAACTCCAGGAGACCGACGCTGGCCACGAAGACGGACGCGCCCCCTCCCAAGCCGTTCAGCACCGCCACCAGTTGCGGCATCGCGGTCATCTGAATCTTCAGGGCCAGGGTTGCGCCGATGGCCGTCCCGATTGCCAGTGTCACGGCAATGGCGTGAAAGTTCACCATACGTCGGTCGAGCAACGTCAGCGCTACGGCGATCAACATGCCCGTGGCGCCCATGAGATTTCCGCGCGGCGCGCTCCTCGGATGGGCCAGCCCCTTCAGCCCCGCGACGAAGAGAGCGGATGCGCCCAGATACCCGAGATTGATCAACGCCGAATTCATGAGTCCGTTCTCGATTTCCGCTGGAACATGCTCAGCATGCGATGTGTCACCAGGAACCCGCCCACTACGTTGACCGTTGCAAAGAGGATAGCGGCCAGTCCCAACCAGCTCGATATCCCGTCCCGCTCCGACCCCGCGGCCAGCAAAGCACCGACAATCGTGATGCCGGATATGGCATTGGCACCGGACATCAGCGGGGTATGCAGCGTCGGCGGCACTTTGGTGATGATTTCGAAACCGGCGAACAGCGCCAGCACAAAAATCGTCAAGCCCGTGATGAGTGTGTCCATGTCCTCTCCTGTGACAACGTGAAGACCGAACAGATTGAATTCGGAGAATAGCTCCTCACTCTCCACCGTTCGCTGTGCTCGCTTCGTTCGTCCCCAGCAACGCGCTCACCTGTGGATGCACCACCTCTCCACCTCGTGTGACCAGGATTGCGCGCGCAATCTCATCGTCCGATTCGAAGCGCAGACGGCCATCCTTGCAGAGATGGAGCAACACGCTGGCAAGATTCCTTCCATATAACTGGCTTGCATGCGTCGGGACCGTACGCGGCAGATTGGTAGGCCCCAGCACCGTCACACCACGTTGGATCACCGTTTCGTTCAGGCGGGTCAATGCGCAATTTCCGCCACGATCCGCAGCCACATCCACGATCACCGAGCCCCAGCTCATCCGCGCGACCATGTCGCTGGTGATCAGAAGCGGCGCCCTCCGACCCGGTACCGATGCCGTCGTGATCACGACATCGCTGGCCGCCACCACCGGAGCCAGTCCCTCACGCTGCCGTCGGCAGGCCTCCTCGTTCAACGCCCTGGCATAGCCGCGTGACTCTTCCACTTCATCGGCCTCAACCGGAAATTCAACGACCTTCGCCCCGACACTCCGGATGTCCTCTTTCGCGGCTGGACGCACATCGTACGCCGCCACAGCGGCACCCAGGCGACGTGCCGTTGCGATCGCATGCAACCCGGCCACGCCGGCGCCGATCACCAACACCCGGGCAGGCGCGATGGTCCCGGCGGCCGTCGTCAGCATCGGAAACATCTTCGGCAAGACTCCTGCCGCAAGGAGCACAGCTCTATAGCCCACGATGGTGGCCAGCGAAGAGAGCACGTCCATGCTCTGCGCGCGGGCAATCCGTGGAATCAACTCCAACGCCAGCAAGCTCACGCCTCGCGTAGCCAATTCTGATGAAGCCCGGGGATTCCCCAACGGATCGGCCAACCCGATGACCGTGTGATTGGGCCGGAGCAGGGACAGATCATCGCGGCCCTTCTCCGGATTCGCGCCCAGGGTTCTGACCTGAAGGAGGATCTGCGCCGCACTGAATAACTCCTCGCGCTTGGCGATGATGCGCGCTCCCTTTGACCGATAGGCGTCATCATCGAATCCTGCAGCCTCTCCCGCACCGGATTCGATCGACACCTCGAAGCCAGCCTTGACGAGCAAAGGCACGTGCGCTGGCGTCAACGCGACGAGCGTTTCTCCAGGAGCCGTTTCTTTCGGCACGCCGACGCACAATCCACTCATACGATTCGCCTACCCCCGAACCATTCCGTCACCTTCCGCCACGTCTTGTGGTCCGGAACTGGTTAACGGCTACCTACTCACGACCGTCGGAATCCTACTCTCGGGCTGCCATCTCATGCTTCTTCCTCCGATGAGAACGTCGACGCTCGCCTGGCTCGCAGACACAACCGCTTCACCGGACAGAACCCGATCGCGCCGGTGACGACGGCGAGCAATCCGACAGTCTCCGCGACCTCTTCGACCCAAAACGGAACAGAAAGTGTGAGCCCAAGACCCATGAGCACGGCTCCACCGAGAACTCTCCCCCACCGTTCCATGCGACTAAGATTGCGCAGCATGCATGTGCCTGTTGCGTCTCTCTGGAGCTGATTGCACGGCCTATTCATAATTCTCCTCACTCGAGAACTGCGCCACTTTTCCTCGGAAGCTCCAATAGACCCAAACGGTATAGGCCAAGACAAGGCTGATACCGATGGGGAACCAGACGAGGCCGAGCCGCAATCCGTCGGACGACGCGGCGCTATTGTGAATGGTCAGGCTGTACGTCGCGTCTTCTGTCGCCATCAACAAATTGGGAAACAGGCCCCAGGCCACGCTGCCGAAGAGGCCCAGGATACAGAGGCTCCAGCTTATGAAGACGGCCCCGTCCCGTCGGCGACGACGGCAAGCGAGTGCGGTGAGCCACGTCACCACGGCAATCAGTGGCAAGACAAACCCAACCGGATGCGCGACGTACCGCTGCCACAGAGCCGACTGAACGAAGAGCAGCGCCGAGCCCGTTAGGATCGCCAGGAAAACCACGGCCCATGCGCCGACGTCGGCAATCCGGCTTGCCCGGATGCGGACGTCCGCATCCGTCTTCATGATGAGATAATGCGCCCCATGGACGGCAAGCATCGCAACGGTGAGGGCACCCACGAGGACCGTGAACCAGTCCAGGATTCCCGGCGTAGGTCCAGGCGTGAAGGTGGTCCAGAGCGCGGCAAAGAACTGGCCATCGGAAGAGAGCGGCACGCCCCGAATCAGATTGCCCAAGGCAACCCCGAAAATCAGGGCAAGCAGTAGACTAGACAAGGCGAAGATCGCGTCCCAGAACGTTCGCCATAGGGGATTGTCGAGGTGGGACCGTACGGCAATCGACAACCCGCGGAGGATCACACACCACAGGACAAGGTTAAGGGCTAAGTAGAACCCGCTGAATCCGGCAGCGAAGGCTTTGGGAAAGGCGAGGAACAAGAGACCTCCGCCCGCCACCAGCCACACTTCATTGCCCTTCCACACCGGACCGATGGCCTTCAAGACCAGTTGCCGCTCTGCGTCGGTTCGTGCGACGAACACGTAGAGGATGCCCGCCCCGAACACGAATCCATCCAGGACCGCATAGGCGGCGAACATCGCAGCGACGATCGCGAACCACAGCGTCTCGGTCGACAGCATCTCCTCGCTCACAACGCACCCCTCCCGTTCACACTCCACCCGACAGGCACGGCAGGACCACGAGCGACTGTTTGGAACAACAAAAATAGAAACAGAAGGCCCAACACCAGATACAGACCAAGGAAGCCGAGTAACGTGAACAGGACATTGCCTGATCCCACCAATGGAGAGTTGCCGTCGGCCGTTCGGAACAGGCCATACACCAACCACGGCTGCCGTCCCAATTCGGCGGTCATCCACCCGGCGGTCGTGGCGATGTAGGGAAACGGCGCCATGAGCATGATCGTCCAGAGCATCCATCGGGCCTGAAACAGACGTCCGCGCCAGAGCAGGACCACCCCTGTCAGCATGAGCGGGATGAACAGCGACCCCAGGCCAACCATGATGTGGTAGGTGTAGTAGAGCAGCGGCATGGTGTCCGGCCAGTCTTCGCGAGGAAAATCAGTGAGCCCTTTGATCTCGGCGCCGAAATGCTTATGAATGATGAAACTAAGCATCTTGGGAGCGACGAGCGGATTATCGATCGTGAGCGTGTCCATGTTCGGCTGGCCGAGGAGCACCAGATCGGCGCCGAATTCGGTGTGGAAGTGGCCTTCAAATGCCGCTCCTTTGATGGGTTGATGCTCAAAGACCTGCAGCGCCGCATGGTGCCCGGTCGGAAAAAGCATCAGGCAATTGGCCAGCGCCGCGGCAACGACCCCGGTTCGGAGAAACGTCTTGGCCTGATCGAGGTGAATACCAGAGAGCAGGTAGTAGGCCCCCACTGCGGCCATCACGAAGGAGCCGGTAACGATCGCGGCCGTCATCGTATGCGCGAACTGCCACACCAGCCAGGGGTTGGTCAGCAAGCCCCAGAGACCCGTCACGTGAACCGCACCGACGTCATCAACGGCATAGGCCACCGGATGTTGCATCCACGCATTCGTCGCCAGAATGAAGAACCCCGAGAGCCACGACCCGAGGAACAACATCACCGTCGCGATCCAATCGACCAACGGACCCAATCGTTTCTTGCCGTACAGCAGCAGGCCCAGAAACGTGGATTCCAGAAAAAACGCGAACACACCCTCCATGGCCAACGTCTGGCCGATGACGCCGCCGGCAAATGTGGAGAATCTTGCCCAGTTCATGCCGAACTGAAATTCCAGGGGAATGCCGGTGACGACGCCGAACGCGAAGCTCAAGGCGAAGATCTTCGTCCAGAAGTGAGCCGCCTCATCATAGTGGGTATCACGGCTCCAATAGGCACGGCTTTTCAGGTACAGCAGCAATGCCGCCAAGCCCATCGTCAATTGTGGAAAGAGGTAATGGAACGTCGCCGTGAAGGCGAACTGCAACCGATCGTAGAATAATGCGCTCGTCATCGCCCTTCTTCACGTTCTGCGGGCAGCCCCCGCTCTATGTCCAACACCGCGACCGTCGTCTTCATCACTGCATCCGGATTCAGCGAGAGGCTGTCGATGCCTTGCTCAACCAGAAAGCGCGCAAACTCCGGATAGTCGCTGGGCGCCTGGCCGCAAATGCCGATTTTCTTGCCCGTGGCTTTCACCGTCTGAATCGCCGTCGCGATGAACCGCATCACGGCGGGATTGCGTTCGTCGAACAGCGGCGCGACGAGTTCCGAATCCCGATCCACACCCAGGGTGAGCTGCGTCAGGTCGTTGGAGCCGATGGAGAACCCGTCGCAGATCGCGGCGAACTCTTCGGCGAGCAGGACGTTGCTGGGCAGCTCGCACATGAGGTACACCTCCAAGCCTCGCTCGCCCCGCCGGAGCCCGTGCCGCGCCATCTCATCGAGCACGCGCCGGCCTTCGTCGACGGTCCGACAAAACGGGATCATGATTTTCACGTTATGCAGTCCCATATCTTCCCGAACCCGACGGAGCGCCCGGCATTCCAGCGCGAAGCCGTCGCGATACCGGGGATCGTAGTAGCGGGACGCGCCGCGGAATCCGAGCATGGGATTTTCCTCGGCCGGTTCATACCGGCGGCCGCCGATCAGATTGGCATACTCGTTCGACTTGAAATCGCTCAGCCGCACGATCACATCCTTCGGGTAGAAGGCCGCCGCGATCATGCCGACTCCCTCGGCAAGTTTGTCCACGAAGAACTGAGCCTTATCGGAGTAACCCACCGTCAACCGGTCGACCTCGGCCTTCAGCCCGGGATCGTCCAGGCACTCATAGTCGAGCAGCGCGAGCGGATGCGCTTTGATGGCGTTGGCGATGATGAACTCCTCGCGCGCCAAGCCGACCCCGTCGTTCGGGAGACACGACAAGCGGAATGCTTCCTCGGGGTTGGCCACGTTCATCATGATTGCGGTCTTGGGACGACGCAGGTCTTTGACATTGACCCGCTCGACCTCGATCGGTAACCGGCCTTCGTAGACAAACCCGGTCTCACCTTCCGCGCAGGAGATAGTGACGACCTGGCTGTCTTTTAACCGTTCAGTAGCGGCCTCCGCGCCCACGATGGCAGGCAAGCCCAGTTCGCGGCTCACGATCGCGGCGTGACAGGTCCGCCCCCCGCGATTCGTCACGATGGCTGCCGCCCGTTTCATGATCGGCACCCAATCCGGGTCGGTCTTGTCGGTCACGAGCACGTCGCCTTCCCGGAACTCGTGAATCTGTTGGACGGATTTGATGACCCGCACCGTCCCTTGGCCGATCTTGCCGCCGACGCTGCGCCCGCTGACGAGCACACGACTTCGGCTTGTCAGACGATAGGTCTCGATCACGGCCGGATCTTTCCTGGACTGCACGGTTTCCGGCCGCGCCTGCACGATGAACAATTCGCCCGTCGCGCCGTCCTTCGCCCACTCCATGTCCATCGGACTGTCGGCGCCGCGCGTGTCGCGATAATGGTCTTCGATGAGGCAGGCCCAGCGGGCGAGCGTGAGGATGTCCTCGTCCGTCACCGCGAATCTGGCCCGGTCGTCCGGCGGCACCGGCACGTTCTTGACCATCTTGCTCCCACCCACGTCATAAATCAGCTTGAACTCCTTGCTGCCCAGCCGTTTGTTCAGAATCGGGCGGTACCCTTGGACGAGCGTCGGCTTAAACACGTAATACTCGTCCGGGTTCACCGATCCCTGCACCACGTTCTCGCCCAGGCCATAGGCAGCATTGATCAGCACGGCATTTCGAAACCCGGTCTCCGTGTCGATGGAAAACATCACGCCGGCGGAGGCCAGGTCGGACCGGACCATCCGCTGCACGCCAATCGACAACGCGACCTTGTGATGGTCGAAGCCTTTCTCAACCCGGTAGGCGATCGCGCGATCGGTGAACAGCGAGGCAAAACACCGTTTGCAGGTGTCGAGGAGCGCAAGCGGCCCCTGAACATTGAGATAGGTTTCTTGCTGCCCCGCAAAACTGGCATCGGGCAAATCTTCCGCGGTGGCGCTGCTCCGCACGGCGACATCCACCGGCGCCGGAGCCCCTTCGCTCAATCGTGCATAGGCGTCGAGGATCGCCCGCTCCAGCGCGCGAGGCAGACTCGCCGCCAGCATGGCTTGACGGATGCGGCTGCCCCGGCGGCGGAGATTCACCAGGTCCCGTGCGTCCAGGTCCTTCAAGGCATCCGTGATGGTCGCCTCAAGCCTGTCCTCGGTGAGAAAGTCCCGGTACGCCTGTGCCGTGACCGCGAAGCCGTTCGGCACCTTCACGCCCTTCGCGGCCAACTCACGGTACATCTCGCCCAGCGAGGCGTTCTTCCCGCCGACAAGCGGC
>JALHPO010000024.1 GCA_022842445.1 Nitrospira sp.
GGCGGCGCAGATCGTGTCGCGCATGTCGAACCTGGCGGACGTCATCTGGAACAATGCGCCCAAGAGCATTCTGGATCCGTTCCCCAGCCAGGTGGCCACGGGCCAAAAGACCGGCTACTGAGTCTGGGAGGAAGAGTAGATCAGGCTAACCGTTAGGGTGTCGGCAGGAGGTGGCGGGGCTTCGGAGGACGAAGCCCCACCACCTGATCGATCGGGATTAGGGAAGAGGCAGTTATGTTTCGAACCGATGAGATCATTAAAGCCTCAATGGCGACGCAGGCAGCTTACGGGTCATCGGACTGATCGTGAAGAGCGATGGCCAGATGCATAAACAAAGATGAAGACAGTCTGTAGGGAGTGGACAGCTAGCGGATTATCGAGAAAGCTACGAGGGTAACCGTGAATCCTAGAGTCAAAGACTTCCTATTCTGGGGGATGATTGGCCTGTTCATGATCGCGCTTTTTACTCTGTTCAGTGCGCCGCCACCGGCTCAGGAAGAAACGATCGTGTTCAGTGAGTTCATGACGAAGCTCGACAAGGGTGATTTGGAAAAGGTCACCATCCAAGGCAACCACATCAGTGGACAGTTGAAGGATAAAACCAGGATCCGCACCTATTCGGCTGATGACCCTACGATGGTGAACGCACTGCGGGAGAAGAACGTCCAGATTGAAGTGAAGCCGCCGGATGCAAGCCCCTGGTACATCACCTTGCTTGTGACGTTGGGTCCCTTTGTTCTTTTTCTCGGCATTTGGATTTTCTTCATGCGCCGGATGCAGGGGGGAGGCAATAGCGCGTTGTCCTTCGGGAAAAGCCGAGCACGGATGCTGACCGAAGAACGGAAGAAGGTCACGTTTGCCGATGTGGCCGGCGTTGATGAAGCCAAAGCCGAAGTGCTTGAAATCGTCGAGTTTCTGAAGGATCCACGGAAATTCCAAAAACTCGGGGGACGCATTCCCAAAGGCGTGCTGGTGGTGGGTCCTCCAGGAACGGGTAAAACATTGCTGGCCAAAGCGGTGGCCGGCGAAGCGGGCGTGCCATTTTTCAGCATCAGCGGGTCTGACTTCGTCGAAATGTTCGTGGGAGTCGGAGCGTCGCGTGTGCGGGATTTGTTCGAACAGGGGAAGAAGCATGCGCCCTGCATCATCTTTATCGATGAAATCGATGCGGTAGGCCGGCTCCGCGGCGCAGGACTCGGGGGCGGCAATGATGAACGGGAGCAGACTCTCAATCAGTTGCTCGTCGAAATGGACGGGTGTGAGACGACCGAGGGCGTCATTCTCGTCGCGGCGACGAATCGACCGGATGTGCTCGATCCGGCGTTGTTGAGGCCGGGCCGCTTTGATCGGCAGGTGATGGTAAATCTCCCCGATCTACGCGGCCGTGCCGAGATACTGAAAGTCCATACGAAGAAAGTGCCGGTTGCGGTCAGTGTGGAGTTGGACAAAGTCGCCCGTGGCACCCCAGGATTTTCGGGCGCCGACTTAGAAAACCTGGTGAATGAGGCCGCATTGTGGGCGGCGCGCCAGAACAAGAAGCAAGTGGAAACGATCGATTTTGAGATGGCGAAAGACAAGATTCTGATGGGCGCAGAACGGAAGAGCATGATGCTCACCGATGAGGAAAAGAGGGTCACGGCCTATCACGAGGCGGGCCATGCATTGATGGCGAAATTGCTGCCGGGCACGGACCCTGTGCATAAAGTGACGATCATTCCCAGAGGACGGGCTCTGGGTGTCACCATCCAGTTGTCGACCGAGGACCGGCACAGTTACTCCAAGGAGTATTTGTCCGATCGGCTGGCTGTGCTCATGGGTGGCCGGGTCGCCGAGGAACTCGTGTTCAAACACGTCACAACCGGCGCAGGCAATGATCTGGAGCGTGCCACGGATCTGGCACGCAAGATGGTGTGTGAATGGGGCATGAGCGAGAAATTGGGACCGCTGACATTCGGCCAGCAGGGGAGCCCGGTCTTCTTGGGCCGTGATGTTTCAGCCAGGCGGGAGGTCAGCGATCAGATGGCGCAGGAGATCGATTCGGAGATCAAGCGCGTCGTGATGGAAAATTACGAACGGACCAAGCGCGCGTTATCGGAGCACATGACCGGCTTGAAGGCGCTAGCCGAGGCGCTGATAGAGAAAGAAGTGCTGGATGCGCTGGACATCGAGCAGGTTCTCATGCAACCCTCCTCTCAGGCAATTCCTGTCTAGCAGGCGCCATTCATCCTGAATTGATAGGGCGGTCTTCGAAGGAAGACCGCCCTATCGCGTGTTTGTCCCCTTCCATCGATTCTTGTCGCTCCCACTGGGCTATGTTAGAGTCCATCCTCATTTTTGAGAGGAGAGAGGATCGAGTGCGGGGATGAGCAAGACCTACGATCACCAGGCTGTTGAAGCGAAGTGGCAGGCATACTGGGAAGCGCATCGCCCATTTCGGGCGATGGACGACCCATCCAAGCCCAAATTCTATTGTCTCGACATGTTTCCCTATCCGTCCGGCTCCGGACTTCATGTCGGCCATCTCGAAGGCTATACGGCGACCGACATCGTGTCCCGCTACAAGAGGATGCGCGGCTTCAACGTGTTGCATCCGATGGGCTGGGATGCTTTTGGCCTGCCGGCTGAACAGTACGCGGTAAAGACCGGTATTCACCCCGCGATTACGACCGCCCAGAACATCACGACATTTAAACGCCAAATGAAACGGGTGGGACTGTCCTACGATTGGGATCGGGAACTCAGCACCACGGACCCCGACTACTATCGCTGGACGCAATGGATTTTTTTGAAACTGTTCGAGCATGGATTGGCCTATGTCGCTGAAGTGCCGGTCAATTGGTGCCCCGCGCTCGGCACAGTGCTGGCTAACGAAGAAATCGTTGATGGCAAGAGCGAGGTCGGGGGTTTTGACGTCATCCGCAAGCCGATGCGGCAATGGGTGCTCAAGATTACCGCCTATGCCGATCGCCTGCTCGAAGACCTGAAGCTGGTTGAATGGCCGGCGAGCACGTTGGAGATGCAGAAGAACTGGATCGGACGTTCCATTGGCGCGGAGGTTGATTTCTCGTTGTCTGGGACCAAGGGAACCATCCGTGTGTTCACGACCAGACCAGACACGCTGTTCGGTGCCACCTATATGGTGCTCGCCCCCGAGCATCCGTTGGTCGATGTCGTCACGACGGACGGGCAAAAATCCGCCGTCCAAGCCTATCGTGAGACGGCGGCGACCAAGAGCGATCTGCAACGGCAAGAGCTCGACAAGGACAAGACCGGAGTGTTTACCGGGGGCTATGCCGTCAATCCCGTCAACGGTGAACAGCTGCCGATCTGGATTGCCGACTATGTGCTGATGAGCTATGGCACCGGGGCCATTATGGCGGTTCCGGCGCATGACGAACGGGACTGGGCGTTCGCCCGTCGGTATCAGCTGCCGATTCGAGAGGTGATTGCCGGCGGGACTGTCGCTGACGCAGCCTTTACCGATACAGAGCGCGGCACCGTCATAAACTCCACGACTGCAGACGGTGCACTATCCATCGATGGGCTGAGGCCATCTGAGGCCATCCCGAAAATGACGGAATGGCTGGCCAAGCAGGGGAAGGGAGCCAGAGCAGTCAATTATAAGCTTCGCGATTGGCTGTTCGCCCGACAACGGTATTGGGGCGAGCCGTTTCCGATCAACTGGGTGGAGGGAGAGCCATGCCCGATTCCTGAAGAGCAACTGCCGTTGGTTCTGCCGGAGACGAGCAACTTCAAGCCGTCTGGAACGGGGGAAAGTCCGCTGGCGAATTTAGAGGAGTGGCTGGTGACGACTGATGCCGCGACAGGCAAACCGGCCCGCCGTGAAACCAATACCATGCCGCAATGGGCCGGGTCCTGCTGGTATTACCTCCGGTTTATTGATCCGAGCAACCGGGCACAGCTTGTCGATCCCGCCAAGGAACGCTATTGGATGCCGGTGGATCTTTACATCGGCGGCAGCGAACATGCAGTGTTGCATCTCCTGTACTCCCGTTTCTGGCACAAGGTCCTCTTTGATATCGGCCTGGTGAGCACTCCGGAGCCGTTCAAGAAGCTGGTGCATCAGGGTATCGTGCTCGGCGAAGACAACCAGAAAATGTCCAAGTCACGCGGCAACGTCGTAAATCCTGACGAGATCATGGACCAGTTCGGGGCAGACGCCGTGCGGCTCTATGAAATGTTCATGGGCCCGCTCGAAGCGATGAAGCCCTGGAGCACCAGAGGGGTGGAGGGCATTACGAGATTTCTGGATCGGACGTGGCGGCTGATGGTCGATGACCAGGGACGATTGTCGAATGCAGTCGTGACCTCGGCGCCGAGCCTTGATCATCGGCAATTGCTGCATCGGACGATCAAGAAGGTGACGGAGGACATCGACGCGTTGCATTTCAACACAGCCATCTCGCAGATGATGGTCTTTACCAATGAGATGACGAAGGTCGAACAACGGTCGAGAGCGGTGATCGAGCCGTTCGTACTCCTGCTGGCGCCTTTTGCTCCGCACCTCGCCGAGGAGCTCTGGGTGATTCTTGGGGGGAAGCCAAGTGTCTCGCAGCAACCCTGGCCCATCTTCGATCCGGCCCTGACCGTGAGCGACCGATTGACGATTCCGATCCAGGTCAACGGCAAGTTGCGGGCAAAGCTCGAAGTCGGCGCCGAGGCGACACGAGACCAGATCGAGGCTATGGCCAGGGAGGAAGCGGCTGAATGGCTTCAAGGCAAGGAGCCGAAGAAGATCATCTATGTTGAGAAGAAGCTGGTCAATTTCGTGGTATGAATAGGCGCGAGGGGCGCGAAGTGCAGGAAAAGCGAGACGGCAAAGAAGGGCATATCGACCGCGGCCGGTGGTGGGTATGTCGCGCAAGTCTGGCTGTTCTGGCCTGTCTCGTACCGGTGTTGCTGGCCGGTTGTGGCTATCAGTTTCGCGTAGAGGGGGCTGGTCCGACAATCGGCGGCGCCAATTCATCCGTTTCGCAGGAGCCGACGCCGCGCCTGGTGATTCAGTCCCTGGTGAATAAGAGCTTCGAACCGAATCTGGAAACGCGCTATACCAACTACTTGCGTCATGAATTTTCATCCGGCAGCGGAACGGAGGTCGTGCCGGACTCCGAGGCGGCCGATCTCGTTTTGACCGGAGAAATTCTGTCGGTAAGCCTACCGACGCTGAGTTTCAGCCAAACCACCACGTTGGAAAGCAGAGCGGAAGTGGTGATGATGGTCAAGGTCGAAGAAACCAGGACGAAAAAGGTCGTGTGGTCGCAGCTGGCCAAAGGCTCATCCGAGTTTTATGTCACGCCCGACCTCCAGTTCAATCGAGCCCTGCAGAATCGCGCGATGGAGCAGGCGGGCCGCTTTGTAGCTGCCGATTTGGCCGCGCGGTTTCTCTTGCACCTCGAATCGGGCGGGCTCACCAGGCGGGCGGCTTCTCCGGCGCCGGCCGCACCTTAATTGGATCGAGCGATCATCATGGCCATCACGCTGAACCCATACCAACTTGAATCTGCATTGAAAGAGAAGCCCCCCGGGCCGCTGTACCTCGTTGTGGGAGAGGAAGATCTGCTCAGGGATCATGCGCTGGTTGTATTCAAGACCCTGGTGCTTGGGGAGGGCGGTGAGTTCAACTACGATCTGTTCTATGGCGATGAAGCGAGCGGGGAAGATATCCGAAGCTGCGCTTCGCAAATGCCGGCCTTCGCGGAGCGCCGGTTGGTGGTAGTGAAGGGAGCGGAGAAACTTTCTGCCAAAGAAGCCGAAGCCCTGCTTGATTACCTGAAGGATCCGGTGGAGACGACGACCCTGGTATTTCTGAGTCAGAAACTGGATGGCCGGTTGAAGTTCTCTCAGGCGCTGGGCCGCGCAGCCGTGATGATCGACTGTGCACCACTGCGAGAGGCACAGCTGATTCCCTGGATCGCGCGTGAGGCAGGGAAAGCGGGGATCAGGCTGGAGGAGCAGGCCGGCCATGCGTTGAGAGAAACCGCCGGGGGATCGCTCCACGGACTGCGCCGAGAATTGGAGAAGCTGGCCTCCTATGTGCCGCCGGGCCGCGCGGCGACCGCCGCCGACGTACACGTCCTTCGAGGCATTGAGCCTGGGGCCTCGGTATTCGATCTGACACTCGCGATTGCCGAGAGTGATCGCGGGAAGGTTTTGTCAATTCTGGCGCGCAATCTGGAAGCGGGCGAAGCTCCGTTGCGTATTCTGGGCTCGCTGGCCTGGCAGTATCGCCGTCTTTGGAAGGTCAAAGAGTCGCTGGCTACCGGTGGCCGCGAAGGAGAGGCAGCCAGGGCTTTACGGATGGATCCGATGAAGGTCGGGCAGTTTTTGAACAGGTTTTCGGATGCGCAACTGCACGCGGCGTCCCGCCTGTTTCTCGAGGCCGACGGCAAACTCAAAGGCGGTACCAACAGCCGCCCCAAGATCGTGATGGAGCGGCTGCTGTTGAGTCTGTGCGAATCTGGGAAGAAGCCCGCGAGCGATCCACCGTCCCGTCCCCCCGTTCCGGCGGAGCGGGGCACATCCCGCACGCTGTCGAATGTGCGGACGATCAGGAGCGGGAAGCAGACAGGCCGTTGACATGCAGTGTCAGCCGAGAAATGCGGCGGGATGCGGTGTTGCGCTTGAGCGCGCCTTTCGTCACGGCTTTCCCGATCGCAGACACGGCTTCGCGCAAGAACGTCTTGGCGTCATCCGTCTTTTTCTCAGCCACGGCAGACTGGACTTTTTTCACCACCGTCTTTACGGTGTTCATGGTCGAACGGTTCCGTTCACGCCGATGTTCGGCTTGGCGGGCGCTTCGAATCGTAGATTTGTGAATCACAGGCATTGTCTATTCCTCCAGAAGGAAAGGTGTCTTGTATCATAGGGGCTTGTGAATCGTCAAGGATCAGGGCCTGGAACAGGAGATGCGTTATGTCAAAACTAGTGGCGCGTGACCGCTTGATCTTTGCGCTGGACGTGCCGTCTGCCGAGGAGGCGAAGCGGCTGTTGGACCTCCTACAGGGCCAGGTTTCCTTCGTCAAGGTCGGGCTGGAGCTCTATACCGCGGCGGGACCGGACATCGTGAAGCGGGTGGTCGAGCGGGGGATGCGGGTATTTCTTGATCTGAAGTTCCTCGACATCGAGGAAACCGTTCGCCGGGCAACGGCGCGGGTGGCTGCGATGGGTGTCGATTTTCTCACGGTCCATGCCAACCGGAAGGCGCTTAAGGCGGCGGTGCAGGGCAGGGAGGGATCGTCGCTCAAGCTGCTGGCTGTAACGGTACTCACGAATTTCGACGGCCAGGATTTGCGTGATATGGGCATTCAGCGGACCGTCCAGGATCTGGTGGCGGCCAGGGCACTGCTTGCTTCGGAGGTCGGTTGCGACGGAGTTGTGGCATCCGGTGAAGAGCCGGAGGCCATCCGGCAGAAAGTCGGACCTCGCTTCGTGATCGTGACACCAGGGGTCAGACCTGCCGGCAAGGGAGTCGACGATCATGCGAGGGCCACCACCCCGACACAGACGATCGCCGCAGGGGCTGATTACCTGGTCGTCGGCCGGCCGATCCGTGATGCAGTCGATCCCGCCGCTGCCGCTGCCGCCATTGTGGCCGAAATGCAAACGGCCTTTGATGCACGGGGGTAGGAGACGCTCATCGTCAACCGTCATGCGCGGGAGAAGGTCAGGACAAAACCATTTACGTTTCACCTTTCACGTTTAACGCTTCAGGGGGCCATTGGTTGCGGCGATGAGTCCCCCTTTGCTAAGATCCTCGTTCCCAAGTGCTGTCGCATATGGTGGGTGTAGCTCAGTTGGTTAGAGCGCCGGATTGTGGATCCGGAGGTCGCGGGTTCGAAACCCGTCATCCACCCCATTGCTTATTCTGATCCCTACCGGAATCCCCCCCTACTCATTGATCCCACTGCCACAGCTATTCCAAACACATTCAGTTCTCACGTCTTCGCTTCCGCTATCTGCTCGTTGCGGTTTCTCCGTTTGAGCCATCAGATCCACACAAGTCTTTCTATTTCTGCTTTCAAAGTCCCTTCTGCCCGCGTGATTTCTCCTAGGGAAAGAGGTAAGCTGTGGCGCACAATCTGTCCGCCGTTGTTGAGTCTTGGTCTGGTCTCCACATGCGCATCTAAAATTGTTCTGACGGAGTACTTGCGTTGCCCGGCATTTGCGATCCCTTACTTGCCCTGTCGTCGATGCTGCTTGGCGGCGCGGCTGCCTACGTCATTCTCAGCATTGCCGAACGGATGCGTGCGACTGATCAAGAGCACCTTAAGTGGCGGTGGCTGTCTATCGGCGGGGTCGCCGCCGGTCTTGAAATATGGGCGATCCATTTCATCGGCAACCTGGCGTTCTGTCCGCCGGCTCCGGGCGCCGAGGACTATGCGCTCACTATCCTGTCCATTGTTTTCGCAGGGGCGGCAGGCACCGTGGCCGTGTATCTGATCGGCAGCCATGGCCAGAGCCAAACACAACTGGTCTTGGGCGGTCTGGCGATGGGTGTCTGCCTCAGTCTGACCCATTTCGCCAGCGTCACGTCGATACACCAGTCGCTCAGTCTCCAAACTCGCGTCCTTCCATTCGTGCTCTCGATCGGAGTAATTCTGGGGCTGGGGATTGTTGTCATCTTGCTCGGAGCGTGGAACATCTCGTACGGAGGCTGGAGGGTAACGGAAAAGGCCAGCGCGATGGGGTTGGCCCTTGCCGGGGCCCACTTCGCCGGAATGATCCCGGCGTACGGCTCTATGGGCGTCACGATCAGTACGCCGCCGCCGGGGATCGAGGTTGACCTGCTTGCGATTGTCGCGGTGTCGCTCTCAACCCTCCTGGCCATTATCGACCGGCACGTGACGACGGCATCAGGTCTGGCCCGCGACGCACATGCGCTCATGGTCGAGGCCATCGAAAGCGTCCCGCAATGGTTTTCGCTCTTCGATGCGGACGACCGTCTGGTGATCTGTAACCGCAAGTATCGCGAAGTGGTATCCGGGCCCGGTGCCCACGTGCGCACCGGCGACTCGTTCGAATCGATTATTCGCCGTATTGCGGAGCGAGGCGAGATCCCCGCAGCCATTGGGAACGTCGATTCCTGGGTGCATATGCGCCTCGATATGCACCGGAATCCCCAAGGGCCGTACATACAACACCAATCCAGTGGAGAGTGGATCCAGATTAATGAGCGGAGGACGAAAGACGGCGGGATCGTCGCCATTGCCACGGACATTACGGCCCTGAAGAATGCCGAACAGGCGGCCGAGGATGCCAAGGCGCGGTTGGCTGATTCATTGGCACTGGTTGAGGCCGCGAAGGCCCGCATGCAGGAGGAACTGAATGTCGGCCGGGATATTCAGCGGAGTATGCTGCCGAGCGTGTTTCCGGCCTTTCCGGATCGGAAGGAGATAGAACTCTATGCCGTGCTCGAACCGGCCATGGAGGTCGGGGGTGATCTCTATGATTTCTTTCTGGTCGACGACCATCGGTTGTGTTTTGTGATCGGTGATGTGTCGGGCAACGGGGTTCCCGCTGCACTGTTCATGGCGATGACCAAAATCATGGTGAAGACCAGAGCGGCCTCGGATCCCTCGCCCGCCAGTATCGTCACCCATGTAAACGATGCGCTGAGTGCAGACAATGAGAGTTGCATGTTTGTCACGCTGTATCTGGGTATCTTGAATCTCCGCGACGGCACGCTTGTCACGACGAACGCGGGTCACAATCATCCCCTGTTGAAGCGACGGGAGGGACGGTTTGAGTGGCTGACGGCCCAGGACGGACCTCTTGTCGGTCCCATGCCGGGCATTGCTTTCAAGGAAAGCACGATCCGATTGGCTCCGGGGGATGAGCTCTTCTTCTACACCGATGGAGTCACCGAAGCTGATAATGTCCGGCGCGAACTGTTCGGCAACGACCGGTTGAAAGCGGTCCTTGACCAATCCCGGGCTGGCTCGGTGGCTGATCGCATCAGTGTGGTCATGAACGCGGTCAAGACCTTTGCCGCCGACGCCGCGCAGGCGGACGATATCACCATGTTGGGGCTCCGGTATTACGGGGTCGCCCTGTCCGATGCCGCGGCGGCAGTCTTTCGTCAAACGATACCCAATCAATTGACGGCCATTCCTGTCCTGCAGGGGGCGTTTGAGTTGTATGTGGCGCAATGGGCAGGGGCCAAGCCGCTGATTCCCACGCTTAACATGGCGCTGGATGATCTGCTCAACAATGTTGTGCAGTATGCCTTCCCCAATGATTCGACAGAGCATCACATCGAAGTGCAAGGCGACGTGCGCGATGGGTGCGTTATCCTGACCATTACGGACGACGGCATTCCCTTCAACCCGTTGACGGTGGCGGCGCCGGATTTATCGCTGCTGCTGCATGAGCGTGAGATCGGCGGCTTGGGGATTCACTTGGTGCGTTCCATGTTTGACGAAGTGTCGTACCATCGCGCCGTAGGCCACAATGTTCTGACGGTGAAAAAGAGGCTGGTTGCTTGATGCGACAGTTCCGGTCGGACAAACCGATATGGTCAGGGTCAGAGCGTGCGAAGCCGGGCGGCCTCGGCAATGATTACGCCAAGATCGGAGGAGAGCGGAGATGACTGTCGTATCGCGTCAGAGCGGGTCTGTCATGATTGTCACTCCACAGGGCCGGTTCGACACGAACGGCGGGCCTGAAGTCGAGCGTGTCCTGGCAGACCATATCGAGCGTGGAGCAAGGCAGATTGTGCTTGATCTGTCTCAAATCGAGTATATTTCCTCGATCGGGCTGCGGGTGATCTTGAAAACGGCGATGGCCATGATCAAAAAGGGCGGGAGGGTGGTGCTGTGTGGAGGGAACGATCACGTTCGTACGGTGTTCCAATTGAGCGGGGTGATGATTATGAGCCTCCATGCCGCTACGCTTGAAGAGGCCATCTTGAAGGCACAAGAGGCGCACTAATGGGCGATGCAACGCTGCGGAGAGCGGGTATCTACTTTTCAAGATTTGGGTTACTGTACGTCAGGAGATACAAGCGGGAGCGTGACGTTGATATTGTCGAATGATCTGTGGCATAGCTGCGATGAGGCGGCTGCGTCTGTCTTCTCGTTGATTCGTCGCTCAACTCAGACAGAATGGCAATCCTCAACAAGGAAAGGAGCGTAATGATGGAGCAAGGAACCCGACACACGTTGACCGTGACCTCTCGGGAGAACGCAGGGGTCACCGTCGTCAAGATGCAGGGGAGTCTCTCCGCCACCACTGCCGAACAGGGCAACCAGGAAATGAAAAAGATCTTGGACCAGGGGGCGAAAAAGGTCGTCATCAATGTCGCGGATATCGACTATATCAGCAGCGGAGGCATACGGGTGCTCATTCTCACGTGCAAGCAGCTCAATACTGTTCAAGGGGGAATGAAAATTGCCGCCGCGAAGGGGATGGTCAAAGAAGCTCTTGAGGCGAGCGGCTTTCATCTTCTGACCCGCGTGTACGGAGATAACATTCAGCTGTGCAATACAGAAGAAGAGGCCGTAGCCGCCTTTAAAACCTAGAACGTGTGTCTCAGTGCCGCACGAATAAGATTCTGACATAAGTTTGGTGTGAGATATATGGGAGTCGAGAGTCTTTTTGTCGCAGGTAATCGCGTCCTTTCCGGCCATCGCTCGGGCCAGTCAGCCTCATCGAGCGGGTCCCTGTTGAGCGATATTCTGGTTCCCTGGATTCGCGTCGGATCACATCCCAAGAGAGCATCATTGTGAAACAGGGGTATCGGTTGATCGTGGTCGATAAGGCTGGTGTACTGGTTTCTGAGTTCCAACTCACAGAGCAGGCGTTGGCTCAACCGGATGCATTCGTTGCCGCACTTAAGCAATCAATCGAAGACATTGAAGAACAAGAGCCCTAACCCGCATTATTCATAAGTGCTTCTGCTGCGATCGCCGGTCCGTTGCTCCGTGCTTCGTCGCTTGTATCTCGTGAAGCTCAGTGCCGCAAGAGCGTTCGGTATCGAATATTTTTGTTCGCGCGATCGGAGATACGTTTCACGATCAACGCGGCTTCATGCGATTTCGTCCCTCGGCCGCCGGTCGACCGGCGCATGGTTGAGGTGTAACATGCGAGGCATGGCGCTACGCGGGAAATTGCTGGCCGTCCTTGGGGTGTTACTCATTGCCCTGGCTCTGTTCGTCGATTGGCCGCCGCCGGGCGAGTCCAGCCTTCCCGAGAGCAAGTCATTTCTCCTCTTTCTTGGCACGACCGTCGTCATGGCAGGAATAATTGTCGGATTCTTGCGCGAGCCATGAGACAAGGTCATCGATAAGCTGAGTCAGTAGCCGACTTGAGCGTGAGTGACCGTCTCGCGCCGGGGTGTTCCGGGTCGTGAGCTATGTCGTATAACGATCACCACAATGCCGAATCGGCTCGTGACGGGGCTCGGCGGATTGTTGAGAATGCGCCAAAAGTATTGGCTGGCTTGGCTGGAATCGGCGGCTTAGCGTATCTCGCAGGAGCGATCTATACGAGATCGTACTTTGCAGAATTCGGAGCCTCATGGATATTGGATGAAGTTCCAATGGCGACCTACTTCGGTCAGAGCTGGATTCCTCTGCTCCTGATTCTCTTTTTCGTCTACCTCTCCACGACGAACCTCGCTGTGGTCGAGGACTCAGGCGACCTGACCGCGAGCACCGGGTTCAAGGTGTCGGTAGCCGTGGTCCATTATGGCCCGTGGCTCTTCCTTCTGCTGTTGGCGGTCACCGCACTGCTCAGCGCATTCGATTTTGCTGCTGCCGCCATTGTTCTGTCGATCGTGTCCGTTGTCCTTCTGCTGCTGTTGTTTGGCTCGACCCTCGAATTGGTTGCCGTACGGCTGAGGAAGGCGGACCGTCGCATCGATCTGTCGATGGCGTACCTCTCGTTCGTTGTGATTGCCGTCAGCCTGTATGTTGTCCCTATACAGCTTGGTGTGAACTGGGCACGGGTCGATAAGCAAGCAGAGTCCGCTTTGCTGAGGGTGCATCTGCGCGATGATGAAGTGACGGAGTACAAGCTATTGTTTTCAGTCGGGGAGCGGCTCTATGTCTTTCCGACCAAGTACGAGGGGGACCATCCACCGGTCCGAACCGCTACGGTAGCCGACGTCAGCTTCGTACAGCCTGCGGCGGTAACGCCGTGATTCTTGCCGGATGTTTTGTGTGAGTCCGGCTGATTCTGATCGAGGAGTTATATGAATCGCGCAACGACGGATTTTCAAGAACCGCCGGCTGCTCTTCCGGCCAACCGTCCTGTCGTCCAGGCCCATTGGAAGTTGAAGCCCCCGATGCGACCGTCGCAGTCCAGAATTTCGCCAACGAGATACAGACCCGGCGCAATCTTTGATTCCATGGTCCGAAAGTTGATCTCTTCAAGCGGCACACCGCCGGCGGTCACTTCCGCATAGTTCCATCCGCGATCGTGCACAATGGGAAACGGGAACTTCGTGAGCAGAGTGAGGAGGTGCTCTCGGTCTTTCCGTGGCAGTTGCGCAATGGCCCCCTGGCTGTCGCATTTCGCGTACTGAACGAGAGATTCGGCGAAGCGCAGAGGTAGCTTCTGTGCAAGGGTGTTGACCAATGATCGCCGGGGATGGTCTTTCATTTCCTCCATGAACCACTGCCGCATCTGTTCTCGAGTCTGACCAGGCAGAAAGTTGCCATAGACTTCGGCTGATTCTCCTTGCTCCTTTGCCAGGCACCAAAAGCGGCTCGCATCCATGACCACCGGACCACTGATTCCAAAGTGTGTCCAGAGCAAGTTCCCGGTCCGATGGTCGACCGTGCGCTCCCTCACCATTGTGGTGAGTTCCACCTGATGCGAAAGACCGGAGAGCGTCTTGTGAAACATGGCGTCGGCAAGTACCAACGGCACCAGCGCCGGGGCCGTGGCGGTCACCTGATGGCCAAGAAGTCGTGCCAGCTCATAGCCGAATCCATCACTGCCCGACTTGGGGATGGACCTGCCGCCGGTTGCGAGAATCAACCGATTCACAACGAGAGTTCCATGAGTATGCTGCACCTGGAATTCCGCCTTTTCGCCAGAGGCTCGTTCGATCACGTGGACACGGTGGTCCGGACGAATCTCCACACCCAACTGGCGACAACGCTCGATGAGCGCGTTCATGACAGTCCGTGACTTGTCGGTCACAGGAAACAGTTTGCCAGTCTCTTCGCGTTTGAGATCAACGCCTAGAGAGGCAAACCAGGCGATTGTCTGCTCAATGGAAAACGAAGCCAGCACATTCTTGATGATCCGGCGATTGCCGAAGAAATCGGTCGGGGTCACGACCTCGTGCGTGACATTGCAGCGCCCGCCCCCGGACACGAGAATTTTGGCGCCGATGGTATGTGCGCCGTCCAGCAGGAGAATCCGAACGGCGTCGGGGGATTTTGCTCGTTCTGCCGCTGCGATAGCGGCGGCAAGTCCTGCCGCTCCCGCTCCGACAATGGCGACGACGCACGTCGGTGGTCCATGGACATTAGACACTTTTAACTGCCTGTTAACATAGAGTTAATCTCACGATGTTACGTTACCTCCCGTGTGTGGCTGGATTTGATACCGGCACGTATAAAAAGGAGGAGCGCTCATGACTTGTCAAAAGTGCAAAGGTCTCATGATCGAAGAACGGCAGCCGGAATTGTCGCCAGGCCTCATTGTCCATCGCTGTATCAATTGCGGGTTGATCGTCGATCCAATGCTGTTAGCGAACCGCCTCAATCATTTGAAGGAGAAACAGTCCTTGCTTCATGCGGCGTGAGACTGTCGTCCTGTCCGGCCAGGTGGGTGGTTAGCCTGCATGATCGGACCGGGCGGGGGGTGGGCGTTGCGTGCGCGGCTAGACCGAAAACTCTGCCCAGAGAAACGTATGGTCCGAAGGGTCTTTCGCTCGCCGCGGCTCGACGTCCACGTCAGCCCGCACGCATTTATCCGCCAGCGGTTTGGTTGAGAGAATGTGGTCGATGCGCCAGCCTTTATTGGCCTCCAGTGAACTCGGTGCCCGATAATCCCAGAACGTGTATTGTTGTTTGGTCGGATAGAGTTTCACGAACACGTCCTGGAATCCCCACGCGAGAGTCTTCTCGTAGGCCTTGCGGGCCTCCACGTGATAGCAGACGTGGTTTAAATGTTTGTCCGGACTGTGCACGTCCATCGGCCTCGGTGCCACATTCATATCCCCGCACCAAATCGCCGGGGCTTCCGGTGAGAGGTGCTTCTCGAAATACTTCCGCAGCCGCTCATACCACCCCAGCTTGTACGCATATTTCGGCGAGTCGATTTCAAATCCCTGTGGCACATAGGTGTTCACAATGGGAATGCCGTCGATGACGACCCTGAGCAATCGCGCGTCCTCCGGCTCTCCTCCATCATCGAATCCGTAGAACACCGCCTCAGGTTTCTTTCGACTGAGAATTGCCACACCGTTGTATGACTTCATTCCACGATAGGTGATTTCGTAGCCGGACGGAGTCAAGGCCAGTAGCGGGAATTCGTTGTCCTGCACTTTCGTTTCCTGGAGGCAAAGGACGTCCGGTTTCTGGCGGTCCAGCCATTCCAAGACGATCGGCAGACGTTTGCGCAAAGAATTGACATTAAAGGTGGCGATTTTCATGAAATGCTCCACAATCTATTCGGCGGGCGCATCCTAGCAAAATCCGGGTAAGTCAACAATGCTCATGCAGGCTTGTAGCCCGAGCATTGATGATGCCGGACTCTGACAAAGGTTGTGATGCCGGGGGCCAAAGAAGGTCGACCAGCGAGATTGCAGCGCTCGAAGAAGCGAGGAGATATACACAGCGTATTCGCGTGGGTCGTTCGCATTAGATATGGATTTTGGTGAATAGAGAAGAGCTTCCGATGGTTTCTCTGAAATCAATTCAGGAAAAGCGTTTCACCTGTTCTGCCAAGGTACTGGCCACAAGATTCAGATCGAACGGCCAGGCGTAACGGATTTCGACCCCTGGATATTGCGGCCGCAGATGATCCAGAATCTCAGGAATCTCCACCTCCGAGTGTGACCCTCCCGGGGTAAACATGGTGGTCGCGACGGTAATACGAGTTGCCCCCTGATTGATCAGGGCTTCAACCGATTCCTCTAACGTCGGTGCGCAAAACTCATTGTAGGCCACGGCAAAGAGCGCGCCGTTCAGTTGGGCTTGCAGGCGTGCCGCTACCGTCTCGAGACCAGCTTGATAGGGATCTGTCTCCGCGGTTCTCGGCCACTGGCGGATCTTGGTATCCAGCTCAAGCTCTTCCGCCGAAGGCGGAAGCTTCGCAGCACGCCGCTGACCTTCCAAGCGTTTCAGTTTTGTGACCAATTCCTGAGGGCATCCCTTGGGAATGCCGCCGTGACCGACCAGAATGATTCCGTGCTTTTGCATCGCCATGAGTCCTCCAAACAAAGTTGGGCCTGGAACTCCTTAAATGGAGTTCCAGGCCGTTTACTCACGAACCGTCTCGGTGACTGTGTTAGCACTAGTAGCCGGTCTTTTGGCCCGTGGCCACCTGGCTGGGGAACGGATCCAGAATGCTCTTGGGCGCATTGTTCCAGATGACGTCCGCCAGGTTCGACATGCGCGACACGATCTGCGCCGCC
>JALHPO010000025.1 GCA_022842445.1 Nitrospira sp.
GATTAGGGTTTGTAGCATGAGTGATCGTGCGGCTTGCCCCCGTTCGAGAACATATTCTCAAACGCCATCACATGCCAGATCTGCTCTTCCGTCAGGCTGTTCTTAAAACCTTTCATTTTCGTCTTCGGGATCCCTTCCGATATACGCCAGAACCAGAACGCGTCGGACCACCGGCAGATATTTTTCGGATCACGCATGTCCCGCGCACCCTTCTTGACCGGTTGCCCGTCCTTGCCATGGCAGCTGCCACAGTTGACGTTCGGATTCACATCGCCCTTGTAAATCTGCTCTCCCTCTTCGATCGCCTTAGGATCCGTCCACCCTCCAGCCGGCATTTTCTTGTCCGCATACTCGGCTGGAACCGGGGGCAAAGGGGGATCATCGTCAGCGAAGGCCATGCCTCCTGACAGAATCAGCGCGCTCCCCATCATCACGATCGACATACAGAAATTCCTTCCAGTCATTCCCGCCTCCTTATTTTTCTAAATGGTGAGTTTGGTTTATCGACGAGGTCCTGCCTTATAGAGCACATCACATTTGACAATTAGGATGTGCCCCTACTTGTCGGCCGTGAACTGGTCAAATAAATGTTGCATGTGATTCAAACATGCGCGACCATCAAAGTTCTAGATCAACCGTTCCTCCTGTTAATATACACTTGATTCAACCGGTTGTGTTCCCCTTTGGGGCACCACATAGAAAAACAACTTCTGCTACACCGACGGCAGCAGAGATCGTCTAGGCACAACCAAGCCATGGGAAAGTTGTCTCCCTGGCGCTCTTCTCTCGCATCAAGAGAAGGGCATGTAACATACCAATAAACTAGTGTCAAGAGGTTGCGCTATTCGGAAGTGGCCAGGCGCTCTTCTTGCTCACAGAACACGCATGGCGCGGGCCACGAGATCGAGCTGGATATGTCCCAGCTCGATCTCGTGGGGATGTATCGTGCGGACTACTTGGCGGCGACGATCTCAAGGAGTTCGATTTCAAATACTAACGTCGCGCCGGGCTTGATCAGGGGAGGAAGGCCTTTGTCGCGATAGGCGAGATTGGAAGGGCAGACCAGGGTGCTCTTGCTGCCGACCTTCATCTGCCGTATCCCTTCCGCCCAACACTTGCTCATTTCATTCACTCTCAGCGTAGCCGGTTCGCCCTGCTTGGCTAAACTATCGAACACCGTTCCGTCAATCAAGGTTCCTTGGTAATGCACCTTCACTATGTCCGAGATTTTCGGAATGGCGCCGCTCCCTTCCTTGATGGTCCTGAGAACCGCGCCGGACTCGGTTTTCTTGGCGCCGGGTTCTGCCGCGATCTTTGCGAGGAAGGCGGCACCCGCTTTCTTCTCGGGTTCTGCAAGGGCCGCAGCGCGGGCCTGTTGCAATACTTGAATCTTCGGGCCGAAGGTCTCGAGATCCACCTTAGGTGGCCGTTTGAATACTCCGTCGGTGATGCCGGCTTTGACGATTTCGAGTTCAGATTCGCTCAGGGTGAAGGTGTTGATCGATTGGCTGATGGCTAATCCCATAGCATAGAAGGTTTTCTGTTCATCGGTCGTGGGTTCTGCCGCCGCCGCGAATGTCGCAGTGGTTCCCAGGCAGAGCATGATCGCCAAACTGGAGACAACGAAACGCATGAGCGGTCCTTTCTTTTCTTTATGTGCGACTGGCCGGACCTGATATCAATATCAGGAGGCTCGAAACTCTACAACATATGTGATGTCGCGATTGGGATCAAGGCAAATTTGTCGCAGTGGAAATATCGGGGCTGGTCCTGTGCGAGGTGAAATACTCGCCCGTTCTGTGGCGAAACTGCCATGCAGCCAGTTTAGTCTCGATGGTGTGGACCTTGTGCATCTGGACCCAGCCGAACTTGGCCTGGAAGTGAGTGTGACGAAGTCATGTACTCTGCGAAGCATCCTTGGACTGAGAAAGTCAGTACACGTGTGGTGGGCAGCATGGCCCGATAGTCCTGTGTGCGCACCGGATGCATTGACAACCTCGGCGACCTCCGTGCAAGATTGCGCACACGGGAATGCGCCGAATCAGTTGTGCCCCACCCTCTGTTAGCCGATTGGTAGATTGCCGTGATGAGTCGTCGGGTTCATACATGGGGGCAAGAAGCACGAGGAGCGTATCAGATGGCGAACGGTACACCGATCCTGTTTCGAGTCGGTTGGTTTTCAATGATGATCATCGTAGGTCTTCTCTTGGCCGGTTGCGACGGCACAGTGCGGCAAATCAGCAAGCCGGCAGAGTCGTCGCCTGTCGTCCAAACGGAGAGCCGGGAGAAGCACGCTGACCACACCTATGGTTTTACCGTTAAATATTATCAAAAAGAGTACGCGCTTCTCACGGATGACCCCCATCAGGCTACCACGCAGCCGCCGGCGGTCCAGCGCGTGTACTTTCAACGGAAAGACATCTCGACTGGTCAGGTTGCAGGCCATGAACCTCCGGGATTGACGATCAGTGTGTTCGAGCTACCGCCGGGACGCTTGTTGGGCGAGTGGCTCGACTCATCCGGACTGCTGCCTCCCGGCAGCGAGATTACTTCGGTTCGACTAACTGGCGTGAAGGAAGGGTTGAGAGTGACTCAACCACAGCGACCTGCGCCCAACGAGTTCGTCTATCTTGCGACCGACCAGTATGTGTATGCTCTCGTGCCATACGGCGCTAAGGGCGGGAAAATGCTGAGGTCGTTCCGTCTGCTCCCGGATTCCTCAAGGGCTCATATGAAACATTGATCTGAGCGTGCAGAGGAAGGTTCCGGAGCACGATCCGAACGCGACCTGAATAGCCGGGTATCCGCCAGTTCTCAGGCCCTATTTCTAGCGCACATTCTATTGCGTATTCGCCAGTTGCCAGGTGAGCGCGAGGACATACCGTGCTATGTTCCGCAAAATTTCCGGATTGATCGTGTCGGCGGTGTCGGTAGGCTGCTGCATGTGCGGGTGGACCCCGCCGCTTGCGATGCTGACGGTTGGAATTCCTGCCTCTTTGAACGGTCCATCGTCCCCGCCGGGCAAGAATCCGTAATAGTCAAGTTTGCGTACCAAACCCACCGCGTACCCCGCTTCCTTTAACATGGGTTTCTTCAGCTCTGCGACACGGAGGATTAACACTCCGTCTCCCACTCCGACATGGTCGATGTTGACCATGGCCTTCGTTGAGCTGAGTGGGAGCACGGGTCTTGATGTATAGAGACGTGCCCCGAGCACATCTCTCTCCTGTCCACTGAATGATAGAAAGAGGATCGACCGTTGAGGACGTAGGCCGAGTTTCCCAAGGGCCCGTGCGACTTCCAGGACTATGGCCGTTCCTGATGCATTGTCGTCAGCGCCAGGAAACCAGAGGCCCGCTGTACGTCCGAAATGATCTCGATGGGCGCCAATGATGATGGCTTCCGATCCTGTGCCGGGGATCACTCCCACCACGTTCGTCAGCAAGCCGTCCGCGATCATTGTTTTCCAATGGAGAGACGCATATCGATTGGTGAGGCGTGATCGCGCTGATGGGGCGTTATTGAGTTGTTCCTGGAGGGTGCGAAGGCGGTTATCAGGATTGGACTCGTCTCCGTTTCCGGCGAGGAGCGTCTCCGCCAATTTCGTGCTGATCCATGCGCCAGGGAGGGCCTGGTCAGGGGGGAGCTGCCCATACAATGCGCTGGGCTTTCCCGTGGCGCCGCGGCGAATTTCATATGGGCTGATAATCGGCCCTGTGGCAGTCAGATAGGCCCAGGCTCCTCGATCTCGTGCGAAGCGGACCTTGTCGGCGTGGCTGATGGAGCCTTGGTAGTGATCCGGTTTGCCACGCAGGAAGAGCACGATGCAGTTCTTCACATCGACGCCGGCGTAATCGTCGATTCCCTGAGCGGGATCGACGATGCCGTAACCGACGAAGACGACCTGACCCTGGAGATCGGCGGAGGGGGAGTCAAAGACCGGGAGATAGTCTTTACTCAACTGCGCGGTGACCAACTGGTCTGCTGCGCCGATGCGAACGACCGGGTCGGGTTCGATGAGTGGCGTGGAGACCATCGAGGCCATGATGCCAACGGGCTCTTCCTTACCGGCCACTGGAGAGGGGAAGACGATTCCCTTGTTGTCAATGAGCGGTAGTTGTACTCCTGCCGAAGTCAATTCCTGTGCAATCCACTGTGCGGATCGCAGGTCATCGGCGGATCCGGCTTGCCGTCCGTTGAACGCCGGGCTGCTTAACGTGCGTACGTCGGCGAGCATCCGTTCGCTCGACAGGCTCTTGAGTGCGTCAAGCCATGTACGCTGGTCTTCCTCCGATTGCGCGTACCCTTGGCTTCCCAAGGGTAGTAGAGCGAGTATGATTCCCAGGAGAATGATCACAACAATGGAGAGGGAGCAGCTGCGCGTCGAGCCGTTCATGCAGTGAGCCTCTTAAGATGGCACGGAACTATACCATAAGACTGACTCGTTGCAGAGCAGTTCTCCTTCGTGCGCGTGTTAGAGGTTGGGTCCATACAGCCTTGCCGTAGTTGACCCGACCGTCTTCGTCTCGATCCGCTTGTTCAGTGTCTCGCGCCATCGGACTGCAAGGGCCGGACACATTGCGAGGCTCTGAGCGGCTTGAATATCATCTGTCCGTCGATGCATCACGTCGTTTGCTGAGGCCACGGTCCATTCTGGACAGGGACGTTCTACGAGCATGAGGCGCGACCCTGCTTGAATTGTTCCCTCTCTGATGACACGGAAATACCATCCAGTTCGCCCGCTCTCTTGTACACGGAGGGCCAGGTCCTTTCTGCGCCAGCGCCGTGCTAATTTCCAGCAGGGTTGTCGCGGCTGTGAGACCTGAACGAGCGCCTCTCCGACCTCAAAAATATCGCCAAGGCACACCTCAGTTTCAAGCAGCCCTTCTGTCGTGAAGTTTTCCCCCAACGATCCGAAGGGAAATTCAGCCGTGCCCAGCACCTGTTGCCAATAGGGGTAATGTTCGACGGGATAGACGTTCACGGCCTTTTCAGGGCCACCGTGATTCTTTAAATCCGCCTGGCCATCTCCGTCCAGGTTTATTGTGCCAAGCCAGACCGGGTCGGTGACAGGGAGCTTAAAAAACCCGGTTGTCCACGGTTGATCCATTGAATCAGGCGCACCACCCTGCCCAAGGGATTGTGGCATTCCAATTTGTACAGAAATCAGGCGACCCTCACTGCCTGGTGTCATCATCATCGGAGTTCTTTCTAAAAGTAGGTGGATAGGGGCAAGTCTTGCTCGCTCACAGCCTGTGAGATATGATGGACGCGTGTCTTCTTAATGTGCAGGGCACCGGATACATGGATATTCCACGCACAGCAGCGCCCGACCAGCTCAGCATACAGGCGATTTGGGGCAAGATGCTACGGCATTTCCCACATGTCAATGCCGACTATGCCCACCGGACACGAGATTACTTTATCGCAGCGTTCACCTTCTTCTGCGTCAGCATCAGCGCCATTTTCGAAATAAGCGGAAGCGTCGGAGTCCAACAGGTCCTAGGGGTGGTGGCCTGGATGATTTTGATCGGGCTCTTGTTGGGGGAGAATCGAGAAACGAAGGCACAAGTCGCCATCGCAGTCATCTTTGCCACCGTCGGAGAACATTTCGCCTCACTCTACATGGGCGGGTACACCTATCGATTCGAAAATGTGCCGGCCTATGTCCCGCCTGGGCATGGCATGGTGTATCTCACGGCCGTCGCGTTAGCCAGGTCCGGATTCTTCGTGCGTTATGCCAGAGGTATTACGACGTTTGTCATTGGGGTATGGGGAGGGTGGTCGCTGTGGGGGATCAGTGGGATTCCTCAACAGGGAGACTGGGTCGGGGCGTTGCTGTTCTGTATTTTTCTGGGATGGCTCGTTACTGGTCGGTCCCCGATGGTCTACGTCGCGGCCTTTTTTATCACCACATGGCTTGAACTTCTAGGGACAACGGTCGGAGCGTGGAAATGGGCATCGATTGATCCTCTGCTCGGATGGCCCCAAGGCAATCCGCCCAGCGGTGTCGGGGCCTGGTACTGTCTGGTCGATGCCGTGGCCATCGGTGGTGCGGCGCCGGTCTTACAAGGTCTCAGGAGAACCGCCCATTGGTGGAAATCCGGTCGGTAGTCCTTGTAACTATCTGAATCAGGACTCCTTCTTAATCTGTTCGGTCAGATAGTTTTCAAGGCCGACCTGCTTGATCGTTTCCATCTGCATTTCGATCCAGTCGATATGCGAATCGACGTCTTTCGCCATGTCCTCGAACATGTGGCGCGTGGTGAAGTCCATGACTTTTGTGCAGTGGACTATGCCCTCGGCCAGTAAGGCCAGCATTTCTTGTTCGGCTTTCAGATCCAGCTTCAGCTGCTCGGGCACGGTTTCGCCGATGTGCACCGAATTCATGCGTTGTACATTCGGGACGCCTTCGAGATAGAGAATATGGCCGATGATGGCATCGGCATCTTTCATCTCGTCGATGCTGCGTTCCCGGACTTTGTGGTGCAGGCGTTCGTAGCCCCAATTCGCACACATTTTTGCATGGACGAAATATTGATTGATGGCAGTGAGATCGGCCGTCAGCAATTTATTCAGGATATTGACGACTCCGTCCTTGGCTTTCATGTGGTGCCTCCTTAACTATAATAAGACCGTTACGTGTCTCCGTCAGTCTCACCGGTGTAACTGGTCCATTATTCTCTCACTTTTGCTTCCCGTCAACTTGGCTGATGAGGGTTTTTTGATTCTGTCTCTCAGTCTCGCTGAGAGTAAGAGTCACTCTTGGCGGCTGCTCTTTGTCGAACAACTTTGGCTGGCAACGGCAGATCATCGTGGCGCACGCATCAATAGGGGGACCTTTCCGCTGTTTCCTGGCTGTGTATCGGCCCTTGCAAGAGTTGGCTGCAGAATGGTAAATTTCCTTTCGGTCAGAGTCGCATGATCTGATACAGAGCGGTACGGCATGGCCATGTCGTGGGTGGGTCCACTCTGGGTAAGAGTAGTATTGTAAAAAGATGGGGTTCGTCGGAGAAGTATAGTTATGATGAAGTGGATGACGAAGGCAACTTTCAGCGGGCTCGTTCTTGCTGCACTAGTATCTCCCGGCATAGCCGATGCGCATGGAAATGTGACGATGGAAGAGGATATTTGCGTGCGGCGTATCGGCGGGAATATGGTGCACTTCAGCGCCTATCAACCGCAATTCGAGCCCAAGGCGCAGTACTGCACCGAGATTCCTGAGGTCGGAGACACCTTCTTAGTTGTGGATCTTGTGGATCCTGGACTACGTACGATGCCGGTGGGTGTGCGGATCGTACGGGGACAGGAAGGGGATGGGAAGGACGATGATCAGACGGTGGCTTACTGGAGGCCGGTCTCCCATCCGGATGGGGTGGTTAGGGGTGAAGCCAAGCTGGATAAGGGTCTATACAAGCTGATCATTACGGCAGAGGGATTGAGTCCGTCCTATTATCTCTTGCGGGTACAGCAGGTCGATTATTCGAAGGTTGGGCGGAAGATGGTGGGGCCGGTTGTCATACTGCTGGTGCTCGCACTGGTCGGGTATGAACTTTCCAAGTCGGGCCGTATGCGCAATTGGTGGGCTTCCCGGCGAACATAAGAATCGAGATGTGCCTGACCCGCCCTGTGTATGTACAACTGTCGATGTGAACATTCCAAAAAGAGGATTCTATGAAGCCTGTTACATATCTGAAACTCATGGCGGGGTGTGTGGTATTTGCCGGCAGCGCGTTGGTATCGACGCAGGTCCAGGCCCATGGGGGGCTGTCCATGGCGGAAGACATGTGCAAATTGACCGTCGGTCCCTATATGATGCACTTCAGTGGCTATCAGCCGGGGAACACGCAAGAGAAGCAATTCTGCGAGGATATTCCAGCGACTGGTCAAACCATCGTGGTGCTCGATTATATCGAACAGGAACTTCGTTCTCTTCCCACGGAGGTCCGGATCATCAGGGACACGGGTTCGGAGCAGAATCTCGATGCGGACACGGTGTTGCATTTGCCCGCAAAGGTCTATCCAAGCGGCTCGGTCGACTTCACCTACACATTTGACAAGCCCGGGAAATTCGTCGGTCTGGTGACGGTTGGTGAGCAGCAAAAGCATGTGTCGCGGTTTCCCTTTTCAGTCGGCGAGCCGAAGTCTTTTTCGAAATATCTCTATTCGATTTACATGGTCCCGGTCCTTGCGCTCGTCATTGTCTTGGCCATTGTCTTTTTCTTTCGCGATCGCCGAAAATCATCTGAAGTTGCCGCTTCTTGATCTGTACGGTACCGGTGGTTATTGCGCGCGCCGGGCTGTGTGTTGACGAAGAGAAGAAATACGCTCAGAAAATGAGGAATGCCATGATGTCTTTTAGATTTCTGATTCGAGTCGGGGTCTGCGTCATGATGCTGGCGATCGGCGCGCCCTTGACGGCGATGGCCCAGCATGGACACGAGTTGGCGACGAATACCTGCGTGGTCCATGCCGGACCCTATAAAATGTACTTCAACAGTTACCAGCCTGATGCATTCTACGACAGGCAATTCTGCAAAGAACTTCCAGGAACCGGGAATACAGTATTGGTGTTCGATTTTGTCGAGCATGAACTTCGTTCCATGCCGGTTGAGATTCGGATTATCAAAGACACGGGTGCGGAGCAAAATCTCGAGTCTGTTACCGTTGTGCATTTTCCACCGAAGGTCTATCCCTCCGGTTCGATTGATGTGAAGTACAACTTCGATACGCCCGGCAAGTTCGTCGGCCTGGTCTCGATCGGCGATAAACCGGAGCAGCCATCCCGGTTTTCGTTCTCGGTCGGCGAAACGGACGCCATGTCGCACCTCTCGCACTACATCATGATCATCGTCCCGCTCGTAGTCGCCATCGGCTTTGTGGTGTTCTACGCGCTCCGCGATCGCCGTAAGCCTTCGCAAGTTTCCGTGTCTTCGTAGAGTTGCCGTCCGGATCATTCACGTATGGCGTCGAGACAGGACGGCCGAACGGTTCGGCTGCAAGGTCTGTCAGATAAGCCGGAGATGAGGGGCAATGATGAGAGGGCTATCGGCGGTTCGTATGTTCATGCGGATTGCCCTGATTCCTGCGATGGTGGCGATGGCGCTGATTTCAGCCGTCCCTTCGGCGTCGGCGCATTCGATGTTGGTTAAAGCCGAGCCGCCCCGCCGGGCCGTTCTTGCCAAGGCCCCGGTACATGTGCGGCTATGGTTCAATGAGGAAATCGAAGGAGACTATGCGGCCCTGGTGGTGCTTGACGCCGAAAAGCATCCGGTCACCGAGGCCAAACCTCGATTGGCGCAGGACGATCCCAAATCTATCGTGCTTCCCCTGCCGGAACTCGCGGACGGAAAGTATTCGGTCAAATTCCGCGTATTGTCGGTAGATGGTCACGTGGTGGAGTCGTCATTTGACTTCACCGTGAAGGGCAAAGTGCACGGGAAATGATCGAGCCCCTCGGCGCACTGTTTCGCTTCCTACAGCTTGCCTCCAACATGCTCGTGCTCGGCGGTTGCGTATTTCTGGCGATCGCCGAAGACAAGAGTGCGCTCTCTAAGAATCTATGGTTGACACGCCTGAAGAAGGCGCTTCCGTGGCTGGCCGTCACGCTGTTTCTTGGACTGCTTGGGCTGCTGGCTACCACGACGGCTCAAGCGACCGGTGTTGCCGACAATATCTGGCGTCCGGGCGCATGGCTGGAGTTTATTCAGAAAACCCGTATCGGGCTCATTTGGACAGCCCGTGAAACCTGCGCATTGTTGGTCTTTGGAGTTGCCTTGTATGTTCGGGTTTCGCCCGGCGCGCAATGGCGCTATGCTGCATGCGCGTCGGCTGCCGCGCTCACGTTGGCCGTAGGATCGTTTGCCAGCCACCCTGCCGCTGAAGAACAGTCCATTCTCGCCATCTTGCCCTATACAGTGCATCTCATTTTGGCCAGCGTCTGGTTCGGCGCATTGCCCGGCGTCCTCGCCGTACTATTCGCCGCCAGCGGGAATTCCTCTACCCTTGCTGCGAACTCATCGGATATCAGGTCTGTCAAACGGTTTTCAGTCATTGCGCTGCCGGTGATGGTCGTGATTGTTGCGACCGGTCTCCTGGTTGCGGATCGCATGGTCAGTACGAATTATGCCGCACTGTTCGCGACAAAGTATGGCTTGCTTCTGAATGCGAAGGTCACGCTGCTTGTGGTCGTGCTCGCGATCGCTGCGCGCGCCCATTTTGTGTGGCTTCCCTCACTGGATCAGGGTTCAATATCGGCTCAAGCCGGGACGTACGGGCTTCGAAAATGGCTTCGTGTCGAATTGGCGGTCGCATCACTGTTGGTCTTCGTCGCCACCTTATTGGCCAATACCATTCCGGCCAAACACGACGTCATCGATTATTGGCCCTATCCATTCCGGTTCTCTATCGACGCGACCTGGAGCGATTGGCTGGTGCAGACTCTTGTCTTGGCCGGGGTCATGTTTCTTGTCATGGCGGCCGGAATGATGGTCGTTGGACGAGTCAAACAGTGGGGGAGAGGGGCGCGTATCATCGTCCCCTCTGTCCTGATCGTCTGCGCACTCCCCTTAATACTCTACCCTCTTGGTATTCAATCGTATCCGGAAACTTACCGGAAGACGCCGGTTCCGTTCGATGCGATTTCCATTGCCAACGGCGCGGGGCTGTTTGCCGCCAACTGCGTGCCTTGTCACGGACCTCAAGCCAAGGGCAACGGGATTTTGGCCAAGACATTGCCGAAGCAGCCGGTCGATCTTCTGACGGAACCGCACACTGCGATGCACACAGCCGGCGATTTCTTCCACTGGCTGACCTACGGCCGGTTCAATGGGATCATGCCGGCCTTCGGCGGGACACTTGCGGAAGAGGAGCGCTGGGATGTCTTGAATTTTCTTCATGCCAATGCCCGAGGTTACCAGGCCCGTATTATCAATCCCCGTATTCTCCCCGAACAGCCGTTCATGGCCTCTCCGAACTTTTCCTATTCAGCGCACGATGGTTCGAGCGGGACATTGAAGGATTTTCGCCGGCAACAAATGGTATTGCTGGTGTTATTTTCGTGGCCGGACTCGCGCGCCAGGATTGAGCAGTTGCGCGCCGCGTATGCTGCGATTAAAGGGAGCGGGACAGTGATGCTGGCCGTTCCCATGAACGATCTCGCGCCGGAGGATGTGGCCTCGATGACGGCGGATGCGGGATTTCCGGTGGTGACTCAAGGCGCAAGTGAGATTGCCCGTAGCTATGCCTTGTTTCGGAGGACTATCAGCAAGCCTGATTTGTTCGGCGAGGGTACCGCTCCAAAACACATGGAGTTATTATTTGACCGGTTCGGGTATTTGCGGGCCAGATGGATTCCTGAGAGCGACGGAGCTGGTTGGACCGACTTGGAGTTGTTGATGTCACAGATCGCGCAGCTCAAACGGGAAGGGGAGCTTCTGCCACCTCCTGGTGATCATGTTCACTGAGGGACAAGAAGCAAGGCGGCTTGCCAATTTTTGGAAGGGTGATTTGCCGCAATACGCGTCCTGTCTGACCTTGACATTCCTTGTAGGCCGGAGTATACATCGCGAAATTAAAAGGCTTTTAACCACGTCGCGGCGGCAGTATGCTGTCTAGCCATATGCGGTTATATTTTCCTTGACTCGCAACGGAATTTTGTCAGATACTCCTCCGCGATATAACGTAGGAAGCGGACGAGTATTGATGTGCCGAACGTATGAAGGTATCTGTCAGCGGGTGGTCCCCATACAAAATATTTGGAATAGGGTCGTAGTTGTTCACAATTTCATCTAACCGAAGGAGGTAGGCAACATGGCTGCAGATAGTTCTGGGCGGGGCTACGATATCTCGCAGTGGTACGATTCCAAGCCGGTGAAGATCGGCTGGTTGGCGATGCTGGGGATCGGCGTGTTTTGGGTATTGTACCAGCGGGCGTTTGGGTACTCGCACGGG
>JALHPO010000026.1 GCA_022842445.1 Nitrospira sp.
TGGTGGAACGGGCTCTGGCTGAACGAAGCCTTCGCCACCTTCATGGAAATGCTCGCGGTCGATGCGTGGAAGCCGGAATGGAAGCGCTGGGATGCGTTTGGTGTCTCGCGAGCCGCGGCGTTCTCCGTGGACGGCCTACTGAGCACGCGTCCGATCGAGTATCCCGTTCGCGCTCCCAAAGACGCCGACGCCATGTTTGATGTGCTGACTTACGAAAAAGGAGCCTCCGTTCTTCGCATGCTCGAACAACATATCGGGCCGACAGTCTTTCGCGAGGGGGTGCGTAACTATCTTCGCGCACATGCGTACGGGAACGCCGACACGAACGATCTCTGGGTGGCGTTGGGACAGGCGGCGAAGCAAGCGGTTCCTGAACTCATGGACGGCTGGATTTTTCAGTCGGGCTATCCCCTCGTGACGGTGCGTCAGGACAATGAGACGGAGCTCGTGCTCTCACAGCAACGGTTTACCTATCTCTCGTCTCCCGAATCGACTGAGCAGCGTTGGCAGATTCCCGTTCCGCTCCGGATCACCGCCGGCGGCACCACGGAACATCGCCGTCTCCTCTTGACGGATCGGGAGGTGCGGGTGAGCCTTCCGAAAGGAGCCCAGCATCTGTTCGTCAATGAAGCGGGCCATGGGTTCTATCGGGTGCGGTACGACTCTTCGTTGCTACAAAAGATTCTGGAGGCCGGAGTCGATCATCTCGCACCGAGCGAGCGATTCAATCTGGTCAGCGATGTCTGGGCCACGACGGTTTCGGGGCTCACTCCACTGTCCGACTATTTGTATCTGACCAGCCGCTTCACAGGAGAGCGGGACAAGAATGTATGGGCCGTCCTCCTCGATTCCTTTTCGTTCTTGAACCGCATTATCGCGGCGGAGGACCGACCGGCCCTGGAAGCCTTCGTTCGTGCGCGTCTTATGCCTGCCGTGACAGAGCTCACGTGGCAGCCGAAGTCCGGCGAGGACGAACTGGTCAGACAGTTGCGGGGAGAGCTCATCGGCGCGTTAGGCAAGCTCGGCAACGACCCGGCTACTCACGCGCAAGCAGCGGAGCAGTATCAGCGGTACCGCGCGGACCATTCATGCGTTGACCCCAATGTCATCCCCGCGCTCGTCGCCATTCTGGCCCATACCGGCGACGAGGCGCGCTACAACGAGTTTATCGATCGCTCACGAAGTGCCACGACCCCGCAAGAGGAACGGCGGTATCTGTTTGCGCTTGCGGCCTTTCAAGATCCGGCGCTGCTTGCACGTACCCTCGCCCGTACGACCAGCGGTGAAATTCGTACCCAAGATGCACCCTTTATCGTCAGTGCCGTGATGGGGAATGTGTATGGGCGTGAACAGGCCTGGGAGTTTGTGAAAACAAACTGGGATCAGATGGACCGGCTGTTCCCCAAGCAAGGCCTGCGGCGCATGTGTGGCGGCGTCGTCGGTTTGGCGACTGCTGAGCTTGAACAGGACGTGCGAGCGTTCTTTCTCTCCCGCAAGATCGATCTAGGCGGAAAAACATTGGACCAATATCTGGAGCACCTGCGTATCGCCGTGATTTTCCGCGAACGAGAATGCGACGGATTGCAGACCTACCTCCAATCACAACAACCAGGAGCGTACCCATGATCAAGCACATTGCCTTCACGGTCTACCCTGTCACGGACATGCCTCGGGCACGACGGTTTTATGAGGAGGTCCTCGGTCTTCGCATGGCTCGCCGCGAGTCGCACGAGTTCGACTGGGTCGAATATGATCTTGATGGGGGGACGTTCGCCCTTACCAACATGAAAGAAGGAGGAGCTCCCAGTGCCGATGCGGGCGGCAGCATCGCCTTCGAAGTGCAGAACGTCGATGACGTGATCGAACAGTTTCGAGCGAAGGGCGTGCGCGTGAAACTCGAACCGCTCTCCACACCTGTCTGCCGCCTCGCCGTGATTCTGGATTCCGAGGGCAACGCCCTTACCCTGCATCAGGTGACGCAACCCTGGTAGGACTTGCGGTCAATGTTCTTCTGGGGCTACGAAGGTGCTACTGCTGGTTGCATCGCATGTGGAGCGGTATCGTTACCCCCGCCACTGCTGAGCTTGAGCAGGACGTGCGAGCGTTCTTTCTCTCCCGCAAGATCGATCTAGGCGGAAAAACATTGGACCAATATCTGGAGCACCTACGTATCGCCGTGACCTTCCATAACCGAGAGTGCCGAAGCTTGCGCGAATTGTTGCGCTCCTGATGGCCCGCCGGTCGCCGAGACGGTCTGCTAGGTATACCTCATCGTTGTCGGTCGTGCGTATCCCCTTGTACTTTTAGGGGGTAGCCGAAGGAGCGCGCGTGCGCGTACGATTGTGACCACTCGTCACGGGACAGAAGGGTGGTTCCATGAGGCTGGTTGTGTGCCCGGTCTGCGGCACAACAAAAACTCGACTCGCAGTCCGCCGGTCGTTCACGGACAGGCTCTTTGGTTATGTGACGGTCTATCCGTTCCGCTGTCAGCTTTGTGCGCGGCGGTTTCGTTCTTTCCTCGGTCGAGTTGCCACCAATCCCCGCCGCAACTTCGATCGGGTTGCGGTCGATTTTCCCGTGTGGCTGAAACCTCTGCATGCATCACCGCATGAGTTGGGGGAAGAAGGGATTATCCGGGACTTGTCGATTCGCGGCTGCCGGATTCGTTGTGAGCGTTCGGTGGTTCCGGGGACACGAGTGGAGTTAGAATTTCAGCACTCCAACGCGTCTTTCCCAATCACGATAGAGGAGGCTATTGTCCGGTCCTCGTCCCAAGGAGAAATCGGCCTGCGATTTATCCAGCTGCATCGGCAGGATCAACGTCGTATCCGCAGCATTCTGGATCTCTGGTTGCCGGAACCTGCCCTCCCCCGCTAAGTGATCGGCACACACCACCAAAGCGTGCGCGACTCACTCGTATCTGAGGACGGACAACGGCCGTTGTCCCAGTAAGCGGTAGGTGCTGAGGAATCCCATGATGAGCGTGAGGACCATCGTGAGCCCCAGTCCGATGAGCAACACGGGGGTATGTAGCGACCAGCCGAGTTCGAACACCCATCGAAGGAGCGCCCAGGACAAGGCGCTGGCTAATCCGACACCGATCGCGCCTCCCACGATCCCCAGTAACAGATATTCCATCGCGAACGATCCGATGAGCAGCCCCCGTGTGGCACCCAGGGCTTTCAGCACCGCAGATTCATAGAGGCGGCGATACCGGGTGGCCGCGAGCGCCGCTCCCATGACTAAGCCTCCGGTGAGTACGCAAAAGAGTGCAACGGCTCGAATGGCCAGAGACAGGCGATCGAGGATGCGGGCGAAGCTATCGAGGACATCGCCGATATTGATCGCCGTCACGTTAGGAAATCCGGCGACGATCGCCTGTTGTAACGACACTTCGTCGGAAGGCGGTACCTGAACTGTCGCGACATAGGTGAGGGGCGCTCCATCCAGCGCGCCGGGTGAAAGGACCATGTAGAAATTTGTGGAGAAGTTGCCCCACTCCACTTTACGAATGCTGCTGACCTCTGCGACCAGTGGTGTGCCCTGAATGTCCAGCTCGATCGTCTGTCCGATGTCCAGCCCCATCGCCTTTGCCGCTTCCTCCTCAATCGAGATCATGGGTAGAGAAAAGGTCTGGCCGGGTGTCCACCAACGGCCTTTCACGATGACGTTGTCCTTCGGCAGCTGATCCAGGAAGGTCAGCACATACTCTCTGGTGAGGTACCACGTCTTCCGGCGCTGATCCTTGTCGGCCGCTTGCGCTGTCCGTTCCTCCTCCTCGGATACGGCCTCAGTCTTGACCGGTTGGCCGTTCACGGCCACGAGCCGTGAGCGGACCAGTGGAGTCAGACTTGGCGCGTGGGCTGCTACCCGGTCACGGAGCAGACGGGAGATGCCGTCCACCTGGTCCGGTTGAATATCAATGAAGAAAAACGTCGGGGCATCCACCGGCCGGCTTTCGCCGATCTGCCGGAGCAAGGCTCGTTCAACCAGCGCGACGGTGACGATCACCATGACCCCGATGCCGATGGCGATGGTCATGCTGACGGCCTGACTCCCCGGACGAACGATGTTGCCGATTGCATGGCGAACGGCCAGACGCTTAGGACGGGCGACTACCGTGAGCGTTCTGATCACAACCCAGGCGGCGCTTCCTAACAGCGCGAGTGCGAGGGAGAAGGCTCCCATGAAGAACAGCCCGATTTTCCATGTTCCGGCTTGCCACATCGACAGCAGGGCAAGTCCTGCGGCGATCATTCCAGCGGTGAGCAGCTTCGTTCGATCAAGGCGCGCGATATGCTGGCGCCATGTCCGGTTTGTAGCGCCCGAGGACGGTTCCGCCGCGAGCGCGTCGCGCCGCAAGAGCGCGACCGGTTTGACGGATCGAATTGCCAACAAGGGCCACAGGGTGAAGAGCAACGTGGTGAGCAGGCCGAGGGCGAGGCCCTTGCCTAGCGGCAGAAGTGAATGCAGGGAGAGTCCCGATGTGAAACCGATTTGACCCAGCAGGTCAGAGGCGAACCACGAAGACAGCATCCAGGGCACTGCCTGTTCTAGACCGATACCGAGCGCCAGCCCTGCGACGCTTCCGGTCAGTCCCAGGAGGAGGGCCTGGGTCGCGTAGGTGCGGATGATGGTCGAAGAATCGGCGCCGACGGTTTTCAGAATGGCGATGGTTGCCAGCTTTTCGCGCAGGAAGGCGCGCACGGAAGTGGCGACGCCTATGCCGCCGACAAACAGGGCAGTGAGTCCGATGAGCCCGAGATACCGCGTCAGTTGTTCCAGAAATTGTTTCAGTTGCGGCTGTGCATCCCGATACGTCGATACGCGTGCGGAATCCGCGGCCAAACGGCTCCGCGATTCGTACAGGAGCGGTTCAAGCTTGGTAGCGGCCGGGGTTTTTAACAGATAGCGTTCGCGTACACGACTGCCGAGTTTCACCAGCTCTGTGGCGCGGAGTCCATCCTGGGCAATCAACACGCGAGGGCCCAGGCTGAATGCATTCGCCATACGGTCTGGCTCGGTGCGCACGATACCGGTAATACGGAAGGTGGCCTGGCCGATAGTGAGTGATTGGCCGAGCGTCAACCCCATTCGAATGAGCAGCGACTCCTGAACCACTGCGCCCCAGCAGGGCTCTCCCGGGCAGCCGGCCGACTGGAGTTGCAGCAGTTCCCACAGCGGGCGATCCGGTTCCAGGCGAAGGGCCCCATAAAATGGATAGAGCGACTCCACAGCCTTGAGTTCGACGATTTGTGACGATTGGCCGGGGGACGGTGTTCCGGGAACGTGAGCGGCCATGCCGATCAACTCGCTCACGTGAGTCATCGCAATGTCTCGACCTGTCAGCGAAGTGAGATATGTGAGCCCTGCTTGACTCACCTGCCGTGAGAGGCGAACCTCAAGATCCCCGCCAAGTAAGCCGCGGGCTTCCTTCGTGACGGCCTGCTCAAGGTGGGCGGAAAACAGTGAGACTCCCACAAGGGCGCCCACTCCCACAGCAATACTGGTGAGAAAATAGAAAAAGTGCCGCCAGGCCGCGCGAGTTTCACGCCACGCCATTTTTAGGATGAATGTGTTCACGGAAGGAGGGCCGTCAATTGATCGGACTCGATGCGGCCATCGCGCAACGCGACGACTCGTTGCATTCGACCAGCCAGGTCTTGGTCATGCGTGACGAGGACCAGGGTGGTGCCAAAATCTCGATGCATGGCCAGGAGGAGGTTGATCACCTGTACTCCTGTCGTGCTATCCAAATTGCCGGTCGGTTCATCGGCAAATAAGAATGGTGGACGGCAGGCAAAGGCCCGGGCGACCGCGACGCGCTGCTGTTCTCCGCCGGATAGCTGCACGGGATAATGATCGAGGCGGTCGGCCAGTCCCACGGAGGCCAACAATTCTGCCGCACGCGCATCGCCTCCCCGCTCGCCGCTCAGTTCGAGGGGAACGGTGACATTCTCCAGGGCGGTGAGTGTGGGGATGAGATGGAACGATTGGAAGATGTAGCCGATCTTCGCGCGTCTGAACCTGGCCAGGGCGCTTTCGGACATGGTCGTCAATTCTTGTTTATCCAACAGGATGGAGCCCGATGTCGGGCGATCGAGGCCGGCCATTAGTCCCAGGAGCGTCGATTTCCCGCTCCCTGATGGTCCGACGATCGCGACCATCTGTTTGTCCGGAATCTCCAATGAGACATTGTCCAGAATAGGAACTGCTCGCCCTCCGGCTGCCAGACTCATTGAAAGTTGGGTGATGCGAATCATGAGACAGTGCTTTCCTTCCTCATCTCGGAGCAGACTCCAAGATGATATTATACTGTACAGATATGGAACGTCGGTCGAAATTACAAACACTTGGAATAGGCGCGTATGTCGGATGGCTCATTCTGACTGGACTTTCAGGCGTGCCCTCTCTCGCTCGGGCTGCGGCCCCGCCATCGGTCGATGATCGACCCAGGATCGTGGCGTTTGGGGACAGTCTGACTGCCGGGCTCGGCGTTGCTGCTGATGAGACCTATCCGGCGGAGTTGCAGCGGCGATTGGATGCGCTCGGGCTGCGATATCGGGTCGTCAACGCTGGTGTCAGCGGAGAGACGAGTGCGGGGGGGCTGCGCCGTGTGCCGTGGATCTTGCGGAGCAAGCCAGAAATCGTGATTCTTGAACTGGGAGCCAATGACGGTCTGAGAGGACTGCGAGTGGAAGAGACGAAAGCCAATCTTGAGCACATCATTCAGCAGTTGCAAGAATCCGGCACGCAAGTGATTCTGGCCGGCATGAAGCTCCCGCCCAATTACGGTAACGATTACCTTTCAGCATTCGAACGCCTCTATCCTGACCTGGCGACGCGCTATCGCTTGCCGCTGATCCCATTTTTCCTGGAAGGAGTGGCGGCCTCCAATACGTTAAACCAGGCCGATGGCATCCATCCGACAGCCCGGGGCTATCGCGCGATTGTGGACATGATGCTTGGAAGGTTGCAGCCGGTTCTGAAGGGTAGGGAGAAGATGCACAACGGGGCGAAAAAATAGACTCCTGCCTTGCCGATTTCTCAGCAAGGCAGGAGTCTGCTATCAACCGGTACTAGGGAGAGGCTACGACTTCTTCAGGAATGTGTCGTACACGCCGTACGCCAGAATTCCACCGATCATGACATAGTACAACCCGGTGATGCCGCTGTAGTCCGGGGGACCGTCACCATGCGCCTCATTCGCCAGGACTTGCGGAGCAACTGTTAGTACGACCGCAAGAGCCACGCTCCCTGTTTCCAGAAATCTCTTCATCATAATCATTCCTCCCTCAAGGGTATATCGAAAATGAGGAGCGCATTTTACAAAAATAGAATGGAGTTGCGCAAGATCCCTGTACATAAACTCGGGAGGGGGATGATCTGCGACTTGTATGAGCAAATTTACCGTGGAGCAGTTTGTTTCGCGATGGAGTTGAGGGCTTCAGCGACTTGCTTGCACGAACCGGCCATTCGATCAAGCTGGTTCCCTTTGCTGGCAAAATCCTGAGCCAGCGACTTCAGCTGGCCATCGTAGCGGCTGACTTCCCCTGAAAGTTCAGCAACTTTGCTTAAGACGATTTTGTAGGTTGCAACCTCTTGCTGGAGCGCTTGTGTTGTTGCCTGAGCAGCCTTTGCTTCCGCAGTAGAAGCCTGGAGTTGTTGACTTAATCGAGCAACATAGGCCTCTCGGTCCCGCATGTCCGATTCCAGCTTCAACTGGACCTCTTCGCTATCCCGGCGGCGATCCTCCAGATTACGGATAGTCTGGATCCAGTTCGCAACTTCCCCAGGAGCAATCTGAGGAGGCAGAGGCATCGATTGGACCTGTTCAATCGCCTTCATCGCAGGCTGCAGCCACTCTACAAACACCATGACTTCGCTGAGCTTGACGTCGGTTGATGTGTTTTGGCCCATTGTCGATGTTCCGTTTCCATTAGTCGGAGGTTCGGATTGCGTGGCTGCTTTGAGGTCTCGTGGAATGTCTTTGGTCTTCCGGGATTGTCGCGGTTGGGACCATCGGTGGTACTCGAGCAAGACAGCAATGCAGTGGCGGCAAATCGGTTCTTCGGGAAGGGTGCAGGAACATTTCGAAATTAAGTGCCCGTCTTTCAACCGGATGGTTTGTTCATAAAGCCCTGAGTTACCGATGACCGCGGAAGAAATCTGCGCGTCGTCGGCTTCCACGATGCGAACCCGATTCTCGGACAAGTATTGATGGCCGATCTGGAAGGCGGAAGTTTCGACCACTGCCTTGATCATCTGGGGGTCCAGAAGACCGAGTCGGTCGGCGCTGCAGGGAATTTTGTTTCGCATGGTTGCCATAGAGTCTAATCCTAGATGTGAAAGCAGTCTGCCTCGCTGGTTCGGCACTGTCAAGCGGTGCGCGGTTTTGCTCGCAGGCCGAGAGTTCTAGTCGGAATCCGGATGCTACCGGCAGCGCTGTGGCGGGCCCTGCTGGCTGATGGGGGTGAGCCATACATAATCTGCGATGCCGTCGTGGACGAGATCCTGGATGTCTTCAATGCGTGTGTGATCGAAGGAGGCCATGTACACCGTTACTTGGGCGATCGGCCCGTCCATGCGACGTGCGACACGTTTCGGGATGGGCAGATTATATTGAATGTGTCCGCCACCTGTGTAACTGAGAATCACTGTGTGGTCCTGAGGACTTTGGCGAGCGGCGAGAAGTGCCGCCGCCACCGTTTTGGCCATGCCTTCGTCGCGCACCATAGAAGCTTCGTACATTCTTACATAGTCCTCGTCGCTCCCCCCTCCGTGGCAGCGTTTCAGCTGATCCAGAATCCTGAGGCGGTAGGCCTGGTCATCGACAATGTCTTCGCGATCCATTCCCCATTCAACCCAGTCTTGCCCCTTGCGAGCTTGATCAAGTCCCACTTTCACGACCTGGCGGATCAGCGGCTTGGGGGGATTCATGGCCTGGAGTATGAGCTGGTGCTCTCGGGAAAACTTCACCAATGGCTCGTAATTATCAAAGGCGCCACCCCAATTCTGTTTCCAGCGGCTTTGGTCAAGAAACGTCTGCCGGTCCAGACCAGGTGTGGCGCGGTACTCATCCAGCGCGGGCTGCCCGTCCCATCCGAACATCTCCATCGTGAGCATCGGACGCCTGCCGTTCGCCAGCACCGTTTGCAGCACGAACAAAGCGGCATCTATGTGGTGTTGGTTGTAGTGCTCTTCCCCAAGGTAGACGATGTCAAAACGTGTGAGCGTCATAAGGAATGTTGGGAGATCGATGGATCGCCCCGTTTTTACGTCGATCACGCGGCCCGCTTGCCAGGATGTAACAGGAGAATTTGAAGGAATTGTAGATGTGCTGCTCGCACAGGCCGTGAAAAGAAAGTAGCCGATGACCAGGAGTAAAAGAGGGAG
>JALHPO010000027.1 GCA_022842445.1 Nitrospira sp.
GTAAACTTCGACTATGGTATCATCGGTAACGATTTTAAGGTCAACAGGAACTTTGTCTGGTGTGTGCACGATAAAGAATAGTCGTATCAGAATAGAGTTTTTGGTCATTGGGTAATTTGTAGGGGGGGCCTAAGCCCCCCCTGCTTTTTCCGGCCCTGAATCAAGTACATCGATTCCACTGAAAATCCTGTAATATTCTGGCTTCTTCCGCAGTTCACCTTGCGGTGCTCGACCAGCACTCTTGGGCGTCATTGCAATATCGACCTGTGGTTGGGAAATTGGGCTGAGCCCTGTCCAGATGGGTCGTGGAATGAGGTCTTGTCGAGAGGCTCAACGGAAAGGTCTGGATTTTTCAACGATGAACTGATGGCCTGCGAGGCGCGCACGAGAGGATATTCAAAAGCCGATACACCGTGCATTGGAAGACCTAACACGCCGCAGCAAACGACGTGATACATCGACGGACAGAGGAGAAGCAAGCCGCTCAGAGCCTCGCAGGTAGTCCGCACCTTGCTGTCCGATGGTGTGAGTCACTCTGTACAAGCGGGTTGCAGAGAAGACAGTCTGGTCAACCACTGCAAGGCTGTACGGATCCAATCTCTAACAGACGCACAATGCAGAACCGCCTTGCACCTGGCTGACCAGATGCAAGGCGGTTCATTCTTTACAGAGAGACGAAGACGAAGTTAGTCCTTCTCGTCCTCCTCCTCATCATCATCTTTCTTCTTCTTTTCGACTTTCAATACCGGCTGGCCCTGCGCCAAGCTGGCATTGAGATCGTGTTCTGGAACCTTCTTGTGCACCAAGTTCTGGTGACAATCGATACAGGTGGCGCCTTCCGACTGCATCTTCGCATGTGCAGCCTTGGCTGACGCGCCTGGCGCCTTCACATTCTTGTGGCAAGCCCTGCACGTGAGACTGTCCCACTCTTTTAATTTCATCCTGGCCCGATAGGCAGCCTCCGGGCGATGCTCATTGAATTTTTCCACCGTTGAGTAGTCGGTGGTGAACTCCTTGATGAGGAAGGGCACCCCGTCAACCACATGCGTGTAAATAGCTTTGTGGAAGTTCGAGAAGCCTTGTGGCACGTGGCAATCCTTGCAACCGGGATCTGCGCCAAGCGCCCCCCAGTGAGAGGACTTCTTCAACTCCTCGTAGGGGTAAATTTCCGAATGGCAGCTGATGCAGAACTCGGTTCGTGAGACAGCGGCTTCACCCCCGAAGACCACGGCGATCAGCAGGATGCCGACCACTCCCCCGATAATGAACGTACCGGCCTTCCCTGACATTATTCCTCCTCAGCCTTGTCGGACTTCACGGGTGGCTTGGCGTTCTTCTGGAATTCCTCGTGGAATTTCGGCGTTGGCGGGCCAGTGAATGTCCCGGCCAGCTTGAAATGGGCGTGCATCGCCTTGTCGTCTCGCACATACTTTTCAAAATCAAACGAGTACTTCTTGTCGACGGTCGGGGTAAATGGCGTATAGGGCTTCTTCGCACCCTTCCAGGGTGACCCTTCATAGTTCAGGTGACAGGCGCTGCATTTTTCGACGAATTCAAAGTCCTGTCCTGCTTCCGCCAGGGACTCACGAGGAGTTTCCTTCTTAGACTTCTCAAAGGCTTCGCCAGCTTTGCGGTGAATCTTACGATAATCGCTCCCTGCTCCATGGCAGGACTCGCAGCCGACACCGGTCAGAAACTTCTCCGGTTCTTCTACAACGTAGCCGCCCTCTTTACCCCAGCCAGTGACGTGGCAGCCCACGCAATCCTTGTCTTTGGTGTAATCCTTCTTGGGATCAAGCTTCGCCTTGACCATCGCCTCGTCTTTTTTCTTCCCTCTTGTGGGTTTGAGCGACTCCATTGCCTTGGCATGAAGGGTCTTATCCCACGACTCACCTTCTCCCTTGTGGCAGTTATAACACTTCTTCCTGCCTTCAAATGTTCCTTCAGCAGCAGCAGTTCCGACTAAGACAGCGAACAACGCCGTAGCGGCGAGTGCGATTGTCATGGATCGATTCACGGTAGCTCCTTTCTCCTATGAAATACTATTCGTGGTCCTGCTTGAGCAAGCAGGGATACATTACTCTAACGTGACTGTAGAAGATTTTCAATAACAGTCTTTCCACTTCTGCCACTCAAACAATCAGTTATTCGCTGGCGGTGCAGACGGAATCTTATACACCAAATAGCCTCCTTCTTTATAGACCATTTGGAGGGGTGCAAAATCGAGAATCAGCGAGGTCGTCATGGGCAACATCTGTGCGAGCAGAGTTTTTGTACTTTTTTCATCCGTGAGGAAGTAGGCGCGCATGATATTTTCCGAGAATCCATGGACCGTATGGGCGGTGAATTTGTTGTCCCCTTCCCAACGCTTTACCATGATATTGACCCCATGAACATCCGTGCTCGCTTTCACGGGAAAGTCCTTATAGGCAACACCGATACGATCAGGCCGCATCAGCCCAAGCTTATAGATGTCTGCAATGTGAACCACAACATACCCTTCGCGTCCGCCGACCAGTTCACGCAGGATCTCGACACCTTCCTTAGGCTCAGAGGCTAATGCATCAGCAAATCGTTGGAATTTCCGCTGCTCTTCCTCCGTCGGCGGGGCCGCCCAGAACTCTCGTTCGTACTTCAAGATGGCCTCGGTTCTCGGCTTCCAGACCATCGGCATAATGAGAGGTTCATTCAGTTGAGTGGTGAAGACCGGGTCTAATCCAGTGAGAAGCTGGATCTGACGCGAGGTATCCCACCAGGCCAGAATAGCCGCATCCTTGGGCATATGCTTGGATATTGCCGGTGCCAAGATGGACAACTCGGAGAGTTTCGTATCGAGAAAGACCATCGGTTCGCCGACGTGAGTTTCCCATCCGACCATCACTGGCTTCATATTTTCTCGTCGAGCAATATACCCAGTGGCTATCGGTTCTTGCATCCCCTCGACGTGTATCTCTTGTTTACTGATTTTGAGGTCAGGCCAAGCACCGAATTCAAGCTTGGGAAATTTTTCTACCCCGCCCTCTTCAACTAAGTGATATTGATACGGGGCTGCACCCGGATCGAACCATAAAAATGCAAACCAACCAAGCAATAAAAAACCTCCCGCCACCAGGATTACTCCTAGCGACGGGAGGATTTTACTGCTTGGCCGCGTCAACGCTGCATCCATTTGTCTACGCGGCGTCTATGGTCACTGCTGGTTCTTCTTACGTCTGCTCCATCCAGCAAGGGCAAGGGTGCCGGTGAGGAGCATGCCGCCACCAAGGCTGCCGATCGTAATTTTCCCATCAGTGGTATCAAAATCCAGCAGGCTACTCGTCTTGTTCGCCTGCTCAAGCTTCGTCACCCGCTCCATGAGGAGCATCCGATCCTTCAGTTTGGTGTCCTCATCCATGATTTCGACATACGCCCGGTTCATGGCGGCCCAGCCCACCGTATAGGTGAACCCGGGATACTGGTGCGCCAGACTCACGTGCAGTTGCACCAGGTGGTCTTCCGCCATCTCGAAGAGTTTCAGCTCGATCGCGGTCGGGCTGTTGTTCTTGGACCAGTAGATCTGCCAGAACTGGTCAAAGAGGGCCTTCGCCGGCGCGGGCGGGGCCGGCCGGTTCGTCCGCTGCCCGGTCAAGACCCGCGCCTCGAACTGTTTATGGACGACGTTGTGCGCCTCATCATACTTATCGAGGCCATGGCTCGTGCCGTTGTCGATAAACTCCAAGTAGGCGCGGGCAAAGGTCTCGGAATGGCACGTGGTACAGGTCTTGACCCACGCCTCGTACCGTTGCATACCCCAGGCGTCAAATACGACCTCGCGAATGCCCGGCACGAACGGATAGTTGGCCCAGCGCACTTTCCGCACGGTATTGTGGCTGAATTTTCCTTGATACTCAAAATGGCAGCTCTGGCAGGTCGGGAACTTCTGCCCGCCCTTCACCACGGCATCCTTGAGCTGTACATTCCAATTCCATCGGTTCTTCGAGGCCTGGTACCCCAGCCCATGTTGCGAGCCGTTGTAGGCTTCCCAGTTGTTGTGGTCGGCCCCGCTGTGGCAGGTGCCGCAGGCTTCCGGCTTGCGGGAGTCGGCTACTGAGAATTCGTGCCGGGTATGGCAGTTATCGCACTTGTTTTGATTGGTATGGCACATGGAGCAGCCTTCGGCAATCTCGCGCTGCGCCATACCCGCCCAGATATCGGTCTCGACGTTGGCTCTCCAATCCAGCACGTGCGAGGGACGCCCTCTCGGCCACTGGTTCTTCGGCCAGAGGATCGTATCACGCTCAGACTCGCGCTCGGCATATTCCATGAGATGGCAGTTGCCGCAGACATCGGACGTCGGCATCTTGAGATCCACCCGGTGATCAGCCGACTTTTTCGTGTTGATGTCCACATGGCAATCGATGCAGCCCACTTCCTTCAAGCTCTCTTTCGCACCGAGCTTACCGAGCGAGCGCAGATTATTCTCGACTTCTTCCAGCTTAGCTTTCTTATAAAACGTGTCATCTTTCGGAGTGAGCTTGCGGATCTGGTCCAGATTGGCATGAGTGCTTCTCTTCCACATCGCTACCCAGCCCGGCGACTCATCGGTGTGGCATTTCACGCACTGCTCGCGCGTCGCCACTTCCTTCACCGATTGCGGGGGCTTGTAGAAGGTCGCGGGATCGAAGTACTTGGTCATGGCAATCGGCTCCCAATACTGGCCGTACTGCCCCTTCCCCGCCCCTTTTCCTGGATCCTTGTAGCGCTTGGTCAGCGCTTCATGGAAGTCCTTGGGGCTGATTGATCTGTCGATATTCAGCGCGTCGAAGGTTTCCTTCGGGACGCTCGGGTACTGCGCATGCACGGGTGCGGCCAATAAGAGGCCGCAGACAACCATGGCATACCTCGCAATATGCTTTACGGTCACAGTAATTCTCCTTCCGTTTGATGGGCAGCCTGCCCTGTCCGTCAAAAAATTGCCTACGACAAAATTCATAACGATGATACCGATGATCTTAAGTTTGTTAGTACCAATCTAATTATAGAGTCTTAATTAACGAGGGCGGACTATAGCTAACGTCAATCACCTTGTCAATATGTTTTAGAGAAAAAATCCACGGCAAGCTCCGTGCACATCACCGATAAATCGAACGGACAACACGATGTCTATGGGCGCTCCCGGTCAATCACGACGGTAATGTTTTCCGTCCCCGGCTTAATCGGCTGACTCATACCTTCCAGGTCACCACTGCCAGGCATCGCTTGCCCAGATTTTGACAATCGCGCCACGATGACCACTGTCTGGATGTCCGACAGCTTTCGAGAGGGCATAGGACTTGTCGAGTCATCCAGCCGGAAGGTGAAGGGCAAGTCTTTCTTCGACGCCCGCACGATCGATACCGGCATCGGTGGACCGGCGACATCCTTCGCAAAGACAAACAGTGTATCAGGAAGTGTTTTGCCTGCCAGGCCCGGCCCCAACACCACTTTACCCGTGATCGCGTGCGACGCACCGGCTTTCTTGACCGGAGGATGATCCGCCGGCATGGCCGATTGCGCCACCGGCGCATTCGCCGCCGCCATCATTGGCGCGCCACCCATCCGCTGTTTCGCGTCCCCGATCGCGGCCGCAAGTTGCTCGCCATCTTCCGGATCAGAACCCGGAGGCAAGTTCGCGCGCGCCCGTTCCCAATCTTTGACCGCAAGAGAAAAGTCTTTACGATTGTACGCTATCGTGCCCGCCAGCATCAGGGCCTTCACATGATTGGGATCTACTTTCAACGCCTTTTGAATCATGGTCTCCGGCTTGCCTTCGAGCTTGCGTCCCTGGTGAATGGCAAGCGCATCGGCATAATCGGCCAGCATGTCCGCATTGTTGGGATTCAGTTTGAACGCCTTATCGAAAGCTGGGACGGCATCGGCATACCGTTCCATGGCCATGTAGGAGCGCGCCAGCATGGTCCAGCCTGTCGCATCATTGGGATTCTGCTCCAGCTTCTTCTTCAGCCGTTCCATCAGCGTATTGAGCCCCTCCATCATTTGGCGCTCGTCGCCGGCACCGCCCTGAGCCGCCATCGGCGACGCCGCCGGGTGCGTCATCGCAGCCGGATTGCCCAATGTCCAGTAGAGCACCCCGCTGGCTGCCGGGATGATCATAACTAACGAGAGTGCGACAAACCGAAGATTGACGAGCCCTCCGGAAGTCGTCGATGATGTTTCGATGGAACCGGTCTCCTCCAACACGCGGCGCTCCAGCTCATGTCGAGCCGTTTGATACTGTTCATCCGTCAGCAGCCCGTTGGTGAGATCCTGCTCCAGCTCTGAAAATTGCTGCCGATACACCGGCAGCGTTTTTTCCTGTTCACTCGTCATCTGCGCCTGGCGCTTCAACAACGGTCTCAGCAGAAGACCGAGGACACAGAGAGTCATGGCCGAAACGATCGTCCAGAATGCAGCGGTCATGAGCGCTTGCCTCCTTCTGCCATGAGTTGTTCGACTTTTCGATGCTCTTCCTCCGATACCACCGCATCGACTACTTTGTGCGCCCGACGTCGCAACGTAATGACCAGCGCCGTGGCTCCGATCGTCAATAAGACAAACGGCCCCACCCACAGCAGCGTGGTCGTGGCTTTTAACGGCGGCCGATACAGCACAAAGTCTCCGTATCGCGACACAAGAAACTCGATGATCTCTTTGTCGCTCATATTCTTGGCGATCATCTCCCGAACTTCTCGACGGAGGTCCTCCGCCAGCGGAGCGTTGGAATCAGCCAGGGTTTGATTTTGACAGACCAGACATCGCAGCTCGACAGCGAGGTGCTTGAGCCGCGCCTCGGCGGCAGGATCATCGGCCAATGGCCTGGCTTCCCCGGCCCAAGCCGGTCCGGACACGCACAATACTACGATGAGTAGGATCCATTTCATTGTGATTCAAGCTGCTTCACAAGTGGGATAATTTTCTGAGAAACCGTGTCAGGATTCAACGGCCCGATCTGCTTATACCGGATCACGCCCTGCTTATCGATGACGTACGTTTCGGGAACTCCGTAGACTCCGAAATTGATGCCGACTCGTCCGGCATCATCCATCCCGATCACCGAGTAGGGATTCCCCCATTGCCTCAACCAGGCCATCGCTTCCTCCGGCAGATCCTTATAATCCATGCCATAGATCGGCACTTCACCGGACTTGGCCAACTCCATCAGCACCGGATGCTCGGTCTTACAACCGCTGCACCACGAAGCCCAAAAATTGAGCAACCACACTTTCCCCTTCAGGTCTGCCGGAGAAAACACTTTCTCGCGATCATAGAGCTGGGGCTGAGAAAAGTCCGGGGCAGCCTTCCCCACCAGGGGAGACGGAATTTCCCGCGGGTTGAGCTTAAGCCCCACGGCGAGAAATCCAACCACGACGACAAAAATGGATAGTGGCAACAGGAACCGATTCATGCCACTTTTCGCCTAGCCGCTCGCGCGGGTGCAGGCACAGCCGGTTCTTGCTTGCGCCATGCAATTCGATACCGGCGATCACTGATGGCCAGTGCGCCGCCCAACGCCATGATAAAACATCCACCCCAGATCCAATCGATGAACGGCTTATGATAGAGCCGCACACTCCAAGCCCCGTCGTCGAGCGGCTCTCCCAACGCCACATAGAGGTCGCGCAACAATCCGGGATCAATGGCCGCTTCAGTCATAATTTGATTCTGAACGGGATAGCGTCGCTTTTCAGGATACAAGACCGTAGTTTCACGACCGTCCCGACTGATCGAGAACGTCCCACGGGCTGCCGTATAGTTAGGCCCCATCACATCCTGCGTGCCATCGAATCGGAACGTATAGTCGCCGATACTTGCCGTCTCACCCACATTCATCCGCACATCCTTCTCGGATTCGAGGCCTTTCACCATCGTCACGCCGACGATAAAGACCGCGATCCCACAGTGCGCCACGAGCATCCCCCAGTATGATCTGGGCACCGACGCCAAACGCTCCATGAGGCTATTCCCCGTGACATGCGTCAATCGCTCACGCAAGGACACCACTGAGGTCGTCACAATCCAAATGGCCAGGAGCAGGCCGAGACTCAGCAGCGGCGTCCAGTTCCCCAGGACAATCGGTAACGTGAGCGCAGACACAACACTCACCCCGGCTGCCCACTTCAACCGCTTCGCAAGATCGGGGAGATTCGCCTTCTTCCATTGAGCCAGTGGACCGATTCCCATCAAAAAGAGTGCTGGAACCATCAAGGGAACAAAGACGGAATCAAAATAGGGAGGTCCGACAGAAATTTTCCCGAGGTCCAGCGCGTCTAAAAACAAGGGGTAGAGTGTGCCCAACAGCACCGAGCCCATCGCGGCAACCAATAACACGTTGTTGGCTAACAGCATGCCTTCTCTCGACAACATCGCGAAGCTGCCGCCCAACCCGACTTTTGGAGCGCGCCAGGCGTACAGGGCCAACGACCCTCCGATGACGATCGCCAAAAAAGCCAGGATGAAGAGACCTCG
>JALHPO010000028.1 GCA_022842445.1 Nitrospira sp.
GACCCATCGGCTGCACCTGGTGTCGGTGGTTCAACTGTACAAAGCGCTCGGCGGAGGCTGGTCGCCGGATAAAGAAGCATCCGACAACAAGCAAGGATAGGTGATTCGTGGAAAAGCCGGCGCCAATTCAATTTCCGATTCACGAGCTACTCACTCGTCGCTGGAGCCCGCGCGCGTTCGATGAGCGGCTGATCGAGCCGGAAAAGATGTACAGCCTGTTCGAGGCTGCGCGATGGGCGCCATCTTCCAATAATGAACAACCCTGGCGATTTCTATTCGCGACGAAGGATCGGGAATCCGAGTGGAACCGATTGTTCGGCTGTTTGCTGGAAGGGAACCGCATCTGGGCCTATCGAGCGCCGATGCTGGTTCTGTCCGTGGCCAGCTTGAATTTTGAGGATAGTGCCAAGCCGAACCGGCATGCGTGGCACGACACCGGGATGGCCACGGAGAATTTGGTGTTGCAAGCCACGGCGCTGGGGCTTGTCGCGCATCAGATGGCTGGTTTCGATGCGGAGAAGGCGCGCGCCGACCTCAAGATTCCCAGCGGATATGAGCCGGTCGCGATGATTGCCATCGGATATCCGGGCGATCCAACGATTCTACCGGATCGCCTCAGGCAGCGTGAGCAGGCCTTGCGGGAGCGGAACGGTATCTCGACATTCGTGTTCGCGGGGGAGTGGGGCAAGCCGTTGCCGCTCTGAGCGTGAAGCGCCGTTTGTGAAGCGTATTTCGCAGACAAAGCGCTGGCACACGTTCTTTGCGTCCTGCGCTTCACGAGATACGCTCCATGAGGAACACGTGTCTGGGAAGTTGTGCGACGAACTGTCATGAATCGTGCAGGCTGGGAACACGTTGCGAACAGATAGCCAGGCGGCACACCATCTTGCACGTGTCGATCCTGTCATGCGCAGATTGATCCGCTCGGTCGGCCCGTTCACGCTCCTGCCGAGAAACCGGCGGGCGCCGTTCGAATCGCTGGCCCGTGCGATTGCCTACCAACAGCTGCATGACAAAGCGGCGGAGAGTATTCTCAAGCGGTTCATCGCGCTTTCTCCTCGCCGGCGATTCCCCAAGCCCGATGAACTGTTGGCCATGAAGAGTACGGCCATCAGGCAGGCGGGATTTTCGCGGCCCAAGGTTGCCGCCTTGCGGGACCTTGCGGCGAAAACATTGGACGGCACGGTGCCGACCAATCGGGTGATCCGAAGTCTCGACGATGACGCCATCGTCGAGCGGCTGATTGCGGTGCGGGGCATCGGACGTTGGACGGTTGAGATGATGCTCATTTTCCAACTGGGAAGGCCGGATATCCTGCCGGTTGATGATTTCGGGGTACGTAACGGGTTTCGGATCGTCTATGGTCTTCGCGAGATGCCGAGGCCGAGCGAAGTGTTGCGGTATGGGGAGCGCTGGAAACCCTATCGCACTGCCGCCTCGTGGTATCTCTGGCGCGCCGCCGATCGGGCAAAACAAGGTGAGACGGTGTTCTGATGGCGAATCCAAGCAAACGGCTCGACTCCAATATTGCCGGTAATTTCTATGTCGATGGCACCTGCATCAATTGCGACACCTGTCGGCAGCTGGCGCCGAAAACGTTCGAAGAAATCGGAGAGTTTTCCGCAGTCTTCTCCCAGCCTGAAAGTGACGAGCATATTCATCGCGCCTACCAGGCGTTGCTGGCCTGTCCGGTCGGTTCGATCGGCACGGAGCAGAGTGAGACCTCGCGCATGCAGGCGGCGATGGCAAGCTTTCCGCTTCATCTCGAAGACGGGGTATCCTATTGCGGCTTTAATTCGGACAAGTCGTTCGGGGCGAATAGTTTTTTCATCGAACATCCGGACGGCAACTGGCTGGTCGATTCGCCACGATATGTGAAACATTTGATCGAGGCGTTTGAGCGGCGAGGCGGCCTCGCGCGCATCTTCCTGACTCATGAAGACGATGTGGCGGATGCCGGCAAGTATGCCGCGCATTTCGGCGCACAGCGGATCATTCATCGCGACGATGCCGAGGCCATGCCGGATGCCGAATGGGTGATTGATGGAGCTGACGACGCCGAACTGTCCTCCGGATTTGTGGCAATTCCTGTTCCGGGTCACACAGCCGGCAGCATGGCTCTGCTCTATCGGGAGAAATTTCTTTTCACCGGCGATCATCTGTGGTGGAATCCACAGTCGAAGTCATTGGGGGCGCCGACCCGCCTGGTGTGGAGGAAGCGGGTGTTGGTGGACTCGATCCAGAAGCTGCTCGATTACCGCTTCGAATGGGTGCTGGCCGGCCATGGAGATCGCGTGCGGTTGTCCGTGGAAGAGATGAGAGACCATGTGCGGGCTCTCGTCACCCGTCGGAATCAACCGCCTGCGCCATGACTGGACGGCCGGTTCTGCTATCACCGCCTGGATTTCACTGATGGCTTCGTAGGATCAATCGGGATCACGTGTCCTTGGGGGAATATATCTTGTAGGGAGGAGTGGAGGATGGGACTCAGTGGAAAAGTCGCGATCGTAACCGGAGCATCGAACGGAATCGGCCGGGCGATCGCGGAGCGTTTTGCCGAAGAGGGCGCGATTGTGGTGGTGAATTTTTCAAAGAGCAGTGAGAAGGCCCGTCAAGTTGTCACGGGCATTCAGGCCAAGGGGGGGAAAGCCGTCTCTGTCCAGGCGGACATGGGCGTCGCTGCCGACGCGCGCCGTTTGGTTGCCGATACGGTCAAGCAATTCGGCCGGCTGGACATTCTCGTCAACAATGCCGGCCGGTTTATGCCGAAGCCGCTGATGGAGACGACCGAGGAGGATTTCGACCAGATCATTGCGCTGAATGCAAAGGGCCCTTATTTTGCGATGCAAGAAGCTGCGAAATCGCTGAAAGACGGCGGACGGATCGTGAATATCTCCACCGCCGGCACCCATTTGAGCTTTCCCGGCGCCACAGCGTATCTCGGCAGCAAAGGCGCGCTGGAGCAGTATACGAAAGGATTGGCTCAAGAGCTCGCTGCGCGAGGGATTACGGTCAATACGATCTCGCCGGGCTTTACCGAAACCGGGATGATGACGGATCACTATCGACAAATTGGCATCCAGCTGTCCCCATTGAAGCGGATCGGTCTTCCCAATGAGATTGCCGATGTGGTGGCATTCGTCGTCAGTGAAGAGGCCCGGTGGCTGACAGGACAGAACATCCAAGCGGGCGGCGGTATTGTCATGTAGGAGGAGTTCGGATGGCACGACAGAATATTTCGACCGGTGGACCGTGGGAAGAGAAGATCGGGTACTCGCGCGCGGTGCGAGTCGGCGCAGCGCTCTACGTATCAGGCTCGACGGCAATGACGCCGTCCGGTCTTATCGGCAAGGGCGATCCCTATGCGCAGACGATCCAGACATTCAAAACAATTGAAGCCGCGCTGAAGCAAGCCGGGGCCTCGCTCAACGACGTAGTCAGGACCCGCATTTACATGGCGAACATCGATCAGTGGCAGGAAGTCGGCCGCGCGCACGGAGAAATTTTTGGCAACATCCGGCCTGCCACGACCATGGTCGAAGTGAAACGCCTGATCGACCCCGATATGCTCGTCGAAATCGAAGCCGACGCGATCGTGTCCGCCTGAACCTCATCCTCCCCATGCCGAATCACCTTTTCAATTGGATCGATCGGAATATTCTCTCGTTAGGCCGGGAGATGAGGCTGTCCTACCTGCCTCCGCTTATGGTCTATATGGCCTACGGCATCTCAGGACTCACCGGCATTGTCGGAACGTTTTTCGTCAAAGACTACCTTGGCCTCTCCGCCTCTTTCTTGGCCGCTCTCGGATTCTGGGCCGGCATTCCCTGGGCGCTCAAGATGCCCATCGGCCATACGGTCGATCTCCTGTGGCGCTGGAAAGGCTGGTTGGTCGGGTTGGGCGCCGGGTTGCTCGCCGTGAGTCTCGGCATCATGGCGGTTCTGATCGGGAATCGCGAGGCGATGACGGCCATCCTGTCAGCTGAAGTGTGGTTTGTGCTGAGTGCGTTGTTGGCCCCCATCGGGTATGTCATCCAGGACGCAGTGGCGGATGCAATGACGGTCGAAGCCGTCCCCCGCGTCGACGAGCGAGGCCAACCGTTCGATGAGGCGACACGCAAACTCATGCATACGACGATGCAGACGTTGGGCCGGGTGGCAATTATCGGTGGAGGGATCATCGTTGCGATGGTTAATGTGTATGTCTTCACCGGCACCGCCGGATTACCGCAAGCCGAGCTGGTGAAAATCTACCAACGGATCTATCTTCTGGCGCTCATCATCCCTTTCGTCTCGGTGTTGGGCCTTGGGGTGGCCTGGTTGCTCCGTCGGCGGCATCGGGAAACGTTGGTCCAACAGGGTTTCACGCAGGAACAGGCCGGGCAGATGGTCGATGCGCGGGAGCAAAACGCCGAAGGGACGCAGCCCAACTGGTGGATTCTCGGAGGGAGCCTGTTATTTGCAGTCTTCACCGTCACGGTTGGTTTGGGAGGATTTCCCTACCGCGAGGAGATTGTTTTTGCCGGATCGATGGGGATTGTGTTGTTCCTGATGGCAAGGCTTGTACGTGAGCTGGAGCCGGACAAGCGGTTTACTTTGGTCGGCACGGCGGTGGTGGTGTTTCTCTTCCGTGCGATTCCCGGTTCCGGGCCTGGCACGACCTGGTGGATGATCGATCATCTGAAGTTCGATCAGCAATTTCTTTCGATTCTCTCGCTGATCGGGAGCACGCTGACGCTGTTGGGCATGTTTGTGTTCCGCCGGTTCATGGCCGAGCGATCCATCGCCTATGTCGTCGGCTTTCTCACCATTATCGGAACCCTTCTGGCGTTGCCGATTGTGAGCATGTTCTATGGCTTGCACGAATGGACGGCGAGGATGACCGGCGGGGTGGTGGATGCGCGCTTCATCGCCTTGATCGATACGGCGCTGGAATCACCCCTGGGCCAGATTTCCATGATCCCCATGCTGGCCTGGATCGCGAACAGCGCGCCGGCTAACTTGAAGGCTACCTTCTTCGCCGTCATGGCGTCATTTACTAACCTGGCGCTTTCGCTCAGCCAACTCGGCAGTAAGTACCTGAACGAGATCTTCGTCGTCACCCGCGAGCTCAAAGACGCAGCTACCGGCGTAGTCCAAACCCCGGCGGACTACAGCCAGCTCGGCCCGCTGCTCATCGCACAAGTACTCCTGGGGCTAGCTCTCCCTTTCGCTGCGATCATGTTTGCCAAAGTCACGCGCTTCAAGAGCGCGTAACGGTTACTCATCTGGCGGTTGCCCAGGCTGGTACTCATTTCGGACCTCCCCTGGCATCCCCTTGACCCGTGGGGTATGATGAGTATCTGTAACCCACGTCGTTCGTGAAACGTGAAGCACATTTCGGATAAGACAGGAAAGCGGCTTTCAGTCCGGGAATGACGACCAACAATGAAAGGGGGCGACCGGTATCGACGGGGATACTGAAGTCATCGGTGCATGTCGAGCTCCTGGGGACTCGTTAAACCTCTAGGAAAATGCAACTGCCAATCAAGAACTGGCACTCGCAGCTTAATTAACTGCGACGTTCCTCCACCTGATGCCCGCGGGGGTGGTTGGAGCGCGATGCAGCGGGCTGGTCCAAGGCTGGTGCTCAGCGGCTGAGGACGAGAACTTTCTGGGCTAGCGGCTATTCTAAGCCAGCCGATGGGCGTGGGTAGCTGCGAAACTTAAACTATCGGCTACACATGTAGATCTGATGTGCTGACGGTCTTCGGACAGGGGTTCAACTCCCCTCGCCTCCACCACCATGGTTGATCAGGGTCCTTCCGGTCAATAAGCGGTCAAATGTCCCGGTTGCCGTGAAGCGGTAGCCGGGCCTGTGGTCCTCTTCAATGGGTTCACAGAGGATGTGTCCATCCAGTAAGGTCCTCAGCATTTGACGAGCCAAAGGCACGTGCCGCCCCAGTAACCCAGGGTGATTGCCCAAGGCGCCTCGTAGTTGTTTGGTAATCTGTCGCTCATCCAAAGACAGGGTAGTGGTCAGGGTGAGGTGGCCCCGAAAAAACAGACACGTCAGTTAACCACCCGTCTCCTGCCGTTCGAACTCTTCCGGACTCCGATAGCCAAGCGCCTGATGCAAGCGCTGGCGATTATAGAACACCTCGATATATTCGGCGATGGCATAGCGTGCTTCGGCATGATGCTGGAAGCACCGATGCCGAGTCAGTTCGTTCTTCAGTGAACGGAAGAAACTTTCCACCTGCGCGTTGTCGTAGCAATTCCCTTTGCGACTCATGCTGGCCACGACCCCGCGTCGGGCGAGCAGCTGTTGATAGAGCCCCGCGCGGTACTGATTGCCTTGATCGCTATGATGCACGAGCCTGGGAGCGGGCCGGCGGCGCTGCCAGGCCATCTACCAGGCTTCCGCCACGACCGTGAGGGTCTGACGGGGACTCATTGCCCAGCCCACGATCCGGCGTGAGTACAGATCCAGGAGGACCGCGACGTAGAGCCAGCCGGTGCGGGTCGGGACGAAGGTATACTCGGCGGCCCAGACGCGATTCTTGGCCGAGACGGCAAACTGCTGATTGAGCCGATTGGGGATCGCAACCGTGTCCTGCTGCCGCGCCGGCACGGTGCGAATATACCGCCGGCGGCGTAAGGCAACGATCCCGGCCAGTCGACGGAGCCGGGCGACGCGATGGCGCCCACAGCGGATTCCTTCTCGATTCAGCAACTGCCACATCTTCCGCGCGCCATAGGCTTCGCGGGTCTGCTGATGCAGCACGCGCATCCGTGCGATGAGGTGCCGGTTCGCCTCGCTCCGTCCGCTCGGTGCGCGTCGGCACCAGCCATAGAAGCCGCTGCGACTCACCTGCAACATCCGACACATGCGCGTCAGGCGAAATTCCTGAAGATGGGCCTGCATGAACGCGTACTTCACCGCACATCCTTGGCGAAGTACGCCGCCGCTTTTTTGAGGATGTCGCGCTGCTCCGTTGCAGCATGGGTCCGTTGGCTCGCCTTCTCGCGCTCAAACTCTGACGCAAAATTGGTCAGCGCGAGCAGCATCTTGTCCGTGGCACTGTCGAGTGTCCGTTCCTGGTTCGTGAGATAGAAGAAAACCAGAACACCGGCATCGACAATCTGTTTGAAGGCATACCCTACTTGGATGGCCTCGCGACCTAGACGCGATTCTTCAGACATCACAAGGACATGGAACGGGAGGGCGGGGTTTCAGCGCATGCATCAGTCGTAGAAATCCTGGGCGTTTCACAAACTCGGCGCCACTGAACCCCGTCATCCATGTAGATGTGTTCGTCGGGGCGGTGAAACTTCACTTTCTCAGGGTGCGAACGTACGCTAGTACATCATGTAACTGCTTATCGGAAAGCCGAGATTTCCACGTCGGCATCACCTTTCCTGGGCGCCCGTCGTGAATGGTTCTGAGTAAGTCAACATTCAACTTGCGTTGGGTCGCGGCAGAAGATAAGTCGGCGACATTGGCTCCAGCAATCTCAAGACCATCGCCTTTGCCGCGTGGTCCGTGACAGAGTGCGCAGTGTTTTTCAAAGAGAGTCTTCCCAGCCCGTGCATCTGAGCCCAGGATGATGTCCGGCTTCGGGGCATCCTGCGCCCGAGCCGACGGCGCGTCGACAGCTGCCGTAACCACAATTCCAGTGGCCCCCATCAGGCAAGCCACCACCGACCAGAGTTTCCAGCGCTCGGATATTATGGATGACATACGTTTCAGTCGTGCCATGGCTGCTCACTGGTACCGTTCTGGATTGCGCCTGCCTCCTGCACAGAAGCGGGATCATCGAAGACGGCACCGCATTCCAGGCAACGGACCTTCCCGGACTTCCGACCTTGAAGGGTGAGCACATCGTCGATGAGGCGGCTGTGCGTACAGAGGCGTGTCGCCGGTGGCGACACTTGGGATTGCGACTGGGTGCGTAATGTCACAAACATGAGCTCCTCCCATGAATGGGGCTTCCTTCATTAGTCAACACAAGCTCTGCTGAAACGTGATCGTTGACCTGCGCTACCGATATGGGGGAACCTCCGGAGTGCGCGCCGAACCTCACCCTCTCGATGGGGCCGTCCTGGTTGCCGGACGGCCCCATGCTGATCTGGAGAGCAGTATCACGGCCACGTTGGCCTTCGGTCATCCCGTGCTGGTGTTGAAAACCCCACTCACCAGTGTGCTAATTGGCCGTCTGCAGGGAGTATTTGATCCCCCGCGCCTCCTCCACATGGGCCCTCAACATCGGCAAGGTCCTGTGTGTCCAGCG
>JALHPO010000029.1 GCA_022842445.1 Nitrospira sp.
CGTCAAGCCTGCGGCTTGCAATGTGGCATCGGCATTGATCTGTGTCTGGATTTCCTGGGCCAGCGCCGCGCCGGAGGTATAGGCCTGGCCCGGAGACGCGGCACCTGTCAGCGTGATGGCTCCGGACGCCACCCCGTCGACCGAGACGGTCAAGGCGTCGTTAGTTCCGGTGATGATGGAGAGTGGCGCGGCACTCGAAGGGGCCGTAATAGCGGTGCCGGTATAATTCCCCCGAATGGTGGCTCCAGTGGTGGTGTTCACAATCGAGTACGCCGTCGCTGAAGTGAACTGGACCTCGTAGTCGTGGAACGTCAGCAAACTGTTCGCGGTCACGGTTCCGCTGCCGATCGCCGCCGTTCCCTGATTGTTGGAATCCGCCTGAGTTGTGACCGCGGGTGGCGTAAAAAAGTCTCGCCCCGTAGACCCGTCAAGACCGTAGCCCTGACGATGAATCAGGTTGACTGCATTCGAGAGTGTCGAGGCAATGCGATCAAATTGATCCTGCAGGTCCTGGACCGTGGTGTCTCGTAAATCAAGCAACGCGCGAAGGCGGCCGCTGGTGATCTGCCGGTCGAGACTGACGGTCCTGGTTCCGCCTGTTGAATATCCGACTTCAAAGAGCCCCTCATTGTCCGCGGAGGCTACCGCTTCCAGATTGCGATGCGTGTCGCCTTCCACGACGACCTGCCCGCGAGCGGCGAATATGCTGAGCCCTCCGGTGCTGCTTTCAATGCTGGTGATATCGATGCGCTGAGCTAACTCGTTGAGCGCCAGCTGGCGCTGGTCCCTGAGGTCGTTGGCATTCTGCCCCGTGACTTCCGCGGTGACAATCTTTCCGTTCAGCTCGGCCAACTGAGTCGTGAGGCTATTGATCTCAGTGATGGTTTGCGAGACCTGGAAATTCAAGGAAGCTCGGGCGTTGGTGAGATCCGATGCGGCTTGGTTGAGGCTTGCCGTCAATTGACTCGCTTTGCCCAGTAAGACCGACCGTGCCGCGGACTCGCCCGGCGACGTCGAGACATCCTGGAACCCCTGAAACAACTCGCTGAGGGCGGCCCCGATACCCTGATCGTTACTATCGCCGAATATATTCTGCAATCGAAAAAGCTCGTCTCGAGTTACGGATAGACGCCCGAGCGTTTGGTCGGAAACGGTGAGCTGTTGCTCGACGAAACGATCGACATGGCGTCGGATCGAAGTGGCCTGCACGCCGGTCCCCGACATGCCGGGTTGTCCGTTAATCGGCGGCCGCTCCGTCAAGACGGCTTCCTGTCGTGAAAAGCCCGGAGTATTGACGTTGGAGATGTTATGCCCACTGACCGTCAGCGCTTGCTGAGCGGTGTTCAAGGCTGTCCGGGCGATGTCAAAGAGGGAGTTTAAGCCACCCATAGGCTATCCCTGCTGGTAGAGGACGGCTGATGACGGGTGTGCGAGCGCAGGCTTCCCCGTCCGGTTGTACGCCTTGCCGTCCGTCAGAGCAGCTGCTCCGGCGGTCAAGGCGTGTTCGACAAACCCTCGAATGCCGTCGATGAGGACCACGTTCTGCTTGATCTCTTCACGCACATGCTTGGCGGTGGCCATCAAGGTCTCGTGATGACGACGAACGGTGGACGCCTCCGATCCTTGCCAGCGATCGAGCAGGAGGCGCAACGACACGATGGAGTCAGACAACGACAGCGCGAGCACAATCTGGCGGACCGTCTGATCTCGCGCGTCTGCAATGGACTGGAGTTGTTCGAGTACCGCAAGGCGGCGAACATTGATGGGGTGGAAGTCGCCGATGGCGAGTGTTTTGATCGCGTGACGCTCCGCCTCGACCGTTTCGAGGAGGGACTGACAGGCGGCCAGTTCCCGGAGGAGGATCGTGACTAACTGTGATGACAGTGCCGTTGAAACCGAAGGCATACGCGCTCCCTGCGAACTTGCTTCGGACGTGACGCAGCCATCCTGGCTGCGTGGTCGATGTGGACCGTACCTGCTACAACACCGCGTCGGTCAGAACTTGCTTGATGAGTGCATCGCCAACTTTGCGACCACTGACATCATAGGTGCCATGTTCGATGGCTTTCTTGATCTGTTCGACCCGCGCGGTCCGTTCGTGATCGGGGGTCTGTCCCAGCGCACGAATGCGCTGCAGCTCTTTGGCCTGATCCGAAATCTGGACCCGGTCATTCCCCGTCTCTTTTTGAGACGGTTGCCGTTGCGTCGACGGACCTTTGGTCTCCTGCGTGCCTAAGAGAATCTTGGCCAGTTGATCGGAACGACCTGAACCTGAGATCTGCATATCTCTCTCCTTCTTCTGGGAAACGGCTGAGCCCACCGGGGTTTTCCCCTCTCGGTTGCTTCAACCCCTGTCGCACACCTTATCGGTCTTCACTGTCGGGAACTTTAGCGGTTGGCGGATAATTCTTTTCGATATATTCCTGAACCATGCGGGTAATCCCGATGCCCCCTGACTCAGATGCCCTGTTCCCAATCTCCTGGTCATAAAAGGAGTAAAAGTATGAGCCCATCTTGCCGGACATCTCTGATTCATGAACGGTTTCCCGCATGACCTTCATGAGATAAGACACAAAGAATGCTTCATACTGCTTAGCGGCCTTCAATAACTCTTGCCGATCGCCAGGACTCCCCTGTACTTTCAATGAGTTGACGTCATTCTGGTTTCCCAGTGGATCGGTGAAGACCGGGGACGAAAGAAACTGCGCCTGAGTTGAATCATGAATATTCATATGGATTCTCGTATCCTACAACAACGATTGCACGATCATGTTTTGCTAATACTTATCCATACAATCAAGGCATTATCTATATAATCTCAAGAGTTGCTTGAAGTGCTCCAGCTGCCCGGAGCGCTGAGAGAATCGAGACCAGATCTCTAGGTGTCACACCAACCGCATTGAGCGCCCTCACAACTTCTCCCAGCGTCACGGTCTCATCCACGACGATTAACCGAGACTCTTGCTCCTTCACCTCAGTCTGAACATCTTCCGTCACAGTGGCAGGTTGATTGCCGGCAGCGCCGATCAGTGGTGCATTTGGCTGAGAAACACTCAAGGTGTTCTTCACCGAAATCGTCAGATTCCCATGAGAAATAGCACAGGTGGAGATTCGCACATGCTCGCCCAGTACGACCGTACCGGTGCGTTCGTTGACCACCACTTTGGCGGCCATATCGACCGAGACATCCAGGCCTTCAATGGAGGCAATATATTCGACAACTCGACCATGGAAGGCTGATGGAATTGTGGCTTTGACAAGACCGGCATTGACGGGTAAGGCACTCCCTTTGCCGAAGACCCCATCGATTGCTTCAGCCGTCCGAATAGCGGTCGTGAAGTCCGGCTGCCGGAGCATCACCGAGACGGTCTCCCAGGCATCGATATTGACCACCAGCTCCTTTTCGATAATCGCTCCTGCCGGTATAACTCCGGCGGCCTGGTGATTCTTGGTGACCGTCGCTCCTCCTGCTCCGCCTGTCCCACCCAGAAATCCTCCAACCGAAACCGGACCCTGCGCCACGGCAAACACTTGCTGATTGGCCGCTTTGAGAGGAGTCAACAGAAGCGTCCCGCCCTGTAAGCTTTTCGCATTGGCCATGGAAGACACAACTACATCGAGGGTTTGGCCAGGCTTGGCGAACGGAGGAAGCTTGGTGGTAACCATGACCGAGGCAATATTTTTCGTGAGGAGCTGGATCGGATCGATAACCAGATTGATCCCCATCTTGTTCAGCATGGACATCATGGCCTGAATCGTAAACTGGCCGCCGATGACTTGATCGCCGGTTCGATCAAGCCCCACGATCAATCCATAGCCGATCAATTGATTTTCCCGAACACCTTCAATGGCCCCGATATCCTTGATCCTGACCGCCTCCGCAGAAAGCGGCACACATAAGAATCCGACGAGCGCTCCCGCAATCCATGACTTGGTATAACGTGTCTTCATTAGTGCGACGATCCCCTCGTATTACAACTTGTGCACGGATTGAATGGGCGACTTTCGACCTAAAAGCATTCTCGAAATCCATCCCTGTTCCGAAGCCGACTCTTGCGAAATGCTGACTCGGTTCTTCCCGCTATGCCAATACCCCGTTCGACCGGGATCCTGCGGCGGATCTAGGTCCGCTCTCCTCACCACGCCGCTCATCACCATCATCTGCAACGACTGGAGCGAGACCGCGCCACGCCAGACGCCCCATTTCGCCGGGACTTTCCGTTTAGGGATCGTTTTCACTCAAAACATCCTTCTTAGAAGGGGTAAACCCAATCAAGAATGCGGACCAGCCATCCCGGCCGCTGCACATCGTCCAACACTCCCAACCCTGCGTATTCGATCTTGGCATCGGCGATCGCCGAAGAGAGCACGGTATTCTTCGTGTCGACGTCGACTCGCCGCACAATACCGGCAATCGTCATCATTTGCTTTTCACTGTTGACCGTGACTTCTCGCCGTCCTTCAACTCGCAAATCACCGTTCGGAAGCACCTCCACGACAATCACCGAGATCGTACCGGTTAACGTTCCTTCCCGGCTGGTGGCGCCTTTCCCGCTGAATTTGTTGCTCGCGGACGCATCAACCCCCAGCCCTCGCCTGGCTTCGTCGCCCAGACGGATACCGGGAATACCGATATACCCGACTCCGGTTCCCGCCAGCGAATTTGACAGCGTTGAATCGCGTTGCGCCGAGGTGTCCGCCGACTTTGACCCTCTGTGCTTTTCGACAATCTTGACGGTCAGGATGTCTCCTACCCGCATAGCGCGCATGTCTTCATACAAGTACGCGCGGCCGTTATCCTCCTGCCACAGTGAGCCCAGAGTCTTGGGAGGAGCTAATGTCGGCACCGTAAGCTTGGAGGACACCGAGGCTGAGCTTGAGGGGAGGAGACTACAGGCGCTCACCGTCAGGCCCGCCATCACCACACAACATGTACGAATGTTTGCAACGCGCATGGGAGTCCCTAAAACTCCACTTGAACGAGACCTGGAGCGACAATCTTCGCGCGCAGCTCTCGCCCCGAATCAAGGTTAGCCACCATCACGGTCTGTCCGACTTGTCCACTCCCCTTCGTCACGCCTGATGTTTGAACGGAGAAGTTGCCACGCCGCGCTTCAATCATGACGTGATCCCCCTTCTTGACCATAAACGGCTTTTTCAAGAAGGTCGGACGCAAGGGAGTATTCGGTTGCAGTGGACGAACCGTGCTCTTCCCAATGACGGCCTCCGGGTCCGTGATGAAGGGGTGTTTCACATCGTAGGTGACAATCCGCGCGGTCGTCAGATCATCCGGTTCAATCGTTTCTTCAGACTTCAAGTAGCGGGATGGGACGACCACATCGATCATGGCGGATATGTCGGCCAGCGCCTCAACGGTTTTCCACGGGTTCCCGTTGACCGTCACCTGGATGGCAAAGCTTCTGCGCCCCATCGTCGTGGAACCTCCGGCGACGGAAGGGATCTGCAATTCGATCACCCCCACCGGAACCTTGATCGGATCCAGCGGTTCCAGAAGGGTAACCTGCACCGATTTCACCCTGGTGCCCCATTCCCCTTCGAGAAATCTCTGAATGGTTTTCTGGATCTGCTCAAAATGCAGCTCCCGCATCGTCGGCCGGGTCGCATCCAGCTTGCCGAGGGCCGGTCCGTTGGGCCCGTGCCCTCCAATCGAGACCGGTTTGGCGAGCTTCTCCGCCGTGGCGCCGATGGCCTGATTGGCCCCGGCGGTGAGCATACATGCGGCGACGATGATACGAATGCTGGTCATGGCTTCTTCCTTATCGTCTGAGATTGTTCGCGATGGACATCATCTCGTCAGACGCTTGAATCGTTTTTGAGTTAATTTCATAGCTCCGCTGCGCAATGATCATATTGACCATTTCTTCGGCCAAGTTGACGTTCGAACTTTCCAGGAAGCCCTGCTGAATGGTCCCGAATCCGGTGGAGAATCCCCCGGTCCCTTGGGTCGGAGGGCCCGACGCAAAGCTGTCGATGAACAGATTGTTTCCCATCGCCACGAGTCCGGCCGGATTGTCGAATCGCGTCAATTGAATCTGGCCGACCTGGGAAGC
>JALHPO010000030.1 GCA_022842445.1 Nitrospira sp.
GGGCTCGCAAGACCCGGAAGGCGACCGATCGGTAGGAAGCAGGTCCTCTAGTTATCTTTCAATTCCGCGCTAGGTCAACCCCTAGTGGTACAGGAATAGGCGATTCCAGTACGGTGCTGGCGTAGAGCACGAGACGCATTCGGCATTCCAAGATGAACTGACGCTCGGTGGATGTGGTGCAGGAGGGAGTCAGAAACATGACCTCGATGGTGGAACAGAAGCGGGCGTGCCCCCGTTGTCATGGATTCATGGTGCCGATGAGCGGCGACGGCTCCGAGGCCGTCGTGTTGGATTGGAGTGAGTTGCCAGGCTGGCGCTGCATCAACTGCGGTGAACGAATCGATCCGCTGATCCTCGCCAACCGCCAAGCGGCTGAAGGGGAAGGGCCGATGACGGACAAGCGCTCTCGTTATGACTGGTGATGATCGAACGAAGGCTTCTTCCGAAGATTCGAAGATGGTTCTGGTTGGCCGCACCGATGAACAATCGGAGAAAGGATGACGATCATGATGGATGGGACTGTCGATAGAAACGTGTGGTCTATCGTGTTGGCCGGCGGCGAAGGTGAACGGGTGAAGCCGTTGGTGCAGCGATGGTTGGGGCGACATCGTCCGAAGCAATACTGCACCTTCGTGGGAACGCGCTCGATGTTCCAGCACACCGTGGATCGGGCTGCTGTCGTTACGGGGCTCGACAAGACGGTGGTGGTGGCAGGGCGGGCGCATGAGCCGGAGGTACGGGCTCAACTCATCGACCGATCGGTTGAAAAAGTCCTGTGGCAACCAACGAATTCCGATACTGCGGCCGGTATCTTTCTTCCGCTCACCTATGTGCGGGCCTACGATCCTGAGGCAACCGTCGTGCTCTTTCCGTCGGATCATTTTGTCTATCCAGAGGCGCGATTCCTGAATCATGTGCGGCGAGCCATCGAGGTCGCGGAACGATGCTCTGACCGACTTGTGCTGCTCGGGGTGCGGCCGGATCGATTGGAACTGGAGTATGGCTGGATCGAGCCGGAATCGGAACTCACGGATGCGGGCTCGGGCAAGCCGACGCGGAGCGTGCGGGCGTTCCTCGAAAAACCGGATCCGGTCCGAGCCGATGAGGCCATGCGCAACGGCGCCTTGTGGAACACGTTGGTCTTGGCGGCAAGGGCCGACGTCCTGTGGGAACTGGGTCGCCGGTGTTTCTGGGAATTGCTTATACGGTTTGAACGATTGGGGGAGGAAATCGGCGGACCACGGGAAGCCGAGGTCTTGGAGCAGATCTATGCGGACATGCCCAAGGAGAACTTCTCCGTCGGCTTGCTCCAGCGCCGGCCGCACGCCGTAGCCGTCATGGAGCTGGAAGACGTGCTTTGGAGCGATTGGGGGAAACCCGAGCGAATCGCCGAAACGCTGCGGCGCATCAACAAGCAGCCGACGTTTCCAGTTCACTGCTTGGACCGGCCGTTCGCGCCGCGGCCACTTCCTTTGTCGGCGCCGGGAGTGTGAGGTGGGAGCATACGACGGATTTCCGGGAAGCCGTATCAAGCGCATGCGCCATCACCAAGGAGGACATCATGGACAAGGTCTGGTCGTATTTGGGTGGCAGGGCAGTGGCATGAGTCGTGATTGTCTATTTCGTGATTGCGACCGTACGCAGTATGAACCCTCCTGCGTATTAAGGGAACAAAGAAGCAATGCCGTCTCTCCGATGCCTGTCGGGTGGTCTCGCAATGAGTGAGCGTGCAGGTATCTGGTGGAGCAGTGAGAGAGAGTCCGGGTGTATTACCGAGGCGTTGTGTCAGGTCAATGAGCGTTGAACATGAAAGGAGAATCTCATGAACACTCGCGTCACGCACAAGCAAGAGGAGCCGTTGGCGCAGTCAGCTCGCAGGGAATCTGCTCAGGCCGTTTCGGATAACGGCGCCGTGCAACAGCGTATCGCCGTACGCGCCCACGAACTCTACCGAGAACGGGGAGGCTGTGACGGGCATGATCTTGACGACTGGCTGGAGGCCGAGCGAACCATTGTCGGCTCCGAGGCAACAACGAATAGACGTGTCTTGCAATAACCAGAAAAGGAGGAACTCATGAGACAGCGATCTTCGTTGATATTGAGTCTTGCCGTGGTGGTGTTGGCCGCCGGAACCGTGCCGATGGCCGGCTCGGCCTTCGGCAAGGAGCTGAGCAAGCTTGAGATGGCGTCCATGGTTTCGGTCACGATCGAGGACGCCATTAAAACGGCGTCAGAGAAAGTGCCCGGTAAGGTCATTGAGGCCGAATTGGAGGAGAAGCATCACATGCTTGTCTGGGAGGTCGAGATCGTGACCCCGGACAACAAGATCATGGAAGTGCATATCGACGCCAAAACCGGCGCGGTGATCGATATCGAGGAAGAGAAAGCCAAGTCGGGGCGGTTCAAGCGACCGAGGTCGTGAATGACGACTCTCATGAGCAATCTGGCTAATTTGGAAGAGGCCCTCTGAATCGGAGGGGGAGATGTGGGGTGTTTTGCAACAGTGGAGGTATGTGCGCCGGCCTGAAATGCCTCATCGAGCGAAATACTTTCTCGAAGGCAGGCGGCCTAGCCCAAGCAACTCCATGAGTGTGCTGTGGAAGTGGGGTGTGGCTCTCTGACGATCCCTGGCACCGGGTTCGCGGTTCTTGTTGCAGACCAACACCTCTCATGGAGCGAGAGGCGGCGAACGGTGCCATGCGGTGTGGCCGCAACACAAATCGGCAAGGCCACGAGTGAGCGCGTGCACGAGAGCAGACAAAGATGGTCGAGCAGTCCAGGCGGAAATCGACGTGGATAGGAGCCTTTCTTCGCGAGGTGTTCAGCATGCCTCGCCGGCACGTCGTTGTATTTCTCGTCGCGACTGCGGTGTTGGTCATCCTGGAAGTTGAATTCACAGAGGGATGGCATCTCATTCATCTCCTGGAGCTTCTTGGTCTTATGGGATTTGTGTACTTGCTGTGGGCGGCCTGGCGGGCCAGACCCGGCCGGCTCGAGTCGTGAGCGGAAGGCTGAAGGATAGGAGGAGAGGGGTGAAGGAAGGACACATCGCGCATCAGAATCATCGAGCCGAACAAGCGGCCCAGTATCGCCGCAAGGATTCCATGCATGCCCGCTGGGCTGAAGGTTACGGGGCCATCCGCCACAACGATGAGACGCAGGTGCGTCTGTACGAACTGGCGCAGTCTATGACAAGCCGCGGCGCGGCGGGAGATGCCGTGGCGTTCTATGACCTGCTGATGGCCCTCGATCGTCTGGCAAGCGCGGCCTTGTGGCTTGTCGTGCACCAAACCTACGCCCGGAACGTCTACCTCGATGGGAGGCCACTTGATACCGGGGACTTCAAGGTTCGTCCGGAGGGCCACACCGGCGGGTCACTCAATATGGTGCCCGCCTATGCCGGCTATCTCGGCGCGAACGTCGTGACGGGTTGTACAAGAGCCTGGTTGATGGGACAAGGCCATTGCGTGGCCGCCGTGGATTCGTTGAATCTCCTCGTCGGCAACATGACGGAGGCGCACGCCGCCCGGTACAAGGTCACGGACGAGGGGCTCACTCGCTACGTGAGAGATTTTTACTCGTATCGGCTCGGCGAAGACGGTCGACAGGATTCTCCGCTGGGGAGCCATGTCAATGTGCACACGGCGGGCGGGTTGGCGGAAGGCGGCTACTTGGGATTCGCCGAACTGCAGTACGTCCATATGCCGCTTCCCGGGGAACGACTCGTGGCGTTTCTGTCCGACGGCGCCTTTGAAGAGCAGCGAGGCAGCGACTGGGCGCCACGCTGGTGGCGGGCGGAGGATTCCGGTCTTGTCACGCCGATCATGATCAAGAACGGCCGTCGTATCGATCAGCGCACGACGATGTCCCAGCAGGGCGGTGCTTCCTGGTTCGCCGACCATCTCAGGCTGAACGGGTTTGATCCAATCGTCTTCGACGGCCGCGACCCTGCCGCATTTCTCTGGGCGATCCTCGCAATGGAGCGCCGCCTCGAATCCGCCGCCGCGACGATCAAAGAAGGGAAAGGCCGTTATCCCATTCCACTGCCTTACGGCATCGCCGTGGCCCCCAAAGGTGCAGGTTTTCCCGGTGAGGGTACAAACCTGGCGCATAACCTTCCCTTGATGGCCAATCCTCGCCTCGACAGCCGCGCGGCTGACCTCTTCAATGAAGGAACGAAGCGGCTGTGGGTGCCGCCGGCAGAGCTTGCAGGGGCGGTCACGTTGTTTCAACAGCACGAGACGTCCGGCCGTGTGCGTGAACGGGATCATGCGCTGGCTCACCGCGACGTGCCGGTGACGACGATTCCGGACCCGCCATTCCGGCCGGTCTCAAGCGAGTCGCGGCTCAGGCCTGACCAGTGGACGACCGCTTCGCCAATGACGGCCGTGGATCAAATGTTCGACGCCATCCTCGAGGCGAATCCTCACCTGCGCCCGCGAGTCGGCAATCCCGACGAGATGTTGTCGAACCGACTGGTCGCGACGCTGGGGCGGCTCAAGTTCCGCGTCACCAACCCTGAACCGGCTGTGCCGGAATCCGTGGACGGGGCGGTTATCACGGCGTTGAACGAAGAGGCGGTGGTCTCGGCTGCGCTGGCCAACAAGGGAGGCATTAACCTGGCGCATACCTATGAAGCCTTCGGCAGCAAGATGCACGGCGCCGTGCGTCAGGAGATCATCTTCGCCAACCACTGTCTGGAAGCGGGGCGCCCGCAACGGTGGCTCTCGATGCCGCTGATCCTGACCTCTCACACCTGGGAGAACGGAAAGAACGAGCAGTCGCATCAAGACCCCAGCATGGCGGAGGCGATGCTCGGCGAGCCCTCGCACGTTTCTCGTGTGCTCTTTCCGTCTGACTTCAATAGTGCGGCAGCCGTGATGGAACAACTCTATCGGACGCACGGACAGATCTGGACGCTTGTCGTCCCGAAAGTGGATGTCATCCCCGATCTCTTCACTCCGGAGGAGGCCCGGACGCTGATCAAGTGCGGAGGCCTACGGTTGGAGTGGGCCGGGTATCAGCGCGAGCAAGCACGCATCATTCTTACGGCCGTCGGAGCCTATCAATTGATGGAGGTGCTCGTCGCGTCACGGCGACTGGTTGAGCGGCAGGTCTCACACGCCGTCGTCTATTTGCTGGAGCCGGGACGGTTCCGTGCGCCTCGCTCGATTGCGGAGCAGGCCCATCAGGCGTCGCCGGAAGTGATCGCGAAGCTGTTTCCGGCCAACGTGGCTCCGCGCCTGTTCGTGACCCACACCAGGCCCGAGACGATCCTAGGACTGCTGGGACCATTGCATACGGGATCTTCTACGATCGGTCTTGGCTATACCAACCACGGGGGGACACTCAGCACGCACGGGATGGCCTTTGTGAACCGCTGCAGTTGGGCGCACTGTATATGGGAGGTAGCTCGACTGCTTCTACTCCCGGAAGCGGACCTGCTGAGCACTGAGGAGCGGCAGGCGCTCGACGGCAAGCGCAGCCCGCACGGAGTGATCGTGACGGATGTGGCCGTCTAATTGTCCCGCTGTCCAAGAAGAACGATAGGGGAAAGAGAAGGACTAAGCA
>JALHPO010000031.1 GCA_022842445.1 Nitrospira sp.
CCTCGAATAATGGCATGGGCACCCGATCGCGCGACATAGTCGACCAGGAGGCCTTCGAAGACGGTCACGTCGACCTGCGTCAGGTCCTTCATGACCAGCTTCACCATCTCCAGCCGCTCAGTCAGATTAAAAAGGGGATGCTTGGCGGGATTCGGCGCGACGGCCACGACCACCTTGTCGAAGACGCGCAGGCTGCGTGTAATGATATCGGTATGACCGTGCGTGATCGGGTCAAAGGTGCCGGGATAAATACCGATTTTCATACTGTGGCCTCTGCGGGAAACGAATAGATCGACAGTGCCGTATCCCCGTATTGATAGTGCTTCCTAAACGTTGCCAAGCCGAGCCGGTCGGGAAGGGTGGATTTAGACGCGTGTTCGACAACCAGCCAGGCATCGGGTGGCGTGAGTGTAGCATGGACGGTTTGGAAGATGTCTTCGAGTTTGTAGGCCAGGTCATAAGGTGGATCGGCAAATACAATATCATAGGGGCCGGCCCACAACTCGGGACGCGATAGAAATTGTTTGACCGTTCTTGCGTGAACTGTGACGAGGGTGTTCATCCCACACTCCGCGACATTGTGCCGCAAGAGTTTCAATGATTCAGCTTGTGACTCAACGGCGGTCACGTGCGCTGCTCCACGGCTGAGTGCCTCAATGCCAATCGCTCCGGTTCCCGCAAAGAGATCCAACACGCGACTATCTGGAAGCCGGTTACCCAGGATAGAAAACAATGCTTCCCTGACTCGGTCAGAGGTAGGACGAAGTGCGGTGCCGTGCGGTCCCTGAAGGCGTCGACCCCGGTGGGATCCAGCTATAACTCGCATGTCAATAAATACGGGACATCGTTAAGAGAGCAGAACTCTAACACAGCGTTTTTGCAGGGGTCAAGGGACGAAGCGGGTCTGACGTGCGGGAGGGAAGTTAGGGGCTGGCGATGATGTGACTTTGGTCTGGAAACAGTCAGGAAGATGGATCGTTTTGACCATCCATTAGGAAGCCGCTATACTTTTCGCCGCATCCACTCTTGCGTGGATGCGTGAGCTCTCCGATTCAGGGCGATTCGATAACCGGGTCGGATCGGACGACAGCGAATCAATGCTCGATCATTTACTGGCTGATACCGGTTGGGTATCCCGAGCGGCCAGACTCTTTCTTCGATTATTGGAAATCGTGCGATCGATGATCGCGCCGCAGTTGATGCATTTCCAGGCGTAGAAAATGAGGAAGAAGTCTGAGAACCGCTCCAACATCATCAGCCCTTTGCATTTCGGACATTCCATCGAATCCTCCCAGGTGTCTGCATGAACAGCTGTGTGCCGAATAAAGCAAAAGCTGCACCAAATTGTCGTTTGTCAATATTTCAATGGTTTATCGGTTACGTATTTGTCTCCATGGGGTAAAACCTACCCCATGGGGTCGTGCAAAAAGGTGCGTGGCGTCAGATTTTTGTTCAGAGAGGGTGAATTATGACGACTGACACTCACAGAGGGATCGGGCACTGGCCTGCGACTGAACGTCCGCGAGAACGTCTTCTGGCCAAAGGGCCTGAGATTCTGTCGGATGCGCAATTGCTGGCTATTTTGTTAAGAACTGGCCGTCGAGATTCATCCGCAGTGCAGGTCGCGATGGAGCTGCTGCACCGCGTCGGCGGGCTGGCATCGTTGGCCAGGAGCGGAATTGAAGAACTCTGTACGATTCCAGGAATAGGTCCGGCAAAAGTTGCCCAGCTGAAGGCGGCGCTTGAATTGGGAAAGCGAGCCATGGCGATTCCCCTCTCGACGGGGACAAAAATTTCATCCAGCTCAGATTTGTTTCGGCACTTCCACCCACTGGTACGCGATCTCAAGCACGAAATCTTTAAGGTTATCTTGCTCGATGCGAAGAATACGGTCATGAAAGAGGTCACGGTGTCGGAGGGGAGTCTCACGTTGAGCATCGTCCATCCGCGTGAAGTGTTTGCCCTTGCGGTCCGTGAGTCTGCCGCGGGTGTGATCTTCCTGCATAATCACCCCAGCGGTGATCCAACCCCGAGTACTGAAGATCGTCGATTGACGGACCGACTGGTGACGGCCGGCGAAGTGCTGGGGATTCGTGTGTTGGATCATCTGGTTATCGGGGACGGTCGATACGTGAGCTTTGCCGATGAAGGATGGATTAAGGTATAACGAGGTACTCGATCAGTCAGGGCGAGACGACAAACAAGCAGGGACGACAATGAGGAGGCGGATGGTCTAACAATATGTGTGTCTAGCCAGAAGGAGGGTCTGCCATGGGCGAGATTCGCGTAGAGTCCGTCAGGAATATTGCGTTGGTGTCCAACGTCGGCGCAGGCAAGACATCCCTCACTGAGGCCCTGCTTTACGCAAGCGGTGCCATTCCAACTCTCGGTTCCGTACTCCAGGGCACGACCGTTTCCGATTTCGAACCGGAAGAACTCCACCATCACTGTTCCGCCAGCACCAGTCTTCTCCAGTTCACCTGGAACCAGACGGCGATCACCCTCGTCGATTCTCCCGGCGCACTGAGTCTATCGGGTGAATCGCTGTCAGCTTTGCGGGCCGTTGATGCCGCCATCATCGTGCTCAATCCAGGTGCCGGAGTCCGGACCGAACTGGCTCGCCTCTGGCACAGAGTGAGGGAGCTGGAGCTGCCCTGTCTCGTGTTCGTCAACGGGTTGGATAAGGAAGGCGCCTCGTTCGACGCCGCCTTGGATCTCTGCCGGACGCAGCTGGAGTGTGCGCCGATTCCTATGGTGCTGCCTGCTCGGTCCGGTTCCGGTTTCGATTCCGTGATCGATCTGCTGGATGAAACATTGATCCGCTCAGGGTGCTCCTCTCCAAAGGTTGAACGGGCCGCAGTTCCTCTTGAGATGGAACAGGCGGTCAAGCATGCGCGGAAACTATTAATCGAAGCGGTCGCCGAGCGTGATGAGGGGCTGTTGAATCGTTATCTGGAACAGGGAGACTTAGGCCGGGATCAATTAGTTGAAGGGCTCCGGAGCGATATCCTGACCCGGCAGTTTCTTCCGATCTATGCCGGTTCGGCGCTGCGCAACGTCGGCGTATGGTCATTGCTCAATGCTTTTGTCACCCTGCTACCGTTGCCTGCGGAGCGGACGGCCGTTCATCCGGCGGCTGGGCGGCACCCAGAAACTGGGCAGCCGTGCGAACGGAAGGGGAGCCTGCAAGAGCCGTTTTCCGCTCTGATCTTCAAGACGATCATCGACCCCTTCGTCGGGAGGCTGTCCTATTGCCGGGTCTTGTCAGGAACGATCCAGGCGGACTCGACGGTCCTCAACGGGACGAGGCACGTGCGTGAGAAGCTCGGCCATTTCTATACGGTATTGGGGAAAAAGCATGCACCCATCGGCTTGGCAAAGGCAGGAGACATTGTGGCGATCGGGAAACTCAAGGATACGCAGACCGGTGACACGTTTTGTCACGAGAGTGCACCCATCCGTTACCCGGGCCTTGGGCTGCCTCGTCCGGTGTTATCGTTTGCCATCGAGGCAAAGTCCAAGTCGGAGATCGACAAAGTGAGCCTCGGATTGCACAAGTTGATCGAGGAAGACCCGACGCTGGAATTTGTCCGCAACTCCGAGACCAAGGATATGGTGCTCAGTGGAATGGGGCAACTCCATATCGATCTGGCGCTGGAAAAGCTCTGCCGGAAATTCGGAGCGGAGGTCACGCTTCACACACCGAAGGTACCGTATCGGGAGACGATTAAAACCACGTCGCAGGCGCAGGGGAAGTATAAGAAGCAAACCGGCGGCCACGGCCAGTTTGGCGATTGCTGGCTGGAAGTCGCTCCACTGGCGAGGGGCGAAGGATTTGTCTTCGAGAGTCGTGTGGTCGGGGGTGCGATTCCGCGCAACTTTATTCCTGCGATTGAGAAGGGAGTCGTGGAGGCCATGCAGGAAGGCGGGCTGAGCGGGTTTCCCGTCGTGGATGTGCGCGTGACGGTCTATGACGGCTCCTTCCACTCGGTCGATTCCTCCGAGATGGCATTCAAGATTGCCGGGTCGATGGCCTTCAAAAAGGCGATGGAGGCGGGACATCCCGTATTGCTTGAGCCGCTGATGCTGGTCGAGATCGAGGCCCCTACGGACACTGTCGGCGCCGTCATGGGGGACATCAATGCGCGTCGGGGACGAATTGTTTCGGTGCAGGCGGATGACCATGCCGAACAGATCAAAGCCCTTGTGCCTCTAGCGGAGTTGCTGAAGTATGCGCCGGCGCTGAACGCAATGACCGGTGGGCGGGCCAGTTACGGGATGGAGTTTGCCCGCTACGAGGAAGTTCCGCGAGAGCTGGCGGGGAAGATCATTGAGGGGCACAAGGTTGAACCGCATGCCGTCGCGGCGCACTAAGGCCGCTTAGTCGGTGGATTTGAGGACGACGTAGAACGCGCGATTTTCTCGAAGGACGCGGAGTAGGACCGTGTCGCCGCGCCGG
>JALHPO010000032.1 GCA_022842445.1 Nitrospira sp.
CGGACGTTGAATGCCGCGTTGAACGATATCGGCACGGATGCCGCGTTGGCGGCCATCTTCCACCAAGAAAATGGCCCGCTTGTCGAGCATGCGTCGCGCGGATTCACACCGAGAGATGTCCAAGCCATTCTCCGCACACTCTCGACACAACGTGCCGCGGCCTTGACTCCGACGACCCAAGATCCTGACGGTGGGCGCGCCATCCGCCTGCGAGTGATCACCCCCGGGGCGAAATCCCTGCTGATCATTCCGCTTCGCCATATCAATACCGTGTATGGATGCCTGGTCATCGGACGGAAGGAGAACGCCGCGTTCTCCAAAAAGGACAAATCTCAGCTGGAGCAGATGTGCGACGGCATGACCAAGACACTGGACCGCGAAGGACTCTTCAACACCAACGTGGTGTTGAGTCGTTCCTACGTCACCCAGGAGCCGAGTCCACCGCAGCAAACCGGAGCGGACTTGTTTCCGCCGATGGCCAAGCATTTTTCACCAGAACTCCAAGAAAAGATCGAGGCGGTGCTGACCGACGCTCATGAATATGTGGCCTATGATCGGGCCTGGGCATGCTACTACGATCCGCTGGCGGGCAATGTCGAGGTATTGGGAGCTGTCGGCGATGTGAAACTCGACCCCAAAGATGCCAAGAAAGATTTAAAACCCGGTCAACGCTTGACGCTCGACAGTTCGGCGGCGGGATGGGCCGTCCGCCATCGTAAGCCTCGCGTGGATCATGACCTGGCGTCCACCCAAGGTCGCTTTCTTGATCACAAACATCTCTTTAAGGACAGGTTTCAGTCGTCGCTTGTCATCCCCTTCTTCGTCAAAGGTCAGGTCGGCGGGACGTTTACGCTGGGATCAAAGGATCCACAACGGTATCAGACAACCGATGCTCGCACGCTGGAGCCCATCATTCTCAAACTCGCGGAGCTCTTACAGGCACCGGCACCGCAGGCTGCCGCACCTTCTCCGACGACGGAACTCGACGGAACCGCGAGCCCACGGCCACCCATAGCCGCCCCGTCTGAGCCGATCATTCGAAAACAAGAACGTCAGGCCGCGATCGGCGAGTTCAGCGCATTCCTAGCGACGGAAATTCGCGAGCCGCTCGCGTCCATTCGCTCGCAACTTGAAGAAGTGACTGGTGAAGGGATCCTCGACTTCGACCCTCAGACACGAGTTGAGAATGCCATGCGCGACTTGATCCGGATTGAGGCGATCCTCAATGAGATTCTCGACTTCGCCAAGCCGCTCGAACTGAATCGCCATCTCTGCCGCATTCCGGAGGTACTCGAAAGCGCTCTCGTGGTGGTCGGAACCGACCTGGAAGCGACCCGTATTCAGGTTACCAAAGACTACGCCAACATCATTGCGCCGGTGCGCGGCGATGAAGCCAAGCTCCAACAGACGTTCTTAAGCATTTTCCGGAACGCGTGTGAGGCCATGTCTCCCGGCGGCCACCTGCATATCCAGGTCTCACAACATCGTGCCGGACGAGGGTTTGAAGTTCAGATCCTCATCAAGAACGACGGGGTTCCGATTCCCGCTGAAATCGTCGATAAAGTCTTCGAGCCATTTTTCACCACGAAAAGCTCAGGCATTGGCCTCGGTCTGCCCAGCGTTAAGAAAATCATCGAAGAACACGGTGGGTCCATTGCAATCGGGAGCGCCACCGGCGAGGGCACGACCGTCACCATCCGTCTACCTGGCGTCAGCCGAGGACCAGCATTTCGGCACCGTGGGCGTGGACGCCGTCCCCCTCGTCGACCGAGCTGATACGTCCGTCCTTTTCTCACTCTCACCACCCACGGCTCAGCACACCAGGATGGGATTCGAGAGACACTGTCCGTCAAGTCTCGCCCGTTTGACAGAATGACCCTCCATCGCTATGATTCACCCCTCAGATAGAGTCATCCGAATTGAATGCGTTGAATGATGTTTATCCATTGTCATAGCTCAAAGGGAGAATGGGTATGAAACTCGTGACCGCCGCAGTTGCAACAGCCTCCGCAGTCCTATTTGGAATTTCCATGGCATCGGCTAATCCGGCGCTACTCCCCAAACATGACGGTTATCCGATGAAGAACTCGGGGAGTCCTGTGAATGGCCAAGCGACGGCGAACGATCCCGGACAAACGGACGCGCACGGAGCCTCCACGCTCCTGAAATCCGCAGACTCGGTCAAGAATGCCGAGCAGAAGCTGATGAAGACCGATAATGAGCGTATCACGGAAGGGCAGGGTGCCGGCAGGCTTCCAAATGTCCAGGGACCTCAGATCACCATTGCTCCGCCGGTGACCTCTGCAACAAAAATTACCGGTGATCGTAAAATCGACTAACGGCAGATTCGGTCAATAGAAAAGGGGAAGTCCCTGGAAATCAGGCTTCCCCTTTTTTGTTGGCTCACTGGATCATGATTGCTATCAGACCAACCTAGACCCCCTATGCCCCGTTATTAAGCAACCTAAACCGCCATGGTTTCTTCGCCCAGGCCCCCGCATAGTCGACACCGATTCTAGGGAACGTTCCAACCTGTTTACGCGAAACCCGTTCACCTCGGTCTTCGAACCAGAGTTGGCTTCCATGCGTCATGTCGAGTCGATGCAACGACCGATCGATCCCTAGCTCGCGGCAGAGCTTCCCAGGACCATCGATCAATTCGCCGTCGACTTCAATCGCCCGGATCAGTACCGCAGCTGGAAATTCAGCCCGCTCCGTTACAACGTTCAACATGTGGTACATGCCGTAGATCAGGTACACATAGGATATCCCTGGAGAACCGAACAGCACCTCCGTCCGTGCCGTCCTCCCTTTTGACGCGTGACAGGCCTTGTCCTGTGAGCCGACATAGGCCTCCACTTCGATGATTCTCCCAGCAACGGTTCCATTTCCGCTCTCACGCACCAAGTACTTGCCGACGAGCGACCGAGCCACGGCCAGCGTAGGGCGGTTGAAAAACGTTCGCGGGAGAGTCTTCGATATCGTCATGACCAGTGATGAATGTACGTCGCTGCTGCATGTTCAGATTGATGCATTCACCTCAGCGATTCGCCATTCAACATAAACCATTCGGCAGTTCAAAAGTACCACGCGACTCCTGCCATCACCGTCCGCGGATTGCCCGGCACGAAGTGAATATCGTTGACTCCTGCTCCCTCATTGCGGAGTCGGGATTCGAACGCAAAGATCGCTTGTTCCCACTTGGTATTGAATAGGTTTTGAACAAAGAGAAACGCTTCCAGCCGTCCATGCGGCAACTTGAC